>NZ_SNZH01000001.1:0-2117 GCF_004363655.1 Tahibacter aquaticus
GCTGCGGCGGACGCGGTGGCACCAGGACGGGCGTGGTATCCGTGCCGGTGTTGTTGGCGGGGTTCGGATCGGGCGTGAGGCTGCTGGCCGTGGCGCTGTTGCTGATCGGACGCGGGCCGTTGTAGGCCAGCGGCACCTGGAACACGACCGTGACCGTGGTGCTGGCCCCCGCAGCCAGGGTGCCGAGGTTGCACGGCAGGCTGGTGCACGGTGCGCTGGCGGAGACGAAGGTCAGGCCCGGTGGCGCCGGGTCTTCCAGCTGCACCGCCTGTGCATCGCTGGGACCGGCATTGCGCACGACCAGGGTGTAGCTCACGGTCGCCCCCGGTGCCACGCTGACGCCGTTGTCGGTCTTGCTCACCGACAGGTCGGCTTCGCCCGTACCCAGCGGCGTCGGATCGGTGCCGGCGTTGTTGTTCGGGTTCGGGTCTGGCGTGGTGCTGCTGACCCGGGCCGTGTTCACCACCGGATTCGGGCCGGTGTAGTTGGCCGGCACGTTCAGCACGAGGTCGATGGTTGCGGTGGCGCCGTTGGCCAGGCTGGGACGGGTGCACAGCAGCGTGCCGACGTCGTCGCTGCAGTTCCAGCCGGCGCCGCTGGCGCTGACATAGGTCAGGCCGGCCGGGTAGGGATCGCTCACGCTGACGTCGGTCGCATCGCTGGGGCCGTTGTTGGTCACGCTCAGGGTCCAGGCGATGGAGCCGCCCGGCGCACTGGTCGCTCCGCCATCGTCCTTGGTCAGCAGCAGGTCGGCGGCCTCGCCCACCGGCACGTCGACCGTGCCGCTGCAGCCGGCCACGGCCGGACAGCCAGTGCCGCCGCCCGATACGGTCGCCGTATTGCTGACGATGCCGCTGGCTGCCGCGGTCGGCGTGACCGGGATGACGAAGCTCACGCTCGCCCCCGCGGCCAGGCCAACGGGAATGGTGCAGCTCACGTCCTGGCCGCTCAGCGTGCAGCCCGCCGGCATCGCGCCGACCGCGAGGCCGGCCGGGACCGGATCGCTCACCGTCGCCACGGCGGTGGTGGCCGCATTGCCGGTATTGGTCACGCTCAGCGTATAGCTGGCCGGCGTGCCGACGGTGAAGTTCGGTGTGCTCGCGGTCTTGACCAGGCGCAGGGCCGGCGCATCCACCGGCACATCGACCGTGGCCGAACAGCCGCCGCGGCAGTTGGAACTGCCGCCGCCGCCGACCGTGGCGGTATTGGTCACCGAGGTGCCGCTGGCCGCGGCCGTCGGCGTGACCTGCACCGTGAAGCTCACGCTCGCCGTGGGCGCCAGGCCCGGCGGAATCGTGCAGCTCACGACCTGGACGGCAACCGTGCAGCCCGGCGATACCGCACCGACCGTGAGGCTGGCCGGAACCGGATCGGTCACTGTCGCATCGGCGGTGGTCGCCGCGTTGCCGGTGTTGGTCACGGTCAGCGTGTAGCTGGCCGGCACATTGACGGTGAAGGTGGGCGTGCTCGCCGTCTTGACGATGGCCAGTTCCGGCGCATCCACCGGCACGTCGACCGTGCTGGAACAGGTACTGGCCGCCGGACAATTGCTGCCGCCGCCGGAGACGGTAGCGGTGTTGCTGACCGTCGTGCCGCTGGCCGCAACGGTCGGCGTGACCGGCAGGACGAAGCTCACGCTGGCGCCGACCGCCAGGCCGGCCGGGATCGTGCAGTTCGCGCTCTGGCCGGTGATCGTGCAGCCGGCCGGTGCAGCACCGGGGGTCAGGCTGGCCGGGATGGTGTCGGTCACCGTCGCAGCCGCTGTCGTGGCGGCCGCACCGGTATTGGTCACCGTCAGCGTATAGCTGGCCGGCACATTGACGGTGAAGGCTGCGCTGGACGCCGTCTTGACGATCGCCAGGGCGGGGGCGTCCACCGGCGTGCTGACCGTGCTGGCGCAATGCGTCGTATCCGCCGGACAGGAGGCATCGCCGCCGCCGCTGACCGTTGCGGTGTTTACGACCGTCGTGCCGCTGGCCGCTGCTGTAGCCGTGACCGGAATGATGAAGCTGGTGCTGGCGCCGACAGCCAGGCCGGCCGGGATGCTGCAGCTCAGGCTTTGACCGGTCAGCGTGCAGCCGGCCGGTGCGGTGCCCGGGGTCAGGCTGGCCGGGATG
>NZ_SNZH01000001.1:2216-54472 GCF_004363655.1 Tahibacter aquaticus
CCGACAGCCAGGCCGGCCGGGATGCTGCAGCTCAGGCTTTGACCGGTCAGCGTGCAGCCGGCCGGTGCGGTGCCCGGGGTCAGGCTGGCCGGGATGGTGTCGCTAACGCTCGCTACGGCCGTGGTCGCCGCGCTGCCCGTGTTGGTCACCGTCAGCGTATAGCTGGCCGGCACGCCGACCACGAAGTTGGCCGCACTCGCGGTCTTCACGATCGTCAGCTGCGGCGCATCGACCGGTACGTTGACCGTGCTGGAGCAGTTGGTGCCGCCCGGACAGGTCGGATCGCCGCCACCGCTGACCGTTGCGGTGTTCACCACCGTCGTGCCGCTGGCCGCCGCCGTCGCGGTGACCGGAAGGATGAAGCTGGCGCTGGCACCGACAGCCAGGCCGGCCGGGATGCTGCAGCTCAGGCTTTGACCGGTCAGCGTGCAGCCGGCCGGTGCGGTGCCCGGGGTCAGGCTGGCCGGGATGGTGTCGCTAACGCTCGCTACGGCCGTGGTCGCCGCGCTGCCCGTGTTGGTCACCGTCAGCGTATAGCTGGCCGGCACGCCGACCACGAAGTTGGCCGCACTCGCGGTCTTCACGATCGTCAGCTGCGGCGCATCGACCGGTACGTTGACCGTGCTGGAGCAGTTCGTGCCGCCCGGACAGGTCGGATCGCCACCACCGCTGACCGTGGCCGTGTTCACCACCGTCGTGCCGCTGGCCGCCGCCGTCGCGGTGACCGGAAGGATGAAGCTGGCGCTGGCACCGACAGCCAGGCCGGCCGGGATGCTGCAGCTCAGGCTTTGACCGGTCAGCGTGCAGCCGGCCGGTGCGGTGCCCAGGGTCAGGCTGGCCGGGATGGTGTCGCTGACCGTAGCAGCCGCCGTCGTTGCAGCCGACCCCGTGTTGGTCACCGTCAGCGTATAGCTGGCCGGTACGCCGACGACGAAGTTGGCCGCACTCGCGGTCTTCACGATCGTCAGCTGCGGGGCATCGACCGGCACCGTCACGCTGCTGGTGCAGCGGGCCGGCGGGGTGGGTGCACCCGTGGCGCAGCTCGGGTCGCCACCGTCGCGGACGCTGGCGTTGTTGGTCACCGACAGGCCGCTGAGGGCCGCCGTCGGCGTGACCGGGATGGTGAAGCTGACCGGCGTGCCCGTGGCCAGGCCGGCCGCGATCGTGCAGCTCACGACCTGGCCCGTCACCGTGCAGCCCGCCGGGACGGCGCCGATGCTCAGGCCGGCCGGCAGCGTGTCGCTGACCGTGGCGATCGCCGTCGTTGCTGCCGTCCCGGTATTGGTCACGGTCAGCGTATAGCTGGCTGCCACGCCGACCACGAAGGTCGCCGGAGTGGCCGACTTCACGATCTGCAATTGCGGGGCCTGCACCGTGTCCGTCGTCGTGCCGGTGCAGTGCAGTTCCGCCGGACAGGTCGGATCGCCACCGTCGTGTGCCGTCGCCGTATTCGTCACGCTCTGCCCGATCAGGGCCGGTGTCGGCGTGACCGGAATCGCGAAGCTCAGGCTGGTGCCGGTGGAGAGACCCGCCGGGATGTTGCAGGTCACCAGCTGGCCCGCCACCGTGCAGCCCGCCGGCAGGATGCCGAGGGTCAGGCCGGTCGGGATTGTGTCGGTGATCGTGCCGGCCAGGGTATCGGCCTGGCCGTTATTGGTCACCGTGATCAGGTAGCTGCTCTGCACGCCGACCACGAAGTTGCCCTGCAGCACCTTGGTCACGTCCAGGCGCGGTGCATTGACCGGCGTCGTCGTCGTGCTGGTGCAGTGCGTGGTGTCGGCCGGGCAGCTGGCATCGCCGCCACCGCTGGCCGTTGCCGTGTTCACCGCCGGCGAGGCCGTGCCGACGCCGATCGTGACCGGCACGCTGATCACCGGGGCGTTGGAACCAGGCAGCAAGACGGTGCTCGTTGTGCAGTTCACTTGCGTCGTCGTGCTGGCCGAGCAATCCCAGCCCGTGCCCGAGGGCGTGGCCGTGGTCGTGATACCGGCCGGCAGTGGATCGCTGATCGTGATCGTACCCACCGTGCTCGACGTGCCGGTATTGCCGACCTGCAGCGAGTAGGTCGCCGGCTGGCCGACGGCGAAGGCGCCGGGCGTGGCCGTCTTGGTCAGGGTCAGCTGCGGCGCGCCACCGTCGGTATTGGTCGTCGTGTCCGTCACGCTGCAGGGCGGCGTGGTGCAGATCGCACCCGCCGGTGGGCTCGCCGTGGCCGTGTTGACGATGGCGCCGGTCGCACTCAGTTGCGCCGTGCCGGTCACCGCAATCGTCAGGCTCTCGCCCACGCCCAGGGACACTGCCGTCAGGCCGATCGCATTGGTCGTGCCGCTGGCCCCCGTGCCGGCCGCCGCTGTATCGCAATCGGCCGTGGTGCCGCTGGCCGTACAGGTCCAGCTGGCGACCAGGACGCTGGCCGGCACGGTGTCGCTGACGCTGATGCCGCTGGCCGGGCTGCTTCCGGTATTGGTCACCACGATGCTGTAGTTCAGCGCCTGGCCCGGGACATACGTGCCCGACGGCGTGGCCGTCTTGGCGATCGTCAGGTTGACGATCTGGTCCACCGGCACGTCGACCGTGCTGGAGCAATGCGTCGTATCGGCCGGACAGGTCGGGTCGCCGCCGCCGGAGACGGTGGCCGTGTTGCTGACCGTCGTGCCGCTGGCCGCGGCCGTCGGCGTGACCGGGATGACGAAGCTCGCGCTGGCACCGACCGCCAGACCCGCTGCGATCGTGCAGCTGACGTTCTGGCCCGTGATCGTGCAGCCCGCCGGTGCCGCGCCGGGCGCGAGGCTGGCCGGGATCGTGTCGCTGATGGTGGCGGCTGCCGTCGTGGCTGCCGAACCGGTATTGGTCACCTGCAGCGTATAGCTGGCCGGTACGCCGACCACGAAGCTCGCCGCGCTCGCGGTCTTGGTCATCGTCAGCCGTGGTGCATTGACCGGCACGTCGACCGTGCTGGAGCAATGCGTCGTATCGGCCGGACAGGTCGGATCGCCGCCGCCCGATACGGTCGCCGTGTTGCTGACCGTCGTGCCGCTGGCCGAAGCGGTTGGCGTGACCGGAATCGTGAAGCTCGTGCTGGCACTGACCGCCAGACCCGCTGCGATCGTGCAGCTGACGTTCTGGCCCGTGATCGTGCAGCCCGCCGGTGCCGCGCCGGGGGTCAGGCTGGCCGGGATCGTGTCGCTGATGGTGGCGGCTGCCGTCGTGGCTGCCGAACCGGTATTGGTTACCTGCAGCGTATAGCTGGCCGGTATGCCGACCACGAAGCTCGCTGCGCTCGCGGTCTTGGTCATCGTCAGCCGTGGTGCATTGACCGGCACGTCGACCGTGCTGGAGCAATGCGTCGTATCGGCCGGACAGGTCGGATCGCCGCCGCCCGATACCGTCGCCGTGTTGCTGACCGTCGTGCCGCTGGTGGCCGCGCTCGGCGTGACCGGGATGATGAAGCTGGTGCTCGCACCCACGCCCAGCCCGGCCGCCACGCTGCAGCTCACCGTCTGGCCGCTGGCTGTACAGCCGGCGGGCAAGGTGCCCAGGGTCAGGCCGGCCGGAACCGTGTCGCTGACCGTCGCCACCGCCGTTGTCGCCGCCGTGCCGGTGTTGCTCACCTGCAGCGTATAGCTGGCCGGTACGCCGACCACGAAGTTGCTGCCGCTCGCGCTCTTGCTCACGCTCAGTTGCGGCGCATCGACCGGGGTGTTGGTCGTGCTGGTGCAGTTCGTGCCGCCCGGGCAGGTCGGATCGCCGCCACCGGAGACGGTGGCCGTATTGCTCACCGTCGTGCCGCTGGCCGCCGCGGTCGGCGTCACCGGTATCACGAAGCTCACCGGTGTGCCCACCGCCAGGCCGGCGGGAATCGTGCAGCTGACGTTCTGGCCCGTCGCCGTGCAGCCCGCGGGCAAGCTGCCTATCGTCAGTGTGCCCGGTATTGCGTCGCCGACCGTCGCCGGGGCGGTGGTGGCTGCACTGCCGGTATTGGTCACCTGCAGCGTATAGCTGGCCGGCACGCCGACCACGAAGTTCGCGCCACTGGCGCTCTTGACGATCGTCAATTGCGGCGCGTTCACCGGTGTCGTCGTCGTACTGGTGCAGTGCGACGCCGCCGGGCAGGCCGGATCGCCGCCGCCGGAGACGGTGGCCGTGTTGCTCACCGTCGTGCCGCTGGCCGCCGCGGTCGGCGTCACCGGTATCACGAAGCTCACCGGCGTGCCGGTGGCAAAGCCCGCCGCGATCGTGCAGGTCACCACCTGGCCCGCCGCGCTGCAGTCGGCCGGCAAGGGCGTGCCGATCGTCAGCGTGCCGGGAATCGTGTCGCTGACCGTCGCGGCCACCGTGGTCGCCGCCGTGCCGGTGTTGGTCACCTGCAGCGTATAGCTGGCCGGTACGCCAACCACGAAGTTGCTGCCGCTCGCCGTCTTCTGGATCGTCAGCTGCGGCGCATTCACCGGCGTGTTCGTGGTGCTGCTGCACGGCGCGCCGCCCGGGCAGGTCGGATCGCCACCGCCGGAGACCGTCGCCGTATTCGTCAGCGTCTGGCCGCTGGCCGCACCCGTCGGCGTCACCGCAATCACGAAGCTCACCGGCGTGCCGGTGGCAAAGCCCGTCGCAATCGTGCAGGTCACCACCTGGCCTGCCGCGCTGCAGCCCGCCGGCAGCGTGCCGATGATCAGGTCCGCCGGAATCGTGTCGCTGACCGTCGCCGTTGCCGTGGTCGCCGCGGTGCCGGTATTGGTCACCTGCAGCGTATAGCTGGCCGGTACGCCGACCACGAAGTTCGCTGCGCTCGCGCTCTTGACGATCGTCAGCTGCGGCGCATTGATCGCTGTCGTCGTCGTACCCGTGCAGTTCGCCGGCAGGCTGCTGCCGCCGGTCGGACAGCTCGGATCGCCGCCGCCCGTCGCCGTGGCGTTGTTCGTCACCGACAGGCCGTTCAGGGCCGGCGTCGCCGTCACCGGAATGACAAAGCTCACCGGCGTGCCCGTCGCCAGGCCCGCCGCGATCGTGCAGGTCACCACCTGGCCCACGGCACTGCAGCCCGCCGGCAGCGTGCCGAGGGTCAGGCCGCCCGGTATCGGGTCGCTGACCGTCGTCGCCGCCGTCGTGGCGGCCGTGCCGATATTGGTCACCTGCAGCGTATACGTCGCCGGCACGCCGACTACGAAGGTCGTCGGCGACGCCGTCTTGACCAGTTGCAGCTGCGGGGCGTCGACCGTGTTCGTCGTCGTGCCCGTGCAGTGCGCCGCCGCCGGACAGCTCGGATCGCCGCCGTCGTGCGCCGTCGCGCTGTTGCTCAGGCTCTGACCGCTGGTGCTGGCCTGGGGCGTGACCGGAATCGTGAAGCTGATGCCCGTGCCGGCGGAAATCCCCGCCGGGATAGTGCAGGTCAGGTTCTGGCCCACGGCCGTGCAGCCCGCTGGCAGCGTGCCCAGGGTCAGGCCCGCGGGAATCGTGTCGGTGATCGTGCCGGCCAGGGTATCGGCCTGGCCGGTGTTGGTCACCGTGATCAGGTAGTTGCTCGGCACGCCGACCACGAAGTTGCCCTGCAGCACCTTGCTCACGTCCAGGCGCGGCGCGTTGATCGCCGTCGTCGTCGTGCTCTGGCAGTGCGCCGCCACCGGGCAGCTGGCGTCGCCGCCGCCGCTGGTCGTCGCCGTGTTCACCGCCGGCGTGGCCGTGCCTATACCGATCGTCACCGGCACCGTGATCGGCGGCGCATTGGAACCCGGCAGCAGTACCTGCGCCGTCGTGCAGCTCACCGTCGTCGACGTGCTCGCCGAGCAGTCCCAGCCTGTGCCCGAGGGCAGCGCCGTGGTCGTGATGCCCAACGGCAGCGGATCGCTGATCGTGATCGCGCCGGCCGTGCTGGTCGTGCCGGTATTGCCGACCTGCAAGGTATACGTCGCGGCCTGGCCGACGGCGAACGACGCCGGGCTGGCGCTCTTGGTCAGGGTCAGCTGCGGCGTGCCGCCGTTGGTGTTGGTCGTCGTGCTCGACACGCCACACGGCGGTGTCGTGCAGGTCGCACCCGCCGGCGGGGTCGCCGTCGCCGTGTTCACGATCGCACCGGTCGCGCCCAGCTGCGCCGCGCCGGTCACCGCAATCGTCAGGCTCTCGCCCACGCCCAGGCGCACGTTCGGCAGACTGATCGCGTTGGTCGTACCGGCCGCACCCGTGCCCGCCGCCACCGTGTCGCAATCGGCCGTGCCGCCGCTGGCCGTGCACGCCCAGCTCGCCACCGTCACGCTCGCCGGCACCGTGTCGCTCACCGCGATGCTGCTCGCCGCACCCGGGCCGTTGTTCGTCACCACGATGCTGTAGTTCAGCGGCTGCCCCGGCAGGTAGCTGCCCGTGGGGGTTGCCGTCTTGGTGACGGTCAGGTTTACCTGGCGACGCGTATTGGTAATCGTGCAGACGATGCTGGTGCCTGCAGTGCCGGCTCCGAGTGTCAGCTGGTTGCCACTCAGCGTACCGCCGGTGCAGCTCCAGCTACTGGCGTCGTACAGGCCGGAATTGCCGGCACCGAGCGTTTCATTCAGCGTCACGACGTTGCCGACCTGCATGCGTACCGAAGTGCCGGTGTCGGTTTCATTCGTTGCATTGACGACAGAGGCCAGGGTCGGGCTGCCGGTGCCGCCGGTTGCCGTCAACGACGCCGTATCGGTCAGCACAGCGTTCGACCAGGTCTTCGCCAGGGCCAGCTGCGGTTGCGGCAGGTCCGTATCGGTCGCCGAATTGTTGGCCGGCGTCGGGTCGCTCACGGTGATCGGCGCCGTTACCGTAACGGTATTGGCGAAGTTGCCTACCTGGCCCGCGGGAATTGTCAGTTGCAGGGTGTAGGCGACGCTGGCACCGACAGGAAGGTCGACCAGCTGGTTATTGATCGCGTTTCCGCCGACAGCCGCACCGCTCGCCGCGCCGCACTGGCCGCCGTTGGTCGGACTGCCGCAGGTCCAGCTCACCGATCCCGCCGCAACGCCGGCCGGCAGCGGATCGTTGACGACAGCGCCCTGGGCACCGAACGGACCGTTGTTACTGACGACGATGGTGTAGGAGACCACTTGTCCCGGTGTGTATACCGTCTGATTGTTGGTTTTCGTTACGGCCAGGTCGGCACCAAGGACCAGATTGGAAGAAACGCACTTTGCCCCGTCGTTGCCGCTGCTCGGGGGGGCTGCGGAAAGCAGCGTCGGTATGCCGGTGGTCGTATTGAACTGGTAGAAGCCGCCGGGCGCGTCATTGATAACACCGAACACGCCGTTGGTTGCACCGATCATCGCACCGAAGCCCGCTGTGCTACCGGGCACCGGGTGCGGTGTTCCTATCAGCGTGACGTCGCCGTTGGCCGGATTGATGGCATAGAGCTGGCCGAACTGGGCCGTAGGACTGCTAGTCGTTGTGCCATGGCCGTAGAGAAGCCCGTTGGTCCAGGAGATATCGCTTACCGCGAAGCCGAATGGCGTAGCCGGCGTGGCGGCCAGATGCAGGTTGATCGCCGTTGCGGTCAGTGCGGTGACATTGATCCGGTAGATGACACTGGTCGCATTACCCGGCTTGACGTAGAAGAAACCGTCGGAGCCGACATCGCCCGAGTTGACGCCGGAAGCAGGCAACCCCGCGATGACGCCCAGGTTCTGGACCTGTCCATTGCTGCCGACGCGCACCAAGCCGCCCGGCGCCGAAGACTCCACTGCGTAGATGTAGCCATCCGCCGCGCGGTAGCCGATGGCGTTGTAAAGCGCCCCTACCGCCGTACCCAATGGGTTGTAGGTAAACGGGTTGGTGGTCGTGCCAACCTCGAAAAGCGTGGTCGGCGGACCGCCGGAAAACTGCGACAGGTAAGGCGTATCCGTGCAGACGCCCGGCGCAGCAAAAGTCGGCAGCGTGCTTATCGCATTGGTGATGGTGCACGTGATGTCGTCAGCGCCCGTCGGCACCACCGTGATCGGGCTGGCCGGGTTGTAAGTGCTGCCGGCCGCCGGTAATACCGTGGTCGAACCCGCATTGGCATTGGTGCAGTTGATGGTGCCGGTATAGGCGCCGAGCGTATTGGCGCTGCCGGCAGCCATGGCTTCGGACAAGGTATAGGTCGCGCCGCTGTCTGCAGCGAGGAAACTCGCAGTACCCGCGCCGACCGTGTTGCCGGTACCCGTCGTCGTTGTGGTCTGCGTAGTAGCCGTGCCGTTGCTCGGGCCCGCGATCGTCAGCGTGAACTGGTCGGCCGGCGCTATGCGGCCACCAGCCGACAGTAGCTTGGACAGGCGGATTGACGGACGGGAATTGGTGAAACTGCAGGTGAAGTCGGTGCCGCCCGTTACGCTAGCGGCAGGGATTGTATAGGTCGTCCCGCTGCGGCTTCCGACCGTGCCGGTACCGTCGCTGCAACTGGCTGTCGCTAGCCCATAGCCCGCCGGCAACGCCGCTTCGTTGATCGTAATCGCCGAGCCTGCAGCGGAAACGCCATAGGGCTGCACGCCCGCGGCTGCGTTGCCGTCGACCTGCACGGGCGTGCCGGCGACCGTCGTCGTTGCTGTGCCCGTGGTCTGCGCCGTATTGGCCAGGGTGAAGGTGAACGGACCACCGACGCCGCCGAGCGTTGTCTTGCTCAGCGTCAGGCAACCTGGATCGACCGCGACACTGGCGCTGTTGTTGGCCGTGCCGCCTGGAACCGGCGTAGTGAAGCCGGCCTGCGCGGCTGTGCCCTCGGCAACCTGACTCGCCACGACGGCGATGGTCGACGTATTGGTCGTGGCTGCGCACCGCGCTGGCGCCACGGTGCCGGTGATGGTGTAGGTCAATGTGCCGCCCGCAGCGCCGTTACCGGCAAACAGGGTCACAGTGGGAACGGCGATGGCGCCGGTTCCGCTCGCGGCAGGACAGATCGGCGCTGGCGTACCGCCTGCGGCACAGGTCCAGTTGAACGCGGTAAACCCGGCCGGCAAGGCATCGGCCAGCGTGGCGTTCACGTCGTGGATGGTCAGGTTGGCACCCACCGTCGGCCGCGCCGTGTTGTTCTGGTAGGTGACGGTGAATGTCGTCGTGCCGCCGGGAGCCGGATTGGCGTTCGATACCGTCTTCGTCGTGAGGACGTCGACGTCGTTGTCCAGAATAGTAAATGTGGTATCCGGCGTTCCCCCGGCATCGCATACGCTGGTCGAGTTGATGAGATAGCCCGGCGCAGGCTGAATCTGCAGTTGCACTGTCTCGTTGTTCTCGATCACGCTGTCGTCGACGACGCTGATCAGGCCCGTCATTGAAATGGTCGTCGGCGTATCGTAAGTGCCGGCCGGAATTGTGAACGTCGTCGTGGTGAAGTCCGCCGTTGCGGTAGCCGTACCGCCTAAGACTGCCACGGTTACCGGGATGCCGCCCGTGGGGACGTTGCCGACAACGATCAGCTGCGGCTGCGTTATGGGCTGGCCTTCGCGGCTGGAATAGCTGGCCGCGGCGAACTCGATGACCGGCGGCAGAGTGACATTGACCTCGTCGAACAAGTTGCCCGATGCAGGACCGCTGGCCGCACTGATGCTTTCGAAGCCGAAGTTGTGCGTACCGCTGGTGCCGTTCCAGACAAAGGTGCCGGTATAGCGCCGCCAGCCGCTGGGGCCGACGCTCGAACTGCAGGTAGGTGTAAGTACTGAGCCGTCGTTAGCGCCGACGATCGGCCCGTTGGTCGCTGCCATCGTGGTGTTGCCGCACTGAACGACGCCGCCGACCGCGGTGCTGGTGGTGCTGGCGCGCAGCACGCTGTTGGCCGCCGAGTCGATATTGAACTCAGCGATATCCGGAATGGTAGGGTTCTCACGTCCGCGATGCCCCAATGTGAAGGAAGCGGTCTCGCCATTGAGCAGGCAAAGGCTCTGCGAAAGACGCGAAGGCACATACGCGTTCAGTTCGGCCAGCTGCGTGCCTCCCAATGCCGGGACACCGTTGGGAGCATTGGTCCACAGTTCCATTAGACCGCCCGAATTCACGCCCGGTGTCGCAGCGGTGATACCGGGTGGGCAGTAAAACGCCGACATCGTGGCCGAGGCGGGTGGATGCGACGTGTTCCAGCCAGGGAACGCGTCCGAACCGATAATTGCTGCACAGACCGATGTCGGTCCGGCGTTAGGGATCTCGAAGCTCGCGTCGAGGAAGTTGCGCTGGATCTGTGCCTGTGCGGCAGGAATGGACAAGGCGGATGCCAAGACCAACAGCGCTGCACTTACCCAACGCCAGGCGACGCACCTATGCACCCTGGTTGGCAACGCCACGCGTTCGCTTACGGTCCGGATAGCCATTGTCACCCTCGATAAGTTGCAGAAACTTCCCGCGTTCCGAATGCATCAGCACGGCGGCTTTGCGCCGCGTACGGACCAAATTCAGTCACGCCACCGCTGCGCCCGGCAGGGCTTCGCGCCAAAAAGCGGCACACCCTCGCGCACCATGACCTGAAAATTCAAATTCCCAGGCACGGATAAATTGCTTACGCGCCCTTTCCCGATCTCGCGACCCGCACCGAAACGCCATCAATAGAATTGACCACGGCAAAACTTCATTATTTTTCCGAGTTTGCCAATTCTGAAAAACCATTGACAAGCCGAACACAGGCTCCTGGCGTAGGGAAAACCCGCCATAAGAACGGATATTTTCGGCATTCGTCACTCTAATTCTAGGCTGGGATCTCGTTTCTGAGATACGGAATATCCCCCAGGGCGTACCAGTATTTACATCCTGTCACGTATCTCTGGCA
The DNA here is from genome assembly GCF_004363655.1 of Tahibacter aquaticus. Lineage (GTDB taxonomy): Bacteria > Pseudomonadota > Gammaproteobacteria > Xanthomonadales > Rhodanobacteraceae > Tahibacter > Tahibacter aquaticus. The sequence continues at coordinate 12,952 of NZ_SNZH01000001.1, forward strand.
CGCCTATATCGGCGAAAAGACGCAGCACCTCAGGCACGCAGAGTAGCAGTCGAAATTCTAAATTCGCTTGCGTACTGAATCGAAATTTCAATTCGCATGCGTATGTTTTATTTCGCTGCGGCGCGGTCGTTGCAGCGGTCGCAACTCTGCCAACGAATGCACATAGGGATGTATTGCCAAAAGAGACTGACAGACGGCGACTTGGCCAATCGCATGCGACGACGCCTGTGTCGTGCAGGGAAACGTTTCCGGTAGTCCGCCCTGGCAGGAAGGCTCGCAGCGGCGTGTGCGTGAACGCCCAGACCCTGGCCTGCGTTTTGCGCTGCCGCCTGCTGGTGCGGCAAATCTGTCCGCCTTGCCCAGGGCGGGACAGGAACTCGACGGGCAGCGCCTGCTCGGTCGTCGGACCGGCACAGCATCCGACCGGCAACCGCGACGCGCGCCTCCGGCGGCCAGGCGGACGTGATCCGCGCCTCAGGTCATCCGGATGATTCGCAGCAAACCACTGGACCCTGCGCGTTCGCCCGCCACTTGCTTCGCGCCCGGACCAGGCGCGACCCGTGCGCCTCTCCCACATTCGTGCAGGCCAACCCGATCCAGCGCCAGCCCCGTGCGCTGCAGTCGGCCGGGCGCTGCGCTGCCCGGTTGCCTCGCCCTCCGCATCGATTGGCCCTGACGCCACCAGCTGACTGCGGCAGGAACCCACGCAGGCGCGCACCCGCCGCGGCGGTGGGGCGGGCCGCTTTCAACCGCCTCATGGGCAAGCGCAATGGCATCGGCGCCATGGCAAGTTCTGCCACCGCTGCCGCTAGCGCGGCCTCACCGGGAACACCGTCGTCCGATCCGATTGTTGTGCAAAAAACATCGCCAAACCGATGGAATGTGTCGAAACAATGCGCGACGCATGGCAAACGCATGACCGACGAATGCGGCCGGAGCGGCGGCCTGACCACACTGGACGGGTTCGATCACCGTCCGGAGTAGTCATGAAAGCGCCGCATTCCGCTCTGTTGTTGTCTGCCCTCGCCTGTACCGCCGCGGCTGCGCCGCCGGCCCCGACCTCGTTCATCGCCTCCCGCGGCGGCAACCTGGGCGACCCGGTCAGCGCCGAGAACTATGTCTATCTGCCGACCGGCTCCACGCTGACGGCCTGGAATCGCCTGAGCGATGGCGCAGTCCAGCTGGTCGGCGACACGCGCAGCACGCCGGCCGACGGCTGGCTGACGGGTCTGGTACGCCAGGGCGACTATCTCTATGCCAGCTATCGCGGCTATTCCGCCGAGGCGGCCGGCGTGGCGGTGTACTCCATCGCCGACCGCGCCCATCCGCAATTGCTGGGTCTGTACGACAACTACAGCAACGCGGCGATCCGCATGCCCGAGAGCATTGCCATCGCCAACGGCTATCTGTATCTGCTGGACAGCGAGCAAGGCATTTTCGCCAGCCCGCTGGCCAGCCCCGCCCTTCCCGCGTTCAGCCGCGTGAGCACCGACTGGGGCAGTTACGACCACGCCACTGTCCAGGGCAACCGCCTCTACACCGTAGGACGCACCTTCCTGTCCGGCACCGCGCTGAACATCTACGACCTGACCACGCCGCTGGCGCCGCAGCTGCTCGGCGCAACCACGCTGGACGGCTACGACAATTTCCGCCTCAAGGTACGTGCGCCGTATGCGTATGGCTTCGGCCTGGCAATGAACATCACCGACATCGGCGACCCGGCCAATATCCTGCCGCGCGGACGCATCGACACACCGGTCGCCTACGAAGGCCTGCTGCTGGGCGATCATGCCTGGGGTGTGGGGCTGGATGGACTGGACGTGTGGAACGTGGCCAATCCGGACCAGCCGGCCCAAGCCGGCCATTTCACCATTGGTACTTTCGCTACCGATGCCACCGCTGTACTCGGCGAGGATGCCTTGCTCGCGACACGCGCCGACCGTTTCGTGCGCTTGGACGCCACCCTGCCGACGACACCGACTCAGCGCAGCGAAAGCCAGCTGCCCGCCGGCACGGCGGCCTACGACCTGTCCGTGCGTGGCGATACCGCCCTGGTACTGGGCAATGCGTATGGCCTGAACATCGCAAAGGCCGGCGACCTCGCTCCGCTGGGCCGCTACGAAACCAGCCTGGAGCCCTCGCTGCAGGGCCGCGCCTTCGAACAGTTGGCCCTGGACGGCAATCGCGCCTACCTCACCAGCTGGGGCAGCGGCCTGGTCATCGCCGATATCGCCAACCCGCGCCAGCCGCAGGAACTGGGCTTCTGGCCCTACGGTTTCGCCACTGCGGTCGTCGCACGCGGCAACTTCGCCTATGTCGGCCGCTCCACCAACGGCGGCGAGCTGGTCGTGGTCGATGTCAGCAATCCGGCCCAGCCGCAGCCCCGCGGCAGCCTGGCCAGCAGCAAGATCCTGCGCCTGGCCCTGCACGGCAATCATGTGTTCATCGCCGACGAAGCCGTCGACGGCCCGGGCAGTCTTATTCTTGTGGATATTTCCAATCCGGATGCGCCGGTGGAAACCTCGCGCTATACCGGCTGCAACTCGGTCAGCGACGTGGCCGTCGACCCCAGCGGCCGCCGCGCCCTGATCGCCTGCGGCGAGTTTGCCCACCTGGTGGATGTGAGCAACCGCGCCCAGCCCGTGCTGCTGGGCATCTACACCGACGGCGGCCGCACCGTGGCCCTGCGCGGCGACCGGGCATTTATCGGCAGCGATTTCACGCTGGACGAAGTCGACCTGGCCAATCCGGCCCAGCCGCAACGCCTGCAACGCTGGAACCTGGCTGCGCCGGCCATGCGCGTCCAGGCCGCCGCCGACGGCCGCGTCTATGCGATGACCGGACTGGCCGGCGTCTACGTATTTGAACCCGACCGCATTTTTGCCGATACACAGCAATAGACGGAACGATTTGTCACACAGGCTGCGACGTTCTGCAGCCTGTTGGCGTCGGCGTTCAGGCGTGCCGGTTCCTCCCCATCCCCCCGGTAAGGCACGCCCGCAACCCCACACCGCGCTGCACAGGCGCGGTGTGGGGCTGCACCCATCCTCGCAAGACCTCGCAATCGCCCGTTTGGGGGATGCGCGGATCGTGGCCGTCTCAGGCAAGTCGCATCTGTTTCGATGCACTCAGCCAGCAGTGGCGTCAGCAATGATGCGCTTTGCTTGAGACTCGCAATGAAGAAATATTTTTGTAGATTTTTATCCGGCATTACCAGCTGCGGCACCCGGCCAAGGCAGAAATATCTGGCGCTGGCGTCGAGCCTCGCATTCGCCGCCGCCGCCGCCGCGGAAGCACCAGGGCCAATGGTGTTCGACAGCCTCCAAGGCGGCACTGTGGGTACGCCGGCGGCGGCGGAAAGCTACTTCTACGTGCCGACCGGACGCACGATCACCGCCTGGTACAGCGACACGGCCGGGGCCATAACGCCAGGCGGCGACACGAGAACAGCGCCGGCAGCCGGCAGTATCGGTTCGCTGGTACGGCGCGGCGATTATCTCTATGCCGACTATGGCGCCGGCGTCGCCGTCTATTCCATCGCCAACCGCGCCCAGCCGCTATTGCTGGGGCAGTACGACGATTTCAGCGCCGAAACCTCGCGCCGCATCGCCCGGATGCTGCTGGCGGCCGATCATCTTTATCTGGTCGATCCGCGCTACGGTGTTTATGCAAGCCCGCTCGCGGATCCTGCCCACCCGAAATTCGTCAATGTGCTGGGCCCCGGCGCCGCGGCCTCGGACTATTCCCTGGAAGCACAGGGCAGCCGGCTTTACGCCGTCGGCAACAACGATCTTGGCGATACGCAGATGAGCATCTACGACCTCAGCGCACCGCTGGCGCCGCAACTGCTCGGCAGAAAGAATTTCGACTGCTGCAGCTTCGGTAGTACCCGCGTGCAGGGCAGCTACGGCTATGTGTTCGGCGACCCTTTCCGCGTGCTGGATCTGAGCAACCCGGCCAGCATCCAGGTACAGACCGAGCTGGCGCAGGCATTCGACGCTCGCCCGCTGATGCTGGACGGTTATGCCTGGAACGTCGGCGACAGCCGCATCGATGTGCTGGACCTGGCCAATCCGGCACAACCCTCCCTGCTCGGCAGCGTGCCGCTGGACCTGTACCAACTGCGCAGGGTCGAGCGCATCGGCCCGCACATCGTCGCTGCCACCCAAAGCAACCGCCTGCTGCGCCTGGAGCCGGCACAACCGGCCGCCCCGCAGATCAGCGGCACGGCCCTGCTGCCGGCCGCTGCCTCGGCCCAGGATCTGCTCGTGCGCGACGACCGCATTCTGCTGGGCGAACCCGGCGGCCTGGGCCTCGTGCGCACGGGCAGGCTCGATCGCCTTGGCTTCCAGCCGCTGCCGGCCGGCAGCAGCTATTACGTCGTCAATGCGATGGCAGCGGAAGGCAACCGCGCCTATCTGCTGAGCGCGAACGACGGCGTCAAGGTGATGGATATTGCCGATCCTGCCCAGGCTGTCGCGCTGGGCTTCCACGCAGGGCCGGCAAACAGCCTGGCCGTGCGCGGCAACGTGGTCTATCTCGGTCGCCGCAGCACCCTTCCCGCGACACAGGGCACACTGGATATCGTCGACATGAGCGATCCGTCCGCCCCGCAATTGCGCAGCAGCCTGCCCCTCCCCACCGCATCCAGCCTGGTCCTGCACGGCAATCTGCTGTTCGCCGGGGTCAGCGGCGGTGCCAGCTGGAATGGAGGACTTCGCATCGTGGACATTTCCAATCCCGCCGCGCCGGCCTTGCTCGGCAGCTACGAAAGCTGCAGTCGTGCGCATACCGTGGCGCTGGATCGCCACGCGCGCGTGGCGGCGCTGGCCTGCGACAACGGTGTGGAACTCGTCGACGTGCAGAATCCGGCCAGCCCGGCACTGCTGCAGCGCATCCCCACAGGGGGCGATACGCGGGCGCTGGTGCGCCGCGGCAACCGCATCTATTTCAGCAGCGGCAGCACGATCCAGGAGGCAGACCTGACCGATCCGCTCAATCCCGTCACGCTGCGGACACTGGCACAGTCCGGCGCGGACAGGCTGCGCATCGGCAGCGATGCACGCCTGTACGGTCTGGCCGACGGCATTGCCGTTTTCCAGCTCGACCAGCTGTTTGCCGACGGCCTGGAATGAGTCCGCCGTTTCCTCGTCAGCCAGCGGCTTCCATCGCGGTAATCCACGGCGCCTGGCGCGGGCCTACCCAGCCCATGGAGCCGACCGACAGCAATGCCGCTTCGGCGAACGCCTGCCGGTACCACTGCGGCGAACGGCGCTTGAAGCCTTCCAGGTCGCCGATCAGCTTGTCCTTGCTGGTATAGACCTCGATGTAGGCCAGCCCTTCCAGCTGGTCGACGATGCCGGGCAGGCCGCGCAGCAGTTCGCCGCGGCCCAGGTAGTGCATCACGTCGGCGCAGACGATCAGGTCGAAACGCTGGTCGAAGCGCAATTCGGCCAATTGTCCAAATGTGGCCAGGCGCAGGTTGCGCGAGCGTCCCCAGCGCGAAATGGCGTATTCGCTGGCATCAAGACCGAGGTAGTGCGCATCCGGACGCAGTGCGTGCAGCGGTGCATGCCAGGCGCCTTCGCCGCAGCCTACGTCGAGCACGTTGCGGATGGGCCGGCCCAGATAGTGCTCGGCCATGGCCACCGCCATGGCAACCTTGCGCGACAGCACGTCGCGGGAGATAACGCGATGGTTGTCGTCACGGTACCACTTGTCGAAATAGGCACGGTCGTAGAGCTTGGATTTGGCAGGCACGGGCAAGGTCTACTCCGGCGCGGCAAGAGTGCGTTGCATCTTGGCGGGCAACTTTTCCACAACGAGATCGTAGGAACGGCGCAGGAAAGCCTCCAGCGCTCCCCTGGCCAGCTGATCGGGATCGGTCAGGGTGACCCAGAACGCGCGGGCCATGTACGGCGCCGGCATGAAGCCGGGCTGTTCGGTCAGTTCGAGAAAACGGTCGGCGTCGACCTTGCAGGACACGCGGCCACGTTCGACGCCGAGCGTGCAATACACCGCGAACATCTTGCCGGCGACGCTGTAGACCCGGTCGACTTCCCATTTCATCGCCGTGGTTACGCCTGGCCAGTGCAGGCAGATGGCATCGAGTTGTTCTGCCTGCAGCGTGCTCATCAACCTTCCTCGCCGATACGGTAGCGCTTGTCCTGCACGCCGATGCGCGGCGGCTGGTGCGTGCGCTCGAACGCATCGTAACCGGGCTTAAGCTGGGACCAGAAGCCGAACCAGGGCGACGCCTTTTGCGCGGCCAGTGCCGCTTCGTCGAGACGGAACGGAAACGCATGTACCTCGAACGCCGCCTGGCCACCGCGCAGCGCCGCCTCGGCCAGGGTATAGATCTGCTCTATCGCCGCATCGCCCATGGCATAGCAGCCGATGGAGACGCAGTTGCCATGCACCATGAGGAAATTGCCCGTATAGCCCTGGGCACGCTCGTAGGCATTCGGATAGCCCAGGTTGAAACTCAGGTGATAGCTGCTGGCGGGATTGAGCTGGCCCAGGCCTACCCGGTAGAAGCCTTCCGGTGCCTGGTTGTCGCCTTCGCGGCGCTTGGGGCCGAGTTCGCCCGAGTAGCGGCAGACAGGATAGGTGCGGAACAGGCGGAACTTGCCGTCGCTGTGCCGCAGCCAGAGTTCCAGTTCGGCCTCGCGCTTGAAGATGCGCACGAACAGCGGCGCGCCGTAGTGCAGACCCTGCGCGGCGAGATCGCGCTGCAGGCCGGGTTTTACCCGCTCGGCGGCCTGTTGCGCCCGATTGCTGCTGATTGCCGCTGCGCTCATGACGACGTGGCCTTTGCTGCTCCAGGCCCAGGGCGCCGCGACGGCGGCCAGGGCGGCGACGATGAAAACAATCCAGCGCAGCATGGCAAAGGGTTCTGGCGGAATGACGCCGCAGTGTACTTGAGGCAGGACAGGCTTACGCCGCCTCGAACGCCTCGACCCGGTTGCGCCCGTTGCGCTTGGCGCGGTACAGCGCCGCATCGGCGCGGGCCAGCAGCAGGTCGAGTGCATCGGTGGCCGCGGGCACGGTGGCGGCAACGCCGATGCTGACCGTGACGCCGGCGCAGGCTTCGGCCACCAGCGCACACAGGCGGCGGCCCAGTTCCAGCGCCGCCGCTGGGTCGCACTGCGGCACGACCAGGGCAAACTCTTCGCCGCCGTAGCGTGCCACCACGGTGTTTTCCCGCACGCCGCGGCTCAAGGCCGCGGCCACGCTCTTGAGCACCTCGTCACCGGCCAGATGCCCGTGGCTATCGTTATAGGCCTTGAAGTGATCCACATCGATCAGCAGCACGGCCACTGGCCGGCCGGTCTGCACCGACGCCGACAGCGCGGCGGCCAGCAGGCTGTCGAAGCGGCGCCGGTTGGCCACCTGGGTAAGCCCGTCGCGTTCGGCCAGGTCGCGCAGTTGGGTATTCGCGGTTTCCAGCTCGGCCGTATGCGCGCGCACCAGCGCGTGCAAGCTGCGGTTGCGTGCATCCAGGCGGCGGATGCGCGCGCGCAAGGTATAGCTGGCGGCAAAGCCCAGCAGCGCCAGCAGCAGCAGGCCGGCCAGCGCCTGCACGCTGCCGCGCTGATACCAGCGCGGCGCGATATGCACGGCGAAGGCCGGCGCATCGAACAGCTGGCCGTCGGCCAGGCGCGCGCGCGCCTCGAAGCGATACTCGCCGGGTGGAATCTGCGCATAGCTGAATTCAGCGCGCGGGCTCCAGTCGGACCAGTTCGCATCCAGCCCTGCCACACGCACCTGGAACTGCGGCGGCAGCGTACGCGCCAGGTCGATCATGCCCAGGCGAAACAGCAGGCTGCCGGCGCCGTAATCCAGTTGCGCCGGCTGCTGCAACGGCAAGGACGCCGCAGCGCCTTGCCGCGGCTGCAGCCGTACCGCGGCCAGGCGCAGCGCCGGCAGGCTTTCCGTGGTACTCGCCGCGGCCGCGTCGTAGTGCAGCAGCCGGCCGGCGCTGCCGACGATCACGTCGCCGTCGGGCAGCGGATACAAGGTATCCACGGCGCCGCGCGACAGGTCGACTGCATCGACGCGCCGCCAGCGCCGCGCCGCATCGCGTTTGTATACAACGCGAAAACTCCAGGCCCAGGCCTCGCCATGGGCGCCGTCGCGCAGGCGCACAGCCTCTCCCGCCGGCAGCAGCGCCGCCAGGCCGTCGGCTTGCGCCGCGACGAAACGCTGGCCGTTCCAGCGGAAAAGACCGCTGCGAGCACTGGCATACAGCGCGCCCTCCAGGCGGCTGACGATGACTTCGTCGCTGGCGGCAACACCAAGCTGCCCGTCGAAACGCTGCAGTTGCGGCGGCTGCGCCGGATCGGCGGCGATGCGGGCGCGCAGCAGACCATGGTCTTCGCTGCCCAGCCACAGTTCGCCTGGCGCGGTCTCGACCAGGCTCATGACCCGCGCGCGCAGGTCGGTATGCCGTGCGGCCAGCTGCCAGCCGGAAGTCCCTTTTTGCAATAAGGCAAAACCTGACTCGGCACCGATCCAGACGCGGCCGGGATCGAATGGCGAACGCTCGATGCGGCGCGGGTACAGATCGTCCGGCCCTACTGCCGCGCCGCTGCCGTCCAGATGGCGCAGGCCGTAGGTGCCGGCAAGAATGCGCGTAGCACCGTCGACGAACAGGGCCCAGGCTTCGCCGCGACTGGAGCGCTGCAGGGAAAACGCGCCTCGTGCACCGCTTTCGTCCCAGGGCGCCACTGCCTCGCCTGCGGCCGACTGCACGCGCAGCTCGCCCTGAACCAGCTGCACATCGTGCACGGCGCCGTTGATGCCGTCTTCCTGGCTGTATTGCCGCCAGGCCACCGGCCAAGGCAGCCGCACCACGCCCGTGTCGTCGACGATCAGCACGGCGCCGTCGCGGTCGCGCTGCAGGCTGTTCTGGAAACCGTTGCCGGTACGCACCCGCAGCAGGCTGCCGTCGGCAATGTCCACAATGCGCAAAACTCCGTCGTCGCTGCCGAAGGCGGCATGGCGCGCGTCCAGCGCCTGGGCGTCGTGGAAGTGTGCCACTTCGTCGCCGGCCAGCACGGGGTGCAGCCTTCCGTCCTTCAGCAGCACCAGGCGCGGTGTCTGGTCGTGCACCAGCAGACCCTGCTCGCCCAGCGAAATCAGGTTGAACGCCGGCTGCTGGGCAAATTCTGCACCGCCGGGCAGCCGTTCGAAATGGTCGCCGACGCGGCGCTTGAGGCCTTCGCCACGCCAGTTCACGATCAGCTCGCCCGCATGCTCGGCAATGCCGCCGAAGCGGTCGGGTGCATGCCAGACCTGTACGCGGCGACCGTCCGCATCGACCTGGAAAAGCCAGCGCAGGGCGCGGAAATACATGCCGTCGTCGCGCTCCAGCACATCCCAGATGTCATCGAAGCCCTGTGCGCCGACCGGGTCGGCGAATGCGCCGGCGACGTCGACGAAACGCTCGCCGCCGTCGTCAGTGCGCTCGATCCAGCCGAAACTGTCGCTGGCGCCGTACCAGAGCCGGCCGCGCCTGTCGCGCCAGAGCGCACGCACGGCGCCGGGCCGCGGCAGCGCGAACGCTTCCCAGCGCACGCCGTCGAAGCGCAGCACCGCACCGATACCGCCGACATACAGCAGGCCGTCGGCGCTGCGCGCGACGGAGAAGTACTGCGGGAAAACATCCAGGTCGGGCCGGAAGCGCGTCATCGCCGGCGTTGCCGCGATGGCCGGCACGGCGCACAGCCACAGCACCGCCAAGACCAGCCAGCGCGTCAGGCGCAGTCCCATGTGCGACTCCCCTGTCCCGTGCCGCCGCAGCGGCGGCGCGCATGGACAGGGTATAGCGCAGAAGAGGTAGCGAACGCATCGTCGGGGCAGGTGCCTAGCCTGGGCCTGGATGCAGCGGCAGCCTTGCGGCTTTCGCAGGGATTGCCAGCCGGACGGCGCAATTCGTGTTGCTCAGCGCGCCTGCGCCGCGGCGCTTGGTCCGTAGGGTGCTACAGGTCGCGGGCGACGCGGAAGCCGACGCGGCCGCTGCGGGTCACGGTCAGCGCGGACAGGCGGAAGGCCGAACGCACCTGGTCCGGATCGCTGCCCCAGGAGCCGCCGCGCACCACATGCCGCTCGCAACCCGGGTTGACCCAGGCGCGGCTGTCCCGCGGCGCGCGGATATAGGTGTCGTGCCAGCAGTCCTCGACCCATTCCGACACATTGCCTTCGAGGTCGAACAGGCCCAGCGGATTGGCCGGGAAACTCTGCACTGGCGCCGGCCCCCAGTGGTCGTCGGCGTAGCGCGGGAAGGCCTTGCGCCAGGTGCGGTGGGCCGGCGAGCGGTCGCCAGCACCGGTGAAATTTCCGATCACGCGCTGCGGATCGCCGTCGCCCCAGGCAAAGCGCGTGGTCGAGCCCGCGCGCATGGCGTATTCGAACTCGGCTTCCGAGGGCAGGCGGTAATTCTTGCCGGTGCGCTCGCTGAGCCAGGCCAGGTAGGCCGTCGCATCGCTCCAGCTGACATGCACGACAGGCAGGTTGTCGGCGGCGCGGCGGCCGCGATAGTCGTCCTGCCAGGTCACGCCACGGCCGTCGACCATCCGACCGGAGGCCTCGTCGTAGATGCTCGACGCGCCCTCGCTTTCCGCCGTGGTCTTGTAGCCCGAGGCGCGGATGAATTCGCGGAACTGGCCGACGCTCACCTCGCTGCGGCCCAGGGCAAAGCCGCTGGCAATGGCCACTTCGCGCTGCGGGCCTTCGGCGCCGCGGTGGCCTTCCTCGCTGTCGGGCGAACCCATCAGAAACGTGCCGGTCGGCACGACCAGCAATCCCGGCGCACTGCCGGCGCGGTCGAGGAACGGATCTTCGATGGCCTGCCCAGGATGCATGCTGGCGTAGACGCGGGCATTGTTGAGCCGGTCGGAGAATTCATCCACGCCGGGCAGGTCGGGGCTGATGCGCTGGGCTTGCTGGGCCAGGCGCTCGGCCAGGTCGGCACTGCCCGAATCCAGCGCCGACTGCGCCTGCGCCAGCACGGTTTCCGCGCGCTGCCGGCGCATGCCTTCGATGCGCGAACGCGTGTCCAGCAGCTGCTGCGAACCCGGCGCCAGCGTGGCCGCTTCGGCCAGCACCGTATCGGCAGCGGCAAAATCGTCCTTGGCCACCGCGGCCAGGGCGCGATCGAGCACGCCGCGCTGGATCTGTTCCAGGCCTTGCTGGGCCAGCCTGTTGTCCGGATCCAGCTCGCGCACGCGCCGGTATACGTCCAGTGCGCTGGACCCGGCAGGCTCAAGACCGCGGCCCTGCTTGAGCAGCTCGGCCGCATTCGCCAGCAAGGGCTCCAGCGTGCGCGCCAGCTTGACCCGCTCGCGCAGTTCGGCGAAGCGTTCGGCGTCGTGCGGCAGCTTGTCCAGCGCGGCGACCACGCGCTCGGCCTCGGCGCTGTCGCCCTGGTCCAGCGCGGCGCCGATCATGCCGGCCAGGCCGTCCTGCGCGGCCAGGCGGCCGGCACGCGCGCGGCGATTGCTCTTTTCCTCGTCCAGCACCCGCTGATACAGCAGCAGCGCGCTGCCCTCGGCCGGTTCGAACAGCTGGCCGTCGGCCAGGGCCTTGTCAGCCTGCTTGAGCAGGGCGGCGATATTCGCCGTCGCCGGCACTTCCGGCGCCGGCGGCCCTTCGATCGCGGCCATTTCGCGCGGCGGGCCGAATTCGACCACCGGCATGGCATTGGCGCGCACATCGATCGGCGGCGGCGGCGCACCGGTATGCAGGGGCACGCTGGTCGGGCGCACGCCCGGCGAGACGTGGATCACGTCCGGAAAGAAGCGATAGACCAGGGCGAATCCCAGCAGGGCAATGCCCGCTGCTCCACCCCAGGTGGTCTGCTTGCGGACGTTTTCGGGACCAGCCATGCGCGCGATTGTGTGACAGCAGGGACGACTGACCTTAGGCTAACGCGTTCTGCCTGACAACCGCGTGCACTGCACGCCCCGAATGGAGTTTTGCGTGCACCACTGGATCGCGCAGCCTGAAGCCGCCGCCACACTGCTGGCCCGGCATCCCGACACCCGCGTGATCGGACTCGATACCGAGTTCATGCGCATCGATACCTTCTACCCCCGTCTGGCTCTTGTGCAGGTCAACCTGGCCGGCGAAATCGCCCTGCTCGATCCGCTCGCCCTGGGCGGCCTGGCCGCGCTGGCACCACGCCTGGCCGATGCGGCCACGATCTGCGTCATGCACAGCGCCAGCGAAGACCTGGAAGCCCTGGCCGTTGCCGTGCCGCAGGGGCTGGGCCAGCTGTTCGACACCCAGATCGCCGCAGCCATCACCGGCCTGGGCGCAGGCCTGAGTTACCAGAAACTGGTCGCGGCGCTGACCGGCGTCGACCTGCCCAAAGCAGAAACACGCTCCGACTGGCTGCGCCGCCCGCTGAGCGCCGAACAGCTGGACTATGCCGCGCAGGACGTCGTCCACCTGGCCGCCCTGCATCAGCAACTGGATGCACGCCTGGCCGAACTGGGCCGGCGCGACTGGCATGCGGAAGACTGCCAGCGCCTGCTGGCCAAGGCGCGCAGCCGCGACGGCGATCCGCAGCCGCAGCGCGGCTTCAAGAGCGCCGCGGAATGGCCACGGCAGAAACAGGCGCTGCTGCGCCGGGTACTGCTGTGGCGCGAAGAGGCAGCCCGGCGCATCGACAAGCCTCGCCCCTGGCTGCTCGACGACGCGCATATCGCCGAGTTCGTGCTGAACCCGCCGCATGGCAGCGACGAGCTGTTCGCCCGCGCCAAAGGCCTGCGTGCCCTGCGCGGTGCCCAGCGCGACGAACTGCTGCAGGTATTGCAAGATCCGTTGCAAGAGGAAGAAATGGAATTTGCACCTATTTTCCCCCTGCCGACGCCGGCGCAGAAACGCGTCATCGGGGCGATGAAGGAATCGGTGGTCGCAATTGCCACGCAACTGAACGTACCCGAAGGCCTGCTCTGTGCGCGGCGCCATCTGGAAGCCCTGGTGTTCGACCGCGAATGGCCCGAAGCGCTGGAAGGCTGGCGCAAGGGGATTCTGTTCGAGGCGTTGATGGGGAAGGTCGAGGGGTGATGAGGCGGTTATCGTTCCGTGCGGGGAATAGTGCGATACGTTCGAGAGAATTCGCCTGCGCTGCAGTATCGAGAAGTCGCACGAGATGCATTCTTGGGAAATGGCGCAAGCAAGGCTCGAGAAACAGGCCGAGAGCCAGGCATGAGCCCTGCCATCGCCATACCCAAACCTCATCCCCATATGCCTTGACACGCCGCCGCGCTTTCCGTTCCACTCGGACCATGAGCGCCGATATTTGCCGCCGCGGCGGTAGCATGATTACTACGTCCACCACTATCGTGGTGCGGCGAGTCGTGCGCGAATAGGTTCAATCACGCACCGGCCCGCACCTGAATCAGGATGCGGGTACTTCCCCATCCGGACGACGGCGGGCCTCAACGGAGGCTGCATGAGTTCGTCCGCTATGCAACTGCAACAACCCCAGGCCGCCGCGGCGGCCAGCGATACGGCGCCGTTGCGCGTCGTCGCGCACAAGTTCGGCGGCACGTCCGTAGCCAATGCCGAGCGCTATCGCCACGTCGCGGACCTGCTGTGCAAGCGCCCCGAGGCGATCCAAGCTACCGTCGTCTCGGCCATGAAAGGCGTCACCGACGCACTCATTGCGCTGGCCCATGGCGCCGCCGACGGCAAAGACTGGCGTACACCCTGGCAGGCCCTGCGCCAGCGCCACCTGGATGCCGCGGCCGATCTGCTCGCGTCCGCACCACAAGCCGCCCAGGCCTGGCTGTTCGCCCAGTTCGAGGAACTCGCCGAACTGCTGCACGCCTTGTCGGTACTGGGCACGCCGACGCGCGAAGCGCTGGAACGCGTGCAAGGCCTGGGCGAAGTCTTTTCCGCCCACCTGCTCAGCGAACATATGCACGCGCTGGGCGAAGACGTGGCCAAGCTCGACGCACGCGAGGTATTGGTCGTCAGCCACGGCGAACTCGGCGTCGCGGTGGACTGGGATACCAGCGCGGCACGCCTGGCGCGCTGGCGCGAAGCCAACCCGGCCCGGCGCGTGATCATCACCGGCTTTGTCGCCCGCGACGGCGCCAACCGCATCACCACGCTGGGGCGCAACGGCAGCGACTATTCCGGCGCCATTTTTGCCGCTTTGTTCAACGCGCAAGAATTACATATATGGACCGACGTCGACGGCGTGCTGTCGGCCGATCCGCGCCTGGTGCCCGAAGCGGTGCCGCTGGCGGCGCTGTCCTACCACGAAGCCTGCGAACTGGCCTATTTCGGCGCCAAGGTCGTCCACCCGCAGACCATGACGCCAGCGATCAGCCGCAACCTGCCCATCCTGATACGCAACAGTTTCCGCCCGGAGCACCCGGGCACGCGCATTGCGTCGGTCGGCGACAGCGCCGGCCCGGTCAAGGGCCTGACCCTGTCGCCGGAGCTGGCCCTGCTCAACCTCGAAGGCGCCGGCATGATCGGCGTGCCCGGCACGGCCGAACGCGTGTTTGCCGCCCTGCGCGACGCACGTGTTTCGGTGGTGATGATTTCGCAGGGTTCGTCCGAACACTCGATCTGCTGCGTGGTGCGTGAAGCCGAAGCGGAAATCGGCCGGCGTGCGCTGCAGGCGGCATTCGCGCGGGAACTGGCCAATGCCCAGGTGCAGAACGTGCAGCTGATCCACGACATCAGTGTACTGGCCGCAGTCGGCGACGGCATGGCCGGCACGCCCGGCGTGGCCGCCAGGCTGTTTGCCTCGCTGGCGCGGGCACAGGTGAATATCCGCGCCATCGCCCAGGGCGCGTCGGAACGCAATATTTCCGTCGCTATCGCCAGTGCCGATGCGGACAAGGCGTTGCGCGCGGCACATTCCAGCTTCTGGCTGTCGGCACAGACGATTTCCCTCGGCGTGATCGGCCCGGGCAAGGTCGGCAGCGCGCTGCTGGAGCAGCTGCATGCGGCGCAGGCACGCCTCAAGCGCGATACCAATCTGGACCTGCGCCTGCGCGCCGTCGCCTCGCGCAACCGCATGTGGCTGGACGACCGCGGCACGACGCAGAACTGGCAGCAGCGTCTGGAGCAGGCCGAACTCGACGCCGACCTGGATGCATTCACCCACCATCTGCAGGCAGCCCACCTGCCGCATACAGTAATCATCGACTGCAGCGCCAGCGACCGCGTGGCCGAGCGCTATGCGGACTGGCTCGCCGCCGGCATCCATGTGATCACGCCGAACAAGCAGGCCGGTGCCGGCGCCATAGAACGCTATCGCGCCATCCGCAGCGCCGCCGCGGCGAGCGGTGCGCGCTTCCGCTACGAAGCCACCGTCGGCGCCGGCCTGCCGGTCGTCGGCACGCTGCGCGACCTGCTCGATACCGGCGACGATCTGGTCGCGGTCGAAGGCATCTTCTCCGGCACCCTGGCCTGGCTGTTCAACCGCTATGACGGCAGTACCGCGTTCTCGGCACTGGTGCGCGAAGCGCACGGCCTGGGCTATACCGAGCCCGATCCGCGCGACGACCTGTCCGGTACCGACGTGGCGCGAAAACTGGTGATCCTCGCCCGCGAAGCCGGACGCGAGCTGTCGCTGGGCGAGGTGGACGTGGAAAGCCTGGTGCCTGCATCCCTGCGCAGTGCCGCACCGGACGAGTTCATGCAGCGCCTGGACGAGCTGGATGCGCATTTCGCCGGCCGCCACGCCGCCGCCGCGGCCGCCGGCAAGGTGTTGCGCTATGTCGCGAGTCTCGACCGGGACGGCCGCGCCCGCGTCGGCCTGGTCGAACTGGGACGCGAGCACGCCTTCGCCCACCTGCGCGAAACCGACAACATCGTGCAATTCTCCACTCGGCGCTATTGCAACAATCCGCTGGTGGTGCAAGGTCCGGGCGCCGGGCCGGAAGTGACCGCCGCCGGCGTATTCGCCGATCTGCTGCGCGTGGCCGCGGCGCTGGGAGCACGCATCGGATGAATCGCGCAGCGACGGCTTTCTCGCCGGCTTCGGTCGGCAACATCGGCGTGGGTTTCGACATTCTCGGCCATTCCATCGCCGGCGCCGGCGACCGTGCCACGGTGCGCCGCATCGCCGCGCCGGAAGTGCGCATCGCGGCGATCCGCGGCAACACAGTAGACCTGCCGCTGCAAGCCGCGGCGAACACCGCCGGCGCAGCACTGATTGCGCTGCGCGAAGCGCTGGCCCTGCCCTATGGTTTCGAGATCGAACTCGACAAAGGCATACCGCTGGGCTCGGGCATGGGCGGTTCGGCGGCATCGTGTGTCGCGGCGCTGGTTGCGGCAAACGCCCTGCTCGACCAGCCGCTGCCGCGCACGGCATTGTATACGCATGCCATCACCGGCGAGGCCGTCGCCAGCGGCGGCCGCCATGGCGACAATGTCGGTCCCATGCTGCTCGGCGGCGTGGTGCTGGCCACGGCGCAACAGGTGGTGCCGATCCCGGTTCCGGCCGAATGGACTTGTGTACTGGTACACCCCGACGCCGTGCTGGAAACCCGCCGCGCCCGCGCCGCCCTGCAGGGCAGCTACGAACTGAAGGAGTTCGTGCAGCAAAGCGCCAACCTTGCCCTGGTACTGGCCGGCTGCTGGCGCGGCGATGCGGCGCTGGTACGGGCCGGCCTCAACGACGTACTGGTGGAGCCGCGCCGCGCGCCGCTGATCCAGGGTTTTGCCGCGGTCAAGCAGGCCGCGCTGGCGCACGATGCGATGGGCGCGAGCATTTCCGGCGCCGGTCCCAGCGTATTTGCCTGGTTCGAACATCCCGCCGCCGCCACGGCCGCAGCAGCGGCGATGCAGGCGGCTTTCGCCGCGGCGGGCTTTGCCAGCGACGTGTTCATTTCTCCGGTGGCCGGTCCTGCGGCCGAGGTCATCGCATGAAGTTCGTCAGCACCCGCGGCAGCACGCCGCCGACCGGCCTGAGCGCCGCCATTGCCGCCGGCCTTGCGCCCGACGGCGGCCTGTATGTGCCGCAGCAGCTGCCGGCCCTGGACATTGCCGATTTCGACGGCTGCGACACGCTGGCACAGATCGCCACGCGCCTGCTGCAGCCCTTCTTTGCCGGCGATCCGCTGCAGGGCGAACTGGCTGCGATCTGTACCGAAGCCTTCGATTTCCCGGCACCGCTGAATGCACTGGCCACGCCGCAGGACTACGTGCTGGAGCTGATCCACGGCCCGACCGCCGCATTCAAGGATTTCGGCGCGCGTTTCCTTGCCGCCTGCCTGAGCCGGCTGCAGCGCGCCGCTACGCGGCCGCTGACCATTGTCGTCGCTACCTCGGGCGATACCGGTGCCGCCGTGGCCGCGGCGTTTCATCGCCAGCCGGGCCTGCGCGTCGCCGTGCTGTATCCCGACGGCCGCGTCTCGCCGCGCCAGGCCCACCAGCTCGGCTGCTTTGGCGACAATATCCACAGTTACAAGGTTTCCGGTTCGTTCGACGACTGCCAGTCCCTGGTCAAGCAGGCGCTCAACGATGCCAGCCTGCAGAAGCAGGTACCGCTGAGTTCCGCCAACAGCATCAGCCTGGGCCGGCTGCTGCCGCAGATGAGCTACTACGCTGCAGCCTCGCTGGCGCATTGGCGCCGGCACGCCCGCGTGCTGAACTGGGTGATTCCCACCGGCAACCTGGGCAATGCCTTTGCTGCCGTGCTGGCCCGTGCCGTGGGCCTGCCGCTGGGCCGCATCGTACTGGCCAGCAATGCCAACGACGTGCTGCCGCAGTTCTTCTCCGGCGCCGACTACACACCGCGAGCCAGCATCGCCACCCTGGCCAATGCCATGGACGTGGGCGCACCGAGCAACTTCGAACGCTTGCGCTGGCTGTATCCCGATGCCGCGGAACTGCGCGGCGCCTTCGTGGCCGCCAGCGTGGACGACGCCGCCATCAGCGAGACGATACAGCGGCGCTATCGCGACCACGGCGAAGTGTTCTGTCCGCATACGGCGACTGCCGTCAAGCTGCTGGAAGACCTGCGCCGCGACGGTGCCGACGGCGACTGGTGCGTGGTCGCGACTGCACATCCGGCCAAGTTCGAGAGCATCGTCGAGCCGCTGATCGGACGCGCCGTCGAAATACCGCCCGCGCTGGCCGGACTGCTGCAACGGCCGGCAAGGGCGCAGCCGCTGGCGCCGGACTATGCGGACTTTTCTGCGCAGCTGCAGCAACTTCAGGAAATTATTTTTCCATAATGCTGCACATATTGCGCCGTACTGGCGCGCGGCATCGCTGCAAGCCCTCTGCCCCGGCAAGCCGGGGCAGAGGTCATCGGACCGCTCTCGCCGCAGGTCGCCTCAGGGAACCGGCAGCGTCACGCTGTTGCTGTCGTTGCCCGCCGCTGCATCGTACTGGTTGCCCGACACCTGCACGCTGGCCTGTACGTTGCCGCTGCCCGCGCCACCGACACGCACCTGCAAGGCATCGCTGCTGCCGCCGGCCGGAATTTCCGCCAGATAGGTACAACGCGGATTCTGCTGCGCCGTATCGCAATACCAGCGATTGCCGGAGGCCTGCAGCACCACGCTGCCGGCCGGTGGCGTCAGCACGGCGACGACACCGGTCGCAGTGCGCGCACCGGCATAGCTGGCCGGCGCCTGCAGGTTGGCGACGCTGACCTGGTAGTCGATCGCCGCCGGACTGCTGCCGCTCACCAGCGCGGCCGACAGCTGCGCCGCCAGATCGACACTGGCGAAACCGGCAATGCGCCGCCCCATCACGCCGTAGTCCTGGGCATAGCTCGATTCGTCATCGCGCCAGACCAGGCTGATATCGCCGTCGTAGTCACTGGCAATGCGCGGCTCGGTCAGGCCAAGGCCACCGCCGGGGACCGCCGTCTCGTCGCCCAGCGCGGTGCCGCTGGCCGCATAGCGGCGCAGGTAGACGGTGTTGTTGCGCCGGTTCCAGGCCACGCTGAATTCGCCGCTGCTGCGCACCATGGCAACCGCCGGATTCATCGCTTCATAGGCGGGATGCAATTGCTGGTAGGCCAGAATGAATTCGCCGCCGACCGCATTGCCGGCCGCATCGTAGCGCCGGCCCAGGATGCGCGAGTTGTTGCGCGAGACCAGCGAGTTACAGACGACAACGCTGTTGCCGGCGGCGTCCATGCCGATATCGGCCTCGCTCTGGCTGCCGCTGGCCAGCGTGCGCAGCGCCGGTCCGAGCGCGGTGCCGGCGGCGCTGAATCGGCGGCGATAGACGTCCTGCCCGGCGCCGTCGGCGACGTCCTGCGTCCATACCACGGTGAAGTTGCCGCTGTCGTCGAGGGCCACGCGCAGTTCGGGACTCATGGCATTGCTGCCCGGCGTAGCTACGACAAAATCCGTGCCTTGCGCCACGCCTGCGCTGTCGAAACGGCGCGCACGGATTTCAACGCCCGTGGGCAGGTAGTTCTTCCAGACCACCACCGCGGCGCCGGCCGGCGTCATGGCGATGGCAGGGCTGGCGCCTTCTGTGGGCGAGCCGATATCGAGCTGTAGCTGCAATTCCAGCGGATTGCCGAGGCTGTCGAAGCGACGCCGATATACATGAGAGAGACTTCCCATTTGCGTGCCCAGCGCAGACCAGACCACGGTGAAATTGCCGCCCTGGTCCATGGCCACTTCGGGATAGAACGAGGAGCCGGCAGTCGGCGTGCTGTTGACGACGATCTCGTCGCCCAGCGGGGTACCGGCGCTGTCGAGCAGGCGCGCGCGCAAGCCGTAGGGCGTGACCACGGGACTGCCCACAGCGGGCGAGCTATACCAGACGCTGACCGCGTTGCCGTCGGCGTCGGAGGCGATGGAGGCCTGGTGCTGTTTGCCGGAAACGAAAAGGTTGTGCCGCAGCGCCGGGCCGCTGGCGGCACCGGGGGTGCCCAGCGCCTGCACCGCACCGCTGCCGCACAGGGCAAGCAGAATGGCGGCAACAGTCCTGGCGACGGGCGGCAGGTAGATGGAGGGAATGGTGTAGTACATGGTCGCTCCTAGCGATCGGGGTCCTGGGAAGCGACAGCAGGCCGCAGGTCGGGCGTCACACTGTCGCCATCGCAGTTTGCGAAAGTCCGCGCCCATGCGTATCCCGGACTTGTCCACTGTGTTTCGCCTGCGACCGGACAGCTTGTCCGGTGCGCCGCGCTGTCGCAGCTTGCGCGACAGCGTTCTTGCTGCTTTTATCCTGCTGCTGGTTGCAGCCTGCGCCGGCACAGCGTCGAAGCAGCCTGCGGAAACCGTCATGCAGTACGAATTGCCCCTCGTCATCGGCCATCGCGGCGCCAGCGGCTACCGGCCCGAGCACACGCTGGCCAGCTACGCCCTGGCCATCGAGCAGGGCGCCGACGTGATCGAGCCCGATCTCGTCGTCACGCGCGACGGCGTATTGATCTGCCGCCACGAAAACGAGATCGGCGGCACTACCGACGTGGCAGCGCATGCGGAATTTGCCGGCCGGCGCACGCGCAAGCGCGTCGATGGCGAAGACATCGAAGGCTGGTTTGCGGAAGATTTCACGTTTGCAGAAATTCGCACGCTGCGCGCGCGCGAACGCCTGCCGCAGCTGCGCAGCGGCAATACGCGTTACGACGGCGAATTCGTCATTCCCAGCTTTGCCGAAGTCATTGCGCTGGCAGCCAAGGCAGGCCGGCCAGTGGCAATCTATCCGGAAACCAAGCATCCGACCTATTTCGCCCACGAAGGCCGCTATCTCGACGGCACGCCGATCGCGCGTTCGCTGGGACGGCTGCTGGTTGACGAACTCGTACGCAGCGGATTTACCGACACGCAACGCGTGTACGTGCAGTCGTTCGAGCTGGCCAACCTGATCGAGCTGCACGATTCGATACTGCCCGCCACCGGCGTCGAACTGCGCCTGATGCAACTGTTCGGCGACACAGGCGCGGTCACGGCGCAGAACCGCGATTTCGCCCTGCCCTACGACCTGCGCTGGCATCAGGCCCGGGGTGACGACCTGGATGCGCTGTATCCGGGACTGCGTGCCGCGCTACCCGGACTGGGCAGCGGTGCCGTGTCGTACGGCGAATTGACAACACCCGGCGTGCTGGGCTGGATGCGGCAGCGCTACGCGTATGGCGTCGCGCCCTGGAAGGACAATCTGCTGCTGCGGCAAACAGCGACCGGCGCGGCACCGGCGCGGTTGAGCGACGCAGTGCACCCGCTGATTGCACACGCGCATGCGGCAGGACTAAAGGTACATACGTATACCCTGCGTGCAGAACCGGCGTTCCTTGCGACGGCGCAGGACGGATCCAGCCTTAGCATGGAGCAGGAAATCAGCCTGCTGCTGGCTGCCGGCATCGATGGCTTCTTCACCGACTTTCCCGATCGCGGCGTTGCCGCCCGCGATGCACGCAGAGCGCGATAAGCAACGCGAAGTGCGCCGCGAGGTCTCAGACAGTGCGGCGCACCGAACTGCCACTGGCAACGCTGCGATGCGGCAATACCGCGCTGCCGGGGCTCGCCTGACGGCTCGCCCCGACCTGCGTCTCGCTGCTATTTTGCGGTCCAGCGCTGCAGCCAGGCGTTGACCGTCTCGTGCCACTTCACGCTGTTCTGCGGCTTGAGCACCCAGTGGTTTTCGTTGGGGAAATGCAGCAACTGGCTGTCGATGCCGCGGCGCTGCAGCGCGGTGAAGGCGCCCAGGCTCTGTTCCAGCGGAATGCGGAAGTCGATGCCGCCCTGGATCACCAGCATGGGAACCTTCCACTTCGCCACATGGTTGACCGGATTGAATTTCTCGTAGTTTTCCGGCTTGTCGTACGGCGTGCCGCCGTTTTCCCACTCGCTGAACCACAGCTCTTCGGTGGAATAGCCCATCATGCGCGTGTCGAACACGCCGTCGTGGTTGACCAGGCACTTCCACGGCTGCTGCCAGTTGCCGGCGATCCAGTTGATCATGTAGCCGCCGTACGAGGCGCCCAGTGCGCAGGCGCGCTCGCCATCGAGGAAGCTGTACTTGGCCAGCGCCGCGGCCCAGCCCTTCTGCAGGTCTTCCAGCGGCTTGCCGCCCCAGTCGCCCGAGATCGAATCGGTGAAGGCCTGGCCGTAGCCGGTGGAACCGTGGAAATTCACCGTCACCACGGCGAAGCCAAGGCCGGCGTAAGTCTGCGGATTCCAGCGGTAGTGGAAGTCGTTACCGTAGGCGCCCTGCGGGCCGCCGTGGATCAGGAAGGCGACTGGATATTTCTTGCCTTGTTCATAATTCCACGGTTTGACCACATAGCCCTGCACGCGCTCGTTGTTCCAGCCCGGAAAATCGAAGAATTCCGGCTCGCCGAAGACGATGCCCTTGAGCTTGTCCGCATTGTTGCCGGTGAGCTGGCGCGTCTTGCCGCCCTTGCTGCTGCCGAGGAACAGCTGGCTGGGCGACTGCAAGGTGTCGCGGCCGAAGACCAGGGTGGTGCCGGCCACGTCGTAGCCGTTGATATGGCCGTCGCCGGCAATCAGGCGCGCCTTGCCGCTGGCCAGGTCGATGCCGAACAACGGATGCTGGCCGTTGTCGTCGGCTACCGCGAACATGGTCTTGCCGTCGGCGGACAGCTTGATCGAGCCAGCCGAGCGGTCCCAGCCCGGATTGATTTCGCGGCTGTTGCCGCTGGCCAGATCCAGTGCCATCAGGCCGAAACGGTCGGCTTCGAAGCCGGGGCGCTTCATCGCCAGGTAGTACAGGGTCTTGCCGTCGGCCGAGGGCAGCGGATTGGCATCCCAGGCCGGGTTGGCCGCGGTCAGGTTGCGCGGTGCCGACGAGGCATCGGCCGGCACGGCGTACAGGTCGAAATTGGTCGACCAGGGTTCGCTCTTGCCGGCGATGCGCGCGCCGAAATAAACGGTCTTGCCATCCGGCGAGAAAGCGAATTCGGAGTCGTCGCCGAACGGCTTGGACGGCACGTCGCCGTCGATGCCGCGGGACATCAGCTTCAGGCGCGGCTGCAGCGCGCCGTCGGCGCCGATCTCGCCGAGGAACAGCTGGCTGCGGCGGCCGTCGGCCCAGGTATCCCAGTGACGCACGAACAGCTTGTCGTAGAGCTGGCCGCTGACCTTGCTCGCCGCGGTGGCGTCCAGGCGCTGCTTGGTGCAGTTGATGTCCGGACAGTCGGTGAACACGTCCAACGCCAGCAGCACCTTCCTGCCATCGGGCGACAGCTTGAACGCGCCGATGTCGATGGGCAGGCCGCTGGACACCACCGCCGGCTGCGGCTTGGCCTCGAACGCATCGCGCATCACCGACTTGTCGGCATCCTTGCCGCCGCCGGCCAGGGCCGGTGCCACATCGACGCGCCAGAGCTGGGCCACGCCGTCCTGTGCGGCGGTGTAGTAGATGCTGCGGCCATCCGGTGCCCAGCGCGGGCCGGCGCTGCTGGCAGCGGCGTCGGTCAGGCGCTGCGGCGATGATTTGCCGTCGAGCTTGAGCAGCCACAGGCCGTTGACGCCCTTGTTGGCGGCGAAATCGGTTTCGCGCACCTGGTAGGCAACATAGCGGCCGTCCGGCGAAAGCTGCGGATCGGACACGCGCTCGAGATTGACCAGATCGTTGACGCTGAGGCCGCGGTCGGCGGCGGCGGGCAGGGCCAGCGCCGCCAGCAGCGCGAAGGAAAGCGAAGCGGAAAGTTTCATGCGTGCATCCGTGGAAAGTGTGGACAACAAGGCAAAATAACCGTTGCGGCAATCGCCGCAACGGCCTTGCTCAGGTGTTCTGGTTCTTGACCGCCGCGCGATACAGCAGCCAGCCGATCAGCGCCAGCACGATCAGGCCGGCAAACTGGCCCAGATGGAACGGCGTCGGCAGGGCCAGCACATCGGCGCGCTCGCTGACCACGATGGGCACGGCGATGGCGATACCCATCAGCGCCTCGCCGGTGATCAGTCCGGCGGCAAACAGCGTGCCGGGGCGGTGTACGCGGTCGCGCGCAGCCTCGTCGTGCGCCGGCACCTTGAAGCGGCGCTCGACGAGGTACGACAGCACGCCACCGAGGAAGATGGGCACCATCAGTTCCAGCGGCAGGTAGATGCCGATCGCCGCGGCCAGCACCGGCACGCGGAAGGTGGACTTGCGCGCCTTCAGCCATTCGTCCAGTGCGATCACGACCGCGCCGATCACGGCACCGGCAATGATCATTTCCCAGGGCAGCTTGCCGCCGAACAGGCCCTTGGCCACCGACGCCATCAGGGTGGCCTGTGGCGCGTTGAGGGAGTTCGGGTGTTCCGGCGTGGCCGGGCCAATGCCGTAGGCCGTGGCGAGCAGGTTCAGCACCGGCGCCATCACCAGCGCGCAGGACAGGGCGCCGATCGCCAGCATCACCTGCTGCTTCCACGGCGTGGCGCCAACCAGGTAGCCGGCCTTGAGATCCTGCAGGTTGTCGCCGCCGACCGCGGCCGCGCAGCAGACCACCGCGCCGATCATGATGGCGGCCACCGCACCGATCGGCGAGTCGCTACCCAGCAGCAGCATCAGCACCACCGAGGCGAACAGGATGGTGGCGATGGTGATGCCCGACACCGGGTTGTTGCTGGAACCGACCAGGCCGGCCAGGTAGCCCGACACCGACACGAACAGGAAGCCCGCCACCACCATGATGATGGCCATCGGAATGCTCACCGCCCAGTTGCCGACGATGGCCTGGTACAGCAGCAGCAGCGGCAGTACGAAGATCACCAGGGCGATGAGCATCCACTTCATCGGCAGGTCGCGCTCGGTCTCGGGCACGTTGGCATCGCTGCCCTTGCGCGCTGCGGCGATGCCGCTGCGGATGCCCGACACCAGCGACTTGCGCAGCGAGAACAGGGTCCACATTCCGCCGATCAGCATGGCGCCGACGCCGAGGTAGCGCACTTTCTCGGCGCGGATCAGACCAGCCGCCTCGGCGGCGCCAAGGCCGGCCAGCTGCGACGCGAGGGCCGGATCGAAGGACTGCGCGAACGCGTGGTACAGCGGAATGGCGATGTTGTACGACAGCACGCTGCCCGACAGCACCACGATGCCGATATTCAGGCCGACGATATAGCCCACGCCGAGCAGGGCCGGCGACAGGCCGGTACCCATATAGCCGAGGAATTTGCCGAAGAAGCCGGCGCCCGAGGCATTGTCCGGAATCATGCGCAGGCCGCTCTCCGCCATCAGCTTGACCACGGCGCCCAGCACCGAGGAAATGCCGAGGATCTTCAGGCCCGGGCCGGGGTTCTCGCCGGCCTTGAGTACTTCCGCCGCGGCCTTGCCTTCGGGGAAGGGCAGCGGATCGTCGACGATCATGGAGCGACGCAGCGGCACCGAGAACAGCACGCCGAGCAGGCCGCCGAGGCCGGCGATGGCCAGCACCCAGGAATAGCGGAAGTCCTGCCAGTAGTTGAGGATGATCAGCGCCGGAATGGTGAAGATGACGCCGGCGGCGATGGACGAACCAGCCGAGGCGCCGGTCTGCACGATATTGTTTTCCAGGATGGTGCCGCCGCCCAGTACCCGCAGCACGCCCATGGAAATGACCGCGGCGGGAATGGCCGTGGCGATGGTCAGGCCGGCGAACAGGCCCAGATAGGTATTGGCGGCAGCGAGGATCATTGCCAGCACCACGGACAGCAAGACGGCGCGGACAGTCAGCTGCGGAACTGCAGGTGTACTCATGCGGACTCCGGGAGATAGACACCCGCACGACTGGGCGGGGGGCGCCAAGCATAACCGGGGGTCGGGGTCTGCGCGTACCCGGGTGCGGATAGTCCGGAAGTCATGGTTGTTGCTGCCGATGCGCGGTCGCGCAGCCGGTCGAGAGACGCATCGGGCATAGCTGCGTTTGCGTACAGCGGCAGGTGTGGCGGGCCGGAACGGGACGTGGTGACGGCCGCCGCTGCCACCACAAACCAACCCGGCCAAGGCCGGGTTGGTTTTTGTAACCTATTCCACCCCTACATTTTCTGGAACTCGATACGCCGGTTGCGCGCCCTGCCCTCCTCGCTGTCGTTGTCGGCGATGGGCCGGTACGAGCCATAGCCGCGGGCGACCAGGTTGTCGGCGGGTACGCCTTTGCCGATCAGATAGTTGCGCACGGCGTCGGCGCGCTGTTGCGACAGGGGGTTGTTGATGTCGTCGCTGGCGACGCTGTCGGTATGGCCGGATATCTCGTAGACGCTCTGCTGGAAACAGGCGGCAACGGCATCGAGCAGCTGGTGACCGGTTTCGTCGATCTGGGCAGAGCCGGTGTGGAAGGTCACCATCGCGCCCATGCGATCCGCGCACTTCACTTCTTCGGCCTTGCTGGCCGGCACTACGGCGGCCACGACACGCAGCTGGTCGACGATGGCCGTATCGGCACCGAAGTAGTCGCGCAGCCAGCGCAGATGGGCGCTGCGCTGTTCTTCGCTGGCCACTTCGCCGCTCAGCGTCACGCTGCCGGCCTCGCAGGTCAGGCCGACGCCGGCAGCTTTGCGCAACCACGCCAGCAAGCCGTCCAGGCGCGCGGCGCAGGGACCGAGCAGGGCGCCAGGCCGCAGCTGCAGTTCGTCGACCAGGGCGCTGCTGCCGAAGGTGCCGCGCAAGGCGCCAAGCACACGCTCGCGGCTGTCCTGGTCGGGCACTGCGCCGGTAACCCGCCATTTGCCCTGCTGCAGCAGCAGGCCGAAGGGCGCCGCCGTCGCTGCCGCCGGCACAGCGGCAGGGGCGAGAGCAGGCACGACGACGTGCAGTTCATTGACGACACTGGCCGAAGTGCCGAACAGGCTTACCGCCCAGTCGCCCAGCCTTCGCCGCGTCGCCTCGCTGTCGACATCACCGCGCAGGCGCACGGTACCGCCTTCGCAGACGACGGCAAGAGCGCCGGACTGGCTCAGCTGGACCGCAATGTCGGCCGCCCTGGCCGCGCAGGGGCTGGCGCCCGCGGCAGCATCGACGCGCAGCCGGTCTCTCGTGCCGTCCGTGACCACCACGGCGGCGACGGACTGCAGCAGGCGCTCCTTGGCGGCCTGCTGCGGCAGCGCACCGGTCAGTACCAATTTCCCGTTTTCCATACTGAAGCCGAGCTGCGCGCTTGCCGCGGCAGCGCCGGCCGGTGCCGCGCCGCAGCAGCCGGGCGTGGCCAGCGGACAGCGCCCGCCCAGCCACAGACCCAACAGCAGCAGCACCAGCAGCAACGCGATGCCCCATGTCCAGCGCGTATAGCGCGGCCAATCGATGACCTGGCTCATGGCAGTCTCCGCCTCAGTCGTTGTCGGTCGGCTCGACGCCGGCGTTCAGGCGATCCTGCAGGGTGCGCAGTTCGCTCCAGCGGTTTGCCGCCGCCAGCCCGGCCTGCTGCGCCCAGTTGCCCGGATTGGCGATCTTGAAATTCGGCCCACCGCTGTCGAGGATGGCGCGCAGCTCGTCGACACTGCGCCGGGACAGCTGCGCAAACGTGACGACGCCTGCACCGAGCAGCAGCTCGTTGATCTTGGGCCCTATGCCTTCGACGATGGTCAGATCGTCCGCGTGCTTGAGCACGAAGCCGGACAGTCGCGCCGCGGACAGATCGATGGGAATTGCCGCCGCCGGGTCGGTAGTCACCGTAAACACGCGCGCTGCGGCAGCCTGCGCTGCCGGCAGAGGCAGGTCGATCCCCGAGGAGTAGACCCGCGGCGTTTCGGACTTCACTTCGGACGAATAGAGATCGACCGGGGCGGAAGAAGCCCGCGGTGTTTCATCCGGCGGCGTGTAGGCGCCCTGCGAGCGCCGGCTGGTGCTGTCGAATGCCGCGGCAGGCGCCGGCGGATCCTTGCGCAACCAGCGCGACAGCAGCCAATTCAACAACCATCCCAGCAACAGGCCGAGTACGAACCACCAGAAGCAGCAAGCGAACAGGCTCATTGCACATTCTCCGGTTTGGACTGGATGCGCGCCGAGTATTTCACCCGCCTGCCGGCCTGCCTATGCGTACGGTAAATAATTTACATACAACGCAGTGTGGAAAGCGCTACCGGCCGCCATACGCCGGCCGATGGCAAACTGGTCCGTCGAGAGCCCGGAGGATACTAACCATTAATGTATAAATAGTAACACCCTGCACTGTCGCCGCGCCGGCCGCAGCTACCTGGTCGCGGCAGCGCCCCACGCTGCCGGCGGCAGCGGTTGCGGCCGGGCCAGGTCGAACTCGACGCGGAACAGCCGGTTCGGCCGGGCCAGTTCGTAGACGAAGCGCTTCGCATCGAGTTCGACGGCCCAGACATTGGTTATCGAGACGGCCCGGTCCAGGCGCCGGAACAGCTGCTGCGATTCGGCATCGGCAGGAAATTCATAGCGCCAGCCGGCGGCGCTCCGCGCAACCGCGCCGGCGCGGCTGTCGCCGCCATACCCGGTCATCGCATCAGCGCTGCCGTCGGCGTGACGGTGATCGTGCTTGAGGCGCAACTGGCTGGTCTTGGCGTCGGCGGTGAATACCCAGGTACGCGAATGGTCGTCGCCGACATGGAATGGAATGCGCACCTCGCCGGCAGCGCAGTCGCGCACATGCATGACCAGCTTCTTGCCGGCGAACGGATTGTCGGTGCTGGCCGGCGTATCGGCCACCACGCGGCCGGCGAAGGCCTTGCCGCACAGCGCGCGCAGTTGCTGCAGGAACTCGCCCGGCGGCGACGCGGCAGTGCGCGTTTCGTCGGCCGTGGCAACGAGGACGGATTGGCTGCCGTGGACCAGACCACAGGCGGACGACAGCAGGACCAGCGCCAGTGCGGCGCTGCAACGCAAGGAGGAATTGGGCATCCGCGCACGGTAGCGTTTCGGCCCGCAGCGGGCAAACCCGGCCCGCGTTGTTGCCGGCCCGCGCCGTTGCGGCGCGGCGCCCTGGCGCGGCCGATATACTCCGCGCCCCAGTACCAGCCGGCCCCGCAATGTCCTCTGCAGCGATCTCCACTCCGCAGGCCAGCCTGCCGGCCAGCGACAATTTCCTCGGCCATCCGAAAGGCGTCTACGTCTGCTTCTTCACCGAGATGTGGGAGCGATTCTCTTTCTACGGCATGAAGGCCCTGCTGCTGCTGTACCTGCTGCAGCACCACAAGTTCGGCGACAAGGTCGGCCTGGACGTACTGGGCGCCTACGGCGGCCTGGTCTACTGCCTGCCGGTCATCGGCGGCATGCTGGCCGACCGCTGGCTGGGCATGCGCAAGGCGGTGGTGTTCGGCGGCCTGCTGCTGGTGCTGGGCCACGCCGGCATGGCCATCGAAGGCCACGAGGCACGCCTGGTCGACGGCGTGATGCAGCGCGACAGCGGTGCACTGCTCGCCTTCTATTTCTCGCTATCGCTGATCATCATGGGCGTCGGCTTTCTCAAGCCGAATATTTCCACCATCGTCGGCAAGCTG
Organism: Tahibacter aquaticus; assembly: GCF_004363655.1. GTDB lineage: Bacteria > Pseudomonadota > Gammaproteobacteria > Xanthomonadales > Rhodanobacteraceae > Tahibacter > Tahibacter aquaticus. Next base: position 42,282 of record NZ_SNZH01000001.1, read on the forward strand.
TATGCGCCGGACGATCCACGCCGCGACTCGGGTTTTGCCCTGTTCTATGCCGGCATCAACTTCGGTTCGCTGCTGGCCTCGATCATCTGCGGCTATCTCGGCCAGACCCTGGGCTGGAGCTACGGCTTCGGCATCGCCGGCATCGGCATGCTGCTGGGGCTGCTGCAGTTTCTCTGGGGCCAGAAATACCTGCGCGGCCACGCCGAGCCGCCCGCGCCGGAACGGCTGCGCGAGCGTGTCGGCCTGCTGCCGCGGGAATGGCTGATCTACCTGACCGCCGTGGCCGGGCTGCTGCCAGTGGCCGGACTGATGTGGGCTGTGGCCAATGGCGCGTTTTCCCTGGGCGGCGTGATCTCGCCGGCGCTGGCGCTGATGCTGCTGATGATGCTCGGCGTACTGGTCTGGTTTGTCTGGTTCCTCGCCACGCAATGCACCAGGATCCAGCGCGACCAGATGCTGGCGCTGATGGCGATGATCTTCATGTGCCTGGTGTTCTTCACCCTGTACGAGCAGACCTACGGCTCCTGGGTCACGTTCACCGACCGGCTGCTGACCAAGGACGTGCTGCCCGCGCTGGTACAGCCGACGCCGGAGCTGGTCTGGGGCAACGACTGGGGCGCCAACCTGAGCCTGTTCGTGCGCACCGCGCCCTGGTCGCTGGTGGCGCTGCTGCTGGCACCGGCGGCGTTCGTCGTTGCCGCGCGCCTGTCCGACCGCGATGCGGCTTCGCGCGCGCCGCAGTACCTGTTCGGCCTTGTCGTCGTCGTCACGCTGCTGTTGCTGCTGCGCGATTGCGTGGTGCTGCCGCAGACGGCGGGCTCGCTGACCTATCTGGGTGCGCTGTTCCTGGTGCTGCTGGCGCCGCTGTTCAGCGGGTTATGGGGCTGGCTGGACCGGCGCGGCGCCGATCCGTCCAAACCGGTGAAATCGGCCGTCGGCCTGCTGCTGGGCGGACTGTCGTTCCTGCCGCTGCTATGGGCCGCGCAGCATGCAGGCGCCACCGGTGTGCAGGCCAGTGTATGGTGGCTGGTATTGGCTTATTTCATTCTGGAACTTGGAGAAATGTGCCTTTCTCCGGTCGGACTGTCGGCGGTCAGCCAGCTGTCGGTGCCGCGCGTGGTCAGCCTGATGATGGGCACCTGGTTTCTGGCCACGGCGTTCTCCGAGACGCTGGCGGCGCAGTTCGGCAAGCTGGCGGCGATAGAAATACCCGAGGGCGAGACGCTGTCCTTCGTCGACGCCGGCGCCAGCTATGCCCACCTGTTCCTGGTAATGCTGATCATCGGTGTGGCCTGCGGCCTGCTGGCGCTGGTCGCTGCACCGCTGCTGCGCCGGCTCATGCACGGCGTGCGCTGAGCCCGCCGGCTACGCCGAGGCAGCCGCCACTTCCTCGGCCAGGCCGAAAGCGAGGCTGAGGCCCGGGCCGGCCGGCGCAGCCACGATGCTGACGCCGGCTTCGGGCTGGATGGCGAAATCGCCGGCACTGCATGCATGTACGGTCTGCCAGGACTGGGCGATGCGGCAGTCCGGCAGCAACGTCAGGCGGCGCAGCGCGTCGAACAGCGGCGTCGCCTGCAGGCTGTCGCCAGTGGCTGCGGCAGGCGCGGCACTCAGTGCATGGCTGGCAAGAATTTCGCCGCTGCCGTTCTGCAGCAGCAGCAAATCGTCAGGGCCGCATTCCGCGCTGTCGGCCTGCGCGCGCTCGGCCAGGCGCTGCGCCGCCGGCAAGGCCGCAAACGCCGGCCAGGCGGCCAGCCCCGCCACGCCGTGCAACTGGCAGCCCAGGCGGAAACCGTCGGGCTGGGCCGCCAGGCGCACGACCTGGCGGCGCAGCAGCGACAGGCGCCCTTCGGCAAACAGCTGTGGATACAAGGCCGGCAGATCCGCCCCGCCGGCCAGATAGATCGCATCGGCGGCGTGGCGGCGGCCGCCACTCCAGACATACGGGTGTGCCACGCGCGTGACCGCATGCTTCCAGCGGAATTCCACGTCGAGGCGGTCGGCCAGCCACAGCGGCAGCTGGCGCAGGGCGACGCGCGGGTCCAGCACCGCTTCCTCGCCACTCCACAGCGCGCCGCGCAGTCCACGCGGCTGCACCTGTGCGCAGCGTTCGCGCGTCTGCGCCGGATTGAGCAGCTGGCAGTCGCGCTGCTGTCCGCTGGCGGCGCAGAACTCCTGCAGCAAGGCCATTTCGTCGTCGCTGTAGGCCGGCACCAGGCAGCCGCTGGATTCGTACCAGACATCAGCCGCCTCGCAGAACTCCTGCCAGGCCCGGCGCGAACGCCGCGCCAGTTCCAGCAAACGTCCGTTCGCCTCGCCCAGCAGCCACAGCGCGCCCGGGCTGCGCAGCGAGGCGCCGACGGCACGCTCGTGCCGCTCGAAGACAACGACGCGGCAGCCGCGTTCGGCCAGGGCCTTGGCCAGGGCCAGGCCGACAATACCGGCGCCGACAACGATGGCGGTGGAAGGAATCATGCGGTTGGCGCGTCCTTGCGAGAGAAACTTTTCGCAAAGTACAGTCGCCCCGTGAGGCTTTGGTTGCAGTTCGGTGACGTCGGCGTGACAGCGCCCTGCCGTTAGCGAGGCCGGTGCAGTTGCACCGACGTAGTCGCGCGACAGCCGAAGCAGCGGATTCGAACGACGTCAACGCTGCCCTGTGGCGTTTTTGCGGATAGTACAAGTAGGTTCTGCAACAGTGGACGCGGTTGCGTGAGTTTCGTCAGTCGCTGGATTGCCGGTTGGCGGCTGGTTTGATGCAGAAGCGGAAATCGGCAATGCGAAGCAGCAAAAGCCCTCTCCCCCAGGAAGCGTGGAGGAGAGGGCTAGAGCATGAGCGCGCCGCAAAATTTCTGCGTTGATGATGCAATTCGCTTCGCTCATCGCACCCTACAAATTCATCGCACCCTGTAAAACGCGTCGCATCTTACAAATCTCGTCGAATACAAAAAGCAGCAGGCAAGACAGAAGCCCGTTCAATCGCACAACAGCGGATCAAGGCGCCGCCGGCGACGCCCCCGCACCAATCGATGCATCGAGGAACTCGAGCATTTTCTTCAACATGACTTCACGATTTTTCTCGTCGTAGAAGCCATGGCCTTCAGTGCGCTCGTACAGCCATTCGTGCTTGACGCCCTTCTTTTCCAGGGCGTTATGCAGGCTTTCGCCGTGTACTGGCGGTACGCGCTTGTCCTGGCCGCCGACAATCAGCATCACCTTGGCCTTGAGCTTGTCAAGGTTGGCGATGGGCGAACGTGCGGTCAGCTCGGCCTTGTCTTCGCCCAGCACCTTGGTCAGGTAGTTCTCGCCGATAAGACGCTGCTGGATGTCGCCACGGGTATACATCAGGCGCAGGTCGTAGACACCGCTGTCGCCGATCGCGCAGCGGTACAGGTCGGGTTCGCGCACCGCGCCCTGCAGCGCCGCGTAGCCGCCGTAGCTGGCACCGTAGATGCAAATGCGCTTCGCGTCGGCGATGCCCTGGGCAATGGCCCACTGGGTGGCATCGGTGACGTCGTCCTGCATCTTGCCGCCCCACTCGCGATAGCCTGCGTCGACGAAACGCTGGCCGTAACCGCCGGAACCGCGGTAGTTGACCTGCAGCACCGCATAGCCGCGGCTGGCCAGTGCCTGGGCGTAGATGTCGAAGCTCCAGGTATCGCGTATGCCGTACGGACCGCCGTGGACCATCACGACCAGAGGCAGGTTTTTCGCTTCTTCCTTGCCCAGCGGCCGGGTCAGGTAGCCGTGCAGCGGCAGGCCGTCGCGGCTTTTCAGCTCTACCGGCTCCATCGTCGCCATCTTGGCCGGATCGATCCAGCCGGCACGCTTGAGCAGCGGCGTGAGTTTCTTGCTCTTGCGGTCGAGCAGGAAGAACTCGCCAGGGTTGATGTCGCTTTCCACCAGTACGACCAGGCGGTTGCCTTCCTTGTCGCTGGAATGGATGGAGACGTGCTCGCCGGGGAATTGCTGCATCAGCTGGCTGAGAGTCTTGATCTCTTCGGAATTCTTGTCCAGCACGCCGATGGCCATGCGGCCCGGCATCGCTTCGACGCCGACGACCGACTGTTCGTCGAAGCTGTGGATCAGGTCCCACACACTGACGCTCTTGCTGGTCCACACCGGCTTGAGCGTGCGTTCCTTGGTATCCCAGGTGCAGACGGCGTTGGCTCGGGCTTCGTTTTCGCAGGCCCAATAGACGCTGTTGTTGCTCTTGTCGAAAGCCAGCGGATAGAAACGCGAACCCTTGGCGGCTTCGCTGAAGACTTCTTCCCACTTGCCGTCGTCGTTGTCGCGGTACATCACCTTCCAGTTGGTGTTGACGTCTTCGCCATAGGAAAAGCGCACCACGCCTGCATGGTCGGTGAGGAACGAGGCATTGCGGATCGGCGCCTTGAACAGTTCCTTCTTGGTGCCGTGGCGCACGTCGAAGCGATACACGGTCGGCATGGTGCCGTCGGGACCGGCATCCCAAGGCACGGTGGCGATCAGCACGTTTTCGTCGTCGTCGCGCAGGTCGTCGATCACCTCGCCCGAAGCGTATTCGCCGACCGTCTTCTTGATCTTGCTTTCGCCCGACTGGCCGCCGAGACGGAAACCGAACAGCAGGTCGTTGCCCTTGCCGTCGGCATCGACGCCGAACAGTTCGCCGGTGCTGACCGGCCGATCGGCGCCACCGATCTTCTGCTGCAGGCTGTAGATCACCCGGCGCGGGCCGACCCACTGGAAGTCCGACAGTTCATCGTCGCCACGCGGGCGGATGGTCAGCACCTTGTTGTTGGCGATTTCGATCAGGGCCAGATGGCGTTTGCCGTCGACGATGGCGTCGGCGGCCAGATAGTCGCCTCCGGGGGAAATCTTGACCGAACGGTACTGGGTATGACGCGCAAAATCGGCCAGCGGCACTTGCGCATGAACGGCCGCGGTGGACGCCAGCGCGGCGACAGCGAAGGCCAGGCGATGGATGGACATGGATGACTCCTTGGAGTGGGACGCAAACGGCACCGCCTCCCCGGAGGTACCGATCGGAACGAATGAAGCCCTGCACAGGGACGGGCTGGCCCTGCTTGACCCTTGCGCGTACTGCAGTTCGACCGCCACAACCAACCGCTACATCCCCGCCGGAACGCCCGCTTCAGCTGCGGGCGACACGGCCGTAGCGGTCTTCCAGCCGCACGATGTCGTCTTCGCCGAAATAGTCGCCGCACTGGACCTCGATCAGGTGCAGATCTTCCGTGGTGGCGTTTTCCAGCCGGTGCAGCGTGTCTATGGGTATATACGTAGATTGATTGGAATGAAGCGCAAAAATCTTCTCGCCGACGCGTACCGTGGCCACGCCCCTGACCACGGTCCAGTGTTCGCTGCGGCGATGATGCTTCTGCAGACTGAGGACATGGCCGGGTTTCACCACCAGGCGCTTGACCTTGCAGTCCTGCGCATCCTCAAGCACGGTGTAGCTGCCCCAGGGCCGATAGACGGTCTGGTGGAACGCCGCTGCCTCGTGCTTGTCCGCACGCAGGCGGTCGACCACCAGCTTGACCTGCTGGGCGCGGTCGCGATGGGCGACCAGTACGGCATCGTCGGTATCGACGATGACCAGATCGTTCACGCCGACCGCAGCGACCATGCGCTTGTCGCTCTGGATATAGCAGTTGGCCGATTCGACCAGGATGGCCTGGCCGCGTACGCGGTTGCCGTGTTCGTCGGACTCGGCTTCCAGATCGCTCACGGCTTTCCAGGAGCCGATGTCGCTCCAGTCGAACGCGGCCGGTACCACGGCGCGGCGCGCGGCTTTTTCCATCACGGCGTAGTCGATGGAAATATCCGGCTGGGCCAGGAAGGCCTCGCGCGCGTATTCGACCGGGCTTTCCTGGGCGATCGCGCCGGCGGCGCAGGCCTCGGCTGCGGCCAGCACCTCGGGACAGGTCTGCGCTGCCGCTGCCAGCAAGGCATCGGCGCGGAAGCAGAACATGCCCGAATTCCACAGATGCTCGCCGCCGGCGAGATAAGCCTCGGCCAGTTCACGTTTGGGTTTTTCCACAAAAGCAGCGACTTCGCTGCCTTCGCGCCCGGCAATCGCTGCACCGACATGGATATAGCCGAAACCGGTTTCCGGCTGCGTGGGCGGAATGCCGAAGGTGGCGAGCCAGCCGTCCTCGGCCAGTTCGCGCGCGCGGCGCACGTCGGCGGCGAAGGTATCCAGCGCGCGGATCAGGTGATCGGCCGGCAGTACCAGCAGCACGGCATCCGGCGAGATATGGCTGATCGCGTACTGCGCAGCAAGCAGTATGGCCGGTGCGGTATTGCGCCCCGCCGGTTCCAGCAGGAACGGCAGCTTGTCCAGGTCGGCGTGGGGATGGCTGGCGTATTCGTCGCGGGTCAGGAAGTAGTAGTCGCGCCCGGTGACGGTCAGCACATGGCCGCCGTCGGCCACGGCCATGGCCCTGTCCAGGGTCTTGTACAGCAGCGACTCGCCGTCTGCCAGGCGCATGAACGGCTTGGGATAGGCGCTGCGCGAAACAGGCCAGAGACGGGTGCCGGCACCGCCGGAGAGAATTACGGGAATCAGCATGGTCGTTTCCAGAATCAGTAAAGCCAGACGCAGCGCGGGGCAGAACCCCTCAAACGCCCAGTTCGGCGATCACGTCGCGCAGCCCTTCGCGCCAGTCGGGCAGGTACAGGCCGAAGGTCTGGCGCAGTTTGCCCGTGTCGAGCACGGAATAGGCTGGCCGGCGTGCCTTGGTCGGATAGTCGGCCGTGGCGATGGCGGCGATATCGGGCGATTTCTCGATCAGTCCGGCCGCCTGCGCCTGGGCCATGATCGCCACGGCGAATTCCTGCCAGCTGCATTCGCCGGCGCTGACCAGGTGGTAATGGCCGCTGCTCTGCTGCCGGCTGGCGGCATTGCCCTGCAGCCAGCGCGCCAGCACGGCGGCCGTGGTATTGGCGATCAGCCGTGCCGGCGTCGGCGCGCCGCGCTGGTCGGCAACGACACTCAGGCGATCGCGCTCCCGGGCCAGGCGCAGCATGGTGCGCAGGAAATTGCTGCCGCGCGCGGCATAGACCCAGGCGGTGCGGAAATTCAGATAGGCCGCACCACTGGCCGCCAGTGCCAGCTCGCCGCCAAGCTTGGAGCGGCCATAGGCGCTGACCGGGCCGGTGGCATCGTCTTCGCGGTAGGGCTGCAGGCCCTGGCCGTCGAATATATAATCGGTGGAATAGTGCACGACGGAACAATGTTGCGCTGCCGCCCATTGCCCGAGCAGGCCCGGTGCGGTGGCATTGGCCAGCTGGGCCAGCGATTCCTCGTCCTCGGCCCGGTCGACCGCGGTATGCGCGGCGGCATTCACGATCAGCTGCGGCGCGCTGCGCTGCAGCAGAGCTTGCAGGGCGGCCGCATCGGCCAGGTCCAGCGTCTCGCAGGCGGCACCGCCGGGCAGGCGGCCGCTGCGTGTGGCCGCAATGACGCGGCCCAGCGGCGCGAGGCTGCGCTGCAGCTCGAAACCGACCTGGCCGTTGGCGCCCAGCAGCAGAATGTTCATGGCTTTGGTCCGGGAATGGCAGAAGAGATACCGCAGCAGCAGCGCAACCGGCGTGCCGCCGGGTGCATCAGGCGCCGTCGTAGCGCGGCAGCCGCTCAGGTGCGACATCGGCCAGCAGCGGTGCCTTCTCGTCCTTGCCCGACAGCTGCGGCGAGGCGACCGGCCAGTCTATGCCCAGGGCCGGATCATTCCAGCGCACGCCCGCATCGGCCTTGGCGTCGTAGAGATTGGTGCACTGGTAGGCGAAGGTGGCGAATTCCGACACCACGGCAAAACCGTGGGCAAAGCCTTCGGGAACCCAGAAATGGCGCTTGTTTTCCGCCGACAGCAGCACCGCAGCCCACTGGCCAAAGGTGGGCGAGCCGTGACGGATATCCACAGCCACGTCGTAGACCTCGCCTTCGAGCACGCTGACCAGCTTGCCCTGCGGCCGCGGCCACTGGTAGTGCAGTCCGCGCAGCACGCCGCGCGCCGAGCGCGATACATTGGCCTGGACGAAATTCAGTTCCAGCCCCGCCGCCTTGAATTTTTCCGCATTGTAGCTTTCGTAGAAAAAGCCGCGTTCGTCGCCGAACACGACCGGCTCGATCACCACGCAGCCGGGCAGGCGGGTTTCGATCACCTTCACGGCACCACTCCCTGCTCGGCTATCTGCAGCAGATAGCGGCCGTAGCCGTTCTTGGCCAGCGGCCTGGCCAGGGTGCGCAGCTGCGCCTCATCGATCCAGCCGGCATGAAAGGCGATTTCTTCTGGGCAGCAGACCTTCAGGCCCTGCCGGTTCTCGATCGTCTCGATGTAGTTCGACGCTTCGACCAGGGAATCGTGCGTGCCCGTATCCAGCCAGGCGTAGCCGCGGCCCAGGCGTTCGAGCATCAGCGAATCGTCTTCCAGGTAGCAGCGGTTCAGATCGGTGATTTCCAGCTCGCCGCGCGGCGACGGCTTGAGCGTGCGGGCGTAGTCGACGGCGCGGCCGTCGTAGAAGTACAGGCCGGTGACGGCGTAGTTGGACTTGGGACTGGAGGGTTTCTCCTCCAGCCCAATCACCTTGCCGGCGGCGTCGAATTCGGCCACGCCGTAGCGTTCCGGATCGTGTACGTAGTAGCCGAACACCGTCGCGCCGTGGTCGCGCGCGGCGGCGCGGCGCAGTACCTCGGTGAAGCCGTGGCCGTAGAAAATATTGTCGCCAAGGATCAGGCAGGAGGGATCGCTGCCGACGAAGTCCGCCCCGATCAGGTAGGCCTGGGCCAGGCCGTCGGGCGAAGGCTGCGCCGCGTAGCTGATCGAAATACCCCACTGCGAGCCATCGCCGAGCAGCTGCTTGAACAAGGCCTGTTCGTGCGGCGTATTGATGACCAGCACTTCGCGGATGCCCGCCAGCATCAGCACGCTGAGCGGGTAGTAGATCATTGGCTTGTCGTAGACGGGCAGCAGTTGCTTGCTCACCACCTGGGTAAGCGGATACAGCCGCGTGCCGGAACCGCCGGCGAGGATGATGCCTTTCTTGGTCGTCATGTCATGCACCTGCGTTGCAATGCGGCGGAACCGCCGGCCATCCCTGAAATATCAAGCGCCGCCGAGGCGCTCCATGCGGTAGCTGCCGTCGGTCACGCGGCCGCACCAGGCCTGGTTGTCCAGATACCACTGCACAGTGCGCTCGATGCCCGACTCGAAGGTTTCCTGCGGCGCCCAGCCCAGCTCGCGCTGCAGCTTGCCCGAGTCGATCGCGTAGCGGCGGTCGTGGCCGGGCCGGTCCTTGACGTAAGTGATGAGACTCTCGCGCCGGCGCCCGTCGGCCAGCGGCTCGCGTCGGTCCAGAAGCTCACAAATAACTTTTACCACATGAATATTTTCCCGCTCGGAATCACCGCCGACGTTGTATACCTCGCCGGTGCGGCCGGCTTCCAGTACGCGCTGGATGGCGCGGCAGTGGTCGCGCACGTACAGCCAGTCGCGCACGTTGCGGCCGTCGCCGTAGACCGGCAGCGCCTCGCCGCGCAGGGCTTTCTGGATCATCAGCGGAATGAGCTTTTCCGGAAACTGGTACGGACCGTAATTGTTGGAACAATTGGTGGTCAGCGTAGGCATGCCGTAGGTGTGGTGGAAGGCACGTACCAGGTGGTCGGATGCGGCCTTGGACGCCGAATACGGCGAATTCGGCGCATAGGCGGTTTCTTCGGTGAACTTGCCCAGTGGGCCCAGCGAACCGTACACCTCGTCGGTGGACACGTGCAGGAAGCGGAAAGCGTCCTGGCGTTCCAGCGATTGCGAGCGCCAATAGGCCAGCGCGCGTTCGAGCAGATTCAGGGTGCCGACCACATTGGTCTGTACGAATTCGGCAGGACCGTCGATGGAGCGGTCCACATGCGATTCGGCGGCGAAATTCACGATCGCGTCGGGCTGGTGTTCGGCCAGCAGGCGTTCGACCAGGACCTTGTCGCCGATGTCGCCCTGCACGAAGACGTGGTCGGGATTGGCCTTCAGCGGCGCCAGCGTATCGAGATTGCCGGCATAGGTGAGCTTGTCCAGATTGACCACGCGGAAACCGCCCTGGGCCAACAGATCAAGCACGAAATTGCCGCCGATAAAGCCGGCGCCACCAGTCACGAGCAGGGTTTTCATGCGCTAAGGTCGCTCCAAGGTACCTGGACCCGGCCAGTTCGCGGCCGGACAGCCCGAAAGGTTACCAGAAGGCTGCGCAACCCGTCCCGGCCTGGCTTTTCCGACACAAAAACAAGGCGCTTGCCGGGAAAGCGACAATTGCCGACAGTCCCGCCCGCGCCAGGCCCACTGCCGGCATGGACGGGCGTCAGCATGCGCGCTCGTATGGCGATACCGCCCGTCCGTGCTGTCATGGCCCGGTGCGGCACTGCGTATTCCTGCTCCGCCCTGATTGAAGACGGAGCTTATCGATGCGACTCACCCTGGTGCTGGCGGCGCTGCTGCTGGGCACTGCCGCGCAAGCGGCGGAACAACTGGATCCCTTCCGCATCACAGGCACCGGCCTGAACAGCTTCAAGGCCATTGCCCTGCTGCCTCAGCCCAACGGCAATCTGGTGGAAATCTTCGAATTCCCCACCCAGTCGGGCAGTTGCGGCGACCCGGCCTGTATCGGCATCCGGCGCTGGACCACGAACGCCACCCAGATCGACTCGCTGCGCGTCAAGGCCGCGGCCTTGCAGTCGGTCAAGGCGGCGACCGTGGACAGTCGCGGCCGCATCATCGTGATCGGGCCCACCCAGGGTGCCGGCGCCGACGGCAGCGACTTCGGCGTGGTGCGCTTCAAAGCCGACGGCAGCGACGACACCAGCTTCGCCGGCGACGGCGGCACGGCGATCAATTTCGGCCTGGGCCAGGGCAACAACGACTACCCGCTGGCGGTTACGGTGGATCGCGACGACAACGTCATCGTCGCCGGTTCGGCCCAGCGCAGCGCTGCCGGCGACACCGACTTCGCCGTGGTGCGCCTGCGCGCAGCCGACGGCGGCCTGGATACCACGTTCAGCGGCGACGGCAAGACCACGGTGTTTTTCGACCTGGGACCGAATACCCGCATCGACCAGGCGAATGCCGTAGCCGTACGCAACGACGGCAAGATCGTGCTCGGCGGCATTGCCCTGGACAGCACGATCTCGCGCCTGCGCCCGGTACTGGCCCAGCTCAATGTGGACGGCAGCCTGGACGCCACGTTCTGCGCCAGCAGTTGTTCGTTCAACGCGGGCTACAACAGCATCAACAACGGCAGGCGCGTCTACTACTTCGGTCAGCAGACGGCGCATGCGGATGAAATCCTTGGCATCGACGTGGCGGCCAACAACGATATCGCCATTGCCGGCAACACCTATTCTGACGACGGTGCCACGCGCCAGGCCGCCATCGCCCGCTTCGACGGCAGCGGCGTGCAGCAGTCCGAACGGCTGGAGCCGGGCCTGAACGGCAACGGCCGCTATACCGACGTGCGCTTCGCCGACGGCGCCGGCACGCGAGTCATCGCCGTCGGCGACAGTGGGCCGGGACCGAACTACTTCATTGCGCAAGCCTTCACCGGCAGCATGGGCTTCGATTCCACCTACGGCAACTGCCTCAGCAGCAACAGCGGTCTGTGCTTCATCGGCGGCAGCGGCCTGGGCGACGACGGCCCCAACAACGCCGGCCAGCTTTTCCTCGACGCCCGCGGCCGGCCGCTGTTCGCCGGTTCGTTCGTCATCTCCAGCGATCCAGGCCGCAGCCATACCCTGATCCAGCGCATCACCAACAACAGCGGTCCCTTGCCGGACCGGATTTTCCGCAACGGTCTGCAGTAACGCAGAGGGCGCCGCCGTTCGCCCGAACGGCGGCGCCGGCGCACACTACTGCTGCACCCAGAACTCGATTGAGTTCGGCGGCACCATCAGATTCAGGTTCGGCCCGGCCACTTTGGGCAGCGTGCCGTTCCAGGTATCCAGCCGATAGCGATGGCCCTGGAAACTGCCGGCCGTGCCGGCGTCGATGGTGAAGGTGAAATTGCTTGTACCGCGATTGGTCAGCACCACCGCGAGCTTGCCGGTCGGACCGCCCTGACGGAAGGCGAGGATGCGCTGGTCTTTGCGCACCGTGGTCTCGTCCACCTGGTAGCGCTGCGAATCCCAGGGCATCCATTCCAGGAAACCGACCAGT
>NZ_SNZH01000001.1:54568-334109 GCF_004363655.1 Tahibacter aquaticus
TGACGGAAGGCGAGGATGCGCTGGTCTTTGCGCACCGTGGTCTCGTCCACCTGGTAGCGCTGCGAATCCCAGGGCATCCATTCCAGGAAACCGACCAGTGCGCGCCAGTTGCGCAGTTCGTAGTCGAAATGGCCTTTCCGGATATGGGAAAACTTGCTGAAATCATTGTCGTCGTGCGGCCGCCAGTAGCCCAGCGCGAAGCCCTGCGCTTCGGCGTTGTAGGTCGGCTTGAGCGCGTGCAGCCAGTACCAGGTGGGCGAGTCGACGAAAGCGAACCAGTTCATCACCGACTGCGCCGTGTTCATCATGCGCGCTTCGGACGTTTTCCTGTCGAGGTATTCGAACTCGGTGTTGTAGACCGGCTTGCCCAGCGTGTTGGCGTTGTACTTCGCCGCATTGTCGATCTGCTCGTTGGAGTCCTTGCCGATGCGGTGCCAGGTCCAGGCATCGACCAGATCGAGCTTCAGTCCGTTGCGCAGGGCGCCGCTGCTTTGTCCGCTCCAGCTGTTGGCATGCAGGTGAATATCCGGATAGGCCGCGCGAACCTTGCCGGCGACGATATTGTAGGTGGCGATAAATTCCTGGTCGTTGTAGTTGCAGGAGGAATAGCCGGCCGGATCGGCCGGCGGTTCGTTCTGCAGGCCAAACGCCGCGACAGGTACATTGTTCGCCTGCAGATAGCGTATGTCTTCCACTACGGCATCGCCAAATTGCCCAAGGAAATCCGCATCGAACTGTTTGAGCTTGCCGCCGATATAGGCGCCATTGCTCTTCCAGGCTGTCGGCGGAGACCAGTATTCGAAATTAACGCCCTCGGCACCGGACTCGTGGATCAGCGCGGCAATTTCGCTCAGCTGTTCCGGCCAGCGCGCGTCCAGGTTCTTGTTGTTGTTGCGTAGCCCGCGGTAGTAAAGCCCGCCGGCGAGGCGGATATAGCGAAAACCGTGGCCGCGGCCGATCAGTTCATTAGCGAGGCGCGTGCGCTCGGCCGGCGTCAGATCGTGCGGCACGGACGTGGTCTCCATCGGCATGCCGTTGCTGGCCGAGCCGATCGAATCGCTCTGGATCTCCACGCCCAGGCCCCAGATGCGCTGCCTGGGCACGTCGAGACGCACCCGGTATTCCTGCGCGAGCAGCGCCTGCGGCAGCACCGCAGCCATGCCGACTGCCATCAGCAACAATGTCTTGCACAACGTGTTCTTGTACATTGCTTCCTCCCTCGATACGCCCGTGGATCGGGCTGTTGAAAAGCGCGTTTGAAATTTCAAGGCTAGCTCATCGTCGCCAGTGCGCCGGCCGCAGCCATACCCTGATCCAGCGCATCAGCAACAACAGCGGCCCCTTGCCGGACTGGATATTCCGCAACGGCCTGCAAAAACGCGGCCGGCGCCGCCGTTCGCCCGAACGGCAGCGCCGGCGCACGCTACTGCTGCACCCAGAACTCGATTGAGTTCGGCGGCACGATCAGATTCAGGTTCGGCCCTGCCACTTTGGGCAGCGTGCCGTTCCAGGTATCCAGCCGATAGCGATGGCCCTGGAAACTGCCGGCCATGCCGGCGTCGATGCGGAAGGTGAAATTGCTCGCACCGCGATTGGTCAGCACCACCGCGAGCTTGCCGGTCGGACCGCCCTGGCGGAAGGCGAGGATGCGCTGGTCTTTGCGCACCGTGGTCTCGTCCACCTGGTAGCGCTGCGAATCCCAGGGCATCCATTCCAGGAAACCGACCAGTGCGCGCCAGTTGCGCAGTTCGTAATCGAAATGGCCTTTCCGGATATGGGAAAACTTGCTGAAATCGTTGTCGTCCTGCGGCCGCCAGTAGCCCAGCGCGTATCCCTGCGCTTCGGCGTTATAGGTCGGCTTGAGCGCGTGCAGCCAGTACCAGGTGGGCGAGTCAACGAAAGCGAACCAGTTCATCACCGATTGCGCGGTGTTCATCATGCGCGCTTCGGAGGTTTTGTTGTCGAGGTATTCGAACTCGTTGTTATACACCGGCTTGCCCAGCGTGTTGGCGTTGAACATCGCCGCGTCGTCGATCTGCTCGTTGGAGTTGGCGCCGATGCGGTGCCAGGTCCAGGCGTCGACCAGATCGAGGTTCAGTCCGCTGCGCAGCGCGGCGCGGTTCTGCCCGTCCCAGCTGTTGGCGTGCAGATGGATGGCGGGATAGGCCGCCCTGACCTTCGCCGCCACGGTGTTGTAGGCGGAGACATAGTTGCTGTTGCCGTATACGCAGTGCGAATAGGCAACCGGCGAGGTCATGCCCGGCTCGTTCTGCAGGCCGAACTGCACCACCGGAATGCCGTTCGCCGTGAGATAGCGGATGTCTTCCACGACCGCGTCGCCGAACTGGCCGAGGAAGGTCGCATCGAATTGCTTGAGCGTTCCGCCGATGTAGCTATTGGTAGATTTCCAGTATGGCGTCGGCGACCAGTACTCCAGGTCGACGCCTTCGACGCCGGATGCGCTGATCAGCTGCGCCAGCTCGGGCAGCTGCTCGGGCCAGCGGCCGTCCAGGTTCTTGTCGCCGTTGCGCAGGCCACGCAGATAGAGACCGCCGGCCAGGCGGACATAGCGAAAGCCATGGCCGCGGCCGATCAATTCCGTCGCCAGCCGCGCGCGCTCGCTCGGCACCAGATCGTGCGGCACGGACGTGGTCACCGCCGGCAGCCCGTTGTTGCCCGAGCCGATCGAATCGCTCTGGATCTCTACGCCCAGGCCCCAGATGCGCTGCCTGGGCACGTCGAGACGCACCCGGTATTCCTGCGCCAGCAGCGCCTGCGGCAGTACCGCAATCATGCCGACAACCATCCTCAACAACGTCTTGTACAGCGCGTTCTTGCTCATTGCTTCCTCCCTCGATAGGCCCGTGTACCGGGCTTTTGAAAAGCGAGTTAGAAATTTCAATGCAACGGAACCGGTGCGGCGCATGCCGTGGCCGCGCAGCGACGGAAGCAGACTGGCTAGGCCGATGGACCGCGTTCGGCCGCCGCGGCGGGCGGCGAAGGCGCAGATACACGCCAGGCGACGAAGGCAATGCCGAGCATGGCGGCGCCGAACAGCACCAGTGCCCCCTGGTCGCGCTCGTTCAGCAGGGCCAGTAGCAGCGTAAGCACGCCCGAGGCGCTCAGGCAGATGGCGACGATGCGCGCGGGCGCGTCGTCCACGTCTTCGCCCGGCGCCAGCGGCGTCGGCACATAGTTCGCGCTGCGTGCGCGGATCGCCCCCCAGGCCGGGTGGTCGCCGCGGGCGAGCAGATGCGCCACGGCCAGCACGACGACCGGCAGCACGGCACCGATCAGCACGTCGGTAATACGTGGATTGCCCTGCATCCACACGGCGATCGCACTCGCGCCGAACGGCGCTCCCACGGCCATGGCGAACTTGACCCAGAGGCCCGCGGCGAAACTCACTAGCGCCGTCGTGAGTACCGCGCGCGCGCCGATGCGGCCGCTGAGCAGGCCCCAGATCGTCGGCGCCATGAGGGGACCGAACAGCAGGCCGGTCAGGGTCAGGATGATCTTCTCGGCGCCGCCCAGCTGCGGCACCAGCAGCGCGACAATGACGAGCGCGATGCCGATCAGCAGCGTGAACCAGCGCCCGGCCGCGACCAGTGCGCGATCGCTCGCTGCGGGCCGGAACACGCGGCGATAGAACTGCTCGGTCAGCACGCCGGCGAAGACATTGATCTGCCCGCTGATGGCACTGGCCGTGGCGGAAAACATCGCCGCCATCATCAGGCCGAGCATGCCGACGGGCAGCACGGCCTGGCTGGCCAGGATATATGCCTGCTCCGGATTGGCATCGGCGCGCATCATGCGGAACAGGATCGGCGGCGTCAGCCACAGCGCGGGACTGATCAGGTACAGCGCGCCGAACAGATAGGCGCTCTTGCGCGCATCGCTGTCGGTCGGGACGCAGATATAGCGCTGGGCGAAGGCCCATTCCGCGCCGACCAGGAAAAAGTGTACGCCGACCCAGCCGGCCATGAACCACAGCGTGTACTGCTCCGACAGCGGCGAGAAGAACGTCGCGGGCAGCGGCACGAGTTCGATACCGCTGTTCAGGCGCAACAGCAGCAGCGGGATGACGAACAGCACGGCCAGCTGCAGGATGATGAACTGCAGCACGTCGGTCATCAGCACGGCCCAGAGCCCGCCGGCCACGGTATAGGCGATGACAATGGCACCGAACAAGAAGATCGCGAAGCTCACCGACAATTGCCCGGTCGCCGCGTCGCGCAGCAGGTTGCCCGGCTGCAGCGGTACCAGCGCCACCAGCATCACCGAGACGGCGTACAGGGCCACGCCGGTGGACAGGATGCGCACGCCCATCATGGCCCAGGTATAAAACTGTACAGCGCCCCGGCCGAAGCGCAGTTCGACGAACTCGGCCGGCGTGGTCACGCCGGTGCGGCGCCAGCGCCCGGCGACGAACAGGCCGACCAGGATGGCGGAAATGCCGATGCAGGTATTGATGGCGATGGCGACCACGCCTTCGCGATAGGCCAGGCCACCCCAGACCACGAAGGTGCCCGCCGACTTCAGGGTCATGAAACCGCTGAGGCCCGATACCCACCAGGGCGATTTGCCGCCGGCGGCGAACATGTCTTTCGAGCCGCGGTTGCGGCCGACGTAGTACAGGCCGATCGCCAGGGTTCCGATCAGGTAGAAGGCAAGCACGAGACTGTCGATCAGCGACATGAGGGTTCTCGACGCAGGATAGGAGCGCGGGCCCGTTGCGGCCCGCGCCAGGTTGTGCAGCGACGCGGCGCAGCGATCAGAAGTGGGCGCGGAACGTCACGCCGGCGTAGCGGCGGAAATCACGCCCGACCTGCTGCGCGTAGGCATTCGCGCCGCCGGCCGTGCCGACCGCCATCATGCCGGCCGAATACTGCTGGTCGAACACGTTCTTGACGAACAGGCCGAGATCGTACTTTCCGCCGCCGAAGATCAGGCCCAGCGACAGATCGGCGACGCCGTAGGCATCCTGGGTCAGTTTCGGGTTCTGGCTGATGTCGAATACCACCGCTTCCTGCCAGCGATAGTCGGCCTGTAGGTAGCCGTCGATGTCGCCGGACAGCGGCACCTCGTAGCGGCCGCTCACGGTATAGCGCAGGTCCGGCGCGTTGACGAACGGCTTGCCGTTGAGGTTCTGCACCGGCGGGCCGCCCGCTGCCGCCGGAGCGCAGCCCTGCGCCGCGGTCTGGCCGGTGTAGCAGGGTCCGTTCGGCACGTCCTCGAAGCGCGCATCCAGCCAGGTCACGCCGCCGCTGATGCTCAGGTTGCGCAAGGGCCGTGCAGTAATTTCCACTTCTGCACCGTCGATGGCGACGCCGCCGGCGCTCGTCAGCACCACCAGGCCCGCGGCGGAATTGAAGGTCTGCGCCTGGTAGTCGGCAAAGCGCGTGCGGAAACCGGTGAAGTTCAGCCAGAGGCGGTTGTCGAACAGCTGCGTCTTCACGCCGGCCTCGATCAGTTTCGAGGTTTCGGCCGGCGCGGGCAGCTGGGCGAACTGCGCGGCGCTGAGGCCCAGCGTCGCGGCCAGGCCTTCGCTCTTGTAGCCGGTGCTGTAGCTCAGATAGCCCATGAATTGCGGCGTGAACTGGTAGGTCGCGCTGGCCTTGCCGATGGTCGCGCTGTCGTCGTAGTTGCCGGTGACCGGACCGAAGGCCGGATTCGTCGCCGGCTGGTTGGATCCGTTGAAGAAGCCGGCAATCGGCCGCACGAAGCGCAGCCGCTGGTCTTCCTTGAGATGGCGCAGGCCGCCGGTCAGGGTCAGGCGTTCGCCGATATGCCAGTTGGCCTGGCCGAACAGCGAGAAATTGCGCGTATCGACGACGGAATTGCCGGTCAGCACCGCCTCGTCGCCCGGCACGCGCGGCACCACGCTGCCGTCGGGATTGATCGTCTCGATGGCGCCGATGTTCAGTCCGCGCCGGTCGAGGAAATTGTAGGCGCTGCCGTTGAAGTAATAGGCGCCGAGCACGTAGTCGAGCACGCCGCCGCGCGGCGAGGACAGGCGCAGCTCCTGCGTTTTCGTCGTGCTCGATTCGATATTGAAATTCGAGCGGATGAACTGGCCCTGCGTGTTGTCCAGATCGACATCGCTTTCGTTGTCGAAGCGGCGGTAGGCGCTGATGCTGGTCAGGGTGTACTCGCCCAGGGCCAGGTTGGCGGTCAGCGAGGCGCCGTAGTTTTTCTGCCGCACGAACGGATCCACGTCGTTGTTGACTTGGTCGTTGTCGCGGCCGACCGGCGTGCCGGTGATCACGGCACGCGGATTGTCGCTGGCAATGATCAGCGGCAGTGCGCAGCACTGCGCATCGAGCTTGGAATAGTCGCCGCTGAACAGCAGGTCCAGCGGCGAATCGTCGGCTTTCCAGGCCAGCTTGCCGCGGAAGCCGTAGGCCTCCTGGCCGTTGACGCTGTCGCCGGTGGCGCGGTTGGTCACGTTGCCGTCCTGGCTGCGGTAGAAACCGGCCATGCGGTAGGCGAAGCCGTTGCCGAGCGGGCCGGACACGGCGCCGTTGACACGGTATTCGTTGTCCTGCGCCGCCAGGAAGGACAGGTCTCCCGTGCGGTAGTCGAAATCCGGTGCGCGTGTGACGACGTTGATCACGCCGGCCGAGGAATTCTTGCCGAACAGCGTGCCCTGCGGTCCGCGCAATACCTCGATGCGCTCGATGTCGCCGAGATCGCTGAAGGCCGAGCCGGGACGCTGCAGCACCACGCCGTCGACCACGGTCGAGACGCTGGCTTCAACACCGGTGGAAAACACGTCGGTGCCGACGCCGCGCAGGCGGATCGAGTTGTTGCGCAGTTCGTTGCCGGCGGAAAACGTCACGCTGGGAATCAGCGCGGCGAGGTTGCTGACGTCGACGGCATTGGCGCGCTCCAGCGCATCGCCGCTGATCACCGCGACGGCGACCGGAATCTTCTGCACGTTCTCCTCGCGCCGCTGCGCGGTGACGGTGACCATTTCCAGCGCAGCGGGATCGTCCTGGGGGGGCGTGGCGGCGGCCTTGTCCAGCGGCGCCGCAGAGGCGCTGCTGGCGGCGCTCGCCGGCGCGGCCTGGGCGCCGTCGTCGCTGGCCGTGGCATCCGGCTGAACAGGTATGGCCGCCGGGTTTGTCGCTACGGGCTGGGCCAGTGCGGACTGGGCACACAACACCGCGACGATCGCCATTACTAAATTCTTGGTCTGCATCGTTGGTCCTCCCCTGGGTTGATCTTTTCGTTGGTGGCCTTGGGCCAACTGCCTTATAACACCGATTTTCCGAATATGGAACGATGTTCCATATATTGATTTAATATGCCGGCTTGACCGGAAACCAACCGGGCCTGGCCGGATCGAGATAGGCCCCGGAAATGGCATCGACGCGATAGCGGGCTACCGCCTCCTCGTCGACATCCACCCCAAGACCTGGCGCCATCGGCACTGCGTAGTACCCATCAACGACGCGGGGCGGATCGCGCACCACATCGCCGGCCAGGTAGGCGCGCTCGGTGTCGATGGCGATGTCCATGTTCGGGATGGCTGCCGCCAGATGGACGTAGGCCGCCTGCGACACACCAAGCTCGCCGCCGCTGTGCAGGGTGACCGACAGGTCGAAGGCCTCGGCGATGGCAGCAGCCTTGAGCGTCTGCCACAGCCCGCCCGCCTCGTGCGGATCGAGCAGGACCACGTCGGCCGCGTCGGCGCGCACGATCGCCGCGACGTCTTCCAGCGTGTAGGCGCTTTCGTCCAGCGCCACCGGCGTGCTTTGGGAACGACGCAAGTCGGCGTGCCCGGACAGGTTTTCCAGTGGCAGCGGCTGCTCGATATAGGCCAGGTCCAGCGGCTCCAGCCGGCGCAGCAGCCGCTTGGCCGTGCCCGGCCGCCAGGCGCCGTTGACGTCGGCGCGCAGGGGCGCCGAGCCGATGCGCGCGCGCACCGCTTCGAGCAGGGCGTAGTCGGCCCGCTCGCCGAAGCCGATCTTGACCTTGAACGTGCCGTAGCCCTGGTCGAGGAACCAGGCTGCCTTGTCGGCGCAGGCCGCGGGATCACTCAGGAACAGGTAGGCAGCAGCCGGCACGCGCTCGCGCCAGAGACCACCCCAGAGCACATGCAAAGGCTGCCCGGCCGCCTTGCCCAGCGCGTCCCACATGGCCATTTCCATCGCCGCAATGGCCATCACCGCCGCGCGCTTGTGGTGGTAGTAGCCGGCGCCGAGCACGTGCCGGCCGAAACGCTCGACCTGGCTGACGCAATAGCCCACGGCCAGCCGGGCCACCACGTTTTCGAATACTGCGCGGACCGTCTCGATCAGGCAGATGGTCTCGCCCCAGCCGACGACTCCCGTGTCCGTCTCGATCTTGACCAGCAGGCGCGTGGCGCCGCTGCGCGCCCCCGAGGCCCAGGCAATCGACTCGGTCAGCGGCATGCGGACCATCCAATGGGTTACTTTCACGATCTTCATTCGTCACTCTCAGTTTACGGAACAGTGTTCTATACTGTAGGATAGAACACGCCACTTCATGCAAAGGCAGATCAAATGAGTCATGCCAGACCCGTCGGCGACGGCGCCGACCTTCCCGAAAGCGGCGACGACGACAAGCGTTTCGCGGTACCCGGCGCGCAGGCGCTGTCGAAGGGGCTGAGCCTGCTCACCCTCATTGCGGATGCGCCGCATGCGCTGCGCTTCGGCGACCTGGTGAAATATTCCGGCATGCCGAAAAGCACGCTGCACCGCATGCTGCAGGCGCTGACCGACTTCCGCCTGATCCGCCTCAACGAAACCTCGCAGACCTATCACTTGGGCCATCGCCTGTTCGAAATGGCGCACAAGGTGTGGAGCGAGTTCGACCTGCGCAGCGCGGCCGAACCGGAACTGATGCGGCTGCGCGACCTGACCCACGAAACGGCACGGCTAGGCATCCTCGACGGCAGCGAAGCACTGATCATCGACCAGCGCGAAGAGCTGCAACCTGTCCGAATGGCCTACGGTGTCGGCAGTCGGCTGTCGACCAGCGCCAGCGCCGTCGGCAAGGCGCTGCTGGCGTACCTGCCGCCGGAAGAACTGCAGCGTTTCCTGGCCGGCGGCGCCCTGCGCGCGCATACGCCGAACTCCATCCTCAATCCGCTGGAGCTGCAGCGCGAACTGGACCTGGTCAAGGCGCGCGGCTACGCCGTCTCCATCGAGGAACAGGCGCTCGGCGTCAGCGGCGTCGCCGCGCCGGTACTGAACCATCGCGGCGAAGCCATTGGCGCCATCAGCATCAGCGGCCCCTCGTTTCGCCTGCCGCTGGACAGGCTGCATGCACTGGGGCGCGACGTCATCGAAGCGGCACGCCGCATTTCCGGCAATGTGGGTGAAACCTTCATGTCCATCTCGACCGCGGTCAGCCCCAGCCATGCCGCCGACGCACACGTCAAATGCGTGGTTCCCTCCAGCGCTTTTCTCGGCGAGGCGCCGCACTGGATCAGCGCGACACAATCGCTGCTGTGGGTGGACATCCTCACGCCTTCTGTACACATGTCCAATCTGACCAATGGCGACACGCGCACTACGCCGCTGCCGGAACTGGTCGGCATGGTCGTGCCGCGCCGGCGCGGCGGCTATGTCGCGGCAACCCAGAGCGGCTTCCGCAGCCTGGACCTGCACAGCGGCGAGATGGCCGCCCTGGCCAGTCCGCCCGGCATGTCGGGGCGCCGTTTCAACGACGGCAAATGCGACGCCGCCGGCCGGCTCTGGGCCGGCACGCTGGCGCTGGACGCCAGCCCGGACCGCGGCTCGCTGTACCGGCTGGACACCGACGGCTCGCTGCAGGAGATGGAAAGCGGCCTGCATATCTGCAACGGACTGGGCTGGAGCCCGGACTCGCGCCGCTTCTACCTGGCCGACTCGGGCCGGCGCGTCATCTACGCCTACGACTACGACCTCGCCGCAGGCACCCTGGCGAACAAATCGGTGCTGGTCAGCTTTGGCGAAAGCGAAGGCATGCCCGACGGCCTGGCCGTGGATGCGGAAGGCCATCTCTGGTGCGCCATGTGGGACGGCTGGGCGATCCGCCGCTATACGCCGGCCGGCGTGCTGCAGCAGACCATCGCGCTACCGGTGCCGCGGCCGACCAGCTGCGCCTTCGGCGGCGAGGGGCTGCGCACCTTGTTCATCACTTCCGCGCGCATCCGACTTTCCGCCACACAGCTGGCCGCGGCACCGCTGTCGGGCAGCATCCTGGCAGTGCAGCTGGATATTGCCGGCGCGCCGGTCGGACAGTACGGCGGCTGACATGGCGATCTATCCTTCTTTGCAGGACCGGCTGATCCTGGTCACCGGCGGCGGCGGCGGCATCGGCGCGGCCATCGTCGCGGCGTTTGCCCGGCAGAGCGCCGAGGTCGTCTTCATCGACGTGGATGCGGCCGGCGCCGCGCAGACGGTGCGCGCGATCGTCGACGGCGGCGCTGCCGCGCCGCGCCATGCGGTCTGCGACCTGCGCGACATTCCGCGCACCCTGCAGGCCGTCGAGGCACTGCTGCAGGGACGCGCGCCGCATGCGCTGATCAACAATGCCGGCAACGACCAGGCCCAGCCGCTGGAAGACGTCACGCTGGCCGACTGGGACGACCGCGTGGCGGTCAACCTGCGCCACCAGTTCTTCCTCGCCCAGGCCGTCGCGCCGCGCATGCGCGCGGTGCGCAGCGGCGCCATCGTCAACCTGGGCTCGATCGCCTGGATGATGGGCGCGGCCGGCGTGCCGGTGTATGCCACGCTGAAGTCGGCCGTCGCCGGCCTGACCAAGAGCCTCGCGCGCGAACTCGGCGGCGACAATATCCGCGTCAACGCCATCGCGCCGGGCTGGGTGCTGACCGAGCGGCAGCTGGAGAAGGGGCGCGCCGACCCGGCCAAGTTCACGCGCTATCTGGACCGCCAGTGCCTCAAGAGCCACCTGTTTCCGCCGCATGTGGCCGAACTCGCTCTGTGGCTGTGCGCCGAGGAGAGCGCCATGTGCACGGCGCAGACCTTCGTCGTCGACGGCGGCGTGGTCTGACATGGATACGTCCACCGTATTGATCGGCGTCGACTGGGGCGGCAGCAACCTGCGCGCTTTCGCCATCGACGCGCGGGGCCGTGCCGGCGGGCAGCGCGAGATCGCCTGCCCGGCCCTGTCGCTCGCCGCGGGCGGCCACGCTGCCGTGCTGGACCGCCTCATCGCCGACTGGCGCAGGCCGGGACTGCCCGTACTCGTCTGCGGCATGGCCGGCGCGCGCAACGGCTGGCAGGAAGTGGCCTACTGCCCCTGCCCCGCCGACGCCTCCGCGCTGGCTGCAGGCCTGCTGCCGGTGGCGGCCGACATCTGGCTGGTGCCCGGCGTGCGCTACGACGCCGGCACCGGCATCGAGGTGATGCGCGGCGAGGAAACCCAGGCACTCGGCGCCGCCGCGGCGGTCGACGACATCATGCTGATCTGCCCGGGCACGCATTCCAAATGGATACATATTGAAAATGGGCAAATTCGCTCGTTCCGCAGCAGCATCACCGGCGAACTGTTCGACGCGCTCTGGTCGCGCTGGCTGCCGCTGGTCGGCCCTGCACCGGCGCAGACCGACTGGGCCGCATTCGAGCGCGGCCTCGCCGCGGGACACGCAACGCCGCTGCTGTCCGCGCTGTTTTCCGTGCGCGCCGGCTATGCCACGGCGTGCCTGCGCCCGGACGAAATCCACGACTATCTGTCGGGCCTGCTGATCGGCGCCGAACTGGCGGCCTGCGACGATATGGCGGCGGGCCGGCCGCGCCGCATCGTCGGCGCCGCGGCATTGTCGGCGCGCTATGCGCATGCACTCGCGCTGAGCGGCCATCGCGCGACGCGGCTCGACGCCGCCGCCTGCGTGGCACAAGGCCTGAGCAGCATATGGCAGGGCAGGCGCTGACCGTGCAGGCCCGCCTGTCGATGCTGGCGCGCTCGCCCATCGTCGCGATCCTGCGCGGCCTGACGCCCGACCGCGCCGTCGAGGTCGCTGCGGCGCTGCTGGACGCCGGCATAGGCACGATCGAGGTGCCGCTGAATTCGCCCGACGCGCTGCACAGCATCCGCCTGCTGAGCGAGCGCTACGGCGAACACGCGCTGATCGGCGCGGGCACCGTGCTCGACGCGGGCGAGGTCGCCGCCGTGGCCGCTGCGGGCGGGCAGCTGATCGTGTCGCCAAATACTGATCGCGGCGTGATTGCGGCGAGCTGCGCCGCCGGGCTGGTCTGCCTGCCCGGCGTGTTCACGCCCAGCGAGGCATTCCAGGCATTGGCCGCCGGCGCGCACGGGCTGAAACTGTTTCCGGCCGACGTGCTCGGGCCAGCTGGCCTGCGTGCCCTGCGCGCGGTATTGCCCGCGGCAACGCGAGTGTTCGCGGTTGGCGGCGTATGCAGCACCAACCTGGCCGACTGGCGCACCGCCGGCGCCGACGGTGTCGGCATCGGCGCTACGCTGTTCAGGCCGGGCATGGACGGCGCGGGCATACGGCGCACGGCGCAAGAGCTGGTGCGCGCCTGGGCCGCGGCTTCGGCGTAGCAGCCCGACAAACCGCCTGCGGCCCAGGCCGCGACGGACACCGCCGCTCCGATTGCGCTTGCTGCCCGGATTGCACGGCCAAGACCCGAGCATTGTTCCGATTCGACGAGCGGCCCTGCCGTTACCAGCCGGTGTATCGGACAGTACCGAACACGAACACCGCTGCCACGGCGACGCCATCCGGCGTCCACTGGGGGAGCAAGGCCATGAGCAGCAACAGCAAGAGCGCCATCGTCACCGGCGGGTTGCGCGGTATCGACGCCGCAACCCGCCACGGCGGCCTCGCCCGATCGGCACGGACTGTCGCCCGCCCCACCCCTTCTCTAGAATCACAAATATCTTTCTGCACTTAGATGCGACGGTGGACGCGGCAATCCTGGCCGAACAGGCCGGCGGTACGACCGCCGGCCTGGAGCAGGAAATCGGCCGCGATCAGCGATAACGCCGGCGCCGCATCGTGAACGCGATGCCGCACAGACCCGCCAGCAGAGCCAGCAGCGCGAAACGCCCCAGCGCCGGCACCGGTCGCACAGGCACTGGCGGGCCGCCGGTGATTACCGTGGATGCCGTCGCCGACACTGCCGACGCCGTCTGCGTGGAAGTGACGGTCACGGTGTTGACCAGCTGGCCTCCCGCGACGATATCGGCAGGGCCGACGGCGAAGCTGGTCGTATAGACCCAGGACTCGCCCAGATCGAGCTGGCTGTCGCCATCAGCATCGCCAGACACGTAGGTCAGCACGCCGGCGCTGCCGTCGGGCATCAGGTCGGCCAGGTTCAGCCCGGTCAGGGTCACGTTGCCGGTATTGGCGACGACGATGGTGTAGGGAATCGTCGTCGGCGCCGTGATGCTCAGCACCGGCGTGGTCTTGACCACGCTGAGCGCCGGCGCCTGGGCAATGGCCGTCGTGGCCGAGCTGGTGACCGGTGCCGGGATCTGCGCCGCGGTGACGCTGACCGTGTTGACCAGATTCAGGCCCGCATCGATGGCTGCCTGGCTCGCCGCATAGCTCGCGCTGTAGATCCAGGCTTCGCCCACATCGAGCACGCTGTTGCCGTTGCCATCGCCGGAATCCAGCACCAGGCTGCCGTTGCTGCCGTCGGGCAAGGTGTCGACGGGCGCGATCGCCGTCAGCGCGACGTTGCCGGTATTCGTCACCACGATGCGGTAGGCAATCGTGCCGGGCGCGGCGATGGACGTGGTCAGCGTGGTCTTGCTCACCGTCATGGCCGGACCCGAGGTGATGGTCGTGGTCGCACTGGCCGTGACCGGCGTCGGCGTCTGGGTCGAGGTGACCGACACCGTATTCACCAGCGGCGTGCCGGCGTTGATATCCGCCTGTGTCGCCGCATAGCTCGCGCTGTAGGTCCAGGTTTCGCCGACGTCGAGCGCGCTGTTCGCATTCGTATCACCCGATACGAAAGCGAGCGCGCCGGCACTGCCGTCGGGCATGGTGTCGAGCGGCACGATGTTGGTCAGCGCGACATTGCCCGTGTTGGTCACGACGATGCTGTAGACGATGCTGGTCGGCACGCCGATCGCGCTGGTCGGCGTGGTCTTGTTGACCGTCATCGCCGCGCCCTGGGCAATCGTCGTCGTGGCACTGGACGTGACCGGTGCCGGCGTCTGCGTCGAGGTGACCGACACCGTATTCACCAGCGGCGTGCCGGCGTTGATATCCGCCTGTGTCGCCGCATAGCTCGCGCTGTAGGTCCAGGTTTCGCCGACGTCGAGCGCGTTGTTCGCGTTGCTGTCGCCGGAAACCAGCGTGACCGTGCCGATGCTGCCGTCGGGCATGGTGTCGACAGGTACGACGTTGGTCAGCGACACATTGCCGGTATTGGCCACGACGATGCTGTAGCTGATCGTGCCCGGGGCGCTGATCGAGGTCGTCGGCGTGGTCTTCGCGACCGACAGGGCCGGACCGGCCGTGACCGTCGTCGTCGCGCTGGCCGTGACCGGTGCCGGCGTCTGTGCCGAAGTGACCGACACGGTGTTCACCAGCGGCTGGCCGGCGTTGATGTCGGCCTGGCTCGCGGCATAGCTGGTCGCATACGTCCAGGCTTCGCCCACATCGAGCACGCTGTTGCTGTTCACGTCGCCGGAAACCAGGGACAGCGTGGCAACGCTGCCGTTGGGCAAGGTATCGACCGGCGCAATCGCGCTGAGCGAAACGTTGCCGGTATTGGTCACGACGATGCTGTAGCCGATCGTACCCGGCGCACCGATCGCCGTCGTCGGCGTGGTCTTGGTCACCGTCATGGCCGGTGCACGCGTCACCGTCGTGGTGGCGCTGGCCGTGACTGGCGCGGGCGTCTGCGTGGAGGTGACCGATACGGTGTTGACCAGGCTGCTGCCCGCGTCGATGGCAACCTGGTTGACCGTATAGCTGGCGGTGTACGTCCAGACTTCGGCCACATCGAGGATGCCGTTGCTGTTCGTGTCGCCGGAGACCAGGGTCAAGCTCGCCGCCGTGCCGTTGGGCAAGGTATCGACGGGCGTCACGCCGGTCAGCGACACGTTGCCGGTGTTGCTCACGACGATGCTGTAGGCGATGACGCCCGGGGCGCCGATGCTGCTGGTCGGTGTGGTCTTGCTGACCGTCATGGCCGGCGTACGCACGATGCTGGTGCTGGCGCTGGAGGTGACCGGCGACAGTGTCTGCGTCGAGGTGACCGACACGGTATTCACCAGGGTCGTGCCCGCATCGATATTCGCCTGGGTCGCCGTGTAGCTCGCGCTGTAGGTCCAGGTTTCGCCAATATCGAGCTGGTTGTCGCCATCGCTGTCGCCGGAGACGAAAGTGACCGTGCCGGTGGAACCGTTCGGCAAGGTGTCGACAGGCGTGACCGCGCTCAGCGCGATATTGCCGGTATTCGTCACGACGATGCTGTAGTTGATCGTGCCTGGCGCGCCGATGCTCGTCGTCGGCGTCGATTTCAGCACGCTCATGGACGCGCCCTGGCTGATCGTCGTGGTCGCGCTGGCGGTGACCGGAGTCAGTGTTTGCGTGGAGGTGACCGACACGCGGTTGACCAGCGGCGTGCCGAGCTTGATGTCGGCCTGGGTCACGGCATAGCTCGCGCTGTAGGTCCAGGTTTCGCCGACATCGAGCTGGTTGTCGCCGTCGCTGTCGCCGGACACGAAGGTGACCGTACCGGTGGAACCATCGGGCATGGTGTCGACCAGGGCGAGCGCGGACAGCGCCACATTGCCGGTATTGGTCAGCACGATGCTGTAGCCGATCGTGCCGGGCGCAGCGATGGTGGTGATCGGCGTGGTCTTGCTGACCGACAGGGCCGGGCCGAGGGTGATGCTGGTCGTCGCGCTGCTGGTCACCGGCACCGGCGTCTGCGCCGAGGTGACCGAGACGTTGTTGACGAGCGCCGTACCAAGCTTGATATCGGCCTGGGTCGCGGCATAGCTCGCGCTGTAGGTCCAGGCTTCGCCCACGTCGAGCACGCTGTTCGCGTTGCCGTCTCCGGAAACAAGCGTCACTGTTCCATTTGTTCCATTGGGCAAAGTGTCTACGGGTGTCACGGCCGTGAGCGACACGTTGCCGGTATTGGTCACGACGATGCTGTAGTTGATCGTGACCGGTGCGCCGATGGTCGTCGTCGGCGTGGTCTTCGCCACCGTCATGGCCGGTGCGCGCGTGACCGTTGTCGTGGCGGAGCTGCTGACCGGCGTGGGAATCTGCGTCGTCGTGACGCTGACGTTGTTCACCAGCGCCGTGCCTGCATCGATATTCGCCTGGGTGACCGCGTAGCTCGCGCTATAGGTCCAGGTTTCGCCGACGTCGAGCACGTTGTTCGCATTGGTATCGCCGGACACCAGCGTGACTGTGCCTGCCGTGCCGTTGGGCAAGGTATCCAGCGGCGCGACGCCGCTCAGCGAGACATTGCCGGTATTCGCCACGACGATGGAATAGCTGATCATACCCGGCGCACTGACACTGGCGGTCGGGGTGGTCTTGCTCACCGTCATCGCCGGCGTGCGCACGATGGTCGTGGTGGCCGAACTGGTCACCGGCGTGGCGATCTGCGTCGTGGTCACGCTGACGTTGTTCACCAGGCTGGTGCCGGCATTGATATTCGCCTGGGTCGCTGCGTAGCTGGCGCTGTAGGTCCAGGACTCGCCGACATCGAGCTGGCCGTCGCCGTCGGCATCGCCGGAGACCAGGGTCAGCACGCCGTTGGCGCCGCTGGGCAAGGTGTCGATCGGCACGATGCCGCTCAGCGTGACGTTGCCGGTATTGGCCACGACGATGCTGTAGCTGATCGTGCCCGGCGCATTGATCGATGTCGTCGGCGTGGTCTTGTTCACCGTCATGGCCGGCGTACGCGTGACCGTGGTCATCGCGCTCGACGTGACCGGTGTCGGCGTCTGTGTCGAGGTGACCGACACGCTGTTGACCAGGTTGGCGCCCGCGTCGATGTCGGCCTGGGTTGCTGTATAGCTGGCCGAATAGGTCCAGGTTTCGCTGATATCCAGTGCGCCGTCGCCATCTGTGTCGCCGGATACCAGCGTGACCGTGCCGTTGCTGCCGCTGGGCAAGGTG
Source organism: Tahibacter aquaticus (assembly GCF_004363655.1). Taxonomy (GTDB): domain Bacteria; phylum Pseudomonadota; class Gammaproteobacteria; order Xanthomonadales; family Rhodanobacteraceae; genus Tahibacter; species Tahibacter aquaticus. The sequence continues at coordinate 71,670 of NZ_SNZH01000001.1, forward strand.
TCGAGCGGCGTCACCGCGTTCAATGCGATATTGCCGGTATTGCGCACGACGATGCTGTAGCCGATGGTGCCCGGCGCGCTGATGGTCGTGGTCGGCGTGGTCTTCTGCACCGACATCGCCGGACCTTGCGAGATGGTCGTCGTGGCGCTGCTGCTGACCGGTGCCGGCGTCTGCGCCGAGGTGACCGAGACGGTGTTGACCAGCGCCGTGCCGAGCTTGATGTCGGCCTGGGTCGCGCTGTAGCTCGCGCTGTAGGTCCAGGTTTCGCCGACGTCGAGCGCGTTGTTGGCGTTCGTGTCGCCGGACACCAGGGTGACCGTGCCGTTCGTGCCGTTGGGCAAGGTGTCGACCGGCGTCACGCCGGTCAGGGTCACATTGCCGGTATTGCGCACCACGATGCTGTAACCGATCGTGCCGGGCGCGCTGATGTTGTTGGTCGGCGTGGTCTTGTTCACCGTCATGGCCGGCGTGCGCACGATCGTCGTCGTGGCCGAGCTGGTCACGGGCGTGGCGATCTGCGCCGTGGTCACGCTGACGTTGTTCACCAGCGCCGTACCGGCGTTGATATTCGCCTGGGTCGCGGCATAGCTCGCGCTGTAAGTCCAGCTTTCGCCGACATCGAGCACGTTGTTGGCGTTGGTATCGCCGGAAACCAGCGTGACCGTGCCGTTGGCACCGCCGGGCAAGGTGTCGACCGGCGTCACGCCGGTCAGCGACACGTTGCCGGTATTCGCCACCACGATGGAGTAATTGATCGTGCCGGGGGCGTTGATCGACGTGGTCGGCGTGGTCTTGTTCACCGTCATGGCCGGCGTGCGCACGATCGTGGTCGTGGCCGAACTCGTCACCGGCGTGGCGATCTGCGCCGTGGTCACGCTGACGTTGTTCACCAGGGCCGTGCCGGCGTTGATGTTCGCCTGGGTCGCGGCATAGCTCGCGCTGTAGGTCCAGGCTTCGCCGATGTCGAGCACGTTGTTGGCATTGGTATCGCCGGATACCAGAGTGACCGTGCCGTTCGCACCGCCGGGCAAGGTGTCGACCGGGGTCACACCGGTCAGCGCGACATTGCCGGTATTGGTCACGACGATGCTGTAGGTGATCGTGCCGGGCGCGCTGATGGTCGTCGTCGTGGTCGACTTGGCCACGGTCATGGCCGCGCTCTGCGTGATGGTCGTCGTGGCCGAGCTGGTCGCCGGCGAGGCGATCTGCGTGGTGGTGACGCTGACGTTGTTCACCAGCGCGGTGCCGGCGTTGATGTTCGCCTGGGTCGCGGTGTAGCTGGCGCTGTAGGTCCAGGTTTCGCCAACGTCGAGCTGGTTGTCGCCGTCGATATCGCCGGACACCAGGGTCAGTGTTCCATTTGTACCATTGGGCAAGGTGTCGACGGGCGTCACGCCGGTCAGGGTCACATTGCCGGTATTGCGCACGACGATGCTGTAGTTGATGACGCCGGGCGCGCTGATGCTGGTAGTCGGCGTGGTCTTGTTCACCGTCATGGCCGGCGTGCGCGTAATCGTCGTGCTGGCCGAACTGGTGACCGGCGTGGTGATCTGCGCCGTCGTCACACTGACGTTGTTCACCAGCGTGGTGCCGGCGTCGATATTCGCCTGGGTCGCTGCATAGCTCGCGCTGTAGGTCCAGGTCTCGCCCACGTCGAGCACGTTGTTCGTGTTGGTATCGCCGGAAACCAGCGTGACCGTGCCGGCGCCACCGCCGGGCAGGGTGTCGACCGGGGTCACGCCGGTCAGCGAGACATTGCCGGTATTCGCCACCACGATGGAGTAGTTGATCGTGCCGGGCGCATTGATCGACGTGGTCGGCGTGGTCTTGTTCACCGTCATGGCCGGCGTGCGCACGATCGTCGTCGTGGCCGAACTCGTCACCGGCGTGGCGATCTGCGCCGTCGTCACCGACACGTTGTTCACCAGCGCAGTGCCCGCGTCGATATTCGCCTGGGTCGCGTTGTAGCTGGTGCTATAGGTCCAGGCCTCGCCCGGGTCGAGCACGTTGTTGCCGTTGCCGTCGCCGGAAACCAGGGTGACGGTGCCTGCGCCGCCGCCGGGCAGCGTGTCATTCACCGCAACGCCGGTCAGTGGCGCAGCGCCGGTATTGGTCACGACGATGGTGTAGGGAATGCTGCCCGGTGCGCTGATCGAGGTCGCCGTGGTGTTCTTGGCGACCGTCATCGCGAGCAGGCTGTTGGTATAGGTGCAGGTGACCGTCTCGCCCGGGTCGAGATCGATCGAGGACAGGCGCGCGACCGGCGTCACTGTCGTGCCGCCGTCAGGATCGACACAGGACAGCGCGGTCAACGGCCAGTTCACCGGCGGCGCAGTCTGCGTCACCGTATACGCGCCGGCACTCAGGCCGCTGAAGGTACGCGTGTTCGGCAAGGTGGGATCGGCATCGTCGTCGAGGCTGAAACTGCTCAGGCCCGTGCCGGTGGTAGTGAAGGCGAAATCCTGCGCGTCGTTGGGAACCGCGTTTTCGACGATGACGATGGTGCCGGTCGGCACGGCGGTATTGGTGAAAGTACAGGTCACCGCCTGGGCACGGCCGTTGGCCGCGGCGCCGGTGACCGATACCGGCAAGGTGATATTGACGCTGGTGCCGGTGCCGATAGCGATCGTCGCGCCCGAGCCGTTCACGCAAGAATAGGTATTCGTATACACGCCGGTGGTCGCGGGCGTCGGTACTTCGGTAACCGTGGTGGTGATCGCTGTCGTGGTGATGTTCTGCGCCACGGTCAGGTCGGGCGCGCCCGAGGCACTGTTGTGATACAGCGTGCGGAAGCCGGTCGTGCCGTTGTGGCCTGCGGCGAGCGCGAACGCTGTGCCGCCGATGCCGAGGTCGAAGCGCCCCGTGTCCGATGTCGGGCTCAGTTGCTTGATTACCCGCACGGCCGGCTTGATCTCGATCATGTAGTCCTCGACCTCGCCGCTGTCGAGGCGGCCGGTCGGGTTCTGCACATTCACGGAGTCGTGGCTGGCACGCAGGCGCACGTAGCTGCGGCCGGCCGTGGTCGTGATGGGGACGGTCCAGTTCAATCCCGCCGAGGTGGCGCCGCTGCCGACAGCAGTACAGGTGCTTTCCGCCGCCTCGAACACGCCGTTGCGGTTGAAATCGATCCAGCCGCACACCGAGCCGGCGGCGGTCACGCCGCTGAGCGACGGCGTCAGGGTGTAGGTCTGGCCGATCAGGCCGGTGTGCAGCGTCGCCAGCGGCGTGGCCAGGCCGTCCTCGTCGGCACCGTCGCCGGCTGCGCCATTGTTGTCGGCGCCCGTAGCGACGGCGTTCGGGCTCGGCGTTGTCGGCGTCGCCTGCAGGTTGAACGTGTTCGTGTTTTCGGCGTCGACAGAAGCGCCCAGGCGGATGCCGTCGACGATATGGCTGGCCGCTTCCACCGCGTCGTAGCTGGCCGGCGCATCGCCGAAGTCCTCGTCGACCGTGGTCGTGACCATGTAGCCTTCGGCGCCGACGTCGTTGCCGATGGTCGCATTGAACACGTTGCGCGTGCCGGACATCGACACATTGAACGTGAGCGAAGACACCGTGCCGTTGATGCGCACGCTGCCACAGCCGGCCAGCTGGGTTGCCGGCGCGGCGATGGCGCTGCAATTGGTGCCGTTGTAGTTGGTGTTGATGAGGTCGAGCGAGGTGCCGCCGGCCAGGGTCTGCAGGTTCACCGCGCCAGGCAGCAAAGTCATGGTCGCGCCGGCAGGCACCGAGCTGGCGATGGTATGGACGGCACGCCCGGCGGTGATGGTGACCGTATCGCCGGTGATGCTGCGCACGCTGCCCAGGCCGACGAAATGCACGATGGGGTTGGTCACTGGCCGGCTGAAAGCGATCTGCAAGGTGCCGCGCGTGCAGGTCGTGCTCGTTGCGGCATTGCTGGCGAAGGAACAGCCTGCACCGTCGGCCTGTAGCTGGATACCCGTGGTCGCGGTCGGCACGTTCGGTGTGAACATGGCCGCCGTCGCACCGCCCAGCGTGGTCAGCGGGCCGTTGTTGGCAACGATCTGGTAGCTGGCGCCGGTGACGGTATACGTGGTCGTCAGCAGCGATGGATACGGCTTCGTCGAGGCACCGTTGACACCGATAGTTCCCGTCGCCGTCGCATTGTTGAGCTGTGCCGACCAGGCCGGCAGGGTGACGGCAATGCCGGCCACGACAAATCCATACGCAAGCCAGCGGCGCGCTGCCGTTTTCATCAACTGTTCCCCTGCGACCAACCCCGGAACAGGCACTTACAACACGCGCCCGTATAGATGCGCCGGAGTATCGACAATCGGGAAAGTGAATCGCAATAGGGAAAAACCAGGGTGTCTGGCGAAGCACCGGGCTGGAGCGAGCTGATCAGATTCGCCGCCAGGTACCAGCAAAAACTGGTTGCAGCGCGCGGGATAAGCAGCTGCTTCCAACAGGTCGATGAATGCGGGCATGGATCGGCCCGCAAGCCGAACCGGCCAATGCCGGCATCAGCACAAACTATTTAAATAGTTATTTTGTAAATATTGTTACATGAAATTGGGCAACGCCAGGGCGCTGACAGCTGCCGCCGGCAAGCCCTGCTCCGCCTGCAGGACGCCTCGGAGTCCAAAACAAAACCCCCGGTTTCCCGGGGGTTTTGTCATGAAATCGAGCCTATGGGCGCAGAGCGGCCGCTCAGAACGGAATATCGTCGTCGTCGAACCCGGTGTTCTGCACCGGCTGCGGTGCACTGCGCTGCGGCGCCGACTGGGGACCGCGTGCCGGGCCGCGTTCGCGGGCGGCGCCACCGCCACCGCCACCTTCGTAACCGCCGCCGCTGCGGGAACCGCCGCCACCGCCTTCGTAACCGCTGCTGCCGCCGCGGGAAGCACCGCCGTCACCCATCTCGCCACCACCGCCGGCGCGGCCGCCGAGCATCTGCATTTCTGCGGCGACGATGTCGGTGGAATAGCGCTTGACGCCGTCTTTCTCGTATTCCTCGGTGCGCAGCGAACCTTCCACATAGACCTGGCTGCCCTTCTTCAGGTACTCGCCGGCGATCTCGGCCAGGCGGCCGAAGAATTTCACCCGGTGCCATTCGGTCTTTTCTTTCTGTTCGCCAGTCTGCTTGTCTTTCCACGCCTCGGACGTGGCCACGCTGATCGTCGTCACGGCCATGCCGCCGGCGCTGTAGCGGGTTTCGGGATCTTTGCCGACATTGCCGACGAGGATGACTTTGTTGATGCCGCGTGCCATGGAATTGTCCTTATAACAAGTGGGCCCTCGGGGCCGACAGGGCGGGAAAGATACCACGCAGCCCGCGCCGCCTCGTCAGGCATCCGCCCCGCCAAGGGTCGGAATCGTCCGAAGCGCAAGCCACGGCGGTTGTGCGCAACGCGGCCGGAAAGGCAATCCCTCGTCGGTGAGTACCAACCACAAGGGCGCGAAATTACAGTAGGGAATCCCATGGACTGAGACGCTGACCGGATGCCGCCGCTCTCCCTCCGCTGCTGCGCACGCCTGTTCGCCGGCACGCTCGCCCTGGCCGGCGGCGCGGCGGCTAGGGCAGCGCCGCCGGCCCCGCTGCCGGGCCATGTGCCGGCGCGCAGCTACGGCCCGGCCCAGGGACTGCCCGATGTGAGCATCCGCGCCCTGCTGCAGGACCGTACGGGTTTTGTCTGGGTGGCGGCCGAGGAAGGCCTGTACCGCTACGACGCGCACCGCTTCGAGCGGTTCGGTGCCGACAGCGGCCTGGCGGCGGCACCGACGGCACTGCAGGAGGACGACGCAGGCGGTTTGTGGGTAGGCACGCGCGCCGGCCTGTATCGCCGCACTGGCGAGGGTTTCGCACGGGTGCAAGGCACGGCCGGGCTCGACGTCAGCGGACTGGCCAGTGCCGGCGACACGGTCTGGATTGCCAGCGGCAGCGGGCCGCTGCGTATCGCCGGCACGGGCGCAGCCGTGGCCTTGCCGGACTGGCCAGGCCAGGCGGCCACAGCCATTCTGCCCGGCGAGCAGGCCGGCACGGCCTGGGTTGCGCGCTGGGGCGAGCGTGCCGAAATGCGCTACTGGACCGGCACCGGCTGGCAGCCGGCCCAGCTGACGGCACAAGCCGCCGCCGCGCGTATCGATGCGCTGGCGCGCGACGGCCAGCAGCGTATCTGGGCGCGCCAGGGCACGGCGCTGCTGCTCGCCGCAAGGCCGGCGCAGGCACCAGTGCAGTTCGTCCGCGCGCAATTGCCGGCGTCGCTGGCGGGGCAGCTGAAATCGGCGCGCGGCTATCTGCTGCCAGGCCGGCGCGGCGACATCTGGGCGCCGGTGGACAACGGCCTGCTGCACCTGAGCGGCGACGTCTGGACTCACCGCGACGTATCCCACAGCCTGCCGGCCGCGTGGACGCGCAGCGTGCTGGAAGACCGCGAGGGCAATCTGTGGATAGGCGCGCGCGGCCTGCACCGCCTGCGCTACGACAGCCCGTTCCGCGCCTACGCCGGCCGCGAAGGCATCGACGGCAATGCTGCCTGGAGCCTGCTGCGCGACAGTCGCCAGCGCCTCTGGCTGGCCGGCAGCGGCCTGGCCGAGCTGGGCGTGGACGGGCGGCGCCCGCTCGCCGCCACGCAGGGTTACCATCTGCGCACAATTACCGAATGCAGCGACGGAACCTTGTATACCGCCGGCCTGCCCGGCGACGCGATACTTGCCCACGATCCGGCCAGCGGCACGGTGCAGCGCATTGCCCTGGACGCGCTGGCCTCGGCGCGCGTGCTGCGCCTGTTCTGCGACCGCAGCGGCACGCTATGGGCGGCGAGCGAAGACCAGGGCCTGCTGCGCAGCCCGGCGCCCGGGCGCGAAGCGTTTGTCCGGGTCGAGCTGCCCGGCGGCACACCGGGCGAATTCGTCGGCGACATCAGGCAGGACAATGCCGGCCGCCTCTGGGCCGCCGGCCGCCACGGCCTTGCGCTTTTCGATGCCGGCCGCTGGCAGCGCTTCGGCACCGGCGACGGCCTGCGCAGCGACCATGTCGCCTATCTCGCGCCCTTGCGCAGCGGCGCCATGCTGGTCGGTTATTTCGGCACCGAGGGCGTGGCACAGGCCAGCTACAGCGAAGGCCGCTTCACGCTGCAGCCGGTGCCGTTGCCAGCCGCCGCGGCCGCGAGCGGCATCTATCTGATCGGCGAAGACGCGCAGCAGCGCCTGTGGCTGGGCGGCAGCCGCGGACTGTACCGGCGGGACAGCCAGGGCTGGCGGCATTTCGGCAGCGCCGACGGCCTGGTCGGCGAGGACGTCAACAACATGGCCTTCCTGGCCGAGGCCAACGGCGATGTCTGGATAGGCACCAGTGCCGGCCTGGCGCGCCTGGACGGCGCGATGGACGCGGCCTCGCCGCGCCAGGCACTGCCGCCACCGGCCGTGGTGATCACCGGTTTCCGCCTCGGTGCCGAGCGGGCCGATCCCGACGCGGCGGCACTGGCCGTGCCCGCCGGCGTGCAGCGCGCGAGTTTTCGCTACGCAGCGCTGAACTATGCCGACGAGGAGCAGCGCGAATACCGCAGCCGCCTGCTCGGCCAGGATGCGCAATTCCGCCAGAGCAGCGCCAACGAACAGCACTACTTCGGACTGGCGCCAGGCGACTACCGCTTCGAAGTGGCCGCGCGCAGCCGCGACGGCGAATGGGGGCCGCTGCGCAGCGTGGCGTTCACCATTCCGCCGCCCTGGTGGCAGGCCGGCTGGCTGCGCGCCCTGGCGGCGCTGCTGCTGGCAGGCCTGGTGCTGCTGGGCGTGCGCTGGCGCCTGGCGCGGCTGCAGGCGCGCAATCGCGCGCTGGAGCAGCACATCGGCGCGCGCACCGAGGAATTGCGCGCCAGCAACGTCGCACTGCGCGCCGAGATAGACGAGCGCCTGGCGGCGGAACGCGCGCTGTCGGCGCTCAACGACGAGGAGCGCCGGCGCAAGGAGCGCTTTCACCTGATCACACGCATCGCCGCGCTGATTTCCGCCAACCTCGATGCGGACAGCCTGCTGCAGCACTCGGCCGACGCGATCCACGACGTGCTCGGCTATGCCAGCGTGGATATTCCGCTGCTCGATCCCGCCGACGCGTCGGCGCTGCTGGTCCGTGCGCGCGGCGGCCGGCACAGGCAGGCCGGCGCGCCAGCGCAACGGCTGTCACTGGATGCCGGCATCATGGGCGCGGCGGTGCGCGAACGGCGCGCACAATGCATCAACGACACTGACGCCGACGCACGCTGCCGGCAGGCACCGGGCAGCAGCGCCAATCGCGCGCAGCTGGCCATACCCATCCTGATCGGCGATACGCCGCTGGGCGTGCTCAACGTCGAAGGCGACCAGCCGTTCGACGACCTGGATACTGCCGGACTGGCCATCGTCGCCGACTACCTCGCCGTGGCGATCGAGAACGCACGCCTGTTCCGCCAGGCACGCGAGTCGGCCGTGCTGGCCGAACGCCGCCGCGTGGCGCACGACCTGCACGACAACATCATCCAGATCCTGTCGTCGATCAGCCTGCAGGCGCAGACGCTTGCACACATTTCCACAATACCGTCGGCCGATCCGATGCAGCGCGCCGTGCGCGTGGCCGAGCTGGCCCAGCTGGCGGTGCGGGAAATGCGCGCCTTGCTGCAGGAATTGCGTCCGGCCGAGCCCCACGCCGCCGCCAATGCCGCCCTGCCGCAAAGCACTTCGCTGCCCGACGCCGTGCAGCAGCTGTTGCGCCTGATGGTGCCGCCGGCCATCGTGGTCGAATTCGATTTCAGCCGCTATGTCGCGCAGCAGGCCGGGCACGAACAGGCGCTGCTGCGCATCGTGCAGGAAGCCGTATCAAATGCGGTGCGCCATGCACGCGCCTCGATACTGCGCGTCCTCGGCCAGGTCGATGCCGACACGGCCAGCGTGAGCGTGGCCGACAACGGCAAGGGCATGCCGGCACGGCAGCGGCGCAAAGGCCTGGGCCAGGAAAGCATGCGCGCCCGCGTCGCGGCACTGGGCGGCGGCCTGCACAGTGGCGCGGGCAGCGCCGGCGGCACTGTCGTGCAGGCTTGGCTGCCGCGCCACGATCGCTGACGCTGCGCGCGTTTTGCGGCCTGGCGGCGACCGCACGCCGCAACACGGCGGCAAGCCGCCGTATCGCCCCCTGTCCGACGACAGGGGCTGCACTACTTCCGATCATAGCTACCGGCCGCCCTGGCCCTGGGCGAACCTGCCCCCAGCGGTGCCGTCGCGCCGCCACTTGCGCAGGTATTTTCCCCATGTTGCGAACTACATTTTTTCTGCCGTTGCTGACAGTGGCCACGACCGCCCTGGCGCAGATGCCGCCGCCCGACACGACCTTGGTCGCCGGCCACAGCGTCGCCAAGGCCGGCGGCCGGCTCAGCGTGCGCGATGCGATCGTCGCCCGCGCCACAGCAGCCCCCGCCGACCGCAGCAAGACCGCTGCGCTACCCGCGCTGGCGCCGGCCTGGGCCGGCAGCGGCAGCGATCGACGCATCAACGCGCGCGCACTGGATTCGATCCAGACCATTGCCGGCACGCGCCCCTTCGTCAACACCAGCGTGGCCGAAGGCACCATCGCCAGCTTCCGTTCCCATCTGGTTTCCGCGCATAGCGCCTCGGGTGTGGAAATCGCCGTCGGCGACAACAGCGCGCTGTCGGTGATCCGCAACGACGGCCTGGCCTATTCCTATTCCAGCGACGGCGGCCGGCATTGGGACAGTGCCTACCTGCCGCCGCTGCCCGGCAGCAGCACCTCGCTGGGTTTCGGCAGCGTCGCGGCCGACCGCTTCGGCAATTTCTATATCGGCGGCATCGGCGTCTCGGCCGACAACCAGCTCACTGTCAGCGTGAACAAGTCGGCCGACGGCGGGCGCAACTTCGCTGCGGCCGTCGCGGTGGATGCGCAAGGCCAGGTCGACAAGGCCTGGCTGGCAACCGGGCCCAACCCGCGCTCGCCGCAGCACGACAATGTATACCTTGCCTGGGTGTCCTTCGACGCAGCCGGCGCCAGCGTGCTGCGCTTTGCCCGCTCCGGCGACGGCGGCCGCAGCTACAGCAGCCAGACCGTGTTCGCGCCGCCGCCGGATGCCGAGCCGGCCAATCCGCAGAACGTGGTGCAGTTCCCCATGATCGCCACCGACAGCGCCGACGGCCGCCTGTATATCGCCCTGCTGCAGTTCGGCTTCGTCGCGCAGGACTATCTGCGCATTTTCACCTCGGACGACGGCGGCGAAAGCTTCCGCGCGCTGGCCTTCAACGTGCCTGGCGCGCCGAATGCGCAGGTCTATCCGGTAACCCAGCCAGGCACCTTCAGCGAATGCGGTGCGGCGCGCCAGGATCTGCCCGACGGACAGGCCGCCTACTACCCGAACAACCTGCTGACCCTGCACAGCGGCGCCGACCTCGGCGGCTCGGCCAGCGGCCTGCCGCGCTTCCAGCACGCGACGCGGGTGAACCTGCAGCCGGTGCTGGCGGTGTCCAAGGGCAATCTGCACCTGGCCTGGTCGAATTCCACCAGCACCGTGTTCGGCGCCGCCGATGCGGGCGCGCGCATCCACTACCTGCGTTCGCGCAACAACGGCGCGAGCTGGAGCGCGCCGCTGGTCGTCGATCGCAGCGGCGCGGACAACGCACGCCAGGTGCTGCCGGCGATCGCACTGGGCCGCAGCAAGGCAGAGCTGGAGTCGCCGCTGCTGCCCGCGCCCGGCGATGTGCACATTGCCTACTCTGTACAAATGCCCGACGGCAGCCTGGTGCGGCGCCTGGCCCGCTCGACGGATCGCGGCGACAGCTTTGCGGCGCGCAATATCCGCCAGCTTTCGTCCGTGCCCTCGACCCTGGCGCCGAGCAATATCCCGCTGGCCGACGCGCGCAATGCCTATCGCACCACCCACTACAACCGCATGAAAGGCGCCTGCGTCTCCCTCGGCGACTATGCCGGCATCGCGGTCGACAACCACACCGTACATTCGGTCTGGGGCGACTCGGGCGAGACCCTGGTACAGCCGCTCAATCCGCTGGACCCGATCTCGGGCCAGCCGCATGCGCGGGAAAATGTCTACTACAGCGCCACGCCGGTCCGCTGAACACGCCCCGGCCCGGGCCTGCGCGTTGGCGCAGAAGCCGGGCTTGGCCACAATGCCGCCATGACCCCGCCCCTGCACCGCATCCTGCTCGTCGACGACCATGCCGTCGTGCGCGAGGGAATCCGTTCCCTGCTCGATACCGAGCCCGATCTGCACGTCGTCGGCGAAGTCGGCTCGGCCGAAGAAGCATTGGACTTCCTCGCCCACACACCGGTCGACCTTGCCACCTTCGACCTGCGCATGCCGGGCATGCCGGCCGAGGCCGCCGTACAGGCGCTGGGCCGGCGCCATCCGCAACTGCGTGTGCTGGTGCTGACCAGTTTCTTCGTCGATGCCGAAGTGCGTGCCGTGCTGGCCGCGGGCGCGGCCGGCTATGTGCTCAAGGACGCGCGGCGCGAGGAAATACTGACCGCCGTGCGCGCCGTGCTCGGCGGCAACAACTGGATACATCCGCCCCTGCAAGGCCGCGTGCTGCAGCTGCTGCGCCAGGACGTACCCGCAGCGGCAGCACTCACCCCGCGGGAACGCGACGTGCTGCAGTTGCTCGGCCGCGGCCTCAGCAACAAGCGCATCGCCCAGGCGCTGGGCCTGACCGAGGGCACGGTGAAAAGCTATCTGCGCCAGATCTTCCCCAAGATCAACGCCAACGACCGGCTGCAGGCCGCCCTGTATGCGCGCGGCCTCGGCGCGCCACCGGCCTGAAGCCGCAGGCGCGAGACGATCTGCCATCGGCCTGCAGATGCAGGACCGATCCGGCGGATCGCCGCCGATGCCGGCACTCGCGCGCGCATCGCTGCCTATGCGGCCAGATGCCGCGAATCGCCGCAGACGCAGGCCTGACGCGGCGAATCGCCGCAGCCGCGCCCGGCGCGGCCGTGCCGGCGTACCGTGGTGCCGGCCCGCTATAATCCGCTCAAATTTCGCCCGAGCCCCCCGTCCGATGCCCAGTGCCGCTGCGATTCCATCGCCCGTACTTCCCAACTTTGCCGCCGTGCAGGAACTGGCCCGGCCGGATATGCAGGCGGTGGACCAGCTGATCCGCTCACGCCTGGCTTCCGACGTGGTGCTGATCAACCAGGTATCGGCCCATATCATCGGCGGCGGCGGCAAGCGCCTGCGGCCGATGCTGCACCTGCTCGCGGCGCGTGCCGCCGGCTATGCCGGCAACGATCACGTGCAGCTGGCCGCCGTGATCGAATTCATCCACACCGCCACCTTGCTGCACGACGACGTGGTCGACGAATCCGACCTGCGCCGCGGACGCAAGACCGCCAACGCCATGTGGGGCAATGCGGCCAGCGTGCTGGTCGGCGACTTCCTCTATTCGCGCTCGTTCCAGCTGATGGTGGAACTGCAGCGCCCGCGCGTGATGCAGATCCTGGCCGATACCACCAATGCCATCGCCGAAGGCGAAGTGCTGCAGCTGCTGAATATCGGCAACCCGGACACCGACGAAACCGCCTATCTGCGCGTGATCGAACGCAAGACCGCGGTGCTGTTCGGCGCCGCCACGCGCCTGGGCGCCGTGCTGGCCGACCTGCCGCCCGCACAGGAAGAAGCGCTGTACCGCTACGGCATGGACCTGGGCTTCGCCTTCCAGATCGCCGACGACCTGCTCGACTACGTGTCCGATGCCGACACCCTGGGCAAGAACATCGGCGACGACATCGCCGAAGGCAAGCCGACCCTGCCACTGATCTACGCCATCGGGCGCGGCACGCCGGAACAGGCGCAGAGCCTGCGCCGGGCGATCGAGACCGGCGGGCTGGATTCGCTGGGCAATATCGTTGGCGCGATCCGCGATTCCGGCGCGCTGGAGCTGACCCGGGCCAAGGCCCTGGGCTATGCCGATTCGGCCCGCTCCAGCCTGGGGGAACTGCCGCCCTCGGCCGCCCGCGACGCGCTGGAAACGCTGGCCCGCTACGCGGTGGAGCGCTCGTACTGATGCGCGTATCGCTGCGTTGCACAGCCGGGCCGCGCGCATGATCCTGCCGCGCTATCGCGTTGCCGATTCGCTGATTCCGGGCGCCGGCAAAGGCCTGTTCGCCGACGAGTTCGTCGCGCGTGGACGCCTGATCACGGCACCGGACGCTATTCCACAGGTATACCGCTTCGAGGAAATCGAGCGCATGCCCGATGCGGCCCAGCTGCTGCCCGCTACCGTGCGCTGGTTCGAAGACCGCTATACGGTGACGCCGGAATGGCCGGACGAGTGCTACATCAACCACTCGTTCGAGCCCAGCGGCCTGTGGCACCTGGGCTTCGTATTCGCCCTGCACGACCTTGCGCCCGGCACGGAAATCACGGTCGACTACCGCCACCTGCTCGCGCCCGGCCAGAGCGAAGACTTCCCCGACGCCCGCACCGGCGGCGCCATCGTCGGCTACAGCTGGGAAGAAAGCCTGCGCACCTCCACGGCGCAGCTGCTGGCACTGACGGAGCGGCGCTGATGCGCATCCGCCGCCTGGACAGCAGCCACTACCGCCGCATGGTGTGGAAGAACGGCGGCGGCATCACTACCGAGATCGCCCGCAGCCCCGCCGCTGGCGACGATTTCGACTGGCGCATATCGATTGCGGAAATTGCGCAGGATGGTGATTTTTCCATCTTTCCCGATGTAGACCGAGAGCTGATGCTGCTCGACGGCGGCGGCATCGAGCTGCTGATCGGCAGCGAAGAGAACGTGATACTGGACACGCGCTACCGCAAGCACGCCTTCCCCGGCGAAGCACCGGTCAGCTGCCGCCTGCTCGACGGCCCTACGCGCGATTTCAACGTCATGGTGCGGCGCGGCCGCTGCCGCGCCGAACTGCTGGCGCGCACCATCGTCGGCCCGCAGCTGCTGTTTCCGGCGGTGGCGACGAACTGGCTGATCCATGTGGCCAGCGGCGAGGCCATCTGCAAGGACCGGCCCGACATTGCCGCGGCCGCGGCCGGCGATACCTTGCTGATCGAATTCGAGCAACGCGCAGCCCAGCCACTGGTGCTCAACGGCAGCGGCGAATGGGTGATGGTCAGGCTGGTCGATTCGGCTGCCGAGGCAGCGGCACTGGCCTGAGGCGCCGGCCGGCCGGTTCGCCCCCGCCAGGCACAGCCGGCTTTGTTTCGCTGCGCCGTTTTTCGCTACGCGGTGTTTCGCTGTGCCGTGTCATTGCACAACGGGCGGCGGTGCAGGATCACACTGCAGCGCCGCTCAGGCCTCGGCCCAGCGTCGCAGCAGGTTGTGGTAGACGCCGACCAGCTGCACCAGGGCCGGGTGTTCCGCGTGCTGCTGGGTCAGGCTCTGGATCGATACATCGAGGTCGAACAGCAGGCGGCGCTGGCCTTCGTCGCGCACCAGGCTTTGTATCCAGAAGAACGACGCCAGCCGCTCGCCGCGCGTGATCGCCGTGACCTGGTGCAGGCTGCTGGCCGGATACAGGATCAGATCGCCCGCAGGCAGCTTGACGCTGTGCGTGCCGAAGCTGTCCTCGATCACCAGCTCGCCACCGTCGTAGTCTTCCGGCGCATTGAGGAACAGCGTGGCCGAAAGGTCGGTGCGCAGAGCGCTGCGATCGTCGCCCGTGCGCGGATAGCGCACCGCATTGTCCACATGGAAACCGAACGACTGGCCGACGCGGTAGCAGTTGAACAGCGGCGGAAAGATGCGCTGCGGCAGCGCGCCGGCCATGAAGGTGGGATGGCGGCGCAGACGATCGACAACCAGCGCGCCGAGTTCGCGCGCGACGGCATGGTCGTCCGCCAGTTGCAGGTTCTGCTTGGCCTTGGCCGACTGGTAGCCGGCGGTGATGCGTCCATCCGACCACTCCGCCGCGGCAAGCATCTCGCGGCAGTGGGCGACTTCCTGGGCAGTCAGGACTTGGGCGACGTGTAGCAACATGGGCGTTGGGTTTGGATGGCGTGCGGGCGATGGTAAGCGGAATGGAAAGCGGCGGAGTTGATTCGGGTCAAGCGGTCGTGGTCCGGGGCTTGGCGCTGCCCGCGCAACCACACTCGCAGCGAACGCCATCCTCAAAAGGAAACGGCCAGGCTTGCGCCCGGCCGCTCCATCCCGAAAAACCGCCGCGTCCCTGCAGCGCGTAGCCACAACGGGTGTCAGAAGGAATACGTCGCCTGCAAGGTCACTTGGCGGCCTTCGCCCGGCGTTGCCCAGCCGCTGGCGGCGGTGCGGATGCGCACGTAGTACTCCTTGTCGAACAGGTTGTTCACGTTGAGCTGCAGGCGCAGATCGCGGTTCACGTTCCACGCGGCCATGGCGCGGTGGGTCCAGTAGTCGTCGGCCTTGGCCAGCGGGCCGTTGATATTGGCCGCGCTGTGCTGGTTCAGGTAGTACTCGCCCTGGTAGTTCATGCCGTAGCCGAACTGCCACTGGCCGACGTCGACGGTAGTCCAGACGTTGAACGAATGTTCCGGCACCACCACCAGTTCGTCGCCGCGGGTGTAGTCCAGTCCCTGGCCGGCCTGGCGATTGGACACGCCCTGCAGCACTTCGCTGTCGAGGTAGGTGTAGTTGGCGTATACCGCCCAATGCTTGGTGATGTTGCCGCTGGCGCCCAGCATCACACCATCGACGCGCGCTTCGCCGTCGAGCTGCTGTTCGCCGGCCGGGTTGTCCGGATTGCCCGGATCGGCGACGCGGTAGTTCTCGCGGTCGTTGCGGAAGATCGACGCGGTCAGCGACAGGCGCTGGTCGAGCAGATCCCACTTGGTGCCGATTTCGTAGTTGACCGCGGTTTCCGGATCGACGTTGCAGTTGTTCGTGCCGGTGGTGCTGCCCACCGTGCAGGAGCCGTTGACCGAAGCCTTGGACGGCGTCTTGGAATTGCCGTAGGCGATATAGATGCTGCCCGCCTCGACCGGCTTGAACACCAGGCCGGCGCGATAGGAAAACAGGTCGTCGGCGTTCTTGCTCGGCGCGCTCGCACCGGTGATCGTGCCGATGGGGCCGGCGGCGCCGGCTGCGGTGGAAACGGTATAGGCCGTGCTGCTGCCCTCGTTGTGTTCGTAACGCGCACCGAGGTTCAACTGCCACTGCTCGCTGAACTTCAAGGTATCGAATGCGTAAATTGCCGCATTGTCCTGTTCGCCATCGGTCTTGCTGGTCAGGGTGCGGTTGCGCGGGCCGGTGTAATAGGTATCCGGGTTGTACAGATCGGTAAATGGCAGATGATTCGGCGCCGCATACGGATTGCTGCCGTCGGCATTGCGGAATTCGCTACTGCCGACCAGCGCAAAACTTTCGTGCGACAGGGAAAAACCGCCGACCAGGGTGTGCTCGATTGCGCCAGTGCTGAACTTCGCGGTCAGGTCGGTCTGGTTGACCAGCATGCGGTTGGTGGTGTCGCGCACATTGCCGCGCGGACCAGAAGGCATATATGTGTTCGGCGGAACCACGATCTGGGTCGCACCGGTACCGATGGTGCAGCTGCCGCCGACCGGAGTCAGGTTGTTGGCCAGGCAGTACGTGCCTTGCGGCGGATCGACGATGAGCAGCTGATTCACTTCCTGCACGCGGGTGAAATTGCGCAGGCTGAGGTTGTCGCTGAAGGTGTGGCTCAACACGCCGGTGAAGGAATCGACTTCGATTTCCTGCATGTCCACATTGCGGTAGCCGTAGTACGTGCTCGGGTCCAGACCCGGCAGCGGCGTGCCGCTGTTACCGACAAAGAAATACGGCACGCCGTATTGCGGCGTGTTGTCGTCGTACTGGTGCAGGTAGCTCAGGGTAAAGGTGGTGTCGCTGCCCAGGCCGAAGGCGATGGACGGCGCGAAGCCCCAGCGCTTCATTTCTTCCACGTCGCGGCCCGGCACGTCGTTGCGGTGGCCCATCAGGTTGACGCGAACGGCGACGCTGTCGCTGATGCTCTGGTTGCTGTCCAGGGTTACGCGGCCGTAGCTGTCGGTACCGACGCCGACGCCGAGATTGGTGAAATTGCCTTCGCGCGCGGCCTTGGAAACCAGGTTGATGGTGCCGCCGACCGAGCCCGCACCGGAGTAGACCGAATTGGCACCGTTGACGACTTCGATCTGCTCCAGGTTGAAGGTGTCGGTGCGCGAGTACTGCGCGCTGTCGCGCACGCCGTCGACCTGGATGTCGTTGTTGGCAGAGAAACCGCGCAGGTTGATGCTGTCGCCGAAACCGCCGCCGCCTTCGCCCGCGCCGAAAGTGATGCCCGGCAAGGTGGACAGCACATCGCGCAGGGACAGCAGGTTCTGACCGGCCATCACTTCCTGCGGCACGACTTCGATGGACTGCGGTGTATCGCGCAGCGGTGCGGTGTACTTGGGCGAGGATGCCTGCTTGGTCGAAACACCCGTCACGTCGACGGCGTCGAGCTTGGTCTCGTTGGCGCGACCGCGGCGGCCGTCGGCGCCATCGGGCATGTCCGCGCTGCTCGCAGCAGCGGCGGCTTCGGTGGCAACGTCGGCGAAGGCATGCGGTGCTGCCGTTGCCAGCGCCAGGCCCAGGGCCGTGCTGAGCAGGCGCGGCGGCGTAGCCGCTGCGGAACGGATATACGAGGCATTCGACATGGTGTTTCCCTGAGTCGTAGTTAAGGCGAATTCGTGGACGACAGGCGCGATTTGTGGCGCCGAACGTTGCCGGGCATGGGCAAAGCAGTGATCCCCTGCGCGAGCTACGCGACCCCGAAGCGGCCCCTCAAGTGGGCCGCGGGCGCTGCCAACCATGAAATCTTAACAGTAAATAAGAATGATTCGCAACTCAGTTTTTAGTCGGATACGCGATAACAGGCGCAGCGGAAACGCTATCGGGCGTGCTGTGCCGCCTCTACTCAGGCGCCATCAATACACGTCGCGCCGGTAACGCCCCTGCTCGGCCAGCTGCTCCAGCACCTCGGCGCCCAGCGCCGCGCGCAACTGCGCATCGACGGCGGGCGCCATGCCCTGCAGGCTACCGCAGACGTAGATGCAGGCGCCGGCGGCAACCCACTCTGCCAGCGCGGCGGCGGCCTCGCCGACGCGCTGCTGCACGTAGATCTTTTCCGCCTGGTCGCGGGAGAAAACCAGGTCGACGCGTTCCAGCCAGCCGGATTCGCGCCAGCCTTCGATCTCGGCTTCGAAGAAATAGTCGCTGCGGCGATTGCGCTCGCCGAACAGCAGCCAGTTGCGCCGCTGGCCGGCGGCAATGCGCGCCTTGAGCAAGGCGCGCAGGCCGGCCAGCCCAGTGCCGTTGCCGATCAGGATCAGCGGGCACGGCCCTGCCGGCATGTGGAAATGACTATTTGTGCGCAAACGCAGATCGATGCCTGCTCCGTCCGCGGCCACAGCGGTGAGCCAGCCCGAGCCCAGGCCCAGGCTGCCGTCTTCGCTCCGCCATTGCCGTACCAGCAATTCCAGGCGGCCGTCGGCGGGAATCGAAGCGATGGAGTATTCGCGGTGCGGCAGCGGCTTGAGTTGCGCCGCCCACTGCGCCACGGAGCGCCCTTCGAGCTGCGCCGGCTGCGGCCATTGATGGCGTGCGAGGAACGCCGCCAGCGGTTCGCCGTCGGCGACGACGGCGTTGCCGTCCAGGCCTTGCCGCTGCAGCCACTGGCGTACCGCCTCGGCACTGTGGCGCGGACCGATTTCGGCAACGTCGCCGGCCTGCCAGGCCAGTTCGGTGCCGTCCTCCGGCACCAGGGCCAGATGAAAACACGCGCCGCCGGCGCTGCCGGGATTGAGCTGCGCGCGGGCCTGCAGACGCCAGCGCGCATAGTGCGGTGTCGACCAGTCGGCCTGGTCGCTACGCCCGGCCAGCACGCCGACCTGGTGCTGCCAATGGCGCAGCGCGCCCGGCTCGGCATTGTCCACTTCGATACGATCGAACAGCGACTGGGCGCCCTGGTGGCGCAGCCACGCATCCAGGCGGCGGCCAAAGCCGCAGAACTGCGCATAGCTGCTGTCGCCCAGCGCCAGCACGGCATAGCGCAGCGAGGCCAATGCCTGGTCCTTGCCGAGTACGCGCCGGGCAAAGCCGGCGGCCATGTCGGGCGGATCGCCTTCGCCATAGGTGCTGACCACGAACAGCGCCTGGCTGCTGTCGCGCAGCACCTGGGCGTCGACCCGGTTGATCGCGAGCAGGCGTACGCCGCCGCCGGCTTCGCTCAAGGCGGCGGCGGTGCGCCGGGCCAGGTCTTCGGCCATGCCGGTCTGGCTGGCGTAGGCAACCAGGATCGCGTCGCTGCCGGTTGCGGCAAACGCCGGCGCGCGCTGGCGCCGGCGCTGCCGCCAATGAATCATTGTGCAGAAAGCAACATATGCCACCACTGCCGCAGCAGCCGCAAGCCAGCGCTGCAGTCCCGGATCGGTCCAGGCCAGCTCGCGCGACTGCAACCCGGCCGCCAGCCAGGCCAGGGCAGCCAACAGCAGCAGCACGCCGGCATTTCCCAGCCGCGCAGGCCAGTCGGGTGGCGACGGCGATTCGCTCATGCGTAGCGGAAGCGCGCGAACGCCGCCGATTCCACCGTCGCCAGCCCCTGCCCCACCCGGCTGACGAAATGCGCGGCAATATCGTGGCGCTGGGCGAAGGCCAGGCCGGCTTCGGCGCCGAGCACGCTGAACGCAGTCGCATAGGCGTCGGCCAGCATGGTTTCCGCATGCAGCACGCTGACCGCCGCCAGTCCATGACTGACCGGCTGGGCGGTACGCGGATCGATGGTGTGGGAATAGCGCCGGCCGGCACTGTCGAAATAGCGCAGGTAGTCGCCCGAGGTGGCGATGGCGCCGTCGCGCAGCACGCCGACCAGGGGCAGGCCGTGCTCCTGCTGCGGCGATTCGATAGCCACAAACCAGGGCTGGCCGTCGCCGCGGCGGCCGCAGGCGCGCAGTTCGCCGCCCACTTCGACCAGGTAGTCGTGCACGCCGAGCGAGCGCAGCGTCGCACAGACCTGGTCGACCGCATAACCTTTGGCAATTGCAGAAAGATCAAGAAATATACCGCCAGGCTGCCATACCGCAAGCCGGCCGGCATCGACACGCAGGCGCTGCCAGCCGCAGTCGGCGCGGGCGCGGTCTATCGCGGCAGCCTCGGGCGGTGCGCTGCGCTGGCCGTCGGGTCCAAAGCCCCACAGATTGACCAGGCGGCCGACGGTCGGGTCGTAGGCACCGTCGGTTTCCCGGGCGACGGCCAGCGCCGTGGCGACGACATGGAAACACTGCGCCGGCAGTTCGACCCAGCTTTCGGCCGCGGCGGTGTTGTAGCGGCTCAGGTCCGAATCGCTGCGCCAGGTGCTCATCTGGCGGTCGACGCCGTCCAGCGCCGCGGCAATGGCCTGGGGCACGCGCACCGTGTCGAAGCCGCCATAGGCGCAGGCCTTGACCGACCAGCTCGTGCCCATGCTCAGGCCGGACCAGGCCTTCACCGGCCACTGCAGCAGGCGTCGCGGCAGCAGCCGGCGCGCGAAGGCTGACGCGCTCATGCGCACGCTGCCGTGGCAAGGCCGGCCAGGCTTGCGCCGGCCGGCAGTGGTGCGAGCGCAAGCGTCATGCGCTTACTGCGCCAGTACCTCGAACGTCGCCACATAGCTGGCGCGACGCGAGGTGGCCTTGGGCACGCTGGCGTTCTTGTCTTCCAGCGTGGTTTCCAGCCAGTACATGCCGGCTGCAGGCCAGGTCACGCTGACTTCGCCATTCTTGTCGGTGGTCAGGTTCATCTCGTTCTGGGCATTGCGATAGCGGCTGCCGCCGGGAACGATCTCGATCTTCAGGTCGGCCGCGGGCTTGCCATCGAGGCTGAAGCGGAACTTGGCTGGCTCGCCGGCATACAGGTCGTTCGGATGCGTGACCGGCGTCATTTCCAGGCCCTTGCCGCTGGCCTTCAGCGCAGTGTCGTTCGGCTTGCCGGCGGTGGCGAACGTCTCGACGCGGCCTGTCGACTGGGTGATCTGCACGTTCTTGGCCTCGGCGGGAATGTCCTTGGCCAAGTCTTCGGCCTTGCCGCGCCAGCGCTTTTTCTCGCCGTTGAGTTCATAGCTGGCGGACAGGCCGTTGTTGACCAGGGCCACCTTGTAGGTGCCGTTCTTGTCCAGGTGCAGATCGAAGCTGGAGCGGAACTTGCCGGTGAACGGGTTTTCCGCCGTCGCCGCCGCACCGTCGGGCGCGGTGATGACCAGGTTGTCCAGGCGCAGCGGCACATGGTTGAAGTAGAACAGGTCGTTGGATACGGCGGCATCGACGGTGATCCACTGGTCCGGCGTCAGCACCGTGGCCGAGGGCAGCAGCCAGGCCTTGTGCGCATGGGCGGCGCCGGCGGCGAACAGGGCCAGTGCGAGGGCGGCGAGAGGGCGAATCGTCTTCATGGTTTTCTCCGGGAATCAGGGCGCGAGATCGAGCGAGACGGAACCCAGTTCCACTTCGCCCTTGGCATCGGCGTGGCTGGCGGCGGCCGGCGGCCACTGGAACGGAATACGCACGAGTTCATGGCCACCGACTTCGCGCGCGGCCTCGACCACCAGTTCGTACTTGCCCGGCTTGAGGCCGGCCAGCTGCGGCTGCTTGTCGTTGAAGCTGAGCCTGTGCACGCCGGCCGGGCGCGTCGCGCCGCTGACGCCGTCGATGGGCAAGGTGCTGCTGCGACCGCTGCGGCGCCACCACTGGCGCAGGTCGGCCAGCCATTTGCTGCCCTGTTCCTGCTTGCCGCTGCCCGCATCCTTGCCGGTCTTCTGCTGGTACCAGACAGCCAGGTTGGTCGCGACGCTGTTGTCCTCGTGCGCGACCCAGACCGCGATATACGGACGATGGTATTCGGCCACGTTGAGGTTCGGCACTTCCACGCCGACGTTGAGATCGGCGGCCGCAGCGCTGCCGGCGAGCAGTGCGCCTAGCGCACCGTAGAGCTTGAGTCTGATACGCATCTCTACCTCGTCAATGAATAAACAGGATCACCAGTAAAAAAGGCACTACCAGGCCGAGCGCCACCATGGGCCAGGTCGCCGGCCGCCGCGGCGCATGCAGCTGCAGCAGGAACAGGCCGGTGATGGCGAATACCAGGCAGGCCAGCGCGAAGATGTCGATGAACCAGGTCCAGGCCGCGCCGGTATTGCGCCCCTTGTGCAGATCGTTGAGCCAGGCAATCCAGCCGCGGTCGGTGCGTTCGTACTCGACCGCGCCGCTGGCCAGGTCGACGCTGGCCCAGGCATCGCCGCCGGGCCGCGGCAGCGAGATATACACCTCGTCCTCGCTCCACTCGGCCTGGCCGCCGGCAACGCGCACATCCAGGGCCTGCGCAAACCACTGCGCCAGTTCCGGCACTACTGCCTGCTTGCCTTCCAGTTTCAGCTGCTGCAGCGATTCGCGCAGCGGTGCTGGCAGTTCCGCCTTGCGGTTGCTGACCACAGGCTCGGCACCGATCTGGCTGGCGTGATTGAGGGTGATGCCGGTAAACGCGAACAGCAGCAGGCCGATCAGGCAGGCAGCCGAGGAAATCCAATGCCATTCGTGCAAGGTCTTCAACCACCAGGCGCGGCGTTGTGGATCGTTGGCCATGGAAGTCGGACGGCTCGCGCTACTGCGGCGCGCCGGGCAACGGCGCAAGGGCCGCGATTACAGCACAAATGAGAATCAGTCTCAATTCCACACATAACACGAAAGCCCCCGACGTTTGTCGCAGGCAATGCAGGCGACACCGCCACTGGCATCACGCCGGTAATGAACCGCCCATTCCTGCGCCTCAGCCAGCATATCGGCCTGCCGTTCCACGCCCGCGCCGGCAGGCCAACCATTCTGCACAGCCGCCCCCTGGCGTATTGCCCTGAAGCGGTGCGCCACTGACGCGCGCGATGCGGCTTTGTGCACAACTAGCCGATTTCAGTCCCAGCGATCGTCGCGCGTGAACACGGCGCCGTTTTCGGTCTTGACCGGAAACTTGGCGATGGGCTCGTACGCCGGCGGGCAGAGCACGGCGCCGCTGCGCAGGTCGAACCTGGCACCGTGGCGTATGCACTCGATGGTATAGCCCTCGACCGGGCCGCCGGCGAGTTCGCCGCCGTCATGGGTGCAGACATCTTCTACGGCGTACAGCTCGCCGTCGATATTGAACACGGCGATGGCGACATCGCCATCCCAGCCGATGCGGAATTCGCCGGGCAGCAGCTCGGCGGTGGCGCAGACGCGGATCCAGTTCTCGCTCATGGCGGCGGCGCGGCGAGAGGCTTCAGAGCCGCTTGGCCAGCACTTCGAACTGCAGGTCGTCGCGCTTGGGCAGGCCGAAGCGCGCGTCGCCGTAGGGGAAGGGCTTGAGCACGCCGGTGCGCACATAGCCGCGGCGTTCGTACCAGGCGATCAGGCTGTCGCGGATGGTGATCACGGTCATCTGCATTTCTGCGCAGTGCCATTCCACCGTGGCAATGCGTTCCGCCTCGGCCAGCACCAGCTTTCCGACGCCGCCGCCCTGCAGGCTGGGATCGACGGCGAACATGCCGAAATAGCCGATGTTGCGCCCCTGCTCCTGCAGCCGCTCGACATGGCAGCAGCACAGCAACTGGCCGTCGCGTTCGGCCAGCAGCACGCGGCTGTAGCCGCGTGCCAGCAATTCGGCGACAGAGCCCGGATCGGTGCGCTGACCATCGAGGAAGTCGGCTTCGGTCGTCCAGCCCTGCTTGCTCACGTCGCCGCGATAGGCCGACTCGACCAGGGCGACGATGGCATCGAGGTCGGCCACGGTGGCCGCGCGGAAGGTCAGCGGTGCAGATTCGGCAACAGCATTCATGCAGCGTCCTTTTCGGTTGTCGTATGCGCGTGGCCGGCCAGCGCCGCGGCCAGCGTAGCCCAGGGCAGCAGCGCACATTTGCGTCGCGCAGGATAGCGCGCCAGTTCGCCCAGCGCAGCGAGATCGCCCAGCGCCAGGCCAGCGGATTCGCCCTGCACCAGGGCCGTGAATTCCTGCTGCAGTGCGGCCAGCGCGGCCGCGTCCAGGCCTATTGCGCGCTCGCCCAGCAGCGAGGCGGTCGCCATGGCGATGGCGCAGCATTCGCCGCGGAAGGCGTAGTCGGCAATGCGGCCGTCGCGCAGCAGTATCTCGATCTGCAGCGAATCGCCGCACAGCGCATTCACGCCGTCGCAGCGATGGCTGGGCTGTTGCAGGCTGCCGAAACGGCGCGGCGCACGCTGGTGTGCCAGCACGATGTCGCGATACAGCGCCGGCGTGTCCATGCTCAGGCCAACAGGCGCCGGACCTTGTCCAGCGCGCGCACGAACGCATCGACTTCCTCGCGCGTGTTGTAGAACGCGAGCGAGGCGCGCGCCGTCGCCGGCACGCCGAAGAACTGCATCAGCGGATGCGCGCAGTGATGGCCCGAGCGCACGGCAACGCCTTCGTGGTCGAGCAGAGTGGCCACGTCGTGCGCGTGCACGCCTTCGATCAGGAACGACATCACCGCCGCACGCTGGCGCGCGCGGCCGAACAGGCGCAGTCCGGGCACGCTCTGCAGTGCCTCGGTCGCATAGGCCAGCAGTTCCGCCTCGTACGCCTGGATGGCGGCAATGCCCACATTTTCCACATAGTCAATGGCGGCACCCAGGCCGATGAAGCCGGCGATATTCGGCGTGCCTGCCTCGAACTTGTGCGGCGGATCGGCAAAGACCGTGCCGTCGAAACTGACCGTGCGGATCATCTCGCCGCCGCCGAAGAACGGCGGCATGGCGTCCAGGTGTTCGCGTTTCGCCCACAGTGCCCCGGTGCCGGTGGGGCCGAACAGCTTGTGCCCGGTCATGGCGTAGAAATCGCAGCCCAGCGCCTGCACATCGACGCGCTGGTGCGGACAGGCCTGCGAACCGTCGACCAGCAGCGGAATGCCGCGGGCGCGGCACAGCCGGGCGATCTCGGCCACCGGATTGACCGTGCCAATCACGTTCGACACGTGCGCAACGGCGGCCAGCTTCACCTTCGGCGTCAGCATCGCCTCGAAGCGGTCCAGCAGCAGCTCGCCGTCGGCACTGATCGGCGCGGCCTTGACGCTGGCGCCGCTGCGCGCCGCCACCAGCTGCCAGGGCACGATATTGGCGTGGTGCTCCATCTGCGTGACGAGGATTTCGTCACCCGGCTGCAGCCGCGGCAGCGCGTAGCTGTAGGCGACCAGGTTGATGGCCTGGGTCGTACCGCTGGTCAGAACGAGCTGGTCGCGGCTGGGCACATTGAGAAAGCGCGCCAGCTTGTCGCGCGCACCTTCGTAGGCCGCCGTAGCCTGTTCGCCCAGGCTGTGCACGGCACGCGCGACGTTGGCGGTGTATTCGCGGTAATAGCCGTCCACTGCATCGACCACTGCCTGCGGTTTCTGCGCGGTATTGGCATTGTCGAAGTAGACCAGCGGCTTGCCGTGCACGCTGCGGCGCAATACCGGAAAGTCGGCGCGCCAGCGTTGCGGATCGAAAGCAGAACTCATGCGGCTACCTCGGGCAGGCGGGCGGCGAGCAGCGCATCGATCTGTTCGCGCAAGGCGTCGTCATCCAGGTCGTCCAGCGCCACGCGGCAGAATGCCAGCGTCAGCAGAGTGCGCGCCTGCGCCTCGCCGACACCGCGGGAGCGCAGATAGAACAGCGCATTCGCATCGAGCTGGCCTACCGTCGCACCGTGGCTGGCCTGCACTTCATCGGCATGGATTTCCAGCACCGGCTGGGTATCGATTTCCGCATGTGGCGACAGCAGCAGGTTCTTGTTCGACAATTGTGCAGAAGTACCGTCGGCGCCGGCGCGGATCAGAATGCCGCCGTGGAAAACCGCTCGGCCACGGTCTGCACCGAGGCCACGCCAGGTCAGCTCGCAGCGCGTATCGCGCGCGATGTGGTCTATGCCCAGGCGCGTATCCAGATGGCGCCGGCCGTCGGCCAGCAGCACGCCATTGCTGCGCAGGCGCGCGCCGTTGCCCTGCAGCGCGATGTTCAGTTCATGCCGCGACAGTGCCGCACCCAGTTCGAGATCGGCACGCTGGTATTCCGCTGCGCCGGCGAGCACGCCTTCGGTGCGGGTGAACAGCGTCGCCGCCACGTCTTCGCACTGCACGCGCAGATGGCTCAGGCGCGCGCCGGGCTTGAGATGGACATGGCAGAGCGAGTTGACCAGGTGCGCCTGCGCGCCGGCGGACAGCTGGTGCTCGACCAGGCGCAGGCTGGCGCCCTCGCCGATGTCCACCAGGTGGCGCAGATGGACAGCGATATCCGTCGTGGTCGGCGCACCGACCATGACGACGGTGACCGGCTGCTCGCAGCGCGTGCCGGCGGCGACGCGCAGTACCAGTCCGTCCAGTGCGAAGGCCGCATTGAGGCGCGCGAAGGTGTCGTCGCTGGCGTCGAAGCGCCGTGCGAGGTGAGCCAGATCGCGTGCGTCGGCGCCCAGCAAGGCCTGCGACAGCGGCAGCAGTTCCACCCCGGCCGGCAAGCCGTCCAGGCGCGAATGCGCGGCAGCGAAGACGCCGTTGACGAAGACCAGGCGCGGCCCCTCGCCCGCCGGCAACACAGCCGGATCGATCTCGGCCAGCGCCGCCGCCGTGACGAACGGGCGCCGTTCCAGCGCACGCAGCGGCGTATAGCGCCAGCGTTCCGCACGTGCCGTGGGCAAGCCGTCGGCCAGCGCCGCGGCGAGGTGGGTACGGCGCGATTCGCCCAGCTGCGCTGCCTGCAGCGCAGCTGCGGGCAGCTGTGCAAAAGCCTGTTCCAGACTGGCCAGCAACGGCACGCTCATACGCCGCTGCGCTCCGGCAGGCGGCGTTCTTCCAGCCAGGCATAGCCTTGCTGTTCCAGCTTGTGCGCCAGGCTCTTGTCGCCACTTTCCACAATGCGGCCTTCTGCCAGCACATGGACGTAGTCGGGCACGATGTAGTCGAGCAGGCGCTGGTAGTGCGTGATCACCACGAACGCGCGCTCGGCGCTGCGCATATGGTTGACGCCTTCGGCGACCATCTTCAGGGCGTCGATGTCCAGGCCCGAATCGGTTTCGTCGAGTATGGCCAGGCGCGGCTCCAGCAGGGCCATCTGGAAAATCTCGTTGCGCTTCTTCTCGCCGCCGGAAAAGCCCGAATTGACCGCGCGGTGCAGCAGGTCGTCGGAAATATGCAGCACGCGCAGTTTTTCCCGCACGAGCTTGAGGAACTGCATCGAATCCAGTTCGGCCTCGTTGCGGTATTTGCGCTGCGCATTCAGCGCCGCCTTGAGGAAATAGGTGTTGTTGACGCCGGGAATCTCCACCGGGTACTGGAAAGCGAGGAACAGGCCTTCGGCGGCACGCTCTTCCGGCTCCAGCTGCAGCAGATCCTTGTCGCCGAAATCGACCGTACCGGCAGTGATTTCATAGCCTTCGCGCCCGGCCAGCACATTGCCCAGGGTCGACTTGCCCGCGCCGTTCGGCCCCATGATCGCGTGCACTTCGCCCGGCTTTACCGTCAGGCTCAGGCCTTTGAGGATTTCCTTGCCCGCGACGCGGACGTGGAGGTTTTCGATTTTGAGCATGTTAGTGTGGTATCTGCAATTCGATAGCGGAATTCGACGAAAAAGCCCGGCTGTTCATGCCGGACGCAATAGCGGTTCGAGTGCGGCAGGATTGGTGCGCTTGCCCAGAGCAAATCCCAGTTGGCGGAGCTCGCTCAGCACCATCGCCAACTCCGCCGGCTGCGGTCGCAACGGCACCAGCGCCTGAGCCAGCTTCGGATAGAAATGGCGACGCAGGAACCGGTTCTTGGCCAGATGCCCCTGCACCAGCACGGCAACGAAGGAAGCTAGACCAATGGCGGCGAGAAACATAGGCATCAATTCCTTGGCATCGCCGACCAGGAACAGGTCGAACAGCCAGAAAGCGCCGATAGGTACGGCGATGGCGGCCGCGATGGTCAACAGCAGCGGCAGATCGATATGGGTAGATTCGAAAGCCCGTTCGACAGCAGGCGCGAGGATCAGGAAAGGTTCCTTGATCAGGTGCTTGCGAGTAGCCGTGTCGATCACAGCATTGCCACGCCTGAGATCCTGTTCCAATTCGAGACGGCGCGCATAGCGCTCGGCCAATTCGGGATTAGTTGCGCGAATCAAATGACTGATCTGGTTCGATTCTGGCACCCGCTCCAGCGGATAGTCCTTGGCGATGTTGCTGTAGGCTTCGTGTTCGGCACCGAGCACGGTCTTACAGGTCAGGCAGAAACGTTCGAATCCAGCCAATTTGCCACCGCCGACGGAAACTCCATAGACATGACCGGCCATGCCGATACGACTCAGGCGAAAAGCCCGCGGACTACGGCACAGAGGGCAAAAATCGGCCACATAGCCGAGCCTCTTCTGTACACGCTTGGTACCCCAGAAAATGAACAAGATATTCCCCCCGGTTGTTCGATTCGGACGAACGCAACGCAGGACAGCCGGAAAAGGCCCCGGTCAGCCCACCGCGCCTTCCAGCGACACTTCCAGCAGCTTCTTTGCCTCGACAGCAAATTCCATCGGCAGCTCCTTGAAGACCTGCTTGCAGAAGCCGTCGACGATCATCGATACCGCGTCTTCCTCGCCCAGGCCGCGGGAACGGCAGTAGAACAGCTGGTCGTCGGAGATCTTCGAGGTGGTGGCCTCGTGCTCGACGATCGCGCTGGGGTGCTTGACCTCGATATAGGGGAAGGTGTGCGCGCCGCATTTCTTGCCGATCAGCAGCGAATCGCACTGGGTGTAGTTGCGCGCGCCTTCTGCACTTTTTTCTACTTTTACCAGACCGCGATAGCTGTTCTGGCCGCGTCCGGCGCTGATGCCCTTGGCGATGATCTTCGACTTGGTGTTCTTGCCGATGTGGATCATCTTGGTGCCGGTGTCGGCCTGCTGCGCGTGATGGGTCAGCGCGACCGAATAGAACTCGCCGGTGGAATCGTCGCCGCGCAATACGCAGCTGGGGTATTTCCAGGTGATGGCGGAACCGGTTTCGACCTGGGTCCAGGAAATCTTCGAACGCGCACCGCGGCAGTCGCCGCGCTTGGTCACGAAGTTGTAGATGCCGCCGACGCCGTTCTCGTCGCCGGGATACCAGTTCTGCACGGTGGAATACTTGATCTGCGCATCGTCCAGCGCGACCAGTTCCACCACCGCCGCGTGCAGCTGGTTCTCGTCGCGCTGCGGCGCGGTGCAGCCTTCCAGATAACTGACGTAGCTGCCTTCCTCGGCCACGATCAGGGTGCGTTCGAACTGGCCGGTGTTCATCGCGTTGATGCGGAAATACGTGCTCAGCTCCATGGGGCAGCGCACGCCCTTGGGAATGAACACGAAGGAACCGTCGGAAAACACCGCGCAATTCAATGCAGCGAAATAGTTGTCCGCCACCGGTACGACCGTGCCGAGATATTGCCGCACCAGGTCCGGATGGTTATGGATGGCTTCGGACATGGAACAGAAAATCACGCCGGCCTCGGCCAGCTCCTTGCGGAAGGTGGTGCCGACCGAGACCGAATCGAATACCGCATCGACGGCGATACCGGCGAGCTTGGCGCGCTCGTGCAGCGGCACGCCGAGCTTTTCGTAGGTTTCCAGCAGCTTGGGATCGACTTCGTCGAGCGACTTGGGCCTGGCCTTGGGCGCGGCGTAGTAGCTGACGGACTGGAAATCGATGGGACTGATTTTCAGCTTGGCCCAATGCGGCACCGGCATGGTCAGCCAGTGGCGATAGGCCTTGAGGCGCCAGTCGGTCATCCACTCCGGTTCGTTCTTCTTGGCCGAGAGCTGGCGGATGATGTCTTCCGACAGACCTGGCGGCAGGTATTCGGTTTCGATGTCGGTGACGAAACCGGCTTCGTAGCGCCGGTTCAGCGCGTTGTCGATGTCTGTGCGTTCGGTTGCCATTAGGCTGCCTAGTAGTTCTTCATGCCAGGGCGACGCGCAACGGC
Source organism: Tahibacter aquaticus (assembly GCF_004363655.1). Classification (GTDB taxonomy): domain Bacteria; phylum Pseudomonadota; class Gammaproteobacteria; order Xanthomonadales; family Rhodanobacteraceae; genus Tahibacter; species Tahibacter aquaticus. The sequence goes on from NZ_SNZH01000001.1 coordinate 101,569, forward strand.
GTCGGCACAGGGCGCTTGGGCCCTGGCGGTTTCATCATATCGGCGAGGCTGACACTGGCCAGCGCGTCGGCAATGGCCTGGTTGATGCGTTGCCAGTTGCCGCGCACGCCACAATGGTGTTCGTGGCCGCAAAGGCCGCTGGTCACGCTGCATTCGGTCATGCCGATCGGCCCTTCCATCGCCACCACGATCTCGGCCACCGAGATGGATTCCGGAGCACGGCCAATGCGGTAGCCGCCGTTAACGCCGCGGAACGACTCGACCAGGCCGGCATGTCCGAGTTGCTTGAGCAGCTTGGACACCGTGGGGATTTCCAGCCTGGCCCGCTCAGCCAGTACCTGGGCGCTGAGCACGTCGTTGCCGGCCTCGGCAAGGACAGTCATCACCACGGTGGCATAGTCGGTAAGCTTGCTGACGCGAAGCATGAAGGGGGCCGGAGGGAAAGCGTACCGAAATGGTACGGTTTTGCGGCCAGGCGGGTCAATTCGCCCTGTGCGGCATAGGCAGGCCACGGCCAAGACGCAAGCCTGGCGCCATTGCCGGCAACGGAAAACGCCGGGCCTGGCGGCCGGGCGTCTAAGTTATCAATCGACTGCGCGAATGGCCCGGCCCGGCAGCACCAGGCCGACCGCGCTCAAGGCGAGCCGCCGTCCGGCAATTGCTGCTGAAACGGCCGATAGGTGAACCAGGTCAGGAAAACCAGACCATTGCCGTCGGTATCCAGCACGAAGCCTTCGCCGTCACGGCTGGGCCCGCCATACCAGGCGCCTTGCAGCCAGCTGCTGTCCGGCGTGCCGGCGATGCCGGTGCGCTGGCAGGCAGCGACTTGCGGGTTGCTCAGATTGCGCTGGATGCGGTAGCCGCCGCTGCCGAAATTGCCGGAATCCTCACCCGTCGAGGTCCAGCGCATTTCCGCTTCGGTGCAACTGAGGAAGTTCAGCGAAATCGAGCCCCAGCGCGGCTTGGTCACAAAGCTGGGATCGAAATCCTCGCCGAAACTGCCACCGACTGCGGTATGCGCCTCCATGTCCACTGTTGTGCCGGACAGGCGGCCCAGCGCAGTCACCCAGTACTGCGAGCCGAGCACGCGGGCATTGGGCTGCGGGTCCGGGTCCAGCCCCGACAGCACGACGGCGATATAGGTCGGGCCGGACAGGCCGCCAGCCCCTACCCGAATGAACAGCGACTTCTCCTCGCCGGTTTCCGCATCGATCTTGAGCACGCCCGACCCCATGCTGCCGCTGCCGGCGACCAGCAAGGTGGTGGGGTCGAACCAGGCAATGCCCGTCGGCGTGTTGATGCTGGTGCTGATCACCTTGTCCAGGGTGCCGCTGGGATAGTTGTAGCGCAGGATCTGGTTGGACCGCTCGCCCGTCACATACAGCTTGGTCGCGTCCAGCGACAGCAGCAGGCCGCGGGTGGCGCGCAGGCCGTCGGCACGCGGCGCGACCAGTTGCCGGTAGCTGCGCGTGGCCAGATTGAAACCCACGACATTGTTGCTGTCGTAGCCGGGAATCAGCAGTTCGCCCTGCGGTGCGTAGATCAGGCCGTTGTCCGGCCCCTTGAGCAGGCTGAGCCCGGCCAGCGGCATGTTTTCGCTGGCGCCTGTGGCGATGCTGTAGCGGCGCAGCGCACTGGTCGAATAGCTGCCCAGATACACGTCTCCGTCGTTCGTAAAGGCCAGGCCGGTCACGCCGAACGGCGCGCCGACGCTGGCGAAGGTGTCGGAAAACGCCAGCGTCTTCAGGTCGTAGCGCAGTATCGTGCCGGCGCCCTCGCTGACCACCCACAGCTTGCCGTCCGGCCCGGCCTTGACGGCCTGGGCGCCCTGGATACGGCCGCTGTCGTCCAGATTGCGCAGGAATTGCCCGGTGCAGGCATCATAGACATGCACATTGCTGTAATAGCCACTGACCAGGACACGGACGCCCTTGCAGTCCTGTGCCTGTGCGCACGAAAGGAAGAGAAACAGTGAAATCAGGACCGCCCAACGCCCCAGCCCATTGCCTGTGTTGCTCATATCGATGCTCCTCGCACTACGGTGAGGCTGCAGCGTGGCGACGGGCGCGCGGCGGCGTCCTGCGCAACACCTTCGCCAGCTGTGCGCAAAACCGCGGCCCTTTGCAATCAGTCGCTTACGCATGATTGGCGGCGCAAACTCCACTCCCGACGCCGTGCCCCTGCGCTTCCGCCTGGGCGAATGGCTGGTCGATGCGCCCAATCACGAACTCATCGCCGCTGCCGGCCGCGTACGCCTGCAGCCACGACAGATGCAATTGCTGCTGCGCCTGGCGCGCGAAGCGGGCCAGGTGGTACGCCGCGAACAACTGCTGGAAGACGTCTGGGAAGGCCGCTACGTCAATGACGAAGCCCTGTCCCGCGCCATGGCCGAGCTGCGCCAGCTGCTGGCCGACGACCCGCGCTCGCCGCGCTATATCGAGACCGTGCCCAAGCTGGGCTACCGGCTGATTACCCTGCCGCAGAGCGATGCCGCGCCCGCAGTTTCCGCAACATCGCCGATATCCGCCAAGGCAGCCGGCAGCGACCCGGGGCTGGACGCGAGCGGTCTGCCGCGTACCGATCCGCGCCTGCAGCGGCGCACTTTCACCACCAGCCTGATCGTCGGCGGCGTCGTTGTCGCCCTGGTCGCCTTGCTCGCGCTGACCCTGCCGCAGCCGCCCGGCGCCGATCACGCCGCCGCCGACCTGCGCGGCCGCGTCGATCGCGCCCGGCCGTTCGCGCTGGAACCCGGCTTCGACCAGAGTGCACGCTTTTCCCGCGACGGCCACTGGATAGCCTGGTCGGCGTCCGATCCGGAACTGGGCCGTGCGCATATCTGGATCGGCTCGCGCGACAGCCAGACCCGGCGCGTCCTCAGCGAAGGCACCGCCTGGGACATGTCGCCCGTATTCGTCGACGGCGACAGCAGCGTGATCTTCCTGCGCTACACCGCCAACAGCTGCGAGCTGCGCGAACAGAAAGTCATCGCCAGCCAGTCGCGCCTGATCGGCAGCTGCGCGCCGCCGCCGACGACCAGCCGCATCGATGTGTCGCCCGACGGACGCCAGGTCGTGTTCGCCCAGAGCGTCGGCCCCGGCCGTACCGGCCTGGCCCTGCTGGAACGTGCCAGCGGCAAGGTCAGCACATTGACCGATCCCGGCGATCTGGCCCTGACCGACCAGAACCCGCGTTTTTCCAGCGACGGCAGCCAGTTGGTCTTCACGCGCGGCCAGCACAGCCAGCAGCGTCTGTGGCTGTTGCCGCTGTCGGCGCCGGCACGGGCGCGCATGCTGGTCGACGCAAGCGGCCTGCTGTACGGGGCTGCCTGGCTGCCCGGCGATACCGCCGTGATACTGGCCGGCGACCTGTTCGGCTATCGCGCGCTGTACCGGGCCGACTCAGCCACCGGCGCACTGGAATTCCTCGGCGCGCGCGGCGCGCGCTATCCCGATGTCGCCGGTGACGGCGCACTGCTTTACGAAGTGGCCGACTACCAGGCCAATCTCTGGCGCGCCGACCTGCGCGATCCACACGCCGCGCCGCAGCCGATCACCCAGTCGCAGCGCTACAACAACCAGCCATTCTTTGCGCCGGATGCGAGCCGGCTGGCTTTTGCCTCCAACCGCGACGGCCTGGAAGCGCTGTACCTGGCCCAGCCGGACGGCAGCGGCGTGCAGCGGCTGGCGCTGGACCCGGGCCAGCGCTGGGTGCGGCCAAGCTGGCATCCGAACGGCGACCGCCTGCTGGTCACGGCGATCCTCAATCGCAGCAACGGCACCGAATGCCTGCCCTATGCCTGCAGCAGCGAGCATAGCGCCATGTTCCTGTACGACCTGGCCGCGCACCGGGCCGAGCCGGTGCCAGGACTGGGCACTGATGCGCGTTACGGCCAGTACAGCAGCGACGGCAGCGCGATCTACTTCCTGCGCCGCGGCAACGAGCGCGACCAGCTCTGGCGCGCCGCCGCCGACGGCAGCGGTGCGCGCCTGGTCCTCGACGCCAATGTGGAAAACTTCACCCTCGACGAGCAGCACCTCGTCGTCGACGTGGCCACCGAAGCCGGCCTGCGCCTGTGCAACCTGGACGGCAAGAGCTGCCGCGTCATCCTGGACAAGGCCGAACTCTCCGGCGCCATGCCCGACAACACCTACGCGGTACTGCGCAACGGTGCACTGCTGTTTGTCGCCCGCGACAGCGACGGCAAGCGCCATCTGCAGCGCTACGACATCGCCAGCGGCCGCATCGTCGAACTGCTCGCCGATGCACCCACTACCTTCGCGCCAGCAGTAGACCTCAGCCCCGACGGACGCTGGCTGGTGTATGCGCGCAACGACCGCGTCGTGATCGACCTGTATCTGGGCGAGACGCGCGCGCCCGCCGGCCCCGCAGCTGCAACGCACTGAACACGACAGCCCCATGAATTCCCGACTCGAAGCCTTGCGCGCGTTCGCCGCCGCCCATGCGGCCGACCCGGCCAGCCTGCGGCCTGCCTCCAACGATGCGAGTTTCCGCAGCTACTGGCGCGTGCAGCGCGGCAGCGAAAGCCTGATCGTGATGGACTCGCCAACCGACAAGGAACCCTTACAGCCCTGGCTGGACATGGGCCAGCGCCTGGCGGGTGCCGGCCTGCATGTGCCGCGCGTCCAGGCCGCCGATCTGGAACAAGGCCTGCTGCTGATCGAAGACCTGGGTACGCGCCCCCTGCTGGCCGAACTGAATGCGCACAGCGTCGATGCGCTGTATGCCGATGCGCTGGCAGCGCTGCTGCAGATGCAGACGCGCGTGCGCGGTGACGACATCGAAGCCTATTCCGCCGCGCGATTTACTCTGGAGCTGGAATACCTGCCCGAGTGGCTGCTGCAGCGTCATCTCGGTCAAACGCTGGACTGCACCGGCTGGGACGTGCTGGAACTCGCCTTCCGCCGCATCCTCGATGTGCTGGCCGAACAGCCCCAGGTGTTCGTGCACCGCGACTTCCACAGCCGCAACCTGATGATCACGACGCGGCATTCGCCCGGCATCATCGATTTCCAGGGCGCGCTGTACGGCCCGCTCACCTACGACCTGGCCTCGCTGCTGCGCGACTGCTACATCGCCTGGCCGCCGGCGCAGGTCGACGGCTGGCGCGAAGACTATCGCCAGCGCGTGGTCGCCGCCGGGCTCACCACGGCCGATGCGGCACAGTTCCGCCGCTGGTTCGACTACACCGGCCTGCAGCGGCACATCAAGGTGCTGGGGCTGTTCTGCCGCCTGTGCTATCGCGACAGCAAGCCGCAGTACCTCGACGATCTGCCGCTGGTATTGCACTACGTACTTGAAGTGTCGGCGGCGTATGCAGAGCTGGCCGACTTCGCCGCCCTGCTCCGCCGCGCAACCGCCGGCATCGACCTGCGCCAGCAGCGCGCGGCCGGGCTGTCCGCATGAAGGCGCTGATTTTCGCCGCCGGCAAGGGCGAGCGCATGCGCCCACTGACCGAACACACGCCCAAGCCGCTGCTGTACGCCGGCGGCAAGCGCCTGATCGAACGCCATCTGGAACGGCTGGCCGCCCTGGGCGTGAACAACGTGGTGATCAATACCTCGTGGCTGGCCGCGCAGTTTCCGGCCGCCCTGGGCGACGGCACCCGCTGGGGCCTGCGCCTGCACTACAGCGAAGAAGGCGCCGAACCGCTGGAAACCGGCGGCGGCATGTACCGCGCGCTGGCGCTGCTTGGCGAGGACACGCCGTTCCTCGCCGTCAACGGCGATATTTTTTGCGATATGGATCTGTCGCAATTGCACCTGGATGCGAACGACCTGGCTACGCTGGTGCTGGTCGACAATCCCGATCACCACCTACGCGGCGATTTCCACTTTGCCGCCGGACGCCTGCACAGCGAAAGCAGCAGCGCGACGCAAAGCCTGACCTTCGCCGGCATCGGCCTGTACCGCCCGGCCCTGCTCGACGGCTGGCGCGAAACCATCGGCGACAGCGCCGGCGCGCAGGCGCAGCCGCCACGCTTCAAGCTGGCGCCGCTGCTGTACAAGGCGATCGCCCAGGGCCGCGTCGCCGGTCTGCACCATCGTGGCAGCTGGATCGACGTGGGCACACCGCAACGCCTGGCTGAACTCGATACGACGCTGAAAGCCGGCACATGAACACGCACCGCCGCTACTGCTCCGTCGCACTGCTCTGCAGCGCGCTCGCCGCCTGCTCACCGCAAAATCCGCCCGCCGCTGTCGCCAGCAGCACGCCGGCGGACACCGTCAATCCCATCGACCTGCTGCATTACGACATCCAGCTGCAACCCGACCTGGCCACGGCCACGGTGCGCGGCAGGGTGGTATTGCGCCTGCGCCTGCAGGCCGACGTTGCCGATCACCTGCTGCTCGACAGCGACGGGCTGGCGATCGATGCCGCAAGGCTGGACGGCGAAGCGGTGACGACGCTGGCCGCCGGCAAGCAGCTGCAGGTCATGCTGCCGCGGCCGCGCCAGCGCGGCGAACTGCTCGACATCGAGCTGCGCTACCACGGCAAACCGCGCTTCGGCCTGCAGTTTCCCGCCGACCAGGCGCAGTTGTATACGATTTTTTCCACGCAGCAATGGGTACCCGGCATTGCCCGGCCCGGCGAACGTGCGGGCTTCGACCTGCGTGTCATCCTGCCCGGCGATTTCGGCGCCGCCGCCAGTGGCGAGCTGGTTTCGAGCGAAAATCTCGACAGCGGGCGGCAGATATTCCACTGGCGCCAGACGCGGCCGATCCCGGCCTATGTGATGGGCTTCGTCGCCGGCAAATTCGACTCCGCGCAGTGGTACGACGACACGCTATTCTTCAACGCCTACAGCGCCAGCCTTGGCCAGGAAGAACTGCGCCGCGTATTCGCCGACAGCAGCGACATGCTGGCCTATTTCGCCCGCCGCGCCGGCGTCGCCTACCCGTACCGCGAATACTCCCAGGCACTGGTCAGCGAGACCATCGGCCAGGAACTGGCTGGTCTGGCCCTGTATTCCGATGCTTACGGCCGCCGCGTACTGGAACAACCCGAGTCCGTCGGACTGATCGCCCATGAAGCCGCCCACCAGTGGTGGGGCAACGAAGTCACTTGCCGCGACTGGACCGACTTCTGGCTCAACGAAGGCTTTGCCACCTTCATGGCAGCGACCTACCTGGAACATCGCTTCGGCCGCGAAGCCTATCTGCGCCAGGTGGAAGGCTGGCGCAAGCGCGTGGACGAACTCGTCGCCGCAGGCAAGGACAAGCCGCTGCACTTTGCCGACTGGAACCAGCCGTCGGCGGACGATCGTGCCGTGGTCTACCAGAAAGGCGCCTATTTCCTCCACCAGCTGCGCGAGCACCTGGGCGAGGACGCGTTCTGGCGCGGCATCGCGTTGTATACGAAAAAACATTTCGGCACGGCAGTCGACAGCGCCGACTTCGTCGCGGCAATGCGTGCGGTCGCGCCGGCCGAACACTCCGGCTTTATCAATGCAGCGATCTACGGCCCGCGGTGACGCAAGCGGGTGCGCCTAGCATCGGTGCCGCACTCGTAGGGCGTAATGAGCGCAGCGAATGGCGCCGCACAATCCCTGCCGTACCGCGCATGTGAAGTCTGCGATGGTGCAATTCGCTGCGCTCATCGTACCCTACGAAGCAGGCAGTGCTTGCGTCGGAAGCGTGCTGCGCGACGGGTCCGAGAGATAGCCGATGCGGCGCTCAGGCCACGCCGAGCAGACGCCGTCGCAACGGCATCGCCGCCGCATTCTGCCGGCCGAGAATCTGCGCCGCCACCGCTTCGCCCGACTCCAGTCCGCCTTCCATGAAGCCCTGGTTGTCGGGCGAACAGTGTTCGCCGGCAAAGTACAGGTTTCCACTATTCGGTGCGATATGTTCGCGAATCGTCGTCCAGTCGCCGGGAGCGAAGCAGGCATAGCTGCCCTGGGTCCAGCGGAAACTCGGCCAGTGGAAGCGCGCCTCGCGCGCAGTGCCGCGGCTGGCGAGCAGGCCGGGGAATGCGGCTTCCAGCTGTGCCGTGGCCTGGTCGGCCTGCTGTTTCGGCGTGCCGCTGCCGATGTCCACGCCATGCTGGCCGCCGGTGAAATTGGTCAGGATGCCAGCCGCGCCGGCCTGGCGCCGGCTGGTTTCCCAGGTGGTCTGCGGGCCCAGGTCGCACATCAGGCTGCCGTTGCTGCGCGGCCCTTCGCGCCAGACACGCCGCTCGTAGCCGATCATCAGCTTGGCATTGGTGCCGTAGCGCAGGCGCGCTATCGCTTCGCGCTTGGGCGCCGGCAGGTCGAGATCCAGCTTCACCTCGCGCAAGGTGGTGAACGGAATCGCCAGAATCACCTGCGTCGCCTGCACTTCGAAACTCGCGTTGCCACGGCGCAGCGACAGCGTATAGCGCCCCGTGGCGGACTGGCGCAGCGCTTCCAGCACGCAGCCGGTTTCCACGGCGGTGCCAAGCTTTTCGCCCAGCGCGGTTGTCACGCGGTCGTTGCCGCCAGTCACGTGATAGCGCTCGTCGCTGTCGCCGAACAGTTTGAATTTTTCCGTATCCGGTTCAATGAAGGTGAGCAGGTTCAGTGCCGACTGCTCGGCGCATTCCAGACCCATTTCGGTGGTATAGGCCACGTCGAGCAATTCGCCGAGCCAGCCGTCGGCGCCGTTCTGCGCGAACCAGTCGCGTAGCGAAAGGCGGTCCAGCGACCTGATCGCCGCGCTGCTGGACGAATCGATCTCGCCGTCGCCGATCACAGCCTGGTCACGTGCAATGGCCGCGGCTACGGGGACGAAAGCCTGCAGGATCTCGTGCTCGCTGCGCGCCGCGCCGCCGAAATACCAGGAATCACTCAGGCCCGGTGTCTCGGTGCCGATCAGGTCGTCCAGGTGCAGGCCCAGCTCGGCCACCAGCCGGTGCATGCGCTCGTGACCGCTGTCGATCAGCTCGCCGCCCAGCTCGCACACCTGCTGGTCGGCGAAATGATCGCGCAGGCTGTAGATGCGTCCGCCGACGCGGTTCTGTGCCTCGAACACGCGTACGTCCCTGTGCGCCCGGCGCAGCTGCCAGGCAGCGCTGAGACCAGCGATGCCGGCGCCGATGACGACCACGGGGTCGCCGCCCTCGCGCCGTTGCGGCAGCGGCGTACACGCGCCCACTGCCAGCGCCGACGCCGCCAGCGCGCCCTGCTGCAGGAATCGCCGTCGCGCCGCGCGCCGTTCGTCGGCCTGCTGCAGAACTTCATCCAGCGCAACGCCACGATGGGCGGCGCTGCGGGCGATGGCATAGGCGCGCGCCAGCAGGCGCGCCAACGGTGTGCGAGTCATGCGAAGCCCCCTTCCCAGAGTGGCCGATGTATACCTTATTCGCGCCCGCCGTGGCGATTCAGCGCGAACCGAGGCTGATACGCCGCAGCGGCCGCCCGACCAAGTCAAGGAATTCGCCGAATACCTGCTCGGCACGCTGCTCCATTGCCGCGACTTCGGCCAGGGTGCGCGCATGGATGGCGTCGGCGTCCTGGGCCAGGCCGGCGGCGCAGAGTTCCTCGCGATACGCCGGCGTGGCCAGCCAGCGCTCGATCAGGGCCTGATTCGCTTCCAGGTGAAACTGGAAACCATAGGCATTGCTGCCGTAGCGGAAGGCCTGGTTGGCGCAGCTGTCGCTGTGCGCCAGATGTGCGGCATCGCGCGGTATTTCAAAGGTGTAATTGTGCCATTGGAACAGCGGCGCCGCCGTGCCCAGCGGCGCAAGCACCGGGTCGGCCTGGCCCTGCGCCGTGGTATTCACCTCGTACCAGCCGATCTCGGCGTCGCGCTGACGGCGTATCGGCGCGCCCAGCACATGCGCCAGCAGCTGCGCCCCCAGGCAGATGCCCAGTACGGGCTTGCCCTGGTGCAAAGCGGCTTCGATCGCATGCATCTCGGTCAGCAGGTGGGCGCGATGGGCGCGGTCTTCGACGTTCATCGGGCCGCCCAGCACGACCAGTCCTCGGTAGCGGTCCACACAGGGACTGGCCTCGGCGTGACGCTCGAAATTGACGAACTTGATGCGGTGGCCACGCTGGCGGATCAGGCGGTCCAGCGTGCCCAGCGGCTCGGCTGCAACATGCTGGAAGACGAGTAATCGGGACATGGTTCGGCGATGACGGCGGGCAGGCCACTGTAACCCAGGCCTGCGCCGCACGAGGCGCATATTCCGCCTCGCTATACCAGTACCTGCATGCCGGGCATGCTCAGCTCAACGCGGCAGCGGAAATGCGTGCGCAGCTTTTCTGCCAAGGCTTCGCGCGCGATGTCCTCGCCGTGTACCAGGTATACCGGCGCACGCGTGCCTATGGCCGCGTACCAGTCGAGCAGGCCGGCCTGGTCCGCGTGCGCCGACAGGCCGCCTACGGTATGCCGGTGCGCGTGCACGTCGATGGTGTCGCCGAACAGCTTTACGCGCTTGACACCATCGACCAGCAGCCGCCCCAGCGTGCCCTGGGCCTGATAGCCGACGAACACGATATGCGCGTCGTGCCGGCCCAGGTGATGGCGCAGGTGATGGCGGATGCGGCCGCCGTTGCACATGCCGGAACCGGCAATGATGATGGCACCGCCGCGGTGCTGGTTGATCGCCTGCGATTCGGCCACCGACTCGGTCACCTGCAGGTTGGGCAGGCGCAGCGGATGCGGCCGGCGCGCCCACAATGCGCGGGCTTGCGTGTCGAACAGTTCCTCGTGGCGCTCGTATACCGCCAGCACCTTGCCGGCCATGGGGCTGTCGAGAAAGATGCGGAAATCGCCCAGCTGCCAGTCATCGAAATGCTCGGCCATCCAGTACAGCAGTTCCTGGCTGCGTCCTACCGCAAAGGCGGGAATGACCACGTTGCCGCCGCTGTTGCGCGCCGCGGCGAAGATGCCGCCGAGTTCGGCCACGGTATCGCTGCGCGAACGATGCAGGCGGTTGCCGTAAGTGCTTTCCATCAGTACCGCGTCGGCGCCGTCGATCGCGGCCGGATCGCGCAGTATCGGCGTGCCGCGGGGGCCTATGTCGCCGGAGAACACCAGCTTGCTGCCCTTGTCCTGCCAGATCTCCACCACGGACGAACCGAGGATATGGCCCGCATCGCGCAGGCGCAGGTATACCTGCGGAAAAATCTCCAATGCCGTGTCGTACGCGAGCGGCCGGACCTGCTCCAGCGCGGCCTGCGCGTCCTTGCGCGTATACAAAGGCTGCTCGGGCTTGAGCCCCTGCTGCAGGCGTTTGAGGTTGTCACGCACAATATCGCTCTCGGCGATGGCCGCCGAATCTTCGAGCATGATGCGGCTGAGATCGGCCGTCGCCGCCTGGGCGTAGATGGGGCCGCGGAAGCCGCGCTTGACCAGCAGCGGCACGCGGCCGATATGGTCGATATGCGCGTGGCTGAGGATCAGCGCATCCAGCCGCTGCGGATCGAACGGAAACGGTTCGGCATTGCGCCGTTCGATTTCCTCGTCGCCCTGGATCATGCCGCAGTCGAGCAGGATATGCCGCGCACCGATCGTAAGCAGATGGCTGGAACCGGTCACTTCGCCGTTGGCGCCGCAAAATTGCACTTGCATGGCCACATCCTCGCTGCACGGGTGCGGCCGATTGTGCCAAATGCCCACGCCGGCCGCGCGGCGACCAAACCTTTGACACTGTAAACTGGACAGTTCCGCGCCTAGCCTGCCGTGTCGAGCTGCCGAGACTGCCCATGAATATCCGCCCGTTTTTCCGCCCGCGCCTGGCGGCACTGGCGATTACCGCCGCGCTCGCCGTGCCGGCCGCCGCCCATACCAACGAGCACGGCCTGGACCGGCGCAACTTCGACGAAAAAACCAGCGCCTGCAGCGATTTCTTCCAGTACGCCAACGGTGCCTGGCTGGCGGGCAATCCGATTCCGCCGGAATACAGCCAGTGGAGCCTCGACAACGAAATCCAGCAGCGCAACGAAGACGTGCTGCTGGCACTGCTGCAAACCGCTGCGGCCAAGCCCGAACCGGCTGGCAGCAATCAGCAGAAGATCGGCGACTTCTTCGCCAGCGCGATGGACGAAGCGGCAATCGAAAAAGCCGGGCTGACGCCGCTGGCCGCCGACCTCGCCGAGATTGCGGCGCTGAAGAGCAACGCCGAGATAGTGCCGCTGCTGCGCAAGCTGCATGCACGCGGCGACCAACTGCTGTTCGACTTCGGCCCCGAGGCCGACTTCAAGAATGCGACCCAGGTCATTGCCTATGCGACCCAGGGCGGACTCGGCCTGCCCGACCGCGACTATTATTTTCGCGACGATGCAAAGTCGAAGACACTGCTGAAGCAGTATCGCGACTACATCGCCACCGTCCTCGCCCTGAGCGGCGACACCCAGGCCGCCGCCAATGCCGAACGCGTGCTGGCGCTGGAAACACGCCTGGCCAAAGATTCGCTGGACGCGCTGGCGCTGCGCGATCCGAGCAATTTCTACCATATTCACAGTGTTGCCGAAGCCGACAAGAAGACTCCGCATTTTTCCTGGGGCGACTATTTCGCGGCACTGGGCCGGCCGGATATCCGCCGCTTTTCCCTGGCCCAGCCGGCGTTCTTCCAGGCCGTGGACACCTTGCTGACCGAACTGCCGCTGCAGCAATGGCAGGCCTATCTGCGCTTCCACCTGGCCGATGGCGCAGCACCCTACCTGTCCAAGGCCTTCGTCGATGCGTCGTTCGACTTCCACAGCAAGACCTTGCGCGGCGCACAGGTACTGAAACCGCGCTGGAAACGTGCGATCGACGCGACCAACGATGCCCTCGGCGAGGCCGTCGGCGAAAGGTATGTGGCCAAGGTTTTTCCGCCCGCGGCCAAGGCCGGTGCCGAGCAACTGGTGGAAAACTTGAAAAAGGCGCTACGTATACGCATCGGCAGACTGGACTGGATGGATGCGACCACCAAGCAGGCTGCCTACGCCAAGCTCGACACCCTGGTGAGCAAGATCGGCTACCCGGACCGCTGGCGTGACTATTCCACGCTGAAAATCCAGCGCGGCAGCTACTACGCCAACGCGCAGGCCGCATCGGCCTTCGAGGCAAAGCGCCGCTACGCCAAGATCGGCAAGCCGGTCGACCGCAACGAATGGGAAATGACGCCGCAGACAGTGAATGCGTACTACAACCCGCTGCAGAACGAAATCGTCTTCCCTGCCGCACAGCTGCTGCCGCCGTATTTCGACGCGAAGATGGACGACGCGGTCAACTACGGCGGCATAGGCTCGGTGATCGGCCATGAAATGCTGCATGGCTTCGACGACCAGGGCAGCCGCTTCGACGCCAAGGGCAACCTGGCCGACTGGTGGAGCGAAAAGGACCGCAAGCAGTTCGAGGCGCGCACCGGCAAGCTGGTCAAGCAGTACGACGACTACGTCGCCGTGGACGGTCTGCATATCCAGGGCAAGCTGACCCTGGGCGAGAATATCGCCGACCTTGGCGGCCTGCAGGTCGCCTGGGACGCGCTGCAGATCGCGCGCGCCGGCAAGCCCGGGGAAAAGATCGACGGCCTCGATGCAGACCAGCGCTTCTTCCTCGCCTTCGCCCAGGCCTGGCGCACGGCGCAGCGGCCCGAGGCGCTGCGCCTGCAAGTGCAGTCGAACGAACATGCGCCGGCGAAATGGCGGGTGCTCGGACCGGTGTCCAACCTGCCCGACTTTGCCACGGCGTTTTCGTGCAAGGCCGGCGACGCGATGGCGCGGCCGCCCGAGGGCCGCGTCGAGATCTGGTGACTTCCTGTCGCCGCCGATTCAACAAAATCCACCGTTTCCCATTTCCAACCAACCCGCCTGTGCGGGAACAGCGCCAATGAGGCATTCCATGAATTACCGCTTGCTCAAACCCCTGGCCCTCGCCGTCGGCATCGCCTGCGCAGGACTGGCCATGGCCAAGGTCGAACTGACGCGTGGCATCGATACCAAGCAGTTCGACACCAAGGTCAAGATCTGCGACGACCTGTTCGGCTACGTCAATGCCAACTGGCTCAAGGCCAATGCAATTCCGGGCGACCGCTCGACCTGGGGCAGTTTCGAGCAGCTGGACGAAGCCTCCATCGCCGCGACCCACGACATCGCCCAGGCCAATGCAGGCAACCTGGCCAAGCTCGACAGCAAATCGATCGAATACAAGATCGGTGCGTTCTACCAGAGCGGCATGGACGAAGCCGCCGTGAACAAGGCCGGCGTAACGCCGATCGGCGACTGGCTCAAGCGTATCGACGGCCTGCACACACCGGAAGAAATCGTCACGCTGCTGCACGACAGCCATAGCCAGGGCATGGGCCTGCTGTTCAACTTTGGCGGCGAAGCCGATTTCAAGAATTCCTCCATGGTCATCGCCTATGCGTTCCAGGGCGGCCTGGGCCTGCCCGAGCGCGCCTATTACCTGGAAGACGGCAAGGACGGCAGCTACAAGAAGATCCGCGATGCGTACGTGGCCTATGTCGCCCAGGTGCTGGAACTGACCGGCGTCGACAAAGCCGCCGCGGCCAAGCAGGCACAGGCTGTGCTCGCGTTCGAAAAGCGGCTGGCCACGGCCTCGCTCGCGCCGGTAGAGCTGCGCACGCCGGAAAACCAGTACAACTTCATCAGCCTGGAAACCGCGCAAAAGCAGAATCCGCATTTCGGCTGGAACAAATTCTTCGCCAGCCAGAATTTGTCCGACAGCAAGGGCTTCTCGCTGTCGCAGCCGAAATTCTTCGCCGAAGTCGACAGCATGCTGGAAAAGGTACCGGTCGCCGACTGGCAGGCCTATCTGCGCTTCCACATGATCGACGGCGCCGCACCGTATCTGAATGATGCTCTGGCCCAGGCACACTACGGTTTCCACGGCAAGACCCTACGCGGCCAGCAGGAAAACAAGCCGCGCTGGAAGCGCGTGATGGAAACCATCGACGACACCATGAGCATGGCCCTGGGCCAGCTCTACGTGGCCAAGAACTTCCCGCCGGAAGCCAAGCAGCGCGCGCAGGAGCTGGTCGACAATCTGCGTTTTGCCACCAAGGCGCGCCTGGAAAAACTCGACTGGATGAGCGCGGAAACCAAGAAAAAAGCGCTGGAAAAGTGGGCTGCGTTCACGCCCAAGATCGGCTATCCGGACGAATGGCGCAAATGGGACGGACTGAGCATCAAGCCCGACAGCTATTTCGGCAATGTCGCGGCAACGGCGAAGTTCAACCACGACTGGGACATGTCCAAGATCAACAAGCCGGTCGACCGCAAGGAATGGGGCATGCCGCCGCAGATGGTGAATGCCTCCTACAATCCGCTGCAGAACGAAATCACCTTCCCTGCAGCCATCCTGCAGCCGCCGTTCTTCGATCCCAAGGCCGACGACGCGCTCAACTACGGCGGCATCGGCGCAGTGATCGGCCATGAAATCCTCCACGGCTACGACGACGAAGGCAGCAAGTTCGACGCCAAGGGCAACCTGTCCGACTGGTGGACCAAGGAAGACCGCGAGAAATTCGAGGCGCGCACGGACAAACTGGTCAAGCAGTTCGACGACTACGTCGCGATCGACGGCCTGCACGTCAAGGGCAAGCTGACCCTGGGCGAGAACATCGCCGACCTCGGTGGACTCAACGTCTCCTACGACGCGTTCAAGCTGGCCCAGGCACGCAACAACCAGAACCCCAAGGAAAAGATCGACGGCCTGACGCCGGACCAGCGCCTGTTCATCAACTTCGCCCAGGTCTGGCGCCGCGCCTTCCGCGACGCCGAACTCAAGCGCCGCCTCAATATCGATCCGCATGCGCCGGCACAGTTCCGCGCCATCGCCACGCCATCGAACATGCCGGCCTTCGCCGAAGCCTTCGAATGCAAGAGCGGCGACCGCATGGTGCGCGACGGCGACAAGCAGGTGAAGATCTGGTAAGTGTGACTTTGTTGCAGAAATGAAAAAAGGGCGCCTCGCGGCGCCCTTTTTTGTGCGCCACGTGTCGCGGTGCCGGCTTGGATCGAGGCGGGCAGCAGGGCAATACGCAAAACGGATGATGGCGGGCTTTTGCGCGGTGGGATGAACAACGCGAATTGCACCGGCGCGGTGTCGGGCCTACCTCTACTGGCAAGCACCGTGCGGCTCAATTCGCTGCGCTCATCGCGCCCTACGCCCTACGCCCTACGCGGAGCGTCGAGGCAGCCAAGTACGGGGCGAGATCCTTGCCGGGCGGATATGCGTCGGCTTTACCTGACAGCAGTAACGGAAGGGGCGCATGCGCGCCCCTGCGGAAACTTCAGTCGACTATCGCGTGCGGGATAAAGCGCGACGTATCTCGCGTGATCAGCGTAGTGTCCTCGCGTATGCCCATGCCTGCGGCGCGGTCAGCGACGACCCAGCTGCCAATAACGGCATAGTTGCCGTCGAACTGCGGCAGAGGATGCGCGGCCTGGCGAACCCAGGGCGCGTCGTCGTAAGGGCCGGAAGCCACATGCTGGGTGCCGTCGGCCAGCAGCACGGTGACGTTGGCACCTTCGCGCGAGTACAGCGGCTTTCTGACCCAGCCCGGCGCCAGCACGCCACTGTCTCCGGTTTCGAAATGCGCTTCGAGCAGATTCGGGTGGCCGCGATGCTTTTGCCACAACAGCGGCAAAATCCCCTTGTTGCTCAGCAGCGTCTTCCACGGCGGTTCGATCAGCCGGATACCGGAACGCGGCAGCGACGGACCATAGCGGTCGGCGAAGAGAAATTCCAGCGGATAGAGCTTGAACAGTGCCTCGATGACGTAGCTGTCCATATCGGTGAATCGGCCGTCCGAGGACAGGCCTATGTCTTCGATGGCGATGGTCCTGGTCGTGATGCCGGCCTGCTCGGCGCAGTCGCGCAGGTAGGCGATGGTGCCCTGGTCTTCGAGCGAATCGCGCACGGCGGAGAAGTACAGCGGCTTGGGCAGCTCCGGCGCGATCGTGCCCAGGGTCTCGACCAGCAGGTCCTGGATCAGGTTGTACTGGTCGGCATTGTCGGGCAGCAGTCCGCGCTGCTTCTGCTCGTCCAGCCATACCCATTGGAAAAAAGCCGCTTCGTACAACGCGGTCGGCGTGTCGTAGTTGAGCTCGAACAGCTTGGCCGGGCCGTTGCCGGCGTAGGCGAGGTCCATGCGGCCGTAGAGGTGCGGATCGCGCCGGCGCCAGGATTCGGCAATCCAGTCGCGATAGGCCTCGGGCACCGCGAGCTGGTCCAGCGTTTCCTCGTTGCCGACGATGTCGTCGATCAGGTCCATCGCCATCAGGTGCAGCTCGACGGTGGGGTCTTCGATGTCCTGCTCGACCTGGGCCATGCTGAAGGCGTAATAGGCGCTTTCGTCCCAATAGGGTTCGCCATCGATGGTGTGGAACTGGAAACCCAGGCGCCGTGCGCTGTCGCGCCAGTCGGGCCGTTCCGGCAGGACTATGCGTTGCATTGCTCAGGAACCTCCGCCGCCGCCCCAGCCGCCGCGGGCGCTGGACGACGAGCCAAAACCCGAACGCGACACGGTTACGGCCCGCGTCGGCGCAGCGATGGCGCTGCGCGAAACCTTGGTCGCGCCGGTCGACTGCGCCACCGGCTGGCCGCCGGAATTGATATAGCCGCCGGAATTGCCGTAGCTGGTTCGTGAATAGTACAAAGGTTGCGATTGGTAATAATTCGGCCGACCCGCGTAGTAGCCCAGCGCATAGGCGGCCATGACGGGAATCCACTGGATGCCGGCGCCCTGGTTCACCTGCTGGCATTTGCCGCTGCCGAAGTCGGTTTCGCAGTCGCTACCGCTGGTATAGCGCGGCGCGACGCGTTCGTGCTCGGACTTGGCATGGTCGAACGCGGCCTTGCACTGGTCTTCGGTCAGGCGCGCACTGGCGACGCACTCGGTCACGTCCTTGTAGAGCACGGCGTCTTCCTGCGATTCGCAGGCGGTGAGCAGCACGGGCGCCGCGCTCATCATCAGCAGTCTTACGGTCTGGGAACGTTTCATGGTGCGGTCCTCAGTAGCTCATGCTGGCCGCATTGAGCAGGCCGACCGTGATCGACACCGCGGCAGCAAAGATGCCGGCAGCGCGTTCGTCACGAGCAATGCGGCCGGGCAGATCGGAAATCAATGCGCGCACTGCGAAGAAGGCCAGCAGCTGCACGAACAGCGCGACCACGCCCCACAGCACGCAGTCGGCCAGGCTGACCGCATGCGCGATGGCCGAATGCAACGGCAGGGCGAAGCCGATCAGTGCACCGCCAAAGGCGATGGCCGCGGCCGGCTTGTTTTCCTTGATCAGGGCGAATTCCGCGTGCGGCGTGAGGCGCACATAGACCAGACAGAACAGCAAGGTCAGGCCTATGCCGATACCGAAGTACGACAGGAAGGCGGGCACGCCATTGAGGTAGCTGACGATCAAATCCATGACAGGCTCCTTGCTTCAGGTAATGGTGAGATCGGCCTGGCTGACGTCCACGCCGACCGAGAAGGTGATGCAGTATTCATCCGGACCGTAGTCTTCGGCGCTGACGATCACGTATTCGTAGCGATCCAGGCCAGGTACCAGGCGCTGATACAGCATGGCGTAGTGGGTCAGGTCGTAGTCGGGTTCGGTAAAACTCTTGTTGTATACCTTTTCATCGAAGACGATGGGCGGCGCCCACTCGGCCGCATCCTTGTCGCCCCAGACGCGGTCGTAGCGCTGGCCGCCGAGATCGATGTACGGCGCACCGATCTGCGAACCGCGCTTGACCCATTCGTTAAACGCGGTCTGGTTGGACGGATTGCGCGTCTCGTGGAAGACGAAGAGCTTGACGTCGTCGATCTGCCCGGCGGTAGTGCTGACCTGGAGGAAGGCATCGTCAGTGAGGTAGTAGCGATGCAGGCGCGAACCGCCGCCGAGTTCCACTTCGCCCCAGGCCTCGATCAGCTGGTTGCCTTCAGGCGCAGCGAATACCAGGCGGTCGCCAGCGACGCGGAAAGGCAGGCTGTCCACGCCCACCGCGCCCTTGAGACGCAGGCCCAGCGGTCCGGGCGGCGCGCTCTGCGGCGTCTCTTCTTCCTTGGAACCAAAAATTTTTCCCAGCCAGCTCATGGCGTGCAAGCTCCCCATTTCACCTGCGTCGGATCGACGCGATGGTCGGCAATGTAATAGAGCGTCGCGCTGCCGGCGACGCGGTCGGTATCGGGCGGATTCAGGCGCGGTTCCGCGCCCAGCCCGGGCATGTAGCCGAGCAGGGTCGCACCGAGTTCGTGCTTGAAGGTGTTGAACAGCTTGCCGTAGGCCAGTCCCTGCGATTCGGCCGGCACGCGCAGGCTGAACTGGGTGGCACCGCCGGCGACCGACAGCAGCTCGGCCGCGACGGCAGCGCTGCCCGCATCCTGGGCCGCGCGCACCATCACTTCCACGTGCAGCGGTAGCACACATTCCACTTGGGGATAATGCGCTTTCAGTACGGATGCGGTATCGCTGCGCTCGAACGTGGCGACGACATGTCCCCGCGGTTTGTTGGCCAGTACCGCGAATGCAGCGGCCAGGGTGTGCTCGTCGCTGAGGGTATTGACGATGATGCGTGCCGCGGCAGCGACCGAGGCGCGCGCGTAGCCACTGGGATCGGCCAGCGAGTCCAGCCGCACGAAACGCATCTGCTCCGGCCGCGGATTCTCCATTTCTTCTACGGCGACCAGCACGATGCCTTCGTCGTCGGTGCAGCTGTCCTGGCTGAGCAGATCGACGATGCGCAAGGTATCGCGTCCCATCCAGCCCACTACGACGGTGTGTCCGCTCATGCCGGGATAGCTGTGCTTGCCCATGGCCCTGCGCCTCCAGGTATCGATCAATCCGGTCGTCGCCTTGCCGATGAACATGGCGAACAGGGTCACCGCCCCGGGCAGCAGCCAGAGTATGGCGACCCAGCGGCCGAGCGCGGTCTGCGGAGAGAAGTCGCCATAGCCTATCGTCGTCGCGGTTACGGTGTAGTAGTAGAACCAGACGGTGGGCTCGACCAGCTTTTCCTCACCGGCGAGGGTCATCAGCTCCCAGGTGACCAGGCAATGCAGCACGACCACGCCGAACAGCACGCCCCAGCTCATCAGCGCGAGATGGCGCTGGAATGTGCGCATCAGCCGTGTCAGTACCGGCATAGGCCCTCCCCCTGCCGAGGTCTTGCGTGGCGTTGCCAATGCCGCGCGCGGCATCGATTTCTACGTATCTGCAAAATCCACTAGCGCACCAGTTTCCAAAGAAACCCCGCCGCCGGTACGAGGCGGCGGGGCCGGTTTTCAGCCGTTCTTGTTCGCCACGCTGTCTGCATGCCCCAGCTGGGCGACACTGTCATGGCCCAGCGCCTTGGGCGCCGGCGTCTCGAATCGAGCCAGAATGGAATCGGCCGAGGACTCGCCCGGCACGATACCGGCCTGCGCCAGCCGCCGCTGCAGATCGCCGTCTTCGCCGGTATGCGCGGCCATTTCCTCGGCCACGGACAACTGCGCCGCACGCTCGGTCTGGCGCTGCTTGATGCGTTCGAGCGAATCGAGCGCGGTACCCAGCTTGGCACCGGTACCCGCATGCTGCGCGGCCAATGCGGCCTGGGCGCGCTGCACGCTTTCGGTCGCCTTGACCGTATCGATCTGCTGCTTCAGGCGCTGTATGACCGTTTCGGCCTGGCGCGAAGACGTCTGCAGCTTGCCGATGCTGGCATCGAACTCGCCGATGATCTTCGTTTCGGTGGCGATATCGGCTTCGATCGTGGCGAGCTTGGTCGCGACTTCCTGGGCCAGGCCGCGGTTGTCGCGCGCCAACGCTTCGCGGATGTAGTTGCTGTATTCGAGCTGCTTGGCCTTCTTGTCGGCCAGCTTGTCGTTGGCCATCTTGCGCTGCGCCATGATCTTGGCCAGATCGTCGCGCGCACGCAGCAGGGCGGTCTGGGCATCGCGCACTTCCTGATCGAGGATGCGCATGGCATTGGCGTCGACGACGGCAGTGCCCGCCTCGTGGGCGGCGCCGCGGAACAGGGTGATTATCTTGGTCCAGATAGCCATGGGGCACTCACTTCAATTGGTCGGCGAAGGCCTCGGCGGCCTGCAGGGTATTGTCGGCCAGTACGTGGATTTCTTCGACCACGGCCTGCAGCGGCGAACGGCTGGAGAGTTCGCCGAAGACGATGTAGAGGTCTTCGTCGCCGACTCGCTGCAGACCGAGATTGGACAGCGGATTGATCGGGTTGAGCCGCAGGCACGCTTCGTTGAAGGCGTTGCGGTCCTTGACCTGGCTGGCCAGGCACAACGGCGACGAGACGAAGATCTGCTCGCCGGAAACGGCCAGCTGCATGGCAAGATCGCCTTGCTCTCGCATGACGATGCTGACGGTGGCATCGACGCCGCCGACCAGGTTCAGCTCTACGCCTTCGAGATCGGCAGTGCTGTCGGAGCGCAATGCCTCGTACAGCGATTCGGTGGTCCAGGGGGTGTTCACGACGGTCCAAGCCTCCTGTGCTAGATCGTGATGTTGACGCGCTCTTAAGCAACGTATTGCGGTCGCAGTAGCGAACGAAATGCAACGCCCGCGCAGCGACCCTGCCGGCGCGGCGGCTAATCTGAGGCCAATCCGGAATCGGTACAAGTCCCCTCGATGGGACTTGCGGCGGGGCAATCATCGGTCTCTGGAGCCGATCTGCCTGTGGCACCGGCGCATGCCGTAGCGCGGGGCGCGCGCTGCGCCCTGGCCTGGCCTGCAACGCACAAAAAGAAAGCCCGGCTTGCGCCGGGCTTTCGGGTGCAGCTAGGAACGCTTGAGCTTAGCGCTGTTCGCCCAGCTCGGTGCGGCGGTTGCGCGCACGGCCTTCCTTGGTCTCGTTCGAGTCGATCGGACGCGATTCGCCGTAGCCGGTCGGGCCGGACAGGCGGCTGGCGTCGATGCCGTGCGAGGTCAGGTAGTCGTACACGATGCGCGCGCGGCGCTCGGACAGACCCTGGTTGTACTCATCGGTACCGACGGCGTCGGTATGGCCGACGACTTCGACGCGCAGGCTCGGGTTGCGCTGCAGGGTATCGACAGCCTGGTCGAGGATGGCGATCGACTCGGTGGTCGGTTCCTGCAGGGTCGGGCCGATGTTCTTCTCGCCCTTCTTGGGACGATCGAACTTGAAGTTCACGCCGCGCAGATCGATGTTGACGTTGGCCAGCGGGCAGCCGTCCGGACCAACCGTCGTGCCGGCAGCCGTGTTCGGGCAGCGGTCGTCGCAGTTGTTCACGCCGTCCTTGTCGTCATCGAGATCACGGCAGGAGGTTTCGGCCGGCTTGGACGGCGGGGTGGTGGTGCGGGTGACTTCCGTCGGGGCTACGTCGCCGCCACCGAAGTTGACCAGCAGCGCCACGCTGGCGATCGCATCGAAGAAGCCGGTGCTGTCGTCGGTGGTGTAGTGAACGCGGGAGTTGTTGTCGCGGTCATAGCGGCCAGCGAGTTCGGCGCGGAACGCCAGACGGTCGCTGAAGCTGTGCTGCACGCCGCCGCCGACGGTGAGCATCGGATCCCAGCCATTGACCTTGGTGTCGCCCAGCTGGTTGCCGGAGATGGCTGCATGACGCAGGAAGCCTACGCCACCCATCACGTACGGGCGCCAGGAGCTGCCAGCATCGCCGAAGAAGTAACGGCCGGCCACGCCGACGCCGACGTTTTCGAATTCGTGGTTGTTGCGGACCGAATCCTTTTCGAACTCGGCATTGTTATGGGTGACTTCGAAATCGACCGCGAAGTTCGGGCTGGTCCAGAAGCCGAAGCCAAGGCCAGTAAACAGGGAGGTATCGGTTTCGCGATCGCTGTCAGGAATGACGGCGCCTACGCGCGGAGCGATGTACCAGTTGCTGTAGTCCTGCGCCTGGGCCGCGCCAATGCCGCTCAGGGCCAGGGCAATCAGGGCAAACAAGCCATTACGTTTCATTCGGGATCTCCTCATTGGTGTTATCGCGCGCGTCCACTCCACCCCGCACGGACGCAAAGCTCGTTTACTTTAACAAGTAAAAGTGTCGATGGCGTGGCTTAACATTTCGGCCCAGTCCTCGGGCGGCCGGCAGTCTAGCAAAATCAACGACCTGTAACTACCGCTACGCCCGGTCATTCATCTTGCGCTCAGTACGGCCTTAACAATTCCCGCTTTATTGCGCAAACAAAGTCATGACGGCGTGAACCGGGCTTGCCTCGAAGCGAGGCGTGTCGCGGCTTAGCGCCAGAATCTGCTCGCAGCGGCGCGCCGGCAGCTGCCCGGCAATCGCGTCCCCGAACTTTTCCCACAGGACAGGAATGCCTTCGGCACGGCGCTTGCGATGCCCGATGGGATAGTCGACCGAGACCTTGGCAGTGCAGCTGCCATCCTTGAAAAACACTTGTACCGAATTGCCGATGTAGCGCTTCTGCGCATCGGAATAGTCACGGGTGAAGTCCGGATTTTCCTTGACGATCATCAAGTTACGTAGCGCATCGATGCGCGGGTCGGCGGCTATGGCATCGCTGTAGTCGGCCGCCTCTAGGCGGCCGAAGATCAGCGGTATCGCAACCATGTACTGCAGGCAGTGATCGCGATCGGCGTAGTTCGCCAGCGGTCCGGTCTTGTCGATGATGCGCAGGCCGGCCTGCTGGGTTTCCAGCGCGACGTGCTCGATCTGATCCAGTTTGCCGGCAACCACGGAATGCAGCTGCAGCGCGGCTTCGACGGCAGTCTGGGCATGGAATTCGGCCGGGAAGCTGATCTTGAACAACACGTTTTCCATCACGTACGTACCGAACGGGCGCTCGAATTCGAACGGCTTTCCGCCGAAGGCGACGTCGTAGAAACCCCAGGTCGGCGCGCTCAGCGCCGAGGGGTAGCCGACACAACCTTTTACGGCATTCAGTGCATGGATGACCGCGCGGCGACAGGCATCGCCGGCTGCCCAGCTCTTGCGCGGGCCGGTATTCGGCGCATGCCGGTAGGTGCGCAGCGCGCCGTTGTCGATCCAGCTGTGGCTGACTGCCGCGACAATGTCGCGCTTGCTGCCACCCAGCATGTGCGTGACGACAGCTGTCGAGGCCAGGCGTACCAGGATCACGTGGTCCAGGCCGACGCGGTTGAATGCATTCTTCAGCGCATAACAGCCCTGGATCTCGTGGGCCTTGATCGCGGCGGTCAGCACGTCCCGGATCGTCAGTGGCGCCTTGCCATCGGCCGCGCGCGTCCGACTGAGCCAGTCGGCCACGCCGAGGATGGCGCCGAGATTGTCCGAGGGGTGGCCCCATTCGGCCGCCAGCCAGGTGTCGTTGAAATCCAGCCAGCGTACTTGTACGCCGATGTTGTACGCGGCCTGGGCCGGATCCAGCTCGTGGCCCGTACCCGGTACGCGGCTTCCCCCGTGCAGCACCGCGCCCGGCACCAGCGGCCCCATGTGCTTGACGCATTCGGGGAATTTCAGCGCCAGCATGGCGCAGGCCAGCGAGTCCAGCAGCATCAGGCGCGCGGTGTCGTAGGCCTCTTTCGAGTCGACGATGTAGTCGGCCACATAGTCGGCGATGTCGACCATAGCCTGGTCGGGCTCGGGCCTCTGGGCCGAGCGGAGGTCGGGCTGAGTCATGCAATACCCCTTCGGGAAACGGCAGGGAACCCACCTTACTGCGCCGCAAGCATGCACCGGACCGGCACCAGACAATACGCATCCGCTTGGTGGTCAAGTGTCAAATTCCCTCTACGACGCTTGACCTTGTGCGCGCCAACCGCTACTTATCGCGAATCGAAGGGGAGTAGCTCCTCGCGCGCAGATCGTCATCACGGGCTTCACGCCCCGGTCGCGCGGCTGACGTAACCTGTTATTCCGGTGACGCAGTGAGCAAGACCTTCGCCGGACACGGCGAAGTCTTGCCTGCATTTTCTGCGCGTGTCCGTGTGCCCAGCCAGACACTACAACCCGGGGTTTTCATGGAATTTCTGTCGCCAGACTTCTTCACTGCGCTGTTCGCCATCGTACTCATCGACCTGGTTCTGGCCGGCGACAACGCGATCGTGATCGCGCTGGCCGCCCGCAGCCTGCCCAAGGACCTGCAGAAAAAAGCGATCTTCTGGGGCACGGTCGGCGCCATCGGCGTACGCACCTTGATGACCCTGGCGGTAGTCTGGCTGCTGCACTTCCCTGGCCTGATGCTGGCCGGCGGCCTGCTGCTGATTCCCATCGCATTGAAGCTGCTCAGCGAAGACAAGCACGACGACGAACACGAAATCAGCAAGGTCAGCGGCTTCTGGGGCGCCATGCGCACCATCATCATCGCCGACGCGCTGATGGGTCTGGACAACGTGCTCGGCGTGGCCGGCGCGGCCCATGGCAATTTCGTGCTGGTGGTGATCGGCCTGCTGATCTCGATACCGATCGTGGTCTGGGGCAGCACCATCATTCTCAAGCTGGTCGATCGCTATCCGGTCGTGATCTATATCGGCGCCGGCGCGCTGCTGTGGACTGCCGGCAAGATGATCATGCACGAGAAGTTCGTCGCCAACTGGACCGGCGGCAATCTGGCCATCGAGCTGGCCGTCTACGCCGTGATCATCTTCGGCGGCCTGGGTTTCGGCTTCGTGCGCGAAAAGCAGCGCAAGGAAAAGCGCCTGGCCAGAAAAGCGGCCCTGCCAACCGACCCGGTCTGAAACAGCGGCAAACGCGTTACCGAAACGGGCCGGCCATGCCGGCCCGTTTCTTTTTGCACGACCAGGCAAACTCTGCACAAGTCGGAATTCTCCCGGCGTCGACAGCCTGCCGTCTCGACGAACGGCCAGGCTCTTGCGGCGCAGCGGCCGATCCGCCCGGCGCGGAACTGGCGTCCCGGCACACCAAGCAGTACATCTGACGACTGTGCGGCGCGTTATGAGTTGTCCTCTCAAGCCATTCCATGCAAGGTGCGCCGACCCTACGCACGGCAGACCGCCATGAGCGACTACCCGCACCTGCTCGCCCCGCTGGACCTGGGCTTCACCACGCTGACCAACCGCGTCCTGATGGGATCGATGCATACCGGGCTGGAAGACAAGGCCGGCGACTTCGACAAACTGGCAGCCTATTTCGCCGAACGCGCCCGCGGCGGCGTCGGCCTGATCGTCACCGGCGGCATCGCACCCAGCATCCGCGGCTGGCTCAAACCCTTTTCCGGGCGCCTGTCCATGCCCTGGCATGTAGCGCGGCACAAGAAGATCAGCGGTGCAGTACACGCCGAAGGCGGCAAGGTCTGCGTGCAGATCCTGCATGCCGGGCGCTACGCCTATCACCCGCTATCGGTAGCACCCAGCAAGATCAAATCGCCGATCACGCCATTCACCCCCAGCGCGCTTTCCGCGCGTGGTGTCGAATCAACCATCGACGATTTCGTCAACTCGGCCAGGCTGGCCCAGGACGCCGGCTACGACGGCGTCGAAATCATGGGTTCCGAGGGTTACCTGATCAATCAGTTCCTGGTCGAGCGCACCAATCAGCGCCAGGACGACTGGGGCGGCAGCGCCGAGAAACGCCGCCGCTTCCCGCTGGAAATCGTACGCCGCACGCGTGCTGCGGTCGGGCCGAACTTCATCATCATCTACCGCGTCTCCATGCTCGACCTGGTGGAGAAAGGCCAAAGCTGGGACGAAGTCGTCGCCCTGGCGAAAGCCGTCGAAGCCGCCGGCGCCACCTTGATCAACACCGGCATCGGCTGGCACGAAGCGCGCGTACCGACCATCGTCACCAGCGTGCCGCGCGGTGCCTTCACCTGGGTGACGCACAAGATGCGCAACGAGGTGAGGATTCCGCTGATCACCACCAACCGCATCAATATGCCCGATGTGGCCGAGGCTATCCTCGCCCGCGGCGAGGCCGACATGGTGTCGATGGCGCGGCCGTTGCTGGCCGATCCGCACTGGGTAAACAAGGCACGCGCCGGAAAAGCCGCCTCGATCAACACCTGCATCGCCTGCAACCAGGCCTGCCTGGACCACGTATTCGAAAACAAGCGCGCCAGCTGCATGGTCAACCCGCGCGCCTGCTTCGAAACCGAGCTGGTGATCGCGCCGGCGCAGCAGAAGAAACGCGTCGCCGTGATCGGCGCCGGCCCCGCCGGGCTGGCCTGCGCGACAACGCTGGCCGAGCGCGGCCACAGCGTGGTGCTGTACGACCAGGCCGGCGAGATCGGCGGCCAGTTCAACATGGCCAAGCGCATTCCGGGCAAGGAAGAATTCTTCGAAACCCTGCGTTATTTCCGCACACGCATCGCCGAAACCGGCGTCGACCTGCGCCTGAACAGCAAAGTGGAAACTGCCACTCTGCAGCAAGGCGGCTATGACGAGGTGATCTTCGCCACCGGCGTGACACCGCGCCGCCCGTCCATTGCCGGGCTGGATCACCGCAAGGTGGTCAGCTATTACGACGTACTCACGCGCAACAAGCCGGTAGGTCAGCGCGTCGCCCTGATCGGTGCCGGCGGCATCGGTTTCGACATGGCCGAATTCCTCACTCAGGCACATCCCTCGCCCACCACCGATATTCGGCGCTGGTCGGCCGAATGGGGCGTCGACATGCAGTACGCCGAACGCGGCGCCCTGGCCAAGCCCGCCCCGGAAGCAGCCGAGCGCGAGGTATGGCTGCTGCAGCGCACGCCGGGCAAACCCGGCGACAAGCTCAACAAGACCACCGGCTGGGTACACCGCGCCGCCCTCAAGGCGAAGAAGGTCACCATGCTGTCCGGCGTTACCTACGAGCGCATTGACGATGCCGGCCTGCATATCCGCATCGGCGACAAGCACGAACTGCTGCCCATCGATACCGTGGTGCTGTGCGCCGGGCAGGAATCTAACCGCGCCGATTTCGATGCCGCCCTGGCCGCCGGCCTCAAGGCACACGTGATCGGCGGTGCCGATGTCGCGGCCGAACTCGACGCAAAACGCGCGATCGCCCAGGGCACCCGCCTCGCCGCCACGATCTGAGGCCCGGCGCCGCGCCGGCCCGCGGGGCCGGTGCGGCAAGCCTTGCAAACGCCGACACAGATCACAGCGCAACCCGTCCGCGCTTCACCAAAAGGCGCCGTTCTGCGTATTAGCCTCGCAAGAACTGCAACGGAACTGGCGCCATGAAACCCGAAACCTTCTGCCTGCGACCACTACTGGTCGCCACGCTGCTCTGCACGACGAGCCCGGCGCTGTTCGCTGCCCTGGGCAGCTGGAGTACCAGCGGCCCGGCTGGCGGCAACGTCGTCGCCCTGGTCAGCTATGAAGCCTCGCCGACCACGCTATGGGCGGCCGGCCGCGGCGGCGTGTTCCGCTCGACCAGCGGCGGCACCTCGTGGACACGCATCGAAATCGGCCTGCCCGAAGCCCTGTTCAGTACCGACCTGGTCGCCGCCACCTCGTCGCCGGTGGTCTATCTGGCAGCCGGCCGCCAGATCTATCGCTCCGGCAATGGCGGCGACCTGTGGGTACCGGTCACGCCGCCGTCCGCCGTCGATTTCATCAACCACCTGTCGCTGCGCCGTGCTGGCAGCAATGCGCTGCTGGCCGCGAGCTACAACAGCTTGTTCGTATCCAGCGACGGCGGCGGCAGCTGGAGTGCGCCCGGTGCAGTGCTGGGCAGCAATCAGTACACCGCCGTCGACTATGCCGCCGACGGCACCTTGTATGCCGGACTGGCCTACAGCGACGCGGCGACCTTCAGCGGCGCCATTGTGTTGCGCAGCACCACCGGCGGCGCCAGCTGGGCGCCAACGCCGGCCCAGCCCGGCGGCCTGGGCGGCATCGACCACATCGTCAGCTCGCCCGGCACGCCGCTGCGCCTGTTCGCCAGCGACGGCGTCAACCTGGTAACCAGCAGCAACGGCGGCAGCAGCTGGAGCGGCATCGCCCTGCCCGAGGCCGGCACCGCCTGCGGTGTCATCAACCAGATTGCGGCCAATCCCAGCGTCGCCAGCGGCCTCATCGTCGGCTGCTCGGCGCGCGGGCTGCTCGTCACCGCCGACGCGACAGTAGCCAGCCCGGTCTGGCAGACCTACGACGCCAGCAACGGATTTACCGCCAACGGCACACAGCCACCTCAGCTCAGCGCCATCGCCGTGCATGCGAACTTCGCCACGACGCCATCGATCTGGGCCGGCGCCGGCGACGGCGGCCTGCTTGCGACCACGACCGGCGGCAGCTGCTGGAGCGCCATCAACAACGGCTTCCAGTCGACCAATATCCGCGCCCTGGCCACGCATCCGGTCGATACCGGCAATGGCGCCGTATTCCTCGCCGGCTACGGCGATTCCACCACGACGATCCGCGCCCTCTACAAATCGGCCGACAGCGGCGGCAGCTGGAATCCGTCCAACAACGGCCTCAATGCCGAGCAGATCCGCAGCATCGCCATCGACCCCACCACGGTCGACAGCGATCCGCTGACCGCAGAAAATTTCACCGTCTATGCCGCCGGCCGCTCGGAGCGCATTCCCGATGCCGCGGCCAAGGACGGCGGCATCTACAAGAGCAGCAACGCCGGCGCCAGCTGGAGCACCATCGACAGCGGCATCGCCGTCGTCAACGGCCGCCCCGACATGGGCACCGCCAGAACCATCGCCCTGGACCCGCGTTCCTGCCTCACGCCGCCAGCCAGCGGCCCCTGCGTCATCGGCAGCGGCGGCCTGCGCAAGATCTTCGTCACCGGCGGCGGCCGCGCCAATCTCACCGCACCGGGCCTGCCGTATCAGTCGGCCCGCATCTACCGCTCGGCCGATGCTGGCGCCAGCTGGACCGCTTCGGACAGCGGCCTGCCGCTGCCGCAGGACCTGGGCCCGCCGGGCAGCTTCAACTACGCCAGCATGGGCGGTGTCGTGCCGCTGGTGTTCGACCCGGGCAACACGCAAACCCTGTACATAGGAACATTTATCAACTGGCCGCAGGGCCAGGCCGGCGCGGTCGATCCCACCCTCGCCAACGGCGTTTTCAAATCCACCGACGGCGGCGCCAGCTGGCTACATGCCAGCAACGGCCTGCCGCGCTATGCCGGCGCCGCCAGCTCGAACTGGGACGTGCTGGCCCTGGCCATCAACCCGGCCAATCCGCAGATTCTCTACGCCGGCACGTCGAACCTGTTTGCCGGCGTACCAACCGGCAATGTATATAAAACCACAAACGGCGGAACCAGCTGGAGCCTCGCCTCCACCGGCATCGCCGGACAGGATGTACGCGCCCTGTTCATCGATCCGAACGATCCTACCGGCGACACCGTCTACGCCGGTACCGGCGGCAACGGCGCCAACCCCGGCGGCGTCTACCGCACCACCAACGGCGGCAGCAGCTGGAATTCCATCAGTCTGGGCCTGCCGGCGGATTCCGCCACTGCCCTGGCGATGCCGCGCCGCGCCGCCGGTGCGGCGCCGCGCATCCTCGCCGGCACCACGGCCGGCGTATGGGACTACACCTCGCCCAGCGACGACGATGCCGACGGCTCTCCCTCGGCGGTGGAAAACGCCCTGGTCGGCGGCGACGGC
The DNA here is from genome assembly GCF_004363655.1 of Tahibacter aquaticus. Lineage (GTDB taxonomy): Bacteria > Pseudomonadota > Gammaproteobacteria > Xanthomonadales > Rhodanobacteraceae > Tahibacter > Tahibacter aquaticus. The sequence goes on from NZ_SNZH01000001.1 coordinate 131,999, forward strand.
AACGGCGACGGCATCCAGGACTCGACCCAGGCCCGCGTCGCCTCGCTCAACGGCAGCGGCCTGTTGGCCAGGACTGCCCAGGGCGGCGGTGCGGTCACCGTCGCCATCCAGCCGGGAACCTGTACACAATTGAACGATTCCACCAGCCTGGCCGCCGCGCTCTATCCGCCCGACAACATTGCCGGCACCGGCAGCCACGATGCCTGGGGCCTGGCCAGCTTCTCGCTACCGGCCTGTGCTGGCGCGAGCGTGCGCGTCACCTTCCACGGCGCCAGCTTCGGCGCCGACTGGAGCTGGCGCAACTACGGCCCGCGCGTGCCCGGCAATGCCGATACCTTCGGCTGGTACCGCTTTGCCGGGGCACGCCTGATCGACGCACAGACCTGGGAGTTGCGCCTCGACGCGCTGCGCCAGGGCAACTACCGCGACGATGCCAACGACATCCTGTTCGTCGGCGGGCCGGCGCAATCCGCCGACCTGCTTTTCTCGGACGGGCTGCAGTAGGCCGGCCAGTACAGGCGGCCATGGCGGCGAGGCTTCGCTCACTGCGAAATGGTCTTGCTCGCCGTCGATGGCGCGTTCTGGGAATACTTCGCCAGCGATGCCGATCTGCTGCAAGCCTTCTCATCCCACCTGCAATTCGCGGGCATTCAGGTCGAAGCAGGCCAGCTCGGTGACTGCAGCTATCTCTGATGGCAGATTTCCACCGCGCTGCGCACAGGCAGCCGCGGCGATGCGGCCGGACGAGCGAAGCATCGTCATCGATGCTTCGCCCGTTGTGCCGGACTCCGGAAACTACTTCGTCCGCACGATCGCCGTCTGCGTCGGCGACGTCGGCGATACGCCACCTTCGGTCAGATTCACCGTCGCGGTCAGCCCTGCCGCAATGCCGAAGCGCGTATAGCGCGCGCCGCCGCCGGTACTGAGGCCAAAGTTCAGCGGCACGCCGTTGGTCAGCTGGTCGACCACCAGCGGGAAGCCGCCCAGGCCGCCGTAGACCGAGCGGTAATTCCAGGTCAGCAGGCTGTACTGCGCCGCCACGCCAGCGACGCCGCTGTCGTCGATGTAGGCGCCAAGCAGGAAGTCCGGCAGCCAGGCATTCGGATGGACGCCGAACACCGCCTGGAAGTTGGCTGCTCCGTTCAGGCTGCTGGTGGACAGCGCCGTCAGCAAGGCTGCGTCACCGCTGTTCAGGCGATCCATCGCATAGCGCAGGAACATGTAGGAATGGGCGAAGTTCGCTGCCTGCGCATCGTGATTGCCGGTCGAGTAGGCGGCGGGGCGCATCGGGCCCAGGCGCCGGCCACCTGAATTCGACATCTGGTAGAAGTAGGTGCGCGCGGTGCCGTACATGCTGTTTTGATAGGTGTTGAAAGCCGCCACGCGCACGCTTGCGTTCGGCCCAGTGGTCAGGGTCGACAGCTGGATATTGGCGCGCGGCGTCAGGCCTACCGACGTACTGAGGAACACCATTTCCTGCATCTGCCAGGCCAGGGCCTCGCCCAGCCACGAGTCTTCCAGCGCGACCGCGCCGGCGACGTAGAGGCGGCGCCCGGCATTGGCCAGATGGGCGGCCTGGTGTACCAGGGCCGGCCCGGCGAAGCCGTAGACGGAACTCACCGTACGCACGTTGCTGTTGACCGAACCGGTCGGGTCCGGCACCAGCATGTAGATGATCTCGCCCTGGTTGCTGCCGGCACAGCTGGCACTGCTGAACAGGTCGCGCGGCTGGAACAGGCCCGGCAGGCTCTGCGAACTGGCCGGCGCCAGGGTTTCGTTGAGCGCCCGGGTATAGAAGACGATCACGCCGCCATTGGCGTCGACATCGGTGAGCGCGCCAAGATTGGTGCTGGTCAGGTCCATCGCGCCGGTCTTCAGCAGGGTAGTCGTGCCGGAGAAGCTGGCGGCCGCCGTGACACCCGGCGGCGGCAGGGTGAACGCATCGGCGATGTTCTGGAAATCCTGGCTGGCGAAACCGCCCACCACGGGCGGATGCCAGTCAGCAGCGCCGGGCGTGGTCTCCACGACTTCCTGCACCGCATACAGCACCTGCTGGCCGGCGGTCGGCGAAGTGCCTATCGCCTCGACACGGCCCTTGCGGATGCTGGGCGCGATGCCGCAGCCGCCGATCGAGGCATTGATGTCGATCAGCTGGCCGACCGTGAGCGGTCCCACTTCGCCGGCACGCGGCGCGATCAGGTCGGTGGCACGAATCTCACGGCCGCCGGGCAGCGGCGACAGCGCGGCATGTTCGTGTGCCTCGGCTGCCGGCACGGCCTGGTCCAGCGGCGCAAGCGGGCTGGCCGCGGGACGCGGGCTCGGCGGGCCGGTCACGGCCTGGATATTGTTGGCCACCAGGCTCAGCGTGGAATCGGCGGCTACGCCGGTATTGATCGGCAGGTAGGTGTATTCGGCAGGGCCGCCGGAGCTGTTGGCCAGGCAGAAATCCGCACCGCCCGGCATGGACTGCACGACGACCTCGCCGACAGCCAGGTCGAGACAGGCCGATACGGCGAAACTCTGCTGTACCTGGGGCGCTGCATTCCAATTGCTGTCGCCAGCCTGGCCGGCGTTGATCATGCAGGTACCACTGCCCAGGAAGGACACCGTGGAACCGCTGATCGAACAGACTGCGCTGGCACTGGCATCGATGCTGAAGCTCACGGCCAGGCCCGAGGTCGCGGTTGCGCTGACCGTATAGGTCGGCCCGCCGACGCGTGCTGCCGTCGGTGCGGTCGAGGTGAAGCTGATGATCTGGCTGCCGCGGCCGACGCTGAAACTCTGCTGCGCCGTGGGCGCGGCGTTGTAGCTGGCATTGCCCGCCTGGTCGGCATTGATCACGCAGGTGCCTGCCGACTGGAAACTCACGCTGGCGCCGGTGATGGAACACACGCTGCTGGCGCTGGCGTCGATGCTGAAGACCACCGGCAGACCAGCCGACGAGGTCGCCGTCACCGTATACGCCGGACCGGCGACCACCGCCGTGGTCGGCGCTGGCGAGGTATAGCTGATGCTCTGGCTGCCCTTGCCCACGGCGAACGACTGCTGCACCTGCGGCGCCGCGTTGTAGTTGGCATTGCCGGCCTGGTTGGCATTGATCACACAGGTACCGACGCCGATGAAGCTGACACTGGAACCGGCAATCGTGCAGACAGAACTGGCACTGGCATCGATGCCGAAGGCGACCGCCAGGCCCGCCGTCGACGTTGCTGCGACGGTATACGCCGGGCCACCGACAACGGCCGTCGCCGGTGCCGTCGACGTATAGGCGATGGACTGGTTGCCCTTGCCCACGGCGAACGACTGCTGCACCTGGGGCGCGGCGTTGTAGTTGGCGTTGCCGGCCTGGTTGGCATTGACTACGCAGGTACCGACGCCGTGGAAACTCACGCTGGCGCCAGCAATGGAGCACACGCCGCTGGCGCTGGCATCGATGCTGAAGGCGACCGTCAGGCCGGCCGACGAGGTCGCCGTCACCGTATACGCCGCACCGCCGACGACAGCGCCGACCGGCGCCGTCGAGGTGTAGCTGATGGCCTGGCTGCCCTTGCCGACGGTAAACGACTGCTGCACCTGGGGCGCGGCGTTGTAGTTGGCATTGCCGGCCTGGTTGGCGTTGATCACGCAAGTACCCGCGCCGGTAAAGCTCACGCTGGCGCCGGCGATGGAACACACGCTGCCGGCGCTGGCGTCGATGCTGAAGCTGGCCGCCAGGCCCGAGGTCGCGCTGGCCGTGACCGTATAGACCGCGCCGCCGACGACAGCGCCAGCAGGCGCCGTCGAGGTGTAGCTGAGGGTCTGGCTGCCCTTGCCGACGACGAAGGTCTGCTGCACCTGGGTTGCGGCGTTGTAGTTGGCATTGCCGGCCTGGTTGGCATTGATCACGCAGCTGCCGGCGCTCTGGAAGCTCACGCTGGCACCGGCAATGGAGCACACGCTGCTGGCGCTGGCATCGATGCTGAAGCTGGCCGTCAGGCCCGAGGTCGCGCTGGCCGTGACCGTATAGGCCGCGCCGCCGACCACGGCTGCCGTCGGTGCGGTCGAGGTGAAGCTCAAGGTCTGGCTGCCCTTGCCGACAGCGAACGACTGCTGCAGCTGGGCTGCCGCGTTGTAGTTCGCATTGCCGGCCTGGTTGGCATTGATCACACAGGTGCCGACCGTGCTGAAGCTGACGCTGGCCCCGGCGATCGTGCAGACGGCGCTGGCACTCGCATCGATGCTGAAGCTGACCGGCAGGCCCGAGCTAGCCGTCGCGCTGACCGTATAGGCCGCACCGGCGACCGTGGCGGCAGCCGGCGCGGTCGAGCTGAAGCTGATGCTCTGGCTGCCGCGGCCGACGCTGAAACTCTGCTGCACCTGGGGCGCCGCGTTGTAATTCGCGTTGCCGGCCTGGTTGGCGTTGATCACGCAGGTACCGGCGCCGGTAAAGCTCACGCTGGCGCCGCTGATCGTGCAGACAGCGCTGGCAGACGCATCGATGCTGAAGCTCACGGGCAAGCCCGACGTCGCCGTCGCGCTGACCGTATAGGCGGTGCCGGCGACCGTGGCGGCGGCCGGTGCGGTCGAACTGAAGCTGATGCTCTGGTTGCCGCGGCCGACCGCGAAGGACTGCTGTACCTGCGGTGCGGGGTTGTAGCTCGCGTTGCCGGCCTGGTTCGCGTTGATCGTGCAGGTACCGGCGCCCGTGAAGCTGACGCTGGAACCCGCGATCGCGCAGACGCCGCTCGCGCTCGCATCGATGCTGAAGCTCACCGGCAGGCCGGACGAAGCCGTCGCGGTGACGGTATAGGCCGCACCGGCGACCGTCGCCGCTGCCGGCGCGGTCGAGGAATAGAAGATCGACTGCGAACCGGCACCGACCGCGAAGGTCTGCTGCGCCTGCGGCGCGGCCGCATAGTTCGCATTGCCGGCCTGGTTGGCATTGATGACGCAGCTGCCGGCCGCCTGGAAGATCACCGTGCTGCCCGTGACCGAACAGACGCTGCTGGCACTCGCATCGATGCTGAAGGCAACGGCCAGCCCCGAGGTCGCCGTCGCGCTGACCGTATACGCCGCGCCGCCGACCACCGCAGCGGCCGGCGCGGTCGAGCTGAAGCTGATGCTCTGGCTGCCGATACCGACGGCGAAACTCTGCTGTACCTGAGGCGCGGCGGTGTAGTTGGCATTGCCGGCCTGGTTGGCATTCAGCACGCAGGTGCCAACGCTCTGGAAGGTCACGCTGGAGCCGGCAATCGCGCAGATGCTGCTGGCGCCGGCATCGACGCTGAAACTGACCGGCAGGCCCGAAGTCGCCGTCGCAGCAACGCTATAGGCCGAGCCCGCAACCACGGCCGCCGCCGGCGCCGTCGAGGTGAAGCTGATGCTCTGGCTGCCAGCACCGACCGCGAACGACTGCTGCACTTGCGGCGCGGCATTGAACGAGGCATTGCCGTTCTGGTTGGCATTGACGACGCACGTACCCGCGGCCAGGAAGCTCACGCTGCTGCCGGCGACACTGCAGACGCTGCTCGCGCTCGCATCCACGCTGAAGGTGACGGCCAGGCCCGAGGTCGCGCTCGCGGCAACGCTATACACCGCACCGCCGACGCTGGCCGCAGCCGGCGCAGTCGAGGTGAAGCTGATCGTCTGGCTGGCCAGGCCAACACCGAAGGACTGCTGTGCCTGCGGCGCGGCGGCGTAGTTGGCATTGCCGGCCTGGTTCGCATTGATGGTGCAGGTGCCGGCGCTCTGGAAGCTCACGCTGGATCCGGCGATGGAACACACGCTGCTGGCGCTCGCATCGATGGCGAAGCTGACCGGAAGTCCCGACGACGCCGTCGCGGTGACGCTGTACGGCGTGCCGCCGATGGCGGCGCCAGCCGGTGCGGGCGAGGTAAAGCCGATGCTCTGGCTGCCTTGGCCGATGCTCAGCGCATAGACACGGCCGCCGCTGCAGCCCGAGCTGTCGGTCGCGGTCACGGTGATCAGGTAGTTGCCGACCTGGGTCGGCGCTCCGCTCAGGCTGGCCATGGGGCCGTCGGGCACCAGGCCCAGTCCCGAACCGGCCGGCAGGCCACTGGTGATGGCATACGCGAACGGCAGCGCATTGCTGTTGCTGGCGGTAAACGTCTGGCTGTAAGCCACCCCTACCGTAGCCGCCGGCAAGGTCGTGGTCGGCGCGACCGACGTCGCCGGGCATGGCGCGGCCTGGGCACTCAGGCCTGTCGCTGCCAGCAGGGCCAAGGTCGCGATTCGCAGGAAGCTATGGATCACGGCGGTCCCCTCAGTTCACGTCGAAATGGATCAGTTCGACCGGCGTCGTGCTGTTGAGCACCAGCACGAAATGGTCGAAATTGATCGGATAGTCCGACTGGGTCGGGGCGGTGCCGGTCTGGCGCAGATAGCCGCGCACCTGCGCGCTGGCCGCCATCACCGGGTTGTCCATGGGCACGAAGCCACTGTCCTTGAGCGTGTACCAGCTGCCACCGGTGACCGCGGCCGCCGTAAGCACCTGCCCCTGCGCGCCGCCGCTGATGAATCCGTTGCAGCCGATACCCGAGAACAGGCGTACTTCGACGTTCGCACTCATGCTGCCGTCCGCGGCTGTGGCCGGTGGTACGCGGAACGCCATGGCGTAGTTGAAGAACGTCACGCTGGTGGCGCTGGCGAAATCGACACACTGGGCAATGCCTGAGGCCGCATTCGCCGTCGATCCGCTCGCATTGAGATGTACCAGAGCAGAGCCCGAGGTCGGGCTGTTGTCCACGTCCGGGCTCGCCGCCCAGGCCGGCGCGATACCGCTGCCGAGCGGGTCCGGTGCCACCGATACGAAGGGCGCCCAAGGCACCAGCTGGGTATGCAGATACGGATTGGGCACGATGGTCTGGGCCTGCAGCGATGGGGCAAGGCCAATCGCAAGCAGCGTGGCCGCGGCACCGAGCCAGGCATTCTTGCGGACAGCGGACAGCATGGCGCCACCGCGTGAGCGAGACGGACAAGACATTGAGTTTTCCCCTGTAACTGAATCGGCCGCGCGGAAACCCGCACGCCCGCGTATGTAATACGCCGCAGTCTACTGTGGGCTAACGCAAAACAGAGGAGGTTTTTGGCGGAAATCGCCGGCCGATTGGCCTGCTGGGCAGATTTGCCCGAGCATTGCGACTTTCTGACAGGCATGTCCCCGTTTTTACGCTAGAGGTCAGATTGGTCTGCGCCTGCATGCCACTTGCCAACACGGCAACCGCCACGGCAAGGTGCTCGCCGCGCTACCGCAAGACCAGGCAAGCTCAGGCCCATGCCGACCGCTTCCGCGCCGTATCGATTCGCTGCGCAGCGCTACCCAACCCGTACCTGGCCTGGAGCCCGACCATGACCCGCCATTTCGCCGCAAGCTGTCGCCTTGTCGCTTTTGCGCTGTTTTCCCTTTTGCCCGTTGCTTCCCAGGCGGGCGGCTGCGTCGCCAAGGACCCCGCCGGCACGGTCCAATGGGTGTTCGAACACGCCAGCCAGTTCTACGTCCACAACGAGGGATCGCCCAGATACCTCTCGCCGGAACTCTACAAGCTGCTCAAGCGCGACTGGAAATGCCAGGAACCCGGCGAACTTTGCGCCATCGAGGCCGATCCGTGGACCAATGCCCAGGACGGTTCGCTGCTCAAGCCCGTGACCTACCGCATCACGGCGGAAACGGCGCAGAGCGCCAGCGTGGAACTGTCGGCCGTGTTCGGCTGGGAAGACCAGCCGCAGGAAAACAAACCGACCACCGTCACGCTGAACCTCGTCCGCGCCGATGCGAAGAAAGGCTGCTGGCTGCTCGACGACATCCGGCACGACAAGGATTCGTTCAAGCGCCAGCTGTCGGCGTATGGGTACGAGGCGCAGTAATCTGCGTACTCCGTTGCTCGCACTACGCCTTGCGTCGTCACGCCGTTGCCATATCGGCAGCCAACACACCAGCGATACTGCAACTATCGGCGAAGCCAGATAGTTTTTGCTGAGATTTTTTTTTCCGGAACATCACCTAGCCCGCGAACTGCCGGTGCAAGCACGCACCGGCAGACAGACCACGGGGTACAGAAGATGACGATCCGGACTCTTGCGCTACTGCCGCTTTGCTTCGCGCTGCCCGCCGGTGCCCAACAGTTTGCGCTGTCGGTAGATGCCGTCGGCAACTGCGGCGCCGGCAATTCCACGGCGAAAATGATCACACCGGACGGGCGGTATTCGTTGTTCACCACCAATGCCAGCAACCTGCCCATTGTCGGTGGCGGTTCGTCCACGGGCCTGATCCTGTATGACCATCGCCAGCGTACGCGCACCAAGCTGCTGCCCAACTCCAGTGCGAACCTGGTCGACGTAAGCGGCACCACCTACGTCTACCTCGCCAGCAGTCCGTCGACGATCCGCGTCAAGAACATCGCCTCCGGCGTGGACCTGCCGGCAAGCACCGATGCCGCGGGAAACCTGGCGAACGGAACGCTGGGCGCGTCATTCTTCGTTTCCAGCGGCGCACGCTACGTGCTGTTCAATGCGACCTCGAACAATCTTGTCGCCAACGACACCAACAACCGTCACGATGTGTTTCTGAAGGACATGCTGACTGGAGCCATCAAACGCGTCAGCGAGCGGGTCGGTGGCGGCCAGTTGACCGATGACAGCTATGCCCTGAGCATCACGCCCGATGGCAGCCTGTATGTATTCGAGTCGCGCATCAGCCTTGTCACCGGGCAGCCGATGACAAACGCAAGCTGCTTCATCGTCAGAAACCCCAGCGGCGAGATCGTGCGGGAAATCCCCGCCTGCGGCGACGGCGAGATATCAGCCGACGGCCAGTCGTATTTCCTCACCCGCAACTTCCCTCGGTCCGCCTATCGCGTCGACATCGCCTCCGGCGTCTCGACACGCATCGACTTTGTCGAAACCAACCAGCTCAGCAACGACAATATCGGCTTCGGCTTTTCCCGCGACGGAAAGTGGCTCTGCTGGTCGACGCCGATTGCGTATCCCGGTTTCAACGACATGAACAACACCGCCGACATCTACTTCCGCCGGCTCAGCGATGCGGCACTCTTTCGCGCATCGGTCAACAACACAGGCATCGAAGCCAACATGGGCTCGACGCAATGCTCCATTGCCGACGGCGGCTCGGCTGTCCTGTTCAACAGCCAGGCCACCAATTTCGCCTGCACCGAACCCGCTGGGGTAGGCGACAACGACGTCTTTCTGCTCGATCGCGACCGCATACTCCTGGGCCGCTTCGAACCATAGCGGGGGCGAGCGGCTCACACAGCCGGCTGACCCGAATCTGCCGATGCCGAACAACCCGACGCTTCGCCTGGGCTTCATGCCCTGCCCGGCGGCCCTTGCCGGCGGCGGCGTAAAGACGTCGGCTGGAGTACCGCAGATTCCGCTTCGCACGTCATGACCGGCACCCACCAATCAAGTGCATGCCGCCTAGGACTGCACGTCAGCCAGATACGCCTTCGCCTCGGCGATCTCGTCCGCATCGGCTTCCGCTGTGCCCAGCTGCAGCACCTTGCGATACCAGTCTTCGGCCAAGGCCCGGGAATCGCTCGCGGCGTGAAGGCGCGCCAGGCGCAGGCAGGAAATCACATCGCCGTGCTGCGCGGCCACTTCGTACAAGGCAATCGCCGCAACCGGATCGGCTTCGCCGCCCAGGCCTTCCTCGTTCATCATGCCCAGCAGCAGGCTGGCAGTGGCAACACCTTGCGCATGGGCCTGCTGCAGCCAGTAGCGTGCCTGGGCGTAATCGCATTCGATCGATTCGCCACTGAGCAATCGTCCGCTCATATAGCCATGGCCGAGTTCCAGTTGCGCAGCGCCCGAGCCGCGCGAGGCCTTTCCCTGCAACAGCCGCATTTCGTCTTTCATCGATTGCCCATCCTTTCCCTATCGCCTTGCCGTAGGTTGGGGTGAGCGAAGCGAACCCCAACACCGGGGTGTTTCCGCCCGCAAGACGTCAAACGACGCACCAGGCTGGCTCCGCCACACTGCAAGCAGCCGGCATAGGCCGCGCAGACACATTGTGCAAGCCCTTGCGGCGAAGCACCCTCCTTTCGGCGCGGGCCAAGCTACAGCCTGCTTGACCACCCCAATGCCGCTGCCGACCATCGGCAAAAACCCGACAGGATGATGCCCATGGAATTCCACCGAGGCCGGCTGCTCGATCACGTGCATCTGCGCGTGAAGGATCTGCAGCGTTCGCATGATTTCTACCAGACCGTGCTGGCGATATTGGGTTTCACCCTGAGTCCCGACACGCCGCACTATTTCGCCTGCGACGAATTGTTCGTCAGCCCTGCCGGCGACGATCCGCCGACGGCTGCCGTGCATATCGCGTTCCAGACCTCGTCGCGCGCCGCGGTGGACGAATTCCACAAAGCCGCACTCGCCGCTGGCGCGATCGACAACGGCGCACCGGGCGAGCGCGACTATCATCCCGGCTACTACGGCGCGTTCGTGCGCGATCCGGACGGCAACAATATCGAGGCGGTCTATCACGGGCCCAACCGGCGCAGCGCCGATTCGGTGGTAGTGCGCCCGGCCTAGCGACCGCGCAGACATGGCCACGCTGTCTGCCTTGCTGACCGAGGTACGCGCCTGCGTGCGCTGCGTTGCGCATCTGCCGCTGGGGCCACGACCGGTGCTGCAGGCACATCCTGCCGCACGCCTGCTGATCGCCGGCCAGGCGCCCGGCAGGAAAGTGCATGCCAGCGGCATTCCTTTCGACGACGCCAGCGGCGATCGCCTGCGCAGCTGGCTGGGCCTCTCGCGCGAACAGTTCTACGACGCGGGCAAGGTTGCCATCCTGCCCATGGGGTTCTGCTATCCCGGCAGCGGCAAGTCCGGCGATCTGCCGCCACGGCCGGAATGTGCCGCCGCCTGGCGCGCCGCACTGCTGGCACAGCTGACACAGGTTCGCCTCAGCCTGGTCATTGGCCAGTACGCACAGGCCTATCATTTTCCCGGCAGCGCAGCATCGGTGACCGAACAGGTTTCGGCCTGGCGCGAAGGCTGGCCGACGCAGGTACCGCTGCCACACCCCAGCCCGCGCAATAACCGCTGGCTCAAACACAACCCCTGGTTCGAACGCGAACTGCTGCCCGTGCTGCAGCAGCGGGTGGCTGAGCTGTTCGTCGGCAGCACCTGAGCAAGCCGGCGCAGCGCCCGCCGGCCTGGCGGCGGACCAGCGTCCACCGGAGTGGTTCGCTGCATTGCGCAAACCCGGCCGCCCCGCCTACGTCCGGTGCCGCCGCCCTTCCCGCCACAGGAGCAAATATGCCTAAGTCTGCAGAAGGTCTGATTCCATACCGGAATAATCCAAGGGACGGATTTGGAAAACCCTGACGCATTACCGACAAGACAACAAATTTACTAAATATAAAAAATTTATTTTCGGAGACGACGCAATCCTGCCGCCGCAGCACAAAGAAGAAAAAAATTGCGCGATTTCCATGGCTGCGCGGCGGTACAACGTGACCAAGGTCTCTGTTAGTCAAATTGGCGTATCAAAATAGCCAGAACCCATAAGCAGGGCCTGCGCTGAACAACCGCATCGTTTTGTTCCAACGCGGAAATTTGGTGTCCGCGGGCAATCCGCAACTGAATCAATCAATTGCCGCCAGAGCCCGGGCCGGACGAATTTTCCGGCGGGCCACGCGGGTGCCGCGTGAGCGCCCGAAACCCCCGAAGTACTGACGCGTACTGATGCAATGCAGCGTGCTTAGACCATACGTGCCCGCTACGGTCCGTTCCGCTCCCGGGGGGGGGCTGAACCCTGACTCCATGCGTTCAGGGCTCGACATCGATACCGCTAGCTGCGGTCGCACATCGATGGCGATGGATCCGCACAACTTTTTTATCCCACCGACATGTGCGATGTCGCGTATCTCGCTGTTCAAGCACTGACGAGGATTCACATGCGTCTTAGTAGTTTGAGTGCGGCCGTTGCCGTAGCTTTCCTTGGCCTGTCGACCGCGCAAGCGGCACAGAACTCCGTCGATACCGGATCGCGTGCTGCCGCGGTCACTGCGCAGGCGCGCAGTCTCGGTTTCGACCAGGTGACCTTCGGCCCCGATGGCCGACAGAACACGATGATCGTTGACACCCGCGCCGCCGGCGCGGTGCGCAACGCCAGCGCGGCGCTGCGGGCGCAGAACCTGGATCAGGTCACCGCGCTGCTGCAGGGCGAGCTCGGTGCGCTGGTCGGCCTGTCGGGCAGTGGCGTCACCCTGGACAAGTTCAACACCTTGTCAGACGGCAGCAACTACTACCGCATGACCCAGACCTACCAGGGCATCCCGGTATTCGGCGACAGCGTCACCGTGCAGACCGACAGCAACGGCGTGGTACAGGCCGTGTTCGGCGCCGGCATCCCCGTCGGCAATCTGGATACCACGCCGCGCAACAACGGCGCCGAGGCGATCCGCGCCGCGACCAATGCGGCCTTGCAGGCCGACGGCAACTTCGCCAGCGGCCGCAACTCGCTGGTCATGGAAGTGCAGCCGCACCTGGTCGTCTACGCCCTGGACGGCCATGCGCCGACGCTGGCCTGGGAAGCGACCGTGCGCTTCATCGGCGGCAGCGAAGCGTTCCACTCGCGCATCTTCGCCGACGCGTCCTCGGGCGCGCTGCTCAACAACGTCACCCTGATCACCCACGCCATCAACCGCAAGATCTACGACGTGGCCAACGGCTGCGTGGTCGACAACGATCCGCCGACCTTTCCGTCCGGCACCACGCTGAAGATCAGCGAAGGTGGCAGCACCGCCGGCCAGATCCAGCAGGTGGCCGACGCCTACTTCATGCTCGGCGACGTCTACTACTACTTCAAGAACAACTTCGGCCGCGACAGCTACGACAACGCCGGCGGCGCGCTCAGCGGCTATGTGCGTTCGAAGTTCCAGTCCGAAGGCTGCGGCTCCGGCCAGAACGCGTTCTGGGCCGACAACAAGATGGTGATGGGCTCGGGTGGCTCCACCCTGAAAGACCTGACCTCGGCCAAGGACGTGACCTTCCACGAGATCGGCCACGGCGTCACCGAATACACCTCGGGCCTGATCTACCAGAAGGAACCGGGCGGCCTGAACGAAGCGACCTCGGATATCTACGGCGCCGCCATCGAAGCCTGGACCAACACCTTCAGCGGCGATCCGACCTCGGCCACGCCAATCACCTATGCGCCGAATGCGGCCACCTGGACCATCGGCGACGGCCTGTATGTCAGCAACAACAACCCGCTGCGCTGGATGAACGATCCGGCCAAGGACGGCTCCAGCGCCGACGAGTATTCCGACTACACCTCGCGCTGGGGCACCTGTACGCCGAGCGGCAACAACGACTATTGCGGCGTGCACAGCTCCAGCGGCATCGCCAACCTGGCGTTCTACCTGATGTCCCAGGGCGGCACGCATCCGCGCGGTGCGACCACCATCAACGTCACGCCGATCGGCATCGCAAAAGCGGCGAAGTATATTTATGAAGCACATACCTCGGCTTCGCTGTCCACCTCGGCCACGTTCAGCAAGATGCGCGACGCCATGCAGGCACGCGCCCGCGCCAATTCGGCCAACGGCGGCCTCTGCGACGAAGTACGTATCTCCCAGGCCTGGGCCGCGGTGGAAGTCACCGGCCTTGCGCCGCAGGATGCGAATGCCTGCGGCGGTGGCGGCACCAATGTTCCACCGGTAGCCGGCTTCTCATCGACCACCTCGGGACTGACGGCGACCTTCACCGACAGCTCCACCGACAGCGACGGCAGCATCGCCTCGCGCGCCTGGAACTTCGGTGACGGCACCACCTCGACCGCAACCAGCCCGAGCAAGACCTACGCTGCAGCCGGCACCTATACCGTAACCCTGACGGTGACCGACAACGCCGGCGCGACCAACACCAAGACCGCGTCGGTCACGGTGACCTCGGGCGGCAGCGGCGGTAGCGTGCTGACCAACGGCGTGGCGGTGACCGGCCTGTCGGCGGCTGCCGGCGGTTCGCTGACCTATACCCTGGTCGTTCCGGCCGGCGCCACCGGCCTGAAGTTCGACAGCACGGCCGGCAGCGGCGATGCCGATCTGTACGTGAAGTTCGGTTCCGCGCCGACGACGTCGTCCTACGACTGCCGTTCGGAAGGCTCGACCTCGACCGAGTCCTGCTCGATCGCGACCGCCCAGGCCGGTACCTACTACGTACTGCTGAAGGCCTACACCGCGTTCTCCGGCGTCAGCCTCAAGGGCAGCTACACCACCGGCGGCAGCGGCGGCGGCGGCGTGCAGACCTACAGCAACACCGCCGACTTCACCATCAGCGACAACACCACGGTGGACAGCCCGATCACCGTATCCGGCCGTAGCGGCAACGCACCGGCCAATGCCTCAGTCACCGTGGCCATCGTGCACACCTACCAGGGCGATCTGAAGGTTGACTTGGTCGCTCCGGACGGCACGCTGTACAACATCCACAACCGCACCGGCGCAGGCACCGACAACATCAACAAGACGGTGACCCTGAACCTGTCCAGCGAAACGCTGAACGGCACCTGGAAACTGCGCGTGAACGACAACGGCCCGGGCGACACGGGCAAGATCGACAGCTGGAGCATCAAGTTCTGATACGCGGCACCCGCGCATGAAAAAACCGGAGCAGCGATGCTCCGGTTTTTTTTTGTTTCAGCCTTGCCGCGGCGTGGTTCCCTGTTTACGCACCGACGAGGATTTCCCTGCGGCTCGATGGTTCGAATGTGCCGTTGCCGTAACGCTCTCTGGCCTGCCGACCGCGCATGCGGCACATAACTGCGTCGATGCCATCAGCCGTGCCGACGCCATGGCGGCGACGGCACGAAACCGGGGGTATCGAGCGGTCTACAGCTCGAAATCGTCGGCGAAGATGACGTCGCTGGGGCCGCTGACAATCTCGATGTCATCCAGGTGGATATTGGTGGAGCCGGAAGCGGCGGCGTTGTTCGACTCGAAGCGCAAGGTGTGGCTATTGCCGTCGGCATAGGCCGAAATATCCACCGAGGCCTGCGTGTACGCGGTGCTGTACGCAGCAGCCGTTGCCGGCGTCAGGGTGAAGACCGTGGTGCCGTCGATCTTGACGTTGAAGAACGCAGCCGGATCGGGCGGCGCAGCAACGCTGGACGACCACCAGACATAGAAGTTCAAGGTCTTCGGGCCTGTCGCAATCACGCCAGCCTGCTGCAGGGAACCCGCTTCGGCCGCCGTACCGGCGCCGCCGAGCCAGGCCCAGTAAGTGCCGGTGCGCGGACCGACACCACCGCAGGACGCATCGCAGAGCGGCGTGCCGAAGGACGTGGAGGTCTGCGTCCAGTACGTCGGGACAAAACCGGCTTCAAACCCGCCATCCTGTACCAGTGCAGGGCCGCCGCCGGCGCCGATGGTCACCGGCAGCGATTGCTGTGGCGCTGCGCTGTAGGTGGCGTTGCCGGCCTGGTTGGCGAGTACGGTGCAGGTTCCGGCCGCAAGGATCGCGATCGTCGCACCGTTCGTGCCGCCCGCCGAGCACACGGCCGCGCTTGCAGGATCGACCGTAAAAACCACCGGGTTACCCGAAGCGCCGCCCGTGGCGGAGACGGTGAAGCTGCCGCCGCCCACCACCGGGTTGGCCGGAGTGGCGGCGAAACCCGTGATGCTCTGGCTGATCAGCGTGACGGCCGCCGCATAGAGCTGCACGACCGTTGCCTCGTTCGTCTGTCCGAACGAGCGCGAGTCGGTGGACAGGAAATTGAAATCGGTTCTGGCGCTGGCATTGCGATAACCGTAACTGGCAGGCAGGCCGTTCGCGCCCACGGCAACCGGACTGGTGCCGTAGCGCAGGAGCGAGGTGAGGACATCGGCGCTGGCCAGCCCCGAGCCCGTGTCGCCCTGGAAGTTGATGGCGAAGCCATGCCCGGTCAGCCCGGAAAGGGGCACCGGCGTGGCAAGCGTCACTGTGATGGGGGAAAACGTGTTGGGATTCAACGTGACAGGACCCGCCACATCCGCCTCGATCACCGACCCCGCCGGGGTGGAAAACACGGGACTGCCGGTACTCGACCAGGCATCCCATAGCTGCACCCGCACGCGCAGACTGTTGTAGACCTGCGCCGTCGTCCCGCTGTAGGCCAGGTAGACGACCATGCTGGTGATCGACGGGTTGCTGCCGGCTGCAGCGTCGAGATCGATCGGCATGCCCATGTAGGTTCTGGGAACACCGGTCGTCGTCGTGTAACTGGTGGCGCCCGTAAACGAATCGAACACCAGAATGTCGGAACCTTGCACGTTGCGGAGTTGCTCGGCGCCGGCGACATGGGCGGTCAGGCCCGGGTGCACCCAATAGATTTGCTGCGGAGCGTCCCTCTCTGCGGCAGCCATGGCTGGCGCGCCCAACAGCAACAGTAACGGCAACAGATACTTCATGGATATTTTCCCCTGGTGGATTGGCGACTGGAGGCTCGGCGACTGGAGGATCGGCGACGCTGTGCGATCCGGCTTTTGCGGCCCGCTGAAAATGGCCCGGAAATCACAGCCTCACGTACGCAAACGTACGCTGTCAATCTCGCTATGGCGGCCGCCGAGCCCGCCGTGCGAGCGGGTAGCGTTTGCAGACACACGCCAGTGCTTGAAGTAGGGAGAGCCCGGAGTCGAACCGCCGCCACGGGGTTTTTCAAACCCGGTGACAGGTACTGATCGTGCGCAGCTGCCAGGTGATCTGAAGGTGAAGCCGGCGCCCCGGGCGGCACGCTGTACGACCTCCGCAGCCGCATCGGCCCCATCGGACACGACAACCTTCCTGAGCCTGTCCCGCGAAGCGCTCCGCGGCGCGGGGAGCGCTGCGCGTCAATGACAGCGGCCCGGCGACATCGGCAGGATCGACGGCGGCAGCATCCGCTTCCGATCCATCGATCCGTCGCCGCCGCGCATGAAAAAACCGGAGCATCGCTGCTCCGGTTTTTTGCGCATCGGCGACAGCGCGGCAAAGCCGCCCGGCGAAGGCGGACGCACCGCCTTCTGCCGATGGCGGCGCTCAGCGATGTTCTATCGCGACATACTCGCGGTCGTCCGGACCGATGTAGTTGGCGCTGGGGCGGATGATCTTGTTGTCGATGCGCTGCTCGATGATGTGGGCACTCCAGCCCGACGTGCGCGAGATCACGAACAGCGGCGTGAACATCGCCGTGGGCACGCCCATCATGTGGTAGCTCGACGCGCTGAACCAGTCGAGGTTGGGGAACATCTTCTTCAGATCCCACATCAGCGTCTCGATGCGCTCGGACACCTCGAACAGGTTCCTGTTGCCGCCGTCCTCGCACAGCGCGCGGCTGATGTTCTTGATGATGGGATTGCGCGGATCGCCGATCGTATACACCGGATGGCCGAAGCCGATGATGATTTCCTTTTTCTCCATGCGCGCACGGATATCCACATCGGCTTCGTCAGCGCTGCGGTAGCGCGAGATGATGTCCATCGCCACTTCGTTGGCGCCGCCGTGCTTGGGTCCGCGCAGCGCGCCGATAGCGCCGGTGATGGCGGAATAGAAATCGCTGTTGGTGCCGGCGATCACGCGGGCCGTGAACGTGGACGCGTTGAACTCGTGCTCGGCGTAGAGGATCAGCGACTGGTCCAGCGCACGCACGTGCAGGCTGCTGGCGGGCTTGCCGTGCAGCAGGTGCAGGAAGTGGCCGGCGATGGAGTCGTCGTCGGTCTCGGTGTCGATGCGGCGGCCGTTGTGGCTGAAGTGGTACCAGTACAGCAGCACCGAACCGAAGCAGGCCATCAGCCGGTCGGCGATGTCGCGCGCCTCGGACAGCGGATGCGAATCCTTTTCCGGCAGCACCGTGCCCAGTACCGAGGCGCCGGTGCGCATCACGTCCATCGGGTGGGTGGCCGCGGGCAGCAGCTCCAGCGCGGCCTTGACCGGCTGCGGCAGGCCGCGCAGGCGCTTGAGCTTGGTGCGATAGGCCTTCAGCTCGGATGCCGTCGGCAGGTGTTCGTGCACCAGCAGATAGGCCACTTCTTCAAAGGTAGCCTTTTCTGCCAGGTCGGCGATGTCGTAGCCGCGATAGTGCAGGTCGTTGCCGCTGCGGCCGACGGTGCAGACCGCGGTATTGCCGGCGGCGACGCCGGACAGGGCGACGGATTTCTTGGCCTTGGGAAGAACTTGCTGTGGCGCTTCGCTCATTGCTGACTCCGTCATTGGCCGGCGGCACATCCGGCGGCCTGGGTTCTCAATCGTTGAATTCGTCCGTCGCGCTGCGTTCGCAGCGGGCGGCGGACTGGTACTCGTTGGCGCCGGCCTGCGTGGTCTCGACGACCCAGCATTCGTCCAGCGTCGAGCAGTAGCAGAACCGCCGCTGCAGCTGCCGCAGCTTGGGCCGTATGCGCTCCCACACCAGCCGGTCCGGGAAGTTCGCCATCACATAGCGCTCGCCGCCGCTGATCACGGTGCCGTTGACGGTGGACTGCACGTACTCGGCCGGGGTCACCCCCAGGGTCTGCTCCAGCATCTTCCAGTCGCGCTGTGGCACACCGTCCACCGTCACACGCACGCTCTCGATCACCGCCGGGCCTACGCCCTTGTTCATCACCAGCACTTCCTGCAGGCTGCCCGAACTCATCAGCTGCAGCCGCGGCCACACCTGGGCGCGTACCTGCTGCTGCTGCAGCATCGCCGTATAGGCCGATACGCACAGCGCGAGCAGGCCGACCAGGGTCGCGATCAGGGCCGAATACGAAGCCCAGTCACGCTTGCGCGGCTCGGGCGGCGGCACAGTCTCGGGCGGCGACTCGTTCATTGGGTGAAGTCCTCGGGACTAAGCGGGCAGATCTCGACGCTGCGCCGCAGCCGCGCCGGTTCGGTCTCGCGTTCGTCCAGCTGCCAGCATTCGCCCAGGCTGGAGCAGTAGCAGACGGCGACGTCGATGCGCGGATACAGCGGATCGAACTGGCGGAACTGTTCCTCGTCGCGGAAGGCCAGTTGCTGCACCAGCGTTCCGGGCGAAATGACGATGCCGTGCACAGTGGAATACGGCGGCATCGGATCGAACTTCAGGCCCAGCGCGGCAAAGATGCTGCTCCAGTCCTTGTACGGCTTGCCGTCGACGAACATCTGTATGGTCTCGATGCGCGCCGGACCCACGCCCTTGTTCGCCAGCAGCACGTAGCGGCCGGACTGGGACCAGCCGCTTTCGATATACGGCCAGACCTGCGCGCGCACCTGCTGGCGTTGCAGCCAGGCGGTATAGCCCGACACGCACAGCGCCAACAGGCCGATCAACGCCGCGATCACCGCAGACACGCCGTTCCAGTCGCGCCGGCGGCGCGCCTGCAGGTTCGCCTCGGGCGCCGCGTCGCTCATCTTATTCGGCGGATTTCGCGAACAGTTCGTCGAGCTTGCGCTCGTACTCGTGGTAGCCGAGGAAGTCATACAGCGCATCGCGCGTCTGCATGGTCGGCACGGCGGCCTTCTGCGTGCCGTCGCGGCGTACCGTCTCGTAGAAATTCAGCGCCGCCTGGTTCATGGCGCGGTAGGCGCCGCAGCAGTACAGCACGATGTCGACACCGGCACCGCCAAGTTCGGTGGTGGTGAACAGCGGGGTCTGGCCGAACTCGGTGATATTGGCCAGGATCGGCACCTTCACCGCATCGCGGAAGGTGCGGTACTGGTCCAGCGTATAGATGGCCTCGGGGAAGATCATGTCAGCACCGGCCTCGACGCAGGCCTGGGCCCGCTCGATCGCCGACTCCAGCCCTTCCACCGCAATGGCGTCGGTACGCGCCATGATGACGAAGCCCGCATCGCTGCGCGCATCCACCGCGGACTTGATGCGGTCGACCATCTCGTCCTTGGGCACGATCGCCTTGCCCGGCCGGTGGCCGCAGCGCTTGGCCGCGACCTGGTCTTCGATATGCATGGCGCCAGCGCCGGCCTTGATCAGCGAACGCACCGTGCGCGCGATATTGAATGCACCGCCCCAGCCCGTATCCACGTCGACCAGCAGCGGCAGGCTGCAGACATCGGTGATGCGGCGGATGTCGGTCAGCACGTCTTCCATCGTGCTGATGCCCAGGTCCGGCATGCCCAGCGAGTTCGCCGCCACGCCGCCGCCGGACAGATAGATCGCCTTGTAGCCGACGCGCTCGGCCATGCGCGCGGCATAGGCAGTAATGGCACCAACCACTTGCAGCGGCTGTTCGGCGGCGACGGCCGCGCGGAAACGCGCGCCGGCACTGAGGGTCTGGCTCATGAATATCTCCGCGCAAAGGGCGCGATTTTAAGCCAGTTCGGCGATTTCGGCAGCCGGGGCGTGGAAAGGCGTCAAATCGCCGGCAGGGAGCGGAGGGTTTTCAGGGACTTAGGTGTGGCAGGCCATGCTAGGGGCGAGCTGCGGGAATGCGCAGAGAGATGGGGTCGGCGCCAGCACCGTCGCGGTGCCGATGGTTCCGTTGATGGTGCGGCTGAGGGAGCCGAGCAGGCGGCTGAGCGGGCGAACGAGGGCTGCAAAGCCTGTGTGGAGCGAGTCATCGCACGCCGCGACGCTGTAAAGCCCTCACCGCCAAGCCTCGCTTGGGGGTGAGGCAGCTATACGCCACTCGCCCTGCCGCCGGTCCCCATAGAGCCCGCACACGGACGCCAATACATTTAGCTAAATAGTGACAAATCCAATATCCCGACTCGCAAAATGCCCCAGATTCGGCAGGACGTCGTCGATCCCGGATTCGCCCAGCCCGAACCAGCGCGCCAGCGTCGCCGCATACTGGTCTACGGCAATCGTCGGAATCAGCTGGCCGTAGCCCGCATCGTCAGGATTGCCGGCCTGGGCCAGCGACGGCATGCGGCCGTAGAAACGCCGGCCGCGCACGGCACCGCCGACAACGAAATGATGACCGCCCCAGCCATGGTCGGTGCCGTCGCCATTGATCGACACGGTGCGGCCGAAATCCGACGCGGTGAACGCGGTAACACTGTTGCCCAGGTTCAGTTCCACCGTCGCGTCGTAGAACGCCTTGAGGCTTTGCGACAGGTCGCCCAGCAGGCCCGGATGCACAGCCTGCTGGCTGCCGTGGGTGTCGAAGCCGCCCAGGCTGACGAAGAAGATCTGCCGGCGCAGGTTCAGCACATTCCGCGCCTTGATCAGACGCGCCACCATGTGCAGCTGGTTGCCCAGGCGGCTGTTCGGGAACGCCGTGCCCACGTCGCCGGCGGTGTTCAGCGCCGCGCCTATCGCTTCGTAGTTGGTGATCGAACTGTTCAGCGCCGTCGCATAGGCGCGCTCGAACACGTGCCGCTGCGTGCCGCCCTGGCGCAGCGCATTGAAGGCCGTGACGCCAGCGTCGTTGCCCCAGGAATCCAGATAGCCGATTTCCTCCACGCCGTAGGAACTCATCACGTACTGGTTCACCACGTCGCCGCGCTGGAACAGCGCCTGGCTTTCCAGCGATACCAGCATGGACTGCGCCTGGTTCGGATTGCCGCTGTGCAGCAGGTCGGCAATGCGCCCGCCCCAGCCAGCGGCATTGGCATTGTCCGGGCGCGAGGTCTGCCAGATATTTGCCTGGTCTTCATGGGAAAACAGCTGCGGCGGCAAGGCCACGGTGCCCTGCTGGTACTGCTGCTGCGTGGTCGGATACACCAGGGTTCCGACATTCGCCACGATGCCGGCCTGGCCGCCGTTGAACAGCCCGGCCAAGGCGCTCATCTGCGGATGCAGGCCGTATTGCGCCGTATCGCCGGGCAGGCCATCGGGCAGCGGGTCGATCGCAATCAGATCCTGCCGCGGCAGCGCCAGCGCGCCGCGCGAGGCGGCGTAGACGGCGTGATGGCTGCTGTCGCGCGGCACGACGGTATTGAAGCTGTCGTTGCCGCCGTGCAGGAATACGCAGACCAGCGCCTTGTAGTCGGGAAATATCGTACCCGTGCCGGCGGCCATGGCGGCGTTGAGCAGACCCAGGCTGCCCAGGGCCGAATAGGCGCTCACCCCACCCAGCGCCGCGTGCACGCAGCCACGCAGGAAATCTCGTCGATTCGGTTTCATGCGCGCGGCCTCATTTCTGGATGGCGTATTCGGGCGAGTTCAGCACCAGGTACAGCGCATGCTGTACGCGGTCGCGTCCGCCGTTGTCGTTGGGCAGGGCGTTGAGGCGGGTCAGGATCACCTCGCGCATGAACGGCGACATCTGGCCCGACATCAGCAGCAGGTTGAGCCGGTCGATCAACTGGCCCGGCTGCGCCGCGAGCGGATTCAGCGTGGCACCGTAGTCCATCAGCATCGCATCGGTTTCCTGCGCGTACGAATACGTGCTGCCGATATAAAAATAGAAAATGCGCCAGTCCAGGTCGTTCGGCGTCGCCACCAGCATGGTGTCGGTGGCGATCTGGAATTCGGGACTGAGCAGGCCCAGGTCGCGGATCTCGCCGGGCTGCTGGAAAGTGGGACGGAAGAAATTGAACACGCTGGGCGAACGCAGCGGTGCCTGGCCATACCACAGTGCCGGATCGATATGCAGGTTGATGCGGCCGTTGGCCGAACGCGGCGCGGTGATGCGCCAGAGCTGGGTCAGCTTGAGCATCGGCTCGCGCAGCTTGCCGTAGCGGTCTGCATTCGCGCCCCAGTGGCCGAAGCGCGCCTCGCCGTCGAGCAGGATCGCCTTGACCACGGCGCGCAGATCGCCGCGCACGCCGGCACCGTTGTCATTGAACACGGCGGCGACGCGGGCGATATAGCCCGGACTGGGATTGCTGGTGACCAGGCGCTGGATCAGCTGGCGCGAAATGAACGGCGCGACGTTGGGATGCGCGGCGATATTGTCCAGCGCCGCGGCCAGCTCGGCCTGGGCATTGCCGCCGGCGGTCAGCACGCCGCCGGGCAAAGCCACGTTCGCGTACACCAGCAGCTGCTTGTTGCCGGTGTTGTCGTGATAGGCCTCGAACGGCAGCATCGCTTCGCGCACCGCAGCCGAATCGGGGTTGTGGTATTCGCCGACGCAATCCGGATATTCCGCCGCAGAGCAGTCGTTGAAGTTCCAGCCGGTGAACACGTGGGCGAAGCCGCGCACGGTGTTCTGGTTGTAGGTGGGCACGGGCTGGCCGGCATTCAGCACCGGCGAGCCATCGAGGTTGAGCTGCTTCAGGCCGATGGAAAACAGCTGCAGGATTTCCCGCGCGAAGTTTTCGTCGGGGCGGATGTTCAGCGCCGCATCCGGTTTGCGATTTCCCACCATGGAAAGGTATACACCCATGGCCGGATGCAGGGTCACGTCCTGCAGCAGCACGCGATAGCTGCCGAAGGCGTTGCGCGCCAGCATGTCGTACCAGCTGGCGGTGGACCAGGCCTGCAGCAGCAGGCCGGCGTTCTGGTCGGATACGACGAAGATTTCCGACAGCGCCAGGGCCATGCGCTGGCGCAGTTGGTCCTTGTGCACACGCGGCGGATTGCTCGGGTCGTACAGGCCGATCGAATTGATCAGCCAGGCCTCCAGGCGCTGCTGCTGATACACGCCGCCGGGCAGCGCCGACACCCAGTCCAGGTACGGCTGCTGGTAGGACGGCGTCTCGTTGAACTGCTCGGTGAACCAGGCCTCGTAGCCGACTGCGCGCAGATGCGCAATCTCGCTCAGCGTGGCGCCGTAGGTGGCCTGGTTGAGAAAGCGCGCCGCTTCCGCATCGGTGAACGGCCCAGCGGCCGGTCCTTCGAAACCGCTGCGCAACATCTGATCGGGGCTGTGGCTGGTGCTCTGCGCCAGCACCGCCGTGCCTGCCGCCGCGAGCACGCCGCAGCACAAGACGCGCAACACGGCGCGCACAGCTGTCGATACCGCCATTGTCCCCATCCTCTTTGCGCGATTGCCTGCCAGCCGATACAACGCAGCACCTGCGAAGGACCGAACAGCCCGAATGCATGGCCCGTCACAATTCCATCGACTGCCCCGACAGCCGGCGCTGCCTGGCCGGCCATTCGCTGCGAAAGCTAGCCGCGCCCGTGCTGCGCTGTGTTGACGCCGCGCACAGTCGCCCGCCCGGCGGCGACAGCCGGCGGCAACGGTGGGATCAGTGGATCAGCGCCTGGCCCTGGCGGATTTAGCGGGCGTGGTCCCGGTGGTTTTAGCCGCGCGGTCAGCCGGCGCATCCACGCGTTTCTTCGCGGTCTTGGCCACCGTGCGCACGGGCTCGGGCGGGGGCGCCCAGATGTCGCGATCGAGATTGCGGCCCCAGCCGAAGTCCTGCAGCTTCACCTTGCCACGCTCCACGCGCACGCCTTCTTCGAGCAGGCGCGCCCGCTGCTCGCGGTACGCCTTGGACTGGGGCGGAAACGCAATACGACCATCGGACCGCAACACACGGAACCAGGGCACGGCCATGCCATCGGGCACCTGGCCCAGCACCTTGCCGACCAGGCGAGCCCGGCCAGGCAGGCCGGCACGCGTCGCAATCTCGCCATAACTGCAGACATTGCCGCGGGGAATGCGCTGTATCGTGGCCCAGATAGCCGCTGCGGCCTCGTCTCCAACTGGCGCCGCAATGGCCTTGGCGGCCCCGGCTGTCAAGTCTTGTTTCGCCACGCCCCGCACCCCATAGGCCGCATCAGTCGCTGCCGTCACGGTAGCATACGTGCCATTCCCTACCCCGGAGAGTCACCCCCATGCACAGCTTCGAGCAGATCCGCTCGCACATCAGCGCGAAACACCAGCTGCGCATCAACGATCCGTATCTGATCAGCTTCGATCTGCTGCTCAACGGCGGCAGCCGCCACCAGGGCATTTACCTGTCCGAACTCGATCACGAGGAAGGGCGCAAATTCCTGCGCATTTCCACACCGATAGGCCCGCTCACCGGCATGGATGCCAAGCGCTGCCTGCGCTTCAACTGGGAACAGCGCATGGGCTATCTCGCCGTCAGCGATCTGGACGGCTCGCCTTACCTGCAACTGTGCGAAAACCGCCCCTACGACAACCTCGTGGTCGAGGAAATCGACCTGCTGATCGCCGAGATGGGCCCGCTGGGCGACCGCATGGAACAGGCCATTTCCGCTGGCGGCGACGCATTCTGATCGCGCCGCTGCGCCCTCATTTCGGCGGCGTGCCCGCCACACCGGTGTTTTGACGAACGCGGCGCGACATTCCGGTCGGCGCCCAGGGGAGTTCCGATGCGACACAGACTCACGCTGGCCCTCGCTCTTGCACTGATCGCCGGCAACGCCGGCGCTGCCACGCTGGCCCTGGTCGGCGGCACCCTGGTCGACGGCAGCCTGCGCGACCCGATCGACAACAGCGTGGTACTGGTCGAGAACGAACGCATCGTCGCCGTCGGGCGCGAAGGCGAAGTACGCATTCCCGCGGGCACGGAGATCATTTCCACCGAAGGCATGACCGTCATGCCCGGCCTGTGGGACATGCATGTGCATCTGATGATCAACGGCCATGCCGACTACGCCCACTGGGACAAGACCTACCTCGGCAAGATGCGTGACGTCATCATGCCCGCCTCGGCCAAGCAGCTGCTGCTGGCCGGCGTCACCGGCGCGCGCGATCTCGGCGCGCCGCTGAAGGAATCGATCGACGTCCGCGACGCGATACGCCGCGGCGAAATCCCCGGCCCCACCCTGTTCGTGTCCGGCCCGTTCATCCAGAAGAAACCCTACCCCGGCACCGAAGCCTTCCGCTGGGGCGTGGACTCGCCGGCCGACGCCCGCGCCAAGGTCAAGCGCCTGGCCGATGCGGGCGTGGACGTGATCAAGCTGATCGACCAGGACCAGATGTCCGAGGCCGAGATCGCCGCGATCATCGACGAAGCCCACAAACACGGCAAACCCGTCGTCGCGCATGCGCACCGGCCCGAGGAAATCCGTCTGGCGCTCAAGCACGGCGCCGACTGCCTGGAACACACCGGCCTTGCCGCCGCGCCCAGCTATCCCGACGACGTCATCGACGCCCTGCGCGAACGCACCGCCAACATGTCGCTGGGTCCGCTGTTCTGGACGCCGACCATCGAAGGCCTGTACAACTTTCCCTATGTGGTAAAACATCACGAACACATCGACGACAAGCGCTGGCACGAAGGCCTGCCCGACGACATCGTCGCCGACATCCGGCAAAGCCTGAGCCATCCCGAACGCATCAGCTATTTCCAGCAGACGCCGCAGCGCTGGCCCACGTTGACCACCAAGTTCAACCAGCTGCGGGAAAACGGCGCCCTGCTGCTGATCGGCACCGATTCCGGCATCCCGATGAAATTCCACAGCGACAGCACCTGGCACGAACTGGAAGTGTGGGTAAACCGCCTCAACGTTCCCGCCATCGATGCAATCCGCGCGGCAACCTACTGGCCTGCCGTGGCCATGAAGGCCGACAAGGACTACGGCACCGTTGCCGAGGGCAAATATGCCGACATCATCGCCGTGCGTGGCGACGCCTTGCGGCATATCGCCCTGCTGCAGAATGTCGACATCGTGGTGAAGCACGGCAAGCGGGTGAAATAGCCACAACGCGCAGGCGGCGGCGACCAAAGCAAATTGCACAGCAAGGTGCGGCGAACGTGCCGCAGCGCGAAGATCGTCCGGCGCAGTTCGCTGGCGCTCATCGCGCGCTGCCAAAGCGCCGCACTGTTGCCTGCAGGGTTCAATGTGTACTCAGCACACAGGAAAACCCTGCTCAACGCCGGCATCGACATCGACGATATTCGCGCGCGGCAGCTGCGCAGCCGATACCGCTGGTGCCAGGCAAAGACCGGCAGCAGCACGCGGGAAACCAAGCCGGAAAGACGCAATACGGCGGACGGGCGACGTGGCGATTCTGCGGGATCTACCAGGCAAGGGCACAGGAACCCCTGTCGTGCCGCATCGGCATCGATAGACGATGAAGTACATCCGTCACCGCAATCACAGGCTCAATTCCAGCCCAGGGCCTGAGCAAACTGCGCAAAGGTCGGCGAAACAACAACCCAGCGATTGTTGCGCTCAGGCTGCGGCAACACCCATTGCAGCCGGATCACGCGCGGCTCCGCATCGCTATCGCGATAGTCCAGAGCCAGCAGCGAATCGCTGCCGAGAGGGAAATCGGCCACTATCACCGTTCGCGCAGGGTTGATCAGCTCGACTCTCGACCAACGTTGCAGCCAGCCGGCATGGCGCACCTCGATCTCCTGCAGGGCGCTGCGGAAAGGTGGCGCAAGTAGATCCAGACCGTCTTCGTCAGGAACCATAGCCTGCAACCGCGGTGTTTCGATCGGTAGACTGGCGGGTTCAAAATGGCCGTCGTCATGCCACCGGGCCCAGCGCCCTTCATGAATCATCGCGAGCAACGCGTCGGGTAGACGCAGCGACGCCAGCCGTGGGTCGGCGATCCAGTTGCGCGGAAATTCGCTCGCGGCTTCACCGAGTCGGTTCGCACTCCTGGCATTTACGGCCAACTGCGCCGCCGGAAAAACGGCGCGCGCTGGCTTGGTTGTCCAGCGCTGCCAGAGTCGGCTCCACGATTCCCCGGGCGACTTCCCGACAACCGTATCGAGCACTGCGCCGCACCAGGGACAATAGTGGAGCGGCAACCAGGCGCCGATCTTGAATGCCGGCAGCGTCGGATGCTCGGCGAAATAACGCTGAAAGATTTTGTCATCCGCCTGCGCATAGCTGCGGAAGTTGATGGAATACTGCCGCAGCATCTGCTCGGACTGCGTCACCTCCACCGAGAAGCCGGCCTGCCCCCAACGCTCGGCCTGGTGCTTCATGCCGTCGCAACAGAAGTCGGTCATGGCGCTTGCGTCCTTGCGTCCAGGTAAATAGTCATGCTCGAGTTTGGCATTGCCGTGCCGTTCCTGCATCGACCGTTTGCCGGCAAATCGCTGTTTTCTTGGCGCAGCCAGCGCCAGCTATCCGAGCATGCTCCGCAGCGCCTGTAAACAGCGCTGCTGTTCGAATTGCATAAGCCCGCTGAACGTTGCGAAGCGCTGCGGTGCGAATTTATAGCGGATCAACAAGAACGCCGGTTTGCCCGAGCGCTTCAGTGGGTTGAACAGATACAGTCCGTTGGGACATGGCGCCGACAGCACCAGCAGGTCGGCAACGTCCGAATACATGAACGGCACGGCCGGGTCGCTGGCCTCCGCTTCGCCGACACCGGCGTAACCGGACAGCACCGCACGCAACGGCTCGGACGCGTCGCGCAGGAAATGCAGATCGCCGACCGCAAGAAGATCGGTATCGGTTTCGTCGAACCCGACCTGGTGCCATCCGTTCGACGCGCGGTAGAAAGCCGCCATGTCCGGCGGCAGCGCGAATCCCAGGCGATGCTCCGCGGCGTCGAGCTGTCCCTGCGTCGCGCCGGGCCGCTGCAGCCGAGTGGAAAATGTCGCGTCGCGCTCGTCCGCGGCGAGCAACTCCTCGGGGATCAGCGAAACGACAAGCTGCGCCTGGTCCTGCCAGGCGGCCAGATACGCGCTCCAGTCGGTTGCGGTATTCAACAGATGCGACCTCGAGTCGACAGGCGCCAGTGCGCAGCCAGTGTACGTGCGCCGCTCTGTCCGCTGCCAGCCTTGCCCCGAGGTCGGCGCTTCGCGGATATGGCCAGGCCGCTCGGCGCCGCCACTGTCAGCGCTGCATCACCCCATCGACCAGCCGCGCAATCTTCAGCGGATTGGCCTCCTGCAAGGCCGGCGGCAGCAGCGCATCCGGCACATTCTGGTAGCACACGCGGCGGGCGAAGCGCTCGATCGCCGCCGTGCCGACCGAGGTCGAGCGCGCATCGGAGCTGGCCGGATACGGGCCGCCGTGCACCATGGCCGCGCAGACTTCCACGCCGGTCGGCACGCCGTTCATCAGCACGCGGCCCGCATTGCGCGGCAGCTGCAGCAGCAGCGGCGCCGCCGCGGCGTAGTCGGCTTCGTCGGCCAGCAAGGTCACGGTCAGCTGGCCTGGCAGGGCGGCAGCCAGCTGCAGCATCTGCGCCGCGTCGCGGGTGCGTACGATCAGGCTGGTCGGGCCAAACACTTCCTCCTGCAGGTGAGGGTCGCGCAGGAACGCATCTGCCGAGACTTCGAACAGGTTCGCTTGTGCACAACCGGCTTTTTGTACCGGAGCGACCAGCGCGGCCACATCGGCATGGGCGCCGAGTTGCGCCGCGCCCTGGGCGTGACGCTGGGCGATGGCCGCGGTCAGCATGACGGCCGCTGCCGAATCGGCAAAGCGCGCGCGCAGCGCGTCGCGCAGCGCATCGCCGTCGCCACCGGCGGGAATAACGAACACGCCAGGGCTGGTGCAGAACTGGCCTACGCCCTGCAGTACCGATGCATGCAGCTGGGTCGCGATTGCCTCGGCGCGAACCTGGGCGGCCGCGGGCAGTACGAATACCGGATTGATGCTGCCCATTTCGGCATAGACCGGAATGGGTTGCGGCCGGGCCGCTGCCAGGTCCATCAGCGCGCGGCCGCCGGCCGTGGAGCCGGTAAACGCGACCGCAGATACCTGCGCATGCTGCACCAGCGCGGCGCCGACGGCGTGGCCAGCGTCGAACAGCAGCGAGAACGTGCCTGGCGGCAGACCGCAGCGCTGCACGGCCGCAGCAATGGCCGCGCCGGCCCGCTCGCTCGTGGCCGGATGCGCCGGATGCGCCTTGACGATGACCGGGCAACCGGCTGCCAGTGCGCTGGCCGTATCGCCGCCGGCAACGGAAAACGCGAGCGGGAAATTGCTGGCACCGAAGACGACGACCGGCCCCAGCGCGATGCGCTGCGAGCGCAGGTCGGGCCTGGGCAGCGGCTGGCGTGCGGGATCGGCCCTGTCGATACGCGCGTCGACCCAGCTGCCCTCTTCCACCAGATTCGCAAACAGTCGCAGCTGGCCGGTGGTACGCCCCAGCTCGCCGCTGGCGCGCGCCTGCGGCAATGCGGTTTCCCGCGGCACCAATGCTTCGAAATCGGCGCGGGCGGCTTCCAGTTCGTCGGCGATCGCACGCAGCAGCGCGGCGCGTTCGGCACCGCTGGTCTGCGCCAATGCCGCACTGGCGCCGGCGGCCAGTTGCACGGCGCGTTCGATGTCCGCGGCCGTCGCACTGCGGTAGACCGGAGCGAGCGCTTCGCCGCTGCCCGGATCGACAGCGTGGAATTCGCTGCCGCTGGTGCTCGCGGGGTCTTCGCCGATCAAGGAAACGCCCTTCAGTGTGTACATTGACATTATTTACCTATTTACCGGTGAGCAGACTTGCAGCGATGGGTTTCGGTCGATGGGGGGGGCGAGGCACCACGCACCAGAAGCCCCCTCCCCCAAGCTGCGCTTGGAGGAGAGGGTTGGGTGAGCGGGCGCCGTGTCAGCCGCCTCGGCCTAACGACTGTCGCGATTGCCATCGCGCCAGCCAACGCCGAAAACCACTGGCTGAGGTGTACAGGCATTCCGCCCCCTCACCGCAACCCTCTCCCCCAGCGACAGGTCGGTGGGGGGAGAGGGAGTTCAGGCAACCACGCTCGATACGCGCAGCAGGACATCGGACCTTGCCGCATCGAATTTACAGCATCGAACTTGCCGTATCGAACTCACAGCATCGACCTTCAAAGCACCGGCCGCTCGCGCAAAGCCTTGCGGATGATCGCCAGCGCATCGTC
The DNA here is from genome assembly GCF_004363655.1 of Tahibacter aquaticus. GTDB lineage: Bacteria > Pseudomonadota > Gammaproteobacteria > Xanthomonadales > Rhodanobacteraceae > Tahibacter > Tahibacter aquaticus. The sequence goes on from NZ_SNZH01000001.1 coordinate 162,575, forward strand.
GCGTTCGTTGCCGACCAGTTCCAGCCGCGGCGGGCGCACACGTTCGTGACCCATGCCGACCTCCTGCTGGATCAGCTTGATCAGCTGCACGAACTTCACCACCGTATCCAGCCGCAGCAGCGGCAGGTGCCAGTGGTAGAGGGCGCGCGCTTCGTCCCAGCGACCGGCCTTGGCCAGTTCGAACTGCGCGACCGATTCCTTGGGCAGCGCATTGACCGTACCCGCCACCCAGAACTCGGCGCCGGCGGCAACGCCTTCGCAGACCATGTCGTCCAGGCCCACGCCGACGCGCAGGCGCTCGCCGAGCAAGGCCACCAGCGCGGTGACACGGCGCGAGTCGCCGCTGGATTCCTTCACCGCTTCGAGGTTGGCAAATTCCGCCGCGAGTTCGGCCACCTGCGCGGCACTGAAGTCGGTCTTGTAGGCCGGCGGGTTGTTGTAGAGCATGCACGGCAAGGCGGTGGCGCCGATGACAGCGGCCACATGCGCTTTCATTTCGCGCCAGTCGCTGGAATAGACGTAGGGCGGCAATACCATCAGCCCGCCGCAACCGGCATCGGCGCTGGCCTGGGCCAGCTTTACCGCTTCGTCGGTGGACAGCGCGGCAATGCCGGGAATCACCGGCACGCGGCCGGCCGCGGCCGCGACGCAGGTCTTGATCAGCGCGACTTTCTCGTCGTAGGTCAGCGTCGCCCCTTCGCCCAGCGAGCCGCAGGGAATGATGCCGCGGCAACCATGCCCGATCAGCCAGTCGACGTGACGCGTAACGAAATCGTGGTCGATGCCCAGGTTGGCGTCGAACGGCGTGGTGATGGCGGGCAACACGCCTTGCCAGATGGTGCTCATGTCGGTTCCTGTGGATTTTCAGCGGAAGTGGAAAGGTTGAAACAACTCAGGCCAGCCGGAGCCAGCGGTGGCCGCGGCGTCGCTGCGCCCCAGCCGAACAGGAATTCGCAGGCCGCGCCGCAGACCCGGGCCTGGCAATGGCCCATGCCCAGGCGCGTCTGCAGTCGCGCGTCGCGCATGCTGCTGCAGGCTTTGGCCGCGCCGAAGGCGACGTTTTCGCAGCGGCACAGCACGGTGTCGTCCTGCGCCAGGCTGCGCAGTTCCGCGCGCAAGCCGAAGTGCCGGCGCAGGTGCGCGGCAAAACGCTCGCTGCCGCGGCGGCGGCGCTGCGCCGTCGCCGCCAGTTCGGCCCGGCCGGCGGCGGCGCAGCCGGCAATTTCGCCCTGCACCAGGGCCTGGTCGATGCCGCCGATGCCGGTGCCTTCGCCAGCGCAGTACACACCGGGCACGCTGGTGTGCTGGTGCATATCGACCCAGACCGCACCGTCACGCAGTTCGCAGCCCAGCGCGCGGGCAATCTCGGTATTCGGCACCAGGCCGTAGCCGACGGCGAGCGCATCGCAGTCCAGCTGCACGATCTGCCTGCCGCGGCGCACGATGACGCTGCGCACTTCGTTGTCACCCAGCGCCTGCGTCACCCAGCTGCCGGTGCGGTACGGCACGCCGATCAGCTTGCGCCACAGGCCGGCGGCCTGCACCACTTTGTGCGGCGTCCCGAGCAGGCCGCTGCCGAAGGCAGCCAGGTCGCGCCAGCCGCTTTGCTCGGCGATCAGCACGATCTGCGCGCCGAGGCTACGCAGACTGGCTGCCGCCGCCAGCAGCAAGGGACCGCTGCCGGCCACCACGATGCGCTTGCCGGCAACCGGCCAGCCATTCTTGGCCAGCACCTGCAGGCCGCCGGCGCCGAATACGCCGGGCAAGGTCCAGCCTGGAAACGGCAGCAGGCGTTCGCGTGCGCCGGCAGCGATCACGGCGCGTTCGCAGTGCACGCGCAACGGACCGTCGGCACCGTCGAAAACGAACTCGCCGGGCGCCGGCACATCGACCAGGCGCAGGCCATAGCGGCCTTCCACCGGCGATGCCCGCAGCGCCGACAGCCAGCGCCGCGCGGTGGAATCGGTTGCCTTGTTCCATTGTCCACGCCAGATCTGGCCACCTGGCTCGGCCTGCATGTCGACCAGCAGCGCACGCGCGCCGGCACGCTCGGCACTGACTGCTGCCGCGATACCGGCCGGACCGGCGCCGAGAACCAGAACTTCGCTGCGCAGTTCACGCATCGCGCCAGATCTCCATGCCGGCCGCTACAGGGGTGAGACAGGCCAGGCGTTCGCGCCCGTCGATCTGTACGCGGCATTCGAAGCAGATGCCCATGCCGCAACAGGCAGCGCGGCGGCTGCCGTCATGGGCCAGCCGCGTCGCGGCATAGCCGGCCTGGCGCAAGGCCGCGGCCACCGAGCAGTCGCCGCGCACACGCACATCTTCGCCGTCGATCCGCACGCTGATTTCAGGCGGCATGGCTGACCTGGGCGGCGAACCGCGCCGGAGCGAACGGGCGCGCGTCGAAAGGCAGTTCCAGCCCCAGCAGCTGCGCGGCGAGCAGGTCGGCCGTGCCCAGTGCGGTGGTCACGCCCAGGCCTTCGTGGCCACAGGCCAGCCACACGCCAGCGCGGGCCGGCCAGGGGCCGATCAGCGGTCTATGGTCGGGCGTGGTCGGGCGAAAACCGGTCCAGGCGCGCAGCGCCGTGGCAGTGGCAAGGCCCGGCAGAAATTCCTGCGCGCGCAGGATCAGGCGCTGGATCAGCCGCGGCGTGACCGTGCTGCTGACGTCGTCGAACTGGCGCGTAGAGCCCAGCAGCAGCTGGCCGCTGGGCCGCGGCTGCACATTGAACGCAACCGATTCGCCATCGCCGCCGTGCGCGCTTTGCATATAGCCCAGCTCCACCAGCTGATGGCGCACCCGCGGCGCCGAACGCGTGGTGATGAGCAGATGTCCCTTGCGCTTGCGGATCGGCGCGCCGTAAAGCAGTTCCGGCGCAGCACAGCCGTTGGCCACGATGATATGCGGCGCCCGCAGTTCGCTGCCGTCGTCCAGCAGCACGGCGCCTTCGACCAGGTTCCGCACGCCGACGCCGCAGCGGATCTGCGCGCCCTGCGCCGCCGCCTGGCGCGCCAGCCAGGCCGCCGCCACCGGCGGATACAACATGCCGTCGCTGGCTACGCGCAGGCCGCCGGCCAGGCCGGCGGCCAGGGCGGGTTCCTGCTCGGCCAGGGCGGCGGCCGTCAGCAGCTCGCTGTCGATGCCCGCCTGCGCCAGGCGCCATTGCTTGCGCTGTGCCTCGGCCATTTCTTCCACATTTCGCGCAATCCACAAAGTTCCATTGCGCCGGTATTCCGCCGTCGCTGGCAAGGACGGCGCCAGCGCTTGCCAGCGCGCACAGGAATAGGCCGACAACGCGAGTTCGGCCGCATCGTCGTCCAGCACTACCAGATGCCCCATCGATGCCGCCGTCGCGGCGCCACCGAGCACATCGCGCTCGACCAGACAGACCGACAGCCCGGCCCGCGCCAGCCGCTCAGCAATGGCACAGCCGACGATGCCGCCACCGACGATCAGCACGTCGACGCTTGCGACCGTGCTCAAGCAAGACCCCAGGCAAACGGATCGGCCGGGTCGAAATGCAGCACGGCCTCGGCCACGACATGGGCACGGCCGGCGATGTAAGGCAGGATGGTTTCGTCATCCAGGCGCCGATACCAGGCCTGGAACTCGCTGCCGATCACGCTGCGCTGGCGCCATACCGCGCCCTCAGCCAGCTTTCCTTCGGCCGCCAGGCAGGCCAGCTTGGCGCTGGTACCAGTGCCGCAGGGCGAACGGTCATAGGCAAAACCAGGACAAAGTACAAAATTGCGCGAATCCGCCCGCGCGTCGGCCGCCAGCAGTTCCACATGGTCGATGACGCCGCCGTCGCGCCCGCCGATGCCGGCCTCGTCCAGTGCACGGCGGATCGCCGAGGCAGCACCCATCAACGCTTCGATATTGTCCGGCGCAATGGCCAGGCCGTGGTCGTCGACCAGAAAGAACCAGTTGCCGCCCCAGGCAATATCGCCGTTCACGCGCCCCAGGCCCGTCACGTCCAGCGCCACCCGGCGCGCTTGGCGATAGCTGGCGACATTGGCAATGGTGACGCGGCCATCCTGCGCCAATTCCACTTCGACGACGCCGACCGGCGTTTCCAATTGGAACTTGCCCGCTTGTATACGCCCCAGATGATGCAGCGTCTGCGCCACACCCATGGTGCCGTGGCCGCACATGCCCAGGTAGCCGACATTGTTGAAAAACACCACACCGGCGACACAGTCGCTGCGCGTCGGCGGCAGCAGGTAAGCCCCCACTACCACGTCATTGCCGCGCGGTTCGCAGGCGATCGCGCGGCGCCAGGCATCCTGCTCCCGCTGCAGCCATTCCCGCGCAGCCGCTGGCGTCCGCCCCGCAAAATCCGGCCCGCCCGCCACGACAACGCGAGTCGGCTCTCCGCCGGTATGCGAATCGATAACACGTGTTGCGCTCATGCAGGAATCGGCCTTGGACAGTCACGAAATGCTAACCAACCCGCCCCCGGCGCGATTGGCTCATCACCCTGTCAGGGCAGGACGAATCGCAAAGAAACCAGTACTCAGGCGTAGGTTAGACCAAAGTCATAAGCGGGAAATTGACAAAGATAAACCGGACCGCAGGTCACGAAATTGTGGTAGCGAGCAAATCATTAGCCCAGGTTCCCGGTCGGAACACTACCGATGCGGGTATCACTCGGCTGCGCGCGGGTACGAGCTATCCAAAACGACCACGGGTCCACACCGACTTGCGTCATCCCATGCAAGCGCAGCGAGCCGCACTGCCGCTACTGTCGCGCACGACCGCGCTGCGGCTTTGGCCGTAGCCGTAGCCGTAGCCGTAGCCGTAGCTTGTGGCTGTGGCTGTGGCTGTGGCTTGTGGCTGTTGCCGTAGCTTCTGCGCGCAGGAAGCGCGCGCTTGCCCCGGGGCCCCGTATGCCGCGGTGAGGCCGCGCAGGGAAAAGCCCGCAGGGTCGCGGCCAGGGATGGCCGCGAGTCGGCGCAGGGGACAGGACGTCCCGTGCGTCGACCGCCGTAGCGGACTCACGCAGTTTTGGGCCATGGATGGCCCAAAACCGCGGCATCCGGGGTGTCCTGGGAGAATCCAAGGAGGGGATGGACAAGCATCCCCTCCTTGGTCGCGCGCCGTGGGCGCGCGAAACGCGCCGCCAGGCGCACAAGCAACCACGTCCGCCAACGGCGGACTCCTTCGCAAAAAACCACAAGACGGAGCAAAGTCCAGCACCGCCCCCTCACCCCAACCCTGTCCCCCGACAGCTGTCGGGGGAGAGGGAGCAAAGCGCAGCCCATGCGACCAACCCGTCGCCAGGCGCACAAACAACCACGTCCGCCAACGGCGGACTCCTTCGCAAAAAACCCAGCAGCGAGGCAGAGTCCAGCACCGCCCCTCACCCCAGCCCTCTCCCCCAAGCGAGCTTGGGGGAGAGGGAGCCACGAAAAAAGCAAACCCGCAGCCCCGGCAAGAACAAAACAAAAAAAGCCGCGGCGCATCCCGCGCCGCGGCCCAAATCACAAAAATTCAACAAATTCGACAAAAACCAAAATTCACTGCCAGGAGGTAGCCACCTCCACCCCCGCAAACGAAGCCGTCCGCGGCTTGAGCATCACGTAGTACCAGCCACTGACCGGCGCAGCCACCGTCACTGTCTCATCGTTGCCCACCAGCTGCGGCGCGAAGTCGTATACGGTGTCGCTGGGCCATCCGCCGGCTTTCACGTAGATGTCCGCATCGCCGGTTCCGCCGCCCATGATGAATTTCAGGTTGCTGCGCCCTGCCGGCAGCAGCACCGTGAGATAGACACGCGCGCTCGAATTGGCCGCCGACAGGCCGCTGCGCTTGCAGCCGTTGTCCAGCTGGCCGGCGTTGGTCGAGGTGCATTCGGGTATCACGGTGGGGCCGTTGCCGAAGTTGTCGGCGAAGATCGCATCCGGCTGGCCACCGTTGCAGACGGTGGTATCGCCGTTGTTGGCTGCAAAGCAGACTAGCCAGGCGCGGAACTCGGTGTTGTAGCTGCTGCGGATGGGATCGAGCCAGGCGCTGTAGCCGCTGGCGTAGTTGCCCGGACGCGATACTGCATACAGGCTGGCGATCTTGTCGCGATGCCGCTCGAACATGAAGCGTGAGGCCAGGTAGCCCCACTGGTAGGTGCGCGTATAGTCGGTGCTATATTCGGTATCGAACAATTGCGCCAAAGTAAACTTGTCCGGCGTGCCCGCCTCGTCGATGGCGTCGTCGTAGCGCAGGCTGCGGTACGAATACGACATGTATTCGGCAAAGCCTTCGATGTACCAGATGGTCGAGTAAGGCGCGTCCATCGGCAGGGCGCCGAAGCCGCCGTACCAGTTGAAGCGGCCGTCGAGGTAGTGGATGTATTCGTGGGTGAGGTTCCACACCTGGAAATCCGGGCGCAGCCACTCGGCCTCGTAGGCAAGGAAGCGCGCCTGGTTGGAAGGGTCGGACGGATCACCTTCGAGATAGATGCCGCCATTGTTGGTGTCGTTGCCGAAGATGATGCCCGAATAGGTTTCGTAGTCGGTGCTGGAATGGAAGATCACCATTTCCAGGCGCGCATTGAAATCGTTCGCCACCGGCGTGTTGTTGGTCTGGCTCTGGGTGTGGAAATAGCCTTCTTCCGCACCGACCACACTGCATACCGTGTCGAGTTGGGCCGCGGTCAGCGACTGGCTGCGTACGCGCAAGGTAGCGCTGCAGTCACGCGCATTCGCGGCGGGCAGTACCTGTGCTTCCAGATCCTGCGCAAAGCTGCACAGGCCGTAGTAGCTGCAATGGGCGTGGTCATAGTAGTCGGTGACGCTGGCGATGCGCACGAAGATGCCGCCGCCCGCGCCGCCGATGCTGAAGGAATCCAGCACCGACTTGATCTTCGGATGCACCAGGCTGTGGAAGCTTGTCGCGCTGTACTGGCTGAAGCGGCCGAGTTCGCCCGCGGCGTTCTGCAGCATGTATTCGCGGTTGGAGCCTACGTCGGCGGCGCGGTTGTTGTTGATGAAGTTCACCAGGGTATCGAGCACGCCGCTGCCGCTGCCCTGTACCAGGGCCTGGAAAGCCGGGTCGTAGTGGCCGCGGAACAGCACGGTGAAGACGCCGTTGGTGGACGACTTCATGTAGGACAGGTTGGCCCAGCTCGGGCCGTAGCGGTCGAGAATGCCACGCACCGTGGCGAGCTGCTGCGCGTTCTCGCCGGCACTGTCGATGAGGATGACGAATTCGGACAGCACTTCACCGTGGTCGTTGTTGACGTCGGCAAAGTGGCTGTTGGCGACGAAGGCATTCAATGCGGGGCGGATCGCATTGGTGAAGGCATTGCCGTAGCTGCCCACGTCGGGCTCGTTGTAGTACTGCACGTACAGGCCAGCGCGCAGGAATAGCACCAGCTCCAGCATGTTGTTGCTGTTATTGCCCGGATAGCTGGCGGCATCGGCCTGCATCGCGTTAGCGATGGTGACCATCTTGCTTTCGGCGAAGATCTGCCCCGCCGTTGTGCCGGTCACGTCGAACAGGCCGCCTGAATAGAAGCAGGTTTCGTCCGCTGCGCGAACCGCGGCGACGAGGGCGCTGCCGCTGGCGCTGGCGAAGCCGGCGATGTTGCAGGTTCCCCGCGCCGCACTGCGCAAACTGCGCGGTGCGTCATAGTCCTGATAGAGGTGATCGCGGGAAGAAGGCAGCGGCGCGCGGCGGTCCCAGTCGATGCGCCGGGTCTGGATATGGTCGGACGCTTCTGACAGCGAAGCGGTGGCGGCGGCCGGTCCTGGCCGTGGATCCTGCGGACGCGCAGCGGCGTCCAGCGGCAAGGCAGCAAAAGCCAGACACGCAGCCAGGCCAGCGCCGGCTTGCAAAAGCCGATCAAACGAATACATTGCTTTCTCCCCGAACATCGTCTTGTGTGGATGACACTGCACGAGCCCGGTGTTCCGGAGGCGGACGCGCTGCAACGCGTTCGCCTCCACCTGACTCCTGCAGGTCAGGATGCTAGGTTTGGTCCACGACCAGGGTCTAGCCGATTATCCGCACACGCACGAAACAATCCGCACAAAGCGGTTTTGCAGCGCAAATGCGCGAAAAATCGCGTTTGTGCAGGAGCGACAGGGGGCACTATGAACAATGAACTGGCACGCTGGCGCGAGGCTTTCATGGCTCGCGTAGCCTCGCCGTGGTACGTGGAGACGCTGTTCGATCGACTGCCGGACATCGTGTTTTCGGTCAAGGACAAGCAGGGCCGCTATGTCTCCATGAGCGAGGCCGCCGTCGTTCGCTGCGGCCTGAAGCGCAAGCAGGATGCGATCGGCAAGACGGCGTTCGAACTGTTTCCGCGCCCCATGGCCGAACGTTATGTGCGCCAGGACGAGCGCCTGTTCAATACCGGCAAGCCCATCGTCGACAACCTCGACCTCACCGTCTACCGCGACGGCAGCGCCGGCTGGTGCCTCACCACCAAGGAGCCGCTGTACGACAACCAGGGCCGCGTCGTCGGCCTGGCCTGCATCTCCAAGGATCTGATCGAGCCCAGCCGCGCCGGCCTGATCGACACCGGCTTTGCCGATACCGTCGACTACATGCTGGAGAACTACGACCAGCCGCTGCGCATGGAAGACCTGGCGCGCCGTGCCGGCCTGTCGCAGGCGCAGTTCGAGCGGCGCATGAAGAAAATCTTCCACTTGTCGGCCGGGCAGTACCTGATCAAGGCACGCATCGACCACGCGGCGCGCCTGCTCGCTTCCACCGCGCTGCCGATTGCCGACATCGCCCAGCACGCAGGCTTTTCCGACCAGAGCGCACTGTCGCGGCAGTTCCGCCAGGTCACCGGCTTCGCACCGCGGCAGTACCGCCAGCTGATGCGGCCCGAGGGCATGGAATAAGCCGCGAAGCTGCGGCATGAGCGGCCGCGCTACACTCGCGGCCGCTCATCTGCGAAGGAACTGCCATGCTCGGACATCGATTGCTGTGCCTGCTGCTGGTGTCCGGCGCGATGGCTGTGCCGGCCAGCGCGACGGACGTGCTGCTGTTCGCCGCCGCCAGCCTGAAGCCGGCGCTGGAAGAGATCAGCGCCCTGCCCGAAGCCAAGGCCATCGGCGAGATCAATGCCAGCTACGCGGCGAGTTCGGCGCTGGCACGGCAGATCGAGGCCGGCGCACCGGCCGATATCTTCATCTCGGCCGATCAGGAATGGATGGACTGGCTGGCCGAACGCGGCAAGATCGTCGCGGCGACGCGCTTCGAACTGGTACGCAACGAACTGGTACTGGTCGCGCCGCAGGCGTCGAGGCTTCAGTTCACGCTGGACGACAAGACCGACCTGCGCGCCGCGCTGGGCGATTCGCGCATCGCCCTGGCCGAGCCGGGCAGCGTGCCGGCGGGCAAGTACGCCAAGGCCGCACTCGAAAAGCTCGGCCTGTGGACACACGTGCAAGACAAGTACGTCGCCGCGGAAAACGTGCGCGCCGCATTGGCATTGGCCGCGCGGGGCGAAGTGCCGCTGGCGGCGGTGTACCGCTCGGATGCGGTGTCCGAAACGTCGGTGCGCGTGATCAGCACGTTCCCGGCCGACTCGCATCCGCCCATTGTCTATCCGGCCGCGGCGCCGGCCGGCCATGACAATGCGACAACACGGCAATTGCTGCAATTGCTGCGCTCCGACCAGGCACAGGCCATCCTGCTGCGCTGGGGATTCCGCACCGCAAAGGCCGACTGAAGCGCCGTGCTGAGTGCGGCGGAAATCGACGCCCTGGGCATCAGCCTCAAGGTGGCCCTGCTCAGCATCGTCGTGGCCCTGCCGTTTGCACTGGGCCTGGGCCTGGCGCTGTCACGGCTGCGCTTTCCCGGCAAGAGCGTGATCGAAGCGCTGCTCACCCTGCCGCTGGTGCTGCCGCCCGTGGTCACCGGCTATGCGCTATTGGTACTGCTGGGACGCAACGGCGCTGTCGGCCACTACCTCGACATGATCGGCATCCGCTTCGCCTTCCATTGGAGCGGCGCCGTCGTCGCGGCGGTGGTGATGAGTTTCCCGTTGCTGGTCATTTCCATACGCGCAGGCTTCGACGGCGTGGACCGGCGCCTGGAAGCCGCGGCCGAATCGCTGGGGGCCGGACCGTGGAGGCGCTTCGTCACGGTCACCCTGCCCTTGTCGCGACGTCATCTGATTGCCGGCTGCGTACTCGCATTCGCGCGTGCATTCGGCGAATTCGGCGCCACCATCAGTTTCGTCGGCAGCATTCCAGGCGAGACGCGCACCTTGTCCATCGCGATCTGGGAATTGCTGAACCAGCCCGGCGGCGAAGGCAGTCTGCTGCGGCTGGTATGGGTGGCCCTGGCCGTCGGCATCGCCGCGTCGTTTGTGGCCGCGCTGCTCGGCCGGCGCGCGCAACAGGAAGCCGCTGCGCATGATTGAGCTGAGCCTGCGCTGGCAGCCGCGCGACTTCGACCTGCAGGTCGCCTTCGTCTCGACAGCCCGCAACCTGGCCCTGTTCGGCCCTTCCGGCAGCGGCAAGACCAGCCTGCTGCTGGCCATGGCCGGCCTGCGCCGGCCGCATGCGGGACGCATCGTGCTCGATGGCGAACTGCTGTTCGACAGCGAACGGCATATCGACGTCGCCGCAGCGCGGCGCGGACTCGGCGTGGTGTTCCAGGACGGCCGCCTGTTTCCGCATTTGCGCGTAAAGGATAATTTGCTTTATGGAAACCGCCGCAAACCCGACGGCAGCGCTATCGGCTTCGATACCGCGGTAGAGCTGCTGGGCCTGACCGAACTGCTGGCACGCTGGCCTGCCTCGCTGTCGGGCGGCGAAGCCCGCCGCGTTGCCGTAGGCCGTGCCATCCTGAGCCAGCCGCGCGCGCTGCTGCTGGACGAACCCCTGGTCGGCCTGCACCGCGAAGCCCGCGGCCAGGTACTGCACTACCTGCGCCGCCTGCGCGACGAAGTCGGCCTGCCGACCATCCTGGTCAGCCACCAGCCGGACGAAGTGCAGCACCTGTCGCAGGAAGTGGTGTTGCTGGATGACGGGCGGGTGGTTGGGCAGGTGGGGATTGGGGAATTTGCGGGGTAGTTTGCCGACGCGGTGCGAAGGTGGTGGCAGGGCTCAGCTCAACGGCTGAAACCTTGTACTGAGGCACGGCGATGTTGAGATTCGCCTCTCCTTCGCCAGCGGTTCTTCGTGGCGGAGGCCCCTCGATGTTGGGATTCGCCTGCGGCTCATCGCCAACCTATGTCCGCCCATTTTTTGTAGTTGCCGCGCAGCGACCGTTGCCGTTGCCGTTGCCGTTGCCGTTGCCGTTGCCGTTGCCGTTGCCGTTGCCGTTGCCGTTGCCGTTGCTCGTGATTGTGCTTGGCCTTGGCCGTGGCAGTTGCTTCTGCGCGCAGGAAGCGCGCGCTTGTAACGGGGCCCCATATGCCGCGGTGAGGTCGCGTAGGGAAAAGCCCAAAGGGTCGCGGCCAGGGATGGCCGCGACTCCGCACACAGAACACGGATGTTCTGTCTGCGGACCGCCGTAGCGGCCTCACGCAGTTTTGGGCCATGGATGGCCCAAAACTGCGGCATCTGGGGCGGTTTTCTCTTGGTTCCTTCTCTACTCAGAAAAAGAGAAGTAGCGAGCCCGCCGCAGGCGCGCGATACGCCTTTGACTTCAAGCCCTCCAACGCACCGCCACCCACGATTCAGCGATCCAGCGATCCAGCGATCCAGCGATCCAGCGATCCAGCGATCCAGCGATCCAGCGATCCAGCGATCCAGCGATCGAAAATCAAAACATCAAATCGGCAACCCCACCCAATGCGACAACTTCACAAACAAATACGCCAACCCCGCCGCAATCGGCAACGTAAGAATCCACGCCCAGATCATCCTCTCCACCACAGTCCACTTGATCGCATTCAAACGCTTGGCCGTCCCCACCCCCATGATGGCCGCGGAAATGTTGTGCGTGGTGGAGACCGGAATGCCCATGCTGGACGCGGTCAGGATCATCGTCGCCGAGGCGGTTTCCGCCGCGAAGCCATGTACCGGATGCAGCTTGACCATCTTGTGGCCCAGGGTCTTGATGATGCGCCAGCCGCCGGCGGCGGTGCCTGCGGCCATCACCAGGGCGCAGGTGATCTTGATCCATAGCGCGATCTCGACGTTCTTCGGATCGGTATCCACGCGCAGCCAGTGCAGCCATTGCGGCAGTCCGTCGAGCTGGCCGGCGAGCGTGGCCGAGGCCAGCGCCAGCGCGATGATGCCCATGGTCTTCTGTGCATCGTTGGAGCCGTGCGCCCAGCCCATGGCGCTGGCGGAAACGATCTGCAGCTTGCCGAACAGCGCGTTGGCAAAACGCGGCCGGCCTATCTTCTGCAGCGTGCCCTTGCGGTCGGCCAGGAAGGAGAACAAGGCGAACAGCAGCCCCATGATGGTGATGCCGAGGATGAAACCCGCCAGCGGCGAGATGATCATCGGTATCACCACCTTGGGCAGCAGCCCCTTGCCCTGCCACCAGTGCTCGCCGCCAGGAACATTCCACAATATTGCATGCCAGTTGTCGCCGGCGGCAGCGAACGCCGCGCCGCACAGGCCGCCGACCAGCGCGTGCGAGGACGACGACGGCAAGCCCCACCACCAGGTGATCAGGTTCCAGATCACGCCGCCGAGCAGTGCGCAGATCAGCACCATCGAGGTGACATTGACGATGCCGGTATCGATCAGGCCCGAGGCAATGGTCTTGGCGACGGCCGTGCCCATCAGGGCGCCGATCAGGTTCATGCCCGCCGCCAGCATCACGGCCTGGCCGGGGCTGAGCACCTTGGTCGCTACCACGGTGGCGATGGAGTTGGCCGTGTCGTGGAAGCCGTTGATGTATTCGAACACGAGCGCGATCACGATCACGCTGAAGACCAGGGTCAATTCCACGGGCGTCGCCTCAGGAGTTCTTCAGCACGATCGCGTAGACCACGTTGCCCGCGTCGCGGCAGCGGTCGATGGCCTTTTCGAGGATTTCGAACAGATCCTTGCGCAGCAGGAAGCGCACGGGATCGTTCTCGTTGCGGTACATGTCGCGGTACAGGTCGAGGATCAGCCGGTCGGCTTCGTTCTCGATCGCCTGCAGGCGGTCGTTCAGATCCTTCATCTGCTCCAGCTTCATCGCGCGCAGCTGCAGCACCATCTGTTCCAGTACTTCGCAGGCTTTTTCCAGCATGTGTGCGCGGGAGACGAAATCCACGTCGCCCAGGCGGTCGCCGATCAGCGAATAGCGTTCGGCGAATTTCTCGATCACCTTGGGAATCTTGTACAGCGCGCTGGACAGGGCTTCGATGTCTTCGCGCTCCAGCGCGGTGACGAAGGTGTTGACCAGGGCCTGGCTGATCTCGGCAGCCAGTTCTTTCTCGCGCTGGCGCGCCAGGCGGAACTCGTCCAGCGACCGGGCCGCCGCAGTGCCCTGTTGCAGGAAGCCGGTCAGGGCGGTGGCGCTTTTCTTTGCCGCCGCGGCGCTGGATTCCAACAGCCCGTAGAACTTGTCGCCCTTGCCGAAGATGGTCTGTAGAGAAAACATGGTCGGTTCCGCCCCAGGGTACGCAATTGGATGATTTGAAAAGAATTATGTTGCGCGGCAACGCGTGCTGCCGGCGTCTCGGCGGCAAAAATATGTCGGTTGCATGACAGTCATGTTACAGCACGGCTCCGTCGCGGCGCACGGCAGCCAGGTCAGCCATACCCACAGGTCCGTCACGCAGGGCTGCTACACTGACCTGCCTTGGCCTTCACCCCCGTCGATGCTGACCGAGATACTGGTTGTCCTGATCCTGATTCTGCTCAACGGGTTCTTCGCCCTGTCGGAGATGTCCGTTGTCACCGCACGCAAGTCGCGGCTCAAGCAGATGGCAGCGACCAGCACACGGGCCCAGAACGCACTGCGCCTGACCGAAGCGCCGGAACGCTTTCTCTCTACGGTACAGGTCGGCATCACACTGATCGGTGTGCTCACCGGCGTCTACGGCGGCGCCGCCATCGGCGCACGCATCAGCCAGGCACTGCAGGCCCGCGGTGTGGAAATCGACCTGGCCAACGGCGTCGGCCTGGCGCTCAGTGTCGGGGCCATCACTTATGTATCGATCATCGTCGGGGAGCTGCTGCCCAAGCGCCTGGCCCTGGTCGCGCCGGAACGCTTTGCGGTGTGGATCGCCTATCCGATGCGCATCTTCGCCATCGCCGCCACGCCGTTCGTCTGGCTGCTCTCGCACAGCACGCGCATTCTGCTCAAGGTGCTGCGCCTGGACCGTGGCACCCGCGACCCGGTGACGGAAGAAGAAATCCGCCTGCTCGTAGCCGAGAGCGCCGAACAGGGCGTTATCGACAGCGACGAACACAACATGGTCAATCGCGTGCTGCGCCTGGGCGACCGCCAGATCGCCAGCCTGATGACGCCGCGCACGCGCATCGCCTGGCTGGACATAGCCGCACCGCTGGCGGAAAACCTCGCCGTCATGCATTCCACGCCGTATTCGCGCTATCCGGTGTATCGCGCCGGCAACGAGCAGGACGTGGTCGGCATCCTGGAAACCAAATCCCTGCTCGATTCGCTGGGCACGCCCAACATCGACCTGTTCCGCAGGCTCAACAAGGTGCTGTTCGTGCCTTCGGCCGCCCGCGCGCTGGACCTGCTGGAAGAGCTGCGCGAATCCGAGGCCACGGTCGCCCTGGTGGTGGACGAATACGGCGACATCGAAGGCATGGTCAGCCTCAACGACGTGCTCGGTGCCGTGCTGGGCAAGACCGCCAGCCTGAATGTCGAAGCCCTCAGCGCGCCGATCGTGCAGCGCGAGGACGGCAGTTACCTGGTCGACGGCGCGCTGGGCACCGACGACCTGCGCGAACTGCTGAGCCTGAGCCAGCTGCCGAACGAGGAAGACCACGACTTCCGCACCGCCGCCGGCATGGTCATGGCCCAGTTCGGGCGCATTCCGCAGGTCGGCGAGGCCTTCCGCTGGCGCGACCTGCGTTTCGAAGTCGTCGACCTGGACGGTCCGCGCATTGACAAACTGCTGATCGCCCGCATCACCAACGAAACAACCCCGTAGACCATGGACTGCGAGAGCCAGGGATGACCGTTCCGCACGATCCACGCACGACCGAGTTGTTCCAGCAGGCATTGGAGCAGAACACCGGCGAAACCATTTCGCTGGAGCAGTTCATCGCGCCGCTGGAGACGCGTGCCTTCGGCTTTCTGATCGTGCTGCTGTCGCTGCCGAACTTCATCCCGATCCCGATGGGCGTAGGCGGCGTCTGCGGCACCTTGCTGGTAGTGATCGGCGCGCAGTTGCTCTGGGGCATGCCGCGTCCCTGGCTGCCGCGCTTCGCCCGCCAGCATGGCTTCGGCCGCAGCTCGGTCGAAGCCTTCGTCCACCGCATGACACCGATGTTCGCGCGCCTGGAAAAATTCAGCCGGCCGCGCTGGGAACAGCTCACCCACATGCCGTACAGCCGCTTCAGCGGCTTTATCCTGATCCTGCTGGGCGTTCTGCTCGCCCTGCCGATTCCATTCACCAACTACCCGTTCGGCGTGCTGATCCTGATGTTCGGCGTCGCCCTGGTCGAGCGCGACGGCGGCCTGCTCGCTGTGTGCTGGGTATTGACCCTGATCTCGTCGGCCAGCGTGGCGAGCTTGAGCAAGGCGATGGTGACCTTGGTGAAGCATTTCTTTGGGTAGGTGCGCTGGGGTTTCGCGACGACGACGCGTTGCGTGGACGGCGTTGCTGACTAGCGCCGACAGGTAGCGATACCGACGGCGCGAGCTTCTTCCTGGCGGAGGTGCTGAGCGTTGATGCCGCTATACCTGGCGCTGTCGCCAGCGTGACCGCCGGCCCCTCACCCCTGATGTTTCCCCGGCTTTTTTGCGCGATTTGTGGCCTCGAACAAACACAAGCGCAAACCGCATCAAAGGGTTGCCGAAACAGCTGACTGTATCGCCGAAAGACAACACCATCCCCACCCAGCCTCCAGCCCGTTGGGCGTTCGGAGGCGACAGAGCCAATGGCTCTGTCGCCTCCTCACCTCCCAAGCAAGCTTGGAGGAGAGGAGCCAAAAGCCGAGCCGACCGCCGCACCGCCCGCCACACATCGCGCCGTTGCCGTGAACCGTTGCTGTTGCCCGTGATTGGGCTCTGGCTGTTGCTTCTGCGCGCAGGAGCGCGCCTTACCGGGGCACCCTATGCCGCGGTGAGGTCGCGGAGGGAAAAGCCCGAAGGGTCGCGGCCAGGGATGGCCGCGAGTCCGCGCACAGAACAGGGATGTTCTGTGCGTGGACCGCCGTGGCAGCCTCACGCGGTTTTGGGTCATTCATGGCCCAAAACCGCGGCATCTGGGGTGGTTTTCTCTTGGTTACTTCTCCTTGCCTCCACACAAAGAGAAGTAACGAGCGCGCCGCAGGCGCGCGATACGCTTCTGCCTGACTCCCCATCCCAGATGAAGCAACGAGCACGCCGCAGGCACGCGATACGCCGTTGCTTTCGCTCAAGGCTCAATCTCAAGACGAAAGACAAAAAGCGAAACCTCAACTCCCCCCTCGCGCCAATCGCGCCATCCTCTGCGCATCCGCCAATATCCCCCGCAACACCCTCAACTCCCGCTCATCCGGCGCCGCACGCAGGAACAGCTTGCGCAGCCTCAGCATGATGGTCTCGGGAGATCTGCCTTTGTGGAACTCAATATCATTCAGTGTCGTATACAGATGCTCGAAGAAGCCTTCCATCGCGCCGGCCGATGCCGGCGGATCGGTGCGGTGCGGCGGCGGTGCGGCCGGGTTGTCGAGCAGGCGTATGCGCAGTTCGTAGGCCAGCACCTGTACGGCCTGGGCCAGGTTGAGCGAGCTGTAGTCGGCGGCGGTCGGTATATGCACGGCGCCATGACAGAGGGCGAGTTCGTCGTTTTCCAGACCGGTACGCTCGTTGCCGAACACCAGCGCGACTTCGGCGCCGGCCAGGGCGTCGGCCTGTACGCGAGGGGCGATTTCCCGCGGCGTGTACTCGGTCAGTGCCACATTGCGCTGCCGTGCCGTGGCGCCGTAGACCGCATGGCAGTCGGCAATCGCGCGCTTCAGGTCCGGCACTACTACCGCATCGTCCAGTACCGCATCGGCACCGGCAGCGAAGGCGGTTGCTTCCGCATCGGGATAGCGCTGCGGTGCTACCAGCACCAGGCGTGCGAAGCCCATGGTGCGGATGGCCCGCGCAGCGGCACCGATATTGCCGGGTTGGGAAGTGCGCACCAGTACGAAACGGATACGGGTGGCAACGGCGGAAATATCGCTCATGGGCAGCACTGGCAGGACGGAATCAGTAGGCAAGCATACGGTCAATACCGCCGCCAGGTGATGGTCACGCCCCCACTTCGCCGGCATAAGCGTCGACGACAGCACCGCCTGCCGTGCCACGCCGGCCGCCGCGTCCTTCCGCCGCAGCCGGCAGCGGCTTTGGCTACGGCTGGCGGCGCGATCAACTGTCCCATCGTGGCTGGCAATGCCAGCCCCAGCAATACAGCGGGACGGCAGCGACCGCAGGTCACGCCGAGCTTCGTCCGCTGGGCCAGTTCTGCTACCCTTCGCGCCCTCGCGCCAGCCCCGATGCCGGCGTCGCTCTTTTTCGCCTTGCCATAGATCGGAGTTTCCATGCCCAGACCCGCCATCAATGTCGCGGTCCGCGCCGCGCGTACCGCCGGTAACCTGATCGTGCGCAACATGAACCGCGTCGAAGGCCTGGCGGTGATGGAAAAAGAGCGCATGGACTTCGTCTCCGAAGTCGATCGCATGGCCGAGCAGCTGATCATCCGCGACCTCAAGCGCGCCTATCCCAGCCACGCCTTTGTCGGCGAGGAAACCGGTGAAAGCGGCCGCTCGCGCTATACCTGGGTGATCGACCCGCTCGACGGAACGCACAATTTCCTGCGCGGCTTTCCCCACTTCTGCGTCTCCATCGCCATGCTGGAAGCCGGCGAACCGGTCTACGGCGTGATCTACGATCCGCTGCGCGACGAAACGTTTACCGCCAGCAAAGGCGACGGCGCTTTCCTCAATGATCGCCGCATCCGTGCCAGCGGCCGCGAAGGCGTCGCCGGTGCACTGCTGGCCACCGGCTTTCCGTATCGCCAGCGCCGCCACCTCGATGCCCAGATCGACATGACCAAGGCTCTGCTCGCCAGCGCCGAAGACATTCGCCGCACCGGTTCGGCCGCGCTGGACCTGGCTTATGTCGCCTGCGGCCGTCTCGATGGCTACTACGAGACCGGCCTGAAGATCTGGGATATGGCGGCCGGCTGCCTGCTGGTACGCGAAGCGGGTGGCCGCTATTGCGACCTCGCCGGCCGCGACGGCGTGCCGCAATCCGGCAACCTGATCGCCGGCGGCCACAAGGTGGCCTTCGGCATCGTCAGTGCGATCCAGCCGGTGTTGACACCGGAATTGCTCGCCGGCTGATCCGTTTCCCGCCCAATCAGGCAGGAAAAACGATTTCGCGGGAATGAGGTAGGGATTTGTGCCGATGGCTCGTCTTCGACAGGGCATCGCGCGAACGCAGCCAGTCCGTTGGCACCCCTCCCCCCGATACACGCCACGCTACTCGTCCTCTGCTGACTCCTCCCCCGCAGGGGCACGGCGTTCGCGCGATGCCAACGCCGGATCAGAAACGCAAACGCGGCCCGAGGGCCGCGTTTGTTTTTCAGCGCACCGGCGACAGCGCGCCGGCAAATGCGCCGGTATCAGTCGATGCTGAAGGACTGCAGGCTGACCGGCAGCACCACGCCGGACAGGCGGAAAGCAAAGTCGGGCTGGGTGAAGTCGCAGGACGTGGTTGCGCTCCAGGCGGTACAGCCGCTGGCAAAGCCATCGCCCGGATTGCGCCACTGCCCGATCGCACCTACCTGGGGCGCCGCCAGATTCCAGAAATAGTCGCCGCCCGATGCGCCGAAATCGTACATGGGCTGGTACGAAATCCAGTATGTGCCAGCGGCCAGTTCGCAGACTCCGGGCAGCGCAACGGTCGCAATCTGCGTGGTCGTATCGTAGGCAACGGTTGCGGCGCTGTAGTTGCAGGCCGTGTTGCTCGACGGCGCCGGGCCATCATTAGTGTAAATACGTACATTTGCCGCAGTCGGATAGGCACCGGTGGTGTTCTGGCCGGCGAAGGCCCCGAACTGGACCGTGGTGATGCGCCAACCGGCAGCGGGCACGACGAAATCGTCGGCGCCTTCCGAGTCGTACGGCGCGCCGCTGCTGGACGAATACTGCGCCACCAGCGCTCCGCTGGTGGTGGCATTCGCGATCTGGTCGTACAGCACGACGGTGGAGCCGTGCGGTGCCGGCGGCTGCAGCGGGCGAGATTGGGTGGCCCGGCGTCCAGACTCCCGGTGGGAGGCGGCGGCGGCGTCCTGCGTCGCCACTACGCCTACTGCGGCAGCGGCGGCCGCCAGAAGCATTGCTGTCGATTTCATCTACGAATTCCTTACTTGCACTGATTTGCGCCCGTCGTTGTGCCGAGCCCCTGTTCCAACCAAAGTCGGAAAAAATCGCCAGCGCGCGCGACCGCTCGATGATTCGGATCTTGCGCTGACGAATGTTTGATCAAGTCACAGAACGGGCGGGATTGCCATAGGCTTATGGCTTGCGTCAGGTGCAATTTACGCGGCCACTACGAAACATTTTCAGCGCCGTTGGCGTGACGACCGCAGCCGAAGGCGCGCCACACAACGATTTGGCGATGCCGCCGCCGCACTACCTGCGCCACCATGGGCGAGTATGAAAATTTCTTCAGCTGTTCAGGGCTAGCGCAGCGCGCAAAACCTGTTCTGCCAGCGGATAGCGCACCGCCCGCGCACCGGCTGCGCCTATGGGCTGACGCACCTGGGCCGCACTGGCCGTGCGCACGCTGCGCTGGACGCGATGCGGCTCCAGGCAGGCGGCCTCGAACGGCAGGCCGCAAAAATCGAGCAGGGCGCGGATCTGCGCCTCGGGTTCGCGCACCAGCGCTTCGTAGCTGCTGTCGAGGAAATAGCCGGGATGCAAGACGCTCCACTGCCGGCTCAGGCGGTCGTAGCTGCGCCACTGCTGCGCCATGTCGCTCAAGTCATAAGTATACTCATGACTTTGTGCAAAAAGCTGCCTGAAACAGGACAGGCAGTTCTCTACCGGGTCGCGCCGGCAATTGACGATGCGTGCCGCCGGCAGCATGCGCCGGGCCGCGCCGACCAGGGCCCAGTTGGCCAGCCCTTTGTCGGTAAAGCGTGCAGCGCTGCCGCGCCAGCGCTGCGCACGCTGCAGGTAGTCGCGGCCCAGCCGGTCCCAGTCCTGCGCCGAAGCCTCGGCCACCCAGTGCGGGAAGGGCTGGCCGCGGCGCGCCGACTCGGCATCGATGACCTGGGCGAGATCAGGCAGTTCGCCGGCGGCGTCGACCTGGCTATGCGCAGCGAGGATCTGCTCGGTCAGGGTCGAACCGGAACGCGGCAGGCTGACCACCAGGATCGCCTCGGCGCCGAGTTGCGCATCCAGCGGCGGCGGTCCCGCCGCCGCGAATGCCGTCGCTATGCGTTCGTAATGCTGCGCCAGTGCTGCCGGGTTCCAGTCGCTGAACGTGGCGCGCTTGCGCCGGTTGGCCTCGGCCAGGGCTTCGTAGGCCTGCGCATAGTCGCCCAGATCGTCCAGCGCCTTGGCCAGGGCAAAGCCGAGGAAGATGCGCGGCTCGGCCGGCACGTCGGCTGCCCCGAGCAGACCGCGCAGGTGCTGCGCCTGTGCTGCGTCGAAACGATAGGTCTTCAGGTCGGCAAGGCCGTACCAGGCCCCCGCTGCGGCAGGATCGTCACGCAGCGCGCGCTCGTAGGCAGCAATTGCCGCATCGACTTCACCCAGCGAACGCAGCGTCTCGCCCAGCGTCACCCGCGCCGGCACATGGGCCGGCTCGCGCTCCAGGGCGCGCTCCAGCGCCGGCCGGGCCAGCTCCAGGCGGCCTTGCGTCTTGTACATCTTGCCCAGGTTGAACCAGGCCGCCGCAAGCTGCGGCGCCAGCTCGACGGCGCGGCGGAATGCCTCGGCCGCGGCTTCGCCGTCGCCGTTCGCCCGCTGTGCGCTGCCGAGGTTGTTCCATAGCAACGCGTCGTCCGGCGCAACCTGCAGCGCACGACGGTAAGCGTCGATCGCATCGCCCGGCTGGCCGCTCTTGTGCAGCACGATGCCGAGCAGACGCAGCGCTTCGGGGTGTTCGGGACGGCTGCCCAGTACCGGTGTCAGCTGCGCGATGGCATCGCCCAATCGTTCTGCGGCCAGATGTTCCGCCGCCGCCGCCATCTGCTTGCGCAGGTTCGCGGGCAGATCGGCATAGCGCAAAGCCGATGCCTTTCCCGACGCATCGGTCGCGGGCGCATAAGCCCCTGGTCGAGTAGCCATGGAGAGTGCTGCAGGCGATGGCCGAGGGCCGGGACCGGGCACCTTAGCGCAGGCGGTGGCGCTTTTCACGCCGGCCAGGTTCTGCCTGCGGACGCTGCGGCAGCGCTGCACTGCGCCCTGCCTCGCAAATCCCATTGAATAATTCCGGTGTCTTTCAGCGCCTACCTCATTGCGACTCGTCGCTGTGGCGCTGCTACGCTTCCTGGTTGCGCCGGGTCTGGCGGCGAAATCCAGCCGGAATTTCCTTGGCCGTATTGACGAGACCGGACGCTAGCGTGAAATTTGCGGCATTTGCTGCACTGCAGATTTGTCCCAGCAATTTGCCGCCGTGTCGAAATTGGCGACCCAGTAGCGCGTGTCCTGCGCCAGCGCTCCGTTCGCATAGAAGGCCCAGCCGCCATGGCTGGCCGGCACGCCGTTTTCGCCGCTGCCTTCGCGCACGCCGTCATGGAACTCCGCCAGCCGCCAGCCGTTACCGAACTGGGTTGCGCACAAGGCGTCGGCGGCAGCGCGGCTGCGCAATCGCAGGCCAGCAACGCGCCAGCCCGCGCGTACCTCGCCTGCGGCCCAGCCGGCGTAGAAATCCGCCGGCATTGCATGGCCCTTGCCGGCCGTGATCAGGCCGCCGGGACGTGGCCGGCCGTCTACGCTGATGCACAACAGCGGCAAAGCCAGCCGGCAGTCGGTATCGCCCTGGTAGGCATCGCAGCCGCCTTGTGCGCTGCGTGGCAGGCCGTGGCAACCGACGAACACAACGCCGCTGCCGGTGGCGTCGTTACTGGAACTGCCCCAGCTCATGCCGCGCGCTTCCTGGGCCTGAGCGGCGATGGCGGGAAGGAATGACAGGAGTACGGCCAGCAGTTGACGCGGCATGGCAAGTCCAGGGCAGTGACGGGAACACAGCCAACGCCAGTGCCGCAGACGCGGGGTCGTGAATCTGCGCTTGCTGCTATGACGATTGGGAATACCCGCACTATCGGTGGCCACGTCCCGGCATAGCGATGGAATCGGCAGCGCCGGCACGGCCAGTGCTGCCGGCACACAACAAAAAGCCCGGTTTCCCGGGCTTTTTGTTCAGCGATCGCGCAGTCGGTTACGGCCGGCGCGCCAGCTCCGGATCTTCCTTGGTCATGGCCATCAGGTCCTGCTTGGACACGCCCAGGTAGAGCAGGATGGGGTTGGCGAAGAACACCGAGGACAAGGTACCGACGGCGATACCGATCAGCATGATCAGGCCGAAGTTCTCCAGCGCCGGACCGCCGACGAAGTACAGCGTGCCGACAGCAAGGCCGGTGGTCAGGCCGGTCATGATGGTGCGCGACATGGTCGAGTTGATCGAGCGGTTGAGCACGTCGTACGGCACGTCCTTGCGCGAGGCGCGGAAGATTTCGCGTACGCGGTCGAACACGACGACCTTGTCGTTGATCGAGTAGCCGACTACCGACAGCACCGCAGCCAGCGCGGGCAGGTCGAACTCGCGCCCGGTCAGGGCGAAGATGCCGACGGTGATCAGCGTGTCGTGGATTTCGCTGGCCACGGCCGCCACGGCGAAACGCCATTCGAAGCGTATCCACAGATAGACCATGATGCCGAGGATCACGAACAGCACGGCAACCAGGCCCTGGCTGCGCAGTTCCTCGCCGACGCTGGCGCCGACGAATTCGCTGCGCTTGATGCTGACGTCGGCGCGGTTTTTCTGCAGGGCAGCCAGCACTTCCTTGGCGATCTTGTCGGTCGCGGCCTTGGCCACGCTTTCGCTGGCCGCTGCCTCGCTTTCTTTCGCCGCCGCCTCACCTTCCTTGCTCTGCGCAGCCTTGCCGGCGTCTGCTGCCGGTGCGGGTGCGGCCCCCTCGCCGTCATGCGGCTTGATACGGATAGCGTATTCGGTCGTCGTGCCCAGGGCCTGCACTACGGCATTCTTGAAGCCGGCGCCTTCCAGCGAGGCGCGAATATCGGCGATTTCGGCGCTTTCCTTGTACTTCACTTCGACCAGGGCGCCGCCTTCGAAGTCCAGGCCGTAGTCCAGGCCGTGGATGAAGACAATGCCCAGCGAGGCAACGCACAGGATCGCCGAGATGATCAGGCTTGGCACGCGCCAGGCCATGAAGTCGAAATTCGTACTGGATTTAAAAAGTTCCATTGTTTCCGACTCCGGAGATCAGACCGAAAGGCTCTTGACGCGGCGATTGCCGAAGACCAGACCGACCAGGACATGGGTGACCATGACCGAGGTGAACATCGAGGTGACGATGCCGATGGCCAGGGTGATGGCAAAGCCCTTGATGGCGCCCGAACCGAAGGCCATGAGGCCGAAGGCAGCGATCAGGTGGGTGACGTTGGCATCGAGAATGGTGGCCCAGGCGCGGTCGTAGCCGCGGCTGATCGCCGCCATCGGGGTCGAGCCGTTGCGCAGTTCCTCGCGGATGCGTTCGCAGATCAGCACGTTCGCGTCGATCGCCATGCCCAGTGTCAGCACGATGCCGGCAATGCCGGGCAAGGTGAGCGTGGCGCCGAAGATGGACAGGATGGCAACCAGCAGCACCAGGTTGAGCAGCAGGCCAACGTCGGCAATCAGGCCGAACAGCTTGTAGTACAGCCCGACGAACAGCACCACCAGGATCACGGCGAGAATCACCGCCCAGACGCCCTTGCCGATGTTGTCGGCACCGAGGCTGGGGCCGATCACGCGCTCCTCGACGATCTGCATCGGCGCAGCGAGCGAACCGGCGCTGAGCAGCATGGCCAGCTGCGAGGCTTCCTTCATGCTGCCCAGGCCCGTGGTCTGGAACTGCGGGCCGAACACGCCCTGGATGTTCGCCACGCTGATGACCTCTTCCTTCACCCGCGACGAGCGCACTTCCTTGCCGTCGACGATCTTCAGCTCGGGAATGTGCTCGGTATAGAGCACGGCCATCGGCTTGCCGACGCTCTGTATGGTGAAGTCCAGCATGCGCTGGCCACCCTTGGGATTGAGCTTCATCGATACGGCCGGCGTGCCGCTCTGTTGATCAGGGATCGCCGCTGCGCTGACCAGGTCGTCGCCCTGCACGATGATCTTCTTCTTGATCAGTACCGGGGCATTGGTGTCGCGCCACAGCACGATGCGTGAATCGGGCGGGATGTTGCCGCTGCTGACGGCCACGTTCGGGTCGATGCTCTGGTCTACCGCATGCCATTCCAGCGAAGCGGTGGCGCCGAGCAGGATCTTGGCTTGTGCCGTGTCCTGCACGCCGGGCAGTTCGACCACGATGCGCGAGGTGCCCTGCTGGGTGATCACCGGCTCGCCCAGCGCGCTGATGCGGCTGCGCAGGGTGGCGACGTTCTGACGGATCGTTTCGGTCGCGATTTCGCGCAACTTGGTCTCGCTGATACGCACGCCGAGGGCAAACGCTTCGCCGGTAGCGGCGGCGTTGCTGACCAGCAGTTCCGGCAGCAGACGGCGGATTTCCGCAGCGAGCTGGTCACGATTGTCTGCCGAGCGGGTAATCACGCTCAGGCCGCCCTGGGCGCTGCGGCTGGCATTGATGCCCGGAATCTTCTTGTCCTTGGCAATCGCGCGGATTTCCTCGACGTACTGGATTTCCTTCGCTTCCAGCACGGCCTTCTGGTCGACTTCCATGAGGAAGTGCACGCCGCCCTGCAGGTCCAGGCCCAGCGGCATCGACTTGGCATAGATGACGTTCAGCCAATGCGGCACGGTCGAGGCCAGGTTCAGGGCGACGGTGTACTTGTCGCCGAGCCCATCACGCAGGGCGTCGGCGGCAAGGGTCTGCTGCTCGCCGCTGCTGAGGCGGATCAGCAGGCGCTCGCCCTCGATCTCGATGGACTTGAACGCGATTTTCTGCGTTTCCAGGAGGCCCTGGGTCTTTTCCTTCAGTGCGGTGTCGATGACGACGCCACGGCCTGGCGAAACCTGCACCGCCGGTTCCTTGGGGTAGATGTTCGGCAGCGCATACAACACGCCAAGGATCAGTGCCACCACGACCAGCACGTACTTCCAGCGGGGAAACTCGTTCATACCTTGAATCCCAGGTTGATCCGGCGCGCATCGGCGATGTCGCGCACGCTAGGTACCGCTACAAATAAAAAGAGGATGTTGCGAAGTGGATCAGGCCGACTTCAGCGTGCCCTTGGGCAGCACGGCGGTAATAGCCTGTTTCTGCAGCTTGACCACGACATTCGGCGCCACTTCGACGCTGGTATAGGTTTCGCTGATCTCGACAATGGTGCCGAGCATGCCGGTGGTGGTGGCGACTTCGTCGCCCTTGGCCAGTGCCGCCAGCATGGTGCGCTGTTCCTTGGCACGCTTCATCTGCGGCCGGATCAGCATGAAATAGAAGAACGCGATCATCACGCCCATCATGACGAGGGTGCTGATGCCGCCGCCCGCCGCCGGGGCACCCGCGGCCTGCGCGTGCGCAGAGGAAATCAGAAAGTCCATGGTTTTTTCTCGCTGGTGGAAGACCTGGGGCGCACAACGCCCAGGCTGGCAAAGTCGCGCAGTATGCCATGCAGTCTGCACCTGCGCACCGCGAAAAGGCGTGGTGGCAGGCGCGGCCGGATTCAAGCCCGCGCCCAGGCCGCCTACAATCGGCCCATGTCCCTGCTTCGAATTCCCGGCGGCCTGGTGCTGGCCGTGCCCGCGGCTGCAGCCCCCAGCGACGCCGTACGCCACTGTCCGCTGCCGGCCCGGCTGTACCTGCCGCTGGTGCAGGAGCGTGGCCAGGCGCTGCATTGCCGGGTCCAGGTCGGCCAGACCGTGCGCCGCGGCGAGCCGCTGGCCCACGACGGCGATACCGAGGCAACCGTAGTGCCGGCACCAACCTCAGGCCGGATCGTCGCAATCGAACCGCTGACGCTGGCGCATGCCTCGGCGCTGGAGGTGCCGACCCTGGTTTTGCAGGCCGACGGCCGCGACGAGACCGCGCTGCTGCCGCCCCTGCCGGACTGGGCACAGCGTCCGCCGCAGGAATTGCGCCGGCGCCTGGCCCAGGCCGGCGTCGTCGGCCTGGGGGGCGCGGCCTATCCGGCCGCAGCCAAGCTCGGCCGGGCGGTTTCCCTGCTGGTGCTCAACGGCGCCGAGTGCGAGCCGTATATCGCCTGCGACGAGACGCTGATGCGCAGCCGCGCCGCCGAAGTCGTCGCCGGTGCGGCCATCCTCGGTCACATCGTTGCCGCCGAGGACGTAGTCATTGCGCTGGAAGAGCGCATGACCGAGGCCGCGGCGGCATTGCAGGCCGTGCTGGCCGGGCAGACGCAGATTCGTCTGCAGCGCGTGCCCACGGTCTATCCCCAGGGCGGAGAGCGCCAGCTCGTACAGACCTTGTGCGCCCGGGAAGTGCCCAGCGGCGCCTATCCGGCCGACATCGGCGTACTGGTGCACAACGTCGCGACCGCGGCGGCAGCCTGGCGCGCGGTGGTGCTGGGCGAGGCATTGACCAGCCGCCTGGTCAGCGTCGGCGGCCGCGGCGTACGCCAGCCCGGCGTGTTCGAGGTACGCACGGGTACGCTGATCGAACACCTGATCGACAGCAGCGGCGGCTATACCGAACAGGCAGCGCGCCTGGTCCTGGGCGGGCCGCTGATGGGCCTGGCACTGCCGCATGACCGTATTGCCCTGGGCCGCGGCGCCAATTCGGTACTGGTACTGGGCGCCGACGACGTACGTGCGCAGGCTGCCCAGACCGAATGCATACGCTGCGGCGAATGCGCCCGCGCCTGTCCGGTACAACTGCAGCCGCAGGAACTCTGGCGCCTGCTGCGCCAGGGCGAAACCGGCCAGGCCGCGGCCCTGGGACTGCGCGACTGCATCGAATGCGGCTGCTGCGCCTTTGTCTGCCCGGCGCAGATCGGCCTGGTCGACGAATACCGCGCCGCCAAGTCGGCACTGGCCATAGCCGCCGAACAGCGCCGCCGCGCCGACCATGCGCGCCAGCGCCACGACGCGCGCAACCAGCGGCTGGCGCGGGAACAGGCGGCAAAAGTCGCCCGCGTTGCATCGCGGCGCGAGGAGATCGCGCAGGCGCAGACCGCCACGGCAAACGCCGCCACAGCGCCCGAACCGGCCCCGGCCGAAACCGCAGAAGCCGCGCCGCGCAGCATGGATAAATCCGCCGTCCTTGCCGCGATCGCGCGCGGCAAGGCCAAGCGTGCCGCCGCACCGCCGCCGGCCCCGCCGCCGGAAACCGAATCATGAAGACCTTCGCCACGGCAGCTGCGCCGCACCTGCCGCCGCGCAGCAGCGTGCGCCAGGTCATGGCGGAGGTGCTGCTGGCCCTGTTGCCGGCGATTGCCGTGCAGGCCTGGCTGTTCGGCCCGGGCCTGCTGGTGCAGATTGCCCTGGGCCTGCTGCTGGCGGCTGCGATCGAGTCGACCGCACTGCACCTGCGCGGCCAGCAGCCGCAGGCCGGGCTGGCCGATCTGTCGGCCGCGCTGACCGCAGTACTTTTTGCCTTGTGCATTCCGCCCATTTGCCCCTGGTGGATAAGTGCCATAGGCCTGCTGTTCGGCCTGGGCCTGGTCAAGCATGCCTACGGCGGCCTGGGCCTGAACCTGTTCAACCCGGCCATGGCTGCCTATGCCCTGGTGCTGCTGCTCTATCCGCGCCAGCTGTCGCTGTGGACCGCGCCGCTGGCCGACCTGGACCTGGGCCAGTCGCTGCAGGCGATCTTCCTCGGCCAGCTGCCCGCCAGCTGGGACACCCTGGCCTCGGCCACACCGCTGTCCAGCCTGCGCCAGCTGGCCGGCGAAGCCTGGCGCATGCCGCAGATCCGCGAACTGCCGCTGTTCGGCCACTACGGCGCCGCCGGCTGGGAATGGATAGCCCTGGCCTATGCAGCCGGCGGCTGCTATCTGGTCTGGCGCCGCATCGTCGCCTGGCAGGTACCGGCCGGCGTGATCGGCGCAACGCTGCTGCTCGGCGGTCTGGCCTGGCTGATCGATGCGGAGCGGCATCCGGCACCACTGCAGCATCTTGCCGGTGGCGGGCTGATGCTCGCCGCCTGGTTCGTCGCCGCCGACCCCGTCACCGGCTGCACCTCGCCACGGGGGCGCCTGCTGTTCGGTATCGGCGTCGCTGTACTCAGCCTGGCGATACGGCGCTGGGGCAGCCATCCCGACGGTGTCGCCTTCGCCGTGCTGCTGATGAATGCAGCGGCCCCGCTGATCGATCGCTTTACCCGGCCGCGCGTGCATGGCCATGCACGCTGAGCAGCGCAGCCGTCGCGCCGCGCTGCTGGCAACGGCCGCGCTCTGCCTCGCCGTGCTGGCCGGCGTGGCGCTGCTGACGCATGCGCGTATCCAGCACGGCGCCCGCGCGGCCGAACTGGCGCAGCTGGCCGGCGTTCTGCCGCCGCGCTATTACGACAACGACCCGCTCGGCGACCGTATCCAGCTCCGCGACAGCGAGGCCCTGGGCAGTACCGAAGCATTGCCGGTGCTGCGGGCACGGCGCCAGGGCCAGCCCTCGGCGCTGGTGGTCGACGCCGTGGCGGAAGCGGGCTATGGCGGCCCTATCCGCCTGCGCATCGGCATAGATCGCGACGGCCGCCTGATCGGAGTGCGCGTGATCGAGCACAGCGAAACCCGCGGCTGGGGCGATGCCTATGCGGCCGAAGACTGGCTGCGACAGCTGCAGGGCCGCTCGCTGGGCAATCCCGCCATGCGTGCCTGGGCGCCGCGGCGCGACGGCGGCGACTTCGACCAGATCGCCTCGGCCACGGTGACTCCGCGCGCAATCCTTGCGCGCGTCCGGCGCGTACTGGCCGCCTATGCGCAACAGGGCGATGCGTGGTTTGCGGCAGACGCACAGCCATGACGCCGATACCCCCACGCCATGACGGCGAAACCGCCAGCGCCCTGCGCCAGTCGTTGCTGGCCGCACTGCTTGGAATGGCGCCGCTGCTGCTTGCCGCCGACAGTGTCAGCCACGGACAGAATCTGTCGCTGCTGATTGGCCTGGTACTGGGCGGCTGCCTGGCCTTGCAGCGGCTGGTGCCGCCGGCCGCCCGCCAGCATCCGGCAGCGCTGGCCCTGATCGCAGCCACCGCAGTCGCCTGTGCCGGCTGGTGCTGGGCCGCGCTGGCGCCGGCCAGCTGGCCGGCGCTGGCCGTGCTGGCACCGCTGGCCGTGGCCAATGCCGCATGGTGGCAGGGCGCAACGCCCCAGCCGCTGGCACGCCAGTTGCTTATCCTGACCGTGCTGTGCGGCGCCCCCGTATTCGTTGGCCTGGGCCGGCAGATCGCGGCATTGTTTGCGGGGTTGGCTGTGCTATCCGGTGGGGAACTGCCGACAGATGCGGCAACAGCGCCGCCGGCGCTGCTGTTTATCGGTGCCGCCTGCCTGCTCGCGCTGCTGAAATCCGTACTCCAAGAACCGACTGCCGCCGCACGCCCCGGACCCGAAGACGCATGAACAATACCCAGCGCGTCGAAATCTACCGCCGCCTGCGCGAAATCAACCCGCATCCGAAAACCGAACTCGAATATTCCACGCCATTCGAACTGCTGGTCGCAGTGACCCTGTCGGCCCAGGCCACCGACGTCGGCGTGAACAAGGCCACGCGGCGGCTGTTTCCCGTGGCCAATACGCCGCAGGCCATACTCGATCTCGGCGAAGAGAGCCTGAAGAAATACATTTCCACCATTGGACTTTTCAACGCAAAGGCAAAGAACATCATCGCCACCTGCCGCCTGCTGCTGGAACACTACGGCGGCGAAGTTCCGCAGACGCGCGAAGCCCTGGAGTCGCTGCCCGGCGTAGGACGGAAAACCGCCAACGTCGTGCTGAATACGGCGTTCGGACAGCCCACCATTGCAGTCGACACACATATTTACCGCGTTGCAAACCGTACGGGACTCGCCAAGGGCAGCACGGTGCGCGCGGTCGAAGATAAACTGGAAAAAACCACGCCCGCGGAATTCAAACAGGACGCACACCACTGGCTGATTTTGCACGGCCGCTACGTGTGCAAAGCCAGAAAACCGGACTGTCCCGTATGTGTAATTCGCGACTTGTGTGAGTACAAAGACAAGACCGCCGCGACCAAAACGGCATAAGCACAGTACCGTATGCAACTTCGGATGCCCGGGGCGACGGTGCTGCAATCGCAACACCGATTACCGACAGGATGTTTCATGAAGTCTCGATACCGTTTTACCGCCACCCACCGACTGCCCTTGCTGGCACTGACCGCCGCCGTTGCCGCCGGCATTGGCGCACCGGCCCAGGCCTATGAACTGCTGGGCGATTGGCCGACCAAGTTCAAAACCGCATCCGGCACCGAATATGGTGTGCGCGGCACCATCCAGTACGACATCAACCATTTTTCCGACGACAGCCTGCCCAACGGCAATGCGCGTTTCGACGACCTGGAAACCTGGCGGCGCAAGGAGGTCTACCTCTATGCGCGCCGCACCGGCCAATGGGAACTGGCCGCCGGTTACGATTTCCAGGCGCATGTCTGGGTCGACGCCTATTTCAAGCTGATCAACAAGACCGCCGGCGATTTCCGCCTCGGCCAGATCAAGACGCCGGTCGGTTTCGAAGAGGGCGCGATCGGTTCCGGCTCCACCACGTTCCTGGAACGCTCGCTGCCGGTACAGGCAGTCAACCAGGGCCGCCGCATCGGCCTGGACTGGACCTACGAAAACGTCCCCGGCTGGCTGCTCAATGCGGCCGTCTTCAACGGCGGCGACCTGAACGGCGACAACGACGGCACCACCTGGGCCGCGCGTGCCGTCTACAACCCGGTCAAGACCGACACCTCGGTGGTACATATCGGCTTTGCCGGTTCCATCGAAGAGCGCGACGACGAAATCGCGCGCATCCGCGCCCGGCCCGAGGCCAACCTCACCACCATCCGCCTGATCGACACCGGCAACCTGAGCGGTGCCGACCAGATCAAGCGCGTCGGCATCGAAGGTGCCTGGTCGGAGGGTCCGTTCTCGCTGCAGGGCGAGTTCCTCACCATCGACGCCAGCCGCCGTACCGCCCGCGACTACACCGCCGAAGGCGCCTACCTCTACGCCAGCTGGATACTCACTGGCGAAACCCGTCCCTACAAAAGCGGCGCATTCGCCAACGTCAAACCCAAGAACGACTACGGCGCCGTCGAACTGGGCCTGCGCTATTCCACGCTCGACCTCAACGACGGCATCATCTACGGCGGCAAGCAGCACGACTGGACGCTCGGCGTGAACTGGTACCTGGGGCAGCATTTCAAACTCCAGGCCAACTACATCCGCGCCTTCAGCGACAAAGGCAACCTGGCCCTCGACCCGAAGATCACCGAAGTTCGCGCACAGGTACACTTCTAAACCACGCATCATTGTTCAGAACGAAGCCCGTCGATTCATGGCGGGCTTCGTTCTTTTTGGAGCCGGGGAATCCGTCGCTGAGGCCAGTGTGCATCGCAGGCGCCGGCTTTTCCTTCGGCAGGGATTCTTTGTTGGCGATACGCCACGATGGTGGGATTCGCCTGCGGCTCACAGCCAACCTACGTTCCGCTCATTTTTAGTGGTTGCCGTTGCCGTTGCCCGTGATTTTTCTGTGGCCGTAGCTATTGCCGTTGCTTCTGCGCGCAGGAAGCGCGCGCTTGTCCCGGGGCCCCGTATGCCGCGGTGAGGCCGTGCAGGGAAAAGCCCGAAGGGTCGCGGCCAGGGATGGCCGCGAGTCGGCGCGGGGGACAGGATGTCCCGTGCGTCGACCGCCGTAGCGGCCTCACGAAGTTTAGGGCCAGGGATGACCCAAAACCGCGGCATCCGGGGTGCCCTTTGGGAGTCCAGAGGGCATTTGGACAAGCAAATGTCCTCTGGCCGCGCGCCCAAGGCGCGCGAAACGCGCCGCACGGCGCTAAACAAACACGTCCGCCACCGGCGGACTCCTTCGCGAAAACCGGGAAACGAAGCAGAGTCCTGCACCGCCCCTCACTCCAACCCTCGCTCCGACAGCTGTCGGGGAAGCGGGAGCAGAGCACGGTGCATGCGACCAACGCACCGCCAGGCGCACCGACTCCGAACGCCCAAGCGAGCTTGGGAGAGAGAGCAAAACTCGCGCCGCCCAACCCAGCCCCCCACCGCGCAACCAACCCGCCCAACCGCCGCACTCATAAGCCAGACCGAATCCCCCACCCCGCCACGTTGCAAATCCCATCGACTCCCCACCCCCGACAACCACGCAGGCCCGCGTCGCTCCACCATTCGCCCCTCTCAACTTCTTAACCGTCATATCGGTATGAAAGGATTTGAAGGAAGCACCGGTCTTTAGCCTGGAGCCCGTACGCTGCATCGCAACATGAAATCTACTTGTTGCGAATTCAGCATCCGGCTTACCGTCCACGCGCTGTGCGTACGGAGGGCAGAACCCCGCCTCGAAAGCAGGTTCTCCGCCGCCCAGCGTGTTATCGCTGCAATCGCAGCTGGTTACCCCTGCGGGCCCTGGCCCGTTCATCCACGGAGAACTTGCAATGACCATCAAGATCGCGAAACCGCTGACGCTCGCCCTCGGTACCGCTTTTATCGGCAGCATGTCGCTGGCCCAGATCGCCAGTGCCGACACGGCGTTCCAGCTGAACCAGCTGACGACCGGCTACATGACCACGGGCTTTGGCGAAGGCAAGTGCGGTGAAGGCAAGTGCGGCATGTCCAAGATGGATGCCAACAAGGACGGCTCGGTTTCCAAGGCCGAGTTCGACGCCGCCAAGGGCCAGCATTTCGACAAGCTCGACACCGACAAGAACGGCTCGCTGAGCGAAGCCGAACTGGCCGCCGGCCACAAGGGCAAGGAAGGTTCCTGCGGCGCCGACAAGAAGGGCGCCAAGGAAGGCTCCTGTGGCGGCGATGCTGCCAAGAAGGGCAAGGAAGGTTCCTGCGGCGGCGATGCCGCGAAGAAGGAAAAGGGCAAGGAAGGCTCCTGCGGCGGCCACCAGTCCTGAGGCATCGGCCATGGGCCCGCGCATGACACTATCGGGCGCGGGCCTTGGCCTGCGGCGGGGCCTGCTGGCCCCGCTCGCCGAGCACGGCTATCCCGCCGCGGGCGCCGAGTCGCCCGCGGCGGCGATCGATTTCTTCGAGATTGCCCCGGAAAACTGGATCAACGTCGGTGGCGCACTGGGCCGGCAGCTGCGTGCCTATACCGAGCGCCACGCCTTCGCCTGCCACGGGCTGTCGCTGAACCTGGGCGGGCCCGAACCGCTGGACGAAACCCTGCTGGCCAAGATCCGCCGGCTGCTCGACACCCATGGCATCGCTGTCTACAGCGAGCACCTGTCCTACTGTTCCGACGACGGCCACCTGTACGATCTGATGCCGATACCGTTCACCCGCGCCGCGGTCGACTGGGTGGCGGCGCGCATCCGGCGCACGCAGGACGCGCTGGGCCGGCGCATTGCGGTAGAAAATGTGTCGTATTACGCCGCGCCAGGGCGCGAGATGGACGAAGTCGATTTCCTGCATGAAATCGTCGCTGCAGCCGATTGCGATCTGCTGCTGGACGTGAACAACATCCTGGTCAACAGCGTCAACCATGGCTACGACGCCGCTGCGTTCCTCGACGCCATGCCGGCAGACCGCATCGCCTACTACCACGTGGCCGGCCACTATGACGAAGATCCCGGCCTGAAAGTGGACACCCACGGAGCGCCGGTGATTGCGCCGGTCTGGGCGCTGCTGCAGCGTGCCTATGCGCAGCTGGGCGTGCGCCCTACCCTGCTGGAACGCGATTTCAATTTTCCGCCACTGGCCGAGCTGCTGGACGAACTGGCCCAGATCCGCACATTGCAGCAGAAGCAGCACCAGCCGGCACTGCCGCAGCGCCATGTCCTCGCCGGCTGAACTGCACGCGCTGCAGCGCGATTTCGCCGACTGCATCCGCCAGCCGCAGCGGCAAGACCTGCCGCCCGGCGTGGACCCGCGCCGCATGCAGGTCTATCGCGATCTGTTTTACAACAATGTGGAAGGTTTGCTGTCGAACAATTTTCCCGTCATCCGCTCGCTCTACGACACTGCAGACTGGCATGGGCTGATAACCGAATTCCTGCGCGACCACCGCGCGCAGACACCGCTGTTTCCCGAAATCGGGCGCGAGCTGATGCGCTGGCTGGAGCAGCGCGCCGAAGACGGTCGCGACGACCCGCCGTTCCTGCTGGAGCTGGCGCATTACGAATGGGCCGAGCTGGCCCTGTCGCTGGACGAGCAGGAAATCAGCGCCACGCCGCACCAGAGCGGCGGCGACGTTATCGCCGGCATTCCGGTCGTATCGCCGCTGGCCTGGGTGCTGGGCTACAACTTCCCGGTACAGCGCATACGGCGCGACTACCAGCCGTCCGCGCCGCCTGCCGAGCCGACCTGGCTGCTGCTGGTCCGCGGCCGTGACGACCAGGTCAGCTTCCTGGAAATCAACGGCCTGACCGCTGCGCTGATCGAGCGCCTGCGCGGCAACAGCGAGCAAAGCGGCGGCGCAGTGCTGGCCGCGCTGCTGCAGGAAATCGCGCCTGCCAGCGCAGACACCTTATACGATGCGGGATGTGGGATTTTGCGCAATTTGCAGCAGCGCGAGGCAATACTCGGCATCCGCTGACTGTGGGATGCGCCAACCGCAGGGTGCGATGAGCGCAGCGAATTGCACCGTCGCAATCTTCACCCCTGCCGCCACAGCCAACACCCTGGGGCGCAATTCGCTGGCGCTCATCGCGCCCTACGTGTTGCCTCCGCGAAAGAATCCCGCGCCGTTGCCGGTCTTCTGCGCCACTATTCCAACCGCACGGAAATCGCCATGGCCTCGCCCGTCGCCCGCATTCTCCCGCTCTGGGAACAACTGACCGCGCGCCTGCACGGCGCCGGCGAAGTCATTCCGCCGGCGGTGCTGCGCCTGGTCATGGGCTGGGAGTTCTGGGAATCGGGGCTGGAAAAACTGCACGGCGAAAACTGGTTCGCCGACATCCAGGACAAGTTTCCCTGGCCGTTCTCGGTGATTCCCGCCGATGTGTCCTGGGCCACGGCGACCTGGTTCGAGCTGATCGGCGGCGTGATGCTGTGGCTGGGCCTGGGCACGCGGTTCTTCGCCTTCTCGCTGATGATCCTCACCTTTGTCGCAACCGCGGCCGTGCATTGGCCGGACATGTGGAGCATGTGGAGCGATCTGCTCAAGGGCTATGCCATCAGTAATGCCGGCCAGGGCAATTTCAAGTTGCCGCTGCTGTTCGTGGTGATGCTGCTGCCGCTGATCTTTTCCGGCGCCGGCAAGCTCAGCCTCGACCACCTGCTGGCGCGCGTGCTACGCCTGGCCTCGCCGCAGCCCGTGTCCGACCTGTACAGCATGGCGCTGGCCCTGGCTGTGCTGGGGCTGCCGTTCCTGCTGCTGATTCCCAAGCTCGGCCTTGCCCTGCTGGCGCTTGCCGGCATCGCGGCGGCGGCCGCACGCTGGGTACGCAACTGAATCGCCGTACAGCTGGACATGCGCGCGGCCGCCGGCATCCGGTATCCTGCCCGCATGTCCCAGCCCCCCAGTCTCAATTACGCGCAGCGTTTCCGCGGTTTCCTGCCTGTTGTCGTGGATGTGGAAACCGGCGGCTTCGATTCCGATCGCGATGCCTTGCTGGAAATCGCCGCCGTCGTCATTCGCATGGATAACGAAGGCTGGGTCCATCCCGAGCCTGCCGTGTCCACGCACGTAGTGCCGTTTCCTGGTGCGAACATCGATCCGCGCGCACTGGAAATCACCGGTATCGATCCGACCCATCCGTTCCGCGCTGCACTGGACGAAAAGGAAGCGCTGGACCATATCTTCCGGCCCGTGCGCAAAGCCATGCGCGAAGCCGACTGCCAGCGCGCCATACTGGTCGGCCACAATGCCTCTTTCGATCTGGGCTTTCTCAACGCGGCCATCCGCCGCACCGGGCACAAGCGCAGCCCCTTCCACTTGTTCAGTTGTTTCGACACGGCCACGCTGGCCGGCCTGGCCTACGGCCAGACGGTACTTTCCAAGGCCGTCGCCGCCGCCGGCATGGACTGGAACAGCGCCGAAGCGCACTCGGCTGTCTACGACACGGAACAGACCGCCAAGCTGTTCTGCGGCATCGTCAACCGCTGGAAGGCGATGGACGACGCCTATCGCTCCCGCGAGATAGCGCTGCCGGCCTGGCCGCTTGAAGCCGCGGTACCTGGCCCGCATCTGCCGGTATCCACTTAGGCATTGCCATGCCCATCTACGAATACATTGCCAGCGGCACCGGCTGCGACTACTGCAGCAGCGGCTTCGATCACCTGCAGAAGCTCAGCGAAGCAGAGCTGGGCCAATGCCCGCGCTGCGGCGCGGCGCTAAAGCGCAAGATTTCCGCACCGAACATGGCCATCGGCAACAGCCACCTGACCAGCGAAGCCCACGCCGGCAAGCACGGCTTCACCCAGTACCGCCGCGCCGGCGGCGGGGTCTACGAAAAGACGGCCGGCAAAGGCCCGGATTTCATCAGCGGCGACTGAAACCAGCCGCATTCGCGTTACTGCGCAAGCCTGTTGCGGCGCTGTCGATTCGGTGACGCAAGCGGCAACGCCGGCATCGTTCGCATGCAAGAATCCGCGCGTTTGCGTCGCGCGAGAGTGCTGCCCTGAAACTGCGTCTGCCTCAAGCCGGCTGGCTGGCCGGTGCCGGAAAACACGCGCCTGTCTGGATTGCCGCCGCAGGACTGGCCGCCGTCGCCGTATCGAGCACGTGGCTGCTGGGCGGATTCGCCCCGGCCAAGCCGCCGCCATTGCCGCAACTGGATGCGGGCAAAGGCGTCGATACCGGCCAATGGCATGTTGTCGTGCATGCAGCCACGCTCAGCGCCAGACGGCCGGACGGCCGTCCGGCCGCGCGTGGCAAGGCCAACCTCGCGATCGAGCTGGAATTGACCAACCGCACGCGCAGCAGCAGCAACGACTTCGCCACCCTGCTGCGCATTGCGCTGCCCGCCATCGCGGCGAAGACGCCACCGACATCGCAACTGCTGCTGCGCGACAACAGCGTGCTGTCGTCGCTGCATCCGAAGATGAGCGAGCGCATCGCCCTGGCCTGGGATATTCCGCTCGCCACGCCCATTCCCGACCCGCTGCCCGTCGTGGTCATGAGCAAGATCCATAAACAGCGCGACAACCTGTCCGGCGGCGCGGGCTGGTTCGATCCCAAGCCCATGGCGGAAGTGCGCCTGCACGTCACTACGCCGGATGCGCCGGCAACGCTGCCATGAGCACGCCGCGCCGATTTCGCTGGAGCGCGCTGCTGGCCAGCGCCGCGACGCTGGCGCTGCTGCTGGCGATGCGCGAGTCGATGCCGAACTACAACGCCCGCATGGCGCCCATCGTCGAACGCGGCGCGCCCGGCGAATACGTGCACGGACGCCGCTTCGCCGCGCGTGTAACAGCCGTGGAAACCGCTCGCATGCTGCGCTTCGCCCACTCGGGCACGCCCGACAGCGTAGAGCAGCGCGACAGCAGCGGCGTCTGGCTGATCGTGCAGGCCAGCGCCATGGCGGTGCAGGAACCGACCCTGATCGGCAGCGCCGCCATACTCACGCGCGACGGCCGGCGCTACGAACAAAGTGGACGTCTGTACAACGCACCCGCAACGCTGGCAGCGCGGGAGCTGCAGGCCGGCGTCGCCAGCGCGGGGGTGCTGATCTTCGAACTGCCGGTCGATGCGCTGGCCGGCGCCTGGCTGGCATTGGCGGCGAACCGGATCGATCCGCTCGACTCGGAATTGCAGATCGACCTGGCGCTCGCGGCACCGCCGCTGCCGCGCGAGTTCTATGACCTGGTGCGGCCATGAACGCGGGGCGCGTCTACTGGCGCAGCCTGGCCGCACTGATCGTCGTCGTTCCGCTTGCGCTATGGACCGCCAGCGGCGAGGACTACCTCGCCTACCAGCGGCATCGTGCCGTGCCGGAAACCGTCGTCGCGCCCGGCGCCAGCGCGGAATTCGGCGGCAGCCGCTGGCAGATCGACCGCATCGAAACTTTCGATGCGCCGCCGGCGACGCCGGGCAGTGTCATCGCCCCAGCCAGCCTGCCCGCCGGCACGCGCCTGCTGCGCGTGCGCATGGCCCTGAGAGCGGGCGACATCGAGTCGATACAAAAGCTCGATCGCTGCCAGCTGGAACTGGTCGACCGCCGCGGCCGGCGCTGGACTGCCGCTGCCCTGTCGCCGGCGCGGCGCGACGTCGCCACGCGCTGCAACGGCAGTCATGGCAAGACACCGCAGATCGCGCAGGAATTCCGTTTCGAGCAGGACTTCCTGCTGCCGGCCGATGCCGCCGGCGACGTCGATGCGGTGATTCGCCTCGCCGCGGAAAATCCGCGCCTACTGCGCCTGCAGTGGCGTTGAAACCGCTGCGGGCTGCTCGTCGCGCCGCTGCCGCCAGGCAGCAACCGCGAGTTCCAGTGTCGCCGCCAGCAGGCAGATGCGCAGCGGCTCGAAGACGATGCCGGGCGTGCTGCCGAGCGGATCGCCGAGCAGCAAGGCCAGCGCGCCGCCGACCGGACGCCAGAAATCCATCGCGTGCGGACCGATCAGCTGGGTCGCGCCAATCCAGGCCTGTGCCGACAGCCATTCCAAGGCACGGTAGCCGACGCAGAAGCACAGCAACAGGGTCAGCCCCGCATGCAGGGTCAGGCGCACGCTGTTGGCCACCGGCACGTAGCGCGTGCGATAGCCCTTGACGAAATCGTCGCCGAACTGGCGCAGCAAGGCCGGCAACCTGTCATAGCTGCCGACGATTTTCTCCAGGCGCTTGTTCGTCGCCAGCAGCGACTGTTCGCCCAGGTCGCGGCCGAAAATCAGCGCCGTGATCGCCAGCCAGACCAGCGGCAGCAGCGCAGCGAAGAACATGCCCTGCGCGGCGCTGCCGAGGCTGTCGAACAGCGTTGGCGCCAGTACCGGCGCGGCGACATCCGCATCGGCGCCGCCGAAGTACTGCCATACCACGCGCGACTCCAGCCATTTCATCAGCAGATCCTTGCCGCGCGTGATCACGAACAGGCCGATGAAAACCCAGTTCGCTTCGCACAGCACGATCAGCGCCTGCCAGCCGGTCGAATGCTTGCGCGCTTCGCGTGCCTTGGCATAGCGGCGCAGCATCCAGGAAGCCGCGACCGAGATCACCAGGCCGTGCGATTTCAGGGCATCGAGCAAGGGCCCGTATTTGCCGAACGGATCGCGCGCAAGACCGGCCAGCGAATATTCGCGCACGGTATCGCCAAGCAGGCCCCAGCCGGCGTAATAGGCGAAGAACGGCACCAGCGCGAGCGCCAGCGCCGTGGCCAGGCGTTCGCCGCGCGCGGTGCCGGTGGTGTGGCCAGGCGGTGCCTGCGTCAGCGCCGGCAGCGATGGCCGCAGCACATGAAACATCGCAATCACCACGGCGAGTTCGATCACCACCAGCGGCGACAGCAGCGACAGGCCGAGCACGTGATTGCGCAGGCCGATTTCCACAACGATACGCAGCAGCCAGTCATTGAACAGGTAGCCCAGCAACACCAGCAGCACCAGCGGCGGCCAATGCCGCCACCACAGGCGCAGAGTCGTACGGATGAGTTGCAGCGGTATCGAATGCATGGGAGCGAGCATGTCATGCGTGCGAAGCGCCAATCCAGCGACCGGATAGCGCTTCGGCGCTGCAGCGATGTTGCGCCGCTACGCGATTCGCAGGTCCCTCAGCAGATACCCAGTCCTTCGATCGCCGCGATCGACTGCGGATCGAAACCGGCCAGCTGGGTGAACGCGCGGCCGCGGTCGGCATAGTCGCGGAACTGGTCGAAGCTCGGTGCGCCGGGGCTCAGCAGCACGACGCCGCCTACGGGCGTGAGTTCCCGCGCCAATGCGGTCGCATCGGCCAGCGAGGCGCGCTGTTCCAGCGCAAACGCGCGCGGCGCCGAGTCCAGCAACTGGAAGATGCGCAAACCGTTGCTACCCAGGCAGATCACGGCCTGCGGCGGATGCCGCTGCACATGCTGGTGGAAATCGCTCCAGTCCACGCCACGGTCGAAACCGCCGACGAGAATGCTCACCGCGCGGCCGTCGAAACTGCGCAGTGCTTCGATGCTGGCCTGCGGTGTAGTGGAAATGCTGTCGTTGACCCAGACCAGGCCGCCGCGTTCGCCCAGGGTCTGCAGCCGGTGCGGCAAGGGCACGAAACTGCGCGCTGCCGGCAGCGCGGCGTGCGCATCGAAACCCAGTGCATCGACTGCGCTGAGCGCCGCGCACAGGTTCAGGCCGTTGTGTTCGCCCCGCAGCGGCAGCTCGGCCAGCGGCAGCAGCAACTCATGGCCATGCGCAATCCAGCCGTCCTGCACATGCCAGCCGGCAACCGTGCCGAAGGCGCGCCGGCGCGGATGCGCCAGGGTGCGCGCCAGCAGTTCCTGCTGCAGCCCGTTCACCACCAGGCAGGCGCTGTGCCTGGCCAGGGCCAGCTTGTCCGCCACGTAGCGCTCGCGCGTGCCGTGCCAGTCCAGGTGTTCCTCGTAGACGTTGTTGATCAGGCCGACGTCCAGGCGCGCGACCTCGGCCGTCTGGAAACTGGATAATTCCACTACCCAGCAATCTACCAGGGCTTGCGTGTCGAGCAGCTCCAGTAGCGGCATGCCGATATTGCCGGCCAGGGCGACCCGCTTGCCCAGGCTGCGCAGCAGATGCGCGATCAGCGCGCTGGTGGTGCTTTTGCCTTTGGTGCCGGTGACGCCGGCCACGCTGGCCAGCGGGTTTTCGCCGAACCACAAGGCTGTCGACGAAGTGAAGCACACGCCCGCGGCCTTGGCTTCGACGATGGCCGGCAGGTAGACGCTGACACCGGGCGACTTGACCACGATGTCGAAGCTCCACAGCAGTCCGGCATAGGGCTCGCCGGTGACGTAGTCGAGCGCATCCTGGTGGAAGGCTCGCGCCTGCTCGGCTTCGGCTTCGCTGCAGATCAGGCTGACGCGCTGGCCCGGCAGGCGCCGGCGCAGCGCGGCCAGGGTGGCACGGCCTTCGCGTCCATAGCCCCAGACCGCGACGCGCTTGCCGGCCAGCTCAGCGAAACGCATCGGCGATGGCGCCCAAGCGCGGCGGCAGACCGTGAACGGCCGAAGGCTGCAGCAGCGGTTCCAGCGCCAGTTCGGCACGCTCCAGCTGCGGCAGCACCGTGGCGACGAAGCGCGCGACCACGGCGTCTTCGCGCCATTCCGGCCGCTGGCTCAAGGCAAACATGGCGGCGCGCGATTCGCGGCCCTCGCCGACGCATTCGAACGGCTTGTGCTCGCGGAACTCCATCAGCGCGTCGAAGCCCTGCATCTGGCTTTCGTCGTCGAGCAGGTTGCGTCCGAAGATGCCGAGCAGGCGCGGCTTGGGCAGGAACGGCGCCAGGGCCAGGAATACAAAATGACACTTTGGGCATTGTCCACACCAGCGATCGGCCGGACGCGGCCCGAGGATGCGGAAATTGCGGTTGCAGCTGGAGAACACACCGTCATAGCGAGATTCGCGCGCGAACAGGCGAGTCACCGCCAGTTCCGACAGCGGCCGCAACAGCGAGCAGTAGTTCAGGTCGGCCGCGACATGGCTGCGCAGCCAGGCAGCCAGGCTTTGCTCGAACTCCCAGCCCTTGCTCCATTGGTGATTGACGGCGAAGCCGGCGTATTCCAGCGTGGCGCTGGAGGCCGAGCGTTCGTTGGAAAACACGATGCTGTCGTAGCCGTACAGCACGGCGGCAACGGCGAGGATGGCCGAGTTGATCGCCGTGACCGGAATATGCCCGTTCCAGGCGCCGGCCTTGTTGTATTCGAACAGTTCCGGCGCCAGCTGGCGCGAGATGTTCAGCCCCGGCAGGCCGGTCTGCACTACGCAGGCGGCGATCAGCGGCGAATTGCCGACCCAGGCCGCCGTCGCGCTTTCGCCCGCCTGCTTGAGCAATTCCACCGTGACCAGCGAATCCTTGCCCCCGCCGATCGGTACCAGGCTGCGTGCCGGCAGCCCCAGGGCGGGCACGGGCTCGTGCAGGCCGGCATGGGGGAAATGGATGTGTTCGCGCAGGTCGAGCTTGTTCTGGTAGGCGAACTCGCCCAGGCCATGCAGGTAGAGCGCCTGCAGCAATTGCGCCGTGGTGGCGTCCAGCGGGCCGTTTTCCACCAGGATCTGTGCCGGCACGCCGGCCTTGTAGTAGCTCACGCCGGCGATCAGGTGCAGCAGTTTCAGCGCCTGGGCAAACGCCTGCCGGCGCTCCAACGGCAGTTCCGGCGCATCCGGGAAAACGATGCGTTCCACCAGCTCGGGGCCATGGTCGAAGGCGTACACCAGGCGCGCTTCGCCCTCGGCGTAGTCGGCGCGCACAAAGCGGAAGGCGGAGGACTGGCGCGGATCAGACAGCGGCACGGTAGGGCTCCTTGCGACGCAGGCGACGAATGCAGATGGACCGGCACCGCGCAGGCCGGCGCAGCAGACCAGGCGGCGCCCTGCGCGGAAATCAGTGGCAGGCAGAGCATGGCCGCGAACGCTGGCGCAGCGGCATCGGGGCGAGCCCGGACCGCCGCCCGGCAAGCGCGGCGGGCGCGGATTGTAGCGCGGGCGGCATGCGGCGCAGCAGGCTCACACCACGCACTCGGTCGCCGGCGCACGCAGGTTGTAGTGCGACGCCATGGTCGCGCCGTAGGCGCCGGCCTGGGCGATCAGCAGCACGTCGCCGTCCTGGCATGCCGGCAGGCGCCGGTTCGTGCCCAGCACGTCGCCGGATTCGCAGATCGGGCCGACCACCTGGTACAGCGTCGTGGCCGGCTCGTCGCAGCGGCTCAGGTTGACGATCTCGTGCCAGGCCTCGTACAGGGCCGGCCGGATCAGCGAGTTCATGCCCGTATCCACGCCGACATAGCGGTACTCGCCCTTGCGCTTGGTCTGGGTCACGCGGGCCAGCAGCACGCCGGCTTCGGCCACCAGGTAGCGCCCGGGCTCCAGCCACAACTGGAATTGTGGATAGGCGGTCTTGATTTCGCAGAGGAACGCATCCAGCGCCGCCAGGTCCAGCGGCGCGTCGCCGGGCCGCGCCGGCACGCCCAGGCCGCCGCCGATATTGATCGCCTCGATGCGGCCGAAGCGCTGCGCCAGGGCGGCCAGCTGGGCATATACCTCGCGCCAGTGGCCGGCGTCGAGAATGCCCGAGCCCAGGTGCGCATGCAGGCCGACCACGGCCAGGTCCAGGCCGCGCGCCAGGGCGTGGAATTCGTCGAGCTGGTCCAGGCTCAGGCCGAACTTGGAGCCGGCGCCGCCGGTGCGCACCTTGTCGTGGTGGCCGCGGCCGCTGCCCAGGTCGACGCGCAAGA
This sequence comes from Tahibacter aquaticus, assembly GCF_004363655.1. GTDB lineage: Bacteria > Pseudomonadota > Gammaproteobacteria > Xanthomonadales > Rhodanobacteraceae > Tahibacter > Tahibacter aquaticus. Next base: position 206,277 of record NZ_SNZH01000001.1, read on the forward strand.
TGATGTCGCGGCCGCGGAAGGTCTCGCCCCAGTGCTGCAGCGGATGCAGGTTGTCCAGGGTTACGCGCGCGCCACGGGCGAAGGCCGCAGCGTATTCGTCGCGCGGAGCGAAGTTCGGCGTGAACAGCAGACGGCTGCTGTCGACGAATTGCGCGGCGCGTTCCAGTTCGGCCAGGGAGACGCATTCCAGGCCCAGTCCTTCCGCCGCGATGCAGCGCAGTACCTCGTCGTGGCTGTTCGCCTTGAGCGCATAGAACCAGCGGTCCGGCGCGAGCAGGCCGCGCAACGCGCGGGCGCGGGCGCGCACGCTGGCCAGGTCGTAGACGTAGCAAGGCCCCTGCTGCTGCGCCAGCTGCAGCAGTTCCTCGCGGCGCTGGCGCCACCAGGGCGGCGCCGGTGGCGCCAGGCGGTCGGCATACAGCTCGCTCCAGGCCGGGCCGAATACGGCCGGGTCTTCCGCGCGCAAGGCCTCAGCCTTGATCAAGGCCGCGTGCAGGGTAGGCACCAGGCCGTCGGCTGCTGCTTCGTCGACAACGATGGTGAGATTCAGATTGTTCGACGACTGCGACACCAGGTGGACGCGCAGCAGGTCGAACTCGGCCAGCACGCTGGCCAGCCGCGGCAGCAGCGAGCGCATGCCGCGGCCGACCAGGGTGACCGCGGTACACGGCGCAATCACCTTCACCCGGCAGACCTCGGCCAGGTCTGCCGCCAGTGCCGACAGCACATCGGAATTGACCAGGTTTTCCGAAGGGTCCAGCGAGACCGTGACATTGGTCTCGGCCGAACTGATGAGATCAATCGACAAACCATGATGCTTGAAGCGGGCAAACACATCGGCCAGGAAGCCGACCTGCTGCCACATGCCGATGGACTCCATCGAGATGAGGGTGATGCCGCGACGCTCGCTGACGGCCTTCACGCTGGGCGCCGCCGCCAGGATGGAAGCACCGATTTCGGTACCGGCCAGTTCCGGACGATTGGTATCGCGTACGACCAGAGGTACCTGCGCTTCACGCACCGGGTTGAGGCAGCGTGGGTGCAATACCTTGGCGCCGGTGGTGGCGATTTCCTGCGCTTCTTCGTAGTCCAGCCGCGACAGCAGACGTGCCGACGGCACGATGCGCGGATTGGCCGAGAACATGCCGGCGACGTCGGTCCAGATTTCGACTTTTTCCGCCTTGAGCAGGGCACCGAAATAGGCGGCCGAAGTGTCCGAGCCGCCACGGCCGAGGATCACGGTTTCGCCGCCTGCATTGCGCGCCATGAACCCCTGGCTGATGAAGACCTCGCCCTCGCCGGCCAGCTTCGCCGCCAGGGCAAGATCGGGCGCCGTCGGTACCGACGCCGACAGATACGTACCCCAGGCGGTCTGGTTCGGCAGGGCCTGGGCCAGCAGGTGGCGGCGCGCATCCAGCCAGTGCGCCGGCAGGCCCAGCGTATTCAGATACGCCACGCCCAGGGTCGAGGACAGCTGTTCGCCCAGGGCCAGCACTTCCGCCTGCCAGGGCAGTTCGGCGTTCTCGGCGCGGCTGTCCTGGCTCAGGGCCGTCAGGCGGTCCAGCCAGTACTGCAGGGTAGCGCGGTCGCTCAGGCCCAGCTCGGCGAACATGGCCTCGTGGCGATCGAGGATTTCGGCGCGGACCGCCTCGCGTTTGTCGCGGTCGCCGCGGGCTTCGGCGATGGTTTTGAGTTTGTCGGTGATTCCCGAAAGTGCCGATACGACGATCAGCACGCGTTTGCCCTGCGCATGCCAGTCACGGGCGATGCGGCAGATGGTGTCCCAGCGGGGACGCGTGGAGACGCTGGTGCCGCCGAACTTGACGACAATCCAGCCGGCATGCGCGCCAGGCGCAGTTTCGAGGGAATTCACACCGTTCCTTTTCTGACAGGTTGACCAGGGAAGCGCGGGCGGGCGATGTCCGGCCCGGCGGCCGCAGAGCTGCAGCATCGTCGATTCTTTCCGTGGCTGCAGCAGAACGCAATCGAACTGCCATGGCGAGGCGGAATAAGGGCGTTTTGCGGGCGTTGCCGCACATTCGCCGTGGTGCGTACCACTGTGCGCTGGCGTCTGGCCCGCTACCATCACGGCACAAAACGACGAGGTTTCCGCCATGCGCCTGTCCATCCTGCCCCTTGCTCTTGCCGCCGGCCTCGGTGGCACCCCGCCCGCTGCCGCCGCGAGCCAGCCGGCCTGGACCGTAGACGGCGCGCTGTCGCGCCCGGAGTTGCAGCGCCAACGCGGCAGCGTCGCGGCCCTGCGCATTCGCATCGACCTGCACGCCTTGCAGCAGGCCGACAGCCTGGACCTGGCCCTGCCGGGCGGCCGCAGCCAGCGTATCGAGGTCGTGCGGCGCGAACCGCGCGGCGGCGGCGATAGCTGGATCATCGGCCGCTTTGCCGGCGAAACCGACGCCCTCGTCAGCCTCAGCCTGAGCAACGGCATTCTCGGCGGGCTGATCAGCGCGCCAGAAGGCAATTACGAAATCACCACCCTGGCCGACGGCCACCAGGCCGTGCTGCTGCTGGACCAGGACGAGTTTCCCGAATGCGCCACGCGCTACAGCGAACACGCCGTCGCTGGCGACACGGCGCCGGCAGCGGCGCTGGCGCCCGATGCCGATCCGGCCAACCGCACCGATGTGCTGATCGTGCTGTCGCCCGAAGCGCTGATCGACGTCGGCGGCAACCTGGCCCAGGCCACGGCCTTCGCCCAGTCGGCGGTGGACAGTTCCAACCTCGCCTTCCGCAACAGCGACATGACCACGCGCTTCCGCCTGGCCGGCGTGCGCCTGACCGCGCGTGCCGAAACCGGCAACACCGGCACCGACCTGCCCTGGTTGCGCGATGACGCGGAAGTGGCCAGCTGGCGCAATCAGACCGGTGCCGACATGGTGTCGCTGATCACCCGCAATCTGAATGCCTGCGGCGTCGGCTACCTGCAAAGTTCGCCGGGGCCGGGCTTCGCCGGTTCGGCCTTCCAGGTCACCACGCGCGGCTGCGCCGTGGGCAACCTGAGCTACGCGCACGAGCACGGCCACAACATGGGCATGGGCCACGACCCGGGCAACGGCAACGGCGCGCATGCCTGGTCGAACGGCCATTTCGTCAACGGCTCGTTCCGCACGGTGATGTCGTACGACACCAACTGCGTCGGCGGCTGTCCGCGCAAGCCGTACTTCTCGAACCCGGCGGTGAATTTCAGCGGTCAGCCGACCGGCATCGCCGACACACGGGACAATCACCGCACCGGCAACCTTACTGCCGACATCGTGGCCAATTTCCGCGCCAGCCAGATCATCTTCCAGGACGGTTTGCAGCCGGCCCAGCCGTAAGGAGCGACGCCAGCTGTATCTGGCACCCCGGCATACGGCGCCATTTCTCCACAACACAAGAAATTACCGGCCATTGCCCGCCGGTAACTGCCGCAGCCGGAGGCTTGTCTCCACACTCCCGCCGGTCCCTTGCATCGCAGGGGATTGGCAGCCCTCTTGCCTCAGCGGGCTCCCGATGAAAAGCAGCACATTCGACGTTGTTCAGAGGTTGCGCGCTGGCGGCAGGCATGCAGAAACCGCCCGCAGGCGGTTTCTGTAGCGCTTCGACGGCGAGTAAAACGCGGCGATGCATAGCGGCCGAAGTTTCGCCATGCATCGCCGCCGCCCGCCGCTCCCACAGGAGCGACGGGCGCCGTACTCATTCGAAACCGTTGCAGTAGACCGAATCCTGCGGCGTGCCCATGGCGCCGGGGTTGGCGTTCATGTACGCCGCGATCTGCGCTTCGCTGTAGTTGCGCAATTGGAACGAAGCCTGTCCGGAAACGCCGACCACATCGGCGTTGACCCTGAAGCAGCCAGAAATTTCGTTGGCCGTACCGCTCAGGGTGACTTCGCCGTTGCCGTCGGTAAACGTGACGATGGTGCGTCCGCTTTCGCCCCCGGAAGCGAACAAGTTGGCGCTGGCGCCATCTTGGGGCGCGGTCAGCGTCACCAGCACGTCCGGTATCGGGTTACCGTCCTGGTCGCGCACGATGGCTTTCATCGCCGAGGGATACGGCATGCCGACGGCCCCCGATTGCGAACCGCCACCGCTGATGCTCAAGGTCGAGCCGGCCGGCGGGATCGTGCTCTCGGCCATGCGGATGGCGGAGTATTCCGCGGTATCGACCAGGCTGGCGGTCAGCAGGCCGGAAGGACGGTCGAACAGCTGCAGGCCGATGGCCACGCCGGGCGCCACAACAGCGGTGTCGTGCGTCAATGCAATGCGCAGCGTGGTGATGTCGACCGCGTCGGCACGAACATGCGTGGCGATGCCGGTGCTGCTGGCGACCAGCGAGCCAGCCGCATGTAGCGAAATGCCGGTACCGGCAGCCGCGAGCAGGGGCAGATCCAGCTCCGCCCCCGTATTCAGGTGCGCAAGCACGGTATAGCGTTTGTTCGACTGCCAGGTGTTGCTGAGCGTCTGACCGAAGTGACCGCCGTTGTTCACGATGCCCAGGGCATTGATGCCGAGCAAGCCGGTGATGCTGCCGGTACCGCTGGCCGAGCTGATTTCCAGGACGGGCGGAGCCAGCAGGCCCAGCACGCCGTTGTAAGTCGCCGTCCAGGGACCGCTACCGATCAGCACATTCGTACCCGAGCCACCGAGTACGCCGCCGCCGACTGTGCCGGCGTTGGCCGGCGCCGAGAAATCGCCATTCGGAACTGTGAGGAAGCCGGCCTGGGCGGCGCAGGAAAAACCGATGCCGGCAGCGAGCGCCAGCGTCATGCGGCGCAGGGAAATACGCGAGAAAGAAGACAGAAAGGGTGCGGAAACGCGTACGGTATTCATGATTTCCTCCGGCGAGAGGCATGCGGCGGCCACCGACCCCGGTGAAAGGATTCGCGCTGCATGCAGACATATGGGTTCGACAGAAGCCCTTCGCGACCCTTCGACAAAACTGTCGGCTTCCGGCGCCAGCGTTGCCGTACGGCACGGCATGCTGTGGTGTGAAATTATTCGCGGAATTGAAAATTTACAATATATAACGGTCGGTAGAATCGAACGCCGAGACGATAAGCTGGCTTTATCGAGCCCCTGAAAAAAGCGCAGGAAACGGCCGGGAAAACCCTCATCCGGCCAAGAGGAAATGTTGCTCTTTTGCGCGGGAACTCTCGCTGGCGCAGCCGACCACCGATGGCAGGCACGGGCAAAAAAACGGCGCGCCGCGACGGCAGCGCTACCGAATCAATCGTTTACCTTCCTATGCGCATGGCCGCCTGGCCAACACGCTGGGCAGCGGTGTCATTGCGCCTCGGACAAGCGCCCATAAACGACCTGTCCCGAGACAATGGTCACAGAAACACCATCTGAAGGTATTTCCCGTGCCGGCATGAGGAATAGATCTTTCTGTAACAGCGTGAAATCCGCGAACTTACCCGGGGAAACACTGCCGAGATCGTCCTCGCCGAACTGGGCAAAGGCCGCACCCGCGCTGAAACCGCGCGTAGCCTCGATCAGGCTCAGGCGCTGCTGCGGCAGCCAGCCCTTGGCCGGCTTGCCGGAAAGGTCCTGCCGGGTGACGCTGGCGTACAGCCCGAGCAACGGACTGACCTGCTCCACCGGGAAATCCGAGCCCAGCGCCAGCGGCACGCCGGCATCCACAAAGCGGCGCCAGGCATAGGCACCGGCCAGGCGAGACCTGCCCAGGCGGGCCTCGGCCCAGGGCATGTCGCTGGTGGCATGGGTAGGCTGCATCGAGGCAATCAGCTTGAACTTGGCGAAGTCGGCGATGTCGGCCACGTCGACGATCTGCGCGTGTTCGATGCGCCAGCGATGATTGCCAGCCGCAGCCTCGCCCAGCACGTCGGCATAGGTATCCAGCACGACCCGGTTGCCACGGTCGCCGATCGCATGCGTCGCCACCTGCACGCCGCACGTCCTGGCCTTGGCCACGATACGGCGGAACTCCTCCGGCGCGGTCACCAGGATGCCTCGATTGCCCGCGTCGTCGCTGTAGTCCGCCTTGAGGGCCGCACCGCGGCTGCCCAGGGCGCCGTCGATGTAGAGCTTCACCGCGCGCATCTGCAGCCGCCCGCCCGCATGGGCGTAGAGGCCGTCGCGGCAGAGCGCATCCAGCGCGGCGCCGTCGGCATCGGCCATGGCGTAGATGCGTAGCGGCAGCTCGCCCGCATCGGCCAGCTGGCGCAGCACGGCGAAGTCGTCGGCGCTGACGCCGGCGTCGTGCACACCGGTGAGGCCGGCGGCGAGCAGGCGCTCGAACGCGAGTTTGTAGGCGCGCCGCTTCAGCGCAGCATCCGGCTGCGGCATCACCGTATCGACCAGGTCCATCGCCGCATCGACGAACACACCCGTGGCCTTGCCGTCGCGGCGTTCGATACGGCCGCCGTCGGGCTGCCAGTCGCCGGCGAGATCGCGGCTGACCAGCCGTAGCGCCGCCGAGTTGGCCCAGGCCGCATGGCCGTCGACGCGGCGCAGATAGACCGGCCGGTCAGGAAAGGCGGCATCCAGGTCGGCCGCGCTGGGAAAGGTCTTCTGCGGCCAGTCGTTCTGGTCCCAGCCCCGTCCGACCAGCCAGGCTCCGGGCGGCAGCGAGGCCGCATGCAGGCGCAGGCGCTGCAGCACGTCGTCCTTGGAGCGAGTGCCGCGCAGGTCGGCATTCAGCAGCGAAAGCCCCAGGCCGAGTACATGGCCGTGCGCGTCGATCAGACCGGGCAGCACGGTGGCGCCAGCGGCGTCCAGTGCCTTGGCCTGCGGGTAGCGCTGGCGCAGTTCGGAATTGCTGCCGACGGCGACGATGCGGCCGGATTCGTCCCAGGCCACGGCCTGCGCCTGCGCGGGCCTGGCCAGGGTGTGCACCCGGGCGTTGAGCAGCAGCGTCGTTGCCAGGGCCGGGCTGCAGGCCAGGGAAAGCAAAATTGCCAGCGTCGATCGGCGCATAAGTACGCTCCTAGGGGCGACCGACTCTGGCAACTGGAGCGACGGTTCGCAAGCACGGCGCCAGCCCATCAAAACGCGGCGGTGCAAGGCGGCCGAAGTTCGCCGTGCACCGCCGCCATGCAGCGTAGTTGCTAGCGCTGCATGCCGTACTTATTCGAAACCGTTGCAGTAGACCGAATCCTGGAAAGCATCGATGACGTCGGGGTTGGCGCGCTTGTAGGCCAGCGCCTGCTGCTGGGTGTAATTGCGCAGGTTGAATGCGCCCGTGCCGTTGATGCCGAGCACGCTCGCCGTGATCTTGAAGCAGCCGGCTACCGGGTTGGCCACGGCGGTCAGGCGTACCTGGCCGTTCGCATCGGTAAAGCCCGCTATCACCGTGCCGGTCTCGCTATCGGTGCTGATCACGGCACTGGCAAAGTCGGCCGGCGCGGCCAGGGTGACCAGCACGTCGGACAGCGGATTGCCGTTGCCGTCACGCACAGTGGCAATCATGGGCGCGCCGTAAGGCGTGCCGATCAGGGCAGACTGGGAACCGCCGCCGCTGACCGTCAAGGTGGAATTGGCCGGCGGAATCGTGCTTTCCGCCAGTTTCACCCGAGAGAACTCGGCGCTCTCTTGCAGCTGCGCATGGAGCAGGCCCTGCGGCTCGTCGTACATCTCGATGCCGATGGGGCCGGACGCCGCCGGGCCGGTGTCGTAGCTGTAGGCCAGGCGTTGGGTGGTCGCATCGATCTTGTCGGCGCGCACATGGTCGGCCGCCGCGGTACCGCTGCGGCCAAGCACGGTATTGCCGGCGCGGAACGCCGAGCCGACACCGGACACCGCCATCACCGGCAAGTCGAGGTCCACGCCCTGGCGAATTTCGGTGACCAGGGTATAGCGCTTGTTCGGCTGGTAGCTGGCCGGCACGATCTGGCTGAAATAGCCGCCGTTGTTGAGAATCGACAAGGCCTGTATGCCCAGCACGTCGGAAATCGAGGCCGAGCGCGTGACCGAATCGATCTGCATCAGCGGCGGTGCCAGCAGGCCGATCACGCCGCGGTAGCTGGCCATCCACGGCCCCGCCCCGATCAGCACATTCGTGCCGGAGCTGCCGAGCACACCGCCGCCGACCGTGCCGGCATCGGACGGCGCGGAGAAGTCGCCGTTGGGGACATTCAACAGACCGGCAGCCGCCGGCAGCGTGGCAGTACAGCCCAGCACGAGAACCAGCGCAGACAGCTGGCGCATACAAGCCGCGCGACGCAGCTTGAGCAACACCTGGGACTGGGCAACGGAATCGAGCGAAATGGACATGAGTCTGTCTCCGGCTTGGGCGGACAGCGGCAGCCCTGCTTCCCTGCCGCGGCTCGCCCGTGGATGATTCGCCTGGTGCGGCGCATTCGCTCATCGAGTGCGCCTGGTCGCAGCGGCAGTGCCTCATACGGCGCTGCACTGCGAGCCGGACGCTAGGCTCGAAAATTCACCTTTACAATAGATAACAATGCGAGATGCCTCTGCCCGGCTCATGCCCTGCCGTTATCCCTGCACAAGCATTTCACGTAGCGCCGGGATTTCTTCCCTGTCCACGGTGCAAAAATGCGCAGCGGCGGCAGTGGCCGGCAGTGCGCTAAAGTCGGTGCAAAAGCCGCAAGGCGGAGCAAAATTCCCGCCCTTGCGCGGCACTTTCGCGCGTGTACAGCCGATGCCTGGACGGCTGCAGGCCGACTCCGGCAGGGCCGCAAGCCGGAGCAAAAAATGCGGCGGCGCAACCGCATGCGGCAAATCTCAGGCCCGCGTTAACGGCCCGGCGCCCGTATTGTGGCAAGCTCGCCGAACGACACACTGATCGACGCTGACCCGCCTCATCGCCTATCCCGCCGGAAACATGCTCAACGAACTCGCCACCTCGCGCAGCGCGAAAGACCCGCACACGAATGCAGGTTTGCGCGTGCTGATCATCGAAGACCAGTACGACATTGCCGCGAATATCTGGGACTACCTGGAACGGCGCGACTACCGCGTCGACCACGCCGCCGACGGCGTGTCCGGCCTGGCCCGCGCGCTGGGCGACGTGTTCGACCTGATCGTGCTCGACCTGGGCCTGCCGCGGCTGGACGGCCTGGCGCTATGCCGGCAGTTGCGCAGCAGCGGCCGTGACACGCCCATTCTCATGCTGACGGCGCGAGACACCCTGGACGACAAGCTGCGCGGCTTCGCCGAAGGTGCCGACGACTATCTGGTCAAGCCGTTCGCGATGAAGGAACTGGAAGCGCGCCTGCGTGTGCTGCACCGGCGCCGCCGCGGCAGCGGCATGCAAAGCCTCAGCGTCGGCGAGCTGAACTACGACCCGGCCTCGATGCTGGCCCAGCGCCAGGGCCGCTCCATCGCCCTGACCCGGGCCCAGGCCAGCATCCTGCAACTGCTCATGCAGCAGTCGCCCAACGTGGTCAGCCATGCAGCACTCGCCGCGGCGGTCTGGGGCAGCGACGGCGGCGACAGCGCGGCGCTGCACACCCATGTCTATGAACTGCGCAAGCTGGTGGACAAGCCGTTCGCACATAGCCTGATCCTCGGCGTACACGGCATCGGCTATCGCCTGGCCGCATCCTGAAAGCGGCACGGCCGGCGCCGGCCCGGCATTGCCTCGGCCCAGCCTATGCCGGCGGGAAAACACAGCAACCACAGGCGCAGGCGCCAGGCCAGGCGGGGACGAAACTTTTCCACATCACCCTTACTGCGCAAAATATTCTGTGCAACAAAGATGCCGTGGTCGGTATCGTCGCTGACCATGCCACGGCCGCCGGCGAGGCGCTGGCGCAAAGGCGGCCGCAGCCAGCGCCACACCCGCCGCGCCGACACCCCTTCGTAGCGCCGGCCGATGGAATCGCCGACGGCAGCGCCGAACAGACAGGCACGTAACATCACCGGCTGGCTCACTACGGTATTCCTCGCGTGACGTCGCGGCTCGGACCAGCGCCAAGGCGCGGCGTTCCTTGCCCGCCTGCCGGGCGACGGCAGCTGCAGGCCGGCCCGTCCGCGAGGCACAATCGCGCCCATGCTGCATACCTTCGCCGTATCCAACTACCGCTCGCTGCGCGACCTCAAGCTGAAACTCGAGCCGCTGACCCTGGTCACCGGCGCGAACGGCAGCGGCAAGTCCAACCTGTACCGCGCACTGCGCCTGCTGCAACAGGCCGCCGACGGACGCCTCGCCGAGGCGGTCGCGCAGGAAGGCGGCATTCCTTCGCTGCAATGGGCCGGCCCCGCCGATACCCGCAGCCAGCAAAAGCGCGGTCTGCGGCCGCAGGGCACCCGCAGCAGTACGGCCTTGCGCATCAGTTTCGGCTTTGCCGCCGACGACGTGGCCTATCAGATCGCGCTGGGCCTGCCAGCCGGCGGCAATCCCGTGGCGCAGTCGCGTTTCCGCCTCGATCCGGAAATCAAATCCGAATGCGTCTGGCAGGCGCCGCCGCAGCGCAAGGCGAATACCTGGCTGGAACGCGACAACAGCGTCGCCCTGCTGCGCGACGCCGACGGCGAATGGCAGCGCCTGGGCTTCGCCCTCTCGCCCAGCCGCTCCATCCTGTCCGAGCTGGCCGAGCCACAACGCTATCCAGAAGTGTTCGCCCTGCGCGAACGCCTGCGCGGCTGGCGTTTCTACGACGGCTTCCGCACCGACGCCGACAGCCCGCTACGCCAGCCGCGTACCAGCGTGCAGACCGGCGCATTGGCCCATGACGGCCGCGATGTCGCCGCCGCCTTGCAGACCATCGTGGAAATCGGCGACGAGGAAGCGCTGCACAGCGCCATCGACGACGCGTTTCCTGGTTCGCGCCTGGCCATACTCGGCGACGAGGCCCGCCTGGAAATCGGCCTGGACACGCATGGCCTGCTGCGCACCCTGCGTGCCGCCGAGCTGTCCGACGGCACCCTGCGCTATCTGTGCCTGCTGGCAGCGCTGCTGAGCCCACGCCCGCCCGAGCTGCTGGTGCTGAACGAACCCGAGCAAAGCCTGCATCCCGATCTGCTGCGGCCGCTGGCGCGGCAGATCGTACGGGCCTCGCGCCAGTCGCAAGTCTGGGTGATCAGCCACGCGCCCAAGTTGGTCGCCGCGATCGAAGACGTGGCAAATATCGTCGCGGTGGAACTGACGCGGCAGTCCGGCGAAACGCGCATTGCCGGACAGGGCTTGCTGGACGAGCCGGTCTGGCCCTGAGTTCAGCGCTGCGCGGCAGCACCGCGCCTGGCGGCTGCAGGCGCTCTGCCGGCTGGCTCCACAGCTTCAGGGCCCCGATGCCGGCGCAGGCCTCATTCGATAAAAGATCCACAAATTAAAATAGGTGCAAGTGTAGCCAGGATGCCGCCCGGGCTGCGATAGCCGTGCGGCTGTTCCTCGCTCGCCGGCCGCAGCTCCAGCTTCACGCGCTGGGGCTCGCCGGCGCAATCCTGCACATCGAGATAAAGAGCAATACGGCCGTCTGTGCTCTCCACCAGCGCACTGCCCAGGCGCGCGTTTCGGCGCCAGCAGCCCTGCCAGTCCAATGGCAGGTTGCCATCGTCGATCCAGTCCGGCTGCACCGCCAGCGCTTCGTGCACCGCCTGCAGCCCGGCGATCAGCAGCGGCAACTGCGCCGTGTCGTCCACAACCGCACCGGCCTGGTTGCCTTCGCAGGACTCGTGATTGAAGCGCGAACTGAGCAGCAGCTCAGGGGCATCGGCATCGGCATCGATATCGGCGCTGCGGCCTTGCCCCGCGTCGGCGCTGCCGCCCTGAGCGGGTGCCGCGGGTGTTGCGCTTGCGCCGGGCGTGTCGGCGGCCGTCAGCACGGCCGTTGCCGGCGCGGTAGCGTCCTGTCACTGTCGTCTTCGGCGCCATCGTCTGCCTCGGGCCGCTGCCAGCGCAGCTGCGTACAGTAGTCGCTGGCATAGGTCACGCGGGCAAATTCGTAGCTGCTGTCCGCTTCGGAACCAGCCTGGGCCACACCGGCACAGGCAGCGCCGAACACGAGCAGCGACGCCAGCCGGGCCACGGCGTGGCAACGACGTACGCGTAGTGAAATTTGCATGATTCCTCCTGTGCCGTGCCGGACAACCGAGGCACAGGACGGCCGCTCCGCCGGCGGCGTCGCAGCACTGGAAAAAACTACATACGCCCTAGTCCGCCCACAAGCATTGCGGTTGCGCCCAGATGGCGCAGAATCGCCGGGTCGCATCTCGCGACGGGAGGAGGCAGATATGACTGTCGAAGCACTGATTATCTGGTTGATTGTCGGCGCCGTTGCGGGCTGGCTGGCGGGGCAGATCGTGAAGGGGCACGGCTTTGGCCTGGTCGGCAATATCGTCGTCGGCATCGTCGGCGCGTTCCTGGCGGGCTTTCTGCTGCCACGCCTGGGACTGGGTATAGGCGGTATCGCCGGCAGCATCATCTATGCGGCAATCGGAGCGGTCATCCTGCTGGTCATCATCGGCCTGCTGAAAAGGGCAACTTAGCAATAGTTTTTCGTTGCGAACGTTTTCCAGAAAAAGGGCCGCGCATGCGGCCCTTTTTTTAAGTCGCGCCGTTGCTGCGTATCCGCCATGGCCACTCGCCCTACATCGGCGCGATGCCGCGCGTGGTTTTCGTAGGGCGCGACGAGCGACGCGGACTGCACCGCGAGGTCTGCGGCCGGCCTCTGTCGCAAACTCCCTCGGCGCAATTCGCTGCGCTCATCGGCGCCCTACGCCAGCTACCTCGGGCGCAGTCAGTTCGGTTTCAGCGCCTGCACGTTCAGGCTCGCTTTCGCCGCAGCCAGCAGCAGATCTGGCGACAGGCGGATGCGATAGTCGGGATTGACGTAGACGAACTGGATGATGCCTTTGCCATCGACGATGAAGATCGCCGGCACCGGCAGTGCATGATCGGCCTCTGCGCCGGGCACGCCAGCCAGATCGATTTTGTGCTTGCGATAGAGATCCATCTGCGATTCCTTGACGCGGTAGCCGACACCGAACGCCTTTAGCGCCTCGATCTGCCGGTCGGAATAGATGGCGTAGTCAAGCTTGTCGTCGCCCAGCGTGCGCTTGACCGCTTCGGGCGGATCGGGCGTCAGGGCGATAATCTGGTAGCCCAGCGCCGCCAGCGCCGGCTTGGCCTGGTTGATCTGGCCCAGCTGCAGGTTGCAGAAGGGGCACCAGCCACCGCGGTAGAACACCACGATGCTGGGCTTGCCGTCCAGCACCGTGCGCAGCGATACGCCGTTGCCGTCCAGGGTCTGCAGTGACGCATCGGGCACGCGCCCGCCGATCAGCAGCGGCGTGACGCCTTCAGGCTGGTCGGCCAGCGGCGCAGCGTCGGCGCCGGCCGCGAACGTCAGGGCAAGAAACACAACAGCGAATAGCTTGCGAAACATGCGGAATCCTCTTGGTGGTCGCCAAGACAGACCCGCGGCGATGCAGTTTTCTTTCAGGCCGCCGCGCGGGCCCGGAACCGCGCTTGCGCGATTACCGGGCCTGCGCTCTGCTGCCTAGAGCGAAAGCGCCTGCTCGGCTTCCTGGCAGTTGCGCCGCGCCAGCGCCAGGTTTGATTTTGATTTGTCCAGAACGAGATAAATAAACAAACCGGGCTTTGACGCCACCGGCCGGATGATGTGGTACTGCTTGCCCAGCGTGATGAGGATGTCTTCGATGGCGTCGTTGAGGCCCAGGCTCTTCATGGTCTTCATCTTGGCGCGCACGACTTCGGTATTGCCGGCCGCAGCCAGATCCAGATCCAGGCCGGTGCCTGTTCGCCCCAAGGTCATGCCGCTGTTCGCATCGACCAGCGCGGCGCACATGGCGCCGTCGGACTGCATCAAGGTCGCCAGACTTTCATTGATATTCGCCACGGTGTTCTCCTTGGTGAACGGTGCACCGATCGGTACCTGCAAGCAGCCCTGGCGCGGTGCGGCGCCTGGACGTTTCACTCATTCGCGGAAAGCGCGCGCAACCGCGCCACAGAGGTTCTTCGCCGCCCACAGCAGCTGTCCCAGGGTGGAGTGTTCATTGGCCACCACGGCCAGCGACATCGGCGGCTTGGAATCGTGAATGTTCATGATCACCACGGTGCCGCTGTCCGATTCGATGATCATGCGGTTGCAGTCGACGATGCCGGCTTCCTTGGCAATGGCCGAGCCGATCGCCGACAGCGAGCTGCCCATCGCAGCCAGGCGAGCGGCGCTGCCTTTGCCGGCCTGCAGCGACGCCACCTCGAAACCGTCGGCGCTGAGCAGCACCGCCGAGGCGACGCCGGGCGTGGCGTTGGCGAAGGTATCCAGCAGCTTCTGCGCGACACCTGTCGCCACGCGTCCGAACCGCGGGTTCGCCGTCATGCATTCATCCTCGTGGGGTCAGCCATTTCCAGCAGGCATAGCAAGGTGTCGATCAGCAGCAGCACGTCGTCGCGGCGGCGCACGTCGACACCGAAAGTCGGCAAGGTCAGGCCACGGCTTTCCAGGCGCTGCACGAACGCATCCAGCGGATGCGCGCCAGCCTCGCCGCTGCGGCCTACACCGATCACGATGGGCATGCGCCGGCCGGCGCCGAAGGCATCGACGAAGGCATCCAGCTGCACCAGCGCATCGGCCTGCGCCGCATCGACCAGCACGATCACGCCAGCGGCATTGGTGCCGAGAATTTCCCACATGAAGCGGAAGCGCAGTTGTCCCGGCGTGCCGTACAGACGCACGCCGGTGTTCTCGTCGATGGCGATGCGGCCGTAGTCCAGGCCGGCCGTGGTCAAGGCCTTGTCGTGCGCGTCGTGATCGGTGTTGATCACATCGGTGGATACCGGTGCCTCGTCGCTGATCGCGGCGATCGCAGTGGTCTTGCCCGCGCCCATGGGACCGGTGAAGACAATTTTGAACTCATGCTCGCTCATGCCCTAGTAGCCTGTACCGGACAAATGGGTAGTGAGATCGCGAAGGACTGGCCGTGCAGGACGCCGCTGCGGAGCGACGCCAATAGCCCCTGCTATTGGCCGAGCGAGCAGCAAGTCCTGCGTGGCCAGGAGGAGCGAGCTGCTAGCGATTTGTCCGTTACAGACCACTAGCCCGTCAGGCCCAGGCGCGAGCGCAGGCCGCGGATCAGGCCGCCCAGGCGTGCCGCAGAATTTGCTACAAAGGTATTCGTAGCATCGTTGGCGGCGATTGCTTCGTTGCTCGAATGCAGTACGCCGGAGAGTGCGCAGGCATTGAGAAACCGGTCGACGCGACCGGCAGACTGGCGCGAGGTTTCGATCAGCCGCGTGCGGCTGTAGCTGCCGTGAGTGAGCAGCGCCGCCAGGGCGAGCTGGTCGCGCGTGCCGCGCAGGCGGCCGAAATCGGGCCAGCGCCGCAGGCGGTGCGCAGCCTGCCTGTCCAGCCAGGGCGCCGGCGTTTCCGGTCCGTGCAGCCCGGTGAACCAGGCCAGTTCGAACACCGGCCGGCATTCGAACTGCGCCGGCGGTGTCTGGCTGCTGAGCACGAGGGCCGGCAGGTCCAGCGCGGTGTGGGCCAGCCGCTGCGCCATATCCGTGCTGGCGTAGTAGGCGGACAGGTCGTCGCGCACGAACAGACGTTCATGGCCATGGCCGGCGACATAGAACTGGCCCGAGGACGAACTGCGCGCAAGCAGACGCAGCGACTCGGCAAATCCCCAGCTCGCATCGCCGATGCGATGCGTTGGACGTGCCGGCTCATTGGGCGCCGCACCGGCCAAGGCCAGGTCGACATCATCGAGCACGCCGAGCAGCTGCATCACACGAAACGGGTGGTGCAAGGTGTAGGGCGTCAGCGGCCGCGTGGCAGCGCCTTCGTAGACGGCTATCAGCGGCTTGTTGGTACGCGCCCACGGCTTTACAACTTCCTCGCCGGAATGCACGCCGGCCAGCAATACGTCGGCCTCATCCGGCGCTGCCAGTGTCCAGCTGATACCACCGCGGCCATCGACGATCCTGAGCATCGAGCGAAAGGCGTGACTTGCATCGTCGGCGAGCCCGACGACAGCTATTTTGCGCTTTCTCATCCGCATCCCCCCCGAAATCCGAGGCCGGTACGCCAGCAATCCCTGCAACACGCCGAAATCGATTCTGCCGCAATGTGAAATGCGACAAAAAAGCCGGTCAACGGGGTCTTTTCTGCTGCGTGCGGTCTCAGTTTATCATCGTAAAAAAAACTTTGTACAGGTTTACTTATATCTACACGGGTACGCACAAGCGGACGAAAGCACCATTTATGCCAGAAATGTGGCATTTTCGTCCGCATTGGCTGCAGCGCGGCGATGCCGGCCAGGAACGGTCCGGGCTAGTGCCCTACGTGCAAATGCGAGGCCGGCGCGGCCGCTACGTTCGTCTATGCAGGTCGGCGGACGGGGGGAGCCGCCGGAGGGCGGCGGCCGCGCGAACAGCCAGGCGGGAAGGATGAGCTGCACGGAAACGTGCCAGCGGAATCATTGCCATTTGCGCCTCTCCCTGAAATGAGGCTGCCACGAAACCGCGCGGCATCGGTTGGCCGGCGCACCGCGCGGGCCCTTGCGAAAGACGATGGAGCGAATCGGAGCGGGCGTTCGTGGAGCTTTCGAAAAATGCACCGGGAAGCGCTATCCGCAACAAGATTAGGAATGAATTTGTTGCCCCCCGGCGAAGCCAATGAAAATCTTTTTCCGGCCTTTTTTCAAGGCTTTTTTGCGTTTTTTTTCTCGACGCGCAAATCTCTGCGCCACTGCAACATCATAACCAAGGCGACTGGTTTCTATACCTTCATACCTGCCAGTTGGTGTTTGTACGGAATCAATCACTTGGGCCTGCCGCAGCGGGCCTCGACGGGCGATCAGGCGCGCTTCGCCGCCCTGTCGAAGCTGTAGTGCGATGCGCTAATCTGGCGCCTGGGGACAACAATGGCCCGCCAGCTGCAATCGGGACAAAGCCCGGCTGCAATCACCGCGCAGCCGCATGCAAGAGCCGAACGAATGACCGACCCTGCACCGACTGCCGCACCCGTGGCGGAAAAACAGCGCCACGACGTACTCGACAGCCTGCGCGGCGTCGCCCTGTTCGGCGTGCTGCTGGTCAACCTCCGCGATTTCTCGCTGTATGGCCTGCTGACGGCCGAGGCGCGCGAGGCACTGCCGACGGCAGCGCTGGACCGTGCCCTCGACGTCGTCATGGCCGCACTGATCGACATCAAGGCGGCAACCTTGTTCTCGCTGCTGTTCGGCGTCGGCTTCGCGCTGCAGATGCAGCGCGCCGGCACGGACGGCGACGCGACCACGCGCTACCTGCGTCGCTTGCTGTTGCTGCTGCTGATCGGCATTGCCCATGCCTGGCTGCTGTGGTGGGGCGACATCCTGCGCTACTACGCCATGCTGGGCTTGCTGCTGGTGCCGCTGGGACGCTGTACTGCGCGCCAGCTCGCCATCGCCGGCGCCGTTGTCGCGCTGTTCGCCCTGCCTCTGCTGCGGCCGTGGATAGTGCCGCTGCTGCCCGGCCTGATGCCTGCCGACCAGGCTGCCGCCGCGGCCTTCGCCGCGTTCAGCGGCGACCAGGTCGGCGATGCGCTCGCGGCCAATCTCGACTACGACCTGCGTATGCGCCTGGCCAACTGGAGCCTGGCGTTCTTCGTGCTGGGCCGCCTGCTGCTGGGCGCTGCACTGGGTTTTGCCGGCGTGCTGCAGCAGCCGCAACAGCATCTGCATTTCTGGCGCCGCCTGCTGCAGGCCGGCGCGGGCGCGGGAGTGGCGCTGACCGCCTTCGTGCTGCTGCGCGATCACGGCCTGCTGTTTGCCGACGGCTGGTGGACATCGACTGCGGCGCGCAGCGTTTCCAGCGTGCTGCGCAGTGCCAGCTCCATCGCCATGGCGCTGGCTTACATGGCTGCGCTGGTGCTGCTGTTCCAGCAGGCGCGCTGGCGCCGGCTGCTGTTGTGGTTTGCACCGGTGGGACGCATGGCCCTGAGCAATTATCTGGGCCAGAGCCTGCTCGGCATCCTGCTGTTCTACGGAATAGGCCTGGGCCTGGGCCCGCGACTGGGACTCAGCGGCATCGTGCTGGCGACGCTGCTGATCTACAGCACGCAGGTCTGGCTGAGCCGGCTCTGGCTGCGCCGCTTCCGCTTCGGCCCGGCCGAATGGCTATGGCGCAGCGCCACCTACGGCCGGCTGCAGCCGATGCGCAGGCTTGCCGCGGCCTGACGATTCGCCAGGCCGTTGAATCCCTGCAAGAATTTTCAAATGGCGGAACGGCCCTGGCGTTACTTCGGCAATTCCAGCTTCAGGCTTTTCCAGAATTTCTGCAGCATGGCCACGTCGGCGGGCTCGCGGTCGTCTTCCATCATGCTGATGACCAGATAGCCGCCCTTGCTGCTGCCCGTGGCGAGTACATAGCGGTCCCAGGACTCGCCCGCAGACTCGGTACGCGCAAGCTTGCCCTTGAGCTCGCTGCCATCGGCCAGCGTGCGGCTGGCCGCACTGATCTTGCGCTGGTAGCCCGCAGCGACTTCTTCGTCGGTCATCTCGCTGACCATGAGGTCGACCAGCGCGGTCGGGTCGACGCCTTCATAACGCTGCACCAGCACGCCGTTGCCGTTGGCCGACACCATCATGATCTGGCGCACGCGCTTGTCCACGTCGCTGGCAGTGGGCTGCACGGCAGCCGGATGGTCGAAGGCCATGCCGCGATCGCGGAAGGTCTGTTCGGCCTTGCGGGCCAGACGCACCTTCACCTGGCGGCCGTCGTCGAGCGTGATCTGGGTATCCTGGTCCAGGTCCAGTTCGGTCTGCTTGCCGCCGATGTCCAGAACATAACCGCCGGCGGTGGCTGCGTTGGCCAGCAGCAGGCCGGCGCCAAGCAGAAGTACACGAATGCAGGAATAGAGGCGCATGGGCGTGTTCGTGATGGAGGACGCATGATTGTACGGCCTGGCCTTGCCAAGCACCCGCCGGGCTTCTATCGTCGTTGCTGCGTTGCAGGCCGGCGTCTGCGCACGAGGAAAGCGTTGAAGATCACAGCATTGGCTTTGGCGGGCAGCCCGCAACCAGCGGGCACCGGCAGCAGGACGCGCACGGTCCGGGTATTCGCCAGTCACGGCGGCCTGTGGCCCGGCGCGAACGCGGTCGCTACCTACCGTTTCCGATCTTCCCGACCCGGGCTGGCCAAGGAGGCTGCATGAGTTACGCGGAAAAACGTCGCCATCCGCGCCTGTCGATATTCTCGGCCGCGATGCTGGTACTGCAGGACGAAGGCTTCCTCAGCGAGGTGAAGGATCTGTCCCAGGGCGGCGCGCGCGTGGCACTGCCGCGCAACTGGAACCTGCCCATCGCCACGCAGTGCCAGCTGTTTCTGATCTTCGATCAGGAAACCGTGATCGGTCTGCGCGTGCGCGTGGTGCGCGTCGGCAGCGACGACCTGGGCCTGGAATTCATGCCGGACCAGGAAGAGCGGGTTGCCGCCGTGCTGTACGAATCGCGCTTCATCGAGCAGGAGTAGCACGCCCCCATGAGCAGCTATCTCACGCCCATTCTGTTGCTGCTGGCGTCGAACGTGTTCATGACCTTCGCCTGGTACGGCCACCTGAAGTTCACCGACCGGCCGCTGTGGATCGTGATCGGGGTCAGCTGGGGCATCGCCTTCTTCGAATACTGCCTGCAGGTGCCGGCAAATCGCTACGGCATCGCCGTGTTCAACCCGGCGCAGCTCAAGACGCTGCAGGAAATCATCACCCTGGTCGTGTTCGTGGCCTTCTCGGTGTTCTATCTCGATGCGCCGATCAAGTGGAACCACCTGGTCGGCTTTGGCCTGATCGTGGTGGCGAGCTTCTTCATCTTTCTCGACTGAAGGCGCGGTCACGGCCGCCACGTGTCGCCGCATCGAACAGATTCCCGGTGGTCTTGCCGTCCAAGCCGCAGTGCGAGCACGCGCGGCAGCAGCATAGTGAGTTGCCGCGACGGCGTAGCGCATTGAAAGACAGCGGAATTATTCAACTGCGGCGGCAGCGCGGAAGATCAGAAGCGGATTCGCCCGGTCAGCATGTCGCGCAGCATCACCCAGTCGCCGGCAAAGCTGTAGAGCGGATGCTTGAAAGTGGCCGGACGGTTTTTCTCGAAGAAGAAATGACCGATCCAGGCAAAGCCATAGCCGCTGAACAAGGCGCCCAGCGCCCATAGCGCATTGCCGCTGATCAGAGCCGTTGCCAGAAAAACCAGCGCGAGCGAGCTGCCGGCATAGTGCAGGCGGCGGCAGACAATATTGCTGTGCTCGGCAAGATAGTAAGGATAGAACTCGCCGAAGCTGGCAAACGAGCGCGCCGGGGACGGGGTTTCGGACTGGGACATGGCGCGGTCTCCGCTACGCAATGGCATGAAGGACGGCAAGGCTGAATGGAAAGCCAAGGCCGACGATACTGCGCCCGTCGCGCGGGCGCCAGGCGTCAACCCGCGCCAGCCAGGGGCGTTGTGGGCAGTCACATCCCGCCCCTCCACTGGAGTCAGCTCATGCGCCGTCCCGTACTTGCCCTTGCCCTCGCCGCCCTGTTCGCCGCCGGCGGCAGTGCCTTTCTCGCCACCACGACTACGGCCCAGGCCGCCAGCAATGCGCCGGCTGACATGGCCGCCGCCCAGGACGGACCGCAAGCCGCCCCGCACCGTGGTCAGCGTCACGGCCGCGGCAATTTCGCCGGCCGCCAGGGCGGTGGCCCCGTCGCCATGGCCATGCGCGACCTGCGTGCCCTGGAACGCCTGTATCTGCTCGATGGCCGCGGCAAGGACATCGAAGGCTTGTATCGCGACGTACTGGCCAGGACGCAGAACCCGGCCATCCGCCAGTTCGCCTACGGCCGCATCGCCCGCAACGAGCTCAAGCCGGCCGATGCCGGCAAAGCCATCACGACCTTGCGCCAGAGCCTGGACGAAAACCTCAAGCGCCTGCCGCAGTAGCCCGCAGCCGCCGTTCCAGTTGCGCAAAATTGCACGCTGCGGCACTGCAACCCGATACGCCCGGCGCGCATCTTAGGAACCGGAAGACGGATCTCCTACCGTCGACCAACCCGCCGGAAAGCCGCCCCCATCGGCTTTCCGACTCCCCAACGGGCGCCGCAAGGCGCCCGTTCTTCGCCGGGCGCCCGCACGTTTGCGAAAATGCACAAGACGAAAAAACCATTGGTTCAATAAGCGGCAAATACAACGCGACCGACGCAATGCACCGCGAAGTATCGGACAGTACAGCCCGGACCTGGCCGCGGCGGCGCAATTCGCTGCGCTCATCGCGCCCGGCCATCGCGCCCTACTTTTGTCGTTCCTCGGCCTTGGCCTGGTTCCACAACGCGTCCTGGGCGGCAAGATCCAGCGCCGCCATGCCACCTTCGGCGGGGGCCAGCTGTTCCATGCGGCGGAAGCGCCGTTCGAACTTGGCATTGGCCTGGCGCAGGGCAGCGGATACGTCAACGCGGGCATGCCGCGCGAGATTGACGCAGACAAACAGCAGATCGCCGATCTCGTCGCCGAGGCGCTCCGCACTGCCGCCGGTATCGAATTCGGCGCGCACTTCGTCGATCTCTTCGTGCAGCTTGTCGAATACCGGAGCAACATCGGGCCAGTCGAAACCCACGCTGGCGGCGCGCTTCTGCAGCTTCAGCGCGCGCTGCCATTCGGGCATGCCGCGGGAAATGCCGGCCAGCGCACTGCGGTCGTCTTCGCCCCGGGCGCTGCGCTCGGCGCGCTTGTGTTCTTCCCAGGCCTGGGTCTGCGCCTGCGCGTCGGCCACGCTGCTGTCGCCGAATACGTGCGGATGGCGCCGGCGCATCTTGGCGCAGATCGCGGCCACGACATCGTCGAAGCCGAAATGCCCGGCTTCTGTCGCCATCTGTGCATGGAACACCACCTGGAACAGCAGGTCGCCCAGTTCGTCGCAGAGCGCGCCCATGTCGTTGCGATCGATCGCATCGGCAACTTCGTACGATTCTTCAATTGTATACGGTGCAATGCTGGCGAAATCCTGCTGCAGATCCCAGGGACAGCCGCCCTGGGGATTGCGCAGCGCCGCCATGATCGCGAGCAGTTCGTCGATACGCGCCATCAGGCAAACAGCCTTGCCCAGTCGGTAGCCGGATCGCCGAAGGCGATGAAGTCGCCGTTGAGCAGGGATTCGCGTGCATTGCAGCGCAAGGGCAGTCCGGCGAAATCGATCACGCCGCCGCCGGCCTGCTCCAGTACGCACTGGGCCGCCGCGGTATCCCATTCCGAGGTAGGGCCCAGGCGCAGGTAGAGATCGGCCGCGCCTTCGGCGATGCGGCAGAACTTCAGCGACGAGCCCAGCGGCCTGCGTTCGACCGGGCCAACCCGGGACAGCAGTTCCGCCTCGCGCTCCAGCCCGTGCGAGCGGCTGCCCGGCACGACCAGCGGAACGGCGCGCGGGCGCGTGCGCAGACGCGCGGCTTCCCGGCCGTGCCCTGGCTGGCCGAAGGCGCCGCCGCTGTCCCAGGCGAACCACAGCTCGCCGGTCACCGGCGCCTGCACCACGCCCAGCACCGGGCGCTGGTGTTCGATCAGCGCGATGTTCACGGTGAACTCGCCGTTGCGCTTGACGAATTCGCGCGTGCCATCGAGCGGGTCGACCAGCCAGTAGCGGGTCCAGTGCGCGCGTTCCAGATAGGGAATTTCCGCGGACTCTTCCGACAGCACCGGCAGGTCAGGCGTCAATGCGGCCAGTCCGGCCAGGATGACCCGGTGTGAGGCGATGTCAGCGGCGGTCAGCGGCGAACGGTCTTCCTTGTGCTCGACCGCGAAGTCGCTGTCGTAGACCTCAAGGATGGCCTGCCCTGCCTGCTGCGCCAGCGCGCAGGCATCCAGGCAGAGCTGTTCCAGCGGCAACGGCCTCATGCGCCGGGCCTGAAGCGGCCGGCGAGGTATTCGCGCGCGATGAACAATGCGGCGATCGAACGGCCTTCGCTGACTTCCTCGTGCCCGAGCAATTTGTGCAATTCCGACAATTTCCACGGTACCACTTCGAGCTCTTCCGGCTCGTCGCCTTCCAGCCGTTCGGGATACAGTTCCTGCGCCAGCACCACGTGGGTCATGCTGGTCATGTAGGCCGGCGACAGCGACAGCGTGGTCAGGATGCGCAGCTGGCGCGCGCCGAAGCCGATTTCTTCCTTCAGCTCGCGATTGGCTCCCTGCTCGACCGTCTCGTCGCGATCCAGACGGCCCTTCGGCAGACCCAGCTCGTAACGGTCGACGCCGACGCCGTATTCGCGCACCAGCAGTACCGTGTCGTCGTCGCGCATGGGCACGATGATCACGGCACCGAGGCCGGAGCCCTTGAGCCGCTCGTAGGTGCGGCGCTGCCCGTTGGAAAATTCGAGGTCGACTTCCTCGACGTGGAGAAAGCCGCTGGCATCGGCCAGGCGGGTGGCGTGGATCTTAGGGCGTTCGCGCATGAGGGGCGATTCTACCGAGTCACCGTGCGCCTGCGTAGACAATATGCGGCGGAGTTACCGCGCGCCGGCGGATTTCGTCGACAGACGCTCTCTGGCCAGCCCCGCTGGCGTAACAGGCACGCCTCGCGCCCGTGCCGGCTTGTCTCTGCCGTCCAGCGGAACTCTTGCCGGGTACAAGCAACTCAGCCAGCGACGGCTGGTGCGGCAGCGGCAAGCGTCACGCACACATGCCGGCCATCTCACTACTGGGCGTTCTCCGCATTGAAGATTTCGCGCCAGGACTCGCGCCGCCAATACTGTGCGCGGACGGCAAAGTCCTGGCCCGGAGCCATGGTCTGGCCGCCCCCCAGCTGTGTCGCCAGCTGCACGATAGAGCCGGGCTGCGGCGGGGTTGCCGTGAAACGGCCGACGGTATTCGGCGTAGTCCCTGCACCTTCGACCTGACCGGTCGAGCTGCCTGCATCGCCTTTCACCGCCATCAGCGCACCGCGGTTGCTGGCTTCGCAGGGATCGGCCAGTGCGTCGGGCATGAAGGTGGATAGCCAGGCAATATTGCTGACATACAGCGGCGTCGCCGTGACCACGTTGCGCTCGCCCGGGGTCAGTTCCATTCTCCAGCCGCTGGCCGACGGCGGAACGTTTGCCGGCACGCCGCCTTCGCGCAATGCACCGTTATCCAGGAAGGTCTGCGCCACCAGCCCGGCCGGCAGCAGCGGATAGCCCGAATAACCGCTGCCGTAGTCGCGCACGCCGTAGAAGTACTGGCGCGGGATATTCGTCGTGCGGTCCTCGTTGCCGAGGTATTTGCCGGTACCGAACACCCAGATCGGCCGATTGACGCGACCGTCGCTGGCAATGCGGCTGGCGCGGTCTTCCATCGCGACCGGCATCACCGTGACCGGCTGCTTGCCGATGTCGGCCGCCGTGGCATACGTGGCGAAGAACTGCTCCACCTTCCATTGCGCCGGATTGGCCGAGGACAGGTCATAGCGCCAGAGATTGCCGGCCAGGTCGCCGGCCATCACCACGTCGGTGGTGCGGTTCAGATCGCTGTCGAAGGCGGCCGGCGTGGAAAGGCCGTAGCTGACGACACTGGCCGGTGTCTGGATTTCCCGAATGACGGCGCCGGTGGCCATATCCAGCACGAACAGGGAGCTTTGCTTTCTTGCCGCGGCCGGGTCGTCGGCATCGAGACCTTCCTTGGGGAAATAGCCGCCGGCGACGAGCACGGCCCAGGCGCCGTGGTTCAGTCGCGCGATGTTCGCCGAGGAATAGGTATAGCCGAGGTTGGCGCCGCCCTGTGATCTGTTGCTGAACTCCCACAGCACCTTCTGCGCGACCTGGGTTTCGTTGTTCGCCAGCGGCGTGGTGATGTCCAGCGCATAGACCGCCCGGCCGCCCAGGCGCAACGAGCCCACCAGCACGGTTTTCCAGCTATTGCCGATGAACACGTCAGCGGAGATCGGCGTGTCGTCCGCGCCTGGCACGAGGTTGGGCTGGGAAATCGTCGTACGCGCAATGCGGCCATTGAGGATCAGCGTATTCGGTACATAGGCCCAGCGTTCGGCGCCGCTGGCGGCATCGAAGGCGTGCAGCATGCCGTCGTTGGAACCGACATAGACCGTCGGCGGCCGGGTCGATGGATTGCTATTGCCGCTGACGAACGACTCATAGGCGGCGCGGCCTGCCAGCTGTTCCGGCGACCCTGGCGGAAAGTCGTCGGACAGGCCGCCGGGCGAAGACACGTACAGCGGCTGCGAATAGATGATCGAGCCCAGCAGCGACTGGCGCTGGCGGAAGTTCGGTGCCGCGGTTTCGCCGGAGCGGTCGCCGCGCAGGTAGTTGACGCGCTGGTCTGCCAGGCCGTCCACGGGCCAGTTGGCCGGGTTTTCCACCTGCGCGATGCTGCCGCTTTGGGTATACGGATACTTGTTGAGAACAGTTCTTTGTTCCGGGCTGAGATTGGCCGGCTGGAACGGCTGGCCGCTGCCCGGACCGCCGCGCGAGGTGACGATCTTGCGCGCACTGGCCGGCATGCCGGTCAGCAGGCTGCCGGCATTCCACAGGGGCTGCGTACCGACCGCGCCCTGGGCATTGACGGCAAAGCGCAGCAAGGATCCGGTCCAGCCTGTCGTGGAGAACGTGGTGCTGAACGCGACGCCGCGGCTGGACAGTACGGCAGCGCCCAGGGTCGGCGTTGCCGAACGCCCGGCACGGTTGGCCGTGGCCGTGCGCAGCACCTTGGATATGCTGTCGATGAGCTGCTGCGGATTGGTCACGCTGAAGAAGTTGCCGCGGCTGTTCACCGCAGCGCGCCAGGTATCGTCGAGCTTGCGGTTGTCGTCGCTGTCGGTCCGGGGCAGGAACCATTGCAGCGAACCCTGGCGCAGCGCGCGGATGGTCAGGGCCATGATCGCTTCGTTGCCGCCAGGCAGCACGCCGGGAACGCCGAGTCCGACCGTGTACTGCACCACGTGCTGCCAGTTGGCAGGATCGTTGGCCGGATTGAAGTAGATCTCGTCGTCGCTGAAAGGATCCAGCGGCACCGGCCGCTGCACGGTATTGGTAACGCGGATGGTGCTGTCGGCCAGATAGCGCGGCACCTTGTTGGCCAGGTTCGGCTTGAGGTCGGTGGCCCAGTAGGTGAAGCCGATATCGCCCAGGCTGGGATTGGCATTGCCGGTACCGCTGGAGCCCGTGGCTGCGGCGGTGGTCTGCGCGCTGTAGACGCGGGTGTCCGCGGTGCCGGGCGTATACGCCTTTGCGTCGGGCAGCGTGGCCGCAAGGCTGGTCTTGAGTGCAGTGGTCGTCGGCACATCAGCATTCCAGAAGCCATCGGTAACCAGCAGATGGAAGTTCTGCCGGCAGGACAGTTCCATGCCGCCGCTGGGTACGCCCGCAATCGGCTGCCAGTAGGGATTGGTCGCGCCGCGGGCACTGCCGTTCTGAAGGCGCCCGGCCAGAAACTCGCCAGCGCGGATCATGGCCGAGCGGTTCGGCGTACCGTTGCGGCCCGGTGTTGCGTACAGCCAGCGGAAGAAACCGTTTCGCTGTGCCGCCGTAAACGGCAGGATGGTCGTATCAGCGCCAATCGGGTTCTGGTTGATGTTCTGCCAGGCGATGCGTATCGGGCTGGCTACCGCGGCAAACGCAGAAGAAAGACTGGCCAGCGACATCATGCGGCGCGAACGGTAGTAGGAAAACCAGTTGGCGAAATTCTGCTTTTGCGCAGTGTCCAGGCCGTTGACTTCGACCAGTGCGAGCGTGCCGTCGGCGGCCATCACGTAGTAGAAACCGCCTGTGACCAGCGAGTTGTCGCTGCGCGTGCGGGCGCCGTCGGGAATCGTGGTCCAGGAACGCTCGTTGCTGTTGCTGTACAGCGACTGGTTGCTGGCTAGTGTCTCGCACTGCCCGGCCGCATTGGTGGCCATGCAGCCGTAGTTTTCGTAGCCGCTGAAAAACGCCGTCGACAGGTTGACGGTGTTGACCGGTGTGCAGCGCGGGCCGTAAGAGCCGTCCGAGGGCAGGTTGGCGCAGACGCCGTCGCGCCAGGCATTGGTATAGACCGCCGGAGGAAACCGCGTTACGCCGTCGGGCATCAGTGGCGGCTGATACGTCGTGGCCGGGTTGTAGTAGATGCTGTTGTCGGCGAAGTAGTGATAGCGCGGAGTGCCGCGAAAGTTCAAGGCGCTGTCGGGCATATGGGTGTGCACCATCGAACCCGAATCGTCCAGCGTCACGACGACGTTAGGCTCGGCGCTGACGCTCAGTTCAGGCGGTTCCGCATCGAGGTCGACCGGGTCGGCCAGTGCCGGACTGGCGGCAGCGGCTGTCAGCAGGACGCAATACAGCCACAGGCGACTTTTCGTGGAGGAATTCATTTTGCTACTCCTGCACTCACGGGTTGTAGCTCTTCGGAACCAGGGCGAGGAAAGTGCTTTCCGCAATGCGGTTGACCGCATCGCTGCCACCGGTGGAGCGCGCCGTGATGCGATAGTGGTGCAGTGCCTCGGGGTCGCTGGCGCTGCCCTGGGCAAGGCGGCTGGCGGCGCCAGCCATGCGGCCGTGCCGGGACGGGAAGGCTTCGCCCAGGTCTTCGATCAGTTGCCGCGGCTGCTGCGCCAGCGATGCCGTCGCCCGGTCGGCAGGAAGATTGGTCAGTACCGGCGCATACACCCGTACATCCCTGCCCAGGGGCGGCAGATAGCCCGGCGGCGAGTTGCGGAAGCGCTGCACCAGCGGATTGATTTCGCCGTAGGTCTTCCTGAAGCAGCCGCCCAGCACGCCTTCGTAGCCGCAGCTGAAGCTCAGCGATCCGGATCGGTCGTTCGCCTCGGCCATGGTGTAGAGATCGAACTCGGCGCCGCGCAGCGCGCTGTCGCCGCCCATCAGGCCAAGCTGGTTGTTGCGCATGCCGCCGGTCATGCGTTCCTGCAGCACCGCCGTACCGGATGAGGACAGGGCCAGCAAGGTGATGACGATGAGAAACATAAGCGCGACGAACAACACCGCGCCGCGCTGGCGCCGCGGTTGCGGCAGCGAAAAGTCACGCGCAGTTCCGCTATGCATGGCAAGGCCTCGTCAAGGACTGAAATTGCGGTTGGCGACCAGGCTGACGAATTCGCGCCGCATCATCACGCCGGCTGCGATCCGGGTTACCGGCATCGGCGCGGCCGGATCGACCGGCGGCAACACGAAGCCCGGCCCGTCGATGCTGTAGCGATAGGCACTGTCGGATTGCACCAGGCCGAAATGATTGTCGACCGTGTCCAGCAACAAGTGGACTTCAATACTATGCACCGTGCGCCAGCCGCAGCCGGCTTGCGCCGTCGCCGAGCCGGGCTGGCCGCCGCATCCGCCAGCGGCATCGACTTCGCGCGCCGTCAGGTAAGTGATCTGGTCATTGCCGCGGTGTATGCCGTAGAGAAAATCCAGCCGCTCCACACCCTGTACCAGCTCGTGCTCGACAACCTGGTCGGTATTGCCGGGCTGCCCGGTGCGCGCCTCGCGCCGCACCAGCACCGGAATCAGGCGTCCGCTGGCATCGGGATTCTCGTCGGCGCGCAGCCGCAGGTAGTAGGTGATGGTGACGAAGTCGTCGCTCATGTTGAACACGCGCACTTCGCGCCCAGGCGTATTGGCCGGACAGACGAAGCCACTGTTTGCTGCCTCTACCGAAGGCGCAAGGTCGAAGCCGCCGGGCAGGGCCGCGCTGGCGCCGACGCTGCCGGCACGGAAGATCTGCGGCTTCTCGCAATCGTTGAGCATCACAACCTGCTGCGCCTGGATGTCGAACGGCGGGTCCGCCGGTGCGGGTGGCATCGTCGATGCCGGGGCAGGCTTGACGCGCAGCAGCGGTGTCGGTGTCAGCACGCAGTCGACAACGTCCCAGCCCGAACTGCGCAGCTGGCGCAATACCAGTACGTCGCTGCCACGCACACGATTGCCGGCGGCATCGCCGATGGCGGGCAGGTTTGCCGGCAGTACCGGCTGCGCCGGCAGGCAGTTGCCATTGGCACAGTCGTAGCCCTGGATATAGAAGCGCGCGCTCAGATCCAGCGGCGGCGGTGGTACCGTGAACGTCGGCCCCGGCGTGCCCCAGTCGGGCAGGCGGAACGCGCTGTCGAGCAGGCGCGGTTCGCGCCAGGCGCTTTCCTGGGAAAACTGCGGATCGGCACGATCGAATGTGGCATTCGCGACACTGCCGGCGTTGCTGCAGTACTGGCCGCCGGCCGCACGCAGGTCGGTGTTCATGCGCGTGACGGCGTAGCGCCCATTTTCCTGTACCCGCGCCAGCGCATGCTGCAACTGGTTGGTACTGGACGTGGCCTGGAAGATGCTGACGATGCCAGCGGTCAGCAGCAGCCCCAGCACGACGGCGACCATCACCTCGACCAGGCTAAAACCCGCGGCAGCGTGGCAGTGAGATAGCTGGCGGCGGCTCATGGCTGGAATACCCAGGCAAAAGTCTGCGTGACGGGAGCGCTGCTGGACGCCGCGCCAGGGCTACCGCTATCCAGAGTGGACTCGGCCCAGTTCAGGGTGATGGTGCAAAGGCCGTCGTAAGGCGGATCGGTCGGTCTGCCGGCGACGGTCGCCAGCGAGTTGGTCCAGCCCGAGTTGCGTACGCAGGCAATGCTGGCCTGCGGCTGCGCCAGGAAATTGTTCAGCTCCCGGCTCCAGGCGGCGCCGTCGCGCGCCGCGATTGCGCTGAAATTGCAGGTGGCGCCACGGGTGCAGGCGCTGACGCTGCCGGCCCGCGGATAGCTGCCGGCATAAGCGCCGGACCACACGCCGCGCACGTTCGCGCGCATGCGGTTGGCCATGGATTCGGCAATCGCCGTAGCCTGGGTGCGCTGGTAGGCGCCATGATTGATCTTGACCGAAACCACCAGCAGCCCGGCCATGCCGATCAGGCCGAAAGACATGATCAGCAAGGCGACCAGCACTTCGAGCAGGCTGAAACCACCATTTTTTATACTTCTATGCATGATCGTTCTCAGCAGCCCGATTCATTGGTGCTGTTGCGGCGCATGCTGACCTCGCCGCTGCCGCGCACGATCACGCGGCGCTCCTTGGCGGCGTCGGCATCGGGCCGGCAGACGCTCAGCTCGACCGCGTTGACGAGATCGGGATTGGCGCTGAACAGGCCGCCGTCGACGCTGAAGACGATGCGCTCCGGCCGCTGGTCCAGCGTGCTGTTACGGATGCCGACATCCTGCGGCAGACTGCTGCGGGTCTGGATTACGGTACTGAAGGTGGCGTCGCGCGCGGCATCGGCGCGGATCTGCCAGCCGCTGTTCCAGCTGTCGCTGCCCGAGAGGCTGAACACGGCGACGCGGGTACCGCGTTTTACCGCCTCGCTGCGCGCCTGGTTCAGGGCGACGACCAGATCGTTGCTGAGGTTTTTGATGTTGCCGCTGGTCAGGCTTTCGCGCAGCCAGGGCAAGGCCAGTGCCACGCCGATGGCGACGATCGCGACCGTGGCCAGCAATTCCATCAGTGTGAATCCCGTCGACCGTATGCGTGCTGGATAT
The DNA here is from genome assembly GCF_004363655.1 of Tahibacter aquaticus. GTDB lineage: Bacteria > Pseudomonadota > Gammaproteobacteria > Xanthomonadales > Rhodanobacteraceae > Tahibacter > Tahibacter aquaticus. The sequence goes on from NZ_SNZH01000001.1 coordinate 236,650, forward strand.
GGCGATAGTTGAAGCATAGGTTCCCCGCCCGGCTGTCACTCTGCGGGCCAGCGCTCCTGACCCGATCTGCGCGGCGATCGCCGGCATAGCGACGAGGAAACTAGCAATGAAATTTTTCCGAACGCAACGGTATTTTTTGGAATCCCATGGAAGTTATCGCCAATTTTTTTAAATCACTCGCCTTCCGGAAAACGTGAATAATTGATTTCATAGCGCTAAATATCTTTATAGACAATGATTTCTGCGCGAGCCCGTGCATCGTCGGCGCAGGCCCGCCTTGTGCGGCGGCAACACGCGAATACCGTTGGTCTGCGACGGATGGCGGCATTCAAAAACGGCAATGACAGCAAGCGTGATGAAGGTTTCCTGGTCGCAAGCAGAGAAAACTGCCGCACTGCGCGAAGCACTAAATAACCAATCAGGCGTTATTGGATATTTCATCAACTGTTTCTCGCCGGAACGGCGGTTCGGCGGTTCAGCGGTTGATCGGAAAAGATCGCCGATTGCGGATTTCGACGTGCAACACGGCGCACCGCGGAGGTCCGACGACTATGCCGATGCCCCGCTGCGAAGCTCCGCCGGCAGCATTCAAGGGCTTGGCGGGTCAGCGCGCCGCAACCACTGCCGACTTGCTCAATGCAACGAAGCCAACGATATACATTGTGCAAACCATGCATAGGTTTGAATCGGGCTTTATTGTTTCGCCACGCACAGCCAGGGATGTCTCAGGGCCTTGCTTCGCGCAGGCAGCAATGGCCCGTCCCGATCGCAACGCTGTTTCCGCTGGCCCCGGACGGCAGCCCCCCCCATTTTCTTGGCCGGTAGCGGACAGACTTGCAGCGCAAAGCGCCCGGCAAGGCGCTTTGTGCCAGATACCGACATCGGTCAGTCGAGCACCTCGCGCCAGTTGATGCGAACCATTGCATCGGCTGCGCTATTGGGATTCAGCAACTGGGTGATGGGGTTGCCCACCAGCGAGCCGATCAGCAATCCCAACCCGCCACCGGGCAATTCGTAGATCGTGGCTTCGGTCGGCGCGCCCGTGGCCGGAACGAAGTTCGCGACAGGGCTGCCGCCGGCGCCGATCAGCGCCGTGATACCCGTGGCGAAGTTGGCCGCATACACCTTGCCCTGGAAGTTGCACGGGTCGGTTCCGGGCAGCAGCGTCGCCCAGGCCACGACCGGCAGGCCGGCCTGTGTATCCAGATCGACCACGATGCGTTCGGTAGCGCCGCCCGCACTGGCCTGGCCGGTCAGGTCGTAGTACCAGCCGTTGCTCGCATCGGTTATCGACACACCGGCGAGCAGATCGGTGTTCGCAATCAGCTGTCCACGCGACAGCGACGGACAGGTACCCGAACCGTGGCAGGCCGGCTGTTCCTGATTGCCGTCGCGCAGTGCGTACAAGCTCTGCCGCTGCGCCGTCAGCAGATCTGTCGCGTCGAGGAACTGACCCGTGCCGACAAAAACCCAGCGGCGCGTGCTCAAGCCGGTCGAATCGACATCGAGCTCGATGCGCGGCGCGGTGGTGATCGGCTGCGCCGAGCCGTCCGGTGCCGTCAGCGTCGCCAGCACCTGCGGCGGCGGATAGGCGCCGGTCGGCGCGGACAGGTCGAAACGCCAGAGTTTTCCGTTCAGATCGCCAGCGTATACCTGTTCAATTGTATTGTCGGAGAAGTTCTTCGTATAGGCCGACGGCCGCGACAGCCCGGACGGCGAAGCAGCGCTGCCGCCGGTAGTCGCCAGTGTTTCCAGCAGCGCGCCGGTCCTGGCATTCAGCACGAACAGCTTGCCGACGCCGGAGCTGTTGTTGTAGCCGGACGCCACCAGCACCACCCAGCCGTATTTGTAGGTCTTGGCGATAAGAGGCTTGCCATACAGGAAGCCCATGTCGGGATCGCTGAACTCCCACAGCACCTTGTTCTTGATCACGGCTTCCTGCGCTGCGCTGTCGTTCAGCGCCGGCGCCGCGGGGACATCGGTCACATCGAGCGCGTAGACGCCCTTGCCGCCCTTGCCCAGCGCACCAACCAACAGGGTGCGCCAGTCCGGCAGCCCGCTGCCGCCCGCATTGCCGGCGACGCGGTTGAAATCCGCATCGGCAACGGCGGGCGACTGGTCGACGTAGAAGCGATGCGAGAAGGTATTGGCCGTGACGCCGGCGAGATTGCCCAGCGCGGCCAGGCCGCTGACCTGCGGCGTACCGTCGGGGCCCTGGAAGACCAGGCCGGGTACATAGGCAAACAGTTCGCTGCCGCCGCCACCAAGCCCGTTGGCAGCCGGCGCGGCGAAGCCGGCGCCGAACGCATGCAGCATGCCGTCGTTGGCGGCAACGTAGGCGACAGGCGCGCGGCTGGCGACGCGCAGGCGGAACGCCGGATAGCCTGGGTTGGCCGTTTCGCTATAGCCGGGCGACTGCGCCGCCTGCACCAGCACGGCCTTGGAGTTGACGATGTCGCCCAGCACTGATTTGCGCAGGCGGAAACTCGTGCTTTCGCGGCTGCGGTCGCCGCGCAGGAAGTCAAGCAGGGTCGCGTCATTGTTGAGCGCGGCCTTCTGCGCGGTAGTCAGGTTCGCATAGCGGAACGGTATGCCGCCGGCGCTGCCGATGGTCACGATGCGCCGCGTGGTATTCCAGCCCAGCACGGGCGGATTGGCGCCGTTGGAAAGCTGGCTCATCGTGTCCAGCAACGCCTGCGCGTTCCATTGCACGGGCAGCGGCGGCGTGCCGGCGGTCACGGGCACGGTATTGCCGTTGGCGGCGACGCTGGCGACTGCGCCCGTTACGTTGCCGCTCCAGTCGCCTGGCTTATAGGCCGTCGTATACAGGGCAAAACCGGGGGCGGGATTGCGAAAGATCGCCGGGTCCATATTGCTCAGGCTGCGCGACGAGGGAGCACCCGGCCCTGCCGCGCTGAGCACCTTGCGCGAAGCGACGCGATTGAAGATGGTCGACAGGCCGGACTGCACCAGGTCGGGGCGATTGCCGGCAAACCAGTTGTCCGGCACCGTGTCGTAGCTGTTGGAACTGTTGGTGTGCCAGGTGCGGTAGTTGGCCGGAATGCCGTTGTCGTTGATGTCATCGAAACCGCCGTACTTGGCCGCCAGCCAGTATTGCGACGGGCCGGGGCCCGAGGGCATGCCGGCCGGGTTGAAATGCGCCTGTGCGGTCGACGAGCCGTCCGCAGGCCCCGCCTCCAGAACGTCGACCGAAAAGGTATCTACCAGCTGCTTGTCGGCGACATTGGCCCGGATATCCTGCGTGTGGGCGTAGTAGGCCATGCCGACGACACCATAGCCGGAACTATGTCCCGTGCTGGCCGCTACCCCGCCCAGATTGTTCAGGTACGGCGCCGGCAGATACATGGCGGCCGTCGGACTAAGCGAATTGCCGGAGTTCGCCTCCAGCAGCGGCAGCTGTCCCGCCGCCTTGGCGAAAACAGCGGCGTCGAGGCTTCCGACCGGCGCCAGCGGCGCCTGGCCGCTGCATCCGCCGAGACCGTTGCTGCTGAATCCGCTGCTCGGTATCGCCGAATCGCACCAGGTATGCGAGTCGCCGATCATGACGATGGCATTGCCCTGGCAGGTGTACTGCATCGGATCCGATGCGGTGGTCGGGATGACGGGAAAGCCGTCGTACTCGACCTTCTTGCCGTTGACCACGTTGGCGTTGTTCGGGGCGTAGCGCGCGTCCAGCGGCACCTGCATCAGGTGCGCCAGTCCGGTCCAGTAGACGCCGGCCAAGGTGTCCTTGCTGTTGTAGCCGCCGCTGTAGCCGAACTTGTTGAGGTAGTTGATGGAGCCGCTGTTGGCCGACACGCCGTCGCCATAGGCGCTGGCGCTGGCGGCATCGGGGTTGACGACGAAGATGCCCGTGTTTTCGTTCCACTCGGCATTCGGGTTGCTGCTACGCGGGGCCAGGCCGTTGTAGCGCGTCGGGCCGACATCGCGCACCACGGCGCGCAGTGCTCCGTTCGGTTTGCCGGCACCGTCGCGGAACAGATAGCCGGCAGCACCGACACGGACCCGGTCCGCATAGCGCTGGATCAGGCCTACGGGCTTCCAGTTACCGTTGGGATACTGGATGCAGTTGCTTTCGCGCCCGCCGGCCGCCTCGCAGGCACGCACCCGCACATACAGCTGCAGCGCTCCCGTGAAATTCGCGTTGCTCGCTATTTGTACAAAAACACCGCTGTCGGCGCCGTTGCTCAGCTGGGTGGCGCCGTTGCTGCCGCGGAAATACAGGGTCGTGGCACCGGGAAAAAGCGTAGGCGGGAAAAGGCCGGTGAGGCTGGCCGCGGATTTCACCGGTGCTGTGCCGATCGCGAGACGCGAGCGCTGCAGAATCGTCACGCCGTTGCTGTCGACGAGGCGATTGCCGCCGGTCAGGGCCTGGCGGAACGCGTCAAGCCCGGTCATGGTGGCCCAGTTGAGCAGGTTGCCGCTCCAGCGGCCGGGGCACAGGCCGGAAGCGGCCGTACCTACCGGGCTGAAATAGTTGTCGGTCGAATTGGGACCGCTCAGGTAGTCGTAGCACTTCGTATTGTCGAAGTAGCCGAGGTATTTGCTGCTCGCCGAGAACGCTCCCTGGTAGGCAGGCGTCTGCCCCGTCGGAAATTCCACCGACAGCGCCAGCATCAGGTTGGCGGGAACCGTGCTCGCGCTGAAGACCGGCACATCCGACAGCTGTGTCGGCGCGGCCGGTACAGTGGCGGGAACGACGGCCAGCAGGACCAGAGCGGCGGTCTTGGCGCGAAGCGCTAACCGGTTGAAGAGGCGCATGCGAATCTCCGGATCTGTCTGCAGTCAGCGGATGGTGGTCTGCACGAAGGCCTGCGCATTGCGCGGGCCATCGACACGTACGGTGAGGCGATAGGCGGCCCTGGCACCGCTGCCCGTGAATATCGATGAAGTCTCGTCGTGGGTGCCGCCGGTGGTATAGGCGCCCGGTACCAGGCATTGGCCGCGGTCAGCGACACCGCTGACGTTGCACAGGCGCTCCACCACGTAGCGCACGCGATTGCCGGTCGCGCCGGCGGGCAGTTCGGTGCCGATGGTCGGCGTATCGGCGACGAGTGCCGCGGGAAGGTCGCGGCGGCGCGAGTCGGCGGGCTGCACCGAAGCGAAGTACGCCGGCGCAGCATCGACCTGGGCCGCGACGGTACGCGGTATGCCCGCCCGCGCAACCACATAGGCTCGCTCGGCTTCCTGCAGCACGCCCTGCTTGAAACCTATCGTGCCCATGATCAGGCTGTTCGTATCGACCGAACGCATCAGGCTGGCCACAGCGAGCAGGGTTGCCATCAGCACGATGACGGCGATGAGCATGGCAACGATGCCACGCTGGCGCCGCGGTGCGCCATATAGTGCAAATGTATTTTGTCTCTTGCGCACGATATTCCCCTTGTTCAGAAGATGCGCGTGATCGCGGAGTTATGCATAGGAATGGTCGTGTCGTAGACCTTGTAGCGGTAGCGCGCCTCGATGCCGACCTGCAGAGCGGCAGCCGGCACGTCGGCAAACAGGGTCAGGCTGGTCGCACCACTGTAGTCGGCGGCGCGTTCGCCCAGTTGGCTGCGCGCTACCAGCGCCAGGCGCACGGCACGGATGCGTCCTATCGACCGGTTGGCCGCGACCGAGCCGTCGCTAAGTGCCGCAGCGCCCCAGGTAGCCCCGGTGGGCAATACCCATTCGTCGATCACGCCGTCGTCGATGGTGCCGCCGACGCCGTCGTCGACGCCGTACAGCGCTTTCAGCATGACGATGCCGTCGGCGATCTCCGCCGGTACGTCGCTGCCGCCGCGACGAAGCAGGTCGAACGCCACCAGGCGGCTGTTCGGCACATCGACACCGAACAGGCTGAATACCGGCGCCACGCCAAGGTCGAACAGGTATTGCTGGGTCTGGAATCCGGCAGCGGGGCTGGCGGCGGTGCGCAGGGCGAACTGGCGATTGGCGTGGTCGGGCGCTGCGTCGATCACGCCGAGTTCGCATTGCCCGGTGGATTTGCCGGCCAGCAGATACTCATTGGCGTAGAAGCCGAACGTGCTGTCCTGCATGCGCACGTTGCCGGCGGCTGCCAGGTCGATGCTGGCACCGACGGTGCGCACTGCCGGATTGCCCGAAATGACAGCCACCACATCGGGCACGGCCTGGCCGCCGGAGCCCAGGCCGTTGCCGGTAGCGCTGCCGCCGGCATAGACCAGCAACGGGATTGCCCGCACGGTTACCGGCACGCCCGCGAATGGTGCCGCCAGCGGTGCGGGTAGCGGCAGCACGGCAACTGCATTCGTGCGCGCGGAAATCGCACAGGCCCAGATGCTGCGCGCGGGGCTCTTGCCCTGCACGATGGCGGAACCGGCGCTGCGCACCTGCCGTTCCAGCTCGTACAGCGAGAACACGCCGGCCTGCTGCGCATCGTCGCCACTGGTCGTGGTGCGTTTGGTTCCTTCGAAGCGCGCAAATGCGGCCATCATGGCAATGGTGCCGATCAGGCCAATCACAGTCGCAACCAGTAGCTCGACCAGAGAAAAACCGCGCTGCCGGCCAACCGCGGACGATACGCCGCGAACCTGCGCAGGCGTACGACTATTGGCAAGATTCATCGCCATTTCCCCCTGGTGTCCCGTCTCGCAAATACCATTGAATAATTCCGTCGTCTTTTGCCGCGATACGTCGTTGCGATTCGTCGCCGTAGCGCTGCTACGCCTCCTCATCGCGCCTGGTCTCCCGGCGAAATCCATCCGGAATTTCTCCAACGTATTGACGAGACGGGACACTAGCGTGCTATCTGCGTGGCGGTAACGTAGGTGTGTACGTTGGCGACTGCTTCCGACGGCTGACGCCATTGCACTCGCACGGTCACGTTGCCGTCGGCCGCCACGGCAATGGCGCCGGCGCCGTTGGGCAGCTGCGCCACCTGGTTGTTCCAGGCCACGTAGCGGCTGCCGCCGCTGCCGCCGGCGCCGGTGTAGTCGGTCGCCAGCGTCGCCGGCGCCGCTGTCCACATTTGTGCGATGACGCGATCGCTGAGCATGGCCGCGTCGGAACGGTACTTGGCGTCGCTGGACAGGTTGACGGCAACCGACTGCAGACGCACCACGCCAAGAATGCCGATGGAAAAGATCAGGATTGCGATCATGGCATCGAGCAGTGTCGAGCCCCGCTGTGCTGCAACGGGCCGTATACGCAGGCTCATGGCATGCACCCCTGGGCGTGCTCGCTCTGACTCAGCTGCGGATCGCACAGGCGCACGCTGCCCGCCGCGGAAATCACCGTCACCAGCCGTCGCGAATCGCTACGCGCGGCGGCGACATCGATCTTGGCCAGTGCGACGGTACCCGCCAGTACACGCCCGTTCGAGTCGAAGGTAATGCCCCGGCCGGTGATGGACTGGGTACTGACATCGTCGTTCAGAGCGACTGTACGGCTGGTCGTACCGCCGACGAGCACGTTGCCCGTCGCGTCATTGGCGTTGAAGGTTTGCTTGGTACTGCGCGGTGCGGCGCAACTGCCTGGCGTCGTCGGTGCTGGCGAGCAGACGGTCCAGCCGGCCTGCGTGCCCTGCATCTCGAAACGGGCTGGCCTGCCGCTCTGCACCGCCTCCACCCGCGCCAGCCGCAAGCCGTTCTGGATGGATTCCGCCGCATTGCGAATGCGCGTGTTGGTTATCCAGGTGGAGTAGATCGGCATGCCCAGCATCAGCAGCAGGCAGAGGATGGCCAGCGCAATCATCAGTTCGATCAGGGTAAAGCCCTGCGGCCGGGAGCGGCGTTTCATGTACAGCCCCCGCCCTTGCGCACCACCCAGCATGCCAGCGGTGCGGTACCCCAGCCCCGCGGCACGGCTGTCGTGCGCCGCGTATTGTCGGCGGTGATGGTGAAGACGAATCCGCCGACACCCTGGGCTGCACGCCCGGTCGCCGTCGCGGTATATGCCTCCGGCGGCCCGGCGCTGCGGGTACAGGAAAAATCGAAGAACCGCGCCGCGCCGGTACTGGTGGTCATGGCCACACCGCAATTGGCACCCGCGCCGTAATTGCGGTTGTCCTGGAAAAACTGCTCCATGCGTACGCGATAGTCCTGCAGCGCGTATTGCGCCTCGGTCAGCTTGCTGCGCGTGATGTATTGCGTGTACGAGGGAATGGCGATCGCGGCCAGGATGGCGATGATCCCGATCACGATGAGCAATTCGATCAGCGTAAAACCACCGGCGCGGACCTTCGGAATTTGCGTTGCTCGCAACATGGCTGCCCCTGTTCGGCGTTGGACCGGCGGGCCGGCGGCTGCCGACCAGGCTCCAGCAGCACGACGGCTGACAGAACTTGCCGCAACGCTAGCAGTGCTTTTTTTCCACACGCAACCGAATGCTATTTTAAAAATCGTGGCTCCTTTTCATCTCAGCAAAACTGTGTGTCGCTTTTCGTAACGGCCATGCACTGCCGAGGAATCGCCAAGTGCCTTTGTCGACAAGGGTTTCGATTGAGCCCTGGCATATCTGAAGGAAATTCCCGCGTTTTCCTCGGATTTCGCGGATACCGCTAGTCTGCGACCAACGGCAGCGTATACCGCATGCGTATGGAGCAATCGCCGTGGCGAATTTGTAGTCGCAACCGGCGTAAGTGGCGGAACTGCGAAAGTCATTGAATAGTTTCTTGGTTGTTTGTTTGCATTTACGCCAACTATTTTCGCGCCGTGCCATCGAATACTTTTGCAGTCACGAATTTCCTGTCGAGCAATGCTCATGAATGCGGTGACGGTGAAATTCTTTGCGCTCACCGCAAGTCATTTGCGCCTACTGCAAGCACCGCGCTCGGCACCGGGATTTTCCGCCGCGGTACCGGCCGGTGTTCGGGCCAGACGCAATGGCCCAGGAAGTCGCGCCGCCCACGGTCATCACCCGGCGAGAGCGACGACGCGCCGCCACGGCTGACTGCGCTCGCTCCCCGGCGACGCAGGCATGGCCGACAGGCGCTTGGGCGACCGGCACCGCTGCCGGTGGGACACAGAGCGCCGCCCTGCTGCCCGGATGTGCGCCAGGTAGCAGCCGCGCAACCGGTCATGGCCTGCCGCCGCTGCGCGGCCTGGCGCGCAGCCGCCGGACTGGACAACAAGGCCCCCAGTGCGGCGAGCGAGTCCGAAGACCGAATCCGGCCCGTTTGGCGCCGAGCGGCGTGTGCAACCGCGTGAAAGCCGCGTCAAGCGCGCGCCGCAACCTGGGCCCGGCAGGGCCTTGCGGTTGCGCGCGATGAGGCCGCTGGCCGAAAATCGGGACATGAGCGACCCAAACCCTTACGACATCGCGATCTCGGTCGCCGCACGGTTCATCGACGAGCAGTCACGCCCGTCCGACAACCGCTATGTATTCGCCTACACCATCACCATCCAGAATGTCGGCGAAGTCGGCGCGCAGCTGCTGTCGCGCCACTGGATCATCACCGACGGCAACGGCAAGGTGCAGGAAGTGGAAGGCGACGGCGTAGTCGGCGAACAGCCGCATATGCGCCCTGGCGAGGAATTCCAGTACACCTCCGGGGCCGTCCTGGAGACCAGCGTCGGCACCATGCGCGGCAGCTATCGCCTGGTCGCGGAGGACGGCACCATGTTCGACGCGCCCATTCCCCAGTTCACCCTGTCCATCCCGCGGACGCTGCATTGATGGCCACCTGGGCCATCGGCGACCTGCAGGGTTGCCTCGACGAACTCCAACGCCTGCTCGAAAAAATCAACTACGACCCCGCTTCCGATGCCCTTTGGTTCTGTGGTGACCTGGTCAATCGCGGCGGCCAGTCGCTGGAGGTACTGCGCCTGCTGCGCACCCTGGGCAGCCAGACCGTGGTCACCCTGGGCAACCACGACCTCAGCCTGCTGGCCATTGCCCAGCGCAATGAGGCGGAACAGGCCAAGGTGAATCCGGAGCTGGGCGCGATCCTGTTCGCACCCGACCGCGAGGAACTGCTGCACTGGCTGCGCCACCAGTCGCTGCTGCATCACGACGAAAACCTGCGCTTCACCATGATCCACGCGGGCATGGCGCCACGCTGGACCCTGGCCCAGGCGCAGCGCGCCGCGCGCGAAGTCGAGCGCGAGCTGCGCAGCCCCCAGCATGGCCGGCTGTTGCGCTCGATGTTCGGCAACAAGCCGGCGGTCTGGTCGAGCCGCCTCAAGGGCGTGGAACGCATGCGCGCCAGCATCAACGTGCTGACCCGGCTGCGTTACTGCGATGTGCGCGGCCGCATTGCCTTCGGCGAAAAAGGCGTGCCCGGCACGCAGCAGGCCGGCCTGTATCCCTGGTACGAAGTACCCGGCATGCTCAAGCGCGAAACGCGCATCGTCTGCGGCCACTGGTCGACGCTGGGCCGTTTCAGCGGGCTGGGCATCTATGCCATCGATACCGGCTGCGTCTGGGGCGGCTCGCTCACAGCGCTGCGTCTGGATGCGGAAGATCCCTACTTCGTCACGATCAAGTCCGACCGCACACCGCCGGCCGGGCGAGAGATGGACTGAAGCAACCGGGCGGAACGAATCCCGCCGCGCAAATGCGCGCGGCGAAAATCCGGAGCGGTGCAAATCCGGAGCGGCGAAGGTTGGGGTGCGCCTGCGGCTTGCCCCAGCCTACGCCGGCTTTTTCTCATAATCCACAAATTCGAACGAACAGGCATGCCGCTGGTCGGCGGGATGCGCGATGCGGCGGGTTTCCTGCCACTGCCCGCGATCGAATTCGGGAAACCAGGTATCTGCGCCGTCCACGGCAGCATCGATCTCGGTGAGATACAGGCGCGTCGCCAGCGGCAGGGCCAGGGCATAGATTTCGCCGCCGCCGATCACCATCAGCTCCGGTGCTGCAGCCAGCGCCAGCGCAGCATCCAGCGAAGACACGGTCTCCTGCGTGGCAAACGGCGCTTCGCCGCTGCGGCTAAGCACCAGGTTGCGCCGGCCAGGCAAGGCGCGGCCTATGGCCAGCGCGGTCTTGCGTCCCATCAGCAGCGGTTTGCCCAGGGTGATCCGCTTGAAGCGGGCGAGGTCGTCGGGCAGGTGCCAGGGCATGTCGCCGTCGCGGCCGATGGCGCGATTCCTGTCCAACGCTGCGACCAGGCTCAGCACGGTAGCCGCGACACTCATACGGCGACGTCGCCCTTGATCGCCGCATGCGGCGCGTAGCCCTCGATGCGGATGTCCTCGTAGCGGAAGTCGAACAGAGAGCGCACCTGTGGGCTCAGCTGCAGCTGCGGCAATGCCCGCGGCGTGCGCTGCAGCTGCTCGCGCACCTGGTCGAGATGGTTGAGGTAAATATGCGCATCGCCGAAGGTGTGGACAAAGTCGCCAGGCTGCAGGTCGCAGACCTGCGCCATCATCTGGGTGAGCAGTGCATAGCTGGCGATATTGAACGGCACGCCAAGGAATACGTCGGCGGAACGCTGGTACAGCTGGCAGGACAAGCGCCCGTTCGCCACATGGAACTGGAACAGGGCATGGCAGGGCATCAGCGCCATGCGGTCGAGCTCGCCCACGTTCCAGGCGCTGACGACCAGGCGGCGCGAATCCGGATTGCGGCGGATTTCCTCCACCACCCAGCGGATCTGGTCGATGGTGCGGCCGTCGGCGCCTTCCCAGGCACGCCACTGCTTGCCGTAGACCGGGCCGAGATTGCCGTCCGCATCGGCCCATTCGTCCCAGATCGAGACCTTGTTCGCGCGCAGGTAGGCGATGTTCGTGTCACCGCGCAGGAACCACAGCAGCTCGTGCACGATCGCGCGCAGGTACAGTTTCTTGGTGGTGACCAGGGGAAAGCCCTGCGCCAGGTCGAAGCGCAGCTGGCGGCCGAACACGCTGAGCGTGCCGGTGCCGGTGCGGTCGTCCTTGCGCTGGCCGTGGTCGAGGATGTCCTGGATCAGGTCGAGGTAGGCACGCATAAGCCCGCTATGCTAGCCCAGGTCGCGGCCGCGAACATCGCGGGCGGCCGCCGTCGCCGCCGAAGCCTGTGCCACAAGCCACTCCTGACGCCGTCATCGCACCCGCTTACACTGCCGCCTGTTTCCCCTTTCGGCTAAGGAGCAGGCAATGGCGCAGTGGTTCTTCAACTACAACGGCCAGCAGATCGGCCCCCTGGAAGACGCCGCCGCCCGCGAGCAGGCGCAGCGCAAGAGCGACGGCTATTGCTGGCGCCAGGGCTTTGCCGAATGGCAGCCGATCGCCCAGGTGACAGAGCTGCGCGACGGCCTGGCGCCCCCGTCGGCGCCGGTCGCGCTGGCCGGCGGCCAGCGCCGTTCCGACGACATCGACTACAAGGTATTCGGTTCGGACATGCAGTTCGTCGAGATCGAGCTGGACCCGGGCGAAAGCGCGATCGCCGAGGCCGGGGCGATGATGTACAAGGATTCCTCGGTACAGCTGGACACGATCTTCGGCGACGGCTCGCAAAGCGGCGGCGGCGGTGGCTTCATGAACAAGCTGCTCTCGGCCGGCAAGCGCGTGATCACCGGCGAAAGCCTGTTCACCACCCTGTTCACGCATAACGGCAGCGGCAAGGGCAAGGTCGCCTTCGCCGCGCCCTACCCCGGCACCATCGTGCCGATGAAGCTGACCGACTTCGGCGGCCGCCTGATCTGCCAGAAAGACAGCTTCCTCTGTGCCGCGCGCGGCGTGTCGATCGGTATCTTCTTCCAGCGCAAGATCCTCACCGGCCTGTTCGGCGGCGAGGGATTCATCATGCAGAAGCTCGAAGGCGACGGCCTCGCCTTCATCCATGCCGGCGGCACCATCGTCGAACGCACGCTGGCACCGGGCGAACGCATCGACGTGGACACCGGCTGCGTCGTCGCTCTCACCGATGGCGTCGGTTTCGACGTGAAGCCGGTCGGCGGCATCAAGAGCATGCTGTTCGGCGGCGAAGGTCTGTTCCTCGCCACCCTGACCGGTCCGGGCAAGATCTGGCTGCAGTCGCTGCCGTTCTCGCGCATGGCCGGACGCATGCTGGCCGGCGCCCGCGGCGGCAAGGAAGAAGGTTCCATCCTCGGCGGGCTGGGCGATCTGATTTCCGGAGATCGCAGCTGAGCCAGATACCACCGCGGCGCGGCAGGGCGCCGTCCTGGCGCCGCGCATGAACGCGCGCCGCCCCGAATTCGGCGTACCGGCGGTAGCGCGCACGCTGGCCTGGCTGCGATTTTCCGCGGTGATCGGCCAGACTGCGACGGTGCTGTTCGTCGCCGGCGGCCTCGGTGTTCCGCTGGACGAGCCGCACCTGTACGCAGGCATCGCCACGCTCGGCGTATTCGCCATGCTGGTGGCCTGGCGCCTGGGACAGGACTGGCCGGTCAGCGCCGGCGAGCTGATGGCCCACGTGGCCATCGACACCATCGTGCTGGGCTGGCTGCTGTACCAGACTGGCGGTGCCACCAATCCGTTTGCTGCGCTGCTGCTGATGCCGATCACCCTGGTCGCCACGGCACTGAGCCCGCGCCACGTGATTGCGGTGGCGCTGATGTCGCTGGGCACTTACCTGGTATTGCTGCGCTGGAACCAGCCGCTGCCGCCGCTGGGGGCCAACCTGCATGTGCTGGGCATGGCCATGTCGTTCCTGATCAGCGCAGCGCTGCTGGGCTGGTTCATTTCGCGCCTGTCGCTGGTGCTGCGCGACAACCAGGCCCTGGCCCAGCGCATCCGCGAACGTGCGCTGCGCGACGAGGGCTTTCTCGCCATCGCCACCCAGGCTGCCGGCGCGGCGCACGAGCTGAACACACCGCTGTCGACCATGCGCACACTGATCACCGAACTGCGCCGCGAATACACCGAAGGCGTGCTGGCGGAAGACCTGGCCCTGCTCGATTCGCAGATCGAACGCTGCCGCGACAGCCTGCGCGAGCTGGTCGCCGTGGGCAAGGCGCAGCTGGCCCAGGCCAGCGAACGGCGCCAGCTCGGCGACTTCGTCGCCGAATGCAGCCATCGCTACGGCCTGCTGCGGCCGGAAGTCGCGCTGGCGGTCGATCTGCCCGATGCAGCAGCCCAGCTCGCCATCCTGGTGCCTGCCGGCCTGCGTCACGCCCTGCTCAACCTGCTCAACAACGCCGCGGACGCCTCGGTCGCCAACCAAGCCGACCGGATTGCGCTGCAGATCGTGCTGGACGGCGACACGCTGGAGTTCCACGTGCGCGACCAGGGCGCCGGCTTTGCCGCGGGCATGGACGCCGCGCTGGGCAATCCCTTTCACAGCAGCAAGAGCACCGGCCTGGGCATGGGCCTGGCCCTGGCCGACGCAACGGCCGAACGGCTGGGCGGTACGCTGTACGCGCGCGACAACGCCGGCAGCGGCGTGGAAACCGTGCTGGCCCTGCCGCTGCGCCCGCTACTGGAGCCCGGCCGCGATGCCGTGGCGCCCGCTTCACCCGAAATTGTGGAGACTGTGCCAAATGGAAAAGACCGAACGCCTGCTGCTGATCGATGACGACGAAACCTTCACCCGCGTGCTGGCCCGGGCACTGGGCGCGCGCGGTTTCGCCGTCAGCACCGCCCACGACGCAGTCGGCGCCCTGGGCCTGCTGCGGCGCGAACACCCGACGCACTGCGTGCTCGATCTCAAGCTCGGTGCCGACAACGGGCTGGCACTGATTCCGCAGTTGCTGGCGATAGCGCCGAACCTGCGTATCCTGCTGCTGACCGGCTATGCCTCCATCGCCACGGCGGTGGAAGCGATCAAGCGCGGCGCACACGACTACCTGGCCAAGCCGGTCGACGCCGATGCCATCGTGCGCGCCCTGCGCGACGACGAGGGCGCCGAAGGCGATCCCGGCGCAACCGCGGGTGAACATGCGCCCCCGCTGCGCCGGCTGGAGTGGGAACATATCCAGCGCGTGCTGGTCGAGAGCGAGGGCAATATCTCCGAAGCCGCCCGCCGCCTGGGCCTGCATCGCCGCACCCTGCAGCGCAAGCTGGCCAAGCACCCCGTACGCGAACGGAGCAGTTGATGAACGTGCGACCGTTGTCCGCTGCACTGCATCTGTCCGAAACCGGCCACGCCACAGCGCCGGCCTCGCCGAAATTCCCGCGTATCCGCTGTCAACCGAATCGATGAGCGCTCGTTGAGCGGTCGGGGAGATTCGTGGCAGACCGAACCGGAACGCCCTCATCCAAGGAAGCAGGCATGTCGCGCGGCAAGATCGTTGTCATTCTCATCGCTGTAGCCCTGGCCGGGCTGATCGGCTACCGCAGCTTCAGCGGCAGCAGCAACACGCAACGCCGCGGCGGCAGCGATGCCGATGCGCCCATCCCGGTTACCGCCGTTGCCGCCGGCAACGAAGACGTACCCCTGAACCTCGATGCCTTGGGCACGGTGCAGGCGCTCAATACGGTGAGCGTGCGGCCGCAGGTCGGCGGACAGATCGAATCCATCGCGTTCAAGGAAGGCCAGGAAATCGCCAAGGACGGGCTGATTGCGCGCATCGATGCACGCAGCTACCAGGCCCAGCTCGACCAGGCCGTGGCAAAGAAGAAACAGGACGAAGCCCAGCTCGGCGGCGCGCGCTCCACGCTCAAGCGCTACGAGGATCTGATCCAGAAAAACTTCGTCGCCGCGCAGGATCTGGAAAACCAGCGCCACAGCGTGCGCCAGCTCGAAGCGCTGGTCGCCTCCGACGAAGCCGCCATCGCCAATGCGCGTGTGCAGCTGAGCTATACGACGATTACCGCGCCCATCGCCGGACTGGCCGGCATCCGCCAGGTCGACGTCGGCAATATCGTCCAGGGCGGCCAGAGCGAAGCCATCGTCGTGCTGACCCAGATCCACCCGATCAACGTGGTGTTCAACCTGCCGGAACAGACCCTGGAGCGCGTGCGCGCGGCGGGCCAGTCGCTCAAGGTGAGCGCCCGCGACCGTGCCGACAACCGCATCGTCGCCAGCGGCACGCTCAGCGTGATCGATAACCAGATCGACGCCACCACCGGCAGCTTCAAGCTCAAGGCGGAATTCGCCAACAGCGAAAACACGCTGTGGCCGGGCCAGTTCGTCAACGTGCGGCTGGAAGTCGGTTCGCTGGCCAATGCGCTGACCGTGCCGACCCAGGCGCTGCAGCGCGGCCCCGACGGCAGCTACGTCTACCTGGTGAAGGAAGACTCGACCGTCGCGCTGCAGCCGGTGAAGGCCGGTGCCGAGGCTCCGGGCGGCAAGACTGTCATCCTCGAAGGCATCAAGACTGGCGACAAAGTGGTCAGCGAAGGCCAGTTCCGCCTCAAGCCCGGCGCCAAGGTGTTGGCGCTGGCGCCCGGCGAGAATCCGCCGCCACTGGCAGCACCGGCCAGCGGCGACAGCAAGGCCGGCGAAGCGCCGCGCCGGCGGCGCGGCGGCGGCTGAGCGGCCGGCGTTGTCGAACGCCATGAATCCTGCGCACGCCCCGGCCCCTGCCTGCTGTGCAGCGCACAGGGTGGCGCCTGACTTCTTCACCCAGCCTGCCGTACCGGCCAGTGCCGGCACGGCAGGCTAGATCCGCCCCAGACCGCGGCCGGGAAACTTATGTCATTTTCCACACTTTTCATCCGCCGCCCGATCGCCACCTCGCTGCTGATGCTGGCGCTGGTGCTGCTGGGCCTGCTCGGCTACCGCAAGCTGCCGGTGTCGGCCCTGCCGGATATCGACGCACCCAACCTGCAGGTCAGCACCTACTACCCCGGCGCCAGTCCCAGCACCATCGCCGCCCTGGTCACCACGCCGCTGGAGCGGCAGTTCGGCCAGATCTCCGGCCTTACGGCAATGACCTCGGACAGCTCGGCCGGTCTGTCGACGATCAACCTGCAGTTCCATGTCGACCGCGACATCGACGCCGCCGCCCAGGACGTACAGGCCGCCATCAACGCCGCCCGCGGCACCTTGCCGAGCGGGCTGCCGTATCCGCCGGTCTACAACAAGGTCAACCCGGCCGATGCGCCGATCATGACCCTGATGCTGTCTTCGCAGACGCTGCCTTTGCGCGATGTGAACAATTACGCCGACAGCATCCTGGCGCAGAAGCTGTCCCAGGTCAGCGGCGTCGGCCTGGTCAGCATTGCCGGCAACGTGCGGCCGGCGGTGCGCGTACAGGTGAACCCGGGCCAGCTGGCCAACCTGGGCCTGACCCTGGAAGACGTGCGCAGCGCACTCACCCAGCTCAACGTGAATGCGCCCAAGGGCTCGCTCAACGGTACGGTGCAGTCGTTCAGCATCGGCACCAACGACCAGCTCAGCGATGCGGCCGCCTACCGCGACGCCATCATCAGCTGGCGCGACAACTCCGCCATCCGCCTGCGCGACATCGCCCAGGTGATCGACGGCGTGGAGAACGACCAGGTGTCGGCCTGGGCCAACGGCAAGCCCGCCGTGCTGCTGGACATCCGCCGCCAACCCGGCGCGAACATCGTCAGCACGGTGGAACAGGTGCAGGCGATATTGCCGCAGCTGCGCGCGGTATTGCCGGCCGGCGTGCAGCTGGAAATCTTCGCCGACCGCACCGTGACCATCCGCGCCTCGGTGCACGACGTGCAGTTCACCCTGATCCTCACCGTGATCCTGGTCGTCGCGGTGATCTTCGTCTTCCTGCGCCGGCTCTGGGCCACGCTGATCCCGGGCGTGGCAGTACCGCTGTCGCTGCTGGGCACGTTCGCGGTGATGAGCTTCGCCGGCTTCTCGCTGGACAACCTCTCCCTGATGGCGCTGACCGTGGCCACCGGCTTCGTCGTCGACGATGCGATCGTGATGATCGAGAACATCGTGCGCTATCTGGAAAAAGGCCATAGTGGACGCGAGGCGGCGGAGATCGGTGCCAAGGAAATCGCTTTCACCGTGATCTCGCTGACGGTGTCGCTGATCGCGGTATTCCTGCCGCTGCTGCTGATGCCCGGCGTGACCGGGCGGCTGTTCCACGAATTCGCCTGGGTGCTGGCGATCGCGGTGGCATTGTCGGCGCTGGTGTCGCTGACCCTCACGCCGATGATGTGCGCCTACCTGCTCAAGCCCGGCGAGATGCACAGCGAATCCGACGACCCGGCCAGCCGCCGCGGTTTCTACGGCCGCGTGCTGGGCGCCTACGACCGCAGCCTGGACTGGGTGCTGGACCATCCGCGCCTGACCATGGCCGTCGCTACCGCATCGGTAGTGCTGACCGGCGTGCTGTATGTGGCCATACCCAAGGGCCTGCTGCCGGAACAGGACACCGGCCTGGTCACCGCCGTGGTCGAGGCGGACGAGAACATCGCCTTCGGGCTGATGCAGCAGCGCGTGGAACAGGCCGCCCAGGCATTGCGCAGCGTGCCGGACGTGGCCGGCGTGGCCGCCTTCGTGGGCGCCGGCGCGATCAATCCCACCTTGAACCAGGGCCAGCTCAGCATCGTGCTGAAACCGCGCGGCGAACGCCGCGGCCTCGATGAAGTACTGCCGGCGCTGCAGCAGTCCGCCGCGCGCATTCCGGCGATTGCGCTGTATCTGAAACCGGTGCAGGACGTGGCGCTGGACAGCCGCGTCGCCGCAACCGAATACCAGTACACCTTGACCGATGTGGACGCCAAGGAACTCGGCGAGGCGGCCACGCGCATGACCGCGGCACTGCGCCAGCGGCCAGAGCTGGCCGACGTGGACAACAACCTCGCCAACAAGGGACTGCAGCTGCTGCTGCACATCGACCGCGACCAGGCCAGCCGCCTCGGCGTGGCGATACAGAGCATCGACGACACCTTGTACAGCGCGTTCGGCCAGCGCCAGGTATCGACCATCTTCACCGAATTGAACCAGTACCGCGTGGTGCTGGAAGTGGCGCCGGAATTCCGCACCGCTGGCGACCTGCTGGACAAGCTGGCGGTGCGCGCCAGCGGCAATGGCGCGGTCGCCGGCAGTGTCGCCGGCAGCGGCACGGTGCCCTTGTCCAGCGTCGCGCGCGGCACGGTCACCAATGCACCGCTGGTAATCGCGCACCAGGACCAGCTGCCGGCGATCACGATCTCGTTCAATACCGCGGCCGGCTATTCCCTGTCGCAGGCCGTGGAAGCCTTCCACGCGGTCGAGCGCGAGATGCAGCTGCCGGCCTCGGTGCGCGGCGGCTTTGTCGGCAAGGCGGCGGAATTCTCCGCCTCGCAGGCCAACGAGCTGCTGCTGATCCTGGCCGCGGTGCTGGTGATCTACATCGTGCTGGGCGTGCTGTACGAAAGCTATATCCACCCGCTGACGATCCTGTCCACCCTGCCACCCGCCGGCGTCGGCGCGCTGCTGGCCCTGTTCGTCTGTGGCATGAGCCTGTCCATCGACGGCATCGTCGGCATCATCCTGCTGATCGGCATCGTGAAGAAGAACGCGATCATGATGATCGACTTCGCCATCGAGGCGCAGCGCGAAGGCCTGCGGGCGCGCGAAGCGATCCACCGCGCCTGCCTGCTGCGCTTCCGCCCGATCATGATGACCACCGCCGCGGCCCTGCTCGGCGCCCTGCCGCTGGCCCTGGGCAACGGCATCGGCGCGGAACTGCGCCGGCCGCTGGGCGTGTCCATCGTCGGCGGCCTGCTGCTGTCGCAGCTGGTCACCTTGTATACAACACCGGTGATCTACCTGTACCTGGAAAGAGTCAACGACTGGATCGCGCGGCGCCGCGCGGCCAGCCACGCCAATCAACCGGCGACCGCGTCATGAGCATTTCCACACCCTTCATCAAACGCCCCATCGGCACCTCGCTGCTGGCCATCGGCCTGTTCGTCGGCGGCATGATCTGCTACACCCTGCTCGGCGTGGCACCTTTACCCAATGTGGAATTTCCGGCAATTTTCGTCTCGGCCAGCCAACCCGGCGCCGATGCGGGCACCATGGCGACGACCGTGGCGGCACCGCTGGAACGCCACCTGGGCCAGATTGCCGGCATCGACCAGATGGATTCCAACAGCGGCGAAGGCAGCGCCTCGGTGAATATCGTGTTCGACGCCGGGCGCAACCTCGACAGCGCCGCGCGCGACGTACAGGCCGCGATCAATGCCGCCTCGCCCGACCTGCCGTCCGGACTGCGCACGGCGCCGACCTACCGCAAGGCCAATCCGAACAACGCGCCCGTCATCATTCTGGCGCTGACCTCGCCGTCGCGGCCGCTGGGCGAGCTGTTCAACTACGCCGACTCGCTGGTGGCGCAGCGCCTGCGCCAGCTGTCCGGCGTAGCCGACGTGGATATTGCCGGCGGCGCCACGCCCGCCGTGCGCATCGATCTCAACCTGCTCGCGCTGAATGCCCGCGGCATTTCCGCCGACGACGTGCGCCGCGCCCTGGTCGCTGCCAATGTGACGACGGCACAGGGTTTTCTCAGCGACGGCCGCAGCACCATGGCCATCGCCTCGAACAATTCGATGAGCAAGCCGGAGGAATTCGCCAACCTTATCGTAGCGACGCGCAACGGCAATCCGGTGTTCCTGCGCGACGTGGCCAAGGTCGCCCAGGGCCAGGAAGACCGCTACCAGGCGGCCTGGTTCGACGGCCAGCGTGCCATCCTGCTGTTCGTGCGCAAGCAGGCCGACGCCAACGTGATCGCCACGGTCGACGCGGTCAAGGCGATGCTGCCGGAACTGCGCGCCTGGCTGCCGAGCGATGCGGTACTCACGCCCTTCCTCGACCGCACGCCGACCATCCGCGCCTCGGTGATGGAAGTCCAGGTCGCCCTGCTGATCAGCCTGGGCCTGGTGATTCTGACCATGCTGCTGTTCCTGCGCCGGCTTGCGCCGACGCTGATCGCCGGCCTGGCCGTGCCGCTGTCGCTGGCGGGCGCGTTCGGCGTCATGTACATCCTGGGCTTCACCTTGAACAACCTGTCGCTGATGGCGCTGGTGATCGCGATCGGCTTCGTCGTCGACGATGCCATCGTGGTGATCGAGAACATCGCGCGTCACCTCGACCAGGGCCTGCCGCGGCTGCAGGCGACCCTGCTCGGGGCCCGGGAGATCGGCTTCACCATCGTGTCGATCACCCTGTCGCTGCTGGCGGTATTCATTCCCCTGTTCTTCATGGGCGGTTTCCTCGGCCTGCTGTTCCGCGAATTCGCCATCACCCTGGCCGCGGCCATCGCCATCTCGGCCGTGGTGTCGCTGACGGTGACGCCGTCGCTGTGCGCCCAGTTCATGCACGCACATGCGGACAAGCCGCCGAGCAGGCTGGAACAGCGCATCGACGCCATGCATGCCTGGAGCGTCGAGGTCTACCGCGGCGCGCTGGACTGGTCGCTGGCCCACCCACGCCTGATGGCGACCCTGCCGCTGCTGCTGCTGATACTGACCGTCTGGCTGATGGTCATCGTGCCCAAGGGTTTTTTCCCGCAGCAGGACACCGGCCAGCTGCAGGGTTCGACCAATGCGGGCTCGGACGTGTCCTTCGACGTGCTGGTCGAGCGGCAGCAGCGCATCACGGATATTGTGCGCGCCGACGCGGCAGTGGAAAGCGTCGGCGTGCGCGTAGGCGGCGGCCGCTTCGGTGGCGGCGGCGGTTCGGGCACCTTGTTCATCAACCTCAAGCCGCTGGGCGAAGGCCGCAACGAATCTACGTTTTCTGTCATGAACCGCCTGTCGGAAAAGGCCGGCCAGATACCCGGCATCCGCCTGCGCCTGCGGCCGGTACAGGACATCGGCGGGGGCGGGGGCGGCGGCGGCGGGGGCGGTGGTGCGCAGTACAACTACTCCCTGCGCGGCAGCGACCTGGCCGAGTTGCAGGAATGGACGCCGAGACTGGTCGAAGCGCTGAAGAAACTGCCGCAGCTGCGCGACGTCGGTTCCGACCTGCAGGAAGCCGGCCTGCGCCAGAACCTGGAAATCGACCGCGATACCGCGGCACGCCTGGGCGTCAGCATTGCCGCGATCAACAGCGCGCTGTACGACGCCTTCGGCCAGCGCCAGGTATCGACCATCTATTCCGACATCAACCAGTACAAGGTCGTGGTCACCGCCGACCCCGGCCAGGCGGCCACGCCGGCGGCGCTGGAGCGGCTGTATGTGCAGTCGAGCAGCGGCGCGATGGTGCCGATCACCGCGCTGACGCGCATGCGCGACGGCATTGCACCGACCTCGATCCAGCACCGCGCGCAATTCGCCGTGATGGACGTGTCCTTCGGCCTGGCCCCCAACGTGCCGATGAGCGAAGCCGGCAGGCTGGTCGAACAGACCATGGCCAACCTGCGCATGCCCGGCGGCATCAGCGGCGAGTTCGGCGGCGACTTCCGCCGGTTCCAGCAGCAGCAGGGCGATACGCCGCTATTGCTGCTGGCGGCGATACTCGCGGTCTACCTGATCCTGGGCATGCTGTATGAAAGCCTGATTCACCCGCTGACCATTCTGTCCACCCTGCCCTCGGCCGGCGTCGGCGCGGTGCTGGCCTTGCTGGTGACGAATACCGAGCTGTCCATCATTTCCGTCATTGCCATCGTGCTGCTGATCGGCATTGCGAAGAAGAACGCGATCATGATGATCGACTTCGCCCTGGTGGCCGAACGCGAACACGGCCTGGGCCCGCTGCAGGCGATACGCGAGGCCTGCCTGGTGCGCTTCCGCCCGATCATGATGACCTCCCTGGTGGCGATCTTCAGCGCCTTGCCGCTGGCTATCGGTTTCGGCGCCGGCGCGGAAATGCGCCGCCCGCTGGGCATCGCCATGATCGGCGGACTGCTGGTGTCGCAGACCCTGACCCTGCTGACCACGCCGGCGATCTACCTGCTGCTGGAACGCTGGGCGCAGCGCCGGCGCGAACGCAGGGCGGCGCGCAAGGCGGCCAGGGCGTTGCGCCGCGCTTCGGCCTAGCTTGGCAGCCAGCAGCCGCATGGAGTAGCGTGGCGCGCATGACTGCCCAATCCGAATTTCGTGCCCTGACCCTGTGCGTGCTGACCGTCTCGGACACACGCACGCTGGAAAACGACAGCTCCGGCGACTATCTCTGCACCGCGCTGCGCGACGCCGGCCACCAGCTGCAGCAGCGGCTGCTGGTAAAAGACAACAAGTACCGTATTCGCGCCATCGTCGCCGAGTGGATCGCCGACGAACGCGTACACGGCATCATCGTCAGCGGCGGTACCGGCTTCACCGGCCGCGATACCACGCCCGAAGCGATAGAGCCGCTGCTGGACAAGATCATGCCCGGCTTCGGCGAACTGTTCCGCGCCGTGAGCTTCGAGGAAATCGGCACGTCCACGCTGCAGTCGCGCGCGTTCGCCGGCCTGGCCAACAATTCCTTCGTGTTCTGCTTGCCCGGCTCCACTTCGGCCTGCCGCACGGCCTGGGAAAAACTCATCCAGGCCCAGCTAGACGCCCGCACACGGCCGTGCAACCTGGCCGGGCTGATGCCGCGCCTGCGCGAATAAACCCGGCCGGCGCCTGTGCCCACTACACAGGCGCCGGCCTATCTGCACTGCATACGGAGTAGCCGCCATGGGCAAGATGAAACGCAAGGACTACGAAGCCGCACTGGAACCGCTGCAGCGCGAGCTGATCGATGCGCAGCGCTGGCTGATGCAGGAAGGCCGCCGCCTGGTCGTAGTATTCGAAGGCCGCGACGCCGCCGGCAAGGGCGGCGCGATCAAGGCGATCAGCGAAGTACTCAATACGCGCGGCTACCGCATCGTTGCCCTGTCCAAACCCAGCGACGCGGAAAAGACCCAGTGGTATTTCCAGCGCTATATCAGCCATCTGCCCAGCGCCGGCGAGATCGTGCTGTTCGACCGCAGCTGGTACAACCGCGCCGGCGTGGAAAAAGTCATGGGCTTCTGCAGCGATGCCGAATACCGGCAGTTCCTGCAGCAGTGCCCGGCCTTCGAGAAACTGCTGACGGACGCCGGCACCCTGCTGATCAAATACTGGCTGACGGTAGACCAGGAACAACAGGAAGAACGCTTCGCCGAACGCGCTGCCGATCCGTTCAAGCAGTGGAAGATCTCGCCCATCGACATTGCCGCGCGGGAAAAATACGCCAAATACGGCCAGGCCCGCGACGCCATGATCGCCGCGACCGACACGGCCGAGGCGCCCTGGTTCCTGGTCGATTTCAACGACCAGCGCAGCGGCCGGCTCAAGCTGATCAAGCACCTGCTCGACTGGCTGCCGGACCGCCAGGTACCGGAGAAGCCGCTCAAGCTGCCGAAGCTGAAAGGCAAGGCGGGCAAAGAAAAAGTGGCGAATGCCGAAAAATGGATAAGATAAAAAACAAACGTAGGCTGGGGTAAGCCGCAGGCGGACCCCAGCATCGAGGTATTGCACCAGCAAAAAGCCCCTGTCGAAGGAATGCTCGCCTCGCCATAGCCACGGCAGAAAGCATTCCTTCGACAGGGTTTTTTTGTCGCGGTAACACCGCGATGTTTCGCTACGCCTGGCGGCTTGCCCCAACCTACCCGGCCACAAAACCCTCGACGTCCCGCTCCTCGACCGCATCGCACAGCACCTCGGCCACGCGTGCCAGCGGCGGCCCTCGCCGCAGCCACACTGCCAATGCATCGATCGCATCGGCATGGCCCTGGGCCAGCACCTCGACACGCCCATCGGCCAAATTGCGTGCATATCCGCTCAAGCCCAGGCGCAGCGCCTCGCTGCGCGTGGAGGCGCGAAAGAACACGCCCTGTACGCGGCCACTTACCTTGAACAAGGCCGCCGGCATGTCACTTCAGGCCGGTGGCCAGCTTCAATGCGGCTTCGTCCACCGGACCGGTGAATTTCTTCGCCACGCTGCCGTCAGGCGCAATGATCACAGTCATGGGCAGGCCGCGCGGGGTTTCGAAATCGGCCGGCGGCTCGAAGGTGTCGACCTGGGCAATCGGATAGCTGACTGGATGCTTTTGCAGGAAGGCCTTGATCTCGGCCGCCTCGGTGTCTTCATAGGCCAGGCCGATCGCGCGCACGTTGCTGTGTGCCTTGACGAAGTTGGACAGCTCGGGCAGTTCCTTGATGCAGGGCGAGCACCAGGTTGCCCAGAAATTCACGATTACCCAATTGCCTTTGTGTTCGGCCAGGGTGAAGGTCTTGCCGTCCAGGGTCTTGATGCTGAGGCTGGGCTTGGCCGGCAGCTCGGCCGCCTGCAGCGGTGCAGCGGCGGCAAATACGAGGGCGAGCGAGGCAAACAAGGTTTTCATGCGTTCTCCGCAGCAGGGGGTTGCGCCAGATCGGACCGGGGCGCAGGCAGGAAAATTTCGCTGAGGCGCACGCCGAGTGCGCCCTGCAGGTTGCCGGCAACGCGGGCGATCAGCGCGTTCAGGGCGTCGGGCAGCTGGCAGCGCGCCCCGTCGGTCGGGGCCACGGTCAGCGGCAGGCGGTACAGCCCGCTTTCGTACAGGTCGAACAGGGTGACCGAATCGAGATTGCGCGCCAGTACCCATTCGCCGAAATCCGTGCGCTGCACCATGCCGGTGCGGTGCAGGTCGGACAGATAGCGCTGCAGCAGGTCGTCGGTCAGGAAGCGCTCGCGCTGGCGCAGGTCCTCCGTGCGCAGGCCCAGGCCGGTGCGCTGGGCGTCGGCGAAATGGCTGACCACGCAGAGCAGGCCGACGAATTCGTGACCGGGCGCCAGGCGTTCGTGCAGGCCGCGGTATTCGAACGCGCTGATCGCCGCGCAGACCGAGGCACCGAGCAGCACGATCAGCCACGACAGATAGATCCACAGCATGAATACCGGAATCACCGCGAGCGCACCGTAGACCTGCTCGTACGACGTGATGGTGCCGAGATAGAAGGCGAAACCGCGCTTGGCCAGCTCGAACAGGCCGGCCGCGACGAACGAACCGATGGCCGCATCGCGCAGGCGCACATGGCGGTTGGGAATGATCTGGTAGCTCGCCAGCAGCGACACCCAGACGAACAGGAAGGGCAGCAGATTGAGCAGGCGCGCCTTCAGGCCCAGCTGCT
This sequence comes from Tahibacter aquaticus, assembly GCF_004363655.1. Classification (GTDB taxonomy): domain Bacteria; phylum Pseudomonadota; class Gammaproteobacteria; order Xanthomonadales; family Rhodanobacteraceae; genus Tahibacter; species Tahibacter aquaticus. The sequence continues at coordinate 262,497 of NZ_SNZH01000001.1, forward strand.
GCTCGTAGCCAGCGATCAGCGGCAGCGCGAACAGGTAGGAGCTCAAGGCCATCGCCGCCACCAGCAGCAGCGGGCCGAACGACAGCGCCGTCCAGTACATCAGAAAGCGCGAGGCAGCGCCGCGCGCCGTGGCTACGCGCCAGATGCGGTTGAATGCGTCTTCGATGCTGACCATCAGCAGCACCGCGCTGACCAGCAGCACCACCACGCCGATGGCTGTGGCCTGGCTGGCGTTGTTGGCGAATTCGGTCAGATAGCCTTGCACGGTGCGGCCGGCCGCCGGCACGAAGTTGTCGAAGACGAAATTGGTCAGGTCGGACTGCCAGCGCGCAAACACCGGAAACGAGGACAGTACGCCGAGGATGGCGGCGGTCAGCGGCACCAGCGAGGTCAGCGTGGTGAAAGCCAGCGCACCCGCCGACTGCGGGCAGCGGTCGTCGCGGAAGCGCTGCCACAGGAAAACGGCAAAGGCCTGCCACTGGTCGCGATCTATCCTCATGCGCGGGCGGAGCTCCTGATGACGGCTGCAGGCCTGCAGTAGCCGGACGGGCCGGATGATAACCTCCGCCAGGTTTTCCCCGTATCTGCCGGTGCAATGAGCGACATTCTGATTGTGTACTACAGCCGCAGCGGCGCCACCGCCCAGCTCGCCCGCCTGATCGCCCGCGGCGTGGAGGAAATCACCGGCATGCGCGCGCGCCTGCGCCAGGTGCCGCCAGTGGCGCCGGTCACCGAAGCCGCCGCGCCGCCCGAGCCCGAGGCCGGCGCGCCGTATGTCAGCCGCGACGATCTGCGCGAGTGCGCCGGCCTGATCCTCGGCAGCCCCACCCGCTTCGGCAATATGGCCGCGCCATTGAAATATTTCCTCGACAGCACCGGTGCCGAATGGGCCAGCGGCAGCCTGGTCGGCAAACCGGCGGCCGTCTTCACCTCGACCGGCACCCAGCACGGCGGGCAGGAGTCGACCCTGCTGTCGATGCAATTGCCGCTGCTGCACCACGGCATGCTGGTCGTCGGTATCCCATTTACGGAGCGCGGCCTCAACGGCACGCGGGAAGGCGGCACCCCGTACGGCGCCAGTCATGTCGCCGGCATGGGCGGCGATCTGCCCATCAGCGAAGTGGAACGCGACCTGGCGCGCGCGCTGGGCCGCCGCGTTGCCGACATTGCGCGCCGCCTTGGAGCCAGCCCATGAACCCGCGCCTGCTCGGAGTACTTGCCTGGGGCGCGCTGGTACTGCTGCACCTGCTCTGGCTGGCCTGGCTGGCGCCGCCGCGCAACGGCTCCGTACTGCTGGCGCTGCTGCTGACCGTAGGCCCGCTGCTGCTGCCGCTGCTGGCCCTGCGCCGCAGCCTGGGACGTGCGCTGCTGTGGGTGGGCATTCTGGGTCTGTTTTACTTTTGCCATGGCGTCGTTGCCGCCTGGGGCGAACCGCAGGCGCGCTGGCTGGCCTGGATCGAAATCGTGCTGTGTCTGGTGCTGACCTTCGCCCTGGGCTGGGGCGCACGCGGCTTCAGGCGCAAGCCGCGCCGCTGAAACCACCGCGTCATCGAAGAGGAGCGCTGCATGAGCTTTGTCCAGGCCGCTGCCGAACTCGGCAACCAATACCGCGACGACCGTGTGTTGCGCTCGCACCTGCAGCGCTGCCTGCCGGCGCCGATGCGCGACAGCATCGCGCCGGAACTGGACGAACTCGGCGCGCACGCGGCACTGGCGTGGCAGCGCGAACGCGGGCGCAGCGCGTGCGAACCGCAGCTGACCCCGTGGGATTCCCAGGGCAACCGCATCGACCGCATCGAACTGACTCCGGCCTGGATCGAGTCGCGCGGGCTGGCCGCGCGCCTGGGCCTGGTCGCCGCCGGCCATGAAGACACCTATGCACAGCACGGCCGCACCCACCAATTTGCATTGGTTTACCTGCACCATGTGGCCAGCGCGTTCTTCACCTGCCCGCTGGCGATGACCGACGGCGCGGCCACCTGCATCAAGGCTGCGGCAAATACCGAATTGCTGGCCCGCGCCTGGCCGCGCTGGCTCAGCCGCGATCCGGAGCAGTTCTGGATTTCCGGCCAATGGATGACCGAAACGCCCGGCGGTTCCGACGTCGGCAACAGCGAAACCGAGGCGCGCCAGGACGCCACAGGCCAGTGGCGCCTGTACGGACGCAAATGGTTCACCTCGGCGGTACAGGCCGACACCGCCCTGGCCCTGGCCAGGCCCGCAGGCGCGGGCCCGGGCGCAGAATCGCTGAGCCTGTTCTACCTGGAACCGCGCGACGCCCAGGGCCGCTGGCAAGGTGTACAGATCAATCGTCTCAAGCCCAAGCTGGGCACGCGCGAGCTACCCAGTGCCGAGACCGAGCTGGTCGGCATCGCCGGCACGCCGGTCAACGGCATCGGCCATGGCGTGCGCAGCATCGCGCCCATGCTCAACGTGACGCGCAGCTGGAACGCGGTCTGCGCCATTGCCACCCTGCGCCGTGCCCTGGCGCTGGCGCGCGACTACGCCACGCGCCGGCGCGCCTTCGGCAAGCTACTGGCGGAACAGCCGCTGCACCAGGCCACCCTGGCCGACCTGCAGGCCGATTTCGAAGCGGCATTCCAGCTCACCTTCGAAGTGGTCGGCCTGCTCGGCCGCGCCCAGCACGACCAGGCCAGCGACGACGAACGCCTGCTGCTGCGCCTGCTCACGCCGCTGGCCAAGCTGTGGACCGGCAAACTCGCCGTGGCCATCACTTCCGAAGCGATCGAGTGCTTCGGCGGCGCCGGCTATATCGAAGACAGCGGCCTGCCGCAACTGCTGCGCGATGCGCAGGTGCTGCCGATCTGGGAAGGCACGACCAATGTGCTGTCGCTGGATGTCCTGCGCGTGCTGCGCCAGCCGGCGGCACTGGACAGCTGGCGCCGCGCACTGGACCGACTGCTCGATGCGGTCGGGGCAGCGGAACTGAAGAACGCTGCAGCAGCGGTACGCACCCAAGCCATGAGCCTGCCCACAGCGATTGCCGCGCTGGCCGCCGAACCGGCGCGGCTCGAAGCCGCCGCGCGGGAAATCGCGCTGGCCCTCGCGCGCCATTTCGCTGCGGCACTGCTGCTGCGCCAAGGCGACTGGTCGCTGCGTCACGAAGGCGATCCGCGCACGGCGGCAGCGGCAAGACGCTTTATCGGCAGAAGTAGGGCAGCGATGCTGGACCGCTACGACGATGCAGCCTTGCTGGTACTGGAACGCTGAGCCAAGCCGCACAGCGAATTCGCCCCGTCGACCGGAAAACACCGCCACCATGTCCGACACACTTCCCAGTCAGCTGGTCTCGCTGAGCAAGTTCCTCAGCCTGGTGTTGCGGCACGATCCCGCGGCGATCGGGCTCGGCCTCGACGAACAGGGCTGGACTAGCATCGATCGCCTGCTCGCCTGCGCCGCAGCGGCCGGCAAGCCGATAGACCGCGCCATGCTGGACCAGATCGTGGCGCAGAACGACAAGAGGCGCTTCAGCATTTCCGCCGACGGCCTGCGTATCCGCGCGGCGCAGGGGCATTCGGTGGCGGTCGACCTGGGCCTGGCCGCCAGGGAACCGCCGGCGCAGCTGTTCCACGGCACGGCGACGCATTTTCTCAAGGCGATACTGGCGCAGGGACTCAGGCCTCAATCGCGCCAGCAGGTACATCTGAGCGCCGATGCCGATACCGCGCGGAACGTCGGCCAGCGTCACGGCAAGCCCGTCGTACTGTGCATCGATACGCAAGGCATGCGCCGCGAGGGCCACACCTTCTTCCAGGCCGACAACGGCGTCTGGCTGACCGATCATGTGCCGGCGGAATTCCTCGGCCTGGCCGCTGGAAATTAATTGATACGTACACAAATAACAAAAACATCAATGCATTCGCTGCGCGTTGGCGCGACGAATGCGCTGTAGTCGCATCGCCCGGCCAGCGCCACAGTTTGGCGCCCGCCAACGGCCGCCTGGGGCCTAGCCCGCCTCGAAGCGATTGGCCGCACGATTCTTGCGCACGCTGCGCGGATCCCAGATACGCCCGTTCATGGCCACGTAGACGCCGTCGGGCAGCGACTGCAGGGCTCCGACCGCACAGCCGACATTGAATACCGCGTCCGAACCCTGGAAGCGTGCCGGGTTCAGTGCGCCGGTCAGCACGATCACACGCTGCGGAATCTGTGTCAGCACCAGCGCGGTCTCCACCATGGTGTCGGTGCCATGGGTCACCAGTACGTGCCGGTGCGGCTGCTGCGCGACGGTACGGCGAATCAGTTCGCGGTCGTCGGCGGTGATATGCAGGCTGTCCTTGCGCAGTATCGGGATCAGCTCGAACGAAAACGCGACGCCGAGCTGATTCAGAATGTCGCCGATCGACGGCGCGCCAATCTGGTATTCCGACTTGTCGTCGAAATACACCTTGTCGATGGTGCCGCCGGTGGTGACGATGGTCAGGTGCTGCATCGCGAAATCCTAGCCGGAATGCCGGCCGGCATTATGCGGCTGCCGATGAAGCTTGCGGCCATCGGTGCAGCGGCGTGAATCAACCGCGGCAGAGAGGCCGGAGCGGAATGCCGCTCGCCTGGCCAAGAAGAAACCCCTGCCCGCAAGTGCGGGTCAGGGGTTCTCCCGTTACTGCCGCCAGCCCGTGCGCTGGCGACCCTTGCAGGCAATGGCTGTAACGAACGCCACGCCAGTCCGGCAGTCGCGCAACGTTGGCTGCGCGATGACCGGGCTCCTCCCCTCCGAGGATGGTTTGCGGGGCAGCCCTGCTGCACCCGCGATGCTTGAGGCGGCGCGTTCGCACGCCACGCTCGGGAATTCGTCGGTAGTGCGGCCGTAAGGCGCCATCGCCACCGGCCCTGCTGATGCAACGGTCCCGTTGCCGGACCGCTGGGTACGAGTCCGGGGCTGCGGCATTGCCGCAGCCACGGTGCGTCCCGTTGGGCGTCCCTGCGCCTCCACCGGCATCCCGCCTGTGGAATCGGTGCCGCACGTCCAGCGCGGCACCGTCATCTACTACTCGTAATTGCGATCAGAACTGGATCGACCACTGGTTGATATAACCGGTATCGCCCGAATAGGCGTCGGTCACCTTGAGCTGCCAGGTGCCGTTGCGCGGCGAAGCCGACGTGTTGACCGAATAAGTCGCGATCACATTGGCTGCGCTGTCGCTGGAGCTGGCGTTCTTCAGGCGGGTGCTGGTGCCGTTCGGGGCAATCAGGTCGATCTGCAGGTCGCCGCGGTAGGTGTGCACGATGTTGACCGCGACCTGGGTCGTGGTCGAACCGTTGCCGCTCTGGCCGCTGACCGTGATCGGGCTGGACACATTGCCGCTGTCGGGGATGTTGTAGTCGGTGGTGTTGCTGAACAGACCACCGCCGCCACCGCCCGTGGTGTAGCTACCCTTCAGGCTGACGCCCGAGAAAGCCGAGTAGCCGCGTACCTTGACGTAGTAAGTACCGGTCTGCGCCGTGGCGATGGTGCAGGTTTCGGCATTGCCGCCGAGGTACGGACGGCAGTCGTAGCTGCTGGTGGTCGGGGCCGAGCCGAACTTGACGTAGAGATCGGCATCGCCGGTGCCGCCGGACATTTCAAACTTCAGGCCCGTCGCGCCGGCCGGCACGGCCAGGGTATAGGTCAGTTCGCCGTTGGCCGCACCGGACAGGCCGGTCACGGCAACGCCGTTGCTCAGCACGTTGCCGCCACCGCCGCCCGAGGACACCGTCACCGACGAGGTCTTGGTATTGGTTGCGCCGCCGTTGTCGGTCACCGTCAGCGTCACCGTGTAGGTGCCGGCGGCGGAGTAGGTCTTGCTCGGGTTGGCCGCGGTCGAGGTGGTGCCGTCGCCGAAGTTCCATGCGCGCGATGCAATCGTGCCGTCGCTGTCGGTGGAGGTGTCGGTGAAGCTGACCGTCAGGCCGCTGGGACTGGCGCTGAAGTTGGCCGTCGGCGCCACGTTGCCGCCACCGCCGCCGCCGACGGCGGCGAGGGTCTTGGCCGCGTCGATGATGCCGGTGCCGCAACCGCCGGAGCAGGTGCCCGGCAGCGGCTTGGCGTTGTTCTTGATCAGGGTTTCGATCTGGTCCGGCGTGAGGCTGGGGTTCTTCGACAGCATCAGCGCGGCCAGGCCGGCCACGTGCGGCGACGCCATCGAGGTGCCGGCGTAGAACGCGTAGGTTTCGCTGCTCTGGGTACTGGTGCCGGAGTTCAGCGTCGACAGGATGTCGCCCGCACCGCCACTACCGTCGCCGCCTGGGGCGGACACGTCGATCAGCGCGCCGTAGTTGGAGTAGCTGGCACGGCTGCCGGCCTTGGTGGTGGCGGCAATCGAGATCACGCCGCTGCAGTTGCCGGGGTCGAAGCCCGATACATTGGCGTTGTCATTGCCGGCGGCGATGGCCAGCACAGTGCCGCGCGAACGCGCCGAGTTGATCGCATTCTGTTCGGTCGAGGAGCAGGCGCCCTGGCCGCCGAGGCTGAGGTTGATCACCTTGGCCGGCGTGGCGTTGGCCGGCACGCCGGAGACAGTGCCGCCGGACGACCAGATGATGGCGTCGGCGATGTCGGCGATGGAGCCGCCGCATTTGCCCAGTACGCGTACCGGCTGCACCTTGGCATTGAAGGCCACGCCGGCAACACCCTTGCTGTTGTTGGCGATGGCGGCAACCGTGCCGGCGACGTGGGTACCGTGCCAGCTCGAACCCGAGGAATACGGCACGCCGCATTCGTTGGTGGCAAACCAGTCGCCTTCGTCGTTCGGGTTGGAGTCGCGGCCGTTGCCGTCGCGCGCCGTGGTGGAGCTGGAAATGAAGTCGTAGCCCGCCACGGTCTGGCCGGCCAGATCGCTATGCGGGGTGATGCCGGTGTCGATCACCGCCACCACGATGCCGCTGCCGGTGGCCACGTCCCAGGCGGTCTGCACGTTCATGCCGCCGACGCTGTTGAACATGTCCCATTGTTCGCTGTAGCGGGTGTCGTTGGGAACCAGGAAAGCGCGCACGCGCTTGTTCGGCTCGACCTTGCTGACACTCGGGTTCTTGGCGATCTCGACCATCATCGCGTCGGCATCGAAGCCGCGCCGGGAAGCCGTATCGACCCGCAGCAGCATGCCTCCGGTCGCCAGTTCGCGTTCGATGCTCAGGTCGAAACCCATGGCCTTGCTGACCCGCTCCACGTCGCCGGCGGCCAGCATCTGCGCTTGGGCCGAGAGGGCTTCGCTGCGCTGGATCGATTGTTCCTGGCCGTTGTAATAGACGATGAAGCTGTCGATTTTTTCGCCGGGCGCCGCCACGGCAAAATTGACCTTGTCGGCAAATGCTGCGCGGTCGGCTGCGCTCAAGCCTGCGGATTGCGCCGAAAACGCTGCGCCAAACAATGCCAGCGCCAGCGCGCTACGACGAAAACCACGGTGCAAAACTACTTTCACGATTGAACCCCCACCGGATAAAGGAATGTACGGCTGCGTTGGTGTCCCACCAGGCAACCCCGTGCATCGCTCCCGTCCGCTCGCCGCGCACTTCCCCCCCAACGACTGCCGTTCCGTAACGGTGGGCGGCCGTGGCCAACAACCTGTGCTGATTAACCGCAGAGCCTGCCAGACCCTGTTCATCGATTATCGCGAGCGTGCATCCAGAACCCCCCGGCTCTGAAAACGCGGGGCAAGCTAGCAGCGGAAATTGCCGTCCGTCAACCAAAAACCGCCGCTAAGTGATTGATCCATCACGAATATTGCTGCAATGCAATATTTATGTCCGGACAAATTAGGGTAACTACGAAAGCGTTCGGATTGGCTGTGGCCCGCGCCAATACTGGCCCGTAGGTCGGTCGGTGCATTGCGCAAGAGTGACCGAATTTGTCACAAAACGACGCGGCAATGAATCGATCGTTAACAACTGCAACCGGGGTCAGGGCTGCTGCCGGGGAGTCGATTGCGCAGCCCGGTGCGCGAATGCGGCGATTCCGGTAAAAACGGCTCGGCCCTTGCGACCGATCCAGGCTCAGCTTGCAGGATTAGTGAAACTCCTCACACTTTGTGCTGGCAAAACCACCATGCGCAGGCACGACGGATGCAGAGAGGGCGAAGAGAGAGCGATCAGCCCAGCGGCCTCAGCGCCGCCCACCCATCATGCGAACCTGCCGCGGGCGGCGCAGGTACGCGATCACAGCAAGAACCAGCAGAAACGGCACCGCATAGACGCCGCGGGTGGCCATGCGCTGAGTTGAGTTCAGGGATTGGCCAAAGATGAAATCCATCGCCACGTCCGGGTCTGCCAGCAGACGCTCGGCTGCCGGCGCCAGCGCCTTTGCCGCCCAGCCCTGGCCCAGGTCGCGCAGGAACGGTGCGGCCTTGCCCAGGGTTTCGCCCAGCACCATGAAACCCGACACCAGCGGCGCTTCGCGCATGGCCGAGCGGCGTACGATGGGCCCCAGATCGGGCAGTGCCGTGGCGCCGCCCCAGAACACGCTCTGCCAGAGCAGCGTCAACAAGAACAATGCCGTCAGCAACAGGTGTGCATACTTTCTCATTCTCGCCTTCTCCACACTGTCGAGTGCCATGGTTCGCGCCGCAGCCAAGCTTGTGCCCAGGCAAACAACAGGTCAACTGCAGCGACCGCCTGAGGGGACCGGCTGCAGTTTTGCGTCCTGGGATAGCAGCGCAAGGCCTTTTCCCATGGACCAAACTGTGATTGCACGCACGCAAGCCGCCCCCTGCCTCAGCGCATGCTGCGCGCAAGGTTGCGTACAGGGCGCATCCGCAGGATCGAAACAGGGCAATCGGATGGCTAAGGCGGTCATCGAAACGGGCGCAGCAACGGCGCGGCAGCAGCCGCGTTCCCGTCGGCATTGGCCGGTCGCCGCCGGCCCCAGGGCCTGCCCATGAGCAACCACGGCAATATCCGCACCGACGGCGCCGCGCGCGACGAACTGCGCCAGCGCTGTCTTTCCCTGGTACGCCGCTGGCAACCGCTGGCCCAGGGCGGCTGGGATCGCAATGCAGCGCGCCAGCTCGGCGACGAACTCGACCAGATCGGCGATACCAGCGAACGCCTGGGCCTGGACAAGCTCAACAACGATGCACTGGAACTGGCCGCCTACCTCTGCTCGTTCATCGACGATGCCCTGCTGCCGAATACCCGCGACCTCGCCCGCCTGGCTCAGATGGTCGAAGCACTGGGCGCCGATCTGACCGACCTTTCCGCCACGACCAAGGCCGCCGTACATACCCTGCCCAGCGCACGCATCAGCGCCGAGATGCCGGTGGTGCGCACTGCGTCGTTGCCGCCGGCGCGGGTCGCAGAAAAAGAAATTGTGGAAAACATTGCACAGCCGCCGCAGCAAGCCGAGGCCAGCGCGGCGACACCGGCGGCAGAGCCGCTCGCCGCCGTTGTGCCGGTGCTGCCGCCCGCGCCAGCAACCGATTTCAGCGCGCTGCTGGCCACGCCCCCCGCCGCGGCGGCGCTGGTGCGGCCAACACCGCCTACCGCCACCGCGTCGCCACCGCTGACCAGCGGCAACGACGGTCTGATGCGCCTACCGCGGCTGATCGCGCTGCATGGCATCGACGACAGCATCGCACCCGGTCTGATCAGCGCCCTGCGCGAACGCGGCTTCGACACGCGCGTGTCCAGCGAAGCGGACGACCTGATCGATTTCCTCGGCAATGCCGTACCCGGCGCGCTGATTCTCGATGCGCGCAAGCTGCGCGTTTACGGCCGCGTGCGCGCCATCTACGACAAGCTGGCCGCCGACGGCGAGGCGCTGCCCAGCCTGATCGTGGTGTCGCCGGATGCGGACCTCGGCCATCGGCTGCTGGCCATGCGTGCCGGCGCCGCTGGATTTTTCCAGTCGCCGGTCGACAGCCTGCGCGTACTGGCCAAGCTGGACGAATTGCTGGCGCATACCGCCGCACCGGCCTGGCGCGTGCTGCTGGTCGCGCCCGACCGCAACAATGCGGTCGACGCCGCCCGCGCCCTGGCCGAGCGCGGCATGACCGCCCGCATCGTCGGCAACGGCCAGGGGACGCTGGCCGCGCTGGCCGAATTCCGCCCCGATGTCGTCGTGCTCGACTGCAACCTGCCCGATGTCGGCGGTATCGAACTGACCCAGATGATCCGGCAGCAGCCCGAATACGCCGCGGTGCCGATCATTCTTGCCGCCGACGCCTCGGCGGTGAACCTGCGTTTCGACGCGATCGCCGCCGGCGGCGACGAGTTCCTGGTCAAGCCGCTGAAGACGCGCCACCTGCTCAGTGCGGTCACCTCGCGCGTGCGCCGCGCGCATTGGCTGCGCGAAGTCATCGGCAATCCGGACGGGCGCGACAGCCGCACCGGCCTGTATTCGCGCACGGTGATCATCGAAAAACTCAGCGCAGCACTCGGCGACCGCTCGGCGGCGCTGCTGACGGTGGCGATCGACCGCGCCGGCGAGCTGCGGGAAAAGATCGGCCTCACCGGCCTGGCCGCGATCGACGCCCATGTCGGCAACCTGCTGCGCACCCAGCTCGACGAAGTCGATCTTCCGGCACAATTTACTGATTTCCACTATTTCGTCATGCTGCACCGGCGCTCGCGCAACGACATCACCGACATTGCCGAGCGCCTGCGTTTCGCCCTTGCCACGCATCCGTTCATCTACCAGGGCCAGAGCCATCCGCTGACCACGAGCATCGGCATGGCCCTGCTCGGCGGCGAACACGCCAGCGTCGACGAAGTGGTGACCAATGCCGAGGCCGCGCAGATCGCCGCGGCCCACCTGGGCGGCAACCGCGTGCTCTGGTTCGAGGCCAAGGAAGCCGCGCTGCTGCCGTCGGATCCGATGCTGGCCGTGCGCGCCGTGCTGAGCCGTCCGCTGACACCGGAACAGACTCAGTTCGAGTTTCAGCCCATCGTTGCCCTGGCGGGCAAGCTCAGCGGCCAGTTCGAGCTGAGCTTCAAGGTCAAGAGCACGCAGCAGGCCGGCGTTGCCGTCGCCTATGCCGATCTGGCGCCGGTCGCCGCGGAGTGCAATCAGCTCACCACGCTGGACCGCTGGTTGCTGGAGCGCAGCCTCAGCGTGCGCGAGGAACAGCTCAAGCGCGGCCGCCAGCTGCGCCTGTTCGTGCCGCAGTCGGTGGCGACCCTGCTCGATCCAGACATTCCCTACTGGCTGGCGCGCGAGCTGAAAGAGCGCCACCTGTCGGGCACCGGGCTTACGCTGGAACTGAACTGCTCCGAATTGATCGACGCCGGCGCACGCGCCTCCGAGCGCCTCAAGTTCCTGCACCAGAGCGGCGTGCGCGTCTGCCTGGTCGACTTCGGCCGCGACTGGGCTGCCGTGCATGCGCTGAAGAACCTCACCATCGATTTCGTGCGCCTGTCCGCCGGCCTGGTATCGGAACTGGGCACGGCCAAGTCCATGAGCGACACCTTGCTCGCCCTGGTGCGCAAGGCACATGCCGCCGGCTGCGCTGTGATCGCCCCTGAAGTGGATTCGATCAACCGTGCCCACTTGCTGCTGCGGCTGGGCGTGGACTACGGCGTGGGGCCGGCGTTTGCGCGTCCTTCGGGCACGCCAGAGTTCGATTTCACCAGACCTCTTTGGTGAAAAACCACCGCGCTCACACGATGCCGGGGGCATCGTGTGCGGTGGTTTTTCGGTGAAGCCCCCAGGCCGAACGGCAAAAAACATGACACGCGATGCCACCGGCATCGCGTTCCCAATCTCTGCCGCGCTCACACGATGCCGGGGGCATCGTGTGCGGTGGTTTTTCGGTGAGGCCCCCAGGCCGAACGGCAAAAAACATGACACGCGATGCCGCCGGCATCGCGTTCCCAATCTCTGCCGCGCTCACACGATGCCGGGGGCATCGTGTGCGGTGGTTTTTCGGTGAGGCCCCCAGGCCGAACGGCAAAAAACATGACACGCGATGCCACCGGCATCGCGTTCCCAATCTCTACGCCGCCCTCATATATGCCGGCAGCATGGTCTGCGGCGTTCTTTTCGATGAACCCCACACCAACCAGCAACAACCAAAACACGCGACACCACAAGCATCACGCTCCAATCTTTACCGCCACAACGCTCTTGCCCACCCCTGTTTCTGCAAAACTGCCCACCCCCACCAAAGCCCCCAATCGTGGATCCCTACCGCCAATCCCTGGCCCGCCGCTACGCCGAATTGAACGATGCCGAACTGCGCCGACGCCTTGAGCGCGACGAACTCTCGGAAATACCGCGTGAAATAGCGCTGGCCGAACTGCACTCGCGCGGCCTGGCGCTGGCACCACCCCCAACGCAGCGCACGTTTGCGCCGCCGCTACTGCACCGGGACGTGGAATTCACCGCCGACGGTTTCTCCGCCAACCCCTACCAGACGCCGCGCGCCGATATGCTGGATACGCCAGAACGATCCGGTGCATCGCAAATCTGGAATACGCTGTGGTGGACCTATACCGCACTGTATACTTTGTATGCCTTGCGCACCGTTTCCATGCCGCTGCGCCAGGGCAGACTGTTGAATTTTGGCGTGGTCGTGATGCTCGCGATAATGGCCCTGACCTGCCTGGGGCTGATCGGTTGGTGCACGCGCAGGCGCTTCCTCTGGCGCGTCGTCTGGATCGGTGTAGCGGTAACGGCATGGCTGTGGGCCGGGTTATTGGGGTTGGCATCGGCAATCGTGATGCTCGATGGGACAGCAGCGCCGATCGCGGGATACCAGCCCGAGTGGCTGTCGCTGGCAATGACCGCCGCGGTGCTGCCACTGGCCTGGGCGCTTTCCCGCTACGCTTGCGACAAATCGATCTGGTAATACCGCCGCTACGCTTCTGGCCGCGTTTGGCGTCGCGCCGGCAGCAGGTCCCGTGCCTGATCGCATGTTCGCCCGTCTTCGGCCGCCGCGTTATCGTCCCCATCGCACCCCGACCAGAAGCCGCACCCGTGGAAATCACCCGCGAATCCCTGCAGCAACGCTACGCCGACCTGACCGACGCAGCGCTGCTGAAACGCCTTCGCTCCACCGATCTGACCGACCTCGCCCGCGAAATCGCGCTGCAGGAAATGACGCAGCGCGGTCTGGTGCTGTCGCCAGTGGAGAACGAAGCTGCCTCCCCACCGCCCGATTTCGAATTCACAGCAGACCAGTTCACGCAAAACCCGTATCAGTCGCCGCGCGCCGGCCCTGTCGAGCGCGCCACATCACGGCCACGGTCGCCGCTGCCGAGGATCTTGTGGTGGTTCTATACCGGCGGCTTGGGCCTGCTCGTACTCGTGGTGATGGCGCAGTGGGTACTACGCGGTGCGCCGGCGGCCGAAGGCCTAGGCCTGGCACTGAACGCTTGGGCAGTCGCCGGCCTGGCCGGCTGGCGCCTGCGCAGACCGCTGCTGAGTTCCTGGGTCTGGGTCGCCTGCTTCGCGCTGACGCTGACGCAAGCAGTACTGCTGGCGCGGATCCTGTTCGGCATGGCTTTCACCGACGCGGATAAAGGCATGACCCTGGTCTTGTCCCTGGCGCTGGCTCTATCGCTGCCGGCTTTGCCGTTGCTATGGGGGTTGCTCAGTTACGCCTTCCTGTCGCCGTCGATCTGGCGACGGCCGGCGGAAACATAATTAAACAGGTATAAAATGTAGAATTTTTCCAGCACGGCATCGCCTCTACATCATGCCCGTTTCGAGCTTCGCCACATCCGACATCATGGCGTGGGTCCAGGGCGGATCGAAGGTGAGTTCCACGTCGGCGGCGGCAATGGTCGGAATCGCCTCGACCTTGGCGCGCACGTCGTCGACGAGGATGTCGCCCATGCCGCAGCCGGGCGCGGTCAGGGTCATGCGCACGCGCACTTCGCGTTCGCCCGATTCGCCACGCACCAGGTCGCATTCGTAGACCAGGCCCAGGTCGACGATGTTGACCGGGATCTCCGGATCGAAGCAGGTTCGCAATTGCTGCCAAACCAATTTTTCCACTTCTTCATCACTGGCGCCTTCGTCCACCTCGATAGTGGCGGGCGGCTCCTTGCCGATGGCGTCGGCATCCTCGCCCCGGATGCGGAACAGGTTGCCTTCGATGTAGACGGTGAAGCTGCCGCCCAGAGCCTGGGTGATATAGCCGATCTGGCCGGCCGGCAAGGTGACGCTCTCGCCCTGCGGCACCATCACGGCGGCGCAGTCGCGTTCGAGCTTGATCGGTTCGGAGCTGTTGCTATATCCGGCCATGAGCGGGTTCGAATCCTTCCGGCGCAGGCCGGCAATACGGCAAAAACGCTGATTATGCGGCCTGACGCCGGCCCAGGCCCAGCTCTGCCAGGCAGGCGCCGAAGATTTTCATCGCCGCCTCGATGTCTGCCGGCGGCAGACTGGCATAGCCCAGCAGCAGGCCGTTGCGGCTGGGCTGTCCGAGGAAATAGGGTTCGATCGCATAAAGTCCAAGCCCGCGGTCGGCAGCCAGCGCAATCAGGCGCTCGCACTGGCTGCGGCTGATGCCGGGCAGCCAAGCGACCAGATGCATGCCCGCATGAGTATCGGCCACCTCTACCGCCGGCGCATGCCGGCGCAATCCACCCAGCATGGCATTGCGCCGCTGTTTCAGGGTCTTGGCCGCATCGCGCAGGTGGCGCTCGAAGCTGCCGTCGGCCATGAAACGGGCCAGTGCACCCTGCTCGATGGCCGGACAGCCGCGGTCGCAGAACCACTTGGCGGCAACGAACGCCTTCTTCAGCCCCGGCGGCAACACCATGTAGCCCAGGCGCAAGGAAGGAAACAAGGTCTTGGAAAAGCTGCCGATGTAGATCACACGGCCGTGCCGGTCCAGCGACTGCATGGCCGCCAGCGGATGGGCGTCGTAGCGGAACTCGCCGTCGTAGTCGTCCTCGATCACCCAGGCGCGCTGGCGCGCAGCGTATTCGATCAGCTCCAGACGCCGTGCCAGCGACATCACCGCCCCGGCGGGGAACTGGTGCGACGGCGTGACCACGACCAGGCGCGCGCCGCGCTCGGGCAGTTCGTCGGTGCGCAGACCGTCCGCATCCACCGCCACCGCTTCGACGCGCGCACCGTGCGCCTGGAACACCTGGCGCGCGCCGCGGTAGTGGGGGTCTTCCAGGATCACGCCGTCGGCAGGTTCGACCAGCACCGTTGCGGCGAGGAAAAACGCCTGCTGCGTGCCCGACACGACCAGGATGTCGTCGGCAGCGGCAACGATGCCGCGCCGGCGCGCGAGGTAGTCGACGATCTGCTCGCGCAGGGCGCGCAGGCCTTGCGGATCGGGATAGTCCAGCTCCGCATGCGCCGAGGCCTGGGCCAGGGCGCGGCGCCAGGCCGAGGTCAGCGCCGGATTGGTCAGCGGCGAGCCGTATTGCAGGTTGTAGCGCAGGCCCTTGTACTGGCGCCCGGGAATGACTTCATCGAACACTTCGCGCGCGCGCCGGGCGTAGCGTGCGACCGGGCTGGTCGGCACCACCCGCGGGGCGCTGCGCGGCTTGCGTGCGGCCTCGATTTCGGCCACGTACGAGCCGGAACCGACCTTGCCGACGAGAAATCCTTCCGCATGCAGCTGCTCGTACGCGGCCAGCACGGTATTTCGGGAAAGATCCATTTCTCTTGAAAGTACACGCGTTGCCGGCAGGCGTGCGCCGGCGGCGACGCGGCCGGCCAGGATGGCGGACTTCAATGCCCGCGTGAGTTGCGCGTACAGCGCGCCGTTGCCGTCGAGTTCGAGATACACGATTGGCCCTTTCGCACACAGCGATTGCGGTTCTTGGTGGTGCCAATTCTGGACCAGATACTGGCCGCGTCAATAGCCAGGGGAGCCAACCATGGTCGAAACCGCCCGCCACCAGGTCCGCCGCGTCAAGGAACGCGCGAGTTATCAGCGCGAACAGGTGCATGCCATCCTCGACGCAGGTTTCCTCGCCCATGTCGGCTTCGCCGGCTCCGACGGCCAGCCGTTCGTGATTCCCATGATGTACGCTCGCGACGGCGAAGACATCCTGCTGCACGGCTCCATCGCCAGCCGGCTGATGAAAAGCCTGGCCGAGGGCATCGCCGCCTGCGTCAGCGTGACTCATGTCGACGGCCTGGTACTGGCGCGCTCGCATTTCCATCACTCGGCCAATTACCGCTCGGTAGTCTGCTTCGGCCGCGCCGTCGTGGTGGACGATGCCGCACAGAAAGTGGCTGCACTGGCCCGTTTCGTCGACGCCATCCTGCCCGGCCGTGCGGCCGAGTCGCGCGAAGCCGACCGCAACGAGCTGGCGGCCACTCTGCTGCTGCGCTTTTCCATCGAAGATGCCAGCGCCAAGGTGCGCCAGGGCGAACCCAAGGACGATCCGGCCGACCGCGGCCTGCCGTTGTGGGCCGGCGTCGTGCCGCTGCAGCAGGGCTATGCCGCGCCCATCGCCGCCAGCGATTGCCCCCTGCCGCCGCCGGCCTCGGTACGACGGCTGTTGGCGGTTGGGGACGGCACATGATCGACTACCGCCTGGGCGAAGTGCCGGATCTGGCCGCCGCACGCGATCTGTATGGCGACTGCAGTCTCGGCGTGCGCCGGCCGATCGGCGACGACACGCGTTTTGGCGCAATGCTGTCGCATGCCAACCTGATCGTGACGGCCTGGGACGGCGAACGCCTGGTCGGCCTGGCGCGCAGCCTCAGCGATTTCGGCTTCACCACGTATCTGGCCGACCTGGCCGTGCGCGACAGCCATCAGCGCCTGGGTATAGGACGCGAACTGGTACGCCAGACCCAGCGCGCCGCGCCGCAGGCCAAGATCGTGCTGCTGGCAGCGCCGGCCGCGGTCGACTACTACCCGCGCATCGGTTTCAGCCACCATCCCCAGGCCTGGCTGCTCGACGGCGACGCGCCGCTGCGCTAGCAACGCGGAAAGCACGGGGTATCATGCGCGGCCTCCACGTCACGCAGCGCCCATGCCCGTACCGTCCAATCCTGTCTTGCCGCGCCATGACGCCTGAACCCCGGCGTCCGCGCCTGAATTGGCTGGGCCTGGCGACCGCGCTGATGGTCGCCCTTGCCGGCGGGGCGGTGTGGGCGCTGATCGCGCTGTGGCATGAGAGCGAGCTGTGTTTTCTGGCCCTGCCCTTGTCAGCCTTCATCGGCGTGCTGCTGCGGCGGCCCGGTCCCGGCGTGAATGCCATCGGCGGCTTGCTGGCGCTGCTGTTCAGTACGCTGGCCTGTGCCTATGCACTGGGCCTGATCGCGACCGCCCAGGTGTCGCTGCTGCTGGGCCAGCGCCTGACCGACACCTTGCACCGCATCGGCACCGACATGGCTCTTTCCGTTGCCTGGGCCAGGTTGGACATGTTTGATCTGGCCTGCCTGGCCGCCGCATTGCTGCTGGGCACCGCCTGTGCCGCGCTGCCGCCGCGCCGCAGCCCGCCCGCATTTCCTGCCGGCTGAACCACCAGTGCGGCAACGCCGCCGCGTTGTCATCGCCGCTCCCGTCCGCAGATACTTGCGAACTGTCTTGTCGATTGCCGAGTGCCCATGCTGCAGACTGCCTACGATCATTTCGAAGCCGGCCGCTACCGCGAAGCCGAACCCATCCTGCGCAGCGTTCTGGCCCACGACGGCAACAACGAGGCTGCCTGCATGCTGCTGGCGCTGAGCCTGCAGGCGCAACGCCGCGGCGACGAAGCCGCTTTACTGTTCCAGCGCCTGGCGGAAGCACCGGGTGCGAGCTACGAGCACTGGAACAACCTCGGCAACTGCCTGCGCGAGGCCGGCCGCAATACCGAAGCCGAGCGGGCCCTGCGCGAAGCGCTGCGCCGCAACCCCAACGAGCCGGGTGTGCTGATGAACCTCGGCCTCAATTCGCTGGATCTGGGTGACGCCGTCGGTGCCGGCCGCTGGCTGGAGCGCGCCTTGCTGCTGGCACCGCAGGACGGCGAGATCCGCGTCTATACGGCGATGGCAGCGTTCGAGAACGGCGAGCCGGAAAAAACCCACCAGTTGCTGCAGAACTGGCGCCAGTGGCAGATCTCGCCCGCGTCGCTGGCCGAGGCCGCCTGGCTGGTAATGCGCCTGGACCAGATCGACACCGCCGAACAGATGCTGGTTGCGGCCCTGCGCAGCGATCCGGAGAACGCGCGCGTGCTGCTGCGCTGCGCCGGTCTGCATGAACGCTGCAACCGCGTGGACCAGGCGATGCGCATTGCCGAAACGCTGTCGCTGCGTGACGACCTCGATGCGGGCATGCGGGAAGACCTGGCCCTGCTGCAGGCCGGCCTGGCCTCCCGCAGCAGCGACGTTGCCACCAGCCGGCGCCTGCACGAAGACCTGATGCAGAACCGCCAGCAGCTGGAAAAGAATCCGCACATATATTTTTCCTACGCACGAGTCTGCGACCGCGACGGCGACGCCGCCGCAGCGATCGCCGCGCTGGAAAAGGCACATGCGGCCAAGACCGAACAGTTACGCCGCCGCGCGCCACATATGTTCGACAGCAGCGCCAGCCCGCTGACCATCGCCAGGCACCGCGTCAGCCCGGCCCAGTTCGCCGGCTGGTCCACCCAACCCGATGCACCGGACGCCGAAGCCAGCCCGATTTTCGTGGTCGGCTTCCCGCGCTCGGGCACGACCTTGCTGGAAACCATGCTCGACGCGCATCCACAGCTGGTCTGCATGGACGAAAGGGCGTACCTGCAGGACCAGATCGCCTTCATGCAGACCAGCGGCCTGCGCTACCCGGAAGACCTGGGCAAGCTCACGCCCGGCCAGTGCGCAGCGATGCGGGCGATCTATCGCGAACGCGTGGCGCGGCATACGCGCTGGGGCGACGGCGTGCAGCTGGTGGACAAGAATCCGCTGAACCTGCTCAAGCTGCCGCTGATCCGCCGCGTCTATCCGAACGCGCGCATCATCCTGGCGCTGCGCCATCCGGCCGACGTACTGCTGAGCAACTACATGCAGAACTTCCGTTCGCCGGTATTCGTCGCCATGTGCGAGAC
This sequence comes from Tahibacter aquaticus, assembly GCF_004363655.1. Classification (GTDB taxonomy): domain Bacteria; phylum Pseudomonadota; class Gammaproteobacteria; order Xanthomonadales; family Rhodanobacteraceae; genus Tahibacter; species Tahibacter aquaticus. The sequence continues at coordinate 281,424 of NZ_SNZH01000001.1, forward strand.
ACCGGAAAGCACGGCGCGCGGCTATGCCACGGCGATGGATTTCTGGTGCGACCAGTTCGACGTGCTCGGCGGGAATGTGTTCGAATCGCGCTACGAAACCCTGGTCGGCGACCTGCCGGGCCAGGCGCGCCGCCTGGTCGATTTCCTCGGCCTGCCCTGGAACGATGCGCTGCTGACACCGCATGCGCATGCCGCTTCGCGGGGCTACATCTCCACGCCCAGCTATACCCAGGTGACCGAACCGGTGAATACGCGCGCGGTGGAGCGCTGGCGGCCTTACCAGCAGTGGCTGGAACCGACCAGGCCGCTGCTGCAGCCTTATCTGGACCGCTGGGCCTACGCCTGGTAAGCGGCAAGAAAAAAGGTACAAAAAATAGAAAGCTAAAAAGCAGCCCGGCAGCGCACTGACGCCCCGGGCTGTACCGCGTCATTCGCGCCGCACGGTCACATTGCCGCTGAAGCTGTCGATGGATATGTCGCCGTCGCCGTCGCCGGCCTTGGCCTTGAGGCTGGAACCGGGGCCGTGCTCGGGTTTTTCCACCGTGCCGAAGTCGGAACGCAAGGTGCCGCTGAAGCTCTCTGCCTCGATGCGTGCCGACAGGTTCGCGGGAAGGTTGAGGCGTACATCGCCGCTCATGGTTTCGAGTTCGATGCGCGCGCCCTTGTCCAGGGCGCCGCTGATTTCGATGTCGCCCGACACAGTACTGGCATTGGCCTGCTTCAACGGCGTGGCGGCGCTGATGCGCACATTGCCGGAAACCGTTTCGTAGCGGTTGTTGCCGCCGACGCCGCGTGCCACGATGTCGCCGCTGACCGACTCGATCGAGGTGTCGGCGGACTTGCCGTCGAATTCGACGTCGCCGCTGACGCTTTCCAGACGCAGGCGCGGCGTGGTCACGGCCGATACGCGTATGCGCCCGGACACGGAATCCACTGCAACCTCGCCGCCGGAAAGCTCGCTGATCGCGACGGTGGCGCTGACGACGCCCACTTCCAGCGATACCGTGCGCGGTACCTTGATGTTGAGGATGGTTTCCTGCATCGAGGAATCCGAGCCCCAGTTGAACCAGCCCTTGGACTTGTCAGGCCCTTCGACGCGGATGTTCAGGCTGCTTTCGCCGCCCTCAACCGCCAGGCGCCGGGCGCCGTCGCCGAGGGTGCCGCTGATGGAAACCTCGTTCTTGTCCCAGGCCACCACGTTCACCGCGCCCTTTACGTTGTTCACTTCGATGCGGGCGTCGGCATCGACCTTGCGCGTCTCGTCGATTGGCGTGCCGGCCAGCGCGAGGCCGGGGGCAAACAGCACGCCCAGTACTAGCAATTTCGTCTTCATGTCGTCTCCGGAACAGGATTCAGCTCGACGCTAGCCCCATGCGCGCAAGTTTCAGCCGTCGTTCGTTGGTGCGATTGAGCAGACCGACGAGGAAAACCGCGTCGGGTTGTTGTTGCAGCATCTGTTCGATCTGTTCCGCCGCCGCGTCGAGTTCCACCGCGGCGGCGACCAGGCGCGGATCCTGCGTACGCACCTGCCTGAACTGCTTGTTGACCTGGTCCATTGCCGCTGCCGGCGTGTTCTGCGCGGCGACTTCGTCGGCGGGATTGCGGTTTTGCCCTTGCCACAGCGCAGTGACCAGCAGTCCCAGCAGCACGCTGGCAGCGGCGGCGAAGGGCAAAGCCCAGCGTCGGCGCGGTGCGGCCGGCGGTGCGGCGACGGCCTGTTCGGCGGCAATGCGTGTGGCAATGTCGAGCCAGAGATCGCGCTGCGGCTGCACCGCACCGCCCAGGTCGCGCATCTGCCGGCGCCACTGGAATTCGTTGTCGCTCATGCCGCTGCTCCGAGTAGTTTGCGCACCAGGCCGCGGGCGCGGTGCAACTGCGCCTTGGACGAACCTACCGCCATGCCCAGCTCTCTTGCGATTTCTTCATGTTTCCACCCTTCCACATCGTGCAATACCAGTACGGCGCGGGCGCGCGGCGGCAATTTCGCCACAGCCTGTTCCAGATCGGCGCGTTCGCCGGCGCAGAACGGCACGTCGCCGCCGGCCGCCAGTTCCAGCACTTCGTCGTCGACGTTCTGTTCGTTGCCGGCGCCACGCAGGTCCATCAGGGCGACATTGACGCCGAGCCGGTACAACCAGGTGGAGAATGCACTTTCGAAGCGGAATCCGGCCAGCTTCTGCCAGGCGCGGACGAAGGCGTCCTGGGTCAGCTCCTCGGCACGGGCGTGGTTCATGCCGACGATTCGCAGGATGGCGCCGTGGACGCGGCCCACGTGCTTGCGATACAGCAGCTCGAAGGCGCGTATATCGCCACCGATGGAGCGCTGGACCAGGGCACTGTCGTCGGCGGGAACCGGAGCCGACTCAGGCATCGCATAACTCATGGGCAGGCAGGCAGTATTCATGGTGCCAGCTTGGATGCGCCATTCCGGCGCAGGGTTTAAGCCAGCCTGCGCGCATGCGCTGCCGCAGCACATACCGTGGCGAAGTGAATGTCGACGATGTCCGCCACGTCCGGGGCATAACCGCCTGCCATGCTGATCGCCAGTGGCAGACTATGCCGCAGGCAGGCATCCAGCACCATGTCGTCGCGGGCGGCCAGGCCGGACTTGCTCAGGGCCAGGCGGCCAAGCCGGTCCTGCGCATAGGGATCGGCACCGGCGAGGTAGATGACGGCGTCGGCACCGGCCCGGCTCAGCGCCCGCGGCAGGTGGGTGGCCAACGCATCCAGGTACTGCGCGTCGTCGCAGCCGTCTGCCAGCTCGACGTCCAGATCGCTGCATTCCTTCACGGCCGGGTAGTTGCGCTCGCCGTGCAGGGAGAAAGTGAAGATGCTCGGGTCGTCACGCACGATCGCCGCGGTGCCGTTGCCCTGGTGTACGTCCAGGTCGATCACCAGCAGGCGCCGGGCCAGGCCCAGTGCCTGTACATGGCGCGCGGCAATGACAGAGTCGTTGAAGACGCAATAGCCGGCGCCCTGGTCGGCAAACGCGTGATGCGTGCCACCGGCCAGGTTTACCGCCACGCCGTCACCGCGCAGCGCCGTTTCCAGCGCAGCCATGGTGCCGCCGGCAGAACGGCGCGAACGCTCGATCATCGACGCCGACCAGGGAAAACCGATCTTGCGCAGCTCGGCCGCGCTGAGTTCGCCGCGGCTGGCGCGCATCACGTAGGCGGAGTCGTGGGCGCGCTGCAAGGCCGCGTCGCTGGCCGGCTGCGGTTCGATCAGCGCGATACCCAGGCTGTCGGCCGCCGCCGCGACGCGCTGGTACAGCAACGCATACTTCGCCATCGGAAAACGGTGTTCCGTCGGCAGCGGCAGTACGAAGTGATGGCAGTAGTAGGCGTTCACGCGCGTGTGACGAGGGCAGCTGGCAGGCAACGCGCGCGGCGCGGCCGCTGCACGTTGCCTATGCCCGGCATTTCCGCGCCGGCGGCTTTCAGCCGACCGCCACCTTGGCGCTGGGCGCCAGCGAAGCGGCCAGTTCGCCGCTGACCCGCGCGTGTTCCTGCTGCAGCAATGCCGGCGTGCGTGCACCGAACGATTCCAGGTATTCGCCGATGCCAGCGTATTCGCGCGCCCAGCCGGCATGGTCGACCTCGAGCAGCAGTTCCAGCTCGGCCTCGCCCAGGCCCAGGCCGGCAAGCTTTAGGTCTTCCTTGCGCGGCAGCAGTCCGATCGGCGTTTCCACCGCGCCGACGCCGCCTTTGCAGCGGTTCACGATCCACTCCAGCACGCGCATGTTGTCGCCGAAGCCCGGCCAGACGAACTTGCCGTTGGCGCCCTTGCGGAACCAGTTCACGTGGAAGATGCGGGGCAGCTTGGCATTGGCCTTGTCCAGGCTCAGCCAGTGGCTGAAATAGTCGGCGAAGTTGTAGCCGCAGAACGGCTTCATCGCCATCGAATCGCGCCGCAGCACGCCGACCGCGCCGGTGGCCGCCGCCGTGGTTTCCGACCCCATGGCCGCACCCACCAGTACGCCGTGCTTCCAGTCGCGCGCCTCGAACACCAGCGGCACCAGCGACTCGCGCCGGCCGCCGAAGATGATGGCCGAGATCGGTACGCCCTGCGGATCTTCCGCCCGCGGCGACCAGCTCGGACATTGCTTGGCGCTGACCGTGAAACGTGAATTCGGATGCGCCGCCGGGCCGTTGGCCGGATCGTAGTCGCGGCCTTGCCAGTCGGTCGCCGGCTTGCCCTCGGGCAGGCCTTCCCACCAGGGCTGCTGGTCGGCGGTTTCCGCCACGTTGGTGAAGATGGCATCGCGGTCGAGCATGGCCAGCGCGTTCGGATTGGTGCTGCGGCTGGTGCCCGGTGCCACGCCGAAGAAACCGGCCTCGGGATTGATCGCCCAGAGGCGACCGTCCGGTCCGGGCTGCATCCAGCAGATGTCGTCGCCGATGGTCCAGACCTTCCAGCCGGGATAAGCCGCCGGCGGAATCAGCATGGCGAGATTGGTCTTGCCGCAGGCCGAGGGAAAGGCCGCAGCGACGTAGTGCGTTTCGCCCTGCGGGCTTTCCAGGCCGAGGATGAGCATGTGCTCGGCCAGCCAGCCTTCCTGGCGCGCCTGCCACGAGGCAATGCGCAAGGCATGGCATTTCTTGCCGAGCAAGGCGTTGCCGCCATAACCCGAGCCGATCGACTTGATGGTCAGTTCTTCGGGGAAATGCATGATGAAGCGCTTTGCCGGGTCGAGGTCGCCGGTGGAATGCAGGCCCCTGACGAAGCTGCCTTCGCGCTCGATGCGGGCCAGGGCCGCCTCGCCCATCCGCGTCATGATGCGCATGTTGGCGACGACGTAAGGACTGTCACTGATTTCCACGCCGCAGCGTGCCAGCGGCGAATCGATCGGCCCCATGCAATAGGGAATCACGTACAGCGTGCGGCCCTTCATGCAGCCGGCAAACAGGGCATCGATCTTCTGGTGGGCCTCCTCGGGCGCCATCCAGTGGTTGTTCGGGCCGGCATCGTCGGCGTTGCGCGAGCAGACGAAGGTCAGGTGCTCTACGCGGGCAACATCGCTGGGGTTGGAGCGATGCAGATAGCAGTTCGGATGGGTGGCAGGATTCAGCTCGCTCAGGTCGCCGGTGTCGAGCATCAGTTCGACCAGGGCCTGGTATTCCGCTTCCGATCCGTCGCACCAGTGAATGCGGTCGGGCTGGGTGAGACGAGCGACTTCATCCACCCATCGGTTCAACGCGTCGAGCTTGCTGGCCATACCTTTGATCCTGGGCCCGCCAGGGCCCCGCCTGAAAGTGAGGCGAGCCACGTTAGCGGCGGGCCGCCAGCATTGCAACAAAGCAGCTGGCGGCCCTTCTACGGATCAACAACTTGCGCAGTAGCGCCGCAATCAGTTCGGAATCAGCGTGGAAATCGTGTGATCGATGTACTCGTCGAATTCCGCGTGCGACAACCGCGGCAGGCCCAGTTGCAGGGACAGCTGCAGGAATCCGGCATAGGCCGCGTAGGCCAGGCGGGCGCGGTAGCTTGCGGCCAGACGGTCGAGTCCAAGCTGGCGGTAGGCGATGGTGAGAAAATCGATGCGCTTTTGCGATACGCGCGACATCACCGGCTGTACCACCGGGTGATCCAGCGCCCGCAGCAACGCGGAATAGATGACGTGCGACTGCATTTCCCGGCTGGTGCGCCGGAACAGGGCGCGCAGGCGTTCGCGCGGGTCACGGATCGGTTCGACGCCAAGGAACTCTTCCTCGTCGACCCGCTCCCAGCGTTCCAGCGCTGCCTTGAGCAGTGCTTCACGCGTGGGGAAATGCCAGTAGAAGCTCCCTTTGGTCACGCCGAGCCGGCGGGCCAACGGTTCGACGGCTGCGCCGTTGATGCCTTGTTCGGCGATCGCATCGAGCGCAGCCTGCTCCCAGTCAGCCGCCGACAGACGGCCGCGGGTTTCGAGTTGGGTCACTGTTGCTTGAGTAGTAGCAGTTGCTTGAGTCATGGCTAATCTTCCTGCAGCACCGCCGCCGCGGCGGTTGGCCCAGAACCTACTTGGCAGTCGCGTATGGTGACCTCTATTCAGAAAGATTTGATCGAAAGCTGAGGTAACCCGGATTGAATACTCTAGTTCTGTAGCAATACTCAAACAGATGTTTGAAAGCCCGGCCACCGCGACTAAACCCTTGAAGCCCAAGGCAGAGATCCGTCTCGTCGACGACAACGGATTAATCATTTCGTGCGAAATGCACGGCAATGCCGGCAACCCGGCTCTGCTATTCGCACATGGCTTCGGCCAGACCCTGCAGGCCTGGCAAAGTAGTGCTGCGCGCCTGGCCGAATTGGGATTTTTCAGCCTTTGTTGTGACGCACGCGGACACGGTGGAAGTGATTGGTTGCCTGGCGGTCAATACCAAATTGATCAGTTCGTCAACGACCTGACCCGCCTGGCCGACTTCGCCGGGCGTCCCGCCATCCTGGTCGGCGCGTCTTTCGGCGGCTTGGTCGGGCTGCTCGCCCAGGCCAGACAGCCTCAGCTGTTTCGTGCCCTGGTACTGGTCGACATCACGCCGCGCTGGGAGTCGGCCGGCGTCGAGCGCATTCTCACTTTCATGCGGGCTCATCCGAACGGTTTTGCCTCACTGGAACAAGCGGCCGCCAGCATTGCGGCCTATCTGCCGCACCGGCGCGAGAAGCGTTCGCCGGAGCGTCTGCAGAGCTTGCTGGTGCGACGCGAAGACGGCCGCTATCGCTGGCACTGGGATCCGGCACTGCTTGAGCGCATCGCCGACAACAGCGAGCGCTACCAAGCCGATCTGATCGACCCGGCGCGGCAGATCCGCGTGCCGGTGCTGCTGCTGTCCGGCTCGGACAGCGACGTCGTATCGCAATCCACCATCGCCGAATTCCTCCACCTGGTGCCGCAGGCGCGCCATGTCGTGGTGCCCCGCGCCACGCATATGGTCGCCGGCGACCGCAATGACCTTTTCACCAACGCTGTGCTTTCCTTTGTCCGAACCCTGCCCTCGGGCAGGGAATGATGTTCGAGGAGTTCTCCATGCAACACGCCATTCCCTTGCTGGCCGCGCTCCTGGTTTCGCTGATCTGCTCGTACCGCCGGGCTGGCCTGCAAACCTGGAGCATTGTCACCGCCGTCGCCATCGTCGCCGGTGGCCTGGTTGCCGAATCCCACTGGCTCGCCACCAGCCTGACCTTGCTGGTCTTCGCCCTGCTGGCCCTGCCGCTGAATCTCAAGGATTTCCGCCGCAGGAAACTGACCGCACCGCTGCTCAAGATCTATCAGAAGATCGCGCCGCAGCTGTCGCCAACGGAGAAGATCGCCCTGGAAGCGGGCACGGTCGGTTTCGAGGGCGAGCTGTTCAGCGGCAAGCCGAACTGGAACCGGCTGCTGCGCGAACCGGTGCCGACCCTTTCCGCCGATGAGCGCGCCTTCCTCGACGGCCCGGTGGAAGAGCTGTGCCGCATGATCAACGACTGGGAAATCACCCACGAGCTGGCCGACCTGCCGCCGCCCGTGTGGGAATTCCTCAAGAAGAACAAGTTCTTCGGCATGATCATCCCGCGCGAGTACGGCGGCCTGCAGTTTTCTGCCCTGGCCCATTCGGTGGTGCTGCAGAAACTGGCCAGCATTTCGACCACGGTAGGCTCCACCGTCGCAGTGCCCAACTCGCTTGGCCCGGCCGAACTGCTGCTGCACTACGGCACCAAGGAACAGAAGGACTACTACCTGCCGCGCCTGGCCGATGGCCGCGAAATTCCCTGCTTCGCCCTGACCGGCCCTTACGCCGGCTCGGATGCGACCTCGATTCCCGACTACGGCGTGGTCTGCAAGGGCGAGTGGAACGGCGCCAACGTGCTTGGCGTGCGGCTGACCTTCGACAAGCGCTACATCACCCTGGCCCCGATCGCGACGGTGATCGGCCTGGCCTTCCGCATGTACGACCCGGACAAGCTGCTCGGCGACAACGACGACCTGGGCATAACCCTGGCACTGCTGCCGCGCGACACCAAGGGCCTGGAGATCGGCCGCCGCCACATGCCGCTGAACATCCCGTTCCAGAACGGTCCGGTGCGCGGAAAAGATGTATTCGTACCCTTGGCGCAGTTGATCGGCGGTCCCGAGATGGCAGGCGAGGGCTGGCGCATGCTGGTCGAATGCCTGTCGGTAGGCCGCGCCATTTCGCTGCCGTCCAACGCCACCGGCGCGGCGCGCATCGGCTCCATTGCCACCGGCGCCTACGCCCGCATCCGCAAGCAGTTCGGCATGGCCATCGGCCGCTTCGAAGGCGTGGAGGAAGCGCTCGCCCGCATCGGCGGCTATACCTACGCGATCAGCGCGCTGTCGCGCGCCACCGCCGCAGCGGTGGACCGCGGCGAGAAGCCGTCGGTACCTTCCGCCATCGGCAAATACCATGCGACCGAACTGGGCCGGCAGATTGCCCAGGACGTGATGGACATCCACGGCGGCAAGGGCGTCATCCTCGGCCCGCGCAACTATGCCGGCCGCGCCTGGCAGGGCGCACCAATCGCGATCACGGTGGAAGGCGCGAACATCCTGACGCGCAGCATGATGATCTTCGGCCAGGGTGCCATCCGCTGCCATCCGTTCGTGCTCAAGGAAATGCAGGCAGTGCAGATGAGCGACTACTCCGAGCGCCTGAAGGCGTTCGACAGCGCGCTGTTCGGCCATATCGGCTTCGCCATCTCCAACGCCGTGCGCAGCTTCGTGCTGGGCCTCACCCACGCCAGAATCGGCTCTGCGCCGGGCGACAAATACACGCGCCGCTTCTACCGCAAGCTCAACCGCTATGCCGCCGCGCTGGCGCTGCTGGCAGACACTTCGATGCTGATCCTCGGCGGCAAGCTCAAGTTCAAGGAAAAACTGTCGGCGCGTCTCGGCGACGTGCTGTCCAACCTGTATATCGCCTCGGCCATGCTCAAGCGCTACGAAGACCAGGGCCGCCCGGTGGCCGACCAGCCGATGCTGGCCTGGGCTTTCCACGACTGCGTCTGGCGCATGCAGATGGCGCTGGATGGCGTGCTGCGCAATTTCCCGCTACGTCCGGTGGCCTGGCTGCTGCGCACGCTGGTGTTTCCGTTGGGACGGCGCGAAGTGCCGCCGTCGGACCGCCTCGGCCGCCGTGTCGCCGCCATCCTGTGCACGCCGAACGAGACCCGCGATCGTCTCGCCGGTGATGTATACCTTACGCCGAATGCGAATAATCCCATCGGCCGCATGAATGCACTGCTCGGCGATGTGATTGCAGCCGAACCGGTGGAGCGCAAGTTCCTCAAGGCGGTGAAAACGCTGGGTGCCAAGGCCTACGACTACAACGGCCAGCTGGCCGAAGTCGAAGCGGGCGGCGGCATCACCGCCGAGGAACGCAAGCTGCTCGAACGCGTGCGCGCGGCTACCTTCGAATTCATCAGCGTGGATGATTTCGATCCGCGCGATCTCGAAGCTGCGGTCAAGCATGGCAAGACCGTGCTGCGTTCGGTGGCCTGAGCGGTACTGAAAAACCGAAGCGCGCCGTGATTGGCGCGCTTTGCCGCGGGGCCGGCGCGGTTTTTCGCCTCGGCCACGACGACGACGCGGCGCAATTCGCTGCGCTCATCGCGCCCTACTTGAACCTTTCTGCCTACGGAGATCGCTGTGGCATCCGAAGCGCTGCGCCTGTTTCGCAAGTTCGGCACATCAGCGGCAGGACGCTGGTTCTATTCGCGCCTGATCTGCTGGCGCGCACCGTATTTCGGCAGCATCGGACCGACCGTGGAATTGCTGGAAACGGGCCGCTGCATCGTGCGCATCCGCCAGCGCCGCCGCGTGCAGAATCATATTGGCACGGTGCACGCCATCGCCCTGTGCAACATGGCCGAGATGGCCGGCGGCCTCGCCACCGATGCGACGATTCCGGCCAGCACACGCTGGATTCCCAAAGGCATGAGTGTGCGCTATCTGAAAAAAGCCAGCGGCCGCATGACCGCGACGGCACTGGTGCCGCTGATCGCCGACCCTGGCCAGGCGCAAGACCTGCACGCCCGCGTGGAAGTGCGTGACGACGCCGGCGACGTGGTATTCGACGCCGACATCGTGATGTGGGTATCGCCGCGCAAATAGCGCCGAACCGTACGCAGCTTCCTGTTTTCCACTGCGCTGCTGCGCCGTTCGCTGGCGCGAGCGGCCCTACCAGCCCAGCAGCAGGCGCAGGGCCTGCTCGCTGCAGGCAAGTACGAAACCCGCCAGGAAGAACAGATAGCTCAGGCGCAGATAGCGGTATTTGTGCCGCGCCAGGTACAGGCCCAGCGAATACAGATCCTTGGCCTGGGCTTCGTAGATCGCACCGTCGGGCTTGAGCACGCGCGCCACCTCGTCGAGGAAGCGCTCCCGCGACAGCTCGGAGAAATGGCCGAAGAACAGCAGATTGAAATGCGCCGGCAACTCCTCGCTGTGCAGGCGCAGCGGCCGGTACTTCGGCAGCACGGCCAGGATCGCCAGCAGCAGGGCCAGCAAGGTAAAGCCGGTCAGGATCAGCACCGCCACGCGCAGGCTCGGATCGGTGAGCTTGCCCAGCGACAGGGTCAGCACGATCGACGACACCGTGATGATGATATTGGCCTTGGTATCGGCCATGGCCGACAACTGCACGTGATGCTGCTGCGCCGTGCGCAGGATATTGTCCGACGTATTGCGCTCGGGCACCTGCGCAAATGCGCTGCGCCGGCTGCTGGCATCGTTCATCGCACCCTCCCCTGCTTGCGCCGCCTCTATCATCCGTCAAATCCGCCGCGTTTCATGGTGCCGCAGGCCGCGCCTGCAGCCAACGCTGCAGACTTTGCGTGCCTTGCGTCTGCTTGCGCGCCGCGCACAGCCGTATCGCTTCGTCCGCACGCTGCAAGCCCTGCGCTGTGCCGCTGACCTTGGCGGCATCGCGGCCGAAGAACTCGGCCACTTTTTTCGCCTGGCCTTCGTCGCACCAGCCCTCGCTGACCAGCTCGGGCAGATTGCCGTGGAGAAAAACCGGCGTGTGCGCGACAACCTGCGCATAGCGCCGCTGGAACCAGGTCCACAGCGCCGCACGATTGCGCGGCTCGTACTGCTGGATGCCGAGCAGGCGCCCTGTCTCGCTGATCTTGGCCGCATCGCTGATGGCGAATTCGCGTACGCGCTCGCCCTGCTGCGCATCGGTCGTCGCGCCCATGGCCATGATCATGGTCGTACGCAGGCTGGCGTCGTTATTCCTGGCCAGCTCGGCGATCAGCGCATCGATCGCCGCGGCGCCGCGCTCCTGCACCGTGACGGCCAGCACCGTACCCAGCATGTCGTAGTTGGCCGCGCCGAAGCGCAGGCGGCCGTTGCCGTCGACCGCCAGCACCGCCTTGCCCTGCTCCAGCAAGGCGGCGCGCACTTTGACATTGTCCACTTTGCGCCCCAGCAGTTCGGCCAGGGCGGCGCGCGTCAGCGCATCGTCCTCGCTTTCGCCGGTACGGCGCAGATAGCCCAGCTGTTCCAGCCGCGGCAGATACAGCTGGGCTACATAGTCATCGATCGCCCGCCGCGCAGCAGCGCCGGCCAGGTTGCGGCGTATCCAGACCAGTTCTTCCTGCAGGGCCAGCGCGACTTCGCGCGTCGGCGAGCGCGCCAGCTGGCCCAGCGCCGCCAGCAGGGTGGCAGCATCGACGTCGCCGCGTTCGAAGCCGGACTTGACGGCGTCGGCGAAGGCAAGCTGTTCGCGATCGTCCAGCGTCGCGGCGGCCTGGGTCAGGGCAGCCATGTCTCGCGCCGCCAGCGTGACGCGGTAGTAGCCGCGGGCCTGCGCATTGGGCAGATACCAGTCGGGACAGCCGCCATCGAGTGCGAGCGTGCTCGTCGCCGCATCGACCAGTTGGCATTGCGTCGCTGCCACGCCGGCCTTGCTTGTGCGCACACAGAACGGAATGCCCCAGCGCTGCTGCGCATCACCCTGCGAGCCGGCCGGAAAATAGCGCTGCTGGCTCAGTTTCAAGGTGGCCTTGCCGTCGCTGCACTGCAGTTCGCTGCTGACCAGCGGCACGCCAGGCTGGTCGAGGAAGCTGCGCATGGCCTTGCCCAGACGCTGGTCCTTGTCGGCGGCCTCGGCCAGCGCGTCGATCAGATCGTCCGAGGTCGCGCTGGCGAAGGCGTGCTTTTTCATGTACTGGCGCATGCCATTGCGAAACACGTTCTCGCCCAGCCAGGCCTCGAACATGCCCAGTACCGCCGCGCCCTTGCCATAGGTCAGGCTGTCGAAAGCGCCTTCGATGTCGCCGTTGTCGCCGATGGGCTGGCGCACGCGGCGCGCACTGGCCAGGCTATCGGCGGCCATCGCCTTCTGCGCACCCTGTATGCGCCGCAGGTCGGCGCGCTGGGCCGGCCGCAGGTTTTCCGTGATACGCCCTTCCATCCAGCTGGCAAAGGCTTCGTTGAGCCACAGGTCGTTCCACCAGGGCATGGTGACGGTGTCGCCGAACCACTGGTGGGCAAGCTCGTGCGCATTCACCTCGAACGAGGCCTGGCGCAGGTAGGCCGGCGTGTTCGCATCGAGCAGCAGCAGGGCTTCGCGGAATATCACCAGGCCGGGGTTTTCCATCGCGCCGGCACTGAAATCCGGCGCGGCGAGCAGGTCCAGCTTGCCGAAGGAATACGGATAGCCGAAGTAGTCTTCCAGTGCCGTGACGATGGCTGGCGTTGCCTCCAGCGCCTCCTTGAGCCGGGCGCCTTCGCCAGCCGGTGCTATGCCGCGCAAGGGTATCGCCTGCTCGCGCCAGCGCGTCGGCGCTATCGGCTTGCCCTCGACGATGTCCCAGGGGCCGACCGCCAGCGCGATCAGATAGGTCGGCAGTTTCGGCGTGGTGCGGAAGCGCAGGCGGCGCCAGCCGTCGGGCAGCGTTTTTTCCTCGGTCTGCGCCGTATTGGTCACTGCCTGCGCACCGGCCGGCACATCCAGCTGCAGATCGAAGCTGGTCTTGAAGCGCGGCTCGTCGAAGCCCGGAAACGCGCGCCGCGCGCTGATCGGCTCCATCTGCGTGACGATATACGGCTTGCCCGCACGCACGGTCTTGTACAGACCTTCGAGCTGGCTGTTGTACTCGGCCCTGTACTCCAGGCTCAGCAGCACTTCCTGGGCCGGCAGCGTGCTGCCGAAGTCGATGCGGGCAAGGCCACTGTCGCCGTGGGGCGCAAAACGTACCGGATGGCTGCGTTTCTGCGCATCGCGCAAGCCGACCTTGTCGACCTGCAGCGATTGCGCGTGCAGCCACAGATGATCGGCCGCCTGGTTGAGCCGCAGGCGTATCTCGACCGTGCCGCTGAACCCTTTGGCCGCGGGATCGACGCGCAGCTGCAGGTGGTAGTGCAGCGGCTGGGCCGTGTCGGGTAATTGCCCCAACGGTGCGGGCTCGGCCTGGGCCAGCCCCGCCACGAGGAAAAGTGCAGTAAGCAAATAACGCAGCCTGCCCATAGTCCGTCTCCCGGAAAACCGGGCGAGGCTAGCATCTGCGCTGCGTGACGCCCACAGCCCGTGGCAATCGCGCCGGGCTGTGGGCTGGCTGGGCTCAGTCGCGCTCGGGCAGGCTGACCTTGCCGCCGACGTCGGAATAGTCGATGCCGCTGCGGCCGCCGGACTTGTCGCGCACGCTGAAATCGCCCTTGACCTTGTCGGCGACGATGCTGCCGCTGGAATCCGAACCGACTTCCGCATTGCCGCCGATGCGACGGAAGCGAATATCGCCGGAACTGTCGTGGTTGACGCGGGCGTTGCCGCTGACGTCGTCGATGCGGATGTCGCCGGAGCTGTCCTCGTCCACCAGTACGTCGCGGCGAGCCCCCTCGATGCGGATATCGCCGGAACTGTCGCTACGCACGGTGACATTGCCTTCGGACTGGTCGACTTCGATATCGCCGGAGGAATCGCTGATGAACACGTCGCCGCGGGCACCGCGAATCTCGATGTCGCCGGAGCTGTCGCGCACTTCCATCGCGCCGGCATTCTCGATTTCTACATCGCCGGAAGAATCTTCCAGGTCCAGCGCCAGTGCCTGCGGCATGCGCACTTCCAGATCGATATAGGCGTAGTTGGAGCCGAACAGCTTGAAGCCGCCGTTGTCCTCCGGCGCAGTGGTAACCACATGCAGCATGCTGCCGTCGCGATTCTGCTGCAGGGTGAGCTGGGCCAGCGCGTCGGCACTGCTGGCGCAAGCCTTGCCGCGCAATTCGATCTGCTTGGCACCGGGTACGCCGGTGATACGCAGGTCGCCGGCACGGGTCTGCAACTTGAACTGGGCCAGGCTTTCGGCGGATATGTCCAGGTTGCGCGCTGCAGTGAATTCGCAGTCGGCGGATGCGCCAGTGGCCACGAGCAGTACTGCAGCGGCGAAGATAATTCGTTTCATGACGGCCTCGGGGTTGGGCTGGATGGAGATGCAGATACGCGCACTGGGCATTCGGATGCAGTACCGCGGTACAAGGTTTAAGCCGGCCGCGCGTATCATCGCCGCCCGCCCGCCGCTGCACTCCTGCCCATGAGCACCAAGCGCCTGCAATTGATCGATACCGCTGCCATTCCCGGCGGCGGCGAGCTGCGTCTGTTCCAGGAAGGCGAGCACTATTCGATCAAGATCGCCGGCAGCGGCGACCTCATGTCAACGCGCATGCATGGCTCGGAAGACAAGCTTGCCGAACTGGGCTGCCGCCACGCCACTGCCAAGGCAAATGCCCGCGTCCTTGTCGGCGGCCTGGGCCTGGGCTTTACCCTGGCCGCGGCGCTGCGCCAGGTTGGCGCTTCCGCACAAGTCGTGGTGGCCGAACTGGTGCCCGGCGTGGTGGCCTGGAATCGCGGACCGCTCGGCGCGCATGCCGGATACCCGCTCAGCGACGCGCGCGTACTGGTGCGCGAGGCCGACGTGGCCAGGCTGTTGCGCAGCGAACGCAACCATTACGACGCCATCCTGCTCGACGTGGACAACGGTCCGGACGGACTCACCCATGCGAGCAACGGCTGGATCTACAGCTCAAGCGGTCTCGGCCATATTCATGCGGCGCTGCGGCCGGGCGGTGTGCTCGCCGTGTGGTCGGCCGGCCCCGACCGGCGTTTCAGCGAACGCCTGCGTGGCAGCGGTTTCGCGGTCGAAGAGGTCGGCGTGCGTGCGCATGGCAACAAGGGCGCGCGGCACCTGGTCTGGCTGGCGACGCGGCGCTGAATTTGGCGTTTAGCCACGTAGCTTCGGCCATATGCGACAAATATGCCCGCAAATACTGCAACATTACTGCAATGCTCCAACGCTGAGCACGCTTGATGCCCGGCACGCTCGCCCGCCGCTACATGTAAATATTACATTTTTCTATTTTATTTTAATTCCCTTAATTTTTCCGACACCCGGAAAAACCCTCAATACAGCGATCACCGCGTTCAGCAGCCCGCGTTTTACGCAATAAGACCAAAGTACAAGGGGGGATCTGCCGCGCGACTGCGTTCGCCTTTGTCCCGATGGACAGGCGATATACAACATTCTCATTTGTTTACATGTTTTCGTGAGCCGTTACGGTACTGGGCAGTACACAATCCCTCTGGTCGGCCCGCACAGTGTTTGGTCGATTGCTGTCCTATCGGCCAGCCGATGGCTTGGCCGATTGCTGTATATCCGCGGAAACCGCTGCGATTCTGCGTTTTTCCGCAAGGCAGGTTTTGTACCACTAGACCGGGCACGGGCACCGCTGGGTGATCCGCTGTAGGTGCGCGCCCGGACGACAAACAGGGGCTGTCGCAAACAGTGGCTTTCACAATGATGAACACTCAGGAATTCGCACCGTACTCGATTGCGGTGGCTTTACCGACTTATCTCAAATCGCTGGTGGAACGCATGCTGCAAGGCGTTCTGCGCGACCAGCACGAGCACGGCCTGCGCTGGTATCTCAACGACGCCGCCAACGCCGACGTCACCGTTCGCCTGATGGGCGACGGCAGCCAGGCCATTTCGCCGAACCTGCTCGCCGAAGTACGCCGCCGCGACGGCGGTATCGACGTCGTGCATATCGAAGGGCCCTGGCGTACCGGCGCAATGGCGCTGGCGCTGACGCGGATCGGCCAGATGCTGCGCGCCGAAGCGGGCAGCGACGCCGCCGATGCAGCCTGGCTGTTTCTGCGGCGCTGGTGCGACAACGTCGCCGATGCGCAGCCGCGCATGCTGGAGCTGCGCATCGGCGGGCGGGTCGTCGCCCTGCTCGATCCGATCCGTTACACCTGGCATGCGCTGGATCGCCAGGCTCCGGCCGAATTCGACGCGCTGCTCGACGCCATGGCGCGCGAAGGCTGGTCGTTGAATACGGCGCAGGTTGCCGTCCTGTCCGCCCCGGCAGCCGCGCCGCTGAAACCCATGCTGTGGAAATTCGGCCTGCACGCCGGCCGCCAGGGCGCGCTACCGCCGCTGCTGCACATGCCGGCGCTCAAGCTCAAGGGCTGGCCCTACTTCGCCGCCGGCGGCGCGCGCAGCTTCGCCGACCTCATCGCCCAACTGCGCAGCGGCGCCAACAACCGCAGCAGCCTGCAGAGCCTGGCGCTGGCGCCGCGCGCCGTGGTCGACGGTTTTCTCAATGCCTGCTACGTCTGCGAGTTTTTCCACGACAACCCGGCGCTGCTGCACTCGCCGCCGCAGTCTGGCAGCGCGGTGCCGCTTAGCGTCGCTCCGGCCAGCCAGCAGCGCTCGGTGATTTCGGCGATCCGCCGTTCGCTGCAGGTCGACCGGCCATGAGCGAAATCAAGCTGCTGTTTGCCGGCCCCATGGGCGCCGGCAAGACCACAGCCATCCGCGCCATCAGCGAAATCGAGCCGATCAGCACCGAAGTCGCCAATACCGATCTGATCGAGTCGAACAAGGCCGAGACCACGGTTGCAATGGACTACGGCGAACTGACGCTGGACACCGGCGACAAGCTGCGCCTGTACGGTTCGCCCGGCCAGAAGCGCTTCGAGTTCATGTGGCCGCTGCTGGCCGAGGGTGCGCTCGGCGTCGTCGTGCTGCTGGACAACTCGCGCACCGACCCGCTCGCCGACCTGCACGACTTTCTCGCCGCGTTCGATACGCAGATCGGCGCCGGCCGCGTGGTCATCGCCGTGGGCCGCCTTGACAGCCATCCGCATCCCAGCCTCGACGACTACGTCGCCGCGGTATCGCGGCGCGGCCAGTTCCTGCCCGTCGTCGATGCCGACGTGCGCCAGCGCGACGACGTCATCGGCGTGCTGGAAGTGCTGTTCGAACAACTCAATGCGCTGGATCTGGGCGACAGCCCGGGCGCCAACGAAGGCGATGAATGGATGCGCTTCGTAGATCAGGCGAGAGTGCAATGACGCAGATTTCCCGCAATCTTCCCCTGGCGCTGAAAGGCGCCATCGACGCCGCCGTGCGCGACCTGCACCAGCGTGTGCCCGCAGCCATCGGCTGCGTCATCGCCACCGTAGACGGACGCCTGGTATCGCACGTGGTCGACAACGAGGCCGATCCGCAGCGCATCGCCGCGATGATCGGTTCCATGGTCGCCCTGGGCGAAACCATAGGCCGCGAAGTGCGCATAGACCGCTCCCAGTACGTGGTCGTCAATGCGCTCAACGGCACCCTGCTGACGCAACGCGTGCCCAGCAGAAAGGAATTGTTCGTCGTTTCCACATTGGCACGACCGACCACCAACCTCGGCATGCTGCTGCACGAGACGCGCAGCACTGCCGACGTCATCGCCCGCGCCGTCGACGACTGGCTGGACCAGCACCAGGCGCGCAGTGCCGAAGCCGCCAGCGCCTGAACCTCACACTACCGTCGTCCGCCGGTTGCGGGCAGCAGGAAATCCACAAGGAAACCTCATGGCTAAGCTCGATCTCACCCCCCTTTCGCAAATCGACGGCTTTGTCGGCGCGGCCCTGGTCGACTCCGACTCCGGCATGGCCCTGGCCAAGCTCGGCGGCGGCGGCGTAGACCTGGACCTCGCCGCCAGCGGCAATGCCGAAGTGGTCAAGGCCAAGCGCCGCGTCGCCGGTTCGCTGAAGCTCAACGACGGCATCGAAGACATCCTGATCACACTGGGCAAGCAATACCACCTGCTGCGCCCGCTGGAGCGCAACGAAAAGCTGTTCCTGTATGTCGTGCTCGATCGCGTCAAGTCCAACCTGGCGTTGTCGCGGCACGAACTGAAGAGCTTCGAGCAGAGCCTCGATTTCAACTGAGCCAGCGGCATTGCGCCTCCGTAGCGGCCGCGCAATGCCTGGCGGCGCCGACGGTTGCCGCAGCAATTTGCCGCAGTCACAAAAAACGCGCCCCTGGGCGCGTTTTTTGTCTCTCGGAATGAACGATCGGATCAGCCGCGCTGTTCCAGCGTCACTGCTACGGCGTGGATCACTGCGGCGATACGCACCGAGCTTTGCACAGCCTGGCTGGTCAGTTCGTGCTTGCGCAGGGTCTTCTCGTGCGAGTCCATGCACATGCCGCAGCCATTGATGGCCGATACGGCGAGCGAGCACAGCTCGAAATCCACTTTGTCGCAGCCCGGGTTGGCCATGGCATTCATGCGCAGGCCGGCACGCAGGCTGGCGTACTCGGTATCGCTGACCAGGTGGGTGAAGCGGTAGTAGACGTTGTTCATGGCCATGATCGCGGCGGCGGTACGCGCGCCGTTGAGTTCGGCCTCGCTGGCATGCTCGGCGCCTTCGGCGGCCAGCGCAGCGACCAGCGGTTCATGCCGCGAGGCGATGGCCGAAGCCAGCGCGACCAGCGCGATCTGCTTGCGGCTGAGGCCGGGCGCACCGCCTTCGCTCAGCACGGAATCGAGGTTCAGGCGCAGGTCCTTGGCGTAGTCGGGAATCTGCGATTTCAGTTCGGCAACACTCATGGAGGCGCTCCTTGTTCCGCCCGGCCACGCTTGTGCCGGACAGGTATCAATTTTTAAAAATGGATTACAGCGCGGGACGGCGGCGCGATCTGCGCGGTCCTGCTGGCTATTCGCAATGCGCGGCCAGAAAGGCGGCCGGGTGGTCCCGCGGCCCTGCGCCGCGGGACCAGTACAGCGATCAGGCAACCTTGATGACTTCTTCGCCCTGGTGCCAGTTGCACGGGCAGAGTTCGTCGGTCTGCAGCGCGTCGAGCACGCGCAGCACTTCCTCCGGGTTGCGGCCGACCGACAGGTCGGTCACGTAGACGAAGCGGATGATGCCGGTCGGATCGACGATGAAGGTCGCACGCTGGGCAACGCCCGCTTCCTTGTCGAGGATGCCCAGGGCCGAGGTCAGCTCGCGCTTGATGTCAGCCAGCATCGGGAACGGCAGGCCGTTCAGGTCCTTGTGATGGGTGCGCCAGGCGTGATGCACGAATTCCGAATCGGTCGAGCCGGTCAGCAGCTGCGCGTCGCGGTCGAGAAATGCCTGGTTGTGCTTGGCAAAGCCGGTGATCTCGGTCGGGCAGACGAAGGTGAAATCCTTCGGATAGAAGAACACGACCAGCCACTTGCCCTTGTAGGTGTCGTTGTTGATGTCGACGAAGGCATTCTTGAGATCGGTGGAAACGGTGGCCTTGACGTTGAACTGCGGGAACTTGTCACCAACGCTGAGCATGGTTCACTCCTTGGGGTTGAAAATGAATCCCTTCGTGCAGAAGGGGAAATTGCGGGGCTGGGGCCGGTCTTGCCGGGCCAGTCCGGTGAAGCAACGGAGCGCAGATTACGGTCCGCGTATCCATGGGTCCAATCAATTGATAGCATCACGACGATAGACCTGGGCTATGACATCGCCATGAACCTGCGAGACCTGCGTTACCTCGTCGCTCTTGCCGAGCACAAGCATTTCGGCCGTGCTGCCGATGCCAGCTTCGTCAGCCAGCCCACCTTGTCCACCCAGATCAAAAAACTGGAAGACGAGCTGGATGTATCTCTGGTCGAACGCACGCCGCGCAAGATACTGCTGACCGAGGTCGGACGCGAGATTGCGGCGCGCGCCCGGCATGTGCTTGACGAGGTCGACCAGATCAAGGCGATCGCACGGCGCACCAAAGACCCAGAGTCGGGCACGCTGCGCCTGGGCATCTTCCCCACCCTGGGCCCGTACCTGCTGCCGCACGTGATTGCCGGCCTGCGCCGGCGGTTTCCGCGGCTGGAACTGCTGCTGATCGAGGAAAAGACCGAGACCCTGCTGCAGCGCCTGCGCGAAGGCCGCCTGGACACCGCCGTGCTGGCCTTGCCGCTGCACGACGACCAGCTGCATGCGGAAGTGCTGTTCGACGAGCCTTTCCTGCTGGCCGTGCCGCAGCAGCACCGCCTGGCCAAGCGCAAGTCGCTGAGCATGGACGACCTCGAAAGCGAAAGCCTGCTGCTGCTGGAAGACGGTCACTGCCTGCGCGACCAGGCGCTGGACGTCTGCCAGCTGGCGGGTGCGAACGAACGCGACGGCTTCCGCGCCACCAGCCTGGAAACGCTGCGCCAGATGGTCGCGGCCAATGTCGGCATCACCTTGCTACCGCAGCTGGCCGTGCTGCCGCCGGTGGTGCAGTCCGAGGCCATCCAGCTGCTGCCGTTCCGCGGCCAGGCGCCGAGCCGGCGCATTGCGCTGATCTGGCGCAAATCCTCGGCCATGAAGGCGTTCCTGGCCACGCTGGCGGAAGAACTGAAACTGCTGACGCGCCACCTGCTGCCCTAGGCAGCGCAACTGCCGCGGCGGACGCGGCAACGCCGGTCGCTGCACTCAGTCGACCGCGATCACGCGCAGCTCGCGCGTGTCGCTGCGGCCATGGTCGTCGACCGCGCGCACACGATGCTGGCCCGCCACCGCAGCCTGCCAGAACAGGGTTTCGCCGCTGGCCGCCGCGCCGATGTATTCGTCGTCGACGAACCAGTACAGCTCGCGCACGCTGGCGTCGACCGTGGCGCTGAAGGCCACGCGTTCGGCCTGGCCGCCGCGCGCCCGCAGCGTATACGACGCGCCGCGCAGCGGCGAGCCGATACGTGGCGCATCGCCGCTGCCACTGCCGCCGCAATCGGCACCGGCCGGCGGCTTGCGCCGGGGAATGCCGGCCTGGGCGAACACCCGGGCCAGGTCCGATGGCCAGTATTCGTAGATCTCCGTGCGCGTGGCCGCCGCATCGAACGGCGCGCAGGCTACCTTGCCGCTGGCGATGTCGATGTTCACCGGCCTATGCACGCTGCTGACACGGATCGGCGATTTGCCCGGGATGAACCAGGTCAGGCCGCGCTGCGGACACCAGGCATTCGGCAGGTCGCCGCTGGCCAGGCACACTTCCACTTTGCGCAGATGTGCAGGAATGGTCCAGGCCGGCTCGGCCAGCTGCCGGTCCTGTGCCAAAATTGCATCGGCAATGCGGAAGAACAGCGGCGCCGCCGTTTCCACGCCGATGAGTGCCGGATTGCCGGCGCCGTCGAAGTTGCCCATCCACACCACGAGCACGTAGGGGCCGAAGCTGCCCGCGGTCCAGGCATCGCGAAACCCCCAGGAAGTGCCGGTTTTCCAATAGATAGGCAGGCGTGCCGGCGTCGCCGTGGTGGCCTCGTCCGGGCGCGGGTTCTGCCGCAGCATGTCGAGAGTCATGAAACTGGCTTCTTCGCTGAGCAGGCGCACGCCGGCGGCCGGCGGCGCATCCGCGCGCAGGCGCAGGGGCTTGAGTTCGCCGCGGTTGCTCAGCATGGCGTAAAGCGTGGCGAGTTCCTGCAGGCTCACCTCGCCACCGCCGAGCACCAGGGCCAGGCCATAGTGGCGCTCGCTGGCCATGCGCGCGATGCCGGCGCGCTTGAGAAAAGTATACAAGTTCGGCTCGGCCAGCTGCGCGGCAACCCATACAGCGGGAATATTGCGGCTGCGGATCAGCGCCTCGGTGGCGGTGACCGGGCCGAGAAAACGGCCGTCGTAGTTTTCCGGCGTGAACGGCCCGAACGAGGACGGCACGTCGCGCAGCACCGTGCGCGGATGCAGCACGCCCTGGTCCAGGCCCAGCGCGTAGATGAACGGCTTCAGCGTCGAACCGGGCGAACGCTTGGCGGCCGTGCCGTTGACCTGGCCGGCAATCGCCGCATCGGCATAGTCGGCCGAACCCACCAGGGCGCGCACGCTCATGTCACGCGTATCGACCAGCAGTGCCGCGGCATTGTCCAGACCGCGGGCGTGTTCGCGCTGCAGGGTTTCGCGCACTTGCCGCTCCAGCGTGCGCTGCAGCACCGGGTCTATGGTCGTCTCCAGCCGCGGCCTGTGTTCGCCAGCCATATGCGCCTCGCGCAGTACCTGCTCCACCGCGTGCGGCGCCAGGAACGGCAGCTGCGCCGGCGTGCGAAGGTTCAGCGGCATGCGCATCAGCGCGTCGCTGCCGGCGTCCTGCGCATGCCGCTCGCGCCAGCGCGCGTACAGGCGTTCGCGTGCCTGGCGCAGGCCGGCATTGAGGCCGTCGGGCGTATCCGCCGCCGCATCACGGGCACGCCGGGTCGGGTCTTGCGGTAATACCGCCAGCGCCAGCGCCTCGGGCAGGGCCAGCTGCTGCGGCTGCTTGCCGAAATACACCAGGCTGGCCGCGCCTACGCCTTCGACATTGCGGCCGTAGGGCGCGAAGTTCAGATACGCTTCCAGAATGTCATTTTTGGAATAGCGCAATTCCAGCCAGACCGCGCGCAGCACCTGTTCGGCCTTGCCAGCCGGGCTGCGCGTATTCAGCCGGTACATCAGCCGCGCCAGCTGCATGGTCAGGGTGGAGCCGCCCTGGCGATTGCCGCCCTGTACGTAACTGACCCAGGCACCGCGCACGAGGCTGAGCGGATTGAAGCCCGGATGCCAGCGGAACCAGGCGTCCTCGTGCAGCAGTACCGCATCGACCAGCGTGGGCGGCATCTGCGCCAGCGGCACCCACTGGCGGTACTTGTCGTCCGCGCTCAGGGTCAGGCGCAGCAACTCGCCGTTGCGTCCGTAGACGGCAGTGGACGAGCTGGCCTGGGCCGACAGCGGCGGGTGTGGATAAAGACGGATGCCGAGCAACAGCAGGGCGAGCAACAGCAGCCCGGCGATCACGTTCTGCCAGCGCACCAGCAAACGCCAGAGGCAACCAGACAAATTGCGCAACGAGGAAACGAAGGTCATTGCATGTCGCTGGACAAGCTCATGCCGGGGGACAGGACGACACCATCCCCACCCAGCCCTCCCCGTGAAGGGGAGGGCATGTTCTCGCCAGATCCCATGAATTTTCCGGTTCCATGTGCGGTTTTCGCGAGGTCTTTAAACCCTCCCCTCACGGGAAGGGCTGGGAGGCGATGGTGTTTGCCGAGCCAACCCTTTTTCTACGCAACAACAGAATCTACTTCGGTTTCACCACCGCGATCTTTCCGCCCAGCGACTGCGCCTGCACCGTGCGGTCGTACATGGATTCGCCGTACGCCGGTGGCACCACGAAGCTGCCGACATTGGTCGCCTTGATGCGATAGACGAACTCGCGCACATCGGTGGTCGCCGTGCCGTAGATCACGACGCGGTCGTCGCGTACGTCAGCGTAGTCGGGCATCCAGCTGGAGCTGGCCAATCCGACCGTGCCCTGCCAGCCGCCGGTCGCCGCCGGTGCGCTTTCGCCCTCGCCTTCAGTGCCCTCGGGCGGTGCCGGCGCTGCAGGAATTTCCTGCACCACTTCGAAGCCGCCGGGCAGCAGATCGACGATGGCGGTATCGCCGATGCCGTCGGCGCGGGTGGAGCGGATCTTCAGGTGCACGAGGATTTCCTCGCCCAGCTCGACTTCGCTCACCACCTTGCCCGCTTCGTTGGTGAATTCGCGCACGACTTCCAGGCCTTCCTTGCGCTCCACTGTCGGCAACTGCGCGTCGAAACCGGTCTGGTTGACGCTGTACCAGGCATTCAGGTCGGCCTCGTTGCCGATGCGCAGGCCTGCCGCCTGGGCGCTGAACTCGGCCCGGGCGAGCAGGCCGTCGTTGGTCGCGATGGATTTGGCCGCGCCGTCCTTGGCCAGCTCGGCGATGCTCAGCTTGCCCTTGGCGATGTCGCCGACCTGGCTGGCATAGGCGTCCAGCGCCAGGATGATGGTGGCCGCGGACAAGGTATTGAAGCGGCCCAGCTGCAGGCTCTTGACGATGTTCTGCAAGCCCTGCGCCGGCAATGCCTTGGCGCGTTCGGGGAAATGCCGCGCGAGCAGATACAGCGTGGTGCCGTCGCGCACCAGCGGATCGTGGTAGCGCTCGTATTTCCAGCCGGTTTCCTCAGCCGTGCGGACCAACACTTTTTCCGGCCCGACGATCAGCTTCAGGGCTTCGCGCTCTTCCTTCAGCAGTTGCAGGCTGGCCGCCAGGTAAGCCGCCGCGATGTCTTTTTCCCAGACATCGGCGTAGCGGTCTTTCAGGCGCTGGCGTACCGAGGCCAGTGCATTGGTCGTGACCACACCCTGGCGCGTCAGCACGTAGATGGCGAACGCACGCTCGCGCAGGCCCGGCAGGCTGCCGTCGCTCTCGTCGCTGGCCAGGCTTTGCAGATAGCTGTTGGCCTTGTTCAGCATGTCGGCGGGAACGTCGAGACGGCGCTCCTTGGCTTCGAGCAGGTACAGGCTGGCGTAGACCGAGACATAGCGCACCGATTCCGGCGTCGCCGTCCACAGGCCGAAGCCGCCGCTGTCGTTCTGGCGCGAGCGCAGTACAGCAAGCAATTGGCGGAAAGCATCGGCACTGTTGCGCACGTCCTTCTCGCGCTGCAGCTTGCCGAACTCCGGCCGGCCGTCGAATACCAGCGCCGGTATGGCCTGGCTGAGAAGCTGCTCTGTGCACTTGTGCGCAAAGCTGCCCAGGTAGGCCGACAGGCCCTTGCCCAGTACCAGCGGCACATACGAGGCAGTGGCCTCGCGCTCGGCATAGGCGTTGTACATGCTGCGCAGCGGTTTGACCTGGGCATCGCCGCGGCCGAGATTGCCGATCGCCACCTCGGTGCGGTAGGGCACCGCCGGACGCACCGACAGATCGACCGACTGCCGCGCCGCCTTATCGCCGCTGCTGGCGCTGAACTCCAGCGTCGCCGCGCCGGGCTCGCCCTTGGCGCGCAGGCGGAACAGCGCCACGCCTTCGCGCATCTCGCCGAGCTTCAGCGTCTGCGTGCCGGCTTCCACTGCCTCGACCTGGGCCGAGGGCTTGAGCTTCACCGCAATCTCCGATTCCTTGCCGCCGAGACCGGTGAGGTTGTTGGCCACACCGACGCTGACTTCGAATTCGTCACCCGGCGCGACCATGGCCGGCACGTTCGGCGACAGCACAAAGTCGCCGCGCACCGTGGTCGAGCCCTCGAAGCGGCCAATGCGGTCGCTGGACACCGATACCGCCATCACGCGCAGCTTGCCGTTGAAATCGTCCGGCAGGGTCCAGCTCAATTCCTTCTCGCCATCGACGTCGACGATGCCCGACCACCAGGCCACCGGCGGCTTGCGCTTCTTCTTGAACGGATTGAGATGCTTGCCGAGCAGTCCGTCGGCGTCGCCGCCCGGTGCGGCCATGCCGACCAGCTTGGCGAATTCCGGCAGGATCAGGTCGAGGATCTGACTGGTCGACACTTCCAGCATGCGCTTCTGGAAAAAGTGATCGAGCGGATCGCCGAGCTTGTAGCGCGCCACCTGCAGTATGCCTTCGTCGACCGCGAATACGGTCACGCGAGAATGGCCGCCGCTGCTGACCTTCATCTTCAGGGTCTCGCCCGGCTTGACCAGCGCCGGCGTGTTGACTGCCAGCACATTGCGCCGTGCGTCGCGGTTGACCGAGAACGGCGCGATGCCGTAGCTCAGGGGGCTCATGAAGATTTCCGCCGAAGACGGATCGCGCACGTACTGCACGTTGACGTAGCCGTTGCCTTCGAAATCGGCCGGTACGCGGATCTTCTGCACCGAGCCGGTCGTGGCGGCCTTGAACCAGGCATGCGCATACACCTTGTCGCGCTCGATGGTGATCAGGCCCGAGCCCGCATACGGCGCCCGCACGGCAATCTCGATCTCTTCGCCCGGCGCGTAGTCGCGCTTGGAAAGGTTCAATTGCAGTTCCGCGTTGCGCTCCAGCGAGCGCGCCAGGTTGGCTTCGCCGGCCACGGAATAGCTGACCTGGTTGAGGGTTTCGCCCGCGGCGTTTTTGATCAGCAGGGCGTAGTCGCCGGGCGCATCGGTGGCCAGGCGATAGTCGATGCCACCGGCGGCAATCTGCAGCGGTTCTTCTTTGACCGCGATTTCCTTCATGCGCGACTGGTATTTGTAGACGCCGGAATCCTGCTTGGTCAGCACCGACACGTAGCGGCGCTCGACCAGCACGGCCTTCAGTCCGTCGACGGCACGGCGCTTGGCCTGGTTGTCGATGGCGATGAGGTTGATCTTGCGCTCGGCATTGCGCGTGACGTAGTCGAGGTTGTCGACGGTCTTCACGCCAACCAGGTAGTCCAGCGACGACACCAGGCTGACTGTTTCGGCCGCGACGCTGCGGCCGCCTTCGGCCTCGTAGCCCTTGGCGAGGAAATGCAGGCGATAGGTCGCCGTGCCGTACTTGGCCAGGTCGAGGGGAAATTCCGCATTGCCTTCGGTGTCGGTGGTCTGCTCGCCCAGCGGCTCGCTATAGCCTTCCTTGGCTTTCTGCGGATCGTGGAAGACATGCTCGGGCCAGCTGCGGAACATCGGCAGTACCGGCGACAGGGTCAGCGTGGCTTCGACGCGGCGGTTCTGCGCCGGCGTGCCGAACAGGTTCTGCAGGTTCACCCGCGCCGACAGGTTGTCCGGCTTGATCCAGCCTTCGATCACTTCCTGCGACAGGTGCGCCGTCGCCTTCATGCGGTCGGGCAGGAATTCCTTGATCTGTACGCTTGTGGAACCGATCAGCTGGGTCTGCTCGTCGTCCTTGACCAGGGACAGGTTCACCGTCCAGCTGCCGGTCGGCGAGGTTTCCTGGGTGGTGAAGGCCAGCTCCTCGAAACCGACTTCGCCCAGGCGGATCTTGCGCCGCTCCACGCTGAGGCCGCGCGCGTCGAGGATTTCCGCTTCCAGCGGCACGCCGCTGAGGTCGCGCGACCAGTCGGCCGCGCGCACGATCATGCCGATGTGGAAGGTATCGCCGGGCCGGTACAGACCGCGGTCGGAATACAGGTAAGCGCTGAGCTGGCCGGCACTGCGCGCGTTCTTGATGCCGCCGATATCGAAGCGCGAGAAATCCAGGCGGCGGTCGTACTTGCCCACGGGCAGGAAGGAAAGATCGTCGCCTTTCTTCACCACGAACAGGGCCGGGCTCTTTTCCCGCGTGAACGCATCGACCGAGGCGAAGCGCACGTGGCCCCCCGCGTCGCTGCTCTGGCGTACCAGTTCCTGGCCGTTCTGGCCCAGGATTTCCACCGTCGCGCCTTCCACCGGCGCGCCGCTGGCGATGGACTGCACGAATACGTCGAGGCTGCCGTCCAGCGATTTCTTCGTCACCAGGCCCAGGTCGGTGACGACGATGAAGCGCGAGTCGCTCAGTTCGGAATATTCCTCGCCGTCGCCGTACTCGCCTTCGTACTCGCCGCCTTCCTCGGCGTATTCGCCGACCGAGTCGTCCGGTGCGCTGACCGCCGCATCGTCGCCCTCGCCTTCGCTCTTGGCCTCGGCCTCCGTGGCCGGATCGTAGTCGCGCAGCTTGAGCAGGAATACGCCGCGCTTGCCGCTGGCCAGGTATTGGGAAAGATCCACACCTTCATAATGCGCTTTGGTCGGATCGTCGCTGGGGAAGGTGACTTTCTGCTCGAAGCGCTCGGTGATCTTGTCGCGCGACAGCGCGCCGAGTTCCGGCGCGGCGAAGCTGCCCTGGTTGAAGCTGACCAGGTGCTGCAGTTGGTCGGGCAGCACGCGGGCGATTTCCAGCTTCATGCCCGGCACATTGCGCGAGACCACGGCGACGCGCTTCTCGCCCGACAGCGACAGCAGCGCGCCGTCGGCCATGAAGCGCAGGATGCGCGGATATTCCGGCACCTGCACCACGTTGTTGCTGTTCTCGCGCAGCTGGTAGCCGCCGAACGAACGCAGACCCTTGTTCACCCGCACGTACAGATAGCGGCCCGGATCGGCGCGGAACTTGAAGCTCTGCAGCTCGGAGTAGTCCTGCTCGGCCGCGACCGGCTCCAATGCCAGCGGCTGGGCGTCTTTCAGCGCACGCTCGTCGATGCCGTCGGCAGCCCAGTTCCACACCTGTTCGCGCTGGCCCTCGGGCGCATTGCGATTGGTCACGGGCATCAGCCAGGCCTTGGCCGCACCGGCGATTTCCTTTTCGCCGACTGCATGCGACAGGTTGAGCAGCAAGACCTGCTCGGGCTCGAACTGGCTGTTGTCGACCAGGGTCGGCTCCAGGCTGGCCAGGCTAAGGCTGTACATGCCGGGTATCGACACGCTGGCCGTCACCGGCTCGTCGCTGCCGTTGCCGCCGCGCGCCGCGACCACGCCCTTGTCGATCTGGTAGTCGAGCGAAGTGCTGTCCTTGGGCAGGCTGGCCAGCGGTGCCGAATGCACCCAGGCGTTGAGCTTGAGCTTGTCGTAGTTGACGACGAACTTCTGCGCTTCCTTCTTGCCGCGCGGATCGAGCAGGGCCAGCGCGATGCGCTTCTCGAATTGCGCCGTGTCCACCGGGTGGCTGAAGCGGAAATTGGCGATGCCTTTTTTCAGCGCGGCATCCTGCGGATCCTGGTAGAACTCGCTGCTGACCAGGCTGACCTTGAATTCCGCCGTGGCAAAATCGAAGCCGGCTTCCTTGACCACGATCTGCGGCGCGAACAGCTGCGCCTTGTCGAAGCTGCCGGCGTATTTCTGTCCCACTGCCCAGTCGTCCTTGGGCGTGAAGCGCAGTACGCGGTCGCTGACCCAGGTCCAGCTGCCGGCCACGGCGGGCTTCAGCGCGATGCCGCTGCTGATCTCCTTGCCGACCTTGTCGATCGGTGCGACCGACTGGCTGAAGGTGAGGTCCAGCGTGTGGACAGTGACCGGCTCGGCTTCGTAGTCGGTCAGCGCGGGCGGACTCACCTGCAGGGTTGCTGCCACCGGCTCCGGCGGCCGCGGCCGGTCGCGCCAGGCGGTATAGCCGAACCAGCCGCCGATACCGAGCACCAGCAAGGTGCCGACGATACCCGCGCTACGCCCCGGGTTGCGCCGCACGGCGCCCCAGCCAGCCAGGCCGGCACGCTCGCCGGCGAGCATCCAGCCCGGCGCCTGCCAGGACACCTTGCCGACCAGGACGGCCAGCAGCAAACCCAGCATGCGCAACACAAATGCCAGCGCGCGCCACAGGCCCAGTACGAGCAGCAGCGGCAGACGCGCCAAGGCGCGGAGCAAATCCATGTGATTCCCCAATGGTAGAAACCGCGGCGAAACCTTTCGCCGGCCGCAATGGTTCCTGCTTCACCTGCCGCAGGCAAGCCTTGCTGGCTTGGGGTACGTATTTAGGCGCCCGGATATGACGGAATTCGGGCGCGACTCGGCCAAAACGCCGAGCCTGTGTTCAATCCGTGCCGGCCCCGAGGCCGATGGGGCAACTCACGCCGGTGCCGCCCAGGCCGCAGTAGCCGTTCGGATTCTTGGCCAGGTACTGCTGGTGGTAGTCCTCGGCATAGAAGAATGGCCGGTCGGCGGCGATCTCGGTGGTGATCGTGCCGCGATGGCCGGCCGCGGCCAGCGCCTGCTGGAACGCCTCGCGCGACTGCTGCGCAATCTCCAGCTGCCGCGGCGTGCTGGCGTAGATGGCAGAACGGTATTGCGAGCCCTGGTCGTTGCCCTGGCGCATGCCCTGGGTGGGATCGTGGCTTTCCCAGAACACCTTGAGCAGGCTTTCCAGCGCGACGACGGCCGGGTCGTAGACAACCAGCACCACTTCGCTGTGGCCGGTCTGGCCCGAACAGGTTTCGTCGTAGGTCGGGTTCGGCGTATAGCCGCCGGCATAGCCGACCGCGGTCACGACGACGCCGGGAATTGTCCAGAATTTCCTTTCTGCACCCCAGAAGCAGCCCATGCCGAACTGGATGGTCTCAAGCCCGCTCCAGTCGCCGCGCAGCGGCTGGCCATTGACGTAGTGGCGGTTATGCACGGGCATGGACGTATCGCGTCCCGGCAGTGCTGCAGCGGGATCGACCATGCGTTGTTTGAAAGCGCCTATGCCCAGCATTGTCTTCTCCCGGTCGATTCGTGGTGCGCAGGCAGATGGGGGCGGCGCGCCAGCCTGCAAGCGCGCGCCACGGCAGTGGACCGGCGCCACGGCCAGACTATTTCGCCACCGCCTCGTCGCTTTTGCGCACGCTGCTGAAGGCGCCGGCCAGGAAGATGCCGGCCAGCGACGCGACCAGCCCCAGCCAGTCCATGCCCACTGTCGGCCGGCCGAACAGGATCACGTCGAGCACGAAGGAAAGCCCGGGTTGCAGCAACAGCAGCAAACCGACCAGCGAAGCGGGCAATTGCGGCATCGCGCGTACGATCAGCAGCCAGCCCAGTACCTGGCCGAAAAAGGCCAGGCCGAGCAAGGCCAGCAGGGATTGCGAATCGGGAATGGCGAAGCTGCCGCCTTCGATGCCGACGATCAGGGCCAGCACGCCGGCACACAGCAGCGAGTTCAGGCACAGCAGCACGGCCGGTTCGCGCCGGAGCTTCTCCTTCTGCGCATGGCGGAAGCTCAGCATGTAGATCGCATACGCCACGCCGGTAAGAATGCCGAACCAGACCCCAAGCCGGTACTGCGCATCGAACGCGCCCCAGTTGCGCCCGACCAGCAGCCACAGGCCGGCAAAGGCCAGTGCCAGGCCGGCGGCAAAACGCCAGCCCAGTTTCTCGCGGTAGAACCAGACGCCGGCCAGGGCCATGACGAAGACCTGGAAATTGCCGAGCAAGGTCGCCAGTCCGGGGCCTACGTCGCGGATGCAGCGGTGCCACAGCACCAGGTCAACGGCGAAGGCAACCGCCGGAAACAGCATCCACAGCACGTCGCGCCGGTTCACCCCCTGCCAGCGCCGCTGCGCCAGCAGCATCAGCAGCAGCATGCCGCCGCCGAAGGCCATGCGGTAGAAGGCCGATACGCTGGGCGCCACCTGTGCCCATTTGACGAAGATGCCGGTGGTGGAGATCAGCGCCGCGCCGGCGACCATGGCCAGCACGGCACTGCGCGGCGGTGCCGTCATCGCGATTCGCGCCGGGCGCGCTGCTCGGCCTCGGCATCGCCCAGCCACGCCTGCAGGGCCGGCAAGGCCAGCAAGGCATCGATGTAGTCGCGCTCGACCGGGCCGACCTCGATGCCATAGCTGACGATGCGCAGCGCCACCGGCGCGAACATGCAGTCGGCAATGCTGAATGCGCCGAACAGGAACGGCCCGCCGGTGCCCTGGCGCGCACGGCAATCGCGCCAGAGCACGCCGATGCGCGCGATGTCGCGCATCACTTCGGCGCTGACCGGCGCGGTGCTGCGCTTGACGCAGTCCATCGGGCACTGCTTGCGCAGCTCGGCGAAACCCGAATGCATTTCGGCACTGACGGCGCGGGCCAGCGCGCGCGCGGCCAGGTCGGCCGGCCAGCCTTTGCCGTCCAGCCAGCGCTCGTTGCTGTATTCGAGGATGGCCAGCGAATCCCAGACCACCAGCTCGCCTTCGCGCAGCACCGGCACGCGGCCGGTCGGCGAGTAGTTGCCGATGGTGGCGTAGAACTCCGGCGTGTCCAGCGGCAGGCGCACTTCGTCGAAGGCCACGCCGTGGTGGCGCAGCAGCAGCCACGGGCGCAGCGACCAGGAAGAGTAGTTCTTGTTGCCGATGACCAGGGTCGGAGGCAGGACAGTCGTCATGGAATGGCTCGCGCAGGCTGCAGACGGAAACGCCGCGGCAGGTCACTGCCGCGGCGCGGAGACTGTCTAGCCTAGCATCGGGCCGCCGCGGCGAGCCTCAGACTCGCGCTAACGGTAACGGTTAGCGCTGCTGCCAATCGTGCTTCTGCCGCGCGATGGTGCGGTCGGCCTGATTCAGTTCGTTTTGCAGGCGGGCGCGTTCGCGCCGGGTGACGACGCCGTCGGACTTGGCCACGCGTTCGTCGTGGCGGATATGCGCCTGCTGGGCGCGCAGGCGCGCGGCTTCGCGCTGCGTGAGTTCGCCGCTGGCGACACCCTGGTGGATGCGGGCGCGCTGGTTGGCCTGGCGCGCATCGATAGTCGGCGTGGCGGCGGAGGCGGCGCCGGCCAGCAGCAGGCCACACAGCAGGGCGGAAATGATCAGGGTGCGTTGCATGTCGTTGCTCCGTAGGCCAGCGTCTGCTGGCTGGCCACACACAACGGGGGGCCGACGCAGGAGTTGACGCCGACGGCCGCTGCGGTTGCAGCCAGTTCAGCCGACCCGCGACTGCGGCGCGTCGCTGCGATAGTGCGCACCGATGCTGTTGCGGCGGCGGATCGCTGCAAACGCGATGGCGCGCGCTACAGCAATGCGACCGAACTCGGCCGTGCTTTGAGCCCGCGCCTCCAAGGTTTTCAACTCCTCCAGCGCGCGCTGCAGGCCGGTGCGCTCACGCACCAGGCCGGCATGGCGCCAGAGCAGATCGCGAATGCGCGTCGCTATCGCTTCGCTGACCTGCGCGTCGCTACACAGGCGCGACGCAGACAGCGGCGGCGCCGGTAGCTTCGGCGACGGCTGCAGTGCCAGGCGTCGGCCCAGCTCGCGGCCGAACACCACGCCTTCGAGCAGCGAATTGCTGGCCAGGCGATTGGCGCCATGGACGCCGCTGCAGGCCACTTCGCCGACGGCGTACAGGCCGTCGAGACTACTGCGCGCATAGGCATCCACGCGCACGCCGCCCATGTGGTAATGCTGCGCCGGCACGACCGGCATCGGCGCCACGCGCGGATCGATGCCTTCGGCCTGGCAACTGGCGAACACCGTGGGAAAGCGCTGCGGAAAATCCGCGCCGACGGCGCGGGTCGCATCCAGCCATACGGTTTCTCCGCGCTCCAGTTCCTGCCAGACCGCACGCGCCACCACGTCGCGCGGCGCCAGTTCGGCTTCGCGCGCGATGGCCGGCATGAAGCGGTGTCCGCTGCCATTGAGCAGCACTGCACCGGCACCACGCAGCGCTTCGGTCAGCAGGGGCAGCTGGCCGCTGCCGCCTGTGCGCAGCGCAGTTGGATGAAATTGAACAAATTCCATATCGGAAAATTCAGCGCCGGCACAGATAGCCAGCGCCAGCCCCGATGCATCGGCGGTATCCGGGTTGGTGCTATGCCGGTACAGCGCACCGATGCCGCCCGTGGCGAGTACCACGCTGTCGGCACGCAGGAAGTGCGTCCCGGCGGCGCCACTGACGCAGACGCCGTAGACCGTGTCACCGTGGCAGAGCAACTCTGTGACCACGGACTGTTCCAGGCACTGGATGTGCGCTGCTTCGCGCGCCCGCTGCGTCAGGGCACGCATGACCGCCGCGCCGGTGGCATCGCCCTGGGCATGTACGATGCGCGCATGCCCATGCGCGGCTTCGCGGCCCAGGGCAAACGCATCGCCGTGCCGATCGAAGGCAACACCGTTTGCCTGCAGCCAGTGCACGGCATCGGCAGCGGCGGCGGTCAGCACCTGTACCGCGCGCGCGTCGTTCATATGGCTGCCGGCGACCAGCGTATCGCGCGCATGCGCGGCGGCACTGTCGCCGGCTCCCAGTGCGGCGGCGATACCGCCCTGGGCCCAGCAGCTGGCGCCGTCGGCGCCGGCTTCGCCACGCGTCAGCAGCGCGACACGCCGCGGTGCCGCGGCCAGCGCGACCGACAGGCCGGCAATGCCCGAACCGATCACGATCACGTCGAAATGCGCAGCGGACTTGTCGGTGAAAATCGACACGGCTATGCCTGCGCGGGGCCGAATTCGTGGATGACCTCGATCAACCCGACGATATTGTCGTTGAGCTGCTCCAGTTCTTCGGCCGGTATCCACCACTCGGTGTGCTGGCGGCCGCCGACGGTCTGCAGCGGATAGCGCCGCATGAAATCTGCACGCACGAGGAAGCGCGTGACATAGCCGCTGCCACTGGCCGCCACGTTCCAGTCGCGCGCGATCTGGATCGCGTAGTCCTCGTTGGTGACCGGGTAGAAGATGGGCTGGTCCGGCAAGCGCGGCGGCCAGCGGCGAAAGCCGCTGTCGCGTACCAGCTGCAACTCCCGCGGACCGGCAGGACGATACAAGATGACGGTGTCGACCTCGCTCATCACGCCGCTTCCTTGCGCCCGAACGCCAGCATGCGCTCGACCGCCTGGCGGGCGCGCTGGGCTATCGCCGGGTCGACGTGGACCTCGTGGCGCATATGCAGCAAGGCATCGTGGATGCGCGGCAGGGTGATGCGGCGCATATGCGGACAGAGATTGCAGGGACGTGTGAATTCGATGTCGGGGAATTCCACCGACACGTTGTCGCTCATGGAGCACTCGGTGATCATCACCACGCGGCGCGGCCGGCGCTCGCTCAGGTGGCTGATCATGGCCGCGGTGGAGCCGACGAAATCGGCTTCCTGCAGCACGTCGGGCGGGCATTCCGGATGCGCCAGGATGCGCACGTTGCCATGGGCGCGGCGGTAAGAGCGCAATTCCTCGCCGGTGAAACGCTCGTGCACTTCGCAGGCGCCTTCCCACAGGATCACCTTGACCTCGGTCTTGGAAGCGACGTACTGGCCCAGGTACTTGTCTGGCAGAAAAATAACTTTGTCCACACCTAGCGATTCGACAATGTGCACCGCATTGGCCGAGGTGCAGCAGACGTCGGATTCGGCTTTTACGTCGGCCGAGGTGTTGACATAGGTGACCACTGGCACGCCGGGATATTTGGCCTTGAGCAGGCGTACATCCTGCGCGGTGATCGATTCGGCCAGGGAGCATCCGGCGGCGAGGTCGGGCATCAGCACGGTTTTTTCCGGGCAGAGGATCTTCGAGGTCTCGGCCATGAAGTGCACGCCGCACTGGAGTATGACCTTGGCCTCGGCACGGGCCGCCTGCTGCGCCAGGGCGAGGGAGTCGCCGGTCATGTCGGCGACGGTGTGGAAAATTTCCGGCGGCTGGTAGTTGTGGGCGAGGATGACGGCGTTGCGCTGCTTCTTCAGGCTGTTGATCGCGTCGATCCAGGGCAGGTGGGCCTGCCATTCCAGCTCCGGGATGACTTCGCGTACGCGTGCATACAGTGGCGCGTAGCGATCCAGCAGGGCTGGCGTGAGTTCCGGCACGACGCCGGGCAGCAGCGAGAGGGTGGCCATCTTCGTCCCTTATGCTCAGAATGAGCATATTTGAGGGCCTTATGCTAGGGATGAGCATAAGCAGCGTCAACAGCTATGGCGTAGAAATCCGCGCTGACGGCGCAATCGGTATATGCGGCAACAGAATGCGGCCCCGGCGGCATAACAGGCTCAGCCGTAAAAAACGGCGCTGTTTCTGGCCCGGCACTGCGGTGCAATCGCAGCACAAGCCGCGCGGCGCTTGCTCAGGCCGGATCGGCCAGGCCGTCCAGATCGTATTCGGCATGCAGGCGGCGCTGGGCCAGTTCTGCATCGACCTCGGCCACCAGCGGTGCGGCCTGGGTGATGTCGTGCTCGGCCACCATCACATTGACCAGGCCCAGCGCCGGCAGGTCGCCCATCGCGCCGGTCAGGTATTCGCCGCCGACATGGGCGTGGATACCGGCCGCTTCCAGCACATGGCGCACCAGGTGCGCGTCGATGATGTTTTCCGCCCGGTAGATGATGCGCATGCCGGCTCCGCCAATGTGTTGCAGTGCAATAAATGAATTGTTTACCTGGTCGCGCGCGCCCGCTCGGGCATGGCGACAGCACCATAGTGCCCTGCGCCGGGCGCTGTCACGTTTCGTCGCGGCTTTGCGATAGTTGTTCAATCTCGCCTGCGTGATCGACGCTAGCCTGCGGCCGCGTAGGCGTCAAAACGCGTATCCTCGACGACTTGCCTGCCGGAACCTGTCATGGACCTGCACCAGCACCTGCGTTTGATGGCCGATTACCACGTCTGGGCACTGGATCGCCTGTATCAGCCGATCGATACGCTCGACGACAGCGACTATTTCCGCGACTGCGGTCAATTCTTCGGCAGCATCCACGGCACGCTCAACCATCTGCTGCTGGTGGAACACCTGTGGCAGGCGCGGCTCAGGCACGAGGTTTTTCCCGCAGCCGGCCTGGACCAGCAACTGGAACCCGATCGCGACCGGCTCAAGCAGCGCCTGCGCGAATTTGCCCTGGGCTGGCGCCCCTTCGTCGACGGCATGAGCGCGGCGCAGCTGGCCGGCGATCTGGCCTACCGCAGCATGCAGGGCGATGCCTTCAAGCTGCCGTTCGCTTCGCTGGTACTGCATGTGTTCAACCATGCCACGCACCATCGCGGCCAAGCCTCGATCGGCCTGGTGCAGATGGGCCGCACGGCGCCGGTGATGGACCTGCCGTATTTCCTCAACGACTTGCCGCCGGAGCAATTGCATGGCGGCTGAGCCGGCCGCCGCCACTGGCGCGCCGCCGCGGCAGCCGGCGCCGCGCTGATGGTGATCGACAGCGCCTGGTCGCCGTTTCCCTCGCGCTATCGCTTCGACGATTCGCTGGCCCGGCGCACGCGCGAATGCCTGTTGCAACTACTGCAAAACGAGCCGGGCGCCGAAGGCGTCTGCCCGCGCGATGCGGCGCGCGCGCTGGCCAGCCGCCTGAACACGGAATGGCGCGACCTGATGCGGCCGGTGCGCCTGGTGGCGGCGGAACTCGCCCGCGAAGGCCACCTGGACATACTGCAGGACGGCAAACGTGTCGATATTCTCGACGTGCGCGGCCCGGTACGCCTGCGCTTCCGCCAGCGCTGAGCACCGCGACCGTGCCTGCGGCAGGGTAGACTTGAGGGTCCAACCTGGCACCCGGCTCCCTGCGGCCCCGATTCCATGACCAACGAAACCCCGCTGCACAATCACTTCATCCGCCAGATCGTCATCGACGACCGCGCCAACGGCAAACACGGCGGTCGCGTGGCGACGCGCTTCCCGCCAGAGCCCAACGGCTATCTGCATATTGGCCATGCCAAGTCGATCTGCCTGAATTTCGGCATGGCCCAGGAGTTCGGCGGGCGCTGCAACCTGCGCTTCGACGACACCAACCCGACCAAGGAAGACGTCGAATACGTCGAGTCGATCCAGCAGGACGTGCGCTGGCTCGGCTTCGAATGGAACGAGCTGCGCCACGCCTCCGACTATTTCGAGGTGTTCTACCAGTGCGCGGAAAAACTGGTCGGCGATGGCAAGGCCTTTGTCTGCGATCTCTCGGCCGAGGAAGTGCGCGCCTATCGCGGCACCCTGACCGAAGCCGGGCGCAACTCGCCGTTCCGCGAGCGCAGCGTGGAAGAAAACCTCGACCTGCTGCGGCGCATGCGTGCCGGCGAGTTCGCCGACGGTGCACGCACCGTGCGCGTCAAGATCGACATGGCCTCGGGAAATATCAACCTGCGCGACCCGGCCATCTACCGCATCCGCCACGTCGAGCACCAGAACACCGGCAGCGCCTGGTGTATCTATCCGATGTACGACTACGCCCACTGCATTTCCGACGCGGTGGAGGGCATCACTCATTCGCTGTGCACGCTGGAATTCGAAGACCACCGGCCGCTGTACGAGTGGTTCCTGCGTGAGATCGACCTGCCCAACCACCCGCAGCTGGCCGCGACGCTGGCCGAACGCGGTCTGGCTGCGCCGCTGGGCACGCCCCAGCAGATCGAGTTCTCGCGCCTGAACCTCGATTACACCGTGATGAGCAAGCGCAAGCTGATGACCCTGGTCGAGGAAAACCTGGTCGAAGGCTGGGACGATCCGCGCATGCCGACCCTGTCCGGCGTGCGCCGCCGCGGCTTTCCGCCGGCAGCGATACGCCAGCTGTGCGAGCGCGTCGGCGTGACCAAGCAGAACAGCGTGATCGAGTTTTCCGTGCTGGAAGGCTGCGTACGCGAAGAGCTGGATGCGTCGGCCGCGCGCCGCCTCGCCGTGATCGATCCGCTCAAGCTGGTGCTGACCAACCTGCCCGAGGGGCATGCGGAAACCCTGGTGTTTTCCAATCACCCGAAGAACGAAGCCTTCGGCACGCGCCAGGTGCCGTTCGGGCGCGAGCTGTGGATAGAGCGGGAAGATTTCATGGAAGTGCCGCCCAAGGGCTTCCATCGCCTGGTGCCCGGCGGCGAAGTGCGTCTGCGCGGCGTTGGCATCGTCAAGTGCGAATCGCTGCAGAAAGACGCCGACGGCCACGTGCTCGCGCTGCAGTGCACGCTGGACCTGGACACCCGTCCGGGCCTGCCCGGCGCCGAGCGCAAGATCAAGGGCACCATCCACTGGGTCAGCGCGACGCATGCGGTGGCGGCGGAAATCCGCCTGTACGACCGCCTGTTCAGCGTGGCCGACCCGGACGACGACAGCGATGGCAAGACCTACCGGGACCACCTCAACCGGGCTTCGCGACGCGTCGTACAGGGCTGGCTGGAGCCGGCCGCGGCCGCGGTGCCGGCGGAAACGGCGCTGCAGTTCGAACGCCTGGGCTTTTTCGTCGCCGACCGCCACGACCACGCCGCCGACAGGCCGGTCTTCAACCGCGCCGTCACCTTGCGCGACTCCTGGGCCAAGGCCGGCAAGGCCTGAATGACACCACCGGCAGCGGCAACGACCGCTGCCGGTGACACGCAGGCGCCCTTTGCAACCCGTTCGTGCCGGAGACACCGCATGCTGTACGCCCAAGTCCACCTGACCCTGCCCGCCTGGATCCACAGCGAAATCGACCAGGAAGCGCGCTATGAAACCGACGAGCAGCGGGTCGCCCTGGCCATCCAGCTGGCCCGGCGCAATGTCGAGCTGGATACCGGCGGCCCGTTCGGCGCCGCGGTGTTCGACGGCAACGGCCGCCTGATCGCCGCGGGCGTCAACCGTGTGGTGCAGCACAACTGCTCGGTGGCACATGCAGAGATGATGGCGTTCATGACTGCCCAGGCCCGCACCCAGCGCTATCGCCTCAACGAAGACGGTCAGCGCTATGCGCTGGCCACCAGCGCGCAGCCCTGCTGCCAGTGCTACGGCGCGAGCGTCTGGGCCGGCATCGACGAACTGCTGATCGGTGCGCGCAGCGAAGACGTGGAAGAACTGACCGAATTCGACGAAGGCCCGCTGCCGGCGGACTGGGTCGGCGAACTGCAGCGCCGCGGCGTGCAGGTGCGCCGCGACATCCTGCGCGAGGAAGCGCGCGCCGTGCTGGCCGCCTACAGCGCGCGCGGCGGACTGATGTACTGATGAACACTCCCATCACCAGCGCCCCTTTCGCCAGTGGCGTGGTGGTGTATTGCCGGGCCGGTTTCGAATCCGAAGCGGCACAGGAACTCGATGCCGTCGCCGCCCAGGCCGGCGTGATCGGCTTCGCCCGCACCGAGCGCAATTCCGGTTTCGCCGAATTCGTGCTGGCACAGCAGGGCGCGCCCGATGCGCTGCAGCGCCTGCTCGGCTGGTCGCGCCTGAGCTTCGCGCGCCAGTCGCTGGCGGTGATCGGCCAGTTCAAGGGCCTGCCGCGGGAAGACCGCCTGACCCCGCTGCTGGCAACCCTGCCGGCCGGCTTCCGCGTCGGCGACGTCTGGGTGGAAACGCCCGACAGCGACGCGTCGAAGCCACTTTCTGCATTTTGCCGCAGTTTCAACAATGCCTTCGTACAGGCGCTCAAGCGCGACGG
Organism: Tahibacter aquaticus; assembly: GCF_004363655.1. Taxonomy (GTDB): domain Bacteria; phylum Pseudomonadota; class Gammaproteobacteria; order Xanthomonadales; family Rhodanobacteraceae; genus Tahibacter; species Tahibacter aquaticus. The sequence goes on from NZ_SNZH01000001.1 coordinate 321,120, forward strand.
CGCCATGGACCCAGGCAGCCCCTGGCGCCTGCATGCGCTGTTTCCCTCGGGCGAACGCTGCCTGCTCGGCCTGGCCCTGATCGACCACGCCGCGCCCTGGCACCAGGGCATACCTCGGCTGAAATTTCCCCGCGAAGCGCCCAGCCGCTCCACCCTGAAGCTGGACGAGGCCTTCCAGGTGCTGCTGAGCAAGAGCGAACGCGAACGCTGGTTCAAGCCCGGCATGAGCGCCGTCGACCTGGGCGCCGCGCCGGGCGGCTGGACCTGGCAGCTGGTGCGCCGCGGCCTGCACGTGACCGCGGTGGACAACGGCCCGATGGAAGAACACCTGATGGCCTCGGGCCTGGTCGTGCACAAGCGCGAAGACGGCTTCCGCTACCAGCCGCGCCAACGCGTGGAATGGATGGTCTGCGACATGGTGGAACAGCCGCGCCGGGTGGCCGAGCGCATGGCCGAATGGCTGGCCATGGGCTGGTGCAAACGCTGCGTGTTCAATCTCAAGCTGCCGATGAAGAAGCGCTATGCGGAAGTACAGCAGGCCTTCGCCCAGATGCAGGACAGCGCCGCGGCGCAGGGCCGCGAGATCGAGATCCGCGCCAAGCAGCTCTACCACGACCGCGAAGAGATCACCGTTTTCGCGCAGGAGCGCTGAACGGCTGCACGCGTATGCCGCCGTCCCGGTACGGCAGCAGGACATTGCTCTCGACCCCGCCGCCAGCCGCATCGACCACGGTCAGCTGGGCGTCGAAAACGATTTCGCCACCGCTGACGGCCGGACCGCGCTCGCGTCGCTGCGCCAGCACCACCTTGCCGTCAGTAACGGCCATACCGCCGCGCAGGCGGACCAGACCGTTCCGCCACGACCACGTCGCCGCCCGGCAGACGTACCAGCCTTTCGCCGCGGTAGTAGTTCGCCGACGAGCCGGAAAAGGCGTCCACGTAGTACTGCGTAGTACTGCCCGGCGTTGAAGCGCCAGTCCGGCAGATAGTCTTGCGCCGGCGCTGCCGCAGAGATTGCCCGTAGCGCAACGATCGAAAGCCATCCTGTCAGGGCATTCATCGGCAACTCCTGTCGGTGGCCGTCACTGGCCTACGAGGGGGACACGCGATTCGCCGCAGGCAGAGGACATGCCACCACGAATGCCTTCGCCCCGGACCAGGCCCGGACCAGGCCCGGCCGATCCGTGCAGATCGCCTGCCCAGCCGTGCCCGCCAAGCAACTTGCCCGGCCCGGCCCACCGCAATCCGCGCCAGGACTCGCCTCGGCAGCTGGCACAGCGCTTGCGCTGCATTGTCCAGCTACCAAGGAGCCATCCATGCTCAGCCACTACGCGATCGAGCTGCACCGCCCCATCACGCCGGGCGATCCCACCCCGCAACCGCCGGGCCAGCCCGCGCCGATACCCGAACAGGCACCGCCGCCGGTCACCGAGCCACCGCCGGTACGCGCTTCGGCCTGGGGCTGCAGCCGCCAGATCGTCGAAGGCTATGACCGCCAACCGCGCTGGAGCTGACCGCCATGACCATGCTGCGTCTGCAGTTGACCGGCAATGACGAGGTCGCCAACGAACTGATCAACCTGCTGTCGGCCATCGAAGGCGTCGAACACGTGGAAGAGATCGGCGACCTGATGCCGCATATGGACGACGACGATTCCAGCTCGGCCGGCCTGCCCGACGATGCGGCGCCGGGCTTTCACCATATCGAGGTGCGCGTGCCCAATCCGCTGGCGCAGGAACGCGTGCGCAGCGTGGCCGAGGCGCTCACCCGCGACCGCGGCGTAGCCATCGAATACGACGAAGATTTCTGAAGCGGAAAACCGCAAACGCAGACACGGGCCGGAAAGGCCCGTGGTCGGCGAACAGGAGGTCGTTGGGGATGTCGCGCCCGATGCGGGGGTTATGCACGAGGCGCGGCACGACGAGCTGCTGGCCAGACGAGGAAAACAGCGACGGCGGCCGGCAAGGCCGCCGTCGCTGTTTTGTCAGGACGGATTGACCCGCGCGCCGCTGCTGTCGCTGCCGTAATGCGGCGAGCCAGCCGGCGTGGAGAGATCCTGCATGAGCAGGCGCAGGCCGGAATGGCAGCGCGTGCGCAGCGCATCGCCATTGGCGACTTCCGGCGTATGCGGCTTGATCAGCCAGTCGAATACGACCGGGCCGAAAGTCAGCAGCAACATCTGCGCCGGGCGCCAGTGATGTTCGGCATCGCGGCGCAGGATGCCGGCGCGGTACATGCGTGCGAGCGTGGCATCCATCAGTTCCAGCAGCCTTTCCATCAGGCTGCGGTCGGTAATCGCGACCTGGTCGAACACCGCGCGGCGGATATACGAGCGCACTTCCGGCCGCGTCGCGATGACTTCGCCCAGCGCGGCGGCCATGCGCGCGGCCACTTCGTCGACCGAGCGCATGGTGGTGGCCAGTACCGAATCGATGGCCTGCTCGAAGCTGGCCAGTACGGCCTGGTCTACCGCGCGCTTGAGCAGATCCTTGCTGTTGAAATGATGGGTAACCAGCGACAGCGACACCTGTGCCCGCGCCGCAATCTGGCGCAGCGAGGTGTTGGCATAGCCGCGCACGGCGAACAGGTGCAGGGCCGCATTGCGAATACGTGCCTTGCCGGTCAGATCGGAAATCTTTTCGCTTGCACTCACGACGTGAATCCCCCGAACTTGCACCGGCTACACCGCCGGCGCCCATGTCAGGTTCAACGCAGCCGGGCACCTTCCCCCCTACCTCGTTTTCAATAAAAGAAACAAACGTATGCGTATGGAAGAATGCTTTGCCCGGTTGCGGCCAGGCGGTAGATTCCGGCCTTGGCATTGGACCGTACCGGCCTAACCCGCGTACCCTCCGCCGTTGACGCCAGACTAGCCCCATGACCCGCGACGAGCCGACCCTAGCGCTGTTTTCAGCAACGCCGAGAACGGCGTTGTTCGATCGCTTCGTGATGGAGCAGCGCCAGGCCTTGCTGGGTTTTCTCGGCCGCCTCAATGCCAACCAGGCCGACGCCGAGGACATTGCCCAGGAAAGCTTCCTGAGCCTGGTGCGCTACCGCGATCAGGAACCGGTAGAGTCCTGGCGGCCGCTGCTGTTCCGTATCGCCCTGAATGCCTGGAACGACCGTCGCCGGCGCCAGCATACGCGGTCGGATCTGACCTGGCTGAGCCTGCAGGAAGTTGGTACGGAACAGGTACCTTCGTCCGATGTACCGCATGACAAGCGTATTTCCGATCAGCAGGAGCTGGCCTTGATCCGCGATACCATTTTGCAATTGCCCCAGCGCTGCCGGCAGGTCTACCTGCTCAATCGCATCGAAGGGATGAGCTACAGCGAAATTGCCCGGCATTGCGGTATCTCGGTAAAAGCGGTGGAAAAACATATAGCTAAAGCACTGGTGACCCTGCGCGAACGTGTCGCCCGGGCCGACATGTCTACAGGAGAGGCGACATGAGGTCGTCATCGATGCACGCCGAGGAGATGGCCATGGACACTGCCGAAGCCTGGGTCGCGCGCCTGGCCTCGCCCGATTTCAACCAGCGCGACCGGGTCGAATTCGAAGCCTGGTGCGCCGGCAGCAATGAACACCTGCAGGCCTACGTGCAAGCCGACCGGCTGCACGAGCGCGTGCGCGAGCTGGCCACCGATCCGCTGATTGCCGCGGCGGCACGCGCGGCGCGGCGCAATCCGGTACATGCCCAGCTGCGCTGGATGGCCATGGCCGCCAGCCTGGCCGCCGTCGCCCTGGTCGGCCTGTGGCAGTGGAATGCCCGCGGCGAACAGCGCTTCGGCACCCGTGTCGGTGAGCAGCGCGAGATCGTTCTCGGCGACGGCACCCGGGCGATGCTCGATACCGACAGCGAGATCAGCGTCAGCCTGGGGGCGCAGCGCGAGCTGCGCCTGCAGCGCGGCCGGGTCGAGCTGGACATTGCCAAGGCCGAACAACCCTTCGTCGCCTTCGCCGGCAACGGCACCATCCACGACATCGGTACGCGCTTCCAGCTGGCCCGCCACGGCGATCGCGTCGAGGTGCTGCTGCTGGAAGGCGAGGTATCGGTACAGACTGCCGCCTCGACTGCCCCCGCCGTGCTCAAGCCCGGCATGCTCGCGCGCTACGACGCCAGCGGTGAAATCCGCAGCGGCGTCGCCGACATCGAGGCGGCCCAGGGCTGGACCCGCGGCGAGCTGGTGTTCAAGCACCGACCGCTGGGCGAGCTGATCGCCGAAATGAACCGCTATTCGCCGACCCAGCTGCGCCTGGGCGAAGGCCGCCTGGAGGCCATTGCCGTCAGCGGGCTGTTCCATGCCGGCGACCAGGAAGCGTTGATCAAGGCCCTGGAAAGCGGCTGGTCGCTAAAGGCCGAGCGAGTTACCCCTACCGACGTCGTACTGCACGCCGCGCAACTTCACTAGGCTGATGAAGCGCCCACGCCCCGGCCGCGGCTACGGCATGGGAATAGCGCTGAGCGCGCTATGGGCGCTGCTGCCTGCGGCAACCACCAAGGCCGACGCCACGACGGCAACGACGCTCACCGTGCGCATCGAGGCCGGACCGCTGGACCAGGCGCTGACCGCGTTCGCACGCCAGAGCGGCCTGCAGATCCTGTTCGACAGCAACGTCCTGGCCAACCGCCACAGCACGGCCATCTCTGCCCAGCTGGAACCGGAAGAGGCTCTGCGCCGGCTGCTGGCCGGCAGCGGCTTCTATGCCGAGGCCGTCGCCCCGTCCACCTACGTACTCAAGCGCGAAGCCGCCCCGCCGAAGACGGCGACGGCAACGACCAAGGCATTGCCCGAGGAAGACACGGACGCCTCGCATCTGCCGCCGGTACAGGTGCTGGGTTCGCTGATGCGCCGCGGCAACTGGCAGACCGCCGCGCCGATCAGCGTGATCACCCGCGAGCAGATCGACCGCAGCGGCATGCGCAGCCTGTTCGACCTGCTGCGCGTGCAGCCGAGCATCGACGTCACCTCGCGCGCCGAACTGATGGCCTCGCAGCCGATCGTGAACTATCTGTACGGCGGCGCTGCCGGCGCGGCCACCCTGGGGATGCGCGGCCTCGGTGCGCGCGCCACCCTGATCCTGCTCGACGGCCGCCGCATCGCCGGCTACGGCCTGACCCAGTCGGGCTCCGGCCTGGTGGTCGACGTCAACGACATTCCGCTGGACCTGGTCGAGCGCATCGAAATCCTGCGCGACGGCGCCTCGGCGATGTACGGCGCCGACGCCATCGGCGGCGTGATCAACATCGTGCTGCGCCAGTCCTTCGACGGACGCCAGCTGGCGCTGAACTATGGCGTCTCCGGCCGCGGCGACACGCGCCGCGTCGGTACTGCCGCAACCCTGGGCGGCCAGGTCGGCGCGGCCAGCGTTTTCCTGCATGCGCAATCGTTCCAGCGCGATCCGCTGCTGGGCAACCAGCGCGACTGGTATACCCGCGACCTCAGCCACAAGGGCCTGTACGACCTGCGTACGCTGTATTCCTTTCCCGGCAACTACGCCTATCTGGACGAAAAAGGCCAGGTGCAGATACGCCCCATGCCGGGCTGCACCGAACTGGCCGACGACGGGCTGTGCCTGCTCGATGAAGCAAAATATACAACGCTGCAGACCCGGCAGAAGGGAAATTCCCTGCTCGCCCGCCTGACCCGCCCGGCCGGCGACACGGCCGAGCTGTATGCCGACCTGCGCCTGTCGCGCCTGGACCAGGCGCAGCAGGCGGCACCGATCGGCTTCGGCTTCAATCTGCCAGCGGGCTTTCCCGGCAATCCCGCACCGGGGCCGGCGATGCTGTTCTATTCCTTCAACGACGTCGGCCCGGTGCGGGAAAACACTCGCTCGCGCACGCATGCGCTGAACCTCGGCATGCGCGGGCGTGACGACCGCTACGAATGGAACCTGGCCTTTTCCGTACAGGGCAATTCCGTCGACGACCGCATCGACGGCTTCCTCAATACCAGCGACCTGCTGCGCCGGATCAACGACGGCAGCTATCGCCTGGGCGGGCCGAACCCGGCCGCGACCATCGCCGCGATCTCGCCGCCACTGCACCGCCAGGGCCGCACCCGGCAGTTTGCCCTGGCCGCCGACGGCAGCGGCCAGCTGGCGCAATGGCCGTCCGGTCCGCTGCAACTCTCGCTGGGGCTGGAACTGCGCCACCTCGCCGTACTGGATGTACCCGACCCGCTGCTGCGTTCGGATGACCGCCCGTTCGGCGAACGCAGCTACGTGCAGCGCACCAGCAACAATGTACTGGCCAGCTATGCCGAACTGCAGTTGCCGCTGAGCCAGCGCTTCAGCGCCGAACTGGGCATGCGGCTGGACCACAGTGCAGCAACGGGTTCGGCCTTCTCGCCCAAGCTCGGCCTGCGCTGGCGCGCCAGCGACGTCTGGCTGCTGCATGCCACGGCCGCCCGCGGCCACCGTCCACCGAGCGAACTGGAACTGCAGCAGCCCATGCAACTGAGCGAACTGCGCCCGCTGAACGTGCCGCAGGCCCTGCTGCCCTGCAGCCAGCCCTCGCCGACCAACGACAGCAATTGCACGCTGGAAATCATCAGCCGCAACAACCTTTCCCTGCGGGCGGAAAATTCGCGCAGCTTCGCCCTGGGCACGACCATCGCCGGCGGCGAGCGCTGGCGCCTGAGCCTGGACTGGATACAGATCGCCCGCGACAACGAAATCACGCCACTGCCGATCACCTACGCCCTGCAGAACCCGGAGCAGTTCCCCAACCTGCTGCGGTACGACGACAAAGGCCAGCTCAGCGGACTCAATGTAGGCTTGGTCAATCTCGGCCGCACGCATACGCGCAGTCTCGACGGCTCGCTGCAATGGTCGGTATGGGACGGCGCGGCCGGCAGCCTGTCGGCGCATGTCGACGTGACCTACCTGGAGCGGCGCGACGTGCGTGTCGCCCCGGGAGCATCGACGACGGCATTCGCCGGCTACGACTCCAGCCCGCGCCTGCGCGGCCGCGCAGGACTGGACTGGACGCGCGCAGCCTGGACGGCCAGCGCAAACGCGAACTATGTCGGGTCTTATCGCAATGCGACCTTTGCCGGCGATACCGAGTCGTGCGTAGACCTGCAATCGCGCCCGCGCTACTGCACGACGCCGCAGTTCGCCACGGTCGACCTGGTGCTGGGCTATGCCAGCCCGCGGCGCTGGAACGCGCGCCTGAGCATCATCAACGCGCTGGACCACAAGCCCGTTTACTACGGCGCAAATGCTGCAAATTATAACGACGCGTTCGACGATCCGGTCGGACGCTATTTCAGCGTCGACCTCAGCTACCGCTTCTGAAAACAGCCATGCAGTACACCGCCCGGCCAGGCCGGACGCGCGCCTGCTGTTTTTGCTGGATAGCATTATTCCATTAATTGGAAAAGCGGATAGGTACAGGCTCCCTGGCCCGTGCAGGCTACCGGTCACGTTCTGCAGCGCGTACCAACGCAGCACGATGACTGCTACGGCACGCCAGCGGCCGTTGCCGGAATGCGGCTGCCGCCGCAAGAAAAAGGCCCGCAAAAGCGGGCCTTTTCCTCATGCGCAGAACGCGCCGGTCAGCGTCGTGCCACGACGCGCCGCTGCTGCAGGCCGATCGTGCCCAGGCCGAGCAGGATGAGCAACAGGGTGAACCAGTTGCTCGCCGGCACCGGCACCGGCGGCGTCAGCACCACCGCAACCTGGGTGGTCTGGCTGCCGCTGTTGTTGCCTGGGTTCGGGTCCGGCGTGGTGCTGGTCGCCGTGGCGGTATTGACGATCTGCAACGCCGTCGCGGTTGCCCGCACCGTGTAGTTCACCGTCACTGCAACACTCTGCCCCACCGCCAGATTGCCCAGGCTGCAGGGGAAGCCAGCGGCGCAGGGCGCGCTGGCGGACACGTACTGCAGGCCAGCCGGCGTCGGGTCGTCCAGCATCACAGCCTGGGCGACCGACGGGCCGTTGTTGCGCACCGTGACGACGTAGGCCACCGACTGCAGCGACGTTGCCGTGGCCGGGCCGGTCTTGCCTACCGCCACATCGGCGGTATCGCCCAGGGGCGTGGCCACCGAGCTGCTGGAGTTGGAACCGTTCGGATCCGGCGTGCTGCTGCTCACCGTCACAGTGTTGACGATGCTGCTGCCGGCAAAGCCCGGATCGACCGCGTATACGACGCTAAATGTCACCGTTGCGCCATTGGCCAGCGTGCCCAGGCTGCAGGGGAAGCCTGCCGCACAGGGCGCCGTCGAGGACACATAGCTCAGCCCCGGCGGTGTCGGATCGATCAGCTGCACATCGGCCGCATCCGAAGGACCGGCATTGGTCACCGTGAAGTCGTAGACGACAGGCTGGCCGCGTTCGGCCGTGGCCGGGCCGACCTTAACCACGCCGATGTCGGCCTGCGGATCGCGCACATTGCTGTCGATGGCCGTATGCGGCAGCGGGTCGGACGGATCGGTCGCGGTAACCGAGTTGACCAGCGGATTCGCCGTCATGTTCGCCGCAAACGCCACCGGCACGCTGTAGCTCAGGCGATTGGCCGCACCGGCTGCGAGGCTGGCCGCCGTCACGCCGAAGCTGCTGCCGCCGGCCGTGCCGCTGATGCTGCCGCAGCTGCCGCTGCCGCTGACCACGCAGGTCGGCGTGCCGGTCAGGGTCACGCCGGCCGGCAGCGGATCGCTCAGCGCGATCGCATTGGCATTCGACGGGCCGCCGTTGGCCACTTCGATCACGTAGACGGCATTGCCACCGGGCACGTAGGTGGTCGCGCCATCATCCTTGGTCACGGTCAGGCCGGTGGCGGCGAGCAAGGTATTGCTGTCGCTCGCCGTCGCACCGTTGGAACCCGGTGCCGTGGCGGTGACCGTATTCAGCAGCGGATTTGCCGTGACATTGGCCGCAATCGCCACCGGCAGGGAGTAGCTCAGCAGATTGCCCGCACCCGCGGCGACGCTGGCGTTGGCCACGCTGAAGCTGCTGCCGCCCGTAGCACCGGCGATGCTGCCGCAGCTGGCCGTACCGCTGGCCACGCAGCTGGGTACTGCCGTCAGCGTGACACCGGCCGGCAGCGGATCGCTCAGCGCAATGCCGTTCGCATTCGAAGGACCGCTGTTGCCCAGCGTGATCACATACACCGCGCTGCCGCCCGGCGTATACGTGGCGCTGTTGTCCGTCTTGGTCAGCACCAGGCCGACCTGGCCGGCCGGCGTATTGCTGTCGCTGGCACTGGCGCTGGGGCTGGCGGGATCGGACACGGTCACCGTGTTGACCAGCGGATTGGCGGCCAGACTCGCCGCGAAACGCACCGGCACCGAGTAACTGAGCTGGTTGCCCGCGCCGGCGGCGACGCTGGCATTGGCCACGCTGAAGCTGGTGCCGCCGAGCGCACCGCTGATCGTGCCGCAGCTGGCGCTGCCGGCGGCGACGCAGCTGGGCGTGGCTTCCAGCGTCACGCCGGGCGGCAGCGGATCGCTGACGCTGACGGCGTTGGCATCGGTCAGGCCGGTATTGCTCACCACGATGGTGTAGACCGCGGTACCGCCCGGCACATAGGTCGCGCTGCCGTCGGTCTTGCTCACCTGGAGGCTGCCCGCACCGACGCGCGTATTGCTGTCGCTGCCGCTGACCGGCGGCGCGCCGCTGGAGTCGCTGGCAGTGGCCGTATTCACGAGCGGATTCACGGTCAGGCTGGAAGCAAACTGCACCGGCACGCTCAGGCGCAGCACATTGGCCGCACCGGCCGGAAGCGTGGCTGCACTGAGGCCGGCATTGCTGCCACCGACCGTGCCGTTGACCGTGCCGCAGACCGCCGCACCGCTGGGCTGGCACGTCGGCAGCGCGGCCAGGGTGACACCGGCCGGCAGGCTGTCGGCCACGCTCACACCGGTCGCATCCGACGGACCGGCATTGCGCACCGTGATCACATAGGTGGCCGTGCCGCCCGGGGTGTAGCTGCTGGCGCCGTCGTCCTTGCCGATGCTCAGCGCGGTGACGAAATTCACGGCGTTGTTGTCGGTGGCGGTACGCGGCGTCGGATCGGCGCTGTCGCTGACGCTGACCGTATTCGCCAGCGGGTTGGCGGTAAGGTCGGCGGCGAAGTTCACCGGCAGGCTCAAGGTCAGCGCATTGCCCGCACCGGCGGCGATGGCAGCGCCGCTGAGGCTCACGCTGGCCGCACCGGCCGCACCGGTCAGGCTGCCGCAGCTGGCGGCACCGCTGGCAACGCAGGTCGCCGCAGCAGACAAGGTAACCCCGGCCGGCAGCGGATCGCTGAGGCTGACTCCGCTGGCGTTGCTCGGGCCGGCATTGGTCACGACGACGGTATAGGTCGCGCTGCCGCCCGGCGTATACGTGGCCGAACCGTCGGTCTTGGTGACATTGAGTCCGGTCAGCGCGGTAAGGCTGTCGGTATCGCTGCCACTGGCGCCGTCGGGGTCGCTGGGGTCGGTCGCCGTCGCAACATTCACCAGGGGATTGGTGGACAGACTCGCCGCGAACGTGACCGGCAAGGTGAACACCAGCGCATTGCCGGCACCGGCGGCGATGCTGCCGTTGCTGCTGCTGAACGAGCTTGCCGTGTTGCTGAGCGTGCCGCAGCTGGCCAGGCCCGTGGCCGAGCAACTGGCCGGGGCAGTCAGGCTGACGCCCGCGGGCAGGCCGTCGCTGACCGCGACCGCATGCGCATCGGACGGTCCGGCATTGGTCACCGTCACCGAATAAGTGCCGTTGGTGCCCGGCGTATAGCTGAGCATGCCGTCGGTCTTGGCGACGTTGAGCGCCACGGTCGCAGCGATGTTGTTGCTGTCGCTTGCGTTGTGCGGGCCGGTCGGATCCTGCGGGTCGCTGGCGGTCGCCGTATTGACGAGCGGATCGGTGACCAGGCTGGCGGCAAACGTGACCGGCAGGCTATAGGCCAGGCTGTTGCCGGCACCCGCGCTGATGCGGGCACCGCTCACGCTGAAGCTGCTGCCGCCGGCGGCACCGGTAATGCTGCCGCAGAGGGCCGTGCCGCTGACGGCGCAGGTCGGCGTGCCGCTCAGCGTGACGCCGGCCGGCAGCGTGTCGCTGACACTGATTGCATTCGCATCCGACGGGCCGCTGTTCTGCAGCGTGACCACATAGGTCGCGCTGCCGCCCGGTACGTACGTGGCGCTGCTGTCGGTCTTGGCGATGGACAGGCCCGAGGTCGCCACCAGGGTGTCGATATCGACGCCGCTGGCACCGTCCGGATCGGCCGGGTCGGTGGCCGTGGCCACGTTCTGCAGCGGATTCGTGCTGAGGTTCGACGCGAACGCGACCGGCAGGGTGAACACCAGCGCGTTGCCTGCGCCGGCACCGATGGCGCCGCCGCTGCTGCTGAAACTGCTGGCGGTGCTGCTGACGCTACCGCAGGCGGCAATGCCGTTGGCTACGCAGGTCGGCGTACCGGTCAGCGTGACACCGGCCGGCAGGCTGTCGCTGACGCCCACATTGTGCGCATCCGAAGGACCGGCATTGCTCACCGTGATGACGTAGCTGGCCGTGGTGCCCGGCGTATAGGTCGCGCTGTTGTCGGTCTTGACCACGGCGAGATCGGACACGGCTGCCAGGGTGTCGGTATCCGACGCGCTGTGCGGGCCGGCCGGATCGCTGGGCGCCTGTACCGTTGCGGTGTTGGTGAGGCTGGCCGCGGCCAGGGCGGAATCGAAACTCACCGGCAGGCTGTAGCTCAGGCTGTCGCCCCCTGCCGCACCGACACTGGCGCCGCTGACGCTGAAGCTGCCCGTGCCGACCACACCGGTCAGGCTGCCGCAGCTGGCCGTGCCGCTGCTGGTACAGGTCGGCGTGCCGGACAAGGTGACGCCGCTGGGCAGGGTGTCGCTCAGCGCTACCGCCGTCGCGGCCGACGGCCCGGCATTGGTCACCAGCAGCACGTAGGTTGCGGTGCTGCCCGGCGTATACGTTGTTGCATTGTCCGTTTTGCTGATGGACAGGCTGCTCAGCGCATTCACCTGGGTCGTGGTCGAGCTGGAGTTGTTGCCCGGCGTCGGATCGGTCGTACCTGGCGGTGCCGTCACGGTCGCGGTGTTGTTCAGCGTCGTCGCGGCCGCAGGCGCAGTGCCCGTGATCGTGATCGTGACGCTGCCGCCATTGGGCAGGGTCGGTACCGTGCCGCTGACCGCATTGCCGGCAACGGTCGGCGCTGCGCAGACCGCACCGCCCGTGGGCAGCGTGCACGTCGCAGCAACGCCGGTGATGCCCGCCGGTACGTTGTCCGCATAGCTCGCATTGTTCGCGGCATCCGCACCGGCATTGCTGACCAGCAACGAATAGCTGATCGCGCCATTCGCCGCGATCACGGCCGGACCAGTCTTCGCGATGCGCACATCGGCACTCGGTGCCGTGACGACGACGGTCACCGTCGCGTTATCGCAGATGGTCGGATTCGCCTGCGAGCAGATGCGGTAGACGATGGTGTAGCTGTTGGCCGGCGTGCCCGGCGCAACCGCAACGATGCCCGTGGCCGGGTCGAGCGTCACGCCTGCATTCGAGGCCGGCGTGACGATGCCAATTGTCACGTTGCCGATGGTTGCCGCAGCGCCATTGAGCGAGTCATTGCCGAGCACATTGCCGACATTCGCGTTGCCGCTGTTGCCGTTGATGGGACCATAGCTGTCGTCGTCGGCCACGATCAGCACGACCGGTGTCGTGGTCGAACTGGAGTTGTTGCCCGGCGTCGGATCGGTCGTACCTGGCGGTGCCGTTACGGTCGCCGTGTTGTTCAGCGTCGTCGCACTCGCAGGCGCAGTGCCGGTAATCGTGATCGTGACGCTGCCGCCATTGGGCAGGGTCGGTACCGTGCCGCTGACCGCATTGCCGGCAACGGTCGGCGCTGCGCAGAGCGCACCGCCCGTGGGCAGCGTGCACGTCGCAGCAACGCCGGTGATGCCGGCGGGTACGTTGTCCGCATAGCTCGCGTTGTTCGCGGCATCCGGACCGGTGTTGCTGACCAGCAACGAATAGCTG
>NZ_SNZH01000001.1:334450-736424 GCF_004363655.1 Tahibacter aquaticus
GTCGTCGGCCACGATCAGCACGACCGGTGTCGTGGTCGAGCTGGAGTTGTTGCCCGGCGTCGGATCGGTCGTACCTGGCGGCGCCGTCACGGTCGCCGTGTTGTTCAGCGTCGTCGCACTCGCAGGCGCAGTGCCGGTAATCGTGATCGTGACGCTGCCGCCATTGGGCAGGGTCGGTACCGTGCCGCTGACGGAATTGCCCGCAACTGTCGGTGCGGCGCAGACCGCGCCACCGGTCGGCAAGGTGCAGGTCGCAGCAACGCCGGTGATGCCCGCCGGTACGTTGTCCGCATAGCTCGCGTTGTTCGCCGCATCGGGGCCGGCATTGGTGATGAGCAGGCTGTAGCTGATCGCACCGTTTGCCGCGACCACGGCCGGGCCAGTCTTCGCGATACGCACATCGGCACTCGGCGCCGTGACGACGATGGTCACTGTCGCGTTATCGCAGATGGTCGGATTCGCCTGCGAGCAGATGCGGTAGACGATGGTGTAGCTGTTGGCCGGCGTGCCCGGCGCAACCGCAACGATGCCCGTGGCCGGATCCAGCGTCACGCCCGCATTGCTGGCCGGCGTGACGATGCCGATCGTCACGTTGCCGATGGTTGCCGCAGCGCCGTTGAGCGAGTCGTTGCCGAGCACATTGCCGACATTCGCATTGCCGCTGTTGCCGTTGATCGAGCCGTAGCTGTCGTCGTCGGCCACGATCAGCACGACCGGTGTCGTGGTCGAACTGGAGTTGTTGCCCGGCGTCGGATCGGTCGTACCCGGCGGTGCCGTTACGGTCGCCGTGTTGTTCAGCGTCGTCGCGGCCGCAGGCGCAGTGCCCGTGATCGTGATCGTGACGCTGCCGCCATTGGGCAGGGTCGGTACCGTGCCGCTGACCGCATTGCCGGCAACGGTCGGCGCGGCGCAGACCGCGCCACCGGTCGGCAAAGTGCAGGTCGCAGCAACGCCCGTGATGCCCGCCGGTACGTTGTCCACATAGCTCGCGTTGTTCGCCGCATCGGGGCCGGCATTGGTGATGAGCAGGCTGTAGCTGATCGCACCGTTTGCCGCGACCACGGCCGGGCCGGTCTTGGCGATGCCGAGATTCGCGACAGGCACGAAGAAGCTGGTGCTGCCGCTGGCACTGTCGTTGGCGGTGGTGACCTGGGGCGTGCTGGTGGAAATGCTCGCTGTCACCGGCACGGTGCCGCTGGCGGGTGCGGTATAGGTGAAGTTGATCGACACGCTCTGGCCCAGGGTCAGCTGGGCCGGCATGCCACTGAACAGCACCTCGCAGGTGCTGGTGTTGTAGCTCAGGGTGACGCCGGCAGGCGGTGCCGGGAAGGCGACACCGCTGGGGCAGCTGCCGGGCGTGCCGATGGTCGCGCTGTAGATGACGGTGTCGGCCGTGGCGTTGCCGGGGGAATAGTTGCCAAAGGTAATTGTTCCCGCGACAGTGGAACCGACCGCAGCGGTCGGCGGCACGCTGACGCTGGCGGCCACGTCGGCGACGGTGATTACCGTGACGCCGCTGGCGCTGTTGGGCGATACCGCACCGACGGTCTCGTTGCCGGCGATGGTGGTATTCACCGGCACCGTGCCCGAGGCCGGCGCGGGATAGGTGAAGCGGAACAGGTATTGCTGGCCCGCCGTCATCGTGGTGATGCCGGTGAAGGTCACGTTGCAGGTGGCCGCCGAATAGACCGCGGTCAGGCCCGGCGGCACATAGGTGAAGGTGACGCTGGCAGGGCAGTTGCCGGGCGTGCCGATGCTGGCAGTGACGCTGCTGACCGTGGCCGAGCCGGTACCGTCGTTGCGGAACACGAAGCTGCCGTAGACGGTCTGGCCCGGATTCGCGGCGGGGTCGACGGAGACGGCAGTGCCCAGGTCGCGCGTGACAGTCTGCGGCACGATGATCAGGGTTTCGGTGATGTCGCCGGTCGAGGCATACGACCAGAGGTCCAGACCCTTGGCATCGCCGAAGGCCGAGGCCGCATTGTTGTTGCAGTCGGTGTTGTTATTGCCCGATGCGGTCCACCAGCGGTAGTAGCGGCCTGCTGTAGCGACGCTGGAATCCACGCCGATCAGGTTGTACGGCGGTGTCGGCGGCACCTGGGCCGAGCCGGCGCCGCAGAGGTTGCTGTTGATCGGTGCGCCGACGGTTACGTTGCGCCGCGTGACATAGCTGCGATCGTCGTAATACACGACGGAATCGCCGCTGGCATTGAGCTTGGTCATCGTCGGGCCGCCGCTGGCGTTGCCCTCGGTGTCGATGATGGGGAAATGGATTTCGCCGTTGCGGCCAGTGACGCGGTAGGAATACGGGCCGCCCGCGGGGAAATCGGTGCCGGCGTTGCTCTTGCCGTCCCAGACGATGGTGTGGGTGCCGGTGCCGGCCGTGCCGGTGATGACGCGATTGCTGGTGTCGCCCGGATCGAAGTTCGCCCCCGCGCTGATCACGATCTGGAACGATACCGTGTTCACCGTGGTGAACTGGAAGGTACCGCCCGCGCCCTGTGTCGAGGTCGAGCCGCCGACATTGCCGGTGAAGGACACCGCCGACAGCTGCGGCACGGGCGGTGTCGAGGGAATGCCGAGGAAGGTGAAGACCTTGTTGACCTCGGCCGCGTTCGCGCCAGTGGGCGTGATGTCGCTGAAGAAAATCGGATCCTGCGGCCGCTGCGCCGTCACGCCGGCGGGAAAGCCCGAGTCAACGAACTGGTTGTTGCCGCGAATGTCCTTGTACAGCGACGAACCTTCGTCCATGAAGCCGCCGGAGTTGGCGTACAGCGCGTAGGCATTCGGATCGATGCCCTGCATCTTCTGCCGATAGCGGTAGCCGTCGAGCGTGGTGTAGTACAGCGTGTGGTAGATCGCCCGCGGATTGCTGCCGGTATAGCCAACCCAGGCATAGGTGAACAGACGTCCGTTCAGGTCGGTGATGGAGCTGGCCGTGGCACGCACGGTGACGTCCCAGGCCGATACCTGCTGGGTCAGGATCTGCGGCGTGGCGACCAGGCCGTCGACCGTAGTCCCCGACGCACCGCCGGCGAAGCGCACACCGTAGATGCCGCTGACCGGTGCACGGTAGGCGCAGGGTGCATAGCCGTTGGCGCCGACGGAAACGGAATTGTCAGCACTGTTGGGGCCGGCGAGTTCCGCTGCGCGCGAGCCGATCTGGCCCAGCGTGGTGCCGGAATAGCTGCCCGCCGGCGGCGTGGTCTGGGTACAGGCGAAGTTGGCCGTGCCCGGAATCGTCTCGGCGCCCTTGGTGCCGAAATTCTGCGGGTTGTAGACGAAGATCTCGCCGCTGGTGCCGTTATTGCGGTTGCGCGAGCCGAGCAGGATGTACTCGTTGGCCTCGGCGTAGACGTAGAGGAACTGGCGCGCCGGAATGATGCCCATGTAGTTGCCGTTGTTGCGCAAGTCCATGGTGGCGCGGAAGCCAGCGGCCTCGTAGCCGGCCGGATACATGGACCGGCTGCCTTCGGCCCAGGCACTCAGGCTGGCCGCGGCACCCAGCAGCAAGGCCATGCCTCGCAAGGCCCAGTTGCGCCTGGCCGAGCCGGCCGACGCGCGGCCGCTTGAATCGATGGCGCGCCGTTGCGCCGGATCGGTACCGCTGTGTGCAGTCATCTCGCCGTTCCCCTGAAACGTCAAAGACACCCGCATGGCTACGCAGCCGTTGCAGGCAATTTTCGTGGTGATTTTTTTGATTGCTGGTCGAAGCGGGCCTGATGGCCTGCGCCGCTACGGGTTCGCACAAGAACTCGTGCCGCCGCTCCTGCGCTATTCGTGCCGAAGGGGCAATGCCTGCCCACTCAGTACTTTGGCGTATTCAAAGTAACACGGCAGAGCCCGCCGACAGCAGGATTGACACCAGGCCAGGACAGTTTTGTCCCAAATTTACAAAGGTGTCGCCGATGTAACGAACTCGGCACCTTCAATCCGCAGCCAAGCCTGAAGCCGACGGCAAAACGCCTGTGTTTTCAGCGTTATGAAATTTTCTCAATGGGTAATTGCACGATTCTGCACAAAGCAGAATCGTTGTGCGACGCGGGTTTCAGCCATGAAGGGGGCAGAAATTCCGTGCCGCGTGACACATTAGTTAGCGACTGTTAACTAATGTTCAGCCTTGTGAATGGGACACCTGCGCCCGCTTTGCATGACTATACTTCCCCGGATACGTAGCCGTATGTCGAGCCTCGATACCGACGCCGCTGCGGCCAGACAGGGGAACCAACCGACCCATGCAGGCATTCGCGCTGTTATCGCGAAGCGGTGTTTCGGCCGTCAGCCGGCGCTGGGCGCCGCTCTTCGCGTCCGTTGCAACCGGTGTCATCGCGACGTGCGGCGTGGGCTTATTGCTGGGTCCGATAGCGGCGCACGGCGCGGCATTCCCTCCCCACGCCAACGCCTCGCCGGCACGGCCTACGTATGCCGAGGCCGGCGATGGCGAACTGCATATCCGCTTCAATCACGAATTGCTCGCCCAGCTCGGCCTGCAAGCGCTGCAGGCAGACGGCCGCAGTGTGGCCACGGAGGGGCTTGCCATACCACTGAGTTCGCTGGGAAAAACCCGGCTGGAACTGCAGGGTGCCGGCCTGCGCGCCTGGCAGGGCGGCGAACTCAGGGCCGCCGCCGGCTTCGTCCTTGCCGACGGCGACGGCACTACCCGGCTCGATTTCCGCACACTGTCGCTGATACCGCGGCGTGGCAGCACCGAACTGGATTTCAGCGGCGCCACCACTGCGGCCCGGCTGCGGGCGGATTCGGTCATGGCCATACGCGCCAGCGACGCTGCGGCCTTGCAGGTGCTCTCGCTGGACCTGCGCCTGGCCCCGGAAGCCGCGGCGGAGCTGGGCCAACCCGGCTGGGCCGGACTGACCATCGCCGATGCGCAGCTCAGCCTGAAGCTGACCCGACCCAGCCCGGCGGGCGAATCCAGCTGCGCCGTGCCGAACTGGCCCGGCAGCGGCGACGGTGCGTATGCCGCCGACCTGCAGCTGGACGGCATCACGGCGCAGATGATGCGTTGCGGCGAACCGGGCTGCAGCGGCAACGCCTGCACCTGCGATGGCCCGGGCGGCACCGACGCGGCGGTGGTGATCGCGCCGGCCGCCGAGCTGTCCAACCCCGACGACGACAACGGCGGCCTGCCCTGCACAGCGGCAGACCCCTGCAGCGCCGACCTGCCCTGGAATGCGCGCTTCTCGCCGCCGCGGCCGCCTCACGGCAACGACCAGCACCCGTTGCTGATCTGGAACCTGTACCGGCTGGATGCCGACGGCGGCATCAGCCAGATCGGCCGCTCCGGCGTCAAGCACGCCTTCGTCGCCCTGAACAGCCAGTGCGCCTGTGCCGACGCGCAGATCCTCGGCCGTGGCTGCAGCGACACCTACGCCAGCAACAACAACGACAACAACGCCGCCCTGGGGGCACGCCGCGAAGTCGACCCGACCCAGGTGCGCTGGGGCCGCTGCGGCTCGCTCGACGATGACGAGGTCGTGCCACCCAACCCCGACCTCGGCGGCTGCGACGGCAAGCGCGACGCCAGCGGCAACACCGTGTGGAGCCATCGCCTGAGCGTGCGCGAATCGCAGCTCGATCCGGCGCAACACGTGGGATCGCGCTATCTGTTCGAGGCCTGGTACCTGGTCCGCGACGATGTAAACATTTATAACTCGATGGGTTTTATCGAAGTAGCGCCGCACTGGGAAGGCACCTGGCAATTGCCGCCGGCACCCGCTACGGCATTCCGGCGCGGTAGCGCGCTGGATGCCTGGGCACCACCGCAAGCTGCCGATCCGCTGCAACTCGTCAGCAGCCATCGCGATGCGCGTGGCCAGCTGCGCCTGGCCACGCGCGTACGCGATCTCGGCCAGGGCCGCTGGCGCTACGACTACGCGCTAGTGAATTTCGACTACGCCCAGGTGCAGACCGCCGGCAGCGAACCGAACCTGCGTGTGCTCGGCAATGCCGGCCTTGCCGCCGTGTCGCTGCCGCTGCCCGCGTCGACGCGCGTGTTGGCCAGCGTCTTCGTCGACGGCGACCTGCTCGCCGGCAACGACTGGAACAGCCATCGCCTGGCGCAGGAACTGCGCTGGCAGGCCGTGCCCGGGACGAGCCTGGACTGGGGCAGCCTGTTTCGCTACTCGCTCATCGCCGACGCGGCCCCCGTGAGCGGCACGCTGCAGACCTGGCTGGATGCGGATGCGCAACAGGCAGGCCCGGCGCTGGCCGCGCTGGTGCCGGGCGCGCCCGGTACCGGGTGGATTTTTTCCGATGCGTTCGAGGCACTGCTGCGCGGAGGCACCCGCACACCATAACGACGCGACACGTTTGTTTTCTATTTTTATTAATAGCTTTAGTTCACTTGTATCGCTTGACTGAAACGAAGCGGCCGTACCCGCGCCGTTTCAGCGCACCGACCGGCACGCTCATTGCCGGGAAGACGGACGACAGGCTCGCCCGCGCACATCGCCCAGAGGCGGTCTACGCAGGCGATTTTCAGCACTTGGGGATATAACAATGCAAACACCCACAAAACGCGGCCGAAGGGCAGCGCATGTTCTGTTGTTGCTCGGATCAGGACTAAGCCCGGCCGCATTCGCGGCGATCTCGGGCACGGTATTCCAGGACTTCAATTCCAACGGCCAGCGCGATCTCGGCGGCGTCGCCGCCGCGGTCGACCGCGGCATCGGCGGGGTCAGCGTACGCGCCTACGACGTCAGCGGTGCCTGCGGCGTGGCGGCCACCACCAGCAGCGTGCCGGCCAGCCTCGGCAGCTTCACGCTGAACGTCACCGGCTGCAGTGCAGCGGCGCCTCTGCGTGTCGAGTTCACCGGCTATCCGGCCGGCCTGCAACCCAGCTTCCACTCCCGCGCCTCCTCCGGCGCACCGGTGGCAACGCGCGGCGGCACGACCGTGCAGTTCGTCGCCGACGGCGCCAACAATGTGGAAGTCGGACTTAATGCCCCGGTCGAGTTCTGCCAGGACGATCCGCTGGTGGCCGTCGCCGAGCAGGCCTTCGGCGATCCCCAGGCCGCGGCCAACGCCTCCATCGATGCGGTCGTGCGCTTCCCCTATTCGCTGACCGGCAGCGTCGGCACGCCGCAACCCACCGGTCCGGTCGGCATAGCCGGCGTACCCGAGGTCGGCACGGTCTACGGCATGGCCTACGACAAGCTGCAGGACAACCTGTTCATCGCCGCCTATCACAAGCGCCACGCAGGCTTCGGTCCCGGCGGCACCGGCACCATCTATCGCGTCAACGCCGCGTCCAGCGGCGCCCCGGCGGCACCGGCCAGCTTCGTCGACCTGAATGCGGTATTCGGCCCCGCCACCACCGGCACCGATACCGTGCGCGGCAACTACGAAGGCGGCGCCGGTGGCGACACCACCTGGGACCAGGTCGGCAAAAGCGCGTACGGCGACCTGGAACTGAGCCTCGACGGCGCAAGCCTGTTCGCGGTGAACATGGCCGACCGCCAGTTGTATACGATTCCCACCAGCGGCGCGCTCAACACCACCACCATCACACGGCGGCCGATTCCCTCGCCCTGCACCACGGCAGCGGACGCGCGTCCGTTCGGCCTGGCGATGCGCGGCACCACCTTGTACGTCAGCGGCGTCTGTTCGGCACAGTCCACTCAGCTCGCCGCCGATCTGCGCGCCTGGGTGTATGCCTACGACACCGTCGCCGGCACGTTCGGCGCCACGCCGGTGCTGCAGTTCGCGCTCAATTATCCGCGCGCAGCGGGCAATAGCGACGCGGTCAACGACCCCAGCGGCGATGCGATCTGGCGCGCCTGGTCGTCGGTCGCCGGCACGCCGGCAGCGACCAACAATTCGGTGTACGCCGAACCAATGTTCTCTGACCTGACCTTCGACGGCCCCGATCTCGTACTCGGCCTGCGCGACCGCCACGGCGATCACACCGGCACAGGCAACGTCGGCACCATCCGCGGCATTACCGCGGGCGAAATCCTGCGCGCCTGCGCCAACGGCGCGGGCGGCTGGAATCTCGAACAGGAAGGCAGCTGCGGCGGCGTCACTGGTGCCGCCGGCACGGCCACCAACCAGGCGCGCGGCCCGAACTCCGCCGGCAATACGCGCGGTGGCGAGTTCTATCCGCTGGACCACTACTCGGATACCTCGCCGCCGTTCTTCATCAACGACACGCCGCCGGACTACAACGGCCGTCACGATGAAAACGCCCAGGGCGCGCTGATCCAGGTGCCCGGCTACGCCACGGTCGCCTCGACCATCATGGACCCGTTCCGCTTCAACTCGGGCGGCCTGCGCTGGTACAGCAACCTCACGCCGGCCGATCCGGCCAGCTCGCGCGGCTATGAAATCTTCCAGACCGGCAGCGGCGGTTTCTCCAAGGCCAACGGCCTCGGCGACGCCGACGCGCTGTGCCGCGCAGCGCCGGTGGAGGTGGGCAACTATGTGTGGAACGACAGCAATCACAACGGCGTGATGGACCCGGGCGAAGCGCCCATCGCCAACGTAGTACTGAACCTGTACAGCAGCAGCGGCGCGGTGCTCGGCAGCGCGACCACCGATGCGAACGGCGAGTACTACTTCGTCTTCAGCCAGGGCGCGGCCGACGCGAGCACGACGGACAACCTCATCGTCGCGCCAAATCCGTATTTCTCCACCTATACCATCGGCATCGTGCCGGCCAATTTCAGCGCCGGCGGCGCACTGGTCAATCTGCGTGCGACCGTGGCGAATACCGGCGGCGGCGGCGTAGCCGACCTGCGCGATTCCGACGGCGTGGCCGTGACCATTCCCGCCTCGACCACCACGCTGGGAGCCGCTTTCACCCTGGCCGGTGCGGGCGACAACAACCACAGCATCGACTTCGGCTTCGGCTCGTTCGACTACGGCGATCTGCCCGACACCGCCGCCGGCAATGGCAGCGGCAACTACAACACCCTGGCGGCGGACAACGGCGCGGCGCACGGCATCGTGCCCGGCCTGTTCCTCGGCGCGACGGTGGATGCGGAAGCCGACGGCCAGCCCAATGCTGCCGCCAGCGGCGACGACAGCAACGGCACGCCCGACGACGAAGACGGCGTCACCGTTGCCGACCTCGCCCTGCGCGTAGGCCGTGCGCCGGCGGTACGCGTCAACGCAACCAATACCAGCGGCGCCGCGGCACAGCTGTGCGGTTTCATCGACTACAACGGCGACGGCGACTTCGCCGATGCGGGCGAAAGCGCCAACCTCGGCGTGCCCAACGGCAGCAATAACGCGGCATTCACGCTGAACTTCGGCGTGGTGCCGGCCGGTTCCGCCACGGCCAGTTATGCACGCTTCCGCCTCAGTACCGATGCGGGCTGCAGCGCCAGCGGCATCGCGACCAATGGCGAAGTGGAAGACTATACCGCCACCATCGCCGCGCTCGACTTCGGCGACCTGCCCGACGCGGCCGCCGGCACCGGCACCGGCAACTACAACACGCGCGAAGCCGACAGCGGCGCCAGCCATGTCATCGTCGGCGGACTGTTCCTCGGTGCCGGCGTGGATGCGGAAGGCGACGGCCAGCCGAATGCCGCCGCCAGCGGCGACGACACCACGGGCACACCGGACGACGAAGACGGCGTCACCATCGCCGACCTGAGCATGGTCAGCGGCACCAGCGCCAGCGTGCGCGTCAACGCCAGCAACAGCGGCGCGGCGGCGCGCCTTTGTGGATTCGTGGACTTCAACGGCGACGGCGACTTCGCCGATGCGGGCGAAAGCGCGACCCAGCCGGTCGCTGCCGGTGCCAGCAATGCGACCGTCACGCTGAACTTCGGCACGGTGCCGGCCAATGCAGCGGCCAGCACCTATGCCCGCTTCCGCCTGGATCGCGGCGCTGGCGCCTGCAGCGCCACCGGCCCGGCCAGCGAAGGCGAAGTGGAAGACTATCCCGTGTCCATCGGCCAGCTCGACTTCGGCGATCTGCCGGATACGGGCGCCGGCAACGGCCCGGGCAACTACGCCACCCTGCTCGCCGACAACGGTCCGCGCCATCCCATCGTCGCCGGCCTGCGCCTGGGCGCGAACGAAGACGGCGAAGCCGATGGCCAGCCCAGCACCGGTGCCAACGGCGACGACGCCAGCGGCACGCCGGACGACGAAGACGGCGTTGTGGTCGGCGATCTGTCGCTGATCGCCGGCACGGTCGCCCGCGTGCGCACCGCAGCAACCAATACCCTGGCGGTACCGGCCCAGCTCTGCGGCTTCGTCGATTTCAACGGTGACGGCGACTTCGCCGATGCCGGCGAAACCGCGCCTGCGGTGACCGTGCCGGTGGGCAGCAACGCCGCGCCGTTCACGCTCGATTTCGGCATCGTGCCGAGCAATGCCGCGCGCAACACCTATGCACGCTTCCGCCTGAGCACCAGCACCGCCGCCTGCACACCGGTCGGCCTGGCACCGGACGGCGAAGTGGAAGACAACCCGATCGCCATCGCCGCCACCGACTTCGGCGACCTGCCGGATACGGGCGCCGGCAACGGTGCAGGCAACTATTCCACATTGCTTTCCGACGACGGCGCGCGTCACAGCATCGTACCCGGCCTGTTCCTCGGTGCCGGCGTGGATGCGGAAGCCGACGGCCAGCCCGGTACCAGCGCCAACAACGACGATGCCAACGGCACGCCCGACGACGAAGACGGCGTCAACACTGCCGACCTTGCCCTGCAGCGCGGCGTGGCACCGGCCGTGCGCGTGACCGGCAGCAACAGCACCGGCAGCGCGGCGACGATCTGCGGCTTCATCGACTACAACGGCGATGGCGCCTTCAGCGCACCGGGCGAAACCGCCCAGGGCAGCCTGCCCAACGGCAGCAGCAATGCCCTGGTCACGCTGAACTTCGGCAGCGTGCCGAACAACGCGGTAGCGGCCAGCTATGCACGCTTCCGCGTCTCCACCGCGGGCACCTGTTCGCCGAGCGGTGCGGCCATCGACGGCGAAGTCGAAGACTATCCGGTGAACATCGGCGCCGGCGTGTTGAGCCTGGGCAACCTGGTCTGGAACGACCGCAACAACAACGGCCAGGTCGACGCGGGCGAAGCCGGCCTGCCGGCCGTCGCCGTCGCGCTGTACCAGGACAGCAACAACGACGGCACGCCCGATGGCGCCGCGCTGGCCAATACCAGCACCGACACCAACGGCAACTACCTGTTCCAGAACCTCGACCCCGACAGCTACATCGTCGAGATCGTGCCGCCCGCCGGCTACCTGGGCAGCAGCTGCAGCGGTTTCCCGTATGCAACCAGTGGAACGTGCGAGCCTGCCGCCGATCCGGACAACGATGCCGACAACGACGACAACGGTACGCTGGGCGGCGCGGTCATCCGCTCCGGCACGGTGACCTTGACGGTAGGCGGCGAGCCGACCAACGACGGCGACGGCAGCAACGGCAACCTCAGCGTCGACTTCGGCCTGCTCGGCAATTTCGACCTGGCCCTGACCAAGCGCCTGACGGCGGGCCAGACCGGACCGTTCATCGCCGGCCAGGATGTGTCCTTCGATATCACGGTGATCAACCAGGGCGGCATCGCAGCGCAGAACATCCTGGTCAACGACTACATCCCGGCCGGCCTGGCCTTGAGTCCGGCAGAAACCAACTGGACCTCGGTCTCGCCGACGCTGGCGACGCGTACCATCGCCGGCCCGCTCGCGGCAGGCGCCAGCACCAGCGTGACGATACTGCTGCGGGTGCAGCCGGCCGCAGGGTCGCCGCTGGTCAACCGCGCGGAAATCGGCGGCGCCGATGACGACGGCGATGCCAGCAACACGCCGCCGACCGACATCGACTCCACGCCGGACAGCAATCCGGGCAACGATGCCGGCGGCACGCCGAACACCCCGTCTGACGACGCCACCGGCGGCAACGGCAGCGGCACGCCCGGCGACGGCGATGCGAACGGCGACGAAGACGATGCCGACCCGGCCTCGATCGGCACCGGCAGCGGTTCGGCCGTGCTCGGCGTGGCCAAGGCCGCGCAGGTGCTCAGCGTCACCGGTGGCGGCGGCTACGGCAGCGGCGCAGCACCGGGCAATGCAGATGTGGCCTATGTGCTGACCGTGCGCAACTACTCCAGCCAGCCGGTGGACACTCTGCAGGTGACGGAAAACCTTGTCGCCACCTTTGGCGCCGCGGCCAACTGGAGCGTCACCGGCGTCACCGCACCGAGCCTGACCTTGAACCCGGCGTTCGACGGCCGCAGCGTCACCAACCTGCTCGCCGGCACCGACACGCTGGCCGCCGGGGCGACCACGACGATCCGCCTGAGCGTGAACATCCGCTTCGAACCGGGCCGCACCTACAGCAACCAGGTCACCGCCAGCGGTAGCGTCGGTGGCGTGCCGGTCAGCGATCTGTCGCACAACGGCGTCAACCCGGCACCCAGCGGCGATCCGGGCGGCGACAGCGAACCGACCGTGATCACCCTGGGCAGCACCGCGGTACCGGCCTTGTCGGCACCGATGGTGGCCTTGCTGATCGGCGTGCTGGCTTTTGCCGGTCTGCGCCGGCGCCGGAGCAGTAGCGTGATGTAAGCACCAAGGCCGGCGTTGCTGCGGCAATGCCGGCTGGCGGAAAACGAAAAGCGCAGCCGTCTGGCTGCGCTTTTTTGTTGGCTGGCGACTGGATCGCGCGTAGCGGCGGAGCGATGCCAAAGCACGGGCAGGCCGCCACCGACAAACCCACAACGATAAATTTTAAAAACGTATAGTAAAAGCTGGCCGGCCGTAGCCTTGCGTAGGGTGCGATGAGCACAGCGAATTGCACAGCACGGTGTACACAACAGCTACCAGGCGGAGACTGTGCGACGCAATTCGCTGCCTCAGCTCAGGTAGCCGCGCACCCAGTCGACAATATCGCTGCGACCCATCGCACCGGACTGGCGTGCGATTTCGCGGCCGCGATGGAACAGGATCAGGGTCGGCACGCTGCGTATCTGGTAGCGCTGGGCCAGCGGCGCCTGCGCATCGATATCGACCTTGGCCGCCTGCAGCTGCGGCTCCAGCTGTGCCACCGCGGCCTCGTAGGCCGGCGCCATCTGCAGGCAGGGGCCGCACCAGCTAGCCCAGAAATCCACCAGCAGCGGCAGTTCCGAGCGCGTGAGAAAGCGGTCGAAGCCCGCCACGTCCAGCGCAAACGGCCCGTTGCCGAACAGTTGCAGCGCGCACTTGCCGCAGCGAGCTTCAACGGCCGGCCTTGCCAGCGGCAAGCGGTTCAAGGTCAGGCAGCGCGGACAAGGCAGGATGCGTGATTCGTCCATGACAGCTCCGGCGGAAAACCACAGGCTAGCATTGCCACTGCCTGCTTCGCGTATCCACTCCGGCACTGCCATGGCCGAGCGTGGTCGCGCGGCGCCTGGGTTATGCTCGGCCGGGTTTACCGGCGAGTGGCTGTCCGATCGGACGCTACTACGCACCGCACAACGGCAGCATCGGCATGCGCAAGATCTACAGGTTCGCCGGCAGCACGCTCGACAGCGCAACGCGCGAGCTGGTGCACGGCACGCAACGGCAGCTGCTGCCGCCCCGGATGTTCGAATGTCTGAGCTGGCTGATCGAACACCGCGACCGCGCCGTCGGCCGCGACGAATTGCTGGCCGCAGTCTGGGGCCAGGTCGACGCCGACGCGAACGTACTGGTACAGGTGATTGCGCGGCTGCGCCGCCTGATCGACGCCGACGGCGCCGACAGCGCGATCCGTACCGTGCCGCGTTTCGGCTATCGCTGGGTGCTGCCGACGCAGATCGACAGCAGCGAGGCAGCCGACGCGGTTGCCCCGGCCGCGCCGGTGCCGCCGCCGCGCGCAAACTGGCTCTACCTGCGCTGGGCCTTGCTGCTGGTGCTGGCCCTGCTTTTTGCCGTGCAGCAGCCGCCGCGCCCTGCCCCGTCAGCACAGGCATACAGCCTGCGTGCCCTGGTTCTGCCGGCACGCATCGATGCCTCGGCCGACCACGCCTGGCTGCGGCTGGGCCTGATGGCGCTGGCGATCGAACGCCTGCGCACGGCGGGACAGGCGGTAGTGCCAGCCGACAACGTGGTTGCGCTGACGCGCGGACTCGACCTGGTCAGCGGCGCCGCTGCCATCGACGCGAACATTGCCGAGGCCTGGCCGCATAGCGGTGTGGTGCAGCTGTCGGCGCAGCAGCGCGAAGGCCACTGGCGGGTGCAGGCCGCACTGCTGCGCGAAGGTGCGGCCTCGCTGCACAGCGAGGCCAGCCACGCCGATGTACTGGAAGCAGCCCGCAACGCGACCGACGGCCTCGCCCGCCTGCTTGGGCATATCCCGCCGACGGCGGACACCGCCACTGGCGACGGCCTGCTACAGGTCGAAGCCGCCGCCCTGGCCGGCCATAGCGACGAAGCGTTTGCCCTGCTGGACCGGGTCGACGAAGCCGGCCGGCAAAATCCCGAATACCGCTACCAGCGCGCCTGGAGCACGTTCCTCGCCGGCCAGCTCGACCAGGCCGCGACAGAATTCCAGGGCCTGCTGGCGCAGCTGTCCGCTGCCGATGCACCGGTGCTGCGCGCGCGCGCGCTGAACGGCCTGGCCAACGTGTACTACCAGCGCGGCGATTTCGCCGCGCAGCGCGCCGCCGCCGACGAAGCGATTGCACTGCTGCAGGCCGAGGACGCACCGGTGGAACTGGGCCGCGCACTGATGGGCCGAGCCGTCGCGCAGGTGCGGCAGAACGCGATCGATGCCGCCCGGCGCGACTTCCAACTGGCTCGCGTTGCCCTGGAAAGCGGCGGCGACCGCCTTGGCATGGCCAGGGCCGACCTGGCCCTGGGCGTGGTCTACAAGCGCCAGGGCCGCTTCGGCGAGGCGCGTGCACTGTTCCAGGGGGCCCTGCTCAACCTGGGCGCCCTGCGCGATGTCCACGACGAACTGCTGGCCTGCGTGCATCTGCTGGAAACGCATCTGCAGCTGCTGGAACCGGCCGACGCACTGGCGCTGGAGCCGCGCCTGCGCAACCTGATCGAGCGCGCGCCGGACTCGGCCGCGCGCAGCCTGGCCCAGCTCACCCGGCTGGAAGTGCTGCAGGCCAACGGCCGCCTGGGCGAAGTGCGGGCCGGCCTGGCGCTGCTCTGCCCGGTCCAGGCTGCACAAGGCTGTGCGCAGCATCCCTGGCGCCTGCAGCTGGCCGCCTTGCGCGTGCAACTGGAGGGCAACGCACCTGTCGCGCTGCAGGAGCTGGCCGACAGCCTGCAACCGGCATCGGCCGATGCCAGCGCGCGCAAGCCCGGCGGCCGCGACCAGGGCCGCGCCTGGCTGCTGCTGTTGCGCGAGCGCCTGACCCGCGATGCCGCCGACGCCGAGCGCGTGCTCGCGCGCATGCAGGCCTGGGCCGATGCCGACCCGGCGCCGGAGACCCCGGTCTACGCCACCCTGGCCCGGGCCGAGCTCGCCGCCGCGCGGGGCAATGCCACCGCAGCCCGCAGCGCCTTCGAACGCGCGCTGGCCACGGCCGACGCAAACCAGACCCCGAGCGACCTGCTGGCCATCGCCCAGCCTTACGTCGCCTGGCTGCTGGCCCAGGGCAATGCGGCAGAAGCCGGTGTCGTGGCCGGCCGCGTCGCCGCCTGGGCGCGGGCCGATTTCGCTGCTGCCCTCGTGCAACTGCGCGTACAGGCTGCGCTGGGCCGCCCGGCAGCCTGGCAGGCTGCCTTGCTGCAGGCACAGGCGCTGGCCGGCGAGCGCGCGATACCCGCCGAGCTGAGCCGCCCGCCACAGCGCGCCGCCGCGGCGGCCGACCTGCCCACGCCCAGCCATACGCCAGCGCGCTAAGCGCGCCGATACGCCAATCTCACCGCTATCTCAGCGATCGCGAAAGCCGCGGCCAGGTACCGCCGCAATACTGCAATCTCGATCCTGTCGCGGAGTTGTGGCCATGTCCTTGCTGTCTTTCCCCGCGGCGACTGCCGCTTCCCGCGTCGTCGGCGCGCTGTTGTGCGCCCTGGCCGCCGGCACGGCCGCCGCGGCGTTCGTGCCCAGCGGCAGCATGGTGTTTCCGCGCACCGTGCATAGCGCAACCCTGATGGCCGACGGCCGCGTACTCATCGCCGGTGGCAACCGTCCCAGCGACGAGCGCCCGCGCAACGCCGGTCCGGTAGTGCGGGCACCCAGTGCGCTGGCGGAAATCTACGACCCCGCCAGCGGCAGTTTCAGTGCTACCGGCGAAATGACCGTGCCGCGCTTCGACCACGCCGCGGCGGCGCTGGCCGACGGCCGCGTGCTCATCGTCGGCGGCTATGGAAACGAAGAAACCCAGTCCAACGGCGAGCTGTTCGATCCGGTCACCGGCACGTTCAGCGCCATCGCCAGCAGCGTCAGCGTCGGCGGCGAGCGCAGCACCGCGACCGTACTGCTGGACGGGCGGGTTCTGATCGTCGGCGGCTTCCGCATGGGCGTGCTCAGCGGCGCGCAGATTTTCGACCCGGCCACGAACAGCTTCAGCACCACTGGCAACCTGACCATAGGCCGCTACGTCCACACGGCGACGCGCCTGAATGACGGCCGCGTGCTGGTAGTCGGCGGTCTTGGCGGCAGCGCCGTGCGCAGCGACGCGGAAATCTACGATCCGGCCACCGGCAGCTTCCAGCTGCTGCCGGCCAGCATGGGCGTTTCGCGCGAACGCCATGCCGCCGCGCTGCTGGCCGACGGCCGCGTACTGATCGCCGGCGGCTATACCGTGGGCGAGCAGCTCACCTCGGCCGAACTGTTCGACCCGGCCAGCAGCACCTTCCAGCCCGCTGCCAACGCCATGGCCGTGCCGCGTGTCGACTACCGCCTGCGTACGTTGGGCAACGGCCAGGTGCTCGCCATCGGCAGCCAGCGCTACGACCTCACCGCGTCGACCGCCGAACTGTTCTCGCCGGCGACGAACACCTTCAGTTCCATCGAACCCGGCCCGGCCACTGAACGCGGCAGCGGCGACGCAACCGTGCTGCCCGACGGCCGCGTCCTGCTCAGCGGCGGCAGCGACCTGCTCGACCCCAAGGGCGGCCGGGTGGAATACGGCGAGTTGTATACACCCGACAGCGCCGATGCGCTGTTTGCCGACGGTTTCGAGCCGTAGCCCCGCAGGCCGTCGCCGGCGCATCCCTTTCGATTTGCCCTGGTCGCGGCGGCCTGCAACATCCCAGCGCAGCCGCACCAGCCGTTCCGCCGTATTTCGTCGACGCTGTGACCCACAGGCCCAGGGCGCTACAGGGTGGCAAGAAAGGCCTGCACATCCTGGCGCGATGCCAGCACGACGACATGCTTGCCCGCCGCCCTGGCCGCCTCCAGTTTCGCCAGGACGGCAGGCCGGCGGCGGTAGCGGTAGCTCAGCGCCCAGTAGACGAAATCCAGCCCGAGCTTTTCGGCGCAGCCTTCGGCCATATCCGGCCGGCTGCGCCCGCGGAACTGCCAGCGCCGCCGCAGGATGCGCCAGACACACAGATACGCCGGCATATCCAGGAAGACGACGCTATCGCAGGCGGCCAGTCGCCGGTCCAGCGTGCCGCCGTAGTTGCCATCCATGATCCAGGCATCGGCCTGGATCATGCCTTCAACCGTGCGAACCCACTCTTCGCGTGGCGTCTCCACCCAGCCGGCGCGCCAGAAAATAGTATCCAGGTGAACAACGGGAATTTTTGTGCGCGACGCGATCGCCGCGGCAAGCGTGGACTTGCCGGAGCCGCCGGGACCGATCAGGAGCAGTTTGCGCATGGGCAGCCAGGGCATTCGTCGTATCGCGGGAGGCACTCCACGCGGCAGCATTATCGCAGCGACAGCGGTTGCCGCAGCACACTGCGGGCCTAGCGCAGGCGTTCGTTGTCGAGGACAAGCTCGCTCGCGGCAATCACGTCGAGATTGGGATAGCTCGCGCGCAGGCCGTCGACGAACCGCCTGGCATCGCCCACCACGACGATGCTCGCGCCCGACGGATCCAGCCACCGCGCCGCCGCGGCGCGCACCGCCCTGGCATCGACACGATCGACCGCGCGCGCAAAGCGCGTGGCCTCGGTCAGCGGCACCGACTGCAAGGCGAGATTGCCCAGCAGGTTCGCCAGCCCGTCCGCCGTTTCGATGGCACGGCCGAAGTTCCCGACCAGCAATTGCCGGCGCGTCGCGAGTTCGGTGGTCGGCACAAGCGCATCGGCGAGATTGCGCATTTGCGCCGTCATCAGTTCGACGACTTGCGCGGCGGCATCGTTTGCCGTCAGCGTCGCCGCGACGACGGCGCCGGGGCTGCGTCCGTCGAGCACAGCGCTGCCTGCGTCATAGCTCAGCGCGCGCTTGTAGCGGATCTCGCTGTTCAGCCGCGAGGAACCGCCGCCGCCCAGTGTCGCGTTCGCGACCAGCAGCGCATGGTAGGCGCGATCGCTGCGCGCCGCCGCCGGGTGCATGACCACGACCGCCGCTTCGGCAGCATCCGGCATATCGACCACGACGACTCGCGCTGCCGGCAACGCGGCGCGGCCCGGTTCGGCCCGCGGCACGGCCTCGGCGACACGCCAGTCGCCGAACGCCTGTTCGGCAAGCCGCCGCGCCGCCGCCGGCGCAACATCGCCGACAATCACCAGCGTGGCCGTCGCCGGCCGCCAGGCACGCGTATACGTCTGCACAATATCGTTCCGCACTATCGCCTTCAGCGCCGCCACGGTTCCGCTCTTCGGACTGCCGTAGGGCGTGTTGCCGAACGCCACCCGCGCAGCGACCAGGCGGGCGAGCGCCATTGCATCCTGGCGCTGATCGTCCAGCACTTCGATGGCCTGCTCGCGGGCGCCGTCGATGTCGGCGACGGCAAAGCGCGGGTTTCTCGCCACATCACCAAGCACGCCGAACCCCGCGGCGACGACATCGGATCGCACCGTCACGCTGATCGACGCGCCGTCCCAGCCGGCGCCGGTGCCGATGCTGCCGCCCAGCGACTCGATCTCGTTCGCAATATCGGCGCCGGATCGCGTCGCAGTGCCTTTCGTCATCAGGCTGGCGGTGAGTGCGGCGAGACCTGCCCGTCCGGGCGGATCTTCCGCACTGCCGGCCGGCGCGACCATCTTCAGGCTTGCCAGCGGCGCGCCATGGCGTTCGACCAGCACTACGCGCAGGCCGTTGCGCAGGCGCCATTGCATCGGCGTCAAGGCAAAGCCGGCAGGCTTGCCGGCCGGCGGCAGCGCAATGCGCTGCTCCGCGTCGGCCGGTTTCACCACGCGCACGCCGGCCGGCGCCAGCAGCGTTTTCTGCACTACCGACGGGGGCACGTCGATGATGTCGGCCGGCGCGCCCGCCGCCGCAGCCTCGGCCGGCTGGTAGTGAATGATCGCAACGCGCCGGTCGACGAGATAGGTCGCCGCAACTCGCTGCACGTCCTGCGCCGTCACCGCGGCGATCGCAGCGAGCCGTTGCGCCGGCGCTGCCGGGTCATTCAGCACGACGACCGCCTTGGCGATTTCCGCGGCTTTGCCGTCCAGCGTTTCGCGCGCGCGCACGACGCGCGTCAGGATCTGATTCTTCGCACGGTGCAATTCCTGCGGCGTGACCGGCGCATCGCGCAGGCGTGCAACTTCCGCCTGCAATGCTGCCTCGCCATCGGCCGTCGCGACCTCGCCCGACAGAATCGCGTAGACCGCCAGCGCGCCGCCGAGCTGGCGCTGCTCCAGCAGCGAAGCCGACTTTTGCGCGATGCGTTTGCCCTCGACCAGCGCTTGCTGCAGGCGCGAGCCGGCACCGGCAGAAAGCACGGCATCGAGCACCATCAGCGCGGGTGTGTCGGCGTGCGCTTCTGGCGGCACGGCGTAGCTCGCCACAACTGCCGGCGACGGCGTGCCGGTTTCATACACGACATGGCGAGTCGGCGCGGTACGCTCCGGCTCGACCACGTCGACACGCGGAACCGGCCAGACGGGCTGCGCAATCGGCGCGAAATAATGGTCCACCAACGCGTCCAGCTGCGCCGGTTCGTAGTTGCCGGCAACCATCAGCACCGCATTGTCCGGCCGGTAATAGATCGCGTGGAACGCGCGCGCTTCGTCGACCGTCGCCGCATCGAGGTCGGCGATACTGCCCAGCGTAGGCCGCGCGTAGGGCAAGCGGCTGTACGACACTTCGGGCAAATACATCTGCACCAGCTTGCCGTAGGCCTCGCCGA
Source organism: Tahibacter aquaticus (assembly GCF_004363655.1). GTDB lineage: Bacteria > Pseudomonadota > Gammaproteobacteria > Xanthomonadales > Rhodanobacteraceae > Tahibacter > Tahibacter aquaticus. The sequence continues at coordinate 354,598 of NZ_SNZH01000001.1, forward strand.
ATACGCGCATACGGATTTCGTTCTTCACCACCTCGCGTTCCGCGGCGAAATCGGCCGGCTCGATGACCAGCCCCGACATCCGTTCCGCTTCGGCGAACAGGATGCGTTCAAGATACGCGGCAGGAACCGTCGTGTAGTAGCGCGTGTAGTCGTCTTCTGTCGAGGCATCGTTGGTGCCACCGACATCCTCCGCCAGCCCGACAAAACTGCCGGCGGGCAGATTGCGGGTCTGCTTGAACATCAGATGTTCGAACAGGTGCGCGAAACCGAGCCCGCCTTTCGGGTCGTCCTTGCCACCGACCCGATACCAGACCTGCACCGAAACATTCGGCGTCGTCGTATCGCGGATCGCCAGCACACGCAGGCCGTTGGCGAGCGTTCGCTGCACATAGGCAGGCGGCGCAGCGCCGGCGTTGGCGAGTACCGGGGCGCCAGTCACCGGCTGCAACACGCACAGGCCGACGAACACGGCGGCCAGCCAGCAGCGGAATCCACCCGCTGCCGGCCGCGCATCAGGCTTGCATTTCGGTATCACGATGGCTGCCACTCCCCGGATATACGGACTCGATCGCTGCGTTGCCGGCTAAGCGACCCATGGTCGCCTGGCGAGCCTGCCAACGGTATGCGACAGCGCCGGCCGGTGGATCAGCCATTCGTACCGGGGCTGTCTCACACTTGAGCACCCTTGCGTCGGGCGCCTTGACCCAGAGCACGTCCTTCAGCCACATGCCGTCCCGGATATTTGTGCGCATCGCGTTTTCCGCGTAGCCGGACACCTCACTGAACTTGGGGATAGTGACGAACCTGATGCAGGTCATGTATTCGCTACCGCTGGACGATCCCGCCCGACTGCGATGCTGCACCCCGGCTCAGCGATGTCCGCACTCTTCTGCTCGTTTTGCATAAATCTCCGTCGATTTGGGCGTACGCGGCAGCAAATAAGAACGAGCGGCCAACCCAAATAAGCATTAATACAAAGATACCTTTCAACATAAGAAATATTTTGATACCAAAAACTTATGCTCTTATCACCATAAATCAACAGGTTACCACCCTTCACGTGGAAGGCCCGAAGAAGGGCGTAGACTCAGGATGTTCCTCGCGAACATCTACGGGAACCTTCTACGTGGAAGACACGTTCAGCCCGCGGATTGCCGCCACTCTGAACCATAGACTCGGCCAGGATGCGACGTCGCCCCACATCGCCGATGTCGTGGTCGCCGTCTATCGGGAAATCGAGGGGGCTCTGACGCCCATTGTTGGACCAGGCGGCGTGGTCGCGCTCTATCAGCGCAGTCTGCATCTTGCCAAGGCGACCCATCACTGGATCGACATCTCCTCACCAGCGCAAACCCCTCGCGTTGATTTTTCCACACTGCGAACTCTGCTGGCACAACAGACCGACGAGACGGCACTGGCCGGCGGCGTGGAAATACTGGAGAGATTCTCCCGGTTGCTCGTCAGTTTGATCGGCCTTTCGCTTTCGGAACAATTGCTCGGGGCGGTGTGGATTCAACCGCCCGCGGGTTCACCTGTCCAGGATGCCCCATGAACCACACAGCTACCATCCAGCGCCTCGGCACAGGCGTCCCCGGTTTGGACGAGGTTCTCGGCGGCGGACTGCCGGAGTTTTCGTTCAACCTCATTGCTGGTGCCCCCGGCTGTGGCAAGACAACACTGGCACACCAGATGATGTTTGCGATGGCGACCCCCGAGCGTCCGGCGATCTACTTCACGGTGCTGGGCGAACCGCCGTTGAAGATGCTCCGGTACCAGCAGCAGTTTTCCTATTTCGACAGCACGGCGATCAATCGTTCGATCCGTTTCGTCAACCTTTCGGACGACACGCTCAAGGGTGATCTGGGCGCGGTGCTGCAGCGCATCGTCGCGGAAGTTCGTGCCCACGATTCGGCGCTGGTTTTCGTCGATTCATTTCGATCGGTTGTGCTGGCCAGCACGACCGAGGGCAAGCCGAACCACGCCCTTCAACAGTTCGTACAGCAGCTGGGTGTGCTCATGACCAGCTGGCAAGCCACGACGTTTCTGATTGGCGAATATTTTGCGGAATCCGACGCCAATCCGGTGTTCACGGTGTGCGACGGCCTGATCTGGTTGCGCCAAAGCGTGGAGCGCAACTCGATGGTCCGCAAAATGGAAATCGTGAAGATGCGGGGACAGTCTTCGTTGCCGGGCTTGCATACGTTCCGCATCACTTCGGCCGGCATCCAGGTCTTCGCACCCGCGCGTGCGGCCGCCATCGACGATCGCCCTGACTCAGGCGCGCTGGACTTTCGTCTGGGGATGGGGGTGCCCGGCCTGGACGACATGTTGGGCGGTGGCCTGCCGCGGGGCTACTCCCTGCTGGTGGCCGGCCCCTCGGGTTCGGGCAAGAGCGTGCTGGCCGCAGCGTTCCTCGCAGAAGGCGCACGCCGCGGCGAGTCGGGCGTCATCGCGGCTTTCGAACGCCGGCCCAATCCCTTCTACAACCGGGCGCTGGCCGAACTGATTCGTAGCGATCGTGTGGCCCTGGTCGATCCCCAGGCTCCCGATCTGTCCATCGATGAAATCGTGCGTTTGTTGCTCGATGAGATCCATCGTCTGAAGGCCACACGTGTAGTCATCGATTCCCTGTCGGGCTTTGAGCTGGCGATCGCGCCAACCTTCCGCGCCGACTTTCGCGAATCACTGGCTCGCCTGGTCATGGCATTGGCTCATGCGGGCGTTTCGGTGCTGATGACATCGGAACTGGAAGACCGATACACCGACCTTCGCTTCAGCCCCTACGGCACGGCGTTTCTGACCGACGCGATTATTGTTCAGCGATACATCGAAGTGCACAGCGAAATCAGACGCGTCATGGCGGTGGTCAAGGTGCGCGGAAGCACCCATTCGCACGAATTGCGCGAGTTCACCATTTCAACGGAAGGCATTTGCATCGGCGACAAACTGCCTGACTACGTGGGCCTCCTGGGCGGTCGGCCAACGACGCACCATCCCGTTCAGGAGTGGGTTTCGAACCCACCCGCCGGTATGGGCACGGTCCCGGCGTCGTGAACGATCTGCCGGATCAGGCCGCGCTCGACGCAATGGAAGCGGCTTTGGAGCTGGCTGCCGTTCGACGCCAAACCCAGGTTGCCCGGGAGATGCTGACTCGACTGCGGCAGACCATCGTGGAGGCGATGAACGCAGCAGACAGCGATGCCGCGTCGCCCCTGCGGGCGGTCAACGAGCGGCTGGTTTGCTCGGCACTCAAGGCCCAGCTCGACGCCGACGATTGCAACAGGACCCTTGGCGAGGTTTCCCGCGCAGCCGAACATGATCCGTTGACGGAGCTACCCAACCGGGTGCTCTTCCATGATCGCCTCGAACAAGCCATCGCGCAGGCGCATCGCCACGGCACGCGATTGGCCGTGTTGTTTGTGGACCTCAACCACTTCAAGCAGATCAACGATACGCTGGGCCACGCGATCGGCGACCAGGTCCTTCAACGGGCGGCCCACTCTTTGGCCGGCTGCATCCGCGAGAGCGACACCGTCAGTCGCCACGGAGGCGATGAGTTCCTGGTCTTGCTCACCGAGGTGAAGCTGGCCGTTGATGCGGTCGCCATTGCCGACAAAATGACAACCACGCTCGGCGCGCCCAGCCGCTTCGGAAACAACGTACTTCGCCTGACAGCAAGCATTGGCATCAGTTTGTATCCCGACGACGGAGACGAGGCCGACGTACTTATTGATCGTGCCGACGCCGCCATGTACCTGGCCAAGCGCCATGGCGTCGGGCGCTTTGTTTCACACGGCGCCTTGTTGGCCGGAAAGCAGCCTCCGCCAGCGCTGCCTTTGGCCGCACTTCGGCAGCCGCCGAACGCGCCGGAGGGGACAACCAGCGAAACCGAATACCATCTCAACCAATTGCGCGATGCCAACGAACAGCTCGTCAAGGCCGCCATCAGCGCACAAGTCTTGCAAGGCAATGCCGAGCAGTCGCAACGTGATCAGATCCAATTTCTCGCCCTGCTGGCCCACGAACTGCGTTCGCCACTCGGGCCCATTCGCATGGCTGCCAACTTGATGGGACGGCTCCCGGTGGCCGAGCACCCGAAGATGCATTCCATCATTGAGCGAGAGATCGGGCACATGACGCGGCTGGTCGATGACCTGCTTGACGCTGGGCGCATCAACAGCGGCAAGATGAACTTGGAACGTCAGATCGTCAGTTTGGCCCATGTTGTCGATGGCGCAGCGAATGCGTGTCGACCGGCGATGGATTTGCGGTTGCAGCACTTGGATGTTCGTCTTCCGTCATCGTCGACCAACATGCAGGGTGATCCCGTTCGCCTGGCTCAGATCGTTCGCAATCTGCTCGACAACGCATCCAAATACACGGGCAACGGTGGACACATCATCCTTTCGCTCGAAGAGCCGGAAGGCCATCTCGTTCTGACCGTGGCGGATGACGGTATCGGAATTGCTGCCGAAGCATTGCTCACCATCTTCGATCCCTACGTTCAAGAGAAGACGGCGGTCAATTTCAACCGCGCCGGCCTGGGCATCGGACTCGCGGTCGTGCGGGAGCTGGTGGAAGCCCACGGCGGAACTGTCGTCGCTACCAGTGCCGGCGGCGGGAAAGGTAGCGAATTTGTCGTCAAATTTCCCGGATATAGCGGAGAAATACGCGAGTAGCAATCGATCAACGAATCGCTCGGCAACGCGGACCCGGCTGCACGCCGACATCGCTGCTCGCCGACAACCGCTGGCATCGGCGCCAGAACGAAGCCGCCCGACTTCAGGCCAACGCAATTTCTTCACACGTGCTGCACCTTCTACGGAGGACGCTGCTGTTCTGAGAAAAAATTACAGATATGCTCATCAAAAGGTGATAAATGATGGTGCCGTTTGCGCCTATACGCCCGGCCTTGCCAAGATTTCCCCAGTGCCATAGGCGGATGTCCGGAGCAGATTCCCTGTTTCTTCAATCGCTGCTCGAAGCACAAGGCATTATTGTCGGTGCAGGTACGGAACCTGGCAGCGTGATTGAAGCGATTTTGGAACAGGCGCAGGCCCTTACCGGCTCGGCTGGCGCTGTACTTGAGATGCTGGATGGCGATCAGCTGATCTACGGAGCTGCCAGTGGGAGCATGCAGCGGTTTCTCGGGCAGAAGTGCAGCGCGGAGAAAAGTCTGTCAGGCCTTTGCTCCCGGCTGAAATGCGTGCTCGTCTGCGACGACAGCGAAAACGACGCAAGAATCGATCACAAGGCCAGTATTCGCGACGGGACCCGTTCGCTGATCGTTGCTCCCCTGCCGTTTGACAACCGGACTATTGCAATCCTTAAAGTCGTTTCGCCCTACGCGTTTTCTTACGGGCCGGGTGACGTCATGGCTCTGGAACACCTCAGTGTCCTCATGGGGTTCGCGCTGGGCCAGGCCCGGGAACGCATGTTCGACAAGACTCTCGATCGTGAAGAGTCTGAACTCCTACAGCAGACGCGCGAACGTGTTGAAGCCGTGATCGCCAGTGAATCTTTTGACATGGTCTATCAACCGATCTTCGATATTGGCGAGCGACGCGAAGTAGGTCTGGAGGCGTTGGCACGCTTCCCTAACGCCAGCGAACCGACAGAATGGTGGTTGAGGGCAGCTGCGAATGTAGGACTCGGCGTCGAGTTTGAACTTGCCCTCGCAAAACGAGCGTTGGTCGAATTGGCTGTCGTGCCAGAAGAGTTATATGTCGCCGTCAACGTCTCCCCGGCAACCATGATTTCCGACGGTCTGGCTCAACTGTGCGTGTCGCACAAAGCTGAGCGCATCATCCTGGAGCTCACGGAACATAGTTCCGTAGACGACTATGCAGAGCTACTGGAGAGGACCCACTGGCTACGCCGGCACGGTGTGAAGATTGCCGTTGACGATGCCGGCGCAGGCTTCAGCACACTTCGCCATGTACTGCATGTGCAACCGGACCTGATCAAACTTGACCGATCGATTACAGCATCCATTGACCAGAAGCCCGTGCATCAAACCTTGGTATCGGCGATGCTGACTTTCGCGAACGGTACCGCAGCGGCCCTGGTTGCGGAAGGAATTGAAACTGACGCCGAGTTTGAAGTACTCGTCGAACTAGGAGTTCAGTTCGGGCAAGGCTTCTTCCTGGGCCGGCCGGCACCGCGCCCTGCTCGTTAGGGGCGAGAGTCCGCACGCAGCCTGCGCATCGACAGAGACCGCGGCGAGCCTATCTGCTGTGTCGGTTGATTTTTCCACCCACAGCCTATCCGAAACGGTTTGCCGGCGAACTGCGGGCTAGCCTCCCGCACCGCTGCGTACCTGCCACCGCGATAGGTTGCAGCGAACTCGCCTCGAATGGCCCACTCCGGAGCACCGTCATGCAGCAACCATCCTTACCCGCCGCGATAGTCAATCAGCACTGGACGCAAACGTTACGCGACAGAAATCGCGTCGTTATCCGTCCGATTGCTGCGTCCGATGCCAAGGAAGAGCGGACTTTCATCGAAGGGCTCTCTGCAACGAGCCGAAGGCTCCGGTTTCTCGGGCGGCCATCGCGGTGTACCGCACAGAGAACGCAATCATGAACGCTCCGACGCTCGCGCCCGAACTGTCGCGGAAAATGGACGCCTACTGGCGCGCTGCCAACTACTTGTCTGTGGGCCAGATCTACCTGTTCGACAATCCGTTGCTGAGACGGCCGCTGATGCTGAGCGACGTGAAACCGATGTTGCTCGGCCACTGGGGCACGACACCGGGACAGAACTTCATCTACGTGCATCTCAACCGGGTCATTCGCCAGTACGACCTCGACATGATTTACGTGTGCGGCCCAGGGCACGGCGGGCCGGCCGTAGTGGCGAACACGTATCTGGAGGGCAGCTACAGCGAGATTTACCCGCACATCGGCCAGGACGAAGCTGGGCTGCAAAAGCTCTTTCTCCAGTTTTCATTTCCCGGCGGCATTCCCAGCCACGCATCGCCGGAGTGTCCCGGCTCGATCCACGAAGGCGGCGAGCTGGGCTATTCACTGAGTCATTCGTTCGGCGCGGTGTTCGACAACCCATCGCTCGTCGTCGCGTGCGTGGTCGGCGATGGCGAGGCCGAGACCGGCCCGCTGGCCACGGCCTGGCACTCCAATAAATTTCTCGACCCGGCTTCCGACGGCGCTGTGCTGCCGATCTTGCACCTCAACGGCTACAAGATCGCCAACCCCAGCGTGCTGGCGCGCATAACACACGAAGAACTGGAACAACTGTTCCTCGGCTACGGGTGGTCTCCGTTGTTCGTCGAAGGTTCCGACCCTGCACTCATGCACGAAGCGATGGCCAGCGCGCTCGACAGTGCGATTTTCCAGATCAAAGCCATCCAGCACAGGGCGCGCGTCGACGGAGATCTCGCCCGACCGCGCTGGCCGATGATCGTGCTGTCGTCGCCCAAAGGCTGGACCGGCCCTAAAGTTGTCGACGGTAAAACGATCGAAGGTACCTCTCGCTCACACCAGGTGCCTATATCGGCGCCCTCCGCTCAGCCGGCGCACCTAAAGCTGCTGGAAGATTGGCTGAAGAGTTACCGGCCAGAAGAACTGTTCGACGAGCGCGGACGGCTGAACGCCGAACTCACTGAACTGGCGCCTCAAGGCAACAGGCGCATGGGTGCAAACCCCCACGCAAACGGCGGCGCGCTCCTGCACGATCTACAGTTACCAGACTTCCGCGAGTATGCCGCGCCCGTTCCTGCGCCAGGTACTCCGGGCATCGGCGATACGCGCGTGCTGGGTCCGTTCCTGCGCGACGTGGCGAAGCGCAACGAGACACCTCGCAACTTCCGCGTGTTCGGACCGGACGAGACAGCCTCCAACGGATTGGCGGCGCTCTTCGATGTGACAAGCCGGCAGTGGGAAGCGGCGACTCTGCCGAACGACGAGTTCCTTGCGCACAGTGGCGGCGTGGTCGATTCGATGCTGAGCGAGCACCAATGCCAGGGCTGGCTTGAAGGCTACCTCCTGACCGGGCGGCATGGCTTGTTCAACTGCTACGAGGCCTTCATCCACATTGTGGATTCGATGTTCAACCAGCACGCCAAATGGCTGAAGGTCAGCGCCCAGTTACCGTGGCGCCGCCCGGTCGCGTCGCTGAACTACCTTCTGGCTTCGCACGTCTGGCGCCAGGACCACAACGGCTTTTCGCACCAGGATCCCGGTTTCATCGACCACGTCACCAACAAGAAGTCCGGCGTGGTACGCGTTTATCTGCCGCCCGATGCGAACTGCCTGTTGTCGGTGATGGACCACTGCCTGCGCAGCCGCCACTACGTCAATGTCGTCGTTGCCGGCAAGCATCCGGCACCGCAATGGCTGGACATGGATGCGGCGGCCGAACACTGCGCGGCCGGCATCGGCATCTGGTCCTTCGCAAGCAACGATGCAGGCCAGGAGCCGGATGTCGTCATGGCGTGCTGTGGCGACGTGCCGACACTGGAGACGCTGGCCGCGGTTTCCATCCTGCGCGAACACCTGCCGGCGCTGAAAATTCGCGTGGTCAATGTCGTCGACCTGATGCGCTTGCAACCGCGGAGCGAACACCCGCATGGATTGAGCGATGCGAACTTCGACGCGCTGTTCACGTGCGACAGGCCTGTGATCTTCGCGTTTCATGCGTATCCGTCGCTGATTCACAAGTTGACGTACCGCCGCACCAACCACCGCAACATCCACGTTCGCGGCTACAAGGAAGAAGGCACGACCACCACGCCCTTCGACATGACTGTACTCAACGACATGGATCGGTTCCATCTCGCGATCGACACCATAAATCGCCTGCCAAAAACCGGCGACGAGGGCTTGGAACTCAAGCAGCGGCTTGAGGCGAAGCTGATCGAGCACAGGCTGTACATCAATCGAAACGGCCAGGACATGCCCGAGATCCGGAACTGGCGCTGGGCGCACAGACCATGACTCTGCTGTGTGCCGCCCTGTGCAGGTCACCCGGCACGCCGTCGAGCTGGAAAGGGAGTGTCGGATGAGCGATGAGCTGTGGCTACGGAGAAATGCTCGTTGCTCGTCAGCTGCTTGGGCTGCGCCACCAGCACGGTGTTGTCGAAGAACTGCTGGGCGCCCTCCTCGTCGAACAACCGCTCACGATTGAAAGAGAATGTCGAGGGATCCGATACCGCCTCATCGATGTTGAAGACGACAAACCAGCGGAACAGCAAGTTGTAGTCCGACTGCTCCATCAACAGAAGCTCGCTCTTTCACGCTGTAGACCACGTGCAGCAGCGAAGCGCGTAGCAGACGCTCCGGCGGAATCGATGGCCGGCCGGTTTTCGCATAACGCGCTTCGAATAGCCCACACATCTCCCGCAGAACACCGTCCACCAGTTCACGCAGCTTGAGGATCGGATGCTCCGCCGCACGCGCGCATCCACTGACGAGTACGAGAACAGTCCTAGCAGTATCGGTCAGTGCCATTGGGGCTATCAGCCTTGCGAGTTAGCGCGATGCCCCCAAAAGTGCCCTCACCTTTGTCAGGTTCTCAACGGACAGAGTCGGACACTGCCCGACGAAGAACCCGCTGTGGCGCGGTTTCTGGGGGGGCTGTGGATGCCGGCGGACGTTGCCGGACTAGTTTGTGGTGGGCCGTGATGGACTCGAACCATCGACCAACGGATTAAAAGTCCGATGCTCTACCACTGAGCTAACGGCCCACGGAGGGTGCTTCTGGGCGCTGGCGGGAAGGCCGGCGCGCGAGGGAGGCGAAGTTTAGTGCCTGGGACGGCCAGGGACAAGCGGCTTTATGCAGGTAGCACCGCCGCATTTGTCGCTCGCGCGAGCGCGCAGTGCGGCAAGCCGGAGTGTGGCGCTCAGCGGTAACGCGTCGGATCGATCATGCCTGCGTCGCGGAAGCCTTCGGCACGCAGGCGGCAGGCGTCGCAGTGGGCGCAGGCGCGGCCTTTTTCGTCGGCCTGATAGCACGACACGGTGACGGCGAAGTCGACGCCCAGGCGCTGGCCTTGCCGGGCGATGTCGGCCTTGCTCATGCGCATCAGCGGCGCGTGGACGCGGATACCGGCGCCTTCGACGCCCGCCTTGGTGGCGAGGTTGGCCAACTGCTGGAAACTGTCGATGAACGCGGGGCGGCAGTCGGGATAGCCGGAGTAGTCGACTGCGTTGACGCCGCAGAAGATGTCGCTGGAGCCCAGCACCTCGGCCCAGCCCAGGGCGATGGACAGCATGATGGTGTTGCGCGCGGGCACGTAGGTGATCGGGATACCGGCGCCACCCTGTTCGGGCACGGCGATGTCGGCCGTAAGGGCAGAGCCGCCGATGCTGCGCAGGTCGACGGTGACGGTCTTGTGGGCGGCGGCGCCGAGCAGGGCGCAGACGCGGTCGGAAGCGTCCAGCTCGGACACGTGGCGCTGGCCGTAGGCCACGCTGAGGGCGTGGCAGCTGAAGCCCTGTTCGCGCGCAATGGCGAGGACGACGGCGGAATCCATGCCACCGGAAACGAGTACGACTGCGGGTTTGCTCATGGGTTAGTTCTGACCTTCAATGCCCGGGCTCATCGCCCCAGAGCAGTTTGTGCAATTGCAATTGCATGCGCACGGGCAGGCGGTCGGCGAGTATCCACTCGGCCAGCGCGCGCGGTTTCAGGCTGGCGTGCACGGGGGAAAACAGCACCTGGCAGGTTTGTGCCAGCTGATGCTCTTCGACGGTGGCACGTGCCCATTCGTAGTCGGCACGGCCAGCCAGGACGAATTTGACTTGGTCGTGTGCGCGCAGGTGGGCGAGATTGCTCCAGCGGTTGCGTTTGAACTCGCCCGAGTCGGGCGCCTTGAGATCCATCACCTTGCGCACGCGGCCATCGACGGCAGCGACGTCGAGCGCACCGGAAGTTTCCAGCGACACGTCGTAGCCCGCATCGCAGAGCCTGCGCAGCAGGACGAGGCAGCGTTTCTGCGACAGGGGCTCGCCGCCAGTGACGCAGACATGGCGCGCGCCGTGCCGGCCGACTTCTGCCAGGATCTCGTCGATGCTGTGCCACTGGCCGCCATGGAAGGAATACGTGGTGTCGCACCAGGTGCAGCGCAGCGGGCAGCCGGTCAGGCGTACGAACACCGTCGGCCAGCCCACCGCATCCGCCTCGCCCTGGATGGAGTGGAAGATTTCGGTGATGCGCAGGCGCTGATCCAGCGGCACGGCATCGGCCCGGGATGCAGCAGCGGGCACAGACTGGCCAGCACCGGCCGTCATCGCGCTGACACCGGACAGGGACTCAGGTTGGAAGGGAAAAAATGCATCGGGCTGGCTTCTGTCTCGCAAGTAGTTTCAATCGTGGCGGCGGGGTTTCGTCGGACGACGCGGCCGTGCCGCCAGTGAAGTACAGCGCGCCCCGTTGGCACGGGCGGCGGGATCGCTGCAGCCTCAGGGTCCGGCCAGCAAGCCATTCGCATGGCTGCCGCAAAATGGAAAAAGCCGACAGCAATGCTGTCGGCCCTGGCTGTTTCCCTGCAAACCGGCCACTGGCACCGAAGGCAGCGGGTGCTGCTTACTGGCGTGCGCCCTCGGACTGCAGCGCGCGCAGACGGCCTTGGGCCAGGCGCGCCACCGTGGTGTCCGGATACTTCTGCACGACGCGGGTCAGCGTCGCCTTGGCCGGCTCCCACTGTTTCAGTTCGTACTGGCAGTAGCCGGTCTTGAGCATCGCATCCGGCGCTTTCTGGCTGTCCGGATAGGTCTTCAGCAAGGTCTGGAAGGTATCCAGCGAGACGCGGTAGTTCTGCGTCACGTAGTACGACTCGCCTAGCCAGTAATAGGCGTTGGCAGTCAGTTCGGAGTTCGGATAGGCGTCGATGAAGGCCTGGAAACGGCGCGCGGATTCCGCGTAGCGGCCGTCCTTGAGCGCAGCAAAGGCTTCGTCATAACCCGCCTTTTCCGCTGCCGGGTCGAACCGCGGCGAAGCCGGCGGCGGGACCGCCGCGGGTTCCGGCGTATGCGAGGGGGTTGAGCTGGCACCGCCCAGATCCAGTGCAGGATCGGTCGACGGTGGCGGCAGAGTGCTGGCCGCACCGGCTGGCGCGTTCAGCTGAATATCCTGGAGTTGGCCGTTGTTCGCCGGCGCACTGGCCGGGGCAGCACCGCCACCACCGCCTTCGAGGCGGCCGAGACGGGAATCGAGGTCGCCGTATTGCTGCTTGTTGCGTTCCTTGGTTTCGTCGAGCTGGTGGCGAAGCTGTTCGACCAGCCCGTTGAGCTGCTGAACTTCCGTCTGCAGCGCCTGGATCTGGTTGACCATGTCGACATTGCCCTTGCCGGCCTGAGCCTGGGCTTCCAGGGCAGCCACGCGCTCGGCGAGGCTCAGTCGTTCTGCGGCTACCGGCATGGAAACAGTCGCGGCGGCCAAGGCCGCCGCGACTGTGATGCGGGCACCGAACGAGGTGGTGATCACGCGCATCGCCTTCCTTTACTGCTTAGTTCTTGGTGTAGACGATTTCGACGCGACGGTTCTTCGACCAGCAGTCTTCGCTGTGGTCTTTGCAGGTCGGACGCTCTTCGCCGTAGGACACCACGTTCAGCTGGTTGCCCGGGGCGCCGGCCGAGGACAGGCCGCTCTGCACGGCATTGCCGCGACGCTCGCCCAGACCCAGGTTGTATTCGCGCGAACCGCGCTCGTCGGCGTTGCCTTCCAGCGTGACGTTGTAGTTCGGGAACTGGCGGATGAACTTGGAATGGCAGGCGATCTGGGCCTGGAATTCGCCCTTGATCTCGGTCTTGTCCAGATCGAAGTAGATCACGCGCTGGCGCAGGCAGGAGTCCGAGGTCAGGTCGGTTTCCTTGTAGCCGCCGGCTTCGGTGCTGCCGCCGGTGGTGGGCTGCGAGGTGGATTCGGTGTTGCCCGACGGCTGGGTCTTGACGGCTTTCTTGGCGCAACCAACAGCGGTGACGCAAAGCAGCGCGGCGATAGCAAGGCGAAGCGAGGTGTTCATGGTGTAGTCCTTAGGAGGTCAGGTCAGTCAGATAAAACAAGGTCAGTAGCTAGCGCCGGTCACCCGGCGTCTTCATTTATCGCTGTCGGAATGGGCCCCACGACGGCTCCCGCACATCACCGTCTGCCAGAACTAGCCGCTGGCGCACTCGGCCATCCGCCGACACCGCATACAACACACCGCGCGGTCCGTCGGTAGCGGCGTAAAGCAGCATGCTTCCATTCGGTGCGAAGCTCGGCGACTCGTCCACGCTGCCTGGCGAGAGGACATTCATGCCCGCCGCGGACTTGCTCCGGTCCAAAACCGCAATACGATACACATTTCCAGTGCCTTGCGCCATAGCGAACTTCTTGCCGTCGTAGGAGATGGACGACTTGGCGTTGTATTCGCCCTGGAACGTAAGGCGGGTAGCGTCTCCGCCCGCGGTCGATACGGTATACAGCTGCGGCTTGCCCGAGCGGTCGGAAGTGAACACCAGGGACTGGCCGTCCGGCATCCATTGGGCTTCGGTATCGATGGAGAAATGGTTGGTCACGCGCTTCAGTTCGCGGCTGGCCAGATCCATGATGAAGATGTCGGGATTGCCCAGGTAAGACAGGGTCAGGGCCAGCTTGCTGCCGTCCGGCGAGAACGCGGGCGCGCCATTGATGCCCTTGCGGTTGGACACGACCTGGCGCGAACCGGTGGCGATTTCCTGGATGTAGATGGCCGAATCGCCGCGCTCGAACGAGACATAGGCCAGCTTCTTGCCGTCCGGCGACCACGACGGCGACAGCAGCGGCTCGCGCGACTTCACCAATACCTGCGGGTTGTAACCGTCGGAATCGGCCACCATCAGCGCATAGTTGATGTTCGGGCTGACGCCGGCAGCGGTGACATAGGCCACTCGCGTCCAGAACGCACCGCGCAGGCCGGTGATCTTTTCGTAGATCAGGTCGGCGATCTGGTGGCCGACGCCGCGCAGGTCGCTGCGCTGGCCGGTGATGGCCAGGCCGAGCAGGCGTTCCTGCTTGGCTACGTCGTAAAGCTCGAACTCGACCCGCATGGCGCCGCCATCGGCATCGGTCACGCGGCCGACAGCGATGAACTGCTGCTTGAGCAGGTTCCAGGTGGCGTATTTGATGTCGTTGCCGCGGGTCGGGAATTCGACGACGTCTTTCTTGTCCAGCGGGGCAAACGTGCCGGAGCGGGACAGATCCATGCGCACGACATCGGACACATCGGTCTCGACCGGCGCGCCGGCAGCTTCGAAGGCGAAGGGGACGACAGCAATCTTGAGCTGGGCAGCCGTGCCGGTATTGATGACAATGGTCGGCACGTCACTGCTGAGCCCCGCCTGCGGCGCCTGGGCCAGGGCCGGGCCCAGTCCAAGCAGGCTCAAGGCGAGCAGGCAAAGCAGGTGATTGGCGAATCGGATGAGGGGTTTTGCTCGCATAGATCGGGTCCGCCCTAGTGGCCGTTGTACGTGAAAACGAGGGAAATCCGGCGCTGAAGCGCTTGTTCAAAGCCGGCAAAAGGTTGTGGCGATGTGCGCCGCACAGCCCGTTCGATGGCGTTGCGCGAGGCCACATCAGCATTGCAGGGCTTGCCGAAGCTGACCTGAACGACGTCGCCACCACCAGGCTGAATACTGTCGGCCGGGCAACTCAGGCAACTCCTGGCCGTTGCCGCTTGTACCCAATTCGCCATGACTGCCGCGTGCACGGCAGCCACGGGGCCGGCCAGCTCACGGCGAATTTCCGCAGATATGGAAGAGTCCGCCAGAACGTCGTCAGCGGCAAGCAATCCCGTATCGACGGTTATCGCGTACACATCAGCCGTCATACTTGAACTCGAAGCGCAAGCGGCGCTTGAACACCGACTCGTAGCCGGTATACGGCAAGGGCGAGGCCCGCATCGGCGCCTGCTCCAGCGAGGTGCGGGTGGGCTGGTCGGCATTGCAGGGGTTAACCACCACGGCACTGACCACGTCGCCCCCGACATACTGGACAATTTCCAGGGTGCAGCGCAGCCCGGCCGGCGTGCTTTCGGGCCGCAGCCAGTTGTCCGTGACCACGCGCTGGATGGCGGCGTAATACTCGGCCTCCAGGCTGGTATCGGTACCTTCCTGGCCACTCTTGGCTTCGTCGGCGATCATCGCCAGCAGATGCGCGGCCTCTTCCTTCTTGGCCTTTTCCGCAGCGGCCTTGGCCTCGCGATCGCGCTTCTGCTGCGCCTTTTCTTCTTCCAGCTTTTTCTTTTTCTCGGCTTCGGCGGCTTGCTTCTCGGCCAGCTCGATCTGGTCCTGCTTCTTGCGCAGTTCTTCCTGCACCTTGGCGTCGTCGTCGGCTTTCTGCTGGGTGATCTTGTCGGTGACCTTTTCCTGGTCTTTCCGGTCCAGCTTGGGCGGTTCCGGTGCTGGCTCTTCGACCTTGGGCTTTTCCGTTTCGGGCTTGGCCTCGACCGGCTTGGGCGGCTTGACCTCGGCTTTCTTTCGCGGCGGTGGTGTCGCTGCCTTGCCGATGAAAACGCCCTCGATGATCGGCCCCGGAATGCTCACGACCACGGCCTTGCTGCTCCACCAGATACCGGCAAAGACCAATGCTGCCACGCCGAGATGGCAGAGCAGGGAATACACCCAGGGCAGCAGGCTGTCGTCGTCGCTATACATCAGGCGGCGCTCATTTCGCCTTGTCCGGCGGCGGCTGGCCCATCAGGCCGACCTTGGGCACGCCGGCGGCCTGCAGCTGCGCCATGGCGTCGTACACCTTGCTGTACTCGACCTTGCCGTCGCCGGCCACGTAGACCGGCTGCTTGGGGTTGTTGCGCACGTAGGCGGCCATGCGCTCCCTCAAGGCATTCGCATCGAGCTTGATGCGCTCCCCCTTGGGTTCGGTCATATAGAAATTGCCGGCCTCGTCGACGCTGACCACGACCGGGTCTTTGTCCACACTAATACTTTTTGCCACTTCCGACTCGGGCAGCTCGATGTCCACGCCCAGGTTCAGCAGCGGCGCAGTGACCATGAAGATGATCAGCAGCACCAGCATCACGTCGATATACGGCACGACGTTGATTTCGGATTTGAGTTTCTTGCGCTTGCGGCGGTGGGTTTGCATCGGCGGCTCCAACGGTACGGATTCGAACGCGGGGTTGCGCTCAATCCTCGACGTGCGCCTGGCGCTGCAGGATGGCGGAGAACTCTTCGGTGAAGGTATCGAAGCGCGTAGCGACACGCTCGACCTTGTTGGAATAGCGGTTGTAGGCCCAGGAAGCCGGGATGGCCGCGATCAGGCCCATGGCGGTGGCGACCAGGGCTTCGGAAATACCGGGCGCGACGCTGGCGATGGTCGCTTCCTTCAACGTGGCCAGGCCCTGGAATGAGATCATGATGCCGTAGACGGTACCGAGCAGGCCGACGTAGGGGCTGATCGAGCCGACATTGGCAAGAAATTCCAGATTGCCTTCGAGGCGATCGATCTCGCGCGTCTGGGCGACGCGCATGGCACGCTGGGCGCCTTCGAGCAGGGTACGCGGGTCGACCCCGCGGCGCTGGCGCTGGCGCGCGAACTCTCGGAAGCCCGCCTCGAAGATGCCTTCGATGCCACTGATCTGTCCGCCACGGCCGGTCACTTCGCGGAACAGCGCGGCCAGATCCGCGCCGGACCAGAAGCGCTCTTCGAATTCGTTCGCGCCGGTCAGCGCCGTCTTCAGCATGGTGTGCTTGCGGAAGATGATGCCCCAGGACAGGAACGAGAACGCCAGCAGCACCAGCATGACGAACTTGACGAACAGGCTTGCGTGCAGGACCAGCTGCCAAATATTCAAATCACCAGCGTTCATGCCTTGGAAATCTCCGCAAACAAGCCGTCGGGAATGGGACGTGGACGGAAACCCGCTGCAGCGACACAGGCGGCGCGCACGCGCGCCTGCACCAGTACTACCGCATCGGACTCGCGCAGGATCTGTTGCTGGAACACCAGGCTGGCCGGACGCCGTTCCACCAGCGCCACGGTAACACCCAGCAGATCGTCGAGCCGCGCCGGTTTCTCGAAACCGATCGCAAGATCGCGCACCACGAAGACCAGGTTATTGTCCTTGCGCAGCCCCTCCTGCTCAATACCGAGATGACGCAGGTACTCGGTACGGGCTCGCTCGAGGAAACGCAGGTAGCTCGCATGGTAGACCACCCCGCCCGCATCCGTGTCTTCCCAATACACTCGGACAGACCAGCGGAACTGAGCAGCGACCATGACGCATCCTTGGACGGGGACAGTGCCGCCGGACAACAGCGACGGTGATTTCTGCGCGCAAAACGAGGCGGCGATCATAGCTGGCCGCGCCTGAACACGGCCGCACCCAGGTATCGCTAGGGCTCAGCCCCGAACAGATCCGGCGCCTGATCGGCCCGCCGCGGCGGCTTCAGGCCAAAATGCTGATAGGCCCGCGCGGTCACCATGCGGCCGCGCGCGGTGCGCACCAGGTAGCCCTGCTGGATCAGATAGGGCTCCAGCACATCTTCGATAGTGCCGCGCTCTTCCGACAACGCCGCAGCCAGCGACTCAGCCCCGACAGGACCGCCGTCGAAACTTTCCATGATGGTGCGCAGCAGGCGCCGGTCGAGTGCGTCGAAGCCTTCGGGGTCGACCTTGAGCATGTCCATCGCCGCCTTGGCGACATCGAGCGTGATGACGCCACCGGCGCGCACCTCGGCAAAGTCACGAGCCCGGCGCAGCAGGCGGTTGGCAATGCGCGGCGTACCGCGGGAACGCCGTGCGATCTCGGCCGCGCCGGCCGGCTCGCAGGGAATGCCGAGGATGCGCGACGAGCGCCGCACGATCGCGCCGAGCTCCTCCGGCGTATAGAACTCCAGCCGCTGCACGATGCCGAAGCGGTCGCGCAGCGGACTGGTGAGCAGGCCGGCGCGGGTGGTTGCGCCGATCAGGGTAAACGGCGGCAGGTCGAGCTTGATCGAACGGGCAGCTGGCCCTTCACCGATCATGATGTCGATCTGGAAGTCTTCCATGGCCGGATACAGCACTTCCTCGACCACGGGCGACAGCCGGTGGATCTCGTCGACGAACAGCACGTCGTGGGGCTGCAGGTTGGTCAGCAGCGCCGCCAGGTCGCCGGCACGCTCGATCACCGGCCCCGAGGTCGTGCGCAGGTTCACGCCCATCTCGTTGGCAATCACGTGGGCGAGGGTGGTCTTGCCCAGGCCGGGCGGGCCGAAGATCAGAACGTGGTCCAGCGCACCGGCGCGCCGGCGTGCTGCCTCGATGTAGATGCTCAGCTGCTCGCGCGCGGCCTGCTGGCCCAGGTACTCGGCCAGGCGCTGCGGCCGGATCGAGGCTTCCAGCAATTCGTCCTCGCGCGTGGATGCGCTGGAGCTGACGCGATCGTTCATCGTTCCACCTGTATACGAATTACCGCAGCGCCGCGGCCGTGCGCACTGCCCTGGCCAGGCATCAGATCTCCACCTGCGTGCCCAGCTCGATGAGGCGATTGCCGGGAATCTGAAAGAACGCCGTCGCCGGCAAGGCGTTGCGCTGCATGAAGGCAAACAGCTTGTCGCGCCATTTCGGCATGCCGCGGTTGTCGGTCGCGACGATACTTTCGCGGCTGAGGAAGAACGTGGTGTCCATCATGTCGAATACCAGCCCGGCCTTCTCGCACTTGGCCAGCATGTCGGGCACATCGGGGTCTTCGGCAAAGCCGTAGCGGATGGTCAGCTGGTGGAATTCGTGCCCCAGTGCAATCAGCTCGATGCGCTCTTCCGGCTCAGCCGTAGGCGTTTCCAGCCATTCCACCGTCAGTACCACGTTCTGCTCGTGCAGCACCTTGTTGTGCTTGAGGTTGTGCAGCAAGGCGTGCGGCACGGCATCGATCTGCGCGGTCAGGAATACCGCCTGCCCTGGCACGCGCAGCGGCGGATGTTCGGCGATGGATTCGATGAACGGGCGCAGAGCGAGTCCGGCGTTCTTCAGTTCGCGGATGACCAGATCGCGGCCACGGCGCCAGGTCGTCATCACGGTGAACACGACCAGGCCCAGCACCAGGGGGAACCAGCCGCCATGCTCCACTTTTTCCAGATTGGCGCCGAGGAAGGCCAGGTCGACGGCGAGGAACAAGCCGCCCAGCGCCGCCACGTGCCAGCGCTGCCAGGCCCAGATGCGCCGCGCCACGATCATCACCAGCACCGAGTCGATGGTCATGGTGCCAATCACCGCGATGCCGTAGGCCGCCGCCAGATTGGTCGAGCTGTGGAAGCCGATCACCACCGCAACGGTGAGTACCAGCAGCACGCGGTTGAGCCCGGGCAGGTAGATCTGGCCCATGGTTTCGCGCGAGGTATGCACCACTTCCATGCGCGGCAGATAGCCCAGCTGTATCGCCTGGCGCGTGACCGAGAAGGCGCCGGAGATCACCGCCTGCGAAGCGATCACCGCCGCCATTGTCGCCAGTGCGATCATCGGGTAGAGCAGCACCGGCGGTACCAGCAGGTAGAACGGATTCTGCGCCGCGGCCGGATCGGCCAGCAGCAAGGCACCCTGCCCCAGATAATTGAGCATCAATGCCGGCAGCACGAAAGCGAACCAGGCGCGGCGGATCGGCCGCTTGCCGAAATGCCCCATGTCCGCATACAGCGCCTCGGCGCCGGTCAGCGCCAGGATGACCGAGGCCAGTGCGAAGAAACCGACGCGGCCGTTCTCGTAGAAGAACTCCATCGCGTAGTAGGGATTCAGTGCGTTCAATACCTGCGGCGCATCGATGATCTTGATCACGCCCAGCACGGCCAGCGCCAGGAACCAGATCACCATGATCGGCGCGAACACGCGTGCCACCTTGGCTGTGCCGTTGCGCTGCAGTGCAAACAGCGCGATCAGCACCACGACCGCAATCGGCACGACGAAACGGTCCAGCGCCGGCGTGGCCACCTTGAGGCCTTCCACCGCCGACAGCACCGACATGGCCGGCGTGATCACGCTGTCGCCGAAGAACAGGGCCGCGCCGAACAGGCCCAGCACCATGATGATCCAGCGCGCACGGGCGCTGGATCGCACGCCGCGGTGCGCCAGCGTGGTCAGGGCCATGATGCCGCCCTCGCCCTTGTTGTCCGCCGACATGATGAAAGTGGCGTATTTGATCGACACCACCACGATCAGCGACCAGAAGATCAGTGACAGCACGCCAAGGACGTTGTCGGGCGTAACCGCCACGCCGTGCGGGCCGAAGGCTTCTTTCAGTGTGTAAAGCGGGCTGGTGCCGATGTCGCCGTAGACGACGCCGATCGCGCCCAGCGCCAGGGCATACAGATTCTTATTGCCGTGCTCTTGGCTGCTCATGGGGAAGGCATCGAAAAAAAGGGAAATGTAGAGCTTCAGCGCAGCGCGGCGCGCAACGCCTTGCGAATGATCGCTTCGGCTGTGTCGCCGGGGGCTGACGCGTCCTTGACCAGGCGGCTGACCTCGGCTGGCTTGTAGCCCAGCTGCTGCAGCGCGACGCTGGCTTCGGCGACGGGGTCGTGGGGCACGGCACCGCCAAGGCTGATACCGGCAATGCCACCGCCGAGGCCGTCTACACGATCGCGCAGCTCGACGATGATGCGTTCGGCGGTCTTCTTGCCGATGCCGGGAATGCGCGTCAGCGCGGCGATGTCACCGGTCTGTACAAGGCGCGAAAACTCTTCCACCGAGGCGCCGGAAAGAATCGCCAGGGCGATCTTCGCGCCGATGCCGCTGACCTTCTGCACGGTGCGGAACAGCAGCCGCTCGCTTTCGCGCAGAAAGCCGTACAGCGCGACCGAATCTTCCTTGACCGCATAGTGCGTGCACAGGGTCACTTCGCGGCCGACCTCGGGCAGGTCGTAGAACGTGGACATCGGCGCTTCCAGCTCGTAGCCCACGCCGTTGACGTCGATCAGCAGCCAGGGCGGCTGCTTGCTCGCGAGTACGCCTTTGAGTCGACCAATCATCGCCTGCGCCTCCATGCGGTGCGCGGTATGCCGATACGTTGCGTCGTCGCCCGGGTATGCGCGTGCGTCAGCGCAATAGCCAGGGCATCGGCCGCATCGGCCTGGAGTTTACCCGGCAATTGCAGCAGCACGCCGACCATATGCTGGATCTGGCTCTTGTCCGCCGCGCCGCCGCCGACCACGGCCTGCTTGATTTCCTTGGGGGCGTATTCGGCCACGCTGAGATTGCGATGCACGACAGCGCAGATCGCCGCGCCGCGCGCCTGCCCCAGCTTCAGCGCGGAATCGGCGTTCTTCGCCATGAAGACGCGTTCGATAGCCACTTCGGTCGGCTGGTGCGCTTCGATCACCGCGCCTATTTCGTCGAAGATCTGCTTCAGGCGCAGGGCGAAGCTGTCGTTGGCGAGCAGGTTGATCGCCGCATGGAAGATGTGGCGCGCATTGCCCTGGGCATCGGTTTCGATCACGCCGACGCCAGTGCGCTGCGAGCCCGGATCGATGCCCAGGATGCGCATCGGCGGCAGGGCCGTGTTGGTGGGCGCAACCCACTGGCGCACGCCGATCAGGACGGTCAAGACGGCATTGCCTCGTTGTGGAAATTTCCCGAACGCAGAAAATTCACGGTCAGCCTGGCCGCTTCGCGCGACAAGGTTAGGCCGGTATGCGAGGTATCCACGGCGCAGTGCGCACTGGCACCGGGCCAGCGTGTTTCGGACAGGCCGACGGTGCCGTCGTTGGGCTCGTCGAACACGCCAGCCAGCTGGCCCAGACCGAAGGCGCGCGTACCGGCGATGACGCCGACGCTGGCCGCCGGCCTGGCCTCGCCCAGCCCCTTGCACAGCGGATCGCGGCTGCCGCCGAGAATGCGCGGTCCCAGCGGCCAGCGCTCGACGCGACGCGCCACCGCACTGCCGTTCAAGGGCGAGCCCAGGCAGACGATACGGCCGCTGAGTCCCTGCGGCAGGCGCTGCAGACTTTGCAGGGCGAGCAGGCCGCCCATGCTGTGGCCAACCAGATGTACTGTGCTTGCACGCTGCGCCTGCACGCGCCGGCACAGGCGTTCGACACCGCGCTCGCCGCGGCCGAATACGCTGGCATAGTCGAACAGTTCGGTATGGAAGCCGGCTTCGCGCAGCCGCCGGCGCAAGACCAGCAGGCTGAATGCGCGCATCCAGACGCCGTGGACCAGGATCACTGCCTCGTCACTCATGCGCGCATCCTGCTCGTGCTGCGGCCTGCCATGCAAGCCGCGGCCGTTTCATCTCAGCTCTTCACCGGCTTGACCACGCGCACGTGCAATTCCTGCAACTGCGCTTCGGGCACGCTGGACGGCGCCGAGGTCAGCAGGCATTGCGCGCTGGCGGTCTTGGGGAAGGCGATCACGTCGCGGATCGACTCGGTTCCCGCCATCAGCGCGGCGATGCGATCGATACCGAACGCAATGCCGCCGTGCGGCGGTGCGCCGTATTTGAGCGCATCGAGCAGGAAGCCGAACTTGGCCTCGGCTTCTTCCGCGCCGATGCCGAGCAGCTCGAACACGGTGCTCTGCATTTCCGGCCGGTGGATACGGATGGAGCCGCCGCCGATCTCGTTGCCGTTGAGCACCATGTCGTAGCCGCGCGACACCGAAATCGCCGCATTCGCGCGCAGGTCGGAGACATCGTCGACCTTGGGCGCGGTGAACGGATGATGCAGGGCAACGTAGCGCTTGGCGTCGAAGTCGTATTCGAACATCGGGAAATCGACTATCCAGAGTGGACGCCAGGCGTTGGCGACCAGGCCCAGGTCGCGGGCGACCTTCAGGCGCAGCGCACCGAGGAAATCACTGACCGTCTTGTAGGGGCCGGCGCCGAAGAAGATCACGTCGCCGGTCTGCGCGCCGACCGCGGCGAAGATGGCCTTGATCGCATCATCGCCGAGGAATTTCACGATCGGTGAAGTCAGTCCTTCGCGCCCCTTGTCGAGGTCGTCGATGCGTATCCAGGCCAGCCCCTTGGCGCCGCACTTCTGCACGTAGACGCCGTAGTCGTCGAGCTGCTTGCGCGTGAGTTCGGCCCCGCTGGGCACGCGCAGCGCCGCAACGCGACCGCCGATGTCATTGGCCGGACCGGAAAACACCTTGAAGTCGCAGCTCTTCACGGCGTCCGCCACGTCGACCAGTTCCAGCTCGATGCGCAGATCGGGCTTGTCCGAACCGTAGCGGCGCATGGCCTCGGCATAGGTCAGGCGCGGGAATTCGGCGACCAGGTCGACATCGACCACCTGCTTGAAGATGGAGCGGATCATGCCTTCGACGAAATCCTGCACATCGCGCTCGCCGACGAAGGCGAATTCCATGTCGAGCTGGGTGAATTCGGGCTGGCGGTCGGCACGCAGGTCTTCGTCGCGGAAGCAGCGCGCAATCTGGTAGTAACGGTCCATGCCGGCCATCATCAGCAGCTGCTTGAACAGCTGCGGCGACTGCGGCAAGGCGAAGAATTCGCCCGGATGCACGCGGCTGGGCACGAGATAGTCGCGCGCACCTTCGGGCGTGGCCTTGGTCAGGATCGGCGTTTCGATGTCCTGGAAGCCCTTGTCGTCCAGGTAATGGCGCAGCGCCGAGACCAGGCGCGTGCGCATGCGCAGCTTGCGCTGCATGTCGGGGCGGCGGATATCCAGATAGCGGTAGCGCAGACGCGTGTCTTCGCCAACGCTGTCGTCCAGCATGAAAGGCAGTGGTGCCGCGGCGTTGAGGATTTCCACACTATCGGCGATCACTTCGATCTTGCCGCTGCGCAAGTTCTCGTTCACCTGGCTGGCCGGTCGCGCCTGCACCTTGCCGACGATGCGCAGGCAGTATTCGTAGCGCACGCCTTCGGCCGGCTTGAAAGCGGCCTCATTCTCCGGCTCTGCCACGCACTGGACGATGCCTTCGTGGTCGCGCAGGTCGATGAAAATCAGCTTGCCGTGGTCGCGCCGGGTATCAGCCCATCCGCACAAGGTGACGGTCTGACCGATCAGGGTCTCGTCGACGAGACCGCAGTAATGGCTGCGCATACGCTCAAGGCTCCGGAATAGACTGTCCGCCTGGCACAGGCGGAAAGGCCGGAATCCTACGGAGGAATTTGTTGCGCTGCAAACAAAAGCCGGCACTAAGGCCGCCGGGACGGATCTGTCCGTCGTTGTCGCCGCGGCCCGTTGCAGGCCCGGCGGCTGCCACCTTCTGCGTCTCAGCAGGAGGTGGCAGGCATTTCAGCAGGTTATTGCCGGCTGGGGATCAGCGCCAACGGCGCTCCACCACGAACTCGGCAGCACAGCCCTGGTCGACCCAGACGCCGGCGCGGTTATAGCCCCAGGTACGGCCCTGGACGCAGCGCGTGCTGGAGATCTGGCGCACGAGGCGTACTTCGCCGCCACGACCGACATCGACCTGACACATGTTGTAGCGGTAGTCGCTGCTGCGGCAGACGAAGCTGATGTCGCGGTCCCAGTCCGGACCCGGATTCCAGCCACCGCCACCACCACCGCCGTGACCACCTCCGCCGCCGCCTGCTTCGACGAAGACGCCGGAACAGCCGCGGTCTACCCAGATGCTGCCACGACGGTCGATGCCCCAGGTCTGGCCACGTACACAACTGCTGCCCGACAGCTGGCGCACCAGGCGGGCGTCGCGCCAGCCGGCATCGCAGCGGGCGTAACGGTAATTCTCGCTACGGCATTCGATCGAATCGCGACCGCCGCCCCGTTGAGCCTGGGCCACGGACGAAGTCCCCAACAATGCCCCCAGAAACAGAGCGGCTATTCCCAGCACACGCGTGATCATTGCACCTTCTCCTTTGGCCAAACGCCTGCCTAGTGTAAGTGCTGAACACCTGACAGGTGCGTGAGGACCACGCTGCAGCACGGCAATGGTTCAGGCCGCAGCAAAACTCAGCCCGACGACGGCGTCGTGGTAGCAGTCGCCGGCTTGTCGCTGCTCGGCGTCGCTGCCGCGGGCTCGCTCTTGGCCGGTTCGCTCTTGGCTGCACCGCTGTCGCTGCCGCCTTCGGCCAGATTGCGCTTCTTGTCGCCGTCTTTCTTGAAATCGGTCTCGTACCAGCCCGAGCCGGCCAGCCGGAACGACGGTGCGGTCACGCGGCGACGCACGCCGGGCTTGGCGCAGGCCGGGCAGTCGGTGGGATCGGGGTCGGACAATTTCTGCAGGCGATCGAAGCGCTTGCCGCACTCGCTGCATTCGAACTCATAGATCGGCATTGCTGCACCTGGATAGGCAAAAACGCGCCGCAGGAAGCGGCGCCGGCCCGCATTGTGCGGACCGGCGCGGGGTTTTCAAGCAATTTCGGCCGGACGGCGTCTCAGGCCGCTGCCGTAGCACCCGTGTGGCCGAACACCAGCTGGCTGCCGTGGGCGTCTACCGTGACGGTCTCGCCGCTGCCGAAACGGCCTTCCAGGATCTGCCGCGCCAACGGGTTTTCCAACTGCTGCTGGATCGCCCGCTTGAGCGGCCGCGCGCCGTATACCGGGTCGAAACCAGCCTGGCCGAGCAGGTCCAGCGCCGCGTCGCTGATTTCCAGCCGCAGTTGGCGTTCGGCCAGGCGCCGGGCCAGCCCGGCGGTCTGGATGCGTGCAATCGCGCGAATCTGCGCCTGCTCCAGCGGGCGGAACACCACGATCTCGTCCAGCCGGTTGATGAATTCGGGACGGAACTGCGCCTGCACCACGCCCATTACCGCAGCCTTGATCTGGGTATAGCCTTCCTCGCCGCCGATGCTCGCCGCCTCTTGAATAAGCTGCGAACCGAGATTGGAGGTCAGCACGATCACACAGTTGCGGAAATCCACGGTGCGGCCCTGGCCGTCGGTCAGGCGGCCGTCGTCGAGCACCTGCAGCAGTACGTTGAACACGTCCGGATGCGCTTTTTCCACTTCGTCGAGCAGGATCACGCTGTACGGGCGGCGCCGCACCGCCTCGGTCAGGTAGCCGCCTTCCTCGTAGCCGACATAGCCCGGCGGCGCGCCGATCAGGCGCGACACCGAATGTTTTTCCATGAATTCCGACATGTCGATACGCACCATCGCATCGCTGGCATCGAACAGGAAATCCGCCAGGGCCTTGCACAGTTCGGTCTTGCCCACGCCGGTCGGTCCGAGGAACAGGAAAGAGCCGGACGGCCGGTTCGGATCGGACAGCCCGGCACGGGCACGCCGTATCGCATCGCTGACCGCACGCACGGCCTCGTCCTGGCCGACCACGCGCTTGTGCAGTTCGGCTTCCATGCGCAGCAGTTTTTCGCGCTCGCCTTCGAGCATGCGGCTGACCGGAATGCCGGTCCAGCGCGCCACGACCTCGGCGATCTCCTCGGCCGTGACCTTGTCCTGCAGCAGGGTAAAGCCGACGTTCTCGGCTTCCTGCGCCAGCTTGAGCTGCTTTTCCAGCTCGGGCAGGCGGCCATACTGGATTTCGCTCATGCGCGCGAAATCCTGATGGCGCTGCGCCGCTTCCAGCTCCAGGCGCGCCTGCTCGATCTGCTCCTTGATGCGGGTAGCGCCCTGCAGCGTGGCTTTTTCCGATTTCCACACTTCTTCCAGGTCGGAGAACTCCCGCTCCAGCACGGCAATGTCTTTTTCCAGGTCGGCCAGGCGCTGGATCGATTCGGAATCCTTCTCTTTTTTCAGCGCTTCGCGCTGGATCTTCAGCTGGATCAGGCGGCGCTCACGCCGGTCCATTTCCTCGGGCTTGGAATCGATCTCCATGCGGATGCGCGAGGCCGCCTCGTCCATCAGGTCGATGGCCTTGTCCGGCAGCTGGCGGTCGGCGATATAGCGGTGCGACAGCGTGGCAGCGGCGACCACCGCCGGGTCGGTGATCTCCACGCCGTGGTGTACGGCGTAGCGCTCCTTCAGCCCGCGCAGGATGGCAATGGTGTCCTCGACGCTGGGCTCGCCCACGAACACCTTCTGGAAGCGCCGCTCCAACGCAGCGTCTTTTTCCACATATTTACGATATTCATCGAGCGTGGTCGCGCCGATGCAATGCAGCTCGCCGCGGGCCAGCGCAGGCTTGAGCATATTGCCCGCGTCCATCGAGCCTTCGGCCTTGCCCGCGCCGACCATGGTGTGCAGCTCGTCGATGAAAAGAATCACCCGGCCTTCCTGCTTGGACAGGTCGCTGAGCACGGCCTTGAGGCGCTCCTCGAATTCGCCGCGGAACTTGGCCCCGGCGATCAGCGCACCCATGTCCAGGCTCAGCACGCGGCGGTCGCGCAGGTTTTCCGGCACTTCGTGATTGACGATGCGCTGGGCCAGTCCTTCGACGATGGCGGTCTTGCCCACGCCGGGCTCGCCGATCAGCACCGGATTGTTCTTGGTGCGCCGCTGCAATACCTGGATGGTGCGGCGGATTTCCTCGTCGCGACCGATGACCGGATCGAGCTTGCCGCTCTCGGCCAGCGCGGTCAGGTCGACGCAGTATTTTTCCAGCGCCTGGCGCTGCTCTTCCGCGCCTTCGCTCTGCACTTTTTCGCCGCCGCGCATCTTGTCGATCGCCGCAGCGACATTGCTTTTGTTCGCGCCGGCGGCCTTCAGCGCCGTGCCCAGTTCGCCCTTGTCATCCAGCGCAGCCAGCACGAACAGTTCGCTGGCAATGAATTGGTCGCCGCGTTGCTGCGCCAGCTTGTCGCACAGGTTGAGCAGGCGGTTGAGATCGCTGGAAATGTTGATATTGCCTTCCTGCCCCTTGATCTGCGGCAGGCGTTGCACGGCCTCGGCCACGCGCTGGCGCAGCAGCGGCACATTGACCTGAGCCTGGCTCAGCAGCGGCACGGTGGAACCGCCTTGCTGGTCGAGCAGGGCCGCCATCAGGTGCAGCGGTTCCAGCATGTTGTGGTCGCGGCCCAGCGCAAGACTTTGCGCATCGGCCAGGGCCTGTTGCAGACGCGATGTGAACTTGTCCAGACGCATGGGTCACCCGGAGGAAAGAAGGAGGCCGGGTAATCCCGGCGATGGCGCATGAATAAGGCCGCGGCGCGCCGATTCAAGCACAGGTGTGGCGCCCGGCAGCATTGCAGGCGGTTGGCACGGCGCGGTTACCATGGCGTTTTTGCGGCGACGTCGCTTATGTCCTGGACCGTATTGCTGCTCGGCGCCTACGGCTTGTTCGGCACGCGCATCGCGCAACGCCTGGCGCGGCAGAACGGCTGGCGCCTGCTGCTGGCCGGTCGCGATGCAAGTCGCGCCCAGGCCCTGGCCGTGCGCTGCCGCGCCGATCCGGACTGCCTTGCCGAACTCGTCCCCGTCCTCGTGGATGCTCACACCGCGGGCTTCGCAGCGCTACTGCAACGCGAACGGCCTCAGCTCGTCATTCACTGCGCCGGACCGTTCCAGCAGCAGGGCTATGCGATCGCGCAGGCCTGCCTGGAAGCCGGCGCGCACTACGTCGATCTCGCCGACGGCCGCGACTACGTGCTCGGCTTCGGCCCGGCGCTGGATGCGCTGGCCCGCAAGTACGACCGCCTTGCTGTCACCGGCGCCAGCACCGTGCCGGGCCTGTCGGCTGCCGTCGTCGACCAGTGCCGTGGCGAATTCTCGCGCCTGGACGGCATCGACATCGGCATCAGCCCGGGCAACCGTACCGAGCGCGGGCTCGCCACCGTCGCGGCCATCCTGTCCTACGTCGGCCGCCCCCTGCCCTGGCGCGAACACGCGCGGCCGGTGGCGGTATACGGCTGGCAGGCCCTGCAACGGCACGTCTACGCAACGCCGGTGGGGCCGCGCTGGCTGGCCGCCTGCGACGTGCCGGACCTTGCGCTGTTCGAACCGCGCTACGGCCCGCTGCAGCATCTGCGTTTTCGCGCCGGGCTGGAACTCAAACACCTGCATTTCGGCCTTTGGCTGCTGTCCTGGCTGGTGCGAGCCGGCCTGGTGCGCGACCTGGCCCGCCACGCGCCCACGCTCAAGCGCCTGAGCGAATGGTTCGCCCGGGACGGCAGCGAGCAAGGCGCCATGCACGTCGCACTGAGCGGCGTGGGCAATAGCGGCAGCGCGCACGAGCGCTGCTGGGAAATCATCGCCCGCGACGGCGACGGCCCGCAGATTCCGGCGACGGCCGCCGTCGTCGTCGCGATCAAACTTGCCCGTGGCGAGCTTGCCGTGCGCGGCGCGCTGCCCTGCATCGGTCTGTTCACGCTAGCCGAATGCCTGCGCTCGCTCCAGCCGTACGCGATCGAAACCCGGCTGCGCTGACAGCCGGCAGCCATTCCACGCCCTATCGATGCACGATGTGGAAACCGCTTTTTCCCAAACTGCGCTGTTGAAGCGAAGTGAACTTGATCACATCGCCGCGGTTTTTGCGAATAGCTTGGTTGGTCCGGAACCAATCCGGCCCGTCCGGCAGCGCGCCGCTCTCACCGCAGCCGAACGCGCATCGCCCGCGTCGGCGCCGTCATTACGCTGGCCGGCGCGGGTCTATCCCCGTCGAGTTGGCGAAAGCCATGAATCTGTTTCGCACTACCCTGCTGGCGCTGGCCCTGACGCTGCCCGGCGCAGCCTTCGCCTCGGTCAGTCTGGACTGCTCGACCACCAACATCTGCTTCGCCTTCGCCAGCAGCCCGGTTCGCCGACGCCGTTCAAATACAGCTGGAACTGGTCGTACGCCGAAGGCCCGCCGCATTCCAGCGTGGTGATTCCCTCGCCCTGCGAAAACCGCTCGACCTGTACCTTTCGCTGTCCGCAGGAAAACGGCGGCAGCCAGTTGCTGCAGATCGGCGTAACCGTGCTCGACGCGAACAACCAGCTGCTGGGTACCGGCAGCTCAACGCGCAACTGCGGCAGGTCCGACGGCTGAGCGGACGTCGCCGCACCACGGCGGAAGCTCCGCCCAAGGGGCTTCCGTCGTTGTCAGTCGAGAAAGCGCGGCGCCGTCGCCGCATCGGGCAGCAGGCAGGTATCGCGCCGGCCGAACCAGCGGTAGCGGTTGCGCGCGACCAAGCGGTAGCCCGCATCGCGCAGCGGTCGCGGCACCAGCCGTAGCGCACGAAGCAGGCGCCAGGCACCACCGAAGCTGTCGACGATGCGCAGGATCGCATCGCTGTCGCGATATCCCTGGCCGGCGTCGATCCAGAGGAACGACAAAGGATCGTCCGCATCCAGCCCGTGCTGCTGCAGCAAGCGGCGGCCGCTGGCCGACTGCATGGGCGCAAAGCGGATACGACCAGCCTTGTCATGCCTGAGCAGGAACTGCACCCAGCCGCTGCACAGGCGACAGACCCCGTCGAACACGACGACCGGCGCGCCGCCGTTGTCCACAGGCACAGGCTCAGTCGCCGCCATCGCCACCACCGTCGCCACTATCGGCATTGCCGTGGCGCTCGCTGTCGTAGTCGTCGCTACTGTCGTAGTCGTCGCGAGCCTCATCGGCGAGGGGCTGGTCGGGCCATTCGTTTTCGACCCAGGCCGGATCGGCATCGAGCCAGCCGCTGTAATGAACCAGTTCGCCCGCCAGCGGCAGCGCGGCGGCGACCTCGAAGCAATAGCGTCCGTCGCGTTCGAACTCGCGCGCCTTCACGCCAGAGAACCAGCTGGCCGGCAAGGGCAGACCCAGCGCCCGTACGCGGTCCACTGTCCAGACCAGCGCAGCGTTTTGCACCGACAGGCGGAAATGGAAGGTGACCAGGCCAAGACGTTCGCACAGACGGCCTTTGCGCTTCCACATCGCCGAACCCATGCGATGGCCGTCGAAATTGCGCAGCCAGTGTTCGCGCCGGGGCGTCGCGGTGATTTCCACGCACAGCGGCGCATCCTGCATGGCGGGCGGCAGTCCGGTGACCCGTCCGCATAGCCTCGCCAGCCAATGACTGCCGCGGCGTATCGTCGCCGCACCCTGGAATGTTTGCAGACCCCGGCGCAGATGCAGCGCCTGCACCGTCCTGGGCAGCTTGGCGAAGGCGCTGCCGAGCAGGCGCGGGAACATCAGCCGGGTCGCGCGCCGATGCGCCGCGAGCGCAGTTGGCCTTGCCGTATGCTGCGCCGGCTGTGCCGACGCCAGCGGCTCGATCCAGATCAGGCTGGCGAAACGTCCCGTCGGCCGCGAGCGCCGGTGCGAATAGAAGCGCGGGTCGGTAAACGTGTCGAAGCCGCCGCCGCTGACAGCGTCGACGCCTACGGCGGCCAGGCGCTGCCGCGCCAGTTCATACAGATCGCATAGCCAGTGGCCGGGCCGCGTCTCGCTGAACGCCCTGTGCGCAGTGGCATCGTGGGCGACAAAGGCAGCGCGCACTTCCTCGCCCACTTCGTAGCTCGCCGGCCCTATCGCCGGCCCCAGCCAGACGCGCAACTGCGCGGCCGGCGCCTCGAAGCGGGCCAGGGTCGCCTCGATCACACCGGCGGCCAGCCCGCGCCAGCCTGCGTGCACGGCAGCGACTTCGCGCCCATCGTCGCTGCAGATAAGCAGCGGCAGGCAGTCGGCCGTCTGCACCAGGCAGACCAGGCCGGGGCGGTTGGTATAGGCCGCGTCGGCGACCGGATCGTCGTGATGGTCGCCATCCGGGTTGCCCTGCTGCGCCACCGAATGCACGGCAACGCCGTGCACCTGGCGCAACCAGACCGGCTCGGACGGCAAGGCGAGGGTGTGGCGTAGCACGACACGATTCGCCACCACATTGGCCGGCGCATCGCCGCAGCGCGAACCCAGGTTGCCCGAATCGAACGGCGACGGCGAAACACCGGCGAGCCGGCGCGTCGTCACCGCTGCCCGCACGCCGGGAGGCAGCTCCCAGGCAGGAATCAACAAGCCGCCGGCCCGATGCACAAGACCGCCGGCTGTCGTCATGGTCTAGCGCCGCTTCGCATTGTCGGCTTCGCCGTTGACCTTGGTATCGCCGCGCAAGGCCACGACCAGCGCCGCCAGGTCGGCCGGACGTTCGGCCTCGACCGAGATCGTCTTGCCGCCGACCGGATGGGTGAATTCCAGCTTCTCCGCGTGCAAGGCCTGGCGCTTGAAGCCGCGCAGCACTTCGGTCAGCTCCGGCGTAGCCCCCTTGGGCAGGCGCAAGCCGCCGCCGTACATGATGTCGCCCACCAGCGGATGGCGGATATGCGACATATGCACGCGAATCTGGTGGGTACGGCCGGTTTCCAGGTTGCATTGCACCAGGGTGTGGGCGCGGAAGCGCTCGCGCACGCGGTAGTGCGTCACCGCCGGCCGGCCGGCCGGTTCGTCGACCACGGCCTGCTTGACCCGGTCCTTGGGATGGCGGCCGATCGGCGCATCGACACTGCCGCCGGAAATCATCGGCCCCATGACCAGGGCCTCGTACTGGCGGTGCATGGCGCGTTCGGACAGCTGTTCCACCAGGGTGGTGTGGGCACGCAGGCTGCGCGCAATCACCATCAGGCCGGAAGTGTCCTTGTCCAGGCGGTGCACGATGCCGGCGCGGGGAATCTCGATCAGCTTGGCATCGTAGTGCAGCAGCGCGTTCTGCAAAGTGCCGGCCGGGTTGCCGGCGCCCGGATGCACCACCAGGCCGACGGGCTTGTTGATCACCAGCACGTCGGCGTCTTCGAAGCGGATGTCCAGCTCGATGTCCTCGGGCGCCATCGGCACCTCTTGCGAGGCCACGGCCACCAGGCTGATGCGCTGGCCGCCCTTGACCAGCTGGCGCGGCGCCACCAGGGCACCGTCGAGCAAGGCATCGCCAGATTTGATCCAGCTGCTCAGACGCGAGCGGGAATAGTCCGGAAACAGCTCGGCCAGCACTTGATCGAAGCGGCGGCCCGCGTGTTCGAACGGAATTTCAACGGTAAGGACAGCAGAGGATTCATTCATGCGGGGTTTTGCCTGGCCGGGGCGAGGCTCGATTCTTTGGGCTATGATCGCGGCCCGCATTTTCGCAGAGCGTGGCCCTACCATGCGAGTTTCCTTGCTGATCCGACTGACCCTGCTTGTTGCACTGCTGGCGCTGGGCGCCTGCTCGCGCAGTGGCAAGAAGGGCGATCCGATCGAAACCCTGCCGGTGGACCAGGTCTACTCCCTGGGCAAAGAGGCCTTGCAAAACAATAACCTCGAACGCGCCGCCCGTACTTATGAACGACTGATCGCGCGCTTTCCCTTCGGCCCTTATACGGAACAGGCACAGCTGGAACTGGCCTACGCCCAGTACAAGGACCACAAGGAGGAAGAGGCCTACTCCGCGATCAACCGCTTCATCAAGACCTATCCCACGCACAAACACATCGACTACGCCTACTACTTGCGCGGTCTGATCAACTTCAACCGGTCCAACGGCCTGCTCGAGCGCTATATCAGCCGCGACGAGACCAAGCGCGACCAGGCCTTCGCCCTGCAGTCGTTCGAAGACTTCAGCGAACTGATCAAGCGCTATCCCGACAGCCGCTTCAGCAACGATGCCCGCCAGCGCATGATCTACCTGCGCAACAACATGGCCCAGGCGGAAATCGGCGTCGCCCTGTTCTATCTGCGCCAGAAGGCCTATGTGGCCGCCGCCAACCGCGCCGAGAAAATCATCGAAAACTACCAGCGCACGCCGCAGGCCGGCGACGCCCTGGCCGTGCTGGCCGAGTCGTATGCGCGCCTGGGCCAGGACAAGCTCAGTACCGACGCCAAGCGCGTGCTGGAGCTGAACTATCCGGAACACCCGTATCTGCAGGGCAAGTACCCGCCCAAGCGGAAGAGCTGGAAGCGCCTGATTCCGTTCACCGAGCGCGGCTGATTGCCGCGGCCACGGCCGCGGTCCTTATGCATCCCCGAAATGTTGCGCAGGCGATAGACTCTGCCTGCGCATTGTTTCGGGAGGATCTATAGCCCCCGCAGGCAAACGCTTCCGACCGGGGGAAGTTTCATGAGTCAAATCACGCTGTTGCTCGAACAGGCCCACGCCGGTGACGACGCAGCCTGGCAACAGGTCGTCGCCCTGCTGTATGGCGATCTGCTGCGGCTGGCCCGCTGCGCCAGCACCTCGGGCCGGCCCAACACCCTGAATGCCACTGCGCTGGTGCACGAGTGCTACCTGCGCATCGCCAGCAACAGCGGCGAGAACGGCATCGGCAGCCGCTCGCACTTTCTCGCCCTGGCCGGCCGTGCCATGCGCCAGATCCTGGTCAATCATGCCCGTGACCGCATGGCGGCCAAGCGCGGCGGCGGCGCTGAACACACCACGCTGGACCAGCACGAACTCGCCGCCGACCGCGAAGCGGAAGAACTCATCGGCGTGGACTCGGTACTGCAACAACTCGGACGCGAAGACGAGCGCATGGTGCGCATCGTCGATTGCCGCATCTTCGGCGGACTGACCGAAGTCGAGACCGCCGAAGCCTTGCGCATGCCGCTGCGCTCGGTGCAACGCCTCTGGGCGCAGGCGCGGGAACGCCTGCAGAACCTGCTGGCGGCCTAGCCCGGCAATGGCCGGCCTGATCGAGCGCATGTTCGAACCAGGCCAACTGCTGCAGGGCGCGCTGGTGCGCAGCCTGCTGCGCTCGGCCGGCCTGGCCGAACTGGCGCCCGGCCGCACGCTGGGGCCGTTCCGCATCGCTCGCGAGATCGCCCGCGGCGGCATGGGGATCGTCTATCTCGCCGCCCGCGCCGACGGCGAATACGAACAGGACGTCGCCATCAAATGGCTGCCGCTGGGCCGGCTCGACGCCGTCGCGCTGCAGTTGTTCCGGCACGAGCGGCAGATTCTGGCCGGACTGCGCCATCCGCATATCGCCCGCCTGCTCGACGGCGGCCATGGCGAAGACGGCCACCTCTGGTTTGCGATGGAATACGTAGAGGGCACAACCATCGACCAGCACGCCGCCGAACAGGGCCTGGGCTGGCGCGAACGCGTGCAACTGCTGCTGCCCGTCGTCGATGCTGTGCAGTTCGCCCATGGCCGGCTGCTGCTGCACCGGGACATCAAGCCGGCCAACGTGCGCGTCGATGCGGACGGCCGCGCCAAGCTGCTGGATTTCGGCATCGCCACCCTGGTGACCGACAGCACGGCGCAACGCGCCTTCACCCCCGGCTATGCCAGCCCGGAACAACTGGCCGGCGCCGCGCCGCAGGTCGCCTCGGACATCTGGCAGCTGGGCCGGCTGCTGCACGACGTGCTGGCCGCCGGCAACAGCCCGGCCGCGCCGCGCGATCTCGCCGCTGTCGTGGCCAAGGCCATGGCCGACGATCCGGCGCGGCGCTACGCCACGGTTTCCGCATTGCAAGCCGATCTCAAACGCCTGCTGGCCTACCAGCCGGTCAGTGCGCGGCCGCCGCACTTGGCGCACAGGGCACACCTGCTGCTGCAGGCCTATCCACTGGGTTCGCTCGCCGCCGGCCTGCTGGTGCTGGCCTTTGTCGCCATCATCGCCGGCTTCATGCTCAAGCTGGCGCGCCAACGCGATGCGGCCGAACAGGCGCGCGAAGTGGCCCAGGCAGTCAACCGCTTCATCAACGAGGATTTCCTGCCCGGCGCCGATCCGCTGCAGCGCGGCAGTGGCGACATTCGCGTGGCCGAGCTGATGGCCGGCGCGCTGGACAAGGTCGAGCAGCGCCTGTCCGGCATGCCCGAAGTGGCCGGCGAAATCGACCTGAGCCTGGGCCGCTCGCTGGCCGGCCTGGGCCGCTACGACCTGGCCGAAGTCGCCCTGGGCCGTGCCATCGCCCGCCTGGGCCAGGTGCGCGGGGCTACGCATGTCAGCGTGCTGCAGGCGCGTCTGAGCCTGAGCCAAGTGCGCATCGGCGCCGCCGGCCTGGCCCAGAACGAAGCCGACCTGCACGTCCTGCGCAGCGATGCCCTTGCAGCGCTGGGCGACCGCGCCGAGCTGGTCGCCGACATCGACAACCAGATCGGCCGTGCCGCCTTCCTGCGTGAAGAATTCGCCCTGTGCGAAGCGCGCTATCTGGCCTTGCTGCCGCGCACCGCGCAGATGACGCCCGCCTCGCAGGCCGATACCTACATGGGCCTGAGCCTGTGCGAATCGCGCCTGGGGCATTTCGACGCCGCCCTGCAGCACGCGCGGCGTGCGCGCGAACTGTATGCGGGCGTACGCGGCGCCGATCACGCATTCACCCTGGAAACGCATATCGCGATCGAAACCGCCCTGGTCGGGCTGGGCCGCTACGACGAAGCGGTCGTACTGCTGCGCGAACTGCAGCGGCAGCTGTCCCACCGCTACGGCGCGGCGCACCCGACCACGCTGACGGTAACCCACGACCTGGGCTTCGCCCTGACTTGCGCCGGCCAGGCCGAAGGCGCGAGCTGGCTGCGCCAGGCCGCGCAGGGCCGTGCCCGCGAACTGGGCGAGCAACATCCCTGGCATGCGATGAGCCTGGCTGTACTCAGCATGGCCTTGCTGCGCCAGGGCGATACCACCGGCGCGGCGCAGGCACTCGACGAAGCCGACGCCATCCTCGATGCATCCGGCCCAACAACGCCGTTCGTCAAGGCCATCGTGCTGGAAAACCGCGCCGACCTGGCCCTGGCGCAGCACCGCTATGCCTGGGCGATCCCTCTGTTCGACCGTGCCATCGCTGCAGCCCAGCCGCTTTATGCGCCGCAACACCAGCGCCTGACCATCCTCCAGCTGGGCCGCGGCCTGGCCCTGACCCAGGCCGGCCGCCGCAGCGAGGGCCAAGCCTTGCTCGCTGCCGCACTGGACCACCTGGGCAACAGCCCCGACTGCCGCGCCAACCAGATCGAGCAGGCGCGGCAGCTGCTGGCGACTCGCTAAACATTAAATAAAGCTACAAATGCGATTTTCTGGTCTTGCGCAAGATGCTACCGGCCGGAACCCAACAGGCCCCCTCCCCGCTCCGGCCGGCGCACCCCTCGCCTAGCGGTTCATACGCAGCGTATGCGTCCAGGTATGGTCATACGGCGCCGAAACGGTCCAGTTGTAGTTGGACCAGGTAAAGCCTTCGCCCGGCCAGGGGTTCATATAGGCCACGCGCTGGGTACCGCTGCGGTCGTCGTAGCCATAGCCGACGATGAAATGCCCGCCGCCGCTGTACCAGCCGAACCGCAGCACGAAGGGGCGATTGGCGTTGATGTCGCTGACCACCGCATTCCAGCTCAAGGCATACCCATAGCCGGAACTGGACAGGCCCCAGTTGGACAGGATGGACTGGATGCTGCCGCCCGTGCCGTACATGGAATTGGCCGTATTTGCGCCGGAATTCCAGTTGAAATTGCTGTTGCCGCAGGCGTCGCTGCGGCCGTAGGCCCAGTTGACCACGCCGCACTGGCTGGGCGTGGAGCCGTACCAGCGCAGCACGTCGACTGCGGTGGCGGCCCAGCACCAGTTGCTGTGCTCCTGGGTGACAAGGTTCACATTGAGATAACGGTACGCGGCATTGCTGCTGGCACTGGCGGCCAGCAAGGCGGCCAGCACGGCATGACGGATCAAGGCTTTCATGGAGGCTCCCGGCTTCAGCGATCGAGGTTGCGCGCGACGGCGTCGCGCAGTTCGGGCAGCAGTTCGGCTTCGGCCATCAGGCCGTCGCCGCCGCGTTGCGCCAGCAGCAGCGATTCGCGCGCCGCCCGCAGCGGCGCGAAGCGTGCCGCCGTGCCGTTGCCGCGTACCTCGATGAAGTCCGCCGTCGCCTGCGGCAGGCGCAGATAGCGCAGCTGCGCACCGCGCACCTGCGCCCGCACTACCGCGTCCATATCCTTGACCAGGCCGGCGCCGCCGAAGGAAACCGCCTGCCATTGCACACCGTCCTGCACCATGGTCACCAGGCCGACCGAGCGGCCGTTCACGCTGACGGCGAAGCGCCAGGTGCCGGTCGCCCGCGCTGCATCGCTGAGGCTGGCGCCGCCGGCGAGACTTGCCGCATCCACGTCATACACCTGGAAACCGTAGCCGAGGCTGGCGTTCTGCAGCTGCGCCACATCGTCCAGCTCCAGCGGAAAGCCCTGCGGCAAGGTGCCCGCTTCGCTGCGGAACTGCGCCGCGAACTGGTGCAGCGCCGCCTCGGCACTGCTGCGTGCCGGCGTGGCCACGCGCGCCGGTGCGGCGGCGAAATCCGCCTCTGCCACCGGTGTTGCCGCGTTTGCGGCGCAAGCGATGCCGGCCAGCAGGGCAAAGCCCGCCGGAATCAGATACCTGGTTTTCATTGCTCACTCCTACGATGTCATTACGGACGCGACACCGCTGCGCAATCGCGCTGATCGGGCCGCACGCAGGACGCCCCCGCTCCCCGGATGGACGCTCCCCAGGTATTCAATACACGGAAACGCAGCGATTCCCGCCAACGTGCCGGCTGCTGCAGCGCTAGCGCCGTAGTGCACGAAGTAACAAACGTCTTTTGGGATTTTTTCTTCTGCGCCTCAGCCCAAGCGCTCGCCGCTGCCCGCGGCGAAGTACTGCAGGCGCTGCGGCGCATAGGCCAGCCGCAGGCGGCTGCCCGCTGCCGGCACTTCCCCCGGCGCAATGCGCGCCACCAGCGCCTGTTCGCCCAGGCGCAGATTGAGGAAAGTCTCGCTGCCGACAGGCTCGGCCAGATCGAGCACCGCCTCGACCACACCCGCCGGCGACAGGCTGCCGGGCCGAATCCAGGCAAGATCTTCCGGACGCAGACCGACGACGATCTCCTCGCCCGCTACCGCCGGCACCTGTTCGCGCGATCCCAGCGCCAGGCGCAGGCCGTAGCCCAGCTCCAGCGCCACGCCGTCGGCCGCCACGCGGCCACGCAGCAGGTTCATGCCGGGGCTGCCGAGAAACGCCGCCACGAACACATTGGCCGGCCGCGCATACAGTGCCAGTGGCGTATCGATCTGCTGGATAGCGCCGTCGTTCATCACCACGATGCGATGGCCCAGGGTCATCGCCTCGACCTGGTCGTGGGTGACATAGACCATGGTTGC
The DNA here is from genome assembly GCF_004363655.1 of Tahibacter aquaticus. Taxonomy (GTDB): domain Bacteria; phylum Pseudomonadota; class Gammaproteobacteria; order Xanthomonadales; family Rhodanobacteraceae; genus Tahibacter; species Tahibacter aquaticus. Next base: position 393,367 of record NZ_SNZH01000001.1, read on the forward strand.
ACCCAGCTCGCGGTGCAGCCGCGCAATCTCTACGCGCATCGCCGCGCGCAGCCTGGCATCGAGGTTGGACAGCGGCTCGTCGAGCAGAAACACCTTGGGCTGGCGCACCAGCGCACGGCCCAGCGCGACGCGCTGGCGCTGCCCGCCGGAAAGCTCGGCCGGGCGCAGTTTCAGCATGGATTGCAAACCCAGCATGGCCGCCGCCGTGGCAATGCGCCGCTGCATCTCGTCCTTGGGCGTAGCGCGCAGCTTCAGCCCGAAGGCCAGGTTTTCCGCCACGCTCATGTGCGGATACAGGGCGTAGTTCTGGAACACCATGGCGATGTCGCGATCGCGCGGCGCCAGTTCGTTGACGCGCTTACCGGCAATACACAGCTCACCGGCGCTGACGTCTTCCAGTCCGGCGATCATGCGCAGCAGGGTCGATTTGCCGCAGCCGGACGGCCCGACCAGCACAAGCAGCTCGCCCTCGGCGATGGCGAAACTGGCGCCGGCCACGGCAACGCGGCCGTTTGCATACACCTTGCGTACCCCGTCCAGACTTACCGTCGCCATGCGCCTGCCCGTTGGCGGCGCCAGCGCCGCAGTGCCTGTATCGTCCGATGGTCGCGCCTCGGGCCGGCAGCCCTTCCGCGTTGCGCCGCATTATGCTGCAATGTAATCGTTTTCATCGACCTGGGACCAGCGTTCGCCATGACCTCCGCCATCGAATTTCCCGCCGGCTTCCTCTGGGGCTGCGCTACCTCGGCCTACCAGATCGAAGGCTCGCCGCTGGCCGACGGCGCCGGCCCCAGCATCTGGCACCGCTTTACCCGCACACCCGGCCTGGTGCGCGACGGCGACAGCGGCGACCTCGCCTGCGACCACTACCGCCGCTATGCCGGCGACGTAAAGCTGATGCAGCAGCTCGGCCTCAACGCCTATCGGTTTTCCATCGCCTGGGGCCGGGTAATGCCCGAGGGCCGCGGCCGGGTCAACGCCGCCGGCCTGGATTTCTACGAACGCCTGGTCGACAGCCTGCTCGAGGCAGGCATCCAGCCCATGGCCACGCTCTACCACTGGGACTTGCCTGCCGCCCTGGACGACCGCGGCGGCTGGCTCAATCCGGATATTGCCGACTGGTTTGCCGACTACGCCAGCGCCGTCTACCAGCGCCTGGACGGCCGCGTCAAACTCTGGGCCACCTTGAACGAACCCTGGGTCGTCACCGACGGCGGCTACCTGCACGGCGCGCTGGCGCCCGGACACAAGAACCGCTTCGAAGCGCCGATCGCCTCGCATCACCTGATGCGCGCCCACGGCGCCGCGGTGAAGGCGTATCGCGCCATCGGCAAGCACCAGGTCGGCCTGGTGGTGAATATCGAACCCAAATACCCCGCTTCGGATTCCACGGCGGACAAGGCAGCCACCCAGCGCGCCGACGCCTACATGAACCGGCAGTACCTCGACCCGGCCCTGCGCGGCCACTATCCGCCGGAAATGAAGGAAATCTTCGGCGAGGCCTGGCCCGACTGGCCGGCGCAGGATTTCGAACTGATCCAGCAGCCGCTGGATTTCATCGGTCTGAACTACTACACCCGCAGCGTCACGCGGCATGACGACAAGGCCTGGCCGCTGTACGCCAGTGCCGTGCGCCAGCCCCAGGCCACGTATAGCGAAACCGGCTGGGAAGTGTTTCCCCAGGGCCTGACCGACACGCTGAACTGGATCCGCGAACGCTACGGCAACCCGCCGCTGTACATCACCGAAAACGGCTCGGCCTTCTACGATCCGCCGGTTGCGCCAGCCGACGGACTGCCCGATCCACTGCGCGTGGACTATCTGCAAAAACACCTGCGCGCCACCCACCAGGCGCGCGCCGACGGTTGCGACATCCGCGGCTATTTCGCCTGGTCGCTGCTGGATAACTTCGAATGGTCGCTGGGCTTTTCCAAGCGCTTCGGCATCATCCATGTGGACTTCGCCACGCAGAAGCGCACCTTGAAATCCAGCGCGAAATGCTACGCCGAAGTGATTGCGAGCCAGGGACGTTTGCTCGGTAGCTAGCCGATAGTCGCGGGCGACGCGCCGTGCCGCTTCGTCCGCGCGCGGCGCGTTGCGGGGATCGCTGCGCGATTTCCCTCGCCGCAGCTATGCTTGTCGATCCGTCCGTCCGGAACCGACCATGCCCGACGCCAACCTGATCCTGCTCGCCGACATCGGCGGCACCAACCTGCGCTTCGCCCTGTGCGAATCGGCCCAGGTGCCGCTGCGCACCGACAGCATCCGCCGCTACCGCGCGGCCGCGCATTCGTCGCTGGGCGAGGCGGCGGCGAAATACCTGGACGAAATCGGCGCCAAGCCGCGCCAGGCCGTATTCGCCATTGCCGGCCGCGTCGATGCGGGCGAAGTGAACCTGACCAACCTGCCCTGGAGCGTTTCCGCCGCGGCCGTGGCGCAGCAGCTGAATCTGGATTCGGTCCGCCTGGTCAACGATTTCGCCGCGCAAAGCCGCTGCCTGCCGCTGCTGCGCGGCGACGATCTGGAAATCCTCGGCGCGCCGGCCGCGCCCACGCTCGACGGCAGCCGCGACCGCTGCGTCGCCGTGGTCGGCCCCGGCACCGGCCTGGGTGTCGGCGCCCTGCTGCTGCGCGAAGGCCGCGCCATCGTGCTGGAAACCGAAGGCGGCCACCTGAGCTTCGCGCCGGGCAGCGACGAGGAAATAGCCATCCTCGAACAGCTGCGCCGCGACTACGGCCGCGTCTCCAACGAACGCGTGATCTGCGGCAGCGGCCTGGTCAATCTCTACGGCGCCATCTGCGCCATCGCCGCTGCACCTAAACTCGCCACCACGCCGGAACAAGTCATGCACAGCGCCACCCAGGCCGACGATGCGCAGGCCGTGCGCGCGGTCGAACTGTTCGGCGAAATCCTCGGTGCCATCGCCGGCGACCTGGTCCTCGCCTACGGCGCCTGGGACGGCGTATTTCTTGCCGGCGGCCTGCTCGACCCGCTGCTGCCGACGCTGCGCCGCGGCGGCTTCCGCGCGCGTTTCGACGCCAAGGGCCGCTTTACCCCGACCATGCTGCAGATACCCACCGTGGCGGTGCGTCATCCGAACCCGGGCTTGCTCGGTGCGGCAGCTATTGCTTTGGATGGGCGCGCAGCACAGGGCTGAGCGCAGTACACAGCGGCTGCGGGCGCCACACCTCAGCTGCCGGCCAGGCCGGCCTGCACCGGCGGGATCCTGCGTATCTCGACCTTCGCCGGAAACGTGGTAATTTTCAGTTCACCACCTTTCCACTCTGCGGCATGCCCGTTCACCGTGGTCGCACCCGGCGCTCCGTCGATGGGCCAGGCCAGCACCACGCCGCCGTGCGGGGCCAGGCCGTCGCCTTCGATGCTCAGCTTCAGGCCGACACGGTCGCGCCATAACGCATAGGAAAGTCCGCCGTAAGGCGTGCGCAGACCGCGTACGGCGATGCCCTTGCCCTCCAGCCATGCGGCTGGAATGCCGGCGGCAATGACCAGCGCCTGGGTTTCGTAGCGCTCGTAGGCGAACAGGTCCAGCGCCGCGCGGATGAAATCCGAGCTGACCCAGGCATGCGGCATATCGCCGATGAAACGCGGCTCGCGCGGATCGCGGCCGATCACTTCGGCCCACTGGTTCCAGGCCTGCGGGCGGCGATCGGCCATGAAATACTCGACCGCCTGCCAGGCACGTTCGCGCTGGCCCAGGCGCACCAGGCTGGAAACGTTGCGCCATTCGTACGGCGTGTAGTCCTTCCATTCGCGCTCGCCGTCGCGGCGCGCGACGAACTCGCTCCAGTAGCGCTCGTAGGTGTTGCGCAGCAGATTCTGCGGCAGCGCCGCCTGTTCGCCAGCCGGTGACAGGGCGATGGTGGTCGAGGTGGCATCGAAGTCGCCCAGTTCGGCGCAGCCGGGCAGATAGTCGATGCCATGCTGCGCGGTAGCCGTGTGCAGCGACGCCAGCAGATCGCCGCGGAATTCATCGCGCGCCGCCGCTATCCTCCGCACCTCGTCGCCAAGGCCCAGCGCCTGCCCCATCGCGACCGCATCCTTGTAGCCGGCCAGTGCCCAGAAATCGTCCCAGTAGGAATGCATGGGCTTGGCCGAATAGCCTTCGTGGCTGATCGACGCGGGCATCAGGCCGTAGAACGCCTCACGCCCGGCTTGCCGGTTCGCCGGTGTGCGTTCGCTCGCGCGCAGCGTGTCCATGTAGCGCACCGCGGCAGAGACGTGTGGCCAGTACTGCGCCAGCACGCGCGTGTCGCCGCCGTAGCGCCAGACCAGCGCAGCCAGGTGGATGAATTCGCCGTGGCTGTCGTTCTCCGGCACCGGGTCGGCACCGCGCGCGTCCACGCAACAGGGTACTTTTCCATTCTTGAACTGGTACGGCGCATACCAATGCAGGTAGTCGCGTGCGACCGTGTCATCGCCCAGGCGCAGCAGGCCCTGGGCAATCATGGCGCCGTCGCGTATCCACGAGCGCGCATACGAGCGCGTGCCCGGCCGCAGCATCGGCCCATGGCGCGACAGCAGGATATGCGCCAACGAACTGCGCACGCTGTCGGCCAGGGCCTGGCCTTGCGCCGGCACGATCAGCTCGACCCGGTCCAGGCGCCGGCGCCAGTACGCCGCACTCGCTTCGTAGCGCTGTTGCAGCCAGGCTTCGGCGGCATCCGCGGCCGGCAGCTCGGGCGGGGCGGTGCCGAGCAAGGGCGCGACCACGCCGACGCTGGTACTCGCGCCCGCGGCCAAGGTCATTTCGTAGACCAGCGCCGCCGTCGCCAGGCCGTTCGCATCCTGCGCACGCAGCAGGCGCGGCGGCGGCGATTGCGCCAGTTGTTCGTCGACGGCGCCCGCATCATCGCCGCCCGCGAACGCGTAGGCCGGCGGCGTCAGCGCATAGACACGGGCGCGACCGTCGACGCGCAAGGCCTGCGTCTGTGGATCCCATGCCATCGCCTGCGCTGCGGCGACGCCGCCGGGCGTGGTCAGGAACTGGGCCGGTGCATTCACCTGGAACGGACGCAGCGCCAACGCAAGGCGCAGACGCCGCGGCGCATTCGATTCGTTGTGCACGGTATAGCGGCCGAGCAGCTGGGCCTGCTGCGCATCGCCGCTGGCAAAGGCGTCGATGTACAGACTGATGCCGTTCCAGCGCCAGCCTACGCGCGGCAGCGGCAGATAGCCGTCGGCCAGCGATTGCGACGTGCTCACGTCGGCCCAGCTCACCACCTTGCCGTCTTCGCCGATCAGGAACGGTTCCAGCGACACATCGCCGCGCGCGAGTTCGATCGCTCCGTCCTCGCCGATCAAGGCGCTTTGCGCGCCGCCGTCGACGCCGACCAGGGTCCAGTACGATTGCTCATTGTGGAAACCGCGCGGCAGGCGGCCGCGCGGCAGGTCGCGTGCGCTGCGCTGCAGGAATCGCGTCAGGGTGACGGCGTCAGCCACGTCGACGATCTCGATCTCGGTCAGCGCGACCTCGCGCGCCTGCGCCCTGTCCAGGCGCAAACGCAGATGGCGTGCTTCGGATTCGGGCAGCCACAGCGCATCGTCGCCAGCGTTGCCTTGTACGACGCGGCGTACTTCGTGCCAGTGCGCGCCGTCGTCGGACAGCTCCACCGCGTAATCAGTCGCGCCGTGCTGCGGCAGCCAATGCAGCAGCAGGCCGCCGAATTCGCGCCGCTGGCCCAGGTCAAGCTGCAGCGTAGTGCCGGCGCGCGCGCGGCTGCGCCAGGCGCTGCGGCGGTCGCCGTCGACTGCCAATGCGGCACTGGAGCGCCAGCGCGAGGAACTGGCCTGGGCGCGGACTGGCGGCGGTGCGCTCACCGGCGCCAGCTCGTGCAGTTCCAGATCGGCGATGCACAGCTCGCCGGCGCCGCCGCTGCCCGCATAGACGGTGAACTCGATCGCCGCGCTGCGCCGCAACACCTTGTCCGCGTTAGGCCCCCAGGCGAATTCGATATGCCGACGGCGAAAGCGCACATTTTCCCATTCTGCCGAAAGCTGCGTATCGGGCCGGTTCGCCCACCAGACGTTCTCGCCGCTGGCATCGATCAGCTTGAACTGGAACGCATTAGCCGCGCCGCTGCCGCGGCGGCGCAGACGGAATTCGTAGTTGGGCGGGTAGTCCAGCGCGATTTCCCGTCGCAGGCTGGCATAGCCGGACACGCCGTTGAAATCGAAGACCAGACAGGGCTGGCCGTCCTGCAGGCGCTGGCTCGCGCTGACCTGGTCCGAGGCGAACACTTTCCACGCTGCCGCATCGCCCATCAGCGAGGCCGCCATCAGCGGCGCCGCGAACAGCAGCAGCACCAGCGTCGCGACGCAGCAGCGCAGCCTCATCCCTTCACACCGCCCAGCATCAAGCCTTGCAGGTAATGCCGCTGCAAAGCGAGGAACAGCGCCAGCACCGGCACTACCGTCAGCACTGCGCCGGCCATCATCAGCTCGTTGTCCATCACGTGTTCGCGCGACAGCGAGGCCAGCGCCACGGGGAGGGTCTGGTAGTCCTGGTTGCTGAGCACAATCAGCGGCCACATGAAATCGTTCCAGCTGGCCAGGAAGGTAAGAATGCTCAAGGTGGCAATGACCGGCTTGAGCAGCGGCAGCACGATGACGAAGAAAATGCGCACCTCGCCGGCGCCGTCGATGCGCGCGGCTTCGAGCAGTTCGTCCGGAATCGAGCGGGCGTACTGGCGCACGAGGAAGATACCGAACACCGAGGCCAGCCCCGGCAGCACCACGCCCGCGTAGGAGTTCACCAGGCCCAGGCTTTTCATCAGCAGGAACAGCGGCATCATCGCCACCTGGGCCGGAATCACCAGCGCCGCCAGCAGGCCGCGGAACAGCGCGTCGCGGCCGCGGAAGCGCAACTTGGCAAAGGCATAGCCGGCGGCCAGATTGAACAGCAGCGACAGCAGGGTCGTACCGCCCGCCAGGGCCAGGCTGTTGAGCAGATAGCGGCCGACGCCGTTGCGTGTGAACAGTTCCACATAGTTGTGCAGGGTCGGCCTGGCCGGCAGCAGCGGCGGCGGAAAGGCAGCGGCCTCACCCGGCTGCATGAACGATACCGACAGCATCCACAGCAGCGGCCCCACCGCGATCACGGCCAGCAGCGCGAGCGCGGCGTTCACGCCGATCGCCGGCAGGCGCGCCCTCATGCGGCACCCCAGCGCCGCGACAGGCGCAGCAGCAGGCTGGTCACCGCCAGTATCAGCACGAACAGCAGGAAGGCGATGGCCGAAGCTCGGCCGAGATTCCACCACTTGAAACCTTCCTCGTACATGAAATACAGCACGCTGGTCGTGCTTTGCAGCGGTCCGCCGCGCGTCATCACATAAGGCTCGGCAAACAGCTGGAAGTAGCCGGCGACGGTGATGATGGACACCACCAGCAGGGTCGGCGCCAGCAACGGCAAGGTGATATGACGCAGGCGCTGCCAGCTGCCGGCGCCGTCGATGCGCGCGGCTTCGTGCAGTTCCTGCGGTATGGCCTGCAGCCCAGCAAGCAGGATGATCATGTTGTAGCCGAAGTTCTTCCACACAGCGAACAGGATGATGGTCGGCATCGACCAGGCCGCATCGCCGAGCCAGTCGATCGGTTCCAGGCCCAGCCAGCCGAGACCGTAGTTGACCAGGCCGTAGCGCGTGTGGAACAGATAGCGGAACACCACCGCGACCGCGACGATGGTAGTGACCACCGGCGCAAACAGCGCAGTGCGGAAGAACGGCTTGCAGCGCGCCAGGCGTGAATCCAGCAGCAGCGCAGCACCCAGCGATACCAGCAGCGACAGCGGCACGCCGATGCCGACGAAATACAAGGTATTGCCCAGCGCCTGCCAGAACAGCGGCGTTTGCAATACGTCCACATAGTTGCGCAGGCCGACCAGGCGCAGGTTGTGCGGGTCGGCCAGTGCGTACAGGTCGAAATCGGTAAAGCTCAGCAACAGAGCGGCGACCACCGGCCCGACGAAGAACAGCCCGATCACGATCAGCGCCGGTGCGGCGAAGCTCCAGCCTGCGCCGGGGCGCTTCATCGTGCCTGCTCCTGCGCGCGCATCCAGCGGCGCTTTTCCAGCATTGCATCGACTTCCGCATCCAGCCTTGCCAGCGCGTCTTCGCTGCTGACACCGCCGCGCACCACACGCTCGGCCGCCAGCTGCATGGCAATGGCGATGCGCTCCCACTCGGCTACCGGCGGTGGCGGACGCGCCTGTTCGAACTGCACGCGGAACGCCTGCGCATACTCGTCGTTGGCCAGAGCCGGCTCGCTCCAGACACTGCGCCGCGGCGGCAGGTCGCCGGTCAATGCATGCAGGCGCAACTGCATCGCCGGGCGCGACAGAAACTCGATCAGCTGCCAGGCCGCCTGCTGCTGGCGCGAACTGGCGAACAAGGCCAGGCTGGTGCCACCGGCCACGCCGCCACCGCGCCCGTCGCTGCTGGGCAGCGGCGCGGTCGCCCAGGCGTCGGCCAGCTCCGCCGGCAGGCGCCGCTTGAACTCGCCGATATTCCACGGCCCGGTGATATAGAACGTATTGAAGCCGCGGGCGAACTCGTTCCAGACATTGGAAATCTGCGTGTCACTCATCGCCGGCGCCCACTGCTGGCGGAACATGTCGGTATAGAAGGCGAAGGCGCGGCGAAAACCGGCACTGCGGAAATTTGCCCGCGTACCGCCGTCGAGCAGCAGCGGCTCGTCCTGCTGCAAAGCCAGCTGCAGCAGCGGCTCGAACTCGTCCAGCGGCAGCAGGATGGCATACGCATCGGCGCCCGCCTCGCTCTTGATTGCGGCCATGGCGCCCTGCCACTGTTCCCAGGTACGCGGCGCATCGAGAAAACCGGCGCGGGCGAGCAGATCCTTGCGGTAGAACAGCACGCGCGTGTCCAGGTACCAGGGCAGGCCTAGCAGCTTGCCGCCGATCACGTTGGTGTCCCAGGCGGCGGTGAAATAGTCATCTTTTTCCACAATCGGCGATTGCGCCACATAGCCATCCAGCGGCTGCAGCGCGCCGAGTGCGGCGAATTCCGCCAGCCAGGTATTGCCGAGCTGGCAGACATCCGGCAAGGCGTCGCCGGCAAACGCCGTCAGCAGCTTCTCGTGCGCAGCGGTCCAGGGCAGCTGCTGCACCTCGACGTGGATCTGCGGATGCTCGCGCTCGAACTCGGCAATGAGCTGGGCCACGACCTCGCCTTCCCGGCCCATGCCCCAGAAGCGCAGCACGGTGCGCTCGTCGGCGCGGCGGCAGGAGCACAGGCTCAGCGCCAGAATCGCCAGGGCCAGCCAGAAGGCGAGGCGTGGTTTCACGGGCGCGCCCCTTTGCGCGGCTGCGGGCCCTCTTCCAGCCAGCCGCCCTGGAAGCCTGCACGCAGCAAGCCGCGGCGGATGTACGGATTGCGCCGCATCACGTCCCAGACGAAGCCGTCGCGGTAGTTGGCGATCATCGCCACGATTGGCCCCTGGTCGATGCCGATGTAGTCGCTCGCCACCCAGCCCAGTTCCGGCACGATACGGCCGGTCTTGAGCGGCATGTCGTAGTCGAAGCTCGGGTTGAACGCGTCTAGAAATCCATATTTTCCGTAGATCTCGTCGCCGTAGCGGTGCTGCATTTCCTCTACCGCCGGCATGACGATTTCCGGCGCGAACGGCAGCGAGGCCACTGCCGCGGTCGGCGCAATGGTGCCGTCGTCGAACACGTCGGCAATGCCCGCGCCGCGGGCCGAGTAGTGGCGGAACTCGCGCGACTGGCCGTCGTAGTCGAGGCTGGCTGCCAGCGGGCCGTCGCTGGCGGTGAGGCCCCAGACGTTTTCGCCATAGCCCTTCCAACGCATGGGATTGGCGATGGCGTAGTTGCGCTGGGCGATGGTGGCGCGGCGGCTGTTCTCGAAATAGTCCAGGCCGCGGCGGCGCATGTAGTCGTCGCGGATGCCACGGAAATCGATCCACACATGCGAATACTGGTGGCCGAACAGCGGCCCGAAGCCGAGGTATTCCTGCTGCTGGAACTGGCCCCAGGCGTGGTCGTAGTTGCGCGTCCAGGCGACCCAGGCATCGTCGCCGATCGGGTGGGTGGGCGAGCCCAGGGCGAGGATATAGACCAGCATGGCCTCGTTATAGCCCTGCCAGTCGTGGGGAATGAAGCCCGACTCGGGCAGCCAGCCCATGCCGATCAGCGGCTTGCGCACCTGCAGCCAGGGCCAGTCGACGCGCGCATAGATCGCGTCGGCGAGGATGCGGATTTCCGCCTCGGCCGGGTCGTCGCGGTCGTAATAGGTCTGTGCGAACAGCACGCCAGCCAGCAGCAGCGCGGTATCGACCGAAGAAACCTCGACCCAGCTCGCATAGCGCGTGCCGCTGTCCAATTGCAGAAAATGGTAGAAAAAACCATTGTGGCCGGCCTTGCCGCTGGGCTCAGGCCCCTGCGGCGCAGTGGCGAAGAAGCGCAGCGTGGTCAGGCTGCGATCGCGCGCCTGTTGCCGCGTGATCCAGCCGCGCTCCACACCGATGGCATAGGCGGTCAGGCCGAAGCCGACCGCGGCGATGCTGGAAAACGGCTCGTTGTACGGAAAGCGGTCGGGTACCAGCGCATTAGGCCGGTCCGAGGTATCCCAGAAATAGCGGAAGGTGCGTTCTTCCAGATCAACGAACAGCGGCGTCAGCGGCGGGTGCAACAGCGCGACCGGCACTTCGCTGGCGCCTGGCGGGCTGCGTTCGCAGGCGGCGAGCAGCACCAAGGCCAGCAGCAGGGCGCAGCAGGCGACGGCTCGCGACAGCGCGCCGGGTTTCTTTGTGTAGGTTGCGGCAATCATCGAAACGACAACGCTCCGGCGTCTGCATAAGACCAGGTTGCCGCGCCTTCGGCGGCGTGCCGAAGGCGCGGAATACTCAACACTCAGAAGCGATAGCGCGCACTTACCTGGTAGCTGCGCGACGGCCCCTTGGTGCAGCTGGGGTTGCCGAAGGTGGGCTCGGACGAATTGCCGTTGAAACAGCCGTAATTGGTGAAATTGAAGATATTGAATGCATCCGCACGCACTTCGATGGCCTGGCTGCGGCCGAAGCGGAATTCCTTGGACAAGGCCAGATCGAACTGGCGGTAGGCCCAGAAATTGTCCAGTACGAAGTCCTGCCGCTCCGGATAAGCACCGCCGAGCAGGATGCCGCCATTATAGCGATAGCCCTGCCGGCCGACGTCGTAGGGCTCGCCCGAGTTCAGCGTGATCAGCCCGGTCAGGCGCATTTGCCAGGGCATCTTCACCGTGCCGTTGATGACCACGTTGTGCTTGGCGCCGACGCGGTTGGCGAGATAGTCCGCCGGCGTCGGATAGTCCAGCGAATACTCGTCGCCGCCCTGCTTCTTGGCCAGCTGGAAAGTCCAGTTCAGTCCCAGGCCCCAGCCCGATTCGTCGGTATAGGGTTTTTCCAATGTGAAGAAAATCCCTTTCGATGAGTAATTCTTGCTGGAAGAAATCAGCACCGGGCTGTAGTTGCCGGGCAGTGGATTGATGAAGTCGCCGTTGGGCCGGCGGCTGCCCCAGATCCAGGTGAACTGGCGATAGCCCAGCACGCGGCTGAAGGTCAGCGAGGCAAGCCAGTTGCCGAGCTGCTGCTTGATGCCGAGGCTGAAAGCGTCGCTGTACGGCGGCTTGGTCTTGTTGTTGAGCAGATCGATCTCGCCGCTGCCCGCGTTGCCGCCGGTGATCAGTTCCTGCAGGCCGGCCACGGTGAGGTAGCGCGGATCCCACACGACCGACGGATTGCCGTCGACCGGCGAACCATCGCGGGAGAAATAGATCGAGTAATACGGATACTGCGAATGGAAGGCTTCCTGGATCGGGTTGTCCAGTGGCGTTCGGTCGTAGTAGCGGCCGGCGCCACCGGTCAGGATGGTGGACTGGTCGGCGTCCTTGCTCAGGTCCCAGGAAAAGCCCAGGCGCGGTTGGAAGGCGCCCTTGAAAGCCTTGCGCTCCCTGCCGGTGGAAATGTAGTCGCGCGACAGGCCGAGGAATTCGATGGCGGCATACTGGCTTTGCGGCGTGACGTAGTCGTTGTTGTAGGCGTCGGACTCGTAGTCCCAGCGCAAGCCCAGGTTCAGCTGCAGGCGGTCATTGACGTCCCAGTCGTCCTGCACGAACAGGCCCATCTGGGCGTTGTCGATGTCGGCGCTCTTGCCGGTCGGCGAATAGCTGACGCGGTAGGGAATCTCGAAACCGGTGTTGTAGCGGAAGTTGTAGGAATAGCGCGGGTTGGCGGTATTGTTTTCCAGCAGTTTCAGATCGTACCTGGCGTATTTGATGCCGGTCTTGATGACGTGCTCGCCGTGCCAGTCGATCGCATCGAAGGTGATGTCGTTGCGGAAGGTCGTATGTTCCTGGTGCTTGTTCTGCAGACTGGCCGCGCCGCCGACGATACCGGTGCCTTCGTAGTCGCGCGACACCACGTCGCCGACTGCCGGCACCGGCGAATAGGTGTATTCGCCGCGGTTGATCAGCATGTCATTGACGAAGTTCTTGCCGCGGAACTGCCATTTCAGCAGCGCGTCGTTGACTTCGTTGTCGCGGTCCTGGCGCGCGATATAGGCGGTCGTCGTGCTGATGCCGATCACCTCGGTATCCTTGCGCCGGGACATGCTGAAGTCGACCGAATTGTTGTCGTTCGGCCGCCAGGTCAGTTTGCCGAAGGCGACTTTCTGCTCGAACGGCACGTCGAAATTGCCGTTGTACTGGGTGAAATCCGGCTCGCCGGTATAGGCGGGATCGGTCGGGTTGCGGAAGAAGATCGGCTGGTTGCCGTTTTCGTCCTTGGCCTCGTAGCTGACGAAGAAATGCAGCACGTCGGGAATGATGGGGCCGCCCAGTGTGGCGCCGTACTGCTCGCGCTTGTACTCGGGCTTGGGCAGGCCGCGCTGCTTGCTGAAGTATTCGTTCTCGACCATGTCCTTGTTCTGGTAGTAGCCGTAGGCCGTACCGTGGAACTCGTTCGTGCCCGACTTGGTCACCGCGGTGATGATGGCGGTGCCGGCCTGCTCGTACTCGGCCTTGTAGTTCTGCGTGAGCACGCGGAACTCCTGGATCGCTTCCTGCGAGAACGGATTGCCGCGGCTGGAATCCTGCCCGACCAGGCCGCCCTTCAGGATATTGTTCTTCAGGTTGGCACCGTCGATGAAGACGTTGGTCTGGCTGGCCGGCTGGCCGGCGGCTGAAATGGTCTTGCTGTAGCGGTCGTTGGACACGACCACGCCGGGCGCCAATGCAGCAAATGACAAAAAGTTGCGATCGCTCTGTGGCAGCGTGCGCATCTGCTGCTGGGTGATGTTGGTGGCGATCTCGGAGGTCTTGAGCTCCAGCGGTGCCGTGGCGACGACGGTGACCTCCTCCAGCGCGACCGTGTCCTTGCCCGCGCCGGCACCGAGATCCAGGGTCAGCTGCTGGCCGACCAGCACGGTGACCAGCTCCGAACCGAGGCTGGAGCCGCCGGCATTGGCGCTGATTTCATAGGTGCCGGGGCGCACGCCGCTGATCACGTAGCGGCCGTCGGAGCCGACGCTGGCGCGGGTCGAATAGCCGGTGGACGTCTCCCGCGCCACCACTTCCGTGCCCGCTGCCGCTCCCGCCACCTTGCCGCGGATGGTGGCATTGACGTTCTGCGCCAGCGCCGTGCCGCTGCCGGCCGCGGCCAGCAGCAGAGCCAGCGCGGTCACGATGCCACTTTTGCTGCTCGGTCTATTTATTGGTTTCATTGCACAGCCTCCCCATGAGGTCTCTCCAACGCGTGTTCTTGTAGGCGCCGTTCAACCCGACGGGACGGGCGCACAGGATTGGCGCACGACGAGTTCGGCGGCCAGCACTTCGCTGCGCGTATCGGCGTGTTCGGGTTGTTCGATCAAGGCGATCAGCCGGGCCATGGCGCGTTCGCCCAGCTCGGCGATGCGCACGCGCACCGTGGTCAGCGGCGGCGAGGCGTAGCGCGCCATCGGAATATCGTCGAAGCCGACCAGGGCGATGTCCTGCGGCACGCGCACGCCGGCTTCGGCCAGCGCGGACAGGCAGCCCAGGGCCATGGAGTCGTTGGCGGCAAAGATCGCCTCGGGGCGCTGCGCGGCGGCAGCAATGGCCTGGCCTGCCGCGTAGCCGGCGGTCTCGGTGAAATCGCCGGCAAACACCCGTTCGGCGCTGGCCGGCAGCAGATCGGCGAGCGCCTGGGCATAGCCGCGGCGGCGTTCCTGCGCGTCGAAATTCTGCTCTGGCCCGGCAATCAGGGCGATGCGGCGAAAACCCCGCGCAGCCAGATGCTTCACCATGGCGTAGGCGCCGGCGTAGTTGTCGATGCTCAGCGCGGGATAGCTGTCGCCGGAGACACGCGTATTCATCAGCACGGTCGGTACGAGGTCTGGCAGGTTGTCGGCCAGCAGCGGCGCGTCGGCATGCGGCGACATCACCAGCAGGCCATCGACACGGCCCTGCAGAGTGCGCAAGGCCAGCCCCGTCTCTTCGGCCGAACCGTGCGAGCTGGACACCAGCAGATGCAGGTTGCTGCGCCGGGCGGCCAGGTCCATGCCGCGGATCAGTTCGGAGAAGAACTCCCCGTAAAGATCAGGCAGTACCGCACCGATGGTATCGGTGCGCCGCGTGATCAGGCTGCGCGCGGCGGCGTGCGGGCGATAGCGCAACTCCCGCGCGATGGCCTCGATGCGCTCGCGCGTCTCCGCAGTGACGCTGTCATGGCCGTTCAACGCCCGCGACACCGACGCGACAGACACGCCAGCCTGGCGCGCTACGTCCTTGATGGTGACTGAGGGGCTGCGCTTGGGCATGACCTTGGGGTTCGCTTGATCGGCGATGTAAACGTTTTCATCATTGCGCGTAGGGGGTGGGGTTGTCATGTTGCACCACGGAAAATTGGGACTTGTTGGCGGGTCATCAGGCTTGGCCATCTTCTGCCTTCTGATTGATTTACGTTTGAAATCAAAAGTGTATCGCGCGCCTTCGGCGCGCTCGTTACTTCTCTTCGGGTGGCCAAAGAGAAGTAGCCAAGAGAAAGCCACCCCAGATGCCGCGGTTTTGGGCCATCCATGGCCCAAAACTCCGCGAGACACTCCGGCGGTCCGCGCACGGGACATCCATGGCCACGACCCTGCGGGCCTTTCCCTCGTGTCTCGCCGCCGCATATGGGGCCCCGGATGGGCGCACTTCCTGCGTGCAGAAGCAACGGCTACAGCCAAAGCGAAATCACCAGCCGCAGCCGCAGCGCCCATATCGTGCTGCGCAGCTCGCTGCTTTAGCCCTCTCCCCCAAGCCTGGGGAAGAGGGTTAGGTGAGGGGGCCGGCGGTCAAGTTGGTGCCAGCGCAAGGTTCTTGCCGACGCCAAACGCTTCGCGTCGATCAGGCCGATTGGTGCAATTCGCTGCGCTCATCGCACCCTACGATCACGTTTTGCCCTTGCAGCAAAGTATGCTCGCGGGATATGGAACACATAATGCACTTGTGCACCGTGTTTCAGAATGGACGCCCGCACTTTCGCCACGGTCAATGCAGGCGGCACTCTCCTGCACGCTGGTCCCAGGCCCCGCCCCTGTCGAGACAGGCATCGACACGGAACCAGCGCCAGGTCCAGGCAGCTCCCAGGTATAGACATCCGCTCAGGACCAGCACAAGAACAACGGCAACTGCAACAGGGAAGTTCCGCTGGCGTGGCAGCGCTTTCATGGCTTGCCCGCGCCTTAGCGCCAGCCCGACGTGATCGGATAGCGCCGCTCGCGCCCGAATGCTCTTCTCGATACTTTCGGCCCCGGCGCGGACTGGTGCCGCTTCCACTCGCTGATGCGCACCAGGCGCAGTACACGGTCGACCGTGGTGGCGTCGAAGCCGGCGCCGACGATTTCGTCGCGCGACTGTTCCTGGTCGACATGGCGCAGCAGGATCGCGTCGAGCACGTCGTAGGGCGGCAGCGAATCCTGGTCGGTCTGGTTGTCGCGCAGTTCGGCCGAGGGCGGACGGTTGATCACGGCCTCGGGAATCACCGGCGCGCCGGCGACGGTATTGCGCCAGCGCGCCAGGGAAAATACTTCGGTTTTATACAAATCCTTGATCGGTGCGTAGGCGCCGCACATGTCGCCGTAGATGGTGGCGTAGCCGACGGCGTACTCGCTCTTGTTGCCGGTGGTCAGCACCAGTCCGCCGAACTTGTTGGACAGGGCCATCAGGATCACGCCGCGGCTGCGCGACTGCAGGTTTTCCTCGGTGGTGTCGACGGTCGCGCCGGCGAAGAGCGGAGCGAGCGCATCGAGAAAGCCGCGGAACGGCGCCTCGATCGGCACTTCGACGATCTTCACGCCGAGCGCCTGGGCCTGTTCGTCGGCGAGATCGTTGCTCAGACCGGAGGTATAACGCGACGGCATGCGCACGCCGGTGACGTTGTCGGCGCCGAGCGCGTCAACGGCGACGCACAACACCAGCGCGGAATCGATGCCGCCGGACAGGCCCAGCCAGACTTTGTCGAAACCGTTCTTGCGGCAATAGTCGCGTGTGCCGCGCACGATCGCGCGCCAGGCCAGGGAGTCGCGGCTTTCGTCGCCGTCGACCGGCCAGTGTCGCGGCAGGAAGCGGTGCGTGGCGACATCGTAGTCGGCGGTCAGCCAGTGATCTTCGAAGGCGCGGGCGGCGGGATGGATATGCCCGTCCGCATCGGCCAGCACGGAAGCGCCGTCGAAGACCAGGGCGTCCTGCCCGCCGACGACGTTGAGATAGGCCAGCGCAACTTTGGCCTCGGCCACGCGCGCGGCCAGCAGGGCATCGCGCTGGGCATGCTTGTCGCGCTCGAACGGCGAGGCATTCGGCACCAGTACCAGCTCGGCGCCAGCGGCGACCGTCGCGGCCAGCGGTTCGGCGAACCAGAGGTCTTCGCAGATCACCACGCCGACCTGCACGCCGTTGACCTCGACCACGCAGGGTTCGCCGTCGGGATCGACCTCGAAATAACGCCGCTCGTCGAACACGGCGTAATTCGGCAGTTCGCGCTTGCGATTAGTGCGCTCGACCCGTCCGTCGCGCAATACGCTGGCGGCGTTGTAGACCACCGCGCCGGCGCTTTCGGGCCAGCCGACCACGGCGACGATGCCCTTTACCTTGGCGGCGATGCGCACGATGGCCGCGCTGCATTCGGCCAGGAAACCCGGACGGTAGAGCAGGTCTTCGGGCGGATAGCCGCTCAGGCACAGCTCGGGAAACAGCACCAGGTCAGCAGCGTGCAGATCGCGCGCCTCGTTGATCATCTCGACGATGCGCTGCTCGTTGCGCAGCACAGCGCCAACCGGGAAATCGAACTGGGCGAGGGCGATACGAAGTGCGGCCATGGCTTACCAGCGGGTGCGCAAAGGTGCCGAATCATAGCCCAGGCACCACGCAGCGACGGCGGGTCTGCCCTGCCGCGCGCCGGGTAGCCAGGCCACACAGGCCCGCGGCAACAGAGCCGCGGGCCTTTGCCTGGACTTAGTTCGCCCGGTGAACGCCCTTCGCTTCCGCGGCGACATCCAGACCATCGCAGAACACGGTGTCCTTGACGACACAGGTGGCCGGCGTGACGGTCAGGGTGACGGGCACCGGCGTCTGCGACTGCTGTGCGTCGTTGCTGGATACGCACAGGTTGGCCTGATAGGTGCCTTCGGCCAGGCTCGCCGCCGCCGGATCGGCGACGATCTCGATTGCCGTGCTACCGCCACCGTTGAGCCAACCGCTGGCCGGAGTCGCCGAGAGCCACTGCGTTGCCGGGCCGTTGCAGACAGTGGCGCTGGCGCCGGTGCTGCCTGTGGCGCGGATCATCCAGTTGCCCGGTATCCCCATCGCCTCGCTCGAGGCCGTAAAGCCGTTGCTGGCCAGGTTGACCAGATCCGTCAGGACGTTGGGACTGGATGTGCCCGATACCCAGGAGCGTTGCTGCGGCTGTGTCACGTCGCGTGCTGCGGGAACCACCACCCCCGGGTAGCCGCCGACGCGTACCGCCCATTCGTCGACGAAGCCAATGTAGACATCGCCCGCCCCCGGCACCGCAAATTGGGCCGGATACGTTTCGAAGGCATCGAGCGCACCTATCGAGACCCGCCGGTCGACACCGATGCGGACCGCATTGACCGGACTGCCGCTCGCCGCAGCATCGTAGTAGACGAGCAGATTGGGCTGCATGCCGAGCTGCAGGCCGGAGCTCTGCCCGCCGCCCGGCAAGGCCGCCGGCCAGAAAACCGAAATGGAATCGATGGTCATTGCTTCGGCGACGGTAAACCGGTTCAGCCATACCGAGCCAAAGCTGCGGTTGCCGCCCGTGCGACCGACGATGCCTTCGATACTGCCGTCATCCAGTCTGAAATCCACTGGACTGCCCAGGACCCGCGGCGTCCAGGCTACCCGTGCGGCCTCGCGCGGTTCGACCCGGTAGATCAGCGGATTGCTGCCGGACGCATTGGCGATACTGAGGCTGGCACTGACAGAGCGGTTTGCCGGAGTGCTCAGGGAAAATGCCGCAGGCGCCAACGCGACCAGCGGGGCCGAGCCCGAACCGGGCGCAATCGTCAGCGTTGCGGTCGACGCCAGCGCGTTGGTACCGGCCGTGGTCTGCATGGCGCCCGCAGCAACCTGGCTGGTATATGAGCCCGGCAGGGGCGAGGCGACATCGACCGCGAGCGTGCAGGCGGCGCCGGCCGGAAGGGACGCGCCGGCCGACAGAACGACCGTATCCCGCGTTGCGGAAGCAGTACCGCCGGAACAGGTAGTCGCCGCATTCGGCGCTGCGGCGGTTTCGAGCTGGCTGGGCAGAAAGCCGGTGAACGGCTGGGAGAAACTCGCCGGCAACGCGCCATCGTTGCGTAGCGTGACTGTCAGGCGGCTGGAAGCGCCGACGGCAACACTGGGCGGATCGAAGACCTGTTCCACCGACAGGCCGGTGCCCGTCACCGTCAGCGTCGCGCTGGCCGGGTCGGCGTTGCTGCCCAGGTCCGTCTGCAGGCCGCCGGCAGGCACGGTCAGCGTATAGCTGCCGGTCTCTCTGGGGGACACGCCGGGAAAGAGGAAACGGCACGTCGTTGCGGGCGGGATCGTGCTGCCGCCGAAGAAAGTGATCGAGCTGGGCGTGATCGTCGTACTGAAGTAGGCCCGGCAATTGGTCACGCTTTCGCCTTTGATCTGCAACTCAAGCGGCAGCTGCACGACAGTGGCGGCGCTCAGCACGGCAGGCGTGGGATTGGGATTGCTGAAATCCACGAACAACTCGGTTTGCTGGGCGATTGTCATCGTCGCAGAACCGAAGCGCAGCGCCACGGCCGGAGCGGCAGTACCGCTCGCTCCCGGAGTCGCCGCCTGAATACTGCGGACATCGATCTCGGCTGCGCCGGCAGCGGCGGCAACCAACACCATGATCAGCGCGGCGGATGCGCAAGCAAAGCCGCGCGTACGTAGTTCTGGTTCGGCGGGAGAACGACGAAAGGGATTAGACGACAGCATGCACATCTCCACGAATGGTTACGACCCTGAGGCTCTTGCACGCCACGGGCATGCTTTATCGAAGTTCCATCGGACGCCGCTTACGGTTGCATCAACGCATGAACACGGGTTGCTACTAACGGCTAAGTCGTAGCAGTACGGAAATAGTTTCCAACCGGTTCCGGCAGATATGGCGCGCGATATCCATCGCCTCCTGCGAGCGCGGTGCACATGCTCGGCAGCACGTACGCAGCGTGCAGAACGAACTACAGGGCCGCGGCGAAAATGGCGTACGCGGGCGTAGTGTCATTGCACAGCCGGTTGCGACGGGCGCCGATGCCGAAGACCTTGCGCCGGCACGCGCCGGCCGCACTTAGTCGCTTACAATTTAAAATTTAAACTCATATAGAAAATTAATTAACACCACTACAGAAATTTCCCGCGGCCGGCTACCGCAAAAGCCCTTCACGCTTGTCGCTCTCCAACAGCAAGACAGACTGATCCCGCAGCGGCAGCGGTGTTGGGACTTGCCCTGCCCCGCTGCGTAATGGGCCAGGTGCGCACTATTCCGGCGCCTGTCTGCAGGGAGCTCATCAATGCCATTCGTCCACCCGATCGCACGGTCTTGCGTGCTGGCCGCTGGCCTGCTCGCCGCCGCCAGCGCCGCGGCGGTGCCGCAATACTTCATCGTCGGTGATCCCGCCGACCCTCGCTGCCAGTTCTCGACCATCGCCGCGGCCGTCAGCGCCGCACAGCTCAACGGCCCCGGACTGGACTACGTGATGGTCGCCACCAACGCCAGCTACAGCGGCCAGGCGCTGAACGTGTTCGGACAGTCGCTGCTGATCGAAGGCGGCTATGCGGACTGCGACCTCAATCCCGACCCCAACCAGCCGCTGACGCCGATCATCGGCAATGGCGCCGATCCAGTGCTGCGCATCGCGCCCAGCGCCGCGGGCAACTACGAAGTTCGCCTGAGCCGCGTGCGCCTGAGCGGCGGTGGCAGCACCACGGCCAACGGCGGCGGTATCCGGCTGGAGCCGTTCAGCAATACCTTCGTCAAACTGTCGCTGGACAACACCGAGGTATCCGGCAACCGCGCCAGCGGCGGCGGCGGTATCTACGCCGTGCGCGGCACCAGTCCTGGCGGACAGTACAGCGTGATCCTGCGCGCCGGCACGCGCATCACGGGCAATACCGCCGGCAGCAACGGCGGCGGCCTGAATATCGTCGACGGCAGCCTGTACATCGCCGCGGACGACGTGCGCATCGGCGACAACACTGCCGGCGGTGCCGGCGGCGGCATCGCCATGCTCGGCGGCACGCTGTTGGTCGGCAATCCCGAGCTGCTGGGACCACGCAACGATGTCAGCGGTGCGCTGGTCGAGCAGAACAGCGCCGGCACCCTCGGTGGCGGCATCTATCTGTTCGGCGCATCCACCCTGATGGAAGCGCACGAACTCATCGTCAACCGGAATACCGCCGGCGGCAGCGGCGGCGGCATCGCAGCGAGCAACGGTGCCCGCCTGAGCCTGCTGCGCGACTACAGCGCCGGCCTGGGCTGGTACTGCCCGCCGGCGAGGGAGTGCTCGCGCGTGAGCAGCAACCAGGTCGGCAACGGTGTCGCCAGCGGCACACGCGGCGGTGCGCTTGCGCTGTACGGCGGCGCGCGCGCAGAACTTGCCCAGACCGTGGTGCGGCACAACGTGGCCCAGGATGCCTCGGCCATCCTGGTCGACGGCGCGTCGGTACTGCAGACCGAAGGGGTGGTGTTCACCGGCAACCGCTCGATCGACCTGAGCAATCAGACCGGCACGGTGATCCGCGCCGGCTATCTGTCACCGTCGGCTCCGCCCGACCTGCGCATCGCCTACAGCACGTTCATGGGCAATGTGCGGCGCGATACCAACGGCAACCAGCAGCGTGCCATCGACTTGGTCGGCCAGCAGGGCACTACGCTAGCGGTCTACAGCTCGGCCTTTCTCGATTCGCCCTATGGCTGGACCATGTACAGCGCGCACACCAGCGACTGTACGCTGCGTCGCAGCGGCGGTGCGCTGGACGGCAATGGCACGCATAGCCGCGACGCGGTCACTGCCGAGCCGAGTCCATTCGTGTTCCTCAATGCCGGCATGAACGATTGGCGCCCCGGTTTCAACTCGCCGCTGACCGATTTCTGCGACAGCACGGCGTATATCCCGCGCTTTCGCGACCGCGAACTGCAGCCGCGCTGCCGCGACGAGGCCAAGGCAAACCGCTTCGGCAGCTGCGATGTCGGTGCGTGGGAAAACGACCAGCTGTTCGCCGACGGCTACAACGGCTGAAAAGGCGAAGGCCGCGGATTGCTCCGCGGCCTTCGTCGATTGGCGGGGTGAAACGGCTGCGCCGTGCTCAGCCGCCCAGGCGTGCGGTGATCGCCTTGCCCAGGTCGGCCGGCGACTTGACCGTGGTCACGCCGGCTTTTTCCAGTGCGGCGAACTTGGCCGCCGCCGTGCCCTTGCCACCGGAGATGATGGCGCCGGCATGGCCCATGCGCTTGCCGGCCGGGGCCGAGGCACCGGCGATGAAGGCAACGACCGGCTTGGTCACGTATTCGGCGATGAACTCGGCCGCTTCTTCCTCGGCGCTGCCGCCGATTTCGCCGACCATGATGATGCCTTCGGTCTGCGCATCGTCCTGGAACAGCTTGAGGCAGTCGATGAAGTTCAGGCCGTTGATCGGGTCGCCGCCAATGCCGATGCAGGTGGACTGGCCCAGGCCGGCGTTGGTGGTCTGGAACACGGCTTCATAGGTCAGCGTGCCCGAGCGCGACACGATGCCGACCTTGCCGGGCTTGTGGATATGGCCGGGCATGATGCCGATCTTGCATTCGCCCGGCGTGATCACGCCGGGGCAGTTCGGGCCGATAAGGACGGAATCGGGATAGCCCTTCAGCGCATTCTTCACGCGCAGCATGTCGAGTACCGGAATGCCTTCGGTGATCGCGACGATGACGCGGATGCCCGCATCGGCAGCTTCGAGGATGGCATCGGCAGCAAACGGCGGCGGCACGAAGATCATCGAGGCGTCGGCGCCGGTTTCATCGACGGCGTCCTGCACCGTGTTGAACACCGGCAGGCCGATGTGCTGGCTGCCGCCCTTGCCCGGGGTCACGCCGCCGACCAGGCGGGTGCCGTAGTCCACAGCCTGTTCGGAGTGGAAGGTGCCCTGCTGGCCGGTGAAACCCTGGCAGATGACTTTGGTGTTCTTGTTGATCAAAACGCTCATGGCTGGATTCCTTACGCTACGGCCGCGACGGCTTTCTGGGCCGCATCATTGAGGTCAGTCGCCGGGGTGATCTTCAGGCCGCTGTTGGCCAGCAGTTCCCGGCCTTTTTCCACATTGGTGCCTTCCAGGCGCACGATCACCGGAATCTGTACGCCGACTTCCTTGACCGCGGCGATGATGCCGTCGGCAATCATGTCGCAGCGCACGATGCCGCCGAAGATGTTGACCAGGATGGCCTGCACCTTGTCGGAGGAAAGGATCAGCTTGAACGCTTCGGACACGCGTTCCTTGGTGGCGCCGCCGCCCACGTCGAGGAAGTTGGCCGGCTCGCCGCCTGCCAGCTTGATCACGTCCATGGTGGCCATGGCCAGGCCGGCGCCGTTGACCATGCAGCCGATATTGCCGTCCATGGTCACGTAGTTGAGGTTGTGCGTGATCGCAATTGCCTCGGCCGCGTCTTCCTGCGATTCGTCGCGCATGGCACGCAGGCGGGGATGACGGAATTCGGCGTTGTCGTCGGAATTGACCTTGCCGTCCAGGGTGATCAGGTCGCCCGAGCCGACGATGGCGAGCGGGTTCAGCTCGACCAGGGCCAGGTCCTGTTCGTTGAACAGCTTGTACAGGGCCAGCATCATCTTGGTCAGCTGGGTGACGTGCTTGGCCGACAGGCCCAGGGCGAAGCCGAGCTTGCGGCACTGGTAGGGCTGCAGGCCCTGCACGTAGTTCACGTCGAGGGTCTGGATTGCCTCGGGGTTCTCTTCGGCGACCTTCTCGATGTCCACGCCGCCTTCGGACGAGGCGATGAAGGTGACGGCCTTGGTCGAGCGATCCACCAGCACCGACAGGTACAGTTCCTTGACGATGTCGTTCGCTTCGGTGACCAGCACCAGGTTCACCGGCAGTGCGCGGCCGGCGGACTGGTAGGTTTCCATGTTGCGGCCGAGCATGCCGGCCGCAGCGGCCTTGACCTCGTCCAGCGACTTGCAGAATTTGACGCCGCCGGCTTTGCCGCGGCCACCGGCATGGATCTGGGCCTTGACCATCCACTGCTCGCCACCGACGACCTTGGCGGCTTCGACAGCAGCCTCCGGCGTTGCGGCGACCTTGCCGGCGGGTACGAAAATGCCGTACTCGGCGAACAGTTCTTTGGCCTGGTACTCGTGGAAGTTCATGCGAACACCTTGCGGGAAATGAAACGGATTGCTGGGCGAGGAAGCCGGTGCCGGCGCTGGGCGTCGACGTTGTCGGGCTTCCCGGTTGCTGCGCGACGAGGGGCCGAGAGCGCCCCAGGCAGAATGGCCGCGTATTCTGGGCAAAGGTGGTGGCAAAGAAAAGTCTGGCGTACCCGACCTTGGGCTAAATCCCGGCCGGAAGGCGTATTGCCGCCACGCCGGCATTGCCCAGGCCAGCCAGTTGCTGTGCTGCTGGGCTCGCCGCTGCACCGCGTGCCGGCACTCTTGCCAATCCAGCCAAAACTCGCGACGCTGCGGCCATGGGTACAGTCGCGAGGCCGCGCAACATCATTTCCGTGGGTTCGGCCACGACCGGGGAAGCCACCCGGCGCGAGCTGTACTTCTTCAACCTTTTCCGGGTATTGCAGGCCTGCATCTATGTCGGGCTGGCCTACAGCCCGCTGGCCATCGCCTGGATCGACCTGCGCTTTCCGCTGCTCGGGCGGATCAATGCCCTGCTTTACCTGTTTTTCGCCCTGGTGCTGTTCCTGCGCACGGAAAAGGTGCTGGGCCGGGTCAACCTGACCGTCGCGGTGGCGGTGCTGTACGACATTGTCGCGGCGGTGCTGGCACTGGCCAGCATCCAGGATCCGCAATCGGGCATCGCCATCCTGCTGATGTTCAATATCGGCGCCGGCGCTGTGCTGCTGCCGCCGCGCCTGGCCGGCGCCCTGGCCCTGTTCGGTGCCGTGGCCCTGGCAGTGGGCGCGACTGTGGTGCGCTATTACGACCCGCACTACGAGATAGGCCCACTGGAATCGGTGCTGTTCGGCACCGCCTACCTGGCGTCCTACGGCATGTTCAACGTGCTGGGCCGGCAGATGCGCGCGACCGAGGCACTGGCCGAGCAGCGCGGCACCGACCTGGCCAACCTGTCGCAGGTCAACGACATGATCATCCGGCGCATGAAGACCGGGGTGCTCGTGGTCGACGACGCCAACCGCATCCACCAGCTCAACGAGTCGGCCTGGATGCTGATCGGCAGCCCCAAGCCCGAATTGCGCGACCTGGGTGCGGTGGCGCCCGAGCTGTCGCGCCGGCTGTACCACTGGCGTACCACCGGCAAGACCGACACCCGCGCCGTGGCGCTGGCCGAAGACGTGCCCGAGGTACTGCCGCGCTTCACCCGCCTGTCGCCGAACGAGGCGACCAATGTGCTGATCTTCCTCGACGACACCTCGCTGGTCTCGCGCCGTGCCGAGGAACTGACCCTCAGCTCGCTGGGCCGCCTGTCCGCCTCGATCGCCCACGAAATCCGCAACCCGCTCGCGGCGATCAGCTATTCGGCCCAGTTGCTGGCCGAATCCGAAGACCTGGTAGTGGCCGACCAGCGCATGGTCGAGATCATCAACAACCACTGCGCCCGTGCCAACGACGTGGTGGAGAACATCCTGCAGCTGTCGCGGCGCGAACGCTCGCGACCGGAACTGGTCGACGTGAATGCCTGGGTCAACAACTTCGTCGAGGAATTCAAGGCCAGCAACGACCTGGGCATGGACCAGCTGCGCGCGGTAACCCAGCCACGCCTGATCGACGGCCTGGTCGATCCCCAGCAACTGCAGCAAGTGGCGTGGAACCTGGTACAGAACGCGATCCGCTACGGCCGCCTGCCGGGCGAACCGGCCCGCGTTGCCGTCATCGCGCGCATGCTCGGCGACAAGGGGCCGCCGGTGGTCGAAGTGGTAGACCGCGGCCCGGGTATTCCGCCCAAGGTGGCAGCGCAGATCTTCGAGCCGTTCTTCACCACGCACGAATACGGCACCGGCCTGGGCCTTTATCTCGCGCGGCAGCTGTGCGAAGCCAACCAGGCGGCACTGGAATACGTGCCTGTCGCCGGCGGCGGCAGCTGTTTCCGCATCACCCTGGTCAACCAGATCGCGCCGACGCCGGGACGCAGCTAGCTCCGGACATTCCGCTGTCTTTCGCCGCGATACGTCGTTGCACCTCGTTGCCGGAGTACCCGTAGGACGCCGCAGCCCGCCCAGTCCCGCGGCAAAATACATCCGCAATCTGTTGTTCGAATACCGAGGGGGGGTGGCGCACCCGCCGGCGCACTCCGCCCATAGCGGGACTGGGCGCTCCTGCGCAAGCCTGCCAACGGCTGCCTTTACCCGCACGCCCCCGCGCATTAACCTGCCCGCGCAGAGGGCGGACATCAACGCAGGAACGCATAGCCGATGAGCAAACAGACCGCCTTGGTGATCGACGACGAACGCGATATTCGCGAACTGCTCACGATCACGCTGGGCCGCATGAACCTCGACGTGGTCACTGTCGGCAGCGTCGGCGAGGCCAAGGCTCGCCTGGGCGAACGCAAGTTCGACCTGTGCTTCACCGACATGCGCCTGCCCGACGGCTCCGGCCAGGAAATCGTCGAGCTGATCGCGCGCCAGTACAGCGAGACGCCGGTCGCGATGATCACTGCCTACGGCAACGTCGATGCGGCCGTGGTCGCACTCAAGGCCGGCGCGTTCGATTTCGTGTCCAAGCCGGTAGACCTGGCCATGTTGCGCCGCCTGGTGCAGACCGCGCTCAAGCTCGGCGAAGAACGCCGCAGCGGCACCAATGCCACCGAAAGCAAGCTGATCGGCGATTCGCCGGTGATGCAGGGCGTGCGCGCCACCATTGGCAAGCTCGCGCGCAGCCAGGCACCGGTCTACATCAGCGGCGAATCGGGCGTTGGCAAGGAACTGGTCGCCCGCCAGATCCACGAACTGGGACCGCGTGCCGGCGGCACCTTCGTCCCGGTCAACTGCGGCGCAATTCCGTCGGAGCTGATGGAAAGCGAATTCTTCGGCCACAAGAAAGGCAGCTTCACCGGCGCCCACTCCGACAAGGACGGACTGTTCCAGGCTGCCCACGGCGGCACCCTGTTCCTCGACGAGGTGGCGGAACTGCCGCTGCACATGCAGGTGAAGCTGCTGCGGGTGATCCAGGAAAAATCGGTGCGCCCCATCGGCGGCCGTGCCGAGATGGCGATCGACGTGCGCATCCTGTCGGCCACGCACAAGAACCTGGCCCGGCTGGTCGAACTGGGCCAGTTCCGCCAGGATCTGTTCTACCGCATCAACGTGATCGAACTGCGCGTGCCGCCGCTGCGCGAACGCAAGGAAGACATTCCCAAGCTGGCCGGCCGCGTGCTCGACCGCCTCGGCCAGCACGGCGGCGACGGCCCGGCCAAGCTGCGCCCGGACGCCCTCAAGGCATTGTTGCAATATGAATTCCCCGGCAATGTGCGCGAACTGGAAAACGTGCTGGAACGCGCCGTGGCATTGTGCGAAGGCAACAGCATAGGCGTCGAGGACCTGCGCCTGGCCAGCGCGACCGAGCGCCCGCCGTCGCCATTGCCGCCGCAGCCACCGCAGGACACCTGGAACGCCGCGGCCGCGCCGGCCCGCAATGCGGGCTGGAACGAAGCGCGCCCGGCGCCGCCGCACCTGCCGGAACCGCGCGAAGACGAAGGCTTCCCCAACGACCTGGCCGCGGCCGTGGCCGAAACCGAACGCGCCGCCATCATGAAGGCGCTGGAAGCTACGCGCTGGAACCGCACTGCTGCCGCACGCCAGCTGGGCCTCACCTTGCGTCAGCTGCGCTATCGGCTGGAGAAGCTGGGTATCGAGTAGTCTGCCCGTCATCGTGTCCGCGGCAGCACGTACGATCTTTTTTCGTCACATCAGCAACGCGTATATTTACGCGATAGCGTAGCGCGAGGTTGTCCATGTCCCGCTGGAAGGCCGCAGCGATACACCTGTACATCAGTTTCTTTGTCGGTCTGGCTGCCGCTGCGCTGATCTTCGGCCTCTGGTATCCGCCGCCTTACAGCACGATCGGCGGCGCCAGCAAACTGGTGCTGGTGCTGCTGGGTGTGGACCTGGCACTGGGGCCGCTGCTGACCCTGATCGTGTATCGCCAGGGCAAATGGGGCATGAAATTCGACCTGATTGTCATCGGCGTGCTTCAGCTGGCTGCGCTGTCTTACGGTCTATGGGTGATCACCTTTGCGCGCCCCGTGTTCGTGCTCGGAGCGATTGATCGTTTTGTGCTTGTCCCGGCCGACGCATTGGAACCTGCCGACCTGGCTCAAGGCAGCAGGCCGGAATTCCGCCGTCTTTCCTGGACCGGCCCGATCCTGGCCAACGCGCTTTCGCCCACCGATCGCGAGCAGCGCAACGCGCTGCTTTTCAGCGGAGCCGCGGGCAAGGACATCGAGAAGTTCCCGAAATTCTATGCGGACTACGCCAGCAGCAATGGGCCACTGCTCGCGCGCGCGCAATCCCTGGACGAGCTGGCGAAGCTGCCCGGTGCCGCAGAACGCATCGACCCATGGCTGAAATCGCAGGCACGCGCACGCGCGCAGATCGCCTGGCTACCGTTGCTCGGACGCGGCGGCGATGCAGTGCTGCTGCTGGACAAGAGCAGTGGCGAAATTCTCGACAGCCTGCCGATCGACCCCTGGTAGTGAGGCGCAGATCACGCCCGCAAACCTACGTCGCACCGAGGCAATGTCGTATGCTCATGCGCTAGAAAGGGAGAATCCATATGTCCGAAGGGGAACGCGCACCGCGCTGGCTCGGGCCGGCTGTGCTCTTTGTTTTTGCTCTGTCCGGGTGCTCGGGGCTGATCTACCAGTCGATCTGGTCCAAGTATCTGGGGTTGTACCTGGGCCATGCGGCCTATGCGCAAAGCCTTGTCCTCGCTATTTTCATGGGCGGCATGGCAATCGGTGCCTGGTGGGCGAGCAAGCGCAGCTTGAGCTGGCTGAACCTGCTCCGCGCGTACGCAGTGATCGAGCTGATCATCGGTCTGGCGGCGGTCCTATTCCATCCGATCTATCAGTCGCTGACGACTTTCGCCTACGACACGGGCTTTGCCGCCCTGCCCGGTCCATTGTCCGTACAGTTGTTCAAATGGGGCAGCGGCGCGCTGCTGATCCTGCCGCAATCGATCCTGCTCGGCATGACGTTCCCGCTGATGAGCAGTGCCCTGATGCGACGGCTGCGCGTCGGCGATGGCGCCGTGCTCGGTGGCCTGTATTTCACCAACAGCATCGGCGCCGCGTTCGGCGCTTTGTTCGCGACATTCGTACTGCTGCCGACGATCGGCCTGCCGGGCGCAATGCGCTTTGGCGCCGGACTCAATCTCGTGGTCGCCCTGGCCGCATTCCTGCTGGCACGCAAACCCGAACTGCCACTGCCGCCCGAACCTTCGGTCACTCGCGATCAGACTGGCGTGGCCCGCGTGCTGCTCGCAGCTGCCTTCATCACCGGCGCAACCTCGTTCGTCTACGAAATAGGCTGGGTGCGCATGCTCAGCCTCGTCTTCGGCAGTACCGTGCATGCCTTCGAGTTGATGCTGGCAGCCTTCATCGGCGGCCTGGCTTTTGGCGGCCTATGGATCCGTAAACGCATTGATGGCTATGCCTTCCCGATCCGCGTCGGCGGCTGGGTGCAGATCTTCATGGGTCTGGCCGCACTGCTGAGCCTTGTCTTCTATGACCACGCATTCGACGGTGTCGCCTGGTATATGCGCGCGCTGGCACGTACGCCCAGCGGCTACGATCTCTACAACGTCGCCACGGCAGGCATATCCATCCTGCTGATGGCACCAGCGGCATTCTTTGCCGGCATGACGCTGCCGCTGTTCACTCTCAGCCTGATCCGGTCTGGCGCCGGCGAAGCCGCGATCGGACGGATCTACGCAGCCAATACCATCGGCGCCATCGTCGGCGTTTTCGCCGCAGTACATCTGATGATTCCGTTTCTGGGCCTCAAGCTCGCCATGATCGCCGCAGCAGCGGGCGATCTGGTGCTCGGCCTTGTCTTGCTGCGCCGCGAGACGCGATCGGCGCAAAGGCCAGACGGCAGCTATCTGGGGGCGCTCGCGCTGTGCGGCATAGCCCTGGTCGCCACGTTGCTGTACGCGCGCTTCGACCCGGCGGCGATGGCTGCCGGTGTCTATCGCACCGCCATTGCACGTCTGTCGCCCGATGAGAAAGTGCTGTTCTATCGCGACGGGAAAACCGCCAGCGTCTCGATCCGCGCCAACCCGCTGGGCCTGCGCTCGATTTCCACCAACGGCAAAGTCGACGCAGCAATCCGCGTTGCCGAAGACGGCAAGCCGGCGCCCGACGAAATCACCATGGTGATGGCTGCCGCACTACCGCTGCTACACCATCCGAATCCGCGAACTGCGGCAGTTATCGGCTTCGGTTCCGGCCTGTCCACCCACACTATGCTAGGTGACTCGCGCCTGGAACGCGTCGATACGATCGAGATCGAACCGGCGATGATCGAGGCGGCAAAAGCCTTCGGCAAATACGTCGAGCGTGCCTATAACGATCCGCGGTCGCATTTTCACATCGAAGATGCACGCACCTATTTCTCCGCCAACAGATCGAAGTACGACATTATTCTGTCGGAGCCGTCCAATCCCTGGGTGTCGGGCATAGCAAGCCTGTTCAGCGAAGAGTTCTATGACTTCGTACCGCACCATCTGGCACCGGGTGGCCTTCTTGTGCAATGGATACAACTGTACGAGATCAACGATGAGCTGGTCGGCTCGGTGGTACATGCCCTGTCGAAGAATTTCGCCGACTATCGCGTATACCTTTCCTACAATTCCGACATGCTGATCGTCGCCCGTGCCGACGGACCGGTCGGCGACCTCAATCCCGAACCCCTGCTGTCGCCAACGCTGCGCCCAGGACTGTCGCGTCTGAACATCGATACCGTTCCCGACATCCTGTCCCACCAGATCGGCGACCGGCGCTCGTTCAACAGCCTGTTCGCCGCGCTGTCGCGCCGGACCAATTCCGACTACTACCCGCACCTTTCGCTGGAGGCGCCGATTGCGCGCTTCACCAGCGACGCTGCAACCACGCTGACCCAGCTTTCATCGGCAGACCTGCCTTACCGTGAAGTACTGGTAGGCCTGGCACCTCCGTCAAGCAAGGAAATCGTCAAGGACAACACGTCTTTTTCCTACTCCGACGCCGTGCATTTCGTCTCCGACGTCGCCACAATGCTGCGCAAGGGAGGCGCACTGGAAGCGGCGGGCAACAATGCCGAAGCGATTGCCTACCTACGTTACGCCGTTGGCGAGTGTCAGGTCGGCAAAGACACCGAACAGGCAATGGAAAACCTGGTGCTCGTCGCTGGGCGTACGCTGCCGCTGCTACCCTTGGAGGAACGCAAGGGAGTATGGATCGATCCGGAGTGGATCCACTGCAACACCCAGCCGCCGGTCGTACGCCTGCTGCTGGATACGATTGCCGCGCTGGCCGTTCGCGATGGCGCCACGGTGAAGCAGAAAGCCAGCGAACTGCTGGCGAACAAAGCCGAAGTACGATCGGTGATCGTTCGCGACTGGCTGTTGCGCGCGGCAATGCTCGGTGCGGTGGATGCAAAGGACTATCCGGGGGTTCTCAAACTACAGGAACTCTACGGCAGCGATCCCGACGTGAAGCGCAACGTGCCCTATCGTTACTGGACCATCAATCGCTCCCAGGAACTGCAGGGCATGCAGCCGGCGAAGCCGCATAGCGAGACGGAATAGCGCAGCCAGCTGGTGGCGTGCTCAACACTACTGACTGGTCGCGGCCAGCGGCACGGGGCCTGCACCGACACCGTGCCGATGCGCGGATTGTCAGATACCGACAATTCGCGCATGGATCGTCATGTCAACTTGAGAACGCCGTCGCACTGTGGGCGGCATCATTTCGGAATCCGGTCCATGCCCGACCGGCTTCTGCTTGGCACGGAAGCTGCTAAACCTGAACCGCGAGCCGCCGGTTGTTAGGTTAAAAGCGATCGCGGACAAGCGGGCCCGCCTGGCAAGGTTGGCGGCTCTAGGGGCAATCGTTTCAATTTCAATTCCAGAGGATTCACCATGAAGATGATCAACAAGGGCTTCACCCTGATCGAACTGATGATCGTGGTCGCGATCGTTGCGATCCTGGCCGCCATCGCGCTGCCGGCCTATCAGGACTACACCGTCCGCTCGAAGATCTCGGAAGGCCTCGTCGGCGCCAGCGCCGCCAAGGTGTCCGTTGCCGAAGGCTTCCAGTCCGGCGGCGCCGTTGGTCTTGCTGCTGCGGCTGAAGCCTACAAGGTAGCGAACACCGCGACCTCGTCGAAATATGTTCGTGAAATCAATATCGACGCCGTCACCGGCATGATCACGTTCATCGTCGAAGCCAACGCCAACAACGGTATCCCGGCTGGCGAAGCTGGCAAGATCCTGACCTTCACCCCGTACGCGATGGGCCTGGGCGCTGGCGCTGGCAAGGCACTGAGCGATCCGGACGCCCGTGGTTCGATCGACTGGGGCTGCGGTTCGCAGACCTCGAAGACCGCAACGGCTCGCAAGCTGACCCCGCAGGTTCCCGGCACCCTGACGCCGAAGTACGCGCCGTCGGAATGCCGTTGATACCTTGCGAAATCCCGCTCTGTTGAGCTGGGGCAAAGGAACTCAGGAGCCCCGCAACTGCGGGGCTTCTTTTTAGGAAGCGAGATGCGCCGACATATGTGCATCTTTGCACTGCGCTACGTCATTGGCGCGACTCTGACCGACCCACGGGGGGCCGTGATGAAAACTGCACGTGGATTCACCCTGATCGAACTGATGATCGTGGTGGCGATCGTCGCGATCCTGGCCGCTATCGCCCTGCCGGCTTACCAGGACTATACGATCCGCGCCAAGATGTCTGAGGGCTTCGGCGCCGCGTCAGCCGTGAAAGTTGCTGTGGCATCGGCATTTTCGTCGGGTGGCCCCATCGCCGTCGCTGCGGTGGCTTTGCAGTATCAGCCCAACAACACGGCCACCAGCAGCAAGTACCTCCAATCCATCGAAGTATCCGATGAAGGGGTCATTACTGCTGTTGTCGAGGCCAATGTCAACAACGGCCTGCCAATCAGCCTTGACGCAAACAGGTTCACCCTGACGCCACAGCTGGCCACGAGCAACGGCGTCTACACGCCGCTCGATATCAGCCTGTCCGGGCGCATCGACTGGGCTTGCGCTTCTGCCAGTCACCTTGTCGCGCAGCAGCGCGGCATGATTTTCACTCCCGGGACCATGCCGTCGAAGTACCTGCCGGCCGAGTGCCGCTGAGAAGATCGACCTCCAGTCATCGCATCGGGGCATTCCAGCACAAGCATCGCTCATTGCTGTCACGCTGCATAAGCCATTAGGCTGCAGCGATGATCATTTCTCGAAATCTATCCTGGGCCCCGCGCTTCTTTCTGCTCGGCCTGGCTGCTACCTGCTTCGTCTACTGGCAGGGACTGTACGGCGACTGGTTTTTCGACGACACACCCAACATTGTTAGCAACACGGATTTGCAGCCCCAGCAGGTGGACACGGCCAGCCTGCTGAACGCTGCGCTTTCGTCGCCATCGAGCACACTGAAGCGGCCGCTCGCCTCGTTGAGTTTCGTCGCGAATTATCTGCTGGGCGGGCTGGCTCCTTTCGGCTGGAAACTTACCAACCTCGCTATTCATCTTCTCAACGGCTGGCTCGTTTTCCTGCTCGGCATACGCCTGCTTGCCCTGGCACGACAGCGCAGCCGCACCGCCTGCGCGCAACCCGAAATGGCGGCAGCGCTGATCGCCACCGGCTGGCTGCTGCTGCCGGTCAACGTGTCGGCGGTATTGCATGTGGTTCAGCGCATGGAAATGCTGGCAAATCTGTGTGTACTGGCAGGGCTGTTGGGTTACGTGATCGGCCGCCAGCGCATGATCGACGGCGAAAATGGTTTTCGGCTTTGCGCAGCCAGCGTGATCGGAGGAGTGCTGCTTGGCCTTGCCTCCAAGGAAACGGCCATCCTGCTGCCGCTCTATGCCGTGCTGCTTGAGTACCTGCTGCTACCACGCGCGCAAACGCCAGACCGGCAGTTGGCCTGGCTATTCGGCCTGACGCTGCTGCTACCGGCACTGGTCTGTGCCACAGTGCTGCTGCCTTGGCTGGCGAATCCAGCCACCTGGGCGAGTCGCGAGTTCAGCCTGTCTACGCGGCTGCTGAGCGAAGGGCGAATCGTGCTGGACTACCTTGCCTGGATTCTGGTGCCAGCGCCGCACGCGCTGTCGTTCCATCACGACAATTTCCAGATTTCGACCGGCTTGCTGAGCCCGTGGACTACGCTGGCCAGTTTTCTGGCATTGGCCGCGCTGGCGGCGCTGGCCTGGCACTACCGCGAGCGCCGGCCTCTGCTGGCGCTCGGCATTGCCTGGTACTTTGCCTGCCACCTGCTCACCAGCACGGCGCTGCCGCTTGAGTTGATTTTTGAACATCGCAACTATTTCGCCAGCTTTGGCATTCTGCTGGGCGGTGTGCCGCTGCTGCTCGACGCGGCGCTGCCACTGCTACGCGTGCGCCAGGCCCTGCTGGGGATACTGTTGCTATGGTGGGGCGGACTGACCTTCGCCACGACCTACGCCTGGGGCGACAGCATGCGACTGGCCGCGGAACTGGCGCTACGCGCGCCCGATTCCGCCCGCGCCCAGACCAGCCTTGGTGCCGAGTTGCTTTGGCGGGCAAATTTCGATCAAGCTTCTCCGCTGATGACCGAAGGCTATGCACTGCTCGAACAGGCTCGCCTGATGCCGAAATCATCGACCCGGCCCGAGCAAGTGCTGATCTTTACCAATGCCATGCTCAAACGAGAACAGGACGCCATCTGGTGGCAAAGCCTGATCGACAAGCTGCGCCGGCGCGCGCCCAGCGCGGAGGACATCAGCGCGCTTGCGGTCCTGACCCAATGTGCGCGCTCGCGCCAATGCGACCTGCCACAGGAACACATGCGTGCCGCATTCGAAGCCGCAGAAAGTCACGGTCAGCGCAACGCGCGCGTGCTGGTCATCCATAGCGACTACGCCTGGAACGTACTTGTCGATCGGCCACTGGCGCTGGCGTTGACCGTCCAAGCCATCGACATCGATCCCGGCGACAGCGATTCACGCATCGCGCTCGCGCGCATGCATCTGGTGTTGGGGCAGAACGATCAGGCACGGCTGCAGCTGCGCGCCCTGGAACGGCTCAATCGCATGGGCCGCCTCGACCGACCCATCGCCGAATTGCGCAAACTGATCGAGTTGCGCAGCCAGGCAGCGAGATCCTGATGGCTTGCACCGCGAGCCTTCCTGGGGAACGTCCGGCATCTTTCGCAACGATACGTCGTTGCATCTCGCGGCCTTGGCAATACTGCATCGCTTGCACTCGCCCGGTCTCGCGACGAAACCCGTCCGGAAATTCTTTGCGGCACGGCGAAACAGAAAAGTAGAAATCCACCGAGTACGCCGGAACTGGACTTTTCCGACGACTGCAATGCGAGCACCGGCCTTCGCTATCATCCGGCATCGATTTCCCATTTGTCACTCATGAGTCCTGCCGTGCCGCCATCAGATCTACCGCTGATCAGCATCGGGTTACCGATCTATAACGAGGCACGCTTCATCGACGCCACGCTGGCGTCGCTGCGGGCGCAGGATTATCCGAACCTGGAAATCATCGTCTCCGACAACGCTTCGACCGACGGCACCTACGCCATCTGCGAAGCCCACGCCCACACCGACCCGAGGCTGCGGCTGGAGCGCGCCGCAAGCAATCGCGGCGCGACCGAGAACTTTCTCCACGTGCTAGACCAGGCTCGCGGCGACTTTTTCATGTGGGCCGGCGGCCACGATCTATGGACGCCCAATCTGGTGTCGGCCTGCCTGGAGCGACTGCGCTCGCATCCGCAGGCTGATCTCGCCTACGCATCTTCCTGCTGGATCGACGCCGATGCCAAGCCGCTGGCGCGCGAATCGGGCTATGCCGACACTCGAGGTCTGGCGCCGCTGGCCCGCTTCTTCACGGTTTTCTGGGGCAACATGCACCCGATCATGGGGCTGATGCGCCGACGCGCCATTCTCGAGTGCGGCAGCATGCCCGCTATGGTCGGCGGCGACCTCGTATTGCTCTCACGTCTGGCCTTGCGCAGCGAATTCCTCCATGCAGAAGGCGCGATCTGGTATCGGCGCGAATTCCGCGTCGAGCGCGACCACGCCGACAAACTACGCCGCTACGCTTCGGCCGAGACACGCATCGGCACCGGCACGCTGACGCGGCGTTTTCCGCTCGTCGCGCTTCCACTGGCCCTGGTACGCAGCGTACTTGCCGCCGACCTGCCGGCGCTGGACAAGCTGGTCGCGTTGCTCGCCCTGCCAGCCGCGTTCGTTGCTCGCTACCGCGTGGGCCGCCAGCGCGTTCCGGACGCCTGATGTACGCGGATGCGGCGCGACGCTGGCTTGCCCGGCTGCAAGCCGTAGCCACACCGCTCGCGCTGGTGTTCCTGGTTGCGGTCACCTGGAGCGCGCGCGATACGCTCGCCCAGACGTGGCGACAGTCCAACCTCTACGTGCTGCTCGGACTACTCCCCCTATGGGCGGCACTCCACCTGCTCACGCCTGTGTATGCACACCTGCTGCTGCGCCTCGATGGCCTTCCATTACCGTATGCAACGGCGCTGCGCATACATGTGGCGCGGCTACCGGCGCGCTATCTGCCCGGCGGGCTTTGGCATACGGTGACGAAGGCCGCCGATTTCAGCGTTCTCGGCGTCGCCAAGGAAAATTTGACGCTTTTAGTATTCCTGGAAAACCATATTCCGTTCGCGCTCGCGCTGACGCTTGGCAGTGCCGCCTTGCAGATATCCAATGGCGCCACTGCACCGCTCGCGACGGGACTTGCGCTCGGCTTGCTCCTGCTCGCGCTGCCACCGCTGGCGCTGAATCGGCTGGCGCCGCTCGCCCACCTGCGCCTGGGATGGCGTCGCTACACCGCCCTGCTGGTCGTCAGCAGCGTGTTCTGGTGCGTCGCTGCAGGCACCTTTGCATCGTACTGGCATGCATTCGAACTGCCAGCGCATGCACCTCTGCAAATCGCTGGCAGCTACCTCGTATCCTGGGCGCTGGGTTTCGCTGCAGTCGTCGCTCCACAGGGTATCGGCGTGTTCGAAACATCGATCGCGCTGCTGCTGAACGGCAGCACGCCACTCGCCCGCCTGCTGGCAATGGCGGCGGGCTTTCGAGTGTTCTGCCTCGTCGCCGATCTGCTCGTCTATGCGCTGTATCTGGTGTGGCGTTGCTTCGACGCCGTGAGGCTCAGGCCGGCCCAGAACGACGGCGAAGATAGCCGCCGGTCGCCACCGTGATCGCTATCTGCGCCTCCAGTGCAGTATCCACTTCGAACTCCGGGTGGGTCGCGAGGAACTGTGCAACCGCGGTCTTGGGATTGTTGCCCACGTCCCAGGGCCGCTCCGGGTAGCGCCCGGCAGGAAGATCCTCGATCACCGTGTCGAACACCACGCAGTAGCTGCCGGCGCCAACCAGCGGCGTGTAAGCGTCAAGCTCCGCAAGCACGTGCTCGTGCGTGTGATTCGAATCAAGCACGACCAGAACGTTCTTGCCGCGCGCGCGCTCGTGCACCTGGGCCACAACCATCGGATCGACACTGGAGCCCTGCAGCAACCCAATGCGGCGGAACATGGGATGGGCTTCGATGGCAGCACGATTGTGCGCGCGAATATCGATGTCGATACCCAGCACCTCGCCGTGGCCCATCAGCTCGCACAAAGACGCGTAGAAGATCAGCGAGCCGCCGTGAGCAATGCCGGTTTCGACGATCAGATCGGGGCGCACCTGCCAGAGTATCTGCTGCATCGCGATCATATCTTGCGGATACTGGATGATCGGCCGGCCCATCCAGGAAAAATTGTAGGAATAGCGGTGCGGCAGGCTCGCTTCCAGCCACTGGCTGGAAAGCTGGCGCAAGTGCTCGTCCTGGCGCAAGCCGTCGATATTGCGCGCGACTTCCTGCTGGAAATCGGCGAGGGGGTCTTTGTCGTTGCTCATGGCTGCATCATGCCTGGGAATGCAAACGGGCGGGACTTCCGATAACGACGCTGCGCGGTGCGACATCCCGCGTGACGACAGCGCCAGCGCCCACTACGGCATCCGCGCCGATCTGGCGGCCCGGCAGCACGATCGCGCCAGCACCGACGAACGCACATTCGCCAATACGAACCTCGCCCGCAAGCACGGCGCCGGGGCCGATGTGCGCGCCGTCGGCGATCTCGCAGTCGTGATCCACAGAAGCAGCCGTGTTGACGATCACGCCTCGCCCCAGGCTCACATGACTGCACACAGCCGCCATCGCCAGCACCTGACAGGCTTCGCCGCAATGCGCGTCGGCGGCAAGGAATGCGCGCGCGTGGATTGCGCCCAGTAAGGAAAACCCCAGCGATGCGAGTTGATCCATGCGCGCAAGGCGATCGCGTCCGCGGGCACCGCCGATCGCGACCGCTGCATGCAGCCCTTCCACGCCACTGCGCGCGGCCAGCCATCGCTGCAAACCGTCTTCGCCAACCAGCACGGGCACGCCGGCGAAGGGCGAGGGCAGTGCCCGGCAATCAACGACAGCAAGCAGCTCGATGCGCGATCCCAGCGCTTCGCGCAACACCTTGGCCTGGCCGGTCCCACCCCAGAAGATGGTCTTCACGGCCGCAGCTGCGCGATCACGTGGCGGGCGACGCGGACGATATCGGCATCGCGCATGTCGTGGTAGCTGGGCAGATTCAGCGCGCGCCGCGACAGCGAATGGCTGATGCGGTGCTGCGGCCGCGGCGTGAACATCGGCAGGCTGGACAAAGGCCAGAAGAACACCCGCCCATCGATATTGTCGGCCTTGAATGCGGCGAGGAGTTTTTCCCGGTCGAAATCCGCATCGTCGTCGACCACTATGGTCGGCATCCAGTAGCCATTGCGCGTACCCGATGGCTCTGGATTCATGCGCAGGGGCAAGCCGGACAGCAACTCCGCGTAGCGTTCGAAGATGTCCCGCTTGCGCGCCACGAGTTCCTCTACCCGCTCGGCCTGGGCACAGCCAATGGCCGCCTGCAGATTGGACATCTTGTACTTGTAGCCGATGCGCTCGGGCCAGAACTGGCGCGTTTCGCCGCGCGCACGTCCGTGGTTGGACAAGGTCAGCACGCGTTCGTACAGCGCGTCGTCGTCGGTCACGAAGATGCCGCCCTCACCGGCAGTGAGCGTCTTGGTGCCGTGGAACGAGAACGCGCCGAATACACCCAGCGTACCGGCGCGACGGCCGTGCCAGGTGGAACCCAATGCTTCGGCGGCATCTTCGATCAGATGCAGGCCGTGACGCTGTGCAATCGCGTACAAGGCGTCCAGCTCGCACAGGTTTCCGTACAGATGTACTGCGAGAATCGCTTTCGTACGCGGCGTGATCGCGGCCTCGACCGCGGCCGGATCCAGACACCAGCTGAACGCATCGACATCGACCAGCACCGGCGTTGCGCCGAGATGCACGATAGGGGCAGCCGAGGCGATCCAGTTGATGTCTGCCAGGATGACTTCGTCGCCCGGGCCTATGCCCAGCGCCGCCATGCCCAGATGCAGCGCACCGGTGCCGCTGGCCGTTGCGATAGCGTGGCGCGAACCCAGGTGCTCGCGGAACAGTGCCTCGAAGCGATGAATATAGTCGTAGCAATGCTCGCCCCAGCCGTTCGCGGCGGCATCGGCTGCATACGCCGTCTCCCGCGGGGTGATCGACGGCTTGGTGTAGTAGATACGTGAGGCCATGGCAGTCATGACACGACGATTTCCGGTACGGCAATGACGAAACGCGCCCCCCAGTCACGGGCATAGGCCAACTGCGCGGTGATTTCCTCGCGCAGATTCCAGGGCAGGATAAGAATCAGGTCAGGACGATCCTCGCGCAGGCGCGCCTCGCCAACGACAGGAATGCGCGATCCCGGCAGGTAGCGCCCCTGCTTGTGCGGCGAGGCGTCGACGACGTAGGGCAGCAGGTCGGAACGTACACCCGCATAGTTGAGCAAGGTATTGCCTTTCGCCGCAGCCCCATAAGCAGCAACGCGCAAGCCGCGGCGGCGCTGCTGCAGCAGAAACTCAAGCAAACCGTGCTTGACGGCGTCGGCTTGCTGCTGGAAATCGCGGTAGTAGTCTGCTTGCGGCACGCCGACAGCCGCTTCGGCCGCACGCAGCGCCGCTACCGAACCGAGTTCGCTGCGCGTGTCCTGCACATGCGTGGCCCAGATTCGCAGCGAACCGCCATGCGTCGGCAAATGCTCCACGTCCCAGATACGCAGGCCGTGGGCAGCCAGCACGCGCTCGACCGTATAGAACGAGAAATAGGAAAAATGCTCGTGATAGACCGTATCGAACTGCCGCTGGGCAACCAGCTGAACCAGATGCGGAAACTCCAGCGTCACGCTTCCGCCGTCGGCCAGGGCCAGCGCGATTCCGGCGACGAAGTCGTCGAGCTCGGGCACATGGGCCAGCACGTTGTTGGCGATGATGAGATCGGCCCTGCCGCGTTGCGCCACGAAATACTCGGCGAAACGGCGGCCGAAAAACTCGACTACCGTGTCTATGCCCCGCGCGCGTGCCGCTTCGGCGGTACCCAGGGTCGGCTCTATGCCGACGCAGGGTATGCCACGCGCAGCCACGTACTGCAGCAGGTAGCCGTCGTTCGATGCAATCTCGACGACCAGGCTGCCCGCGCCCAGCCCCAACCTCGGCACCGCCTGGTCGACGTAACGCCGGGCATGCTCCAGCCAGGAACGGGAATAGGATGAAAAGTACACATAGTCCGGCGCAAACAGATTTGCCGCGGATTGCACCTCGTCGACCTGGACCAATCGGCAGGCGTCGCAGACATAGAGCTTGAGCGGAAACCAGCTTTCCGGTTCGTTCAGCGCTGCCGCGTCGAGAAACGCGTTCGATGGCGGCGCGCTGCCCAGATCGAGAAATACCTGTTCCAGCACCGTGGCACAGTGACGGCAGTTCATGGCGCAAGTCCTGCAAACTGGGCGTCCAGCAGCGCTGCCGTCGCGTCCCTGGCGGAAACCTGCACAGGTGGCAGCGGCCAGGCGATGTCCAGGCTCGGATCGTCGTAGCGCAGCCCGCCTTCGTGCGCCCGGCTCCAGCGCGCCGTGTGCAGGTACAGCATCTGCACATCGTCGCTGAGCGCCTGAAAGCCGTGGGCAAAACCCGCCGGTATGAAAACCTGCAGCGACGATAACGCGTCCAGCTCGACCGCATGCCAGCGCAGGAAGGTGGGCGAGCGCGCGCGCAGATCCACCGCCACATCGAACACGCGGCCGCGCAGGCAGCGAATCAGCTTCGCATCGGCCGCCGGCGGATACTGGAAATGCAGGCCACGTACACAGCCGCGCTGGCACGTCTCTGAAAGGTTTACCTGTGGAAAATGTAATCCAGCCTGCAGTGCGGACAGTTCGTCCTCGCAGAAGATGCGGCTGAAGCGGCCGCGCGTATCGCTGACGCTGCCGCTTTCGATCACGGTCAGGCCGGCCAGTGGGGTCGGATGCAGGCGCGCCGGATTCACGCCGCCACGGCCCAGGCGAGACCGCCGTGCCGCGCTGCGGCAATGTAGTCGTACAGATCGGCGCGGCTGCGCAACTCGCCCTGGCGATACCAGGCGCGATACCAGTCCATGGTGCGGGCGATGGTCGTCGCCGCATTCCATACCGGCTGCCAGGCCAGTTCGCGCGCCGCTTTGGAACAGTCCAGGCGCAGCACTTCGGCTTCGTAGGGCTGCCCCGGCTCGGCCGCCGCCAGCTGCAGGCCGGGCCAATGCGTAGCCATCCGGGCCACCAGCGCCGCCACCGGCAAGGTTGCGTCGGCACCAGGGCCGAAATTCCATTCGCCTT
Source organism: Tahibacter aquaticus (assembly GCF_004363655.1). Taxonomy (GTDB): domain Bacteria; phylum Pseudomonadota; class Gammaproteobacteria; order Xanthomonadales; family Rhodanobacteraceae; genus Tahibacter; species Tahibacter aquaticus. The sequence goes on from NZ_SNZH01000001.1 coordinate 435,093, forward strand.
CGCCGCTACCGCCGAGCAGGGCCTGGCCCAGGCACAGGTAGCCCGACAGCGGCTCCAGCACATGCTGCCAGGGTCGGATCGCCTGCGGCCGGCGCAGCTGCAACGGCTGGCCGGCTTCCAATGCACGCACCAGATCCGGCACCAGCCGGTCCTGCGACCAGTCGCCGCCGCCGATCACATTGCCCGCGCGCGCCGTCGCCAGCAGCGGCCGCTCCGCACCGGTGCCGCTGAAGTAGCTCTTGCGATAGCTGGCCGTGATCAGTTCGGCACACGCCTTGGACGTGCTGTAGGGATCGTGCCCGCCCAGCGCATCGTCTTCGCGATAGCCGCCAGTGTCGTGGCGTTCGAGGTAAACCTTGTCGGTAGTCGCGTTGACCAGCGCTTTTACCGCGGCACAGCCGCGCACCGCCTGCAGCAGATGAACCAGACCCAGTACATTGGTTTCGAAGGTCTCGACCGGTTCCGCATAGCTGCGCCGGACCAATGCCTGGGCGGCCAGATGGAATACCAGTTCGGGCTGGAACGCATCGATGGCCGCGGCCACTGCCGTGCGGTCGCGCAGATCGGTGCGGCGGCAGTCGACGCCGTGCAGATTCAACAAATCCCAATGTGAAGGATGCGTATCGGCATCCAGCGCCAGCGCGGCTACATCGGCACCCAGTTCACGCAGCCAGAGGCACAGCCACGACCCCTTGAAGCCCGTATGCCCGGTTACGAGTACGCGCCGGCCGGCATAGATGCCGGCAAACAGGTCTTTCACGGCCAGACTTTCCACGGCGCGGCACCGCTGTTCCAAAGCTCTTCCAGCCGCGTCTTGTCGCGTACCGTGTCCATGGGCTGCCAGAAACCGGCATGCGTATACGCCGAAAGCTGGCCGTCACGGGCCAGTGTCTCGAGCGGGCCGCGCTCCCACACGGTTTCGTCGCCGCCGATATAGTCGAGCACCCGCGGCTCGAGTACAAAGTAGCCACCGTTGATCCAGGTGCCGTCGCCCACCGGTTTCTCGCTGAAGCGCGTGATGCGCATGCCGTCGATATCGAGCGCACCGAAACGGCCCGGCGGCTGTACGGCGCAAACCGTGGCCAGGCAGTTCTGGCTGCGATGGAACGCCAGCTCGGCGCCGATATCCACATCGGAAACGCCGTCGCCATAGGTGAAGCAGAAGGTCTCGCCATCCAGGTATTCGGCCACTCGGCGCAGGCGTCCGCCGGTCTGGGTGTGTTCGCCGGTATCGACCAGGGTGATGCGCCAGGGCTCGGCGTGCTTGTGGTGCACATCCATGCTGTTGCTGCGCAGGTCGATGGTCACATCGGACATATGCAGGAAATAGTTGGCGAAGTACTCCTTGATCAAATACCCCTTGTAGCCAAGGCAGACGATGAAGTCGTTGATACCGTGGCTGGAGTAGATCTTCAGGATGTGCCACAGGATCGGCTTGCCGCCGATCTCGATCATGGGCTTGGGACGCAGATGGGTTTCTTCGGCGATGCGCGTGCCCAGGCCGCCGGCGAGGATGACAGCTTTCATGGGCGGATCTCAGCCATCGCGCCGGTAGGTCAACGCCGTGATCTGTTCCGACACCAGGCCGATCAGGAACACGATGACGGCAGCACTGAACAACAACGCGCTCATGTTGGTGAAGCGGTGCTGGGTCAGGAAGGTGTAGCCGTAGTAGCAGCCGCCCAGCATGAAGAACGCCAGGCTGGTCGGCAGGAACAGCTTGAGCGGCGAATACAGCGTTGCGATCTTGAAGATGATCAGCAGGAAGCGCACCCCGTCGCGCAATGGGCGCAGGTGACTTTTGCCGATGCGCTTGGCCACGGCAATCGGCTCGAACGCGATCGGATATGCGCTGCGGCAGAAAGCCATGGTGCTGGTCGTGGGGTAGGAGAAACCGTTGGGCAGCAGGTGCAGGAATTCGCGGAACCTGTCGGCGCGGACGGCGCGAAAGCCCGAGGTGAGATCCACGATGCGCAAACCCGTCATCCAGCTGGCCAGCCGGTTGTACAGCGCATTGGCCAGTCCTCGCCCGACGCCGGCCTGCCCCGACCAGTCGCGCGCGCCGACCACCATGTCGTAGCCCTGCTCCAGGCGTGCCAGCAGCCGCTCGATATGCGCCGGATCGTGCTGGCCGTCGGCATCCATGAACACGATGATGTCGCCGCGGGCGGCGCGGGCACCGCGCTTGATTGCAGCGCCATTGCCCATCGAGTAAGGCGAGGACACAACGCGGGCGCCGGCGGCAAGCGCCACGGCAGCAGTGTCGTCGCTGGAACCATCGTCGACGACGATGATCTCGTCGTCGGGCCGCGCCTGACGCAGGCGCGGCAGCACGCCCTGCAATGCCGCGGCTTCATTCTTGGCAGGCAGGACGATACTGATCACAGGAGTCCTTTGAAAAAATCGGTGTCGGTTTTTCTGGATTCTTGCAGCCCTTCGCACCAACAGAAGTGGCTCGCCACTAGCCAGACAAGAGGGTCGCTGCCGATGCAGACAGGAGACAGCGGCACAGCAGCCAGCGCCTGCCGACAGAAGCGAACCGCCCCCAGTTTCCCGCATTTGCGCCGCATCTTAAGCAATCCGCCTGCGTAGCGTCAGCCCCGGCCGCCGCCGAAGCCGCCGGCCTGGCCGGCAAGGTGATTGATCGCACTGGCTTTCTGCCCCGGCTGGGCAAAACACCGGGCAGTACTGTTCGAAACTGCCGACCACGTCCCCAGACAGCGGTACTCCCGGCCGGGGTTTTGCGGTACATTCTGCCGCAGTTGCAGGGGCTTACACGGCATTCCTATGGCGACACAAATAAATCCGGCATCGCTTACCGGGCTGACCGGAATAGTCCGGCGCCTGGTGATGGAAGGCGCATTGTCCGATGTGGACGCGCGCAAGGCGGTCGATGCTTCGTCCAAGCAGAAGATTCCGCTGGGCACCTACCTGATCGACAACGGCATGGTCGACAGCCGTGCCGTGGCAATGGCGGCATCGACCGAGTTCGGCGTGCCCGTCTACGACGTGGCCGCCATCGACTTTTCCCAGCTGCCGCTGAAACTGGTCAGCGAAGAACTGATTACCAAACATCGCGCGTTGCCGCTCTTCAAGCGCGGCAATCGCCTGTTCGTCGGCCTGTCCGATCCGACCAACCTGCGCGGCCTGGACGAAATCAAGTTCCAGTCCAACCACATCGTCGAGCCCATCCTGATCGACGAGCAGGCGCTGGCCCGGGCGATCGACCAGGCCCTGGCCCAGGGCAGCAGTGCGACCGACCTGGAGGGCGACGAAGGGCTGGAAAGCCTGGACATGAACGCCGGCGGCGACGAGGACGACAGCACCGGCAACAACGCCGACTCCGGTTCCGACGACACGCCGATCGTGCGCTTCGTCAACAAGGTGCTGGTCGACGCGATCAAGCGCGGCGCTTCCGACATCCATTTCGAACCGTTTGAGACCGAATACCGGGTGCGCCTGCGCATGGACGGCATGCTGCGCAAGGTCGCCGCACCGCCGACCAAGCTGGCGCCGCGCATCTCTTCGCGCCTGAAGGTCATGTCCGGCCTGGACATCGCCGAACGCCGCGTGCCGCAGGACGGCCGCATCAAGCTCAACCTGTCCAAGGGCAAGTCGATCGACTTCCGCGTCAGCACCTGCCCTACCCTGTTCGGCGAAAAGGTAGTGCTGCGTATCCTCGACGGTTCCGCCGCGCGCCTGGGCATCGAGAAGCTGGGCTACGAGGAAGATCAGAAAAAGCTGTTCCTCGACGCAATCGAGAAGCCCTACGGCATGGTGCTGGTGACCGGGCCCACCGGCTCCGGCAAAACCGTATCCTTGTATACAGCACTGAATATTCTCAATACGGAAGGCCGCAACATTTCCACCGTCGAAGATCCGGTGGAAATCCGCGTGCCGGGCATCAACCAGGTACAGCAGAACCAGAAGCGCGGCATGACCTTCGCCGCCGCGCTGCGTTCGTTCCTGCGCCAGGATCCGGACGTGATCATGGTCGGCGAGATCCGCGACCTGGAAACCGCAGAAATCGCGGTCAAGGCCGCGCAGACAGGCCACATGGTGCTGTCGACGCTGCATACCAACGATGCACCGCAGACCATCTCGCGCCTGATGAACATGGGCATTGCGCCGTTCAACATCACCTCGTCCGTGACGCTGGTCATCGCCCAGCGCCTGGCGCGCCGGCTGCACGAATGCAAGAAGCCGCTGATACTGCCGCCGGCTGCGCTGATCGCCGAGGGTTTTCGCGAAGACGAAATCGCCAATATGCAGATCTTCGACGCAGTCGGCTGTTCCGGCTGCAACGAAGGGTATAAAGGCCGCGTCGGCGTCTACCAGGTGATGCCGCTGGCCGAGGAGATCGCCAAGATCATCCTCGCCGGGGGAAATGCCCTTCAGATCGCCGACGCTGCCCGCAATGCCGGCATCCGCGACCTGCGCGCGTCGGCCATGATGAAGCTCAAGCAGGGCGTCACCAGCCTTACCGAAATCAACCGCGTCACCAAGGATTAACCATGGCTACTGCAACTGCGGCCCAAGCCAGAAAGGCGGCCATCGCCACCGTCAAGCGCGGCCAGGCACGTGCCGAAGTCAGCGCTCTGCAGACCTTTGTCTGGGTCGGCAAGGACAAGCGCGGCCAGTCCATGAAGGGCGAGTACTCGGCCAAGAACATGAGCCTGGTGAAGGCCGAGCTGCGCCGCCAGGGCATCAACCCGACCACGGTCAAGGCCAAGGGCAAGCCGCTGTTCGGCGCCGCGGGCAAGACCATCAGCGCGCGCGAAATCGCCGTATTCAGCCGGCAGATCTCCGTGATGATGCAGGCCGGCGTACCGCTGGTACAGGGACTGGACATCATCGCCAGCGGCCAGGCCAACGTGCGCATGAAGAACATGCTGGTCGCGATCAAGAACGACATCGAGGGCGGTTCCACGCTGCACGAAGCACTGGCCAAGTTCCCGGTCCAGTTCGACGAACTGTTCTGCAACCTGGTAAAGGCCGGCGAATCGGCCGGTGTGCTCGATACCGTGCTCGACACCGTCGCGACCTACAAGGAAAACATCGAAGCCCTGAAGGGCAAGATAAAAAAAGCGATGTTCTATCCAGCTATCGTGCTCGCCGTCGCCCTTATCGTGTCGTCCATCCTGTTGATTTTCGTGGTGCCCCAGTTCGAAACCGTGTTCAAGGGTTTCGGCGCCGACCTGCCGGCGTTCACCCAGATGATCGTCAACATGTCGCGCTTCATGACCACCTACTGGTGGGCGGCGTTGCTGATTGCCGGCGGCGTCATCGGCGGCTTCATCTTCCTGTACAAACGCTCGCCTGCATTTGCCCATCTTTGCGCGCGCGCCGTGCTCAAGCTGCCAGTGATCGGACAGATCCTGCACCAGTCGGCGATCGCTCGCTTCGCCCGCACCCTAGGCGTCACCTTCCGCGCGGGCGTGCCGCTGGTCGAGGCACTCGACTCCGTCGCCGGCGCAACCGGCAGCCCGATCTACAACAACGCGGTCAAGCGCATCCGCGAAGATGTCGCCGTCGGCCATCAGCTGCAGCTGGCCATGCGCCAGGCCCAGCTGTTCCCGAACATGGTGGTGCAGATGGTCGCCATTGGCGAAGAATCTGGTGCGCTGGACAAGATGCTGTTCAAGGTCGCCGAGTTCTACGAGCAGGAAGTCAACAACGCTGTCGATGCCCTGGCCAGCCTGCTCGAACCGTTCATCATGGTGATCATCGGCGGCATGGTCGGCAGCATGGTCGTCGGCATGTACCTGCCCATCTTCAAACTCGGTGCGGTGGTCGGTTGATCGACTCGCCCGTGCTCGACATTCTCGGTAACGGCTGGCCACTGCTTGCAGTGGCCAGTTTGTTTGGACTGCTGGTCGGCAGCTTCCTCAATGTCGTCATCCTGCGTCTGCCGGCGCAGCTGATGTACGAATGGCGCCAGCAGGCGCGGGAGCTGCTGGAATCCGACAGTGGCGCCGATGGCGCCGCAGCGGGCTTGGCGGTCTTGCCTGATGGCACGCCGCAAACAGTCTCGCTGCCCAGCGATACCAGCACGGTCGAAACGCATGCCCCGGCTGATTCCGACGCCACCGGCAACACAGGCACCGTGGCCGCCGACGCAACGCAGACTGCCGCATTGCCCCCTGCCGGCGCGGCAGCCAACACAGACAACACAGACAACAGCGCGGCGGCAACAACCAACCTTCTGGCAGCAGCCGTCGCCGTGGAAGCGGCGGCGGACGCTCCGGCAGCGGCAGAACTTCCGCCGCCCGATCTCGTGTTCAAGGGCTCGCACTGCCTGCAGTGCAAGCATCCGCTGTCGCCGCTGGACAATATTCCCTTGCTCAGCTGGCTGATGCTGGGCGGGCGTTGCCGCTACTGCAAGACGCCGATCTCGGCGCAATACCCGATCGTGGAAGCGCTGACCGCCGTAGCTGCCCTGATCGTGGTGTGGCGTTTCGGCTTTAGCCTGCAAGCCGCGGCCGGGCTGGTGCTCACCTTCAGCCTGATCGCGCTGTCCGGCATCGACCTGCGCACGCAACTGTTGCCCGACCAGATTACCCTGCCGTTGTTGTGGCTGGGGCTGCTGCTGACCTTGCAACCCGTCTTCGTCGCACCCAGCGATGCCATCCTTGCGGCGGCAATCGGCTATCTGAGCTTGTGGTCGGTCTACTGGGGCTTCAAGAAGCTGACCGGCAAGGAAGGCATGGGCTACGGCGACTTCAAGTTATTGGCCGCGCTCGGCGCCTGGATGGGCACGGTGAGCCTGCTGCCCATCGTACTGCTGTCGTCACTGGTCGGCGCCATTGTCGGCGGCCTTTACTTGGTTCTGCGCCGTCAGGACAGCTCTACTCCCATCCCGTTCGGCCCGTTCATTGCCGCCGCCGGCTGGCTGCAGTTCGTCTGGGGCGAACACCTGCTTCGCTGGTACGAGCAACTGTTGCTGGCATGAGCGCGGCACACTTCGTCGTTGCCGTCAGCGGCGGCATTGCCTCGGGCAAATCCGCCCTCACCGAACGCTTTGGCCGCCTCGGCATTACCTGCTACGACGCCGATGTCGCCGCCCGCGCCGTCGTCGCGGCGGGCCAGCCCGGCCTGGCCGAGATCGTTGTGCAGTTCGGCAGCGGCATCTTGCGCGCAGACGGCGAACTAGATCGCGCAGCCATGCGCCACCTGGTCTTCGCCGATCCGAACCGGCGCAGCGCCCTTGAAGCCATCGTCCACCCGCGTGTGCGCGCGTGGCTGCGCGAAAAAGTAGACAACGACCGCGGCGTCTACTGCCTGCTCGCGATTCCATTGCTGGCCGAGACCTGGCCGGCCTACGACTGGGTCGACCGCGTCCTTATCGTCGACGTCGATCCGGCCGTGCAACTACAGCGACTGCAACAGCGCGACGCCATCGAACGCGAACTCGCGCTCAACATGATTGCAGCCCAGGCCACACGCGAACAGCGCCTGGCCATAGCCGATGACGTGGTCGACAACTCCGGCGGACTGGATGAATTGGACTTGGCCGTCGCGCAACTGCATGCACGCTATTTGCGGATGGCAGAAAAAACCGGCGCGTGCGAAAAACCGGCGTAGTCGCCACTGCAAGTACTTTGCGGTGCGGCGCAATCGATATGCTCAGGCGTCGTGCGTAGGGCGCGATGAGCGAAGCGAATTGCACCAATCGGCCTGATCGGCGAGAAGCGGTTTGCATCGGCAAAAACTGGTGCTGGCCCCAACTTGACCGCCTACCCCCTCTCTCGACCCTCTCCGGCCCGTTTGGCGTTCAGAGGCGACAGAGCCAAATGGCTCTGTACCTCGCCTCGCCACCCCCCAAGCAAAGCTTGTAGGAAAGGGCTAAAACACAACCGCCGCGCAGCAACATCAGCGCCACCGCGCTAACGCAACTCCCAGAACGCCGAAATTCCGGCAATTCCCTGCGCCCCGCGCTCAATCGCCGCCGGCAGATCGCCCTCAACCAATCCGCCCAACGCAAAGACGGGCAAAGCCGCCCCCGCACACAACGCCGAGAAACCGTCCCATCCCAGCGGAACCTGCCCTGGATGGCTCAATGTAGGTGCCACCGTGCCTAGCACAGCAAAATCCACCTGTAGTGATTGCGCCAATTGCAACTCTCGTGCATCGTGACAGGACGCCGCGAACCAGCGTCGCAGGCTGACCGGCCGCTCCTGCAGGGACTGCAGCTGGGCCGCACTGATGTGCACGCCGTCGAGATCGAGCTCCTCGACCAAATCGTGACGGCGGCTGATCAGCAACTGTCCGCCGGCAGCGCGCACGCGGGTCAGGCACTCGGCGGCCAGCGTGCGCAGCTTTTCTTCCTCCAGCTGCAAGGCGCGCAGCTGGACCAGGCGTACGCCGCGATCGAGCGCGGCATCGAGGCCGGCGAGAAACGCGCCGAGATCGGCGCCGGGCTCCGGCGTGATCAGGTAGCGGTCGGGCAAGGCCAGTGCGTGAATGACGGGGTGATCCGCGGCGGGCATTTCCGCCGGATCCAGCGCTGCCGCCGGCACCCATTTCAGGGACTGGCCCTCGCAGGAATGCGGCACGCCGACGAACTCGCGCACTCGATAAACATCGAGAAGAATCTGCTTGGCGCTGTAGCGCCAGGGAATGCGGATCAGCGCCTCGGCGCTGGCAACCCGCACGCCGATTTCCTCGAGGATTTCGCGCTGTAGCGCCTGCAAAGCGCTTTCACCCGGCTCGACCTTGCCACCAGGAAACTCCCAGTAGCCAGCCAGGTGCTTGCCTTCGGGGCGCTGCGCCAGCAGCACGCGGCCGTCGGCGTCGATCAGCGCTGCAGCGACCACATGGACGGGCGCGGCCTCGGACAAGGCCGCGCTCATGCTTCAACTCCGCTGTAGCCTCGTCTTCGCACTCAGGCGAGTCGGCCGTGGCACTGCTTGTACTTCTTGCCCGAACCGCAGGGGCAGGGATCGTTGCGGCCAACCTTGGGGCCTTCGGCAAACTGCGCCGCGGCCGGTGCCGTCGCTGCCTGCGTGGCGGCCAGTACTTCGCCTTCGCTGGCGAAGCCGCTGGCTTCCGCATGGGCGAAGTTCAACGGCGCCTGCATCTGCTGGCGGCGCTGCTGTTCTTCCAGCTCCTGCACTTCGTCTTCGCTGCGGATGCGCACGCGGGCGAGCAGGGTCGTGGTTTCCAGCTTGATGCGTTCCAGCATGTCCTGGAACAGCTCGAAGGATTCGCGCTTGAACTCCTGCTTGGGCTGCTTCTGCGCATAGGAGCGTAGATAGATGCCCTGGCGCAGGTAATCCATGCTGGCCAGGTGTTCCTTCCAGCAGTTGTCCAGGGTGTTGAGCATGACGTGGCGTTCCAGCGCACGCATGACTTCCGAACCCAGCATCGCCTCGCGCTCGCGGAAAAACCGGTCGACGCCTTCTTCCACGTGCTTGAGCACGTCTTCGGAATCGGCCTCGGCCTGGCTTTCCAGCCAGCGCTTGATGTCGATGTCGATGCCGAAATCGTCGGTCAGCTTCTTCTGCAGGCCGGCCACGTTCCACTGTTCGTCGATGGCATGCTGCGGCACGTGGGCGCGGGTGAGGTCGGCGAATACATCGCTGCGGATCGCCGCGGCAGTGACGGCGAAATCGTCTTCTTCCAGCAGCTCGTTGCGCTGTTCGTAGATCACCTTGCGCTGGTCGTTGGCGACGTCGTCGAACTCGAGCAGGTTCTTGCGGATGTCGAAGTTGTGCTGCTCGACCTTGCGCTGCACCTTTTCGATCTGCCGGCTGACCATGCGGTCTTCCAGCGCATCGTCTTCCTTCATGCCGAAGATCTGCATCCACTTGGTCACCCAGTCGGGCGAGAAGATGCGCATGAGGTTGTCTTCCAGCGACAGGTAGAAGCGGCTGGAACCCGGGTCGCCCTGACGGCCGGAGCGGCCGCGCAGCTGGTTGTCGATACGGCGCGACTCGTGCCGCTCGGTGCCGACGATATGCAGGCCGCCCGACGCGATCACTTCCTCGTGGCGCTTTTTCCACGCCGCCTTGATGCGTGCACGCTCGGCATCGCTGGTGTCTTCCGGCAGTTGCGCCAGTTCGGCATCGAGGCTGCCGCCGAGCACGATGTCGGTACCGCGGCCGGCCATGTTGGTGGCGATGGTGACGGCGCCGGGCTGGCCGGCCTGGGCGACGATATGCGCTTCGCGCTCGTGCTGCTTGGCATTGAGCACTTCGTGGGCAATGCCCTGCTCCTGCAGCATCTTGGAGAGGAATTCCGACGCATCGATGGAGGCGGTGCCGACCAGCACCGGCTGGCGCCGCTTCTGGCAGTCGCGGATGTCCTCGACGATCGCGTCCCACTTGGGCTTGTGCTTGAGGAAGACCAGGTCGGGCGAATCCTTGCGGATCATCGGCCGGTGGGTCGGGATCACGACCACTTCCAGGCCGTAGACCTGCTGGAATTCGTAGGCTTCCGTATCGGCTGTACCGGTCATGCCGGCCAGCTTTTTATACATGCGGAAATAATTCTGGAAGGTGATCGTGGCGAGGGTCTGGTTCTCGCGCTGGATCGGCACGCCTTCCTTGGCCTCGACCGCCTGGTGCAGGCCGTCGGACCAACGCCGCCCCGCCAGGGTACGGCCGGTAAATTCGTCGACGATGATCACTTCGCCGTCGCGCACGATGTAGTCGACGTCACGCTGGTACAGCGCATTGGCGCGCAGCGCGGCGTTGAGGTGATGCACGACGACCAGGTGCTTGGCGTCGTACAGCGCATCGTCGGTGGCGATCACGCCTTCCTTGCGCAGCAGCTGCTCGGCGTGTTCCATGCCCTCTTCGGACAGGTGCACCTGCTTCGCCTTTTCGTCGACCCAATAGTCGCCGGCGGTGGAATCTTCTTTTTCCTGCCGCGTCAGCTTGGGCACTATGCGGTTGATCTTGACGTAGAGCTGCGGCGATTCCTCCGATGGACCGGAGATGATCAGCGGCGTGCGCGCCTCGTCGATCAGGATGGAGTCGACTTCGTCGACGATGGCGTAGTGCAGGCCGCGCTGGTAGCGCTGTTCCTTGGACAAGGCCATGTTGTCGCGCAGGTAGTCGAAACCGAACTCGTTATTGGTGCCGTAGGTGATGTCGGCGTTGTAGGCCTCGGCCTTGTCGCTGTGGTTCATGCCCGGATAGACCACGCCGACGGTCAGGCCAAGGAAGTTGTACAGCTTGCCCATCTGCGCGGCATCGCGCTTGGCCAGGTAGTCGTTGACGGTGACGACGTGGACGCCCTTGCCTTCCAGCGCGTTCAGGTACACCGCCAGCGTGCCTACCAGGGTCTTGCCTTCGCCGGTACGCATTTCGGCGATGCGGCCGGTGTTCAACACCATGCCGCCGATCATCTGCACGTCGTAATGACGCAGGCCCAGCACGCGCACCGAGGCTTCGCGCACGGTGGCAAAGGCGTCGGGCAGGATCTGGTCCAGGGTCTCGTTATTCGCCAGACGCTGCTTGAACAGCTCGGTGCGGGCGCGCAACTCGGCGTCGGACAGAGCCTGCATGGCCGGTTCCAGCGCGGCAATCTGCGCCACGGCCTTTTGCAGTTGGCGCAGCACGCGATCGTTGCGGCTGCCGAAAAGGCTCGTCATCAGACGGTTGAACATGAGTGAGTCGCTCAGCAGGAAAGGGAAATCGCGCGAGACCCGCAGCAATGCGCAGGCGCGACAAGACCGCCGATGATAAGCCGGCGGCCGCGTCGGGAAAAGGATTGTGGGTTGCCGCCCCCGGGATTCAAGGGGCGGAAAAGGCTCAGCCCGCCATCAGGCCTTGCGCTGACTGCGTACGTAGGCGATGGGATTGACTGCCTTGCCGTTGAGCCAGACTTCGAAATGCACATGCGAGCCGGTGGAACGGCCGGTGGAACCGACCTTGGCAATGACTTCGCCGACGCGGACGCGCTGGCCCACGGCGGCAATGTTCTGGGAGTTATGTGCATAGCGGGTCATGTAACCGTTGCCGTGGTCGACTTCGACCACGTTGCCGTAACCGGGGCGGGTGCCCGACCAGGTCACCACGCCTTCGGCCACGGAATGGATGTCGGCGCCCTGGTTGGCGTCGAAATCGATACCGGAATGGAAGGCGCTGGCGCCGTTGAAGGGGTCTGGCCGGCCGCCGAAATAGGAAGAGATATAGCCGGAGTTGACCGGCATGCCGCTGGGCAGCAGGTCGGATTCGATCTTGCGATCCAGCAGCAGGTTTTCCAGCACTTCGAGCTGGGCCTGCTGGCGGGTGAAGCGTTCGTGCAGTTCTTCGATGGATTCGGTCAGCTGCGGCGCTTGCGCATGCACGACCGGAGATTGCAGATCTTCGGGGCCACCGACCGACGGCGGCTCGGAGAAACGGAATTCGCCGTCGTCGAGCTTGCCGGCGCGGGTGAGGCGCTCGCCAAGCGCGTTGAGGCGGGTGGCATGCGCTTGCAGCGCACCGAGTTTTACCGCTAGCGCGTCGAGATCGCGCTGTGTGCTTTGGCGTATCTGTTCCAGTTCGCGCAGGCGGGCTTCGCTCTGCTCGCGCATCTCGCGCACTTCAGCCAGCGTGCGCGTCTTGGGCCCGGCCACGCTATAGGCCACGCTGACGCCAAGCAGGGCGCAGGCCAGCGCGGCACACCCCAGGATGGCACCGCACTTAAGTCGGATACGCCAGCAGCCCAGGTCGATGGTCTGCGGCACGGCGTGCGGCTTTGCGACGATAATGATGTTCATGCCAGTTTTTTTGTTTTTTCTGCTTGGGTTTCCGCGATGCAAAACAAGGTCCCACCACCCGCAAAGACGCCGCGGCGCTTGCCGTCCAGCCCCAAACTGGTCGGCGAGACTTCCCCTGTCGCGTCGCTGATACAGCGGGCGCGAGCACTGGAAGCGTTGGATCTACGTTTGCGCCTTACGCTTCCCCCTACGCTGCGGCCGCATTGCTGCCTGGCCGATGCGCGAGCGGGTCGCGTTGTTTTTCTGGCGAACTCCTCGATCTGGGCAGCGAAGCTGAGACTTCACCAGACCCCGATCCTGGCCGAAGCGCAAAAAGCGCTGGGCCAGCCCTTCAAGGTGTTCGCCGTCAAAGTGGCACCCTTGCCGTCCGTTCCCCCGGAGCCTGCAAGGCGGAAGCCGCTTTCAAGCGCCGCAGCCGCCCATCTGAGCGCAGCCGCGGTGACACTGGCAGACCCGGAACTCCGGGCCCTTTTTCTACGTTTGGCGTCCCTCGCCAGTATTTCTGATTCCGAAGACACGGTCGACTGACCGCGCCGCGCTGCGGCTGGCTGAGGGCCGTAGCGTTAAACCTTCCTACATCGCCTGGGCAGGGTGGGCGTAGGAAATCGGTGCCGTGGCCGGGTCGTCAAAACAGACCTCTTCCCACGCGCTGGTATCCGCCAGCAGGTTGCGCAACAACTGATTGTTCAACTGGTGGCCGGACTTGTGCCCGTAGAACGCGCCGATAAGGCTGTGTCCCAGCAGGTACAGGTCGCCGATCGCGTCGAGGATCTTGTGTTTGACGAATTCGTCCTCGTAGCGCAAGCCATCTTCGTTGAGTACCCGATAGTCGTCGAGGACGATCGCGTTGTCCATCGATCCACCCAGCACGAGGTTACGCTCGCGCAGCATTTCGATATCGCGCATGAAGCCGAAGGTGCGTGCGCGCGAGACTTCCTTCACGAACGAGGTCGTGGAGAAGTCGATCTCTGCCCGCGAGGTCTGCGCGGTGAAGATGGGATGGTTGAAATCGATGGAGAAGCCGACCTTGAAGCCGTCGAACGGCTCGAAGCGGGCCCACTTGTCGCCTTCCTGGATGGTCAGCGGCTTTTTGATGCGGATGAAGCGCTTGGCCTTGGGCTGCTCTTCGATGCCGGCGGACTGCAGCAGGAATACGAAGGGGCCGGCGCTGCCGTCCATGATCGGTACTTCGGAGGCCGACAGGTCGACATAGGCGTTGTCGATGCCCAGGCCCGCCATGGCCGACAGCAGATGTTCGACTGTCGATACGCGCGTCGTTCCCTTGGTCAGGGTGCTGGAAAGACTGGTATCGCCGACATTTTCCGCGCGGGCGTGAATTTCCACCGGCGGATTCAGATCCACGCGACGGAACACGATGCCCGTGTCCACTGCCGCCGGACGCAGGGTCATATAGACCTTTTCGCCGGTGTGGATGCCGACGCCTGTCGCCCGTATCACATTTTTGAGCGTTCGTTGTTTGATCATTTCTATTTTTGTCCCCTGGGGCAGGAGCCAACAAAACGGTCCGGATGCTAGCACAGGGCTTTATGACAGAAAAGCAAAACGATGCGCCCGGCCCACAATCTGTTGCGTGCGTACAACATTAGCGGCTGGATCGGGCGAAAAAAAGGCGGTATGCCGTCGGCATACCGCCTTCTGGAGGACGTAGCATGACGGATGACGGCGCCTGTCGTCACCTGTCTTTCACGATGGCCTGCGCATTTCACCTGACGATGAACGCGGCCGCGGTCGCTGCCCAAGCAGCGGGATAGGGCTCAACACCACGCAGGCACTGGGCCTGCGCCGATCAGTCTGCTGCACAGCGACGCCGCGATGCATGCCGCGCGAAACCGCCCGACAGCGGCCCCAGGGCCGCCTCGGAGGCTTCGCGCGACGCGATACGCGCCGCGCCCCACCAGCGGGCCGATCAGTCCGCCTGGCGCCGCAGGAACGCGGGAATGTCCAGGTAGTCCATGGCCGGCTCGGCACTGCTGGCGGCTTCGCTCACGGTCACCTGGCGCGCCGCCGGACCGGCAACGCGCACGGCGGGCTGGGCGTAGTCGACCACTTCGTTGCCGGTACCGGTACGCAGCACCAGGCGCGGACGCGGCTCGTCGCGGCGCGACGTCACCGGCTGGCGGATGGCGGCGCGGTTGAGGCCGGTCGCCACCACGGTGACACGCACCTCGTCCTGCAGCTCTGTATCCAGCGCGGTGCCGATGACGACGGTAGCGTCTTCGCTGGCAAAGCCGTGGATGACCTGGCCGATCTCGTCGAACTCGCGCATGGTCAGGTTGGGACCGGCCGTGACGTTGACCAGGATGCCGCAAGCACCGGCCAGGTTGACGTCTTCCAGCAGCGGATTGTTGATAGCGGCTTCCGCCGCAGCCACGGCGCGGTCGTCGCCCTTGGCCGAACCGGTACCCATCATCGCCATGCCCATTTCCGACATCACCGTGCGCACGTCGGCGAAGTCGACGTTGATCAGGCCAGGACGGGTGATCAGGTCGGCGATGCCTTGCACCGCGCCGAGCAGCACGTCATTGGCCTGCTTGAACGCGCTGAGCAGGGTCACGTCGCGGCCGAGCACGGTCAGCAGCTTTTCGTTTGGCACGGTGATCAGCGAGTCGACGTGCTGGCTCAGGTCTTCGATGCCCTTGAGCGCCACCTGCATGCGACGACGGCCTTCGAACGGGAACGGCTTGGTCACCACGGCGACGGTGAGAATGCCCAGCTCCTTGGCCAGCTGCGCCACCACGGGTGCTGCGCCCGTGCCGGTGCCGCCGCCCATGCCGGCGGTGATGAACACCATGTCGGCACCCTGCAGCATTTCCACGATGCGCTCGCGGTCTTCCAGCGCGGCCTGACGACCGACCTCGGGGTTGGCGCCCGCGCCCAGCCCCTTGGTGACGTTGCTGCCCAGTTGCAGGCTGAATTTGGCGCCCGAGTTCTTGATGGCCTGGGCGTCGGTATTGGCGCAGACGAAATCCACGCCCTCGACATGCTGTTGCACCATGTGGGCTACGGCATTGCCGCCGCCGCCGCCCACACCGATGACCTTGATCACCGCATTCGGTGCGATCTTCTCCACGAATTCGAACATGACTCCCATCCTCCGGTTTTATGAATTGCTGTTGGTGTAGCGCGCGTATGCCGCATGACCCGCCGGTCGACCGGAGAACAGGCGCGTTCTCCGCTTGCAAGGCCTTCCGCCCTGCGCCGCGGCTTCCTGCCGCGGGTGTGGCCCGGCAACGCTGGGGCGCTGCCGTTTTCAAGCAAACGTGGCTTTGTCTACCTGTTCAAAAATTTCCCTTGAACCAGTGCATGACCTTGTCCCATAGCCCGCCGACACGGGCCACGCCGGCGCCGGCAGGCCGGCGCACAGCTTCGCGGCCGGCGCCGTACAGCAGCAGACCTACCCCGCTCGCATGGATCTGGTTGGACACCACGTCGGACAAGCCGCTGACGTGCTGCGGCACGCCCAGGCGCACCGGCATGTGGAACAGCTCTTCCGCCAGTTCCACCACACCTTCCATCTTGGCGCCGCCACCGGTCAGCACGATGCCGGCACGGGTCAGCTCTTCCAGTCCGGAACGGCGCAGTTCGGCCTGCACCATCTCGAAGATTTCCTCGTAGCGCGGCTGCACCGCCTCGGCCAGGGTCTGGCGCGCCAGGCGCCGCGGCGGACGGTCGCCGACGCTGGGCACCTGGATGGTTTCCTCGGCGGTGGCCAGCTGGGCCAGGGCGCAGGCGTAGCGGATCTTGATCTCTTCCGCATTCGCCGTCGGCGTGCGCACGAACTGGGCGATGTCGTTGGTGACCTGGTCGCCGCCGATCGGCAAGGCCGAAGTGTGGCGGATCGCGCCTTGTGTATAGATGGAAATGTCGGTGGTGCCGGCGCCGATATCGACCAGGCAGACGCCGAGTTCGCGCTCGTCCTGGGTCAGCACGGCGCGCGCCGAGGCCACGGCCGAGGGCACCAGTTCGTCCACGCTGAGGCCGCAGCGCTGGATGCACTTCATGATGTTCTGCGCCGCGCTGGCGGCACCGGTGACCAGGTGCACGTTCGCTTCCAGGCGCACGCCGGACATGCCGACCGGATGGCGTATGCCTTCCTGGCCGTCGATGAGGTATTCCTGCGGCTCCTTGTACAGCACCCAGCGGTCGCCCGGGATGGCCAGCGCGCTGGCCGCGTTGAGTACGGAATCGAGGTCGGCCTGGGTCACTTCCTTGTCGCGGATCGGCGCGGTGCCGTGCGAATTCTCGGCCTTGATATGGCTGCCCGAGATCGACGCATAGACCGAACGGATCTCGCAGCCAGCCATCAGCTCGGCTTCTTCCACCGCGCGCTGGATCGACTGCACGGTGGATTCGATGTCGACCACCACGCCGCGCTTGAGTCCGCGCGACGCGTGCGAGCCCACGCCGATGATCTCGACCGGCTCGCCGGGCTGGAATTCGCCGACGATGGCGACGGTCTTGGACGTGCCGATGTCCAGGCCAACGATCAGTGATTTTTCCGTCTTGCGGTTCATGCGTCTTCCACCGTCGCAGGGTCGGGGATGGCAGGTGCCGGCGGCGGCGGCGGTACGGTTGCGGCCTGGCCCGGCCATTTCATGGCGAAGCCGTTGCTGTAGCGCAGGTCGACATATTCGAACGCGCCCTGGCCGCTGCCGGCGACGCGGGGATACATTTGCAGAAAGCGGCGCAGGCGTTCGTGCGCGTGTTCGTTGCCGACGACGATGTCGGCGCCGCTGTCCAGGTGTACGGTCCAGCTGCCGCGCGCCGACAGGCTGACGCCGGCGATGCGCAGGCCGCTGCGGCCGGCTTCGGCCAGCACTTCGTTGTGGAACTGGATCACCTCGGCGATGCGCTCGTCCGGCCCATCCAGGCGCGGCAGGCTCTGGATGTCCGACGCGCCCGGCACCTGGAACAGCTGGCCGTCGCGATTGAGCAGGCGCTCGCTGCCCCAGTGGGCATACGGCCGCTGTTCGTAGACGCGCAGCACCAGGGTGTCCGGCCAGCGCTTGCGCGCTTCCACTTTCTCCACCCAGGGCAGCTGCGCCACGCTTTTCTGTACGGCCGCCAGGTCGACGGCGAAGAAGCCCACGCCCATGCCTTGTGCCGCGGCGGCGCGGATCTGCTCGGCGCTGACGTTGGCGAATTCGGCCTGCAGCTCCAGCTGGCGCACCGGCCAGCGGTCAGCCGCATACCAGCCGTTGAGCAGGCCAACCACCGGCAGCGCGACCAGGGTCAGCGCAATGCCCCAGGCGATCAGGCGCTGGATGGCGCTTGCGCTCATGCGCCGGCCTCGCCCAGGCTGGTTTCCAGAATGCGCCAGCACAGCTGCGGAAACTCGATGCCGACGGCGCGCGCGGCCTTGGGCACCAGCGAGTGGCTGGTCATGCCCGGCGTGGTGTTCACTTCCAGCAGCCAGTTGCGGCCGGCCTTGTCGCGCATCACGTCGACGCGGCCCCAGCCCGAGGCACCGGCCGCATCGAAGGCCTGGCGCGCGAGCTGGCGCATGTCGTGTTCCGCCGCGCCCTGCAGACCGGGGCAGATGTACTGGGTGTCTTCGGCCACGTATTTGGCGTGGTAATCGTAGAACTCGCCCCGCGGCACGATATGGATGCTGGGCAGGGCCTCGCCGTCGAGAATGCCGACGGTGAACTCGTCCCCTTCTATCAATTGTTCCAGCACTAGCTCGCCGTCATAGCGCATGGCCAGCTCGATTGCCGCGGGCAGGTCGGCGGCGCCGTAGACGCGGGTGATGCCGACGCTGGAGCCTTCGTGCGACGGCTTGACGATGACCGGATAGCCCAGCTGGGCAATCGCCGCGGCGATGTCTTCGCCTTTGCGATAGGCCTGGAAACGCGGCGTCGGCAGACCCTTGGCGATCCACACCTGCTTGGTGCGCACCTTGTCCATGGTCAGGGCCGAACCCAGTACGCCGGAACCGGTGAACGGCACGCCCAGCGCCTGCAGCGCGCCCTGCAGCATGCCGTCTTCGCCGCCGCGGCCGTGCAGGATATTGAACACGCGGGCGAAATGGCCGGCGCGCAAGGCATCGAGCAGGGCCGGAATACCGTCGACCGGGTGCGCATCCACGCCGAGCGAGCGCAGCGCTTCCAGCACATTGCGGCCGGAATCCAGCGAAACCTCGCGCTCGGCCGAGTTGCCGCCGAGGGCAACGGCTACACGTCCGAACAATGTGGGGTCGCTGATCCGCATCACGTCACCTTGGTTTTCAGTTCGCCCAATGCCGCCAGTTCGCTGGCCGCCGCGCCGATGTCGCCGGCGCCCATGAGCAGGAGGAGGTCGCCGTCGCGCAGCAGCGCGGGCAGCACCGATTTGAGTTCGCGCGGATGCTCGGCCAGCACCGGATCGACCTTGCCCCGCGCGCGCAGCGCGCGCGCCAGGGCGCGCGCGTCGGCATTCGCGATCGGCGCCTCGCCGGCCGGGTAGACCTCGGTCAGTACCAGCACGTCGACTTCGCTGAGCACCTTGGCAAAGTCGTCGAGCAGATCGCGGGTGCGCGAATAGCGATGCGGCTGGAACGCCACCACCAGGCGCCGTTCCGGCCAGCCGCCGCGGGCGGCGGCAAAAACCGCGGCCAGTTCGCTGGGGTGATGGCCGTAGTCGTCGACCAGGCTGACACTGCCTTCGTCCAGCCTGAGTTCGCCGCGCGCCTGGAAGCGCCGGCCAACCCCCTGGAACTGGGCCAGGGCACGCTGGATCGCATCGGCTTCCACGCCCAGCTGCCAGGCCACGGCCGAGGCAGCGAGCGCATTCAATACATTGTGGCGTCCGGGAAGATTCAGCGTTATCGCAATTGTCTCGTCCTGGCCCGGAAAGCTCAGGTCGAACAGCATCTGCCCGCCCTGCTGGCGCACGTTCAGCGCACGCACGTCGGCCTCGGTGTTGTCGATGCCGTAGGTCAGGCTGCTGCGCGCCGTGGCCGCGGCCAGCTCGGCCACTTCGGCGTCGTCGATGCACAGCACCGCCAGACCGTAGAACGGCAGCCGGTGCAGGAAATCGGCGAAGGCCTTCTTCACCTTGCCGAAGTCGCCTTCGTAGTTTTCCAGATGGTCGGCATCGATATTCGTGACGATGGCGATCATCGGCGACAGCATCAGGAACGAACCGTCGGATTCGTCCGCCTCCGCCACCAGGTATTCGCCGGTGCCCAGGCGAGCATTGGCACCGGCGGCGGTGAGCTGGCCGCCGATGACGAAGGTCGGATCCAGCCCGGCCTCGGCCAGCACGCTGGCGGCGAGGCTGGTCGTCGTGGTCTTGCCGTGCGTGCCGGCCACGGCGATGCCGCGGCGGAAGCGCATCAGTTCGCCGAGCATTTCCGCCCGTGGCACGACCGGAATGCGGCGCTCACGTGCGGCCAGCAGTTCCGGATTGTCGGGCTTGATCGCGCTGGACACGACAATCGCATCGGCCGTGTCCACATGTTCCGCGGCGTGGCCGCGATCAATGCGGATGCCCAGTTCGGCCAGCCGGCGCGTGGTGGCGGAATCGGCCTTGTCCGAGCCGGAAATGTCGTAGCCGAGGTTGTGCAGCACTTCGGCAATGCCGCTCATGCCGACGCCGCCGATACCGACGAAGTGGACACGGCGCAGCGCCTGGGTGATGTCGTCCTGCGGCGCGAGGCGGCGCGGCGTCACGCGGCCACCTGCAGGCAATGATCGGCAATCTGCTGGGCCGCATCGGGCTTGGCCAGGCTGCGTGCAGCCTCGGCCATGGCGAGCAGGCGCGGTCGGTCGTTGAGCAAGCGGTGCAATTCCTCGTGCAGGCGCGTCGGCGTGGCCTCGGTCTCGGCCAGGCGCAGCGCGGCGCCAGCGGCGACGAAGGCGTCGGCGTTACGGGTCTGGTGGTCGTCGACGGCGTGCGGATACGGCACCAGCACGGCGGCGCAGCCGGCCGCGGCAATCTCGGCCAGGGTCAGCGCACCGGCGCGGCAGACGATGAGATCGGCCCAGGCATACGCCGCGGCCATGTCGTCGATGAAGGGTTCCACGCTGGCCTCGACGCCGGCCGCAGCGTAGGCCGCGCGCGCCGCATCGGCATGGCGCGGACCGCACTGGTGACGCAGCTGCGGGCGTTCGTGCACGGCAAGGCCGGCGATGGCCTCGGGCAGGCGGGTATTGAGCGCCTGTGCGCCAAGGCTGCCGCCGAGCACCAGCAGGTGCGGCGCAGCACTGCGTCCGGCCAGGCGCTGTGCCGGCGCGGCGATGGCAGCGATGGCAGCGCGCACCGGGTTGCCTACCCAGATGGATTTCTGCGCTTGTGGAAAAGCGTCGGCAAAGCCGGCCAGTACGCGCCGCGCCAGCCGGGCCAGCACGCGATTGGTGGCGCCGGGAATGCGGTTTTGCTCGTGCACCAGCAGCGGCGTGCCGCTGAGCCAGGCCGCCAGGCCGCCCGGTCCGGCGGCAAAGCCGCCCAGCGACAGCACGCTGCGCGGCCGCGTGCGGCGCAGCGCACGGCGCGCGGCCAGCACGGCGCGGGCCAGGCGCAGCGGTGCCTTGAGCTTGGTCGCCAGGCCCTTGCCGCGCACGCCGCCGATGTCCAGCGTCTCGATCGCGATGCCGGCCTTGGGCACGAGCTGGGTTTCCAGGCCGCCCGCCGCGCCCATCCACAGCACCGGAATGCCGCGCAGGCGCAGCTCTTCCGCCACAGCCAGGCCGGGGAAAATATGTCCGCCGGTACCGCCGGCCATGATCAGCACGGGTGCGCCGGCGCTCATTCCCACACCCCGGCGTGGACGCGCGCGTTGGTCGATTCGGCGCTTTGCGCTTCCTCGCGCGTCAGCTCGTAGCTCACCCGCAGCAGCACGCCGATCATGGCGCAGGTCATCATCACCGACGAACCGCCGGAGCTGATCAGCGGCAGGGTCAGGCCCTTGGTCGGCAGGACACCGAGATTCACGCCGATCGACACAATGGCCTGCAGCGCAATGCACAGGGAAATGCCGAAGGCGACATAGCCCTGGAAATACAGGCCGCGCTGCACGGCGCGCGCGCCGAGCAGCAGGCCGCGGCCGCACAGCCAGGCGAACAGGCCCAGCACCAGCACGATGCCGAACAGGCCCAGTTCTTCCGCCAGCACGGCGAGAATGAAATCGGTATGCGCCTCGGGCAGGTAGAACAGCTTCTGCACCGAGCCGCCCAGGCCGACGCCGAACCACTCGCCGCGGCCGACCGCAATCAGCGCCTGCGCCAGCTGGTAGCCGTCGCCGAACGGATCGAGGAAAGGATCGCGGAACGAAGTCAGGCGCTTGATGCGGTATTCGGCATACATCGCCGCCCAGGCCATCACCGGCATCATCGGCAGGCCGAGGAATACCAGGTTGCGCATGCGCGCGCCACCGAGCCAGATCAGGCCGACCGTGGTCGCCCCGACCAGCGCGGCGGAACCGAAATCCGGCTGTACCAGCAGCAGCACCACGCCGACGCCGGCCACGGCAATCGGCTTGATCACGCCGAAGAAGTTGCGCTGCACGCTTTCCCGGTGCCGCACCAGATAGCTGGAGAGGTAGGCGATCAGCAGCAATTTGAACGCCTCCACCGGCTGGAAGCCGGAGATGCCCAGATGTATCCAGCGCAGCGCGCCGTTGATGCGCATGCCCAGGCCGGGCACGAACACCGCCAGCAGCAGGGCGAAGCCGGCCAGCAGCACCACGCCGCTGTGGCGTTCGATCTTTTCCAGCTCCAGCCGCATCGCCGTGATCGCCAGGCCGGTGCCCAGGGCAAGGAAGACCAGATGGCGCACGACGAAGTAGAACGAGCCCTTGTGCTGGCTGTCCGCCACCGGAATCGAACTGGAGGCGACCATGACCACGCCCAGGCCGATGAGGCCCAGCGCAGCCAGCAGCAGGCCGCGGTCGTAACGACCCGGCAGTTCGCTGCGGCGGGTGGCCTGGCTTTCGCTCATCAGCGCACCTTCAAGGTGGCGAGGCCGATCAGCACCAGCACTACGCTGATGATCCAGAAACGCACGATCACCCGCGGCTCGGGCCAGCCCTTGAGTTCGAAGTGATGGTGAATGGGCGCCATGCGGAACAGGCGCTTGCCGGTCAGCTTGAAGCTGGCCACCTGCAGCATCACCGAGGCGGTTTCCATGACGAATACGCCGCCCATGATCAGCAGCGCCACTTCCTGGCGCACGATCACCGCGATCAGGCCCAGCGCCGCACCGATGGCCAGTGCGCCGATGTCACCCATGAACACCTGCGCCGGATAGGTGTTGAACCAGAGAAAGCCCAGGCCTGCACCGGCCAGCGCGCCACAGTAGATGGTCAGCTCGCCCGCGCCGGGCACCGCCGGAATTTGTAGATAATTGGAAAATACTGCATTACCGGCGAGATAGGCAAACACGCCCAGGGCGCAGGCCACCAGCACGCTGGGCATGATGGCCAGGCCGTCAAGGCCGTCGGTAAGGTTCACCGCATTGGAGAACCCGACGATCATCAGATAACCCAGCAGCACGAAGAAGAACGCCCCCAGCGGCAAGGCCACCTGCTTGAAGAACGGCAGGTACAGCGCCGTGGAAGCAGGCACGTCGGCGGTATAGAACAGGAACAGCGCCGCGCCGAGGCCGCCGATCGACTGCCAGAAATACTTCCAGCGCGCGGCCAGGCCGCGGCTGTCCTTGAGCACCAGCTTCTTGTAGTCGTCGTAGAAGCCGATCGCGCCGAATACCACCGTCACGGCCAGCACCAGCCAGACATAGCGGTTGTGCAGGTCGGCCCAGAGCAGGGTGGATGCGGCGATGGAAGCGAGAATCAACGCGCCGCCCATGGTCGGCGTGCCGGCCTTGGACAGGTGCGACTGCGGACCGTCCTGGCGGATCACCTGGCCGGCCTTGAGCGCGGCCAGACGCCGGATCATGCCCGGGCCGACCAGCAGCGATACCGCCAGTGCGGTCAGCGTTCCCATGATGGCGCGGAACGTGAGGTACTGGAAAACGTGGAAGGCACTGATGTACGGCGTCAGCCATTCGGCCAGTTCAAGCAGCATGCGAGTCCCCCTCGGTGGCCAGCAACGCGGCCACCACTTTGTCCATGGCGGAGGAACGCGAGCCCTTGACCAGGCAGCAGACGCCGGCGTGCATGTCGCGACGCAGGCGGGCAATCAGTTCGGATTGCGTAGTGAAGTGATACGCCTGCGCGCCGAACGCGCCGGCCGCGGCCTGGGCCAGTGGCCCGGTCGCATACAGCCGCGCGACGCCGAGGTCGCGCGCATGCGTGCCGATGCGTGCATGCAGGGCCAGCGCATCGGCGCCGAGTTCCTTCATGTCGCCCAGCACCAGCCAGGGCTCGCCCGGCTGCAGTACCAGCGTGTCGATGGCTGCAATGGCGGAGCCCGGGTTGGCGTTGTAGCTGTCGTCGATCAGGGTCCAGCCCTGGCCGCTGTCGCGCCGGTCCAGCCGGCCGGCGACCGCCGGTGTCTGCTCCAGTCCGGCGCGGATGTGCGCCAGCGGCACGTCCAGCGCATGGGCGATGGCGGCGGCGGCGAGTGCATTGGAGACATTGTGGCGTCCGGCCAGGGCCAGCTCGACCGGCGTGCTGCCCTGTGGCGTGTGCAGCACGAAGCGCGAGCGCGTACCCAGCTCCAGCGCAGCGGCCCAGACGTCGCACTCGGGAGAAAAACCGAAGCGCAGCACGCGCCGGGTACCGGCCATTGCACCGAACAGCGCAGCGAATCCGTCCTCGGCATTGATCACGGCGACACCGTCGGCGGGCAATGCCTGCAGCAGCGCGCCCTTGGTCTCGGCCACGCCGTCCAGCGAATGCAGGCGCTCCAGATGGGCCGGCGCGATATTGTTGACCAGGCCAACCTGGGGCCGCGCAATCGCTGCGAGGTAGGCAATGTCGCCAGGCTTGCCGGCGCCCATTTCCAGCACCGCGAATTCGGTATCGGCCGGCATCGCGAGCAGGGTCAGCGGCAGGCCGATCTCGTTGTTGTAGTTGCCCGCATTGAAATGCGTGCGGCCCTGCAGGGCGAGAATCGACGCGGCCAGCGTCTTTACCGTGGTCTTGCCGTTGGAACCGGTGATGCCGACGACACGGGCGGCCAGGCGCGCCCGCACCGCCGCAGCCAGGTCGCCCAGGGCACGCTCGGTATCGGCGACGACGATCTGCGCCAGTGCGCTGTCGACCTTGCGCGCGACCAGCGCCGCCACCGCACCGGCGCTGCGCGCCAGTTCGAGGAAATCGTGCGCGTCGACACGCTCGCCCTTGAGGGCGACAAACAGGTCGCCGCGCTGCACCTTGCGCGTGTCGGTGGCGACGCTGCCGACGACTGTATCGGTGCCGAGCAGGCGGCCCTGGCACCACACGGCGATTTCGCTCAGGCGCAGGTTCAGCATGGCTGGGCCTGCAGCAGCTGCGCGGCGATCACCGCATCGTCGAAATCGAACTTGCGGCCGCCGATTTCCTGGTAGGGCTCGTGTCCCTTGCCGGCCACCAGTACGATGTCGCCGGTTCTGGCCTGCTGCAGCGCGAAAGCGATGGCCTTGGCGCGGTCGCGCTGAATGTGAACAAATTTCTTTTGTGCAAAACCCGCAACGATATCCGCGACGATGGCGTCGCCGTCTTCGTCGCGCGGGTTGTCGTCGGTCACGATCACGCTGTCGGCCAGGCGTTCGGCGATTGCGCCCATCAGCGGGCGCTTGCCCGCGTCGCGCTCGCCGCCGCAGCCGAACACGCAGATCAGCCGGCCGTCGCAGTGCGCGCGCAAGGTCGCCAGCGCCTGTTCCAGTGCGTCAGGCGTGTGCGCGTAGTCGATCACCACCAGCGGCTGCGTGGCGCCGCCGAGGCGGTTCATGCGTCCGGCCACCGGTGTCAGCTGCGCGGCCGCGGCAACCACGTCGTCGAAGGCAAAACCCAGCGCACCCAGGGTAGCAATGACGCCGAGCAGATTGGCCACATTGAAGCGGCCCAGCAGCGCCGACTGCAGGCGTGCCTGGCCCCAGGGCGTGTGCAGATCGAAAGCGATGCCGCGCGTATCCAATACCACATTGCCTGCCCGCACCTCGGCCTCGGCGCTGTCCACACCGGTGCGCAGCAGGTTGACGCGCGCAGCCATGCCGGCGGCAAGCTCGCGCCCGAACGCGTCGTCGATATTGATGACTGCAGTGCCCAGCGCGTCCCACTCGAACAGGCGCGCCTTGGCGGCACCGTAAGCCTGCATGCTGCCGTGATAGTCCAGATGATCGCGGGTCAGGTTGGTAAACACGGCGACGGCGAAACGCACGGCGTTGACGCGACCCTGTTCCAGCGCATGCGAAGACACTTCCATCGCCACGTGGTCGGCGCCGGCATCGCGGAAACCGGCCAGCAGGGCCTGTACATGGATCGCGTCCGGCGTGGTGCGTTCGCCCGCCTCCACTTCACCGTACAGGCCCGCCCCCAGCGTGCCGATGCTGGCGGCGCGGTGGCCGAGCAGGCTCAGCGCCTGGGCCAGCAGCTGCACGGTCGAGGTCTTGCCGTTGGTGCCGGTAACGCCGATCACCTTGAGCTGCTGCGACGGCTCGCCATGGAAGCGCGCCGCCAGTGCCCCGGCCTGCTGGCGCAGCTGCGGCAGCCAGACCACCGGTTCCAATGCACCGAAAGCGGGCGGCGCGGGAGCCTCGGCCAATACGACCGCGGCGCCCCGCGCCAACGCCGCCGGGGCAAACGTAATGCCGTGGGCACTGCCGCCCTGCAGGGCGACAAAGGCGTCGCCCGGCTGCACGGCACGGGAATCCAGCGTCAGCCCGTGCACGCGCAGCGTGCCGTGACGGCCAGCCTCGGCGCCGATCAATTCCTGCAGCGTCATGGCGGCGTTCATTGCGTGGGCTCGCCTTCTTCGTAGCTGGTCGAACCCGGCGCGTATTCCGGCGCGGCATCGCCCGCCTCGATCGGCGCCCAGTTGCCGCTGCCGTCCGAATACCACTTCTCCACATTGTCAGGTGGCACGTCGAGCAGACGCAGAGCGCCGTCCATCACGCGACTGAAGGCTGGCGCGGCAACCATGCCGCCGGTATAGGCGCCCTGGGGATCGTGGATCACCACCACCGCAACCAGGCGCGGATTGCTTGCCGGCGCCAGGCCGGCAAACATCGAGATATAGCGGCTTTCGTAGCCGCCAGCGATGGCGCGGCGCGAGGTGCCGGTCTTGCCGGCGACGCGGTAGTTGCGCACGGCCGCGCGCAGGCCGGTGCCGCGCGGCGTGATGACGGTTTCCAGCATGCCGATGATGGTCTTGGCCAGGGCCGGATCAAGCACGGCCCGGTCCGGGTTCTGCGCGCCCTTGACGAAGGTCGGCGCGCGCAGCCGGCCGCCGTCGGCCAGCACGGCATAGGCCTGCGCCATCTGCATCGGCGTCGCGTTCAGGCCGTAGCCGTAGGACAAGGTGGCTTTTTCCACTTGCCCCCAGCCCTTGGCCGGCGGCAGCACGCCAGCCGCTTCGCCGGGAAAGCCGCTGCCGGTGCTTTCGCCGAAACCGACGCGCTTGAACATGTCGTACAGATGCTCGCTCGACAGCGACAGCCCGATCTTGGCCGCGCCGACGTTGCTGGAACGGGTCAGCACGCCGGTCACGTCGATCAGGCCCTTGTTGCTGGTATCGCGGATGATGTGATTGGCCAGCGGCATGGTGCCCGGCGCGGTATCGATCGGCGTGTCCGGCTTCCACTTGCCGCTTTCCAGCCCGGCGGCGATGGTGAAGGCCTTCATGGTCGACCCCGGCTCGACCACGTCGGTCAGGGCACGGTTGCGCCGGATCGAGGTATCGCCGTTGTTGACCGCGTTCGGGTTGAACGAGGGCTGGTTCACCGTGGCGAGGATTTCACCGTTGCGCGCGTCCAGTACCACGATGGAACCCGATGAGGCGCCGTGTTCGAGCAGGGTGCGCTTGAGCTGGCGATAGGCCAGCGACTGGATGCGCCGGTCTATGGACAAGGTGAGATCGCGGCCGGGCTGCGGCTCGCGCAGCAGTTCCACGTCTTCGATCACATGGCCAAGGCGGTCGCGCATCACGCGCTTGGCACCGGGCTTGCCGGCCAGCCATTCGTCGAAGGCCAGTTCCAGGCCTTCCTGGCCGCGGTCGTCGATATTGTTGAAGCCCAGCACGTGCGCCAGCACTTCGCCGCTGGGGTAGTAGCGGCGGAATTCGCGCTGCGAGCTGACGCCGGGAATCTTGCGCTCCAGGATCAGCTTGGCGTCGTCGGGATTCAGATGACGCTTGAGATAGAGGAATTCCTTGTCGGCGCGCTGGTCGAGCTTGGCCTTGAGCGTGGCTTCGTCCACGCCCAGGGCCTGGGCCAGCTCGGCAATGCGGCCGGCATGCTGCAGCAGTTCCTGCGGGTTGGCCCAGATCGACACCACCGGCGTGGACACCGCCAGCGGTTCGCCGTTGCGGTCCAGGATGGTGCCGCGGGAGACGGGGATCGGCACTTCGCGCAGATAGCGTGCGTCGCCCTGCTCCTGATAGAAGTCCTTGCGCAGCACCTGCAGATCGACCGCGCGCACGACCAGGCCGGTACCGGCCAGGCTCAGCAGCAGCAGTACCGTCGACAGGCGCGCCTTCAGATTGACCGGACGCGCCCGCGTCGCCACGCGCAGCGCCGCCGCCGTGCTGGCATGGCGCACCGCGCCTTCGCCGAATTCGCGCGGGCGGTTGAAGGGGTTCATCAGCGGCGGATCACCACGATGTCGGCCGGGTCGGCCGAATCCATGCCGAGCTGGCCGCGGGCGACCTGCTCGATGCGGTTGGGCTCGGCCCAGGTCGACTGTTCCAGCTGCAGGCGGCCGTACTCGAAATTCATTTCGTCACGCTCCTTGTTCAGCCGGGTCAGCTCGACAAACAGCACGCGGCCTTCGTGGCGCTGGTAGACCACGCCGATCGCGCTGGCGATATCAGCCAGCAGCAGCAGGGCAAACAGCACGAAACCGAAGCGCTTCATGCGCCCACCTCGTCGGGCAGGCGCTCGGCCACGCGCAGCACTGCGCTGCGCGAGCGCGGATTGCGTTCGATTTCCTCGACGCTGGGCAGATGCGCGCCGCCGATTGCCTGCAGCGTCAGCGGCGCGTGGGGCGGCGGCGGCAAGCCGCGGCGGCCCGGCGGCGGCTGCGAATGCGCGCGGATGAACTGTTTGACGATACGGTCTTCCAGCGAATGGAAGCTGATCACGGCCAGGCGGCCGCCGCTGCGCAGGCGCCGGCGCGCGCCTTCCAGCCCGCGCTCGAGCGCATCCAGCTCGCCATTCACGGCAATGCGCAGCGCCTGGAAGGTGCGCGTGGCCGGATGCCGGCCCGGCTCGCGCTTGGGAATGGCGCGCGCGCACAGCTCGGCCAGCTCGATCGTGGTGGTAATGGCGTTGTCGGGACGCCGCTCGGCGATCCAGCGCGCGATGCGCCGGCTCATGCGCTCGTCGCCGTATTCGTACAGCACGCGGGCAATCTCTTCCTCGGACGCACGCGCAAGGAACTGTGCCGCGCTCTCGCCCTGGCTGGTGTCCATGCGCATGTCCAGCGGAGCGTCGGCCTGGAAGCTGAATCCGCGCTGCGGATCGTCCAGCTGCGGCGACGACACACCGATGTCGAGCAAAACACCATCCACGCCGTCCTCCGTAGCGTCCCACTCGGCCAGGTCGGCAAAACTGCCGTGCCTGACCTGTACCCGCGCGTCCTGTCCGAATTCGGCGCGTGCCGTGGCAATCGCCTGGGGATCGCGGTCCAGCAGCAGCAGGCGCCCCCCGGCACCCAACCGCTGCAGCACTTCGCGCGCGTGACCACCGCGGCCGAAAGTGCCATCGACATAAACGCCGCCCGGTTTCACGGCGAGAGCGTCTACCGCTTCTGCCAACATGACCGGGACGTGCTTGAGCGCGTCTTGCTTCACCCTGCTCACCCCGATCCGTTCGTTCTGCTTAAAGCTTCAGATTCATCATTGCGTCGCTGATCTCGTCCTCGCCTATGGTCTGGCGGATCTTGGCCAGGTGCGCCTGTTCGCTCCACAACTCGAACTTCGTACCCATGCCGAGCAACACCGCTTTCTTTTCGATCCCTGCCGCCGCACGCTGACTTGCCGGGACCAGGATTCGCCCGGCACTGTCGGGCTCTACATGGGCCGCCGCACCGACCAGCTTCATCTGCAATGCCCGGTGCACGGCCTTGACGCTGGGCAGGTCGTTGACCTGGTCGCGTACCGTCTCCCACTCGTTCAGGGGAAACAGCCAGAGACAGCCGGTTTCGAAGGGGTTGTAGGTGAACACCAGGCGTCCGGCAGAGGCGCCCGCAATCAGCTCGCGATAAGCCGTCGGCACTGCCAGCCGGCCTTTGTCGTCGATGGTGATGGCGGTTTCGCCCTGGAACATGTGTAGCGCCCTTCCCACAAATTCCCACGATTTCACACGGGCGCCCACACTAGTCTCAGCCCCTGAGACTGTCAAGGAGAATTTCCGTTACAGATCAATGGGGTTGTGGCATTTTCCGGTCAAATTGAGGCGAATTCTAAGAATCGACACCAGGCCATTGAATTGAAAGGAAATTCAGCGCTTCACAGTTACGTTACAAAGCTGAACCGCCATTGCTGTGATCGGCAGCACGGAAAACGCCCATCCGGCCATTCGCGACGCACCAAAAACGCCCCATCCGGTGCCAGCAGGGCACCCTGGTCCCATCCACCCGACAGCCGGCCGGGGCATCGACGGTAACCGGCCGGGCCGCACCGCGATTCACCCGACCCGACCGCTGCCGCAATCGTTTCCAGGCGGCCGCGCGATAGCTACGGACGCGTCTTTGCGCTTGCACCGTTACAGGCCGCGGTACTTTGAGTCAAAGTACCCAAATCACAGTTGGCACTGTGATACCGCACGCGATCCAGCCATCACCCGACAGGAGTGTAGCCATGACCGTTCGCTTGACGCAGTGGCTGTCCGCAGCCGCATTGCTTTGCCTGGGCCAGTCCGCCTACGCACAGACGCCGTGCAATGCCAGCGCCAGCTGGTTCACCAGCCCGAGCTTTCCCAGCGAAGTCGCCGGCGGCGGCAATACCGACTGCGTCTTCCACCAGTTCGCCTGGCAGGCGTTTATCGACGTGGTGCAGCCGGCCGCCGGCGGCGGTCGCGTATTCGAGAACTGGATGCCGGAATACGGCGTCTTCGTGCCGTCCGGCACCGCGATAACCCCGTGGGGCCAGCAGCCCAGCGCGCCTTGCTCGTCCAATGCGAAGGCACTGGCGGTGAATGCGAAGAAGCTTTTCCTGCGTCCGCGCGTGCCGAAAGGCCTGGGCGTGGTCGACGGCGGTTCCGACGACCAGGCCACCGGCGATCCGCTGTACGACCAGCAGAAGAACGTCGTCTACTACAGCATGTGGATCAACCAGACCGAATACAATTTCATCGCCAATTGCGATTTCAACAATACCACCTGTATAACATCGGCCCCGGCGACGACAGCACTGCCAGCCGGATCGACCGAGCTGAAGGCCTCCTGGCGCACCTTCGCCAGCAACCCGCCCAAGGACATGTATACGATCCAGGGCGTGGTCGGGGAGACCTGCCAGCCGATCACCATGGGCCTGGTCGGCTTCCATCTCGTGACCAACACGCCGGACCATCCCGAATTCATCTGGGCCACGTTCGAACACAACTCGAATGCGCCAGACTGCACCAACCCGCAGCCGACGCCGGCCGGCGGCTGGTCATTCAACAATCCGCAATGCAGCGCGGCGAACTGCCCGCCCAACCAGAAGAACGTCAATCCGACCCAGGTCTGCCGTGTCGCGCCCCAGGGCGGCGGCAGCACGAACAACACCAGCGCGATGATTGCCCTGAACGCCTCGGTGCAGTCGACCCTGCAGGGCCTGCTCAAGGCCCAGCCGGACAAGTACGCCAACATGGCGATCTGGCTCAACTACCAGATGACCGGCAACCTGTGGACGGTCAACGGTGCGCTGCCGCCGACGTCGAAGAACTTCGCCGGCTCGATCGAGAACTCCAATACCACGCTGGAAACCTTCGCCCAGGGCCCCGGCAACAACTGCTTCCACTGCCACACCCAGGCGCAGTACGTGAACACCGGCGTGAAGCCACCGGTGCCGATGGGCTTCCGCACCGGCGCGCCGGCGAACTTCAGCCACTTGTGGGGCTTTGCCCAGCAGACCGGCGGCTGCGGCAACGGCAAGGGACCGCTGCCGGCTGCCTGCCCGATCAAGAACGGCAACACCGCGCAGACGCTGACCGATCAGGTCAAGGACGCGAGCACGAAGGCCGGGCCGAAAACCAAGTAAGTCACGCAAGCCGCGCAGCCCGCACATTCAGTGCGGGCTGCGCTGGCTAAATCAGGCTTCCGCTTCCGGCTCGGGATCGCGGAAATAGGCGACTACCTCGCCCTTGATCTTGATCGTCATCGGATTGCCGCGGCGATCGCGTGCCTTGCCTGCCGGCACGCGCACCCAGCCTTCGCTGACGCAGTATTCCTCGACATCCTGGCGTTCCTTGCCGTTGAGGCGGATGCCGATGCCGCGCTCCAGCGCAGCGGCATCGTGGAAACGGCTGCGCGGGTCGGAGTCGAGCCGGTCGGGAGGGGTATCGCTCATGGCGGGAAAATCCTGGCTGCAAAGGCGCGCATCATAAAGCAGCTGTCAGCGCCGCCAGCAATTCCGCCCCGCTCCACTCGCGCCGGCCGCCCTGCTCGGCCGCGTGCATGAGTTCGACCAGCCGCGCATTCACCGGCGCACTGCGGCCCAGGCTTTGCGCCAGGGCAACGATTTCGCCGTTGATCCAGTCCACTTCGGTCGCGCGCTGCGCCTGCAGGTCTTCCCACATCGACGAGCGCGCCAGCGGATCGATCGCCAGCATACGCCGGGCAACGATGCCGAACAGCAGGTCTGGCAGTTGCAGCACGCGGGGCAGCCAGGCTGGCGGCAGCGCCGTCAGCCGGGCCGGTGCGACAGCCGCCTGCTGCAGCAAGGCCAGCCCTTCGCGCTGGGCCAGCGCCAGGCAGCGCCGGTAGGCGCGCTGCGACAGCTGCGTCTTCAGCGGCAGGTTGGACAGCGCATTAATGGGGTTGTTGAGATTGAGCAGCAGTTTGCCCCATTGCACCGCAGGCAGGTCGGCCGGCTGCCGCAACGGCAGGCCGGCGCGCTCGAACTCGGCCAGGAACGGCGCCAGGCGCACGTGCGCCTCGACTTCCAGCTCGCCCTCGGTGCCCTGGTGGAAACGGCCTTCGCCTCGCTGCAGCACATTGAACGGCACCATGCCGCCCAGCACTGTCTGCGCCTGCAGATGCTGGCGCAGTCGCTGCGCGTTGCCCAGGCCGTTCTGCAGGCTGACGACGACAGCCTGCGCATCGAGTACGCGGGCCAGCTCCTCGCCAGCGGCCAGCGTCGCCGCCGATTTCACCGTCACCAGTACCAGCTGCGCCTGCGTCGCCGCAGTGACAGAAGTTGCAATGTTTATTTGTGCAGGATGCTGCGACCAGCTGCCGCCGCGATAGTCGCTCAGGTGCAGGCCGTGGCGCGCAATCTCCCGCGCCAAACGTTCGCGCCCGATCAGCACCACATCGGCGCCGGCCGCCGCCAGGCGGCCACCGACGTAGCAGCCGATGCTGCCCGCTCCCATCACTGCGATGCGCGCCATCGATGTCTCCTGGCTATTTCGCCTGCAAGGCCTGGGCGTGATGTGCCATGTGTTCGGCGAGGAAGCTGGCGATGAAGTAGTAGCTGTGGTCGTAGCCCTCGCGCCGGCGCAGCAGCAACGGATGGGCCTGGGCGTCGCAGGCCTGCTCGAGCAGTTCCGGCTGCAGCTCGCGAGTCAGGAATTCGTCGGCGCCCCCCTGGTCGACCAGTAGCGGCAGGCGCTCGCGCGCCGTGGCGATCAGCTCGCAGGCATCCCATTCACGCCAGTGCTCGCGCTGCTCGCCCAGATACGCAGCAAATGCCTTCTGTCCCCAGGGCACGCGGCTGGGCGCGACGATGGGCGAGAACGCCGACACGCTGCGATAGCGCCCGGGATTGCGCAATGCCACAACCAGGGCGCCATGGCCGCCCATGGAATGCCCACTGACCGAGCGCAGCCCAGTGGCGGGAAACTGCCGTTCGACCAGCGCCGGCAGCTCGTCGACCACGTAGTCGTGCATGCGGTAGTGCGACGCCCAGGGCGCCTGCGTCGCATTGAGGTAGAAGCCCGCGCCCTGGCCCAGGTCGTAGCTGTCGGCATTCGCCACGCCCTCGCCGCGCGGGCTGGTATCCGGCGCGACCACGATCAGGCCGTGCGCCGCGGCATGCTGCTGAATGCCCGACTTGGTGATGAAGTTCTGCTCGTTGCAGGTCAGCCCGCTGAGCCAGTAAAGCACGGGGCAAGGCCCCAGCTGCAGCTGCGGCGGCAGGTAGACGCCGAAACGCATGCTGCAGCCGAGCACGCGCGATTCGTGCTGCCACACTTCCTGCACGCCGCCGTAGCTCGCATGCGATTCGATACGCTGCATGAACAGCTCCGTCAGAAGTGGATAACCGTACGAATGGACTTGCCTTCGTGCATCAGGTCGAAGGCTTCGTTGATGCGTTCCAGCGGCAGGGTATGCGTGATGAAAGGATCGAGCTGGATTTCGCCGCTCATCGCCTGCTCTACCATGCCCGGCAGCTGGCTGCGGCCCTTGACGCCGCCGAAGGCGGTGCCGCGCCAGACACGCCCGGTCACGAGTTGGAACGGCCGTGTGCGGATTTCCTGGCCGGCGCCGGCCACGCCGATGATGATCGACTCGCCCCAGCCCTTGTGGCAGCACTCCAGCGCCGCGCGCATCACCTCGACATTGCCTATGCATTCGAAGCTGAAATCGACGCCGCCGTCAGTCAGCGCGACGATGACGTCCTGTACCGGCTTGTCGTGTTCCTTGGGGTTGACGCAGTCGGTCGCGCCCATCTGCCGCGCCAGCTCGAACTTGCCCGGATTGGTGTCGACCGCCAGGATGCGCCCGGCCTTGGCCTGGACCGCGCCCTGGATCACCGCCAGACCGATGCCGCCCAGGCCGAACACGGCGACACTGTCGCCGGGCTTGACCTTGGCGGTGTTGTGCACCGCGCCGATACCCGTGGTGACGCCGCAGCCCAGCAGGCAGACCTTCTCCAGCGGCGCCTGCGGATTCACCTTGGCCAGGGAGATTTCCGGCACGACGGTGTACTCGCTGAAGGTGCTGCAGCCCATGTAGTGGTAGATCGGCTGGCCATTGTAGGAAAAGCGCGTGCTGCCGTCGGGCATCAGCCCCTTGCCCTGGGTTGCGCGCACGGCCTGGCACAGGTTTGTTTTTCCAGATTTGCAGAATTTACATTCGCGGCATTCCGCCGTATACAGCGGAATGACATGGTCGCCGGGCTTGAGGCTGGTCACGCCCTCGCCGATCTCGACCACCACGCCGCCGCCTTCATGGCCGAGCACGGCGGGAAAGATGCCTTCGGGATCGTCGCCGCTCAGGGTGAAGGCATCGGTATGACAGACGCCGGTGGCGCTGATCCTGACCAGCACTTCGCCTTTGCGTGGCGGCTCCACATCGATCTCGACGACCTGCAGCGGCTGGCCTGCGGCGAAAGCGACAGCGGCACGACTCTTCATGACGGACTCCTGCAAAAAGAATGACAATAGAAAAAGCCGGCGCCGCGACAGCAGCCGCGGCGCGCGAATTCACTTGAGGTAGGAACGCAGCAGCGCGACCACGTCGTCGACGCGCTGCCCGCGCTGTTGCGCCGATGCGGCGGGCTGGCCGAGTTCCTCGCGCAGATGGCTTTCCAGCACCTGGCCCATCAGGCCGTTGACCGCGCCGCGCAGCGCGGCAATCTGCTGCAGCACCGCAGCGCACTCGGCGCCCTGCTGCAGCGCGCGCTCCAGCGCCTCGAGCTGGCCGCGCATGCGCCCTACCCGGGCCAGCACGCGCTTCTTCTCAGCCGGCGTATGCGGCATGGGTCGGCTCCGTAGTTACCATACTGGGGTACAGTATCCATCGGGGCGGAAAAAGAAAAGCCCGCGACGGCGGGCACTACCGTCAGCCCAGCTGCCACAGCCGGCGCAACTGCGCCAGCGCCGGCCCTATGCGCGCCACGTCGGCCACGCCGAAACCGAACACCAGGCCGGCACGGCCGGCTCGCGCCAGCTGGAAACGGTGCAAGGTCGCAACACCGGCCGCATTCGGCGCCGTGCGCGCCAGCCAGGCCGGCGGCACTGTTCCTTTTTCCAGTTGTGCCGAAAGATGCAGGCCGGCCTGGGCCGGCAGCACCTGCAGCAGGCCGCCGAATTCGCGCTGCAGTCCCTGCAGCAAGGCGTTGCGCCGCTGCGCATAGACCGGCTGCATGCGCCGCACATGCCGCGCCAGGTGGCCTTCGGCGATGAACGCGGCCAGGGTGTCCTGGGCCAGCACATTGGCGTGGGAATCGCAGTCATGCCGGGCCGCGACCAGGGCCGCGCGCGCCCAGGCAGGGCTGGCCACGTAGCCCAGGCGCAGAGCCGGGAACAGGCTCTTGGAAAAGGTGCCGACGTAAAACACGCGCTCGCCGCCGTCGAGGGTCTGCAGCGCTTCCAGCGGACGCTCCCCGTAGCGGAATTCGCCGTCGTAGTCGTCCTCGACGATCAGCGCATCCTGCTGCCGCGCCCAGGCCAGCAAGTCCTTGCGCCGCTGCGGCGACATGGCACAGCCCAGCGGAAACTGGTGCGAAGGCGTGACGCAGACCAGGCGCACGCCCTTGGGCAGGCGCTCTACCTGCAAACCCTCGGCGTCCACGCGCACCGGCACCAGTTCGGCGCCGGCGGCAGCGAAGGCAGCGCGCAGCGGCGGGTAGCCGGGCTCTTCCACCGCGACACGGGTCTTACCCGGCGTCACCAGCACGCGCGCGAGCAGATCGAAGGCCTGCTGCGCGCCCGAGGTCACCACAATATCCTCGGCGCGGCAGGCCACGGCCCGGGCAAAAGCCACGTGGTGGGCAATCGCTTCGCGCAGCGCCGGGCAGCCGTCGGCGCCGGCGTAGTGCACGGGCTCGCGCGCGAACTGGCGCAGGCAGCGCGCGCCGAGACGGCGCCAGATGTCGAACGGCAGGTGCTGCAGTTCCGGTACGCCCAGGCGGAACAGCCCGCTGGACGCCGACTCCGCCGGCACTGCAGCGCGCGCCCGCGCCGTCAGGTGGCGGCGGCCCAGCGCAGCCGACAGGGCCGGCGCACGTGCTGCGGGCAACCCTTCCACCACCTGGATGCCGCTGGCGCGGCGCGCCCGCAGATAGCCTTCGCTGAGCAGCAGATCGTAGACAGCCACCGCGGTATTGCGCGAAATGCCCAGCGAGCGCGCCACCGCGCGGCTGGACGGCAGACGCTGGCCCGGCTGCAGGCGGCCTTCCAATATGGCGGCGCGCAACTGCGCATGCAGCGTGCGCAGCAGCTGGCGCGAGCCGGGTGCGGGCAGGCGCAGTTCGAACGCAAAAACTGGATCCATGCAGTTGGCCATTCCTGGCGCTGGCGACAGGCCAGATGAAACCGCTAGTGTGAGCCCCGGTCAATCTGCCCTTGCGACAGATGGCCGAACCGCCACGCCAACCGGAGCCACGCATGATCGACCTGTACTACTGGGGCACGCCCAACGGCTTCAAGCCGCGCCTGATGCTGGAAGAGACCGGACTGGACTACCGCATCGTGCCGGTGAATATCGGCAAGGGCGAGCAGTTCCGGCCGGAATTCCTCGCCTTCGCGCCGAACAACCGCATACCGGCGCTGATCGACCACGATCCCCTCGGCGGCGGCGAACCCATCGCCCTGTTCGAGTCGGGCGCACTGCTGCAGTACCTGGCCGAGAAAAGCGGCCGCTTCCTGCCCAGCGACCTGCGCCAGCGTTTCGAGGTAATGCAGTGGCTGTACTGGCAGGTCGGCGGCCTCGGCCCCATGGCCGGGCAAAATGGACATTTTCGCGTCTACGCGCCGGAACCGGTACCGTACGCGATCGACCGCTATACGCGCGAGACGGCGCGCCTGTACGGCGTGCTGGACAAGCGCCTGGCCGGGCGCGAATTCATCGTCGGCGACTATTCCATCGCCGACATGGCCTGCTATCCGTGGATCGTGCCGCACGAAGCGCATGCGCAGAATCTGGACGATTTTCCGCATCTGCTGCGCTGGTACGAAGCGATACGCGCGCGGCCGGCAACACAGCGAGCCTACGACGGTTCGACCGCGTCGTATTCCAAGGCCAATCCGCTCAGCGACGAGGCGCGCAAGGCCCTGTTCAACCGATAGGGCGCGATGAGCAAAGCGAATTGCGTCAAAGGACTTGCGACACCAGCGGGGTTTGATGCCTTGCGCTGCAAATCGCTGGCGCTGATCGCACCCTGCGCAATGCGCGAGGCATTTGCGCAAGGCGCCCACGCAACACAAACTGCACAACGATAAAAGCGGAGTCGGCCGATAAGCCGGGTCTTGTATCCCTTGCGGGACGACAGTCATTCCTCTAGGCCTGACGTCGCCGTCAGGCTCAAGCAACCAACCCGGGAACGACGCGGGCAGCGTCATAGTCCCCCTATTCGGTCTTGCTCCAGGTGGGGTTTACCGTGCCCTGCGGCGTTAGCCCCGCAGGCGGTGCGCTCTTACCGCACCGTTTCACCCTTACCACGCATGCCGTTGCCGGCACCGTTCGGCGGTTTGCTTTCTGTTGCACTGGCCGTCGGTTCGCACCGCCCAGGCGTTACCTGGCACCTTGCCCTATGGAGCCCGGACTTTCCTCGCCGCATTGCTGCGCCGCGACTGTCTGGCCGACTCCGCCGCGCAGTGTAGGGCAGCAGGCGTGAAATAGGGAGCGAATCATGTCAGATCACATCGCACCGGCCGCGCCCTTCGTCGCGGCGCCGGCAGCGGGCCTGTCGATCGAGTCCACTCATTCGCTCTTGTAGAGATCCTTGCGCGGCGCACCGGTGATCGCGGCAGCCAGCTTGGCCGCACGTGCCGGCGGCAGCTCTTCGCGCAGCAGGGCGAATACGCGGCGGCCTTCGGCGAGGCGTGCGTCTTCCTGCTCGGGCCGGCCACCGATCAGCAGCACGAACTCGCCGCGCTCCTGGTTGGGGTCGGCCGCAACCCGCGCAATCAGCTCGGAAATACTGCCGTCGAGCACGGTTTCGAACAGCTTGGTCAGCTCGCGCGCGAGCACGGCCGGCCGCTCGGCGCCGAGCACCGCAGCCATGTCGTCGAGGCATTCGCGCACGCGGTGACTGGATTCGTACAGCACCACGGTACGGCTTTCGCTGGCAAGCTCAGCCAGGCGTTCGCGCCGCGCCGCCGCCTTGGCCGGCAGGAAGCCTTCGAACACGAAACGATCGCTGGGCAGGCCCGCCACCGACAAGGCCGCAATCGCCGCGCAGGCGCCGGGTATGGGAGAGACCGCAATGCCGGCCGCGCGCGCGGCGCGCACCAGGCGGAAGCCCGGATCGCTGACCAAGGGCGTGCCGGCGTCGGAAATCAGGCCGATCTCTTCGCCGGCCAGCATGCGTGCGACCAGGCGGTCGGCCTCGTCGCGTTCGTTGTGCTCGTGCAGGGCAACCAGGCGCGTACCGATGCCGAAGCGCGCCAGCAGCGGCGCGCTATGGCGCGTGTCCTCGGCGGCGATCAGGCTGACCCGGCGCAACACATCCTGGGCGCGCGGGGAAAAATCCTCGAGATTGCCGATCGGCGTTGCCACTACCCACAGGCGTCCGGTCTTGTCCATGCGCGCCACCTCCTTGCCCCGCCGGCGCGGTCGCGCCGGTGCTATCCGCTATCATCGCAGCATTGCCCGGTGGTACGGATGCTGATATGCGCGTGAACCTGCGACCAATCCTGCTTTGTCTGCTGCTGGCCAGCCTTGGCGGCTGCGCCACCATGGAAGTGGCGCCGAGCGCGCGCACAGCGCAGACGGCCAGTGCCGATGAATTGTTCGAACGCGGCGAATTCCGCGCCGCCGCGACGGCCTATGTGGAGCTGGCCAAGGCCGACTCCAGCGCCCGCGGCCACTACCGCCTGCGCGCCGCCGAGGCATTGCGCGAGGAGGGCGACCTCACCGCTGCCGCGGAAATTCTCGACAGCGTGCGGCGCAAGCGCCTGGTCGGCGAAGACGCCTACCGCTACGACCTGCTCAGTGCCGAGCTGGCCCTGGTCGCGCAGAAACCCGAAGAAGCGCTGGCCCTGCTCGCCCTGCCCGACTCGGCCCTGCCGCCGACCCTGGTACTGCGCCGGCTGGAACTGACCGCCCGCGCACAGCAGGCCTCCGGCGACCGCTTTGCCGCCGCCCGCACGCGCGCCGTGCTGGATCGTTCGCTGGAAGGCCCGGACCGGGAAAACAACCGCCGCGAAATCGTCGAGACCCTGGCCGCACTCGACGCTGCCACGCTCAAGCAGCGCGGTGCCGAACTACCGCCGACCGACCTGCTGCGGCCCTGGGTGGAACGCACACTGCGCCGCCAGGGCCAGGTACTGCCGCTGGCACTGCAGCGGCCCAGCCGACCGGTCGGCACCTTGCAGCCCGACAGCAACGAGCGCTGGACCCGCGAGGGCTACCACGCCGCGCGCCGGGTCGCCCTGCTGCTGCCCTCCAGCGGCGCACTGAAGAACGCCGCCGCAGCGATACGCGACGGCTTCTTCGCCGCCTGGTTCAACGACGCCGCCACCGGCGCGGAACGCGGCGAAGTCAAAATATACGATAGTGGACAAAGCGCCGAAGATTCGCTCAAGGCCTATCAGCAGGCGGTCGCCGACGGCGCCGAGCGCGTCATCGGCCCGCTCACGCGCGAGGCTGTAGGCCTGCTGTTCGAACAGGGCCGCCTGCCGGTGCCGGTACTGGCCTTGAACCAGTCCGACAACGGCGCCACGCCACCGCCCGGCAGTGTCGCCTTCGGCCTGCTGCCCGATGCCGAAGGCGCCCAGGCAGCCGAACGCATGGCATCGCTGGGCATCAAGGAAGCCGCCGTCATCGCCGCCACCGACGACTGGGCCGAGCGCGCCGCGCTGGCCTTCCGCGCCCAGTTCGAAAGCCTGGGCGGCGCGGTGATCGGCGAGGCACGCATCAAGGAAGGCGAGGTGAATTACAGCGGTGTTATCCGCCAGGCCGTCGGCGCCTTCGCCACCGCCTCGAATGCCGCCGTATTCATCAGCATGCGCCCGCAACAGGCGCGCCTGCTGATGCCGCAGCTGAAACTGGCCGGCGTCAGCGTGCCGGTACTGGCCAGTTCGCATGTCTATTCCGGATCGCTCAATGCAGGGCTGGACCGCGACCTGGAAGGACTGGAATTCTGCGACGCACCCTGGCTGTTCGACGCCAGTGCCGGGCTGCCGCCGCGCGACCAGATCGTGCGCGCCATCGACTCTGCCCGTGGCGCCGGCGCGCGCCTGTTCGCGCTGGGCCTGGATGCGTATGCGCTGATGCCGTACATGGACTGGCTGGGCACACACCCGGACAGCTATCTGCCCGGCGCTACCGGCCAGCTGGCCTCCGACAGTTTCGGCCGCGTACACCGCCTGCTGAGCTGGATCCGCTTCGAGAATGGCGTAGCCAGGCCGGTATCCGGCCTGACCCTTGGCGAGAGCCGGATGCCCTGATGCGCTCTGTCGGCACGCAGTGGGAGCAGGCCGCACAGGCCGAACTGGAACGCGCCGGGCTTCGGCTGATCGCGCGCAACTGGCATTGCCACTACGGCGAGCTGGACTTGGTCATGCGCGAAGGCGATGTACTGGTCTTCGTCGAAGTGCGCTACCGCGATGCCGCGGCCAGCGCCGACGGCACCGATTCGATCAGCCCGGCCAAACAGCGCAAGCTGATACGCACCGCCGACATGTTCCTTGCCGCGCATCCCGATTTCGCCAACCACACCTGCCGCTTCGACAGCATTGCCTACAGCGGCTGTATCGAAAAACCGCAATGTCGCTGGGAACGCGCAGCGTTCGATGCTTTCTAGGAATGACAACGCGCAGCGTTCGATGCTTTCCAGGAATGACAACGCGCAGCGTTCGATGCTTCCCGGGAACGACAACGCGCGGGGTTCGATGCTTTCCAGGAACGACAGCGCGCCGCCTTCGACGCATTTCAGATGACCGGAACGCGCTGCGTCCGATGCCTACCCAGAGGAAGCGAATGATTCGACCAATGCGCACCATCTTGCTTGCGACCCTTGCCGCCGCGCTGCTGTCGGGTTGCGTCGCCGCCGTCGTCGGCGGCACTGCAGCCGGCGTAGGCCACGACCGGCGCAGCTGGACCACGGTCATCGGCGACCGCAACATCCAGGCAACCGCCTACGACAACTACAACAAGGACAAAGAGCTGGCGCTGAAGAACAACGTATCCATCGTTGTCTACAACGGCGTGATGCTGCTGGTGGGCGAAGTGCGTACGGCGGAACTGAAACAGCGCGCCGAACGCCGCGTCAGCGGCTACGACGGCGTGCGCAAGCTGGTCAACGAAATCGAGGTGCGCGAGCCCGAAGGCTTTCTCTCCCAGCGCCGCGACAATACCATTACTGCACATGTGAAAACTGCGCTGCTCGATATTGTCGACCTGCCGGGCTTCGATCCGACCCGGGTGAACATCACCACGGCACATCGCACGGTCTACATCATGGGCCTGCTCAGCCGCGACGAGGCCGAACGCGTGGCCGAGATCGCGCGCAATGTATCGGGCGTGGAGAAAGTCGTGCGCGTGCTGGAATACCAGGACTGACACGGTGAGCCTGGCGGCATCGCTCGCGGGCGAACTCGAAGCGCTGTTTCCCGACGCGTTGATCACCGACCGCGCCGGATGCCTGGTCTACGGCTACGACAATTCGCGCCGCCAGGCCATGCCCGACGCAGTGGTCTTTCCCCAGCGGCACGAGCAGGTCGTCGCGCTGGTACAGGCCTGCCTGCGCGAGCGCACGCCGCTGATTGCGCGCGGCCGCGGCACCAATACCACCGGCGCGACGGTGCCGGTCGCCGGCGGCGTGGTCGCTTCGTTCGAACGCATGAACCGCATCCTGCGCATCGACACGGCGAATCGTTTTGCCGTGGTCGAACCGGGCGTACTCAACGGCGATCTGCAGGCCGCACTGAAACCGCTGGGGTTCTTCTGGCCGCCGGACCCGACGTCCAGCCCGTATTGCAGCATCGGTGGCAACCTCGCCTGCAATTCGGCCGGGCCGCGCGCGGTCAAATACGGTTCGCCGCGGGAGAACACCCTGGGCCTGCGCGCAGTCGCCGGCACTGGCGAGGAGTTCCGCGCCGGCTACTACACCAGCAAAGGCGCCACCGGCTACGACCTGACGCGCCTGCTGATCGGCGCCGAAGGCACGCTGGCCCTGATCACCGAAGCCACCTTGAAGCTGACGCCGCTGGCGCCGGCCAAGCGCGTGCTGCGCGCGACCTATGCCGACATCGAATCCGCCGCCGCAGCGGTATCGCGCATCATGGCCCAGCCGGTCACGCCCTGCGCACTGGAATTCCTCGACGACGAAGCCCTGCGCCTGGCGCGCCGCCATGCCGGCGAGATCATTCCCGTCGCCGGCGCCATGCTG
The DNA here is from genome assembly GCF_004363655.1 of Tahibacter aquaticus. Taxonomy (GTDB): domain Bacteria; phylum Pseudomonadota; class Gammaproteobacteria; order Xanthomonadales; family Rhodanobacteraceae; genus Tahibacter; species Tahibacter aquaticus. Next base: position 478,329 of record NZ_SNZH01000001.1, read on the forward strand.
CTGATCGAGGTCGACGGCGAGACCGATTTCCTGCCTGCCGCTGTCGACGCGGTCGCGCGCGCGGCGGCCGGCGACGGCCTGCTGGAGTGGCGCGCTGCCGCCGACGCGGCCGAAGTGGAGCAGCTGTGGGCGGCACGCAAAGCCCTGTCGCCAGCACTGCGCTCGATTGCTCCCATGAAGATCAACGAGGACGTGGTGGTGCCGGTCAGCCGCCTGCCCGAACTGATCGGCGGGCTGAAGCGTATTTCCCACAAGTACGCTATTCCCATCGTGAACTTCGGCCATGCCGGCAATGGCAATATCCACGTCAATCTGCTCTACCGGCCGGAAGATCCGGCCCAGGCCGCGGCAGCACCGGACTGCCTGGCCGCGGTGTTCGACCTGGTACTGGCGCTGGACGGCACGCTGTCGGGCGAGCACGGCATCGGCCTGGTCAAGCGCGAATTCCTGCCGCGCGCGCTCGACCCGGTTACGCTGGCATTGATGCAGCGTATCAAGGCACAGTTCGATCCTGCCGGCATACTCAATCCCGGCAAATTGCTACCCGATGGAGGAACTGCGCATGCCTAGCCACCCTGTCGTGCTTGCGCTGCTGTTGTCGCTGCTGCCTGCCCTAGCCCCGGCGGCTTCGCCGCTGCAGGAAACAGAATCGCCGCCGATGGCGGCGGCAAAAAAGTGGCTCGCCTTGCTCGACCAGGGCCAGCTGGAGCAGGCATGGAACCAGGCCGACGCCTCCCTGCGCCAGACGAACGAGCTGGGCAAATGGAGTATCGAGCTGCGCCGGCAACGGCAAAGCCAGGCCGCGGTGGAATGCCGGCGCAATCTGGAGCTGAAGGAGCTGGATAATCCTGACCGCGTCGAGATCCTGTTCCTGACCCAGTTCGACGACGGCCAGCTGGTCGGCGAGCGTATCACCGTGACCGACGGCGAAGGCAGCCAGCCCCGCGTCACCGCCTATCGCAGCGGCCCGCCACTGCCGGATCGTGGTCCGGCCTGCGAACAGTGACGCCAGCGCCAACGTCGGCTTAGGACGCGCCCCAGCCCCAGGCCGCCAGGGCCAGCAGCGCACTGGCCAATACACCGGCCAGTGCGTCGTCGAGCATCACGCCCAGGCCGCCATCGACGGCGCGGTCGGCCCAGGATACCGGCCAGGGTTTCCACACGTCGAACAGGCGAAAAAGCAAGAAACCCACAAGTATCCAGATCCAGCCGGCTGGCGCGAACGCCAGCGCGAGCCACTGGCCGACGAATTCGTCGATGACGATAAAGCCCGGGTCTTCGAGCCGGGTGCGCGCCACCACGATGCGCGACACCCATACGCCGAGCACGAACGTGGCCAGCGTAATGCCGAGATAAGCCCATAGCGGCAGCTCGCGCAGCAGCAGATACGGCAACAGGGCGGCGGCAGAGCCGACCGTGCCCGGCGCCAGCGGCGCCAGTCCGCTGCCAAAGCCGCTGGCGATCCAGCCAGCGGGATGGCTGAGTACCGCCTGGCGCTGTTCGCGCGTCATGCTCATGCGGCGAAATGCTCCCAACCGCCGCGCTGCAGGGGGATTTCCTCGCCGCCGGGACCGACCACACGCACGCCGTTGCCGGCTTCGATGGCGCCGATTTCAGTCAGGGCCAGGCCCAGCACAGAGGCCAGGCCCTGTACTGCGGCCACGGCTGCCTGCGGCACACAAAAGCACAGTTCATAGTCGTCGCCGCCGGCCAGCTGCCAGTGCAGCCGCTGCGCGGCATCGCCGACGCGGGCCAGCGCAGGCGACTGCGGCAGCTGCGCCGCGTGGACCGTTGCCGCCACGCCGCTGCGCGCAGCGATATGACCCAGGTCCTGGCGCAGGCCGTCGGAAATGTCGATCGCGGCGCTGGCAAGACCGCGCAGAGCCAGGCCCAGTTCGATCCGCGGGGTCGGCCGGTTGAGCCGCTGCATCAGATAGTCCAGATCGTCCTGCGCCGGTGCGCGCAGCAGGGCGGCAGCGAGCAGACTGGTCAAACCGGCCGCCGCGTCGCCGGGATAGCCGCTGACGAAGATGCGATCGCCCTGCCGCGCGCCGTCGCGCCGCAGGGCGGCGCCAGCGGGCACGAAGCCATGTACGGTGACGGTGATGCTGAGCGGTCCGCGCGTGGTGTCGCCGCCGACCAGGGCCAGCCGCTGCGGCTGGGCCAGTGCGGCGAAGCCGTCGCAGAACCCGGCCAGCCAGGCCGCGTCGGCGTCGGGCAGGGTCAGCGCCAGGGTGGCCCAGGCCGGCTCGGCGCCCATCGCGGCGAGATCGGACAGGTTTACCGCCAGCGCCTTCCAGCCGATGTCGAACGGCATTGTGGAAAGCGGAAAATGGATACCGGCAACCAGCGTGTCCATGCTGATCGCGAGCTGCGCGCCGGCAGGCGGCGAGAGGATGGCCGCATCGTCGCCGATGCCCAGCACCACGTCGGCGCGCGCAACGGCGCAGCGCCAGCGGATTTCGTCGATAAGGGTGAATTCACCCACGGGGTTCAGCGGCCGCGGTACTCGGGCTTGCGCCACTCGCCGGCCAGCTTGTCCAGCACGCCGTTGACGTAGGTGTGGCCATGGTCGGCGCCGAAGCGCTTGGTGGTTTCGATCGCTTCGTTGATGACGACGCGGTAGGGCACGTCAGCACGGAATTTCAGTTCGTAGGCGCCGATACGCAATACGGCGCGCTCGATCGGGTCGACCTGGGCCACTTCGCGGCCGAGGAACAGATACAGGCCGGCGTCCAGCTCGGCCAGATTGCGCTCCACACCGCGCACTAGGTCTTCGAAGTAGTCGACGTCGGCGACTTCCATGTCCTGCTCATGGCGGAACTGGTCGATCACGCCGCCGATGGCGCTGCCGGACATCTGCCAGGCGTACAAGGCCTGCAGGGCGCGGCGGCGCGCGCGCGAACGGGCGGCCAGGTCCACGCCTTCGGGTCGTCGATGGTTGTTCAAAACTTTCTCCACAAATCAATCATTTCCAGAGCGGCCAGGGCGATTTCCTCGCCCTTGTTGCCGTGCGCGCCGCCGGCCCGGGCCTGAGCGTCTTCGTGCATTTCCACCGCCAGCACGCCGTTGAGCACGGGCAGGCGGAATTCCAGTGCCACCTGCATCAGGCCCTGGGCGCAGTTGTCGGCCACGTGCTCGTAGTGGCGCGTATCGCCGCGCACGACGCAGCCGACACAGAGCAGGGCGGCATGGCGGCCGCCGATGGCCAGGCGCGCCGCGGCGACCGGAATCTCCCAGGCACCTGGCACGCGCACCACGTCGATCGCGTCGTCGGCCAGGCCATGTTCGCGCAGGGCACGCTCGGCGCCTTCGACCAGGGCATCGACAATGCGCGGATTCCAGCGGCTGGCAATGATGACGACACGGGTATCCGGGACAACGCGCAGCTCGCCGGCAATCAGGGACATGGGCGGCTCGAGGGGAACGAAGGGGGGCGCCATTCTACCTGAGCAGGCGCCGGCCTGCCCGCCCGGCCGCCGCGGCAGGCTGTGGCCTTGCGGCGGCGACGTCAGCCCGGCTCGTGGCCGACCACTTCCAGGCCGAAGCCGCCCAGGCCGACCATGCGCCGTGCCGTACCCAGCACGCGCAGGCGGCGCACGCCCAGGTCGGCCAGGATCTGCGCGCCCAGGCCGTGGCGGCGCCACTCCTGCACCGCTTCGGCCTTGCCGTCCTCGCGCGGGCGGCGGCTCAGGCGGTCGAGCAGGGTTTCTTCCTGGCCCGGCTCCGACAGCACCAGCACCACGCCGCGTTCCGCTTCGGCAATGCGGCGCAGCGCACCGGTCACGGTAAGGCCGAGATCGGCGCGCACCAGGTGCAGCACGTCGGACAGGGTATTGCGCACGTGGACCCGGGTCAGCACCGGCTCGCCGTCGTCGACCTGGCCGCGCACCAGGGCGAAATTAAGCGACTTGTTCACAATATCGCGATAGGCAACGAGGCGGAACGCGCCGAATTCGGTCTGCACCGCTTCGTCGTGTACGCGCTCGATGGTCTTCTCGGTTTCCAGGCGGTAGCGGATCAGGTCGGCGATGGTGCCGATGCGCAGGCCGTGTTTCTGCGCAAACGCCTCCAGCTCGGGCCGGCGCGCCATGCTGCCGTCATCGTGCAGTACCTCGACCAGCACGCCAGCCGGTTCCAGCCCGGCCAGGGCTGCCAGATCGCTGGCGGCTTCGGTATGGCCGGCGCGGGTCAGCACGCCGCCGGGTTGGGAGCTGAGCGGGAAAATGTGCCCAGGCTGGGACAGATCCTGCGCCTGCGCATCGGCGCGCACGGCGGTGCGCACGGTATGCGCGCGGTCGTAGGCGGAAATGCCGGTGGTGACGCCTTCGGCCGCTTCGATCGAGACGGTGAAGTTGGTGTGGTAGGGCGAGGTGTTATCCATCACCATGGGTTTGAGGCCGAGCTGGCGGCAGCGCGCCTGGGTCAGCGACAGGCAGACCAGGCCACGCGCTTCGCGCACCATGAAGTTGATGTCTTCGGGCCGCACTTTTTCCGCGGCCATGATCACGTCGCCTTCGTTCTCGCGGTCTTCGTCGTCGAGGATGACGACCATGCGGCCGGCGCGGATGTCGTCGAGGATGTCGGGAATGGTGTCGAAGGGCATGGCGGAATTCTTGATGGATGAAACGGCAGGGCCAGCGCGCAGGCCGGCGAGGGACGCAGGCCGGCGCGCATGCGCCGCCGGCCGTGCTGCGTCGGCGGGATCTATTCGTCGCTGTCGTCGATGAGGCTGCCCAGGCGCTCGGCATAGCGCGCCATCAGATCGACCTCGATATTCACCGGTGTGCCGGCGGCGCAGTCGCCGAAGGTGGTGTTCTGCATCGTATGCGGAATCAGGTTGACGCCGAAGCGGCGGCCATCGACCGCGTTCACGGTCAGGCTGACGCCGTTGATGGCGACCGAACCTTTCGCGGCGATATAGCGCGCCAGCGCGGCCGGCACGGCAAACGTCCAGCGCAGCGAACGCGCCTCGGGCAATACAGACACCACTTCGCCGACACCGTCGACATGGCCGGAGACCAGATGCCCGCCGAGGCGGTCGGCCAGGCGCAGGGCCTTTTCCAGATTGACCCGGCTGCCCGGCTTGAGCTGGCCAAGGGTGGTGCAGTTGAGCGTTTCGACCGAGACGTCGGCGGCAAACTGCGTGCCGTCCAGTGCAATCGCGGTCAGGCAGACGCCGTCGACGGCGATGCTGTCCCCGAGCCTGACGTCGGCCAGGTCCAGCCCGCTCGCGTCTATGCTGATGCGCAGGTCGCCGCCGACGGGTTCCAGCGCGGCAATGCGGCCTACAGCCTGGATGATTCCGGTAAACATTTATCGTTCTCTAAAAAAATCAAAAAAAGAGCGCGACAGCGGTGCGCGACGCGCCTCATACGGCGCTTGCCTGCCGCAGCAGCAGGCGCCAGTCGTCACCGAGCTGGCGCTGTTCGACGACCCGCAGCGGCCAGCGCCCGGCCATGTCCGACAGTGTGGGCAGTTGCAGCAAGGGCAAGGCCGCGTCGCCCAGCAGCAGCGGCGCGATATACAGCAGCAGTTCGTCGACCAGGCCGGCGGCGAACAGCGCACCGCCCAGGCCGGGGCCGGCTTCGACCTGCAGTTCGGCGATGCCGCGGCGGCCGAGCTCCTGCAGCAGCGGCGGCAAGTCGATACGCCCCTGCTGCAACGGCTGCGCGAGGTATTCGATGCCGGCCTGCGCCGGCGGCGGCGGCACGGTGTCGCCATGGACGACCAGGGTCGGCAGAGTGCCGTCGAGCAGATGACAGCCCGGTGCGAGCGCGTCCAGGCGCGCGTCCAGCACGATGCGCAGCGGCGGCGCGAAGTCGGCCGCGTCGTCCAGGCGCACGCTCAGGCGCGGGTTGTCGGCGCAGGCGGTGCCGGCGGCGGTGAGTATCGCGCTGCTGCGTGCACGCCAGCGCTGCACGTCGGCGCGCGCCGCGGCGCCGGTAATCCACTGCGATACACCGTTGTGCAGCGCGGTGCGGCCGTCCAGGCTCTGCGCCAGCTTCAGCCGCAGCCATGGCCGGCCGCGCTGGATGCGGCTGAAAAAACCGCGGTTGATTTCAAACGCCGCGTCGCGCAGCAGGCCGGTTTCGACCGCAATGCCCGCGGCTCGCAGCCGCGCAAAGCCCTCACCGGACACCTGGGGAAACGGATCTTCGATCGCCGCGACCACGCGCACGACGCCGGCTGCGATCAGCGCGTCGGCGCAGGGTGGCGTGCGCCCGTGATGCGCACAGGGCTCCAGCGTCACGTAGGCGGTGGCGCCGCGGGCGCGTCCCGCCGCTTCGCGCAGCGCGAACACTTCCGCATGCAGTCCACCGGCGCGCCGGTGCCAGCCGCTGCCGACGACGTCGGCGCCCTGGGCGATGACACAGCCGACACGGGGATTGGGCTGCGTCGTATACAGGCCGCGTTCGGCCAGGCGCAAGGCCAGCGCCATGTGCTGGCGGTCGAGCGCGTCGAGCGCCGCGTTCACGACGCGGCCGGTCCGGTGCGACGGCAGCTACAGTTCACGACTTCTTACGCTGCACCGGGGCGCCTTCGCCGAGCAGAGGCAGCTGCAGGCCTTCCAGCACCGGCAGCTCGCGCTCGAGTTTCTCGATTTCCTCGCGGAATGCCTGCACGTCAGTGAAGCGCCGGTAGACCGAGGCAAAGCGCACGTAGGCGACGGAGTCGATGCGGCGCAGTTCGTCCATCACCCATTCGCCGATGCGGCGCGAGGGAATTTCACGTTCGTTGACCTGGCGCAGGTTGCGCAGGATGTTGCGCACCACTTCATCGACCGCATCGGAAGACACCGGCCGCTTCTGCAGCGAGCGCTCCACGCCGATGCGCAGCTTGTTTTCGTCGAAGGCCTCGCGCCGGCCGTCGCTCTTGACGATGGCTGGCAGCTTGATTTCAGCCGTTTCGAAGGTGTTGAAGCGTTCGCCGCAGCCGGGGCATTCGCGCCGGCGCCGCACCGTTGCGCCGTCCTCGGCCAGGCGCGAATCGATCACGCGGGTGTCTTCGTGCTGGCAAAAGGGGCAATGCATGGGTGCGCATCGTAATGCGTAAACGGCAAATCGTGAAAAGCGCTAAGAAAGTTCAACAGGATACGGCGCAGCGGACAGGTAATTTGCGCGCCTCTGCCCTGGCCAAGGCCTGGACAGAGGCGGGCCGATCGCACTCAGCCGTAGACCGGCAGGCGCTTGCATTGCTCGGTCACGGCCGCGCGCACGCGGGCCAGTACGCCGTCGTCGGTCGGCGCGTCGAGCACATCGCAGATCCAGTTGGCCAGGTCGGTGCAATCGCGCTCGACATAGCCGCGCGTCGTCACCGCCGGCGTGCCAATGCGCAGGCCCGAGGTAATGAACGGCGAGCGCGGATCGTTCGGCACGGCGTTCTTGTTCACCGTGATATGCGCCTTGCCCAGCGCGGCTTCCGCGTCCTTGCCGGTGACGTCGCGGCCAATCAGGTCGATCAGCATCAGGTGGTTCTCGGTGCCGCCGGAAACAATGCGGTAGCCGCGCGCGGTCATGGCCGCGGCCATGGCTTTGGCGTTCTTCACCACTTGCTGCTGGTAGCTCTTGAATTCGGGTTCCAGCGCTTCCTTGAACGCAACCGCCTTGGCCGCGATCACATGCATCAGCGGACCGCCCTGGATGCCCGGAAACACCATCGACTGCAGCTTCTTTTCGATCTCTTCGTTACGCTTGGCGAGGATGATGCCGCCGCGCGGACCGCGCAGCGTCTTGTGCGTGGTCGAGGTGACGATGTCCGCATGCGGCACCGGATTGGGGTAGACGCCAGCAGCGACGAGGCCAGCCACGTGGGCCATGTCGACGAAGAAATACGCGCCGACCGACTTGGCGATCTGTGCCATGCGCGCCCAGTCGATCAGCTGCGAATAGGCGCTGAAGCCGCCGACCAGCATGCGCGGCTTGTGTTCGTCGGCCAGGCGCTGGATTTCGTCATAGTCGATCAGGCCAGTGACCGGATCGATGCCGTATTGCACGGCGTGGTAGATCTTGCCGCTGAAATTGACCTTGGCGCCGTGCGTGAGATGGCCGCCGTGGGCCAGGCTCATGCCGAGGATGGTGTCGCCGGGATTGAGCAGGGCCATGTAGACCGCCGCATTCGCCTGCGAGCCCGAATGCGGCTGCACATTGGCGTAGTCAGCGCCGAACAGCTGCTTGACGCGCTCGATGGCCAGCCTTTCCGCAATGTCCACAAATTCGCAGCCGCCGTAGTAGCGCTTGCCCGGATAGCCTTCGGCGTACTTGTTGGTCAGCACCGTGCCCTGGGCTTCGAGCACGCGCGGGCTGGCGTAGTTTTCCGATGCGATCAGTTCGACGTGGTCTTCCTGGCGCTGGCGCTCGGCCTCGATGGCCTTGGCCAGCTCCTCGTCATAACCGGCAATGCACAGGTCCTTGGCAAACATGGGAGAATCGCCTTCTGGGGCTGGGAATCCGCCGATGTTAGCGGTTTCAAGTCCAATCTCCCACTGAATAAGGCGCGTCCCGGCGACGTTTTCCGCCATCTCGCCGCTGCCGGATTTTCCGTGTCCGATCAATCGTCTGCACCTCTCCAGCAGGCCTTGGCCCGGGGCGACCTGGGCACGGCCGAGCGCCTCTGCCGCCAGGCCCTGGACCACAAGCCGGCCCAGGCGCGACTGCACCTGCTGCTGGGCCAGCTGCTGCGCCGGCGCGGTGCGGCTGCCGAGGCGATCTCGGCCCTGAAGCACGCCCTGGCACTGGACAGCGACGACGCCAACGCGCTGCGCGAACTGGCCATGGCCGCACTCGAAGCCGCCCAACCGGCGCAGGCCGAAGCTGCTGCGCGCCGCCTGCGCCAGCGCCTGCCCAACGATGCCCAGGCCGCTTTTCTGCTGGGCCATGCGCTCGGCCTGCTGCATCGTTTCGCCGAGGCACAGGACCAGTTCGCCGCGCTGGGCCAGGCCGCAGCGCTGCTGCAAGCACGCCTGGGCCTGGTATCCGACGCACTCGCTCGCCAGGACGCCGCCGCCGCCCGCTTCCATGCCCAGGCACTGGTCGAGGCGCAGCCGCTGGCCGCCGCTCACTGGGACGCGCTGGGCCAGGCCGCCGCCGCCGCGCAGGACTGGAACGCCGCCGCCGCCGCGCTGCGCGAGGCCACACGGCTGGCACCGCAGGAACTGCCCCTGTGGCAACGCCGGGCCGCCGTGCTGGATGCCTGGCGCCAGGGCGGCGACGAACCCGTTGCGGTGAGTGAGCACCTGCTGCGGCTGCAGCCCGATTCGCTGGACGCGCTGCAGCAGCTGGGCCTGGCCCAGATCGGCGCGCAGCAGACCGCAGCCGCCATCGCCAGCTTCGACCGCATTCTCGCGCGCAACCCCGCCCATCTGCTGGCACGCTGGGTGCGCTTTCATACACCGGCCCTGCCCTGCTTCGAATCCGCAGCACAGCGTGCGCAATGGCTGCAGGACTGGCGCGACGGACTGGCCGAGTTCGAAACCCTGCCGCCGCGACAGCCGGGGCTGGCCGAAGCGGCGCAGCAGATTCTCGGCAGCGTGCCGAACTTTGCCCTGGCCTACCAGGACGGCGCCCAGCTCGACCTGCATCGGCGCCATGCGGCTGTCGTGCGCAGGCTGCTGGATGCGGCTACCGACCGCGCCTTTACCGACCTGGCACCGCGCGCGTTACGTCAGGGCCGCCGTCGCATCGGCCTGGTATCGAGCTGCCTGCATCAGCATTCCGTGACGCGCGCCTGGGCCGAGGCGCTGCTCGATCTGCCGCGAGACGCGTTCGAACTGTGCGTTTTCCACACCGGCACGCGCGACGACACCATGGTGCAGCGCTTCCGCAGCCGCGCTGATCGCTATGTGGCCGGCGCCGACAGTTTCCTGCGCTGGACCCAGCGCCTGCGCGAAGCCGAACTCGACGTACTGATCTTCCTCGACCTCGGCCTGGACGTGACCAACCAGTGCCTCGCTGCGCTGCGGCACGCGCCGGTACAGGTCGCGACCTGGGCCCACCCGGTCACCAGCGGTGCAGCGGCGATCGACTACTTCCTCGGCGCCGCAGCGGCCGAACCGCCCGATGCAGAGACGCACTACAGCGAAATCCTGCACCGCCTGCCGCGCCTGGGCGGCTGTTTCGCCCGGCCGGTGCAAGCGGTAGTGCCGGCACCGGCCGAGAGCAGCAGTGCGCAGCTGCTGTGCCTGCAAAACCTATACAAGTTGCAACCGCAGCACGATGCGCTGTTCGGTGCAATCCTGGCCCAGCTGCCGCAAGCCAGGCTGGATTTCCTCACTGCCGCAACGGCGCAACAGGCCGCCGGCTTCGAACAGCGCCTGCACCGCAGCCTGGACGCGTTCGCGGTCGATCCGGCGCGAATTCGCGTACGGCCAGTCGTATCCGCCGCGGAGTATCACGCCGCCATCGGCAGCGCCGACCTGCTGCTGGACACCTGGGGTTTCTCCGGCGGCATCACGACGCTCGACGCGCTATGGCAGGAACGTCCCTGGCTGACCCTGCCCGGCGAATGCATGCGCGGCCGCCAGAGCTACGCCATGCTGCGCCAGCTCGATCTGCCCGAGCTGGTTGCCGACTCGGCCGACGACTATGTGCGCCGCGCCGTTGCCCTGGCCGGCGATGCGGCGCAGCGGGCCGCGCTACGCAGCCTCATCGCCGAACGCAAGCACGACCTGTTCGAGGATCGCGGCGTGAGCCTCGCTCTGGCCGAATTCCTGCGCACGGTGCAAATACCCGCTGCGGCAAGCCATGCCTGAGTACGCGCCCACCGATCCGCAGCACGCCGCCGCACTGCTGCAGCAGGCCATGGTGGCTGGTCAGTCCGGACGCTGGGAACAGGCCGCCGCCGGCCTGCGCGATGCCTGGCGCGCCGATCCGGCACAGCACCTGGCCGGACAAGGTCTGCTCGAATGCGCCGCGCAACTGCTGCGCCAGGGCCGGCAAGCGCCGCCACGACCGCCGGATGCACTGGCTGCCGGCGCCATTTCGGTGATTGTCTGCAGCGTGGAGCCGGCACGCCTGGCACGGCTGCGGCACGATCTGGAACGCGAGCTGGCCGGCGAAGACTGGGAACTGGTGCATATCGCCGACGCGCGCTCGCTCAATGACGGTTACGCGCGCGGAATGGCGCGGGCACGGGGCGAATTGATCGTGCTGTGCCACGACGACATCGGCATCCTGACGCGGCGCTTTGCCCAGCGTCTGCGCGAATATCTGGCGCGCTTCGATCTGGTCGGCGTCGCCGGCACCGACCGGCTCAGCGGACCGAAATGGTTCTGGCAGGGGCCACCGCACACCTATTCCTGGGTCAGCCAGCCGCACGGCCAAGCCTGGCTGGCAGGACTGCTCGGCGCCTACGGTCCGCTGATCGACGATGCACAGGCGCTGGACGGGGTATTTCTTGCTGCACACCGCGCGACGCTGGAGCAACTGGGCTTCGACGGTGCACGCTTCGACGGTTTCCACTTTTACGATCTGGACCTGAGCTGGCGCGCCCACCGCGCCGGCCTACGCTGCGCGATCGGCCTGGATCTGCTGATCTGGCACGCGTCCGGCGGCAATTTCGCCGCCAGCTGGCAGCAGTATGCGCAACGCTTTGTGGATAAATTCCCCGATATTGCGCCGCGCCAGCCGGCCGGTCTGTATCGACCCGGCACGCTGATGTTGCCCGATGCGAACCTGGCCGAACCTGTCTACGACTGGATCGCGCACTGGCTGCAGCAGGCGTCACCGTCGCGCTGATCCGGGGCCCGGCAACAGAAAAAAGCACGGCCGCTGACGCGGCCGTGCCTGCTATGGGCGTTCCTTGCCCGCGCTACCGCTTACGGATAGCAGCTGCTGCTGTAGGGAATGAAACCGTTGTTCCAGCCGACCACCTTGTAGTAGTTGACCGGCCCGTTGTAGCTGCTTTCGTTGGAACAGGTCGAGATGGCTGCGGAACGGGTGTCGCCGCCGCTCGCGGCGCGGTAGACCGAACCGTTCAGGTCGATGCGCACCGACGCCGGAAACAGGGCGATCGCACCGGACAGGCTGACGTAACCGTCGTAGATCTGCGTGCACACGGCGTTGATATCGCCGGTATAGCAGTCGAAATACTGCTTCACGAAGGCCGGGCCGAAGCCCGCACGGTCGAACACCTTGTGGCCGTTGACGTAGATCTGGGTACGGGCGCCGCTGGTCGAAGTGACGTTCCAATACGACTGCAGATCGCTGACGCTGGTGAAAGGCCCGTTGCTGTACTGCGCGCTGGCCAAGCCGGGAAGGAGGACAGCCAAAGCCAGACCGATAAGTTTCTTCATTTGCTAACTCCATTTATGCAGAAGGATGAACATCCGTGAAGGTCGCCGCCGGCCGCTCCGGATGCGGCAATTTCCATGGCGGCGGCGACCAGACAATGATGCCGCTGCGCTGTCGCACAGGTCGCGACTGCCGCTTGCGCCGGGCGCAGAAACAAAAAAGAAAGGGCTGCTTGCGCAGCCGAACTGTCGGGACGAAACCGACCGCTTTCACGGTTGGGTGCCGCCGGTGGTGGAGATCAGCCGAGGGCGCACCACCGCCGGCCGGCATGCCGGGCATCGGGCGCGTAGAAACCCGATGCCCGGCAAAGATGCACAACGCAGTACCTGCATCGTTCGATTGAAGCACCGGCGACAGCCCGGCTTTCAACGGACGGTCAGGTCACCTCAGCCGGCTCAGGGACACACGTTGGTGTAGTAGGGAACCCAGCCGTCCATGTAGGCCGTGACGAGGAAAAACGTCTCGACGCCGTAGTAGCTGGTATCGCCGCTACATGTCTCGATATCGACGATATCGAAGCCGCTGCCCGTGCCATTGCGGTACAGCGAACCGTCGACCCAGATCTTGGCGCTGGCTGGAATGGTGGAGACAAGGTCGCCGAGCAACTCGGCGCCATCGTGCAGATCGTTGCAGTCCACCCGGATATCGCCGGTCGCCGAACAGGTGAAGTACTGCTTGACGAAGGCCGGGTTGAAACCGGGCACATCGAGCACTTCGGCGCCGTTGACGAAGATTTCGGTATGGCCGCCGCCCGCATTCGCATTCCAGTAGCTGGTCAGCGCGCCCACATTGGCGAACGGTCCGTCGCTGGCTGCCGCAATGCCCGAGGACAGAATCGCAACCAGCGCAAAACCGCAGAGTTTCCTGATCATGTAGAGCTCCTTGTCGATGATGACTTCCGTGAATGTCGCCGCCGGCCGCTCCGGAAGCGGCTCAGTCCTTGGCGGCGGCGACGACAACAAGATGCCCGGCAGGGATCGCAGATCGCGCGACTGGCGCCCGCAGGCTGCAACTTCCGATGGGGCCGGCTCGACCCGGGGCGGAATGCCGCGGCGGGGCTCATACCCTCGTCGCACTGGCCGCGACGGCGGGCTTGGCCGATAATCGCGGACTTTTCCGCCTTCCGGAACCGCTTCCATGCAGTACGTCTACACCATGATCGGGGTGAGCAAGATCGTTCCCCCGAAGCGCGAGATCATCAAAGACATCTCGCTGTCGTTTTTCCCCGGTGCCAAGATCGGCCTGCTCGGCCTGAACGGCTCGGGCAAGTCCACCGTGCTGCGCATCATGGCCGGCGTCGACAAGGATTTCCTCGGCGAAGCACGGCCGCAGCCCGACCTGAAGATCGGCTACCTGCCGCAGGAGCCGGAGCTGGACCCGAACAAGACCGTGCGCGAATGCGTCGAGGAAGGCGTCTCCGACATCCTGCACGCGCAGCAGCGCCTGGACGAGGTCTACGCCGCCTACGGCGAGGAAGGCGCAGATTTCGACAAGCTCGCCGCCGAGCAGCAGCGCCTGGAAAACATTCTCGCCGTCACCGACGCGCATACGCTGGAACGCCAGCTGGAAGTCGCCGCCGACGCGCTGCGCCTGGCCGAATGGGATGCCAGGATCGGCAACCTGTCCGGCGGCGAGAAGCGCCGCGTGGCGCTGTGCCGGCTGCTGCTGTCCAAGCCCGACATGCTGCTGCTGGACGAACCGACCAACCATCTCGACGCCGAGTCGGTGGAGTGGCTGGAACAATTCCTGGCCGACTTCCCCGGCACCGTGGTCGCCGTCACGCATGACCGCTACTTCCTGGACAATGCCGCAGAATGGATTCTTGAACTCGACCGCGGCCGCGGCATTCCGTGGAAGGGCAACTACACGTCCTGGCTGGAACAGAAGGACGAGCGCCTGAAGCAGGAAGCGCAGCAGGAGAAATCGCGCCAGAAGGCGATCCAGCGCGAACTGGAATGGGTGCGCCAGAATGCCAAGGGCCGCCAGTCCAAGGGCAAGGCACGCCTTAACCGCTTCGAGGAGCTGAACTCGGTCGAGTACCAGGCGCGCAACGAAACCAACGAAATCTATATTCCGCCGGGCGAACGCCTCGGCGACATGGTGATCGAGTTCCGCCACGTGTCGAAGGCGTTCGGCGACCGCCTGCTGATCGACGATCTGTCCTTCCGCGTGCCGCCCGGCGCGATCGTCGGCATCATCGGCCCCAACGGCGCGGGCAAGTCGACCTTCTTCAAGCTGCTGACCGGCGTGGAAAAGCCCGACAAGGGCGAGATCCAGATCGGCCAGACCGTGCAGCTGGCCTATGTCGACCAGTCGCGCGAATCCCTGGGCAGCACCAACAACGTCTGGCAGGAAGTGTCGGGCGGCTCGGACATGATCACGGTAGGCAAGTACCAGACGCCGTCGCGTGCCTACATCGGCCGCTTCAACTTCAAGGGCCAGGACCAGCAGAAGATCGTCGGTTCGCTGTCCGGCGGCGAACGCGGTCGCCTGCACCTGGCCAAGACCCTGATGCAGGGCGGCAACGTACTGCTGCTGGACGAACCGTCCAACGATCTCGACGTGGAAACCCTGCGCGCGCTGGAGGAGGCGCTGCTGGAGTTCCCCGGCTGCGCCATGGTCATCTCGCATGACCGCTGGTTCCTCGACCGCATCGCCACCCACATCATCGCCTTCGAAGGCGATTCCCATGTGGAATTCTTTACCGGCAACTACCGCGAGTACGAGGAAGACAAGAAGCGCCGCCTCGGCGACGAAGCGGCCAGGCCGCATCGCATGCGGTACAAGAAACTGGTCTGATTGACGCTTGTCTGTGCAACACGAGGCCGCGCCTTGCGCGGCTTCGTCGTTTCTGGCACCTGCCTTGCTTCGATATGCGAGCCGTGCGGCCGTTTGCCGGTGCTACGTAGCCGGAGCTCGCGCTGTCGCCCGTATCAGCGCCGCCACTTGCGCCAGAGCAGCAACGGCAGCAGTGCTGTGAAACGCAGCCACACGCCCAGCCAGACCACGCCACGCAGCACGGGGTTGGCCGCCGCGGGATCGAAACGGCGAAACCAGCGCCACATGCCGCGATGCTTGTGCCAGCTGACAAAGACCGGCCGGTGCCGGCTGGAGCCGCCCTTGCCATGCACCACAGCAACAGAACCGGCATAGCAGACGCCGTAGCCCGCATCGCGCAGGCGCCGGCACAGGTCAAGGTCTTCGCAATGCAGGAAATAGCCTTCGTCGAAGCCGCCGATCGCGGCGAAGGCCTCGCGTGGCAACAGCATCAGCGCGCCGGAAATTGCCTCGGCAGGCTGGTCCAACCCGCGCAGCGCTGCGTCGGTTGCGTGATTGACGCCCTGCAATGCCGGCCAGCGCGCAGCAAAACGATCCAGCCGCAACAGGCTGCACAGACTGCGCCGCAAGGTGGGGTCTCGCCGCAGCGAGGCGGGTTCGTCACGCCCCTGCGCGTCCTGGATGCGCGCACCCAGCACACCGGGGCGCGGCAGCGCCGCCGCGATGCTGCGCAGGCGCGCGACCGTATCGGGCTGCAGCAGACAGTCGGGATTGAGTATCAGCAGCATGTCGCCGCGCGCCAGGCCGGCGACGCGGTTGACGCCGGCGCCAAAACCGAGATTCCTGCCATTTTCCACAAGGCGAAAACGCGCGTCGGCACCGAATTCCGCCGTCAGCAAGGCGATGCTGCCGTCGCTGCTGGCGTTGTCGCTGAGCAGGATCTCGACCGCCACGCTGCTGGCCAGTGCACGGCAGACGGCATCGACCAGGCCAGGGCCGCTGTCCGCGGCGACGATGACGATGCTGGTCAGCCCGGCCTGCATGGCTGCAGGCGGGCTCAGACCCCGGCCAGGGTCTTGTCGCCGAGTTCGCGCGCGTGCTGCCACAGGCGCGGCCAGGCGTCGTAGTTTTCGGCCAGCTGGTTCAGTTCCTGGCGCAGTGCTGCGGCACAGGCACTGCTGTCATAGTCATCGTTCCAGTCGCCCAGGCGCGGCGGCGCCTTGGCGATCAGGGCGCGGCCATTGGCGTCGATGATGCTGCGCACGTCGGCCTGCCAGAACACCGGCGCGTCGGTAGCGGCTTCGAACTGCTGCTGCAGGCGTTCGATCGAATCGGCGCGCACATAGTTAAGGTATTCGCGCAGATGGGTGCTGCGCGCGGTTTCGCCGGCGCCGGCCAGGTCGCGGAAAATTTCTGCCAACAGGCCCAGGCGCTGGCCCGGGTCGCTGGCGACGAAGCTGCCGAACTGGCGCTGGATGAAGTCGGTGGCGAAATGATTCACTCGCGGCGTATTCGGCAGCATCGTGCGCTGCGTGCGCCGGCGCGACTGTTCCTGCACATGGCCGACTGCAACCGGCAATTCCAGCGCCAATGCTTCGGGATGACAGAAATGGGTAGCGGCTGAGAACAGTGCGTCCTCGCCACGGCCGACGGCATTGGTACACGGCAGCAGTTCGGAATTGTCGAATGCGAACGGGGTGAACCAGGAAATCGGTGCCAGCCGTGCGCGCTGGGTGCCCTGCCACAGGAACTGCGCCTCGACATTGCTCAGGTAGGCATCGCGGCTGGAGCACAGGTCGGCACGGCCGGCGGCGTCCAGGTGATAGATCCAGGCCGCGCTTTCCGAACGGGCACTGCCGTAGGTGCCCTGCTGGGTCAGCAGCACGCGGGTATTGCTGTCCAGATGTGCCAGCCGGGCCAGGTTGAGGCCACGCAGTGACTCGCGGTTGAGGCCGAATTCCGGCCGCCGGACCAATTCGCCGATGCCGGCACCGCAGACGTCCAGGTGCAGTGCGAACGGGTCATCCGGTATTTCGTCGCCGGCGGCAAGCGCTTCTTCCATATTGCGATAGAACCGCGCGAACGGCAGCTGGGTCGGGCTGAGGTCCAGACCGTTGCGTGCCAGCTCATGCCGGCGCAGGGGCAGGCGCTGGTCGTCGTCGAACAGGGTGAAACGACCGCCGGCCGACAGCAGCAAGGCCAGGTTCCAGCTGCGCCCGCCGCCGAAACGCGTGGCGCCGGCCTGCGGCAGCAGCAGGCTGCTCAGAGCGGACTGCACGCCCGGCACGGCCTTGGCGAAGCGCTCGACCAGGCGCTGGCGTTCGGCCGGTCCAACGTAGGTCACTTTGCAGCCGGTGGTCCGAGCGAACTCGCGCAGCAGATCGCGATGGCGGTCGATGCTGGGGGCCAGCGCCGAATCGTCCAGCACGACGTAGTGGCGGCCGGCACGGTGACGCCGCTCGTACTCGCTGATCGAAGCGAGCAGGCGCTCCAATTGGGCAGGACGATCGCAGGCACGCACAAAAATCGCGCGCAGCGGCGCCGGTGCCGCTGCAGTGTCCGTGACCAGGCGCTCGGAAAAGCGCGTGTCGGAAATCAGCAGATCGCGCTCGATCAGGCTCTGCAATACGCGACCTACTGCTTCGCGCTGGTTTTCCAGGCCTGGAATGGTGCTTTGGATGCGTGCGACGTGCTCGTCCAGCGTGCGGAATTCACGGCATTGATCCAGCGCCTGCAATACCTGGAAGGTCATGACATGGGCTTCGCCCGTGCGCTTGACCTGAAACACGCATTCGCTGTTGGACAGCGATGCGACCAGCGCATCTTCGGACGCGTACACCGGCGCATTCGGATCGGGCCGCACGGAAGCGGCGGCGCCGGGAGTTGCGTCGAAGGTGTATTGGTATTGCAGATTGTTGCTCATGCCGCCTTGTCGCCTTTGCCTCACGCGGGCGAACGCGCATCAGGCGCGCCGCTCCAGTCGATTCGAGATGGTGTTGGGATTGCGCCGTTCAGCGCCGCGCCGCCAGCCAGCGTCGCCACCAGGGCGTCGCGGTGGCAGTCGCAGCCGCCGGCGCTGCGACGCCGGCCGCGAGTACGGCGTGCTCGCGCTGCAGCGCAGCCAGCTGCGCTTCCAGCTCGGCAATGCGCCCGCCGGCGGCCATGTTCTGGCGGATTTCGTGATTGTAGTGCCGATAGACCGTTTCGTCGCGGTCGCCGAACCAGGACGAGGCCGGCAGCGGTGGCAACGGCTGGCGCGAGCAGACGGCAATGAAATACATCGGCGCGTAGTGCAGCCCCTGTTCCACCCCACCGTCGCCATCGGCCGTGGCGTAGTGCCCGGCTCCTTGGGGATCGGGCGGGTCCAGCGACCAGATCGCCGACTGGAACAGCAGGCGCTGGGCATACAGGCGCACATAAGGGAAGCGCCGGCGCAGCAACTGCTCGAATTCGTCGCGATACAGCTCGCGGACGTGGTACTCGTTGCGAAAACCGGCCGCGTCGCTGTAGGTGGCCTTGTCCGGCGAGGAAATCACCAGCAGGCCATCATCGGCCAGGGCATGGCTGAGGCCGTCCAGCAGGGCGTCCTGGGCCTCGACGTGCTCCAGGGTTTCGAACGAAACGACCAGATCGAAGCCCCCCGCCGGCAGCTGCAGGCGCGTGGCGTCGGCCTGCTCGTAGCGCAGATTGGCCAGCGCAGCGTAGCGCGCACGCGCGTGGGCCACGGCGGCGGGGTCGATATCCAGGCCGAGCACGGCGGCGGCCGACTGGGCCAGCACGGCACTGCCATAGCCTTCGCCGCAGGCCGCGTCGAGTACGCGGCGACCTTGCGCCCAGGGCTGCACCAGTGCGTAGCGGTGCCAATGCTCGTACCAGATCTCGCGCACGCATTCGGGCGTGAAGCGCTCTCCGGTGAACTCCAGCGGGGCGCCTATGCTCATTCGCCGCGAATCCTGCTCAGGGGGGCGGCATGTTCCCAGACGTGGGCCAGGCGTACCAGTCCCGATTCGGAACTGCGCCCCTTCACAGTCAGGCTGCGCTCGACCGTGTCGAACAGGCGCATGCCTTCGCTGTCCAGCGGATGCACGCGCACGGTATAGCTGCCGGGCAGCAAGGGCAGTTCGCCGAAATGCAGCACGATGCGGTAGTCGCCGTCGGCCAGCGGTGCCGGCTGGACTCCATCCATATCGCTGCTGACGCCATAGACCGGTGTGCCGTCGGCGCGCACGATGCCTACGTTGACCACCGGCACGCGGCCGTCGCGGGAGGCGATGGTGGCCTCGATGCGCAGCGCTGCGCCCTGCTCCAGCGCGGGCAGCGTTTCGGCTTCCTCGCCGTTGACCCGTACAGCACGGACGTGGAATTCCTGCCCGCGCAGCGTATCGAGGTCGCGCGCCGTGCCCTGGGTGTCGGCGGATTTGCGCTCGTGATAGGCGAGATAGGCCTGGGTCACCTCGAACACGTCTCCCTGCGCCTGCATGCGCCCCTGCCGCAGCCATAGCGCCTGCCGGCACAGCTTCTGGATGTGATACATGCTGTGCGACACGAGGATCAGGGTGCCGCCACCGGCGAGGTAGTCCTCCATCCAGCGTATGCATTTTTTCTGGAACGACTCGTCGCCGACAGCCAGCACTTCGTCGGTGATGAGCAGGTCGGGCCGGGTCGCGGCGATGATGGCAAACCCCAACCGCACCACCATGCCCGAAGAATAGTGTTTGACTGGCTCGTCGATGTAGTGGCCGATGTCGGCGAACGCGACGATCTCGTCCTGGCGCGCGGCCAGTTCCTCGGCGGAAAAACCCTGTAGCGCGGCGGCCATGGCGATGTTGTCGCGGCCGCTGTACTCAGGATGGAAACCTGCACCCAGCTCAAGCAAAGCACCGATGCGGCCATTGACCCGCACCTGGCCTTGGCTCGGTGTCAGCACGCCGGTCAGCAGTTTGAGCAAAGTGGACTTACCCGCACCGTTGTCGCCGATCAGCCCCAGCGACTGGCCGCGCTGCACTTCGAGCTCGATACCGCTGAGCACAGACGTGGACTCGCCCGAGGTCTTGCCCGCCAGCAAGGCAAGCAAGGCACGCAGGCGGTCGCTGCGACGGAATACGCGCGGATAGCTTTTGCCCAGGCCGGTGGCCTGTACCAGCGGCGCGCTCACAGGAAATCCTCGAAATGCCGCTGCAGGCGACGGAACGCGAACACGCCCGCGGCCAGCGCCAAAGCAACAGCCAGCACGCTGCAGAACACAGCCCGCAGGCCGGGCATCGGCATGTCAAGCAGGGCGAAACGCAGGTACTCGACAAAGCCGGTCATCGGGTTGAAATCGAACCAGCTGCGCACGCCCTCCGGCATGACGTAGCGCCCGTAGAACACCGGCGACAGGAACATCCACAACATCAGCATCTGCGGCAGCGCCGGCGCAATGTCGCGCACGAATACCTGCAGCGCCGCCAGCAGCAAGGCCAGCCCCAGCGCAAACAGGAAAAGCAGGGCCAACGCCGGCAGCATCAGCAGCAACCCGGCCGGCGAGATGCCGGTGCCAATGACCAGCATGACCAGCAGCAGACCGATGAACCCCACGCCATGGATCGCAAAACTGGCCAGTACCGGCGCCAGCACCAGCGCCGCCCGTGGCAGGGCGACCTTGCCGAGCAGGCTGGCATTGTCCTGGATCGCCGTGGTGGCACGGCTCAGGGCTTCGGCAAAAGCCGTCCAGGGCCACATTGCCACGACCAGGAACGGCACATAGCCCGGTGCGTCGGCGCCGGGCAGGCGCTGGCGAAATACATAGCCGAACACGAAGGCATATACCGCCAGTTGCACCAGCGGCTGCAGCAATGCCCAGGCACCACCGCTGAAGCTACCGAGATAGCGGTTGCGCAAATCGCGCCGCGCCAGCTGCAGCGCAAGACTCAGTGTCGGCTTAAGCGCCGCTGGCGTAATCACGCCCGGATCGCGCGATGGCGACAGCGGGACGCCCTTGCGGCGCTGACGCAGACCTGCTCGATCATGGCTGTCGGCAAAGCCCGCTGCTTACTTCGCTTCGCCTGGCTTGACCGCTTGTTCCGGTGCCAGAGTCACTTTGCCGAAGCGTTCCGGCAACTTGGCCAGTTCTTCCGGATTGGGCTGCATGGCCTGGTTGCGCAGCGCATCGAGATGACCACGAACCTGTGCTTCGGTCCATTCGTTGGTCATGCGCGTGCGAATGGATTCGGCCACCTGCTCATAGGTCTTCTGTACTGCCGGCTTGTAGTTGACCAGTTGCAGGATGTGGAAGCCGAACTGGGTTTTGACGACGCCGGAGAGCTCGCCTGGCTTGGTCAGCTTCTCCGCGGCTTCGGCGAACGGACGCACGAACTGCTGCGAGGCGGCGTTTTCCATCAGGCCGTGGTTGTTCGATTTGCTTTCGTCATCCGACAGCGACGCAACCAAGGCGTCGAAAGAAGACGGATCCTTCTTGAGCTTTTCCAGGGTCTCGTTGGCCAGCGCCTGGGCTTCAGCCTCGGTGCGCGACTTGGTGCCGATCAGGATGTGCTTGACGTCGTGGATTTCGGGGTCGCGGTACTTGTCCTTGTTGACCAGGTAGTCTTCGCGCGATTGCTCGGTGAAATCCGGTGCCTTGAGGCCACGGCCCAAGGCTTCGACTCGTACGCGGGACAACGCGTTGTCGACCGCCAGTTGAATCTGGCGCTGCACGATCGGATCTTTTTCCAGCCCCAGCTCACGCGCTTCGGCCGCGAGCTGCTTGTCCAGCAGCATGTTGCGCAACATGGCTTCGATGCGATCGGGCTTGGCGATGAAAGCGGCCCGTTCTTTGGCCGGCACACGATGCACGTAGGCGTCGACGTCGTCGAGGGTGATTTTTGCCGTGCCCTGCGACACGACCACGGCACTGGTATCGGCAGCCTGGGTAGCGAAAGCGGCGGCGCACGCCAGCAGCGCAACAGCAAGAACAGACTTCTGCATCGGTAACCTCAAATGAAAACGGGTGCGCGATGCACACCCTCAGGATGGACGGGGCAACATGGACCGTCGTCGAGCATGGCAGGTTCCAGTGCCGCTGTAACGAAACGGCCTGCGCAATGCGCAGGCCGTCGATCTTGCCTGAAGTGGCTGACCTGGCTTATTCGGTATCGCCGCCGATCACAGTCGGCCAACCCGAACCGCCGCCTTTCTGGTTCTGCACCACGTTGCCGCAGCTGCCGGCAGCGCAGTAGGACGTTGTCGGCGCCGACAGGCCTGCGTGGACGATGTTGAGGTAGTAGGTTTCACCCGGCACCAGCTGGCACATCGACGCATTGCCGGGGTAATAGCCCCACATGAAATTGTTGTTGCTGGTGACGTTGGCATCGTTGAGGACGCAGCGATTGGTCAGCGGTGCCGTCGCCGTAGTGGCAAAGTCGCCGCAGGACTTGCTGATCGTCATCGACATGCGCGCCGGACTCGTCTGCGGCTGTGTTTCCTCGAAGCGGAACATGCCGTAGGTCTGGGCGGGGAGATTGCTCGGCACGGTGAACTTCAGCGAGACATAGCTGTTGCGCGGAATGAAAAGGCGCTGGTTGAGGTTCGAGGTGCCCGGGAAGAAACGCGTGGAACCGCTGGTGTTATGACCGAAGACTTCTTCGAACTTGGTGCCGTCGACGGTGCGGCCGGTGCTCGGGCCAGCATTGTATTCCACGTACAGCGACGTCGTGCGGGAAAGACCCGATGGCGCGACGCAGGTTTCGCCACCGCCAACCGAGTTTACGGTGACCGTACGCGTTGTTGTTGCCGGATTCGCAGCCCCCGCCTTGGTGCAGGTCAGGCCGAACTGGTAGCTACCCGCAATAGCCGGATAGGTAATGGGCGTCGTATGGGTCTGCGCACAGTCAGACGCGTTGGCGCAGGCTGTGCCCGTGCTCGGCCAGTTCGCAACGGTCGCGCCGGAGGGGAAGACATTGTTGTAGGCGCAGGAGTCGGCCGTGGCGGCCCAGGTGACCGTAGTCGACGTGCCTACGGAGGTCGGCGAAGGCAGATCGGTGGCATCGAGGCCATTCGTGATCACCGGATCGCTGACACCGCCGCCGCCGCCGCTGGGGCAGTCGGCAGTAGCGAAGCTACCGGTTGCCGTCAACGCACCGTTACCGTCCATGTTCACGCCCGTGGAATCTGCCGTGAAGACGCAGGTCTTGGGCGAACCACCGGAAGGTGTCCAGGTCAGACGCAGGCTTGCGTTCTGGGCATTGGCGGAACCGGAGACCGCCGCGATGGAAAACAGAAGCGCAGCAGCAGGCAGGCGCAATGCAGGCATTGACAAATTCCAAATTCAGAGGGGAGCGGGTTGAGTTTAGCGCCTGATTAACCCTCCTGTGCAAACACTTGGTTAAATCACGTTTCACAGGAGCGTGAATCCAAGGTAACAGCAGGGTCCGTGTCATCTTTATCTACGGGACCAGGGCGCGATCGCCGAACAGAGGGCCGGCAAGCGAGATACCTGGGCGTTCAGGAATGAAGCGAGCGCAACAGCAAGACAACGAGTCGGCACCATGCGTACAACTGGGCAGTGCCAGGAAACGGGCAAAAAAAAGAGGGGTCCGAAGACCCCTCTTTCTTACAACTAAATCACCTACCTGATGGAGATCAGGAGCAGGTGCCACCCGGGTTGGTGCAGAGGCGGCTTGCGCGGTGACGGAACAGACCGCTGTAGTTCGACAGAACGCCCGGAGCAACATTGGCGTTGATGTAGTTCACAGCCTGGAAGCCGGTAGCCGGCAGACCAGCGTAGACGTCGCCGTCGATCGACGGACGGCTGAGGTGCGGCTGAGCAGCCGGGTTCAGGCCGAGGCGCATCCAACCGGCAGCCGCGAACGGCTTGACGTTGGTGACCAGGGTCGAACCCAGAACGCCGGATTCCGACGGCGGGGTGTTGCCGGCAACGGTCAGGAAGCTGATGACGTTGACTTCCTTACACAGAGCCGAGTTCGGCTGACGCGGCGGCGGCGGCGAGAAGCCCGGCGAGACACCGCTCGGACGGCCTTCTTCACGATCGTACTGCGACACTTCGATCTGGGCGCAGGACAGGCCTTCACCGTTAGCGCGGTCATCTTCACCGAAGGTGAAGCGGAACGGCGGGATCGCACCCGGATCGCCGAGCGGAACGCCCAGGATCTGGTTGTCGACGTAGAAGCGCTTGGTCGGGAAGGTCACAACCCAATCGGTGTTGGAACCGACGGACGGATCAACGTTGTATTCATTGAACAGGTTGTTCGACATGAACACGGCGCTGACGGCGTCGATCGCGTTGTTCGGAGCCGAGGTCGAGTAGTCCGAACGGAACAGCTGGCCCGACGAACCGAAGACATACGCGGTAGCGATGCCCGGAGCGGTGTTGGCCTGCTGCAGCGACGGCGTCAGCGACGCGGTGTCGGAGAACAGAACGATGTTGGTGAAGCCGTCGATGGCATCAGCGTTGTAGGTGTAGAACGTACCCTGAGCAACGTTGACCACGCCGCCCGAGCCGAACAGACCGCCGGTCGGCGGCAGCAGCAGCGAGTTGGCGGGATCGATGTCGCGGACCACGGCGCAGTTACGCGGCGTGCCGTTGACGTGGGTCACGGCGCTGGTCAGCGCGCCCGACAGGTCGGCCATCGAGATCAGCTCGATGTGGCCTTCGCGCGTACGGGCGAAGTCGATCGGGCCGGTATCTTCGTTGTCGTCGATGTAGGCGAAGTTGCGGAAGGTCTGGTACGGACGGCCCGTACCCAGCGAACCGTCCCACTCGTTCGGCAGCGGAGCGGTACAGCTCTTGTCGGTCGAGGTGACAGCAGCGCCTTCGCTGCCGGCGACGCCGGCGTCGGACAGAGCGAAGATGCTCGCGGTCCAGACGTCGAATTCGGACAGGAACAGGTTGAAGTCGAGGACTTCGCGAGAGTTGTGACCCTCGAGGAAGCGAACCTTGACCGCCTTGGCGATGTTGGTCGTGTTGACGACCGAGATGATGGTCTGCTGGTTCTTGTTGACCGTGTAGTACGGATAGACGAGGACCTGGCCGGTACCATCCGGATTCAGCTCAACGGCGTTCGCGGTGCTGGCGATGCCGGCAATAGCGGCAAGGCCGGCGACGACGGAAGTCGTCAGATTATTTCTTTTCATCACAACACTCCTAATGAACCACAGGGCTTTTGCTCACAACCGACCATGCTCCGCAACAGCGGTTTTGGCCCGCCTTTTTTGGGCATGGTAGGGCAACAGCGCGCCAATGCTAGAACAAAGGTCATGGCAACGCAATCCCACAAAATCCGGTCCGAAAGGCCGGTTCACTGCGCCGGAAGGTGATACCACTGCCCCTTGATACGGAGCCATTTTTCCTTCTGGACATCAGAACTTGCGACCGCCTGCGGGATACCCGCAGCGATCCGTAATTCGAAGTCTACGATGATACGGACGTTGCAGGTATCTTCGTCCGGACAGTCTTTGTCCATCAGCTCGGCTTTCTTCCATTTGACCGGCCGGCTGGACATGGCCGCCGCATAGAGTTCCTTGGGATGGGTGCTGCGGTAGCCCGGCGTCAGGTACTCGTATGCGTCAGCGGCCTTGTGCGCGATCAGAAGCTCCCAGCGCTTGACCGCACGCGCGTCGACCGTGTCGTCCTTCTTCACACCACCGGCGCCACAGCCGGCCAGCAGGCCAAAGCCGGCGGCCAGCAGCAAATACTTGAAAGATCTCATGTTCTTCACTCCGAATTGATATTTACGGCTTCGGCTTCTTTTTCTTTTCCGGGTCGCCGAAGACGCTTTCCAAGGTGTCTGCACCCTGGCCCTTGAGCGGCGGCAGGGATTCGAACCGGCGCTGATATTCCTTGGTGATGTCGCCGGCGTCGCTCTGGTTGCCGATGACACGTGGCGTGATCAGGACGATCAGCTCGGTGCGATCCCGCTGCCGCTTGGTCGAACCGAACAGGTTGCCGAGGATCGGAATCCTGCTCAGGCCCGGGACGCCGTTCTTGCTGTTGATTTCGCTTTCGTTGATCAGGCCGCCCAGCAGGATGGTCTGACCGCTCTGCACCGCGATTTCGGTCTCGATTTCGCGCTTGTTGACCGAGTAGTTGCCGGTCGGGTCCTGGGTGCCGGGGTTGCTGACTTCCTGCTGGACTTCCATATAGACCAGGCCGCCCGGATTGACGCGCGGTGTAACCGTCAGGATCACGCCGACGTCGCGGAACTGCACCGAACCATAGCTCGTGCCGGTGTTGACGCCGTTGGTGCCGGTGTTGAATCCGCCGCTGAGGTAGTTCTGCACCACCGGCAGCTGCTGGCCGACATTGATGCGCGCTTCCTTGTTGTTGAGCACGACCAGCGACGGTGCCGACAAGGTCTTGGTGGTGCCGTCGGACTGCAGTGCGTTGATCGCCACTTCGATTTCGCTGTTGATGAACGAGTAGAAGAAGTTCTGCCCGTCCGCGCCGGGCTTGGTCTGCGAACCGAACAGGCCGCGCTGCTGGTTGCCCGGCTGCGAATTGGTGAAGCGGTTGGAAGTGCCGCCGTCGTTGCCGTTGGTGGTGCCGATCAGCCCTTCCAGATACCACTTCAGGCCGTACTCGAGCTTGCCTGCAAGAATGACTTCGAGAATCTTGGTCTCGATCTGAACCTGCAGCGGTTCGACGTCCAGGCGCCGGATGGCGCTCTGGATGATGCCCCACTGGCTTTGCGTACCCATCACCAGGATCTGGTTGTTCTCTTCCACCGCGGTGATGCGCACTTCGGATTCGTCGTCGCCAATGGTGAATGCCTGGGCGCCGCCGGTACCGGCCGTGTTCGCCGCCGCCTGCTTTTCGCGTGCGGCCTCTGCACGGCGGCTGCTGTCGTTGTTGCCGCGCACCTCCACCGACTGCAGGCCCGGTGCCACGCCGCCGCGCGAACTGGTACGGCGCGACGAGGAGCCGCCGCTGCCTCGCTGGCCGGTGAACACCTCGTTCAGGCGGTCGGCCAAATCTATCGATTTGACATTCTTTACGTCGTACACATAGAGCTGAGTACCGTTTTCACTGCCGCCTTGGTCGAGCCGGCGCAGCCATTCCTCGGCCTGGGCCAGATAATCAGGGTTGGGCGTGATGACGATGACCGAATTGGTGCGCTCGATCGGCACGAAGCGGAACATGCCGGCCATCGGCGATTCGCCGGTGGCGCCGAACAGCTTGTCCAGCTCGGGCATGATCTTGGCCACTTCGACATTGACCACGGCATATACGCCGATGGACATGCCCTTGAGCCAGTCCACGTCGAAGGTGTCGATGGTGCGCTGGTAGTTGACCAGTTCGGTCGCGGTACCGGCCAGCACCAGCATGCTGCGTGCAGTATCGACACTGATGAAGGCGTCAGGCTTGGCGTACGGCTTGAGCAGCTTCTCCATTTCCTTGGGCGAGACGAAGCGCAGCGGGAACACGCGCACCTCGTAGCCCTTGGCTGCGCTCGGCGGCGCGATACGCGGCACCAGCTTGCCCGGCAGGGCGTCTTTGGTCGGCAGCACGGTATAGCGGCCTTCGTTGAACACCAGCGAGTTGTTGGTCCAGGACAGCAGCATCTCCAGAATGGACATGGCCTGTTCGGACTTGATCGGCTTGGACGTGGAGAAACTCACGTTGCCCTGTACGCCCGGCGCGATCACGTAGTTGAGCTGCAGCAGGTCGCCGAGGATGGCCTTGGCCACCGCCTGGATCGGCTGGTTCTCGAAGTTGAAGGTGAGCTGGCCTTCCCCGTCCGGCGGCGTGACGACCGGCGCCCTGGCCGCGGCCTCATTGAGGAATACGGCAGACCCCTTGTCGATCTCGGGCTTGGGAGTGTTGGCCGACGCGTCCTTCTTGCCGCCGCTGAGCGAGATCGGGCCTTCGTCGCGGGCGCCACTGGTCAGCACCTTCTCGGCCTGGGTCATGCTGGGGGCCGACTGGGTCGACACGATCTCTTCCGGATCGGGTCGGGTATTGCTAGTGGCGCAACCGCCCAGCGCGACCAGCAGCGCTACCAGGCAAAGGGGAAAGAGACGTAGACGCACTGGTGGCACTCCGTTCATTTTTTCTGTTCCTGCTGCTCGCGCAGCTTTTCCGCCTGCTCGCGCATTTCGCGGCGGCGCTCTTCGATGCGTTTTTGCAGTTCCGCTGCCCGATCAGGCGGCGGCTGCCCCGGCACTGCATTCGGCGGCTGTACTGCCGGATTGGCGCCAGGCGGCGGCGGTTGATTCGGCGGCGGGCTCGCGGGCGGGGGCGCACGCGGACTGGGCGGTACTGTGAGTCCGGGCGCTACTTCAAGTTCAACCTCGGAGCTTTCGTCCTGGGGATTCCTGAATACGACGCTGCGCGGGCGGATTTCACTCAGGGTCCAGACCTGCTGGTCGCCCGGCAACGGCATGCCGACGCGCAGCGATACCGCTTCGTTCTTGGCGTTGTCGCGCACCAGGGCCAGGCGCACGTTCGGGGTCAGCACGATGCCGGTCAGGGTGATGTTGAGCGGCACCGGTGGTGCTATTTCCGGCGGCTTGTCCGGCTCGATCGGCGTCGGCTTGCGGTCGTCGTTGAAGATCGGCCGCTGGCGCACTTCGGCAAAATCGGATTCCGGCGGCATCACGACCGCGTCGGTATCGATGCGGCCGACGCCGGTGACCGGCGGCGCCTCGGTTTCGGCCAGCCAGCTGTAGCCGCGGCCGGCACCCATCCAGGCCATCACGCCGACCAGGGCCATCACGCCGCAGATACCGGCCAAGCCCAGGGTGATCACTTGCGCGCTGCGTGCGTTCATGCCTTCTCCGCCCCGCGCTTGCGCATATAGCCCGAGAGATTGAAGCGGATGTCCAGCGCACTCTGCTGCGGCGCTTTCTGGCCCGGCGCGACATAGCCGTAGTTCTGCTTGTAGATCATCAGCTGGTCGACGAACAGGTAGGGTTTACCCGACTCCAGCTGGTACAGGATCAGCGACAAGGGTTCCAGGTCGCAGCGCATGCGCACCTGGATGGTGACTTTCTCGTACAGCTCGGGCTTGCCGCCGGTGAGCTGCTGGTGGGTCAGTACCTGGCAGCGATTGCTGTCGCCGCCATGGTCGGTCACCGCCTGCTTCATGCGCTGGATCAGGTCGGCTGCAGCCGCGGCGGCCTCGGTCTGGCCGAGGAAGGCCTGGTTGCTTTGCTCGAAGCTGCGCACGTCGACCAGGCGCTTCTCGATTTCCGGGCGTTGCTTGCTGGTTTCCAGGAAGCGCTGCTGCTGCTCGCGCAGATCGCTCATCTGCGAAGCGATCTCCAGGTGCGGCGCAACGAACCACCAGTGCACGCCCAGCAGATAGACCAGCAGCAGGACGATCAGGGCCAATACCACCGCCAGCAGGCGGCCGTTGTTACTTTCGGGCAGCAGGCGCATGCGAGCCTCCTTCCTTGCTGACAGGCGTTGCTGCAGCCGGCTTTTCCGCCGCGCCTGGCTTGTCGCCCGTGGTCGCTTTTTCGCCTGCGGCCGGCTTGCTCTCGCCCGTTGCAGGCTTGTTCTCGCCGTTCGCCGGTGCTGCCTTGGCGACGCTGAGATCGCGCGGCTTGAGCTGGGCGACCAGGTTGAAACGGTCCTTTTTCACACGCGGGTCGGGCTGTACCACGCCCTGGAACGCAGCATCGCCCAGTACCTTGGATTTCTGCAGTTCGGCGATCAGTCCCTCGGACTTGTCGCTGAGGCCCTGCAGCTCGACGCGGCCGTCCTCGGTCACGTTGAGTCGTTCCAGGTAAGTACTGTCGGGCAGGCGCTCAGTCAGATCCTTGAGCAGCTCTACCGCGGTCATGACCGACCGCTTCTTCTGGGTGAGGAAGTTGGCTGAATCGATGGTTTCTTCCAGCGTCTTGCGCAAGACCGCAACCTGCTTGGCCTCGTTTTGCGCGGCCTCGACTTCGGTCGTCATGTTCGCCAGTGCCTGGCCGCGGTTGGTGACCGTACGCGCCATGACGCCCAGGGCCAGTACCACCGCCAGCAGGGCCAGGCCCAGGTTGATCCACAGGCGCTGGTTGCTGCGCCGCGAGCGGCGCTCGGCCGGCAGCAGGTTCACGCCCAGGCGTACGCCGTGGCTCGCATCGGCCCAGCAATCCACGCCATCGAGCGGAATGCCCAGTTGGGCCGCGGGGGCGACTTCTTGGTCGAACGCCGCGCGCGGCATCACCACCAGCTCGACCTGCAACTGGCGGCCACTGGCATCACGGCCGCGGACTATGCAGTCGTAATACACCTGGTCGGCCTTGAACGGCGTCTGCCGGTCCATTTCGAAAGCCAGCACCTGGCGCAGGTTGTCCTCGGCCGCGGCTGGCAGGCTGAGCGTACGGCGCAGCATGCGCGTGCTGGGTACGCAGAAGAACTGGCGCAGCTGCGGCTCTTCGACCCGGGCGCGCTGGCGCTGGTAGTCGCTGCGCTGTACATCCACTTCCTGGGACAGGTCGATCTGGCCGAATTCGGTCGCGCCGCGCGGACTTTCGCGCCGCAGCACCAGCTGGCCGTCGGCCACATGCAGCAGCAGGGACTCGCGCCCTTCGTCCAGCGCGGCACGCCAGGACGCCGGCAGGAAAGACAGCAGTTCGCCGCCCCACCACGCGAAGAAACGCGGCAGCGGAGTTTTGGCATAGCGCGCCCGCAAGCGGACGAGCTGAGGTTCAAGCACGTCTAGAATGGCCATTACTGATCTTCGCCGTCGCGCCAGCGCAGGACCACGAACGGTCTGCCGCCTACGCCCTGACCGCCCAGCCGTATGGTGGCGTCCAGGCGGGTGCTGGAGCCGTTCGGAAGTGTGGCGCGGGACTCGATACTATACGTGAGCCCCCCACCCTCCGCCACGACGGGGGTGCCGTCGGGCATCAGCAGGCCCGAAGGCGGGCTTCCCGGCGGCAAGGCCTGGCGCTGGGCAAGGATCATCTGGGCTTGTTCCTCGGTCATGCCCGGCATTGCCCGCAGCACTTCGAGCGGGGCATAGCCTGGGCTGGGTTGGGTGCGGCCGGAGTACAGCGTGATGGCCTTCTCGATGCTGTGGTAGACGTCGTAGTCCATGCCCAGCACCTGCTGCACTTCCGACACGGTTTCGAACGGCGCGTTCCGTGGTGCGTACTTGAGGCCCTCCGATTTGTATTCCGACTCTTCGGCACCATGCGGACCGGTGAGGTCGTCGGGGTCGCGCCAGTCGATGATCGCGTCGGCCAGCTCTTCGGCGCGCTGTTCTTCGATGCCGCTGGACTGGAACAGGGCCTTCAGCAGCAGGGCATCGGCGACATTGATGTCGATCTTGCCGCTGTCGTCGATCATGCGAAGTTCGATCTTGGCGTCGTCGAAATCGAATTCGTAGGGCCGGCCGTCGGCCACCCAGCGGGTCAGCGGGTCCGGGTTGCGCATCTCGTAGATGGCGCGGTGGATGCCCGCTTCGGCGGCATAGCGCGCGGCGGTGGCATCGAACAGATGGCGCGCCTGCAGGTTCTCGGTGCGCGCAATGACCGCAAAGCTGCCGAGCAGGATGCTCATCAGCGCAATCACCCACAGCACCAGGATGAAGGCGACGCCGCGCTGCCGGGCCGGACCGTGCCTGACTGCGCGACTCACTCGGACGACTCCTGCGGACGCGGCTGCGAGCCCGAGCCCGGCGTCGGCATACGCTGCTGGAACAGGCGCACGCCGCCGCTGGTGTCGAGCACCAGCGGAATATCCATGGTCGGGAAGACAAGGCCGGACTGCTCGGTCATTTCCAGTTCGATACGCACCATCACCGGCAGCATGGACGGGTTTTCCCATTCGTCCTTCCAGTCTTCCAGCTCGTTCTGGTCGTCGTACTTGCGAAACTCGAATTTGCCGCGGCGGATGCCGTCGAGCAGCATCACCGCCTCGCTGTCCTGCGGCTTGAGCTTGTCCAGGTCGTAGCCGTTGAGCATGTTGTGGGTGAACAGCAGTTGCAGGCCGTTGCGGCCCCGCGCCAGCTCCAGCGTCTGCACGTACGGCCCGCCGCGGCTCAGATGTCCCGGCATCGGCGCAACGAAGCGGATGAAGTCGTTCTCGCCCTGAAACACGAAATTGGCGCCGCTGCCGTGTTCCTGGCCGAAGGCCAGTGGCAGGCTGCGGCCGAGTTCGCGACGGATGAATTCCTGTGCCACGCGCATGCGGTTGGTGCGCTCGATATTCTGCTCGCCCGCGTGCATGGCACGCGTGGCGGCGGTGATTCCGCCCATCGCGCCGGCCAGCAGCAGCGCCAGCAAGGTGATCGCCAGCATCACCTCAAGCAGGCTGAAACCGGCGCTGCGGCGCGCAATGGCTTTCATCGCTTGTTGTCCTGGTTGCCGTTGACGTCGCCGTTGCCGCCGGCTGCCGAACCGGCAGCGCCATTGCCGGCCTCGGCGTTCTTGGAGCGCAGCGAGACGAAGTGCGCGCTCTTGGAACCGCGGCGGTCGCCGCCCCACAGCACTTCCAGGTCAACCCGGTACAGTTCAATACTCTGGAAACTTTCCACACCACCACTATGCGGCGCGCCCGATGCCACCGGCAGCGGCGGCGGTTCGTATTTGCTGATGTCGAGTTCCCAGCGATACTGGTTGTCGAAACGGCCGCTTTCGTGGCCTGCCTCGAGCTTCTCGCCGATACCGACCACGTCCAGGCGCGACTGGGCCCACAACGCGGCCTGGGTGTATTCCGCCGCCAGCCGCGTATTGCGGATCGACGCCGACAGAATGCCCATGAGCACGCCGAAAGCCAGCGCGAAGACGACGAATGCCGCGACCAGTTCGATCAGGCTGAAGCCGCGCTGGCGCGCGCCCAGCCGCGGCGGGCGGCGCGAAGAAAGAAGTCGGCTCATCGTTCGCTCAACTCTTCCAGGTCGACTTCGCCGGTGAGCCAGCCGACATTGACGCGCCATTCGCGCGCACCGGCGATGACTGAAATATGCCCGCCGGTGGAACTGCCGTCGGGATAGAAGCGGATGCGCCCTGCCCTGTCGTTGATCAGTTCGTTCTGCGCCGTCAGCAGCTTGACCTCGATCTTGTCCGGAAACTTGACCGGATCCTTGCCGGGCACGGTATAGCTCATCGCATCCAGGTCCACGTCGAGCGTCTTTTGCTCGCCCTTGACGATGGCCTGGCCGCGGGTATAGCGCAGCGCCGCGACGAGATCGCGGCTGGCGGCCTTGATCTTGGCGCTGCCCAGGCTTTTGCTGAACGAGATCGACGCCACCGTCACGGCAATGGCGATCAGCACCACTACCGCAATCATTTCCAGCAGGCTGAAACCACGCTGGGATCGCGGCAAAGCCGGGCCGGAGTCAGTCGCCCGCACGGCGCGTGCGTCCAGGCGCCGGAAGCGCCCGGTTGTCGCGCAATGCTGGAAGCGAAGGCTCCGGCGCATGGCCCATTACTGCCAGTTGCCGAAATCGGCGTTGTATTCTTCGCCGCCCGCCTTGCCGTCCTTGCCCAGGAAGACAAGGTCGAAATCGCCGTGCTCGCCCGGCTTCTTGTATTCGAAAGCATTGCCGAACGGGCTCTTCAGGTCGGAATCCTTGGCATAACCCGACTTCCAGTTCGGCGCATTGGCCGGCTTCTTGATCAGGTCTTCCAGTCGTTCCGGCGGGCCGCCGTTGTCGAGCGAATACGCTTCGATGCTCATCGACAGCTTGGAAACCTGGGCCTTGCCCGCATTCCACTTGCCCTTGTCGACGTTCTTGCCGACCTGATTCACCACGATACCGGCGACGATGCCGATCAGCACGATGACCGCAAGCATTTCCAGCAGGCTGAAACCGCCCTGCCCGCGCACTCCGCGACTTTGCGAAAAATTATACTTCATTGCCTTCTCCCGAATTATTGAACCGAACCGGCCAGGTTCATGATAGGCAGGATGATCGCCATCATGATCATCGCCACCAGTACCGTCATCACGATCGTCACCACCGGGACCAGGGCTGCCAGCAGCCGGTCCAGTGTGTTTTTCACTTCCAGGTCGAAGGTGTCGGCAGTCTTGAGCAGCATGCCGTCGAGCTCGCCGGACTCTTCGCCCACAGCGACCATTTGCAGGGCCAGCTTGGGGAAGCGCTTGCTCTGGCTGAGGGCGAAGCCGAGGCCGTTGCCGCGCTTGACCTCCTCGGTCGCCGCGCTCACGGCTTCGGCCAGCGCCATGTTGCTCATGACATTGCGCGCGATGGTCATCGCACCCAACAAGGGAACGCCGTTCTTGACCAAAGTTCCCAGCGTACGGGTCAGGCGCGCGGTCTCCAGCTTCAGGATGACGTCGCCGGCGACCTTGATCGAGAGCAGACGCGAATCCAGCACCAGGCGCGTGTCCGGCTGCGAATACTGCTTGCGCAGCCAGGCGAAGCCCGCCACGCCGGCCACCAGGATCAGCCACCAGAAATTCTGCAGGATGGTGCCGATGCCGAACACGATGCGCGTGATCAGCGGCATTTCGACACCCATGTCGTTGAACATGGGCACGAACTGCGGCACGACGTAGATCAGCAGGATCATCAGCGACGCGAACACCATGCCGATCAGGAAGGCCGGATAGATCATCGCGTTGATGACATTGCCACGCAGCTCGCGCGTACGCTCCAGGTATTCGGCCAGGCGGCGCAGGGTTTCGTCGAGCGAACCGCCGGCTTCGCCGGCACGCACCATGTTCACGTACAGGCGCGAGAACACGCCATGCTCGGCCTCCAGCGCATCCGACAGCGGCGCACCGCCGCGCACCGTATCTCGCACGCGTTCGAGCATGCGCCGCGCCTTCTCGTCGCTGGGCAGGTCAAGCACGATCTGCAAGGCACGGTCCAGCGGCTGGCCCGCGCCGAGCATGGTTGCCAGCTGCTGGGTGAACTGCACCACCTGGGCCGCGCCAAAGGTATTGCGCCGGGTCAGCAGGCTGAGCAGGCTGCTGCCTTCTGCCGCGTCGGCCGCGCGCGCATCCAGCGGAATATTGCCCGCATCCTGCAGCTTGGCGATCACCTCGTCGGTGGACGCGGCCTCCATCTGGCCTTCGAGCGTCTCGCCGGCGGGGGTTACGGCTTTGTAGCGGAACAAGGGCATCGGCGGGTGTCAGCTGAATTCGGGAGAGAGAATCGGGAGACGGCCAGGCGCGGAACTGCCCCTAGCCTTCCTGCGTGACGCGCAGCACTTCCTCCAGCGTGGTGACGCCCTTGAGCGACTTGACCAGACCGTCCTCGTACATGGTGCGCATGCCTTCGCTGCGAGACTGCTGTTCCAGCTCGCCCATGCCAGCGTGCTGCATGACCAATCGGCGCAAGGGGTCGGACATGACCATGAATTCCATGATCGTGGTGCGGCCGTAGTAACCACTGGGATAGTTGGGGCTGGGCATGGGCTTGTACAGCTGCAGCGGCCCCGGCCCGCCCAGCTTGTCGAGGTTGAACTCGCGCACCACCTCGGGCAGCGGCGTATAGGCTTCGGCATGCGGCTTGTCCAGGCGCCGCACCAGACGTTGGGCCAGGATGCCGTTGACGGTGGAGGTGAGCAGGTAGTCTTCCACGCCCATGTCGAGCAGGCGCGTGATGCCGCCGGCGGCGTTGTTGGTATGCAGCGTGGACAGCACCAGATGGCCGGTCAGCGCCGATTGGATCGCGATGCGGCAGGTTTCCAGGTCGCGCATTTCCCCGATCATGATGATGTCCGGGTCCTGGCGCACGATGGAGCGCAGTGCGTGGCTGAAATCCAGGCCGATCTGCGGCTTGGCCTGGATCTGGTTGATGCCTTCGATCTGGTATTCGACCGGGTCTTCGACCGTGATGATCTTGACGTCCGGCTGGTTGAGCTTGGACAGGGCGGTATACAACGTGGTGGTCTTGCCCGAGCCGGTGGGGCCGGTGACCAGCATGATGCCGTGCGGCAGTTCCAGCACCTTCATGAACTGGGGCAGGAACTCGTCGGTAAAGCCCAGGGTGTGGAAATCGAACACCACGCTTTCGCGGTCGAGGATACGCATGACCACCGACTCGCCCCAGGACGTGGGCACGGTGGAAACGCGCAAGTCCAGCTCCTTGCCCTGCACGCGCAGCATGATGCGGCCGTCCTGCGGCAGGCGGCGCTCGGCGATATTGAGCTTGGACATGATCTTGACGCGGGAGATCACCGCCGCGGTCGATGCAGCCGGTGGCGATTCCACTTCGTGCAGTACGCCGTCGATGCGATAGCGCACCTTGAGGCGGCTTTCGAACGGTTCGATATGGATATCCGAGGCGCGCTGCTCGACCGCGCGCTGCACGATCAGGTTGACCAGGCGGATCACCGGCGCCTCGGAAGCGAGATCGCGCAGGTGCTCGATGTCGTCTTCGCCGCGCGAGGCATCGTCGGACAGGGTTTCGACGATGGTGCCCATGGCCGAACGGCCCTGGCCGTAATAGCGTTCGATCAGATCGTCGATTTCCGAGCGCAGGCCGATCTGCAGGCCGACCTTCTTGCCGGTTGCCATCTCCACTGCCTGGGCGGCATAAGGCTCGACCGGGTCGGCGACCAGCAGGCCGACCTCGGTATCGGTTTCGCTGACCGGCACGACGTGATGCTGTTTGAGGAAACGGATCGACAAGGCCACGTTGGGCGGCGGCGATTCGGGAAAGTCCTTGGCCCCGAGCAGCGGCAGCTTGAGCAGCTCTGCCATGGATTCGGCCATGTCGCGTTCGGACACCAGGCCGAGCTTGGTCAGCAGGTTGACCAGGGAATCGCTGTCCGACTCCTCGTGCACGCGGCGGGCGCGGGCCAGGTCGGCTTCCTTGAGACGCCCCTTCTTGACCAGGAAAGCGCAAATGCGCTCATCGAGGTTCGCAATGACGGCTTCGAGGCCGGGCTCGACTTCCTGCAGTTCGACGGCAGACATGACTTCTTTCCTAGGAGGCGGCGCTTCGACCGGCTTTGCTGCTGCCGGGTTCCCCGAACTTGCGCCCGGTCAATGCCTCGATGAAGGGACGATTGAGGGCCAGCCACAGGGCAGCGGGCACTACGGTCGGCAGGATGAGATAGCCGAACTGGTAGCAAAGGGCAATCGCGTTGACGTTGAGTCCGGCAGCCAGCACTGCTGCAGCGGTCTCGGGGCCGGAATTGAGCGCCAGCACCTTGAGGCTGTCGGCCACCAGGCCGAACGCCTGCGCCAGCCAGATCGCGAGGCAGCCCAGGATCATCTGACCCCAGCGCCGCTCCTCTTCCTGCGGCGTGGCCAGGCACAGCCCGAAGAACAGCGGCAGGGAATAGCCGTAGATCAGCGGATGGATAGTCGGCTCCAGATAGCCGGTCGCCAGCACGCCGTCCGGCCCGGGCTGGCTGACCGCCACCTTGGTAAGAATGTCCATGGTCGGCATGCCGGCATTGTCGAAGCCCTGGCTGACACTGGCGACCAGGTCCGGCCAGAGCGTGCTCAACACCTGGCCGGCCAGCCATACCGGCAGCTTCACGGTCAGGCCGGAGACCCACCACCAGAGAAAAAAGCACGCCGGCAGCCAGGCCAGGGCCTGCAGCAGAAATCGCTTGAGCGGACTGAGCTTCATCCCACCCAGGCACGCGCATTGCGGAACATGCGCATCCAGGGCGAATCCTCGCCCCAGGACTCCGGCCGCCAGCTCATCTGCACGCTGCGGTGTACGCGTTCGGGGTGGGGCATCATGACGGTGACGCGCCCTTCCGCCGCGGTCAGCCCGGTCAGGCCGCCGACCGAACCATTCGAATTGAGCGGGAACGCCTCGGTTGCCTTGCCGCGGTTGTCGATGAAGCGCAGGCAGGGCTGGACGCGGTTGTAGTCCGCCCCCTGGGCGAATTCCGCATGGCCTTCGCCATGCGCGACCACCACCGGAATGCGCGAACCGGCCATGCCGCGCAGCAGGATCGACGGCGAATCCAGCACTTCCAGCGTGACGAAGCGCGCCTCGTACTGCTCCGAGGCATTGCGCCGGAAGCGCGGCCAGTAGTCGGCGCCGGGAATGATTTCCTTGAGATTGGCCAGCATCTGGCAACCATTGCACACGCCGAGGGCAAAACGCTCGGAATGCGCAAAGAACGCGGCGAACTGTTCGCGCAAGGCCGGGTTGAACAGGATCGAGGTGGCCCAGCCGCGGCCGGCACCGAGCACGTCGCCGTAGGAAAAGCCGCCGCAGGCGGCCAGGCCCTGGAACTGGTCCAGGCGGCGATGCCCGTTTTGCAGGTCGGACATGTGCACGTCGACGGCGTCGAAGCCGGCGCGGCTGAAGGCCGCCGCCATTTCGATCTGGCCGTTGACGCCCTGGTCGCGCAGCACGGCCACGCGCGGACGCAGGCCGCGGGCAATGAACGGCGCGGCGATGTCGTCGGTGGCATCGAACGTGAGCTTGGGGCTGATGCCCGGATCGTCACCGTCGCAGCGCCAGTCCATCTCGCTGTCGGCCAGGATCGGGTTGTCGCGCAGTCGCTGCATCGCATGGCTGGTCTGCGACCAGGTACGCATGAGGTCGGCCCAGTCCCAGCGGCCCAGCTGGTCGTCGCCCAGGCGCAGCGCGATCTGCAGCTTTTCCTTGGGCCGTCCGACCATGTGCGCAATGTCGCCGAGGCCGTACTGGCCCAGCAGTTGCTTGAACGCCGGCACGTCGTCGCGGCGCAGCTGCACCACGGCGCCGAGTTCTTCGCAGAACAAGGCACGCAAGGTGTTCTCGGCCCAGCCGTCCAGGCCTATGGCCAGGCCGCAATGACCGGCAAAGGCCATTTCCAGCAAAGTGACCAGCACGCCGCCGTCGGCACGATCGTGGTAGGCCAGCAGCAGGCCGGCCTGGTTGGCCGCCTGGATGCAATCGAAGAACGCCTTGAAGCGGACTGCATCGTCCAGATCGGGTGGCACGCCGCCGGAACGGTTGAACACCTGCATCAGGGCCGAACCGCCGAGGCGGTTGCGGCCGCCACCGAGATCGAGCAGCCACAGCTCGCTTTCGCCCTTGTCCAGGCGCAGCTGCGGGGTCAGCGCGCGGCGTACGTCGGTGACGCGGGCAAAGGCCGTCACGATCAGCGAAACCGGCGCGATGGTCTTCTGCTCGCGCTCGCCATCGTGCCAGACGGTCTGCATGGACAGCGAGTCCTTGCCGACCGGAATGGAAATGCCCAGGGCCGGGCACAGCTCCATGCCGACCGCGCGCACCGCATCGAACAAGGCGGCATCCTGGTGCGGGAAATTCGCCGCCGCCATCCAGTTGGCTGACAGGCGTACTTCGCCCAGCTCGGCGACCGGCGCCGCAGCCAGGTTGGTCAGCGCTTCGCCGACAGCCATGCGCGCCGCATCGGCGCTGGACAGCGCCGCCAGCGGCGTGCGCTCGCCCATCGCCATGGCCTCGCCGGCATAGCCGGTGAAATCGGCCAGGGTGACGGCACAGTCGGCGACCGGCACCTGCCAGGGACCGACCATCTGGTCGCGCGAACACAGGCCGCCGACGCTGCGGTCGCCAATGGTGATGAGGAACGATTTGGAGCCCACCGCCGGGAACTGCAGCACGCGCTGCAGGGCCTCGTTCAAACTGATGCCCAGGCAATCGGACACCAGGTCGACCCGCGGCGCCTTGCGCTTGGCCTCGCGGTGCATCTTCGGCGCCTTGCCGAACAGCACGTCCATGGGCAAGTCGATCGCCGCGCCGGAACCGACCGCGCTGGCCGCATCGACGCCGTATCCGACCATCAGATGCTGTTCCGCCGACGCCGTACCGACGACTGCATACGGACAGCGCTCGCGCTGGCAGATCGCCTCGAAGCGCGCCAGGTCGGTCTGCTGCACACCCAGCACGTAGCGTTCCTGCGATTCGTTGCACCACAGCTGCATCGGCGACAGCGACGGATCGGCGCAGGGCACGCGGGCCAGATCGATGCGGCCGCCGACCTGGGAATCGTGCAGCAACTCGGGAATCGCGTTGGACAAGCCACCGGCGCCGACGTCGTGCACGCTGACGATGGGATTGGTGTCGCCCAGCGCCCAGCAGTGATCGATCACTTCCTGGCAGCGGCGCTCCATCTCCGGGTTGTCGCGCTGCACCGAGGCGAAGTCGAGTTCTGCTGAGCTCGTGCCCGAAGCCAGCGACGAGGCCGCGCCGCCGCCCAGGCCGATCAGCATGGCCGGACCGCCCAGCACGATGACGGCGTCGCCGGGCTGCAGATTGCGCTTCTGCACATGTGCAGAACGCAAATTGGCCAGGCCGCCCGCGATCATGATCGGCTTGTCGTAGCCGCGGCGCAGGCCGGGAATGCCGGTTTCCTGCTCGAAGCTGCGGAAATAGCCGCCCAGGGCGGGACGGCCGAATTCGTTGTTGAACGAGGCTGCGCCGATAGGACCGTCGCGCATGATCTCGAACGCAGTGGCCATGCGCGGCGGCAGCGGACGTTCCGTTTCCCAGGGCCGGGCCAGGCCCGGAATACGCAGGTGCGACACGGAAAAGCCGGTCAGGCCAGCCTTGGGCTTGCCGCCACGGCCGGTAGCGCCTTCGTCGCGGATTTCGCCGCCGGAGCCGGTAGACGCCCCCGGGAACGGCGCAATCGCGGTGGGGTGGTTATGCGTCTCGACCTTGATCGCGTAGTCGATGCGCTCGGCATGCGCGCGATAGACGCCGTCGGCATCGGCAAAGAAGCGCTGGCCGTCGCTGCCCTGGATCACCGCCGCATTGTCGGAATACGCCGACAAGGTATGCGCCGGCGACTGCTGATGCGTGTTCTTGATCATCGCGAACAGCGAGCGCTCCTGCGCCTGGCCGTCCACGTTCCAGCTCGCATTGAACACCTTGTGGCGGCAATGCTCGGAATTGGCCTGGGCGAACATCATCAGCTCGGCATCGCTGGGGTCGCGGCCGAGTTCGGCATAGCGCGCCACCAGGTAGTCGATTTCGTCGGCTGCCAGGGCCAGGCCAAGACGCTGATTGGCCTGGCGCAGGGCTTCGGCCGGATCGTCGCCCAGGGCGACAATGCCCAGCGCGCCGGGCGCGCCGGCCAGAAACAGGCCTTGCGCCTGATCCAGATGCCAGATCACGTCCTGGGTCATCGGGTCGTGCAGGATCTGCAGCAACGGCTGCCAGCTCGGCGCACCGCTGGCAGGCTCGTTGACCAGATCGAAAGCCACCGCGCGTTCAACGCGCTCCACCGCGAAGCCGCAGCCACGCAAAATGTCGGTGGCCTTGCTCGACCAGGGCGAAATCGTGCCCAGACGCGGCACTATCCACAGCAATGCACTGCGCGCCGGCTCGGGGCTGGCTTCCAGCACCTGGGCCAGGCGCCGGTGGGTCGCTTCGTCCAGAGGCGCGGCGGCCTCCAGCAGATAGACATAGCGCGCTGCAGCAACGCGGGCGCCGGGCGCAACCTCCGCCAGGCGGCGGTTGAGGCGATCCAGGCGGAAGGCAGACAGGGCGTTTTGCCCGTCGAGCACGATCATGAAATGGCCGTTCCGGAGCGGGTTCTCAGAAGGGCGCGCATGATAACCGCTGGCGTCTTGCAACTGCTATCGCCCGGCGCAGCGGGCAGACACGCCGGCGGCGCCCGCACTGCTGCGGGCGCCGCCGGAAAAACCCAACAATTTCTTGAACTTACTTGGCCGAAGCGAGCGAATCGAGGCGCTGGCGCATGGCTTCCGGGGCCAAATAGCCGCCGATCTGCGTGCCGTCCGGCGCGATCACGGTCGGGGTGCCGTTGATGCCGACGCGGCGGCCGAGCTCGAATTCCTCGGCAATCGGGTTTTCGCAGGTGGCCGTCTTGGGGTCGGTACCCGACTTGGCTTCGGTGAACGCCTTGTTGCGATCGGTCGAGCACCAGACCGAGACGGCCTTGTCGAACGACGGCGTACCCGGGCCCGAACGCGGGAACCACAGGTATTCCACGGCGATGCCCTGCTCGTTGTACTGGGCAATATCGTGGTGCAGCTTGCGGCAGTAGCCGCAGTCGATATCGGTGAACACCGTGACGGTGTACTTCGGATCCTTGGGCGCGAACACGATGCGCTTGGACTTCGGCACCTTGTCCACCAGCTCCTTGCGGATGCCGCCGAGACGGGCTTCGGTCAGGTCTTTCTTGTTGCTCATGTCGAACAGGCTGCCCTGGAGCAGGTACTTGCCGTCGGCGCTGACGTAGACGACCTGGCCACCGGTGACCACTTCGTAGAAGCCCGGCAGGCTGGACTTGGTCACGGAATCGATCTTGGCCTGGGGCACCAGGGAGAGGATGGCTTCGCTGACGACCTTGGTCTCGTCGGCGGCGGTTGCGGTAAAGGCGGCTGCCGCGAGGGCGAGGGCCAGGGTGAGCTTCTTCAACATCGCGAACATCCTCGGGTGAAAGGCGGTGACCTGACCGTGACCACGGCACAGGGATAAAGTTCAGCGGCCGGACAGCTAGCAGCAAGACGGACAAGAGTGCCAAGCACCGCCCGCCGCCGCAAGCCGCAAAACGCGACCGGGATCGCAGCTCCCTCAGTCGTCCGGCCTACCCGGCCCTGACCTGAACCCGCCGTTCCCTGCAACGACGGATCGCGCCAGCGGCCATGGCCACTGACCGCGAAACCCGGCCCAAAGCTCCGCGGTAGCTGTACAAAACCGACAAAACTACCAATCCGCCTGCAGTACCACGCGGTAGCGCGCCTTGCCGGCACGCAGATGCTCCAGCGCCGCGTTCGCTTGTGACATAGGAAAAATTTCCACTTGCGGCGCAATCGCATGGCGTGCGCAGAATTCCAGCATGCGTGCCGTCGTGGCCGGACTGCCCAGGGGCGAACCACCTATCGATTTCTGTCCGCCGATCAGGCTGAAAGCCGCCAGCGGAATCGGCTCCAGCACGCCGCCGACGAAGTGCAGCCGGCCTTTCGGCGCCAGCGCAGCAACGAACAGTGGCCAGTCCAAGGCCACGTTCACCGTCACCAGCAGGAAATCGAACTGTCCGGCAAGCTGCTTCAGCGCGGCCCGGTCGCGGCTGGACACCACTTTATGCGCGCCCAGTTGCAAGGCTTCCTCGCGCTTGGACTCGCTTGAGGTAAACGCCGTGACCTCGCAACCCCAATGGCGCAGAAAGGCCAGCGCCATATGGCCGAGCCCGCCGATACCGATCACACCGACGCGATCGGTAGGCCGCACACCGGCTATCACCAGCGGGTTGAACACGGTAATGCCGCCGCAGAACAGCGGGCCGCTGCTGGCGCTGGCCAGCGCGTCCGGCAGCGGAATCGCCCAGGCCCAGTGCGCACGCACGCGTTCGGCAAAGCCGCCATGACGGCGCACGATGGTTTCCTCGCCGTTGCCGCACAGGTGCTGGTCGCCGTCGAGACAAGAGCCGCAATGCAGGCAACTGGCGGAGAACCAGCCCAGGCCGACGCGCTGGCCGAGCTGGCGCCCCTTGGCCTGCGCCCCCAGCGCGACGATGCGACCGACGATTTCATGTCCCGGCACGAACGGATAGCGGCTGCGGCCCCATTCGTTGTCCAGCATGGACAGGTCGGAATGACAGATGCCGCAATACTCCACGGCAATCTCGACCTGCTCCTCGCCCAGTGGTCCCGGGTCGTAGGCGTAGGCGTGCAGCGGAGCGTTGGCCGCGTCGGCGGCCCAGGCGCGAATCTGGCTCATGGCGATGTTCCCGGCGTGGATCTGGGGTACCGACTGCAACCGATCCCGCTGCGCGAATCAATCGGCCGCGCTACGGATGTGCGCTCAGAAGCAGGTTACCGGCTGTTCTTTCAGATCGATCAGGTCGGGCATCTGGGCACGCCAGTTGACCGGGCGCTGCGGATCTTCGGCGAAATCGACCCAGTACACCGGCAGGTCTTCGGTGCGCTGCAGCATCTGCGGCGACAGGCCCAGCGCGGCGATTTCGTTGCGCCGGCGCTCTGCATTCGCCTGTTCGCGGAACAGGCCCAGGGAAATGGTGTTCTGCTGGTCGCCGGCCGTGACCACGTAATAGTCGCGCACGCCACGACTGGACAGCTGGCGGGCCACGCCCAGGGCCTGCTCGCGCGTGCCCATGGCCGGGATGAACACCCAGTAGCCGCGGCTTTGCGTGGTATGCGCCTCGCGGGACTGGATGCGCCGCACGCGTGTGCCGAGCTTGTTCATGGCTGCACGCATGTCGGCCTGGGTAGCGAACGGGCCGATGCTGCGGCACTGGTCGTTGGCGTTGCTGATGCCCGGCTCTTCCGTCAGTTCCGCACTGGCGGCATCGCCCGGACGCTCGCGCTCGGCCAGCAGCTCCAGCCGGGCAATGCCGATGTCGGTTGCCGCTACCTCGCCCTGGGCCGGCTTGGGCGAGAAATACAGCCAGCTCGCGACCCCGACATTCATCGCCAGCAGCAGCATGAACAACACGCGCAGGAACATCCGCAGAGGCCAGCCGAGTCAGGAGTTGCCGGATTCTACCGATTCGCTCGACGGCGAAGCGATGCAGCCGTCGGCAAACCGGGCAAGGCCGCGCAATACCAGGTCGGCCTCGATGCGCGCCGGCCTGCCCAGCAGCGGTGCCAGTTCGCTAGCGGCGCCGCCGGCCAGCACCAGCGCCACCGGCGCGGCCAGCCGGGAACTCACCTGCAAATGGAACCT
Source organism: Tahibacter aquaticus (assembly GCF_004363655.1). Lineage (GTDB taxonomy): Bacteria > Pseudomonadota > Gammaproteobacteria > Xanthomonadales > Rhodanobacteraceae > Tahibacter > Tahibacter aquaticus. The sequence continues at coordinate 522,901 of NZ_SNZH01000001.1, forward strand.
TTCCACTAATGCAGCCGCGGCCAGCCAGCAGCCCGAGCGCACCGCGTCTTCCGTATCGTCAGCCAGTTCGACAATGCGCGCCGATTCGGCCGCGGTCACCCGCGCCGTGGCACCGAGCAAGGCTTGCTGCATCAGCAGCGGGCTTGGCGCAATCAGGCCGCCCAGATGCACACCGTCGCCACCCAGTGCATCCAGCACCAGCGCCGTGCCGACGCTGGCCAGCACGGCCGGCCCTGGTACCAGCGCATGCAGGGCGATCAACGCGACAAAACGATCCACGCCCAGCTTTTCCGGCCGCGCATAGGCCACGCGCACGCCGCAGGCCTGTGCCTGGGTGGCGACGAACTGCGGTTCGATGCCGAAGCGCGCGCGGATCGCCTGCACCAGCTCCGCTTCCAGGCGCGGCCGGCCGACCGAAGAAACCAGTGCACGCGCTACCGCCGGCGCGTCGCGCCAGGCCAGCTCCAGCTCGGGCAACAAGGGCCGCGAATGATCGACCGGCGTGCCGGGACGCAGCCCCTGCGCATCGTGCAGGGCCCATTTCAGCCGCGTATTGCCCAGATCCACCAGCAGATTCATGCCTTGCGTACCGTCACTTCGGCGCTGTCGAAGGCGGCGATGGTATCGCCCTGGCGCAACAACAGCGCACCGCGCGCATCCACACCGGCACCTTCGCCGGCTTGGCTGCCGTGCGCGTCGCTGAGCGTGAGTGCGCAGCCGCGCAGCAGGTCGCGCTGCTCAAACGCCTCGCGCAGCGGTGCGAAACCGGACTGCGCAAACTGATCCAGCACTTCGGCCAGCTCGCGCAGCAATGCTGCAACCACCGCGTTGCGCGTCGGCAACGGCGTGCACAGGCCGGCCAGGTCTGCCGCCGGCTGGTCGATCGCCGCACGTACCGCCGCCGGTAGGTACAGGTTCACGCCGATGCCGATCACCGCATGGCAGGGGCCGAGGAATTCGCCGCCCAGCTCCACCAGGATGCCGGCCAGCTTGCCGGCCGGTGCGAGCACGTCGTTCGGCCATTTCAGGCCCAGGCCGGCAGCGCCACAGGATTCCAGCGCGCGCACCACCGCAACGCCGACCGCCAGGCTCAAGCCGGACAGGTTGCCCATGCCCTGGCCGAAGCGCTTCAGCACGGACAGGTATACATTGCACAAAGGCGGCGATTTCCAGGCGCGCCCGCGCCGGCCGCGGCCAGCCGTCTGCTGCTCGGCCAGGCAGACCGACAGATCGCCGCGCCCAGCCGCGCTGCGCATCAGCTCGCTGCTGGTCGAATCGATTTCCCAATGCACCTCGATACCGCCCAGCCGCGCAGCCAGCGCCGCAGGCAGCAATGCGCCGATACGCGCCGGGTCGAGCAATTCCAGCGGCAAGGCCAGGCGATAGCCGCGCCCGGCCTCGGCTGCGATCGGCAGGCCGGCATCGCGCAATTCGTCCAGGCGCTTCCACACCGCCGCCCGCGTGACGCCGAAGCGCCGCGCCAGTTCGCTGCCCGACCAGGCCTGCCCGTCGGCCAGCGCGCCGACCAGATCGCGCGCCTGCATCAGCGCTTCAGCCCCAGCGCACGGGGAATCACCCGTGCGCGCTCGAAGCGATGCTCGGTGCCGCGATACAGCCGCCACAGATTTCCGCTGTGCGTGAGCAGCAGCAGCGCAGCACAGGCCAGCGCATAGCTATGCAGATCCGCCGTGCCCGGTGCCAGCCACCAGAGCATCGGCACCAGGGAAAGGCCGGCGATCACGGTGGCAAGACCGACATAGCCCGTCCAGCCCAGTACCGCCAGCCAGATCAGCAGCAGCGGTGGCGTCGCCAGCGGACATAACACGAACAAGGTGCCAACCACCGTCGCTGCGCCCTTGCCGCCGCGAAACCCGTAGAACAGCGGCAGCACATGGCCAAGCACCGCGGCGAGACCGCAGACCAGGGCTTCGATATAGCGTCCCGGCGACGAGTCGGTGGTAGGAATCGCCAGCGCCAGCCATACCGCCAGCGCGCCTTTGCCGATATCGATCAGCACCACCAGCAGGGCGAAACGCCAGCCGCGCGTGCGCAGGGCATTGGTGCCGCCGGCGTTGCCGCTGCCCTGCTCGCGAATATCGAAACCGCCGCGACGCCCCAGCAGCAGGCTGCCGGAAAGGGAACCGAGCAGGTAGGCGGCTACGGCCTTGAGAATCAGTACCAGCATCGGACAGGTCTCCGGGAATCGTCGCGCGCCCCCGTGGCGGACAGCAAAAGGCGTGCGTCATCGCTTCGCCGGCGCTGCGGGATTCAGCGCAGCGCCGGCACCTACTTCACTTCTAACCTTGCGAACGCACCAAGGGCCTGCCGCCGCTTCAGCCGCGCGCCTGCAAGGCCGTCACCGCCGGCAATTCCTTGCCTTCGAGGAATTCGAGAAAGGCGCCGCCACCCGTGGAGATATAGCCGATGCGGTCCTCGACACCGTACTTTTCCACTGCCGCCAGCGTATCGCCGCCGCCGGCAATGGAAAACGCCGCCGATTCGGCAATCGCCAGCGCCAGGGTCTGGGTGCCCTTGCCGAAGGCATCGAACTCGAATACGCCAACCGGGCCGTTCCACACCACGCTGCCGGCCTTGGCGATCAGTGCTGCATAGGCCGCCGCCGTCTGCGGGCCTATGTCGAGAATCATGTCGTCGGCCGTCACTTCGTCGACGCGCTTGATCGTGGCGGGCGCATCGGCGGCGAAGGCCGGCGCTACCACCACGTCGCTGGGAATCGGCACGTCGGCGCCGCGCGCCTTGGCTTCGGCGATGATGCGCCGCGCCGTATCCAGCAGATCGTTCTCCACCAGCGACTTGCCGACCGGATAGCCGGCCGCGGCGATGAAGGTATTGGCGATGCCGCCGCCGACGATAAGCTGGTCGACCTTGGCGGTCAGCGTCTGCAGCAGTTCCAGCTTGGTCGACACCTTCGAGCCGGCAACGATGGCCAGCAACGGCCGCCGCGGGTTATCCAGCGCCTTGGCCAGCGCATCCAGCTCAGCCATCAGCAGCGGCCCGCCGCAGGCGACCTTGGCCGCGCGGATGGCACCGTGGGTCGAGGCCTGGGCGCGGTGCGCCGTGCCGAACGCGTCCATCACGTAGATGTCGCACAGCGCCGCGTATTTCGCGCTGAGCTCGGGCGTGTCCTTGCCCTCGCCCACATTCATTCGGCAATTTTCCAGAAGTACAACCTGCCCATTTTCCACCTCGACACCGTCGAGATAGTCGCGCAGCAGCTTCACCTCGCTGCCCAGCGCCTGGCTCAGCCAGGCTGCCACCGGAGCCAGCGAATCGGCTTCGCTGAACTGCCCTTCCACCGGCCGCCCCAGATGCGAGGTGACCATCACCGCCGCCCCCGCGTCGCGCGCATGGCGGATGGTCGGCAAGGCAGCTTCCAGGCGCTGGCTGGCCGTTATGCGGCCGTCCTTGATCGGGACATTCAGGTCTTCCCGGATCAGCACGCGCTTGCCGCGCAGGTCGAGGTCAGTCATGCGGAGAATGGACATGGGCGTTTCCAAGGGTCAGTTGAGTGCAGTGCGCGGCAATCCCGCTGCGGGGCCGGCGCCGTTTACGCCGGTGGCCGGCCGCCAGGGCTGCCGCAGGCCTGCAGGGGAAAACCACGGATTACAGCCGCGACGCGTCCGCTTTGCAAATTACCGCCGGACAGGCCACCACCGGCGGCACGACCGTGGGGCAGGCCCTCCGCCGCCGGGCGCGGCCGTTCGCCAGCTCCGTGCCGGTGCGCATGGGTTGCCCGACTTTCGTCACGGTTCGCGCATGCCAGGCCACCTTGTCCAGCATTCCCGTGACCGAGCTAACACTTGGCGGGCGCCGATCGCTTCAAGGTAGCGCCGCTCGTGCACATTCCTGCACAAATAGAGGATTCCGCATGACTTGCAAAATTGCTTTTCTGCCGTGCCTGCTTGCACTGCTTGCCCCAGGCCACGCCCTGGCTGCCGGGCCCCGGGAGGGCCGCCTGGAACTGACCTGGGGCGACCCTGTCGCCGGCAGCCGGCAAGCCGACCGGTTCACTGTCGAACTGGTCGACGACAAGGGCGAACGCCTCGCCCTGGACCCGGCCGAAGCGCTGCGCGCGGCCGAGGATCTGTACGCCTTGAACGGGCAGCAGGTCGCTGTCGCCCTGGATACTGCCGAGTCGTCAAAACCGCCGCGCGTCGATGCCATCGTGCCGGCCGGCGAGAGCAAGTCCCTCGTCGCACCGGACGTCGCCGGCACCACGGTCTGGGCCACCATTCTGTGCAAGTTCAGCGATGTCGCCACCGAGCAGAAGCCGCTGAGCTTCTTCAACGGCCAGTACGGCAACAGCCCGGCCCAGCTCGACCATTACTGGCGCGAGGTTTCCTACAACAAGATCAACCTGGTCGGCAGCGCCGCCTACGGCTGGTTCACCCTGCCGCAGCCACGCTCGTTCTATGTGCCGGCCGGCGGCAGCGCCAATCTCAACAAACTGTTCGACGACTGCACCACGGTGGCCAATGCCTCGGTCAATTTCGCCGCCAACGGCGGCCTGCAGGGCATCAACATGATGTTCAACGGCGACCTCGATGGCTATGCCTGGGGCGGTACGCGCTGCGCCACGCTGGACGGCATCAACAAGTGCTGGAGCTCCACCTGGAACCCGCCCTGGTCATTCGGCAACACCGCGCCGCTGAGCCATGAGATGGGCCACGCCTACGGCCTGCCCCATGCCAACAACTCCGACGGCGACAGCAATCCCTATGACAACCCCTGGGACGTGATGAGCGACGCCTGGAGCAACGCCGTCAGCAATCCCACCTACGGCTCGCTGGGCAAGCACCTGAGCACCTGGTCGCGCGACAAGCTGGGCTTTATCGACGCGGCGCGCAAACTCACCATCAATGCCAACGGCACGTATGCCAACCTGCTGCTGGACCGCGCCAGCCTGATCGGCTCGAACAACCGGCAGATGATCGTCGTGCGGGTCACCGGCCAGCCGGCGACGAAGTACTACACCATCGAAGCGCGCAAGCGCGTCGGCACCTACGAGGCCAGACTAGCCGGCGATGCAGTGATCATCCATTCCATCGACACCACCCGCTCCACGCCGGCCTGGAGCGTGGATGCCAGCGTGCCGCCGGCCACGACATCGAACAATGAAGGCTCGATGTTCAAGGTCGGCGAAACCTGGACGGCACCGGGCAACGCGTTTCGCGTGACAGTGAACTCGACCACGGCCGAGGGCTTCAACATCACGGTCCAGTACGGCCCCTGAGCGCGAGGCCGGTACCGTCCTGGCGACGGTACCGGCCAGTCCACTCTGCGGAACTGGCTCCGCACATACCGCTTGTCCGCCATCTGCACAGAATGCCGCCCGCGTACCGTGGCCGCGGCGCGAACCGCGGCGGGTTTAACAGTCGTGAATCACCCGTACGGTTAGGGTGAATCCCTTCAGTGCCCTTGCGAATCGACTGCCATGACCCGCTCTACGCCCCTACTGCTTGCGCTCGCTTCTTCCCTGTTCGGCAGCCAGGCCCTGGCCGCGCCCATCGAAGGCCGGCTGGAACTGATCTGGGGCGACACCGATCCGGTCGCCGGGCTGGAAAGCCAGTTCCGCGTCAGCCTGGTCGACGACAACGGACTGCGCTATGCGCTCGATCCGGAACAGGCCCGCCTGGGTGCCGGCGATATCTACGCACTGGCTGGCAAGCGCGTCGCGGTCGATTTGGCCACTGCCGCCACTGCGCAAGGCCTGGCGGTACGGGCCATCGTGCCGGCCGACGAACAGCGCGGCGTGACGCAGCCGGACGTGGCCGGCACCACGGTCTGGGCCACCCTGCTGTGCAAGTTCAGCGACATCGCCACCGAGCAGAAACCGCTGAGCTTCTTCAACGGCCAGTACGGCAACAGCCCGGGCCAGCTCGACCACTACTGGCGCGAGGTTTCCTACAACAAGATCAACCTGGTCGGCAGCGCCGCCTACGGCTGGTTCACCCTGCCGCAGCCGCGTTCGTTCTACGTGCCGGCCAGCGGCAGCGCCAATCTCAACAAGCTGTTCGACGATTGCACGGCCGCAGCCAATGCCAGCGTGAACTTCGCCGCCAACGGCGGCCTGCAAGGCGTCAACATGATGTTCAACGGCGACCTCGACGGCTATGCCTGGGGCGGCAGCCGCTGCGCCACCCTGGACGGCATCAACAAGTGCTGGAGTTCCACCTGGAACCCGCCCTGGTCGTTCAGCAACTCTGCCCCGCTGAGCCACGAGATGGGCCATGCCTACGGCCTGCCGCATGCGAACAATTCCGACAACGACAGCGACCCCTACGACAACCCCTGGGACGTGATGAGCGACGCCTGGAGCAATGCCGCCACCGACACCACCTACGGCAAAGTCGCCAAGCACATCAGCACCTGGTCGCGCGACAAGCTCGGCTTCATCGATGCGGCGCGCAAGCGCACCCTGAATACCGACGGCTACTATCCCGGCCTGCTGCTGGACCGCGCCAGCCTGATCGGCTCGGCCAATCTGCAGATGATCGTCGTCACCCTCGCCGGCCAGCCGGCGACCAAGTTCTACACCATCGAAGCGCGCAAGCGCGGCGGCAAATACGAATCGGCCCTGGCCGGCGATGCGGTGATCATCCACTCCATCGACACCACGCGCTCCACGCCCGCCTGGAGCGTGGACGCGGACTCGCCGCCGGCCAATACCGCGAACAACGAAGGCTCGATGTTCAAGGTCGGCGAAACCTGGACCGTGCCGGGCAATGCCTTCAGCGTCAAGGTCGATGCCGCCACGGCGGAAGGCTTCAGCGTCACTGTCACGCGCGGCACGGTGTCGACCGACCCGATCTTCAAGGGCAACTTCCAGGCGCAGTAATCGCCGGCACGAGACAACAGCACCGCTTGACGTCAGTCCAGCACGCCGCCGTCAAGCCATGCCAAGGTCGAATCCGTTGCGCGCTTGAAAGCGCAACCGCGGGCCACCATGGCTGGCGTTCCTCCACTGATCGCTGCCTTGCATGCAACTGGTCCTGTTCGATCTCGATGGCACCTTGATTCATTCGGAAGCCGGCATCGTCGGCTCGCTGCGCCACGCGTTCGAACGCCTGGGCTTTGCCGCGCCGCCGCTGGAAGAACTGCGCCGCTGGATAGGGCCGCCGCTGCGGCAAAGCTTCCCGCAGGTACTCGGCGACGATCCGGCCCTGATCGAGCAGGCCGTAGGCCACTACCGCGAACGCTTCGACAGCCAGGGCTGGGCCGAGCACGAGGTGTATGCAGGCATTGCCGAACTGATCGAAAGCCTGCACGCCCAGGGCCGCACGCTGGCCATTGTCACCACCAAGATGCAGGTGCAGGCGCGCAAGATCGTCGAGCACCTGAGCTTCGGCCGTCATTTCCGCCAGATCTACGGCCCCAGCGGCGACGGCAGTCATTCGGAGAAGGCCGCAATGATTGCCCAGGCACTAAGCGATTTCGGCGTCGCGGCAGACAACGCGGTGATGATCGGCGACCGCCATTTCGATATCGAAGGCGCGCGCCACAACAGCGTACGCGGTATCGGCGTGAGCTGGGGCTTCGGCAGCCGCGAGGAACTCATCGGCGCCGGCGCGCAAGCCATTGCCGAGCATCCGGCCGACCTGGCCAGCCTGGTCCGGCGCGTCCCCGATCCGGTCTGAGGTTCAGTTCAGGCCGACGGCGTCCTGGCGGTACTCGAAATAGAACCACCAGCCCGACTCGCCGCGCCAGGTATCGATGCCGCCGCTGACGTTGGCCCGGCAGCTGCCGGCACCGCCGGGCAGCACCGACGCCAGGGTCACCGTCGTGCCATTCAGCGGTATGGGTATCAGTGCCGCATCGCTGGCACGCAGGAAACCGCGCATCAGGCCGCCGCCGGTGGAACCGCCCGGCGCCGGCAACGGTGCGCCGAAGGCGGTGTCGTACAGCGGAATCTGCAGGCTGCCAGTGTCGAGCACCAGGTCGGCCGCAGTGGTCGCATAGCAATTGCCACCGGGCGCCGGCACGGCCGCGGCCGAGCCCCAGTTGCTGGTGGTGCCGGCCAGCGCTTCCAGGCAATGGTCGCTGCCGCTCAACGCGAATGCGCGGTAGCTGCGCAGCGACGGCGTTGCGTTCGCGGCGGCCAGGCACTGCGTCGGCGTGGCCACGCTGCAATCGCCGGCGACACTGAGCGTCTGTGCCGACCTGCCGTCGCTGAGCAACGGGCGGAACAGCAGCAGCGCACTGGAATCCAGGCGGCCGTCGGCATTCTCGTCAGCAGCAAGACTGGTGGCGATCTGCGCATTGAGTCCGACACTGGGCAGGTCGGTCGCATCGGTACACAGCGTGGTCGGGCCCAGCGGCACTCGCACGAACACGTGCGGATCGCGCAGCTGCAGCGCGCCCAGGCGGAAGGCCGTTGGCACGATCAGCTCGAAGCCGTCGGAAAACTCGACGAACAGCGGCACTTCGGCAGCGCGGGCGCTGCCGGCAGCAGCGGCGCAAAGGGCGAAAACAACAGCAGCACGGACTGACATGACAGAGGACCCCGGAGACGAAATGCATACGACCGTACGCGAGACGGCGGACAGTATCGTATCCCTTCGCTCCCGAGGGTACGGGCCGCTCCCGCACCCGTACCACGGTTGCCCAGGCTCAGTGCCGCGCCGGCTCGTACGCCGCTGGCCCGTCCTGCGGCTGCGGCGAATCGCTGCGGCGCAATACAACGTCCAGAACCAGCGCGCCCTGCCCGGCCGCGCCGTCCAGCGCGATGGCGCCGCTCTCGCCGTCGTGCAGCAGCAGTTCCGGCGTCGCCACGCGCTCGCCGTTGCGCAGCAGGCGCGTGGCCAGGCGGATCGAGTCTGTGCTGGCCGCGGTGGCGATGAAATGCGCTTCCCAGTTTGCGCCGGGCTCGGTACTGGTGACGAGGAAACTTTCGCCGAAGCGGTTGATCATGCGGAAGCGCTGCTCCACGCCGTCGCCGATGCGCAGGGTCAGCGCCGCGTCGACGTATTGGCCGTCCTTGGCGGCGGCATTTGCGGCGATCGAGGCGGCCGGCTTCGCGGCCCAGGCCAGGCCGGCACAGGCGGCGATCAGCAGCCCCGTCGCCACGGCACCGAGCCTGCGCCGAATTTTTTTAATTTGCGGATTGTGCAACATGCCAATTCTCTCCTTCAGCGGATGGTGGGAAAACCAACCGCAGCCCAGCGGACCTGGCCCATCCCTGAGCGCCGTACCGCCTAGCTGGGTTTTCAACATCGCGCCGGCATAGCACCGGCGCGCTTCCGGAAAACGGGCCAGTACGCGCGCATCGCAGGCCAGTTCCTGGTCCAGGCGAAAGCGCGGCACGGCGATATGCAGCAGCGGGTTGAACCAGAACAGGGCGCGCAGCAGTGCGGCCAGCGCGTTGGCGTATACGTCGCCGCGGCGCAGGTGGGCGATTTCGTGCGCCAGCACCAGGCGCCGTTCGCGCCGGTCGTAGCGGCGGCGGAAATCCCGCGGCAGCAGAATCGACGGTCGCCACAGGCCGCTGACGCAAGGCTCGGTCGAGGCCGTGCCGATACGCCCACGCCAGGTGCAATCGCTCACGCTGCGAATAAATAGCCATTGCTGCAAAGCCTGCAGTGCCAGCAGCGCGACGCAGCCCGCCAGCCAGATCCAGAATCCGAACGACCCGGTCGTCGCAAGGGGCGCCGACGGCAGCGCGGCAACGGGTGCAGCTACGACCGAGTGCAACGCCAGCGGTGGCAGACTCAGGCGCGTTCCCGCCGACGGCAGTGCCGCGGCCAACGCCGCCAGCGGCACGGCAATCCACAATGCATAGGCCGCGCCTGCACCGGCGATGTGGTGCAGCGGCCGGCGCACGGCCATGACAAGCACCAGTGCAGCGCTGCTGCCCAGGCTGGCGGCGAGCAGCAGCTCAGCGCTCATCGGGCAGCGTCTCGATCAGGCGCTTCAGCTCGGCGATGTCTTTCTTGCTGAGTTTCTGCCGCGCCGAGAAATGCGCCACCAGCGGCGCGAGGCGCCCACCGAACAGGCGGTCGAGCAGATCCTGGCTTTGCGCATGCACGTAGGCGTCGCGCTGCAGCAGCGGGCTGTAGAGATAGCGCCGCCCTTCCTTGACCGCCGCGATCGCGCCTTTGTTGAGCAGGCGGTTCAGCAGGGTCTTTACCGTCGCCTCCTGCCACTGCCGCGCATCGCCGAGCGCGGCAACGATTTCTTCCGCGGCCAGCGGGTGCGCATTCCACAGCACCTGCATGACAGCGCTTTCGGCTTCGCTGATGGACATGGTCGATTACGCGTGTAAATGATGTCGGCATTTACACACGTAATCGATCGTGATGCAAGTGCTGCTCAGACGGCGTCGACGCCGATCCGCAGCAGTCAAAGCCGCGGTGGCAGTTGCGGCGCGGCGGCCTGCCTGCAACGCCATGCCGCAGGCACCGCAATCCAATATTTCACTTTTCTACAAATGCCCGCTCGATCACGTAGTCGCCCGGCGTGCCGATACGCGGCGATACCACGAAGCCGCGGCTGTCCAGCAACTGCGACAGCGATGCCAGCATGGCCGGGCTGCCGCAGATCATGGCGCGGTCGTTGGCCACATCCAGCGGCGGCAGGCCGATGTCGGCACAGAGCTTGCCGCTGCCGAGCAGCTCGTCCAGCCGTCCCTGGTAGCGGAATGGTTCGCGCGTCACGGTGGGGTAGTAGATCAGCTTGTCGCGCACCGCTTCGCCCAGGTATTCGTGCTGGGGCAATTCGTGCTCGATGTAGTCGCGGTAGGCCAGGTCGTTCACATGGCGCACGCCGTGGGTCAGCACCACCTTGTCGAAGCGTTCGTAGGTTTCCGGATCGCGGATCAGCGACAGGAACGGGGCCAGCCCCGTTCCTGTCGACAGCAGATACAGATGCCGTGCCGGCTTCAGATCGTGCAGCAGCAGCGTGCCGGTGGGCTTGCGGCTGATCAGGATCTCGTCGCCTTCCTTCAAGTGCTGCAGACGCGAGGTCAGCGGCCCGTTCGGCACCTTGATGCTGAAGAACTCCAGGTGTTCCTCGTAGTTGGCGCTGGCCACGCTGTAGGCACGCACCAGCGGCCGGCCGTCCACCGTCAGGCCGATCATGAGGAACTGGCCGTTCTCGAAACGCAGGCCCGCATCGCGGGTACAGGTGAAACTGAAAAGGTGCTCGTTCCAGTGCCGCACCGCCAGCACGTGTTCCGTTTCGAATGCCGCCATTTCAGATCCGTGCCTTCACCGCATCGACGATGCGCTCCACGCTGAAGCCGAAATGAGCAAACAGCTTGTCCGCCGGCGCCGAGGCGCCGAAGCTGGCGATACCGACCACGTCGCCGTCCAGGCCGACGTACTTGCGCCAGAAATCCGGATGCGCCGCTTCGATCGCCACGCGCGCACGGCACCAGGACGGCAGCACGCCTTCGCGGTATTCCGCCGGCTGCGCATCGAACTGCTCGGTACACGGCATCGACACCACGCGCACGCGCACGCCCTGCAATTCCAGCGTGCGCATCGCATCCATCGCCAGGCCCACTTCGGAACCGGTGGCGATGAGGATGGCCTTGAACGTCGCGTCGTTCGGATCGCTCAGCACGTAACCGCCGCGGGCGATGTCAGCCAGCTGCTCGGCATTGCGCTGCTGGTGCTGCAGGTTCTGGCGCGAAAACACCAGGCAGCTGGGGCCGTTCCTGCGCTCGATCGCGGACTTCCACGACACCGCCGATTCGACCGCGTCGCAGGGACGCCAGACGCGGTTGTTGGGGATATAGCGCAGGCTGGCCAGATGCTCGATCGGCTGGTGCGTCGGGCCGTCTTCGCCGAGACCGATGGAGTCGTGGGTATACACGTGGATGGCATGCGCCGGGATCAGCGCCGACATGCGCACGGCATTGCGCGCGTAGTCGGAAAACACCAGGAAGGTAGCGTCGTAGGGAATGAAGCCGCCGTGCAAGGCCATGCCGTTGGCGATCGCCGTCATGCCGAATTCGCGTACACCGAAATACACGTAGTTGGCGTTGGCGTCGCCGGAATTGACGTCTTTGGAACCTTTCCACAAGGTCAGATTGGAATGCGCCAGGTCGGCCGAGCCGCCGATCAGTTCCGGCAGCTTTGGCCCGAACGCGTCCAGCGCCATCTGCGAGGCCTTGCGCGAGGCAATCACCGGGCCTTCGGCCTGCAGCCTGGCCACGTAGGCGTCGGAGTGCGCCGCCCAGTCGGCCGGCAGTTCGCCGTTGACGCGGCGCTCGAACTCGGCCGCCAGCTCCGGATGTACGTTGCGGTAGCGCTCGAACAGGGCGTTCCAGCGCGTTTCGCGCTCGGCGCCCTTGGACTGGGCGTTCCAGGCGTCGTAGATCGCATCGGGTACGTGGAACGGTGCGTGGTTCCAGCCGAGTTTTTCCCGCGCCAGGGCAATTTCGTCCTTGCCCAGCGGCGCGCCGTGCGCGCCTTCGGTGTTCTGCTTGTTCGGCGCGCCGTAGCCGATGATGGTCTTGCAGCAGATCAGGGTCGGCTTGTCCGCATCCGCCCCGGCGGACACGATGGCGGCCTTGATCGCCTCGGCATTGTGGCCGTCGACGTCGCGGATCACTTCCCAGCCATAGGCCTCGAAGCGCGCAGCGGTGTCGTCGGTGAACCAGCCGCCGACCTTGCCGTCGATGGAAATATTGTTGTCGTCGTACAGCGCGACCAGCTTGCCCAGCTTGAAGGTGCCCGCCAGCGAGCAGACCTCGTGCGAGATGCCTTCCATCAGGCAGCCGTCGCCGAGGAAGACGTAGGTGTAATGGTCGACCACCGGGTAGTCGGCGCGGTTGAAGCGCGCGGCGAGCACCTTTTCCGCCAGAGCCATGCCGACCGCATTGGCCAGGCCCTGGCCCAGCGGGCCGGTGGTGGTTTCCACGCCCGGCGTCTCGTGCCGTTCCGGATGGCCGGCGGTGCGCGAGTGCAGCTGGCGGAAGTTCTTCAATTCGCCGATCGGCAGGTCGTAGCCGGTCAGGTGCAGCAGCGAATACAGCAGCATGGAGCCGTGGCCGTTGGACAGCACGAAACGATCGCGGTTGACCCAGTGCGGATTGCTCGGGTTGTGGCTCAGAAAATCGTTCCACAGCACTTCGGCGATATCGGCCATGCCCATGGGCATGCCCGGATGGCCGGACTTGGCAGCTTCGACCGCATCCATGGACAGCGCACGGATGGCGTTGGCGAGTTCTTGACGGCTAGACATGGGTAGACCCGGCGAAAAAGAAAAGCGGAGGTCGGCAGCCGGTGATGCGGCCCATGCAGGCCAGGGCTACCGCAAAGGGCCGCTATTGTCGCCCAAGTAGCGCCCCGCTGTCGCCCGCTTGCGGCAATTCGCCCGGCGGCAATTCGTGGGCGATTTCAGGCCGCGGCGTCGTTGCGCGGCGGCTTCGGCAGCGGCTTGACCACAGCCAGCCGCGGTGCGGCGCGGGCCGGCGGCCGCGGCGGCGCGACGCGGGCCAGCAGTTCGGCGATACCGCTGGCCGGCAGTGCCGCGAAGATACGTCCCAGCGGACGCAGGTCGGCCAGTACGAAGCAGGCGATGCGCGGCGTTTCCAGCACCGCTTCCGCGCCCAGGCCCAGGGCCAGGCTGGTCAGGCTGCCGTTGCGCGGCACCCAGAAAATCGCGCGCGACGCACCGTGTTGCCGGGCCAGGTCCAGCAGCGGCTTGAGCAGGTGCTTGAGCGGTGCGAAACCGTGGCGATAGCGCTGCGCCAGGCCGACGCCGTTGAGTGCGAGCAGAGGCGCCTCGCCGACCAGCGCAGCGGCGCGCTGTTCCAGCGCCAGCCATTCGTCGCTGCGCAGGTGGCCGAGCGCCTGTACCTGCTGGTAGTGCTGCAAGGCTTCGGCCAGGCCGCCGACGCGGCCCCAGGCATAGCCGGCGACGTTGCCGTCGGGCGTGCCCAGCAAGGCTGCCAGGCAATGGCCGTTGAGTTCGCGCGCCAGCCGGCGCGAAAACGCAGCCGGCGCATCCAGGCCCGGCAAGCGTGCCTGGCGCATCAGCTCCTGGTGCAGCGCACAGAATTGTCCCAGGTAGCCCAGCTGATCGAGCGCGTGCAGGCTGTCGTAACAGGCTACGCCGTGGCCGGATTCCTGCGCCCGTACCTGGCGCAAACGCCAGGCCTGCCAGCGCCAGTACCAGCGTATGCGCCAACTGGCGATGGCTTGGGTGGCGCTGCGTGCAGCGGCAGTATCGCCGCCGAAATTCGCTGGAGCGGCTGCCATGACGGATCCCCCCTGAGAGATGTCATTGCATAACGAGCGAAATGCTGTAACAGGAACTATCGCGCCGCCGTGCATTGCGCGACAAGTAAACAACGGTGGCAGGGATTGTTCTCGACTACGGCAACGGTGCATCCAGCTGGCTCAGCAGCAGCTGTTCCGGCGCCGTCGCGGCGAAGTTCTTCAGCACGACGGGGCGGCTCTGCAGCAGCAGGCTGTTTGCTTCCCCGGCCTGGCCGTCGGCACGCAAGGCCAGCGCCAGTTCCAGCGCGGCCGAAGCGGTCAGCGGGTGCTCCTTGCCTAGCGCATCCGCCAGCAGGGCATAGGCCTGGCGCAGTGCCGGCAGTACCAGCTCCGGCTGCTGCCGCGCCTGGGCCAGGCGGGCGCGCTCGCGTTCGCGCTGGGAACGTCCCAGCGCGGTATCGCGCAGCGTGCTGGCATCCAGTTCGGCCAGGCCAGCGGCGGCATCGTCCAGGCGGCCGGCGCGGCGCAGCAGTTCCACCTGCAGCAGACGGCTGCGGCCAAGATCCAGGTTGCCCGCATCGAGCTGGCGCACGCGTTCGGCCAGGGCATGCGCCAGCAGCGGCCGCGCCTCGTCCAGCCGGTTCGTGCGCAGCAGCAGCCGGGCCAGATTGTGTTCGGCGCGCAGCACCGCCGGATCGTCGGCGGGCCGGCTGTCGCGGCGCAGCTGCAGCGATTCGCGCGACAGGGGCTCGGCCGCGGCGAAGTCACCGGTTTCCTCCAGCGCCACGGCCAGATTGTTGATCGGCAGCACCAGGCTGGAGGTCACCGCCAGGCCGGATTCGCGGCGCCGGCGCAGCGACTCGCGATAGCTCGCAATCGCCTCCTGGTAGCGGCCGGCGTCCTGCAGGTCGGAACCCATTTCGTTGTAGACGTCGGCGATGTTGTCGCTGTTCTCGCCTTCGAAGCGGCCGTGCAGCTCGATCAGGCGGCGATAGATCGCCATCGCCTCGTCATAGCGGCGCTTGCCGCTGAGTGCCCGCGCATAGGCGCGCAAGGTGCCGATCATTGCCGGGTGTTCGTCGCTGCCGAACTGCAGGCGCTTGGCAGCGAGCGTTTCTTCGAACAGGGCGATGGCCTGGTCGAACTTGCCCTGGCGCGTATACAGCCGCGCCAGGTTGTGCAGGGTGGCCTGGCCGTGGACATGGCCGCTGGCCCGGCGGATCTGCAGCGCGCGCAGCAGGTAGGCCTCGGCCTGGGCGTCGTCCCACAGATCGGTATAGACCACGCCCAGCGTATTCCAGGCCTCGGCCAGGTCTTCATCGCTGTGCTGCGCATCGGCCTCGCGCAAGTGCAGCGACTCCAGAGCGCTGGCTTCGGCTTCCTTGACCAGCCCCTTGCTCGATTGCAGTACCGCCAGCCGGCTCAGGCTTTCGTAGCGTTCGCGCACGTGGCCGGCACCGGCGCGCTGCCAGGCCTGTTCGCTGGCACGGTACAGATCGAGCGATCGCTGCGGCTGGCCCAGCATGTTCCACGCCCGCGCCAGCACGTCGAGCAGGCGCGCTTTCACTTCCGGCCGATCGGCCAGGCCGGTCTCCAGGCGGCGCGTGCTTTCGTCGAGCATGTCGCGCGCGCTGACCTCGCTGCGCGAGGGATTTTTCTCTGGATTGGCAAATTCAAAAATGGAAATAAGGAACTCGCTGACCTGGCCGGCCGTTTCCGCCTGCACCCGCGCCTGGCGTTCGGCCGCCAGGGCGCGGTCGCGTTCGTTGACCAGGCGCCAGCTGAAACCCAGCGCCATCGCCAGCACCAGCACGCCGGCGGCGACCATGGGCCAGCGCCGCTGCAGCAGCCGGCCCAGGCGATAGCGCCAGCTCGGCGCACGCGCATGCACCGGCAGCACGTCCAGATGGCGTTCGATGTCTTCGGCCAGGGCATCGGCCGAGGCATAGCGCAGGCCCGGGTTGGTCGCGGTCGCGCGCAGGATGATGGCGTCGATGTCGCCGCGCAGGCGATGGCGCCAGCGGCACTGCTCGTCGCTCAGGTCGCTGGGACGCTGCAGGCCGCGGGTCAATTGGGTCAGGGTGCGCTCGTCCGCCTCCAGCCGCGCCTTGCGCCCGCTGACCAGCTCGAACAGGATCAGGCCCAGCGAATAGACGTCGCTGGCCACGCTGACCGGTGCGCCGGCGATCTGCTCCGGACTGGCATAGCCGGGCGTGTAATACGAGGTGCCGGCACGTTCGCGCGACCGGTCCAGCGCACGGGCGATGCCGAAATCCAGCAGTACCGGCGCACCGTCGGCGCGCACCAGCACGTTCGACGGCTTCAGGTCGCAGTGCACGATCAGGCGCTGGTGGGCGAACGCCACGGCGCGGCAGATATTGCGAAACAGACGCAGCCGCGCACGCAGGTCCAGCTGCTGCTGCAGACACCAGCGGTCGACGGCAATGCCTTCGACGAACTCCAGCACCAGGTAAGGCTGGCCGCCCGGCGTGGCGCCGCCGTCGATCAGCCGTGCGATATGCGGATGCTGCAGGCCGGCCAGGATCTGCCGCTCGGCGGCGAGCAGGTGCAGGGCATCGTCGGTCGGAATGCCACGCAGCAGCTTGATGGCCGCCTGCTGCTCGAAATGGCCGTCCGCACGCTCGGCGCGATACACCGCGCCCATGCCGCCACTGGCCAGCTTTTCCACCAGGCGCCAGGCACCGACGCGATCACCGACATCCAGTTCGGTCTCAGGCAGCTGCGCCAGCAGCGCCGCGACCGGCGCCGAAGCTCGTCGCAAGCCTTGGGTTTCCGCAGCGACCAGCGCTTCCACTTCCGCCGCCAGCGCCGTATCGGCGCCGCTGCTGCGCAGGTGGATGCGGCGCTGCTCCACGTCCAGGTCGCAGACCTGGTCGAACAGTTGCCGCAACAACGCGAAACGCGAACCGCTGGCCATGGCGTGGATCTCGGCGCGAGGCCGCCAACAATGAGGCCGGCACTATACGACAGGGCAATCGCCGCGGCCGCGCCGCGGCGGCATTTGTATACCCGCTGCGGCAAGTCCGCCGTCCGGCGAATGGCGCAGGGCCGTCTAGCGCAGCTGGCTGCGCAGCCGCAACAGTCCTTTGCGCACGGGCGCGGTCGCCACGAAGTTCTGCTCCACCGCAGCCGCATTGGCGGCCAGCAGCGCCTTCGCTTCGCCGGTCTGTCCCTGCGCATTCAAGGCCTGCGCCAGCTCCAGCGCCTGTGCCGCGGCCAGCGGATGGGTCTGCCCATGCGCCTGCGCCAGCAGCTCGGCCGCGTTGCGCAACGCGGCGACGCCATCGGCCTGGCGTCCGGCCGCCAGGGCCAGGCGGCCGCGTTCGGCCTCGCGCTGGCCGCGCAGCGAAGCGGAAGCCTGTACCGCCGACGCGTCCAGCTGCTGCAGCGCAGCCTCGGCCTCGGCCCGGCGTCCGGCACGGCGCAGCCATTCCACCTGCAACAGCAGCGTGCGGCCCAGGTCGGAGTGAGTCGCACTGAGCTGGGCGCGGCGGCCGGCCAGGCAATGCAGCAGCAGCGGCTGCGCTTCGTCCAGCCGGCCGGAACGCAGCAGCAGGCGCGCCAGATTGTGCTCGGCCCGCAGCACCGACGGATCGTCCGCGCCCAGGCTGCTGCGCCGCAGTGCCAGCGATTCGCGCATCAGCGGCTCGGCTGCGGCGTTGTCGCCGATTTCCTCCAGCGCCACGCCAAGATTGTTGATCGGCTGCACCAGCACCGCCGGCACGGTATGCGGCAGTGCGCGGCGCTGGCGTATCGACTCGCGGTAGGCCTGCATCGCTTCGCCATAGCGGCCGGCATCCTGCAGCACCGAACCCAGTTCGTTGTAGCTGGAAGCGGTCAGGTCGCTTTGCGCGCCAGCCAGCTGCTGTTCCAGCCCTATCGTCTCGCGCAGGCGGGCGACTGCCTCGTCGTAGCGCTTGAGCCCGGCCAGCGTGCCGGCATAACTGGTCAGGGTGTAGATGACCGATGGGTGCACGTCGGTGCCGTAGCGCTGGCGCTTGGCGGCCAGGGTCTGCTCGTGCAGGACCAGGGATTCGTCCAGCCGGCCCTGGTTGGCATACAGGCCAGCCAAGTTGTGCATCACCGCCATGACGCCGTCGGATTTGTCGCGCTGGCGCACGGCCAGCGCGCGCTTGAGGAACTCCTCGGCTTCCGCGTCGCGTCCGCCGATCTCGCGCAGCACCAGGCCCAGCGCATTCCAGGAATCGGCCAGCTCGGTCTCGTTGCGCGGCTGCAAGGCTTCGCGCAGGACGAGGGAATGGCGCACTGTCTTTTCCGCCTCGGCACGCATGCCGTTGTTCACCTGCATCACGCCCAGGTCGCTCAGGGTACGGGCCAGGTCGCGCTCGTAGCCCGCGCCGGCCTGCTGCCACTGGGCCACGCTGGCGCGGTACAGGTCGATCGAGCGCTGCGGCAGGCCGAGCCGGTCCCAGGCCCGCGCCAGCACGGCGAGCAGACGCGCCTTCACGGCGGGCTTCTCGGCCAGGCTGTCGCCAAGCCGGCGCGTGCTTTCCTCCAGCATGTCGCGTGCGCTGATTTCTCTATTTTTTATATTTTTCTCAGGATTTGCAAATTCAAATATGGAAATAAGAAAATCACTGATCTGCCGTGCCGTGTCCGCCTGGCTCAGCGCCTGGCGCTCGGCCGCCAGCGCGCGGTCGCGCTGGCCGCGCGACTCGACTTCCGCCGCCAGCGCGCGGTCGCGCTCGTTCACCAGACGCCAGCTGAAGCCCACTGCCATCAGCACGAAGCCGGCAGCGGCGATGAACCACGGCCAGCGCCGGCGCAGCAGGCGGCCGGCGGCGTAAGTCAGGGTCGGCGTGCGCGCGGCAACGGGTTTCAGATCCAGATGGCGCTCTATGTCTTCGGCCAGCGCATCGGCCGAGGCATAACGCAGGCCGGCACGTTGCGCGGTGGCGCGCAGGATGATGGCATCGAGGTCGCCGCGCAGCTGGCGCGGCCATCTGCACTGGCTGCCCGCCAGTTCGCTGGGCTTGCGCACGGCGCGGGTCAGGTCGGTGACCGTGTGGTCCAGCGCGTGCAGGCGCGCTTTGCGCCCACTCACCAGCTCGAACAGGATCAGGCCCAGCGAATAGACGTCGCTGGCCACGCTGACCGGCTTGCCCTCCATCTGCTCGGGGCTGGCATAGCCCGGCGTGTAGTACGCCGCCCCGGCCTGTTCGCGGGCGCGGTCCACGGCACGGGCGATGCCGAAATCCAGCAGCACCGGCGCACCGTCGGCGCGCACCAGCACGTTCGACGGCTTCAGGTCGCAATGTACGATCAGGCGCTGGTGCGCGAACGCCACTGCGCGGCAGACATTGCGGAACAGGCGCAGTCGCGCCTTCAGATCCAGCGCGCGCTGTTCGCACCACTGGTCGATGGCCACGCCTTCGACGTATTCCATGACCAGATAAGGCTGGCCGCCCGGCGTGGCGCCTCCATCGAGCAGGCGGGCGATATGCGGGTGCTGCAGGCCGGCCAGGATCTGCCGTTCCTGTGCCAGCAGATCCAGTGCATCGACGGTGGGAATGCCGCGCAGCAGCTTGATCGCGGCCTGCTGCTGGAAATGACCGTCGGCGCGCTCGGCCCGGTAGACGGTGCCCATGCCGCCGCTGGCCAGCTTCTCCGCCAGGCGCCAGGCACCGACGCGGTCGCCGACATCCAGCTCGGTTTCGGGAATGCGCGACAGCAGCGCCGCTACCGGCACACCGCCGCGGCTGCCGAATCCACGCGTCTCCGCCGTCAGCAGTGCCTCGACCTCGGCGATCAGGTCGGTACTGGCGCCACTGGCCTGCAGGTGCTCGCTGCGCCGCTCGGAATCGAGGTCGCAGACCTCCTCGAACAACTGTCGCAGCAGCGCAAAGCGCGAACTGTTGGCCATGACGAAAATCCCGGCGGCCGCCGGAGAAAGGGAGGCGGAACTATACGACAGAGTATTGCCTGGCCGTGTCCCGCGGCAGCAGCGGCAGCCGCAGCAACAAAGCCACCTTCCCCGCCGCCAGCTACTGCTGGCCCCGGAATTCCACGGCAGCAGGCCCGAAGGCCTGGAGATGCTCGCTGTTGCGACAAGGATCCTCGATGCGGAAGGCTCGTGGATCGATGCAAGCGCTGACCTGCTGGTGTTTTTCGCGCTGTCCGGACTTCACAGCCGCCAGAGCAATCTGCCCGGCGACGCCGAGCCGGCCGCGCCGTCGCCACGGCCGAAATGGCGGCGCTGGATCAGCTCAAGACGCGGTTGAGCCAGGCGCGCGCGAAGCGCAGGTCACGGTCGACGGTCGGTACGGATATGCCGACGACGGCGGCGATCTCTTCGCGCTCCATGCCGGCGAAATAACTCATCTCCACCACGCGGGCGATGCGCTCGTCCTCGTTGTGCAGCTGGGACAGGGCCTGGTCCAGTGCCAGCAGATCCAGCTCGATGCGCTGGCCTTCGGCCGACTCGGCGTGACTCAGGGTGACCAGCACCACATCACCGCCGCGCTTGGCCGACAGGCGTGCCCGTGCCTGGTCCACCAGCACCGAGCGCATATGCATCGCGGCCAGGGCGAGGAAATGGGCACGGTTCTGCCAGTCGGTATCGGCACCGAGCAGGCGCACCAACGCCTCGTGTACCAGGGCGGTCGGCTCCAGCGTCTGCTGCGTGCCTTCACGGCGCAGGCGCACCGAGGCCATTTCGCGCAGGGTGTCGTACAGGCGTGGCATCAGCCGCTCCAGCGCGCGGCGGTCGCCGCCGCGCCAGGCTTGCAGCATCTCGGTTACATCGCCGACGTCTGACATGGGTGGGCCGGAAAGCGGAATCGTATGGATTGTGCCGCAAGGCCGGGGTCGCTGTCGCTGGGGTACTGCTCGCCGGCCTCGCAGGACGCGGCGAAAAACCAGCCCGCATCGGCGGCACCGGCGCGGCGTCGAAACCCGGCTACCGTCGTACGCGACAGCAGCCCGCAGCGGCTTGCGGGCCCGCAGACTCGGCACACAACGAACTCCGGTGTGCTATCGGCAACCCTTCAATGCCGGCAACGTGCCGGCGATTTGCCAGGGCCATGTCGAACCCTTCAGCGGGCTCGCCCCAGCCAGGGCACTACCGGCGCGGCAGACAACCGCGGCAGACAACAGACGCGGCAACGAACTTCAGTTCAAACCTTGGGCGAAGAAGAAGCCGCCGCCATCGCCTCTGCCGTGTCGGAACGCTCCTCGCCCTTGGCCACGACAACGGCCGTGGCCAGGTCGCCGGTCACGTTCAGCGCGGTGCGGCACATGTCGAGGAAGCGATCCACGCCCAGGATGATGGCGATGCCTTCCGGCGGCACCTTCAGATAAACCAGGATCATCGCGATCACCGGCAGCGAGCCCGCCGGCACGCCGGCGGTACCGATGGAGCCGAGGATACACAGACCCAGCACCATGACCTGCTGGCCCAGGCCCAGCTCCACGCCGAAGCACTGTGCCAGGAACAGGGTGGTCAGGCCTTCGAATAGGGCGGTGCCGTGATGGTTGGCGCTGGCACCGACCGTCAGCACGAAGCGCGCGACCTTGGTCGGCAGGCGCAGGTTCTGTTCGGCGCATTTGAGCGTGGTCGGCAAGGTGCCGGTGGACGAGGCGGTGGAAAACGCGGTGAGGATGGCTTCCTGCGAGTCGCGGAAGAAACGCAGCGGGCTCATGCCGCCCATGAAGCGCACCCACAGCGGCAGTACCACGAACATATGGATGCCGATGGCGAGCATCACCGCAATCACGTACTGGCCCAGCTTGGCCAGCACATCCCAGCCGAAGCGCGCAGTCAGCGCGAACATCAGGCAGGCGACGGCATACGGGGTCAGCTTGACCACCATGCCGATCAGCTTCATCACCAGCTCGTTCAGACCTTGCACCGCTTCCTTGAAGCGCTCGGTCGCCGGCGTCGGCGTCAGCACCAGGGCAATGCCCAGCATGATGGCGAAGAACATCACCGCCAGCAGTTCGCCTTCGCCAGCGGCCTTGACCACGTTCTTGGGCACCACGCCGAGGATCATCTCGATCACCGACAGCGTAGGCTTCGACTCGGCAATCTGGTGGGCCTGGCTGCCGCTGGTGGCGAGGAAGCTGTCGCGCAGCGCCGGGTCGAAGCCCAGCCCGGGCTGTAACAGGTTCACCACGATCAGGCCGATCAGGATCGCAATGCTGGTCACCACGGCGGTATAGATCAGGGTGCGCCAGCCGATGCGGCCCAGCGAGGCAATATCGCCGATCTCGGCCACGCCGAGAATCAGCGCGGTGAACATCAGCGGCAGCACCAGCATGAACAGCAGGCGCAGGAACAATTGCCCGGCCGGCGCGGCGATGTAGTCGATCACGCCGGCCACGATGGGATTGCCCGGCGCCAGCCAATAGGCCAGTACGCCGCCGATGATGCCGATCGCAAAACCGATCAGTACGCGCCAATGCAAGGCCAGACCGGTCGTGGGCGCGGCGGCGGTCAGGGAGGCGTGGCTCATGAGGGCTCGCAGGATCGGAAGACGAAGAACGCCGACCCTACCGGAGAAACCCTGGACGCGGCAATGCAAGAAGGCAGGCGGGGCGAGGCGAAAAATCCCTACCCGGGCAAGACCGAGCCCGATGCGACAGGGGGGACGCATCGGGCTCGCGCGGTCATCCTGGACCAGAGCACCCTGCCCCTCCGCCTACTCCCTGAAAGCCGACGCCGGCACGCCAGGGCCATGCTTTTTGCTGCACCCAGGCGCCCTAGCGGGCGGCGCAGAGGCTAAGGGCGAAGCCGCCGGCAATCTGTCCACCCGTTGGCATTTCGCCGCGCTGGGTAGTTTTTTCGCCGACGATCGGCAAAATCGGCAAACGTGGCCGTATGCAATCCGCGGCGATTGCCGCATCCCTTCCCTGCCGGGTCGTCCGCAACGCGGGCCGCTGGCAGACGCGGCAACCGGCACTTTCCCCCAACGACTGCCAGGTGCGGCACCTCAGTGTAAGCTAGCCCGCTTTGCCCCCGGCGCCGCGGGCTGGCCAAGCCCTCGGCGAGAGCGCCGTCTGCCCAGAGTCTCGTGGATGTCCAACCAAGCCATACCCCTCTGTGTCGATCTCGACGGTACGCTGATCCGTTCGGACATGCTGTTCGAGTCGGCCTTGAGCCTGCTGCGGCGCAATCCGTTCTATCTTTTTTTCTTTCTCGCCTGGCTACTGCGCGGCCGCGCCCACCTCAAGCGCGAAATCGCCCGGCGCGCCGAGGTCGATCCGGTCACCCTGCCCTATGACGAACGCGTCGTGGCCTGGCTGCGCGGCGAAGCGGGCCAGCGACGGCGCGTGCTGTGCACCGCCTCGGACGCAGGTCTGGCCCAGGGCATCGCCGACCACCTGGGCCTGTTCGACGAAGTCATGGCCAGCGACGGCGAGCGCAACCTGGCCGGCCGCAACAAGGCCGAAAGCCTGCGCCAGCGCTACGGCGACAAGGGCTTCGACTACGCCGGAAACGAGCAGCGCGATCTGCACATCTGGAAACATGCACGAAAAGCCATTGTGGTTAATGGACACAACGGCCTGGCCAGCGCCGCTGGCGAACACTGCGAGGTCGAGCGCGTGTTCGAACCGGCGAAAAGCGGGCTGAAGGTATGGCTGCAAGCGCTGCGCCTGCACCAGTGGCTGAAGAACCTGCTGGTATTCCTGCCGCTATTCGCCGCCCATCGCGTACTGGAAGTGCCGGCGCTGATCCACTGCGTGGTTGCGTTCTTCGCCTTCGGCCTGTGCGCCTCGGGCGTGTACGTGCTCAACGACCTGTTCGACCTCGACGCCGACCGGCGCCATCCGCGCAAGCGCCTGCGTCCCTTCGCCGCTGGCACCTTGCCGCTGGCCGCGGGCCTGGTCATGGCGCCGCTGCTGACGCTGGCCGGGCTGGCCCTGGCGCTGGCTGTGTCGCTGCCGTTTGCCGGCGTGCTGCTGTGCTACTACGTGCTGACCCTGGCCTACTCGCTGCGCCTCAAGCGCATCGTCATGCTCGACGTGGTGGTATTGGCTGCGTTGTACACCGTGCGCATCATCGGCGGCGCGGTCGCGGTCGGCGGCGGACTGTCGTTCTGGCTGCTGGCCTTCTCCATGTTCCTGTTCCTCAGTCTGGCAATGCTCAAGCGCTATACCGAGCTGCAGTCCATGCTGGGCAGCGGCAAGGCCCAGGCCAGCGGCCGTGGCTACGCGGTGGACGATATCGCGCTGATCCAGTCCCTCGGCGGTTCCAGCGGGTACATGAGCGTTCTGGTGCTGGCGCTGTATATCAACAGCACCGCCAGCGAAGCGCTGTATCGCCACCAGGAAGTGCTGTGGCTGCTGTGTCCCCTGCTGCTGTACTGGATCAGCCGGGTCTGGCTGATCGCCCATCGCGGCACCATGCACGACGATCCGGTCGTGTTCGCGCTGGTCGACCGGGTCAGCCGCGTGGTACTGGCCCTGTGCGCCATCGTCGTGGCCGGAGCGATCTGAGTGGCCGGCACCTCCTGGGGCCGCTACCCGCAGCCGGCAAAGCAGACGCTGCTGCGGTTGAATGACCGTCATGCGCCGCTGCCGGCGTTCGACGGGACCGCGCTGCCGCACGGCAACGGCCGCAGCTACGGCGATTCCTGCCTCAACGACGGCGGCAGCCTGCTGTGTACGCGCGGGCTGGACCACTTCATCGATTTCGACCCAGCCCACGGCGTACTGCGCTGCGAAGCCGGTGTGCTGCTGGCGGATATTCTCGATCTGGTCGTCTCCCAGGGCTGGTTCCTGCCGGTGACGCCCGGCACCAAATACGTCACCGTCGGCGGCGCTATCGCCAACGACGTACACGGCAAGAACCACCATGTCGCCGGCTGCTTCAGCGAACACGTGGACGGTTTCGAGCTGCTGCGCAGCGACGGCAGCCGGCGCTGGTGCAGCCGCGAGGAAAATGCCGACTGGTTCGCCGCGACAGCAGGCGGCCTTGGCCTGACCGGCCTGATCACCTGGACCCAGCTGCGCCTGCAGCGCGTGCGCGGACCCTGGCTCAACAGCGAAACCCACCGCTTCGACAGCCTGGCCGAATTCCTCGCCCTGTCGGCCGGATCCGAAGCCGGCTACGAATACACCGTGGCCTGGATCGACTGCGCGGCCCAGGGCCAGGCACTGGGCCGCGGCCATTTCATCCGCGCCAACCACGCCCCGGCCGGCGACGGCCCGCGGCCGGGCAAGCGCCGCCTCGGCGTGCCGCTGACGCCACCGCTGTCGCTGATCAACGGCCTGAGCCTGCGCGCCTTCAATGCCCTGTACTACCACCGCCAGCAGACCAAGGTCAGTCATGCGCTGACCCACTACGAACCGTATTTCTACCCGCTGGATTCCATCGGCGACTGGAACCGCATCTACGGTCCCCGCGGCTTCCTGCAATACCAGTGCGTAGTGCCGACGGCCCAGGCCGAGGCCGCGCTGACCGAACTGCTGGGCCGCATCAGTGCCAGCGGCAACGGCTCCTTCCTGGCTGTGCTGAAGATGTTCGGCACGCGCCCGTCGGCGGGTATCCTGTCGTTTCCCCGTCCTGGCGCCACCCTGGCGCTGGACTTTCCCAATACCGGTACGGCCACGTTCGCGCTGCTGGATGCGCTGGACGAGGTGGTTGCAGCCGCTGGCGGCGCTGTCTACGCAGCCAAGGACGCGCGCCTGGCGGGGGCGCGCTTCCGCCAGTACTACCCGGCCTGGGAAACCCTGAAACCCTATCTGGACCCCCGATTTTCCTCGGGTTTCTGGCGTCGTGTAACGGCGTGAATGAAACGCCATACTCGCACTGATCTCGGGGCATCTGGCCGGTTTCCGGGGCCTGATCACACTGAACATGCGCGATGCGCGCGAGCCTTTGTTGCAGTAGCCCAAGCTGTCGCGAGCTCGTTAGCGACGCGTCCGGGCCATGACCTCCGCCGGAACCGTGTCGGCGCTGATTCCAGCGACTGGCCGCGCCGATCCGGGGCTTTGCTTATACTGAGCGGCTGATGGCCAGCTGGACCGGCCCCGACCATCCCCTGGAGTTTTATGTCTGCGCCCGCCACCGAGCAAGCTCCCCTGCGGCTCAACGATCTCAAACGCCATACCGCCGCCCTGCGCGAGCGCATCCTCGCCGCAACCACCCGCGTCATCGACAGCGGCTGGTTCATCCTTGGCCCTGAACTGGAGGCCTTCGAGCGCGAATTCGCCGCGTTTTGCGGTGCCGGCCACGGCGTCGGCGTCGCCAATGGCACTGAGGCCATCGAACTGGCACTGCGCGCCTTCAGCATCGGTGCCGGCGACGAAGTCGTCATTGCTGCCAATGCCGGCATGTACTCCACCACGGCACTGCTGGCCGTCGGCGCGACGCCGGTCTATGCCGATGTGCGCGAGCAGGATCTGACGCTGGACCCAGCCGCAACCGAAGCCGCGATCACGCCGCGTACCCGCGCCGTTATCGCCACCCACCTCTACGGCCGCCTGGCCGACGTCAGAGCCTTCCGCGCACTGGCAGATCGCCACGGCATCGTCTTCATCGAGGACTGCGCCCAGTCCCACGGTGCTGCTGAAGACGGCATCCGTGCGGGGGCCTGGGGTGATGCGGCGAGCTTTAGCTTCTACCCGACCAAGAATCTCGGTGCCTGCGGCGACGCCGGCCTGGTTACCTGCCGCGACGCCGACGTCGCCGCGCGCTTGCGCCGCCTGCGCCAGTACGGCTGGGCCTCGAAATATGTCGTCATCGACGGCCCGGCGCGCAACAGCCGCCTCGACGAACTCCAGGCCGCGATCCTGCGCGAGAAGTTGCCGCTGCTGGACAGCTGGAACGCACGCCGCCGCGAGATCGCCGCGACCTACGCCGCCGTTGCCGTGCCGGACCTTCGCCATCCCGACGTGAGCGGCGAAGGCTATGTCGCCCACCTCTACGTCATGCGCAGCACACGGCGCGACGCGCTGCGCGATCACCTCCTCGCGGCCGGGATCCTGGCCGAGGTCCACTATCCCGTACTCGACAACGAGCAGCCAAAAGTGGACCGCCGCGACCTCAGCGCCTCGCTTCCCAACAGCGTGCGCGCCATCAGCGAAATTCTGACCCTGCCGTGCTTCCCCGAGATGGACGGCACGGACATCGCGCGTGTCTGCGCGGCGCTGCAGACGTGGAGCGCCTGATATGTACTCGCTGATCGTGCCGGTCTACATGAATGAAGGCTCGATCGGCGATCTGGTACAGGCCCTGGAAGGCGTGCAGGCCGGACTGGATCGACCGCTAGAAGTGGTCTTCGTCGTCGACGGCAGTCCCGACGCCAGCTATACCGAGTTGCGGCGCCGCCTGCCGCAGGCGCGCTTCGCCTCGCAGTTGATCTGCCATTCGCGCAATTTCGGCTCGTTCGCAGCAATCCGCACCGGGTTCATGGCCGCGCGCGGCGACTATTTCGCGGTGATGGCTGCGGACCTGCAGGAACCGCCGGAACTGGTCGGGCAGTTCTTCCGCACGCTGGCAGAAGGCAAGCACGACGTGCTCGTCGGCACGCGCGACTCGCGCCAGGACCCCTGGTCTTCGCGTATCGCCTCGCAGCTGTTCTGGTCCGCCTATCGCCGCCTGATCAACCGCGACATCCCTCCCGGCGGCGTCGACGTGTTCGCCTGCAACCGCGAATTCCGCGACCAGCTGATCGCCCTCGGCGAGAGCAACAGCTCGCTGATCGGCTTGCTGTTCTGGCTCGGCTTCCGTCGCGGCGTGGTCAGCTACGAACGCCGGGTGCGCCAGCACGGCAAAAGCGCATGGACATTGCGGCGCAAGCTGAAATACATGACCGACAGCGTGTTCTCGTTTTCCGACCTGCCGATACGCCTGCTGCTGATGCTGGGCATGTTCGGCCTCGGCGTCGCCGTGCTGTTTGGCTTGGCAGTACTGATACTGCGCCTGGTCGCCGGCCCCGTCGTGCCTGGCTACGCTGCCACCATCATCACCGTACTGCTGTTCGGCGGTCTCAATGCGCTGGGCCTGGGCATCGTCGGGACCTACGTCTGGCGCGCCTTCGCCAATACGCAGAACCGGCCGCTCGCGGTCGTCATGAAAAACGAGGATTTTTCCGGTGTCTGACCAGAACCCTGACGAGATCTACGTGCATCCCCAGGGACTGTGCGAAAGCAGCCAAGTCGGCCGCGGCAGCCGCGTCTGGGCCTTCGCCCACGTGCTCAAGGGCGCGCGGCTGGGCGAGGACTGCAACGTCTGCGACCATGTCTTCATCGAGAACGACGTCGTCGTCGGCGACCGCGTGACGATCAAGTGCGGGGTGCAGCTGTGGGACGGACTGCGCGTCGAGGACGATGTATTCATCGGTCCCAACGCCACCTTCACCAACGACCGCTTCCCGCGCAGCAAGCAGTATCCCGAGAGTTTCGCGCAGACGACGATAGGCCGCTGGGCTTCGATCGGCGCCAACGCCACCATCCTGCCCGGAGTCAGCATCGGCCAACATGCGATGGTCGGCGCCGGTGCCGTGGTCACACGTTCGGTGCCGCCCTACGCCATCGTCGTCGGTAATCCCGCGCGCATCGTCGGTTATGCCAGCGGCCGCCCCGAGCAGCCGGGTTCGAGCACCGGCATTGCGCCGCCGCAGAAGCCCGGTGTCACGCGTACCGGCATCGGCGAGGTCACGCTGCATCGCATGAACTTCTACAAGGACGTGCGCGGCAGTCTCAGCGTCGGTGAATTCCAACGCGACATCCCGTTCGAGGCCAAGCGCTATTTCCTCGTCTACGGTGTGCCCAGCGCAGAAACCCGCGGCGAACACGCGCACCGCGAATGCCACCAGTTTCTGATCTGCATCAACGGCAGCTGCGCCGTCGTCGCCGACGACGGCTACCAGCGCAAGGAATTTCTGCTCGACGCACCCGACATCGGCATCCATCTGCCGCCGATGACCTGGGGCATCCAGTACAAATACTCGCCCGACGCAGTGCTGCTGGTGTTCGCCTCGCACTACTACGCGTCCGATGACTACGTGCGCGACTACGCCGATTTCCTCGCGCTGGCCTGCGCCCCGGCCGACCGATGAAGCGCCAGCTCTCGCACGAGGCGATGCGGTTCCTGGTGAGCGGCGGCGTCAATACCGCCGTCACCTACCTGCTCTATCTCGCGCTGCTGCCGGGCTTGGGCTATTGGCCGGCCTACAGCGCAGCCTTCGTGACCGGCATCGTGACCTCGTATTTTCTGAACACGCGATTCGTCTTCCGCGTGCGCACCAGCACGCGGCGAGCCGCCGCTTTTCCGCTGGTATATCTCGCCCAGTACCTGTTCGGACTGGCGGTCCTGCACGTCAGCGTGCGTTGGCTGGCGGTACCGGCGCAATATGCCGCGCTGATCAGCATCGCCCTGTCCGTGCCGTTCACGTTCGCGTTGAGCCGCTTCGTGCTGGCGCCGCGCGCTGGCGCGCCACCGCAGAGTTGATGCCATCCACCGTCCTGGCCGCCCTTCTCCTACTCGCATCGAGTGAAACATGTCCGCTTCTCGCGCAAGCCTGCTGTTTCTGGCGTCGCTGCTCGGCTTCATGGCGTTTTCGTTCGCCTGCCTGAATCTCTATCCGATCCGGCTGAGCATCGAGCTGGCAGCTACCCCGGGAAACATGGCGCAGGTATTCCGCTCTCCCTCGGGGAACTGGAACGAACAGAACTCGCAGCAGAAGCAGATCGCGCTTGCGGTCGAAGAGCTCGATTTCCAGATACCCATCGGCCAGGTCGGCACCGGCGTCCGCTTCGATCCAGGAACCTTTGGCGGCGAGTACCGCATCCTCGCCGTGCGCTGGCAACGCGGCACGATGACGCGACAGCTCAAGCCCGAAATGATCGGCAACCTGCGCGAAGGCGTACAGCAGCTGGTGGTGGACGGCGCTGCGGTCAAGCTGTACTCGCCCGATAGCGATGCGCAGGTCTTCCTGCCGGCGCCGGGCGAACCCTGGCGCCTGCTCGCGCTGTGGCCGATCGGCGTGGTCGCTGCGGTCTTCCTGTACCTGCTGCGGCGGGCCTGGCGCAATAGCATCAGCCCGACTGCCGTCGCCTCGGCCTACGTCGGCCTGGTCGCCAGTGTCTACGTGCTGGTGGCCTTCACCTACATGTCGAACCTGCCGCTGCTGGACGACTGGCGCTACATCGTCCCAGGACCGCTACTGCTGGTCGGCAATGAATACGGCTGGATGACCCTGATCACCAACGACACGTATTTTCTGACCGGGCAACTGCTCGACTTCGTCGCGCTGAAGCTGACGAACGTCAATTTCCTCAGCGTGCGCTGGATGGGCATCGGCATTCTGCTGATCTACCTCGTCGCGATGCGCCGCACGCTGCTGGCCGCGGGCGGCACCACGCTGGGCGCTGCCGTGGGAATCGCGCTGATCGCCGGCGTACTCGGCACGAACGGCTACTGGGGCGCGACCAGCCTGGCCTATCACCAGTTCATCCCCTTGACCGTGACGGCGATGCTGCTGGCCTACGTCGGCGGTCGCGGCGATCGCGAGATCGGACTGGGCGGTTCCCTGCTCGTCATCGTTCCGCTCTGCGCTGCTGCCGGTCTGGCCTACATTTCCGGCGGCCTGATGATCGCCTGCGTCGGCGCCGGGCTGCTGCTGGCCCAGGCCGACCGCTGGCAGCGGCTGCGCGACAGCCAGGTGCGCACTGCATGGCTGATCACCTTGCTCGGCGCTGCATTCCTGTTGCTGCAGATCTGGCTGGTCTCCACCCAGCAGGGTTCTCTGGTCAAACACAACCACGCCGTCGGTTCGGTCTATCCGAACGATCCGCGCTTTTACTATTTCGTCACCGCGCTGTTCGGCCGTGCGGCCGGCTATACCGGAACGAATATCGTGATCGACAGCGCGCTGATGCTGCTCGCCCTGTTTCCGGCAATGCTGCTCGCCGCCGAACGGCTGTGGTTCGGACTGATCCGGGGCCAGTCCGCCGAACGCCCACTGCTGACGGCGCTGCCGCTTTGCGCCGCCGCTGCGGCATTGACCTATGCCGCCGCCGTTGCCTTTGGTCGCGCGGGCTTTCACGACGTGATCTATCCACAGCCGAGCATTACCGGCGCCGCCAAGGTGCGGTTCCATTTCTGCACCATCGCTGCATTGCTGCCGCTCATGTGGCTGGGCTGGGTCGAACTCGTCCGGCGATCGACCAGACGCGGCCAGCGTCTCGTCGCCACGGCCGCTGCGACCGCGGTGGCGCTGCTGCTGATCCTGCCCAAGACGCTGTCGTCCTGGCGTGTCGCCGACGAACTCGAGACCGTTCGCGAGCAGCTGACCGAAGGCGCCTACTGCGCCGCGGCGGCAATGGATGCCCCCTCCCGCCCGGCGGTGATCTGTACCGGGCTCAGCGGTATTGCGGCGGATCTGCGGCCGCATCTGGACGTGATGAAGGGGCTGGACAGCCACGTCCATCGCACTATTCGCAGCCATGCGCTACCGCCCGCGCCGGCGCCTGCGGCGACTACGCCCTGACCCGGGCCGGGGCCGGCGCCTGGCTATGGTCGCCTCAATCGGTAAATAGTGCTGAGATTACGTGCACCGCCACCGCCGTGCCGACAACGACAAGAGGTATCCCATGAAACCTTGCCTTCGACTGTTCTTCGCCATCGTGCTGGCGACAGCGGCTTTCGACGCATTCGCCCAGGCACTGATTCGCGTGCCGTCCCAGGCCACGCTGCAACAGGCCATCGGCAACGTCAGCGACGGCGGTGTCATCGAGATCGCGGCCGGCACCTATCCGGCTCCAGCCGGTGGCTTCATCATTTTCAGCACGCAGAAGCGCTTCACCATCCGTGCGGCAGCAGGCGCCACGGTCGTGCTCAGCGGGGCCGGTTCAAACATTTTGCATTTTTCCAACTCATCCACCACTACTGGCCGGCCGGTCACCTTCGAGCGCCTGACCTTTTCGGGCGGCAACTCCAACCTCGGCAGCGTCGGCGGCGCGGTCACCCTGGTGACGGCGGACGCCACTTTCGTCGGCTGCACCTTCCAGAACAACGCGGCCACGGGGACCGATGGCGGCGGCGGCGCCATCCTGTCGCAGGCCTCGTCCGTCTTCATCGTAGACAGCGTGTTCAGCGGCAACAATGCGCGCCGCTACGGCGGCGCCCTGGGCATTTCCGGCGGCAGCCGCGCGACGATCCACAACACGCGCTTCGTCAACAACCGGGTCAATCTGCCCAACCACTTTCGCGACTCGCTGGGCGGCGCGATCTTCCTGCTCGATTCGGAACTGCGCTTCACCAATACGCGCTTCGAGAACAACCAGGCAGGTTTCTCCGGCGGCGCGATCTACAGTTTCGGTTCCTGGACGACTCCGGCGAACATGCTCGACACAACGATCGTCGGCAGCAACAGCACGTTCGTGGGTAACCGGCTGCAACGCGACCCCACGTCACCGGCAGCCACGCCGACCACCGGTGGCGCCATACAGGCTGAAGACGATGTGAAAATTTATCTTCACAACACACGCTTCAGCGGCAATTCGGCCACACAGGGCGGCGGCGTCGCCACGTATCGCAGCATTATTGAAATTTACGACAGTACATTCCGCGACAATGTCGCAACCGGCAATACCGGCGGCGACGGCTATGGCGGAGCAGGCCTCATCGTCTCCGACGACCAGGCCGCCGTCGACGGCAGCATCAACCGGCAGAACGGCATGCTGTTCATCCGCAACTCGCTGTTCCAGGGCCGCAGCAGCGGCACGCAGGCCAACGCGCGCTACGGTGGCTGCATCGCCGCGGTCGGCGACACCGTTCGACAGTTCGGCAACCCGCCCGTGGGAACACCGGCGCAAAACAGGGCGATCCTCGACATCGCTGATTCGGCCTTCGTCAGCTGCCTGGTCACCGAAAACGGCGGCGGCGGTGTTGGCGGCGCGATCATGGGCCAACTGATCGACCTGAGCGTCGAACGCTCGATCTTTCTCTTCAACGAGGCGCGGCGAGGCGCGGACTACACCGGCGGCGGCGGCGGCATTTTCATTTTCAGCAGCAGCACCGCCAACATCCAGTCGACGACGTTCGCACGCTCGGTCGCGGGCTTCAACGGCGGCGCGATCGCGGCGATAGGTTCCAATCTGGACGTCAGCAACAGCAATTTCATCGACAACCAGATGACCGCCGGTGCCTGGGGCGGATCCGCCATCTACAGCTCGCCGCAGGATTTCGGCGCGCCTCTGCCGATTGTCGACGCAACAGGCCTGGTCCAGAACAGCGTATTCACCGGCAACCAGGGCGGTGCGACGCTACTCGAATACGACGAAGCGGACGGTCCGTTCAACCGAATACGCTACGGCGGCAATCGCGTATTTCCCGACGATGCCAATTTCTTCGTCAACGCGATCGCGCCAGGCGTGCAGACTGCCGCCCAGCTCAACGGGCTGGTGCTGCATGGCGCCTCCAAGGCACCGGCCGCGAATCAGGGTCTGAGCACCGCACCGGTCGTCGCGGGAATGGTGACAGCCCCCCGCGGCGTGCTCTCCACCAGCGCCGCGGGCGACGCGCCCGCACCGGTGTTCAGCAATCTGGCGTACGCCTTCAGCGGAGGAAGCGGCACACTCAACGGCGCCCCCGGAGCCACCACTGCGGGATTTGCATCACCCGCAGGCGCCGGCATTCACACGCTGACCGTAGCCGGCGAAACCTTCACCAGCCCGGTCGTCAACGCACCCGTCCCGGCCACGGCTCTGTCGCTGGCGCCACCGGATGCCGCAACCGGCGCAACCAGCATCTTGAGCTGGTCAGCCGTATCCGGCACATTTCTGGAGCACATGATCAACGAGGGCGTCGGCAGGTCGCTGGCGGCGACGGGGGCGATCAGCCTGGGTACCGTGACCGGTACGCGCACCTACCGCGGCCTGGTCATTACCCGCGAAGGGGGCGCCGTCGATGCTGCCCGGCTGGACGTCGCCGACACGCTGATCTTCAAGGACGATCTGGAATCGCCCTGAGTCCGCAGCGGGGCTGGCGGCGTCAGGGCGCCAGCTTCCCTTCCGGCGAAGCCGCGTCGAACTGGCACAATGGCATGCCGCGACCGGGTAGCGCCGCTGCGTCCGGGCCGGCACCAGTGGCCGCTGGACCGGAAATACCCGGCCCCCTAATGGACACCAGTTTTTCGCGCGCTTTCGGCGCCGCGTAACGGAGCAAGCATGCGCAGGATCCTCATCATCGGCGCGGCCTCGGCCATCGCCGAAGCCACCGCCCGCGAGTTCGCGGGGCGCGGCGACGCCCTTTGCCTGGTCGGCCGCGACGCCGCACGCCTGGCCACCATCGCCGCCGACCTCACCGTCCGCGGCGCCGTACGTACCGCCACGGCCGTGCTCGACGTCACCGACTTTGCCGCCCATGCCGGCGTGATCGAGCAGGCCGAGCGCGATCTGGGCGGCCTGGACACGGTGCTGATCGCCCATGGCACGCTGTCGGACCAAGCCGAATGCGAACGCTCCGTCGACACGCTGCGGCGCGAATTCGACATCAATGCGCTCAGCGTCATGAGCCTGCTCACGCCGCTGGCCAACCGCTTCGCCGCACAGGGCCACGGCACGCTGGCGGTTATTTCCTCGGTCGCCGGCGACCGCGGCCGTATGTCCAACTACGCCTACGGCTCGGCCAAGGCCGCGCTCAGTGCGTTTCTTTCCGGCCTGCGCCAGCGCCTGCAGAAATCCGGCGTCAACGTGCTCACGATCAAGCCCGGCTTCGTCGACACGCCGATGACCAAAGATTTTCTCAAAGGCGCACTTTGGGCAAAACCGGAAGATGTGGCAAAAGGCATCGTCAAGGCGATCGACAAGGGCCGCAGCGTGGTCTACCTGCCCTGGTTCTGGTGGCTGATCATGCTGGTGATCCGCAACGTGCCGGAATTCGTCTTCAAGCGGGTGAAGCTGTGAATCTGCCCAAGGACGCCAGACTGGTACTCACCGGCGCCGCCGGCCTGGTCGGGCAGAACCTCGTCGTCGAGCTGAAGGCGCAGGGCTATACCAACCTCGTCGCCATCGACAAGCACGCGCACAACCTGGCCATCCTGCGCCAGCTGCATCCGGACGTGACCACGCTCGAGGCCGACCTGGCCGAGCCGGGCGGCTGGACCGACAGCTTCGCCGGCGCCGCGTGCGTGGTGCAGCTGCATGCGCAGATCACCGGCAAGTACGCCGAGGAATTCGTGCGCAACAACGAGCACGCGACGCGGCGGGTACTCGATGCCGTGCGCAAGTACGAAGTGCCGTTCCTGGTGCATATCAGCTCGTCGGTAGTGAACTCGGTCGCCAACGACGACTACACCAATACCAAGAAGGCACAGGAAAAGCTCGTCGCCGTAAGCGGCCTGAAACACTGCACCCTGCGCCCGACACTGATGTTCGGCTGGTTCGATCCCAAGCACCTGGGCTGGCTGTCGCGCTTCATGGCCAAGGTGCCGGTATTCCCGATTCCCGGCCACGGCCGATATATGCGCCAGCCGCTGTACGAGCGCGATTTCTGCCGCTGTATCGTCAAGTGCATAGAGACGCAGCCCGATGGCGCCATCTACGACATCTGCGGCGAGACACGCATCGACTACGTCGACATCATCCATACGATCAAGCGCGCGAAGAACCTGCGCACGCCCATCGTGCACATCCCGTACTGGCTCTTCAAGGCGCTGCTCAAGACCTACGCGCTGTTCAGCAACAAGCCGCCGTTCACCGCGGCGCAGCTGGACGCGCTGACCGCCGGCGACGAATTCAGCGGCATCGACACCCTGGCGGTATTCGGCGTCACGCAGACACCGTTCGCCGAGGCGGTACGGGAAAGTTATTGCGATCCGCGCTACAGCGGCATCGTGCTGGAACGATGAAAGGAAGCGGCATGCAGCAGACGGTCAGGAAACGCTTTGCCATCCTCGGCGCTGGCCCGATGGGGCTGATGGCGGCGATGGAGATACTCAAGGCCGGTCACGAGGTCGACATCTACGAACGCGACGACCGCATCGGCGGCATGTCGGCCGCGTTCGATTTCGACGGGCTGCAGATCGAGCGTTACTACCATTTCGTCTGCAAGACCGACGACCCGCTGTTCGAGCTGATGCAGGAACTCGGCATCGCCCACACCCTGAAGTGGACCGATACCCGGATGGGCTTCTACTGCCAGGGCAAACTGTACAAGTGGGGCACGCCGTTCGCCCTGCTCGGCTTCGACAAGCTCGGCTGGATCGACAAGTTCCGCTACGCCCTGCACGTGATGCGCACCAAGTCGATCAAGGACTGGCGCGCACTGGACAAGGTCGGCGTTACCGACTGGCTCAAGGCCAACCTGGGCGCACGCGCCTACGACGTGCTGTGGCAGCGCCTGTTCCATCTCAAGTTCTACGAATACAAAGATAAACTTTCTGCGGCCTGGCTGGGCACGCGCATCAAGCGCGTCGCGCTGTCGCGCAAGAACCTGCTGCAGGAATCGCTGGGCTATATCGAAGGCGGCTCGGAAACGCTGCTGCAGAAAATGCAGGAATTCATCCTTGCCCGCGGCGGCCGCATTCACCTGGGCGCCGGCATCGAACGCGTCAATGCCCCCGCCGGCAAGGTCGACAGCATCGTGGTCAGGGGCGAAACCATCGCCGTCGACAACGTCGTCAGCACGGCGCCGATCCAGTACGTACCGGCGCTGGTGCCCGACCTGCCCGAAGCGTTCGCCGCGCGCATCCGCGCGCTGGAAAACATTCCGGTGGTCTGCGTCATCCTCAAGCTGAAGCAGCCGCTGAGCGAAAACTTCTGGATGAATATCTGCGACGACAGCATCGATATTCCCGGCGTGATCGAGTACTCCAATCTCAATCCGGGCACCGGCCCGGCCATCGTCTATGCGCCGTTCTACATGCCCAAGACGCATGCCAAATACGCGCGGCCGCACAGCGAATTCATCGAGGAAGTGTTGGGCTACCTGCCCAAGATCAATCCGGCCTTCTCGCGTGACTGGGTATTGGCCAGCCACTGCCATCGCTACGAGTTTGCCCAGGCCGTCTGCCCGCCGGGCTTCTACGACATGCTGCCGCCGATGCAGACGCCGATCGCCGGCCTGTGCATGGCCGACACGGCGTATTACTACCCGGAAGACCGTTCCATCTGCGAAAGCGTCAAGGTCGCCAAGACCCTGGCGCAAACTGCCCTAGCGTGAGGCTGTAGCCATGTCCGAATCCAAGGTCGAACTCGACAAGCTGTACAACCAGCGCTTCCCCGAAGCGGCGCTGGCGCAGAAGCACGCCATCTGGAAAGTGCTGTGCAGCGACTTCTTCAGCCGCTACGTCAAGCCTACCGACACCGTGGTCGACATCGGCGCGGGCTACTGCGAATTCATCAACAACATCCAGGCCGGCAAGAAGATCGCGGTCGATCTCAACCCCGATGTGCGCCGCTTCGCGGCCGCCGACGTGCACGTGATCAACGAGTCGTGCACGGCGATCCGCGAACTCGACAGCAACAGCGTCGACGTGGTGTTCATGAGCAACTTCCTCGAACACCTGCCGAGCAAAGACATGGTGCTGGACACCTTCCGCGAATGCCAGCGCATCCTGCGCCCCGGCGGCCGCGTCATGGTGCTGCAGCCCAACATCCGCTATCTGCCCGGTGAATACTGGGACTATTTCGACCATCACACGCCGCTGACCGAGCGCAGCCTGGTCGAAGGCCTGCAGCTGGCCGGCCTGACGCCGACGACGGTGATCGCGAAGTTCCTGCCGTATACGACCAAGAGCCGTCTGCCGCAGGCCGCCTGGCTGGTGCAGCTCTACCTCAAAGTTCCTCTGGCCTGGCATGTGCTCGGCAAGCAGGCGTTCGTCGTGGCCGAACAACGGGCGGCAGGATGAGCATCCCCGGACCGCCGGCGGCGTCTGCAGCGCGGACCGGCCATTGAAGCGCCAGCTCGTCACGTTCATCGCCGTCAGCGCCATCGCGGCGCTGATGAACTTCGCCTCGCGCGCCGCGTTCAGCCTGGTGCTGCCGTATGCGCTGGCCATCATGGCAGCGTTCGTCGTCGGCCTGTCGACGGCGTTCGTGCTCAATCGGCGCTTTGTCTTCGTCGACGGCCATGGCCACGCCGCAGGCCAGCTGCTGCGCTTTACCCTCGTCAACCTGGCGGGCCTTGCGCTGACACTCGCGGTCAGCCTGCTGCTGGTGCACGTCGTCCTGCCCGCAGCCGGCTGGCGGTGGCATGCCGAGGAAGTTGCTCATGCCATCGGTATCGCCGCGCCTATCCTGATGAGCTTTTTCGGCCACAAATACTTCTCGTTCCGAAAAAACGCCGCCGCATCATGACCGCGCCGGTATCTACCGCACCGGCCGTGGAGCGTCCGGCGGCAACGGCTGCCGCCGCCGACGCGCGGCACGCCAGTGCGCGCCGCGCCGTGGTGGTTGCCGTGGTCTGCGCACTCATGGTGCTCGCGGCCCGCGCCTGGCTGGTGCTGACCTTCGGCAGCAGTCTGCCCTTCTGGGACCAGTGGGCCGCCGAAGGAATGGGCACGTTCAAGCCGCTCCTTGAAGGCCGTTACGACTGGCATCAGCTGTTCAGTGCGCACAACGAGCATCGCATCGGCCTGACCCGTCTCTGGGCCATCGCACTGTTCCTGCTCAACGACGCGCAGTGGGACGCACGCGTGCAGTGTCTGGCGAACGCACTGATCGTCTGCACCAGCGTCGGACTGTTCGCGGCCTACCTGGTACGACGCCTGCCGGCCGGGCGGGCGGCCATGCTCTGCGGACTGCTGGTTCTCACGGCGGTGCTACCGTTCTCGTGGGAAAACACGATCGCCGGATTCCAGAATGGGTTCTATTTTCTGATCCTGCTGACATTCGCATTGCTGTGGATTGCAGCTCACCGCCCGCCCTCGCCTGGCACATTGTTGTTGCTGGTGGTGCTGTCGCTGGCATCGGTATTTACGATCGCGACCGGCATCTTCGCGCCGCTTTCCTGTTGCGCCGTGCTGGTGTCGCGCGCGTTCGCAGGACGCGTTTCCTGGCGCGCGACCGCCCTGCTGGTTGTGCCACTGCTGGTGATCGCGCTGGCGGCGGCCACACAGATTCCACACCCGGCGTATCACGAATCGCTCAGGACGCAGGACCTGTTCGAGCTTGTCCGCGCCGTGGCGGTCACGACGAGCTGGCCGTTTGTCGCGCCAGCGACACTGGCGCTCTCGCTGCCGTTTGCGCTGTTTTTCTGGCGCTTCTGCAGCAAGCGCGAGGCCGATTCCGTCGATCTGTTTTTCAGCGGCCTGTACGTCTGGTGGGCGCTGACGGCGTTCGCGACAGCCTACTCACGCGGGCACGACATGCTCGGTGTGCCGTCCCGCTACACCGACCTGCTCGCCTTCGGCTGCATGGCGCTGGGCTATTTCGCCCTGCGCCTGCTCGACGCTCCGAACGAGGGCGCGGCGCAGCGCCGGCGGCAACGCGCGCTCGCCGCCAGCGTCGCGCTACTGCTGTGCGGCGGCTTCGTAGCGCAGAGCGTGGTTCATGTTCCGCTGCTACTGGACCGCCATTTCCTGACGCGCATCGAGGCTGTGAATGTGCGTGCCTTTATCGACGGCGATGCGACCGCCCTCAGCGCCAAGCCAGCGTTCTACATTCCCTATCCGGATGCCGCTGCACTGGGCGCTGCCTTGTCCGACACAACGCTGCGGCGGTTTCTTCCGGTATCCGTCGCGCCCCGGGATGGCACGAACGCCGCAACACACTGCGCACCGCCAGGTCCTGTTGCCGCCCAGCACCCGGCGCCAGAAGTATGCCCGCCGACCGCCGGCCGGCTGTCGGCACTGAGCGTCGCGCTGTGGCAGCGGTTCGCGCCAGGGGTCTTGCCGCGTCTCGAACCACAAGCCCGTCCGGACCTGCAAACCGGTCTGCGCTGCACGTTGCACACGCTCAACGCAACGGGACCACAAGGGGACAAGATGTTCGTCGTGACTTATGCGGCGACGTTGCGCGTGGCGGGGATCGTTGTACACACCGGGACACCTGCTGAGCGCCGACCACTGCAGATCGGGCTGCTGAGCGAATCCGGCCAGTTCTATGCAGCGACCACCTGGCGCCCGCGTGCACGCGATCCGGTCGTGCACCTGCCCGGCCAGGCCGTTTCCAGAGGGGCTTCGTTCGACCTCGGTGTCGATGCCTCAGCCGTGCCACACGGCCGCTACCGGATCATGCTCGGCGACGCCGATCCGGCCGAAAGCTGCGATAGCGGCTACCGGCTCGACATCCTGCGCGACAGTGATGCGATGTTGATGTACTGACTTGCTGGCCAGCAGCCAGTGAGCGACAGGCCGTTGGCCGGGGTATGTTGGAGGACCTGGCTTTCGTCGCCACCCAGAAGCGCTGACGCTCGTCGCCTGACCAGCAAAACCGGCATGCGCGCCCTGATCCCGGCACATCTGCGGCGACTGCAGTTGTCCAGATTGCTGGGCCGATCAATTTCGTTTCGCGTATGATGTCCGACCAGTTGCCGCTGTATTCAACGGTGATTGCGCTGGCTTTCCGCGCTGGCATCAGCAGCACCTTTCCGCTGGACCGACGCCTTGTGTTCGTGCGTGCGCCCATTGCACGGGGCGAGCCGGAACGCAGGTTCGGCGCGGAAAACCGGTTGGCCCGGCCGCGGACCGCGGCTGTCGGCCGGTTGCTGGAATACGGCGTATTTCCGCAGAAGGGCACGCGTTGACAGTGCGAAACCGTGGCGCAAACCACCGGCGTTGCCGCACGCACCGTGAGCAGCTACCTCGGCTAAAAAATCTGTCATTCCGGTCAACCCAATGAATAGAACGCATTGGCCAACGCCTGCGCCGCGGTTGCGCGAAGAAGGCGGCTGGTTTGGCGCCTTAGTCGGCGCACTGATCTTCGTAGTCACACTGCGTCTGGGCATCAGCACTGCCGGCACCAACCTCGACGAATCGTGGTCGGCGGTCATCGCCTGGGCACACGTCCAGGGGGCCCAGTGGGGTAGCGACATCGTTTTCACCTACGGTCCGCTGGGCTGGCTCAACCCGTACGCGACCTACTATCCGACGATCTTCACCACGTTCTTCGTCAGCCAGATCGTGCTTACCCTCGGAATTGGCGTGACCTTCGGGCTGGCGGCCTCGCTGCTGCGCGGGTGGGGCACACGCCTGGTAATGCTCGTGGTGCTGCTGGTGCTCTCGCCGCGGTTGAACAGTGACGTCTTGCTGCTCGGCACGCTCATCCTGGCCGTCGCCGCCGTGGAGCGAGCAGCACTCGTCAGATCAGCCGCTTGGCGTGCGCTGCTGCTGAGCGTAGTCGCGGTGCTCTGCGCGACGCTGGGGCTGGTGAAGTTCACATTTTTCCCGCTCGCCACCGGGGTTTGGCTGGTCGGTACGCTGCTGCTCGCGCAGCACCGCCGCGCGCTGGCCGCGGTCGGCTGGCTGCTTGGCGTTCCGGCCGCGGCGCTGGCCCTGTGGCTGGCCAACGGACAGGCCGTCAGCGGCTTCCCCGCCTACCTTCTCACCTCGCTGGAAATGGCTTCGGCTTACAGCCAAGCCATGGGCGCGGGCGGCGCAGACCAGGAACAGGCCGTCTGCCTTGCGGCCAGTATCGGGATTGCAGCATTGCTACTGGCCTGGCTCGGCAGCGACCGCTCGGCGCGGCTACGTGCGCTGATGGTCGTCGGCTATCTCGCCGCCGCCCTGTTCATCGCCTGGCGCGCGTCGTTCACGCGGGCCGATCATGCCCATATCTTTCTGCCGCTGGTCGCACTGGCGCTGCTGGTGATGATGGGCTTCGTGCGCGATCTGCTGCCACAGCTGCGCTACGCGGCGACACTGAGCGTACTGCTGCTGAGCGGCGCCGCGGTCTTGCTGATCCCGCCCGGGGCAACGCTGCAGACCTACCGCACGACTGCCGAGAACGTCGCGATAACCTGGAACCAGGTGCTCAATCCTGCAACCCTGCGCGCCAATCAGGACGCGGGCCGCGCCGGTGTACGCAGCGCACTGGACTTGCCGCGGGTCCGCGAGATCGTGGGCACGCAACGCGTAGATCTGCTCACGTCGTCGCAAGGCGTGGTTCTGGTCAACGAGCTGAACTACGCGCCCCGGCCCGTATTCCAGAGCTACGCCGCGTATTCACCCCGCCTGCAGCGTCTCAACGAAGGTTATTTCCTCGGCAGCTCTGCACCCCCTTTCGTGCTGCTGAAAATAGAACCGATTGACGCGCGCTACCCCACCAGCGAGGACGGGCTGGCGCTGCTCGCGCTATGGCGCAACTACCGGTTGGTGGAGATCGAGCGGGGTTTCGTGCTGCTCAAGCGCGTGCGCGACGTGCGCGATCCGATTGCGCCGGCGGCAGTCAGCTATGTCGATGCGGCATTTGGCGAGTGGATCGATGTGCCGGCACACACATCGGCGATGCTGATGCACCTGGATCTCGGTCAGAGCCT
Organism: Tahibacter aquaticus; assembly: GCF_004363655.1. Lineage (GTDB taxonomy): Bacteria > Pseudomonadota > Gammaproteobacteria > Xanthomonadales > Rhodanobacteraceae > Tahibacter > Tahibacter aquaticus. Next base: position 565,501 of record NZ_SNZH01000001.1, read on the forward strand.
GCGCGGCAAGCTGATGGCCGTGCTGCTGCGCGAGCCCCCGCTGCTGATGGAAGTTACGTTGGACACCACAGTGGTGCACCAATACCGGCTGGTACGTGCCGCGGCAAGCGGCGGCTTCCTGCTGTCGCCGTATCTGGTCAACGAGATTTCCTACGTTCAGTGGATGTACGGCGATCGCCAACCTGCGGTGCAGCGCGTCCGCTTCACTACCGCGGAGCCCGAGCAGCTAAGCCTGCTCGCACCGCGCCTGCGTGTGGGCTTCACACCGCAGGAGCTGCCGGTCGAACCCGCCGAACAGCTCGCGCCCGGCATCAAGGCAATTTTGTATCCCGGCCTGGATCTCGCGCCAACCAAGCGCCACGGCATGATCCAACCCATCGTCGAGGACGGCCGGCCGGCGCTGTTCATGCACGCCTTGTCGACCATGGATTTCTCGCCGGCACCGGGCCGCTACCGGCTGACTACGCGCTACGGCATGCGTGGCGCGACACACGTGATAGCTGGCTGCGCAGAGGCGCAGGCCGACGGCATCCAGTTCCAGATCGATGTGGTCAATGGCGATGCAGCGACGCTGCAACTGCAGCGCAATCTCAACCCTTTCACCACCGCGCAGGACCGTGGTCTGCAGACCGCCACGCTGGATGCGGTACAGATTGCCGCCGGTGACAGCCTGCGCGTCACGGTCGCACCCGGCGCCAACGGCAACCTCGCCTGCGACTGGGGCTATCTGGCCGAATTGCGCCTGCAGCCGCTGCCGCCCTGAGGTGCTTGCGGGGAAATCACGGCGGTAAATCCGGCACTGCACCGGATTCGCCGGCTCGAACAACCCGGAGCGGGACTTGCGCCCGCCATCGACGGCATTGCGCACGGGAAAGCCGGCACAGCGTCAGCAGCCATCCGGATCTGTCTTCCCCGGAAGGCTGAACCCGTTGCGCTGCCGCGCGTTGACCAGCCCGCTCAGGCGCAGGCTCGCAGCAGCAGCGGATACATCAGCCCGTATTCGGGCCGCGGATGGTTGTTGGTGGCGAAACCGCAAAACAAGTCGTAGTCCAGGCCGATCTGCGCACTCGCGAAGCCGGCTTCGCGCGCGTCGTCGAGCAGCTTCCAGCCGAAGTGATGCCAGGTCAGTATGCCTTCGGGGCGCAGACCGTCGCCGTGGTATTCGGGCGGCCCGAAGAATTCGATGCTGCCGTCGCCGCGCGGCCGCGCCAGCACGGCTTCTTCCTGTCGCGTCATGAAGAACGGCACGGTGCAGATCATCTGGCCGCGCGGCCGCAGCACGCGGCGCACTTCGCACAGTGCCGCGCGATAGTCGTAGACGTGCTCGAGCACGTCGCAATGGCCGATCAGGTCGAGGCTGGCGTCGGCATAGGACAGTTGCGTGATCGACTCGTGGCGCACCGGATGGCCGTGATAGGGATAGACCTGCCCCGACACGTGCGCTTCGCCGATGTACTCCGATCCCAGCAGTTGCGGCAGCTGCCGCCGCAGCGCGACGAACAGCGGCGTCAGGTTTTCCAGCAGCGCAATCGCAGCCTGCGGCACTTCGTCGGCGCGCCGGCGCAACGCCGAGTAGATCAGCCGGTTGCGGTTGGACAGGCCGCAGCTACGGCAAGTCAGGCCTTCGCGCAGGTTTGGCCGGTTGCCGTAGAAACCGCCTACGCGAACCGCGAACGTGGACATCGCCGCGCAGGCCGTGCAGTAGCCGGGCACGGCCTCCTGCGTGCTGACGAAAGCCTCTCCGGCGCCGCGGCGCGCTTCGAGTACATCGATTTCGCGCAGGAACGTCTCGCGATCGTCAAACCAGGTCAGCATGTGGGCTCCAGAAACGGAATAGACAGAGTCGCGCTCAACGCGAGGAGTCGGCGTAGGCGTAGTCCTGTTCCAGCGGTGCGGCGTTGACGCTGGTGTCTTCGGACGATGCCAGATACAGACCGGCCCGGCGCGCCGACACCGAGAAGCAGCGTTCGATCGCATGCGCCATGGTGCCGTCGACCTGGCCGCGCTCGGCCTCGAATTCGGCTTCATCCAGGTGCAGGTCCAGCAGTGGCCGCAGCGCGGCTACGCGCATCCAGAACATGGAACCCGCGGCGAACACGTCATGGCCAGGATCGCATTCGGCCACGCCCATGAGCCTGCACAGGTAGTGCACGCTTTCCTGGTTCGACCCCCAGTAGAAATTCATGGGCAGAATATGCCCTTCCGGCGCCACCATGCCCAGCGCTGGCGTCGCATTGAACGACTCGGCGATGCGGCGCGCATTGCCAGCGGCGATCAGCTTGGTCAAGAGGTCGCGGCGCCAGATATCGCCGTCGGCGCGATGCAGCGAACGCTTGGTATGCAGCTTGACGATGAGTTCCTCGCCCGCATCGGCCAGCTCGCTGGCCACGCGCAGGAACGGCAGCACGTCACGGCCGCGGTTTTCGAAAACGCGGCATTCGCCGTCGATGGCGGCGCCGTGCAGGCGTTCGCGCACTTCGGCCTCGCACTCGGGCACGGTGGTTACGATCAGGCGATACGGTGTGCTCCACTGCGCCAGCATCTGGAAGATCTCGTCCAGCAGCTCCGGATAGTAGGCATGCACGATCGCGCAGACGCGGCCGTCGCGCCGGGCGCCGGCCGGGCCGCTGACCTGCTCGACCGCGCGGCGGGTCGCGTCCAGCCAGGCGTAGCCCAGGCGCACGTCCGGCTCCAGGTGCGCGCCTTCGGCCCATTCATTCCAGGCATTGATGAAGACCAGGCGCTGGTCGGGCGCGTCGAAGCGCGCGATGGTGTCGCGCATGGCATTGACCAGCCATTCCTGGTAGCCGCGCGGCGACGCGTTGACGAAGATGTTGCTGACGCCGGGCTTGCGTGCTTCGTTGTCCCAGCCCGGGTTGACGCCGCGGTAAAAGGTATAGGGCGGCTTTTCGTAGCGGCGGCTGCGCTCGGGGAAACAGCTCCAATCGTATACATTGCCGGAAAAGCCCGGATTCAACTTGCGCACCTTGTCGGTGACCAGCGGCGGCGCAGTGTTGTTGGGCGGGAATTCCACCATCGCGTCGAAACCGATCGCGGCCGGATCGATGCGGTCGAAGGCGCTGGTCAGTGCGATATGGATATCGCCCAGGCCGAGTTCGCGACAGCGTGCGCGCCAGCGCTGCGCCGTGGCGCGCGGGTCCGGCAGCAGGCTGGGGCGGTAGACCAGCAGCAGCGGCTTGCCGCCGACGCGCACGTAGCGCGGATCGCGCATGTAGCGCGCCACGTGCTCGATGAAGGCGATGTCGTCTTCGGGCGAATAGGCCTGGGCGATCAGCACGTCGCTTTCGTAGCCGTCCCAGCGCCGGGTCCAGTTCTCGTTTGCCCAGCACAGGGCGAACGGCAGGTCGCAGCGGGGATTTTCCAGGTACTGCAGCAGTGGTGCTTCCAGCAGCCGCTTGCCGGCAAACCAGTAGAAATAGAAGCAGAAACCGCCGACTCCGTAGAGCTTGGCCAGTTCGACCTGACGTTCCTGCACCTGCGTCACACGCAGGTCGTAGTAACCCAGCTCGCCGGGAAGATGCGGCTGGTACTGACCTTCGACCTGCGGCAGGGCGCGGCCGACATTGGTCCATTCGGTAAAACCCTTGCCCCACCAGGCGTCGTTCTCGGCAATGGGGTGAAACTGCGGCAGATAGAACGCCAGCAGCTTCACCGCCGGCGTCGTTGCCAGCGGCGTCTTGCGCAGCGGTACATGGCCGATCGCACGCGTTGCCATGTGTACGCGGCGGCAGGCGCCGCTGCGCGGCAAGCCGACCTTCAGGACCTCCTTCGCCGGCCCCGAGCCCAACGCGACGTCAGCAGACGGTTCGCCGGCCATCGACTGCGCAACGGCGTTCGGCGCCACCGAACCCGCAGGCAGCGGCACCAGGTCCAGCTCCACCAGCACCTGCTGCTCGGCCGTGCGCACGACCTGGCGCAGGGCCGGAAAACGGTACGCCAGCCAATAGGTGTGGCGCAGCTTGGTCCGCTCACTGAGTGGAATGACGCGATAGACCAGCCTCATCCCCAGGACGAACTTGTCCCAATACCACGCATTAGCCATGTGCAACCCAACCCCCGGAATTCAAACCCGATCGCCTGGCCGCCCATCCGCTGAGGGCCAGCTCCCTCATGTCTTGCCGTCTTGCCGCATGCGCTCGCTTGTCATTTCCCCGATAACAGTCGGCGCAGACGCTGCGACCAGCGCATATTGTCCCGTTCAGCCGCTGCTGCCAGGCGCTGTTCCAGCCCAGCGAGCTGTACAGCAATGCGCTCGCTCGCCAGGGCCGAATCGTCCGCCTGCTGCCCCAACTGGACCAAACGCTCGTCGCTGCGCCGTGCGAACTCGCCCCACTGGGCATGGCTGCGCAGCGCAATATCGTCCATATGCCGGCGCAGGGTGTCGGCCTGTACCAGCACCTCGCCCAACAGCTGCTGCTGCGCGTGCGCCGCCGCCCTCAGCTCGGCACTGCCGCCCGCCTGGTCCAGCACCTGTTGGTGCAGCTCGGCCAAACCGGCCTGCATCGCCGCCACGGTGCCGGCGATGCGGGAGGACTCGCCCAGCGCCGATTCATTGCCGATACGCACCATCGCGCCGAGATCGGCCGAGGCCTGGCCAAGCTTGCCCATACCTTCCTGCAAGCCGGAGATCATGCGGAATTGCAACCGCGTCAGCGGCTGAAGTGTACGGTCTTGGTCCTGCCATTCGGCAATGGCTGGAGCGCGTGCCTGCCGTTCCAGTACGTCGCGAATCGCCAGCATGTCCAGCAGCGCGTCGACATAGGGCAGCAGGTCATGCTGGTACAAATCCCATATTTCACTCAACTCTCCCACGCCAGACCAAAATTCGGCGGCGTCGCTGCTGTCGCGTGCAAGCAGGTAGGCGCGTCCATTGAGCGATTTGCCCAACGCCGCGTCGTCGTCGGCGTGATGATGATTGCGCGCGCCGCGGTCAAGGAACTGTTCGATCTGCGCGGCACCAGACTGCAGCGCCGGCAGCTCGATATCCAGCTCGCGCGCAATGCGCTGCATGCAGCCACGCCAGTCATCCAGCAGCGACTGGTAGGTCACCGCGCACCGCACCCGGCCCGCGGATGCCTGTGCCGCCTCGAAGAAGTGGTTCAGCAGCAACAATTCGCTTTCCGCTTCGGACATGCCATCACGACGCGCCAGCGATGCGCTGACCTCGCCGGGATGGCGCAGCACGAACAACAGCTTCACCTCGATGCCGACAGCATCAAGCGCCTTTTTCCACAGAGGAACAAAGCGACATGCTCGCGGATCCTTCACGGCCCACAACGGACTGTGCGCGAATTCGTCGCGGACCAGCGCAGCTATGCTTTCGGCCGCCGCCGCCGCGGCCGGCGACTCCAGCCAGTCCGACGGCATGCGCCGTGCGTCCGACCAGTTGCGTCCGAGCTGGGTCAAGGCGCGCTCGTGGATGTTCACGGCTTCCACATGCTCCCAGAAGCCGAGTTCATTATTGCCTTCGGCCGGCGGCATCAGCCTGCTGCCCAGGTCGACGCCGCACAGATTGAGCACGCGGGTCAGTGCCGAGGTACCGCTGCGGTGCATGCCCAGGATAAGTATGGCCGTCCGCTTTTCAGACATTCGCTGACTCCGTTTGCGGATCGAATGACACGCTGGCGCCAATGCAAAGATCGACCATTCCGGTAGAGAGCCGTTCCAGATCCGGCAACACGCGGAACATGATCGCGTCGATGCGCCGATCGAGGTATTGCTCGCTCTCGCCATGCAGCCCCAATACGCCGGCATTGGCGAAATAGGTGCCCGGCGCAAGCAGGCAGCGAAACTGGAAACGCACGGAAATGCTCTGGCCGGCCTCGACCACGTCCAGCCCTTCGCCGGCCAGGGCGCTGGCGCCGCCGGCCAGGTCCAGTCCCGTCGTGGTGCGGAACATCATGCCGCAGCGCACGCCGGCCGCAGCCGTATCGAAATGCACGCGATAGACGTAGACGTAGTCGCTGCCGCCGCGCAGCATGTTGACGCGCTGGCCGGCGCTGGTCTCGATATGCGGATCGTCGATGCACGCACCGAGCGAGGGATAGCTGAGGATGCTCTGCGACACCAGCGACGGATCGAAATACGAGCCGTCGCTCGCTTCGTCGTTGCCCGCCGCAGCGGCCCCGCTGCCGGCAGCGACCGGGCCGCTGTCGGCTTCGGCGCGAATGCGCGCCCGCACCTCGTCCAGCTTGGACGCGGGCGCAAACAGCAGCTTGTGGTAGCGCGACACCACGTGCCGCGGCGTACCCAATGCCAGCATTTCGCCGCGGTCCAGAAGCACCGCGCGATTGCACAGTTCGATCACCATGCCGGCCGAATGCGACACGAACAGGATGGTCGCGCCGTCGTCGCGCAGGCGGTCCAGGCGCGCATGGCATTTGCGCTGGAACGCTTCGTCGCCGACGGCAAGGGCTTCGTCGACGATCAGAATATCGGGCTTCACGTTGATCGCGACGGCGAAGGCGAGGCGCACGTACATGCCGCTGGAATAGCTCTTGACCGGCTGCTCCATGAATTCGCCGATGTCGGCGAAGGCAGCGATGTCGGCGAAACTGGCGTCTATCTCGGCCCGTGTCAGGCCCAGCACCGTCGCATTGAGGTAGACATTCTCGCGGCCGCTGAATTCGGGATTGAAGCCGGCGCCGAGCTCCAGCAGCGCGGCAATACGGCCGTACACCTGTACCTTGCCAGCGCTCGGCGCCAGGGTGCCGCAGATGATCTGCAGCAGGGTCGACTTGCCCGAGCCGTTGCGCCCGACGATGCCGACGGTTTCGCCGCGGTAGACCTCGAAATCGATATTGCGCAAGGCATGGAATTCCCGGTGCCAGCTGCGGCCGGCATTCGGAAACAACTGCTGCAACAGGCGATGGTGCGGCTTCTCGTAGATGGCGAAGGCCTTGCTGACGCCATCGACCCGCAGGGCGAGTTCAGAGGACATCGGCAAACCCCGAACGCGTGGCGCGGAACCAGGCGTAGCTCAGATAACAGAACATGAGCGCCCCCAGCAGGTAAAGGCCCAGTCCGCTCCAATCCGGTAGCTGGCCCCAGAGGGCGACCTTGCGCGCCTCGTCGATGATGAAGCTCAGCGGGTTGAGCCGGAAGATGAACTGATAGTGCGGCGACAGCGTCTCTACCGGCACCACGGCCGAGGAAAGAAACAGCATCGCCGTCGACAGCACGCCGGTGATCTGGCTGATGTCGCGCAGGTAGACGCCGAGCGAGGCGAACAGCCATCCGATTCCGGCGCCGACCAGGGCCAGCGGCAGCAGCACCAGCGGAAACAGCACGACGGTCCAGGGCGGCACACCGAATCGCACCAGGAAAATGACCAGCAGCACTACGACATTCATCAACATGTGAAAGAATGCCGAAAGCAGCATCGGCCAGGGCAATACCTCGAGCGGGAACACGACGCGCTTGACGTAGGTCGGGTTGCCGACGATGAGCAGCGGAGCGCGGGTCAGGCACTCGGTAAAAAAACCGTGCACGATCAGGCCGACGAACAGGATCAGCGTGTAGTCCGGCCCGCCCTCGACCTGCTGCGCCCAGCGGCTCTTGAAGATCGAGCCGAAGGCCATGGTATAGACCAGCAGCATCAGGAACGGACTGAGCACCGACCACAGCAGCCCGAAGCTGGCACCGCGGTAGCGGCCGAGCACATCGCGCTTGGTCAGCTCGCGGGTCAGCGACCAGTGCCGGCCGAAGGCCGAGAACGGTTCCGCGAGAAACCGTCCCAGTCCGACTGTCCCGCTCATGCGCTGCAACCGGCAGCGCGCGCAAACGACGCGTGCATGCGGGTCAGGCCGCGGCCAGTGCCGCATCCAGTTCGGCGCGCAGGTCGGCCACGTCCTCGACACCGACCGACAGCCGCACCAGGTTGTCGTGGATGCCCAGGCGCGCGCGGTTTTCCGCCGGCACCGAGGCATGGGTCATCACCGCCGGGTGGTTGATCAGGCTTTCCACGCCGCCCAGCGATTCGGCCACGGCGAACAGCTTGCACTGCTCCATCATGCGCCGCGCGCCGTCGAAACCGCCCTTGACGTAGATGCTGAGCATGCCGCCGAAACCACTCATCTGGCGCTTGGCCAGCTCATGCTGTGGATGTTCTGCCAGGCCGGGATAAATGACTTTTTCCACCTTGGAATGGGTGGACAGCCAGCCGGCGAGCTCCTGCGCCGCCTCGCAGTGCGCGCGCATGCGCAGGTGCAGGGTCTTCAGGCCGCGCAAGGCGAGGAAGGAATCGAACGGTCCCTGCACACCGCCGACGGCGTTCTGCAGGAAGGTCATCTTCTCGGCCAGCTCCACGTCGTCGCCGACCACGATCATGCCGCCGACAATGTCGGAGTGGCCGTTGAGGTATTTGGTGGCCGAATGCATGACCAGGTGTGCACCCAGCTCCAGCGGCCGCTGCAGCATCGGCGTGGCAAAGGTGTTGTCGACCCCAACGAGGATGCCGCGCTTGCGCGCGAATTCGGCGATCGCCGCGATATCGACGATCTTCAGCAGCGGATTCGTCGGCGTCTCGATCCAGATGAGTTTCGTGTTCGGCCGTACGGCGGCTTCCAGCGCAGCCTGGTCGTTGAGGTCGACCCAGCTGAAATCCAGCCCGGCGGAACGCCGGCGCACGCGTTCGAACAGGCGGTAGGTGCCGCCGTAGACGTCGTCCATCGCAATCACGTGGCTGCCGCTGTCGAGCACGTCGAGCACCGTCGAAGTGGCCGCCAGGCCCGAGGCGAAGGCATAGCCGTTGCGACCGCCTTCCAGATCCGCCACGCAGCGCTCGTAGGCGAAGCGCGTGGGATTGTGCGAGCGCGAATACTCATAACCCTGGTGTACGCCGGGACTCGATTGCACGTACGTCGACGTGGCGTAGATCGGCGTCATTACCGCGCCGGTGGTCGGATCGGGCGACTGTCCGGCATGGATGGCGCGCGTGCCCAGACCGTGTTGCTTGGAAGAGTGGCTCATGGATTCTCGCAGAACAGGAGGTGGGCGCTACGGCAGGCTTTACTGCACGCGGCGGCGCAGGTAGTTGAGCAGGTCGATGCGCGTGATCAGGCCGAGAAAGCGTTCGGCCTGCATCACGATGGCGACATGGCCGCGATCGAATACCGGCAGCAGCTGCTCTATGGTCGCGCTGACGTCGAGCACGTCGAGCTTGGAAATCATCGCCGTGGACACCGGATCTCGGAAACGCGCTTCGTCCGCATGCACGTGCATCAGCACGTCGGATTCGTCGACGATGCCGACGATCTTCTCGCCTTCCATCACCGGCAGCTGCGAGATCTCGTACAGCTTCATGCGCTGGTAGGCCATGGTCAGCGGATCGTTCGGCCCGATCACCACGGTGTCGTGGGCTGCATACGGCCGCATGATAAGGTCGCGCAGGTCGCCGAACTGCTGGCGTTCGAGGAAGCCGTTGTCCAGCATCCAGTAGTCGTTGTACATCTTCGACAGGTATTTGTTGCCCGTGTCGCAGACGAACACCACGACGCGCTTGGGCGTGGTCTGTTCGCGGCAATAGCGCAGCGCCGCGGCGAGCAGGGTGCCGCTGGAAGAGCCGGCCAGGATGCCTTCCTTCTCCAGCAGCTCGCGCCCGGTCAGGAAGCTTTCCTTGTCGCTGATGGCATAGGCCTTCTTGACCCGGCTGAAATCGCTGATCGGCGGCAGGAAGTCTTCGCCGATGCCTTCCACCATCCACGAGGCGCTCTTGGTCGAGAGCGTGCCTTCGTTGATGTACTGCGTGAGGATGGAACCGACCGGATCGGCCAGGATGAATTCGACATCCGGCGCCTTCTCGGCAAAACAGCGCGACAGGCCGCTCATCGTGCCGGACGAGCCGCAGCCGAACACGATCGCATCGAGCTTGCCGTCCATCTGCGCGAGGATTTCCGGACCAGTGCCGATTTCGTGCGCAAGCGGATTGTCGGGATTGCCGAACTGGTTGATGAAATACGCGCCCGGGGTTTCCCGCGCCAGGCGCTCGGCCATGTCCTGGTAATACTGCGGATGGCCCTTGGCCACGTCGGAGCGGGTCAGCACGACTTCCGCGCCCATGGCCTTGAGGTTGAAGATCTTCTCGCGGCTCATCTTGTCCGGCACGACGAGAATCAGCTTGTAGCCCTTCTGCTGCGCAACCAGGGCCAGGCCTATGCCGGTATTGCCGGCGGTGCCTTCGACCAGGATGTCGCCGGGTTTGATCTGGCCGGCGCGCTCGGCCGCCTCGATCATCGACAAGCCGATGCGGTCCTTGATCGACCCGCCGGGGTTCATGTTTTCCAGCTTGAGGAACAACTCGCAGCAGCCGGTATCGAGGCGCTGCGCCTTCACCATCGGAGTCTGTCCGATAAGTTCCAGCACGCTTTGGTGGATGGTCATGTGGCTCCCGCCAGTACCCGGCGCAGGCAGGGCACGTCGTCGTTTCAGGGGGCGGGATGATAACCGACGGCCTGCCGGCTCGCGATGCGCGCGGCACAAGGCCGGCTGCCGCTGTACAAAAACCCGCAGCCATACCGATGCAAAAGGAAAAAACCGCGAGCTGCCGGCCATGGCAAGGCGCCGCCGCTGCGTCGGCTTTCCCGCTCCTCCAGACGGGGCTGGAGGAGCGGGAGCGTCGGCGTGGAGGCCGCGCTTACGACTACAGGCCGAGGGCCTGGATGCTCAGGGGGAGGAGCGAAGTCATGGCGATTCGGGAAACCGCCAGGCAATTCGGCAGCGGGCCTTGCTCTGGAGCCCGCCAGTTAAAGAGCAGCCAAATCCTTGCACAGCAAGGGTTTGGCAGGGCTACGGGGAGAGTCGGCCGAACACAAGAGCCAGGCACCCGGCACGTGTTCGGCATTTTCTCAGTGCGGCCCGTCGCGGTGTTCCCACATCTGGGTCAGGCGATCCTTGGCACGCAGCTTTTCTTTCTTCAGCGAATGCAGCGTGGTGTCATCCATCGGCAGCACTCCGAGATCGGCGTCGCGCAGCTTGCTGTCCAGCTCCTGGTGGCGCTGGTACAGGCTGCGGAATTCGGTGCTTGCTTTCAGCAATGCGTCGATCTCGGATTTCTGGTGATTCTCGAACATCAGCTGTACTCCTATCGTTGTGTAAAACACACGCAGACGCACGTCCGCACCAGCGGCGCGGACGTGCGAGGGAATGTGGGAACGGAAACGAAGCGGGACTGGCGTCATCGCGCGAACCGGCCCGCCAAGCAAATGTGGCGGTGCGGTTTCCTGGTCTATCGGCGACGCGCTTTTCTGCATGGATTCGGCAGCCGTACCGCGTTATCCGGGCGACTGCGAAACCACCCTACTACGTTGCCTTGGCTCGCGCAAACCGCGGGGAAAATGCGTTTTTCTTCACTGGCTTGCGTCACGTAAACGCGGCGTTAAACGGTAAAACCCAACGCCTGTTCGAGGGCCGCCTCAGTTTCCCGCCGGCAGCAGACGCACCACCACGCGGCGATTGCGCGCACGCCCCTCGGCCTCGTCATTGGACGCCACCGGCTGGGCCGACCCCTCGCCCGACACCGCGATGCGCTGCGGCGCAATGCCCGCGGCGACCAGCGCGTCGCGCACGGCTTCGGCACGGCGCAGCGACAGTGCACGATTGGCGTCGGGACTGCCGGTCGCGTCGGTATGGCCTTCGACGCGAATCGGCCGCGCCGTATCGCTGCCGACAAAGGCGGCGACGCGCGCAATACCCGGCTGTGCGTCGGCGACGAGCTGAGCCGTGCCGGGTTCGAAGACCAGGTCTTCCAGTGTCATCTGCGTGGCATCGCCAAGGTCAGGAGCGAGCACCGCCAGCCGCGCTGCCAGCGTTGCCGCGGCCGGCATTACGGCCGCCGCCGTCGCTGCCCCGTCAGGCTGGGCCGTGTCTGCCGGAGTGACCGGTGCTGCTGCAGTGGACAGGGCAGCCGCCGGGCTGGCAGCCGTCGCTGCAGTCGCCGGCGCAGCCCCCGGCAGGGCGACGGCCGCCGGCGGAGCAAGGGGGACAGCGTTCGGTGCCGGCGGCGGTGCCGGTGCCGCTGCCGAGCCAACCCGCTCGACCGGCAGCGGCGCGGGCGGCGGCGCCATCGGCACCGCCGCAGGCGTTGCCGGCGCAGGCGTTGCCGGCGCAGGCGCGGCTACCGTCGTGCTGGCCGGGCTGCCGGCCAACGGATGGGTGGATGTGACGTTTCCTGGCGTCAGGCCGCGCTGCACGTCTTCCTGCGCCAGCAGTTCGCGCTGGCGCTGGCGGTCCAGTTCCTCGCGCATGGCAGCAGTCTCGCGCCGGCTGGCGGCCAGCAACAGGCCGGACTGCTCGCGCTCCAGCTCAGCCAGGCGCACGCTTTCCGCTGCCGTCTGCGCCGCGATATAGGCGATGTCTACGCGCCGCTCGGCGAGATACGCCAGATGCGCGTGTTCCTCGGCATTGACGCTGCTGGCATCGAGCCGGCGCACGGCGGCCTCGGCCAGCGCCCGCTCGGCCAGGGCCAGGCGTGCCAGCGCAGGGTCGCCCGCCAGGGCCTGCAGGCTTGCATGCAGGCGGTCGTAGTCCAGGTCGCGCCGCGGCGTCGAACCGCAGGCCGCCAGGAAGACACAGGCGGCCATGCCCAGCCAGCGCCTCAAGGCCTGCCCCCTTCCGCGACCGGCGCCAGGCCCGCTTCCGCGCGCAGCCGGGCATTGGCTGCCGCTTGTACCTGCACCGCTTCGCGCGTACGCCCCAGGCGCGACTTGGCCACGGCAAGATCGCTATTGACGATGGACTGCTCCAGCAGCAGACGCGCATCGGCGATGTCCTTGTTTTCCTGCGCCTGGCGCGCCTGTTCCAGCTGTTCGCTGGCGTAGCGCAACTCCAGCGGCGCATACGTTGCCGCGCCCACTTCAGCGGCCAGGGCGAGGGCTGTCGCCGCAGTTTGCAGCTCGGGCAAAACCACGCGCTCGCGTGCTGCGGCCGGGCTCAGGAATGCGAGCAAAAGTGGCGCCAGTACGTGGATTTTTCTTGGCGTTGGTGTCATAACTTCGGCCGCAATCAGGGTGGGAATCCGACGCTATTTTCCAGAAGCCGGCACGATCGTTGCAACGGATCGGCGGCCCGGTTCACGACGGGGATTCCCAGCATAAACGACGGCACGTGCCGTCCCGCATCTCGCAGCGAGGCGAGTATGGATATTGGCTACTTTCTCAAGCTCATGACCGAGAAGGGCGCGTCGGACATGTTCCTGACGACGGGTGCCCCGGTGAACATCAAGGTCGAGGGCAAGCTCTACCCCCTGGGCAATACCGGACTGCCTGGCGGCATGGTCAAGAAGATCGCCTATTCGCTGATGGACGAAGGCCAGGTGCCGCAGTTCGAACGCGATCTCGAACTCAACATGGCCATCGCGGTGAAGGACGCCGGCCGCTTCCGCATCAACGTGTTCAAGCAGCGCGGCGAAGTGGGCATGGTGATCCGCGCGATCAAGAGCGAAATTCCCACCGTCGATACGCTCAAGCTGCCGCAGATCTTCAAAGACATCATCATGGAGCCGCGCGGCCTGATCCTGGTCGTCGGCGCCACCGGCTCGGGCAAGTCGACCACGCTGGCGGCGATGATCGATCACCGCAACGTGAGCCAGTCGGGCCATATCCTCACCATCGAAGACCCGATCGAATACCTGCACCGGCACAAGAAATCCATCGTCAACCAGCGCGAAGTCGGCCTGGACACCCACAGCTATCACGAAGCGCTGAAGAACGCGATGCGCGAAGCGCCCGACGTGATCATGATCGGCGAAATCCGCGACGTCGAAACCATGGAAGCGGCGATCGCGTTCTCGGAAACCGGCCATATCTGCCTGGCCACGCTGCATTCCAACAACGCCGACCAGACCATCGAGCGCATCCTCAATTTCTTCCCCGAGGCGTCGCACAAGAACATCCTGATGAACCTGGCCCTGAACCTGAAGGCAGTCATCTCCCAGCGCCTGGTCATCGGCAAGGACGGCCGCCGCATGCCGGCGGTGGAAATCCTCATCAACACGCCGCATATCCGCGACCTGATGCGCCGCGGCCAGGTGCACGAAATCAAGGAAGCGATGGATCGCTCGCTGCAGGAAGGCATGCAGACCTTCGATCGCGCTTTGTATACCTTGTACAAGGAAGGCCGCATCGAGCTGGAAGAGGCGCTGGCCAAGGCCGACTCGCGCGACGGCCTGGCGCTGAAGATCCGCCTGGCCGAAGGCGGCGGCGACAACATGTCGGCAGAACACGATCCGTTCAATCTGTCGGCGTTCTAATCCTCTTCAACGACGAGGCGCCAGCGGCGCCTCGTCGGCATTACCCCATCGCAAACTGGCGCCACCGCGCTACGCCGCCGCGCGGCACAGCATCCTCCGCCGCCAGTCTGTCGGCGCGGCGCGGCTGCACACGACCAGGGCGCCGGCCCACGCCGCCGACCTTCCGCCCCCGGCAACACCGCGAACCGACCGGCGACCACGCGTGACGCGCTGCCGGCGGTAGCCGGCGGGTGGTTCAGTAACCGGCCGCTCAGGCGGCACGCCCAGCGCCGGCTTGCTTGCAGCCATCGTCGCGGACCCTGGCATTGCCGGCTGCGTACATACGCCAGCGCTTGTTGGCGCGCCGATCCAATGCATGCGCACGAAGGCCACAATTCGCCTGCGTACATTGCGACAACGCCGCAGAATGTACAGTGCGATGCCACTGACGAGACTGCTAGATTTCCCGGCCTCTCGCACGAGAGGCAACGCGGACGCTCCGATCCGCCGGCTCTGACTACACCTCGCCCGAAGGAACACCCGTGAAAACCATCACGATCCATCGCACGCGCCTGTTTCTCGCCGCATCGCTGGCCCTGGCCGGCCCGGCGTATGCGCAGGTCGGCGTATCACCCCATTTCGACGCCGACTACGCACTGCTGAAGAAGGACGCCAGCAGCCCGGGCGAGCAGGGAATGTCGCTGGTCCACGACTACGGCGCGTTCGCGCTGTGGCGCGTCGACGCCACCCATCGCGCACGCATCGCCGCCGGCCACTGGCGCGAAGTCGCGACGCTGACCGACCGCAGCGTCGCGCTGCCGGCCGGCGCATTCACGCCGGGTGCCGCCGACACACAGACGGCAGCAGCAGGAACCGGCGTCTACCTCGTGCAGTTCGTCGGCCCGATGACCGACGCGTGGCTGGATCGTGTGCGGGCAACGGGTGCCACGCCGTTGCAGTACATCAACAACAACGCCTACCTCGTGCTGGCCGACGCCGCGGCCGGCAGGGCGCTGGCCAGCCTGGCGACGCGCGGCGAGCCGCTGCGCTACTCGGCGCCTCTGCCGGCCAGCCAGAAGCTGACGCCGGAAGTGGCGCGGTTCGCCGCGCAAAGCCCGAACGGACACACGCGCCTGACCGTCGTCGTCGCCGATCACGCGGGCGTCAGCCGCTCGCAGAACCTCATCGCGAGCCTGGACACCGATCCCACGAAACGCGCCTGGAGCAACCTGCGCGGCATGCTCGCGCGCGAGGTCGACCTGCCGGTCGCGCGCATCGGCGAAATCGCCGCGCTCGGCGACGTGCTGTCGGTCGGCCTGGCGGTGACCGAGCGGCGTCTGGACGAAAAGCAGGCACAGATCATCGCCGGCAGCCTCAACCCCGCGCAAAGCGGTCCGTCGGCGCCCGGCTATCTGACCTGGCTGAACGGACTCGGCTTCTCGGCCAATCCGGCCGACTATCCGGTCATGTCCATCGTCGACGACGGCGTCGGCGACGGCACGGCCGTGGCCGGTGCAGGCGATGCGAACTTCACGGCGAACGGCGCCGGCATCGATTCGCGTGTCACCTACGCGGTCAGCTGCACGACGGCCAGCGCCGCCGGCATCGCAGGCCACGGCAATATCAACGCCTCGATCGCGGCCGGCTACGACGATCGCAGCGGCTTCCCGTTCCGCGACACGGACGGTTTCCGCCGCCGCGAAGGCATCAACCCGTTCGGCCGCGTCGCCAACGTGCAGATCTTCGGCCCAGGTTCGTCAGGCGCCTGCGGCATCGGCCAGGAAGGCCGCATTGCTGTGCAGCAGGCGCAGAACGTACGCATCTCCAGTAACTCCTGGGGCCTGGGCAACATCTTCGGGCCGGCAACCGGCTATATCGCCGAATCGCGTGCCTACGACGTCGGCGTGCGCGATGCCGACCTGACCGCGCAAGGCAACCAGCAGATCGCCTTCATCTTCGCCGCCGGCAACTACGGCCCCGATCCGAACACCGTCGCCTCGCCCGGCAACGCGAAGAACGTGCTCACCGTAGGCGCCTCGGAAAACCAGCGCCCCGCCGACGAAGACGGCGCCTGGACCGACGGCTGCAACAGCACGCCGGCCGAGGCCGACAACGCCATGGACGTCGTCGGCTTCTCGTCACGCGGCCCGACCGCGGGCGGCCGCACCAAGCCCGAAGTCATCGCACCCGGCACGCATATCCAGGGCAGCGCGAGCGTGGCCGCGGGATATAGCGGCGGAGGGGTCTGCGACAAATACCGCCCCAGCGGCCAGACCGCGGTCGCCGCATCCAGCGGCACCAGCCACTCGGCGCCGGCCGTCGCCGGCGCTGCGACGCTGGTCTATCGCTATCTGCAGACCGCGTATGCCCAGGCTGCGCCGAGCCCGGCGCTGATCAAGAGCTACCTGATCGCGCATCCGACCTATCTGACCGGCGTCTCCGCCAACGACACGCTGCCATCGTTCGCCCAGGGCTTCGGCATGCCCAACCTGGCCGCCGCCTTCGCTTCCACGCCTGCGCGCGTGCTGATCGACCAGACGGAGACGCTTGCCGACACCGGCAGCAGCTACGATCTGCGCGGTGCCATCGCCGACAGCACCAAGCCGGTACGCGTGGTGCTGAGCTGGACCGATGCGCCGGGCGCTGTGAATTCCCAGGCGCCGCAAGTCAACGACCTCAACCTGAGCGTCACCGTCGGCGGCGTCACCTACGTCGGCAACCGGTTCAACGGCCAGTGGAGCAGCGCCGCCGGCGGCGCGGCCGATGCGGCCAACAATACGGAAGTGGTCTACCTGCCGCCTGGCACAAGCGGATCGATCACGGTGAATGTCACCGGCACGAACATCGCGGGCGACGGCGTGCCGGGCAATGCTGACACGACCGACCAGGATTTCGCCCTCGTCTGCAACAACTGCAGCCAGAACCCCGATTTCTTCCTGCTGTCCGCACAACCGGTACAGCAGGCCTGCGGCCTGCAGGCGGCATCGTGGCCGCTGGAAGTCGGCACGGTCAGCGGCTATACCGGCACCGTGGCGCTGAGCGCGACGACGACGCCGGCCGGCACCACGCCGGCATTCAGCGTCGCGTCGGGTACTGCGCCATTCACCAGCGCGTTTACCCTGACACCGGCCTCCCCGCTGGCCGCCGGCAACTATGCCATCGTGCTGCAGGGTCAGGATTCGACCCATGCGAACACCGGCAACCTCACCCTGCGCTACAGCCCCGCCGCCCCCGCCGCGACGACGCTCACCGCGCCGGCCGACGACGCGACGAATGTGGCCGTCCTGCCAACGCTGAGCTGGGGCGCCGTGGCCGGCGCCGTCGAATACATTGTGGAAATCGACGACGATGCGAACTTCGGCAGCATCGACCGCAGCGCAACCGTGACCGGCACCAGCTATACGCCGGCGGCGCTGACGGGATCGACCGAGTATTTCTGGCGCGTGCGCGCCCGGAACTGGTGCGGCAACGGCGTCGACTCCGCCACGTTCTCGTTCAAGACCCTGCCGCTCTTCTGCGCCACGCCCGGCGTGCCCATCCCGGACGACAACCCGGACGGCGTCGCGCTCACGATCACGCTGCCGCCGCTGGGCAATCTCGCCGATCTCGATCTGGCCTTCTCGACCAACCACACCTGGACCGGAGACCTGTCGCTCACGCTCAGCAAGGGTGCGACGACGGCCACGCTGATGGACCGTCCGGGCGAACCGGACAGCAGCCCTGCCGGCTGCTCGGGCAGAAACGCGAACGTCGTGTTCGACGACGAAGGCGCCGACGGCAGCATCGAAGCAGGCTGCGCCAACCGCGATCCGGCTTATACCCCGGCCGGCGGGCACTTCACGCCGGACCAGCCGCTGGCCGCATTCGACGGCAGCGAGGCCGGTGGAACCTGGACCGTGCTGATCACCGACGCGGTCGGAGAGGACACCGGCACCGTACAGTCGCTGTGCCTGCTGCCGACCCTGCAGCCGCCTGCACCGGACGCGATCTTCAAGAACAGCTTCGAGTAACAACCGCCGGGCAACACGACGGGAAGCCGCACGGCTTCCCGTCGCCGCGAAACAGGCGGTCGCTACGGGGCGTCCGGCTGGTTTTCCGGCCGCGCCCGCTCGAACGCCGGCAGCTTGAGACATTCCGTCTCGATCCGCGCGATGGTCGGAAACTCCGCCAGGTCCACGCCCCAGCGCCGCGCGTTATATACCTGTGGAACAAGGCAAACATCCGCAAGACTGGGATCGTCGCCTTCGCAGAACTGGCCGGTGGCCGGATTTTCCGCCAGCAGCGACTCGAACGCCTCGAAGCCTTCGCGTATCCAGTGGCGCGACCAGCGCTCGCGCTCCACCGAGGGCGTGTTGAACTCGCGCTCCAGATACTGCAGCACGCGCAGGTTGCCGATCGGATGGATATCGCAGACGACGATCTGGGCCAGGCCACGCACACGGGCGCGGTCGCGCGCGGTCGGCGGCAGCAGCTTGGTTTCGCCGTCGTAGGATTCGTCCAGGTATTCGATGATGGCCATGGACTGGCGGATCACGCGGCCGCCGTCGAGCAGGGTCGGCACCAGTTCCTGCGGATTGAGCTGGGCATAGTCGGCCGAATGCTGCTCGCCGCCGTTGCCGGCCAGGTTCACCGGCAGGATTTCGTAGGGCAGCCCCTTCAGATTGAGCGCAATGCGTACCCGGTACGCAGCGCTGGAGCGCCAATAGCTGTAAAGCCGCAAGCCTTCCGCCGACATGGACATCCCTCCCTGACACGCGGACCGGCCATGGGCGCCGGCACGGCCCGAATCTACTCCCTTGCCGCAACGGCGCCAATCGGCTGCCGATGGCGGGTCGCCGATGAGCGCAAGTGCGCCGAATGTGCGTTTTCGCCGCCGGGCTTGCGTCCGGCGAGATACCAATGCGCTTTTGTACGCTGGCGGCCAGGCCGTGCGGCGCAATTCGCTGCGCTCATCGGCGCCCTACGTGCTTGGGCGCCCTACGTGCCTGGGCGCCGGGCGTGTTTCGGCGCCGGGCGTTCTTTGGCAGCCTGCGTTTTCCGCGATGCAGGCAGCTTCAGTTCTGCGCCTGCATCACCTGCTCGATCGCGCCGAAGATGCTGTTGCCGGCGCGGTCGAACATTTCGATGCGGATGCGATCGCCGAACTGCATGAACGGCGTGGCCGGCTTGCCGTCGCGCAAGGTTTCCACCACGCGCTGCTCGGCCAGGCAGGAAGCGCCGGTGCTGGTGTCCTGGTTGGCGATGGTGCCGGAGCCGACGATGGTGCCGGCGCTCAGCGGCCGCGTCTTGGCTGCATGCGCAATCAACTGGGCAAAATTGAACTGCATGTCGACGCCGGCTTCCGGCGCACCGAACCAGTTGCCGTTCAGATGCGTGGTCAGGGCCAGGTGCACCTTGCTGTCCTGCCAGGCGTCGCCGAGTTCGTCCGGCGTGACGAACACCGGCGACAGCGCCGAACGCGGCTTGGACTGCAGAAAACCGAAGCCCTTGGCCAGTTCGTCCGGAATCAGGTTGCGCAGGCTCACGTCGTTGACCAGTCCGACCAGCTGGATGTGCTCGGCCGCCACGGCCGGCGTCACCGCCATGGCCACGTCGTCGGTGATCACCACGATCTCGGCTTCCAGGTCGATGCCATAGGCTTCGCTGGGCACGATCACTGGGTCGCGCGGGCCGTAGAAGCCGGCGCTGGTGGCCTGGTACATCAGCGGATCGACATAGAACGAGGCCGGCACTTCCGCATTGCGCGCCTTTCGCACTCTTTCCACATGTGGCAGATAGGCGCTGCCGTCGACGAATTCGTAGGCGCGCGGCAGCGGCGAGGCCAGGCGCGCGACGTCCAGCGCGAAAGCGCCGTCGAGCTGGTCCACGCGGCCGGCTTGGACAGCCTGGTTGAGCTGTTCCGACAGCGCATTCAGGCGCGGCGCCAGCGTGCTCCATTCTTCCAGTGCACGCTGCAGCGTCGGCGCGACCGCCGTGGCCTTGAGCGCATGCGACAGATCGCGGCTGACGACGATCAGCGTGCCGTCGCGGCCGCCTTCCTTGAGACTGGCTAACTTCATGGGATGACTCCGGATAAAGGGACGCCGACCGCAGCCGCTCAGGGCTTGGCCGGATCGAAAAGCTTGCGCAGGCCTTGCCAGCATTCGTGGTAATCCTGCTGCAGCTGCGGCAGGGCCAGCGCCTGGGCAGTCGGGCAGATCACCGCGCGCGCCTCGAACATGAAGGCCATGGTGGCGACGATATGATCGGGCTTGCTCACGTCGGCATTGCTGGCCTTGTCGAAGCTCGCCGCATCCGGGCCGTGCCCGCTCATGCAGTTGTGCAGGCTGGCGCCGCCCGGCGCAAAACCGCCGGCCTTGGCATCGTAGACGCCGTGGATCAGGCCCATGAACTCGCTGGCGATATTGCGGTGGAACCAGGGCGGCCGGAAGGTATCTTCGGCCACCAGCCAGCGCGGTGGAAAAATCACGAAATCCATATTGCCCACACCGGGCGTGTCGCTGGGCGAGGTCAGCACCAGGAAGATGGACGGGTCCGGGTGGTCGTAGCTGATCGAACCGATGGTGTTGAAACGGCGCAGATCGTATTTGTACGGCACATGGTTGCCGTGCCAGGCGACCACATCCAGCGGCGAGTGGCCGATAGCCGCCCGCCACAGGCCGCCCTGGAACTTGGCAATCAGTTCGAACTCGCCGTCGCGGTCTTCGTACGCCGCTTCCGGCGCAAGGAAATCGCGCGGATTGGCCAGGCCGTTGGAACCGATCGGGCCGAGGTCGGGCAGGCGCAGGTGCGCGCCGAAGTTTTCGCAGACATAGCCGCGCGCCTCGCCGTCGGGCAGATCGACACGGAAGCGCACGCCGCGGGGAATCAGCGCGATTTCCTGCGGCTCCAGCTGCAGCACACCGAATTCGGTCGCGATATGCAGGCGGCCCTGCTGCGGCACGATCAGCAGTTCGCCGTCGGCGCTGTAGAAATAGCGCCCCTGCATGGAGCGGTTGGCCGCGTACAGATGAATGCCCAGGCCGGTCATGGCCGCGGCGGAACCGTTGCCCGCATAGGACACCAGGCCGTCGACGAAATCGGTGGCAGCCGCGGGCAGCGGCAGCGGATCCCAGCGCAGCTGGTTCGGCGTCGCCGGCGCCTCGTCGAAGCGATCGTGGAAACGTGTGCTCGCATACGGCGCGAACGGCTGGTGCATCGCCGACGGCCGCAGGCGGTACAGCCAGCTGCGCCGGTTCGCATGCCGTGGCGCGGTGAAGGCCGTACCGGAAATCTGTTCCGCATACAGGCCGTAGGGCACGCGCTGGGGCGAATTGCGCCCGGCCGGCAATGCGCCGGGCAGCGCCTCGCTGGCGTGTTCGTTGCCGAAGCCGGATAGGTAGTTCAAGGCGGTATCTTCCTGAAACGGGCGAAGCGCGCGGCCGCGCCGCGCACCGGTGCAAAGCGACGAACAGGCCGGCGCCGTGGCGCCGGCCCGACCGGCGATTACAGCACGCCGCGGCGCATCTGGTCGCGTTCTATCGATTCGAACAAAGCCTGGAAATTGCCTTCGCCGAAGCCTTCATTGCCCTTGCGCTGGATGATCTCGAAGAAGATCGGCCCGATCGCATTCTGGGTGAAGATCTGCAGCAGCTTGCGCTGCTTGGTCTCCAGATCGGCATCGATGAGGATCTTATTGCGCGCCAGCCGCGGCACGTCTTCGCCGTGGTTGGGCACGCGCAGGTCGATCACCTCGAAATAGCTGTCGGGCGTGTCGAGGAACGCCACCCCGGCCGCGCGCATGGCTTCCACGGTTTCGTAGATGTTGTCGGTGAAGCAGGCAATGTGCTGGATGCCTTCGCCGTGGTACTGGTCGAGGTATTCGTTGATCTGGCTTTTCGGATCGGACGACTCGTTGAGCGGAATGCGCACCACGCCGTCGGGCGCGGTCATCGCCTTGGACACCAGGCCGGTCTTGGAACCCTTGATGTCGAAGTAGCGGATCTCGCGGAAATTGAACAGGCGTTCGTAGTAGTCCGACCACTTCTGCATATTGCCAAAGTACAGATTGTGGGTCAGGTGATCGATGAAGGTGAGGCCGAAGCCGGCCGGTTCCTGCTCGGCGCCGGGGATGGGCTCGAAGTCGGCATAGACCGTGCCCTTGTCGCCGTAGCGGTCGACCAGGTACAGCATGCAGTCGCCGATGCCCTTGATGACCGGCGTATCCACTGCGCGGCTATCGGCCTTGTGGTCGATGAAGCTGCCGCCGTTGGCGACGGCCTGCTCGGCCACCCAGCTGGCAGGCTTCTGCACGCGGATGGCGAAACCGCAGGCGCTGGGACCGTGGGCCTGGGCGAAGTCAGCGGCAAACGTGCCGGGCTCTTCGTTGACGAGGAAATTCACGCCGCCCTGGCGGTAGCGGGTCAGGGCGCGGCTCTTGTGGCGGGACACGGCGGTAAAGCCCATGCGCCGGAACAGATCGTGCAGCAGCTGACCATCGGCGGCGGCGAATTCGACGAATTCGAAACCGTCGATACCCATGGGATTTTCGAACTGGGTCGGCTGCATGCCGAGATTGGGCTGGGCGCTCATGGCTGGCTCCTGGGCAAAGGCTTGCATCGGTGAGGCCGCCGTTATAGTTTCAACTGAAACCATTTGCAAGGGATACTGCCGCATGGCCGGTAACACGCCGCTGGAACTGGAGAAATTCCTGCCCTACCGCCTGTCGGTACTGTCCAACACGGTCAGCCAGGCGATTGCGCGCGAATACGAAGACCGCTTCCAGCTGTCGATTACCGAATGGCGCGTCGTTGCCGTGCTCGGCCGTTACGACGGCCTGTCGGCGCGCGAGGTGGCCGAGCGTACCGCCATGGACAAGGTGGCGGTCAGCCGCGCCGTCGCCGAACTGATGAAAGACGGCCGCGTGCGCCGCGCGACGGCTGATCATGACAAGCGCCAGTCGGTGCTGAGCCTCACGGCCAAGGGGCGCAAGGTCTACAACGAGGTCGCGCCGCTGGCGCTGCAGCACGAGCAGCGGCTGCTGGCGCATCTGGATGTCGAAGAGCAGCTGTGGCTGGGGCGCATCATCGAGAAGCTGCTGCTGGCGGAGAAGGCGCTGGGTGTGGACCGCCCCTAGCGCCATAGAAATTTTGTAGGTTTATAAATAGTCCACCACTGCCGGGCGGCGCCGTCGCAATGCGGTGGGCAGCGACGCTGCCTGGCGCCGAATCCACTCCCATCGGTCCGATTGACAGCCCTGCCCGCTGCACGTCATACCGTGCGCATGAGTCCGTGCAAATACCGCTTCGGCGATTTCCTGCTCGATCCGGCGCGGCGCGAGCTGTGGCAGGGCGAGACGCCGCTGCGCCTGCCGCCGAAGGCATTCGACTGCCTGGTGTACCTGGTCGAGCACCGCAACCGCGCAGTTGGTCGGGACGAACTGATTGCCGCGGTCTGGGGCCGCACCGAGGTCGACGACAATCTGCTCGACCAGGCCATGACGCGCCTGCGCCGGGTACTCGCCGATACCGACGAAGAACGCCGCCTGGTACGCACGGTGCCGCGCTTCGGCTATTCCTGGGCGGCACCGGTACAGGTGCTGGAAAGCGGCAGCGCGGAACCGGCCGAAACGGCCGCTGCAGCGGCCGTTTCGGACATTCCGCCGCCAGCCGCCGCCGAACCTGCCGGCGCCCCGCTGCCGCCCGCGCCGGGCACTGCACCCACACCCGCCACGGCGCCACGCTGGCCGCGCTGGCTGCTGCCCACCCTCGCCCTGCTCGCCATTGCGCTGCTGGCCTGGCTGTACCTGACGCAGTTGCGCCCGCGCGGCAATCCTGCAGCGAATACCGCCGCCAGCCTGGGCCTGGTGCTGCCGGTGCGCATCAAGGCCGAGCCGGCCTATGCCTGGGCGCGGCTGGGCGTGATGGACCTGGTCGCCGAGCGCCTGCGCGCTGCCGGCCAGGCCACGGTACCCAGCGACAACGTGGTCGCGCTGGCACGCCAGTTCGGCAACGACACACCGGCACCGGCGCTGCTGCGCGAGCTGGCCCAGTCCACCTCGGCCGCCCTGGTGATCGAATCCGAGGCCGAGTTTTCCGCCGGCTACTGGCGCGTGTCGCTCAGCACGGTCTACGGCCGCGAACCGGCCCTGCGCGCCGAAGGCGAATCACAGGATCTGATGGACGCCGCGCGCGCCGCGGCGGATCGCCTGGCCTCCCTGCTCGGTTATGAGCCGCTGCCGGAAAACGATTTGCTCGGCCCGCGCGAACGCGCCCTGTCCGGCGTGCTGCGCCAGGCCGATGCCGCCGTGCTGGCCGACCAGATCGACAGCGCGCGCGCGCTGTTGCAAACCCTCGACGCCGAACAGGGCCAGCGCCCCGAAGTGCGCTTCCGCCTGGCCTACCTGGATTTCCGCGCCGGCAAGCTGGATGCGGCCCAGGCCGGCTTCGATGCGCTGCTGGCGCAACTGTCGCCGGCCGACGACCCCATCCTGCGCGCCCGCGTGCTCAACGCCCTGGGCAATATCGCCTTCCGCCGCGACGACTATGCCGCGGTGGAACAGCGCAGCGACGAAGTGATCGCCCTGCTCGGCAATGGCCGGCCCAACCTCGAACTCGGCCGCGCCCTGACCGGCCGGGCCAATGCGCGCAGCGCCGCACAGCGGTTCGACGAAGCCTTGCCCGATCTGGCGCGCGCGCGCGTGGTGCTGGAAAGCGTCGGCGATCGCCTGGGCCTGGCCCGCGTCGACGCCAACCTCGGCATTCTGGATGCGCGCCGCGACCGCTTTGCCGAGGCACTGCCGCTGCTCGATGCCGCGGCGCGGCGGCTGGCGGTGTTCCACGACCTCACCAACGAAATGTTCGCCCGTGTCGCCGCCGGCCTGGGCCGCCTCAGCCTGTTGCAGCCGGCCGCCGCACTGGCCGACGAGCAGCGCCTGGGCGAACTGCTGCAGCGCGAACCGAATCCGCAATGGCGCCGCTATATCCAGCTGGCACGCAGCGAAATCCTCGCGGCAAACGGCCAGAACGCTGCCGCCGATGCGCTGTTGCAGGAAGCACTGGCCGATGCGCGCGCGGCGCACGACGAGGCCTTGCTCGGCTCGGCCCGCGTCATCGGCGTGCGGCGCGCGGTGACCGCCGGCCGCTTCGAACAGGCCGAACGCGAGGCGACGGCCTTGCTGCAGAGTCGCTGGGCCGCCGAAACGCCGCGCGAACAGGCTGCCCTGTGGCTGAACCTGGCCCGCGCCCAGGTCGCGCTCAAACGCTACGACGCCGCGCGCGCCACCGCGCAGCAGGCGCACGTCTGGGCCGCGGCCGATACGGCCCCCGTGGCGCAGCTGTTCGCCCAGCTGATCGAGGCCGAGACCCAGGCACCGACCGACCACGCCGCGGCGACGGCCGCCTTCGATGCCGCCCTGCGCGCCGCAGAAGCCGGCCGCGTGCCGGAAGACCTGCTCGCCGTGAGCGACGTCTACGCCCGCTGGCTGATCGAGATCGACCGGGCCGGCCAGGCCGGCGTGGTCGCCGCGCGCAGTGCCGCCTGGGCCGACAGCGTGTTCGAGGCCGCCCTGCTGCAGGCGCGGGTGTATCGCGCGCTGAAAGAGCCGGCGCCCTGGCGCGCGGCCATCCTGCGCGCGCGCCACCTGGCGGCCGAGCGACCCATCCCGGCCGAACTGGATGCGCTGCCGCCCGCCGGCGACACCCCGCGCTGAGCCGAAGGGCGCACGCAAACCATTGAAGCGCCGGGTGTTCAGGACAAACACAGGGCTGCATCAGGTTCTGCGAATGCGCTGTAGCCAGCCTGACTACTAGCCTGCAGTGGCTATTCCACTGCTGTAAGGAACTCCGATGCGTGTCGAAACCCCCGGACCGGATTCGTTCCGGCCCCGCCTGCGGCCGCTGCCGCTGATCCTGGCCGCTGCGCTGGCCTTCAGTGCCGCGGCCAGCGCCGCCACGGCGCCGCAGCCGGCGCAGATCGTCATCCCCGGCATGGCTGCCGGCAGCGAATCCGGCGCCGGCCTGCCCGCAGCGGCCAGCCGTGCCGCCATCGACGGCCGCCTGCTGCGCCAGTTCGCGCGCAGCAGCCGCCTGGACTATGTGATCGAGCTGCGAGAACGCGCCGACCTGTCGGCCGCCTATGCCATGAACTGGCAGCAGCGCGGCCGCTATGTCTACAAGACCTTGCACGACACCGCCGAGCGCAGCCAGGCCGCGCTGCGGCGCAGCCTGGCCGCCGATGGCGTACGCTTCGACGCGCACTGGATCAAGAACGCCATCGTCGTACACGGCGGCGATCTGGCCAGCGCCAACAAGGCCAGCCGCTACGGCGAGGTACAGCGCATCAGCCTGCTGCCCAAGGCCGAACCGGTGCTGCCGACCGTACCGCGCAAGGCTGCAGCCGCTACGCACGGCATCGGCGCGAATATCCAGTGGATCGGTGCCGACCAGGTCTGGGCCCAGGGCACTACCGGCAACGGCGTCACCATCGGCATCATCGATTCCGGCGTCGCCTTCCAGCACGAGGCCTTGCGCGCGCAGTACCGCGGCGCCGTGGCCGGCGGCTACGATCACGACTACAACTGGTTCGACCCGCTCGGCGGCTCGCCCGAGCCGCAGGCCAGCAGCGCCCACGGCAGCCATGTCGCCGGCACCGCGCTGGGCGACAACCGCCATGCCGATCCGGCCCTGCGCGAGCGCATCGGCGTCGCTCCCGGCGCGCAATGGACCGCCTGCCAGGGCTTTCCCATCGACGGCGATCCGGGCCAGGCCCTGCTCGCCTGCGGCGAGTTCATGCTGGCGCCGACCCGCCGCGACGGCAGCGCCGCCGACCCGGACCGCCGCCCCGAAGTGGTCAACAATTCCTGGTCGACCAGCGAAAGCTGCGACGGCGTGCCGCGGCCGTTTTTCCAGGACATGATCGAAGCCTGGGCCGCCGCCGGCGTGATTCCGCTGTTCGCCCAGGGCAACGCAGTCAACTGCGACCTGCCCGAACCGGCGGGCCTGTCCACGGTAGCCAGCCCGGCCTCGCTGGCCGCCTCGTTTGCGGTGGGTTCCAGCGGCAATCACGATGGCCAGTACGCCAATCATTCGGTCTGGGGTCCGACCCAGGCCGTCAGCAGCGGACTGCCCGGCCTGCCCGACCCGCGCGGTTTTCCACAAATGAAGCCCCAGGTCGTCGCGCCCGGCGTGGCGATCCGCTCGGCGCTGGACGACGGCAGCTACGGCCTGATGACCGGCACCTCGATGTCGACGCCGCATGTCGCCGGCCTGCTGGCGCTGATGATCGAAGCCGGCGACTGCCTGCGCGGCGACTACGCCACGCTGGGCACGCTGCTGATGCAGACCGCGCGCGCCGTGCCCTATGCCAGTGGCGGCACGCCGCCGCCGGGCCTGGGCGATGTGCCGAACTACGCAACGGGCTGGGGCGAGATCGATGCGCCCGCCGCGGTGAATGCCGCGGCCGCCGCCTGCGGTCCGCAGGGTTTTCTGCGCGGCCATGTGCGCGACAGTGCCGGCCGCGCCATCGCCGGCGCGAGCATCGACGTATTCGTCGACGCGTCGCAGCGCATCTACCATCTGGTCAGCGATGTCGACGGCAGCTTCGTACGGCGCCTGCCGGCGCAGACCGGCGGCGGCTACCAGGTACAGGTTTCCGCCTACGGCTACCTGCCCGATGCCGAAGCCGGCGTGCTGGTGCACAACGGCATGAACACCAGCCACGAGGTGACGCTGGGCACGGCGCCGCTGCATACCGTCGGCGGCCGCGTGCGCGACGCCGCCACCGGCTGGCCCCTGCATGCGCGCATCCGCATCGGCGGCTATCCGGGCCAGCCATTGTGGACAGATCCACTTAGTGGCGTCTATTCCATCCGCCTGCCGGCCGGCACGGCCTATCGCTTCGACGTGGACAGCGACATTCCCGGCTATGCCGCCAGCAGCCGCGCCGTTGCCGATGTCGGCAGCGCCACCACGCAGGATTTCCAGCTCGGTGCCGACCCACTCGCCTGCCGCGCGCCGGGCTATACCTATGCAAACCAGCTGCTGCAGCAGGATTTCCAGGCCAGCGGCGCGACCACGCCGCCTGGCTGGAACGCGAGCAGCGCCGGCATCGGCTGGCAGTTCGGCGACAGCACTCAGCTGTCCAGCGAGGCCTTTGTCATCACCGCCCACGGCAACTTTGCTGCCAGCAACGAATCGCTGGGCGCCGACGGCGGCTGGGCCAACGACGGCCGCTACGACTACCTCACCATGCCGGCGTTCAACCTGGCCGGCGTCACCGCGCCGGTGCTGCGCTATGCCAGCTTCTTCCAGAACTGGGACGGCGCCGGCACGGTGCAAGGCAGCCGCGACGGCGGCGTCAGCTGGGTGGCACTGGGCACGCCGCAGCACCGCGACTACGGCCAGCCCTGGAGCGACGAAGTGGTCGACCTCGCACCGCTGGCCGGCGCAACCAATGCGCGCCTGCGCTGGCATACCGAGGACGGCAGCAGCGACAAGAACCAGAGCCTGGGCCCGGTCTGGGCCATCGACGACATCGCCGTACAGGGCGGCTGCCGCGCACCGACGCAAACCGGCCTGCTGATCGGCCATGTGCGCGATGCCAATACCGGCGCCGCGCTGGACGGTGCCGAAGTCCGCCTGGGCAATGGTGCAACCCGCGTGCACAGCTTCCGCAGCGAAGACAGCGGTGTCGGCGCGGGTTTCTACGCCCTGGCCGCCAGTGCCGGCACAGCCACGCTGCAGGCCAGCCGCGGCAGCCTGCCGGCCGGCTATGCCGATGCCAGCCGCACGCAAAGCGTAGCCGCCGGCAGTACCCAGTCGGCCGACCTGGCCTTGCCCGCCGCGCGCCTGCGCCTGTATCCCACCACCGGCCCCACCGCCAGCGTGGTACTGGGCAGCAGCGCCAGCGCGCCGTTCACCGTGCGCAATACCGGTACCTCGCCGCTCGCCTTCGGTTTCGAAGGCGTGGCGGTGGAAGAGCATTTCGACGGCAGCTTCCCGCCAACCGGCTGGAGCACGATCAACCACGGCAACGACTGCGCCTGGAAGCTACTGGCACCGAACCAGGGCAACTATGCCGGCGGCGACGGCCAGGCCGCTTCGGTGCAGCTATACCCCTGCGACGGCGCGGCGACAGGCAGCAATGCCGACCTGATCAGCCCGCCCCTGGACCTGAGCCAGAGCCACACCGCCTCGCTCGGTTTCTTTGTATCTTTGTTTAATTCTGGATTGAACCAGCCGCGCCTCGATGTCGACGTCTCCACCGATGCGGGCGCGAGCTGGCATACCGTGTGGACGCGCAGCGAAGACCTCAGCGGCAGCGGTCCGGGCAGCCTGGTCGAGATCGACCTGAGCGACTACGCCGGTGCGGCCAATGCGCGCGTGCGCTTTCATTTCGAGGCGACGCCGCCTTATGGCTGGGTCATCGTCGACCAGATACATCTGTTCAATGCGCTCAGTGCCAGCCCGCGCGTAGACCTGGCACCCGACTACGGCAGCCTTGCCGCTGGCGCCAGCCAGGAACTGCAGGCCAGTTTCGACGCCAGCGGCATCGCCCAGCCCGGCGTCTACCAGGTGCCGGTACGCGTCGCCGAAGACACGCCGTACGAATGGCCGTTCGGCGACATCGCCGCCACCATGACTGTGACCGCACCAGCCAGCTACGGCGCCATCGCCGGCCGTGTGCAAGGCCTGGGCGCCTGCGATATCCAGGCGGCAAACCTGGCCGATGCGCAGGTGACGATCCGCGATGCCGCCGGCACGGCCTTCAGCACGCGCAGCGATGCGGACGGCAAGTACCGCTACTGGCTGCCCGCCGCCAGCGGTCCGTTCAGCGTTGCCGTCAGTGCCGGCGGCCACGTCGCCGCGGTACGCAACGGCGTCGCGCTGAGTGCCGGCGGCGAGACCGCCGCCGACTTCGGCCTGCGCGCGCAGCTGCCCTGCCTGCTCAGCGACCAGGCTGCGCTTTCCGCCCAGGTAGCCAATGGACAATCTGCACAGGTGGATTTCCACCTGATGAACGGCGGCGCCGCCGCCACCGGCTGGAGCCTGCGCAGCGGCGGCGATCCGCAGCTGCGCCAGCCCCTTCCCTTGAGCCAGACCGTCTCGGCAGAAGTGGAGCCCAACTTCTCCACCGCCTGCCTGAATCCGAACAACGGGCTGACCCTGGAGAACCACTTCCTGCGCGTCTTCCCCCTGGCCGAACGCGACGATACCGCCCAGATCGCCACCATTACCGGCATGAGTTTCGCCAGCGACACTGCGCATTCGGCCAGCGGCACGCAGACCGTGCATGCGCGCGTGTACCGGCTCAACGGCGAATTCAAATTTGCCAATATGCAATTGTTGCGCGAGCAGGACGTGACGGTTGCCGACGGCGACCTGCAGCGCTTCTCGGTGCGTTTCGCCGAACCGCTGATCGTGGCGCGCGACACCGTGCTGGTCGCCGCCATCCATGCACCCAGCGGCAGCGGTGTGGGCAATACCTTCTTCCCGGGCTTCAACAGCGAGGGACAGAGCGCGCCCGGCTATTCGGCCATGGCCGACTGCGGCTTCAGCGAACCGGTGCCGTTTGGCAACGTCGATCCGCGCCTGGGCGAGCTGGCCCTGCTGCTGGAGCTGGAAGTCATGAGCGCCGATCCCTGCGGCAGCAGCGCAACGCCGGCGGCCTGGCTGGGCGTCAGTCCCGCCAGCGGCCAGCTGGCCGCCGATGCAAACGTGGCGGTGCAGGCGCAGATCGCCGCCGGCAACGCCAGCGACGGCGACTATCGCGGCAGCCTGTGCCTGGCCGCGACGGGCGAGGCGAAGCCGCGGGTGATTCCGGTGAATCTGCGCGTCGGCGGCAGCGATGCGATTTTCTCGAACGGGTTCGAGCAAGCGCGGTAGCAGCTGTTGCAGTTGATCGTTCAAACACACCATCCCCACCCAACCCTCCCCTTGAAGGGGAGGGCTGGAGCCAGGCCCCCCTCTCCTCCGAAGCGCGCCGCGGCTTCAGCCCTCCCCTTCAAGGGGAGGGTCTGGGTTGGGATGGTGTTCGCCTCCGCGCGGAAATTCGTGCGAGCGATGTCCGCCCCGACACTGGCCGGGACACGCCGCGCTTGCCGCGGCACACATCGCCACGATGTCCAGAACAGCCTGGCGCCCAGCGGCAGCGTCTGCCCTGCAGGCGTGATCGCCGCGCAAAAGCCCCAGCGCGCAATTGCAGCAACACCTGAAGTCCGCATCAGCTGCTATTCGGTTTTCCTACAGCGCAAACACAGCCTGCCGTCAGACCCGGCGAATGCGCTGTCCCAGCCCCGTCCCTAGCCTGCGACGGTTATTTTCCGCCGCAAGGATCAGAACCATGGCTGTCGTCGCCCCCCGGCCGGATTCACGGTCGCGTTTTTCCTCTCTGCTGCAGGCCGCGCTGACCGCCGCGCTGGTCGTCGGCGCCGGCATCAGCAATGCCGCGCCGCCGGAAACCCCTGGCTGGGGACCTGCGGGCGCCCCGCACCGCTCGCCCGCGATACCGCATAGCCCGGCCCGGCTGGTGGCGATCAGCGATACCAACCTGCTGCAACGCCTGTCCGACGGCCAGCGACAGGATTTCCTGATCGAGCTGAGCGAACGCGCCGACCTGTCGGCCGCCTATGCCATGAACTGGCGTGATCGCGGCCGCTACGTCTACACCACCTTGCGCGACACCGCCGAACGCAGCCAGGCCAAGCTGCGCCAGGCGCTGAGCGCCAGTGGCGCCAGCATCCATCCGCTGTGGATCAAGAACGCCATCGTCGTACGCAACGGCGACCTGGCCAGCCTGCAGCGCGCCAGCGGTTTCGCCGAGGTCAAGCGCCTGGGTCCGCTGCCCCGCGTGCAGCCGATCAGGCCCGAAGCGCGCGAAGCCAGCGGCGCGGCCGCGGCCGGCGGCATCAGCGAAAACCTGCGCCATATCGGCGCAGACCGCGTCTGGCAGAAAGGCACCACCGGCAACGGCGTCACCGTCGGCATCATCGATACCGGCGTCTGGCCCGAACACGAAGCGCTGCGCGCGCAATACCGCGGCACTACTGCCAGCGGCGTGCGGCACGACTACAACTGGTACGACCCCTCGCCGATACATCTGCCGGAACCGTATCTGACCGGCCAGCACGGCAGCCATGTCGCCGGCATCGTGCTCGGCGACAACCGCAACGCCGACCCCGCCCGGCGCGAACGCATCGGCGTGGCGCCGGGCGCAAAATGGATCACCTGCCTGGGCCTGGGCGAAGACACGCCGGCCGATGTACTGGCCGGCTGCTTCCAGTTCATGCTGGCACCGACGCGCACCGACGGCAGCCAGCCCGACCCGGACCTGCGTGCCGACATTGTGAACAATTCCTGGATGACCGTAGGCACCTGCAACGGCGTCGGCGAATCTTATTACCAGGACATGGTCGAGGCCTGGGTCGCCGCTGGCGTACTGCCCGTGTTCGCCGTCGGCAATACGCAGAACTGCGAACTGCCGCAGCCGCCCGGACTGTCGACCGCGACCGCACCGGGCTCGCTGGCCGCGGCGTTCACGGTGGGCTCCACCGGCCGCAGCAACGGCCAGTACGCCGCGCATTCGCTGTGGGGACCGACGACGGCGGTCAGCCCTGGCCTGCCGCACTATCCCGATACGCGCGGCTTTGCGCAGCTGAAGCCGCAGGTGGTCGCGCCGGGCGTGCTGATTCGTTCGTCGGTGCCGCTCAACGGTACCGTCGATACCTACGAAAAACTGACCGGCACGTCGATGTCGGCACCGCATGTGGCCGGCGTGTTCGCGCTGATGATCGAAGCCGGCGAATGCCTGCGCGGCGACTACGCCACGCTCGGCACCTTGCTGATGCAGACAGCGCGGCCACTGCCGTACGACAGCGGCGGCGAACCGGCGCCGGGCCTGGGCAACGTGCCCAACTACGCCACCGGCTGGGGCGAAATCGATGCACCCGCCGCCGTCGATGCCGCCGCCGCGCGCTGCGGTCCGCACGGCGCCATCGGCGGTCATGTGCGCGACGCCCAGGGCCGGCCCATCGGCGACGCCACCATCGATATCCTCGTCGACGCGACCCAGCGCCTGTACCAGCTGCGCAGCGAACCGGACGGCTCGTACATCCGTGGCGTACCGGGCCTGGTCGAAGGCGGCTACAGCGTGCGCGTTTCCGCCTACGGCTTTCTTAGCGGCAGCGAAGCCGGCGTGCTGGTGCACAACGGCGCGACCACCACGCACAATGTAGTTCTCGCCGCAGCACCGATGCACAAGGTATCCGGCCGCGTCCGCGATGCCGACACCGGCTGGCCGCTGCACGCGCGCCTGGTCATCGGCGGCTATCCGGGCGGCGCGGCGTGGAGCGATCCGCAGAGCGGCACCTATTCGGTGCGCCTGCCCGCCGGCACGCCGTTCCGTTTCGACGTGGACAGCGATATTCCGGGCTATCACCCCGCTACGCGCGAATTCGCCGACGTGGGCAACCTGGGCAGCGGCGATATCGCACTGAGCGCCGACCGCGTCAGCTGCACCGCACCGGGCTACGCCTATGCGCGCCAGCTGCACGCCGAAGGCTTCGAGAGCAACGGTAGCGCACCGCCCAGCGGCTGGAACCGCAGCAGCGCCGGCATCGGCTGGCGCTTCGGCGACAGCGGCGAACTTTCGCCGAGCGGGCGTGCCTTCCCGGCGCATGGCCGTTTTGCCGCCAGCACCGACGTCGATCCGGCCGACGAGTTCGGCGACAACGACGGCAGCGTCGACTACCTGCTCAGCCCCGTACTGAACCTGGCCGGCGAAACCACGCCGGTGCTGCGCTATGCCAGCTACTTCGATCCGGTCTCCGGCACGGGCTCGATCCAGGGTAGCCGCGACGGTGGCACCAGTTGGATGGCGTTGAGCGCCCTGGTGGGCCCAGCCTTCGGCACCGGCGCAGTCTGGCAAGACCTGGCCGTCGATCTGCAGCCGCTGGCCGGCGCGGCGAACGCGCGTATCCGCTGGCACAGCAACGACAACAGCACGCCGAAATGGCAGGCGGTGGGGCCGCAATGGGGCATCGACGACGTGCGCGTGGTCGGCGGCTGCACGGCACCGGCCCAGGGCGGACTGCTGGTCGGCCATGTCCGCGATGCGAACACCGGCGCGGCGCTGGACGGCGCCGAGGTGCGCATCGGCAACGGTCCACCTGTACACAGTTTTACGAGTAAAGATCCCAGCACCGGCGCCGGCTTCTACGCCATTTATGCGAGCGCCGGCCAGGCCGCGGTGAAAGCCAGCCGCGGCAGCCAGCCGGCGGGCTATGCCGACAGCGAGCAAAGCGTAGGCATCGCCAGCGGCGCCACCCAGGCGGCCGAGCTGGCCTTGCCGGCTGCACGCCTGCGCCTGTATCCGCCCGGCGGCCCCACTGCCCAGGTGGTACTCGGCAGCACCGCCAGCGCGCCGTTCGTGGTGCGCAATACCGGCGGCGTCGCGGCGCAGTACTTTTTCCGTACCGCGCTGCTGGAAGAACATTTCGAAGGCAGTTTCCCGCCCGCCGGCTGGAGCGTGGTCACCCGCGGCAATGCCTGCAGCTGGGCGCGGCGCGATCCGGTCTGGTTCAACTACGCCGGCGGCAACGGCACCGCTGTGGAACTGGACACGGACGCCTGCATCGCCGCCGGCGACATCGCCGATGCCGAGCTGATCGCACCCGCCGTAGACCTCAGCGGCAGCGACCGGGCCTCGGTATCGTTCGTCCTCGCCCTGTTCATGGGCCTCAGCCAGCCGCGCCTGGACGTGGATGTTTCCACCGACGGCGGCACCAGCTGGACGACGGTATGGACGCGCAGCGAAGACATCGACGGCTTCGGCCCGGGCCGGCTGATCGAGATCGACATTTCCACCTATGCCGGCCGCAGCGACGTGCGCGTGCGCCTGCATGCGGTGACGCCCTCGACCGGCAACTTCATCATCGTCGACCAGTTCCACGTGCTCAGCGGCGTCAGCACCAGCAGCCAGCTCGACCTGAGCCCCGAACGCGGCACGCTCGCTGCCGGCGAAAGCCGCGAGCTGCAGGCGACGTTCGACGCACGCCAGATCGCCCAGCCCGGCGTCTATAGCGTGGTGATGCAGCTGGACGAAGACACGCCCTACGCCTGGCCGTTCGATGGCAGCCTGACAGCACGCATGAACGTGACCGCGCCGGCCAGCTACGGCTGGTTCAGCGGCACGGTGCGCAGCCTGGGCAGCTGCGACCTGCAGCCAACGCCGCTGCCCGGCGCCGACGTGAGCATCCAGGATCGCCTCGGTAGACAATTCCACATTCGCAGCGACGCCGACGGCAACTATCGCTACTGGCTGCCACCGGGCGACGGGCCGTTCTCGATCAGCGTGCGCGAAGCCGACCATCGCGATTCCGAAGTCCGCAGCCTGGCCCTGAGCGCCGCAACAGCGACCGTTGCCGATTTCGGCCTGCGTGCGCTGCTGCCTTGCCTGAGGACCGATCCGGCCGCGCTGCAGGCCAGCGTCGCTCCGGCACAGACAGCGACGCAGACCGTGCAGCTGCTCAACGGCGGTGCGCTGGGCAGTAACTGGAGCGCACACAGCGGCGGCGATCCGACCGTGCCGGTTATCCTGCCGCTGTCGCAGACCCAGTCGCCGACACCGATCGACGGCCCGCTGTTTGCCTGTACCCACCCTTCGGGCTTCACCACGGAAAACCATTTCCTGCGCCGCTTCGACCTGAACCAGCGCAGCGATCCGGCCGAAGTGGTCAGCGTGGCCGGCATGAGTTTCGCGGTCGAGCTGGCCAGTTCCCAGCGCGGCACACAGACCGTGCTGGCACGGGTCTACGAACTGCAGGGCGACATGCTGTTCGCCAACATGCGCCTGCTGCGCGAGCAAAACGTGCAGATTGCCGACAGCACCCTGGGCCGTGTCGCCGTGCGCTTCGATCAGCCGCTGCACGTGGCACGCGACCGTGTACTGGTGGCTTCGGTCTACTCCGCCGACGGCGGCCAGCTCGGCAACGCGTTCTACCTCGGCTACAACGTGGCCGGCGAGAGCGCCAACGGCTATATCGCTGCCGACGCCTGCGGTGCCGAAGACCCGCGGCTGCTGGCTTCGTTCGGCGGTGTGTCCGCGCGCCTCAATGCGCTGATCGAACTCGACCTGATCGGCCTGGACGCCTGCGCCCCCAGCGCCACGCCGGTACCCTGGCTGGCACTGAGCCCGGCCAGCGGCACGCTCGCCGCCGACGGCGCCACGCCGCTGCAGGCAACGTTAACGGCCGGCAGCCTGGGCAACGGCAGCCATCGCGGCGCGATCTGCCTGACCTCCGCCGCCGGCAAGCCGGTGGCGGTGCCGGTCACGCTCAATGTCGGCGCAGCGGACCGCTTGTTCACGAATGGATTCGATTGAGTTTTGGATTTCTAGCGAAAAATCCGCCGCGTCGTGGCCGGCGACCGTAGTCGCATCGCCATCCAGCCGCCCCGGGCCATCCCGGGGCGGCTGGCTGTCAGCGGACCCCGTGCATCAGCTTGTTGATCAACGGCGCGAACAACAGGAACGCGATACCCATGCCGAAGCCGGAATAGGCGATGAAGGAATACGTTTCGATATAGCCGGAAATGCCGATGTCCGCCGCCACCGCGACCGAGGCCACCTTGCCCGCCACCCAGTTGCCCATGGCCGAACAGAGGAACCAGGCCCCCATGGCCATGCCGGTTTCCTTCGGTGCGGCGAGCTTGCTCACCATCGACA
Organism: Tahibacter aquaticus; assembly: GCF_004363655.1. Lineage (GTDB taxonomy): Bacteria > Pseudomonadota > Gammaproteobacteria > Xanthomonadales > Rhodanobacteraceae > Tahibacter > Tahibacter aquaticus. The sequence goes on from NZ_SNZH01000001.1 coordinate 602,444, forward strand.
GGCCGATCGGCGACAGGCACAGCTCGCCCATGGTGTTGAACACGTAGACCAGGGTCAGCATCAGCCAGGGAATATGCCCGCTGCCGTCGTCGAGGTACTTGATGCTGAGCACCAGCGTGGTGAAGCCGATCGCGACGAACAGCAGCGCAATGGCGAATTTGCGTGGCACCGACGGATTCAGATGGCTGTTTTCCAGACGCGGCCAGAGCCAGGCAAACACAGGCCCCAGCAGCAGGATGAACAGCGGATTGAACGACTGGAACAAGGTGAAATCGAACGGCGCCTCGACGTGGTCCTTGGCGAAGAAGTTCAGGCTGGAACCGGCCTGCTCGAACATGCCCCAGAACAGGATCTTGGCCAGGAACAGCAGCAGCATGGCCGTATAGCGGTGCAGCTGCACCTTGTCGCCGCTGCGCAGGCTGCTGCCGATGAAATACACGCTCAGCACGGCGAACAGCAGCAGCAGGATGTAGCCGACCAGATCGGCCTTGCTCAGCAGCAGATAGGCCAGCGGCACACAGGCCACGCACCCCAGCGCCACCTTGGCCATGCGCGCGAAGTTCCGTGCCGGTTGCGGCGATTCGCCGATATGGCCCAGCCAGCCGCGCAGCCAATGGAACATGATCAGGCCGAGGATCATGCCGATGCCGGCGCAGAAAAAGCCCCATTTGTAGCCGTACAGCGCGCCGACGACGGTGCCGCAGATCAGCGGCGCGAGTGCGCCGCCGGCGTTGATGCCCATGTAGAAGATGGTGAAGCCCGAATCGCGCCGCGCATCTTCCGGCGCGTAGAGCTTGCCTACCATGGTGGAAATGTTCGGTTTGAACAGGCCGTTGCCGACCACGATGATGGACAGGCCGACCAGGAACCAGTGCAGCTCGGGAATCAGCAGCAGGAACAGGCCGGCGGCCATGAACGCGCCACCGAGCATGATCGACGGCCGGTAGCCCAGATAGCGGTCGGCGACGAAACCGCCGAACAGGCCGGTGGCATAGATCAGCGCGGTATAGGCGCCGTAGGTCAGGCTGGCGGCCGACTTGGCCTCGCCGGCCGGCAGCAGGCTGAAGAACGTGGTCGCGACATAGGTCGCCAGCAAGGCACGCATGCCGTAGTAGGCGAAGCGTTCCCAGAATTCGGCGCCGAACAGCATCCAGAGCGGCCGCGGATGGCCGAGGAATTCGCCGGGCGGCGGCGGCTGGAACGGGGCCGGAGTCGTCGTTGCGGTCATGCGTATTCACCTCGCCAAAAAACCACGGCCCGGAATGACCGGGCCGTGGCGTTGTACAGAATTTGCATCGGTCGCCGATGCCACATTGCAGCCCACAGGCGCTGGCCCCGGCTGCGGCAGACTGGCGCTAGCGCACGCCGTGCATCAGGCGGTTGATCAGCGGCGCAACCAGGAACAGCAGCACGCCGGCACCGAGCAGCGCCCAGAAGCCGAAGGTATAGCCCGACAGCGCCGAGCCCACGCTCATGCCCGAATCGCCGCTGACGTGCCCAGCGAAGATGCCCGACAGGTTGTTGCCGATGCCGGTGGAAAGGAACCAGCCGCCCATGCCGAAGCCGACCAGGCGTACCGGCGCCAGCTTGGTCACCATGGACAGGCCGATCGGCGACAGGCACAGCTCGCCAACAGACTGGATCACGTAGACCATGAACAGGGTCCAGAACGGAATCTTGCTGTTGCCGTCGACGAGGTGGGTCAGCGCATACATCAGCAGCAGGAAGGCCAGGCCGTTGAAGATCAGGCCGAGGGCGAACTTGCGCGGGATGATGGGGTTGCTGTTCTTCATCGCCACCCAGACCCAGGCGACCAGCGGCGCCAGCGCGATGATGGCGAGGGAGTTGACGCTCTGGAACCAGGCCGTCGGGAACACCATCCAGCCGAGGTTGCGCTCGACGATGCTTTCGGCCAGGAAGGTGAACGAGCTGCCGGCCTGCTCGAAGAACATCCAGAACAGGATATTGAAGGCAAAGATGATCAGCATCGCGATGGTCTTGTCGCGCGCGACGGCACCGTTCTTGATGCCTTCGATCATCAGCGTCACTGCCAGCGCCGTGAACATCGCCGTGAGTACCCACTGCAGCGTTTCGGCGCCGAGTGCCAGCAGGAAATAGGCCAGCGGAATCACCACGATGGCGCCGATGATCACGTACAACACGCGCTCGCGGCCCGGTGCTTCCGGCAACGGTGCGCCGATGCCCTTGAGCTGGGCACGGCCGAAGTAGAACCACACCAGCGACAGCAGCATGCCGATGCCCGAGGCAATGAACACGACCTTGTACGAGGGCATGCCGCCGGTACCGAACACGTTCTCCGCCAGCAGCTGGGTGATGATGGGTGCGGTGAAGCCACCGACATTGATGCCCATGTAGAAGATGGTGAAGCCGGAATCGCGGCGCAGGTCGCTCAGCGCATACAGCTTGCCGACCATGGTCGAGATATTCGGCTTGAACATGCCGTTGCCGACGATGATCGTGGCCAGGCCGAGTTTGAAGATTTCCTGGTTGGGGATGGAAATCATGAACAGCCCGGCTGCCATGAACACGGCGCCGACCAGGATGGATCGCTGGTAGCCGATGATGCGGTCCGCCACATAGCCGCCGCCGATGGCACCGGCATAGACCAGGGCCAGGTAGGAACCGTAGGTCAGGTTGGCCGCAGCCTGGCCGGCAGGGTTGCCGTCATAAAACTGCGCGACGATATACAGCACCAGCGCCCAGCGGATGCCGTAGAACGCGAAGCGCTCCCAGAACTCGGCCATGAACAGCATCCACAGCGGCTTGGGATGCCCCATGAATTGTGGAAAATCGGGCGGCGCGGGCTGCTCGCCCGTGGTGGCAGAACCGCTCATGCGGTGGATCCCCTGCTGATTGGGTGGAAAAAGAGTCGTGGAGCCGCTTGGCGGCGCGACGAAAGAGCCAAATCTTTAACCGCTGCGCCTGTGCCAAGTCAAACCCGCGCTTTGCTGCGCTGCGACATAAACCGTTTGCACAAAGGCGTCCGCGGGCTTGCCCAAGCGCTGCCACGGCGGCGCCGGCAAGGCCGCCGCTGCGCCGTGGCGGCCCGGCCTCAACTGCCGATCACCGTGCGCACTTCGAACAGTTCCGGGAAAAAAGTCAGCTCCAACGCGCGTTTGAGAAACGCCACGCCAGACGAACCGCCGGTGCCGCGGCGGAAGCCGATGATGCGCTCCACCGTCTTCATGTGGCGGAAACGCCAAAGCTGGAAACTCTCTTCCAGGTCGACGAACTGCTCGCACAGATGGTAGGCAGACCAGTATTGCTCCGTGTTTTCGTAGATGCGGCGGAACACATCGATCAGTTCCGGATGGCGCTGGTAGGGCTGCGACCAGTCGCGCTGCACGCAGACCTGGGGTACGCCATGGCCCTTGCGCGCCAGATGGCGCAGGAATTCGTCGTACAGGCTGGGCGCCTGCAGAATCTGCATCAGTTGCTGCTGCTGTTCGGGCGCATGGGCGAACACCGCGATCATGTCGGCATTCTTGTTGCCCAGCAGGAATTCGATGCTGCGGTACTGATGCGACTGGAAACCCGATGCCGGCCCCAGCACATGGCGGAACTGCAGGTATTCCGACGGCGTCAGCGTTTCCAGCACGGCCCATTGTTCGAACAGCTGGCGCTGGATCTGCTTGACCCGGGCGAGAATCTTCAGGCACGGATCGATGTCGTCCTCGGCCAGGTGCGCAATCGCGGCGCGCAGCTCGTGGATGATCAGCTTCATCCACAATTCCGAGGTCTGGTGCTGGATGATGAACAGCAGCTCGTCGTGGTGCTGCGGCTGCGACAGCGGCAGCTGCGCCGAGAGCAAGGTGTCCAGCTGCAGATAGCCGCCGTAGCTGACCCGGTCCTTCAGGTCGGTGGTAATGCCGGCTTCCAGTTCGCGCTTGATCGTGTCGGTCACGCCCGCAACTCCGCAAAGTTATCCGGACAAGCATACGCGATCAGGGCCGCAGTACCGGCTACTATGCCGTTTCGGCTGGCTCTTGACGGCGGCGTTTTGTTGCGCCCGATCTTGCTTCGCCGGGGTCGCCTTGCTATCAAGGCAACCCTTCGACTGGCGCGTTCCGCTGCAGCACTGGATCTGCGCGCGCACCGGTCACCGACGCGGCCAGCCCTGCGCCACCGCGTTTTCGCCGGCTTATTGCCGCTGCTCGCCCTGTTGCGCCACTCGTTGGATCAAATCTGCGGAGGCTTTCGTGTCCATCGCCGCCAGTTTCGAAATCGAATACCTGCAATACCTCGACGCGGAAGGCAAGCTCGTCCGCAACGACCTGCCCGAGTTCGCCAAAGACGCCAAGCAACTCGTGGAGCTGTATAAAACCATGAGTTTCGTGCGCGTGTTCGACAGCAAGGCGGTGGCGCTGCAGCGCACCGGCAAGCTGGGCACGTATGCGTCCTGCCTGGGCCACGAGGCGGCCCATGTCGCGATCGGCTCGGCCATGCACATCGACGACGTGTTCGCGCCGATGTATCGCGAGTACGGCGCCCAGTTCGTGCGCGGCGTGAAGCCGCGCGAAGTACTGATGTACTGGGGCGGCGACGAGCGCGGCAACGACTTTTCCGGCCCGGCGCACGACTTTCCCTGGTGCGTGCCGATTGCCACCCAGTGCCTGCACGCGGCCGGCGCCGCGCTGGCGTTCAAGATCCGCAAGGAACCGCGCGTCGCGGTCAGCGTGGTCGGCGACGGCGGCTCGTCCAAGACCGACTTCTACGCCGCGATCAACATGGCCGGCGCGCAGACCCTGCCCTACGTCAGCGTGATCGTGAACAACCAGTGGGCGATCTCGGTGCCGCGCAGCGCCCAGACCGGCGCCAAGACGCTGGCACAGAAAGGCATTGCCGCCGGACTGGAATGCCTGCAGGTCGACGGCAACGACCTGATCGCCATGCGCACCGCCATGGACTACGCGATCAAGCGCGCCCGCCACGGCCACGGCGGCATGGTGATCGAGGCCGTCACCTATCGCCTGTCCGACCACACCACCGCCGACGATGCGCGCCGCTACCGCGCCGACGGCGAAGTGAAGGCTGCCTGGGAGCGCGAGCCGCTCAAGCGCCTGCGTGCGTACCTGGTGGCGCAGAAAGCCTGGAGCGACAAGCACGAGGAAGCCTGGAAGGCCGAGTGCGAAAAGATCGTCGACGTGGAAGTGAACGCCTACCTCGAAACCAAGGTACAGCCGGTAGAGGCCATGTTCGACTTCGTCTACGCCGACCTGCCGCCAGACCTGCAGCAGCAACGCGCGCAGGTGCTGGCGCTGGAAAAGCGCTGACCGTCCGCGGCGCCGGGCGATGCCGGCGCTGGAACCTGCCGCCGCGCATTGGCCGCGACAGCAGGCGAGCAAACAGATTCTGGAGCGTTCCCTGATGGCGCAAATTACCCTGATCGAAGCGATCACCATGGCCCTCGCCCACGAGATGGCCGCCGATGCGTCGGTGATCGTGCTGGGCGAAGATGTCGGCGTGAACGGCGGCGTGTTCCGCGCCACCGCCGGCCTGAGCGAAAAATTCGGCCCGGTGCGCGTACTCGACACGCCGCTGGACGAAACCACCATCGCCGGCGTGGCCGTGGGCATGGCCACGCAAGGCATGAAGCCGGTGGCCGAAGCGCAGTTCGACGGCTTCGTCTATCCCATGGTCGACCATATCGTCTGCCATGCGGCGCGCTTTCGTACGCGCACCCGCGGCCGCCTGACCTGTCCGCTGGTGCTGCGCGTGCCCTGGGGTGGCGGCATCCGCGCGCCGGAGCATCACTCGGAAGCGAATGAATCCATCTTTACCAATGTACCAGGCTTGCGCGTGGTGATGCCGTCCTCGCCCTCGCGCGCCTACGGCCTGCTGCTTGCGGCGATCCGCGATCCCGATCCGGTCATCTTCTTCGAACCCAAGCGCATCTACCGCCAGTACAAGGAAGAGGTCGCTGACGACGGCGAAGCCTTGCCGCTGGATGTCTGCTTCGTGCTGCGCGACGGCAGCGACGTGACCCTGGTGACCTGGGGCGCGCAGGTGAAGGAAACGCTGGAAGCGGCCGATGCGCTGGCGAAGGAAGGCATCAGCGCCGAAGTCATCGACGTGGCGACGCTCAAGCCGCTGGATTTCGACACCATCCACGAATCGGTGAAGAAGACCGGCCGCTGCGTCATCGTGCACGAGGCGCCGCGCACGGCGGGCTTCGGTGCCGAAGTCGCCGCGCGTCTGGCCGAGCACGCCATGTACGACCTGGTCGCGCCGGTGGAACGGGTGACCGGCTACGACACGCATATCCCGCTGTTCCGCCTGGAAATGAAATACCTGCCCAGCGTCGAGCGCATCGTCGCGGCGGTCAGGCGCACGCTGGCGGCGAGCTGAGATGATGGCCAGGCTGCTGCGCGACTATCGGCGGACATACGCCGACCCCGTGCGCTTCGCCAGCGGCGAACGCGTGACGCTGGGCGCGCGCGACGGCGAATGGCCGCAATTCATCTGGGCCACCGACGCCGGCGGACGCAGCGGCTGGGTGCACGAGCGCTATCTGGATACGACCACCGGCACGACGGCCAGCGCCGTGCGCGACTACTCGGCGCTGGAACTCGATGCCAATGCCGGCGAACGCGTACGCCTGATCGAAGAGGCCGGCGGCTGGTACTGGGTTGAAAACGAATGCGGCGCGCAGGGCTGGCTGCCCGCGCGCGATCTGTCTATGGAACAGGAACGAGGCGACGCATGAGCACGATCAAGACATTTTTCCTGCCCGATCTCGGCGAGGGCCTGCCCGACGCCACTATCGTCGAATGGTCCGTCAAGCTGGGCGACATCGTACGCCTGGACGCGCCGCTGGTATCGATGGAAACCGCCAAGGCCGTGGTCGAAGTGCCTTCGCCGTATTCCGGCAAGGTGATCAAGCTGTACGGCGCCAACGGCGACGTGATCGTGACCGGTGCTGCGCTGATCGACGTCGAACTCGACGCCAGCCTGCCGCAGCGCGCCGAAGCGCAAGACACCGGCCATCATCACGGCGGCGGCCACGCCGCCGCGGCACATGCCGCGGCCACGCCGCAGCCGGAATTGCCCAAGGGCGCCGGCGAACCCACACCGGCCGGTTCGCCGGAGAAAGTCATCGCCTCGGACGAAGGCGGCGAGATCAAGACCGGCGAGGCCAAGCCGCGGGAAGACTCCGGCACCGTGGTCGGCGCAATGGAAGCCAGCAACCGCGTCGTGGCCGAACAGGCGGTTTCGGTCGGCGGCGTCAAGGCCATGCCGGCGGTGCGCGCATTGGCAAAAAAGCTTGGAGTGGATTTGTCCCGCGTCAGCCCCAGCGGTGCCGACGGCGTGGTCACCATGAACGACGTCAAGGATGCGGCCAAAAACGGCATCAAGGCGGCACCAGCCCCTGCCGCTGCGCCGGCTGCCGCGCCGGCACCGGCTGCAGCGCCCCCCGCAGCGGCGGCACCGCAGCGCACTGCTGTTTCGGCCGGCGGCCAGCCCATGCGCACCGCGCCGCCCAGCGCACCCGCAGCGCTGGGCCAGCCGGAACAGCTCAAGGGCGTGCGCCGCAACATGGCGCGCGTGATGGCCGATGCCCACGCCAAGGTCGTGCCGACCACGCTGTGCGACGACGCCGACCTGCACGCGTGGCAGCCCGGCAACGACATCACCGTGCGCCTGCTGCGCGCACTGGTGCGCGCCTGCAAGGCGGTGCCGGCACTGAACGCCTGGTTCGACGGCGACAACCTCACCCGCACCCTGCATCCCCATGTCGACGTGGGCATAGCCGTGGATACGGAAGACGGCCTGTTCGTGCCTGCGCTGCGCAATGCCGACGTGCTCGATGCCGCCGGCCTGCGCCAGGCCGTCAACCGCCTGCGCGATGCGGTGAGAAACCGCTCCATCCCGGCCGACGAGTTGAAGGGATATACAATTTCCCTTTCCAACTTCGGCGTATTCGCCGGCCGCTATGCCACGCCGGTGGTGGTGCCGCCCTGTGTGGCCATCGTCGCCGCGGGCAAGCTGCGCTACGAACTGGTGCCGGTGATGGGCGGCGTGGAAACCCACCGCCTGATGCCGCTGTCGCTGACATTCGACCACCGCGCCGCCACCGGCGGCGAGGCTGCGCGCTTCCTCAAGGCCATGCTGGACGACCTGGCCCTGTCTGCCTGATTCGTCCCCGAGCCGCCGCAGCGACGTGCCAGCACATCGCTGCGGCGGCCCCGTCCGGTACAGGCGCAGCCGTGCAAAAGGACGGCCGCAAGGGCCACTGGCGGGAACCTGAAACTTTCCAGCGCCGCGAGCGCTTGCCCCCTCCCCCGGCGCCGCGAATACAGTAACGCCTCCACAGCGCGAGCCGCCGCCATGCACCACAGCCGTTTGTGTACTTTGGTAATCGACTGCAAAGTCGACGATCTGGCCGAGTCCGCGCAGTTCTGGAGCCAAGCCCTGGGCAAGCCCATCGCCAGCCTCGACCAGGACGGCGACGGCCGCTATGCCGAGCTGGAAACGGCCGACAACGAACCGATGATCCTGCTGCAGCGCGTGGATCACGACAGCCGTGTCCACCTGGATATCGAATCCGACGATGTGGCCGCCGAAGCCGCCCGCCTGGAGGCACTGGGCGCGAAGAAGATTGCCTTCCGGCATGAACGCTGGTGGGTGATGGAAGCGCCGAGCGGGCATCGCTTCTGCGTCGTGCGCCGGCAGCGCGTGCAGTTCGGCCCGCACCTCAACCGCTGGGAATGACGCGCCGGCGCGGCGATCAGGCGCCGCAACGGTCCAGCCTGCGCCGCAGCAGCGCCGCGGCGCCCAGCACGAACAGGAACGCCGCATAGCCCCACAAGGTGGCGATCACCTGTTTCCAGATCGCACCGCCAAAGCCGATATTGGCCGCGTAAGCCCAGTACATGGCCGCGGCGCTGGCCAGCAGCGCCAGCAGCAAGGCCGCCAGGTCCAGGCCGCGCCGCGCCGCACCGGCCGGACGTGCGGGAAAGCGCCAGTAGACCCAGGCGAGGATGGCGAACCAGGGCGAAAACAGGATCAGGGCAAGCAGGCTCATGGTGGCAGCTGGCAGAAAAGCGACAGACCCACAATGTAGCCTGCGCAGTGCCCAGGCCATACGGCGTAATGCCGCAGATCAGTTGCTACCGGCGCAGTCGCGCCTATTCGGCCAGTGCCGCCAGGGCCGCCTCGACGTCGGCTGCACTGACACCTTCGCCCAGTTGCAAGGCCACCGGCGCCGCTGCCAGCGACGCTGCCGCGCGCAGCGCGGCTATGTACTGGCCGGCCAGCTTGGGCGATTCCAGGCCGGGGCTTTGCAGCAGCAGGCGCTGGTCGGCATCGATCAGCTTGAAATAGAACAGGCCGTCGGCTTCGCGGTATTGCTTGAACTGGGGCTTGCCGGCCTTGCCCAGGTCGTCGCCCTTGGGCTTTACGACCTGATCGCGGAAATCGCGCAGGCCTACAGCCGCCCGCAGTTCCTGCAGCAATGGCCGGGCAATGCCGCGCGCCCTGGCTGCGCCGGCCTGCAGGATGTCCTCGATCTGGCCCGGCTGCGCAATCAGCGTTTCGTAGCGCGCGCGCATCGGCGCAATATCGCGCTCCAGCCGCTCGAACAGGCGCTGCTTGGCTTCGCCCCAGCCCAGGCCGTCGGCCAGGGCGGCGCGGAAGCCGGCACTGTCCTCGGCGCCGGCAAAGGCGGTGTAGATCGGCATCAGCGCCGAGCTGTCCGGATCCTTGGCTTCGCCCGGCAGTTTCGAATCGGTGACGATGCGGGCGATGGTTTCCTTGAGCTTTTTCGCGCCGCCCTCGAACAGCGGCACGGTGTTGTCGTAGCTCTTGGACATCTTGCGTCCGTCCAGGCCGGGCAAGGTGGCGACGCTCTCCTCGATCGCCGCTTCCGGCAGGGCGAAATACTCGCGGCCGTTGCCGAACAGGTGGTTGAAGCGCGCGGCGATGTCGCGCGCCATCTCGATATGCTGGATCTGGTCGCGGCCTACCGGCACGCGCTGCGCGTTGAACATCAGGATGTCGGCGGCCATCAGGATCGGATAGCTGTACAGGCCCATGCTGATGCCGGCATCGGCATCCTCGCCCTGCGCCGTATTGGCGTCGACCGAGGACTTGTACGCATGCGCCCGGTTCATCAGGCCCTTGGCCGTGACGCAGGTCAGCAGCCAGGTCAGTTCCGGTATTTCTGGAATATCCGACTGACGATAGAAGTACACCTTGTCCGGATCGAGGCCGCAGGCCAGCCAGGTCGCAGCGATCTCCAGGCGAGAACGAGCGATGCGGGCCGGATCGTCGCATTTGATCAGGGCATGATAATCGGCCATGAAATAGAACGAATCGACATTGCCGCGGCTGGCCTCGATGGCCGGGCGGATAGCGCCGACATAGTTGCCCAGGTGTGGGGTGCCGGTGGTAGTGATGCCGGTAAGGACGCGGATCTTGCTCATGGCACAGCGCGCTACAGAAGGCCGGCCAGTGTAGCCAAAGGCCGCCGCCGGCGCGAACCGGCGTCCAATGCGCACCGCAAGCCTGTGCCCCCGCGTAGTGGAAATTGACTGGCCTACGCGCCCTGCCGGCGGAATACTCGGGGCTGCGCCAGTAGCGAGGCTCCCATGCCGGCACGATTCGAACTCTTCCAGGACGCGGCAGACAATCACTACTTCCGCCTGTGCGACGAATACGGCCGCGTACTACTGACCAGCGTCGCCTGGCCCAGCCGCCGCATCGCCTACGGCCACGCGTTTTCCCTGCGCCAGCGCGTCGGCGACGACCGGTATTTTCGCGTCGCCGCACACGGTACGCCGCATTTCCTGTTCGTCCATGCGGGCCTGACCATCGCCCGCAGCGCCGCCTTCGCCAGCGATGCAGACCTCGTACAAGGACTGCACCAGCTGCGCGAACTCGCGCCGCAGGCGCTGCTGGAGGATTGCATACCCGGGCAATAGGCCCAATCCCGTGTAAATCCTTATGCCAGGCTCTGGCGAGCGCTGCCTGGGCGCAGGATACTTGCCATTACAGGGGAACCGATTCGCAAACCGAAAACCGAGGAGCTTTCCCATGGCAGGCAAGTTCACGATCTTCAGCGGCAAGAGCGGCAAGACTTACTTCAACCTCAAGGCCGGCAACGGCGAGATCATTCTCGCCAGCCAGGGCTATGTGGACAAAAGCGGCGCGCGCAACGGCGTCGTTTCGGTGAAGAACAATGCCGGCAACCCGGCCCGCTTCGAAAAGAAGGTCGCCAGCAACGGCAAGTTCCATTTCAGCCTGAAGGCCGGCAACGGCCAGATCATCGGCAACAGCGAGATGTACGACAGCGAGAAGGCACGCGACGCCGGCATTGCCTCGGTCGGCGCACACGCGGCCAACGCAGGCCTGGTCGAAGAATAGGCCGGCGGCGCTGCAGCTGAGCCGCGCCAGAATGCCTCTGGCGCGGCAGGTGCTGTTGCGGATGCGGACAGATCGCTAACCCCGGCCCGGGAAGGGTCGCGTTTGACCGGGCGCTTCCCCACCTGGAGTTCCGTCATGTCCCTGCGTCACTACGGCTTGCTAGCCTTGAGTCCGCTGCTGTTCGCCGCTACCGCGGCCCAGGCCGGGCGCCTGGTCGACGTGCAGATCGTCGACCGCGATACCGGTTCCGTACTTCCCCAGTATTCCCATCGTTCCGACCAGTACGTGCCCGGCGCTCCCGGACACCGCTACGCCGTACGTATCGTCAACAGCAGCGGCCAGCGGGTCCTGGCCGTGCTGTCGGTCGATGGCGTCAACGCCATCAGCGGCGAGACCGCCGCCACGCAGCAGACCGGCTACGTACTGGAGCCCTACCAGAGCACCGAAGTCGCCGGCTGGCGCAAGAACATGAACGAGATCGCCGCGTTCGAGTTCACCACCCTGAGCCAGTCCTATGCCGCCCAGACCGGCCGCCCTGGCAATGTCGGCGTGATCGGCGTGGCGGTATTCCGCGAAAAATACATACCGCCACCGCCGCCTCCGCCGCCGGTCTACCGCAACGACCGTATCGCCGCCGAAGCCGAAGCCGGCAGCCAGAGCGAAGACAAGCGCGCCCGCCGCGAACCGATTCCCATGCCCAAACCCGGCATGGCGCCGCCGGCCTCGGCCACGGGTGCCGCCGCCGATAGCGCTGCCCGCGCCGCGCCGCAGAAACAGGAATCCCTGGGCACCGGCCACGGCCAGCGCGAAACCAGCTCGGCCAGCTATACCAATTTCGAGCGCGACAGCAGCAAACCGTATGAGATCGTCGCGATCCGCTACGACTCCTACGCCAATCTGCAGTCCCGCGGCATCGTGCCGCGCCGGCAGCCGCCGCGGCCGCAGCAGCCCAACCCGTTCCCGGAAAACTTCGTGCCGGATCCGCCGCGCCACTGGTGAAGCGCAGGCTGCTTACTCACGCATCAGCGTCGACTTGCCGAACAGACTTTCGACCAGGTCGACTGCAAGCTTGGCAGTCATGTTGCGCTTGTCAAAGGCGGGGTTCAGCTCGACGATGTCGACAGAACCGACCCGGCCGGTATCGGCGATCATTTCCATCACCAGCTGCGCCTCGCGGTAGTTCGGGCCGCCACGCACGCGCGTACCCACGCCCGGCGCGATGGACGGATCGAGGAAATCCACGTCGAAGCTCACGTGCAGGTGGGTGTCGGCATCGACGCCTTCCAGCGCCTCTTCCATCGCACGCTTGACGCCGATCTCGTCGATATAGCGCATGTCGTAGATGTCGAGGCCGACATCGCGGACCAGTTTCTTTTCGCCCGGATCGACCGAGCGGATGCCGATCTGGCGGATCTGGTCGGGCCGCAGGGCCGGCGCCGGACCGTTCAGCTCGGTCAGTTCGCGCGGCCCGTAGCCGCACAGGCAGGCGACCGGCATGCCGTGGATATTGCCGGACGGTGTGATCACGCTGGTATTGAAGTCCGCATGCGCGTCCAGCCACAGCACGCGCAGTTTGCGTCCCTGCTCGGTACACCAGCGCGCCACCGCGCCGATCGAGCCCATGGCCAGGCAATGGTCACCACCGAGCATGATCGGCAGATAGCCCTGGCCGAGTTCCCGATAGATCGCGTCGGCCACGCTGCGGTTCCAGGCCACGACCTCGTCGAGGTGACGATAACCGGCTTTCGGCGGCTGCCAGGGATTCATCGGACCGACCAGATTGCCGCGATCCACCACTTGCAGGCCGCGCTCTTCCAGCGCATGAGCAATACCGGCGACACGCAGCGCCTCGGGCCCCATAGAAGCGCCACGATGGCCGGCGCCGATGTCGGTAGGGGCGCCGATCAGGGCCACCGGAGGGTAATTCTTCATGCTAACAGCACCGGCAAAGAACCCAAGGATAGCCCACGCATGCCTGCGGCGGCGTACTGCCGCCCGCCCGGCGCTTCAGCCATGCAGCCCTGGCGCCGACTGCGTGGCATGACATTGTCTAGCGCGTACGGCCACTACCCCCGCGCGTGAAGCAACGCCTGCACCAGCTGCGCCACCGGCGCGGCGAGCAGGGCGACCAGTTCCTCCACCGTTTCCCGCTGCGCATTCTCGCCCCGCAGCCATTCGGCGATGCGCGCATCCAGCGGCCGTGCCAGCGCGCCGATCTCGTCGAAGCCATAGGCCGGCGCCGATCCGCTCAAGCGGTGCACTTGCTGCTGCAATTCCACCAGCAGTGCACGGTCGAGCGAATGCTCCAGTAGCCGCTGCCAGTGCGCTTGCAGATCCTGGCCTTTCTGCGGCAAGGAGTTCAGATAACGCAGGCGCAGTTCGTCGAGCTTGTCCATGGAATGAGTACGCCATTTTCCGTACGGTTACGTTTCGTCGGCAACGTAACAGGAACCAGCCCTTTCGCGCTGGAACGTTACATTTTTTCTCTTCTGATGCGAAATTCGGCGCTGGTGGTACTGTGTCGCTCCCCGAACCCAGGAGGCAGTAATGAGCGGACTAGTCGATGCAGTAATGGCACAGATCGGCGACAACGAGATCGATGCCATTGCGCAGCAATTCGGCCTCAGCCAGGGCCAGGCCCAGTCAGCCATCGAGCAGACCCTGCCGCTGATGGTCGGTGCCATGGCCAAGAACACCGCCACCGAAGACGGCGCGAATGCCTTGCACAGTGCGCTGGGCGCACACGAAGGCGTCGATCTGGGCGGCCTGCTGGGCGGCCTGTTCGGTGGCAGCGGCGCTGGCGGCAGTGCGTCGGGCGGCGGCGGTCTGGGCGGCCTGGGAGATCTGGGCGCACTGGCCGGTGCGGTACTGGGTGGCATGGGCGGCAGCAGCAACGCGCCGGGCGGCCAGCTGGACCAGGGCACAGGCGGCGGACTTGCCGGCGGCATCGGCGGCGCCATCCTCGGCCATATCTTCGGCAATCGCCAGGGCAAGGCCGAACAGGGCCTGGGCCAGACCACCGGCCTTGGCAGCGTGAACGCCGGCCAGCTGATGGCCATGCTGGCGCCGATCGTGATGGCGGTGCTGGCACGCATGAACAAGAAACAGGATCTCGGCCCGGGCGGACTTAGCGATATGCTCGGCCAGGAAACCCAGCGCACGCGCCAGTCCGGCGGTGTCGGCGGCGGCCTGCTCGGCGCCGTGCTCGACCGCGACGGCGACGGCGATGTGGATTTGTCGGATTTGCTAAATGTTGGCAGCAGCGTTCTTGCTGCCTCGCGGCGTTGATCAACACCAGGAGATGAGCATGGGACTGTTCGATTTCATCAAAGACGCAGGCGCCAAGGTGCTGGATGCAGTGGCCAACCCGGCCAAGGCACCCGAGCAGATCAAGGAGCACATCGAAAAGGAAATCGGCGTCAAGGACGTCGACGTGCAATGGGTCGACGGCACCGTGAAGATTACCGGCGACGCCGCTACCCAGGCCGACAAGGAACGGCTGATCCTTGCCGCCGGCAATATCAAGGGTGTGGAAAAGATCGAAGACAACGTGACGGTAAAGGAAACCGGCTCAGAGTCGCGCATGTATACGGTCAAGGCCGGCGACACCCTCAGCAAGATCGCCAAGCAGTTCTACGGCAATGCCAACGACTACGAGAAGATCTTCGAGGCGAACAAGCCGCAGCTGAAGAGCCCGGACAAGATCTATCCAGGGCAGATGCTGCGCATTCCCTGAGAGGGTCGAGCAAGCGTCCGGCCTTTGGTTTCTTTGCTCTGCCGCTTGTCTCCACAACCCCGCCAAACCCTTGCGTTGCAAGGGTTTGGCGGGCCCCTTGACTCAAGGGGGCTCCAGAAGCAACGGCAGGTTTCGCGTCGTTGAGAAACTCCCTGGCCCGGATCGGCTGGCGCAAGGCGCTATGCTCGTCCGGGCTACTTTTTTGCGGATCGACATGAGCACAAGCCTTAGCCAAACCAGCCCCGTGCAGCGGCCAGGCCGCAGCGACATCGAAGCCGCCGCCGCGCGCCTGGGCGCGCATATCCGCGTGACACCGGTGATAACGCCCGGCGCGGGATTCGCGGCTGGCGCCGAGGTGGTGCTCAAGCTCGAATCGCTGCAGCACACCGGCTCGTTCAAGCCGCGCGGCGCCTTCAACACGGTGCTCGAACAGACCGAGGCGGCAGCCAACGGACTGATTGCTGCGTCCGGCGGCAACCATGGCGCTGCAGTCGCCTATGTCGCGCGCGAGCTTGGGCTGCGCGCAGAAATCTTCGTACCCGAAATCGCCGCGCCGGCCAAGATCGCACGCCTGCGCGACTACGGCGCCACCTTGCACGTGGGCGGACGCAATTTCGCCGAAGCACTGGCCGCGAGCGAGCAACGCCAGCAACAGACCGGCGCGCTGGCCGTACATGCCTACGACCAGTTCAGCGTGGTTGCCGGCCAGGGCACCCTGGCACGCGAATTCGAGCAACAGGCCGGTCGCTTCGACAGCATTCTGGTCGGTGTCGGCGGCGGCGGCCTGATCGGCGGGCTGCTGGCCTGGCACGGCAGCAGCACGCGCATCGTCGCGGTGGAACCTCGGCGCAGTTGCGCCATGAACGCAGCCCTGGCCGCAGGTATGCCGGTCGATGTCGAGGTTGCCGGCATCGCCGCGGACTCGCTGGGTGCGCGGCGCATAGGCCACATCGCGCTGGCGCTGGCGCAGCACGCCGGCATTGCCAGCGTGCTGGTCGAGGACGACGCCATCGCCGCCGCCCAGCGCCAGCTCTGGACGCAGTTGCGCGTCGTGGCCGAACCCGGCGGCGCCGCGGCACTGGCCGCCCTGCTCAGCGGCGCCTATCTGCCGCAGCCGGGCGAACGCGTCGGCGTAATCGTCTGCGGTGCGAATACCGATCCGGGGCTGGTTGCCTGAAGCCTGCCACCTGATGGCCTGCAATGGATGAATCGGAACAGGGCTCAGGTCGGACGGGCAATGCAGAACGCCGCCGCGGAGCAAGGCCAACAGCCCAGGCTATTGGCCGGGTAAGCGGCAAGCCCTGCGCAGCCAGGGCAAGCGAGCTGTTTTTGATTCATCCGTCACAGGCCACTAGCCTTTGCCGATCGCCGCTTCGAGCTTCTTCACCCGCTCTGCCGAGGCCGGATGGCTGGACAGCAGATCGGCCTTGCCGCCGCCGAGCTTGCCCAGCTTCTGCATCGAGCTGACGGATGCCTTCAGGTCGACCTTGTTGCGCTTGAGCAGGTTCAGGCCGTACTGGTCGGATTCCAGTTCGTTCTTCTGCGAATGCTGCGCCTTGATCACGTTCTCGACGATGCCGCCGAGTTCCGACTGCGCCACGGCTCCGGCCGCATTGCCGCGGCTGGCCACGCCCTTGCGCGCGGCCTGGGTCAGGTAAGCGGTCTTGAAGCGCGCCTTGGCGTGGCCGTTCTTGACGTGGCCGATTTCATGGCCGATGACGAAGCGGATCTCGTCGTCGCTCATCAGGTCCATCAAGCCGCTGTAGACGCGGATGGAGCCGTCGGGCAGGGCGAACGCATTCACTGTTGGCGATAAATATACTTTGTAGTTCAACGACAGGCCGTCGACCTTGCCGTAGCCGGAGGTCAGCCTGGCCAGGCGCTGGGTGTACTTGTCGCCGCCGCCGGCGATCGTGTTCTTCGCATCGAACGCCTTGGCCGATTCAGCACCGAGCTTGGCCACGTCCGCGTCGGAAAGACTCAGGCCCTTCATCGCATCGGCGCCGGCATCGAGCAACTGTTCGTTGTCGCTGCCACCTTTCTTGCCGCCGAGCAGGCCGCCCAGGCCCAGGCCTTTCTTGTCGTCCGCCTGCGCCAGCGTGGCGAGCAGGAGCAGCGCAACAGCGGCGGCCAACGATTTGCGTATTCCGAAATGCATGGGTTGTACCTCGTGCAGTGAAGACTTGTTCGCCACGCGCGACGACACAGCACGCGCACGGCGCCATCACACTACGACGAAAAACAAGCGCAGGAACCGGAAATTTTTCACAGCACAACCATGCGCAAAAGTACTGAAAAAACTTCCTCCATTAGGTTGCGACGGCCATTGACGCGGGCAAGCCGTACGGCGGCGACAGACACTTCGCCGTACGGCTACACCGGCGCTGCACTTATTGCGTAGCGTAGAGTTTCACGAGTTCATGCAGAAACCGGCGCCCGTCCAGCAGCGATTTCACCCGGATGCGTTCGTTCAGACCGTGGGCGCGGCTGCCTTCGGCGTCGTGGAACATGCCCGAGATGCCGTAGGTCGGAATGCCGGCCGCGTTGAGGAAACGGCCGTCGGTCGCACCAGTGGATTGGGTCGGCACAATGGCCACGCCAGGCCAGACGCGTTCGGCCACCTTGCGCACCGGATCGAGAATTTCCTTCGACAGCAGCGGCGGCGGCGACGCCAGTTCGGCCTTGCCCGACAGCGACAGCGCGATCTTGTCGTCGGCAATCAGTTCCGCCAGCTTGGCCTTGACCGATTCGATCGGTTCGCCCGGCAGGATGCGGCAGTTCACATTCGCCTTGGCCCGCTGCGGCAGTGCGTTCGGCGCGTGGCCGCCGTCGATCATGGTCGGCGTACAGGTTGTGCGCAGCGAGCCGTTCCAGCCGGGATTGCGCGCCCACAGCCGTTGCGCTGCCTGCTCGTCCGGCGGATCGCGCAGCACGGCCAGCATGTCCTGCGCCACGGCGGCATCGGACAGTTCGGCCTGGCGCTGGAAATACGCCCGTGTGATCGGATTGAGGCGGATGGGGAACTGGTAGGCACCGATGCGCTCGACCGCACCGGCCAGCTGCACGACGGCGTTGTCCTTGACCGGTCGCGAACTGTGGCCGCCCGGGTTGGTGATCTCCAGATGGAAGTCCTGGTAGACCTTCTCGCCGGCCTGCACTTGCAGCGCGACCGGCTCGCCGCGGGCATTCAACTCGCCGCCGGCGCCTTCGTTGATGACAAACGCGGCCTTGAGCACCTCGGGCCGGGTCTGCATCAGCCATTCCACGCTGTTGAAAGTATCTGAGGTTTCCTCGCCGCAGGTCAGCGCGAGCTTGATGCCGCGACGCGGCTTGAAACCTTCGGCCTTGTAGCGGATCAGGCTGTCGGTGAACACCGCCGCCATGGCCTTGTCGTCGCTGGAGCCGCGCGCATAGAAGAAGCCGTTTTCCTCGACCAGGGTGAAGGGATCGCGCTCCCAGTCCTCGCGCCGCGCCTCGACCACGTCCAGATGGGCCAGCAGCAGGATGGGCTCGGCCTTGGCATCCGTTCCGGGGTAAAGCGCGATCAGGGCGCCGTCCTTGGGCCGCTCCGGCGGCGCCAGGATCTGCATGTCGGCCTCGGCCAGGCCCGCCGCCTTGAGCCGCGCGGCCATGGCCTCGGCAGCATTGGTGCAGCTGCCTACCGACAGGGTGGTGTTGATCTCGACCAGTTGCTTGTACAGCGCACGGAATGCAGTTTCGTCCGCCGTGGGCGGCTTGGCCTGGGCGGCAGCGGCGAGCGACAGCAACAGCAGTGACGCAAACGCAGATCGATACATGGCCATTCCCGGCAGGTGGATGGCCAAGCCTAGCCCAGGCGGCTCCGCCGCGGCCTGGCCCGGAAGACCTGTCCGACCAAAGTCGCGCCGGCCTCGCAGTCCGCCTGGCCCGTCCCGGCCGGCGTGCCGGCTCAGGTCTTTGCCCTGGCCTTCCACAAGGCAAGAATTTCCTTTTCCCGCTCGGCGGTGAGCCCGGCGCGCAGCTTGGCCTGGCGTTCGGCCGGCTGTGCCTGCAGCCAGGCCAGGGTATCGGCGGCGGTTGTCGCCAGCGGACGGAAGTTGAGCCCCTTGTCGAGCGCCTTTTTGTTGCTGCGCTGGGCAAAGCCGGCCGAATCGCCGTCGGCCGGAACCCATGCCGGCATGTCGCTCCAGGGCGAAACCTTGTTCGCCGCGAGGAAATCTGCCGGTACCCAGGTGAGCTGCGCGCCGGCTGTGGTGGTGGCGCGGATGCCGTGCAGCAAGGCTTCCATGCTCAAGGCATAGTCCGGACCGGTTGCGTTGTAGATGCCGTAGGCGCGCTGCTCGGCCATGCGGATGGTCCATTCGGCCAGGTCGCGCGCATCGATGAACTGCACCGGATCCTTGCCGCTGCCCGGCGCCAGCACCTCGCCGCCGCGCTGCAACCGCGCCGGCCAGTAGCTGAAGCGGTCGGTCTCATCGCCCGGGCCGACGATCAGGCCCGGCCGGATCACTGTCGTGGCGTCTTTGAACCACTGTTGCGCCTCGCGCTCGGACAAGGCCTTGAGCGGGCCGTACAGGCCCATGTCGGCCTTCACGCTGTCCTGGGTTTCGGCCATGGCGTCTTTGCCGGCATACGCCGCCAGCGCCGCCGTTTCGTCGGCGCCGGCCGCCGCGCTGGATGCGTACACCGAAATGGTAGAAATGAAAATGTAATGACCCACCCTGCCCTTGAGCACCCTGCCCGCGTCGCGTACCCAGAACGGCAGCGTGGTCGGATTATCGATGCAGACATCCCATTCGCGGTCCTTCAGCGCCGCCAGGTCGCCGGTATTGCGGTCGCCGAGCAGTTCCTCGACCTCGCCCGGCCATTCCTTGGGCTTTCTGCCGCGGTTGAACAAAGTGACCTTGTGGCCACGGCCCAGCGCATAGCGCACCTGGTGCGGACCAGTGAAGCCAGTGCCGCCGAGGATCAGGATGCGCAAGGGCCTGGCCGGTTCCGGCGCTGCGGCCTGTGCCAGCGGAAACAGTCCACGCAAAGCGCCACAGGCGCTGGCGGTGGCGACAAGTTGCAGCCATTGGCGGCGATCGATCATGGGCGCATTCCTTGGATGAGCAGGATCAAAGCGGTAGCGGCAGGACGAAAGGCGGCGTGGCCAGGCCCATCTGCCGCCAGCCTGGCAACAATGCCATGGCCCGCCGGGCGGCCGACAGCGGCACTGCAGCAAACGCGGATGACGCCCGTCGCCGCGTTCGCACCCGCCGCGCAGCGCCTGCCTGGCCTGGCCTGGCCTGCCGCGGCAGCGGGCAGACATGGCGGAGGCCTTGCGTCGATTTAAGACCAGCCGCCTCGCCAAGGCCTGCGCAGGAAGTCAGGTGGATGTTGCAACGATCGCGTTGTAGTCCTCGCCGCACCCAGACTTTGCGGCGCAATTCGCTGCGCTCATCGCGCCCTACGTTGTCGGACGCGGCTTGCGTGACACGCCTGGGCAAGCCCCGCGCCGCAGCATGGTCGCGGTTGGCCCTGCCCGGCCGGGGTCGGGCACAATCGGCGCATTGCTCTGGAGTCGCCCCATGCCCACTGCCCTGCTCAGCCAGCTCTATCCCGCGCACCTCGCCACGCTGCAGCAACGCACCAGCGCCGCACTGGAACGCGCCGGCCGCGATCACCTGGTCATCGCCGCCGGCCAGCCGCACTACCAGTTCCTCGACGACCTGCCCTATCCGTTCCAGGTCAATCCGCATTTCAAGCAGTGGCTGCCGGTGACCAAGGCACCGGGTTCCTGGCTGGTGATCACGCCCGGCCAGCGGCCCCGGCTGATCTACCTGCAGCCGCACGACTATTGGCACGTGGTGCCGGAAGCCCCGGCCGGCTACTGGGTAGAGCATTTCGACATCGTCATCGTGCGCGAGGCGCGCGAAGCCGCCGCCTACCTGCCGCCGCAACCGCAGCGCTGCGCCATCCTCGGCGAAACCGCGGCTGGCATCGACGAGCACGTGCCCGACAACACGCAGGCCGTCATCGACTATCTGCATTACCAGCGCGCCTGGAAGACCGACTACGAACTGGCCATGATGCGCGTCGCCTCGCACCTGGCTACGCGGGCGCATCGCGCCGCTGAGCAGGCCTTCCGCAGTGGCGCGTCCGAATACGGCATACAGATGGCCTACCTCGCCGCCGCGCGCGAGACCGAGAACGAACTGCCCTACGGCAATATCGTCTGTCTCAACGAGCACGCCGCCGTGCTGCACTACACCAACCTCGAACGCAATCCGCCGCTGCATTCGCGCTCCTTCCTGATCGATGCCGGCGCGAGCTATCACGGCTATGCCAGCGACATCACGCGCACCTATGCCGGCGCGGACGCAGCGGAGTTCCAGCAGCTGGTCGACGCGGTCGACGCCGCGCAACAGCAGTTCTGCGCCCAGGTGACGCCCGGCAAGGACTATGCGCAACTGCATGTCCATGCCCACCATGTACTCGCCGGTATCCTGCACGAGCAGGGCTTTATCCGCATGAGCGCGGAAAGCGCGGTCGAGAGCGGTGTATCCGGCGTGTTCTTCCCCCACGGCCTGGGCCATTACATTGGCCTGCAGGTGCACGACGTCGGCGGCTTCCAGCAAACGGATGCGGGCGGCAGCATCGCCAGGCCGGCCGGGCATCCCTATCTGCGCCTGACCCGCACCATCGACACCGGCCAGGTCATGACCATAGAGCCCGGCCTGTATTTCATCGACATGCTGCTGGCCGAACTGAAAAAACGCCCCGAAGCGGCCGATGTGAACTGGGAAAAAGTGGACGCCTTCCGCCGCTACGGCGGCATCCGCATCGAAGACGACGTGGTCTGCGGCGAAACGCCGGAAAATCTGACCCGCGACGCCTTCGCCGCACTGGGCTGAGCATGCCGCACACCGAAATGCGTAAGTCATACTGACATCGTCACACCGGCTAACCATGCGCGACCCCGACAAACTGTTCGACCGCAACCGCGAAGTAAACCGCCAGCGCCGCCTGCTGGAGAAACTGGCCTCGCCGCGCCTGTCGATGACGCTGATTTCCCTGCTCACTGCCGGCAGCGGCTTCCTCGCCTCGTGGCTGTTGCTGCTGGCCGGTATCCATACGCTGTGGCTGCGCTATCCGCTGGCGACCGCGATTGCCTATCTGGTGTTTCTGCAGCTGTTGTGGATATGGCTGCACCACAACCGCGACGACAGCAGCGGCGAGGCCGAAGATCTGGCCATCGAACTCGTCGACAGCAGCAGCTACGGCGGCGGATCTTCCAACGGCAGCGGCTGGGATTTCGATCTCGATGGTGGCGAGCTGCTAGGCGTCGTGCTGGTTGCGCTGGCAGCGCTGGCAGCGCTTGTCTTCGCCGCGTTCTCCATTGTTTCCATCGCGCCACTGCTGCTGGCCGAGCTGCTGGTCGATGTGGCCCTGGCCGCCGGTCTATACCGTCATGTACGCGGAATGGACCGCAACCGCTATTGGCTCAGCACGGCCCTTGCCCACACACTCTGGCGCTTCGCCGCCGTCGCGGTATTGGCTGGCCTGGCCGGCGCACTGATGCAGTGGCTGGTACCCGGCGCCGATTCCATCGGCGACCTGTTCCATCGCTGACCATTCGCCGCGCCGTCAAGGCCCCCCGTATGAGCAATGATCCACCGATTACCGAACTGCTGGCGCGCTGGCGTGCCGGCCATCGCGATGCCGATGACGCACTGATGCGCGCGGTATATCCGGTACTGCGCGAACTGGCCCAGGCGCGGCTGCGCAAGGGCGCAGCGACCCCGACCCTGCAGGCTACCGAGCTGGCCAACGAGGCCTACGCCCGCCTGCACCTGGCGCGCCATACCGACTGGCAGAGCCGGGCACACTTCTTCGCCATCTCGGCCAAGATCATCCGCGGCCTGGCGGTAGACCACCTGCGCGCACGTGGCAGCGAGAAGCGCGGCGGCGACCAGGTACTGCTGCCGCTGGAACTGGCGCACGAGCAGCCTGGCGACGAGGCCGCCGCGTTCGACGTGCTCGGCGTCGACGAAGCGCTGACCGAACTGGAAAAGGAAGACCCGCTGCTGGCGCAGATCGTCGAGCTGAAATTCTTCTCCGGCCTGGACACCGACGAAATTGCCGAAACCTGCGGCATTTCCCGTTCCAGCGTGGTGCGCCGCTGGCGCTATGCACGCGCCTGGCTGGCCGACTGGCTCAAGTCGCGCTGAGCGCCGGGGCATGACCGCGCCTGCGCAACACGTGCAGCAATTGTTCGCCGAACTGGCCGACCTGCCTGAAGCCGCCTGCGCCGAGCGGCTGCAAAGTATTGAAAGGGAAAACACCGCATTAGCCGCACGCCTGCGCGAACTGCTTGCCGCCGATGCGCAGATCGCCGACGCACCGACCCAGCCGCTGCGCGAACTGCGCGGCCTGGAGCTGGCCGCGGAACTCGACCCTGGCATCGTGCGGGGCTATCGCCTGCTCGACCGCCTGGGTGCCGGCGGCATGGGCACGGTCTACCGTGCGCAAAGCCTGGCCGATCCGGCCGAGCAGGTAGCCATCAAGTTCCTGCGCGCCGAACGCGACGACGCGGCGCTGCGCCGACGCTTCCAGCTGGAGGGCCGCGTGCTGCAAAGCCTGCAGCATCCAGGCATCGCCCGGCTGGTAGAAAGCGGCGAAACCAGCAATGGCACGCCCTACGTCGCCATGGAACTGATCGACGGCACCAGCCTGCTGGCCTATGCCGATGCGCAGAAGCTCGACCTGGAGCAGCGCCTGGGCCTGCTGCTGAAGGTCTGCGCAGCGGTGACGCATGCGCATGCGCGCCGCATCGTGCATCGGGACATCAAGTCCAGCAATATCCTGGTCGATGCGAAAGGCCAGCCCAAGCTGCTGGATTTCGGCATCGCCAAGCCGCTGCACGCGGGCTTCGGCCTGCAGCACCTGGAACGCACGGCCACGGCACAGCGCTTTTTCTCGGTCGGCAGCGCCGCACCGGAACAGCTCAGCGGCGATGCCAGCGGACCAGGCTGCGACATCTACGCACTGGGTGCCTTGTTATACGAATTGCTTTGTGGCGAAGCGCCGCTGCCCTTGCAGGGACTGAGCGCCGGCCAGGTCGAACAGGCCGTACTCAAGCAGGTGCCGCAGCCCCCGTCGCTGCGCCTTGCCGGCCTGGCCGCGGGTGTCGCCAATGCGCGGGCGCGCCAGCGCGGCCTGGCCGACCGCAACGCGCTGGCCGACCGTCTGCGCGGCGAAGCCGACCGCATCTGCGCCAAGGCGCTGCGCAAGCAGAGCGCCCAGCGGCACGCTTCGGTAGAACAGTTCGCACGCGAATTGCGCGCACTGCGCGCCGGCGGCGGTGCCGCCAGGCCGTGGCAAGGCCTGCTGCTGCGGCTGCAGGCGCGTCCGCTCTGGCTCAGCGCAGCAGCGGTCCTCGCTGTGCTGGCCGGGCTGCTGCTGTGGCATTCGCTGCGGCCGCAGGCGATTGCGCCGGCCAGGCTGCCGCTGGAAGCCACCGGCGATGCGGCCACACTCGCACCGGCACAGACCACTGCGGTTGCCAGCGTCGACTCAGCGACACTGCTGGCCCTGGCCGAAGCCGATCTCGCCCAAGGTGCCGACGATGACGCCCTGCGCCGGCTGGAGCAGGCCGAGGCAACGCTGCCAGCGGGCGAAGCCGCGCAATCGGCGCGCTTCCGGCTGCTGCTGGCCCGCGCCACCGCGGCCACGCGCCGGGGTTACATCGCCCTGGCCGAACAGAGCCTGGACCAGGCCGAAGCCCTGGCACCGGACCCAGGCCAGCGCATCGGACTGGCCTTGCAACGCAGCCGCCTGCTGCAGGCGCGCGGCCGCCCCGACGAAGCCGCCGCACTGCTGCGCGAGCTTGCCCAGCAGACATTGCCGCAGCTTGATGCGGAAGACCCGCACAGCAGGAAGATTAGACAGCAATTGCAAGAAATGGACGTGCCCGCCGCCGCGGCGGTAGCGACACCGGCGGGCAGCGTGAGTACGGCATCGGCTGGCTTCGACGCGCAGGCATTGCAGTCCAGCCTGGAAGCCATCGCCGCCCAATTGCGCCAGGCCAGCGACGAAAACGGCGACGGGGACGCGCCGTCGTCGGCAGCCAGCCTGTCGCGGTGGCAGGAGCGCCTGACCACGGCAGCGGCGCCGGTGACGGCAGATCCGTCCGACAGCGCCGCAGCACAGCTGGAGACGCTGGTGCAACAGGCCTGTTCGCTCAATGCGCAAGGCCGCTACGGCGAGGCTCAGGGCATACTGGCCACCGCGCTGGAACTGCACCGCAACGAACCGGCTTTGCGCCATAGCGACAGCTATCGCGTCGGCGTACTGGCCCGGGCCGTCGCCGACCATGCCACTGCGCGCGATGCCGATACCGCCGCGCGCCTGCGTCACGAACTCGGCCGCGAGGCCTGGCTGTCCAGCGATGCCGGCCGCACACGCTGGCGCGAACAGGCAGCCCTGGCAGGGAAGCTCGGCATCACGCCGTGAGCCCGTTGTCGTGCGAAGCGACACCGCGACGGTGCAATTCGCTGCGCTCATCGCCCCCTACAAAAACGCACCCTGCAAAAACGCGCCGCCCTCGTAGGGCGCGATGAGCGCAGCGAATTGCGCCGCACAGTCTCGCCAGCCGCCGCGCACTCAGTGATAGCCTGCGTCCGCCGCCACCTTGCCGCGGAATACGCGATACGAATACGCGGTATAGAACAGCACGGCCGGCAGCATGATGGCCGCACCGACCAGGGTGAAACCCTGGCTCGACGGGGGCGCGGCGGCCTGCCACAGGCTCAGGTCCGGCGGCACGATATTCGGCCATATGCCCAGCACCAGCCCAAGGAAACCCAGGCCGAAGAAACTCAGCGACAGCAGGAACGGGGCCAGCTCGCGATTGCGGATCACCGCAAACCAGAGCGCGGCCGCATTCAATGCCGTCAGCAGCGGTACCGGCGACAGATAGAGAAAGTTCGGCAGGGTGAACCAGCGCTGCATCAGCTGCGAGTCCAGGAACGGCAGCGATACGCTGACCAGGAACATGCAGCAGATCACCACCAGCATCAGCGGCCGGGTCAGGTCGAAGGCGATGCGCTGCAGCCGGCCTTCGGTCTTGAGAATCAGCCAGGTTGCGCCAAGCAGGGCATAGCCGAAGATCAGCGCCACGCCGGTCAGCATTGCGAACGGCGAAAACCACCCCAGCGCACCGCCGATGTACTTGCCTTCCTTCAGCGGCATGCCTTCCACCAGCGCGCCAAGAATCACCCCCTGGGCAAACGCCGCAGCGACCGAGCCCAGGTGAAAAGCCACGCCCCAGACCCAGCGCGAACGTTCGGCCTTGAAGCGGAATTCGAACGCGACGCCACGGAATACCAGCGCGATCAGCATCAGCAGTATCGGCAGGTACAAGGCCGACAGAATGACCGCATAGGCGCGGGGAAACGCCGCCATCAGGCCGGCACCGCCCATCACCAGCCAGGTTTCGTTGCCGTCCCAGATCGGTGCGGCGGTATTCATCATATGGTCGCGCTGGTGCTCGTCGTCGGCGAACGGCGCGAGTATGCCCAGGCCGAGGACGAAGCCGTCGAGCAGCACGTACATCAGCACGCCGAAGCCGATGATGAAGAACCAGACCACGGGCAGCACATCATGCAGGTTCATGGCATTTCTCCGGCCGGCGGTGCGGCCGACAGCGGCCGTGCCGGCGTGGCTTCCGGTTCGACCCGCGGCGGCGCAGATTTCGGCCCGGCCAGGAACAACCGGTACAAGTACCAGATGCCAAAACCGAACACGACGGCGTACACCACGACGAAGCTGCTCAAGGAGATGATCACGCTGGTCAGGTCGACACCGCTGAAGGAATCGCGCGTGCGCAGCAGGCCGTAGATGGTCCAGGGCTGGCGGCCGATCTCGGTGACGTACCAGCCGGCCAGCACGCAGACGAAACCCGACGGCAGCATCAGGGCGAACGCACGCAGATACCAGCGGCTGTCGAACAGGCGCCCGCGCCGCCACAGCAGCAGGCCGAGGGCGGCCAGGCCCAGCATGCTGAAGCCCAGGCCGACCATGAGGCGGAAAGCGAAGAACACGGGCTTTACCGGCGGCCGTTCGTCGGGCGGAAAATCCTTCAGTCCCTTGACCTCGCCGTCGAGCGAGTGGGTCAGGATCAGACTACCCAGATACGGCACGTCCACCGCGTAGTGGTTGGTTTCGGCCTTTTCGTCGGGCCAGGCGAACAAAGTCAGCGGCACGCGCCGCTCAGTTTCCCAGCGAGCTTCTATGGCCGCCAGCTTGGCCGGCTGGTGTTCGCGCACGTTGAGCCCGTGCAGGTCGCCGGCCAGGATCTGCAGCGGCACCACAAGTGCGATGAAGGCGACCGCGCAGCGCAGCATGGTCCTGGCCTTGTCGACCCACTGGCCGCGCAGCAGGTAGATCGCGGCAACGCCGCCGATCACGAAGGCCGTAGTCAGGAAGGCCGCCAGCACCATGTGCGCCAGGCGATACGGGAACGAGGGATTGAAGATCACTGCCCACCAGTCGGCCGCCTGGTAGATGCCGTCGACCACGACATAACCAGCCGGCGTATGCATCCAGCTCGACGCGGAAATGATCCAGAACGACGACAGCAGCGTGCCCAAGGCGACCATGCAGGTGGCGAAGAAATGCGTACGGTCGCTGACCTTGCGCCAGCCGAACAGCATCACGCCAAGAAAGGTGGCTTCGAGGAAAAACGCGGTCAGCACTTCGTAGTTGAGCAGCGGGCCGAGGATATTGCCGGCCTTGATCGACAGGTTCGACCAGTTGGTGCCGAACTGGAAACTCATGACGATGCCCGACACCACGCCCATTCCGAAGGCGACGGCAAAAATCTTCAGCCAGAAAAAGTACAGGTCGCGCCAGAGATCGGTACGCTTCCACAGCCACATCGCCTCTACAAAGGCGAGCCAGCTGGCCAGGCCTATGGAAAAAGCGGGGAAGAGGATATGAAACGAAATCACGAATCCAAATTGGACGCGTGAAAGGAACTCGGCATCGGCCATGACTGCTCCACTGCGATGCGCACCGTCGTTGCCGGCCCGATGCCGGCAAGCGCCGCAACAGCCTGGCGGCGGGTGCGGATGCGCTTTTGTCCCGGCCCTGTGCCGGTATCTAGTCTTCGTGTTGCGCGGCATTATCCGCCTCGTTACGGTGGCGCAGCCCTGCTGCGGCAACGTGTCACCCGCGTTGCGCCGGCTGCGCCGCAGCGCCGCCATCTCCTGCAATGGACTACCGCATGACCAGCACGGCTGCACCCGATTCCCCCGCCCCGCCCTCGCGCCTGGCCAGC
Source organism: Tahibacter aquaticus (assembly GCF_004363655.1). GTDB lineage: Bacteria > Pseudomonadota > Gammaproteobacteria > Xanthomonadales > Rhodanobacteraceae > Tahibacter > Tahibacter aquaticus. The sequence continues at coordinate 630,868 of NZ_SNZH01000001.1, forward strand.
CTGCGCTGGGTGGTGCCGCTGCTGTTCCTGGGCATCACCGGCTGGCTGGTCTGGCGCGAACTGGCCGAGTTCGACCTGACCCAGGTGCAGCGCACCCTGGTCGGCGTGCCGACCCTGCCCGCGGTCGGCGTCGCCCTGTTCGCCCTGCTGGCGGTGTGCATCACTGGCCTGGTCGACGTGCGCATCGCCCGCTGGCTGCGCCTGGACCTGCGCAAGGTTGAACTGCTGCGCCTGGCGCTGATCGCCAATGCCCTGGCCAATACCATCAGCCTGTCCGGCGCCATGGGCGCCGGCGTGCGCCTGATGGGACTGAGCAGCCGCGGCGTTGACCTGACCCGCGCCGCCACCCTGATCGGCATGCAGGCCCTGGCCTTGCCGCTGGGACTGTCGCTGCTGGTCGGCATCAGCCTGGTATCCGGCAACTGGCCGCCGTTCGAGGGCACCGCCACGCGCTGGCTCGCCGTCGCCGTGCTGATTGCCGCGGCGCTGTACCTGCCGCTGTATTTCGTGCTGACGCAGAACCGACGCCTGATGCGCTGGCTGCCGCCGGAACAGCCGCTGCCCAGCTTTACCCTGCGCCTGGAACTGTCGGCTATCTCGCTGCTCGACTGGCTGCTGTCGGCGGCAACTTTGTATATCTGTCTACATATCAGCGGCGCCGCGGTGACGCCGGCGCAGTTGCTGCTGATCTTCGCCGGTGCCTCGGTGCTGGGCCTGGTCAGCATGGTGCCGGGCGGGCTGGGCGTATTCGACGGGCTGCTGCTGATTGCGCTGGGCAAGGCCGGCTACGACCAGGCTGCCGTGCTGTCGGGCCTGTTCCTGTTTCGCCTGAGCTATTACCTGCTGCCGCTGTTCATCGGCCTGTACCTCGGCTCGGGCCTGCTGGCCGACCGCCTGACACTGCTGACCCGCCTGCGCGAGCGCCTCGCCGGGCATCCGCTGTTCGGCGTGCTGCAGCTGCCGGCCAGCCTGCTGGCCGACCTGGGCGTGCGCCTGCTCGCCGTATTCACCTTTGCCGCGGGCGCGCTGCTGCTGGCCTCGGCTGCGATACCCAGCCTGCATGGCCGCCTGCGCGAAGCCGGCCAGTACATTTCGCTGCTGACGCTCGAAAGCTCGTATTGGCTCAGCGTGCTGACCGGCGTACTGCTGCTGGGCCTGGCCCGCGGCATCGACGGCCGCCTGCACGTGGCCTACCGGCTGACCCAGTTCGTACTGGCGCTGAGCGCGCTGCTGGCGCTGGCCAAGGGCCTGCACTACGGCGAGGCGCTGTTCCTGCTCGGCGTGGCACTATTGCTGCGTTCGCGCAAAAGTGTATTCAGTCAGCGCGCGATGCCGCTGGGCTCCATCGCCAGCGCCGGCTGGATCGCCGGCCTGGTCGGCGTGGTCGTGGTGTTCTTTGCCGTCGGCGTGGCCGCCGTGCTCGGCGACGATTCCTTCGACCTGTTCTACATCGGCTTCAGCGAACATTCCTCGCGCCTGGCCCGCGGCCTGGTGGCTGCTGCGCTGGGCGTGGCGATCTACCTGATCTGGCAGAGCTTCGCCGTGCGCCGGCCGCAACCGCCGCTGCCACAGCGGCACGAGCTGGAAGAAGCACGCGAGGTCTACCAGCGCCATGGCGGCGGCGAATTCGGCCATATGAGTTTCATGGGCGACAAATCGCTGTTCTGGGCCGGCGACCGCCAGGCCGTGGTCGCCTACGGCACCATCCGCGACCGCCTGGTTGCGCTGGGCTCGCCCTGCGGCAGCGATGCGGCGATTTCCCGCGCCATTCTCGACTTCCGTCATTTCGCCGACAGCCAGAGCCGCGTACCGGTGTTCTACGAAGTGCTGGAGCCGGAACTGTCGCGCTTCCACGACCACGGCTTCGACCTGTTCAAGCTGGGCGAGCTGGCCACCATCAAGCTGGCCGAGTTCTCCCTCAGCGGCAAGCGCTGGGAAGACCTGCGCCAGGCGGTCAACCGCTCGATCAAGGAAAGCCTGCGCTTCGAACTGCGCCAGCCGCCGTTCGACACAATACTGCTGGCCGACGTGGAAAGCGTCTCCAACGCCTGGCTGGCGGACAAGGGCGGCAGCGAAAAAGGCTATTCGCTGGGCCGCTTCGACCCCGCCTACCTGGAATGGGGCCCGCTGGCCCTGGTCTATCACGGCGAACGCCTGGTCGCCTTTGCCAATGTGCTGCCGCCCTACGGCCGCAACGGCAGTGCCAGCGTCGACCTGATGCGGGTCGTGCCCGACGCGCCGCGGTCGAGCATGGACCTGCTGTTCGCCCGGGTCATGCAATGGGCGCAGGAGCAGCAGTTCCAGCAGTTCAGCCTGGGCATGGCGCCGCTGTCCAATGTCGGTGCCAATCCCTACGCACGCATCAACGAACGCCTGGCCGCGCTGGCCTTCCGCTACGGCAACAGCCGCTACAACTACCAGGGTATACGACGCTACAAAGAGAAATTCCGCCCCGACTGGACCGGCTCCTACCTGGCCTATCCGCGCGGCGTCTGGGTGCCGGGGCTGCTGATCGACGTGGCGGCGCTGGTCGCCGGCGGCTATCGCCGGCTGCTCAAGGGCTGAGGCGCGGCAGCGGCACTATTGCCGCAGCGGCCACTGCGCCAATACGGTCGTACCGATGGTGGCGTATTCGCCGTCGTAGTGATGTCCGCCGGGCAGATCGATGGATTTGACCTTGCCGCCGGCCAGGCCGGGGCAGACGCTGTCGTCCTCGTCCTTGCCGTGCAGGCATACCGCCGGCACCGTGGCCTTGGCCAGTTCCGGCGCGATCGGCAGGGCGCCGTCGTGGTGGGCACCGCCGAACCAGTCGCCGACCTTGATCTCGAAAACGGCTTCGTCGTCGGGCGAGATCATGAACTGCAGGTCGATCCTGCCGCGCGCCTCTTCGGGCAGGCGGTTGAAAACTACCGGCACCAGGCTCGCGCCGAAGGAGTAGCCGACCAGGGCAAAGCGTGCCTCGGGCTGCTGCGCGGCGTAGTGGCCGATCACGCGGGCGACGGCATCGGCGGCATCTTCCGGCGTGCGTTTCTGCCAGAAAAATTTCAAGGTGGAAAAACCCACAACCTGTACACCGTCGGCGGCCAGCGCCTCGGCCACGCCCTGGTCAAGGCCGGCCCAGCCGCCGTCGCCGGTCAGCACGATGGCGATGCGGTTTTTCGGCGTGCCGGCAGCGGCAATTTCGGTCAGCGGCAGATCGGCCACGTCCTGCGGCAGCGGCGTGCGGCGGCGGGCTTCGCGCCGGTTCCAGCGCTGCAGCGTATCGACCAGGTTGGCGGCCGGTGTCGCCGCATGCGAGGCATGCAGGCTGCCGGCCCAGTGGTCCAGCGACGCGAAGCGCGCGCCCAGGCCATTGATCTGCGTGCCCGGGGCATACGGCCGCGCCAGCCAGGGCGGTGCGAGCCTGGCCACCGGAACGATGCGGAAACCGGCCTTGCCGTCGGCTACCGTGGCCTCGCCGGCATCGCCGGGACACAGGTGCTGGCGCAGGCGCAGGTCGAAGTCATAGCCCAGGGTGAGCAGTCCCTCGAAAGTACCCGCCGGTGCCTGCGCCGCAATCGCATAAGCCAGGGCCGCACCGCTTTCCAGCCCGACCAGCCAGGGTGCCGAATAGCTGGGCAGGTCTTCGTGCCGCTGTATCCAGTGGCTGACCTCTTCCACATGCGCCGCGGGGTAGGCGCAATCGGCCTTGATGCCGGCCAGTTCCTTCAGGTAGCTGGGCAGGTCGATGCCGACGACCAGGCTGCCGTCGGCGGCCAGCGCGTCGGCATAGGCGTCTTCGCGCGCATCCCAGCCATTGGCGTCGGAGACGAACAGCAGGGTACGCGCGGCACTGCCCGGCCGCGCCAGGTGCAGGTCGCCGAACAGGCCGTAGTGCACCGGGCTGGTGGCAGCGGCCGGCGACTGCACAAAAAGAAACAAGGATGCAAAAACCACAAGCGCCAGTCGATTCACGCAAATCCCTCGTCCGGATTGATGCTGGCACAGCACAGTCGCCCGCGGGCGCCGCCTGCGCGGGGAACGCTGCGGGCGACTATAGTCCGGCCCGTGCTGGCGCGCCCATATGCGCCTCGATCTCGGCCACCGTGCGCGGTACGCCGAAAGTAAGAATTTCCGGTGCGCCGCGGGTGACGGCAATGTCGTCCTCGATGCGGATGCCGATACCGCGCCAGCGCGCTTCCACGTCGGGCGTATCGGCCGGCACATAAATGCCCGGCTCCACCGTCATGACCATGCCCGGCTCCAGTTCGCGCGGCTCACCGTCAACGCGGTAGTCGCCGACATCGTGCACGTCCAGGCCCAGCCAATGGCCGGTCTTGTGCGGGAAAAAGCGCTTGTAGCTGCCGCTGGCGATGGCCGCCTCCGGCGACTGGCGCAGCAGGCCCAGTTCGCACAGGCCGCGCGCAATCACCGCTACCGCGGCATCGTGCGGCGCCGTCCAGGGCTTACCCGGCCGCGCCTGGGCGATGGCGGCGTCCTGGGCGGCCAGCACGACTTCGTACAGCGCGCGCTGGTCGGCACTGAAGCGGCCGTTGACCGGGAAGGTGCGGGTGATGTCCGAGGCATAGCAGTCGTATTCCGCGCCAGCATCGATCAGCAGCAGGTCGCCGTCGCGCAGGCGCGCATTGTTGGCGCGGTAGTGCAGCACGCAGGCGTTGACGCCGCCGCCGACGATGGGCTCGTACGACGGCACCGCGCCGGCGCTGCGGAAGGCATGGATCAGTTCCGCCTCGACCTGATGCTCGAACAGGCCGGGCCGGGTCGCCCGCATGGCGCGCCGGTGGCCTTCGGCGGCGATGGTCGCGGCCTGGCGCATCAGCGCGATTTCATCCTTGGACTTGTACAGACGCAGGTCGTGCAGCAGATGCGACAGCGCGACGAATTCGTGCGGCGCGCGCGCCAGTGGGCCGCGCAGGGTCTGCACGCGCTTGATCCAGCCGATCAGCTTGAGATCGAACTCGCTGTCGCGGCCGAAATGGTAGTAGACGCGGCTGCGGCCTTCGATCAGGCCGGGCAGGATGTCGTCGATGTCCTCGATCGGAAACGCGTCGTCCAGGCCGCAGCTCTCCACCGCGCCGTCGGGCCCCAGCCGCGGGCCGTCCCAGGCTTCGCGCTGGGGATCGCGTTCGCGGCAGAACAGGATGGTTTCCGCCGGCACGCGCCCGGGCAACAGGGCGAGCACGGCGTCGGGCTCGGGGAAACCGCTCAAATAGTGGAAATCGCTGTCTTGGCGATAAGGGTACGGTGCATCGTTGTTGCGAATACGCTCGGGCGCCGCGGGCACGATGACGATCGCGTCATTGCCGGCCAGGCGCATCAGCTGGCGGCGCCGGCGGGCGAATTCGCGGACGGCAATCATGCCCGGTCAGTGCAGACTGCGGCCGGCGGACACGGCGGCCGGCGGCGGCGGTGCCATTTCCGAATGCAGCAGCATCACGCCGACGCGGATGAATTCCAGCACTTCGACCAGGGCAGACTCGTCTTCCTCGGCATCGTCGTATTCGAAGCTGGATGCGGCGATCGCGCCGAAATCGCGCAGGATCTCCGCGCCGTCTTCGGACAAGGCCTTCTGCACATTGACGCCGGACAGGCCCAGGCCGCCAAGAAAACCGCGGCACCATTGCACCAGCGCATCGGCGCGCTCGGTCAGGGGTTCTTCCTCGGCCGGCAGCAGCGGCTCGAAGGCAAAGCCCGGGTCTTCCAGCTGGTTGCGGCAATCGCGGAACAGCCGCGCCAGCAGCTCCATGCGGGCGCCGGCGTCGACCGCCGGATCGGGCTCCAGCTCCAGGCGCTGCAGCCAGTTGCGCGGCGAGGCAACACCGCCACCGCAAAGAAAGCCGGTCAGCGAGCCGTGCAGGTCGCTGGCGGCAACGCCGAATTCCAGCTCGCGCAGCACCAGGCCAAGCTCGGCATGGGAAATGGCATGGGAGGGGTGGTGGGCGTAGCTGGTATTCATGGACAACTCCTGCGCAACAACTGCGCAGACACGCAGGACAGCAGCTCGGCCCCGGCGCCGCAGCGCCCCGCCTCGCTCCCCATTCCCGACGTATCTGCTGCTCGATCGCGGCGGATTGTAACCGCGACTGCAACGCATTCTGTGTCAACGCGTGTCCGGCGAAACAATGTCCCTAGTGGCGGCGTAGGCTAGCCCCTACACTGCCGGCGCGTCAGGTCGAGGAGAGCGGGCTGCGTGGAACTCTGGCGATACCTCGGGGGAGGGCGAAACGCAGCGCTACGGCACTGGCTGCTGATCGTGCTGCTGTGCGCCTGTCTGCCGCTGCACGCCGCCCGGCGCAGCTATTATTTCGACAACCTGGGCAGCGAACAGGGCCTGCAGCAGAACACCGTCAGCGCGCTGATGCAGGACCGCACCGGTTTCATCTGGATCGCCACCCAGGGCGGCCTGCACCGCTACGACGGCTACAGCTTCCGCATATTCGAGCAAGACCCGGAACGCGGCGACAGCCTGCCCGACAGCTTCGTCACCGCCATCGGCGAAGACCCGGACGGACATATCTGGGTCGGCACCAATACCAAGGGCCTGTCCAACCTCGACCCGCGCAGCGGCACCGTGCAGGAAGTGCCCGCCGGCAGCCGCGCCACCACGCCGCGGGGCAATAGCATCTGCGCGGTTCAGGCCGATGCGCGCAACCGCATCTGGGTCGGCTCGCGCGAAGGCATAGACCTGGTCGATCCCCAGGCCGGCACGCGCCAGTCGCTGTTTCGCTTCGAGGCCGACAACCTGCCGCTGCGGCCGCTGCGGCGCTTCGTCAATGCGCCCGACGGCAGCCTCTATGCCGCCACCAGCCAGGGCCTGCTGAAGATCGACCGCAGCACGGCCAAGGCCAGCCGCCTGGCCGCCCCGGCCCTGCGCAACACCTTGTCGGCGCTGATCGGCCGCGACGGCACCTTGTACGCGGGCACGGCGGCGGGCTTCCTGCGCGTATCCGCCGACGGCAGCCGCACCGAGCAGCTATGGCCACCTGCAGGTGCCGAGCCGGCCAACGTCTTCGATGCCGTCGAAGATGCCAGCGGCCGCATCTGGCTGGCCGTGCGCGGTGCCGGCGTGGTGCGGCTGGACCCGCACAGCGGCGAAAACGAATGGCTGCACCACCAGCGCGACCTGCCCGGCTCGCTGCCGGAAGAATCCATCACCACCCTGATGATCGACCGCTCCGGCCTGCTCTGGCTGGGTGGCGAAACCCGCGGCGCGGCGACGACGCGGCCGACCAGCGAAACCTTCACCTGGCTGGTCGACCTGGAGGCGCCGCACGACCGCGTCACGCGCAACATGGTCAGCGGCCTGTACAGCGACGAACCCGGTTATATCTGGATCGGTACCGAAGGCGACGGGCTCAAGCGCTACGACCGCGAGCGCGACCGCTACGAAAACTGGAACGACTCGTTCGCCAAGGCGCTGGGGCTGCGCGTGCCGCCGCAGGAACTGTGCGTCTACAGCATCGCTGGCGCCGGCGACGGCAAACTGTGGCTGGCCAGCTCCCACGGCCCCTTCGAATTCGACCCGCGCACGCGGCAGGCCAGCCTGCTGCCGATTCCACCGCTGTCCGGCGCCGCCGTCGTCGCCAGCGGCGACCAGGAAACGCGCGCGCTGGCGCGCGGTGCCGACGGCACACTGTGGCTGGGCTCGCGCACCAAAGGCCTGTTCCGCTACGGCAAGAAAGGCGAACTGCGCAACTGGCGGCATGACGACGCCGACCCCGCCAGCCTGCCGCACAACATGGTGCTGGCCTTGCTGGAAGACCGCCAGGGCCGGCTCTGGGTAGGTACGCTGGACGGCCTGGCCCTGCTCGACAGCAGCGGCCGGCTGCACCGGTTGAATACCCAGGCCGGCGCGCACGCCTCGCAATCGGGCAACCTGATACGCACCATCTACCAGGCCAAGGACGACACCATCTGGGTCGGCACGCATAGCGGCCTGCTGCGCCTGGACGAGCTGACCGACGACAACGCGCGCTTCAGCCGTATCTCCAGCCAGGACGGCCTGACCAGCAACACCATCTACGGCATCCTCGAAGACGTGGCCGGCGCCCTGTGGCTGTCGACCAACCGGGGCATCACGCGCTACGAGCCCGGCACGCGCCAGGTGCGCAACTTTGCCCTCAAGGACGGCCTGCAGGCTTACGAATTCAACGGCGGCGCGGCGTTTTCCCGCAGCCCGGACGAACTGTTGTTTGGCGGCGTCAACGGCACCAACCTGATTCGCCCGGACACCCTGGCGCAACATCCCTACAACGCACCGGTGGTGATCACCGCGCTGACCGTCGGCAGCCGGCGCGAACAGCTGGCCGGCGACAGCACCTGGGAATGGAGCATTCCCCAGGCCGAACGCCTGCTGCGCTTCGAATTCGCCGCGCTGGACTACAGCGCACCGGAGACCAATCGCTTTGCCTGGAAGCTCGACGGCTTCGACGAAGACTGGATCGAAGGCGGTACCCGCCACGATGTCAGCTATACCAATCTCGACCCGGGCGACTACCGCTTCCGCGTGCGCAGCGCCGCGTCCAGAGACGGCAAGGCGCAGGAAAGTTCGCTGCCGTTCGAGATCGTGCCGCCGTGGTGGGCGTCGCTATGGATGAAGCTGATCTACGCGGGCATCGCCAGCCTGGTTGTGCTGGCGATCTGGCGCGAACGGCGCAGCAAGCGCGCCGAGGAACAGCGCCACCAGAACGAACTGCGCGCCCGCGAAGACCGCCTGCGCCTGGCGCTGTGGGGCTCGGGCGACGAATTCTGGGACTACGATATGCGCGGCGGGCGCATCTACCGCTTCGGTGCCGACCAGTTGCTGGGCTCCTCGCCAGAGGAAAGCCTCAGCGCGGACGACTGGCGCAATTTCGCCGTGCATCCGGACGACCTGCCGCGGGTAGACCGGACCATGGCCGACCACGTCGCCGGGGTGACCAGTCATTTCGAGTCGGAACACCGCGTCGCCCACGCCCAGGGCGGCTGGATCTGGGTCTTGTCCCGGGGCAAGATCGTCGAACGCGATAGCGACGGCGAGCCCGCGCGCATCAGCGGCACCGCACGCAACGTCACCGCTTCGCGCCTGGCCGAGCGCGAGCGCCGCATCGCCGCCGAAGTCATCCGCAACATGACCGAAGCGGTCACCGTGACCGACCTCGACTACCACTTCACCTCGGTCAATCTCGCCTTCACCCGCATGACCGGCTATCGCGAAGACGAAGTGCTGGGCCTGAATGCGGCCGTGCTCAATTCACCGCAGCACGCGCCGGAAGTCTACGAGCAGATGCGCGAGACCCTGGGCCAGACCGGACACTGGCGCGGCGAATTGTGGCAGCGGCGCAAGGACGGCGAGGAATTCCTCAGCTGGCTGGAACTGGCCGAAGTACGCGACGGTCATGGCATGCGTACGCATTTCGTCGGCGTGCTGGCCGATATCACCGACCGCAAGCGCGCCGAACAGGAACTGCGCTACCTGGCCAATTACGACACCTTGACCGGCCTGCCCAACCGCACCCTGCTGGGCGAGCGCCTGGGCCACGCCATCATGCGCGCGCGGCGCAACGGCCGCCGCGTCGCGGTGCTGTTCCTCGACCTGGACCGCTTCAAGCACGTCAACGATTCCATGGGCCATGCGGCCGGCGACCGCATGCTCAAGGCCGCCGGCTCGCGCCTGCGCGCGCATGTGCGCGACAGCGATACCGTGGCGCGCCTGGGCGGCGACGAATTCACAGTGGTACTGGAAGACGTGCACGACGGCAGCGAAGCCGAGCACATCGCACAGAAGCTGCTGCTGGCCTTCGGCGAGCCGCTCGCGCTGGATGCGGGCCAGGAAGTGGTGATCTCGCCGTCCATCGGCATCAGCCTGTATCCCGACCACGCCCAGGTGCCGACCGATCTGCTCAAGTACGCCGACACGGCGATGTACCAGGCCAAGGAAAGCGGCCGCAACACCTACAAGGTGTATACCTCGGAGATGGATTCGGACGCGCGCCGCCGCGCCACCATGGTCGGCGCGCTGCGCAAGGCGATGGAACGCGGCGAATTCCGCCTGGTATTCCAGCCCAAGCTGTCGCTGAGCGAGGCGCGCATCGTCGGGGTAGAGGCACTGCTGCGCTGGCACAGTGAAGATCTGGGTGAAATTTCACCCGGTGTTTTCATTCCGCTGGCGGAAGAGGCCGGCCTGATCATCGACATCGGCGAGTTCGTGCTCGACCGCGCCTGCGCCACGCTGGCGCGCTGGCGCGAGCAGGGCATATCCGACGTGGTGATGGCGGTGAACCTGTCGGTATTGCAGCTGCTGCGCGGCGAGCTGACGCGGCGGCTGTGCGAAATCCTCGCCGAGCACGACATAGCGCCGCAGCAGATCGAGCTGGAACTGACCGAAAGCACCATCATGAACAACGCCGAGCAATCGGTGCGCACACTGAACGAGCTGAAATCCATCGGCGTGTCGCTGGCGATCGACGACTTCGGCACCGGCTATTCCTCGCTGTCGTATCTCAAGCGCCTGCCCATCGACACGCTGAAGATCGACAAGGAATTCGTCGGCGACCTCACCACCGACCCCGACGACGAGGCGATCACCGCGACCATCATCACCATGGCCCATTCGCTGGGCCTGAACGTGATCGCCGAAGGCGTGGAGACCCACGAACAGCTGGAATACCTGCGCGAACAGGGCTGCGACGAGATCCAGGGCAACTGGCTGTCGCTGCCGCTGTCGGCCGAGCGCTGCCTGGAATTCCTCAAGTCGCGCCGCGGCGGTGCCATCGCCTTGTGACGGCAACGACGTAATTGGGTGCACGAGCTGGCTTTACCGCCATTGCGGGCGAGTAAGCCTCTGCTATATTCGATCCCATGCCCGCGGCCAATACCACGCTTGCCGACCTGCACGAGGTCAGCGCCCGCATCGATCGTCTGGTCGAGGAGTGCCGGCGTCTGGCGGAGGAAAATCGCAGTCTGCGCCAGAGCCAGGAACAACTGGCCAACGAGCGTGCGCTGCTACTGCAGAAGAACGAGCAGGCGCGCACCCGGGTCGAGGCCATGATTGCGCGGCTGAAGTCGCTGGAACAGAACGCCTGAATTGCGCCGGGGCCGAACCGACCCATGCACATCCACGCTGCACTGGCATCGCCACGGCAGACGCCTGCCGCGCAAGCGAGCGGCGTACCGCCGGAATCGCGCACCTGCAACCGCACGACCTGAATTCTCCTAGCGCCCCAAGGTTCCGATGAGCACACCTGCACCGGTTTCCGTAAGCATTCTGGATCGGGAATTCCTGATCGCCTGCACCGACGAAGAACGCCCTGGCCTGATCGCTGCGGCGGCTTATCTCGACGGCAAGATGCGCGAAGTGAAAAGCGCGGCCAAGGCCAGCGGCCTGGATCGCATCGCTGTTCTGGCTGCGCTGAACATCACCCACGAGCTGATTGCGGCACGCCAGCAAGGCACCAGCCAGGCCGATTCCGTGGCACAGCACGTGCAGGCACTAAAACACAAGCTTGATGGCGTGCTCAGTGCGTCCGTAAAATAGGCGCGTCGTTCTCTGCCGTGTGCGACAGCGCATTTAACATTTGCCTTGTTCCTAATCGACTACCCCGGGTTTGCAGTGCTGAGGTCGGTGTGCATGTCCGCCATGTGCGGGAAGCCTGAGATCTCGCGAGTTTGCCCACCTTTCAACGGGGTTCAAGGTCGTTCTGTGCGCATCGGCACGGCGGAGGGCGTCTTTCCGACGGGATCGGAACAGACGCCCGGTTGCTGGTTCTGAAACGCGGTCGCCCGCCCCCCTGACACAAGCAACACAGACGCAGCGGCATCGCCGCGGTCGCTTCATCGCTTTCTTTCACTTGCCACTGCGGGGCGCCCCACTCGGCCGCGCTGCGGCGCTACCATCGCGCCTCGTTTCCTCAGCCGGCCTATCCATGTCCACCGCCATCGCGCGCCAGGAATTGCGCCAGAACCTGCGCGAGCAGCGCGCCAACCTGCCCGCGGCCGCACGCATCGCCGCCGCCCAGGGACTGCTGCAGCAGCTGCAGCAGTTGCCGGAACTGAGCGTGGACGAGCGCATCGGCGGCTACTTCGCAGTCAATGGCGAGCTGTCGCTGCACCTGGTCGTGGCGCACCTGTGGCGCCAGGGCAAGCAGTTTCATCTGCCAGTCGCCGCGCGCGCGCGCCAGCTGCGCTTTGCGCGCTACAGCGCGGCCAGCACGGTACAACCCAACCGCTTCGGCATTCCCGAGCCCCAGGTCGAGAGCAAGGAACTGGTATCGCCAGCCAGCCTGGAGCTGGTACTGGTGCCCTTGCTCGGTTTCGACCGCCGCGGCCATCGCCTCGGCTACGGCGGCGGTTTCTACGATTCCAGCTTCGCCTTCCTGCAACAGACCGAGCGGCCGGCTACGCCACTGTTGGTCGGCATCGGCTACAGCTTCCAGGAAGTGGCTACACTCGCGCCCGAATCCTGGGACGTGCGGCTGGACTTCATCGCGACCGAACGCGAACTGATCGACTGCACCCCGGCCTGAATCCGAGCAGGACTGCCCATGCGCTATTGGCTGATGAAATCCGAGCCCGAGGAATTTTCCATCGACGCGCTCGCCAAGAAGAAGAAAGAACCCTGGAACGGCGTGCGCAATTACCAGGCGCGCAATTTCATGCGCGACGACATGAAGGTCGGCGACGGCGTGCTGTTCTACCACTCCAATTGCGAAGTGCCCGGCGTGGTCGGCCTGGCCGAGATCGTCAGCGACGCCTATCCGGACCCGACCCAGTTCGACCCCAAGAGCGACTACTACGACGCCGGCAGCAAACGCGAAGAGCCGCGCTGGCTGCTGGTGGAAGTCGGCTACAAGCGCACGCTCAAGCGCACCATCACCCTGGCCGAGCTGAAGGAAAAGCCCGAGCTGGAAGACTTCGCCCTGGTCAGGAAAGGCAACCGTCTTTCGGTGATGCCGGTGAGCAAGAACGAATGGGATCTGATCATTTCGCTGGAATAAGCCGCGGGCCGCCCGCCTCGGCCACATTAGTTGATTTTCATACTCGTATATCTCTTCGCCGCCTACCGGCCCCGGAGCTTTCATGGATCGCGAACAACAGAAACGCCTGGCCGCACAGCGCGCCGCCGGCTATGTGGAAAAAGGCAGCGTCGTCGGCGTCGGCACCGGTTCGACCGTGGCCTATTTCATCGACGAACTGGGCAAGATGCGCGACGAAATCGACTGCGCCGTATCCAGCTCGGAGCGCTCCAGCGAGCTGCTGCGCGAACGCGGTATCCGTGTCGTCGACCTCAACAGCGTAGGCACCCTGCCGCTGTACGTGGACGGTGCCGACGAATGCGATGGCCACAAGCGCCTGATCAAGGGCGGCGGCGCGGCGCTGACGCGGGAGAAAATCATCGCCGCGGCATCCGAGCGCTTCGTCTGCATGATCGATCCGGCCAAGCGTGTCGACGTGCTGGGCAAGTTTCCGCTGCCGGTGGAAGTGATTCCGATGGCGCGCAGCCATGTCGCGCGCGAGATCGTCAAGCGCGGCGGCCAGCCGGTCTGGCGCGACGGCACGGTGACCGACAACGGCAACTGGATTCTCGATGTGCACAACCTGTCCATCGTCGATCCGGTCGCGCTGGAACGCGAATACAACCAGATCGTCGGCGTGGTCTGCGTCGGCCTGTTCGCTGCGCGCCCGGCCGATATCGTGCTGATCGGCGATCAGTTGATGGCGTAGTCGCCTGCCTGGTCTTGCGAGCGCACCATAGGGTGCGATGAGCGCAAGCGAATTGCACCGCAAGTGTCGACCTTGCAGTGTCAACCGGAAAAACGGCGCAATTCGCAGCGCTCATTGCGCCCCACGGACGGCGACGGCGCAGAACGATCAGGCTTTCCTGTCGATCTGCTTGATCATGCCGGAGATGCCGCCCTGCAGGGCGTACACCTCAAAGCCCATCTTGGCCATGATAAACGCGGCCGCGGCACTGCGTTCGCCGGTATTGCAATAGACCACGTACTTCTTGCCGCGGTCGTAGGTGCTGACGGTTTCACGAAAGGTATACAAAGGCGTATTGATCGCCCCCTTGATCGCGCGCTGTTCGAACTCTTCGGGCAGGCGCACATCCAGCACCACCGCGCCCTGGCGCGCAAAGATCGACGCCTTGCCCGGCGTGAGCCAGTCCACCGCCGGCGGCTTCATCACTTCGTCGAAGGCACGCTTGGCCAGGCGCATGAGCTGGCCGTCCTTGATCATGCTGACGGTGGCATTGCGCACCGTGTTGGCGAGCAGCGCGTCCTCGCCGAAACTGTCGCCGCGCACCAGATAGGCGACGATGGAATCGCCGGTCTCCAGGCTCTTGGACACAGTCGCCGTCCCGTCCTTGATCACGTAGAAGAAATCGGCCGGCTCGCCCTCGCGCACGATCACTTCGCCATTGCGCACGTCGACCTGTTCGAAGCGCTGGAACATGCGCTCTATGCCCGCGGTCGGCAGCTTGTGCATCACGCGCGACTGCAGCAGGCGGAACACCCAGCGGTTGGCCTCGGGCGAAGGGTCCCAGTGACGGAAATTCTCGGTGCGCGAGAGCTGGTCCCAGCAGATGATCTTTTCCATGTAGCGCCGGTCGATGCGCGCGACCGTGGCGCTGATCGAGGACACCGTGGCGGAAAATCGCCGCGGCTGGATGTCGCCCAGGGCATAGCGGCCCTGCAAGGTGGACGCATCGGTTTCCTTGACCTTGCCGTCGGGGTATTCGCCGCGCACCCGGCCCGACAGCACGAAAATGGTGTGTTCGTCGGTTTCGCCGGCGGAAAACAGCGGCGCACCGCGCCCCAGTTCCTCGGTAGTGGCCTCGCGTGCCAGTTGCTCCAGGTTCTCCGGCCGCAGCGAATCCAGCGGATATAGCTTGGCCAGATCGGCGCTGTTGACGCTCATGCCCCACCCCTCGACTGTGCCTGCTGGCCGCAGTGTAGCCGCGCCCTGCGCAGCCAGGGAATACAGCCAGTTAGGCGCGCCGTCGCGCCGACGCTACAATCGGCCCATCCCTATCGCGCAACTGCCCTGACGCCTGCCGTCCGGGCCGAGGTCTTTCACGTCATGGACAAGAGTTTCGAACCCGGCCAGATCGAATCGAAGTGGTATAGCCAGTGGGAAAGCAGCGGCTGGTTCAAGCCATCCGGCCAGGGCCAGCCCTACGCCATCCTGCTGCCGCCGCCGAATGTGACCGGCACCCTGCACATGGGCCACGCCTTCCAGCACACGGTGATGGATACCCTGGTGCGCTACCACCGCATGCGCGGCTGCGACACCTTGTGGCAGCTGGGCACCGACCATGCCGGCATCGCTACCGAAATGGTGGTCACGCGCCTGCTCGCACCGGAAGGCAAGAGCCGCAGCGAGCTCGGCCGCGACGCCTTCATCGAGCGCGTCTGGCAATGGAAGCAGCAGTCCGGCGACACCATCGAACGGCAGATGCGCCGCATGGGCGTGTCCGGCGACTGGAGCCGGACCATGTTCACCATGGACGAGATTCCGTCCGAAGCGGTGCGCGAGACCTTCGTGCGCCTGTTCGAGCAGGGCCTGATCTACCGCGGCCAGAAGCTGGTCAACTGGGACCCGGTGCTGAAGACCGCGATCTCCGACCTGGAAGTGGTCAGCGAAGAAGAAGACGGCAAGCTCTGGTCGATCCGCTATCCGCTGGCCGACGGTTCCGGCTCGCTGGTGGTAGCGACGACGCGGCCGGAAACCATGCTCGGCGACGTCGCCGTGGCAGTGCATCCGCAGGACGAACGCTATGCGCACCTGATCGGCCGACACCTCGCCCTGCCGCTGAGCGAACGGCAGATTCCGATCATCGCCGACGACTACGTCGAGCGTGAATTCGGCACCGGCTGCGTCAAGATCACGCCGGCGCACGACTTCAACGACTACGCCATCGGCCAGCGCCACAGCCTGGAGCCGATCAACATCTTCACCGACGAGGCGAAGATCAACGCCAATGCACCGGCCAAGTACCAGGGCCTGGACCGCTACGACGCGCGCAAGGTGGTGCTGGCCGACCTGGATGCCGCCGGGCTGCTGGTCGAGGAAAAGAAGCACAAGCTGCAGGTGCCGCGCGGCGACCGCACCGGCCAGGTGATCGAGCCGTACCTGACCTGGCAGTGGTTCGTGAAGATGGACGGCCTGGCCGCACGCGGTCTGGAACTGGTGGAAAGCGGGAAAGTTCGCTTTGTACCGGAAAACTGGATCAACACCTACCGCCACTGGCTGGGCAATATCCAGGACTGGTGCATCAGCCGCCAGCTGTGGTGGGGCCACCGCATTCCGGCCTGGTACGACGAGGCTGGCAACAGCTATGTCGCACGCAGTGAGGAAGCGGCGCTGGCCCAGGCCGCGGCCCGCCACGGCGGTGCGAGCGTCGTGCTGCGGCGCGAGGACGACGTGCTGGAAACCTGGTTCTCCTCGGCGCTGTGGGCGCATTCCACGCTGGGCTGGCCGAACGAAGCGGCGATGGCCGAGCGCGGCTTCGCACGCTACCTGCCGACCTCGGTACTGGTGACCGGCTTCGACATCATCTTCTTCTGGGTCGCACGCATGATCATGCTGACCGACCATTTCACCGGCGAGGTGCCGTTCAAGGACGTCTATATCACCGGCCTGGTGCGCGACAAGGACGGCCAGAAGATGTCCAAGTCCAAGGGCAACGTGCTCGATCCCATCGACCTGATCGACGGCATCTCGCTGCAGGATCTGCTGGAAAAACGCACCAGCGGCCTGATGAAACCGCAGGACGCGCCCAAGATCGAAAAGGCCACGCGCAAGGACTATCCCGACGGCATCGCCGCCTACGGCGCCGACGCGCTGCGCTTCACCTTCGCCTCGCTGGCCAGCCATGGCCGCGACATCAAGTTCGATCTCGACCGCTGCGGCGGCTACAAGAATTTCTGCAACAAGCTGTGGAATGCCGCGCGCTTCGCCCTGATGAACTGCGAAGGCTTCCGCGTCGACACCGCTGCGCCGCTGGCGCTCAGGACCGAGGCGGAGCGCTGGATCCTGGCGCGCCTGCAGCATTGCCTGGGCGAAGTGGAAACCCAGTTCGCCGCCTATCGCTTCGACCTGGTTTCCCAGGCGCTGTACGAATTCACCTGGAACGAGTTCTGCGACTGGTTCCTGGAGCTGGCCAAACCAGCGCTCAACGGCGCCGATACGGCCGCCGCGGATTCCACCCGCCATACTTTGCTGTACACGCTGGAAACCCTGCTGCGCGCCCTGCATCCGCTGATTCCCTTCATCACCGAGGAAATCTGGCAGAACGTGGCACCCCAGCTCGGCATCGCCACGCCCAGCGTGTCGCTGCAGGCCTATCCGCGCGCAGCCGATATTGCTGCCGATGCGACGGCCGAAGCCGAGGTGGAGTGGCTCAAGGCAGTGGTGTCGCAGCTGCGCCGTATCCGCAGCGAAATGAACCTGGCGCCGGGCAAGGCGATTCCGCTGCTGTATGTCGGCGGCAATGCGGCCGATCGTTCTCGCGCGGACAAGTTCGCTGCGCAGATCGGTTTCCTGGCTCGCGTCGAATCGCAGCGCTGGCTGCTGCCGGACGAGGCCGAGCCCGCGGCCTCGGCAGCCATCATCGGCGAACTGAAGCTGCTGATTCCGCTGGCCGGACTGATCGATCTCGGCGCGGAGAAAGTGCGCCTGGCCAAGGAAATCGCCCGCATCGAAGCCGAGATCGCCAAGTGCAACGGCAAGCTCGGCACGGCGACCTTCGTCGCCAATGCACCAGCGGCCGTGGTCGAACAGGAGCGCCAGCGCCTGGCCGACTTCAGCAACCAGCTGAAGGGTCTGCGCGACCAGGCTACCAGCCTGGACGGCATTTGAGCCAAACCTGCCCGGCCGGCTTTACCGCCGGCCGGTGCGAATGCGGGATGCTGGCGCGTACGTACCCACACGCGCTAGGTTTCAAGCAAGACGACTAGACAGCGATACCGCCGGGAACGCTTTCGCATGCCCTCATTCCTGTACGAAGCCAAGGATCGCAACGGCCGAGCCCAATCAGGCCGCGTACAAGCGGAAACGCAGGCGGCAGCAAGCTACCGCCTGAAACTGCAAGGCTATAGCGATGTGCGCTTTCATACCGAGCCGCAATCCGGCGCCCGCGCCGCGGCCGAAGGCCATCGCATCCCACCCGCTGTAAGCCCGGCGCAGGAGCTGCGCGCGCGGCACCATCGCAGCGGTTTCCCGGCGGCGCTGCTCGGCGCCTATGTCAGCAATGCGTTCCTCTGGTTGCCATTCTGCGGATGGGCCTTGTGGTCGCTCTACGTCGGCCCGCCGTTCGGCGTCGGCGCCCTGCTGAGTTTCGTGCTTGCCGGCCTGGCCCTGCTGTTTCCCCTCTGGGCGGCGCTGCCGGTTGCGCTGTACGCACAACTGCTGCAGGCACGCAGCTGGGCGCGCTGGGACGAGGTACTCGCGATCAGCCAGCGCATCGAACGTCTCGGCCGCTGGCTGCCGCTGCAGTCGGTGCTGATCGATACGACGTTTTCCCGTGCCGCCGCCCTGGCGGCCAAGGGCGACATCACCGAGGCCATGGTGATCGCGAGCGAATACTCCACCCAGCTGCAGCCACGCTATGTCTATCTGAGCCGGCTCAACATGATCTACGCGGCAGCACGAGCCTGGAGCGACATGGGCAAGAACCAGGCCCTGGCTGTCTCGCTGTCGCACCGCGGCACCAGCGAGATCATCGAGTACGCCACCACCCTGGTCTGGCGTCTGCACCAGCACGACGAGGCTGCCGTGCTGCTGGACGAAGTGCGCGACAACGAAATGACACCACTGGCGCGCGCCTATTTCGACTACGCCAGCGGACTGGTGGCGCTGGCCCGCGGCCGCCATGCCGCTGCCGATACCTTGCTGACACAGGCCGCGACAGCGCTGGACAGCCAGCCTGGCAATGCGATGGTCGAGTCCATGCACGATTTCATCCAGGCACACCGCGTGCTCTGCCTGGGCGCCATGGGCAGGAAGCCCGAGGCCGCCCGTCTGCTGCGCCGCGTGCTGCCGCGGCTGAAGGCCTTCGGCGAGCTGGAACTGACCCGGCGCTGCGCCGCAGCCACGGTAGGACACTGATACCGGTCTTGCGCAGGGTGCGATGAGCGCCAGCGAATGGCACCGCGAGGCGATTGTGGGTGCCGGGATCGCGCGGGCATTCGATTCATTTCGCACAAAAGCAGCGGGCCGCTTGCGCGGCCCGCTGTATACATCACGGCAATTCTGGCTTACTGGAAACCGTTGGCGAAGATCACGTCCACGACGGTCGGGCATTGCACGTTGTCGATCACGCAGCGCGCCCATTCCGGGTGGTCGATGAACGGGTTGCGGTTGCCCTGGAACGAGAACACGGCGTCGTTGCGCAGCACTTCGCGCGCGGTCGGCGGATCCTGGTCGTTCCAGTCCAGCAGTACCGACTTCAGGCCCATGTAGCCGATGCAGTTGGTGCAGGTGGTCGCGTCCTTGCCGACGATCAGGGCGCGGTCGTCGGTCACTTCCAGGCGCGGCTCGCGCACGCCGCTGGCACCGGTACCGCCCTGGTAGCGCACCACCATGTAGAGCACGGCTCGGGCCATGTCGCCCTTGCGGAAATCCCATACCTGGAAGGTGCTGGCGTTGAAGAAGTTGCTGTTGCCCGTGCCGCTGCCGCCGACGCCGTGGTTGAGCGTGGTCGGACGCGCCGTGCAGCCGTTGCACAGACCGTAGGGGCTGTTGCCGCGGTCCGAGTTGTAGCCAACGTGCGAGGCATGCAGCATGTGGCCGTCGGTATGCGGCGGGTTGGGCCGGCCGCTGGAATCGGTCGGATTGGGGAAGCCGAGCGACTTGGGCCAGGTGTGCTCGCGGTTGTAGTTGGCCGCGCCGCTGGTCTGCTTCGGATAGGTTTCGTTCTTGTAGACGTCCCACACCTTGGTCGTATCGTCCGGATCTTCGTCGGCCTTGTTCATCACGGTATAGGTGTCGCCGTAGAAGAGCGACACGTGGTCCTTGATGCGGTTGTGCAGCCAGGCTTTCAGCGCCGGGCCGCTGGAGGTATCCACGCCGGCGTAGTAGTCGGCGGTGGAGGCCGCGGTCTGGAACACGATGACCACGTTCTGGGTCATGTCGTTGACGCTGCCGTCCTGGTCGTGCACCTTGCTGGCGAGCACGGTCAGCGTACATTGTTCCAGAATACCCAAGTCCACATCGGGATTGACCTGGAAAGCGCTGGGGCCGCCGCTGTACTGGGCCGTGTGCGCGCCGGTGTTGGCGCAGCTCAGGGTGAACCAGCCGCTGTCGACGCTAACCGGCTCGGTGAAGGTGACGCTGAGGTTGGATGCGCCCGGGAAGCTGCTTGCGCCGTTAGCTGGGTTGCTCGACGCAACGCCCGGCGGCAGGTCGCCGGCGGTGCTGAAGCTCATGCTGTAGTCGGCGGCCATCGCATCGACAGTGCCGTCCTGGTCGGTGACTTCCTCGGCAACCACGGTCAGCGTGCACACTTCGCCGCTGGCGAAATCCGTATCCGGATTCAGCGTGCGCGTAGTACCGCTACCGGTGGTGACGGCTGAGTGGACGCCGCTGGTGCCGCAGCTCAGGGTGAACCACGAGGCCGTGGTATCGACCGCTTCGCTGAAGGTCACCGTGATGTCGACGTTGTTGGCCTGGCCAGTGGCTGCATTGGCCGGCGTGGTCGACACCACCGTCGGCGCCACGTCCACGGCCGGGCCGAAACTCTGGTTGTTGTTGCAGGCGCCGAAGGTCTGCGTGGCGCTGCCCTGCCAGGCGAACTGGCCGTAGTCGCTGCCGCTGCCGCTGAGCTGCAGCGAAGTGCCCGGCGCAGTGCTGTTGGTTTCGCTCACGCCGATGTCGACGCTGCTCAGGCCCTGGGCCGGGCCGTCGGCGGCGGTGACCGCGCCTTCGTAGCTGAGGAACTGCACCACGGTACCGGCGCTGTCGACCAGGGCCATGCCGTCGTTGGCGCCATTCTGCACACCGTTGGAGGGATAGGTCAGCACCTTGATCTGCTTGCTGCCGCAGGTCGAGGAAGTGGCTTCGGACAGCAGGCGATTGGAATACATCGTGCCCGCGCTGGCAGTGCTGCCGTTGTACAGCACGACACGCCAGTTGCTCAGATCGGTGCCGACGGGCGCGACGACTTCGATGGCTTCGCCGACGTCGCCGGCGCTGGTGCTGTCGTCGTAATGCAATTCATTGATGAAAACGGCGGTATCGGCCATGGCTGCGGAAGCGGCGACGGACAGCAACGCGAACACGGCGCTGGATAGCGCGCGGGAGCGGAACGACATCGAGAAAATCCCCTGGTCTGAAGACGGAACCGCGCATCCGGCGCAGGTCCGACGGGCTACAACCGGAATGGCTTCCGGTCTGGTTACGGTGGGCTCGGGCGAGCCCCAGTGCGCGACCGCCGTGGTCGTGCGCCCGGCCCGGCCGCGTATCCACAGCGGTGCCGGCACTCCCAGGCGGCCATGGCCTGGGCATCGGCGGACTATATCGAGCTTCTGTTACAACTGCACGGTCGCCTGCGCAAACGCCGCCGCTGCGCGCAGCAGCGGCGGAATCGGCCCGCCCGTGGCGCCTGCCGCACTGGTCGTGCCGGCGCCAGCGGCGAGGATGCAAAACCACACGCAACCCAGAGCGGAAACCATCGATGAGCGCAGCGCTGAAACTGTATTCCTTTGCCCCGTTCGACCGCGCTGCACGCGTGCGCTGGACGGCGCTGGAACTGGGCCTGAGCCTTGAAGAAGTTGCCCTGAGCTATGGCGGCGGCGATCACAAGGAACCGGCCTACCGGGCGATGAACCCGTTCTGCCACGTGCCGGTGGTGCAGATGCCCGAACACTGCATGTACGAGTCGGTCGCGATCTGCCAGTACCTGGCGGAGAAACACCCGCAGTCCGGCCTGGTGCCTGCGCTGGATTCGCCGCTGCGCGCGAGCTGGCTGAGCTGGCTGTTCTTCTGCGCATCGGATCTGGATGCGCAGGGCTTCCATGTATTCAACTACGCCATGCTGCGTCCCGATGCAGCCAAGCGCGAGGCCGCGCTGCGCCTGATGACACCGGCGCTGGACGTGCTGGAAGCGCACCTGGCCCAACACGAATACCTCGTTGGCGACAGCTTCTCGCTGCCCGACATCCTGCTCGGCCATGCACTGGTACTGCTGAGCCTGTCCAAGGCGCTGGAACCGTATGCGCAATTGCGACGCTATCGCGACGTGCTGGCGCAGCGGCCGGCAGCCCAGGCCAGCGGTCTGTTCGCCATACTGCAGCGCGCCTAGTTGGTGAGCGCAGCAGAGCAAGATGCGGATAGTGAGCGGCGGCGGCGGCGCGCAGACTGGGCCCATCGTCACTGCTGGAATCTGCCGCCATGAGCTTCAGCCACTCCGATCCGATTGCCCTTGCGCATGAGCTGATCAGCAGCGCCGAGGACGCGCCAAACCTGCACAGCCTGGCGCAGGAAGTCGGTCTTTCGCCCAGCCATCTGCAGCGGCGCTTCCGCGCGCGCTACGGCATGAGCCCGGCCGAATTCGCCGCCAGCCGGCGCCTGGGCCGGCTCAAGCATGCACTGCGCGACAGCGCCTCGGTCACCGATGCGGTCTATGCGGCGGGCTTTGGCTCGGGCAGCCGCGTCTACGAAAAAAGCGACACCCTGCTCGGTATGACGCCGGCCGACTATCGCCGCGGCGGGGCCGGCACTACCTTGCGCTATACCACCCTGGCCACGCCGCTGGGCGAGCTGCTAGTCGCCGCTACTGAACGCGGCGTCTGCGCGATCCTGCTGGGCCAGAGCGAAACCGAGTTGCTGGCCGAGCTCACGCGCGAATTTCCTGCAGCGCAGAGCGAACGCGTCGATGCGGGCCGCGACGAGTGGCTGGGCCGGGTGATTGCCGAAGTGCATGCGAATCTGGGCTGGAGCAAGGCGAGCACGGCACCGCTGCCGCCGTTCGATCTGCGCGCGACCGCATTCCAGTGGCGCGTATGGCAAGCACTCACGCGCATTCCTGCCGGCGAAACGCGCAGCTACGGCGCCGTGGCCCAGGCCATAGGCGCGCCGCGCGCCGCGCGCGCGGTGGCGCGGGCCTGTGCCAGCAACCGCCTCGCCATCATGGTGCCCTGCCATCGTGTGGTGCGCGAAGACGGCAGCCTCGGCGGCTATCGCTGGGGCATGGCGCGCAAGCGCCGACTGCTCGCCCGGGAAACCGAAGTGGCCCCGCAGGGCAAATAGACAGTGGTCCTGTGTGGTATAGCAGCCGGCGCGTAGCATGCCGTCCTGGTGACCGGGGGGCCGAACACCGTAGAGGCCAATGAGCGAGCAATCATCCGTTCCCGCCGCCGCGCCGCGTTTCTCGCCGCGCGTGCTGGTGCCGCTGGCCCTGTTCTCCCTGTATATCGTCTGGGGCTCGACCTACCTCGCCATCCGCATTGGCCTGGAAAGCTTCCCGCCGTTCACCATGGCCGCGCTGCGCTTCCTCATCACCGGCGCGGTGCTATATGCCTTTCTGCGTTGGCGCGGAGTAAACAATCCCACTTTGCTGCAATGGCGAAATTGCGCCGTCACCGGCACCTTGCTGCTGGGCTTCGGCAACGGCCTGGTGTGCTGGGCACAGCAGAGCGTGTCGTCCGGGCTGGCTGCCGTCGCAGTGGCCAGCATGCCGCTGTTCGCCGCCGTGTTCGGCACCTTCTTCGGCCAGTGGCCGCGGCGGCTGGAACTGATCGGCCTGCTGGTCGGCTTTGCCGGCGTGATCCTGCTGAATCTCGGCGGCGATTTGGCCGGCTCGCGCCTGGGCGCACTGGCCCTGCTTGCGGCAGCCGCCAGCTGGGCCTTCGGTTCGCTCTGGTCCAAACGCCAGGACATGCCCGAGCCGATGATGAATACCGCCGCGCAGATGCTGACCGGCGGCGCCGCGCTGACCGTGCTGGCCCTGCTCAACGGCCAGGGCATACCGGCCGAACCGAGCCTGCGCGCCGGCCTGGCGCTGGCCTATCTGGCCGTCTTCGGTTCCATCATCGGCTTCAGCGCCTACCTGTACCTGCTGCGCACGGTGCGGCCGGCGCTGGCGACCAGCTATGCCTACGTCAATCCGCCCGTCGCCGTGCTGTTCGGCGCGCTGCTCGCAGGCGAACGCGTACATGCGCTGGACATCGTCGGCATGGCGGTGATTCTCGGCGGTGTCGCCATCATCACGCTGGCGCGCGACAAGAGCTGAGCTTCAGCCCTTGCCCGTGCCGCACCGGTTCAACGCCGCGTCAGCACAGCGTGCAGTTCAAGGACAGTATTGAGGTTGTGCTTGCGCGCAAAATTCTGTTCGCCCTGGGGCAGGCGCGACACTTCCGGCGCCGGCAGGCCACCGAACTCGACATCGAAATCGCAGGCGATGTTGTAGTGCTCCACGCCCATGCTCGTGCGCGCGGCGGCGTTGAAATACAGGTACGACTGTTCGGCGATCGGCGGCCATTTGTGCGTAGGGTCCTGGATCGCGCCAACCCAGCTCCAGTACGGCGTGATGATCAGCGCCTTGGCGCCGGGCTGCATGACGCGGTACAGCTCGACCATGAAACGGATGCGCTCCGGCCCATCCAGGTGTTCGAGAAAATGCGCACAGTGCACTTCATCCACGCTGCCGTCGGCGAACGGCCAGGGCATTACGTTCAGGTCGTGCACCACGTCGGCACCACAATCCGGCGAAGAATCCACGCCGGTAAATCCTTCACGCTTGCGGCTACCGCAACCCAGATCCAGTTTCATCCCTGCTCCGAAGCAAAAAATTCGCGGCGGCAACGCTAAGCGATGCGCAGGGTGCTTGCGTAAAAATCCCGTTTCGCCATGCCGGAAATGCGACGCCCGCCGCGAAGTTGCATTCGGGCGGGCGTCATTGGGCAGAGTCCGGCACTGTTGCCGGCCAACCGGCGTCAGCTTTCGCGCAAGGCCGTCGTGATCGGAATGCGGGCGGCGCGGGCAGCAGGCAGCAGGCCGCCGCAGAAGCCGATCACCAACGCAATGATCAGCCCGGTGCCGACCAGTTGCGGCGTCACCTTGAAGCTGAACACGACCTGGGTAAAGTTCGCCCCCAGCGTGGACAAGCTGACATTATTGAAAAGTACATAAGCGATCATCGCGCCGATAAAACCGCCGACCAGGGCCAGGAACACCGCTTCGATCATTATCGACACCAGCACCGGCAGCGAGCCGAAGCCAATGGCGCGCAACGTGGCGATTTCCCGCGCCCGAGTCGCCACCGCGGCATACATCGTATTCAGCGCGGCGAAGATCGCGCCCAGCCCCATGATGACGACGACAAAGCCGGCCAGCACGCCGATGGTGGCGCGGAACTGCTTGGTCTGCGCGCTGAAGTACTCCTGCTGCGTGGTCACGTCGCTGGCCAGGCGCGGGTCGGCGGCCAGTGCGGCCTTGAGCTTGTCCAGCGCATCCGGGCCGTCCAGCACCGCCAGTATCGAGCTGAAGCCGCTGCGGCCGAACGAGGTCTGCGCCGTACCCGCATCGACCCACAGCTCGCTTTCGCAGGCGTCGCCGGATTCGAACACGCCGACGACGGTCCAGTCCGAACCGCGCATGCGCACGACCTTGCCCACTTCGGCGCCCTGGAACTGCTGGATCACGCCACGGCCGACAACGATTTCGCGCAGGCCCGGCTGGAACTTGCGCCCTTCGATGATCTTGAGCTTGGGCCGCATGGCGAAGGAAGACTCCTCCACGCCACGCAGGGTGACGTTGACGCCCGTCTGGCGTTTGCCCGCTGCAGCCTGCGGCTCGTCTTTCTTCGGCAGTTCGGAAATGATCACGAGTTCCGTCGCGGTTTCCGGCTTGCCGTCGGCGCCTTTGCGAATGCCCGGCGCCTGCGTGATCAGCGTGGCCACTTCGCGCGACATGGCCGAATTCAGTTCCGAATTGCTGGAACCGCCGCGCAGCACCAGGGCGAGATCGCTGCGGCCAGCCGCGACCAGGGTGCTGCTGAAACCCTCGGCCATGGCCAGCAGCGCGGTGAATACGGCCACCACGCCGGCAAGGCCGACGACGATGACCAGCGAAGCGCCCCAGCGTTCCGGAATACTTTTGATATTGATGCCGGTGATGGCAGTTATTTGGCTGAACATGAGTGCGTTCCTTTAGCGACCGGCAAGGGCGTCGACGATCTTCAGGCGCTGCGCGCGCAAGGCGGGCAGCAGGCCGACCGCAAGACTGAGCACGATGATGGCAATCAGGCCCGCAACCCAGACCGGGCCGCTGACCGTCAACGGCATCACGGCGCCGGCGAATTTCTTGATCACGATGCCGAGACCGGTGGCAATGCTCAGGCCGATCAGGCCACCGAGCGCGCACAGGGCAATCGATTCGGCCAGCACGAAGCCGAGCACGCTGCCGTCGGAGAAGCCCAGCGTCTTGAGCACGGCCAGTTCGGGTACGCGCTCACGCATGCTCTGCGCCATGGTGTTGCCCACCACAAGCAGCAGGGTGAAGAACACCGCGAACAGGATCCAGCGCACCATCAGGCCGATGTCGCCGATCTGCTTGACGAAGCCCAGCGACCAGTCCTTCTCGGTCTGGGTCTTGGTTTCGTCGGGCGAGTTCTCGTACTTGGCGTCGATCGTGTCGGCCACTTGCTGGGCCGCATCGGAATTGGCCAGCTTCAGCACGTAGATGCCGGCGGCGCCGCTGCCGAACTGGTTGGCTTCGTTGAAGTAGTCGAAGTTGATCAGCACCTGGTTGGTCTGGTTCTGCCACTGCTCGTCCTTGCCGTCGAAGATGCCGACAATGTCGAAGCCCCAGGTCTTGCTGCCGTCTTTCTTCGGAAAGATGTTGGAATTCAGTGGCAGCTTGTCGCCGACTTTCCAGCCGTACTGGTTGGCCAGCAGGCGGCCGACGATGGCCCCGGTGCGCGTATCGGCGAACGCCTTCCATTGCGCGTCCGGCATGATGTATTCCGGGTAGACGGCATGGATGCGCGCCGGCTCGACGGCGAAAGCGAATATCTGCGTGTTCTCGCCGATAACGCCGCCGAACCACTGCTGGTACATCACTTTGTCCACACCGGGAACAGCTTCCAGTTCCGGCAGGATGCGCAGCGGCAACGACTGGGTGAACGACACGCGAGCCTGCGTCACCAGGCGCGTGGCACCGACGAAATCGGCGCCGGCATTGAACACGACGTTGACGGCCTGCAACAGGCCGAACAACAGGAAGGCCATGATCACCGAGAGCAGGGTGAGGATGGTGCGGGTCTTCTTGCGAAACAAATTCGCAAGGACGAATCCGGTCTTGGTCATGGGTTGGCTCCTGGCGCTTAGTGCGCCGCCTGCTCGGCCAGCTGGCCCTTGTCCAGATGCAGGGTGCGCTTGGCGTATTCGGCCGCGCGCGGATCGTGGGTGACCATGACGATGGTCTTGCCGTGCTCGCGGTTGAGTGTCTGCAGCAAGGTGAGGATTTCGTCGGCGGTCTTGCGGTCCAGATCGCCGGTGGGCTCGTCGCAGACCAGCAGGGTCGGGTCAGACACGATCGCGCGGGCAATCGCCACGCGTTGCTCCTGGCCGCCGGAGAGTTCGCGCGGCTTGTGCTTGGCCCGCTCGGCCAGGCCGACCACGCTCAGGGCAATGGCCACGTTCTCGCGCCGGCGCGCCGCCGACAGCTTGGTCAACAGCAGCGGAAGTTCCACATTGCCTTCTGCCGTCAGTACCGGCATGAGGTTGTAGAACTGGAACACGAAGCCGACATTGGAAGCGCGCCAGCGGGTCAGCTCGGCGCTGCTGAAGCGGTCGATGCGCTTGCCGTCGATGGAGATTTCACCGGAGCTGGGCTGGTCCAACCCACCAATCAGGTTGAGCAAGGTGGTCTTGCCCGAACCCGACGGCCCCATCAGGGCAACAAAATCGCCTTTGGGAATATCCAGCGTCAGGCCGTGCAGCACTTCGACCTTCTGCTTGCCGCGCTCATAGCTCTTGGTCAGATCGCGAATGCTGATCAGATTGCTCATGGGGTGCTCCGGATACGGAAAACGGTGAGAAGACGAGGGGGAAACGAAAGGGACTGCACTGCCGCGTCGATCAAGGGGACGGCGTTTCGACCTTGTCGCCGGATTTCGCACCTTCGGGCGGCGCCAGCGCAACGCGCTCGCCGGCGCTGATGCCGCTGAGCACCTGGCGCGAGGTGGACATGGTCTGGCCCAGGGTGACCTTGCGTTCCTCCAGGCGACCGTCCTTGACCACGTAGGCGAGCGACCCCTGGTCGCCCTGCCGGATCGCTTCGGCCGGCACGAGTACGCCGGGCAGCGGCTTGGCCTCGGCCTGGGCATCGGGCTTGGCATCGGTCTTGAACGCGACGCGCGCGCCCATGTCGGGGACGATGCGTGCATCCTTGGCGTCCATGCCGATGCGCACCTTGACCGTGGCCTTGCTGCGGTCAGCGGTAGGAATGATGGCGATGACCTTGCCCGGGATTTTCCAGTCCGGATAGGCGTTCAAGGTGCTTTCCACCGGCTGGCCCGGCTGCACCCGGCCGATGTAGGACTCGTTCACGTCGACTTCGATTTCCAGCGAATTCATGTCGACGATGGTGCCGATGCCGGTGCGGGTGAAGCCGCCGCCGGCCGACATGGGCGAGACGATTTCGCCGGGCTGCGCCGCCTTCACCGTGACCATGCCGGAAAACGGTGCCTTGACCACCGTGTTGTCGAGATTGACCTGGGCCATGGCGACGCCGCTGTCGGCCACGGCGATCTGGCGTTCCTGCGCAACGATGCGGGCGCGCAGCGCGGCTACGTCGGTCGCGGCATTTTCGCTGGCCTGCTGGCTGGTGAGCTTGCGGGCGACCAGATCCTGCTGGCGCTTCAGGTCGCGCTCGGCGCGAACCAGTTGCACCTTGTGCTCGGCCAGCTGGGCCTTGGCCGCATCGAGCTGGGTGCGCGACTGGTCGAGCTGGGCCTGCGCATCGACCGGGTCCAGCCGCGCCAGCACCTGGCCCTCTTCGACGCGCTGGCCTTCTTCGATAAGCACTTCGGCGACACGGCCGGTAACCTTGGAAGAAACCGTGGCCTGGCGCCGTGCGGTGACATAACCGCTGGCGTCCAGTACCGAGGCATTGGCGCTGGCGACCGCAGTAACCGGCTGCGCCACGGCCGTCTTGAGCACCCAGGTGGTGCCGCGGCCCAGTACCAACCAGACCGCCGCGCCGATCACGCCCAGCGCAATCAAACCGATAAGAATCCAGCGGCCCTTGCCGGACGGCGCCGGTTCCGCCGCGCTGCGATCGATGCGCAGCCGATTGAGCATTTCCGTGTTGTCCACGATTCCACCATGTGCTGCGGGAAGGCGCTGCACGCGAGCGGGGCTGTCCGCTCGCCGCAACGACGAAGTGTGCCATAGACTGCGCGAACGACTGCGCCGCCAAAAGAGCGGTCGATCAGGATTTGGAGGTGACAGGTGTCAGACCACTCCGCAGCGGCCGGCTATTCCGGCAAACCCTTGTCGCAGAAATTAGGACTGAAGGCGGGCTTGCGCCTGCGCCTGTATCAGGTGCCGGACAATTACGCCGAATTGACTGCGTTCGATCTGGCCAGCTGCCGCGTGCTCGCGCGCGCTGGCGAGTTTGATTTCGGCCATGCCTTCGTGCGCTCGCGCGCAGAGCTGGCCCAGGCGCTGCAAACGCTGGACGGCCACCTGCACGACAAAGGCATGCTGTGGATTTCCTGGCCGAAGAAGGCCTCGAAAATTCCCTGTGACATGAGCGAGGACAGCGTGCGTGAACTGGCCCTGCCGCGCGGCCTGGTCGATACCAAGGTCTGCGCCGTCGATGCGATCTGGAGTGGACTGAAGCTGGTACGCCGGCTCAGCGAACGCGGCTGACGTCGCGCCGCGGCCCCGGGCTCAGCGGCCGCTGTATTTTTCGCTGGGACGCTTGCCCAGCGCCTTGTTCGGTGTCTTGGCTTCGCTTTTTCGCTTGAGCTGCGCTTCCAGGTTGCTGGCCTGGGTCTGCAGTTCATCGCGCAATTTTTGATAACTGGCAAAACGCTCTTCATCCAGTTCACCGCTTTGCAACGCGGCGCGCACGGCACAGCCGGGCTCGGACTGGTGCGCGCAATCGCCGAAGCGGCATTGCATGGCCAGGCTGTCGATGTCGGCAAACTGGCCGGCCTGCAGGTCTTCCTCGCCGGTAAGCTTGAGTTCGCGCATGCCCGGCGTGTCGATCAGGCAGCCGCCCTGGGGCAGCGCAATCAGCGCGCGGAAGGTCGTGGTATGACGGCCACGACTGTCGTTCTGGCGCACGCTGTTGGTCGCCATGCGCTGTACCCCGAGCAGGGTATTGGTCAGGGTCGACTTGCCCACGCCGGACGAGCCGACCACGACCGCGGTGCGGCCAGGGCCGAGATAACGGTGCAGCACGGCAACGCTCTGCGCGTCCTTGGCATTGACCGGATGCACGATGATGTCGGGCGGCAATACCTCGGCCACATCGGTCATCACGGCGTCGATGTCTTCATGGCTGTCCGCCTTGGTCAGCACGACGACGCATTGCGCGCCGGACGCCTGGATCAGGGCGAGGTAGCGTTCCAGCCGGCGCGGATTGAAATCGCCGTCCAGCCCCATCAGCACCAGCACGCTGTCGACATTGGTAGCGATGAGCTGGCGCTGGTAGCGCTCGCCGGCGGCGGCGCGCGACAGGGTTGCATGGCGTGGCAGCAGTACTTCGATCAGCGGTGGCTTGCCGGGTTTCAGCAGGACGAAATCGCCGACGGCGGGGCGCTCGGTCGGATCGAGGCTACGCTTGAGAAAGCGCGGCGCCGGCTGCACGGTAAACTCATTTTCGCCGTCGTGGACAACGTAGCCGTTACGGTGCTGGATGATGACGCGGGCCGGCAGGTAGTCGGCGGCGTCATCGGGCAGGTTGATCGCATCGCTCCAGCCGACGATGGCCAGGCGTGCCAGGGTTTCAGGGGTGAGCATGCGCGGATTGTAGCGGTGTTCGCTGCCGCGCCGGACAGCGGCTTGCGGCAGCGAACACGGATACGCCTGGCGATACAGCTATCAGCGCTTGGCCACCGTCTCGGGAACTTCCGCTGCACGCAGCGTCTGCACTTCGGCACCTTCGCTCAGTGCGCTCTGGCCGGCGACCACCACGTCGGCGCCCGGACTCAGGCCCTGCAACACCTGCACCTTGTTGCCGGCTTCGTAGCCGAGGTTGACCGTGACGCGCTGAGCCTTGTTGTCGCGGATCACGTAGACGCTGGTATCGCGATCGCCGCTGAGCAGGGCGGTCTTGGGTATCAGGATCGCGGCGGCGACATTGTCATAGGTGACGTCCAGTCGCGAGAACAGGCCCGGGCGCAGCTTGCCGCTGCTGTTGTCGACGGCGACGACGATGTCGACCGTGCCGCTGGCCGCGTCGACCACCGGACTGACGCGCTCGACTTCGGCGGCGAAGGTCTGCTCGGGCAAGGCATCCGCCCGGTAGCTGACCAGTTGGCCCGGCTTGAGCGCGGCGCTGGCGCGTTCGGGCACGCGCAGGCGGGCTTTCAGCTCGCGGAAATCGGCCATCTCGAACGCGACCTCATTCATCTTGAGCAACTGGCCCTGCTTGACCCAGCGCCGCGTAATCACACCGTCGAACGGCGCGACAACCGCGCATTTGGACAGGCTCAGCCGCGCCATGTCGACTTCGGCCTTGCGCGTGGCCAGGTCGGATTTGTTCTGTTCGTAGGCGTTGCGTGCAATCAGCTGGCGCTGGAACAGGTTCTCGTTGCGTGCGTCCTGGTGCTTGAGGCGCTCCAGCTCGGCCTCAGCCTGGCGCAACAGCACGCTGTGGCGTTCCGCATCGAGCTTGGCCAGCACCTGGCCTTTGCGCACGAACTGGCCTTCCTCGGCCCCCAGCGACAACACCACGCCGCCGATTTCGCTGACGACCTTGGCTTCGCGTTCGGCCTCCAACGTCGCCGTACCGGCATAGCTGGCGCTGATATCGCCCTGGGCAACCGTGGCCACCTCGACCGGAATCACCTCGGCCTTGGGCTTCTCCGCCTCGGCCACGGGCTTGGACTGGGCTTCGGCCTTGCCGGCACAGCCGGTCAGCAACGGCGTCGCTGCAGCGGCCGAGAGCAGGAGCAAGGAGGCAAACACGGAGGTTTTCATGAGGATCTCTATCGAGATAGTGTTGTAGCAGACTACAACACCAACACTGGTGGGTCAAGCGCATCCTACGGAGTCACCCGGGTCGTCACATCTGCCGGTCGGACCAGTGACTTTCAGCTGAAACGCAGGGTTCGGCGATCTAGATGCAGTCTGGCGCCAAAAAGTTGCGCCCCTGTGCCGGTTTTCCACCAGCGTCCGACGCAACGCAGCAAATAGCCCGCCATTTGCCACGAAAGTTACCCATGGTTGTTTGGACATTCGCCAATCTGCCGCTAGGATGCGGCGACCCGACCAGGACCTACCGCAATGCCGCAGCGCACAGTGCCCGTCAGTTCCCGTCTCGGCGACGTTCGTTACGAGATCCGCGGGGCCCTGTCACGCCGCGCCCGCGAGCTCGAGGCCGAAGGCCGCCAGATCATCCGCCTGAATATCGGCAACCCCGGCCTGTTCGGCTTCAGCGTACCGGCACATGTGCGTGCCGCGGTGGAATCGCACCTGGACCGCAGCGAAGCCTATTGTCACCAGCAAGGCCTGCAGCCGGCCCGCGAAGCAATTGCTGAACGCGAGCAGGCGCGCGGCGCATTCGGCGCCCATGCGGATAACGTCTTCATCGGCAACGGCGTGTCGGAACTGATCGACCTCACCCTGCGCGCCCTGCTCAACAGCGGCGAGGAAGTGCTGCTGCCCAGTCCCGACTACCCGCTGTGGAGCGCCGCCACCGTGCTCAACGGCGGCCGTCCGCGCTATTACCCCTGTCCAGCCAGCCGTGGCCATCTGCCCGACCCGGACGAGATCGAAGCCCTGATCACGCCGCGCACGCGCGCCCTGGTCCTGGTCAACCCGAACAATCCGACCGGCGCGACCTATCCGCGCGAACTGCTGCAGGCACTGGTGCAGGTGGCCGAACGGCACCGGCTACTGCTGCTGTCGGACGAGATCTACGACAACATTCTTTACGACGGCGCCGAGTTTCATCCGCTGGCCGCGCTGGCCGGCGAGACGCCATGCATCACCTATAGCGGCCTGTCCAAGATGTATCGCGCCTGCGGCTACCGGGTAGGCTGGATCAGCCTGTCCGGCACACCGTCGCGGCTGACCGAATTCCGCACCGCGCTCGACCTGCTGTCAGCGCTGCGCCTGTGTGCGAATGTGCCGACCCAGTGGGGCATCGCTCCCGCGCTGGACGGGCCGGACACCATGGCTGAACTGGTTGGCCCCGGCGGACGCCTGCACGCGACGCGCCAGGCCATGCTCGACGGGGTCGCACAGAGCGAATTCCTCGATGTGGTGGCACCGCAGGGCGCGCTGTATGCGTTCCCGGCCGTACGTACCGAACAGATGGATGCGTTCGACGACGAAGATTTCGCCCTCGACCTGCTGCAAAGCGAAAGCGTGCTGGTGGTGCCGGGTACCGGCTTCAACATCCGCGAACGCAACCATTTCCGCCTGACCCTGCTGCCGCAGGCCGACGAAATGGCCGAGGTCTTCCTGCGCATCGAGCGCTGCCTGCAGCGCCAGGCCGCGCGCTCCGGGCGCGCCCGCCATGTGGCCTGAGCTGTTGCTGGCCGGCGTACTCGCCGGCCAGACC
Source organism: Tahibacter aquaticus (assembly GCF_004363655.1). Lineage (GTDB taxonomy): Bacteria > Pseudomonadota > Gammaproteobacteria > Xanthomonadales > Rhodanobacteraceae > Tahibacter > Tahibacter aquaticus. Next base: position 664,594 of record NZ_SNZH01000001.1, read on the forward strand.
GTGCAGATTCATGCCGGCAGCCTGCGTTTTCTCGCCCTGGGCGACTCGTATTCAGTCGGCGAAGGCGTGGCCGCGGCGCAGTGCTGGCCGCGCCAGCTGGCCCAGCGCCTGCGCGCCGACGGTGTCGACCTCGGCGATCCGCAGATCGTCGCCACTACCGGCTGGACCACCGACGAGCTGTCCGCCGGCATGGATGCGGCGACGCTGGTGCCACCGTACGATCTTGTCACTTTGTCCATTGGTGTAAATAACCAATACCGCGGCCGCGACACTGACAACTACCGGCGTGAATTCGCTGCATTGCTGCAGCGAGCCATTGCGCTGGCCGGCCTGCGCCCGCAGCGCGTGGTCGTGGTGTCGATTCCGGACTGGGGCGCAACCGCATTCGGCCAGGGCTCTGGCCGCGACACCGCCATGATCGCCGCCGAACTGGATGCGTTCAACGCGATCAACCGCGACGAAGCGCGCCGGCACAACGTGGCCTGGGCCGACGTCAGCGCCATTTCGCGCCGCGCCGGCAGCCAGGCCAGACAACTGGCCGAGGACGGCCTGCACCCGTCGGGCGCGCAATACACGGCCTGGCTGAGCCAGATCCAGCCGCTGGCGCAGACCGCGCTGTCATCGCCCTGACCCACGGCGGCAACGCCGCGGAGACATTCCACCCATAGCCTTTGCACGGCTTGGCTACCGGTGTGTGCCGTGGACCGCCTGCGTTTCCGCAGCATCTTCATTTCCGATGTGCATCTGGGCACGCGCGACTGCCGTGCCGATTTCCTGCTCGATTTCCTGCGCTCGACACGCTGCGAACACCTGTATCTGGTCGGCGATATCATCGACCTGGAAGCGATGGAACAGACGCCTTACTGGCCGTCCCGGCACAGCGAGGTGCTGGCCGAGTTTCTCGATATTGCCGCCCAGGGCACGGCCGTCACGTATATCCCGGGCAATCACGACTGTCGTTTCCGCGGCATGGCCGGCCAGCGCATCGGCGCCATCGAGGTGGCGCTGGATGCGATCCACACCACCGCCGACGGCAAGCGCCTGCGTGTCAGTCACGGCGACGAGTTCGATCCGGAACACCAGGGCAAAACCTGGCTGGTCTGGTTCGGCGACTACGCGCATCGCTTCATACGCCTGGCCAACCGCGGCCTGAATGCCCTGCGCCGGCGCCTGCGCCTGCCCTATTTCGCCCTGACCATCCTGGCCAAGTCGCGCATTGCCAAGGCGCTGGCGTATATCCGCAACTACGAAATCCTTGCCACCAGCCGCGCCCGCGAGCTAGGCCTGGACGGGCAGATTTGTGGTCATATCCACTTTGGCGCCATGCGCGAACACGACGGCGTGCTGTACCTCAACGACGGCGACTGGGTCGAGCACTGCACCGCCCTGGTCGAGCATATGGACGGTACGCTGGAGCTGCTGCACTGGAGCGAGCGCCGTGCCGCGCTGATGCGCGCTGGTGCGGGTGAGCGCAAGCCGCAGGTACAGCCGATTCCGGCCTGGGCGCAGGTGCTCAACGCCCGCGCCTGAGCCGCGGGCGGATCGACCCAAGCCGATCCGCCCGTCTGCGGTCTACAGGATTTCCGTCACCGTCACCGCCACGGTAGCCGTCACTTCATGGCCGTGGTCGTCGGTGATGGTGTAGCGGATGTAGCCCAGGCCGTTGGTGCCGTGCACGTGCTGGAAGCGGATGCTGCCGTCGGGGTTGATGGTCAGCGTGGCCTGGTGCGGGCCGAGGTTTTCCACTGCGATCACGCGCAAGGTGTCGCCGTCCGGATCGCTGTCGTTGGCCAGCACGGGGAAATCCGCGCCGCCGCCCTTGATGACGCCGAAAGCGTCGTCGCGCGCCAGCGGCGGCCGGTTGCCACCGCCGCCGTCGCCGACCGTCACGCTGACCGTCGCCGTCGCACTGCCGCCGCGGCCGTCGCTGACCGTATAGCTGAAGCTGTCGACGCCTTCGAAGCCCGCCACCGGCGTGTAGGTGACGCTGCCGTTGCTGTTGCGCACCACCGTGCCGTGCGCCGGCGTGCCGACGGCGCCGATGCTCAGGCTGTCGCCGTCCGGATCGCTGTCGTTGCCCAGTACGTTGACCGTCACCGGCGTCGCCGCGGCCGTGCGCGCGCTGTCGTTGACCGCGACCGGAGGACGGTTGCCCGCGTCGCCGATGGTCACCGTCACCGTGGCCGTATCGCTGCCGCCATAGCCGTCGCTGATGCTGTAGGTGAAGGTATCCGTGCCGACATAGCCTGCTGCCGGCGTATAGGTGACGCCGGCGCTGCTGAAGCTGGCGGTGCCATGCGCCGGTGGCGTGATGCCAGTGACACTGAGCGCGTCGTTTTCCGGATCGGTATCGTTGGCCAGTACGGCAATCGGCGTGGCCGCCGCGTCGCGGGCGACGGTGATGCTGTCGTCGTTCGCGTTCGGAGCGGTATTGGCGAACTGGCGCGGGCCCAGCGCCGTGGCGGTGGAACTGCGCTCGAAGCGGTAAACGTCGACCGTGCGCTTGTGCTGGGCCGGATTGCGCAGCGCGCGTTCGATCCAGGCGGCGGGTGCCGCCACCGGCTCACGCTTCCATTCCACTTTCGATTCCGCGGCTGGCGCCGGTGCCGGTGCCGGTGTGGTGGATTCCTCGACGGTGAGGAATTCGATGTCGACACGGCGGTTCTTCTGCCGGTTCGCCGGCGTGTCGTTGGGGAAGCTCGGATTGAGTTCGCCCTCGCCGCGCGTGTCGATCTGCTCGGCCGGCACGCCGCGCGACAGCAGATAGGCCTTGGCACTGGCGGCGCGGCGTTCGGACAGGCCCTGGTTGTAGGCCACGCTGCCGACGCTGTCGGTATGCCCGGTGATCAGGATGCGGCTGACGCGGCTGTTGCCGTTGAGACGCGCCAGCAGCTCGTCCAGCGCGGCGCGGGCATCGGCACGCAGGTCGTCCTGGTCGAAATTGAAGAAGGCGTCGCCGTCCAGCTTCACCTCGTTGCGCACCAGCGTCGGCGCTGCACTGGCGGCTGCCGCCGCCGGTGCGGGCGCCGGCGCCACCACTTCGACCAGGCGATACGGTTCGCGCGGACGGTAGCTCTGGCCGAACTCATAGCGCAGGCTGAGCCAGCCGCGCGTGTCGTTCTTGTCGAGCTCGAAGTCACCGGATTTCTTCAGTTGCTCGCCGTCCAGCGACAGGCTCCAGCCGGTATTGCGGAAATACTTGTCCACGCCCAGCGACAGGGTGAGCTGGTCGGAGTTGTATTTGCCGCGCTCGTAGTCGAGACCGCCGCGCAGGCGCCAGAGCGAGTTGTCGAAATACTGGCCCAGACGCACGCCGATGCCATGTTCGTACGGATGCTCGAACGCGTCGGTGACCACCGTCGTGGTCTGCAGCTGAGTATACGAATGACCATTTTCCACACCACTCAATGTGGCCGTGCTCACGTCGGTGTCGCTACCGACGAAGCGGCTGCCGCTGATCGCGCCCGACAGATAGCCATCGACGAAGAAATCGTTCTTCTGGTAGCCCACGCCCAGAGTTGCCTTGCGATCGTTCCAGATGTTCTGGTCGACGGCGACGAAGGCCTTGGCCACACGCACCGAATCGGGGTTGTCGATGGTGTCCTGGCGGGTCTTGCCGCCGAGCAGCCAGTGGTAGTCGAACTGCACGCCGCCGGCGCCGTGCTCGGCCAGCCAGAGCTGGCCTATCCAGGCCGAGTCGCCGTCGAAGCCGAAGATGCCCAGCGCCTCGCCGTTGATATCGCCGTCTTCGTTCACGCCGAGACTGACGCGGGCATTGGCGCCGACATAGGTCAGCGGAATGCTCGGATCGTTGACCGCCGGTTTGGGCGTGGCGCCGTTCTCCTGCGCATGGGCGGTAGCGGACAAGGCAAGGGCAATGCTCAGGGCGAGCAGCGAGCGGCGCATACGATTTCTCCAGGTTCCATGGATTCAGGGCAAAGCAGAGCGGCGCGATTATTACCCAAGCGTTGCAGCGCAAATATCCGGAGAAGTCACAAGGAAACGTGAAAAAACCCGGATTGCGATCGGCTTCGTGCTGTCCAGCCACCACCGTATGTGTTTTTTTGACGCAGCACTAGGGAAAAACCCCCGGCAGATCGGGCTTTCAGACGCGGCCGGGCGCTGCCAGGCGACGCCACAACGGTGCTTGCGACACTCTTGCCGCCGCGCCGCGGCGCCCGCATATCCCCGGCGCTATCATTCGCTCCTGACTCTGACTCCCGGACTGCCATGAATCTCGATCCCGCCACCCGCTCCCGCATCGATGCCGTGCTCGGCAGCAACCGCATCGTGCTGTTCATGAAAGGCACCCGCAACGCGCCGCGCTGCGGCTTTTCCGCCGGCACGGTCGGCATTCTCAACGGCCTGATCGACGACTACCTCAGCGTCGACGTACTGGCCGATGCGGAAATCCGCGAAGGCATCAAGGCCTATGGCAACTGGCCGACCATTCCGCAGCTCTACGTCGACGGCGAACTGATCGGCGGCGCCGATATCGTCGCCGGCATGGCAAACTCCGGCGAGCTGCACGAGCTGCTAGGCCTGGCCAAGCCCGACCGCACACCGCCGACCATCACCATTACCGACTCCGCCGCCGAAGCCATGCGCGCCGGCCTGGCCGACAACGCCGGCGCCGCCCTGCACCTGACCATCGACGGCCGCTTCCAGGCACAGTTTTTCCTCGGCGAAGCCCAGGGCAGCGAAATCCGCGCCAGCGCGAACGGCATCGACATCCTGATGGACGTGGCCACGGCCCAGCGCGCCCGCGGCATCGTCATCGACTGGGTCGACTCGGTACAGGGCAGCGGCCTGTCCATCACCAATCCGAACGCGCCTGCCGCGGTGCAGTCGCTGGATGTGCAAGGCCTGAAAGCACGCCTGGACGCCGGCAGCATCCGCGTGATCGACGTACGCCCGGCCGCCGACCGTGCGCTGGCGCCGTTTCCCGCCGCGCAAATTCTGGACGAAGACAGCCTGCCGCAGCTGGCGGCACTGCCCAAGGACGAACCGCTGGCCTTCCTTTGCCATCATGGCAATTCCAGCCGCAGCGCCGCCGAGCATTTCCGCGGCCTGGGCTTCCGCCAGGTATTCAATGTGGAAGGCGGCATCGACGCCTGGTCGCGCCAGATCGACAGCTCGGTTCCACGCTACTGAGCAATGCCGCCACCGCCGCGGCTTGATGCCGCGGCCGTCGAGGCGGCTTTTTTCGAACGGTTCCGGAAGGCTTTGTAGCAAAACTTTCATCTGTTGCAATGAACGGCAATCGCCAGCGGAGATACGCCAGCGTCGGCACGGCAGATGCATAAGCCGCTGCTATACTCGGCCGCACTTCACGGAAATGGCGACGGCATCACAGTCGCCCCGTGGTTACCTGCGGCAACAGGGAGACACTCGATGCGCGCAGCGGTAGTCGCGATCGCAATGGCGGTCTTGCTTACGGGGTGTGGCGGCGGCCGCGAGATGGCCGCGGCCAGGGCCTGCGAATCGGCGGTCAAGCAGAAGCTGGCCGGCCGCACCTTCGATCTGAACCTGAACGATATGGCCGCCACGGCCAAGGCCGAAGGCGGCGACATTCTCTATCTCGCCTCGACCGTGGTGTTCGACAAGGGTCTGACCAGCGAATACAAGCAGACCATGGACTGCAAGGTCCGCTTCGAGGCCGACAAGGAACCCTCGGTCATCCTGCTCCAGTTCAACTGGAGCATGGACGCCATCAAGAAGAACTGAAAAACAAAAGCCCCCGACGGGGCCTTTGCCTGTCTTCAATGCATGCCGCGCACCCGGTGATCGCACCGCATTGCCGCTAGAACCGCAGATGCTTGACCGACTGCCCTTCGTCGCGGATTTCCTTCAGCGCGTCGATGCCGATGCGGATCTGCGCCTCGACGAATTCGCCGGTGACCTTGCGGTCGCTTTCCTCGGTCTTCACGCCTTCGGGAATCATCGGCTGGTCCGACACCAGCAGCAGCGCGCCGGTGGGGATCTTGTTGGCGAAGCCGACGCTGAACACCGTCGCCGTTTCCATGTCGATGGCCATGCAGCGCGTGCGCCGCAGGTACGACTTGAACGCGTCGTCGTGTTCCCAGACGCGGCGGTTGGTGGTGTAGACGGTGCCGGTCCAGTAGTCACGGCCGTGGTCGCGCACGGTGGAGGAAACCGCACGCTGCAGCGTGAACGCCGGCAGGGCCGGCACTTCGGGCGGGAAATAGTCGTTGGAAGTACCTTCGCCGCGCAGCGCGGCGATGGGCAGGATCAGGTCGCCCAGCTGGTTCTTCTTCTTCAGGCCACCACATTTGCCCAGGAACAGAACGGCCTTGGGCATGATCGCCGAGAGCAGATCCATGATGGTGGCGGCGGTAGGGCTGCCCATGCCGAAATTGATGATGCTCAGCCCGTCGGCATGGGCGCTGGGCATGGCCTTGTCGCGACCGCGAACTTCTACACCATGCCACTGTGCAAACAATTCCACATAATTGCTGAAGTTGGTCAGCAGGATGTACTTGCCGAACTCCTCCAGCGCTACTCCGGTATAACGCGGCAGCCAGTTGCTGACGATTTCGTTCTTGTCTTTCATGCTTTCCCCGGTTTTTCCCGCGTGGCAGGACAGGGTTACCGGCGACGCCACGCCGGCGATGTTCTAGTTATAAGCCCGTGGATTCTAGCAGGGAGCAGGCGCTGCGGAAACGAAAGAAAACGCATGACGCCCCGCTACCCGCCCGCGCATCGCCCAGGGCTGAGGCACAAGCGCCGCCAGCCGCGCCATAATCGGCAGGCGCGAACCACAGGGCGGAGCTGCAATGGCGTCGGGCGCAATCGAAGTCCATCGGCACGATTCCGCCCTGGGGCAGTGGCAGGTCGCGCTGCGCCAGCCGCATGCCGCCCTGCGCGCCCACGTCGCCCAGCTTTGGCATGGCGCCGGCCAGGTCAGCTACCAGCGCGACCGCATCCTGCCGCAGGCGCGCAGCTACCTGCTGATCAACCTCGGACCACCGCAGTACATGTTCCTGCCCGGTCCTCCGGAGATTCGCGTCGTCTTCGATGACATCTGGTTCTCGGGCCTGTACGAGGGTCCGATCGAATGCGCCGCGCCGCAGGGCAGCGTACTGCTCGGCGTCGCGTTCAGCGCTGGCGGCGCGGCCAGCCTGCTGCCCTGGCCGCAGGCGGAACTGGCCAATCGCACCGGCCCGCTGCAGGATCTGCTCGGCCCCAGGGCCCGGCAGCTGCGCCAGCGCCTGCTGGAAACGCCGTCTGTTGCGCAGCGCCTCGATCTGGTCGAAGACTGGCTATTGGCGGCCTGCATCAGCGGCCGCAACGTACATCCGCTGGTGCATTGGGCCCTGGCCCGCCTCGCCGACAGCGCCGGCCGCGTACGCGCCGAAGCCTTGGCACGCGACGCCGGCTGCAGCCGCAAGCACCTGACGACCTTGCTCAGCCGCTCCGTCGGCCTGCCGCCGAAATCGCTCGCCCGGGTACTGCGTTTCCAGCACGTACTGGGCCGGCTGGGCAGGCAGGCGCCCGACTGGGCGCAGCTGGCCGCCGACGGCGGCTATTACGACCAGTCGCACCTGATCCGCGATTTCCAGCAGTTTTCCGGCCTCACTCCTGCCGCCTTCCTGCGTAGCGCCCAGCCCGATCCGGGCAGCGTCGTGGTGAGGTGACATTTTTCCAATACGCAACGGCAACAGCCCGATAGCGTAGACCCACCCCACCACTGCAGAGGAGTCGTGCGATGCCGCAAGTCAACTACTGGGCCGTGATCGCCGCCGCTGTCGCCGGCTTCGTGCTGGGCGGCCTATGGTATTCGCCGCTGCTGTTCGGCAAGGCCTGGCAGCGCGAAGTGGGCCTGAGCGACGAACAGCTCGCCCGCGGCAACATGGCGCGCATTTTCGGCCTGAGCTTCGTGCTCAGCCTGCTCGCCGCCTGGATGTTCGCGATATTCCTGGGGCCACGCCCGCCGATGGCGTTCGGCCTGGGCGCAGGATTTACCGCCGGCCTGTTCTGGGTCGCTTCCAGCTTCGGCACCAACTATCTGTTTGCGCGGCGCAGCCTCAAGCTGTTCCTGATCGACGGCGGCTACCATTCGCTGCAGTTCACCCTGATCGGGCTGATCCTCGCACTCTGGCACTAAACGGGATGCGTGCTTGCGCCACAGGCTGGGTGGCGCAGCACGGCAGCCAGTGCGGCAACGCCGCTGGCGTCTGCAACGCTCTTGCTGGCGTCAATCCACCTGGCGCGACACGGCCTCGCACCGCAGTATCGGCGCGGCCGTTTCGTCTCCACTGACCGCCGAGGATTGCATGCACGTCACCTGGTACTTCGATTTCATCTCGCCGTTCGCCTGGCTGCAGCTGCGCAAGGTGCTGGCCCTGCGCGAACGCATGGCGGTGCAGCCGGTGCCGATTCTGTTCGCCGCCGTATTGGACAAGCTCGGCCAGCTCGGCCCGGCGGAAATTCCGGGCAAGCGCGATTTCACTTACCGCTACGTCCACTGGCAGGCGCAGCGCCAGGGGCTGCCGCTGCGCTTTCCGCCGGCGCATCCGTTCAATCCGCTGCCGGTACTGCGTCTGTGCGTCGCCGCAGGCAACAGCTGGGAAGCGGTTGAAAAAATCTTTGTGCACATTTGGCAGGAGGGCAAGGCCGCCGACTCCGTCGACGCGCTGCGCGACCTCGGCCGGCAGCTGGGCCTGGACGATCTGGACACGGCCCTGGGCAGCGACGCGGTCAAGCAGGCCGTGCGCGCCAACACCGACGCCGCGCTCGCTGCCGGCGTATTCGGCGTGCCCACGCTGCGCCTGGACGAGCAGTTATTCTGGGGCGACGACGCCACCGGCATGGCGCTGGACTACCTGGCCGACCCGAACTGCTTCAATGCCGGCGAATACGCCAGAATTTCCACATTGCCACAAGCCGTACAACGCCGGCGCTAATACAAAGCGACGCAGGTTGGGGTAAGCCGCCAGGCGCACCCCACCATCGCGGCATATGAACCAGCGAAGCCCATGCCGAACGAATGTTCCTGCCGCCCGGACACAAGCAAAAGCGTTCCTTCGGCCCAGGCTTTTTGTTGCGGCATTAGCACGATGTTCGGGTGCGCCTGGCGGCTTACTCCAACCTGCGCCGCTGCGTCATGTCGCATATCGCGCCGCTTGCGCAGGGCGCGACGACCAACGCGACATGCGCCGAATCACGCCAGCTCCACCCGCAGCGCCGCCAGCGCCCGTTCGACCGCCGCCGCATCCACGTCCAGATGCGTCACCGCGCGGACGGTACGCGGGCCCATCTCGCCCATGCGCACGCCGCGCGCGAGCAGGCGGCTGCACAGCGCCGGCGCATCCAGCCCCTCGCGCGCGATGTCGAAATACACCAGGTTGGTCTGAACGCCGGCCAGGTCGATGCGCAGGCCCTCGATGGCGGCAATGCCTTGCGCCAGGGCCTGGGCATTGGCGTGATCGTCGGCCAGGCGCTGCACATGCTGGTCCAGCGCGTAGTCGCAGGCGGCGGCAATGATGCCGCTCTGGCGCATCGCACCGCCCCAGCGCAGCTTCAGGCGCAACGCTTCGTGGATAAAGCCTGCGCTACCCGCCAGTACGGCACCACCGGGCGTGCCCAGTCCCTTGGAGAAATCGATCCAGACCGAGTCGTAGCCGCGCGCATAGTCGGCCGCGGATACGCCGCTGGCGACAACGGCATTGAGCAACCGCGCCCCGTCCATGTGCGTAAGCAGGCCGTGGCCGTGGGCGATTGCGGCAATTTCGTCCAGCTGCGCCAGCGGCCAGATCGTGCCGCCGCCGAGATTGGCGGTCTGCTCCACTTCGACCAGGCGCTGGCGCGGGGCGTAAGGCCGGTCCGGACGCAGTGCCGCCTGCAGCTGGGCGGCGCTGAAACGGCCGCGGTCGCCGGGCAGACTGTGCAGCATCACGCCGGCCAGGGCAGCAGGGCCGCCGCCTTCGAAACCGAACAGATGGCAGCTGGCATCGCAGATCACCTCGTCGCCAGGACGGCAGTGCACGGCGAGTGCGATTTCATTGCACATGGTGCCCGAAGGCAGATAGATCGCTGCTTCCTTGCCGAGCAGGTTGGCACAGCGCTCGACCAGGCGATTGACGCTGGGGTCTTCGCCCGCGCGTTCGTCGCCGACCTCGGCATTGGCCATCACCTGGCGCATGGCGGCCGTAGGCCGGGTCTTGGTATCGCTGAAGAAATCGACAAAGGCAGACATGCATGGCTCCGGCGGCAAAGAAGCCAAGCATTGCGACAGCGGCCGCAGTATCGCAAGCGGTACGGCGGCGTAGAATCGGTCCCCATCATGAAACCCCTGCCCTATTGCCTGATCGTCCTGGCCGGCTGCGCCCTCGCCCAGTCCGGCGCCGCTGCTACCAATACCGGCTACCGCTGCACTGGCGCCAACGGCAGCGTGTCGTTCCAGGACAAGCCCTGCGCCGGCGGCCAGCAGAGCAAACCGTTCGAATACGACCGTACTGCAGCACCGCCCGGCGAAGGCGCCGCGCCGGCCGAGCCGGCACCGATTGAAGAAAGCCCGCCGCTGCAGAAACCGGCCATCTCCGCCGTACCGCCGCCGCGGCCACCGCCGCCGATCCTGTTCCGCTGCGTACGCGCCGACAACGAAAAGGTCTACTACAGCGAAACCGGCCAGACCCAGTCCTACCAAGTGCCGGCCGGCGTCGTCGGCTTGCCCGGCAGCCGGCTGGGCGACCAGGTACGCATGTCTGCGCCGGAGTCCAACCGTCCTGCGGTCGCAGCGCCGGGCGGCGCGGCCAGCATCGCCACCGCCTTCGTTACCGTGCAGGACCGCTGCGAGCAGCTCACCCCGGCCGAAGCCTGCCGCGCGCTGCGCGCGCAATTGGAAGAAAACCTCGACAAGCAGCGTCGTGCCGACAAGAGCGAGCGGCCGGGCCTGGAGGCCGAAGCCATCGCGCTGGTCGACAAACAGGCCGGCTGCTGACGCGAATTCGCGCAAAGCGGGCCGACGCCAGCACTGGCGCGGCCCGCAGCGATTTGTCCACAGGCTTGTACGCGCACTTGTCCCCAGCAGCTGTGGATAACAGCTTGCGGGATAATATAAATAAATATTTTGCAGCTTCGTACACCGGCACGAGAAGCAACTGAGCATTTTTTGCGCAATCCGTGCCGGCCCCGCACCAGCGCTGGCGCTGCGCCTACTGTGCACAGACTTGACCACACAGTTGTCCACAGGCGCTGTGGATAGCGCCCTGGCTGCTGGCGAAATACTACGCAAAGCGGGCGAGAACCAGCTGTCGCAAGGGCTGCAGCGATTCATCCACAGGCTTGTCCCAGGGGATTTCCACAGCTGCTGTGGACGAAGCAGTGCGCTTGCCGCCGCCGTGAAAAATGCTTATCCACAGCGTCGGCGAAAGCCGGCGCCGGCCAGCGCCCTGGCGAAAAATTCAGCAAAGCGGGCAAGAGCAAGCCAGCGCAAGGGCTGCAGCGTTTCATCCACAGGCTTGTTCCGGCAGATGTCCACAAGCGCTGTGGATGAAAAGATCCAGCGCGCAGCACCGCCGCAGCGCGCTGGCGAAAAACTACGCAAAGCGTGCCGCAGCGAGCCGCGGCAAGGCCTGCAGCATTTCATCCACAGGCTTGTTACGGGGGGTTTCCACAGGCCCTGTGGATGAAAGCGGCGAAGGGCTATCTCAACACAGCTGCAGCGGCGGCCGCGGCGCGTGGCGACGCTCGTGATCGATCAGCCAGCGCTTGATCGGCAGCCCGCCGCCGAAGCCGGTCAGGCTGCCGTTGCTGCCGATGACGCGGTGGCAGGGCACGACGATCGGCAGCGGATTCGCGCCATTGGCCGCGCCGACGGCGCGACTGGCAGCGGGCCGGCCGATGCGCAGCGCGAGTTCGCCGTAGCTGATCGTCTCGGCGCTGGGAATTTCGCACAGCGCATTCCAGACCTGGTGCTGGAACGGCGTGCCCTGGGCATCGCGCGGGAAGTCGAACGCCGTGCGCAGGCCGTCGAAATAATCGCGCAACTGCTGCGCCGCCCGGGCGAACAGCTGGCTGTCGCGGTCCAGGCCGGTCTCGGGCATGTTCGCCCGGCCGTTGCGCGGAAACTCGATGCGCCGTACGCCCTGCACACTGCCCAGCAACAGCAGCGGCCCTATCGGCGTTTCGACGATGTCATAGACCAGCATGCTGTCCATGCCTTCGCTGCCACCTGCCTTGCGCGCGTCCACTATCCTGCCGAGCGCCACAGCAGCAGTACCGCATAGGCGCGGTAAGGCCGCCAGGCCTGGCTCTGCTGTTCCAGCTCGCGCGCAGTCAAGGTGGTGCCCGGCTGCAGCACCTTGCGCAGCACGATGTCCGCGGCGGGAAACGCATCCATTTCGCGCAGCGCGCGCATGGCCATGTAGTGCGCGGTCCAGTCGCCGATGCCGCGCAATGCGGTGCAGCGTGCGACGAAACGCGCGAGAGGCTGGCTGCGCTCGAAATCCAGTTCGCCGGCGCTGACTGCCGCGGCCAGGCCTTGCAAGGTCGCAATGCGTGCGCCGGTCAGGCCCAGGCCGTCGAGATTGGCCGTGGCCAGCACATCGGCGGGCGGAAACAGGCTGTGGCAGGGCTCGTCCGCGCCGGCGCCGGGAATGCGCTGCGCATGCCGCGCCACCAGGCGGGCGGCCAGGGTGCGCGCCGCGGCAACAGTGATCTGCTGGCCCAGCACGGCGCGCACGCCGAGTTCGAACCCGTCCCAGCAGCCCGGTACGCGAATATCGCCATGCTGCGCCAGCAGCGCCGCCAGGCGCGGATCGCGCCCCAGTACACGGCGCAGGCGCGCTTGCGGCGCATCCAGGTCGAACAGCTCGCGCACGCGCGGCGCGGCGAACGCCACAGCGCTGCGATCGGCATGGCAGCACTCCAGCCAGCCCTGGCGCAGGTCGACCTGCAGCCAGCCCGGCTCGCCGTTGTATACAAAGCTACGCCGGTAGCCATCCTCGCCGACCGCTTCCACGCCGGGAATCGCGCGGCGCGCATAGAACGCCAGCACTGCGTCGACGGGATAGCGGCGCGGCAGGGCAAGGTCGATGCGTGCAGTCGGCGGGGGCATGGCCGCAGCATGGCCGGACGCTGTCATGCGCGCCATCCGTTTGTTGTACGGCAGCGGCGATGCATCGGCCTAGAAACCGTAGCGCAGGAAGCCGCCATCGACCGCGATGCACTCGCCGCTGATATAGCTCGCCGCCGGCAGGCAGAGGAAAGCCACCGCCGCAGCGACTTCCTCGGGTTCGCCGATGCGCTGCAAGGGCGTGCGCTCCAGCACTTCTTCCAGATAGTCGGCATCCGCCAGGGCCGGCTCGGAGCGCTGCGTGCGGATATACCAGGGCGCCACCGCATTGACGCGGATGCCGTCGCCGGCCCATTCGCAGGCCAGGTTGCGCGTGAGCTGCAGCAATGCCGCCTTGGTCATGCCATACGGCGAGCCGGTGCGCACATGGGTCAGGCCGGACACCGAACCGATATTGACGATGGCCGCGGCACCGTGCCCGGCCAGCTGCGCATGCGCCAGCCGGCACAGCTCGAAGGCGCTGATCACATTGGTCTCGATCAGAAAGCGGTATTCGTCTTCGGCATATTCCAGCGTCGGCTTGCGGATATTGGTGCCGACGTTGTTGACCAGCAGCGACAGGCTGAGCTGCTGGTCGGCAATCCAGTCGAACAATTCCAGGCGCTGTTCGCGCTGCGCCATGTCGCCGGCGAAGGCGTCGATCTCGCAGTCGGGAAATTCCTCGTTCAGTTCGCCGCGTACCCGCTCCAGGTGCACGCCGTCGCGGGCAACCAGCAGCAGGTCGGCGCCGAGCAGCGCCAGCTCGCGCGCGCAGGCCAGGCCTATGCCCTTGCTGGCGCCGGTGACCAGGGCCGTGCGCCCGTCCAGGCGCCAGCGTGATGCGTTCGTCATTGCCGCGGTATCCGCCTTGTTGCGCACTGCGCCGGGGCGCAGACTTTAGCGCAGCCCCGCCAACCGAGTACCGCCCGATGCGCTTCGCCCTGCCGTTTTCCCTGCTGTTCCTGGCCGCCTGTTCCAGCGCGCCGCCACCGCCGCCGGCCAAGCCACAGCCGACCGTGATCGATTCCCAGCTCAAGGCCATGGACAAGGCACGCGGCACCGCCGGTACCTTGGAACAGGGCAAGCAAAACACCGACGACGCGCTGAAGAAAGCCGAAGGCGAATAGCCCTCGTCAACATTCGCCACTGACCGAATCGTCACCGGCGATTCGGTTACCATCCCGACGCCCCGCCCAGCCTGGAGATGCACAATGCTTTGGCAGAAAGGTCGACGCAGCGACAATGTCGTTTCCTCCAGTGGCGGCGGCGCCCGCCGTCTCGGCGGTGCCGGCGGCATGGGCCTGGGCGGCATCGTCATCGTCTGCCTGATCAGCTGGGCGCTGGGCAAGAATCCGCTGGAAGTGCTGTCCCTGCTGATGCAGGACGGTGGCGGACCGGCGCAGACCCAGATCGAAAGTGCACCGCCGTCGACCCAGACCACCGAATTCGTCCGCGCCATTCTGGGCAGCACCGAAGACGTATGGAACCGTGTCTATGCCCAGGCTGGCGGCCAGTACAAGCAACCCCGCCTGGTGCTGTTCCAGGGCGGCGTGAACTCCGCCTGCGGCATGGCGAACTCTGCCGTAGGCCCGTTCTACTGCCCCGGCGACCAGCAGGTCTATCTCGACACCAGCTTCTTCGACGAGCTGTCGAACCGCTTCCAGGCCGCCGGCGATTTCGCCCGCGCCTATGTCATCGCACACGAAGTCGGCCATCACGTGCAGAACCTCATGGGCGTGATGCGCAAGAGCGAACAGCTGCAGCGCCAGGGCGTGCCGATGGAAGGCGCCACGGGCCTGTCGGTACGGCAGGAACTGCAGGCTGACTGCTTTGCCGGCGTCTGGGCCAACCAGGCCCAGGCCCAGCTGCAATGGCTGGAAAAAGGCGACGTGGAGTCGGCCCTGGCTGCGGCCACCGCGATCGGCGACGACAAGCTGCAGAAACAGTCGCGCGGCTACGTCGTACCCGATTCCTTCACCCACGGCAGCTCGGCCCAGCGCGTGCGCTGGTTTCGTCTGGGGCTGGAGCGCGGCGACATCAACGTCTGCGACACCTTCGGCACGCAGCAGCTGTAATTCGAAAAAGTTCCAACACGCAAAAAACGGAGAAAGCCGCATCGCGGCTTTCTCCAACGGTCTACGGCTACCGCCTCAATCGGGTTGTTCGCGGCAAGAGCCCGCACCGCCAGCCATGGCGTGTGCAGTGTGGTCGACAGCTACACCATCGTCCGCGCAGGCATGGGTAGATGCAGGCGCGGCCGCCGGCAACCGGGGGGCGTTGGTTGCCGGCCAGCGATGCAGCGGTGCAGGCTCGTAGAGGGATTACGCAGTTTGCCGGACGAAACTGTCAGCGTGGTGCCGTGCCGCTTCCGCACACCGAACGCGCGATCAGAAACTGCGCGTGCCAGTAGCTCGCCAGCACCCGCACCGGCGCATACGGCAACGGCGTGTGAAAGCGGTCGATCGCGAGCAAGGCATCGGAAACCACAAAACTCAGGCCGCCGACCGCGGCCAGCAGCGCGCCGGCATGCGCCTGCCGCGTCGCCATCGCTGCCGCCTGGGCCGCCATTACCGCCAGTACGACGACGTAGACCACTACCGGCAGGCGCAAGGGATCGGGCAGTTTCGGCCACAACACGGCCAGCACCAGCCCGGCAATCAGTGCATAGGCCAGATAAGGCCAGCGCCAGGGCTGCAGCGGCCGGTGCCGGGTCAGCGCATACAGATAGGCCAGATGGGCAAGCAGAAAACTGCCCAGGCCGAAGACGAAAAAGTCCTGCGGCAGCATCAGCCAGATATCGCCCAGGGTCGACAGCAGCAGGCCGGCCAGAATGGCCTGGCGATAGGCCGGCAGGGGCTGGCTTGCCTGCCAGGCCATGGCCGCGATCAGCAAGGTCGTCAGCGGCTTGCACAGGTAATGCAGCCAGTGCAGATCCGCGTCCATACTGCCCGCGATCGCCAGCACGGCGCTGGCGCCTGTCGGCAGCAGCCACTTCCACGGCAGGCCGGTGTCACTGTCCCTGGACATGCTGCGTTCTCCTCTGCGAGCGGCCCGCAGCGTAGCCAAGCCTTGCGCCGGGGTAAATGCGCCGCGGCCGCGGCCGTTGCGCGGATCTGTGAAACCGCGCAAGCGCTGACGGCTTTGGCCGCGTTACATCGTCTGTAGTCCCGATACACCCCGCCCACCGCCCTCGTCACGGAGCCTGTATGCACCTGCGCATCGCCCTGCCTCTGCTGCTCGCCCTTGCCGGCCCTGCCGCCGCCGACGACACCGTGTTCGCCGGCGGCTTCCAGCGGGCCTGGGTAGCCGGCTACCACGTCGGCTATCAGCGCGACCTGTATCCGAATGCAGAAATCGATTTTTCTACCATTACCCACCTGATGGTCGGCCGCCTCACACCGAACGCGAACGGCACGGTGAATACGCATTTCGACATCGATGCAAGCAACGGCCCGATCTGGGCCCGCGCTGCGGCGACGGCAGCGCATGCGGGCGGCGCCAAGGCGATACTCATGGTCGGCGGTGCGGGCGAATACCAGGGCTGGGTCGGCGCGGCGGCACCCGCCAACCGGCAGACCTTCGTCAGCAACCTGCTCGCCGCGATGGACGACCTCGGCTACGACGGCCTGGATCTCGACTGGGAGCCGATCCAGACCAGCGACCAGCCCAACTTCATCGCCCTGGCCCAGGCTTTGCGCACGCAGCGGCCGGGCATGCTGCTGACCGTGCCGGTGGGCTGGGTCAACGCCAATTTCAGCGCGACGCCCGATCCGTTCTTCGCCAGCATCGCGCCGCTGTTCGACCAGATCAACGTGATGACCTACGACATGGCCGGCGCCTGGGAAGGCTGGCAAAGCTGGCACAGCTCGGCCCTGGCCGGCAACGGCGGCAACACGCCCAGCTCGGTCGAATCCAGTGCCGAGTTCTACCGGCGCTCCGGCGTGCCGCGCGCGCGCCTGGGCATAGGCATTCCGTTCTACGGCACCTGCTGGCGCAACGTGAACGGCCCGCGCCTGTTCGGCGGCACCGTCGTGGCCAGCGACAACCTGCTCAGCTACCGCAACATCATGACCAGCTACTACAGCGCCGGCGTGCGCCAATGGGACGCCGCCGCGTCGATGGGCTACCTGGGCTCCAGCGCGCCGATAGGCCCGCAGCAGTGCAATTTCCTTTCCTACGACGACGAGCAGTCCATCGCCGCCAAGGGCGCCTGGCTGCGCCGCAACGGGCTGGGCGGCACCATCATCTGGACCATAGGCCAGGGGCATATTCCTACCCTGCCTGCCGGCCAGCGCGATCCTCTGCTGCAGGCGATCAAGGCGGCGTTCTAGGCGGCGTGGCGCATAGCCCGCGATTTGCCCGGCACCCTCGCAACATTACGTAATTATCCACAATGCCAAGGCGGCCTTGCCGCCGCCTTGGCACTCGCCGCGCTGCGCTACTGGAACCCGTCGGCGAACAACGTGTCCACCCACAGCGACAACGCCGTGTTGTTGTTGCTGTCGCTTTCCAGCAGGCTTTCCGGCCCGAACACGACGCCACGCAACTGCGCCGCAGCCGCCTCGGGCCAGGCCGATGCGCGCACGCGCCCGCTGAGCTGCAACTGCGCCCCGGGCGCGGCGTCGAAGCGCAGCACCCATTGGCCGTAGCGCGTATCAAGGCTGCAGTTGCTGATGCCGCTGCCGCTGCAGGCCAGGTACGAGTGCGTGCCGTGCCAGGGCGAATCCACGATCAGGCTTGCGCCGGCAATCGCGGTATCGCCGCTGTAGTCCACACGCACGTCCACATCCAGCAGCGCACCGGCGGCGAAATTCGGCGGCAGCGGCGCGATGCTCAAGCGCAAGTCGCCACGCTGCAGGACACTGAAATCGCGCAACGCATCGCGTCGTGTCGCTACCTGCGGCGCACGCAGGGCTACGCCGCCGGCCAGGATCTTGCCCTGATACAGCGTGAAATCGCTGTCCCAGGCGGTGGTGGGAAACAGCGCATGCGCGCCTTTGACGCTGTAAAACTGCGCACCCAGCGAGTGGCCGCTGGCCAGATCGAAACGTTCGAGGAAAACGACAGACAACGGTCCGTTGTGCCGATTGCGCAACATCCAGACCGCCGTGGCCGAATCGTCCAGGCGCAAGCGACTTGCGGAGTCCAGCCATCCCGGCTGAAATGCCGGGCCATTCCACTCATAACGCAGACCACTGCCGTCGGCCTTGACGCGCAACAGGCGCGCCGACGTCGATTCATTCCCACCATTGCCGTTGAAAATCACGGCTGTGAGCGCCACCAATACATCGCCGTCGGCCAGCGGTACCAGGTCGGCGGCATGCAGATAGCCTGGCATCTGCTGATAAACGAACTGCCAGACCACCTCGCCGTTCGCCGCATCGCGCTTGGTCAGCGTCAGGCCTGGGCCCGAAAGTTCGTTGCCGATGGAAAACACCGCATCTCGCGCCGGCGACACTGCCAGTTCGGTTGTGCGCTCGCTCGTCGCGCCGGACCAGCGCGCTACGCCAGTCGCTGCATCGATGCGCTGCGGCGGAATTTGCAGCGCATCGTAAGGACCGTATTCGGCTACGACCAGATCGTCCTGCAACGCGGCGACCGTAAGATACTCCGGCGTCCAGGCTTCATCGGACTGGGCCAAGGTACGCCGCCACGCCTCGCTGCCGTCTGTGGCATCCAGACGCCAGACTTCGTGCTGCACGGTATTCATGCCGTTCCTCTCCGACAGGCCGAGCAAATCGCCGCCAGCCGTACCGAAGATGCGCGAGGCAGTGCCGTAGCTGTCTCCGACGGGCACAGCGTGTGTCCACTGCTCGGTGCCGCTGCTCCTGTCGAGGCTGCGCACCCGGGATGCATTCTGGTTGCTCTCCGCCAGGGCAAGACTTGCCGGCGTGGCGACGAGATCGCCCAGCAAAAAACCCGTTGCGTTGTTCTCCCACAGTATATTTCCCCCATCAGCCGACAGACGGCGAACCCGCGTATCGCGCAGGTATGTCGCGCTTGCGACGAATACATCGCCGCCGTCGCTCAGCTGCTGTCCGCCGCTTACGGCGCGCGTGACCTTGGGCAGCGCGCTGGAAGACAGCAGGCTGCCGTTACTGAGCAGGTACCTGTTCAGACGGAAGCCATCGGCAATCGCATCGTCGGCAATCGCCACAGCGCTGCCGACGGCGCTGCCCAGCAACAGCGGCCGGTAGGCCATCTCGGCTGGATACGGCGCCTGCCAGCGCTTCTCGCCGCTGGCGCCGGACCAGCGCTGCCACTCGGCGCCGACCATGTAGTAAAGATCGCTTTCGTCGCTGCCGAGCATGCGGCCGTCGCTGGCATAGCGCCTCCACATCGTCTCGCCCGTGTCCGCGCGCAATCGCGCAAATGACGAGGAATCGCTGCGACAGACCGGATCGCCGTGCACAAAGAACACCTCGCCATTCAGGCAGGACTGGCGCCACAACAGTTCGCCGTCGGCAGCACGGAAAACCCATAGCGCTTGCCAGTCGCTCACATAGACCTTGCCGCCGCGATAGTGCAGCGCCGTCTCTTCGAGAAACGCATGACTGACGCTCCAGACCACGTTGCCCGCCGAATCCAGGCGTTTGAGCACACCGGGACTGAGCAGGCCGGCACCGCGATGCGACACATACGTTTCGCTGTCGCTACCTGCCGCAATGGCGACCTCCGGATACGACAGGTCGCTGTTGCAAATCACCGCCTGCGTGCTCAATGCGCGCTGCCAGTAAACCGTACCGCTGCCCTCGTCCAATGCACTGACATAAGGTCTGCGATCCGCGCAGCCGATCACCACCACGGTGGCGCCAGCGGAAACTGCCCGATCGGCCGGTACGCTCACATTCCAGACCGGCCTGCCGTCCGAAGCCAACTGCGCAACCTGACTGCGCGCGCTGGTGCGGTAGAGCAGGGTTGCCCCTCCTTGCGCAGAAGCCATCACGTCACGTACTACGGCCCAGTCCGGCGTCGACAGCGAGGTGCGCCAACGCAGGCTGCCGTCCTCACGCAGGCGCGTGGCCGACAAATTGTCGGGTTGTGGCAGGAACATCACCGTCTCGCCCGTGTCGGTCGCGCGCATCGAATCCCAGGCGATATAGCCGCTCCGGTCGAAAATGCCACCGTGGTAATCCCAATCGCGCTGCCAGGGCGTAGCCGCCGTCGCCTGCAGCGGCAGCCAGGCTGCCAGGCCGATGGCGATACACCCGCCTATGCCAGTAATCCGCATGAGTTGTCGCATGTCTTTCTCTCCACTGGGGCCAATGTCAGATCCCGAGAAATCGTTCGATCCAGTCGGTCATCCGCAATCCGGCGCCCCCGATGATCAACACTGTCGACGGGTGATCCGATAGGCACGCGGGCCCGGGTTTGATCTTCGTTTCACAGCCGCACGTCAGGCTGAAACTCCCTGCCGAACGAGTCGCCCGGATTTGGCCGATGCCAGGACGATGGCTGGCAAGCCACGCCCGCTTGGCCGAAGCTAGGCCAATGAATCGCCCCATGCTCCAGCGCCTGCACATCCTGGTGATCGAGGACAACCTCGCCCTGCGCAGCAGCCTCGCCGGCCTGCTGCAGGCCCATGGGCACCGGGCAGACTTCGCCGCCGACGGCCGCAGCGGCTTGGCCCTGGCGCTGGCCGAGCCACCGGATGTGCTGGTACTGGATCTGAACCTGCCGGGCCTGGACGGCCTCAGCGTGTGCCGCCGCCTGCGTGAGCAGTCGGACCGGCACGTACCGGTGCTGATGCTGACCGCACGCGACAGCCTGCACGACAAGCTACAAGGCTTCGACGCCGGTGCCGACGACTATCTGGTCAAACCCTTCGCCGGCGAGGAATTGCTGGCGCGCTGCCTGGCCCTGTCGCAGCGCCATCGTGCCGGCACCGGGCACCTGCTGCGCATCGGTTCGCTCTGCCTGGACCGGCGCAGCGGCGAAGCGCAGCGTCACGGCCGTCGCCTCGAATTGCTGCAGATGCCGCGGCGCATCCTGCAGGAGCTGGCCGAAGCCTGGCCACGCACGCTCAGCCGCAGCGAACTGATGCAGCGCCTCTGGGGCGACGACCCGCCGCAGTCCGATCCCCTTCGCTCACATCTGTATTTATTGCGCCAGGAACTGGACAAGCCGTTCCCCGTAGCCATGCTCAAGACCGTACACGGCGTCGGCTTCAAGCTGGTCAGCGACGAATGAATCGCACCGACACCGCGCGGCCGCGGCTGCGCCGCCGCCTGATGCTGGCCTTTGCCGCATTCACTGCGCTCACCACCGGTGTCTTCGGCCTCTACGCGATGACCTTCATGTACGTGGCCGAAGACGCCTTCTTCGCCACCACGCTGCAACAGGAAGCCGACCGGCTGCACCGGATGCAGGCGCGCGACGGCCGCTGGCCTGCGCCGCAAGCGCCCTTCATGCAGGTGTATACCGATGCGGCCGCGCTGCCCGACGGCATCGGCGCGGTACTCGCACAGCAACCGCAGCGGCGCGAATTCGCCGCACCGCAAGGTCGCCACTATCACCTGTTGCCACTGGCCGCAGCCGACGGCGCACCGGCCTGGCTGCTGGCCGAGGTCAGCGCGCAATTGGTGGTGCGACCGATGCGTGTGCGCCTGCTGGTGCTGCTCGCCGCCTCCACTGCAACGCTGCTGCTGATCGGACTGGTGCTGGGCTGGTGGCTGGCACGGCGCACGACCGCGCCGTTGACGCGGCTGGTCGCGCTGGTGGAGAACACCGCCGTGGATCGCCTGCCGCGCGATCTGGCGCGGGGGTTTGCCGACGACGATGTCGGCGTGCTGGCGCGTGCGCTGGATGCACTGGCCGAACGCATGCATGCCTTCGTGCTGCGCGAACGCGAATTCACCCGCGACGCCAGTCACGAACTGCGCACGCCGCTCACGGTGATCCGCGCCGCGGCAGAACGGCTGCAGAGCGAAGCCCGGCTGTCGCCGGCGGGCCGGCAGCAACTGAGCCATCTGCACCAGTCGGCCCTGCAGCTGCAACAGACCGTGATCGCCCTGCTCACGCTGGCGCGCGAAGAAGATGTCGCGGCGTTCGCGCCGACGGCTGCACAGGTTGCCGTGCTGCCGCTGCTGGAACAGGTGGTGATCGAACAGGCGCCCTTGCTGGACGGCAAGCCGGTCGAGGTGGATGTACAGCTGGCGCGCGACACCTGCAGCAGTGTGCCGGCGGCACTGCTGCATATCCTGCTGTCGAACCTCGTCGGCAACGCCTTCGCCCATGCCACCGCCGGCACGATCGACATCGGCGCAAGCGACGGCCGCCTGCGCATCGCCAATCGTATCGATGACACGGACCAGGCAACTTTGCCGCATTTGCAGCAGGCCTATGCCAAACGCGAAGGCAGCGCCGGTTTCGGCCTGGGCCTGGTCATCGTGCGCCGCCTCAGCGATCGCTGCGGACTGGACCTGCGCATCGACTGGACCGGGGCGCACGCGGTGGCGAGCTTTCTGCTGCAGCCGGCGCGGTCGCAGGCCTGAACCGTTCGGCGCTGCCCTGCCCTGTCGGCTGCGGGCGAGCGCGCATCAGCGCCAATCCGCATCGTCGGGCCGCGACAGGGCCGCATCGGCGTCGTCCGCCAGCAGCGCCTGGGCACGCTGCTGCGACTGTGCCGCAGCCCTGGCCGCGACCTCGGGCCAGCTCGCCGGCAACGGCTGCCACGGCCCGGGGCCCAGCACTTCCGCAACAAGGTCGCCCGCTTCCAGACCGTAGGCGTCGCGCAATGCCGCGTAGCCGCCGTCCGCTCTTTCCGCCTGGCGCAGCAGTTCGGCATAACGCGGATAGTTGTCGACGCTGAGCAGCCGCGTCAGGCGTTCGGCCAGGTCGTAGGACAGCAGGTTGCCGTCGTCGGGGCGGCCGAAGGAATGGCCGGTCCAGAATTCCTGCAGGGTCTGCCCGTTCCAGAACGCCGCATGCTTTTCGGCCATCTCGCGCGGCGAATACAGGTTGCGCCGCGGGTCGGCCAGATGCGGTACAAGATACTTTTCCATATTGACGGCGGCGCCCTCGTCCAGCCAGCGCGGAAGGTCCAGATGCGCCAGCAGCGCATGGGTATGCTCGTGCACGAGGACCGGTTCCATCTCGGCGACGTTTTCGGCCTCGAACACGAAATGGCCGTAGCCCGCATCGACGAACATGCCCGAGGACATGGCGAACACGCCTTCGCTCGGGTAGTAATGGTCGATATAGGCGTAGTACTCGTCCGGGTTGTCGAACAGCAGCACAGCCTCGGGACCGTAGCCGCTGCTGCCGGCGACACCCGGCAGCGCCTGCAGGATGCGCCGGTGCACGCGTTCGGCGAAATCCAGCGTGACCGTGCATTCGCGCAACGACAGCGGCGCGAGCAGCGCGAAATGTTCCGAATGGCTGACGCGGTAGTCGTCCTCGCCCAGCGCCTGCGCCAGCCGGCGCAGCCAGGCGTCGACCGCGCTGCGCCAGAACGCGTGCAAGGCAGCGGCGTCGCCTGGCGGCGGCGCCAGTTGCGCCACGGCTTCCCAGTCGGGAATCGGCAGCCGGGTCCCGGCCGCCCAGCAGTCCTCGGGCAAGTCCAGTGCAACGGGCGGACTGGCCGGTACCGACGCAGCAGCCGCTTTACGGCCCAACAGTGACCTGATCAGTCCGATCACGGCGAAAACCTCCACAAGTGTCCAACACGCGAACGGCTGCCTTGCTGCCCGCCGCGACCGACCACCTTCCGGGTCACCGCGGCCGCTGGCTTTGCACTGCGCCTCAGTCGAAGGCGTCGGCGAAAATCACGCCGTTGGCCGCAATACTCTGGAAATTGTTCATGAAATTACTTTCCAGCAAATGTACGGATGCTTGCACCAGTCCACGTACGATCAGCGTGTCGGCGGCCGGAGCGGCCAGCGCGCGTACGCGGCCGCTCAGGCTCAGCTGCGCACCGGGCGCGGCGTCGAAGCGCGCGACGATCTGGCCATGGCGGGTATCCAGTTCGCAGCGGCTGATGCCCGGGCCGTCGCAGATCAGTTCGCTGTCGCTGCCCTGCCAGGGCAGATCCAGCAGCAAGGTCGCATCGACGATATCGCCGTCGCCGCTGTAGCTCACGCCGACGGTGAACGGCAGCATGTCGTCCGAGTGCGAGCAGGCAGCTATGCCACGCCGCGAATTGCGTTCTCTTCATGCTAGCCCCTGAAAGATGGCGCGTTTCCGTCGCCCTTGCGATCTAACGCAATTCGGCGGCGCTGCTGATCACGGCCATTCATACCATCCCGCGATTATCGCCTGCAGCGACGCCTGCGCCGCTGTGTCGCTGCCGTGCGACGCGGTATCCACGGCCGCCGGCACAGGCATCGGCGATCTGCCCCGGTACTCAGGCGGCGCGGCGTTGCAAAGCGGGCAGTGCCGGAAATGCGAGCGCCACCGCGACCGCGCCCAGGCCTACCGCACAGGAACCGACAAACAGCCAGGCATAGCCATCGAAGGTATCGAACAGCCAGCCGCCGGCCAGTGGCCCCAGCGACATGCCCAAACTCGACAGCAGCATCGCTGCACCCAGCACCGTGCCGAGATGGCGCTGGCCGAAGTATTCGCGCGCCAGTACGGCATACAGCGGCATCACGCCGCCGTATGCCGTGCCGAATACCAGCGCCAGCAGGTAGAACTCGCCCAATTCGTCGACCAGCAGATATGCGCCTATGGCCACAGCCTGCAGCAGCAAGCCGGCGACCAGCACGCGCTTGACCCCGACCCGGTCGGCCAGCACGCCCAGTAGCAGGCGGCCGCCCAGGCCAGCCAGTCCCTCGACGCTGTAGATGCTGACCGCGGCCATCGGCGAGATGCCGCAGACCATGGCATAGCTGACCATGTGAAAGATCGGTCCGGAATGCGCCGCGCAGCAGGCGAAAAAGGTCAGACCGAGGATCAGGAACTGCGGCGAACGGAACGCCTGCGCCAGGCTCATGGCCGGGCCGTCAGCCGCAGCGGCCGCACCCACGGCCAAGGCCGGCGGCGGCGGGCGCACCAGCAGCGCCGCCGGCAGCAGCAGCGCCCAGGCGACAAGGCCAATGCCCAGCATTGCCGTGCGCCAGTCATAGGCCGCAATCAGCCAGCTCGCGAACGGCGAGACCGTCAGCGGCGCCATGCCCATGCCGGCGGAAACCAGCGACACTGCCAGGCTGCGGTGACGCTCGAACCAGGCCGTCGTCGTCGCCATCATCGGCGCAAGGAAGGCGCTGGTGGCAAGCCCGACGAGAACACCGTAGATCAGCTGGAACTGCGCCAGCGAGGCCGCCCGGCTGGCCAGCACCAGGGCAAGGCCCAGCAACAGCGACCCGGCCAGCACCACCGCGCGTGTGCCGAAGCGGTCGCTGGCCGCCCCCCAGCCGAAAGCACCGGCGCCCATGCACAGGAAATTCAGCGTCATGGCGCTGGAAATGCCCGTGCGCGACCAGCCGGTTGCCTTCGCCATCGGGTCCAGGAACACGGCCAGCGAGAACATCGCGCCAATGGCTACACATCCCATCAGCGCGCCGGCGGCGACGATGACCCAGCGATAAGAGGAATTCATGGACGTCCTGGCCTCAAAGAACGGCGGCTGCCGGCAGCTCTGCGTCGAAGCAGCGCGGGTGAAATCGACAGGCTGCCGCGAGCACGCCCGCTGTTTGGACCGGACCGCAGCAACCGGAGGCGCTAGCCGTCGCTGGCCGGCGGCCTGTAGCGGACAAATCCAGAACGGGCTCGATTTACCCGCTGCTGGACACTAGTTCCATTTTACCTACTGCCGCAAATGAGGCAGGCGCGACAATCGGCTCGCATCGCCGCCGCCGCAGGCCCAGTCCGGACGGAAATACCGCGCGCCGAGGCGTAGCAGGGGCAAGGCATACTGCACGCACAGTCACCGCGGAGCCTTCTTCGCCATGAACGCACCACACCCTGTCCACCCTGCCGCAGCCCGCGGCTATGCCGAGGCCGCCGATACCTACCGCCGCGGCCGCCCTGACTATCCGGCGGCGGCACTGCCCTGGCTGCAGCAGCAACTGGGCCTGGGCGCGCAATCGCTGGCGCTGGACCTGGGCGCCGGTACCGGCAAGTTCCTGCCCAGCCTGCTCGCCAGCGGCAGCCGCGTCGTCGCGGTAGAACCGGTATCGCAGATGCTGCAAAAACTGCACGCGGCGTTTCCGGCGGTACAGGCCCTGATCGGCAGCGCGCAGGCCATTCCGCTGGCCGATGCCAGGCTCGATGCCGTGGTCTGTGCGCAGTCCTTTCACTGGTTCGCCACGGCACAGGCCTTGCGCGAGATCCACCGCGTGCTCAGGCCCGGTGGCCGCCTTGGCCTGATCTGGAACATGCGCGACAGCCGCGTGCCCTGGGTCGCACGGCTTGCCGCCATCGTCGATCGCCACGAAGACGACACGCCACGTTTCCGCAGCGGCCAGTGGCGCCGCCTGTTTCCCTGCGACGGCTTCGGCCCCCTGCAGGAGCAGCAGTTCGACCATGTACACAGCGGACCGGCCGAAGACGTCATCGTCGGCCGCGTGCTGTCGACCAGCTTCATCGCAGCACTGCCGGCTGCAACGCAGGCCGAAGTGGCGGCCGAGGTGCGCCAGCTTATCGCCGACGAACCGGCCCTGGCCGGCAGAGAGACAGTCAGCGTGCCGTATACGACCCTGGCCTGCTGCTGCGAAAAGCTGGCTGCCCGCGACGATTTCGCCTGACCCGCCAGAAAAGCAAGGAAAACCGAAAAATTCTGGATAAATAGAATAGTCCGCCGACACAGCACTCGGCGCCCCCAAGGCCAGGCCTGCCGTGCGCTGATGGATTTCCCTCTTTCCTGATGGATTTCGCGATTCTGTCTGGCGCGTTGCGCTGCTGCACGCCGACGGCTCGATTCGGGCGAAGCACGGTGGTGCTGCGCCCCAGACCAGACGGCGCCGTTTACTCGCCAGGGAAATCGGAGCGCTCTACGCCTCCGAGGGGGGCGGCCACGGGGTAGCGTTCGCATGAATGTTGTCGGCGCTTGCACTCGCCCGCCTGCGCCAAGCCAGCGACGCTCATCGGGTGCATCGCATATTCACTGCCCTGCGGGTGGGCGTTCTCCGCACGGAGTGGAAGCCCCGTACGCAGCGGACCGTACGGCCGCGCACGCGTTTTGCGGGGGAACAGCCCGCTTGCGCGGATAAGTCCGCGCCTTATGGGCTAACGCACACGGACCGGCGGGAAACCGCCTATCCACATTTGGAATAGCCGCAATTGAGGCAAGTTGCACAGCCGTCCATAAGGATGGTCGCGACTGTATTGCACTTGTGGCACAAGGTGGCGCCGGCCGGGAAGGCGGCGCTGTCGGCGGCATCGGCAGGGGCCAGCGCTCCGCCGAGGTCGTTGCCGATGCTGGTCTTGCGCGCAGCCGCGTCGGCAGCAACGGCGCTCAGGCGGGCCTCAGCGTTTTTTTTTGCGCCCTGCTCGTACGCTGCGCGCTTCTCGGCAATCAGCGCACGCTGTTCGGGGCTGAGGTCGGGGTCGTGCAGCAGGCCGATCATCTTCAGGTGCTGCTCGATCACGGCGCCCATCTCGGCCACGATGGACGGCATGTAGACACCGCCGGCCTTGAAATAGCCGCCACGCGGGTCGAACACGGCCTTGAGTTCTTCCACCAGGAAGGTGACGTCGCCGCCCTTGCGGAATACCGCAGACATGATGCGGGTCAACGCCACGATCCACTGGAAGTGGTCCATGTTCTTGGAGTTGATGAAGATCTCGAACGGCCGGCGCGATTCGTGCGGCGTTCCCTGGTTGAGCACGATGTCGTTGATGGTCACGTACAGGGCGTGCTCGAACAGCGGCGACTTGATCTTGTAGGTGGCACCGATCAGCGTGTCGGGACGCTCCACCTTCTCGTGCATCTGGATGACTTCGGCCAGCGCCGGTTCCGCCGCGAGGATCGCGGCCGGTGCCAGGCTGGTGCTGACCAGGGCCGCCTTGTCGCTGGGTTTCTCGACGCTGTAGCCCTTGATCTTCTTGCCGATCTTGATCGTCATGACACGCTTCCCGCCGGCGCACGCGGCCGCGCCGTGGCCATCGAAGCCTCGAAGTCGAACTACGCGCGCGAGGCGGGGGGCGCAGTTGCGGCAAGCGTCCTGCAGCCGATGCAGGCCGCAGGTCGAACCGGTGCCGCCCGGCTCGCCGATGGGTTTCGCGACGGCGCGAGGCCACCGCAAAGGATCTCCGCGCCGGCGTACCGACGCGGAGTGGAAACAAGGCTGTAGCGCGTTGCCGCGCGTACTTGGCAGTGGGACTTGATAGTGCAATGCGGCGTGGGAGCGGGACAGTCCTGCGCACAGGCGCATGCAACCGTCTTCGCCACCCAACCCGCTTCGCACCGCCAGTGAATGCCTCGACGCAGCCTCGCCATCGCGACACCACTTCCGTCCGGCCCCCTTAGCCAGGGTTGCGCCGGACGGAAGCCTGGTTCTTACCGGCGCTTGGCCGTCTTCTTCGCCGCGGCTTTCTTGGCCGGGGCTTTCTTTGCTGCGACTTTCTTCGCCGGCGCCTTCTTCGCTGGCGCCTTCTTCACCGCAACCTTCTTGCCGGCTGCCTTGGCGACTTTCCTGGCGGCGGGCTTGGCAGCCTTCTTGCCTGCCGCTTTCTTGGCCGGCGCTTTCTTCGCTACGACCTTCTTGCCGGCTGCCTTCTTCGCCGGTGCCTTCTTGGCCGCCGACTTGGTGGCTGCCACTTTCTTGCTCGCCTTGGCGACGACTTTCTTCGCCGCCTTCTTCGCTACGGCAACTTTCTTCTCGACTTTCTTCGCCGCCTTCTTCGCTGCCGGCTTGGCCTTGCTCACCGCTTTCTTGGCGCTGGCAACCACATCGGCCACCTTCTTCTGCGCGGCGTCCTTGACGGCCTTGACGCGCTTCACGGCGGCCTTGGCACGTGTGGTCACGGCGTCCTTGGCGTCGCTGGCCGCTGCGCTGACCGAGGCGACGGCGGCTTCGGTCTTCTCCGCTACGGCTTCGCCTACGCTCTGCGCCGTCTCTTTGACCGACTCAACTACATTGCTCAGTGTTTCACCTACGGTATGCATAGAACCCTCCAGCTCCTCGTACGGGTTAGTCAGACGATGGGTGTTGCGGAGTGGACATTACTCCATTCCGCGCCCACTCAAAACTTGCCGTAGTAACCCTCTTTGAGCGCGTCGAACAAATTCGCCGCCGTGTGCGTCTCGCCGTCGTACTCGATCTCTTCGTTGCCCTTCACCTCGACCGTGCTGCCGTCTTCGAGTTCGAAGCGGTAGATGGTGTTTTCCAGGTCGGCTTCCTTCACCAGCACACCCTGGAATGCCGCAGGATTGAAGCGGAACGTGGTGCAGCCCTTGAGCCCCTGGGCATGAGCATAGGTGTAGATGTTCTTGAAGTCTTCGTACGGGTAGTCGGTGGGCACGTTGGCCGTCTTGGAGATGGACGAGTCGACCCACTTCTGCGCGGCTGCCTGGATGTCCACATGTTCGGTCGGGCTGATGTCGTCGGCCGCGACGAAGTAATCGGGCAGTTTTTCCTCGGGCTTGTCCGACAGCGGCATGGCGCGCGCGTTGATCAGCTCGCGGTAGGCGAGCAGCTCGTAGCTGAACACCTCGACTTTTTCCTTACTCTTCTTGCCTTCGCGGATCACGTTGCGCGAATAGTGGTGGGCGAAGGACGGCTCGATGCCGTTGGACGCGTTGTTGGCCAGCGACAGCGAGATCGTGCCGGTCGGCGCGATCGAGGTGTGGTGGGTGAAGCGCGAGCCGTGCTCAGCCAGGGCCTTGACCAGTTCCGGTGCAACCTCGGCCACGCGCTGCATATAGCGGCTGTAGCGCGCATGCAGTACGCGGCCAGCAATGGTATCGCCGGGCTTCCAGCCGTCCTGCACCATTTCCGGACGCTGCCGCAGCATTGCCGCGGTGACCGGGAACTCCTGCAGCAGCAGCGGCGCCGGCCCTTTCTCCTGCGCCAGGGCCAGGCCGACTTCCCAGCCGGCAAGCGCCATCTCGCGGCTGACGTCTTCGGTGAAGGCGCAGGCTTCCTTGGTGCCATAGCGCAGCTTGAGCATGGTCAGGGTCGAGCCCAGGCCGAGATAGCCCATGCCGTGACGGCGCTTGGACAGAATCTCGTGGCGCTGCTGCTCCAGCGGCAGGCCGTTGATCTCGACCACGTTGTCGAGCATGCGCGTGAACACGCGCACGACTTCGCGGTATTCGTCCCAGTCGAAGCGCGCCTTGGGCCCGAACGGATCGCGCACGAACATGGTCAGGTTGACCGAGCCGAGCAGGCAGCTGCCGTAGGGGGGTAGCGGCTGCTCGCCGCAATTGTGTGCGTGCAGGCCGTTGGCATCGAAAGTGTTGATGCCGGGCACCTGCACATCGTAGACCGCTTCTTCGCCCGCCTGCTCTATGGCCGCCACGGTAGCGAAATAGCGCTCGCGATTCGGCTGGCGCCGGTAGGCGGCAATCAGCTGGCGCAGCTTTGCCGACTTGTCGCTGTCGGCAAAGCCGACCAGCTGTGCGTAGCGCTGCACATTTTCCCCAGCGATGACCAGCTCGTGCTGTGCCTGGGTCGCGTAGTACGCGCTACCGCCCTTGCCGTCGGGCAGCAGCGCGCTGGCGGCGGCACGGCGTTCAGCATAGACGGTGCTGTTGATGCCCAGGCGCAGCAGCATGCGCTGCACTGCATCCAGGCGCGCGCGATCGGACTGGGTCAGGCGCACGGACACACCCTTGAGCTGGCTGCCCTGCACGCTGCCGTCGGCATCGAACACGCCGCGCAGGAAGCCGCGATAGGCGTCGCTGCTGCCCTGTTCCAGCGCCGGCGTGATCGCCTTGTCGCCGACACGCATGCCAAGGCTGAACGCAAGGTCACGCAGACTGGCCGACTTCAGCTGCCATTCGCCGCGCTCGGCCACAACCGACCAGCCGGCAAAATCGCTGCGATGCGGCAAGGACTGCGCAGCGCGTGCGGCTTCGTCCATCAGCGCACGGATGCCAGCACGCACACCGACGCCGTCGCCGTTGGCCACTGCCTGTACCGACCAGGCGCTGAGCACCGCCGTCTCCTGCTTGAGCGTGCCGTCGCCGACGAGCAGGCCGAGCAGGTAGCCGCGATCGAAATCGAGCGCGCCGTCCCAGTGGGCGTTGGCGCGGTGGTCGTTCAGCAGCACACGGTCGCCGGCCTGCAGCTGGCCCGCTTCGCACCATTGGGTCTCGGTGACCCAGCGCGTTGCCTTGCTAACGCGGCGCACGCGATGGTCGGCGGTCAGGCGCAGGCTGTGCCCTTCCCGCGTGCGCAATGCCACCACCGGCTTGTGCGCGGTGAGGAAGAAACCCTGCGCGCCGCTGGCATGGTCGACGCCGTCTACGCGGGCGCGGAACGGCTGGCCGATCAGCTGCACCACCTGGCGCGGCCCCTGGTCGGTCTGCACCCAGGTATCGGCCGTCACGCAGGGATTCGTAGCGCGGATGTTCTCGCACCACCAGTTGTTGTTCATCTCGTTGACGCGGTCGATCAGGATGAAGCCCGGCTCGGCGTAGTCGTACGTCGAGACCATGATCATGTCCCACAGGTGACGCGCGCGGATATGGCCGTACACCTTGCAGGCGACCAGACCGTCGTCGCGCGTCACGTAGTTTTTGCTGACCGGCCAGTCGCGCCAGAGCACCTGGGCAGGGTTGTCCAGGTCGACCTCGTCGCGCTCCTTGATGTTGACCGGGAATAGCAGCGGCCAGTCCGCATCGTCGTGCACGGCCTGCATGAAGCCGTCGGTGATCAGCAGGCTGAGATTGAACTGGCGCAGGCGACCGTCTTCGCGCTTGGCGCGGACGAAATCCTTCACGTCAGGATGACCGACGTCGAAGGTGCCCATCTGCGCGCCGCGGCGGCCACCGGCGGACGATACGGTGAAACACATCTTGTCGTAGATGTCCATGAAGGACATCGGCCCTGACGTGTACGCACCCGCACCGGATACGTAGGCGCCGCGCGGACGCAGGGTGGAGAATTCGTAGCCGATGCCGCAGCCCGCCTTCAGGGTCAGGCCGGCTTCGTGTACTTTTTGCAAAATGCCGTCCATCGAATCTTCGATGGTGCCCGACACGGTGCAGTTGATGGTCGAGGTCGCCGGCTTGTGCTGCAGCGCGCCGGCATTGGAGGTGATGCGGCCGGCGGGAATCGCGCCGCGGCGCAGCGCCCAGACAAAGCGCTCGTTCCAGTACTGCTGTTTCTCGGTGCTGGACTCGACCTCGGCCAGGGCCTTGGCGATGCGCTGGTAGCTGTGATCGATCGACAGGTCGACCGGTTCGCCCTGTTTGGTCTTCAGGCGGTATTTCTTGTCCCAGATGTCCTGGGAGGCCGGCTGCAGGGGAATACTGGCCGCGCCACGCGCGATGTCTTCCAGGCGCACAATGCTCATCTTGCTCTCGTCCTCCCGAGTCCTTTTTACCGGCACCGATCACTGTCGGTTCGGACGCTCGCTGCGCACCGGTGACCAGCCTGCCGCCGACAGGATGGCCGTGGGCCGTGCGACGGTATTTCCGTCCACGCGCCACTGCCGGTTCATCACGTTTGTTGATGCATCAGCAGCAGTCCGCTGCTTATGCCTGTGGCTGGTTGACCCCAAACTCTGGGGCTACCCCCCGGTGACCAGCCACAACATGTTGTGATTGCGAGCGGCGGCAAACGTACGCCTGGGGTTGCGCGCTGTCAATCTGGGGAATCACGCATTGCGCATCCGGTTCATTCTGTTTGCAGTTGCTCACATCTGCCGCCCGAATCTGAATACGTCGATTGAAAGCGGAAACCTCAGGCCCTACCCGGTTGTCCATGTCGCGAATTTTTCTCCAGGAGCATCCATGTCCGCGTTGAGCCGCATCGTGCTGGCCACTGCCGTCGTCCTGGGCGCAAGCGCCAGCGTCGGCCTGGGTTTGAGCCTCAATCGTCCCGCCCAGGCGGCCCTGCCCGCCGTCATCGACGGCCAGGCGCTGCCTTCGCTGGCGCCGATGATCGAACGAGTTACCCCAGCGGTCGTGAACATCTCGTCCAAGACACATACGCGGGTGCGCGATCCGCTGCTGGACGACCCGTTTTTCCGCCGCTTCTTCGGCGTACCCAACATGCCGCAGGAACGTGTAGAGCAGTCGCTGGGCTCGGGCGTCATCGTCGATGCGGCCAAGGGCTATGTGCTCACCAACAACCATGTCGTACAGGGCGCCGACGACATCAGCGTCACCCTCAGCGACGGCCGAGCGCTCAAGGCCAAGCTGGTCGGCACCGATCCCGATACCGACGTCGCCGTCATCCAGATTCCCGCCGACAACCTCAAGGCCGTCGCCCTGGCCGACAGCACGCGCCTGCGCGTCGGCGATTTCGTCGTGGCGGTAGGCAACCCCTTCGGCCTGGGCCAGACCGTTACCTCCGGCATCGTCTCCGCGCTCGGCCGCACCGGCCTGCGCGGCCTGGGCTACCAGAACTTCATCCAGACCGACGCGTCGATCAATCCGGGCAATTCCGGCGGTGCGCTGGTCAACCTCAGCGGCGAGCTGGTCGGCATCAATACGGCGATCTTTTCGCCGTCCGGCGGCAACGTCGGCATCGGCTTCGCGATTCCCTCGACCCTGGCCGGCGACGTGATGCAGCAACTGGTCAAGACCGGCACGGTCAAACGCGGCTCGCTCGGCATACAGACGCAGAACATTACGCCGGATATTGCGCAGATGCTCGGCGTGCCGGCGGGCAAGGGCGCCGTGGTCACGCGCGTGCAGGGCGATTCCGCCGCCGAAGCCGCCGGCCTGCGCCCCGGCGACGTGATTCTTGCGATCAACGGCAAGCCGGTCGGCAACGAACAGGGCCTGCACAACGCCGAAGGACTGCTGCCGATCGGCAGCGACATCGCGCTGAAGCTGCAGCGCGACGGGCGCGAAATCACCGCCACGGCCAAGCTGACCGGGCGCGAAACCGCCAGCGTCGACGGCCAGAACCTCGACCCGCGCCTGGGTGGCGCGCAATTCGTCGACCTGGGCGAACGCCAGCGCCAGCGCGGCCTGCGCGGCGCCCTGGTGGGGCGTGTAAACGAAGGCAGCCGAGCCGAATCCAACAACCTGCGCAACGGCGACATCGTGGTGGCGGTGAACCAGATCGATATTCGCAATGTGGACGATTTGAAAATTCTGACCAAGCGGCAATCGCGGCAATTGCTGTTGACGGTGATCCGCGGACAGAGTGCGTTTTCGGTGCTGTGCGAGTGAGCTTCGGCAAGCGGCAGGCTACCAGCAGCGAGCGGTTTCGCTGGCGGGGCGAAAAACCTGGGCTGAGCCTTGCAGGGGACTGCCCTCTCACCCAATCCTCTCCGGCCCGTTGGGCGTTCGAAGGCGACAGAGCCCATGGCTCTGTACGTCGCCTTCTCCACCCCATGCAAGCGTGGAGGAGAGAGCCACAGCCACAGCTGTAGCCCTGCCTGGCTTGCTTTGGCGCCCTCTCCCGCCAGCTTCGCTGGCGGGAGAGGGCTAGGGTGAGGGGCAGCCGCCCAAATCTTCTTCATGATCGGATTGTCGGCGCCAAGACCAAGCGCAGCCGCCTACATTACCGGGCTCAGGAATACTGGGCACCGTCCGCCGTCGCGACGAACACGCCGAAATTCCTGCACCGGCCCTCACAAAAATCTCTTTTCGTGACGCCTATCAACAGGCGAACCGCCTCGCCCCACCAAGCCGCAAACACGCGTGGTATCGTGGCGCAGTTCAGCACCCTGTCAGGTTTCTCCCGTGACCCATACCCCGTTCCGCCGCGCCTTGCCGCGCGCGCTTTTCCTGTTGTCTTCCGCGCTCTGGCTGGCGCCTTCGTCGGCGGCCGAACCGGCCAAGCCCGCAACGCCCGCGCCTGCGACAAGCAAGCCCGCGGCAGCCCCGGCAAGCACTGCCAAACCGGCCGCCGCCGCTGCAACGCCGGCTGCCAAGCCCGCTGCCGCAGCGCCGGCCGCGGCGAAACCCGCCGCTGCCAAACCGACCGCTGCAAA
This sequence comes from Tahibacter aquaticus, assembly GCF_004363655.1. Taxonomy (GTDB): domain Bacteria; phylum Pseudomonadota; class Gammaproteobacteria; order Xanthomonadales; family Rhodanobacteraceae; genus Tahibacter; species Tahibacter aquaticus. The sequence goes on from NZ_SNZH01000001.1 coordinate 699,677, forward strand.
GCCTGCTGCGGCAGCCAAGCCCAGTACAGCGAATGCCAACCTGGTCTGGCGCGGCGATATCGCCAGCTCGCGCGGCTTCATGAACGAGCTGGCCAAGCAGTACGAGCGCGAGAAGAAGGTCAAGATCCAGATCACGCCCTTCAGCACCATCTCGGGCATCGATGCGGCCATGCAGGGCACGGCAGATTTCGCCGGCAGCCTGCGCCCGGCCCACGGCAAGCGGCCGGAGGAATCCGGCCTGACCTTCATCCCGGTGGCCTGGGACGGTCTGGTGATGATCACTTCGCCGGCCAATCCGGTTTCGAGCATCAGCATCAAGGACATCTGGCGCGTCTACTACGGCCGGGCCGACAACTGGAAACTGCTGGGCGGCAACGACAAGGGCATCAACATGTATGCCGTGGCCGGCCCACTGGACGGCGTCGAATACGCACTGCGCTGGCTCATCTTCAAGAACGGCGACCAGCGCGTCGCCGTGCCGCGCCTGTACCTGAACACGTCGAAGCTGGAAGAGGGCGTGACGCTGGACCCGGCCGCCCTGGCCGTCAGTACCCTGTCCAATACCGCGGGCAACCCCAAGTTGAAATTGCTCAATGTGGAAGGCGTGGTGCCTTCCACGGCCAGCGTACGCGACGGCAGCTATCCGCTCTACACGCCGGTTTATGTGGTGCTGCGCGAAGACAGCAAGAACGCCGCCGCCGTGAAAGACTTCGTCGCCTGGCTGGACACGCCGGCCGCCAAGACCGCCCTGCTCAAGCGCCAGCTGCTGCCCTACAGCGACGGCCTGACCCTCAAGGACGGCGACGAGAAGCGCCTGGCCATGATCGAAACCAAGGTCAACGAAACGCCGATCTCCGCACCGGCCGCCACGGCCGCCGCACTGAGCCGCGTGGCACCGACCTCGACCCTGACCCAGGAAGCAAAGGCCGAAGCGGCCGATTCGCGCAGCAAGAAGGCGAAGTCGAAGAAGGAAGAAAAGGCCGAGAAAGCCGCGGCCGACAAGGCCAAGGCCGACGCCAGCGCGGCCGCCACGCCCAAGGAAACCAGCGGCGGCTGAGCGTCGAATGCAGATCAAAGCGATAAGCCTGGACCTGGACGACACGCTGTGGCCCATCGCGCCCATCGTGCAGCGCGCCGAACTGCGCCTGCACGAATGGCTGTGCAGTCATTGCCCGCCCGTGGCGGCGGCGTTTCCGGTGCCGCAGATGCGCGAGCTGCGCGACCGCATCGCCCTGGAAAACCCGCACCTTGCGCATGACTACACGGCCCAGCGCAAGCTCAGCCTGACCGCCGCACTGCAGCCCCATGGCTATGGCGAAGACACTATCGACGCCGCCTTTGCCGCCTTCTACACGGCACGCAATGAAGTGGAACTGTATACAGACGCCCTGCCCGCGCTGCAGCGCCTGGCCGCGCGCCTGCCGCTGATCAGCCTGTCCAACGGCAATGCCGACCTGGGCCGCATCGGCTTGCGCCATCTGTTCGCCGACTGCATCACCGCGCGGGAGTTCGGCCAGGCCAAGCCGGCGCCGGAAATCTTCCACGAAGCCTGCCGCCGCCTCGGCCTGGCCCCCGAATCCGTGCTGCATGTGGGCGACGATCCGCTGCTGGACGTCTGCGGCGCCCGCGCCGCCGGCATGCCCAGTGCGTGGGTGAACCGCCACGGCGCGGCATGGTCGCAGCCGCTGCGCGCCGACATCGAAGTGCGCGATCTGACCGAGCTGGCCGATTGGCTGGATCTCAAACTCGCCGCCTGAGCGGCATGCCGAATTGCCGGCGCGGCAGCCTGGCCGCGCACGAAGGAGCCCCATGCAAGGACTGATCGAACTGCGCCGCAACAGCCGCACCATCGAGCTGATTGCGCTCACCGCGGACAAGCTCGATGCGCAGCTCAAGAGCCTCGGCGCGAAAGCCCGGCGCTGGGCCGACGCGCAAGGCTTCAAGGCCGACAGCGGCAGCGTGCTGAGCCTGCCCGGCGACGATGGCAGCGTGCGCTGCGTACTGGCCGGCATCGGCCGCGGCGACGATATCTACGCCCTGGCCAGCCTGCCGCAACGACTGCCTGCCGGCGACTATCGCCTCGCTGGCGATGGGGTCGATCTCGAACGCATCGCCCTGGGCTGGGCGCTGGGCAGCTACCAGTTCAGCCGCTACAAGAAGCCGCGACGCGCACCGGCACAGCTGGCGCTCGACGCCGGCACGCTGGCCGCGCTGCGCCCGCTGGTGGAAGCCGCGACGCGGGTGCGCGACCTGATCAACACACCGACCGAAGACATGGGTCCGGCCGAGCTCTGCGCCGCGATGCGCGAACTGGGCAAGGGCCATGGCGCCAAGTACCGCGAATGGGTCGGCGATGCGCTGCTGAAGAACAATTTCCCGACCATCCACGCCGTCGGCCGCGCCAGTCACCGGCCGCCGCGCCTGGCCGAACTGAGCTGGGGCAAGAAAGGCCCGCACGTCGTCATCGTCGGCAAGGGCGTCTGTTTCGATACCGGCGGCCTGGACCTGAAACCCGCCGATGGCATGCGCTGGATGAAAAAGGACATGGGCGGCGCGGCCCACGCAATCGCCCTGGCCGGACTGGTGATGCAGGCCAAGCTCAACCTGCGCCTGACCCTGCTGATTCCGGCGGTGGAAAACGCCGTGTCCGGCAACGCCTTCCGGCCGGGCGAAGTCATCGTCACACGCTCGGGTATCAGTGTGGAAATCGACAATACCGACGCCGAAGGGCGCCTGGTGCTGTGCGATGCGCTGACCTATGCCGGCGAACTCAAGCCCGACCTGATCCTCGATTTCGCCACACTGACCGGCGCAGCGCGCATCGCCCTGGGGCCGGATCTGCCCGCGCTGTTCAGCAACGGCGAGAACCTGGCGAGGGAACTGCTGGAGGCCTGCCAGCATTGGCAGGATCCGCTATGGCGCATGCCGCTATGGCGCCCCTACCTGACCATGCTCGACTCCTATGTCGCCGACATGGCCAACTCCGGCGCCTCGCGCCACGCCGGCGCGGTCACCGCGGCGCTGTACCTGGAACGCTTCGTCCCGGACAACGTGCCCTGGGCGCATCTGGACGTGTATTCCTGGAACGACGGCGACCGCCCGGGCAAACCGCGCGGCGGCGAAGCGCAGGGCCTGCGTGGCTATTTCGAGTTTCTCAAGCGGCGCTACGGCTGACGGGCGAACTGCAGGACAGACGTTGCTGCCGGCTGGCGCACCGCCTTGCCGGCGCGCGCTTCGCTAGCAATAAAAAACGGCGCCGATGGCGCCGTTTTTTATTGCTGCCGGCCTGCGTGCAGAATTCCACTACTGCACAAGGCCGCCTGGTCAATCCACGCTGATATGCGTACCCGGCTGCGGCAGCACCTGCTGCGCCAGCTTGGTGTCGGCGCGGATCAGGCCGACTTCGTCGGCGAGGATGCGCGCGGCCTCGTCCAGGGCCACGTCCTTGCGTTCCTTGGCGGCCTTCTCGCGCTCGACCTGGCTCTTGATGCTGCGCTCGTCCGCCTGCAGGCCGTCGTCGCTGCTTGGCGCCTGCACATCGGTTTCGCTGTCGTCGTTGGCACTGGCGACGGTGACGCCACTCTTGCTCGCCTCGTCCAGTGCAGCGCGCTCGGCATCGCGGGTTTTCTTGCGCACTTCCTGCTCGTCGCGTTCCTTGCGCCGTTCCGCCTCGTTCAGGGAAACGGTCTTTTCGGCGCGCAGGCGTTTGATCTCGGCCTGGTCTTCGGCGTAGTACTGCCATTCCTTCGACTTGGTCACGCGCGCTTCGTGGCGCGTGGCCAGCGTCGGCAGGATGGGCTTGAGATCGGCCACGGCTTCGTACGAGGCCGGTGTGATCGAACTCCAGGGCAGCGCGTTCGGGTAGCTGGATTCGCCGAACTCCTTGGCCTCGCCGCCGTCCGGGAAAGCAATGTCCGGCACGACGCCGCGCAGCTGGGTGGTGCCGCCATTGATGCGGAAGAACTGCGCGCTGGTCATTTTCAGCTCGCCGAACTTCGGCTTCTCGTTCTGTGCGGCGTTGTCCAGATCGACCAGCATCTGCACCGTGCCCTTGCCGAAGGTGGGCTCGCCGATGATCAGGCCGCGGCCGTAGTCCTGGATCGCCGCGGCGAAGATTTCCGACGCCGAGGCCGAGCCGCGGTTGACCATCACCGCGAGCGGGCCATCCCAGGTCATGCCGGACTGGCGATCGTCTTCGGTCTCGACACGGCCCTGGGCGCTGCGCACCTGCACTACCGGGCCCTTGTCGATGAACAGGCCGGTCAGTTCGGTCGCTTCGCTCAGCGAGCCGCCGCCGTTGTTGCGCAGGTCGATGACTACGCCGTCGACTTTCTCGGCCTTCAGTTCGGCCAGCAGCTTGGCAGTGTCGCGCGTGGCGCTCTTGTAGTCCTTGTCGCCGCGGCGGCGGGCATCGAAATCGAGATAGAAAGTGGGCAGCTGGATCACGCCGACGCGGCGCGTGGCGCTGCCTTCCTTGACCTCGATGATCTGCTTCTTCGCCGCCTGTTCCTCGATGCTGACCTTCTTGCGCACCAGCGACAGCATCTGGTGCTTGGCGTCAGGGCCGCCGTCGGCCGGCAGCACTTCCAGGCGCACCACCGTGTCTTTCTGGCCGCGAATCTGCTCGACCACGTCGTCCAGGCGCCAGCCGATCACGTCGGCGATGGCACCGTTGTCGCCCTGGCCAACGCCGAGGATGCGGTCGCCGACCTTGAGCTTGCCCGACAGTGCCGCCGGGCCGCCCGGCACGATTTCGCGGATCGCCGTGTATTCCTCTTCGCGCTGCAGTACCGCGCCGATGCCTTCCAGCGACAGCTTCATCGAAATATCGAAGTTCTCGCTGGCGCGCGGGCCGAGGTAGTTGGTATGCGGCTCGATCGAGGTCGCGTACGCGTTCATGAAAGTCTGGAACACGTCTTCGCTGTTGATCTGGGCAACGCGGTCGCCGAAGCCGATATAGCGCTTGTCCAGCGTCTTGCGGATTTCGTCGTCCTTCTTGCCGGCCAGCTTCAGGCGCAGCACATCGTTCTTCACGCGCTTGCGCCACAGATCGTCCAGCTCGGCCGTGGAACCGGCCCACTGGGCTTTTTCGCGATCGTAGGCGTAGCTTTCCTGGGCATTCAGATCGAACGGCTTTTTCAGCAGTTCGCGCGAATAGCTGGTGCGTTCGGCCACTCGCTGCAGGTAGAGATTGAATACCGCGAACGGCATCGACAGGTCTTTGTTGAAGATCGCGTCGTCGAGCTGGTCGCGTGCGACGCTGAATTTGTCGACGTCGGACTTGAGGAAAAACAATTTCTCGCCGTCGAGCGAATCGAAATACGCGTCGAACATCTTGGCCGACATGGCGTCGTCCAGCGGCACGGCCTTGTAGTGGAACCGGGTCAGGAAGCGCGAGGCCCAGATGGCCGCTTCGGCCTGGTCCTCGACGGGCTTCAGCAGCGGACCGGACTGTCCGCTCGGCTTGGCCAGGGCCAGGCCGGAGGCCAGAAGAGCGAGGACGATAAGGGTCTTGCGCATGTAGGTCTCCAGCAGAAACAGCTGCTTTGCATGAGGCGAACGGTCTGGCCGCGGTGCCGTTGTCTTGCCCTTCGGGCCTGGGACGATTCTATATCGCGATCCCGGCCCTTCCGGCGCAAATTGGGGCTTTTCAGCGCGTTTTTCCAGCATTCCGGCGGCCAGTCTGTCACGCCGCCCGGTAAAGTTTCGAAAAAGCCGGCACCAGTCAGCGGGAAATGCCACAGAACCCGACCGGCAGACGCTTCATGGCCGAGTCCGCCTGTGTCGACCAGCGGGCAGTTCTGCCCACCGCCACCACGCGTTCCCGCCTGCAGGCACAGGGTATGGCGGCAGGCGGAAAGTTCCGCATGACCTATGGCCTATGCGGCCGGCAGCCGCGTGTACTGGTGAACAAATTGACAATCGGCGCAACGCCGCGACGGCATGTTCGCGCCGTCGCCGCTGCCGCCGGATTTGTCCATGCCCTATGCAGCCGCTATCAGATACCCGCCGCGTGGGCCATTTCGTCGGCGTGGTAGGACGAGCGCACCATCGGGCCGGAGGCCACGTGCTGGAAGCCCATCGCATAACCGGAGACTTCCAGCGCCTTGAATTCCTCCGGCGTCCAGTAGCGGATGACCGGATGGTGGTGCGGTGTCGGCTGCAGGTACTGGCCGATGGTGATCATGTCGACGTCGTGCGCGCGCAGGTCGCGCATGGCACCTTCGACCTGTTCGAAATTCTCGCCCAGGCCGAGCATGATGCCGGACTTGGTCGGCACTTCCGGATGCTGCGCCTTGAAGCGCTTGAGCAGGTCCAGCGACCAGTCGTAGTCGGCGCCCGGGCGCACTTCGCGATACAGCTCGCGCACGGTTTCCAGATTGTGGTTGAACACGTCCGGCGGCGACACCTGGAGAATTTCCAGCGCGCGTTCCATGCGGCCCTTGCCGCGGAAATCGGGCGTGAGGATTTCGATCTGGATGGTCGGGCTCTGCTCGCGCACCAGGCGTATGCAGTCGGCGAAATGCTGGGCACCGCCGTCGCGCAGATCGTCGCGGTCGACCGAGGTGATCACCACGTAGCGCAGGCCCATGTCGCGGATGGTGTCGGCCAGGTGCCTGGGTTCGGACGGATCCGGCGGCTTGGGCCGGCCGTGGGCGACATCGCAGAAGGAACAGCGGCGCGTGCAGACCTCGCCCAGGATCATGAACGTGGCCGTGCCCTTGCCGAAGCATTCGTGGATGTTCGGGCAGGACGCTTCCTCGCACACGGTGACCAGGCGGTTTTCGCGCAGCTTGGCCTTCAGCTTTGCCACCGCATTGCCCGGCGGAATGCGCACGCGGATCCAGTCCGGCTTGCGCAGCTTGGGCGCCTGGTCGAAAACCGCGCGATTGCGCGCGATCTTGTCTTCGCCCAGCTGTTTTTCGCCGACGACGACGATGGGGATGGCCTTGGAGATCGAAGTGTCCATGCAATTCAGGCAAGGGCGGCGGCAACAGGCGCCGCAGGGATGACGGGATCGGCTGGATGCGGCTGCAATCCCAGGTGCCGGGCGAGTTCCTCGACCAGTGTGGATTGCAGTACCGCCAGGCTGGCCGGGCCGCCCAAGTCTAGCACCTGGGTCACGGCCAAACCCTTATAACCACAGGGGTTGATGCGATGGAACGGTTCCAGGTCCATGGCCGCGTTGAAGGCCAGGCCGTGGAAGGAACAGCCGCGGCGCACGCGCAGCCCCAGCGCCGCGACCTTGGCCTCGTTGACGTAGACACCCGGCGCGCCTTCGCGTCGCTGTGCTTCGATATTCCAGTGCGCCAGGGTGTCGATGATGGATTGTTCTATGCGCAGCACCAGCTCGCGCACGCCGATGCCAAGGCGGCGCAGGTCAACCAGGGTATAGGCCATGATCTGGCCCGGGCCGTGATAGGTGACCTGGCCGCCGCGGTCGACCGGAATGACCGGAATGTCGCCGGCAGCCAGCACGTGCTCGGCCTTGCCGGCCTGGCCCTGGGTGAATACCGGCTCGTGCTGTAGCAGCCAGAACTCGTCGGTGGTGGCGGCGCTGCGCGCGTCGGTGAACGCCTGCATGGCGCGCCAGACGGGCTCATACGGCCACAGGCCGGGCAGCTCGCGCACCAGTACCGGCAGTTTCTCGCTCATCGGCAGGCCTGTTACAGCGTCCAGCGCACGTCCGGATCGGCGCGCAGCACGGCATGGGCGGCGTCGTATTTTTCCCGGTCGGGGCAGGTGAAGCTCAAGGTGACGGAGACGTAGTTGCCTTCCCGCGACGGGCGCGAGCGGACCGAGCCTTCCAGTACGTTCAGGCCCAGGCCGGCGATGAGCAGCGGCATGCGCTCATCCAGGCCGGTGCCGGCATTGCCGACGGCGGTGATTTCGAACAGGCCCGGGAATTGAAAGCCTTGTTGCGGCGATTCGGGCTGGATGTCATCCAGATTGCGCATCACTTGGTATCCGGTTGCTTGGAGGGTTGGATCGCCTCGTCGCTCTTGAACCACAGCAGGATGCCGTCGCCGAGGCGGTGCATGAAACCGCCTTCAGGGTACTCCTGCAGCGCAACGATGGGCCGTTCGAGCAAAGGCTTGCCGTCCAGCGAGATGCGCAGCGTACCGACGCTCTGGCCCTTGCTGAACGGAGCGACGAAACGGCCCGGCACATCCATGGCGGCCTTGAGGTCGCCATAGCGGCCGCGCGGCAGGGTCACCAGCACGTCTTCGCTCACGCCGAGCTGGATGGTGTCGGCCTGGCCTTTCCACAAGGTCGGCTCGGCCACCGGCTTGTCGGCGCTGTAGAGCTTGTGCGTCTCGTAGAAACGGAAGCCGTAGTTGAGCAGTTCCTGGGTCATGTCGGCGCGGACTTTCTCGCCCTTGGTGCCCATCACCACGGTGATCAGGCGTTCGTCGTCGCGCTTGGCCGAGGCGGTCAGGCAATAGCCGGCGGCGGAATGGTGGCCAGTCTTGATGCCGTCGACCGAGGCGTCGCGCCAGAGCAGCGCATTGCGGTTGTGCTGCTTGATGCCGTTCCACTCGAACTCCTTGATCGCGTAGATCTTGTAGTCCTCGGGAAAATCGCGGATCAGCGCGCGCGACAGGCTGGCGATGTCGTGTGCCGTGGTGTAGTGGTCGGGCGCCGACAGGCCGCTGGCGTTGACGAAATGCGTGTCCTTGAGGCCCAGGCGCTTGGCATATTCGTTCATGAGGTCGGCAAACACCGCCTCGGAGCCGGCCAGGTGCTCGGCCAGGGCAATGGCCGAGTCGTTGCCCGACTGCACGATCATGCCCATCAGCAGATCGTGCAGCTTTACCTTGGAATTCAGCGCGAGAAAACTGGTGGAGCCGTCGGTGCCGGCGCCGCCGCCGCGCCAGGCGTTTTCGCTGATGAACACTTGGTCGTCGGGCTTGACCTTGCCGGCGGCGAGTTCGGCCGAGACCACGTACGAGGTCATGATCTTGGTGATGGAGGCCGGCTCGACGCGCTCGTCCGGATTGCTGGAAGCGAGAATCTGGCCAGTGGCGTAGTCCATCAGCACCCAGCTTTTCGCATCCAGGCTGGGCGGCGGCGGCATCGGCGCGGCGATAGCGCCGGGCACGGGTACGGCGGCGGGCTTGGGTGTGGCCGCAGCCGGGGTCGGTGTCTGCGCAACGGCAAGTCCGGCGCAGGTGGTCAGCAAGACGCTGGCGAGCAAATTCAAGCGATACGACATGGTTCTTCCGTACATGTAAGGCCGGCCGTGGGCCGGCGTTGGATCAATCGATGGCGACCCGGGCTTCGCCCAGGCCGAGACGGCGGATTTCCTGGGTCAGGCGGTCGGCTTCGTCCACGTCGCGCAGCGGGCCCAGGCGCACGCGCCGCACGCTGCGGCCATTGACCGAGGCCTCGACCACGCGCACGTCGCCCAGCCCGGCCGCAGCGACACGCTGCGCGGCGCGGTCGGCATTGTTTTGCTCGCCGAAGGCGCCGACCTGCAGATAGATGCGTGGCTGCTGTGTTGCGTTGGCGTCGGCCAGCGCGGTGGCTGGCGCCGGCGCGGACGCCCTGGCATCGACCGGGGTGGTCCTGGGCAATGGCCGCGGCGGCGTCTTCGCCACCGTGGCGGCGGCACGTACATCCGGCTCGACTTCGCCCGGCGTCAGCGCGCGCACCTCGACCAGGCCGGTGCCCTTGGGCCAGACGCCGATCTTCACCGCGGCGGCGTAGGACAGGTCGATCAGGCGGTTGTCGTGGAACGGGCCGCGGTCGTTCACGCGCACTATTACACTTTTACCAGTTTCCAGATTGGTCACGCGCGCCCAGCTCGGCAGCGGCAGCGACTTGTGCGCGGCGCTGAATTTGTACATGTCGTAGGGCTCGAAGCTCGACGTCATATAGCCGTGGAACTTGTTGCCGTACCAGGAAGAAATGCCACGCTCGACATAACCCTGCGAAGTCGGCAGCACCTGGTAGGTGCGGCCCAGCACGCTGTACGGCGAGCGGTTGCCGTAGCGCGACAGCGGTTCGGTCTTGGGTTCGGGTTCGGCAATCTTGCTGACATCGATGGTCTCGCTCGGCCCGGCATCGTGCGCCTGGCGATAGCGTTCCGCCTGGCTGAGGCTGGTTTCTGGCGCGGACGGGGCCGATTCGGGCGCGGCGCTGGCGGCCGGCGGACGCGGTGCCACGGCGCGGCCGGGCTTGGCCTTGTTGCCGGCGCAGGCCGTCAGCAGGGCCAGCGCAAGCAGCAGCCACACGCGCCTCACGGACCGCTGCCCTCGCTGCCCGCGGCAATCGCCTCGGCCAGCTGCTTCACTGCCATGGCGTACATGGGGCTGCGGTTATAGCGGGTGATGACGTAGAAGTTCTGGAAGGTGACCCAGTATTCGGTGCCCTGCTCGCCTTCCAGCTTGAGCAAGGTGGCCGGGCGCTGCGGGTCGAGGTGTTCCGCCACCTGGTAGCCCCAGGCGTGCAGCTGTTCCAGCGGATAGACCGGCTCGCTGTTGGCCGGGCTGATCTCCCGCGCCCCTTCGGCCAGTTCGGCGCGCAGCGCCACCGGGCCGTCCGGCTCCCAGCCGTGGCCCTGGAAATAGCTGGCCACGCTGGCGACGATGTCGGGCGTGGAATTCCACAGGTCGATGCGCTGGTCGCCGTCGTAGTCCTGGGCGAAGCGCGCGATCGAGGTGGGCATGAACTGGCCCCAGCCCATGGCGCCGGCGTAGGAGCCGCGCAATTCCTCGATCGGATAGGCCAGGTGGCCGTCATTGAGCCGCAACAGCTGCGACAGCTGCTCGCGGAAGAACTTTTCTCGCGGCGGATAGTAGAAGGCCAGCGTGGTCAGCGCATCCAGCACCTTGTACTTGCCGGTGATGCGGCCGTAGCTGGTTTCCACGCCGATGATGGCAACGATGATCGACGGCGCCACCTGGAACTGCGCCGCTACCTTGTCGATCAGTTCGCGGTTGTCGCGGTAGAAGGCGATGCCCCCGTCGCGGCGCGCATCGGTGATGAAGATCGGCCGGTAGTCCTTCCAGGGCTTGGTCGCCTCGGCTGGCCGGGAAATCGCGTCGATGATGCTTTGCTGGTATTCGGCCTTGGCCAGGATGGCCAGCACGTCAACCGCATCGAGGCCGAAATCGCGCGCCTGCTCGGCGGCGAAGATCTGCTGGGCCTGGGCGGGCACGGCCGGCGGATCCCCGGCGAAGGCGACGGAAACGGCGAGCAGCGGACACGCAAGGACGGAAAGAACACGGAAAAACACGGGCATCGATAGCGCCTGGCCAGCGTCTGGGCAAACAGGCGCTAGGTTAGCATGCGTATCGAGGGGCCAAACCCGCGCTGCAGTCACGGTTCAGCTGGGCCTCGGGCTCGGTTCTGTAGGCCTGTTCGCACGGCTCCGCGCCGGCAAACCGTGCACGGCTGCAGGGGTTCAGGGCCCCGCGGGGGGCCGCCGCGCCGTCGAGTTCGCGCCCCAGGCAAGCAGGCGCCGCGGTGGATGACGCTGCCGCTGCAATGCCAGCGCGTCATCGCGCCGCGGGAGCGCATCGGCGCGCTGCGAACGCCGCGCCGCAAACGCCTGCAGCAGCGCGCCGGCCTCGCCGGCCGGCATCATGGCGCTTGCGCTTGCCGCGTCAGCGCGTGAGGCGGAAAGTCGACGCCTTCTCCCACAGGGACTTGATGTTGTCGCGCCAGCGCTGCGCTGCCGGAGGCGCCTCGGGCGGCCCTTGCAGCGGCACCGCCTTCGGCGTGTTGACCTGGCCTTCCTGCGCATAGCGCAGCGCCTCGATCGCCAGCCTGTCCCAGCGCAGGAAACTCGCCACGGGGACCAGCACCCAGGGACTGCGTTCGCCCGCCACGCCGAGCGGCGCCCAGCTCGTCGCACCCGGCAGGGCCAGCGCCTGTTCGCGCGCGCGGCCCTGCAGCCGGAACGCCATGCCCGGCAGCATGTAGAACAAAAACGCCGTGCCGTTTACCTGTACCGCCGGCTTGCCGTAGAGGCTGCTTGCGGTGGCATCGTGCTGCCGGGTCATGAACTCGGCAATCGTGTCGTAACGCGTGCGGGCATTGGCCATGACCGGACGTAGCCTCCCTGTGGCTTTGCCGCATGCTACGCCGATCCCGCCACACGCGCGTTCACTACATGTGATGCGTTCAGCGCAGCGCCTTGCGATGCGCATGAATCGACATCAGTACGCCGAAGCCGGTCAGCAGGCTGACCGCCGAAGTGCCGCCGTAGCTCACCAGCGGCAGCGGCACGCCGACCACGGGCAGCAGGCCGGTGATCATGCCGCCGTTGACCATGACGTAGACGAAGAACGACATGCCGATGGCGCCGGCGAGCAGGCGCGAATAGGTGTCCTTGGCATTCGCCGCAATCCACAGGCTGCGGCCGATGATGAAGACGTACAGCGAGATCAGCAGCACTACGCCGATCAGGCCGAACTCCTCGCTGAACACCGAGAACACGAAGTCGGTAGTGTGCTCGGGCAGGAATTCCAGGCGCGACTGGCTGCCCTGGTGCCAGCCCTTGCCGAAGACGCCGCCGGCGCCGACCGCGATTTCCGACTGGATGATGTGCCAGCCGTTGCCGAGCGGGTCGGATTCCGGATCCATGAACATGCGCACGCGATTGCGCTGGTATTCGTGCAGGAAATGCCAGGCCACCGGAGCCGCGCCCGCGGCCAGGCCAAGCAGGCCGCCGATGCGCCACCAGGACAGGCCGGACAGGAACAGCGCGAACGCGCCGCTGGCGGCGACCAGCAGCGAGGTGCCCAGGTCGGGCTGTTCCGCGATCAGGCCGGCCGGGATGCCGATGATCACGGCAACGGTGAACAGGTCGCGCCAGTCCGGCGGCAGGGTGCGCGCGTGCAGATACCAGGCCACCATCATCGGCGTGGCCAGCTTGAGCAGTTCCGACGGCTGGAAGCGCACGAATTTCAGGTCCAGCCAGCGATTCGAGCCACGGCCTTCGCCGAACAGCTCCACCAGCACCAGCAACACCACGCCGATGGCGTAGAACCACGGCGTCCAGTTGCGCAGGGTCGACGGCGGAATGCGCGACATCGCGATCAGGGCCACGCCGCCCATGAGAAAGCGCATGCCCTGGTTGATGACGATGCTCGCGTCCTTGTCGCCGGCGCTGTACAGCGTGACCAGGCCGATCGTGCCGACCAGCACCAGCGCCAGCAGCAGCGGCAGATCCACGCGCGGCCGGCGCAACTGGCGCCTGGCCGCCTGGGCAAGCCGGTCCAGGTGGGTATCGATCATCGCGACGGTCCCATGGCAGGGGGCGCGGCGGTCGGCGTCGGCGCCAGCGTGCCTGGTGGCGGCGCCAGCCAGGCGTCGAGGATCTTGCGCCCCAGCGGCGCCGCATCGGCCGAACCGCTGGCGCCGAACTCCATCACCAGGGCCAGGGCAATCTGCGGCTGCTCGGCCGGTGCAAACGCGACGAACAGGGCCTGGTGGCGCTGAGCGTCGGTCAGGCCGCGCTTGTCGACTTCGTCGCCGGTGCGGGAAAAACGCTGCGCCGTGCCGGTCTTGCCGGCGGCGGTATACGGCGCGTCGGCAAACACGCGCGCGGCAGTGCCGGTAGGGCCGGCGACCACGGCAACCATGCCGTCGCGCACCAGATCCCAGTTGGTCATCTTGACGATGAAGCTGGAATCGACGCGGGCCAGCGGCATTGGTTCGACCGGCGCATTGAAGCCCAGCTGGGTCGCGCGCAGCAGGTGGATGGGGTGGTGCTCGCCCTTCGCCGCCAGGATCGCCGTGGCATTGGCCAGTTGCACCGGCGTCACCACCCAGTAGCCCTGGCCGATGCCGGCGATGACGGTTTCGCCGGGAAACCAGGGCTTGTCGAACATGGCCCGTTTCCAGTCCTTGGACGGCAGGATGCCGTTGCCTTCGCCGTTCAGATCGATGCCGGTCGGCTTGCCAAAGCCAAAGCGCCCGAGATAGCTGGTCATGCGGTCTATGCCCATGTCCAGCGCCAGCGAGTAGAAATAAGTATTGACCGACTGGGCCAGCGATTCGACCAGGCCCACCCGGCCGTGACCGCCGCGGCGCCAGTCGCGATAGCCGCGGCTTTGCCCCGGAATATGGAATTCGCCGGTCGACACGACGGTATCGCCGGGCTGGCGCACGCCCATCTCCAGGCCGGCAATGCCCATGAACGGCTTGACCGTGGAACCCGGCTTGTAGGTGCCGACCAGGGCGCGGTGCAACAGCGGCCGCAAGGGCGAAGACAGCAGACCGCGATAGTCGGTATGGCTGATGCCGTTGACGAACAGATTGGGATCGAAGCTGGGCACGCTGACCATGGCCAGCACTTCGCCGTTGCGCGGATCGATCGCCACGGCGGCGCCGGCCTTGCCCTCGAAGATCGCCTCGGTGGCTTCCTGCAGACGCACGTCGATGCTCAGGTAAAGGTTCTTGCCCGGACGTGGTGGCGTGCTGTCGAGCACGCGCAGGGCGCGGCCGTCGGCATTGGTTTCCACGCGTTCGTAGCCGGGCTCGCCGTGCAGCAGGTTTTCGTAAAAGCGCTCGATGCCGGTCTTGCCCACATGCGTGGTACCGGCATAGCGGCTGGCGTCGAGCTTCTGCAGATCGGCCTCGTCGATGCGCGCGACATAGCCGACGACATGGCCGAACTCGGCCCCGCGCGGATAGGTGCGGGTGAGGTAAGGCACCACTTCGACGCCGGGGAAACGCCAGCGATTGACCGCGAACTTGGCCACTTCGTCGTCGGACAGGCGAAACCGCAGCGGCAGGCTGTTGAAGCCGCGGCGGCCCTTGCGCGATTCCTGGAAGCGCTTGATGTCGTCGTCGGTGAGCGGCACCACGTTGCGCAGTTCGTCCAGCAACGCATCCATGTTCCTGACCCGCTCCGGCACCACTTCCAGGCGGAACGCCGCGGTGTTGTCGGCGAGCAGAATACCGTTGCGGTCGAAGATCAGCCCGCGCGCGGGCGGAATCGGCCGCAGCTTGATGCGGTTGGCGTCGGCGCGCGTGGCGAATTCCGCATGGCGCAGCACCTGCAGGTTGACGAAGCGCGCCGCCAGCACGCCCAGGCAGACCACGATGATCAGAAAGCCGGCAACGGCGCGGCGCTGGAAAAGCGCCACCTCGCTGCCGCTGTCCTTGAGCTTGGTGCGGCGCGGACTCATGCCTCGTGCACGCGCAGCCGCGCGCGCAGGTCGTCGAACAGCAGGAATACCCAGGGCCAGGCCAGCATGCCGGCTACCGGCGCATACCAGAAATTCAGCGGCGGAATCGGGTCGCCGGTGAAGGCACGCTCCATCAGGCTGAGCACGCGGTCGTTCAGCAGCAGGGCAAATACCGCCAGCGACTGCTGCCACATCGGAAAGAAGCGCAGCCGGGCGCGGAAGCGCAGCACGATAAACGCCAGCGCCGCCAGGCGCAGGGCCTGATCGCCCAGCAGATCGCCCTGCAGCACGTCGCCGACCAGGCCAAGCAGGAAAGCGCGGCCCAGGCCGATGCGATCCGGCTCTTCCAACGCCCAGTAGATCAGGATCAGGCCCAGCCAATACGGCCGGAATGGCAGCATGAAGGCCGGCATCGGCATCAGCTGCAGCAGGCAGGCCACGGCCAGGCTGAAGACGAACAGCATCGAATGGGCGCGATGGCGGTTCATGGCGTGGTTTCCGGCGGCGCTGCCGTGACCGGCGCTGCTGTGGCTGGCGTGGTTTGCGCAGGCGGGGCGGCGGGGCGCGCCGCCGCTGGATGGGCGGGGCGCAAGACAGGCGCCGCCGGCGTGGTCGCCGGACTGCCTGCCGCATTGCTGCTTGCCGGATTGTTGGCCGGCGCACCGGCCGCCGGCCTGGCCACGGCCGCCGCGGTGCCGGCCGGGGGCTGCGGCGAGGTTGCCGCAGGTACGCCAAACGCCGCCCCTTCGCCCGGCGGCGGTGACGGCGGCCCGGTCTCGCCCTTGAGCGCCGGTGGACCTACCGGATCGGCCAACGGCCTCAACAGCAGCACATCGCCGCTGCGCTCCAGCGCCGCGGCCGGACGCGCCACCGCCACAGCGAACATGCCGCTGGGCTCGGCCGCTACCGACTGGATCTCGCCGACCGGAAAGCCCGCCGGAAAACTGCCGCCCAGGCCCGAGGTGATCAGCTTGTCGCCGCTCTTCACGTCAGCGCTGACCGGAATGTTCGGCACATCGAGCCGATCGCTGCTGCCGCTGCCATAGGCGATCGTGCGCAAGCCGGTGCGCTCGATCACCACCGGGATGGCGTGCGAGGCATCGGTGATCAGCACCGCCGTCGAGGTGGTCGGCAGCACTTCGCTGATCTGGCCCATCACGCCGTAGGCATCCAGCACGGCCTGGCCGACGACAATACCCTGCTTGGCACCGGCATCCAGCGTGATGCGCTGGCGGTACGGGTCGAGCACGATGTCGATCAGCTTGGCCAGCTGCACGCCCAGGCCCAGCGAATGCTGCACTTCCAGCAGTTCCTTCAGGCGCGTGTTCTGCTCGGCCACCGCGCCCAGGCGGTTGAGCCGGGCCTGGGTCAGCAGCAGGGCTTCGCGCAGGCGCTGGTTTTCCTGGGTCAGGGCCTGGCGGTCGGCCACGGCCAGGCGCACCGCGCGGGCCGCATCCGCCGGCATCGCGGCAATACGGTAGACCGGCTCGATCGCCACGGCGGTGAATTCGCGCACGCGCTTCAGATAATGGCCACGGAAGTCCGCCACCATCAGGGTCACGCCCAGAGCGAGGTACACGACCAGACGCAAGGTACTGGTCGCGCCGGCGCCGAACAGGGGACTGGTGTCGGTGCGGGCAAGCGGCATCGGGAATCAGGCCAGGAGGAAAACGCCGCGGCCAGGCCGCGGCGTGTGCCGCGGATTATTCAGGAGCGAAGAAATCGCTGCCGTGCAGGTCGATCAGTTCCAGCGCACGGCCGCCACCGCGGGCGACGCAGGTCAGCGGCTCGTCGGCCACCTGCACGTGCAAGCCGGTTTCCTCGGAAATCAGCCGGTCCAGATCACGCAGCAGGGCGCCGCCGCCGGTCAGCACGATGCCGCGCTCGGCCACGTCGGAACACAGTTCCGGCGGGGTCTGCTCCAGCGCGCTGCGTACCGCCGAGACGATGCCCGACAAGGGCTCGTGCAGCGCTTCCAGCACTTCGTTGGAGTTGATCGTGAACATGCGCGGCACGCCTTCGGCCAGGTTGCGACCGGAGACTTCGATCTCGCGCACTTCGCTCTGCGGGTAGGCACAGCCGACTTCCAGCTTGATGCGCTCGGCCGTGGCCTCGCCGATCAGGGTGCCGTGGTTGCGTCGCACGTAATTGACGATGGACTCGTCGAAGCGGTCGCCACCGATTCGCACGGATTGGGAATAAACGATGCCATTCAAGGAGATGACCGCCACCTCCGAGGTGCCGCCGCCAATATCCAGCACCATCGAGCCACGCGCCTCGTGCACCGGAATGCCGGCGCCGATGGCTGCGGCCATGGGCTCTTCGATCAGAAATACGTCACGGGCGCCAGCGCCCTCGGCCGATTCCTTGATCGCGCGGCGCTCCACCTGGGTGGAACCGCAGGGTACGCAGATCAGCACGCGCGGACTGGGCCGCAACATGCGGCTCTTGTGCACCTGCTTGATGAAATGCTGCAGCATCGCCTCGGTCATCATGAAATCGGCGATGACGCCGTCTTTCATGGGCCGGATGGCGACGATGGAGCCAGGTGTACGGCCCAGCATGCGTTTGGCGTCGGTACCGACCGCCGCCACGCTGCGGGGACCGCCGGGGCCGCGATCCTGCCGGATCGCCACCACCGAGGGTTCGTTCAGCACAATGCCCTGTCCACGGACGTAGATCAGGGTATTGGCCGTGCCAAGGTCGATCGAAAGATCGTTGGAAAACATACCGCGGAAGCGTTTGAACATGATCGCCCAGTGCTGGAAAGGGGGGCGGAAAAGGCCGCACAGTCTAGTGTCGAGGCCCTGCAGAAGCAAGGTAAAGCCGCGTTAAGAAAGCATTTTTGTCTGGCCGAAATATGGCGGAACGCGGCCGGAGTTATGCGCTTTGGCAGGCAACGGCGACATGCTAAGTTCGGTCGCTCCACCCATTCGCATTCTTCCACATGTCCCTCGACCACACTGCGGTACGCCATATCGCCCGCCTCGCCCGGCTTGCCGTGCGCGAAGACGAACTCGAAAGCCTGCGCAGCGACCTGGAACGCGTGCTGCACCTGTTCGACGACCTGGCCGCCGCAAATGTGGACAATTTGACGCCACTGGCACATCCCCACGACCAGAGCCTCGGCCTGCGCGACGACCGCGTCGGCGAAACCGACCGCAGCGAAGAACTGCTGGCGCTCGCCCCGTTCTCCCAGGGCGGCTACTACCTCGTGCCCAAGGTGATCGAATGAGCAGCACCGCATTTCCCACCCTCGCCGTGCTGGCGGACGAACTGCGCAGCGGCCGCCGCAGCGCGGTGGACCTCGTACAGCAGGCGCTGCAGCGCGCCGGCCAGTGCGCAGCGCTCAACGGCTTCGTCAGCCTGCAGGGCGACGAAGCGCTGGCCGCCGCCGCAGCCGCCGACAGCGCGCGCACCGCCACGGCCGCGCCGCTGGCAGGGATCCCTTTTGCGCTGAAAGATATTTTCTGCACAAAGGGAATAACCACCACCTGCGGCTCGCGCATGCTGCAGAACTTCGTGCCGCCCTATGACGCCCACGTGGTCGAGCAGCTGCATGCTGCCGGCGCGATCCGCATCGGCAAGACCAACATGGACGAGTTCGCGATGGGCTCGTCCAACGAAAACAGCGCCTACGGCGCCTGCGTCAATCCCTGGGGCAGCGATCGCGTGCCGGGCGGATCTTCCGGCGGTTCGGCCGCCGTCGTCGCCGCGGGCATCGTGCCGTATGCGATTGGCACCGACACCGGCGGCTCCATCCGCCAGCCCGCTGCGTTCTGCGGCATCACCGGGCTGAAGCCCACCTACGGCCGCGTTTCGCGCTACGGCATGATTGCCTACGCCTCCAGCCTGGACTGCGCCGGCGTGCTGGCGCGCTCGGCGCAGGACTGCGCCACGGTGTTCCAGGCCATCGCCGGCCATGACGACCGCGACGCGACCAGCGTCGAGCGGCCGGCGGACGACGTGCAGGCCAGCCTGGACAAGCCGCTGCACGGCCTGCGCATCGGCGTAGCGCGCGAATACTTCGGCGGCGGCGTGCTGCCGGCGGTGGCGCAGCGCTGCCACGAGGCGCTGGCCGAGCTGGAAAAACTCGGTGCGGTGCTGGTCGACATGGCGCTGGCCAACGCGCACCACGCCATTGCCGCCTACTACGTGATCGCGCCGGCGGAAGCCTCCAGCAACCTCGCCCGCTACGACGGCGTGCGCTACGGCCATCGCTGCGCCGAGGCGCGTTCGCTCGACGAGATGTACAGCCGCAGCCGCGCCGAAGGCTTCGGCAGCGAGGTCAAGCGGCGCATCCTGGTCGGCACCTACGCGCTGTCGGCCGGCTACTACGATGCGTACTACGTACGTGCGCAGAAAGTGCGCCGGTTGATCGCCAACGATTTTGCCGCCGCATTTGCCTCGGTCGATCTCATCGCCGGCCCGACCACGCCGACGCCGGCATTCAGGCTCGGCGAGAAATCCGGCGATGCGCTGGCCATGTATGCCGCCGACGTAAATACCGTCGCGGTCAACCTGGCCGGCCTGCCGGCGATCTCCGCGCCGGCCGGCTTCGTCGACGGCCTGCCAGTAGGCCTGCAGCTGATCGCTCCGGCCTTCGCCGAAGCACGCCTGCTCAACGCCACCCATCAATTGCAGCGCGTCACCGACTGGCATCTGCAGGAACCCGCCGCATGAGCACCGAAACCCGCAGCAACGCCGACCAGCGCGGCTGGCAGGCCGTGATCGGCCTGGAAATCCACGCCCAGCTCTCCACCGTCAGCAAACTGTTCTCCCGCGCGGCCACCGCCTACGGCGCCGAGCCGAATACGCAGGCCGCGCTGCTCGATGTCGCCCTGCCCGGCACCCTGCCGGT
This sequence comes from Tahibacter aquaticus, assembly GCF_004363655.1. Classification (GTDB taxonomy): domain Bacteria; phylum Pseudomonadota; class Gammaproteobacteria; order Xanthomonadales; family Rhodanobacteraceae; genus Tahibacter; species Tahibacter aquaticus. Next base: position 719,684 of record NZ_SNZH01000001.1, read on the forward strand.
GCCCAACCGCGAAGCCATCCGCAAGGCCATCCAGTTCGGCCTGGCCGTACAAGGCACGATTGCGCAGCATTCGGTATTTGCGCGCAAAAACTATTTCTATCCCGACCTGCCCAAAGGCTACCAGATCAGCCAGTACGAACTTCCCGTCGTCGCCGACGGCAAGATCGCGGTGCGGGTCGACGACGGCCGCCGCATCGACGTGGAAATCCAGCGCGCGCACCTGGAAGAAGATGCCGGCAAATCCGTGCACGACGCCTTCCACGCCGAAACCGGCATCGACCTCAACCGCGCCGGCACACCGCTGCTGGAAATCGTCTCGGCGCCGGTCATGCATTCGGCCGCCGAAGCCGTGGCCTACATGCGCACCGTACACACGCTGGTGCGCTGGCTGGGCATCTGCGACGGCAACATGCAGGAAGGCTCGTTCCGCTGCGACTGCAACGTCTCGGTGCGCCGCGACGGCGAAACCCGGCTGGGCACGCGCACCGAGATCAAGAACGTCAACTCGTTCCGTTTTGTGGAAAAATCCATCGAATACGAAATCGAGCGGCAGATCCGCGCGCTGGAAAACGGCGAAGCGATCGTGCAGGAAACCCGCCTGTACGACCCCACGCGCCACCAGACCCGGCCCATGCGCAGCAAGGAATCCGCCGACGACTACCGCTACTTCCCCGACCCCGACCTGCCGCCGCTGGCCATCGCCACCGCCGACATCGAACGCGAACGCGCCGCCCTGCCGGAACTGCCGCAGGCACGCCGCCAGCGCTATATCGACGGACTGGGCCTGCCCGAAGCCGATGCCGACCAGCTCTGCGCCGACCGCGCCAACGCCGACTATTTCGAAGCCGTGCTCGCCGCGGTACCCGGCCAGGCCAAGCTCTGCGCCAACTGGGTACTTGGCGAAGTCGCCGCCGGCCTGAACGAAGCCGCCATCGACATCGCCGCCGCGCCGGTCAGCCCCGCTGCCCTGTCGCAGCTGCTGCAGCGCCTGCGCGACGGCAGCATCTCCGGCAAGATCGCCAAGGACGTCTTCGCCGCCATGTGGCAAGGCGAAGGCAGCGCCGACGCCATCATCGACGCCCGAGGACTCAAGCAGATCTCCGACAGCGGCGCGCTGGGTGCTGCCATCGACGCGGTGCTGGCCGACTATCCCAGCCAGCTCGACGACTACCGCAAAGGCAACGACAAGCTGCTGCAGTTCTTCGTCGGCCAGGTCATGAAACGCACCAAGGGCCAGGCCAATCCGCAACAGCTGAACGAACTGCTGCGGCAGAAACTCGGCTGAGAAGCGCAAACCGGGGCGAACCCAGGCTGGGGTAAGCCGCCAGGCCAACCCCGGCATCGCCGTACTTCGCCGCCGAACAAGCCATGGCGAAAAATGTTCGCCATGGCGAGGCGTGAGCGAACGCATTCCACACCTTTCGCCAGGAAAAGCATTCCTTCGCCGTGGGCTTTCTGTTGCGGATACGGCGTGATGCCGGGGGCGCCTGACGGCTTACCCCAACCTACGCGCCGGAAAAAAATTATTTGCGGCCCGCATCGGCCGCGAATGATCACCGGCGCCGCGATTCTGCGATTGCTATCAGGGACTGCTCCCAAAAGCAGTACTCGACGCTTTCCGGCCCATCCATCAGCAGGCGTGCGGATGCCGGATTCGATACGCACTCTTATTGAACCCTATGCAATTCGACGCGAATTCGTTGCCTGCATCGCTGGATTCGGCGTGCAATACCCGTGCGGAACCGCACTGCATTGCCGTTGAATTTTTGCTCCGCGCGGACCCGCACCCGCGTGCCTTTCCCGCGTGTCGCGGCCGACGAGACAGGCTACCGCTAAAGTCAGCTCCAACCGATGCGGCGCGAATTGCTGCATTCCCGGCCGTATCGACGGTATCGCCATTACCGCAGTATCAAATTTCCCTGCCATACGGATACATCTTTTCGTCCGTACTCAACCGGTTTTTTCCAAACAGAAATTCCCGTTATTTTTGTATTACCGTCCCGCGCATTCGCCATCGGCGCGCCGAAACGCGCTGTCCAGCCAGGGGGTTCCATGCAAGACCGATCCAGAGCGGCCCGCGCCGCCAGTGCGCTGTTGCTGTCCGCGTTTGCTGCGACCGCCACAGCCCAGGTGCAGCGCACCTTCGTCAATCTCGGTTTCGAGCTGCCCAGTGCCGGCAGTTCGAACTGCTTCTTCCAGGTCGACGAATCCACCGTCCCTGGCTGGACCACCAACCACCCCGCGCAGAGCGGCCAGGGCTGCGCGCCGCAGATCGCCGCCGGCTCGGGCAAGCTCATTGAAATCTGGGCGAATGGTTTCAGCGGCGTCAGCGCGCGTTCCGGTACACAGCTGGCCGAACTGAATGCCGAGGCAGCGTCACGCATTTACCAGAATGTCTGCCTGGCCACCGGCGAGCCCATAGGTTGGCGCTTCAGCCACCGCGGCCGTCAAAGCGCCACCGTCGACGACGTGGCCGAGTTCCGCGTCGGCAGCAGCGCCGGCACCAACCAGGTCATTCGCGCCGCCACGCAGAACGACGGCGGCTTCACCACGCCGACCTGCTTCAATACCGCCAGCAGCGGCAGCGGCATCAGCAGCAACAGCTGCGCCGCGCCGGTCTTGTCCGGCACGTGGCGCGATTATTCCGGCGAATTCACCTGGAACGGCGCCACCGGTGTACAGGCCATCGGCTTCGAGGCGATTTCCGCCGCCGGCGGCGCCACCATCGGCAATTTCATCGACGATATCCAGGTCACCCTGCGACCCTTCGTCGAACTCAATGCCGCCACGCTGAACGTGCGCGAAGGCAGCGGCGCCAGCCTGCCGGCGCTGCGCGTCGTCGGCACAGTGCCCGCCGGCGGCATCAGCGTGAACCTCGACGTACAAGCCTCCGGTACCGCCACGCGCGGCAGCGACTACACCACGGCAGGCAGCACCGACAGCGTCACTGTCGGCATTCCCGCCGGCGTCTACGACGGCAACGACTTCCCGCTGCCCATCGCCCTGGTCGACGATGCGGCGGTCGAGAACAACGAAACCCTGGTCATCGCCATCGTTTCCTCGCCGACCAACTACGTGCTCAGCTCCACCCAGACCTGCGGCGGCACGCCAGTCCTTTCCAGCACCGTCACCCTGCTGGACAACGAAGTGGATCTTTCCACCAGCCTAGCCGCACCGGCCTCCGCCGCCAACGGCAGCACGGTCAGCCTCGACGCCGCTTTTGCCAACCGCACTGCGGCGCCGACCACCGGCGACGCGACCGCGCACGATGCGACGGCTGCCATTGCAGTGGCCCAGCCGGCAGGGCTGAGCTTCACCAGCTGGACCTGCACCGCCAGCAACGGCGCACGCTGCCCCGGCGGCGGCGTCGATGCCAGCACCAGCGGCAGCGGCGCGATCAGCGGCAATGCCGTACTGCCGGCAGGCAATGCCACGGCCGGCGGTGCGATCAGCTACAGCATCCAGGCCAGCGTCAGCGCGGCGCACTGCAGTTCCGTCACCCTGGCTGCCAGCATCGCCACGCCTGCTCCACTGGCCGAAGGCAGCAACGTGCAAAGCGGCTTCACCTCGCCAGCCCCCGCCGGCACGGGCAACAACAGCGCCGGCGCAACCATTGCCGTGCCCTGCGCCAACCAGCCGCCCGTGTTCACCTCCACGCCGCCCAGCCAGGCCACGCGCGGCGAGCTGTATCGCTACGACGCCCAGGCCAGCGATCCCGATACGGCCGACGTACTCGCCTTCAACCTGGACAGCATGCCCGCCGGCATGAGCATCGACGCCGCCAGCGGCCGCATCGAATGGACACCGGCCGACGACCAGGTCGGCACGCATGCCGTCGCCGTGCGTGTCAGCGACGGCCGTGGCGGCCAGGCCGTGCAGGAGTTCACAATTACCGTCATTGCGGTCAACCGTCCACCGCGCATCACGAGTACTCCGGCCGTGGTCGGCGTCACTGGCCAGGCGTACAGCTATGACGTCAATGCCGTCGATGCCGATGGCGACACGGTCACCTACCGCCTGGTCGATGCACCGGCCGGCATGACCATCAATCCCGCCAGCGGCCTGATCGCCTGGACGCCGAACGATACCCAGCTCGCCGCAGCCGACGTTGTCGTACAGGCCAGCGACAGCCACGGCGCCAGCGACGACCAGGTATTCCGCATCATCGTCAATGCCAGCCTGATTGGCCGCAGCCACGTGGGCAAGGATTTCTGGTTTACCCACATGGAGAACTACTACATCGGCTGCCCCCCTGGACAAGAGCGTTGCATCGGCGCCAACGACAACGATCGACGCAGTCATTGGGTGACCGTCGCCGCACTCGAAGGAGCACAGGGCCATGTGGAAATCCCCGGCCTGTCGTTCCGCCAGGATTTCACGCTGGCCGCGGGCGAAGTCGCGGAAATCCGCCTGCCCTGGCAGGTCATGAATACGTGGAACTATCACGCCGTCGATATTGGCGTACACGTGGTTGCAGACAGGCCGGTTACCGTGGTCTCGACCAACCAGGCAGCAAAGACCACAGACTCGTCGGTCATCTATCCGACCGACGTACTCGGCACGCAGTACACGGTAATCGACTATCCGCACTGGGCCGGCCTGGGCGGCGAGTTCGGCCTGGTGGCAGCACAGGACAATACCCAGGTCACCTTCATTCCCCCGGCCGGCCGCACGATCGCGCGCCCTGCCGGCGTACCGGCGGGGTCGTCCTGGACGGTCACGCTGCAGCGTGGCCAGGCCTATTCGATGGTCATGGACTGGAACGAGGTCGGCCTGTATCGGCCCTACTCGGGTCTGCGGCTCATCTCGACAGCCCCGATTGCCGTGTTCGGCGGCAGTTTCTGCGCCGATGTCCCCAGCAGCGCATCGCATTGCGATCACCTCTACGAACAGCTGCTGCCGGACCGCAACCTCGGCCAGCATTTCCAGGCCGGGCGCCTGGCCACGCGAACCGTCGGTAATCTCTATCGATTCACGGCGACCGAACCGGAAACCGCCGTCTACGCCGGCAGCCGCCTGATCGCCGTGCTCAAGGCCGGCGACGCCGTCGACCGCATTCTCGATGGGCCGGTCGACATCCGCGCCAGCAAACCCGTGCAGATGTGGATGATCGCGCAGAGCGAGAGTGTCGACAGCCAGCAGCGCCAGGTTCCGGCAGATGTCGATGTCAGCGGCGCAGAAGACAGCGATGGCGACCTGCTCGATCCGTTTGCGGTCGCCGTGCCGCCGGTCGGTACCGAGCTGTCTGATTATTTGTTCACAACGCCAAAACTCAGCAACTTCAAGCTGCACTACGCCGACGTCGTCATCGCCCAGTCGGCGGCCGCTACGCTCACACTCGATGGACAGCCGGTCACTGGCGTGGCCTGGCTGTCGATCGCCGGCAGCAACAAGGTACATGGCAACCTGCGCTTGACTGCCGGCCGACACCGTCTCACCGCGGTCTCGCCGTTCGGCCTGACCGTATACGGCTATGGCAGGAAGGAATCCTACGGTTACGCCGGCGGCCTGCTGATCGGCGACCAGGACCGCGTGCGCCGGCTGGAGGTCACGCCGCTGCAACAGACCCGCACCATCGGCGACAGCGCCTGCTTCGCGGTCGTCGCCCGCGATGAACAGCATCGCCGTGTGCCTTATGCGCGCTTTGCCGCGCGCGTCGAAGGCGCCTGGCCGCGGCTGGAAGCGCGCTACCTCGACGGCACCGGCCGCGGCGAGTACTGCTTCGAACAACCGGCCGCGGGCATCTCGCCAGTGCAGTTCAGTTCGGGTTTTGCCCAGGTGGACGCCGAAGTGCAATGGCAGGCACCGGGTGACGGCATCAACCGCGCCCCGATCATTACCTCTCTGCCAGAGCTGGAACTGCACGACGCGCCCTTCCACTACACCGTCCGCGCACTCGACCCGAACAACGACGCTCTGACCTACGTACTCGTCGACGGCCCCGCCGGTGCGCAGATCGATGCGCTGAGCGGCGCACTGAGCTGGACCGCCGCCGCCCCATCCGACCGCGAGCCGCTGCTGCAGGGCTTTACCGTGCGTGCCGTCGATCCGCAGGGGCTTTATGCCGAGCAGGTGTTCGACCTGCGCATCAGTTTCGCGGCACGCCTGTCGCCCATTTCGCAGCAACAGGTGATGCAATACACCGAGTTCGGCAAGAACATCTACCAGATCCTCGGCGGCCTGCTCGAACGCATGCGCGTCGAGGTCATCGAAGCCCCGCCACTGGTGACGGCGGACTACGCGCCCGGCACGCGCGCGGGCTCGCTCAAATGGGGCGGCGGCGGCGTATCGCCTGCACTGCGCCATAACAACAAATTGCAATTGGGTACGCGCGACGGACGCTTCGGCAGCCCCGGCATTGCCTCGCAGCCGGTCTGGAGCAACAACACCAGCATAGGCATGCTCGTGCCTGTATTCGGCCGTCCGCTGGATACCAACAACGACGGTATCGTCAACGCCAGCGACCGCCTCGTTGCCCTCGGCGTGAACCAGGGCAGTCTGCTAGTTGCACGTTATGTCGACACCGGCCAGACCCTGCCCTGGTCCGGCACCTTGCCCGCCAGCCAGGTCGCCATACCGGCTTTCGCCGACCTGGACAACGATGGCAAAGACGAGATTCTCTACCGCACGACCACCACATCGCAGCTGGTCGCGCTCAACGGCGCCGGCCAGCGCCGCTGGAATATCGATCCGGTCTATGGCAGCGCCACGCTGAGCACCCTGCAGACCAGCATCGAGACCGCCGACCTGGACGGCGACGGCCTGCCCGAGATCGTCGCCGGCGGCAATGTCTACGGCGCCGACGGCGTGCTGCGCTGGAGTTTCGGCGCGCTCGCCCAGTCTGCTGGTGCGTTGGTCGCCTATCCACTGATCAGCGATCTGGACAACGACGGCCAGCCCGAAGTCGCCCTGTTCAACGAAGTGCGCCGCGGCGACGGCAGCCTGTTGTGGCGCCTGCCCACCGACAGCATCGGTATTACCTACGGCCTTTTCGCCGCCTACGACATTGACAACGATGGCGACAAGGAAGTGTTTGCCACGGTATTGAGCACGCCGGTCGGCGTACAGCGGCTGGAACGCCTGGACAGCAACGGTGCCCGCTTGGGCCCGCCGATCGCGCTGGTCAGCGCCGGCGGCGCGCCGCATCTGTTCGATTTCGATCGCGACGGCGCCATCGATGTGTACCTGCCCGAAGAACATCTGGCCGTCACCACCGCTGGCAACGTTGTCTACCAGGGCATTCCCGACAACACCTCGACTGCGTCTGCCTATCCCCTCCTGGCCGATCTCAACCGCGACGGTGCGATGGAATATTTCCCCAATTCCGCGCTGAACGTGCGCGACCTTCAGACCGACTGGCTCTGGTCGGTGGGGTCGAGCTACTACTACGCCGGCGGTACGCGGGGCCTGGGCGCCTTCGTCGACAGCAACGGCGACGGCAATGCCGAGCTGTTCGTCAGCGGGTATACCAATGCGTTGGAAAAACCCGTAAGCGGCGTGTGGCCGATCGATCGCGCCGGCCGGCGCAGCTTCCGCGACGGGGCGGGCCGGCATGCCGGCAGTTTCGGCCTGGAGATTCCACCGGCGACACCGAACGACCTGCGTTTCGATGCCTGGATCGGCGACCTGTACCTGAAAACCAACGTCGCCGGCCAGCTCGGCTTCGAGGTAAGCCTGCGCAACCGCGGCCTCAAGCCCATCGTCAATCCGCTGAGCGTCAGCCTATATGCGGGCCCGCGCGGCCAAGGCGGCATCCTGCTCGCCACCACCACGACACCGCCGCTGGGTTCGAGCCAGCGCCGCACGATAAGCCTGCCGCCAGTAACAGCCGATCGCGCCCAGGGCTGGATCTACGCCTATGTCGACGCAGCCGAGACCACTGCCGACTATTCCACGCACAACAACGTCGTGGCGGCACACATGATCCGCCTGCAACTCAGCGACGGCGCCGACCGCGTCGATACACAGACCAGCAGCGTGCAGGTGCTGGCGGCGCCGAAATCGTTCGGCCTCAGCGGTGCTCTGCCGGCACAGGTCTATTCCGGGCGTGAAATGAGCGCGCAGATCCTGGGCGCAGCGGCCGACTACGACGGCACGCCTTATTTCCGCCTGGTCTCCTCGCCACCCAAGGGCATGCGCATCGACCCCTGGACCGGCGTGATCAGCTGGACACCGACGCCGGACCAGGCAGGCTGGAATACCGCCTGGGTACAAGTGGATTTTTTCGAGGGCAGCAGCGCGTCGCTGTCCCTGAGCACCCAGGTCATCGCCAACCCAAACCGGCCGCCGTCGATTCAGTCGAGTCCGCCGACGCAGGCTACCGCCGATACGCCGTGGAGCTACCCGGTCGCCGCTACCGATCCGGACAGCGACGTGCTGACCTATGCACTGACCACCTCGCCCGCCGGAATGACCATCAACCCGCAATCGGGGCTGATCGAATGGACGCCAACCCAGGCCCAGGCCGGCAACTCGCAGAGCGGCACCAGCTATTCCGTCGTGCTGCGCGTGACCGATACGGGCAGTAACTCGGTAACGCAGAACTTCTCGGTAGTCGTGCGCAAACCCACCTACGCGGCGCCCGTGTTCACCACGGTACCAGGCACACGCGCCAAGGTCGGCTGCCTGTACAGCTACGCCGCCCAAGTGACGCAGGTTGCCGGCACCTCGGTCTATTTCGGCCTGGACAGCACTGACAAACCCAGCGGCATGCAGGTCGGTGTCTACACGGGGCTGGTTCAGTGGACCCCGGGTACCGGGCAGGTCGGCAGCCACCCCGTCAAGCTTCACGCCACGACCAACGGCACCAGCAGCTCCAGCAACCAGTCGTATCGCATCAACGTGCTCGCCGCATCCGAGCAACTGGGTATCGACATCGCGATAGAGCCGCCCTTCATCACGCTGGGCCAGCCCGTGACGGTGACGGCACAGGCGATCAATCCCGCAGCCACGCCCACGCTGAACCTCACCGTCGACGGCTCGCCCGTGACGCTGGATTCGCAAGGCCGCTACACCTTCACGCCGAGCAGTGTCGGCACCCATGCCATCGCTGCCAGCGTTACCGACGGCTGCCATAGCGCACAGGCGAGCAAGCAGGCCTACGTATCCGACCCGAGCGACAGCGAGCCCCCGCAGGTTCAACTGCACTCGCCCGCCGACAACGGCGTCGTGACCAAGCCCACGGCGGTCATGGCCACCGTCAGCGATGCACGCCTGGCCAGCTGGCGCCTTGCCCTCAAGGACGAACAGGGCGGCACGGCGGCCCGCGTGCTGGCCAGCGGCACCAGCACTTTCAGCAATGTGGAAATTGCCAAGCTCGACCCCACCCTGCTGCTCAACGGCTTCCATATCCTGGTACTGGAGGCCACCGACACCAGCGGCCGCGTGAGCTTCGACTCCGTTGCCGTCAGCGTGGAAGGCGACATGAAGGTCGGCCATTTCTCCATCACCTTGCTCGACGTGGAAATCCCGCTCAGCGGCATTCCCATCCGCGTCACCCGCACTTACGACACGCGCCGCGCGCAGGAAGACCTCGATTTCGGCTATGGCTGGAGCATCGACTACCAGAACGTGCGCGTGCGCGAAAACCGCCGCCTCGGCTTCAGCTGGCGCCTGGCCCAGGACGGCGGCGGCTTCACGCCGTGGTGCGTGCGGCCGCTGTCCGACCCCCTGGTCACGGTCACCCTGCCCGACGGCAAAGTGGAGAAATTCAAAGCCAGGTTCCAGCCCGAGTGCCAGCCGTATACGGCGCAGGTCTACGGCGAGATGGTGTTCGACCCGGTCGGCAACACCCACGGCAAGCTGGAGCAGCTCAGCTTCGGCACCTTGCGCGTGGTCGAGCAGGGCGACGGCAGCAGCAATGTGGTCGACCCGGGCGACCCGGCCCAGCCAGCCGATCCGCAGCTCTACCGCCTGACCACGGCCGAAGGGCTGGTCTACGAAATCGACCAGGGCTTCGGCATCAGGACCATCACCGACCAGACCGGCAACACCATCACCTACGACCGCACCGGCATCCGCCACTCCAACGGCCGCGCCGTCGGTTTCGTGCGCGATGCCAACGACCGCATCGAGCGCATCACCCTGCCCGACGGCGAATCGCGCCGGTATGCCTATTCGCCGGCGGGCGACCTCGTGCGGACTACCGATGCCGCCGGCGTGTTCTACAACTACGACTACCTCATCCACCCACGCTGGAAGCACTACCTCAACCGCATTGCCGACGCGGCCACGACGCCCAACCTGCTCGCCCGGCACGAATACGACGAACAGGGCCGCCTGGTCGCGACCATCGATGCAAACAACCAACGCATCGAGTACACGCACAACCTCAGCGGCCAGGTCGAAGTGATCAAGAACCGCCGCGGCCATTCGACCACCTATGTCTACGACGACAACGGCTGGGTGCTGAGCGAAACCAACGCGCTGAACGAACAGACCCTGCATACCTACGATGCCAACGGCAGCGAGCTGACGACGACCGATCCGCTGGGCCGGGTCACCACGCGCAGCTACGACGTGCGCGGCAACCTGCTCACCGAAACCAACCACGCCGGCGAAACCGTCACACGCACTTACGGCTACTACAACCAGCTCAAGACCGAGACCGATGCACTGGGCCGACTGGTGCTGAGCAATGCCTACTGGATCAACCCGGCCATAGGCCAGGAAAGCGGCATCCTGCTGCGCAGCACCGATGGCCTGGGCAACACCACGCACTACGGCATGGACGTCTGCAGCAGCGGCTGCGGCAACAGCGGCAACCTCGAATCGCTGACCGACGCCAACGGCAACACCCGCCGCTTCGAGTACGACCGCTACGGCAACCTGGCCAAGGAAACCGACACCCAGGGCAATGCCACCGTGCGCCAGTACGACGCCATGGGCCGCGTGCTGCGGGAGACGCGCCAGCGCCGCGTCGACGGTGCCGTCGACGAGCTGGTCACCACGTACGAATACGATACGGCCGGCCAGCTCAAGCAGAGCGTGCAGCCCGACGGCACCGTCACCGAACGCTCCTACAATGCCCTGGGCCAGCTGCAGGTCGAGGTCGTGGCCGGCCGGCGCACTGACTACACCTATACAGCCGACGGCCGCCTCTACACGCAAAGCAAAGGCCCCGTGAGCTCGCTGGTCTACGATGCCGAAGGCAACGTCATCGCCTCGCGCGACAGGAACCAGAACCTGACCGAGACCCTCTACGACGCCGCCAACCGGCCCATCGAGGTCATCCTTCCCGATGCCACGTCAGTGAGCGGCACCGACACCTCGCGCACGAAGCAGGAGTACTACAAGGACGGTCAACTCAAATACAGCTGGGACGAACGCAACAACCGCACCCAGTACCTGTACGACGACGCCGGCCGCCAGGTCTCGGTGATCAATGCACTGAACGAAGCCACCAGCTCGATCTACGACGACAACGGCCGGCGCATCGCCAGCATCGACAACCTCGACCGCACGACGAAGTACGAATACGACATTGCCGGAAGACTCACGCGCACTATCCTGCCCGACGCCGGCGCCGACGACGGCAACGATGCCAACAACCTCACGGTCGACTACGGCTACGACAAGGTCGGCCGCAAGATCGCGGAAACCGATCCGGCCAACCGCACCACACGCTTCGTCTACGACGCCGAAAGCCGCCTGATTGCCGTGGTACTGCCCAACCCCACGACCGGCGACAACCCCGTAGGTATCGCCGATGCCCTGGGCCGCGGCGAATACCCCGGTTCCACCATCGCCAGCAGCGGCGTCCTCGTCACGCGCTACGCCTACGACGAGCAAGGCAACAAGACACGCCAGATCGACGCCCTCAACCGCACCACTGCCTGGAACTACGACCGCATGGGCCGCGTGACCCGGCGCACCTTGCCTCTGGGCCAGTTCGAACGCTTCGGCTACGACGCCCTGGGACGGCTCGACTGGAAACTCGACTTCAACAGCCAGCTCACCGGCTTCGTCTACGACACCGCAAACCGCCTGACCAGCACGCGCTTTGCCGACGGCACCGAACTGACGCTGACCCTGGATGAAAAAGACCGTCCGCGCACACTCACCTACGGCGGCCTGACCGAAACCCGCCGCTACGACCGGCGCGACCGGCTCGACCAGGTCACGTGGTCCGACGGCCAGCAGATCGACTACACCTACGACAAAGCCAGCAACCGCACCCAGGTCAAAACCGCGACGCGCACCATCGACTTCAGCTTCGACGCCCTTAACCGGCTGAAGACCGTCAGCGAAGTCGCCAGCACCGCCCTGGGCCAGAGCGGCGGCCCGCGCGTCACCACCTACGGCTACGACGGCGTCGGCAACCGCGACCATATCGTCCACGCCAATGGCACGCGGGTGGATTACCGCTACGACCGCATGAACAGGCTCACCACGCTGACGCATCGCAAGGGCGCCGCCGTGCTGCTGGCACTCGGCTACGCACTCAATCCCGACGGCACCCGAGCCGCCATCGCCGAGCAGGTGCAACAGAAGGACACGCAAGGCCAGTACGTCGTCGACGGCAATGGCCAGCCGGTACTCAATGCCACCCGCACCACGAGCTACCAGTACGACAAGACCAAGCGCCTGATCGAAGAAGCCGTCACAGCGGCCAACGCCGATCACCAGCGCACGACAAGCTGGGCCTACGACAAGGTCGGCAACCGCCTGAGCCAGGTGCACACCGTGCCGGGCGGCCCCACCGTGACGGCCAGCACCACGACAACGAGCTACAGCTACGACGCCAACGACCGCCTGCTGCAGGAATCGGCTGCCAGCAACGGCATCACCCGCCTGACCAGCCACGGCTACGACCTCAACGGCAGCCTGATCGAAACCACTACGCCCGAACAGACCATGTATTACCGCTACGACGGCCAGAACCGCATGGTGCAGGCGGAGCGGAAGATGGGATCGCTTCTCGACATCACGCAGTACAGCTATACGGCGGATGGGATACGGCGCAGCCAGGTGTTGAAGGCGGGGACTGGGGATGCGAGGGAGATTCGGTACTTGATTGATCCGAATCAGGCCTATGCGCAGGTGATGGAAGAACGCGTCGGTACACCGTTGGCGGCCGGGGCAAACGTCAGTGGGCTGAACCTAAAGACGGCTTATACCTATGGCGATGACCTGTTGGGGCAATATGCGCTGCGCGATGCGAGCGGTACTGTCCTGCCAGGAGCGGCGACGGCGGCCATAGCGAGTACGTTCCATTACGACGGCCTCGGCAGCACGCGGTTGCTGACAGGCGACACCGGCAATACTATCGACAGCTACGCTTACGGTGCCTTTGGCGAGATAGATCGAAATACGAGCGCCCTAGCAGCACCGGATACCCCAGCCACGGACTATCAGTACACCGGCGAACAGCACGATCCGAACCTTGGGTTCTATTACCTGCGGGCGAGGTATATGGACCCGGGGAGTGGGAGGTTTACACAATCAGATTCGTTTGATGGCTTCAGCAGCGATCCGCTGTCACTGCACAAGTACACTGCGAACCACAATGATCCTGCAAACCGGGTCGACCCAACCGGGAACATTTCCACTCTGGTTGAGCTCGGGGCTTCGAACCAGGTTCTCGCCTCGCTGATGCGGACAACGTTTACCGTGATGAACTACATCGACCGTGTGAACAGCATGGTCGGCGTGATTCAAGCCTTCTGGGAGATCTCCAACCTGCTTCAGAATCCAATGGCGTTTCAGAGCGCGTCCAACTTCCTGAATTCCAGTGACCCTGGCTTCATGTCATTGATCCAGCAGAATTTTAGTGACGCTGTTCATAAGTTTCGTCGGAACTCGGGAAAGCTGTTTGCAAGCACAATCCAGAACTACAGCAACGACATCGCAAATACCATTGTCGGCACCAATCAGGCGGGGCAGGAACGCGGCTTCCTCATTTTTCTTCCGACACCAACTGTTATCTCAAATGCAGTAAAGATCGACTTTCCCATGGGTCGAATCAACGCCAAGGGCAAGACAATTCGAATACTCGGAAGGGTTGGTGGACCAGCCAAGCATCGAGGAAGGGTGATTGGTCTCGGAAGCTTTACGGGAACCCAGCACTACCAGCAGTATTTCCGCATGGACTACGACACAAGCCACGGCCACCACGGAATAACAACTCCTGACAGCTGGACCGACGGAAACTTTCATTTCCATACTAAGTAGAACATGAAAATTCGAAAGATCATTTCATCGCGAGGCTGGAGGCATTCCGGGTTCTCTGGAAACCGTGTTGCGGTAGAGGCTTTCCCGCGCAACGCTTCCGACCTCCCGGATGCATCACTCATCTATCTGGCCGAAGACGAGAGATTCTTCTGGCTTGTATGCAATTACGACGACGATGCAGATCACGCCGAATTCGATTCTAAAGTGACGACGAGCGACGATGGGACGATCCCCATCAGTGGTTTCTTCTCATTTAAATTTGAAACATCATCGTTGATAGAAATGGAGATAAGCACGGAATGGCATATGGTCGCGCATAGCGACCATCCGCTTGATGGGCTTGACCTGCCCATAGCTCCTTCCAATGAAATTCCATTGGTCGAAATCTTGACAGAATCGCCTCTCTTCCGGTTGTCAGGAAACCTTGAAGAGCTTCAATTGTCAGGGGTTGATTCAGTTTGCAAATATAGCCTGTCGCGGAAACAGGCGAAGATTCTTGTGGATGACGGAAGTCGTGGCTCGTGCATAGGGTTCACTTACGAACAGAATGCTTCACGATGCATAGTTGTGCGCTCTGTGTTTGAAACCACCTCGGAGATTGATTTTGTCCTCGGGAATCCTGTCCAGGTTTCATCTAGAGAAATTTTTTCATTATTCTAGAAATTTACAAACAAGTTAAGGTGTAACCGTCCGGCCCCGCCACCTTCCGGCCGCAGTCATCGCCAGCGATGCTTACGCCACGGGCTGCCAGCGATGTGGCAATAGTTCGGCAATGCGTCGATTGGGATGAGTCGGGAGGCGAGTCAGCACATCGACGAGATAGGCGTAGGGATCGCGAGCGTTCTGCTTGGCGGTAGCGATGAGGCTCATGATGGCAGCGGCGCGTTCGCCGGCGGCGCGCGATCCGGCAAACAGCCAATTCTTGCGGCCGATGGCGACAGGTCGGATGGCGCGTTCAACGGGATTGTTGTCGATGGGCAGACGACCGTCGTCGATATAGCGCACCAGCGCGACAGACTAACGGGGTCAGGTTAACTTAGCGCCAGCAAAAAGCCCCGCATTGCGGGGCTTTTTGCGACGACGACGCGGGCCGCCAGGTCTCGGTGATCAATGCACTGAACGAAGCCACCAGCTCGATCTACGACGACAACGGCCGGCGCATCGCCAGCATCGACAACCTCGACCGCACGACGAAGTACGAATACGACATTGCCGGAAGACTCACGCGCACTATCCTGCCCGACGCCGGCGCCGACGACGGCAACGATGCCAACAACCTCACGGTCGACTACGGCTACGACAAGGTCGGCCGCAAGATCGCGGAAACCGATCCGGCCAACCGCACCACACGCTTCGTCTACGACGCCGAAAGCCGCCTGATTGCCGTGGTACTGCCCAACCCCACGACCGGCGACAACCCCGTAGGTATCGCCGATGCCCTGGGCCGCGGCGAATACCCCGGTTCCACCATCGCCAGCAGCGGCGTCCTCGTCACGCGCTACGCCTACGACGAGCAAGGCAACAAGACACGCCAGATCGACGCCCTCAACCGCACCACTGCCTGGAACTACGACCGCATGGGCCGCGTGACCCGGCGCACCTTGCCTCTGGGCCAGTTCGAACGCTTCGGCTACGACGCCCTGGGACGGCTCGACTGGAAACTCGACTTCAACAGCCAGCTCACCGGCTTCGTCTACGACACCGCAAACCGCCTGACCAGCACGCGCTTTGCCGACGGCACCGAACTGACGCTGACCCTGGATGAAAAAGACCGTCCGCGCACACTCACCTACGGCGGCCTGACCGAAACCCGCCGCTACGACCGGCGCGACCGGCTCGACCAGGTCACGTGGTCCGACGGCCAGCAGATCGACTACACCTACGACAAAGCCAGCAACCGCACCCAGGTCAAAACCGCGACGCGCACCATCGACTTCAGCTTCGACGCCCTTAACCGGCTGAAGACCGTCAGCGAAGTCGCCAGCACCGCCCTGGGCCAGAGCGGCGGCCCGCGCGTCACCACCTACGGCTACGACGGCGTCGGCAACCGCGACCATATCGTCCACGCCAATGGCACGCGGGTGGATTACCGCTACGACCGCATGAACAGGCTCACCACGCTGACGCATCGCAAGGGCGCCGCCGTGCTGCTGGCACTCGGCTACGCACTCAATCCCGACGGCACCCGAGCCGCCATCGCCGAGCAGGTGCAACAGAAGGACACGCAAGGCCAGTACGTCGTCGACGGCAATGGCCAGCCGGTGCTCGATGCCACCCGCACCACCAGCTACCAATACGACAAGACCAAGCGCCTGATCGAAGAAGCCGTCACCGCGGCCAATGCCGATCACCAGCGCACGACAAGCTGGGCCTACGACAAGGTCGGCAACCGCCTGAGCCAGGTGCACACCGTGCCGGGCGGCCCCACCGTGACGGCCAGCACCACGACAACGAGCTACAGCTACGACGCCAACGACCGCCTGCTGCAGGAATCGGCTGCCAGCAACGGCATCACCCGCCTGACCAGCCACGGCTACGACCTCAACGGCAGCCTGATCGAAACCACCAC
>NZ_SNZH01000001.1:736518-739434 GCF_004363655.1 Tahibacter aquaticus
GCCAACGACCGCCTGCTGCAGGAATCGGCTGCCAGCAACGGCATCACCCGCCTGACCAGCCACGGCTACGACCTCAACGGCAGCCTGATCGAAACCACCACGCCCGAACAGACCATGTACTACCGCTACAACAGTCAGAACCGCATGGTTCAGGCAGAGCGGAAGATAGGGTCGCTTCTCGACATCACGCAGTACAGCTATACGGCGGATGGGATACGGCGCAGCCAGGTGTTGAAGTCCGGGACTGGGGATGCGAGGGAGATTCGGTATCTGATTGATCCGAATCAGGCCTATGCACAGGTCATTGAGGAACGAGTCGGGACACCGCTGGCGGCTGGAGCTAACGTCAGTGGGTTGAGCCTGAAGACGGCGTACACCTATGGCGATGACTTGCTGGGGCAGTACGCGTTGCGGGATGCGAGCGGCAATGTCTTGCCAGGAGCGGCTACGGCGGCGATACCGAGCATGTTCCACTATGACGGGCTGGGAAGCACGCGATGGTTGACCGATGCAGCAGGAAACCTCGTCGATCAGTACGCGTATGAAGCGTTCGGGCAAAGCGACGATGCAGCGAGTGTGCTGGCTACACCCAACCTGCCAGCGACGAACTATCAGTACACCGGGGAACAGTTCGACCCGAACTTGGGGTTCTATTACCTGCGGGCCAGATATACGGATCCGGCGGTGGGGCGGTTTACGCAGCAGGATAGTTTTAAGGGGGTAGAGCTAGATCCTTTAACACTTCACAAGTACACGTATGGGAACAACAACCCCGCGTGCATGGTCGATCCTTCAGGAAATGTGTCGGTCGCGTTTATCATGGCATCGGTGACCGTCGTTGCTATTGGCGTAACCGTGGTTGTTGCCGATTACGCCATGAAACGGGTGGACAAGGGACGTGATGTTTACGTCGATTTTTCCGGAATGAATCCGCGGGGCTACTCGAAGGAAATTCTTGAGCAAGAAATCATGTCAAGCCTTCAGATCGCTTTCGGACAATTTGGTGTCCGATTTACAGATTCGAATCCGTCGGCGTACCGGAAATTAGTGTTTGGCGGCGGCGGTGGTGGTGAATCTGGCCACTATGGAAGAACGTATTTTGTAAGTAGTCGGGTCTTTACAGACGATCTAATCGAAGATGGAGAACGCTACATTTCTCCCAAGAATCGGCGTAATGTGACGAGTGAAGAGATGGGAGTGGCGATTGGCATTGCGGCGGCGCATGAGGCGGGACACACATTCGGCGCTCCACACATTTATCGCCCCGACGGTCCGGCTAGCATCAATCAACCAGTGACTATCATGGATAGCAACATAGTCCCTCAGGGAGAGCGAGCGCCGTGGGCACCTGCCTCACTTGATTTTTTGAGGAAAAGATTCCAATGAGATATTTATGTATTGTAGTATTTGCTTTATTTTCATCAGGCGTAGCAGCGTCTACATTGGACTTGCCTCGAGCTACAGAGATTCAATTGAATTCTATAGCGGAAACACTGGAGTCATTCCGCGCAGACTGCGATCGATTCCCTTCGAAAGTCGAGTTTTTAGAGTTGGCAAGAATTGATGGAAAGGGATGCAAGTCGGCTCATTACTTAAGAAGTGCTCAGCTATCTGATCATTGGGGCAGTGAAATTGTTTACGAGGTTAATGACGGCAGTTTTAACCTATTGTCCGTTGGCGCTGATCGATTGAGAGAAACTTCCGACGACATCGTTTATGGCCTGAAGGAAAGGCCGTGGCGCTCGGCATATCGAGACGCAATTGACCCTCGTGATGATTTTGTTGATCGATGGAGGAACGTCATAGCACTCATAGTCGTTGTTGCAGCAGCAATGGCTATTGGGGGAGTGATTCAACGTCGAAAATCTCGACGAAAACAGTAACAAAAAGCCCGCTCTCGCGGGGCTTTTTACTTGGGCCGCCTGGTCGCGACCATCGATGCAAACAACAAACGCATCGAGTACACGCACAACTGAACCGCCCCGGCTTCCCTGGAGACTCCATCTCTTGAGAGGATGGAGCAATGAGCAAGTCAGCAAATTTTCCGAAGCAACCCGAGCGCACAATCAGTCAGAAATTTGCCGAATGGCGACTTCGTCGAGGCAACGGTTGTTGTAAAAACGGAATTCGAGACTAGCGTACCTCTGGTAATTCGAATGTTTCGATACGGTAATGGCGGGGGTTATGTCGTGAATACAGCATTCGTGCCAGTCCAATGAATAAGAATGAGTTCCACAATCTGATAGAGGGAATTGAAGAAGGAATAAATAAACTTTATGTCGAAGTCAATGCAATTGATGACGTGGAGTTGTTGTTGGATCTTGGTGACGAGTTTGCCGACAAGCCAGAGTACGGCGTCAGATTTTATGACAGGGTAATTGCAGTTGACCCAACTAACCTAAGAGCAGTTCTTTCGGCTGGTGCTTGCTACCTTCTCGCTGGAAACGATCTAGATGCTTACTACATGCTGAGACGTGCTCGGGAAATTGATCCAACTCACGAAGATGTTAAAAGGCTCGCGGCAAGCGTGTTATCGCCGACGAGCCGGTTGCCGCGAGATATTTAAACGAAGACCGGGACAACCAGCCCTCGGAAAACTCCGACTCTCTCGCGAGCACTTCTCCGATGGACTTCCGGCCGCTTGACCGTGGGTAACAGGGGCACGTTCACTTACCCAGCAGCAAAAGCCCCGCATTTGCGGGGCTTTTGCTGTGGTCGTCAGCGCCGTCTGGTCTTGGTTGTCGGCGCCTCGCAGGTCATGACGAGACAGCCGTCACGCACGCAGATGCGTAAGCGTCCGGCGCCGCCACATTCTCGAACCCGATCATCAGAGCAATGCTTGTCGCTCACCTTCTCGGAGCGCCAAGCGTGCAAGCATCGAAGACCGAAGCCTTCTGGCGCCGTCACGTTGAAGCG
>NZ_SNZH01000002.1 GCF_004363655.1 Tahibacter aquaticus
GAATCCGTACCAGCGCTCGCGGAAGAAGAAATGCCCGCTCATTTCGCCGGCCAGCTCTGCGCCGGTTTCGCGCATTTTTGCCTTTATCAGCGAATGCCCGGTTTTCCACATGACCGGGCTGCCGCCGTGCTTGAGAATTTCCGGCTGCAGCTTGCCGGTGCATTTCACGTCGTAAATGATGGTCGCGCCCGGATTGCGCACCAGCACGTCCTTGGCGAACAGCATCAGCAGGCGGTCGGGATAGATGATCTCGCCGCTCTTGGTGACCACGCCCAGGCGATCGCCGTCGCCGTCGAAGGCCAGGCCGAGATCGGCACCGACCTGCTTCACCGTCAGTATCAGATCGCGCAGGTTGACCGGGTCGGACGGGTCCGGGTGATGGTTGGGGAAGGTGCCGTCGACATCGCAGTACAGCGGCATGACTTCGCAGCCGATGCCTTCCAGCACCGCCGGAGCGATCGCGCCCGGTACGCCGTTGCCGCAGTCGACCACGATGCGCAGGCGCTGTTCGACCTGTACATCGCCCACTACGCGCTCGATGTAGTCGGCCTTCACGTCCATCGCCTGCAGGCCGCCGCTACCGCTGGTGAAGCGGTTCTCGGCAATGCGCGCGTACAGGTTCTGCACCGCCTGCTCGGCCAGGGTTTCGCCGCCGAGCACGATCTTGAAGCCGTTGTAGTCGGGCGGGTTGTGGCTGCCGGTGACGGAAATGCCCGAACCGGTGTTCAGATGATAGGTGGCGTAGTAGACCAGCGGCGTCGGCACTTCGCCGATGTCGATCACGTCCATGCCGGCCTGGCGCAGGCCGTCGATCAGGCCGGCGACCAGGTCCGGACCCGACAGGCGGCCGTCGCGGCCGACGACGATCTCGTGCAGGCCGCGTTCCACGCCTTCGCTGCCGATCGCCCGGCCGATCTGGCGCGCCACTTCCTTGTCCAGGGTTTTTCCGACCACGCCGCGGATGTCATAGGCGCGGAAGATGCTGCGGTCCAGTGTCAGCTTGGGTGTTGCCGCCGCCGGCGACGGCAGCCGCGTCCCTGCCGGTGGCGTGCGCGGCGATGTACGTGCTGGCGTGGACGGCGCTTTCAGCGCCTCGGCCATGGTCAGTTCCGGCTCCACTTCACCACCGCCGTCCCGGCCCAGTTTGCCGAGCAGGATCGCCATGCCCCGGTGCCAGCCGACCTTGCGCAGCCACAGGCCGGTAAACGCGGCCAGCCCGCAGATGAGGGCCAGCACCAGCGGCAGCCAGGGGTTTTCCTCGAACACCAGGAACAGGTCGGGCTGCAACTGGGCGACGCGGAAGGTAGAGGCATTGATCGGTGTGCCCATGTCCGGCACCGCCCCCGCTATGCCGTGCCCGACGCCGACCAGTACCAGGTCGGTGCTTTCGCCGCCGCCCTGGCGCAATTCCAGCCGGCCGTCGCGGATATTGGCGCGGGAAAACTCGTCGAACACCGGCTGCATCGGCACGGCCACCCAGGCCACGGCGATGGGCTGGTCGTTCGCCTTGACCAGCTCGGCAAACGTGATCATGCGACCGTTCTTGCCGATCACCACTGACTGCGCGTCCGAGGTGCCGGCCTGCGCCTGGATCAGCTGTGCCGCCTTGGCATAGCCGAACTTGCGGAAATCCGATTTCAGCACTTCGGTCAGTTGCGGGCTGAAGAAATACGCCTCGGCCATTTCCGGCAGGGCCAGGCGCAGGGCGGTGACCGCGGCTTCGTGCTGGGCCGGATCGCCGCTGAGCAGCGGCTGCTGTACCGCCGGCGTCGCCAGCGCCGTGACGATATGCGCGCGCAGGTCGGCAACCACCGTGGCGAGCTTGGTCGACTGCACCTGGCGCTCGCTGAACAATTGCGTCTGGGACGAATTGAAACGCCATACCTGCATCGCCTGCCAGGCAAAGAAGGCAGCGGCGGCCAGGGTCACCGTGGCCAGCGCCACCGGCAGCAGCTGGCGCCAGTCCAGCCGCAGTTTCGACAGGTCGAAGCGCGGCTTTTCCACAGCCTGGCCATTTCCTGCGGCCGCGGTCGCCAGTGCCGCTTCGGCTTTCTTCTTCTTCATCCGTTGAACTCCCTGCGCCGCTCAGGCAACACCTGAAGAACCGAAGCCGCCCCCGCCGCGCTCAGTCGGCGGGAACTCGTGCACCAGCTGGAAACCGGCGCGCGCAATCGGCAGAAATACGAGCTGGGCGATGCGATCGCCGGGCACGATGGTAAAGGCCTGATCAGAGCGGTTCCAGCACGAGACCAGCAAGGGCCCCTGATAGTCGGAATCGATCAGTCCGACCAGATTGCCCAGTACGATGCCGTGCTTATGCCCCAGACCCGAGCGAGGCAATATCACGGCGCAGTAGTCCGCGTCCTTTAGGTGGATCGCAAAACCGGTCGGAATCAGTTCGGACTGGCCCGGCAGCAGCGTCAACGGCTGCGCCAGCGCGGCACGCAGGTCCAGGCCGGCCGAACCCGGCGTGGCATAGGCCGGCAAGGGGATTTCAGCACCGAGGCGCGGGTCGAGTATCTTCAGGTCCACGTCGATCATGCGGCGCCGGCTCCGTTGTCAGTGCCGCGATCACGCAGGCGCTGCGCCACCACGTCGATCAGCTGCCGCGCCAGCTCGCGCTTCGGCGCCGTCGGCAGGCGCAGCGTCGCATCGGCGCTGATCAGGGTGAGACTGTTGTCGTCCACTTCGAAACCCAGGCCGCTGCCGACCTGGTTGGCGGCGATCAGGTCCAGCCGCTTGCGTTCCAGCTTGGCCCGCGCATACGCCTCGACGTTTTCGGTTTCGGCGGCGAAGCCCACCAGCAGCGGACGCCGCGGCAGTGCCGCCACGTCGGCGAGGATGTCGGGGTTCTGGGTCAGTTCCAGGCTCAGGCCACCGTCGCCGCGTTTCTTGATCTTGTGCAAAGCCACTTCGGCCGGACGGAAATCGCCGACGGCAGCGGCGGCGATGAAGACATCGCAATTCTGCGCCGCGCCCAGCACGGCCGCATGCATCTCGCGCGCGCTGCGCACGTCGATGCGCTGTACCCCGGCCGGCGTGGCCAGGTTCACCGGCCCGGCCACCAGGGTGACCGAGGCGCCGGCTTCGGCGGCCGCTTCGGCGATGGCAAAGCCCATGCGGCCGGAGCTGCGGTTGCCAAGGAAGCGCACCGGGTCGATGTCTTCGAAGGTCGGCCCCGCGCTGATCAGTACCTGGCGGCCGGCCAGCAGGTCGCCACGCTGGCGCGCCGCCAGCCTGGCAACCAGTTCCAGCGGCTCCAGCAGACGGCCGGAACCCACATCGCCGCAGGCCTGCTCGCCCGCCGCCGGACCGAATACGCCGACGCC
Source organism: Tahibacter aquaticus (assembly GCF_004363655.1). Classification (GTDB taxonomy): domain Bacteria; phylum Pseudomonadota; class Gammaproteobacteria; order Xanthomonadales; family Rhodanobacteraceae; genus Tahibacter; species Tahibacter aquaticus. Next base: position 3,330 of record NZ_SNZH01000002.1, read on the forward strand.
GCGCCGGCGCAGGATGTCCAGGTTGGCCTGGGTGGCCGGATGCGCCCACATCTGCTGGTTCATCGCGGGCGCCACATGCACTGGCGCGGCACTGGCCAGGCACAGCGTGGTGAGCAGGTCGTCGGCCAGGCCGTGCGCCAGCCGTGCGATCAGATCGGCCGAGGCCGGCGCGATCAGGATGTCCTGCGCCCAGCGCGCCAGTTCGATATGGCCCATGGCGGCTTCGGCGCCTTCATCCCAGAGACTCAGGCGTACGGGATTGCCCGACAGCGCCTGGAAGGTCAGCGGCGTGACGAAGCGCGCCGCGTTCTCAGTCATCACCACGCGCACCTGCGCGCCGGCATCGCCGAGGCGGCGCACCAGATCGGCCGCCTTGTAAGCCGCAATTCCACCCGCAACGCCGAGCAGCACCTGCCTGCCGGCCAACCCATTGGATGCCATCGGAACATTCCTACCCGTTTAAGCGCCGATAGCTTAAGGGAAAGCCCGCTCCAGACGCGCGCGAAGCGTAGCGCGGCACACCTAATCTGCCCGCCTTCGACAAGGCACAGGAACCGGTAATGAACAGCTCTCCCAGCACGAGCCGCAACATCAGCCAGTGGCCACAACAGAAACGTCCGCGGGAAAAGCTGCTGTCGCAGGGCGCGGCCGCGCTGTCCGATGCCGAGCTGCTGGCGATCTTCCTCGGCTGCGGCAGCCGCGGACAGACCGCCGTCGACCTGGGCCGGCACCTGCTGAACATTTGCGGCGGCCTGCGCCAGCTGCTCGGCCGTACCGTGCCGTTGCCGCCAACCCGCGGCCTCGGCCAGGCCAAACGCTGCCGCCTCTACGCCGTACTGGAGCTGGCCCGGCGCTGCACCGCCGACGAGTTCAAGCGCGAGGCCACCTTGCGCAGTCCGGCCGATACCGCGCAATTCCTGCGCGGGCGCCTGGCCAGCTATCCGTACGAGGTCTTCGCCTGCGTGTTCCTGGACGCGCGCAACCGCGTCATCGCCTTCGAGGAACTGTTCCGCGGCACCATCGACGGCACTTCGGTACACCCGCGCGAGGTGGTGCGGGCCTGTCTGCGGCACAACGCCGCTGCCGTCATCCTGGCCCACAACCATCCGTCCGGCGTGGCCGAACCCAGCGAATCGGACCGTCTCGTCACCGCCGAGCTGCGCCAGATACTGGGCCTGATCGGCGTGCGCGTGCTCGATCACTTCGTCGTCGGGGCCGACACCCACGTGTCGCTGGCGCAGCGCGGCCTGATCTGAACCGGCACAGCCCTTCGCAGCGCCGCGGCACCTGCGGTATACAAAGCACCGCGCCCACGGCGCCGCGCCATCTGGCGCGGTCACGCCGCTGACATATACTGCGGGCGCCTGGTGGAGGGCCTGGCCGCACCGTGATCCTGCCGTTTCCGCGCAAGTTTCCCGAAGACGCTGCCGAACGCTCCGTTGCGGACGTGGCCCAGGCGCGGGCTTTGCTGGCCACGCTGGCACCCGGCCTGAGCTCGGCCCTGGCGCGGCGGCGTTTCGCCCTGGCCGCGGCCCTGCAGCAGGCCGGCGACGCGGCCAAGCTCGACCGCTGCGAAGCCGCCGTGCAACTGGCCTACGCCCGCCTGGCCGTGCGCCACGGCAGCTGGGGCGAAGACTTCCACGCCTACCACAACGAACACCACATCCTGGAAATCTTCGACAGCCGCATCGAGCGGCTGATGCGCCATATCGGCGTCAAGGCACTGAGCCTGGACGACTGGCTGCTGCTGGGCCTGTTCGCCGCCTGCCACGACCTGCGCCAGCGCGAACCGGCCATCTACAGCGCCGGCGTCGGCAGCAACGAACGCGCCAGCATCGAAGAAGGGCTGCGCATCCTCGACCTGGCCGGCTTCGAACCCGAGCGCGATGCGTTCTATTACACCGCGCTGGAACTGACCATCGCCGGCTCGACCTTCGATGCACGCCCGCCCGCGCAGGACTGGGAATACAACTCGGTCGACCTGGTGCAGGGCGGCGGCGCGCTGGCCTCCAAGCTCGACATCAAGCTGGACAAGCACGTTCCTGGCTGGCGCGACCGCCCGGCCCTGGTGCATGCACTGGAACTGGCCCTGATCGCCGCCGACCTGGACACCGCCAACGTGGCCGAGCCGTTCGCGCGCTTCGTCGAGACCGGCACGCGCCTGTGCCAGGAACGCGAAATGCGCTGCCACCGCTCCACCGACGACCCGGCCTCTGCCCTGCCCGTATTCGGTTTCCTCACCGACGGCCAGGAACGCTTCTTCTTCGACCTGCACCGCTTCAATTCCCAGGTCGGCCGCGACGCCTTTTCCGCGGCCAAGCAGGCCAATGCCGCGCCGCTGAAAGCGCTGACCATGTCGCTGCGCGCCCGCATCGCCATCGGCGGCAAGCCGGCCAGCGGCAATGCCGTGATCGAGGCGCTGCGCCTGCTCACCCGCGAAATCGAAACCCGCGGCCTGCGTTGACATCGGCACAACACGGCGCGGGCCGGCAACCCTCTACAATCGCCAGTCCCTTGTCGTCTGCGGGAAGCGCATGAGTTCCGAACCCAGCAACAACGGCGTCGACCGCGCCGAAGCCGAAGCCGCCATCCGCACCCTGCTGCGCTGGGCCGGCGAAGACCCGGGCCGCGAAGGCCTGCTCGACACGCCGCGCCGCGTCGTCGACGCCTACCGCGACTGGTTTTCCGGCTACGCCGAAGACCCGGCCGAGTACCTGCGCCGCACCTTCGAGGAAGTGGCCGGCTATGACGAACTGATCGTGCTGCGCGACATCGAGTTCGAATCGCATTGCGAACACCACATGGCGCCGATCATCGGCCGCGCCCATGTCGGCTACCTGCCCACCGACAAGGTAGTCGGCATTTCCAAGCTCGCCCGCGTGGTGGAAGGTTTCGCCCGGCGCTTCCAGGTGCAGGAAAAGCTCACCGCCCAGATCGCCCACTGCATCGAAGACGTGCTCAAGCCGCGCGGCGTCGGCGTCGTCATCGAAGCCGCGCACCAGTGCATGACCACGCGCGGCGTGCACAAGACCGGCGTGTCCATGACCACCAGCCAGATGCTCGGCGCCTTCCGCGAAGACGCACGCACCCGCTCGGAGTTCCTGCAGTTCATCGCCATGCCGGGCCCGCGCCGCTGAAACCGCGCCGCTGAGGCAGCCGCCGGGAGCCCGCTCCCGGGGGCACGGCCCGCGCTCAGCCAAAAGCGACAAATCCCCTGCTGTACATGTGGTAATGCTCCTGGCTCATGCCCAGTGCTGCGTACGTGCGCTGGGCGCGCTCGTTTTCCCATTCCACGTACAGGCGCAGCCCGATCACGCGCTCGCTGGACCGCGCCGCTGCTTCCACATGCCGGTAGAGCGTGCCGAACACACCCAGCCGGCGCGCCGCTGGCACCACATACACGCTTTGAATCCACCACCAGTCGCCGTCGCGCCAGTCGCTCCATTCGTAGGTGATCAGCAGGCAGCCGGCGGCAACACCGGCATGTTCGGCAATCCGGTAGAAGCCGCGCCGCGGTTCGTCGAACACCGCCGTCACACCGCGCCGCAAGCGCTCGCGGTCCAGCGCCAGCGATTCGGTTTCCCAGGCCATGGCCGCATTCGCCTCGACCAGAAATTCGACATCGGCCCGCGTCGCCGCGCGTATCGTCACTTCGCTCATCCGTTTCTCTCCTGCCTATTCCCGGCGCCGGCGCGAACTGCCGAGCTTGCGCGTCAAGGTATTGCGCCCCAGGCCCAGCGCCTCGGCCGCGTGCTGGCGATGCCCGTCATGCGCGGCCAGCGCCGCCTCGAACAACACCCGTTCCAGTTCCGCCACCGCCGCCGCATGCAGATCGCTGCGACCGGCCGCCAGCTCGCGCTCGGCCCAGCGGCGCAAGCCCTCGCCCCAGCCCGGCTCGGCCGGCACTGCGGTTTCACGCTGGAACGGCAAATCTTCCACCCGCACCTCGCGACCCGGCGCCATCACCGCCAGACGCCGGCACAGATTTTCCAGTTGGCGCACATTGCCGGGCCAGTCGAACCGCTCCACAGCCGCCAGCGCCTTGGCCGACCAGCGCTTCGCGCCGACTTTCAGTTCTTCCGCCGCCCGCGCCAGGAAATGCTCGGCCAGCAGGCCAATGTCTTCGCGCCGCTCGCGCAGGCTGGGCAGATGAATGCGCACCACGTCCAACCGGTGCATCAAGTCGGCGCGGAATTCGCCGCGCGCGACTTTGGCTTCCAGATCCTGATGCGTCGCCGCGATCACACGCACATCGGCGCGAATCAGTTCGCGCCCGCCGACCCGGTAGAACTCGCCCTCGGCCAGCACGCGCAGCAATCGCGTCTGCAGCAGCAAGGGCATATCGCCGATTTCATCGAGAAACAAGGTGCCGCCGTCGGCCTGCTCGAAACGGCCCGCATGCCGCCGTGTGGCGCCGGTGAACGCGCCCATCTCGTGGCCGAACAATTCCGACTCCAGCAACTCCGACGGAATTGCCGCGGTATTCAGCGCCACCACCGAGCGCAAGGCCCGCGCGCTGTGCGTATGCAGCGCCCGCGCCACCAGCTCCTTGCCGGTACCGGTCTCGCCGGTGATCAGCACATTCAGGCCGCTGGCCGCCACGCGGCCAATGGCGCGGAACACTTCGCGCATCGCCGCCGAACGGCCGATCAATTCCGTCTCGCGCGGACCGGGCCGGCTGGGCGCGGCCGGTGGGGCTGCCTGGCTGCGCCGCTGCGCCAGCGCGCGCTGCGCCGCCGCCACGGCCTGGTCCAGATCGAACGGCTTGGGCAGGTAATCGAACGCACCGTGCTTGTACGCTGCCGCCGTCGTGGCCACGTCGGTATAGGCGCTCATCACGATCACCGGCAGCTGCGCATAGTGCGCATGCAGCCGCTCCAGCAGCTTCAGGCCGCCCTGGCCCGACATGCGCACATCGGTAAACAGCAAATCCGGTACGTGTTGCTCGATCAGCGCCAGCACGCTTTCCGCTTCCTCGAACTCCGCCACGCGCAGGCCCGCATCGCGCAAAGCCGCAGCCAGCACGAAACGCACGGCGCGGTCGTCGTCGACCAGCCAGACCAGGGCTGTTTCAGCCATGCGACTCTCCATAAGGCAGCAACAGACTGAATACCGTTTCACCTGCACGGCTGCGATAGGTCAGCCCGCCCAGATGCTCGCCCGCAATCTCGCGGCACAAGGCCAGCCCCAGCCCGCTGCCGTCGGCCCGCCCCGACACCATGGGCAGAAACAGATGATCGGCCAGCTCGCTGGCCACGCCGCGGCCGTTGTCGATCACATCCACGCGCAAGGCCAGCTTCGCCACGCGGTCGTGGATACGCGCCGAATGCTCGGCCCGGCTGCGCAGCACCAGCCGGTCCGCGCCGGCTTCCAGCGCATTGCGGCCGAGATTGAGAAACAGCTGGGTCAGCCGATCCGCGTCTCCCTGCAACAGCGGCAGGCTGGGATCGAAATCGCGCGTGATCGCCGCCTGCCCCTGCGACACCAGCAAGGCCGCCACCCGCTCCAGCACCTCATGGATGTTCACCGGCCCCAGCGGCGACATGACCGACCCCTGCAACAGCCGGTTCGCCAGCTGGGCGAGGCGATCGGCCTCGGCAATGATCAGCCCGGCCAACTCCTTCACTCCCTCGTCCGCCACGCGCCGCGCAATCAACTGCGCCGCCCCACGCAAGCCCGCGAGCGGATTCTTCACCTCATGCGCAAACCCGCGCAGCGATTCCGACAGCTGCGCATTCGGCTCGCGCACCGCCGGCGCCAGCGTATGCACCTCCAGCAAGGCACCGCCTTCGGCCAGCGGACTCAAGGTCAGGTCCACCGCCACCGGCAGGCCCGCCGCATCAAGCAGAACGAAATCGCGCAACTGCACCACGCGTTGTTCGGCCAGCACGCGGCGGAAGGCTTCCGGCAACTCGGGACGGTCCGGCGCCAACGCGGACAGCGGGGTCACTTCCAGGCGGCGCGCGCCCATACCGAGCAGCTCGCACAGCGCCGGATTCGGCGCGTACAACTGCTGCTGCGCATCGATGCCGGCAGCGGCGGTGCTGAGTTGGGGCCAGAAGGTGGTGGAGTCCACGGTTGGTGCAGATTGGGGCGGTTGCACCATCATAGTGCAGGGCTCGGCTTCTCACTCTGTTGGTCGGCACGCCCAGTGTGGTGGGCACAACACCGAAGTTTGTACGGAAAAGACAAACTTCGGTGTTGCCGCCGGGTAAGGTGAGTCGGTCGGCTCAGAGCGGCGCACCCGTGTAGACCGTGAGCGGCTTTTGCCAATGATCAAGCGAGAAGATGTTAATAAATTCATAGACTTGCTATGGATTACTTCGCGGCGCATGCGCGGGCCCAAGGCTGGTAAGGAAGTGGTCCGGTTACTCGCGGCTCGACCCGCGTGCCCCCGATTGCACGCCACCGTGTTTGAACTCGTGCTGGAGACGCGCACCGTCAGTTCCACCTAGCGGTCGAACGGCGCCGGATTAGGAATCAGGTGTGCTTGTTCATATTCCAGGGCCTCGGCGAGGGTCAGCTCCGGATGCTTTGGCTGCGCAGCGTTACGCGTCATCACGCACTGCGTGGCCAAGTACCCCGCATCAGCCGAGACGCGTGCAGGTTAGGTGGGACACCCCGATCAATTTTCCGCGGGCAGAATCCCGTCTTGCTGGCCAATTTTCAGCTCGTCTCAACACAACGAGGCTTCGGCAAGAACAGTTTTCGGTTCGGCCACATCCAGCAGCTCACCGAAGAACTCTTCCATATCATCGGCGACGTTCCGGGAGCGCCGACCACGTGCTCCGCCGCCGACACGTCGGGTATGCCGCCAGAGGCCGCGCAAACCTTCGACTCGCCGGCTAAGCCGCGCCTCACCGCGTACGCCGTAAACGGCTACCGAATTCGGCGTCGTCAAGTCCCGCGGGACAGGTTCTGGGGCACATCGCGTTCGATCAGCTCAGCGCCGTTGGGGCTGGAACTGAGTGTCACCGGCGTGTGCAGGCGCGCCTCACAGCAGGGAAAAGATGGAGCAGGGTCAACCCAAATACCTCATCCACATACGAGGCGAGCCGCGGAATGGCTGCGCTTCTAGCCTGGGCTCGATCACGGCTGCGACCTGCTCACTCCTGGTACGACAGCACAGCAACAAACTTTTCTATCGACTGTGCAAGGGTCTGGGCCTCATCGACCGTAGTTCCCGGCTTGAGCCGCATTGTCAGTGATCCCTTCTTGATCACACTCAATTCTCCGTCCGCGGGTTCAAGTGAGAGGAACACAGGCGCATCGTCGGCACCATTCCTGCTCGGCTCGCCTTCCTTCACCAGAAACCGGTACTTGGCTGTCTCATTCATGCCACCCTCCCTTTTGTATCCGGCACCTGCCGTCCCGTTGAATTCTACGTGCGTCTGCATCGTTTTCCCGTTGGGCGTATGACCAGCGCACGATTCAGCGCTCTATCCGATGAAGACGCTTTGTGCCGTCGATCAAGACTGCGTGGCAATGGTACTCGCAACTTCAGACGCCCGGGACCTCTCGCTTTTTTGAACTGGAAAATATTTGGCGCAACGCAGGCGGACGATCCTATTTCCACCCGCGCATCCATTTGTCCAATATCGTCGAAATCGGATCTTCATCAACATCTCGGGGCACTTGCGAGTTGGGCTCGGAATCGGGGTTAGGCGTAGGTAGAAATTGCCGTATCACCAACAATGCTTCGACGCACTGGGCCGCCAAATCGGCCGATACTCTAGCGCGTTCCGCCACGATCATTTTAAGGTCTGGAGCGGCTAACCTCGTGGCGGACCTAAGGTGGAGCGATGCGCAGTCAAATACCCTGAGAACGTGGACCCTTGCGATGTCCTTCTGCTGAGAATAGACGTCGGAATACCGCCCAAAGAGGTCAGGATAGCAATCTCGGACTGCATCGAGCCATACACCTAACTGATTGCACAGAAAAGCAAGGGGAGGCAAACGAATACGTCCGCTCGCGAGCAACTTGATCATGCAATCGCCCGTGCGACGCAAATTTTCTTTGCCCGGCCGCTTAGGAAACGGAATTCTATTGAACCCTGCCGACCTGTCGAAAAGCGACCTAGAGGCGGCAGACCTAGGCTTTATGAAAATGTCCTCAATTTCGCAGCCTTGAAACGCACACAGATTGAGGTACTGCGTAATTGTCGGTATGCACACGTGACTCGTACGCATGGTGACATCAACAAACTGGCGGACTCCGTCGGGAAAGGGCTCGCCAGCGCGCAGTCGTCGCTTCATCACGTCGCAGAACTCGAGATAGCAACTAATCTTCAGAATATCGTCCTGATTTGAGACGAATGCGGTAAAACGTATTAGAGAGCGATCGATCCAGGACGAAATTGGTGAGGCCTGCGTGTGCTTGCCCGGAACTCCCAGCGGCCTCCGGCATACAAAGCAATCTCTGCGCACCTCGTAGCTCCGGTACAATGGTTGTTCCGCGTCACACTGGGGACAGGTGGATTCCATTGATACGCGGTGAACCGGGCAAACTGCCAGCATGGAGAACGCCCACACCAAGGGTTCGAAGCTGGTTTCATGATCCCATTCAAGGTAGCAGGTCGGGCACCACCGACGGCGAGCTTGCCCTCCTTTCGTGTAAGCCATGCCCCGGTGCGAAAGCACCTTAGAAGCGTAGTGAAACGTGCCCCTTGACAGATTGTCCTGCCCCGTCAACTCCATAAGTCGAAATAGCAGTACTGCGTAGTTGCTTCGGGGGCCAATCCAGCTTGTGTGACCCGACGCGATCGACTTGTTCTCAGCGTTGCAGTTTCCGGCCCGAAGGATCGAGGCCAGAAATCCACGGGATACTCCGCACATGCTGGCCATGCGAAACGCGTAGTGATCTAAAGACTCGATGAGTTCCGTATCGATGCCGCGGAGACGGACGGGCGGCAAAGGAGTCCAACCCGAGCAGGCTGGCATCACGCCTCCTCCGTCGGCCAGATTTTGTCCGCTCGAGCCGCTACCGCATCTCGTTTGTCAGCGTGCTTTGCTGCCCAGAACGACTCGACATCGGCCCAGAGCGTTCCCAGGTCTTTGGCGTTGTAGTACGCCGTCTCGATGTCGGCTGCTGTGATTTGCGAGCGGTCAGCGTCAAGCGCGTTGCTCTCGGCGCGGTCGAGCAGGTTCGTTATCTCGCCACAAACGGCCGCGGTAGCGGCGGCGATCTCCGGAGCGAGTCTTCCGAGCAGATCGCGAGGCCTGAATTCGTACCTCGAACCAATCGTTCTGAGCAGACTCAGGTAGCAGCGCATCTCTTCCCGATCTGAAACGTTGTACGGCGCTGCCCAGACGACGTCCATACGACGCCGGATTTCTGATCGACCCGCCCACAATGCCGTACCGGTCTGTATCGTAGTGAGCAGAGCCATTGACCCGGCGCTCTCCATTACTGACATGAGATTAATAATGTGGTGCGCGGGGCTGGTGTCCTTGTGATTGATGCACAGGGCCGACGCATGTTCCAGACTGTACAAGTTCAGGGCTCGATCACGCGCGACATTCTTGAATTTTATCCAACACTGCGTCTCGGTGAGATTTCTACTAACGTCTTTCCAGATAGCGCTGGATAGCGCGATAGCCTCCCGAACCTTAACTGTTTCAGGCGAAGGCGTCGCGCCTCGAATGAGCCAAGAAATGTCCGGCGTGAAAAGTTGGTCGAAGCTGTCTTCCGCCCATCCTTTAGAGTTGAAGTACGCTTTCTCGGCCAACAGTGCCATGACCTCGATAGTAGGAATGCAGCCGAGGCCCCAACATTCAGGCCGTCCGTACAACTCGCGCATCACATTCCAGCGCATGGTTGTCTTCCCTACGCCACCTACCCCGATGAGGACGATAATGCGGCCTGGCCGGTGCTTGCTCACGTAGCGCCGCAGTTGTGCCCGAGCCACTTCAAAGTTGCGATGGGGGATGATCATTTCCGCTCCTTGCACTCAGGAACGGCGTCCCAGTCAACGGCTGCTCTTTTCTTTTCGGCAGTTGCCCGGGCCAGAGGCGCTGCGGCGTCCGGCAGCGATTCGCGCACGGGCCCCAAATGCTTGGTCGACTCCATGGCTTCAAACGCATTCATTTGACGAGCATGCCGCGATTTCGCGACATCGCGCTTACCCACGCGCTGTCGACGCTTTGCATACGGTCTGAACAAGAGCTCGAAGAGTTTCAAGGGTTCCGGTAGTGTAGCGACCACAGGCGCACTCCTGTGGCATGCTTTCCACCATCCTCGTCCAGCCTTCACCCATAGGATCGAAGGATCCACGCAGTCGCTACGTATCTCGTCGACGGACTCCGTGCGCAACACGCGTTGAAGCTCATCACTGGTAAATCGACCGTCGCCTGTTCTTACGCCATCGTGCTCGCTAGCGCTGACTTTTCTCTTCAGCTTCGCTGATGTTTGAATCAGGAAAGCGTCGTCAAATTGCTGCGGCACCCCCATACAGCCCAAGGTGGCGAGCAATTCTTCCCGCTTCTCTTGGGGAGTTATCCCGTTCCCGTCGGGTGTCCGAGGGATATCGGTGTAGAGGTAGTCGCAAAATTCCTGATGAATAAGGCCGAAGGTGTGACGGGCGGTCTTTCGGCTTTTAAATCGGCCATCGACTTTTCGTCCCGCCATGTCGGGCTCGGTACTTCCCGCGATTCGGTGAGCGGTATTGGCATTGGTTTGCTTGATCGCGTTTTCGGCTTGGCCGTTGAATTGGCTGCCGCCGGACGGTGCGTGAAACAGTGCGATTCCCATGGCTTCGCAAAATTCGTCGATCCAATTCGAGGTGTTTTCCGATCCGCGATCAACCATGATGGCCCGCGGCAGAAACCCGTGCCGGAAAACGTATTCGCGGATCAGTATCGCGAGCCCATCAGTTCTTGCTGGACCGAAGATGAAGGCGTGCGCCATTGCCTCCTCCGTAGCGCCGTCCATACCGATGTAAAAGCGGGGCTTTTCTGCCGGAAATAGCGTTATGAGATTGGATGCACATCGGTTGTCGAACTGAGAGGAGTCAATTGCAAGAAGATACCCGTATCCCAGAGGCGGTAGCGAGCGTTTGTCGCTCCCCGTCCGTGGTCGTACTGCGTGGAATTGCCGAAGTCCGCCACGTGCCAGTGCTCGCTTACGCGGATCTTGCTCTGCTACACGCTTCCCCAGCGTCGTCTGGCTTGGCGCCTGTTCCCCTGCTGCGGAACACCACGCATCAAGGTCAAGCCAGAGATGTGCAATTGTATTTCGCTTGCCCTTGTTCCAGAGTTCATTGATGACGTGGTCAATGCCTTTGCGCTGCCCTTCGGTCAGCGGCGATGGGGTGTTCTGCCCGCAGTTGCTGTAGTTCGTTAGGCAGGCAGCAAGAGGAGATTGTCCGGCAGCAATTTTGTCCGCCACAATTTTGGCAAGCTGGGTCATGCGAACGGTGGCGGGCTCCTGCCCCAGGGAGATTCTGCGCAATCGCTGCAAGCGACCCTCGGCACGAACAATGTCTGATGTGGTCGCGCACAGAATGGGGTCACCGCTGATCTGGGGCTGGTCGAATCCCGACCTAAGCTGTGCGTAGAAGAACTCGTCCGCGGCGGCCGCCTGTGTTTTGCTGGCGAAAAGATAGAACCCTTCCCGTATCACTGGTGAGCTGCTTTTCACCAAGCCATACGCATGACCATTTGCGATCATCCAGAGCGCAACGCGCTCATTGAATACGGGCAACACAGCATTTAGCGTCTCTATCGAGCGAGGATACTCTTGCAGCAGCTGTCTTGCTCGGCGACTCGCGAGATCCTCTTGAGGCGTCAGGGACTCACCAAGCAAGGCGTAGCAGGCTTCGAGGTTCTGGACTTGCAGCGCCATGGGGGTCGTTTGGAACCAAACCATGAAATTCAAACCCAACGCCTTCGCGCGGGACCAATAGGGCGCATGCGTCCAGTTGTTCCCTTCCCTCCTGTAGTCCGCGTTCGGCTTTTTGGCCTCTTTCTCGAGCCAATTGTCGTACTTGCACTCAACTAGCTGAATTGAGCGTTCACGCAGGACAAGAAAATCTAAAGCGGCTGCACTGACGTGTCGTCGCTCGCCGCGAACCCGTTCGATACCTGCGCAAGGAACTTGCGTGTAGTACCCAAGGACGGTTGGATCGAGTTCCAGCTCATGTGCAAAGGTCAGTTCGCAAGTGTGGCTTTCGACCAGCCGCCGCGCTCCGTTCTTCTTTGACTGCAGCACCCCTTTGATGCTCTGAAGCGCGCCGCCTCCGACATCGCGACACGGCGATCGCGCGATCATCGATTCGATTTCGATGATCTGAGCCTCAGTTAGTCCTACATCTTCATAGACGCTGCGACGTCGTTCGCACGTCAAACGCTCAGTTGGCCCGGCGGGCTCGGGGAGCACAACAGGGATCTGCAAATCGCCGGTTCTTAGCGGCAAGGCAGGGGGGGGACCAGGTACCACCTCAACTTGTTGATCGATTTCAAGCATGACGATCACTCCGCTGCCCGGTGCGGAGGCCTCCGGGCGCTTCTTTCCCCTCCCTGGGAGCTGGGCCATTGACAATCGGGGCCTTGGAGCGGATAAGCTGGGCGGGACAGTTCAAGTCGCGCAACACGGGGCTCAGGAGCGGCTAACTCCTGGGCCTTTTGCTTTTCCAGATCCTGGCGACGGTGAAGTGCAAATCGCGGCGGCTACGGCGGGTTGAGTTCCCTCGCGGTTACGGTGGTTCAATGCTATGCAGCTGCAAAGGTGTTCACTAGCCTGTTTTGGGGCACGTATTCTCACCTAAGCTATTGATCTGTTTAGAACGACCCCTGGGTTATCGGAAAAACCTACAGGCTTCTGCACTGTCGTGATCAACGCGCTTATCCGAGCCAAGCGCATAGCGTTCTTCCACTCCGTGGCGGCCTCGTCTGAGCTCGCACAGCAACGCTCAACTCGCAAGATCAAGTTGCGCGATCCGTGGCTAGGCATTCGACGTGAGCAACGCGAGGCCTACCTACGGGGAGAGGGCCGGCTAGGCGAGATGCTTCGGAACGAGTTGACAGCGGAGTTCCCGGAGTCCGGCAAGGTTTGGCGCGCATCAGTCTGGGAATTTCTCGATCCCGAAGTGCCGGATCGAAGCTGCGAATACAGGCTCTACGAAGTGTGCGACCTGGCGAGGTCGGCCGTAAGCGTTGATGTTGTTCTTGAGCACTTTCTGCAGAGTCGCCCCACCACAATCCCTCCTGGTCTGGACGAGGTCTCGCTAACCGTCCTGGCATTGCGTGTGGCGAGGCGACTGGGGGCTCCGATCGTGGCAATGAAGGTGGCGGCTCTTCTTGCGAGGACATTACTGATGCTCAGCGGATGCACATATCGCTGTGCGGCAGCAGAGGAACTCTGGAAATACTGCGGCCACCTACTGGTACGAGGCCTAAGAGACCAAGTTCGTGCCGTGGTCTTCGATCATCGAACATGGAACTTCGTTTCTGACCATGCAATGGCAGCGACCGCTCAGTTCAAACTGCTGGCCTATGCCTCGCCACTCGGAACTGCGCTGCCTTTCCAGGTTGTTGAAGAGCTAATGCGCGATTTGGTGACGGCAGTGGTAACTGATGACGAGGACCGGGCCACCTCCATTAGCGCTCGACTCAACCTGATTTCCGCAAAGCACCGTGTCAGCAAACGACTTCCCGACATTGAGCGCCTCTCGATATGGCAGCCCCTGGCGCGATAGCGCGATATTTTTCACGGGTGCAATTCGAGCCGGCCGACACAAACTTCTGTTGTTGCTCAGCGTCGGCATACGGGCAGACTTACTCCGCTACCTGGATTGCAACGGAGTCGTTGACTGCTCGAGCCAACGCGCAACACTACGCGCACGCGGCTTATGTATAGGAGGGTCTTGCCATGCTCGTTTCCTACATGACCCTAAGTCTGCAAGACGGCGACGTAGAGGTCCGCACTGGTGCCACGAACCCCGCGAATGTACTCGCTGGAACGCCGCCCTGCAGTTTAACGGTAATTTTGCGCGAACCCGAAGTTGTAGAATTACGGATGCGTTTTTTCTCTATGGACTTCGTTGGCGATCAGCTCTTGCCGACGGCGCACCACGACGAGAGCGAACTCGTCGGCGCTTGGCTTCGCGTGATGACAGTCGCGCTGCAGGCCGCCGACAATCTCGATGAGCTTCCACTTTCTCCTGGCGAGCTCGTCGAAGACTGGTGGTTCCGTGCTGCAGAAGGCACCTACTGGAGCCGAAAGTCGCATCAGGAAGCCATAACCGCATTGCGCAGCCAGAAAACAAATCCCGGAGATTCACTGATCATAATAAGGGGCGAACGGGACGAGGTAGAGCACCTTCTCGCGGCAGTGAATAGAGACGGAAGAGAGGAGGTTTTCGAGCGCCCGCTTGAGTAATATTTTCGCGCGGCCCGTTTTCCGTGCAAAACGCGTAACGCTGTAGCACAGCATAGTGGCAGGCCGTGCGAATGCAAATCTACCGGTCGTGCCACTAGTTGAGTCGCTTGGCGATGGCGCCTATATCGTTGGGCCAACTTCGCGGTGTATAGGTAAGTTAAGGCGTGGCGGCTAGGTGCACGTACGTCTGTCAGATTCGTTGGGAACCCCGGCGGGGTTTACTGGATCTTGGTTGGGCGGCGTCATTGTGACGGGGAAATCAGGACATGCGAGTTAAATGTCACGGCAGAGTGATATTCTTGACGTCGGCCCCAGTTGAGATCGCAACCAGTTTCATTATTCGCGCGCGTCCCGCCTTTGCGTGGAGCTTCTCGAAGCGTCCTCCGACCTCAAGGTCGTGTCCGTTGAAGGCATTTCAAAGAAGGACTCCGTCAGCGCTGGCATCGAGTCCATCGACCTCGCGCTCCACTACGGCAGCGTCAGTTTGCCAACGGCGAGGCTCGTGCGCTATCGCCAGCTCAAGCATTCGGCGCGCCAACAGCCTCCGCTTTCGCCAGTAGGATCGCGAGGCCTAGACAGCGGATGTGCCCTTCACTCAAAGCCGCGAGCGCGTTCACCCGTCGCTGAGGGTTGCCGCGGAAGGCGATGTCAATGATGCCATCGCCAGTTAGCGGCAGGCAGAGGTCAGCTAGCTTGTCCTCGTCGCGATCCCTGTGGTTGAACTCGTTGTATAGCGCTATGGTCACCGAGGGGCTCGAGCAAGCGGCCACGCTGGCCGATCGGGCCGCACGGCCGGCCGATGCGCTGCGCCATCGACGCGAATGCGCCCTGATCCTGCTCGGGTTTCGACCCAAAGCGGTCGCAAATATAGCGCAGAGCGTGGCATCGGCTTGAGACGGGCGGCCACGGCAGTGGTGGGAAATTTCCCCGGCGGTCTTTGCGCGCCTAGCGAGGACGGGTACGCGCTTGCAGCGTTGGGGACGCTCGCCTCCTTTGGAAACGGACACGAATTCGCGTCTTCGGCTTCAGCACCAGATCCACATAGGGCTGCGGCAATGATTGGCCGTCCGCGAACTCGAAGTCGAATTCTGCAATCAAGCGGGCGGCAATCAGTGCCATCTCTATCGACGCAAAGTGTTGGCCCAGACAAACGTGCGGTCCGGCTCCGAAGGGCATATAGGCCCCACGAGGGAAGCCGGGCGCGCCGGGCAAGAATCGCTCGGGACGAAACACCATTGGCTCCGGAAACCAGCGCGAGTCATGGTGCAGATGCCAGATCGGTATGGCGACCAGGGTTCGCTTGGGAATCAAAATGCCGGCGACCTGCAGGTTGCGTTGGGCAACGCGAGTAATCAGCGCGGTGGATGGCGGATAAAGTCGCATCGTCTCTTTCAATGTGGCATTCAAAAAAGGCAGGCGAGCGATAGTTTCTATTGTGGAATCGCTGCCGGCGGTTTCAAGTTCCATGCGTAGCCGCGACACCACCTCGGGATGCATGGCCATCAGGCCGATCCACCACGTCAGTGCCGATGCCGCCGTGTCGAATCCGGCTCCGAACAGAACATGGCAGTTGGCGCGTACTTCCTGCGACGTGAGTGTTGCGTTGCCGGAACTCGCCTGGTCGTCGCGAGCGGCAAGTAACATGTCCAGGATGTCTTGCTTGAGCTCGTGAGGTTGCTCAGCGTTGAGCCGCGCGTTGATATGCCGATCGATGAGCGTGTCGATCTTGCTCAGGTGTTTTTGTTTTTCCGCTCGCCCGGGAAAAGGCAACCATCGACGCGCCACAAAAGGCCAATACGCTTCGCGCATGCTTTGCTTGCTCAGGGCACGAATCGCTACCGACGTGTCGGCGGCTTCCTCTCGCGTAGTGACGTGGGAAAAAAGCGTGCGCAGGATGACATCCATGGTGATGCGGGTGGTCAAGGCATCGACGTCGATTTCTGCCGTGTCCCCTTCAACAGAAGGAAGTTCGGCGGCGATGCAGGCATCGATCGCAGCGCTCATCAACTCCATGTAGCCGAGCAGTCGCTTGGCCGAGAACCCGGGCGTGACGATTCGGCGTTGACGTTCCCAGACCGCGCCTTCGGTGGTGAGCACGTTGCTACCCTGAAAGGTCTGAAACATCTTCAGCAAGCGCTTCTCTTTGCAGAGATCATCGGCATGATCCACCAATAGCTCGCGTGCCGCTTCCGGGTTGAACAGATAACAGACGCGGCGAAACAGGATCCTCAGATTGGCCACGTCACCCAACTCGCGTTGAAAGTGACTCGCAGCACCTAAGGGGTCGCGCTGGATGAAGGAAAGCAGCGGCAACCCGAAGGGCCCGGTCGCCAATGGTTTGGTCTCGGCTAACAGTGGCGTGTTCATGTCGTGATTTCTTTTGGCTTGGATCGGGTGGTGGCCGCGCGTGCTTTAGACGGTTGCGCCACGCCGTGCATGGCCAAATCGAAAGCTGCCAGGAATCGCTTGGAAAGATCCCGCCTCGGGTCGATCAGCCACGCCGAAATCGCCGCAAACAGCAGGTATTGGAAGCTCAGGGCAATTTGTTCGGCGCTCTGCGTCTTGCTGACTTCACCGGTGTCTTGGGCGGCGCGGAACAGCGCAGTAAGAACCTGCCAGGTTCCGCTGACTTGCCGCGTGGCATCGGCGACTTGGCCGGCGTGGTGCACCTGGCCGGTTAAGTAGCGCAGATAGTGCGGTAGATAGTCTTTTCGCTGTGCGTGCCAAGCCGCCGATTCTCGCAGCAGATAGCGCATGCGTGCCTCGAATGTCTTGTGCGCTTTCAACGCGCCGACGCGTTCAGCCATCCCTGCCGCAATGTCCTCGCGAAATCGATGCGCCAACAGGGCTTCCTTCACCGGGAAGTAGTTGTAAAGCGTGCCTTTGGCGACATCGGCTTCGGCGGCAATCTGCTCCATGGCGACAGCGTCGAAGCCATGCGTTTCGAACAGACGAAACGCCACGGCCGAAAGGTGGCTTGCGGTTTGCTCGCGCTTGCGCGCGCGACGACCGGGTTCCGGGGCGGTGGGGATTGCCATGATTCACGTAAAAGGACGACGTTCAAAACTATACGTCGTTCAAGTATATTGTTGCAAGCTCCCTCGCTGTACAGGTCGTGCATGTCGCTTGCGATAACACTGTTGCTGAGTACCGCACTGGCCGTCGCCGCTCGGGCAGAGCCGCCAACCGCGCCGACAGGAAACGTCGTGGATTGGGTTCATGGCCGGCCGATCTTCGACCCCTATCGCTGGATGGAGCGGCTGAACGATCCTGCGCTCGTGGCGTGGGCGCATGCGCAAAACGATTTCACCCGTAGCGTTCTTGCGTCTGTAACGCCGGGATCGATGCATGAATCCGCTGATGCACCCGCACCCGAAGTGGCGATCGAAGCCGGCCGCTTGCGGCGGCTGCCGGGCGGTACAGCCGTGTTCCTCGCTCGCATGGGGCGCGACCCGGTCGACGCTCTCTACACCAAGGCGCCCGACGGCACCGTGGCGCAGGCCTTTGCCCCGGCGCCGGCCGCCAAGGGTGACGTGCAGACGATTTCGTTTTTCGTGCCCGCGCCCGACGGGCGACACGTTGCGATCGCCATGGCGAAGAGCGGCAGCGAGAACAGCGCGCTGTACGTGCTCGACCTGAAAACCCGCCGTCTCGTGGACGGCCCTATCGCAGGTGTGCGGTTCAGCGCAATCAGCTGGTGGCCCGACAGCCACCGTTTCGCGTACGCGAGGCTCAAAGACACCGATGGGCGATCAACGGGACGTGCGTTGTATACAGGACAACAGGTTTACGCTCATACCGTCGGGACGCATTGGCATACCGATCGTCTACTGTTTGGCAGCGCCATGCCCGCGACCGCCGACATACCGTTAGCCGACTTCCCTGAAGTCGAAATTCACGCGCAAGCAGGTCTCGCCTTAGGCCGTCATGCGTCGGGTGTGGCACAAGAGTTCGGATTGTTCGTGGCGCCTCTGGATAGCCTGGATCAGGCACGGATTCCGTGGCGCCGTGTAGTGCGTCCCGACGCGGGGTATGGCGCACCCAGAGCGACAGGCAGCGCACCGATCGTTGTCTTCCGCGGCCGCCTTTATCTAACTCATTTTGCCGGCAAGGGCGCGCTCCACAGTATCGACCTTGCACATTCGCAAAAGCCGCTCGTGCATTACGCGGACCCGGATTGGGTCGTGCTTGGTTTGGTGCCTGCAGCGGATGGCCTCTACGTGCAAGTGCAAGCGGGTATGCGCCAGCGGCTGCTTCGCTACACCATCGATGAAGAAGCGCCGACGACCATCACCCTGCCGTTTGCGGGTCAATTCGACCTCGTCGCCGGTGACCAGCGCTTGCAAGGTGTGCTATTGCGCGAGCGGAGTTGGACTTCGCGTTCACGGTATTGGTCGGTCCAGGACAGCCTCGTGTCGGAGTTCCCCATCGCCACCGTGCCAGCGGATGGCATCGCGCTCTCAGCGGAGGAAATCGATATTCCAAGCTCGGATGGCGCACGCATTCCGCTTTCCATTGTGTACCCGAGCGCCCGGGCCCGTGCGAAGCCCCTTCCGTTCGTGCTGACGGGATACGCCGCCTATGGCATCAACATGCGTCCCGTGCTGAATGAAAACCTGATGCGTCTGTATCGCGACGGCATCGGCTACGCCGTGTGCCACGCACGAGGTGGCGGCGAACTCGGCGACACATGGCACCGTGCGGCGATGAAAATGACCAAACACCTGAGCTGGGAAGACTTCATTGGCTGCGCCGAGTGGTTAATCGGACACGGGTACACGCGCGCCGACCGGCTACTCGCCGAAGGCGCAAGTGCGGGCGGCATCCTCGTGGGGCGCGCGATGACGGAGCGACCGGATCTGTTTGCCGGTGTGCATTTGGCCTCCGGCGCGCTCAACCCCATGCGGGCCGAAACCCACCAAAACGGCGCGCCCAATGTGGCGGAGTTCGGGAGTGTCGACGACCCCGATCAAGCGCGATGGATTTTTGACATGGACACCTATCTGCACGTCCAGCAGGGCGTTGCCTATCCGGCAGTCTTGCTGACACACGGCTGGAATGACGCGCGTACTCCCTTTTGGATGTCAGCCAAGACAGCAGCTCGATTGCGGGCATCGAGTACTTCCGGCAAGCCGGTACTGATGAACATCGACTTTTCAGGCGGTCATCAGATTACTTCGGGAGAACAATCAAAGGTTTTGCAAACCAAGGCGACGATCGGCGCATTCTTCCGTTTTGTCCTGCTGGGGGACGGCACCGAGTGAATGTCTGCTTCTGGCCGATAGCGGACGCTCAGGCTTCACGAACGCGCGCGCTATGAAACGCATCTCATCAGCGCGGTGCTCCCTGGCTCGATAGCACTTCGTAGATGTGATCAGCGAACTCGGTCGCTCGCCGTCGGATCTGCAGTGAACTTCTGCCGGCGCGAAAGTAGGCTTCGATCAAGCAACGATCCGAGCAATCCAGGATTTCACCGTTCATAGCCGTATCTGAGTCGGGAAGTAATCGATCAACGACGACCGCTGTTGGTACGGAAACCGGACCGAGAAAGAAGACCTCCCTGATTTCCTCGGGAGTGAGGCCGTGATCGCTTTTGCAATGCGCCTTGCCGTCAACAAAGCGCACTCTCCACCGCTCCGTTTCGCCGCTCGCGTGCTGAAGGTACATTTGTAAATGATATACCGGCATGGACTTCCTATGACGCCGTCACTGGGGTGCCTTCAGTGCGACGGACGCATTCACGTCCCTCAGTTACGAGGCGGCCGTGGGTCGGCGGCGAGAAGAAATCCTGCCCCAGGCTAAGCCGAGCGAGGCAGCGAGAATGGAAGCCACCAATACGCCAACCTTTGCTGCACTGACCAAGCCTTCATCCCGAAAGGCAAGCATGGCGATAAATATCGACATCGTGAATCCGATCCCGGCGAGGAGACCGACCAGCCAGATGCCTGGCCAACTCACCTGAGCCGGCAGCACACACAGTCCACTGCGCACAGCCAGCCAGCTCGCGGCGACCACGCCGAGTGGCTTTCCGAGAACGAGTGCCAAGCAAACGCCGAACGCGACGGCCTGGGCTGCGGGCTGCGCGAAATCGATTCCCCTAAGGGTCACGCCGGCATTCGCTAGGGCAAAAAGCGGCATGATCACAAATGCAACCCAGGGATGAAGGGCGATCTGCATGCGTGTTCCCGGCGAAAGGATGTCGCGCGGGAGGTCTCTCAATCGTTTTACGGACTTTGCGAGACTCGCGTCCGGATTCTCCCGCTGATCCTCACGCGAAAGCGCTGTCAGCGCACTCGATGCATCGTCAAGAGTGCGCTGGCGAGAGTGTCGGCTCGTCGCAGGCGTCAGCAACCCAAGGATGACGCCGGCGAGCGTGGGATGCGCACCCGAGCTAAGCATTCCGATCCAAAGGAGCATGCTAGGAATTGCATAGGCCGCGGCAGAGTTGACGCCAATCGCTTGAAGCGAAAACACCATCGCAATGGCAACGGCCGCAATGGCGAGGCCACTGACGTCGATCCCCCCGGAGTAGAAGAGCGCGATGATCAGCACTGCGACGATGTCGTCGATGATGGCGAGCGCGAGGAGAAAGACCCGGACATTGCTGGGGATCGAGCGTCCCAGCAGCGCCAGAACACCCAGGGCAAACGCGATATCCGTTGCGGTGGGAATCGCCCAGCCGCGACTTTGCTGCGCGTCGTGATTGAACGCCAGATACATCAGTGCCGGCACGCATACACCGCCCAGCGCGGCGACAATGGGCAGCGAGGCGGCTCGCCACGTACTCAGCGCGCCCTCGTGTATTTCGCGTCGAATCTCCATGCCAACGACGAGGAAAAAAATCGTCATCAACCCGTCATTGATCCAGAAGTGCAACGGCCGGGAGAACTCGACACTACCAAGCTTCACCGATAGCTCGGTGTGCCACAGATGGTGGTAACTTTCAGCGAAGGGTGAGTTTGCCCAGACCAGGGCTACCGCCGCCGCCGCGAGCAGCACGATGCCGCTCATTGCTTCGATGTGCAGGATCCGTTCGATGGCCGAGAAGGCCCGCTCGGCAACTTCATGCGCACGGGGCTTAACGCTGGCACGGCGGGGCTGATTCACGGGCACGACACTCCGGCGTGGCGGCCCGACCATCGCATCAACCTGCCTTCCGCACTCTGCGGTGACACCCCGCCGGGATCTTACCGTGCGGCCACCGCACAACGCCAACACCGGCCGAAATCGACCTGCGCCAGCTCAATGCGCCCTGCTTCGTTTCCGAAGCGGTCTTTCCGAGGGGCAGACTCCAGATCGCCACGCCATTGCTGATGACCTGTTTCGGTATTGCAAACTGCGCAAAGCGAAAGGCACGCTCGACGAGACAGCAGCCTCGTAAAGCGAGAGAAAGGTACATTGAAGCCCGAATCGGCCCTCCCGCCGTCCGAAGTTCTTCAGCCTGTCCGTGGCTAGCGTTGACCGTATCGGCAGCGACTGTCCGGCGCCGATACGGTGCTCCGCTTTTTACTCGGAGGCGCCAGCATCGGCGCGCAGGAGTGATAGTTGCAACTCGACACGCTTAATCTCTCGCAACATTCGATTGGCCTCCATGCGATTGCCCATGAACGTCTTGCACAGCGTTGTGATCTGAAACAGAAACAGCGCACCAATACCCCATTTCACGGCCAGCAGCGCGTCCGTCGCGTTCACCATCTGCCACAACGCATAGACACCGACGAGGAAGGAAACACCGTTTGCGACATTGACCAACCACATGACCCATGACATCGGGCCGCGAAACAGGCCCATCGCCTGGGACAGATAGCCTGGCTCGGCGTGGCTGGCCAACAACGCGCGATCTTCTTCCGTCAGCGCTTGGCCAATGAGATCGTCAAACTTGCTCATGAATCTTCTCCTTCCAATATTGCACGGACTTTGCGCCGCGCATGCATAAGCCGGGTCTTGACCGTCCCAGGTGGAACGTCGGTGGCGATGGCAATCTCCGCCACGCTAAGATCTTCGAGATAAAACAGCGCCATCGCTGCACGTTGTGTTGCCGGCAGTCGCCCGATGGCTTTCAGCACTATGTTCAAGTCGGCGGCAAACTCTCCGGAAGCATGTTCGGGGGCTTCAAGGTTCGGCTCGAACTCGCCAGTCTCGGGCGCCCGCCAGACGCGGCCCCGCGCGAGGAAAGTACGTTGGCACCGACGAGTGACAATGCGGTACGCCCACGCGGGAAATGCCGCCAGGTCGTCGAGCCGAGCTAGGCCCTTGAGGATCTCCATCCAGGCTTCCTGCACCATGTCCTTGGCGCCATCGGCATTACCGAGTACCCGCCAAGCATGACGCAGTAACCGGGGTTGCCAGCGCGTCACCAGCCGCACGAGCGCCTGTCGGTCGCCGGTAATTGCGGCGGCCACCAGAAACTCGTCGTAGATACGCTCGCTGTCCCGTTTCATGTCACGCTGTCCTCTGGATTGCGGGATACAGGTGCGCGTCCGAGGGGCTATCGGTTCATTCGGTGACCCGATTGACTGGACGTTGCAATCGGCGCACGTCTGCCCAGGCACAACGCGGATAACGCAACGGAACGGGGGGCCGAGGTGTTTGCCGTATCGAATGCCTTGCGCGGCGTATACGTCAGCACGCCGCTCCGGTTAAGGCAAACGCCGCGGGACCACACGCGGCTGCCATGGCAAAGCAAGAGGCTAGACAGCAACCCCAGTTGGGGCGGCTGGCACTCGGGTGTGCGCCTGAAGTATTCAAGGCGTTCTGAAGCTCGAGCTCACGTCTTTCGGTGGACCCACGATACGGTCATGTCCATTGTACGAAGCCTTCGTATAAATTACCGAGACGCAGGAAACTTGGTCGAGTCGCACTAACAACGAGAATTGAGATCGTGCGAGACGCGTTGAAGATGCCTGCATGCATCACCAATCAGCATCGCCCCCCGAAGTCTTTTCGCGCTGCAGCAATGACCGCCCCTGGTTTGGACTGCAAAAAATCAGCCGGTTTCGCTCCGTCAAGTTTCAGCGTTGGTGAAAAGCACCAGAACGCGGCTGCCCATCCATGTTCTTCGTCAGGCAACGAAGCCAATAGATCCGACATTGCCGGATGGACTCCTCCTGGGGCAGACGTGAACTGGAATGCTGGATAAAGGAACTCGGTGCCTAGTCTGACTGCAAAAAGAGTCCGTTCAAGTCGGCGCTGTTCGATGCTCTCTTGCACTTCGCCACATTCGCCCAGCCGCACAGCGACCTCGGCGGCTGTGAACCACCGTTCATTCACGAGCAATGCGTCACGAAATTCTCGCGCCGAGTCTCGCTGAAGATTCACAGCTCTCCCAAGACCATTCCCCTCGTGGCCGAACGAGGTACCCCAAGCATATTGCCGGATGTCATCGTTCCTTGTCGCGTGGAGATAAAGGGTCGTTGCCGGGGGATGGTGTATCGCCACTGCAGTTGCTGCACCTGCCGCGTTCCCTGCGTTCCTTCCAGCGATCGATAGTCGCCTCCGTTTTCAGAGGAAGGGGGCGACGGCCAAGCGACTTATCACTTTCCTGAGATAAGAGGGCGGGTCCCGAGTAGATCTTGGGATCCGCTACTCCGTGTTGGCGCAACTCGCAGTCAGCGAGCGACATCTCGAACGTGCCAGCCAGCAACGCCTCTCGATCCTGTTGATCCACCTTGCGGTCCTCCGGTGTCGTTCGGCCAAAGATTGCATCAGCAACTCCGAACGTTACAGTAGCCAAGAGAGGCCGTCGTCGGTTCGCGAGCGAGGGCTGTTCTACAACCCGGAACGTCGGCACGGTTCCAATGGCGACCTGTCGTCGATAGAGTTCGAAAAGCGGTACGCACTAAACGGCTGACGGCTGTCTACGGAAGTCTGGGCGATTCATAGCGAAGGCCGTCGTCAGGTTCCAGTCTGACATTAGGGGGCCGTGCGCAAAAAACCACATCCTAACCACCTGTGGGGCCGCGGCTGTGGTTTCAGTGAAGACTCAAATCGGACCTATCTCCCGAAAAGCACTCCTCAGGATTGCTCAGGGACAAGCACTTCGACGGGAATGCCGATCTGCGTCTGTATCGGAGTGTAGAGGTCCACCTGCAGGTCCTGCAGCACGTCAAGCGTGACGATGAGTGCATAACGAACGGATTTCGAGTGCAGCCCGGCTCCCTTCCAATCCTTCCACCAGCCACCGACGGGGTATACGGCGATCTGAGACTTCTCTGCCAGCTGCGCAGCCGTTCCCATCCACACATCGGAGTGAATGCTTCCACGCGATCGTAGCCTCGTGCCAAGGAACCAGCCTGCGCTGTCAGGGTCGCTCATCGACTCCACATCAGCGCCAATAGCGGCATTCAGACGGTCGATTTTGTTGATTCGCTGATTGAAGCGGTCGACCGATTCGGTAGCCCCTTTAACCGCAAAACGCAGGCCATGAGATTGGTATCGGAATCGGCTCTGCCAACCCCGTTGACCGGGGTTGGGTTCCACAAAGTATGACAAGGTCACCCGAAGAGCGACTGCCGTTTCACCCAACGACTGCAATTCCGCAGCCGGCCAGGGGAAC
Source organism: Tahibacter aquaticus (assembly GCF_004363655.1). GTDB lineage: Bacteria > Pseudomonadota > Gammaproteobacteria > Xanthomonadales > Rhodanobacteraceae > Tahibacter > Tahibacter aquaticus. The sequence goes on from NZ_SNZH01000002.1 coordinate 28,262, forward strand.
GCATGCAAGTTGATGTGGTTGAGCTTGATGTCACCCTTCTCCAGACGATACGGCTTGATCTTCTCTTGCAATACGAGCGTGGGTCGTCGCGCAAAGGAATCCAACGAGCTGGTCCAATCGATCGCTCCGAAGCCGTACTGGCGTAAGAGATTTATCTTGTGCTGCATGAGAGGAACGATCGGCAAAGAAGCGCGCATGGTCCGCGTGTATCGCGCTCCGTGGACCACCAACGCTCGCACAGTCTCTGGCCAATAGCCCGGATACCGCGTCGCGATCGTGGCGCACAGCCGTGACACTTCCGCGGTCGCAGCGCTGGTGTCACCCGCCTCCGTCAACAGAGCCGTGGTCATGTTGTGAGAGGTGGTGAGGAGGCGTATGGCTTCAGGGCCGACGATCACATGGACGCCGCCGTCCAGGCACCCGTTGCCGCCCTCCGCCACCACGTCGGGTTTGTACGGCCACTGCGGGCGCCACATCAGTGATGTGGATGATGCCGGCGCCAGGGCACCCACCGGGGCAATGGCTTTGAATGACGCGTATTTCGCGTTGTCGAACCCATCGAGGAACGTACACGCTCCGACGGTAAGCGCGTTCCACGCCTGTGCCGGATTCTCGATCGAAGTCGTGATGTTGACGTTAGGGTAGCCGGTCCATTGCGGCCAAGCGACATTCCCTGCGGACAGCACGAACAATCTCGGTGTGCTCTGCGCCTCGTTCGACTCTTTGTCTTCTTCAACAGCACCGAACGCAAGATGATCGACGGTGGCCGACCATTCCGATGGGGTTCCCGTGGTCTGGCCGATGCTGGTACTCATCATGGCGAATACTCGCCGGCGATCCGCGTGCGGTTGTTCGACCCGTTCCGCGGCGAGTTGTGTCACCCATCCATAAAGGTGTACGGGCGTCTGACCGGCATCCGGAAGAAGCTTCACAGATTCCAAGCGATGGCCCACCGCATAGGCCAACGTCGATGCCAACGGATCGACCAAGTTGCCATGAAGTATCAGACCCGCCATCTGGGTGCCATGACCCTGCTGGTCAACGTGACTCCACGTGGGATGGACTGCGTGCATGTCGACGCCGTCCAGGGCGGGGGCGATCAGCGGATGACCGTGATTTACGCCGGTGTCCAGCAACGTGACATACGAGAGATCATCGCCCTGGGAATACGTGGTGCGGGCGCGCAGATTGCCAACCCAATCGGCCTGCTCCGCCGGCGTCAGGTTCGATAGGAAGAAATCGGCCGTCGGTGCGACGCTGCGAATTTCGGCAAGGCAATCGAGCAATTCGATCGCCTGTTCGACCGCCGCGCGCGACGCGTACGCCGCGACCACCACGCGGCCCGGAAATCGGACGAAGCCTTCCTCTACGTGGATCTCGAAGCGCTGCGCTGATCCCACAAAGTGGGCGTAGGTCGCCGCTGGGCCTTCGGGAAGCTGACGCAGCCACAATTGAAACCACTGGTGTGTTTGCGCCGCCGGCAACGGCGCGCTGTCAGTCCAGAGCTCGACAAAGGCTGCACGACGAATGCTCTGGATGACATTGACTAGCGCTGCATTCTTCGGATCGCCCCGCTTTGTGTCTTCTTGTAGATATTCTGCGATGCGCTTTTCCAGCGCACCGATGGCCCCATCAGGAACGAAGAGAACGACGAGGTCCGCGTCAGTGCCCTCGGTAACATTGAGCACCTCAATACCGTCTCGACGCCATTCCAGTTGCTTGTAGTCAAGAAATCCCTTTGGGGATATTTCCAGAGCAATCGCCATGCCCTGCTGCGGCAATTGCAGGGCATCACGGTACTGCGCGAGTTCCTCGGCCTGCTGCGACATGATCGACAACTGTTGCAGCAGTCGCTGGCCGTGGGAGATTCGGTCTCGCGCGGGAGGCGCTCCGCGGATGACCGAATGCATCGATTTGAACGCCTTCGATTCCGTGTAACCGACGACGCTAAGATGATCGAACTCCGCCATGGCCTATACGGGCCAATTGCGGCCCATCCTTAGCTGGGATTGACAGGCCGTAGGCTAGCAGAACGTTCGGCCAAATGTTGCATTATGCTGCTTTGCGTAACATTGTCCCGGTGTTCCAGCACCGCGTCCTTCATGGCGTCTTGGCAGGCGCGAACAATATCAGAATGGGACAGCCCCACTGCCGCAGACGACAGCGGGCCATAGTCCAAGAGTGGCGAGGCGAGCAAGGCCAGGCGATTTTTCAACAGGTATTCGATTTGCACTTCGTCCGGTATCCGATAGCGGACAACGTCGTCGAAGCGACGCCACAAAGCGCTGTCCAACGACTCACCGTGGTTGGTGGCGGCGATAATCAAGCTCTCCGAGGTGTCCTGCTCGATAAGCTGCAGGAACATATTCAGCGTGCGGCGCATTTCCGCCACATCGTGTTGACTACCGCGCTGCAAACCCAGCGAATCGAATTCGTCGAATAAGTAGACCCCCCGCGTGGTTCTGATCGCGTCGAACACAAGACGAAGCTTCGATGCGCTTTCACCCATGAATTTTGTGATGAGACTGTCGAATCGCGCCACGAATAGCGGCAGGCGAAGTTCGGTGGCGATGACGCTCGCCGTAAGCGTCTTTCCTGTGCCCGGTGGACCGATGAGCAACAGTTTTCGACGCGGCGAAAGGCCATGCCCGCTCAGGCGTTCGTGCTGTCGCTGTTCGTTGAGAACCCGCTCGATTTTCGACAGCACCTCAAGGGGCAACACCATCTCAGATAGGTGATGACGCGGATACTGCACCGTGAGCAGATCCGCCAAATCGCCCTTTGGTTGCGCCAGAGGAATAGGTCGTGCGGCTCGCTGGCTGAATTGCCGCTCCTTGGCCGCGTCGACCAATGCGCGCAGTTCGCCTGCAAGCCGGGTATGCCCACGCATCGCCTCATCGGCCGCCATCTGCAGCGCGATAGAAAAGAACTGTGCGTCCTCTTCACCGGCGTAGGCGCGCAACAAGGCTTTGAGTTGGTCTGCGCGGGCCATGGATGTCTCCTTGGCGAATGGTAGGGGAGTTGCGAGCACGAATCTGGTATGTGCAATTATAGCACTGTTGGTGCAATAATAGCACATGGCTTTTGTCTTCCCAAAATCCCAACGCGAGCTGTTGATAGCCGCACGAGGCGCGTTGTCGCAAGCGAAGTTCGCTGCGCAACTGGGGGTGGATCGATCCTGTTTTTCGCGCTACGAGCGGGAGGAACTCGGTGCTCCGACGTCTGTGTTGAACTACTGCTTAGCTCATGTGGCGCGGGTCCACGCCCAGGGCGAAAGCGACTCTCCGGTGCGCCAAGCACTGGCGCACCTTCAGTGCGCGACCCGCGCCTTGGAGGACCTGGGAGAGAACGACATGCCCAGTGCGGCCACCCGCCCGACTTCCGCTCAATCCCGATAACGGTCTCGGAGCGCTGCGCACCCGACGCCGACGCGCCACCAAATCTGCTCCGCCACCAGGGTCGCTCAGCTGATCAACTGCTTGAACTCCAGCTTCACTTACTCCGCGACGGTGAAGACGCTGAGCGGCGGCCAATGCATAGTGAGGATCGATCCGCTGTGACGACCGAACTGATCGTAGTTGGTGGTGCTTACGTCGAGATCTGCGCCTTTCCGCGCTCCAGCCTTTACCGCGGTAGTGGCGTGCGCGCCGCGAGCGTGCTCGCAGGCCTGGGCAACCGCGTCACGTTGCATATGCGCCGAAGTCAATGTTTGCGATAAACCAGACCAGCGTCGCAGGCCTTGAGATGTCTCGGGGGCAGGGTCCGCATTGCGCGGCGTAGCCCGATTGTCCGCCGCCCAGTATCCTTGGCACATTTAGTGCCCATGGGCTTTTTCTTCCGTAGACTCAACCGGACCGTCCTGGCGAGCACAGCGAACCATCAAGGGGGCTTTCCAGAGTATGGCCGACAATCAATCCACGGATATCAACGTCGAGGCCAAACAGGACTTCTTGAAGTCGCTGACTACCAGCGTCAGCCCGATCACGGCCGTCTCCGAATTGATCTGGAACGGCTTCGATGCAGGTGCCCAGCACGTCAAAGTCGTCCTGGAGCCCAATGAACTTCAAGGGCTTCACGCCATCCGGGTTTCGGACGACGGCGATGGCATTGACTACAGCCAGCGAGATGCGCTCTTCGGGGGCTTGGGTGATTCCTGGAAAGCGAAGTCGCACCGTTACAAAGGACGCACCTTGCACGGCAAAAAGGGCAAGGGACGTTTCCGTGCCTTCTCCTTAGGTGAGAGTGTGGAGTGGCGCACGACGTACCTGGATGGCAAGTCGTTCAAGTCCTACACCATCACGGGTCGCGCCAGCCAACTGACCGGCTTCCGCGCCTCGCCTCCGACGGATGCCGAAACTGGGAGCCTCGGAACTGAGGTTGTCATTGAGAACCTTGAAGCCAGCCTCCCATCACTCACCAACAACAAAGCTTCTTTGGAGATCACCAAGCAGTTTGCGGCGTACCTCACCGAGTCGCCTGGGCTGACGCTGTACTACGACGGCGTCAAGATTGATCCTGCATCTGTTCAGAGCCACAAGGAGGACATCCACCTTGGGGACATCGAGCTCCAGAGCGGAAAGCGCATTCCGGTGGCCGTCACCATCATTGAATGGTCCGTGCCCACAGATCGCATGTTCGAATTGTGCGACAAAGCGGGCGTATCTCTCCACGAAGTTCCCGTTGCATCGCAGATTAAAGCACCTGGCTACAACTTCACGATTTATGTGAAGAGCGATCACTTCCGCGATCTCGACACAACGGGCTCGCTTGTCCTACCCGAACTCAGTCAAGACGTTGCCGACATACTAGGCGCTGTCAAAGGCAAGGTTCGCGAGCACTTCCGTCGCCGCATCCTCCAACACCGGAGCGACACGATCCAGCGGTGGAAGGACGAGAAGATTTACCCCTACGAGGACAAACCGGAAGTCCACGCATCTGAGCAGATCGAACGCCAAGTCTTCGACATCCTGGCTCTCAACGTCGAGGACCATCTTCCTGCGTTCGATGAAGCTCCTTCCAAGTCAAGGAGGTTCACGTTCCGCCTGCTTGCGCAAGCGATTCGGGAGAACCCCGACTCCGTCCGCACCATCATGGAAGAAGTCCTCAACCTCAAGAGGGACGAACAGGACGACCTTGCGACATTACTGCAGAAGACGACGCTGTCAAAGATTATTACGTCCGCCCGAATCGTGGCCGATCGATTGAACTTCGTCGAATCCCTCAACGACCTGCTGTTTAACAAGGAAAGCAAGCGGAAGCTTTTGGAGAGGGACCATCTTCACAAAGCACTGGAAGTCGAGTCCTGGATCTTTAAGGAGGATTTCAACCTCGCCGGGTCGGAGAAGACACTGGAAGCCGCGCTGGCCATTTACCTGGACAAGCTCGGTAAACGAGAGGACGAAGAGGTAGATACCGATCCAGTGCTTCGTGAAGGCAATAGGGGTGGTCGTATCGACCTGATGCTGGCGCGATCGATCCAGCCTACTGAGGGTGTACACGAGTATCTAATCGTCGAGTTGAAGCGCCCCAGCCAGAAGATCAACTCCGAGGTGCTCGGGCAGATCGAGAGCTACGCGTTTGCTGTTGCAGCTGACGCCCGTTTCCACCAGAAGAAGACAAAATGGACGTTCATGGTCGTTTCCAACGAGATGGACGAGTTTGCTCGCAAGAAAACAAAGCAGAAGGACCGCCCGGAGGGGATCGTATTCCAGTCGGACGATTCAAGTATCACAGTCTGGGCTAAGACTTGGTCCGAAATCCTAAACGACGCACGCGCCCGATTGAATTTCTTCAGTCAGCAACTCGACTACCAAGCGGATTCTGACAGCGAGTTGGGCTATTTAAGGCGCGCCCACTCAAAGTACATCCCGCGCGACCTAGCAGAGCTAGCAACGGGTGCCAGTGCCAATCTGGACGACCAGGAGACGGCCGGCTAACGAACGTTGCCGTCGAACGGAAATGGTGTGGTGAGCATGCTACGCACCGCATTGCTCTAGGCTGCAGCAGCACGCCTAGCGCCGCAGATCCAAGTCTTACGCTAGATGCAAATGCTTCAGCCGAGCCACGCGTTATGCGCCCCTATTGCTGAGGGAAACACGTTCCCCGCTGTTCCTAGGTGCGACGATAGCAGTGGTGCGTCGGCACCGTCATTCCAGACGTCAAACTCGACAACTTCCTGCGCATCCGACGCAGCTTGGGTCTGCGCCTGTGGCGACGCCATGCGGCTTCAACAAGCATGGCCGCAAATACCTGTCAGTACTGCCGCGCATTGGCTCGCATACGGCGGACGGGCGTTGCAGAGGATGTCTACTATCTCTAGTCAACTCGGATCTGACTATAGCTGCTTCATGTGTTATGGCGTATTCTTGCAAAACGATACAACACTACGGGCTCGGCCATGGGCCGAATGCGGGCGCTGGTCACGATTGACCGGCACGTTTGCCCGCCCTGACCGCATCGCTGGTCCTGACCGGAAAGGCGGCTCCGCAGCGTGTACCGCTGTTCGTCAACCACGTACCAGCAGACTGCTTGCGGGGCAGAGCGACCGTTCCCGATCGAACGCTTCTGGGCAGTTTGTCGATGCGTGCTTTCGCGTGCCGTCGCTTACCGCTTACCACCCGGCAGAATCACCCGATGACCTGCGCTTTACCCGTTGACCGAGAAACGACCGCCTATCACGAAGCTGGGCATGCGGTGATGGCATTTCTTTCCGGCATCTTTGTCATTGACGGCCCCATCCATATCGATGGGACGCTGACAGAGAAAGGAAATGCCGAGACCCCGCTTCACCAGGACCCCGCGCTGCTGGCTCACAGACAGGCAGAAGGATGGGTAGTCGATGAGTTCGAACAGCGTAAGCAGCGCGCAGTGATCGCAGCAGCCGGATACGCTGCCGAGATGCTACTCGCCGATAAAGTCGGAAGAGCTTTCGATAATGAGGCAGCCTTCAGGGGCGCTCACGGCGACGTTCTCACGGTGCGGAAAGTTTGGGGAACGGGTGCATTCATTGGTTTCGCGGAGCGCGTCGCCGCCGTGATGTTGAAGCCCGAGGTTTGGGCAATGGTCGACCGACTTGCGAAAACTTTGCTCGCACGTTCAGGCCCGCTGCCAGCGGCTGAGGTCACTGCCTCGCTCGAGGCGGACCAAGCGGCCGGGGGCGCCAAGGTTGGCCTGCATCTACCGGAATTGCGTCCGCCGCCAGAGTAGCCGTGCCACCTAAAATCCAGGTCCTTCCGGGATTTCAGTGGGCAGAGAAAGGTAGGCGATGGTAGGCCTCTGACGAGGGAGTCCTCGCAATGCGCGACGTAGAGCTGTACCGGTAGATACTTGGCCTACCGGCCCCCTGGATGGTGACGGACGTAAAGCTGGATCTAGAGAGCCAGCGGGTGGAGGTGCAGGTCGATCATCCACAGGGGTGTCCATGGCCCTGTCCGCGCTGCGGGAAAGGGCTGGTTCTGCATGACCATGGGCCGGAGCGATCCTGGCGGCACCTGGATACCTGCCAGCTGCAGACGATCCTGAAGGCCCGGATGCCACGGGTTCACTGTCCGGAGCACGGTGTTCTGCAGATCACCGTGCCATGGGCTGAACCGCGCTCACGATTCACGCAATTGATGGGGCGCTGGATCATCGGCGTACTGCAGCAGTGCGCCACGGTCAGGGGTGCCTGTAGGCTTCTGCACTTGCCCTGGGATGCGGCTTTTGGAGTGATGCAGCGAGCGGTCCGGCGAGGTCATGCGCGCAAAGATCCGCTCTCGCTACGCCGGATCGGCGTCGATGAATAGGCCTTTCGTAAAGGTCATTCGTACACGACCATCGTCAGCGACATCGACCGTTCCACGATCGAGTACATGGCCGATGGGCATCCCGGCCAGGTGGATATAGCTCCAGCGGTCCACAAACAAACCTCCCCACGGAAAACCGGCAGTCGCGACGACGGCAAGTCCATATTTATCAAAGCGTTAGTCGCGACACACCTCTCCGCAAGCCAGAAGTCTGTGCGGCCAAGGGGGCATTCCGCACAGACTTCCGCCTTGCTATGACACCAACTCCGGCTCGCTGCCCAGTGGGAAAAACAGCAATGTATGTGCGCTCTGCACCGGAAGGCTGGTGTGGGGCTGCGCACTCATGCAGAGCGCTCCTCGTTGAATATCCCTTTCCTTCGGCAGGCGTCGAGAAAAGGCCGCTTAAGGAAATTGCAGTCGGTGAATGGGCGTTTTCCGGTGTTGAACGCCAACGTCTGGAGAAAGTCTTGAGGATCTTTCCCGAGCTCTTTCCATTCATCCAGTACCTGCGTGAGCCAAGCTTTGCCATCACTTTCAGTACAAAGCTTCGATTTGTAGCGTTCTTCTATGCCGTACACATCCTTCCACGTGTCAATTTCCTGCGCGATAGCCGCAGGGCCAAATTGCAGGGTGATGTCCGCCGGGGTCAGCTTGGCAATGTCTGAATGCTGCAGGCCTATTTGCAGCTCAATGGAATGCGGCGTCGTCTTGTAGGGGTAGAAGACGGGGCGGCGATGAACCGCCCTCGCTGGATCTTTGAGTGCGTAGGCTGGATCCTTGCTGGTTTTGTAGCTGCTGTTGCAGTGATGACAGGCTGGGACAAGGTTGCGGAAGTTGATGGAATTGAATGGGTACAGTGCCTTGGGCAGGTAGTGGTCGTAGGCCTCGCGCTTGCTGTGATACTCGCCAAACAAATCATTGATGCCGCAGAACGGGCACTTCCCTGACTTGTTGGTCTGCACAAAGGTCTGGTAGTGATCGTCGATGTCGCCGCACTTTTTTCTTAGAGCGGCAACGTCTACATGCGAATAAAGCCCTTTGAAGAATGACGCCAGCTGGTCACGCAGGTCTTTGAGCTCTGTGGGAAAGTCAGCGTATCGCTGCAGTGACATGGCATGGTCGTTGGCGCATACCCGTTCCACATCGTTATTCGCCCGATACCAGAGACGAAGCTGCTCGACCTGGCAAGCACTCAACGGCGCGAAGAGGCCGTAGATACGTTCCACATGTCCTGCGAAAAACTCAGCCCCTTTGCTGTCGTCGTAATGAAACGCCGTCATTACTTCAAAAAGCTCAGGATTTGAGGTGAACAGCTCTAGGCGGTAGGGACGCTTTAACGGGGCCTGGCACCACACCGCGTAGAAGATGAAGTCGATGAAGGTCTGCATCTTCTCCATCTCGTGCGGTATATAGGTGTACGGAAACAGCATCAGCGCTGCGCCTCCCCATCGCTAGGCCGATCAACATCAAGGATGGCCTTGATCAGCAGTACCTTTTCCACCGAGTCGCCGAGCTGCTGGTGAATCTCCGTGATCAGGGCTTCCTTGTCTTCGGTACCCTGTTCAAAACGGGCCCGCAACGCGTCCAGCAAGGCCTGCGCATGGCCGCCGATGGTTTCGCGCTTGCCGAAGGTGTTCATGGTGATCTTGTTGATCGACGCGCCCAGCGTGTTGTAGTCCGGGTGGCTGATGCTGACCTTGCCACTGGTTTTGTCCTTGGCAAACACCAGCACCTTCTCCGGCTTGCTGTCCGAAATCAGGAAGGGCGTGTGGGTGGTGATCAGCATTTCCTGCGCGAGCTCGCCGTTGCCGGGCAGGCACTGGCGCAAGCGGCTGATGAAGTTGGCGCGCCAGTCGGGGTTGAAGTGCGTTTCGGGCTCGTCGAGCAGGAACAGGCAGTTGGTCTCGCGGAACAGCAGGCACAGGCCAAGGCTGTGGAGCAATTGGTGCTCGCCGTCCGATAATTCCTTGAGCATCATTGGCTCGGCCACACCATGCTTGGTGAAGCGCACGAACTTGAAGCGCATGATGCGCTGGTCGGATGCCAAGGTTGGCACCGTCTCGCTGACGTAGTGGCTGTTCGAGGTGTAGAGGTCGGCTTTCAGAACCTCGCTGACGGCATACAGGTTGAGCGTCAACAGCACCTGAAACGCCTGGAACAGCGCCAGCGCCGAGCCATCGAAGTTCTCGCGAAATGCTTGCCGGGTCGCCTCATTGACCCAGTAGTCGAGCACGAGCGTATCGGTGGCGTCGTCGATGTAATTCAGCGTGGCACAACGCTTGAGGGCGCTCACCACCAGCGAGGACTTGTCGTCACCCTCCAGCAGCTGCAGCAAGTTCAGACGATAGCGGGTACTTCCTGGCTCATCAGTTTCCGAAAGCGCGGGATTGCTTTTGATGATCTCGTGGCGAACCCAATCATCAACTGATTGGCTGATCTCAGAATCTGAGAGTCCGCGTATTCGAGCTTCCGCCTGTATTCGATTTCGTCGCTCGCGCTTCTGATCTTCATCAGCGAGATCGAACGCTTCCAGTTGTACTGCGTCGATGGAAATTCGGCGGCGCAGGATGATGCGGAACTCCCGCAAGGCCTCGATGCCCACATCCTCGCGGAAGGGCTGCAGTGTGGCCTCGTCCTGAAACAGCAGGTTGCACAGCAAGATGGCCTGGCTGAATCCGCTGTCCAGATAGGCCAGCCGTGTCTCCGGGTGGCCGGGGTAGCTCAGTTGCCGGGTCAATGCATTCCAGTACTCGTCGAACTGCACGAAACGCATCTTGAAGAAAGGCAGGCTGAGGATCTCGTTCTCGCCCGAGGAATAACCCAGCACGTATTGCGGCAGCAGGATGTCGGCGTGTCCGCCCTTGAACGCCTCGTACACATCGGTGCTGAAGTCGCCCTGGTTCTCCCAAAGAATTCGCACCGATTCACCAGCGTTCTTCCACACACCCACCTTCGCCCACGACGGGCTGTCGGGGCTGCGGAACTCGGCGGGCACGCGGATCAGGTAATCCAGCTCAAAGGCGACGAGCGAAACATCCTGCGCCTCATCCTGCAAGGCTTCGGGCAGAAAGCTGCGGCGCACGCGCAGTACTTCCAACTGAAAGAAGATGGCCGCCAGCGCTTCGAGCAGATTGGATTTGCCGCTTCCATTGGGTCCAGCGCAAACGAAGGGCGCAAAGTCGATCGCTTGCGCCAGTTCGTCCTGCAAGCTCCAATCGGTGCGGAAGTGGTGCTCAAAACCGAAGCGCAGACTGCGGAAACCGTCCGGGTCGGTGATTTTGAGGCGCAGCAGTTTCATGTCTGAATGGCTTTTATCTCAATCAAGTTTCCAAGTACGGTCTCTTTGGTTTCAATTACACAATAAACCTGGTTTCGCTCTTGCCTCAAGCGCCCAGAATCAAGTGCCTTAAAAACCCAACCTTTGACATGTTCGTAGTCGCTGGCGCGCAGTTCGAAATCGTTGTCGGGGTGCAGTTCGCCCAGCCGGGTTTGCGCGGCGGCTATGAAGCGTTCGAGGGAGAAAGCCGCACCGCCCAACTGCGTGCGGTAGGCCTCAAGCCAGAAGCGCAGCAGCGGTGCAAGCTGTGTGCGGTCTTGCAGTGCGGGCAGCAGCAAATCGGTTTCGGGCAGCTCGATCACCGGCGTGGTGATGGGCGCAGGCACGGCAGCGGCCAAGGGACTTTCTCCTTCAATGGGGGCGGCAGGCAAGGCCACACGCGACAAATCCAGTTCGCCCTTGAAGGCCCGCTGGCTCAAAACGCCATACAGGGCTTCGAGGCAAGTAAGGCTTTGCTGGTAGAGGGACTTGATGCCTTCAACTCTTTCAACAACGGCCGAGAATTGAATTTGCGCCTCTGGGGGAGGGAATGGAATTACTATTTTTGCAAGCTCGGCGGATCGAATTCCTAAGGCAGCACTACCCGATAGTCGGCTATTCAACTTTTTCTGAATGTGAAGGTCATTTAGAACGAACTCCAAGACCTCTGGCTGATAACCGCTCTTGCATACAAGCGTTATTAATCTTTGGCCCACTGCAAACTTTTGAAATTCTCTCGGAATTCTGCACGTGTAACCGAAGGTCGCTCCTTCAGTCGTAAAAAGAACGTCATTTGCCTTTGGGAAACCCCGCGTCATCGAGTTTCTATAGGTCTCATCGGAAACAAAATCGAGCCGTGCGGCATCAAAATAGCCACGCCTCACACATTTTGCGCTTATCAATGGAATACCCGACTCAACTCTAGGGGGGGTCTTGCCGCGATAATCAATGAAATCACACACTCCTACAATTGGCTGATAGCTATCTTCGTCCTTTACACATTCGCCAAACATCTCTAGAAACACGCTCTTGAGCAGGTCGTTGAGTTGTTGTAGGTGTTGTTTGCGCTGGGCGATCAGGCCTTCCATTTTGCCGAGCAGATGGGCAATGCGGATTTGGTCGTGGAGGGGCGGGAACGGAATTTCTAGGTTGAGAAAGTCCGTCTTTGTCAGGCTTCGCCGCCGTGCAACGGCACCTTGCATGCGCGAGGCATATGAACCCCTTGCCTGGGCCGATCGCAAATATCGCTCAAGGTAGGGGATATGGGAATCTACTTCGCTTCGTAGCTTCCAGATGTCATACGCCGGACTAACGATTCCTGCTGGATATTTTGTCTGAAAACCGAGGACACCCTCATCAATCGGGAAGCCGACAACCAATTCGTTCTTGTATGCAACGCGATAGTTCGAGGTGTCTGAACTGGCAATGCGCTTCTTGAATTTGTCTGCTTGATCGACCAAGCCGTGCTTCATGGTGATCGAAAGGACTGGCAAATCCTGATCGCCAGCACGGTGGCGGCCCGACTGTTCCAAGATTTCACCGAGAGTTTTAGGGGTCCAGCTCATCCCACCAGCCCCTTCAACTCCAGCAACTCGCGCACGATGCCGCTCTGTACTTTGCCCAGTTCCGCTTCGTCCACATCCCCTACCTCGGCCTGAATCAGCCGATCCAGAATCACGCCCGGCGCGTCGTAGTGGACTTCCTCGAATACATCCTGCTTGTAGCGTGAGAGCGAAAGGTCGTAGTTGTTCTTCTCGTCGGCAATCTCGCTGCGCGGCACCATGAAGCAGTTGGAAGTGCGGTCGGTGTCACTGGCGGGATTGCGTGAGTGATAGCTGGCGATGATGTCTTGCAGGTCGCCGTAGCCTTCCTGCTTGCTGCGCTTGTCGTCCAGCGAATAGCCATCGGCGGCCACTTCGTAAAACCAGACCTCTTCGGTGGCGGCTTTGCTCACCTTGTCCTTCGGCCCCCAGACCTTGGTGAACAGCAGGATGGCGGTGCTGACCCCGGCATAGGGTTTGAACACGCCACTGGGCAGGGTGATCACGGCCTTGAGGTCGCAACGCTCCACCAGCATCTGGCGCAGCGTCTTGAACGCGCCGCCGGAGCCGAACAGCACGCCCTGCGGCACGATCACGCAGGCGGTGCCGCCCTTCTTGAGCAGGCGGTAGATGTTCTCTACAAACAGCAGTTCGGTCTTGGTGGTGGCCAGCTGCAGGTGCTCGTTGATGTCGCCCTTGTCGATGCTGCCGGTGAAGGGCGGGTTGGCCATCACGATGTCGTATTCGGCCTCCTCGGTGTAGCTCTTGCTGAGGGTGTCCTTGTAGTCGATGTGTGGCTCGTCGATGCCGTGCATCATCAGGTTCATGAGGCCCAGGCGCACCATGGTCTGGTCGATGTCGTAGCCCCATAGCGAGCTGGAAAGAATGGCCTGCGCCTTTTCGGTGAGCGCTGCCGCGACCGATGTGCGGGTGAAGCCGTCTTCATCGGGCTTGAGGTCTTGGGCGCCCGCCTTTTTCGCTAGTTCGGTGACGATGTACTGATACGCGCCGAGCAGAAAGCCGCCTGAACCGCAGGCCGGGTCGGCAATCTTGTGGCCCAGTTGCGGCTGCACCAAGTCAGCCATCAGCTTGATGATGTGGCGCGGGGTGCGGAACTGGCCGTTCTTGCCGGCGGTGGCGATCTCGGACAGCAGGAACTCGTAGACATCCCCCTGGATGTCCTGGAAGGCCTGGCCTTTCTCTTTCGAGTCCTTCTCCATCACCTCGAAGAGGTCGTCGATGGTCTTCACCGCTTCCACCAGCAGGGCGGGCTTGGGGATGATGAAAACCGCGTTCTTCATGTGGTGGGTGAAGTTGGATTCGGCGCCGTTCAGGTCCTTGAGAAAAGGGAACACCTTGCCCTGCACGTGCTGCAGCATCTCTTCGGCGTGCATGCGCTTGAATTCGCTCCAGCGCAGGCTGCGCTTGTCGATGGCGAATTTCTCGGGCTCCGGCTGGCTGCGGTATTCGGGCGGAATCCACGTGCCCGTGAACTTGGAGATGTAGTTCTCGCCGGTCCACTCGGCATCGGCCTGGCGCTTCTGGTCCAGCTCATCCAGCCGTTTCATGAACAGCAGGTAGGTGATCTGCTCGATGGCGGTGAGCGGGTTGCTGATGCCGCCGCTCCAGAACTTGTTCCAGAGCTGGTCGATCTTGCTTTTGAGTTCGGGGTTGTTTTGCAGCATGGTGTGCCCTGTCTCTTTGTCTGTCTGTCAGGCAGCCAACCGTTCGGTCAGCTGCAGGATCTCGTTGATTTCAGCCGGGCTGAACACGCCACGGATGCCTTGCGGATGGATGACCGTGAAGGGGGCGTTGATCAGGTCTTTCTTCTCCACCTTTTCGCGCTCGATGATGAAGCCCTTCAGCAGGTTGAGGAATTCCATCTGCCGGCTGCCGAGCGTGGTGTGGGCGCGGATGAATTGGTCAAAGGCGGCGCTGACCTCGTCCGGAAAGCTCCTGAGCACTTCAATACCCAGGATGTGGCGGATGAACTGGATGAAGCGTGCCTTGCGGTTCTTGTAGACCTGACGCAGCAGGTCTTCGGTGATGTGCGGGTGTTCTTCGTGCAGCAGTTCGGCCAGTTCGTCGGCCTCTTCGCTGCTCACTGCCTCGCCGTTCTTGATCTTCTGCAGCACCACGTTATGCGCGGTGAGTTCGGCAATCAGGTTTTCCACCATTTCGCGGTAGCGGGTGATGCTGACCGCCTCGTGCTGTGGGCCGAACTCCACCCATTCCTTCTTGTGCAGTTCATCGGCCAGATCGAGTTGGGTTTGCTCCCGGCCGGTGGATTGCTCGCGGAATTTCATCAGCGGGCCGAGCTTGGCGACCAGTTGGTCGAAGGCGTCTTCATCCGCCTTGGCCCAGTAGTGGCCAGTTTGCGCGGCGCGGATCAGGGCCTCTTCCTGCTTGACGAAGCCCACGGAGAGCGGCAGTTCGCTGATCTGCTCGACGACGCCTTCCTTGAGGGTGTCGGCCTGTTCCTTTTCTTCGCTTAAGACGGCCAGCGAGTACTCCAGCAAGTCGCGTTCGAAGCGCATGGCCTTGAAGTCGGCCTCGGACACGGTGCGGAACAGCGGCTTGATTTCTGCGCGCAGGAACTCCAGCCGGTCGTGGCTGAGGCTGATCCAGAAGTTGTCGTCGTCCAGCCGCGCCAGCGCAGCGGCGGCTTCCTTGATCACCACCGACTCCCTGGGTAGCGCGGCAATCTGCAGGCGGAGTTTGGCGACTTCACGCGCGGCGATGTCGGTAAGGCCACTGTCCTTGGCCTTTTCGATCTTGTCGAGGCGCAGGCCCACAAGCCGCACTGGCAGCGGCAACTGCGGTTTGAGCTCCTTGCCCTTGGGGTTGAGCTTGAAGTATTCGAAGTTGTCCCAGCAGTCGAGGATCAGGAACACATCCTTCTCAAGGCACCAAGGCTTGGGCTTGCTGGATTCCAGCAGGCGGGTGCCGCGTCCGACCATCTGCCAGAACTTGGTGTACGAGTAGACCGGCTTGGCGAAGACCAGGTTGACGATCTCGCGCACGTCAATGCCGGTGTCGAGCATGTCCACGCTGATGGCGATGCGCGGCATGTCGTTGTTAGTGAACTGATCGAGCAGACCGCCTTTGCCGTAGACGCGAGGGTCGTCCGACACCAGCACCTTGGCCAGCTCACCGTGGTACTGCGGGTGCAGCTTGTCAAAGATCTCTTCTATGCGCCGCGCATGGGCCTTGGTGGCGCAGAAGAAAATAGTCTTGCCCGGCAGCACACCGTTGGCGTCCTTGATGGCTTCTTCCATGAACTCGCGGACAATCAGGGTGTTGGTGCCCTTGTTGATAACCTGCTTTTCAAGCTGGGTGCCCTCGAAGTTGATGTCTTCAACCTCCTTGCCCTGGAGGATCAGCTTCTTCTGGTCTTCCAGCGAGATGGTGCGCTTGCTGATGCCTTCCATCTGGAACTTAGTCTGGATCTTCATGACCTGGAAGTTGCAGAGATAAGGCGGCACGTTGTTCACGGCTTCCTCATAGGTGTAGGCAAACGTGGGAATGCCATCTTCGCAACGGAAAAGCTGGAAAGTGTTGTGGTCGATGATGTCGGTTGGTGTGGCTGTCAGGCCTAGCGTGATGGTCTTGAAGTAGTCCAGCACTTCTCCGAAGGTGTTGTAGATGGAGCGATGGCTTTCATCGACGACGATGAAATCGAAGAAGTGCGGCGACAGGTGCTGCGCTTCGTCCCGGATGATGTTGAGCATCGTCGGGTAGGTGGCGACATACACACGGCGGTCCGTCGCGATCAGCTTTTCACCCACATTGGGCCAGCGCGGCTCGTTGGGCATGTGCTCCTTGAAGGCGGCCAGTGCCTGTTCACGCAAGGCGATACGGTCCACGAGGAACAACACCTTCTCTGCGTGGCCAGCCCGCATCAAGGCATCGACCATGGCGATGCAAGTGCGGGTCTTGCCGGTGCCGGTGGCCATCACCAGCAGAAAATCGCGCTTCTTCTGTTCGATGCCTTCGAGCACGGAGCGTATGGCGCGGATTTGATAATCGCGCCCGGCAATCGAGGTGTTGATGAATTCCTGCGTCAACGGCTTGCGATTGCGTCGGATGTAGGCAAAGCGCTCCAGATCATCACGCGTTGGGAAGCCGACCACCTTGCGCGGCGGCGCGTTTTCCAGATCCCAGAAATAGAGCTCGTGACCGTTGGTGTAGAAGCAGAACGGCAACTCACCGCCCAGCTGCTTCTGGATGTTGTAGCAGTACTGCTTTGCCTGCTCGCGGCCAATAGCGGCATCGCGACTGGTCTTCTTGGCTTCGATGACCGCGAGGGGCTTGCGGTCTTTGCCGAGCAAGACGTAGTCGCTGAACTGGTGTCCCTCATAGGGTGTGCGTGGCTCGGCCACGCCTACAGACGAGGCGGTGAGGATGTCGAACTCCTCAACAACCTGGGCCGGATCTTTCACGTCCCAGCCTGCCAGAGCAAGTTGCTGATCGATTAGCTCCGATCTGGTTTGGGCCTCAGTTTGCGTCACTTGTTTGCTCCCTCTCGCCGCTTGGTGACGCTTATTGATCGTTCTGATCAAGGCTTTGCGAGCCGGGACCCATCGCACTGAGCTGGCGGCATGGCCGAGTTCAGCGGTAGGGCAGAGCGCCTTCGCGTTCGCCGGTGCCGGTCGCGTGACGAACGTCCACACCGCCGACCAGGCCGTTGCAGTTTTGAATCAGCGCATTGGCCAGGAAACTCAGTTTGGCTTCCCTCCCGATGCCCTAGCGCGCCTACGCATCGATCCGTCTCACGATAGGTTGGTCATATCATTGTCGCTCAACGGCTGGGTTTCTCGACAGCCCGCCAGGTGGTCAGCTAACAAACTTCAGCGGTGAAACTCGAGACTTAAGAATACTCAAGCCAATGTTTCTCAAAGAATTCCTGATGCTGGTGTCATCAATAGAGCGGAAGTCTGTGTGGACGAACGGGCGTTCCACACAAACTTCGGCCTTCCTGCTGCACCAACTCCCCCTCGCTGCCCAGGGGGCAAAACAGCGATGTGTGTGCTGTTTGCACAAACATTGCTTCGGAACGAGGCTGAAGCAACGAATACAGCAATATATTCAATGGTTTAATTGAAACCTTGGATGGTTGGAGCAGCCTCGCCACGCTCGCGCTCGGTAATGGCGTGAACCCCTAACGCCGTAGCGAGGTGCGTCTTGCGCGTGCCAGTGCCACCGAGGAACACCACGTTCTCCGCTTTGTCGGTGAACGCGAGCGTGGCGAACTGGTCGATCTGACGACGCTTGACCTTGGATTGGTCGAACTCGAACCCGGCCAGATCACGATGCACCGGGAAGCGCGCCGCCTGCATCTGGCACGCGACCAGCCAGAACGCGCGGCTCGCGCACAGCTTCACGTGGGCTACCTGCACCCGCCGCCAGATGCCGCCGATCACGATCCCCTCTTCGCTCCAGTCGAACTGGAAGGCCTCATGGCCCTGGATCTGCCCACGTCCGTGGCCAGCCTGATGCGGCTCCAGTTCGAGGCGGTCAACGTGACGATCAACTTCCAGTGCGGAACGTTCGTCGCGTCCGGCAATATCCAGCTCAACGTCGACGCATCGCTCTGAAGAGCATCGGGTCGGTTTCAGACAGGCGCTTTGCGCGCTCCACATCCGGTAAGTCCGGACCCGAAGGGCTTCGACACGAATGCCAGCCGTCGAAGGAGCCGCCATTGCCTGGGCAGTGAACAGGAGAAGCCGAGCGTCGGCGACCGACGCTCGGCTTTCGGCACACAGACGTGGTTGCGGCCGTTGACCTTGGCGCGATACAGCGAGCGGCCGGCAACAGTGAGGACGTCACCGTCGCGCCGGCAGCGCGAAGCCGGCCATTCGCCGAGGCTCACGGTCACAGTCGCAGCACCGTGCCTGGGCGTTCGGCGCCAGCGATGCGCGCGCCAGGCACCGGCACCAGGCCAGCCCGGCTGCCAGCAACGCCCGGCTGCTTTTTGGCGGTCCTGATTCGGCTGCCCACCCAATCCGACGCGGCCCTACCCCTCGCGCCTCGTCCGCTCCAGTGGAGTCGTCGTCCGCCCCCGGGGCCGCAACGGCCGGACGACGGCCAACCATCTATCTCTATATCCGGAAGTCGAGAAATATTGCGCGTGCCCGTGCCCGTGCCGGGCCGCGCGCCCCTCTGCCACAACAGCTGCAATAGGCATCTGTCAAGAAAGTCTCTCTCCATCCTTGCACAGCTGGTACCCCTTGCGCGGGGCGACCGACAGGCGCTGTCACCGCCAGCTTCCCGGTGTAGTAGGGTTTACGCTCGACGCCACGCCAGTGGGAGCCGGCCAGCATCCGCGCCGCTCGCGAAACCGAGGCGCACACTGCCGCCGCAAGCAAGCGAGGCCGCAAGGCCAAGGAAACCGCATGAGCGACAGCAACGGCGAACTTATCCTCTACCGCACCGAGGACGGCCGTACCGACATACACCTGCGCGCTGCCGACGGCACCGTCTGGCTGACCCAGGCCGAGATGGCGGACCTGTTCGCGACCACGCCGCAGAACATTACCCAGCACGTCCGAACGGTCTATGACGAGAGCGAACTGGTGGAAGAGGCAACTTGTAAGGACTACTTACAAGTTCGTTCAGAGGGAGGACGGGAAGTACGCCGTAGCGTCAAAACCTACCGGCTGGAGATGATCCTGGCAGTCGGCTTCCGAGTCCGTTCCTCGCGTGGCGCCGAGTTCCGGCGCTGGGCCGGCACAACCTTGGCGGAGTATCTGGTCAAGGGCTTTCTCCTCAACGACCAGCGGCTGAAGGACGCCGAGCGCGCCGACTACTTCGACGAGCTGCTGCGCCGAATCCGCGACATCCGCAGCTCGGAGAAGCGCTTCTACCAGAAACTGCGCGACCTGTTCAAAGCCGGCAGCAGCGACTACGACGGCACCGCGCAGACCGCCAAGACCTTCTTCGCCACCATCCAGAACAAACTGGTGTACGCCATCACCGGCCGAACTGCCGCGCAGCTGGTCGTGGAGCGGGCCAATGCGGAGGCTGAGCACATGGGGTTGATCCATTGGGTGGGCGATCGGGTCCGCAAATCCGACGCCATCGTGTCGAAGAATTATCTCGACGTGCAGGAACTCGACCAGCTCAACCGGCTGGTCACCATGTTCCTGGACTTCGCCGAGGATCGCGCCGTGCGTCGCATCGAGACGCGCATGGCCGACTGGATCACCCAGACCGACCGCTTCCTCAGCTTCAACGAGCGCTCGCTTCTGACCGGCCCTGGCCGCATCTCGCATGAACAAATGGAGGCCATCGTCGGCGAGCGCTATGCCGCTTTCGATGTCCGTCGCCGCACAACCGAAGCGCTGGCTGCCGATCAGGAAGCCGACGACGACTTGAAGCAGCTGCAGGCCGAGGCCAAGCACCTCGCCGTCGCCAGGAAGACGGACAAGCCGCAACCATGAACAGCAGTGCCCTCGTCCAGAAGATCCGGAATTTCTGCCACACCCTGCACTACGACGGCTACAGCTACTCCACCCTCGTCACCCGCGCCGGCAAATATCACGCACGCCACCCTCTCGCTATGCGTTCGCCACTCGACGCAAAAAACTGATCGTTTCCATGCATCGACCATGCTGAGCCAACACTTCCTGTTCTTCTTCGCCATGCTCGGCGCCTTCAATGGTCTTGGGGCGGCATCGTTTCTCTGGTGGCAGGCCAAGGGCGAACCCACGCCGCGCTGGCTGTCGCTGCTGATCCTCGTGGTCAGTGTGCGCACGGGAAAATCCGTGGCCTTCCATTTCTGGCCGGATATTCCCAGAACCGTTCTGCAGATCGGCCTGACCGCCTGTTTCCTGATCGGGCCCTGCCTGTTCTTCCTGGTGCGCTCAAGCCAGAGCGATACCTCCGGTCCCGGGCGCGCAGACCGCTGGCACATCGCCGCGCTGCTGGCCATCGTCGCTGGCGTGAACCTGTTCCTGCCCTATGCCGGCCATGCCGATCTGTGGCGGCACGCGATCACGCCGGCCATCACCTACACCTGGCTGGGCTATCTGCTGCTTGCCACGGCGCAGGTATACCGCCATCGCACACGGCTGGCGGGAACGCCGTCGGGCCCGCTGCTGCTGGGGGCGCTGGGCGGCATCTGGTTCATCTGGATCGCCTACTACACCTCCGGCTATACCTCCTACATCGTCGGCGCGCTGTCGTTTACCTTCGTCCTCGCGGTGAGCGTGCTGGTCTATCTGCGCCTGCGCCTGGGCCAGGCGCCGATCGAGCCTTACCAGGACCGCCGCATTCCCGAAGCCGAGGCCGCCGCGCAATTGCAGGCCCTGGCCGAGCTGATGGCGCGCGAACACCTGCATCGCGAACCCGGCTTGACCCTGCCCCGCCTCGCGCGCCGGCTCGGCATACCGCAGACCCGCCTGTCGCAGCTGCTGAACGACAACAACCAGACCTCGTTCAAGCAATACCTGGCGCAACTGCGCGTGGCCGAGGCCAAGGCGCTGCTGCAGCAGATGCCGCCGAAGCCGCTGGAAGCCGTGGCCGAAGCCGCCGGCTTCCAATCGATGTCGACCTTCTACAGCGCCTTCAAAAAGCGGGAGGGCATCACACCGGCGGCATTCCGCGCGGCCAGGACCGACTCCTGAAAGCGATTCCCGCACTCCGGAAAAATACTTCAACAGCTTGATCTGAAAGGGATCGAATAGGGTGCAGGCTCCTCCCCACGAGCTGGCGCCTATGCACGCATCTCGCTTCATCCCCTCCCTGCTGCTACTGCTGCTGTCTGCCTGGCCGGGCGGCGTTTCCAGCGCCCCGGCAGCCCAGCGCATCGCCGCACCTGCCGTCACCGAGCGTGCGCTGACCGACGCACGCGCAGGGCAGACCGGCAGCCTCGCCTCCGTTGCGCAGGCCGGCAGCCAGCAACCCGCCCGCGGCAGCCAGGGGCGCATCCTGTTCATCCTGGCCAGCAGCAAGGTCCACGGCACATCGGCGCTTCCCGCCAGCATCAGTTTCGGCGAGGTCGTGAATGCCTGGGATACGTTCCAGGCCGCCGGGTATGCAGTGGACTTCGTCTCGCCTGAGGGCGGAGCCGTGCCGATCCTCGACAGCTATGTCGGCAAGGACATGCAGCCTCGTTTGAAGGACGAGTCCATCATGAACGGGCTGCGCAACACCGCCACACCCGCGCAGATCGACGCCAGCCGCTACCGGGCCGTCTATTACGTCGGCGGCAGCAATGCCATGTACGGCGTGGCCGAGCATCCCTTGCTGCAGAACATCGCCATGCAGGTCTACGAGCGCCATGGCGGGGTGATCTCGGCTGTTTGCCACGGCACGGCGGGCATCGTGAACCTCAAGCTCGCCAGCGGCCATCACCTGGTATCGGGCAAGCGCATCAGCGGGTTCCCCGAAGAACACGAAGAGCAGGACGCTGCCTACTTCAAACAATTCCCTTTCCTGATCCGCAAAACGGTCGAAAGCCGCGGCGGCTCGTTCCATGTCGTGAATAACGACGCGCCGCACATCGAAGTCGATGGCCGGCTAGTGACGGGGCAGAACTACGCCTCGGCGACACCGGTGGCGAAAGCCGTTGTCGAGGTTCTTCGCCAACTGGCCGAGCCACAGCCGAAGCCGGGCACGGCGAAAGGCTGACCGGCCGGGATATCGCCGGTCTCGCGGCGAGGCCGCGCCACAGTTACCGACTCAACACCACCCAGGACACCTATGAAATTGTCGATCCGATCCGTTGTTTTCGCAGCAGCCCTGCTGCTTCCCGCGTCTGTCATGGCGCAAGGCAGCGAGCGCGATGCGGTGAATCGCGTCATGCAAAAGATGATGCGTGCGTTCGAGGCAGGCGACGCCAATCTGGTTTTCGAAGTACTCCGGAAAGACGGAGTCGTCGTCGGATACTCCACGTCCAAAGGCAGTGTGGTCACGCAGACCGCGGAAGAATGGGCGAAAGGATTCCCCGGCAAACCGGCCGACGACGAGGCCCAGCGCAAACGCAGCTACGAAATCGTCGATGTGTCCGAAAACGCTGCGGTCGTCAAAGTGATGCTGGACTATCCCGGCTGGAAGGGGCTGGACTACCTGGCGCTGTCGAAGATCGACGGGAACTGGATGATCGTGAGCAAATCCTGGAGCGGTCAGCGTAAACCGTAAGCGCCGTAGCACGCGCTCAAGCCCACCGCTTCGCAGGCAGGGCACGCCCGATGGAATGTCGCTGGCGTGCCCTGTGCGCAACAGTGGGCGCACTGCCTCAACGCACGATATTCACCGCAATCGCCGGCGTGACATGGCCCGAGGTGTTGCGGCCCGCGACAATCGCGCGCACGCCGAGCAGCACGCCGACATTGGCGTTGATGTTGTACTCGACGGCCGGCGCGAGCGCGAACGACCGGCTCGGTCCCGAATCGAATACCGTCGCCGCGCCGCGCGCGTCGAAGCCGCGCACGCGGGTGTTGTGCGTGTGGCGGTACACGGCATCGAGCGCGAGTACCCACTGGCGCGTGACGCTGTATTCCCACGCGGCGTTCGCGACAAAACTCGCGCCCGGCTGCGCCGTGCCGCGGAAACCGTCGTCGGTGCCATAGACGCTCGCGTCGGTCAGGTGCACGCGATCGGAGAAGGTCTTCGTCAGGTTCAGGCGCATGCGCAGGATGCGCCCGTTCGGCATCCAGAAATACGTTTGTGAATAAATGCCGAGCAGTGTCGAATTCGCGCCGCTGCCGAAGCCGTCGCTGGCGCGCTCGCCGAGGCGGTCGTACTGGCCCGTGGGCAAGGTCTGCTGCAGGGCGAGGGAGATCGTCGGCAGCCAATGCCCGGGGCGGAACTGGCTGAGGCGATACTGGGCATGCACCGACAGATCACCCATGCCGATACCCGAGCTGCTCAGGCCTTGCGCCGGTTCGTTGTAGCCGAAGGTGGGAATCAGACTCAGCGAAAACGTATCGGTCACGCCATACGTCATGTACGTCAGCGACCCGTAGCTGTGCGAGCGCCCGGTCTTGTGCCGCTTGACGTCGCGGTCGAAGGTGGCCTCGCCGCGCACGTCGTAGAAATACGGCTCGATAAGAAAGTGGCCACGGGGCAGTGTCGATGCGGAATTGGCCAGCATCGGGCCTGTCCACCACGCTTCGTCCAGCGATTGGCGCTGTGCTGCCGGCACCTGCGCGGCGGCACTACTGGCGGCAAACAATAGCGAAAAAAATATCTTGTGCATTAGGCGTCGCCGATGCGAAAGGGAAGATGCAGCCACGCGTTACGCCACGCAGCCTGGGCGCGTCGCCGGCACTTCGCGAGTACCAATTGCGCTGGCGCCGTGCACAAAGTGGTATTCAGGACAGAATGGTGTCGTTGGCTAGGGGCCATCGTGCGGCGCAGTCGCCGCGGCGGCCATCCGCTTGTTGCGGTTCTGCGCGGGAAGGCCAGCAAGGCTTACCGGGTGGGGCCGGGGTATTTCCCCGATCTGTTCCACGGCTTCATGGTCGATACTGCAAACCCCATCGACCGTAACCGCCCATGTCCATCGTCCTTACCGATTTCGCCCGCGCCCGCCTGTTTCCGCGCGAGCCGCGCCGCAACACCATCCAGGACTGCACGCCGGAGCAGTTCCAGCATCACCTCAACACCGTAGCCCCCGTGGCGGTGCTCGACGGCTACGCGCCGTTCTGCCAGCTGCACGTGCACCGCAACTGGACATCGACGCGGTGCTTTGCCGCGCCCATCACCGACGCCAACCGGCATCTGCTGCGCTCGGACTACGAAGCCCGCACGCGGGAAGAATTGCCCGTGCTGGTGCGCTGGTTCGAAGGATTCGAGCCGCCGGTCGCCAACTTTCTCATCGCCATCCTCTACAACCGCGAACAGCTGGCGGCCGAGGGCACGCTGACCACGGCGGACTGGGGCGTGGTCGGCTGCCTGTACACCGCCGAGCCCGAAGAAACGCCGATGACGCCGATCACCCTGATGCGCAACGCCCTGGGTGTGGACGAAGGCGGCTCGGGCGTGCCGCTGGACCGCGCGGCCTACCAGCGCAGCGTCGAATTCTGGCGCACGCACGCGAACTGGCGCGGCTAGGCCGGAAACACGGCGGCGGCGGCCGGGTTGTGGCCGACTACCGCCGCACTACGGGCGGCTAGGGCTGCTTCACCGTCGTAACCAGCGTCGGCAACTCCCAGGCACCGCCGGCCGCGACCAGCTTGCACTGCCCCGTCGTCGCCGCGGCGGTGTGCAGGAATGCCTGGCCATTCCAGCTCCAGCTGTTCGTGCTCCAGCAGTCGCCGAGGCCGCGGCCTTTCTGCGCCGAGGAAATCTGGCCGTTGGTGTAGTCGGAAGCCATCGTCGTCACCAGCGTGGCCGCGTACGGCGGCTTGTCGTCGACGACCCAGTAGCCGCTGCCCTCGTTGTAGGCAGCCATCCAGCATTGCAGCGACACCAGCAGCTTGCCGGCCGACAGGCGCTGCACGCCCAGCGTGCCCTCTTCGTCATCGTCATCGCCCTCACCATCGGCCTTGGGTGGCGCGCAGTCGTCTTCCTTCACCGTCGCCAGTACCGCGCGGCGCAGCGCGGCATCGCCGGCCAGGGCGAGATCGGCCGCCGTCGTTGCCGGCTGCTTCGGCACCACGACGACCGGCACCGGCAGGGCCGGCAATACCTTGGATTCGTCGCCGTCGCCCTTGCGCACCAGCGCGCCGGGTGTACCGAGACGGCCCTGGAATTCGTCCATCTTCAGCAGCACCGTCGAGGCGCCCTGGTCGGACAGCTTCCAGCGCAGGCCGCCGGCCACGAAGGCGATGGCGCTGTCGCGCCGCAGCGCCGCCAGCAGGGCGTCCACCTGGGCCGACGACAGGTCGCCCTGCAATTCGCCCTTCGCCAGCGCGACCTTGCCCAGGTCCTGCTCGCCGATCCGCAGCAGCAGATCGGTCTTCGGTGCTGCCGCCTGGTCGTCGTAGCTGCCCAGCATCACCTGCCCTTTCACCGGCTTGCCCGGCCCCGCTTCGCGCGTCAGCAGCACCGATACGGGCGGCTCGTCGCCGTCGCGCTGGTAGCCGGCGGCGCGGCAGGTGCGCGTGTTGTCGCAGGCGATTTCCCAGTCGTTGTGGGTGAAGGAAAGGCTGGCCGGCGGCGCGGCGACGGTGGTGACGGGAAGCAGTGCCAGCAGCGGGATGGCGAGGCGGGTTGGCAGGAAAGGCATGCGGCAGAGGCTCGATCGGCGATGGTGAAGAACGCACGATAGCCCGGAATCGCGGCCATTTTCAGGCACCAACGGCCGAGACAGGGCCAGGTCGGCGAAGCCGCTGCCTTTTCACGAAACACAGCGAACCGTATCCGCGGCCCCGACGGCGACGTGATCGACAACGCGCACGCCCTCCCATGCCAACGCCGCGCGCAGCGCTACGGTCACGGCCAGGTCTTGCGCCGACGGCAGGCTGCATCCGGACGGGTGGTCGTGCGCGAAAGCGAGGAACGCGTGCCGGTCGTTCTCAAGTAAATCGCGGCAGTTACACCGTTAAATTGACAGACCCGTTTTATCTGCTCCCGATCAGTTCAAAGCTGCTTCGGCGCAGCTCTTTCCTGCAAGCGACCAGATCTGAACGGATGCGACGCCGCTCTTTCCTGCAAGCGACCAGGTTTTCGCTGCTCCGGACCCGGTCAAACCGGAAACCGTGCGGGTTTTTTTCCCGCGACCGACCAGGTCTGAACGGATACGACGCCGCTCTTTCCTGCAAGCGACCAGGTTTGAACTGCTGCGACGCAGGTTTTCGCTGCTCCGGACCCGGTCAAACCTGAAACCGTGCGGGCTTTTTTCCCGCAACCGACCAGGTCTGCACTGATACGACGCCGCTCTTTGCTGCAAGCGACCAGGTTTGAACTGCTACGACGCAGGTTTTCGCTGCTCCGGACCCGGTCAAACCTGAAACCGTGCGGGTTTTTCCCGCAACCGATCAGGTCTGAACGGTTGCGACGCAGGTAGAAGCCGGGCGTTCTTAGTCGAACCCGTCGCTGAACACGCCCACCGGGTCAGGACCATCGACGGCACTGTCGTTGGCCGGGTCTGTATCGATAGCCGTGTTCGGTGCCAGCACGCTCACGCTGTAGACGAGTGACGTTTCCGGCAGCCCCGGCACGCTGCCGCTCAGGGTGTATTGCAGGCTGCTGCCGGCCGGCAGGTCGAGCGTGGCGTCGATGGCGCCCGTGCCGCTGGCGGCGGGACAGGCGGCGCCGCCGCTGCTGGTGCAGGTCCAGGCGATGGACGTGAGCGTGCCGGCCGGTTCGTCGACGAGCTGCGCGCCGCTGACCGGGTTCGGCCCGTCGTTGCCGACCGCGATCTGGTAGGTGACGGTGCTGCCGCCGGCGACGAAGCCGGTGCCGTTGTCGACGCTGACGCCCAGGTCGACCGGCGCGCGCGGCGTGACCGGCGCGGCCGTGGCTGCCGGCCCGGAGCCGGCGCTGTTGACGGCGCGGACCTCGCAGGTGACGGCGACGCCGTTGGTCAGCCCGGTCACGCTCAGCGGCGCGGTCGCGCCGGTCGCGCTGCCGCTGCCCGGCGAACAGGTGGCGTGGTAGCTGCCGGCGGTTTCGCCGCCCCAGTGGCTGGGCGCGGCGAAGGCGAGGCTCACTTGGCGGTTGCCGGGCGTCGCGACGACCGAGGCCGGGGCCGCAGGCACGGCGGCATCGACGACAAGGGTCAGGTCGCCGCTGGTGGCGCTGCCGATGGCGTTGGTCGCGCTCAGGTGCACGGTGGCGCTGCCGATGGCGGTCGGTGTGCCGCTGATCGTGCCGGTGGCGGCGTCGAAGGCCAGGCCGGCCGGCAGGTCGCCGTCGGCGATGCTCAGCAGCGGCGCCGGCGAACCCGACGCGCTGACGGTATAGCTGTACGGCGTATTCCAGGTCGCGCGCGGCGGTGCGAACGCGGCGAACGCGGGCGCTACGCCGGGCGTCACGCTGGCGGCTGCGATCGATGGCCCGGTGCCGGCGCTGTTGACCGCGCTGACCACGCAGACGACGGCGGTGCCGTTGGCCAGCCCGGCCACGGTCAAGGGCGAGGCGGTGCCGCTGGCGCTGCCGCTGCCGGGCGAGCAGCTGGCGTGATAGCTGCCGCCGCTTTCGCCACCCCAGTGGCTGGGTGGCGCGAACGCCAGGCTCACCTGGCCGTCGCCGGGTGTCGCGACCACGGACGCTGGCGCCGCCGGTACTACGGCATCGACGACGAGGGTCAGGTCACTGCTGGTAATGCTGCCGATCGCGTTCGTCGCCGTCAGATGCACCGTCGCGCTGCCGATGGCGCTCGGGATGCCGCTGATCGTGCCGCTGGCGGCGTCAAACGCGAGGCCGGGCGGCAGCGTGCCATCGGCCACGCTCAGCACCGGCGCGGGCGAACCCGTCGCGCTGACGGTGTAGCTGTACGGCGTGTTCCACGTCGCGCGTGGCGGCGCAAACGCCGCGAACGCCGGCGCGACGCCGGGCGTCACGGTGGCGAACGGCGCCGACGCGATACCACCGCCGGCGCTGTTGATCGCGTTCATGGTGCAGGTGACGGGCTGGCCGTTGGGCAGGCCCTGGGCGACGATGGGCGATGTCGCGCTGCTGTAGGCAAAGCCGCAGAACGCGTTGAACATCGTCGCCACCTCGTTGCCGTCGCCAGTTACCGGCGTGAAGTAGATGGTGACCTTGCCGTCGCCCGGCACCACGTTGTCGATGACCGGCGGCGCGGGCCAGCCGGGCGCAATGATGATCGAGAAGGGCTGGGTAACCGTGGTACTGCCGCTCACTGCTTGCAGCACACCGGTATACGTGCCGATCTGCGTCGGCGTGCCGCTGATGACGCCGCCGGCGGCGATGGCGAGCCCGTTGGGCAACGCACCGCTGCTCACGCTGACCGTCGGCGCCGGCAGGCCGGCCGTGGTGACGGTGAACGTATACGGCATATGCCAGGTGCCGCCGCTCGGTGGCGCGCTGGTGATGGCGGCCACAATCGGCGGCTGGAGAAAGCGGCCGATCGCCCAGGGCTGCGCGTTGGCGCCGAGGTCGATGGTGCCGGCGACGGCGTGCGTGGCCGTGTCGATGACGCTGAGCGAATTGCCGTCGCGGTTCGCCACGTAGACGCGCGTGCCGTCCGCCGTGATGTCGATGCCGTAGGGTCGCGCGCCGACGCTATAGGTGGTACCGGCGGTCAGTGTCGCCACGTCGATCTCGACGGTCTGGTTGGCGAGAAACTGCGTGACGTACAGCGTCTGCTGGTTCGGCGACAGCACGATGCCGTTCGGTGCCTTGTTGCTGCCCAGCCCGACCGAGCCGACGACGGTATTCGTCGCTGTGTCGATCACACGGACAGTACTGTCGCCGGCGTAGGCGACGTAGGCGCGCGTGCCGGCCGCATCGAGCACGATGGCATTCGGCAGGTTGCCGGTGACGATGGACTTGACGATGCTGCCGCTGACGAGGTCGATCACCTGCACGGTGTTCGGCGACGCCGTCAGATAGCCGCGCGTACCGTCCGGCGACACGGCGAGCCGCTGCGGCTGCGTGGCAACCGGCCAGGTCGCGACGACGCTGTTGCTGGCGGTGTCGATGACGCTGATGGTGTTGGAGCTCACGTTCATCACGTAAAGGCGGCTGTCATCCGGCGACAGCGTCGCGCTCCAGGGCTGGGTGCCGACGGTGACAGTGGTGACGATGGCGCCGCTGGCCGTGTCGATCACGGCGACCTTGCCGGCCGTCTGCAGCACCGCGTAGACGCGCTGGCCGTTGCGGCTGACGGTCGACGCCAGCGGCGCCCCGGACAGCACGATGTCAGCGACGGTGGTGCCGGTCGCGAGGTCGACCTTGGCGATCCTCGTGGTGCCCGCCTTCGGCACGAAGGCGAACGGCGCGGCGCCGGCGACGCCTACGTAGAGCAGAAGAGCAGAGAGGCCGGCGAGTAGCCGGCGCGCGCGCGTGAACGATTGCATGAGCAAACCCCTGAGAGAAACACGGGACTACGGTCCCTTGACGGTGCTTGCGTATTTCGGGGGGCAAAACTGTCAGCGACGGCGATCAGGGGGCGCCATTGCCATGCAGCCCAGGCCGACAGTACGAGCGGCGGCCGCGCAGGCAATGGCGCTAGGTCGCTGCCGGCGGAAACGCCGCGAACTGGGGCGCGTCGCCGCCGATGTGGTCCCAGGGCGCCCTGGATTCCACGAAGAGGTGCATTTCGATGACGACGCCTGGGTCGCCATCGACCGAGCCCAGGGTGACGCCGTGCACGCGTTCGCCCTGCATGCCGCACAGGGTGGTGCCGCAGATACCGCAGAAGCACAACCCCCAGCCGGGCGCGGTCGTGTAGTGCCTGAGCTTGTCTTCGCCGCTTTCCCAGGTGAAGGACCCGGGCTCGACTTCGGCGTAGGCCGAGCCGGCGCCGCTGAAGGCCTTGCGGCAGCGCGAGCAATGGCAGCTGCGCGCGCCGCGCAACGGGGCGGCGATGCGGTAGCGGACGGCTGCGCAGAAGCAGCCGCCGCTCAAGGGCTCGGCTGGGTTGGGAGTATTGGTCATTCGTTTCTCTCCTCGGTGGTGTTGGGTAATGGGCGCCGGCGGCCTATTCCATTCCGTTCTTGAACAGCGTGTCGGCGCAGACATCGACCACCGTGCCGTACACGGTGTTCTGCGTGGCGTCGCAGTAGGTGTAGAAGATGCCGCCGTCGGCCATCATCGAGGTGGCGCCTGCCACCTCGTTATGGTTGTGGAATTCCGAGCCGCTCAGGATGTGGTGAATGCCGCCGGTGGGGCGGAATGAGCCGTAGTTGTAGAAGCGGGCACCGTCGGTCAGGTTGAAGATTTCCGTCGAGGTCCAGATCGCGCCCGGATACGTGGTGATGGTTCCGCCGTCGCTGTAGAAGCGGTAGCTGCTGCTGAACAGTCCTAGGTCGATGTCGACGAGGCCGATGGTGATCGTGCCGGTGTTCGTCATCTCCACGTCGTTGAGAAGAATGCCGTTGTTGTCGATGGTGCCGTTGTTGATCAGCATCGAGTTGCCGTTGCGCACGTTCTTGAGCTGGCCGTTGTTGGTGATATGGCCGTTGTTGGTCAGCGTGCGCTGGGCGTTCTCGAATATCGCATTGCGCGTCACGACCACGCTGCCGCCGGCATTCACCAGGAACGCGGCCCAGTTCCTGTAGGTCGCGCCGCTGGAGTCTTCGCCCAGGGTCAGCGTGCCGCTGACCTCGACACTGCCTGAGTTGGAGAACACGCAGCCAACACAGATCTGCAGTCGACCGGTTTCGGCGATGAGCAGGCTGCCGCCACTGTCGACCTGCACGCTGGCTCGCGGCGGTTCGGTGGTGAGCGTGACGGTATGGCCTGCGCGGATGATCGCGTCTTCGGTGGAGCCGGGCACCGCGCCGCCCCAGGTGGCCGGATCGGCCCAGTCTCCGCTCCGGACCGACTGGGCGGCATAGGTGGCGCCGGGCGCTGCACACAGCAGCAGCGTCAGTGCGCAAAGGTGTCGGATAGCGATCATGGCCAGGGATACCTCAGAAGGAGGGGGTAATCCCTTCAAACGACGTTTTTTGCCGAGTTGCGACATGCCGGCTGACCAGCCGCTGCCGACGCGGCGAGTCGCGCGTCGCCGGAGCCGTGTTGCGGCCGTCGACAGCGCATCGACGATGGCCGGGAGCCAGGCCGAGGCCGGCAACGCGTCAGGATTTTCTACGACGAGGACGTCACCCGGAGCGATTGCCCGGGCAGGTAAAATGAAGCTCATTATTTGCAAAAGAGATAATGCGGCATGACCAACTCCTGGCGGCGCAGCCCGACGAGAACGAAGGCCGCGACCAGCGCAGCAAGCGCGATCGGAGACAAGGCGGGAACCGGTACCGGCGGAGTCGTCGGTCCACCACCGCCGAACCAGCCCTGGACGTTACCGCTGCCGCCCTGGTCCACCTGCGTCGGCGCGAGGTGCTGGCCCGTCGCATGCACATCCGAAACGCCGACATTGGCGATGGCCTGCGTGCCGCCCGTGGCGAGATTGAGGAACGCCACCGTGCCGCTCGCGGTGACGTCCATCTGGATCGGCGGCCCGTTGCCGCTGATCTGCAGCGTGCCGAGCACGGACTGGGTCAGGCCCGACTCGAAGCGAAAGCGCTTGCCGCTGGCACTGACGAGCGAAAGGTTCGCGAATTGCGACGCACCGAGGATGGCACTCGCCGCGGTCAGGCCGTCGCGCAGCTGCACGCGGCGGCTGCCGGGGTCGTGTAGCCGCTAAGGCGTGCAGCCGCCATCCGTATTGACGTTGTCGAGGGTCACGTCATCGACGTCGAACGTGCTGCCGTTCGAACCCGTTTCCATCACGCCGCCGAATTCCAGCAGGCGCATATGGGCATTGGCCGCGACGCCGGTGTAGATGGTCGCCCCGTTGAGGCATACGCGCAGCGCCTTCGTGGCGCGCTCGACGATCACCTTCACGTCGAAATACGTGGCGTCCGGCCATGGCGCGCCGGTGTCGACGAAACCGCCGGCCGCGGCATCGTAGACGCGAATCGCATGCGTGCCGGGGTCGAACCTCACGTAGGTGATCGGCGGCGACAGCACTTCGTTCACCGGCTTTACGAACCAGCTCGAGCCAGTGCCGACATTGCCGATCGCCACTTTCGCGGTCGCGATCGAATACTGCGTCGCGCCTTGCGGAAAAGTGGGCGAGATCAGCGCCGTCGCGTTCTGGATCGGGTAGTTGCCGCCGTTCGACAGCACGCGCGCATGCTGCACGCCGGTCGCAGGGTTCACGTTGAAGATGCCGTTGCCCCCGAGCCAGGCGAGCTGCGGCAGGTTACCCGTCACGAACTGCGGCGGCTCGAAGCTCGTCGTCATGGTCGGCACGCCCGGCGTCACTGCCTGGTAGATGGCGCTGGTCGCCATCAGGTTGTTGCCGCCGCTGGTCTTCAGCGCGCTCGCCGCGATGGTGTGCCTGTACATGCCCATGGCGGTCGTGACGATGTCGTAGCGAAGGGTACAAGTACCGAAAGCAGGAATGGTCGCGCCGGCCGCAAAGGTCAGCGCGCGCGTGCCGGACACCGCCGTGATCGTGCCACCCGCGCAGGTCGTGCTCGCGTTCGGCGGATCGGCGAAGACCAGGCCGTTCGGCAGGTTCGTCGTCAGCGCGGCCGTCAGCGTCACCGGATCAGCGCGCGTGCTGCCGAGCGTGATCACTTCCGATGCGACCGTGCCGGTGATCGTGTTCGTCGGTTCGAACGCGGTTTCGAGCGTAATGCCGTTGCCGGTGTCGAGGTTGATCGAGTCGATCCACCAGCCGCCACCGCCATCGGCGGCAACGCTGCAGTCCGAGCCGTGGCGCCAGCGGAACGCCACGTCGTGGCCGGCCAGCGAGTTGGGCAACACGATATTGACCGCCGACGTGCCGGTGCTGCCGCTGCCGGTGTTCGTCACCCAGCCGTACGGCGCCAGGGGTTCGGCGTCGCAGTCGGTCACGCGCGCGATCGAACCGGTGAATGCACCGCTGACGAATAGCGCGCCCAGATCCTCCGCGTTGGTGAACGCGCCGCCGTCGACCGACAGTTCCAGCGTGCCGCCGTCGAGGTATTCCTCGGTGCGCACGCGATGGCGGAAGGTCAGGCGCGCGCCGGCCGCCACCGCGACGGTGGGGCTGGTCAGGAACGACTGGCCCTGGGTTTCCTGCTCGGGCACGAACAGCGCGTTGGGCGCGGTGTGCGACAGGCTCGATTGCGTGACGAAGGGAACGCCGCTGCCGACGGCCGACGTGGTCCAGCCGGCCGGCAGCGCCGGCGGCACGACGCTGTCGAAGTTCTCCGCCGGCGGGAAGCTGCCGATACCGATCGAGGCAACTGCCAGCGCCGCACTGGCCGAGGCTGCGTTGTCGCCGGCGTCGGTGCGCAGCGCGCCGGGCGCAAGGGTCTGCGTATACGTCTGCGGGTAACGCGAGCGCACGTCGGCGGTCACGCTGCAGCTGCCGTTGGCGGGAATGCGCGCGCCGGCCGCCAGCGTCACCGCCGTTCCGTCGGCGCTGGCGGTCACGGCGCCGCCGCTGCAGGTCGTCGCTGCGTTGGCGACCGGCGCCAGGAACACACCGGGCGGCAGGCGGTTGGCGAAATCGTGCGTCAGCACCGCGTCGACCGGGTTCGGGTTGGCCAGGGTCACGCTCAGCGTGCTCGTTGTCGCCGTGGTGATCGCTGCCGGCGCGAACGCATTGCTCAGCGTCGGCGGCTGACGGGTGACGGTCAATTCCAGCGGCACCGGCAAGGTCGCCGCATTGGTGGCATTGCTGCTGAGGCACAGCGTGGCGCGGTAGGTGCCGGCGGCAAGGCCGGTGGCGTCGAACGTGGCTTGTGTGGTGGTCTGGCCGGCAAAGCCGAGGGTGCCGCCGCTGCTGTTGTAGCTGATCCACGCCGG
Organism: Tahibacter aquaticus; assembly: GCF_004363655.1. Lineage (GTDB taxonomy): Bacteria > Pseudomonadota > Gammaproteobacteria > Xanthomonadales > Rhodanobacteraceae > Tahibacter > Tahibacter aquaticus. The sequence goes on from NZ_SNZH01000002.1 coordinate 62,284, forward strand.
CTGCGTGCAGTCGACCGTGCCCTGGACGAACGCAGACATCGCCGTCGTGGCGGCGTCGGACTGCCAGCTGTTCGGGTCGTCCCAGGGGGCATAGCGCTGCGGCGATGCGCCGATCTGCGCATCGGCGCTGGTGCGCCACGCCCACAGCGGATTGCCGGCGCTGTTGTTGCCCAGGCCGTTGATCGTCGGCCATACCATCAGCCAGTAGCGTCCCGGCGGCAGGGCCAGCGGCGTGCCGGCCACGTTCGCGGCCGTCAGATTCAACTGCAGATTGCCGCCCGTGGTGGTGATGCCGTTGGACGTGCCGATGGTGTTCGAGTACGTCCACAGCGGCGCCGCGCCAAAGCCTTGTGGCGCACCGGCCGGCACACCGGCCGCATCGGCGTAGATGCTGAATGTCACTGCCGGCGTGTTGGCCGTCGTCAGCGCGGTGTTCGGCAAGACGAAGCCGTTGGCGCGCAGCGTAGTGACATGCGTCAGTGCCGCCACATCGAAGTTCTGCGCCCAGTAGTCACCGCGCGCACTGCCGTTGTAGAAACCGGCCTGCTGGCCGTTGCCGCTGCTGGCCGTGTTGAGCGGCGTGACCTGGGCGCTGCCGCTATCGACGATGCTCCAGTTCAGGCTGGGGTTGCCGCTGTTGCGGATCGTCAGCGTCCTTGTCTCGGTCAGCTGAGTGCTGGCGCTGAGTGCCGTCGGCGCGACCTCGATGACCGGTCCGCCCGGGCGGATCGCCACCGGCAGATGCAGCACCGGTTCGGCCGGGCTCGACGGCGTCAGCACGATTTCGCCGAGCGACCATTGCGCTTCGGGCAGCAGCTGGCTTTGCACGCTGATGGTCAGCGTGCCCGTGCCTGCGCTGGCGACGGTGAAGCTGGCCGGCGTCGCCGCCAGCGCATTGCCGGAAAATCCATTTGTCGTCACGGTATACGTTTGTGCACCGGCCAGGGCGCGGCGCAGCGTGCGCGTGAAGGTGCAGGTGCCCACGCAGGTAGCGCTGGCCAGGCTGGGCAGGTTCAGATGGGCGAGGTTGCCGCCAGTGGCAGGGTTTGCCGCGAGGAAGTTGGCACCGCTTTCGTCGAGCACCAGCCCGGCCTTGGCCGCCGCCGCCAGGTCGACACGGCCGGCGCCGCGGTCCCACAGATCGCTGGGCTGGCCGTTCGACTTGACCACGCCACTGGTCCTGGCGGTCAGCATCAGTGCCGATTTGATCTGCATCGGCGACCAGCCGGGCTGCAGCGCGCGCAGCAGCAAGGCAGCACCGGCCATATGCGGACTCGACATCGAGGTGCCGTTTTCCAGCGCGGTCGCGCTGGGATCGGGCGTGGACGTCACATGGGCCTGGTAGGCGGCGAGGATGTCGACGCCGGGCGCGGTGATGTCGGGTTTCACCAGCCACTGGTTGTTCGCCAGCGCACGCGGGCCGCGCGAACTGAAATCGGCGACGACGTCGCCCGTGCCCGCGTAGGTGCGCGCTGGCCGCGTGATGGAAACCGTGCGCGTGGCCGGATCGAGCGCAGAAAAATTATCCCAATGGGCACGCCGCATCGACCAGGCATTGCCGGCCGCGCCGAGGTTGATATAGGCCGGGTCGACGAAGATCACGCCGACGGCGCCGGCTGCGACGGCGTTGGCCTGGCGTTCGCCGCTGCCGCAGGCGCTGTTGTTCTGGTCGAGATTGAGCACGGCGATGGCGCCGACCGGCGGCGGCGTTCCCGGCGCATCGAAGCCGTCGGCGAAAACACGGTCGGCCGGTGGCGCATACGGCCGCGTAAAGGTGCCTGCCGGGAACGCACCGGCCGACGTGCAGCCGTCGTTATTGCCGTTGGCGAAGCCGGGGCTTTGCACAATGGGAACGGTGTACAAATCGGCGGACTGGATCGGCGGTGCACCGGGGCGCAGCGGAATGTTCTGCGTATTCGCCGGTGGCGTGCCGGGGCCGGTCGCGTCGAGATTGAAGCCGAGTACGCGGTCGTGGGTCGACGCGGCCACCGTCTGCACCCAGGGCTCCTGGTGATCGGAGGTGCCGGCTGCCGGGCCACTGTTGCCGGCCGAAGCGACGACGAGAATGCCGGCGTTGTGCGCACCGAGGAAAGCGACGGAATTGGCGTCGGTCCAGGGCGAGGAGCCGCCGCTGATGGAGAAATTCATCACGTCGACGATGCCGTCGGCAACCACCTGGTTGGCCGCCTGGGTGATGGCCGAGCTGGGACAGGAACCGACACAGACCTTGAACGCAACGATGTTGGCGTGCGGTGCGACACCGGAGATCGCGAAGGTGCCGCCACCGAACGGCGCGTTCCAGCTGTTGCCGGCGACGGTGCTCGCCGTATGCGAGCCGTGGCCGTCATCGTCGGTCGCGCTGCGCGTCGGCGCGGTCGAGGTGAAGTTGTACATGCCGATCAGCTTGTCGTTGCAGCGGCCCAGATCGGCGTTCGGCGGTGTGCTGCCGCACAGGCCGAGGTAGTTGCCCGGCCCCAGCGGATTGACATGGACATAGCCGTCGAGCGGGCCGGTCGCGGCGAAGGCAGGACTCTGCCAGTTGATGCCGCTGTCGAGCACGGCCGCGACCACGCCTTCGCCCTTGCTGGCGACACCGCTGGCGCTGCCGTTCCAGATCGATGCCGCACCGATGAAAGCAGGGCCGCGATCGGTCAGCAGTTCCAGCTGGTGTTCGCGCTCCACCAGCATCACGTCGCTACGCTGCGCGATCTGCTGCGCTTCGGCGCTGCTGAGGTCGAGGATCAGCGCGTTGACCGCGTGACGCAACTGCACATCGGCTGACAGCACGCGGCCGGCGATGCGGGACGCGTCGGCGAGAAACGCCTGCTGCCGGCGTTCGAGCAGGCCCAGATAGGCCTGCGCCGCTGCCGACTGCAAATCGGCCCGGCCCGCCTGCGCGCCGGACGCCGCCCGCGGCAAGCCGGGATAGCCGGCGAGACTGCCGTCGTACGAGGCCAGCGCAGCGTCCTTGAGCACCACGGTATGGCGCGTGCGCTGCAGCGACGACGGTGCATCCCGCAACACCGGGCGCACGCCGCCGCCGGTATCCTGTCGTGCTGCCGCCGCGGTTTTTGCTTCGCCCGCGGCTTGCGCCGCCAGCGGCGGCGGGCTGGACGAGGCGCCGGCAAGACCCGACCACAGCGTAAGGGCGAGCGCGCCGGCCAGCGGCGTCAGCGAAGACTTCATGCGGTATTCCCCTGAGTGACACATTGGCGGCCGGCCGTCGCGCACGACGGCCGGCTGGTCGTTTGCGAAGCGGCGATTGGCGGGGAAACCCATCAGTCGGCTGTCAGGACAACCTGGCTGCCCCGGCACCGCAGCTGGCAAACTGGGGCATGCACCCGACCCGCCCGCCCCGCCACTACCTCGTCATCGATTTCGAAGCCACCTGCTGCGACCGCGGCAGCGTGCCGCGGGAACAGATGGAGATCATCGAGATCGGCGCCGTGATGGCCGACGCCGCCACGTTGGCAGCCGTCGATGAATTCCAGACCTTCATCCGCCCGCTGCGCCATCCGCAGCTGACGCCGTTCTGCCGTTCGCTGACATCGATAGATCAGCACGATGTCGATGGCGCGCCGACCTTTGTCGAAGCTCTGCCGGCGTTCAAGCGCTGGCTGTCTCGCTACAGCGATGTCGTGTTCTGTTCCTGGGGCGACTACGACAAGCGCCAGCTGCAGCAGGATTGCGACTTCCATGGCGTGCCCAACCCGATCGGCGCGCCCCATGCCAACGTCAAGCGCCTGTTCGCGCAGCGCCAGCAACGGGCCAAGAAACCGGGCCTGGGCGAAGCCGTACAGATGGCCGGTCTCGCGTTTGCCGGCACGCATCACCGCGGTATCGACGATGCGCGCAATATCGTGCGGCTGCTGCCTTATGTCTTCGGCACGGCGCAGCTGCAATAGGCTGACGGAGTGCGGTTGCCGCTGCGAAAGCCGGCGGCAGAGCGAGCCTGCCCAGGGGAAAACGCCGAAGCGCTGCCTTGTGGCGCCCGCCCCCTCAGACCACTTCCCACGAGCCGTTTCGCGCAGCGCCCCTGCGACGCGTCCTTCGGCCTGGCGCTTTTTCAGCCTCACGCGATCGAACGTTCGCCGAGGCCGATGCCTGCTGCAACTGGACCACTATGAATTTCATAATCTGGGACTGATTGCAGGCCAGTTGCCTGACTAAGCTGCCCACGCCGACTACCTGTAACGGATCGACGAGGAAGTTGCGATGAAACGTTCCGACCTGGCCCAACTGCTGTTGCTCGCCGCACTCTGGGGCGGCTCTTATCTGTTCATGCGCCTGGGCGCGGGCGAGTTCGGCGCGTTTGCGCTGGCCGGCGTGCGCGCGATCTGCGCCAGCGTGCTGATGGTGCCCTTGCTCGCACTGCGTGGCGGATTCGGCGACTGGCGGCGCTACTGGAAAGAAATCATCGTGGTCGGACTGACCAATTCGGCGCTGCCGTTCGTCTTGTTCAGCTTTGCCGCGCTGAGCATCAGCGCTGGACTGTCGGCCATTTTCAATGCGGCCATGCCCTTGTTCGCCGCGGTCATTGCCTGGGCCTGGCTGAAGGAGAAACTCACGCCGGCGCAGGCACTGGGCCTGGCCGTCGGCTTCGTCGGCGTGATCGCGCTGGTGGTCGACAAGGCTGGCTTCAAGCCGGGCGCCGGCCGGGTTGGCTGGGCCATCGCTGCCTGCCTTGCGGCAACCTTGCTTTATGCATTTTCAGCCAATTTCAGCAAACGCCACCTGGGCCGGGCCACGCCGCTGGCGATATCCAGCGGCAGCCATCTGGTTTCGGCGCTGGTATTGCTGCTGCCGACGCTCTGGCTATGGCCAGCAGCGGCGCCATCGTCCAAGGCCTGGCTCGCTGCATTGGCCCTGGCCGTGGGCTCCACCGCAATCGCCTACCTGCTCTACTACCGCCTGATCGCCGCCATCGGCGCCGCGCGTACGGTCAGCGTGGCTTATCTGATTCCCCTGTTCGGCGTGCTCTGGGGCTGGTTGTTCCTGGGCGAGTCCGTCAGCGGCGCGATGGCGCTGGGCGGTGTGGTGATTCTGCTGGGCGTCGCGTTGACGACCGGCCTGGTTCGGCCGCCGCGGCGCAGGGCGCTCGCTGTGCTGAGCGGTTGATCGGCCTATCCGTTCCACGATCGGGTCGGGTCGTCGTCCGATCTATGCCACAGCGCCCAGCGGACGCAGATCGCGCCGGCGCAGCGCCCGCAGCTGCAGCGCAAGACCGATCAGGAACAGCAGGAATACGCCGCCGATCAAGGCCTGCAGGTTGGCCGCTTCCGGACTGGCGGCCCAGGGCGCTCCGGCCGGCAGGCGCGTCAGGGTTTCGGTGAAACCCGGGATCATGTGGAAAAAGAAGGTTGTGGAATAGGAAATAACGCCGACATAGCGGGCGATGCGGCCGGGCCGGCGTTCCGCACCATAAGCCGCGCCGAGTACGACCAGGGTCAGTACGCCCAGGGCATGCGGCTTGCCGAAGCCGCCGTGCTTGAACAGGAAGAAGCCGGTGATGCAGGTAAGCACCGTCAGCACCACGTAGAGCAGGCCGCTGCGCGTGCGCGTACCGATTTCGCCGTACTGCCAGAATGCGGCAATGCCGAAACCGACGGCGATCAGGCCGATGAGCGTGTGTACGATGCCAATGGTGGACAGGCCGAGCATGGACGACTCCCGCGATGGCTGATGCCGGTATTCCGGCTGGCTGGGTTATGCGGCGGTTTACGACGGCCATGCCGCCGGGTCTGCAGCAGCGTCTTAGGGCTGACAGCACGTCATGCGATCCACTGTTGCCCGATCGCCCTGGCGGCTCTGCCCTGCCCCTGCCGAATGGCGCTTGAGCGCGCACGGTGCCGGCGGCATCGTGCTGCTGCCGCCGGTGCAATGCGCGTGCGTAAACCGTTCCCGTAGATGGACAAATGCCATGAACCCCGAAGCCACCGCAATACCCGAACAGGTAGTTCGACGCGGCGAATACTGCATCAGCGCGGACCGCAGCGCTGTCGATATTGCCGCTACCCATGCCTATCTGAGCCAGTCCTACTGGGCGCGTGGCATTCCCCTCGCAACGGTGGCGCGGTCGATTGAGAATTCGCTGTGTTTTTCGCTGCACGACGGCAGGCACAACCAGGTCGGCTTCGCCCGCGTCGTCACCGACTACGCCACCTTTGCCTATCTTTGCGATGTCTACGTGCTGCCCGAGCACGGCGGCCACGGCCTGGGCAAATGGCTGATGCAGACCCTGATGGACTGGCCCAGCCTGCACGGCCTGCGCCGCTTCCTGCTGGCGACGCGGGATGCGCATGGGCTTTACGCGCAGTACGGCTTCACCCCGCTCGGCGCGCCGGAACGGCTGATGGAAGTGTTGCAGCCGGATATCTATACGCGGCCAGCGACGGCGGGCTAGGACACGGCAGCGCCCAGCCGGAAGATCGGCAGGTAGAGCGCGAACAGGCTGCCTCCGATCAGCAGGCCGCTGAGCAACAGGGCGAAAAGCAGCGCAGCCGTTCCGCTACGGGCGGGATTCGGCCAGGCCAGCCAGATCGCCGGCACGATGAATACGCAGAGGAAAAGACCGGGGTAGTAGCCGACCAGCCAGCGCGTGAGATGGGGCAGATCTACCCCGAACGCCTGATGCATGGCCTGAAACTGGGGCACGGCAAAGAAGACAGCCGCCGCGGCGATCAGCACCAGGCTGATGCCGATGGACAGCATCACGACGTTGCCGGTGTCGCTGCGTGCGCCGTCATGGCCGCGGGCGCGCGCGGCGGTAGCCTGCCGGGTATTCATGTCTCGGCCTTGTCGGATCGCGCATGGCTTTCCAGCGCGCTTGCAATCCGCTCCAGCTGCGTGTTTTGCGCCTGCAGCAGGATGTTTTGCTGGGCTGCCAGTTCCAGTGCCTGGGACTGCGGCGATTTCTTGCTGCGCAGCCAATGCAGCAGAAAACCCAGGAACGTCGAAAACACGAGGAACGGTATCCATTGCAGCAAATGCTCGATCAGGCCGGGGCCGCTTCGCTGCGCCGGTGCCGCACGCGGCGGCGATGCGCTGATCACGCTCACCTCCTGAGCGACATAGTCGCTCAGCGGGTGCAGCGGCACGCTGTCGAGGCGGAAGGCGACGGTCTTGCCGGGCGGCACGACGATGTCGAAGAACGACTCGGTCGCACTGTCGATCAGCTGCTTGTCGGCGCCGAAATAGCGCACCTCGATGACCACGTCCTCGAGACAGGCCGCCGAGGTGTTCTTCAGCGATACCAGGGTCGCCAGTACCGTCGCTTCGCCGCGTTGTACGCGTTCCAACCGGGGATCGACCACGCTGAGGTCAGCGGCGCCAGCCTGCAGCGGCCCGGCCGGCGGCTGGCCGCAGGCCATCGCGGCCGACGTGCCCAGCAGCAACCACAGCAGCACAGAACGCAGAATCATCCAACCGTCTCCCCAGGGGTCGCCATGACCCATTCTCCGCCATCGGCGGCAATCGCGTCCTGCAGCGCGGGCTGCAAAACGAACAGTGCCGGCTCCAGCCGATTACGACTGGCGGATTTTCGCGGCGGCTACGGTCGTTTCGCGGCGTTGGCGCCGCACTGGCCGGCGGCAACTTCAGCGTCTGCGTCACGTCGCAGGTCATCGCGGCATGACCTGCGAGGTCATGGTTTTGCGGGAAGGGCGGACGTAAAGTCGGCGCACTTCGCCCCTGCACGTGCCGCACCGTGAATCGCATCGCTGCCAACGCTGTTGCTCCGCTGCCGGTCGGCCAGCTGCTGCGCGAATGGCGCACGGCGCGGCGACTGAGCCAGCTCGATCTGGCCCTGGATGCACATGTCTCGGCACGCCATCTGAGCTGCGTGGAAACCGGCCGTGCCGCGGCCAGCCGCGAGCTGATCGCGCGCCTGGCCGATGCGCTGGACATGCCTTTGCGCGAGCGCAATGCCTTGCTCGTCGCCGCGGGTTTTGCGCCGCGCTATGCCGAATCGGCACTGGCTATGCCAGCGATGGCCCAGGTGCGCCGCGCGATCGAGGCCATGCTGGCGCAGCAGGAACCGTATCCGGCCTTTCTGCTCAACCGGCACTGGGATGTACTGGCGGCGAACCGCGCCGCATTGCGTTGCAACCGCTTTGCCCTGGGCGGCCGCGACAGCCGGCACAGCAACATGTTGCGCATGATCTTCGACCCGCAGGATCTGCGCCCCGCCGTGGCCAATTGGGAAGAAGTGGCCGGCACGCTGATCCGTCACCTGCATAACGAAGTGGCGGCCGTGCCGTCGGACTTCACCGCGCGCGCGCTGCTCGACGAAGTGCTGGCCTATCCGGACGTGCCGGCGCGCTGGCGCCGGCGCGAGCTGGATGTCGCGGCGCAGCCGTTGCTGACCACGGTATTGCGTAACGGCTCGCGCGAACTCAGTTTCTTTTCCACCATCACGACCTTCGGCACACCACGCGACATCACCGTGGACGAGCTGCATATCGAATGCAATTTCCCGGTCGACGAGGCGACGGCGCAGCTCTGCCGCGAATTGGCCCAGGCCGACCCCGGCGCGTGACGCGGCCACGCTGCAGCGCGCTTTCGCCACGCTGAAAATACCGCCCGCAATCCGCCACAACTGATCAGCAAGCCGGCCCGAGTCGCGCGCAACACCGGCCGCGGCCTGCGCTGCAATGGTGTTGCGCCTGGGGAAGGCGCCAACCCTTCGTGTTTCCTTCGCTGGTCCTGGAGAAACTTCCGTGTCTCATCCTTCGTCGCGTCTGTCGCAGACGGTGCGCGTGTTCGTGAATCGTCGTACGGTCCTGTTGGCTGCTTTGCTGGCCGGCGGCTATGCCTTGTACGCATACCCGCCGACGGAAAGCGTCGGTCACGGCGAACTCGGCGTAAGGATCAACCGCTGGACCGGCACGACGACGGCGACCGGCGAAGGCGCAGTGCTGATGATTCCCGGCCTGCACGAGTTGCGCCGCTATCCGCTGCACGACCGCCTGTACAAGCCCGAGCGCAGCGCCAAGGCCGACGGGCCGGCGCCGTTCCAGTCCATCGAAGGTCTGTCGCTGGGGGTGGAACTGGCGATCCGCTATGCGCTGGACGAAAGCAAGACCGATGCGATTTCACGCACCCTGCCGGAACAGATCGACAGCGAGCGGCTGGAGCCGGCCGTGCAGGGCGTGATCTACAAGATTTTCGCGCGCTATACCGTGCGCGAGATTTTTTCCAGCAAGCGCCAGGAATTACAAGACGTGCTGGAAGCCGAACTCAAGCCGCGCCTGGCCGCCGACGGCATCGTGCTGCGCTCGGTGCTGATGGGCAATGTCGATCTGCCGTCGGACTACCGCGCCGGCATGGACAAGCTGCTCGCGGTGGAGCTGGAAACCGAGAAGATGAAATACACGCTGGATCTGAAGGAAAAACAGGTCAAGGAAGCCGAACTGGTCGGCAATGCGGAAAAAGTCACGCGGGAAAAAGCCGCCGAAGCCGCCGCCTCGGAACAGGTGATTGCGGCCAAGGCGCAGGAAGAAGCGATGAAACATGTGCTGCCGTTCAAGCAGAAGCAGATCGAGCAGCGTCAGCTGGAAGCGGAAGCCGAGAAAGCCTCGCGCATCAAGATCGCCGAAGCCTCGGCCGAGGCGCGTCGCATCGAGGCAGCCGGCGAAGCCGATTCTCGCACCAGGCTGGCCGAAGCCGATGCGTTCCGGCTGGAGCGCCTGGGCAAGGTGGCCAGCGAGCAGATGCAGCGCGACGGCGAACTGATCACCCGACATCCGCTGCTGATCCAGAAGACGCTGGCCGACAAGTTGTCGGACAAGGTGTCGGTGATCATCGCCCCGCCGCCGGCCGACGGCGGCTTCATCGGCAATACCCTGCTGGGCACGACGGTGGCGCAGCACAGCGCGCCGGCCAACAACAACTGAAACGCGGGCAGGCCGACGCCATGAAACTGTATTTTGCCGCACTGTTGTTTTTTATTACCGGCACCACCCAGGCGCAGGATACCGCGCTCGCCACGGCCATCGTGACCCAGGACCAGATCGCGCTGCGCGCCGCGCCAAAGGAATCGGCGCGGCAGCAGGCCGTGCTGTGGCAGGGCGATACGCTGGAGATCCGCGGCCAGCGCCAGGACTACCTGCAGGTCTACGACTACCGGCGCGAACGCGGCGGTTTCGTCCGCGCCAGCCAGGTGCGGCGCATTTCGCTGCAGCCGGAAGCGGCCGGCGAACTGCTGGCCGTGGTGCGCTTCCTGCGCGACACGCCCGGCGCCGAGGCGCTGGGCCTGGCCTATGTCGCCGCCTACCTCAAGGCGGCGCCGGGGCAAAGCATCGGCAGCGAGGCGTTCTTCGCCCTGGGCACCATGGCCGAGCGCCTGGCCCGGCGCGCTTCCTCGCGCCATGCCAAGGCCGACGATGCGGTGATTGCCGCGCATCTGGAAGTGGCCGCCAGCCTCGGCGTGACGATGACGAGTTTCGAGCGCGACGGCCGCATGCAGCTGTGCTACGACGGCGAAGCCTATCGCCGCGTACTGGCCCTGCCCGCAGCGGCGGAAGAACGCGCCCGCGCCGCACTCGGCCTGACCCGGCCCGAATGCATCCCGCCCGAACTGACGCCGCAGGCGCGTTACGAACACGACAGCTGGCGCATCGACGTGCTTGCCCGCGTACCGCGCGAGGCGCTGCCGGAACACCTGCGCAACCGCCTGCGTCTGCGCAGCGCCGGTGTCCAGGCCAGCTTTGCCTTCCAGCGCGCACGCCGCGGTGAAGCCGCCGCGGAAGCCATGGCGCTGGCGCTGCAGGAACTGGCTGCTGTCAACAAAATGGAATTGGCAGAAGAAGATACGAATGCCTATAGCGACGCCGCCGTGCGTGTCGGCGCCTCGCGCTGGAGTGCCGAGCCGCCTGCTCCGGTCCGCGACAAGGGCTTGCGCGTGGAAACCAGCGCGGGCGATCCGGGCCAGACCTGTATTGCCCTGGTCGATGCACAGCACGATGCTGCCCATGCGCTCGCGCGACGCTGTACCTATGGCCTGGTCTGGACCGCTTCGGCAGCCAGCAATGCGGCCGGCAGCGTGCTCGCGCTGGCCGTGCAGCCGCTGGACAGCTGGCGCGAGCTGTGGATATTCCAGCAGGGCAGCGACGGCTGGCGCATCGACGTGCTGCCGCCGAACCTGGACAGCCCGGAACTGGGCTATATCGAATTCGCCGGCTGGGTACCGGGCAAGGCGCAGATGCTGGCCGCACGGGAAACGCGGGTCGACGGCCGCTTCCGACGCAGCTTCGAAGTGATCGACCTGGCCACCCTGGCGGTGGACAAGCAGGTCGACAATCCTTCGTCGCTGAGCGTGTTCTATCGCTCGCAGGATGCAGCCTGGAAACGCCAGAGCGTGGCGATACGCTGAGCGGCCGGCGCCAGCCGGCCAGGCAGTGATTCCGCCGTTCGCCGAACGCTTTCGGCAAACGGTGGAATCTGCACGCCGACAACAGTTACTTCAGCGACGGCAGTGCCTTCGCCGCCGCCTGCACCTGGGCAAATTCCAGGCCGAAGCGCTTGAGGTATTTGCGCAGGCGGTCCGCATCGTTGCTCGACGTGCGCTTCTCGCGGCTGGCCTGGAACAAGGTGCGTCCGGCGTCGCTGGCGCTGCGCGCGGCGGCGCAGACACGCAGCACCTCGCACAGCTGCACGCGATCGAAACGATCGATTTCCCCGATAGCGTCGCCAAGCACCGCCTGCAGCAGGCTGTCGTGGCCATTGCCGGCAACACCGCGGCGCGAATGACCCCAGAGCCGGCCCAGGCGCGCCGTCTCTTCGTCGACCACTTCGACGGTGATACGGCCCTGGCTGGCCAGGGTGGCCATGCGCGTGACCGAGGCGCCCAGATCGCGGAAATTGCCCGGCCAGGTCGCGTCCACGCTCATGGCGAAGCGCAGGTAGCGCTCGCGCGCCTCGCGGTTGAAGGTGATGCGTTCGCTGTTGAGGCGGGCGAAGCGCTCCAGTTCGAAATCGAGGTTCGGCTCAATGTCTTCGGCGCGCTCCTTCAGGCCGGGCAGATAAAATGTCCACAAATTCAGGCGTGCGTACAGGTCTTCGCGGAAACGGCCCTGCAGCACGGCTTCGGCCAGGTCGCGATTGGTGCCGGCGATCAGCTGGAAATCGCTGCTGACTTCGCGGTCGCCACCCAGTGGCGGGAAGCGCTTGTCCTCGATCGCGCGCAGCAGCATGGCCTGTTCGTCCAGGCCCAGCTCGCCGATTTCATCGAGAAACAGCAGGCCGCCATCGGCACTCTTGAGCAGGCCGGCGCGCTCGCCCTGGGCGCCGGTGAACGCGCCGCGCACGTGGCCGAACAGGGCGCTGCCGGCGCCGTCGCCACGCAGGGTGGCGCAGTTCACTTCGACGAAACGGCCCTTGAGGTCGTGCCGGCTGCGTTTCAGCTCGAACAGGTTGCGCGCGAGCATGCTCTTGCCCGCGCCGGTCGGGCCCAGCAGCAGCATCGGCGCACGCGAACGCACGGCGACGCGTTCGATCTGTTCGATCATGCGGTTGAAGGCCGGGCTGAGCGTGGCGATACCGCTCTTGAGAAAACTCGCCGTATCGGCGCGTTCGCGGGCGAAACGCTGGGCGATGCGGTCGTAGCGGGCCAGGTCCAGGTCGATGACGGCGTAGCTGCCGCAGTCGCCGGTGCGCTGCTTGGGCGGCGGCGAGGTCTGTAGCAGGCGCGCCGGGAAGAAGCGCGCCTCGGTCAGCAGGAACCAGCAGATCTGCGCCACGTGCGTGCCGGTGGAAATGTGTACGAGATAGTCTTCGCGCTCGACATCGAACGGATAGCTGCGCGCGAACTCGTGCAGCGCGGCGAATACCTGTTCGAAATCCCAGGGGTCGGCCAGGTGGAAATCGTGGATCTGGACCTGGGTTTCCGGACTGACCTGGGCCAAGTCGTGGCGCAAGGTAGCGGCAAGCTTGGTGAAGCGCCGCTCGTCCAGCAGCAATTCCAGGCGGGCGACGGCGAGGTCTTCGTACATGCCGATGGCCACGGTAGGGCGCCAGCGTTCCCAGCGTGCAGGCCCTGTAGCCGCATCCAGCACCGTGCCGACGAAGCCGATCACGACCAGCGGTTTGATCTGCATGTCCCTGTCCCAGATATTATCCCACCGGATAATACACGAGCCGATCAGCTCGGCAAGCGCGACCGTAGAAAATTCGGGTGAATTTTCAATGCATTGATTATCAATAAAATAGTTGCGAAAAGCAGGCTTGGCACGACCCTTGATATAGCAACCTGGCGCCGGGATGGCCTCGCCGAGGCTGGAGGGCGGCGACTGCGGACTGCGATGCTCCTCTCATCGGATCGGCAGACGCCAACTCGCCCAGCGGGGCCATGACCTGGCCCTGGCGCAGCGGCAAGAAAATGGGAAATGGCCGCAGCGAATAGGCGTTGCGGCCGCACAGGACACACGGTTTGAACGCGGCAGCGAATGCCGGCAGGACTACATGGGATTCAGCGCCGCAAGGCATGCGGGGTGAAAGTCCTCGCCGCAGCGCAGGCTGCGTGGCGGAACACAGACGCACTGAATGTCCCGCCTTGGTGCGGGGTTGTCTTGCCATCCTCGTCACTGGCGCGTTCATTGTTTGCAAGGGAAATGATCACGGCGAATGGACGCCGTGATCGCATAGAACACGGAGTTTGGACACGGCTGCGAATGCCGGCAGGACTACATCGGATTCAGCGCCGAAAGGCATGCGGGGTGAAAGTCCTCGCCGCAGCGCAAGCTGCGTGGCGGAATACAGACGCACTGAATGCAGTCTTTCCACGACCTCGTCGCAGCGTGTCCATTCGGACGAAGAGGCCCCGTCCCAAATAGGGCCTCGCCAACCGTCACACCGAAACCCGCGGCCTTGCCGCAAGCGGCGAATGTCTGTTGCGACTACATCTCCAAAATCGATGTCGCCACACCGTTGTTCGTTGTCGCCGCTTGCTGCAGTGCCGCGAATGCATGCCGGTCTACAGGATTGCGAGGGGCGCGGGTTCGAATCCCGCCGGAGCGAACATGGCGTGGAAAATACGCCATCGAACCGTAGCTCAGCGCGTTAGAGCATCGTACGTGACTGGCACCACCTTGTCGTTTCACTGCATCTGACCAAGAGTTGAAAGAAATCATGAGCACCCAACTGCATCACACCCTGCACGCTGACGGCGGCGTGCCGATCAAGGCCTGGATCGAAGGCGTTCCGCTGGATGAAGGCGCGCGCCGGCAGCTGGGCAACATGGCCAAGCTGTCCATCGTCGGCCCCTGGATCGCCGTCATGCCCGACGTACACCTGGGCATAGGCGCCACCGTCGGCTCGGTCGTTCCCACCGAAGGCGCGATCATTCCGGCCGCGGTCGGCGTGGATATCGGCTGCGGCATGATGGCCTACCAGACCACCCTGCAGGCCAGCCAGCTGCCCGACAATCTGTTTGGTATCCGTAGCGACGTGGAACGCGCCGTTCCGCACGGTTTCGTCACGGTGGACGGGCGCAGCGCCAAGGGCAACTGGATCGTCGCACCGAATTCCGCCACCACGCGCTGGCGAGGCCTGGAACAGCGCTACCGTTCCCTGGTCGAACGCCATCCGCGTATTTCGCACAAGTCGCCCTTGAGCCAGCTTGGCTCGCTCGGTGGCGGCAATCACTTCATCGAACTGTGCCTGGACGAAAACGACCAGGTATGGGTAATGCTGCACTCGGGCTCGCGCGGTGTCGGCAACGGTATCGGCCAGTATTTCATCGAGCGAGCGCGCAACGAGATGCAGCGCCAGCAGGCCAACCTGCCGGATCGCGACCTCGCCTACCTCAGCGAAGGCAGCGTGCTGTTCGACGACTATGTGGAAGCCGTGGGCTGGGCGCAGGAATACGCGGCAGAAAACCGCCAGCAGATGATGGAAACCGTATTAGGCGTACTGCGCAAACAGTTGCCCAGCTTCCAGCTCACGCGAATGGCGATCAACTGTCACCACAACTACGTACAACGCGAGACGCATTTCGGACGCGAACTGCTGATCACGCGCAAGGGCGCGGTGAGTGCGCGCAAGGACCAGCTGGGCATCATCCCCGGCAGCATGGGCGCAAAGAGCTTCATTGTGCGCGGCCTGGGCAACGAGGAAAGCTTCTGTTCCTGTTCGCACGGCGCCGGCCGCGTGATGAGCCGTACCGAAGCCAAGAAGCGCATCACCCTGGGCGAACACCGCGCGGCCACGGCGCATGTGGAATGCCGCAAGGATGCGGACGTGGTCGACGAATCGCCGGCCGCGTACAAGCCGATCGACCAGGTGATGGCGGCGCAGCGCGATCTGGTGGAGATCGTGCACACCCTGCGCCAGGTGGTTTGCGTCAAGGGTTGAAGGGGCAGGTGCATGCGCAGCGATATGCACGAGGCATTGATTGAACGGCCGCGGTGCCGCTTGCGCCGCAAGACGCACCGCGGCAACAAGCCACGCCTGCACGAATGGGCCGGCGAAGACAGTTTTGGCGGCAACTACCGGCCCAAACGTCATCGCACGAAATATTTCGACGATCTCATTTCGCCGCTGCGTCGCTGGCTGCAGGCCCAGGCCGGCCCACCCTGGGACAAGGTATGGAGTGAACTTAGTGCCAGCATCGATGCACGTACCACGGTCGGCCAGCATCTGCTCGACCATGTACGCCGGGAAGTCACGCTGCATTGCGACTACGACCTGAAGCAACGTTGCGCCGTCGAGCGGCTGCGGCCGAATCACCGCACGCGGCAGCCGCACGTGGTCACCGGGTTGTACGTGGATCCGCGCAATGGACTGCTGCGCTGGAAAGGTCCGCATTCGATCCGGCCTGTGCGTGACGGCAGCCCGACAGAGCGTGGCGATGTGGTTGCGGTGAAGGGGAACGCGGTTTGCGTCAAGCTGAAAGGCAACTGGTTCGATGCCGACATCCGCGTGCTGCCGTGGGACGCAAAAAGCAAGACAGCGTTCGACCTGCAATGGCAAGGCCAGCGCTGGATCGTGCTGCGCAAGCGCAGCCTGAACTCGAACGAATTGCGTGACTATGGATTGAAAAACGACGTCGACGCCTGAGGATCATCATCCCGGGCAGGGAGGACCGGAATGAACACGAAAAAGGATTCGGAATTACTGCTGGACGGCTCCCAGGGCGAGGGAGGCGGACAGATTCTGCGCAGCGCACTGGCCTTGTCCATGCTGAGTGGACGGCCGTTCCGGCTGACAAAAATTCGCGCCGGCCGCAGCAAGCCGGGTTTGATGCGCCAGCACCTGGCCTGCGTGCGCGCTGCGGCGCTGGTCGGCAATGCGCAGGTCGAAGGCGCCGAGATCGGCTCCACCGAAATCGGCTTCCGCCCCGGCACCATCCGCGGCGGCCAGTTCGAATTCAAGGTCGGCAGTGCCGGCAGCACCATGCTGGTTTTGCAGACCGTCTTGCCCGCCTTGCTGCGCGCCGATGCGCCCAGCCGCATCAGCATCGAAGGCGGTACGCACAACATGTTGGCGCCAACCAGCGACTTCATCGCCGACGCATTCCTGCCGCTGCTGGCGCGCATGGGTGCGCAGGTGCAGATGACGGTGGAGCGGCACGGCTTCTTTCCGGCCGGCGGCGGACTGGTACACGTCGAGGTGCGTCCCGGCCCGCTGCAGCCCTTGCACCTGCACGAGCGCGGCGCGAGCACCGGCCTGGAAGCGATCGCGCTGCTGCGCAGCCTGCCCCAGCATATCGGCGAACGCGAACTGGAAATCGCGGCGCGGCGGTTGCCGCTGACGGCATCGGCGCGGCGCGATCTGTCCGCCGGCTTCGGTCCGGGCAACGCGCTGGTGCTCAAGGCCAGCTATGCCAATGTGACCGAAATCGTGGTCGGCCTGGGCGAACATGGGCTCAGCGCCGAAAGCGTTGCCGAGAACGCGTGCCGCGAGCTGCGCAGCTATCTTGCCCATGGCGCGCCGGTCGGCGAACACCTGTCCGACCAGTTGCTGTTGCCGCTGCTGCTCGCCGGCGGCGGCAGCTTCGTCACCGGCAGGCCCAGCTCGCACCTGGAAACCAATGTGGCGGTGATCCATGCCTTCGGCGCCGCCCAGGTGAGCATCGCGCCGGACCAGGGCAATCCGCAACAGCACTTTCGCGTCAGCCTGGAAACCTGATGCGCCACCATCGGCGTACCTGAAACGGACGGCCCGGCCTGCCAACGCAGGTGCGGGCCGTCCGTTTCCGCCGCACAGGTCGGTATCGCGCCTGCGGCAACCGCGCCGTACGGCAACAATTCCATTCGTATGCATTACTCCGCGGGGCCTGCATGCTGCTCACCCTAAGCACCACTCACCAGCCGGCGACCGATCTGGGCTACTTGCTGGCCAAGCATCCCGATCGCCTGCAGCGTTTCGGCCTGTCCTTCGGCCAGGCCTGTGTTTTCTACAGCGAGGCCAGTGCACAGCGCTGCACGGCCGTGCTGATGCTGGATATCGATCCGGTCGGCCTGGTGCACGGCAACGGCGAGAACAGCGCCGGGCCTCTGGCGCGTGCGCCAGTTCGCCCTGTACGGCGAAACCGACGAATTCGGCCTGCCCGTGCGCTATGACTGGGCCAGCGACTATCGCGGCAGTGCCGTGGTGGTCTACGGCCACACGCCGGTGCCCGAGCCGGAATGGATCAAGCGCACGGTCTGCATCGATACCGGTTGCGTCTTCAGCGGCCGCCTCACCGCCTTGCGCTATCCGGAAAAGCAATTCGTCAGCGTGCCAGCGGCACAGGTCTACTACGCACCGGTCAAGCCGTTCGCTGGCGATGCGCCCGTGACGGCGGTGGCACGCGATGCGCAGATGCTCGACTTCGCCGACGTCAGCGGCAAGCGGGTGATAGACACGCGCGTACTCCATCGCGTCACCGTGCGCGAGGAAAACGCCGTGGCCGCGCTGGAAGTGATGAGCCGCTTCGCCACCGATCCGCGCTGGCTGGTCTACCTGCCGCCGACCATGGCGCCGCCGGAAACCGCTGCCGACGGCGAGCTGCTGGAACGGCCGCAGGAGGCGATTGCCGCCTTCCGCCATACCGGCGTGGCCGAGCTGGTCGCCGAAGAAAAGCACATGGGATCGCGCGCCTTGCCGCGGCCGATGCAGCCCCGATCCGCGTCACTGCGCACCGCTACATCGATCTGTCCGACGAGGCCAGCGCCGCCGCCGCCGTGGCATGGTGGGAACAGCTCACCGCGACAGGCGGCGAAGGCATGGTGCTGAAGCCGGCCGAAGGCCTGGCCCGCGGGCCGCGCGGACTGGCGCAGCCGGCGCTCAAATGCCGTGGCCGCGAATACCTGCGCCTCATCTACGGGCCCGAATACACCGCGCCGGAAAACCTTGCGCGCCTGCGCCAGCGCCGCGTGCGCGGCAAGCAGAGCCTGGCCCTGCGCGAATTCGCCCTGGGCCTGGAAGCGCTGTACCGCTTCGTCGAGCACGAGCCGCTGTACCGCGTGCACGAATGCGTGTTCGGCGTGCTGGCGCTGGAGAGCGAGCCCATGGATGCGAGTCTGTAGCCTGGCCCGATAGCCGCCGCGGAGCGGCTGTCGGCTATGCCGGCCATGCCCGCGCCAGCTCGCCGCGGGCATGGCCTATGCGCGATTTCTGCATTGCCGGGCGGCCCTTGCATCTGCGCCAGCCGCCGCGATATGCACTACTCTTTCGATGTCCGATCAGCCTCATTGCCACCGCAGAGGGATCCGCGTGCCCGCCATTATCTCCATCGCCGGACTGGGCAAGACCTACAAGTCCGGCTTCACCGCGTTGAAAAATATCAATCTGGACATCCAGCGCGGCGAGATCTTCGCCCTGCTTGGCCCCAACGGCGCCGGCAAGACCACGCTGATCGGCATTGTCTGCGGCATCGTCAACCCGAGCGCGGGCACGGTGCTGGCCGACGGCCACGACATCGTCAAGGACTACCGCGCCTCGCGCAGCAAGATCGGCCTGGTGCCGCAGGAACTGTCCACCGACGCGTTCGAGACGGTCTGGGCGACGGTGAATTTCAGTCGCGGCCTGTTCGGCAAGCCGGCCGATCCGGCGCTGGTGGAAAAGATACTGCGCGACCTGTCGCTGTGGGAAAAGCGCGATGCCAAGATCATGACCCTGTCCGGCGGCATGAAGCGCCGCGTGATGATCGCCAAGGCGCTGTCGCACGAGCCCAGCATCCTGTTCCTGGACGAGCCCACCGCCGGCGTCGACGTGGAACTGCGCCGCGACATGTGGAACCTGGTACGCGGCCTGCGCGAGAACGGCGTCACCATCATCCTGACCACGCATTACATCGAAGAAGCCGAGGAAATGGCCGACCGCATCGGTGTGATCAGCAAGGGCGAGCTGATCCTGGTCGAGGAAAAGCACCAGCTCATGCGCAAACTGGGCAAGAAGCAGCTTACGTTGCAGCTGCAGAATCCACTGACACAGATTCCCGCCGGCCTGTCCGACTACGCGCTGGAGCTGTCGGCCGACGGCAACGAACTGATCTACACCTTTGACACCCAGGCCGAGCAGACCGGCATTGCCGCACTGCTGCGGCGCCTGTCCGAACAAGGCATCGACTTCAAGGATCTGCATTCCAGCGAGTCGTCGCTGGAAGACATCTTCGTCAGCCTGGTGAGGACGAACGCATGAACCTGTACGCCATCCGCGCCATCTACCGTTTCGAAATGGCCCGCACCGGCCGCACGCTGATGCAGAGCATCGCCTCGCCAGTGCTGTCCACCTCGCTCTATTTCATCGTCTTCGGCGCAGCCATCGGTTCGCGCATGGGCGATGTCGACAGCGTCAACTACGGCGCTTTCATCATCCCCGGCCTGATCATGCTGACCCTGCTGACCGAAAGCACGTCGAATGCCTCGTTCGGCATCTACCTGCCGAAATGGTCGGGCACCATCTACGAGCTGCTGTCCGCACCGGTGTCGTGGATCGAAGTGGTGATCGGCTATGTCGGCGCCGCGGCCACCAAATCGGTGATTCTGGGCCTGCTGATCCTGATCACGGCGCGCTTCTTCGTTGACTATCACATCGAGCATCCGTTCTGGATGGCGGGCTTCCTGGTGCTCACCGCGGTCACCTTCAGCCTGTTCGGCTTCATCATCGGCGTGTGGGCCGACGGCTTCGAGAAACTGCAGGTGATTCCGCTGATGATCGTGACGCCGCTGACCTTTCTCGGCGGCAGTTTCTATTCGATCAGCATGCTGCCGCCGCTGTGGCAGAAGATCGCGCTGTTCAATCCGGTGGTCTATCTGGTCAGCGGTTTCCGCTGGAGCTTCTACGGCGTGTCCGATGTCAATGCCGGCCTGAGCTTCGGCATGACGCTGGGCTTCATGCTGGTCTGCCTGGGCATCGTCTGGTGGATCTTCCGCACGGGCTACCGCCTCAAGAATTGAGACGGACCTGGCCGCGCGGCATCGCCGCACCGATGCCGTGCAGCCAGCGGACACAAATTTTGCGATTTCGCCAAACGGAGTTTCTCGTTTTTGGGTTTCCGCGCCCGACGCCGCCCCGGCGTAATCCAGCAGCGGCCTGTAATTCTCCACCATCGTCTACGGCGCCCGTGTCGCCCTGCCGGCTGGCGCCAGCGGGATCTTTTCCGCCTGCCCCCGCGACAGCAGCATCGCCGGACAACGCCATGGGCTGAACGGCCGTTGCCTGCCGACCACGCCGAGCATGTCGTTCAGCAACACCTGCGTCGGCAGCGGCCAAGCACCCCAATCCATCGGCAGCTTCGACACCAAGCTTACGATCGGGTGCGCTGCACGGCGGCGACCAATGTCAGGTTCGGCAGCGACATGGGCCAGCTGCGCGATCCGAAGATGATTTTGGTCCTGCAATGATTGCTGGAAACGCTGCCGTCCACCGTCACTCACCCGGCGCTGCACAGCGCCATCGGTATCTGGCACAGGCGCATCGACTGAAACGAGTTTGCTCAACGTGAAAGAAGGTGAAATGGCTTCACGTTGACGCACATTTCTGCATAACGGCTGCCGGCGGTGGCGCCGGGTCACTCGAAATGGTGCGAATTTTGCTAATACAGAAAATACGGGCAATGACCATGACATCGAGAGCTTTTCATGTACAGCAACAGCGGCTGGCTGCCACAGACTGCCGTCTCCTCCCCCGCCGGCGAAACTGAGCACGCCGGCGACAACACCTGCGGCGGCGCGCTTGCGCCGGCAACCACGGCTTCGCTGGCTGCTCGGCTGGGCGGCCTGCGGGGCCGTTTTCTGCTGCTGGTGCTGGGCGTACTCGTCGGCGTCGGCACCGCGGTGGGACTGGGCTCCGTGTACATGACCGACCGCATCGTCCACGGCCTGGGCAGCGGCTATGCCCTGCAATACGCCAACCAGTTGCACGAGCGCCTGCTGGCAGGTATCCAGCGCGAACAGGTACTGACACAGAAACTGGTCGATTCGCCCTTGCTCAAGCGCTGGGCCGACAACGAGTCCGATCCGGAACTGACGCGCCAGGCCCTGGCAGAACTGGACAGCTATCGCACGCTGTTCCTTGACAAGAACTATTTCTTCGTCGTCGATGCCAGCCGCAATTACTACGCCAACAACGCGGCCAACGAATTTGCCGGCAAGGAACTGCGCCATCGGCTGAACCCGGCCGACAAGTCCTCGGGCTGGTACTTCGCCACGATGAAAGATGTGGACAATTTTGAACTGCGGATCGACCCCAGCACAGAGCCGGGTGTGGCCGGGCTCTGGATCAGCGCGACGCTGCGCAGCAGCGACGGGCGCAAGCTGGGCCTGGGCGGCAGCCGCCTGGGTCTGTCGTCCTTCGTCGAGGACATCGTGCGCCGCACCGATCCGGGCGTGGAAACCTGGCTGGTCGACGATGCCGGCTTATTGCTGGGCCATCCCGACGGCGCACCGATGCAAGCCAACACGCAGAACACGGACTCGGCGCTGCGCAAGAGCGCATTTTCGCTGCTGCACGACGCACGCCAGGTCGAGCTGCTGAGCGAGGCCCTGGCGCAGCTGGCGTGCGAGGGCAAGCGCGGTTCGGCACAGCGGGAACTTACCGTCGACGGTCGCCCGCGCCTGGTCGCGGTCAGCTATCTGCCGGAAATCCACTGGGCCGTGATCGTGCTCGTCGATCCGGCCCGGGTCACGCAGCTAGCCTCGTCCCGGCCGATTCTTGTCCTGCTCGCCGTGTCGTTGCTGGCCATCGTTCTGTTGATTTCCTGTCTGCTCGACCGGCTGGTGCTGGCGCCGCTGGCACGCCTGGCCGCGCACGCGCGCGCGGTAGCGGACGGCCGCTACGACACGGTGTCGCCCGAGCGGCCCGACGAGATCGGCCAGCTCGCCGCCTCGTTCAACCGGATGACAACGGCCGTCGCCGATCGTACACAGAATCTGGAACTGACCCTCGCCCAGCGCAGCCAGGCGCTGCAACAATCCAACAGTCTGCTGGAGGCCGCCGACAGGAAGATCGTCGACAGCATCGACTATGCGCGGCTGATCCAGTCTTCGCTGCTGCCCAAACCTGCCGAGATGGCGCGCCTGTTCGCCGACTGCGCTGTGCTATGGCTGCCGCGCGACGGAGTAGGCGGCGATTTCTATGCGGTCTACCCCGACGGCGCCGACGGCTGCCTGCTCGCGCTCGGCGACTGCAGCGGCCACGGCGTGGCCGGCGCGTTCATGACCATGGCGACCAAGACCCTGCTCGATCGTGCGGTCGATGCACTCGGCATGGACGATCCAGCCGCCTTGCTGGACGAGCTGCGTAGCGGTGTGGCGGCACTGCAGCATGGCGGCCAGGCCAGCGGCGACGGTGGCCTGGACCTCGCCTTGCTGCATTTGGCGCCGGGCCGCAAAAAACTCACCTTTGCCGCGGCCAGACTGGCGCTGTGGGTGGTACACGCCGACGGCTCGCTCGATGTGATCAAGGGCGACCGGCGCAGCATCAGCCATCGCCGCAGCGGTGAACGGGACTTCGCCAATCAGCACATCGACCTGGGTGAGGGCGATCGCTACTACCTGTTCAGCGACGGCATTCTCGACCAGAACGGCGGCGCGCGCGGCATCGCCCTGGGCCGCAGCCGCCTCGCCGGCGTCTTGCGGAGCTGGCACACGCAGCCACTGGCACAGCAGGCGGCAACACTGCAGCAGCTGCTCGCCGACTATCGCGGCAACTTGCCGCAACGCGACGACATCGCCCTGGTTGCCGTTTCGCTGACGCGTGTGCCTCCGGCATCGCGGGGTTCTGCCTGAAATTCCGCCGCTTCAGCGCACATCGCCCGGCCAGCGGTGACGACTTCGCTACCGACAGCGCACCCTGGCCCGTAGGGCGCGATGAGCGCAGCGAATTGCGCGGCAAGTGTTTCCACCCT
Organism: Tahibacter aquaticus; assembly: GCF_004363655.1. Classification (GTDB taxonomy): domain Bacteria; phylum Pseudomonadota; class Gammaproteobacteria; order Xanthomonadales; family Rhodanobacteraceae; genus Tahibacter; species Tahibacter aquaticus. The sequence goes on from NZ_SNZH01000002.1 coordinate 85,613, forward strand.
GCCGCGCCGCAGGCTTTGGTCCAAACGGCGCGATCTGCGCAACGCTTACTCGCAGGCTGTCCCGACGACTGAAGTCAGCCGCTGCAACTCCAGCGAACCGGCCGCAGTAAACGCCGCATCGGTACTGGTCCAGCGCACACTGGCCCGGTCGCAGCTCGCGAACGTGAAGTCCAGCGTGCCCCAGCTCGGCCGCGTGATGCTGGCCGGGTTGAAATTCGGGGGAAAACGGCCGCCGCGCGTGCGTATCGCGTCCATTTGGATGCGGTTTCCGTCGATGCTGCCTACGCCGAGTATCCAGACCTCGTTGCCGGCGTTGTCGAAGGTGAACCAGAACGCCGTGACGGTGGTGGCATCGATCATCTCGAACTGGAAGCCGTGTCCGTTCTGATTCGGCGGCGACCAGTTGCCGCTGATGCCTGCCGGCACGACAAAGGCCGGCGGACTCGCATTCAGCGTGCGCAGATAGAGCAGCTGTTCCGGCCAGTAGCGGGACAGATAGTCGTAGGGATTGGCGGGCAGATCGTCACTGACATAGACCCAGCGATGCTCGCGCGCGACGGCGCGCTGCAGGTTCGCGCGCATCTGCGCCGGCGTGGGAACGCCGTAGACGATGCTGCCCAGTTCCGCTGCATCGGCCCCGCCGGCCCAGGGCGGCCGCACGTAGCTGCCACTGAAGGTGTCGGAATGACCTTCGAACACGACCAGCGCATCGAACTGCGCCGCGTATTGCTGCGCCGTGGCAGCGGCCTGGGACGGATTGACGGTAAAGGGCTGGCCAGGATTGCCGATCAGCAGCGCGTTTGCGTCCAGCGCGCGCAGTGCCTCGCGAATACGCCGGTAGCCGGGCACGTTGGCGAGATCGGCGGACACCTGGTCGAGGAAAATGCCGTCCAGGCGCAGCGACGTGCCGCGCCAGTAGTCGGCGCGGTAGTAGCGCCGGATCTCGTCGATCACCGCGTCCGGACTCTTTGCTGCGTTGCTGCTGGTAACGTAGCCGAGCACCCTCGCATTCGTCGCCAGTAGCCGGGGCAGCGGGCCTTGGCCTGCATCGTTCTGGTAGTTCGGGTCGACGCGTGTGCCGGGGCCGCTGGCGGGGTTGAAGATCACGGCAAGCTCGTCCGGGCGGGCCTGGGCCAGTGCGATGAGATCGCGCCACATATCCAAGCCGCCATCGCAGCACACATCCGGGTTGCCGTAGGCGGGGACCAGCCAGCGTACGGGAGAGCTGCCCTGCGGTCGGGCAATGGAATCTGCCGCAGCAGGCGGAGACAAACTGCCGATCAGCAGCAACGACACGACAAGACAGGCGATACGCAAGGGCTGGTACATGGCGCGCTCCGCTGCGAAGGTTCGCAGTAGCGGCATGTACGCCGTGCTCGAAACACCGGCGCGCATCGCGATGCAACCCATGCAGGGCTGGCCGAATACTGCTGTCGCGTTGACGGACAGCATTGCACCGGCACAACTCCGTACGCTACGGTCTTTTTATAAATTGCGAAAACCGTGAAACGCCTACAACGGCCCGGGCACTCGCAGTGGGGCGGAAGCGAGCCGGCGCTGCCGCCCGCGACGGGCGGCAGGCGGCACCATTGCCGGGTACGCTACTGCGGCATGGCCAGGTTCGCTGCCTCCAGCGGCTTGCCCAATCCGCGCGGCGTGGTCGCGATGACGGCATCGGCCGGCAGCGCCGCAGCGCCGTCCAGGTGCGCATCGACGCGATCCAACGCATTGTATACATACGGCAGAAGCGGCAAATACAGCGCACCGAACTGGGGCAGGCCGAGAAACGCGTCGAAATGCTGCGCGTGTTTCACCTGCCAGTAGCGCACGTCGCGCCCGGCGGCCTTGGCCGCGGCAACATAGGGTGCGCTGCTGAAGGCAGGCGGCACCAGGCCGTCGTCCAGGCCGTGCACGATAATCAGCGGCAGGCCCTGGCGCGGCAGACCGGCGCGCGTTTCGGCGATACCTTTCTTCACGCGCTGCGCCGCCGCATCGTCGCCGCTCCAGAGCTGGCGCAGGCAGTTCAGCGCGGCGAGCGCCGCGGCAGGGTCTTTGTCCACAATATTTACCGCCGCACCCGGCGGGATACCGCTGGCTTCGGCCCACCAGGCCGCGCGCTCGGCGGCGCTGCTGGCGCGGGCGCTGCGGTCGGCGTTCACCGCCGCGAAGGAATGGCCGCAGGGTGCCTCGCCGGCCGCGTAGCGGCCGTAGGCCGAGGCATAGGTGACTGCAACCGCGCGCCACAGGTCGAACATCACGCTGAGGGAACCGGCGCGCAGCGCTTCGTCGGTCCAGCCGCTGGCGTGCAGGGCATCATAGGCGGCCTTCTGCTGTGCAGGCAGATCGGCACCGGCAATCAGGCCGGCCTGCACCGCGTTGGCACAGCGCTGGGCCTGGTCCGGCACGGCGGGCAGGCCGAGCTGGGGCAGCGCGCAGGGCATCAGCAGCGCGGCTTCGGTGGTGTAGTCGTACAGCGCACGCGAGCCCTTGGCGTCGGCATAGATATTCGGCTCGGCGACAACGGCCGCATCCAGCCAGTCGCCGTCGAGTTCGGCCGCGCGCAGCACGGCGCCGCCGCCGTTGGAAATACCGACCGCGATCACGCGCGTATTGGCGAAGGTGAACGGTGCCTGCTGCGGCAGCGCCTCGCTCAGCACCTGCAGGCCATATTCGGCCGCCTGTTTCAGATGGCGGCCCCAGTCGGCCTCGGGATTGTCCCTGGAATGGGCGTGCTTGAAGGCGACGCCGCTGCCGGCGCTGGTATCCGGCTTGAACGCGAGCGTGTCGTCGCTGCCGCCGAGCGTGCCGTCGATACGCACGCCGCGCTTTTCCGCCAGGTCGAAATAGTCGGTGCCGGCGCCCTTGTCGGTATATGCCACGGCGCAGCCCTTGGGCAGGCCCCAGGCGCCGGCGACGGCGATGGCACCGTAGATGCCGCGCGAACCCGACGACGCCGTCACCAGCAGGCAGCGTTTCTTCGCATCGAAACTGTCGGGAATCTGCGCCAGCACGCGGTGCGGCTGGCTGGCACCGGGCAGATCGGCCAGGGCCTGGAATTCACGGCCCGGCACACTGGCCAGGCTGCCGTAGAGCGTGCCGAAACCGCCGCCGGGGGCGAGATCGGCAATGCCACGCCAGTTGCTCCACACGGCGCGCCGGCGCAGTTCGGCCGGTGTCGGCGCCTCGGCATTGGCAAAGGCCGGGGCAGTCATGACGCGCAACCCGTCGAGGCCGAGCCCGGCGCTGAGCAAGTCGTCGCCGTCGCGGTGTTCGCTGATGCGCTGGGCGCGGAACATGCGGCTGTTCTCCGTAGGACTGGCGGGCGCTGGCTTGGCATCCGTGGCGGCCACAGCCGTCGGCGCGGGCGCCGGCGCCGGTGCGGGGCTGCGGTCGCAGGCGCCCAGCAGCGGCAGCAGGGCCAGGGCGAGAAGACGTGGAATCGGTAGGGTAGTCATTTGCCCACACTAGCAAGCCGGCTATGCTCGGCTATCGTACTTTCGTACCAAGCCGCCGCCCAGGGCAGTTGCTACTGTGTCTGTTGGTGACAGCCGGATCCAGCGCCCGCCGCGGCTACCAACGGGTTGCGCAGGGCCGGACCGGGACACACCGGCGATCCGGCTGTCACAGCTTTTCTTCTGGAGACTCCGCATGACTTCTCGCTGCATTCTCATCACCGGCGCCGGCAGCGGCATCGGTGCCGGCGTCGCTGCCGAGCTGGCCAAGGCCGGCCACCACATCGTGCTGACCGACCTCGACCGCAACGCGGTGGAAAGCGTCGCGCAGCAGATCCGCGCCGACGGCGGCTCGGCCGAGGCGCTGGCGCTGGACGTCACCTCCGACGACAGCGTCGCCGCGGCACTGGCCGCGGTATCGCGTCCGGTCGACGTGCTGATCAACAACGCCGGACTGCAGCATGTGGCCCCGCTGGAAGAGTTCCCGATTGCAAAATGGGATTTCCTCATCCAGGTGATGCTGGTCGGCGTGGCCCGCCTGACCCGCGCCCTGCTGCCCGGCATGCGCGCCCGCGGCTTCGGCCGCATCGTCAATATCGGTTCCATCCATTCCCTGGTCGCCAGCCCGTTCAAGAGCGCCTATGTCGCCGCCAAGCACGGCCTGCTGGGCTTTTCCAAGGTCATTGCGCTGGAAACTGCCGACACCGACATCACCGTCAACACCATCTGTCCCACCTATGTGAAGACGCCACTGGTGGACAAGCAGATCGCCGACCAGGCGCGCACCCGCGGCATTCCCGAGTCGCAGGTGGTCAGCGACGTGATGCTCAAGCCCATGCCCAAAGGCGTATTCATCGGCTTTGACGAGCTGGCCGGCATTGCTGCGTTCCTGATCTCGCCGCCGGCGCGCAATATCACCGGTCATACCATCGACGTCGACGGCGGCTGGACCGTGCAGTAAGGCTGCGGCATCGTCTGCGCCATGCCCTCCTTGCTCATTGCCGACGACCACCCGCTGTTCCGCGCCGCCTTGCGCGGAGCGGCGGCCGACGCCGTGGCCGATCTCACCGTGCAGGAAGCCGATTCCCTCGACGGCGTGCTCGCCGCGCTGGAGCGCGAGCCGGACATCGACCTGGTGCTGCTCGACCTGCACATGCCCGGCAATCACGGCCTGGCCGGGCTGGCGGCGATACGCGCCCAGCATCCCGGCGTCGCCGTCGTCGTGGTTTCCGCCAACGACGACCCGCGCGTGGTGCGCCGCGCCCTCGACCATGGCGCCGCCGGCTACCTACCCAAGAGTTCCGGCTTCGAGGAGCTGCGCGACGCCATCCGCACCGTGCTGGCCTGCGAGCAGTGGCTTCCGGCGACCCTGCGCAGCGCGGTGACACGAGCACCGTCTTCCGCCCACGATGCCGACCTCGCCGCGCGCCTGGCCAGCCTGTCGCCGCAGCAGTTCCGCGTACTCGTGCTGGTGGCCCAAGGCCTGCTCAACAAGCAGATTGCCGACCGACTCGACGTACAGGAGCGCACCGTAAAAGCGCACCTCACCGCCATCTTCGAACGCCTCGGCGTGCGCAACCGCACCCAGGCGGGCGTGGTATTGCGCGAACTGGAGCTGACCGATCCGGCGCGGAGTTTGTAGGTTGGGCCAAGCCACAGGCGCACCCCGACATCGCGGTGTATCCGCGACAAAAAAAATGCCGAAGGAACGCGTTTGCTGGCAGCCATTGCGACGAACATTCCTTTGGCATGGCATCTTTGCTGGTGCAGTACCTCGATGCCGGGGTGCGCCTGTGGCTTACCCAACCGCCACACGCCACTGAATTAGTATCTATTTATCTTTATACTATTCCAGACAACGCATCGTGCGGGACTCAGTCCGAGCCCGGCGCCAGTCTTCCGCCGGCGCGCACGCGCGGCACATCCTTGACCAGTTCGCGCAGGTATTTCGCATAGCTTTCAGGCACGGCTGCATCCGCATGCTTGAGCGCGTCGCGCAGCTGCTTGAGAAAGTTTGCCGACTCGCCGTTTTCGCGGAACCAGCGCGAATAGACGCTGGCGACGAACAGGTATTCCAGCCGCTGCGGCGGCTCCAGCGCATCGCCCTCCAGCTGTTCCAGGATCAGGTCGAGGGCTTCCGAGCGCCGGCTTTCCGCCGCAGACAGGTTGCCCATCTGTTCGTGCTGGTAGGCCAGCGCGCGCAGCACCGTGATCTGCTGGCGTGGCGCAAGCCGGCGTTGCACGTAGCAGCCTTCCAGCAACGTCAGCAGTTCTGCCAGTTCCGGCCGCCGTCGCTGCGCCTTGTAGCTGGACGCGAGAAAACCGGCGATGGCGCTGCGCTGTTCCACATCGATGCCGTCGAAATCGCCGACAAAGGCCGCAAAGCCCGACTGGCGGCAGAACCAGATGCCGTCCGGCGAGGTGATCGGCCAGAACACCTGGTCGAATTTCGACGGCGCCTCATAGATCGCAGAACCGAAAGTGCCCGGCATCGCCACCTCGCATTTGGCGCCGGGCAGGATGGGATCGGGCACGCTCTTTTCGGTCCACTTCGTGCTCTGCGCCGAAGCACTTGCCATGCCCAGCAGCAGCGTCGCGGCGACGGTCAGTCGCATGGCGGTTTTCCTCGCGGCGAATCCCTGCCAGGGTGGCATAGACGGCCGTAAGTTCCCGTGTTGCTCATGCACCGCCGCCGAATGCGCTTTCGAACGCGCGCAGGGTTGGCTTTGCCGTCGATGAGTCCAGCACCGAGAAGCGCACCTGCGCGAAACGCCCGCGCCAGGCCGGGCCGGGCCCTGCAGCAGCTGGGCAAACACGCCGGCGACCTGTTGCGGATCGTTGCGGAAGACGCCGCAGCCCCAGGCGCCGAGCACCAGCCGGCGATAACCTTGCGCCGCAGCCAGCGCCAGCACGTAGGCCGCGCGGCGCTGCAGGGTCGCGGCGATCAGCGGCAGTTCGTCCGGGCGGTTATCGGCAATCGCGCCGGCATTCGGCGCCGCCGCGGTGATGAAGCTGACGCGCTGCGCCTGCGGCAACAGGTGGCCGGCATCGTCGCGAAACACCGGGCACTGCGGCGACAGGATCATCGCGTCGGTATACAGCAGCGACGGCGAGCGGCGATGCTGCTCGTAATACTGCGGCGCGCGCTGCAGCGAGGCATACAGCGCGGAACTGCGTGCCAGCGATTCTTCCTGCGCCTGCGCACCGCTGAGAAAGCCGCCGCCGGGCTGCCGGGCCGAGGCGAAGTTCAGCGCCGCGAGCGGCGCATCGCCCTGCGCCAGCAGCGCGGCCACGCCTTCCAGCGTGGTTTCGTTGACGACCTCGATGCGTATCGCCGTGGCAGTTGCCGGCTCTGCCAGCATGCGCGCCTGCACTGACTGCAGGTCCGCCGGCTGGAACAGTTGCGTTGCGGCGACACAGGCCGCCACGTCGGCGGCGATGTCGTTTCGCCGGCCATTGGCCGCGGTGTAGTGCCCCGTCTCGACGATTCGTACGGTTTCGGCGGCAATGTCCAGGCGCTGCTGTCGGTTCATGAGATTTCCGATTTTGTAGTGCGGCTAACTCACGCTGCGCGCGGCCAGCAAGCGATCGAGCACGGATTTCAGCGCCAGCGGCTTGAGCGGCTTGATCAGCAGCGGCAGGCCGGCAGCATAGACCGCCTTGCGCACGGCTTCGCCGGCATCGGCGCTCATGACCAGCGCGGGGCGTGGTGCGAAGGCGGCACTTAGGCGTTCGTACACGGCAACGCCGGTGTCGTCGTCGTCGAGATGGTAGTCGAACAGCCACAAGTCGGCAGGCTGCTGGCGCAACAGCGCCTGTGCGCTGTCGCTGTCGCGCGCGGCGCTTACTTCGCAGCCCCAGCCGCGCAGCAGGCGGCCCAGTGCTTCGCGCGCCGGCGCTTCGTTGTCGACGATCAGCACATGCATGCCGGCAAGACGCTGGCGCGCCGCGGCAGCGCTGGCGGGTTCCCCCCGCGGCGGTGCAGCGGCCCGCGGCAGTTCGATACCGAATACGGTGCCCTGGCCAAGACGGCTGCGCAGGTGCAGCGGCACGTCGAGCAGCTGGGCCATGCGTTCGGCAATCGCCAGGCCCAGGCCCAGGCCGGGGCCGGCCACGTCGTCGCCGCGGCGGAATTCCTCGAAGATGACGCGCTGCTGTGCCACCGCAATGCCCGGGCCGGTGTCGTGGACCTCCACCAGCAGCCGGCCGCCGCGCCGGCGCAGGCCCAGCAGCACGCTGCCCTGGCTGGTATAGCGCACCGCATTGGCAAGAAAGTTCTGCAGCACGCGGCGCAGCAGCTGCGGATCGCTGCGCACCCAGGCCCCGGTGGCGCGATAGCGCAGGCGCAGGCCGCGCTCGGCCGCCAAGGCACGGAATTCCGAGGCGAGCGGATCGAGCACTTCGGCCAAGGGGAAATCACGCAATTGTGCAGAAAGTCCACCGGCCTCCAGGCGCGACATGTCGAGCAGGCCGGTCAGCAGGTCGGTGGTCGAATCCAGTGCACCCCGGGTCTGCGCAATCAGCTCGCGCTGGCTGCTGCTGGCCTGCTGGCCCAGCGCCTCGGTGAACAGGTGGGCGGCGTGCAGCGGCTGCAGCAGGTCGTGGCCGATCGCGGCGAGGAAGCGGCTTTTGGCCTCGTTGGCGTGCTCGGCTTCGCGCTTGGCGTGTTCGAGCAAGGTGGTGCGCTCGGCCACGCGCTGTTCCAGCGTTTCGTTGGCCTGGATCAGCGCCGCCTCGGCGCGGCGGAATGCGGTGACCACGGTAAATGTCGCGACGAAACCGCCGCCAGGCATGGGGTTGCCGCGAATCTCCACGATGCTGCCATCGGGAAACACACGCTCGGACAGATGCGGCGTGCCCGCCTGCATGAAGGCCAGGCGCCGCTGCAGTGCCAGATCCGCGTCGCCGCGATGCGGCATGCGCGCCAGCGACCAGGCAGCCAGGTCGGCCACCGGCGCACCGACGCGCAGCAGGCTTTCCGGAAAACCGAACATTTCCACATAGCGTCGGTTCCAGGCGACCAGGCGCAGCTGTGCGTCGACCACGCTGATGCCCTGGCTCATGTTTTCCAGGGCCGCTTCGAGCAGGCGCTGGTTGAAACGCAAGTCCTGCGAGACCTCGCCGACGATGGCGGCGACGGTATCCAGGTCGGGCCCGGCCTGGCGCTGCGCCGTATGTAGCAACAGCCGCGCCGAAGCACTGCCGAGCACGGCGGCCAGTTCATGTTCCAGCTGCGCCTCGATGGCCGCGGGCACGGGCCCGCGCGCGGGCGCTTCGCGCAGCAGCTCGTCCAGGCGGTTTTCCGGCAGGAAGCGCCGGCCGGCATTGCGCAGGGCGCGCAGGTCGAAACCGGTCTGCTGGCGCCGCTGGCCAGGCCGCCAGGCCGCTACCAACACGGTGACCGCCGTGCCGACGAACAGGCTCGCCGCCACGGCACGGCCGAGCCGGCTCCAGCCGGTCAGCCCGAACAAGGCATCGGGCGCCAGCCAGGGCCAGCCGTACAGGCCCTGCGACAGCCAGTCCGGCGCCACGCCGCGCACCTGGGCGGCCAGCGGCACCAGCAGGGCCCAGCACCAGAGGGCGAAACCGGCGGCGATGCCGGCGATGACCGCCCGCGGCGGCGTCTGCGGCCGCCATACCGCAAACGCCAGGGCCGGTGTCAATGTAGCCAACGCGGAAAACGATACCGCGCCCACGTCGGCCAGCGCCTCGTTGCCGGCGATCAGGCGGTTGTAGGCCCAGGCCAGCAGCATGATCGCGACAATGCCGACGCGGCGCAGCAGCAGCACCGTGCCGCGCAGGTCGCCGCCGCCGGAATGCAGCCAGCTGCTGCGCAGCAGGCCCGGCGCCAGCCAGTGGTTGCCGATCATCAGGCTCAAGGTCAGCGTGCTGACCACGACCATGCCGGTCGCTGCGCTCAGGCCGCCGAGAAAACCGAACAGGGCCAGGCCTTCGTGGCCTTGCGACAGCGGCAGCGCCAGCACGTACAGGTCCGGCGACAAGCCCTGCGCCGCCAGCAGTGCATCGCCCGCATGCGCCAGCGGCAACAGGGGCAGCGCGATCAGCAGCAGGTACAGCGGAAACAGCCAGCGCGCGGTACGCACATGCGATTCGTCGCGGCACTCGACCACGCCGACATGGAACTGATGTGGCAAGGTGAACATGGCCAGCACGCCGAGCAGTACCAGCGGCAGGAAGCCGCCGGCCATGGGCCGGGCCGGTTCCGGCAGGGGCTGCGGCGGGAGTTCCAGGCCCCATACCACGAAGATGCCCAGGGCCAGCATGGCGGCCAGCTTGAACAACGATTCGAAGGCGATCGCCAGCACCAGGCCACGGTTGTGCTCCGCCGCGCTGACCCGGCGCGTGCCGAACAGCATGGCAAACAAGGCCATGGCCAGGGCCACGTACAGCGCGCCGTCCTGCCACAGTGACGGCGATACGGTAGCCGGCGACCGCGTCAGCATGGCGTAGCTCATCGCGACGGCTTTGAGCTGCAGCGCGATATACGGCACCAGGCCCAACGCGGCGACCGCGGTGACGACGGCAGCGACCCAGGAATCCTTGCCCAGGCGGGTGGCGATCAGGTCGGCCAGCGAAGTCGCATTCGAGGCACGTGCCAGCCGCACCAGCTTGACCAGGGCGAACGCGGCGAAGACATACAGCAGGATGGTGCCGATGAATGTCGGCGGCAGCGGCCAGCCGTAGCGCGCGGCCTGGGTCACGGTGCCGTAGAACGTCCACGAGGTGCAATACACGGCCAGCGACAGCGCGTAGACATACGGCCAGTAGCGGGCCAGGCCGGCCGGACGCCGCTCGGCATACAGCGCCACGCCGAACAGCGCGCCCAGCCACAGCAACGAGGCCAGTACGACCAGGCCTACACTCAGCATGTATTCGTATCCCCGGGGCGACGGGGCATGGTAGCGCGCCGGCTGGCACAGAAAGGCATCGACGCGGCGGCGAATCCATCGCGCCGCAGAGGCTTGCCGTTCAAGCCGGCGTCGACAGCTTGCGGGGCGACTCGCGTCCGCTCATCGGCACCCACGCAGGCCAAAGTCCGCCGTCGCAGGGTGCCGATGAGCGCAGCGAATTGCGCCGTCTGGTGCAGCCTCGACTCAGAAGTTGTACCGCGCGCTCAGCGTGTACTGGCGCGGCGCGCCGTAGAAGCCCGTGAGTACGCCCAGCACCGGGATGTTGTAGCCCGTGGTGCGGTATTCCTTGTCGGCCAGGTTGGTACCCTGCAGCGAGAAACTCCACTGCGGATTGACGCGCCAGATCACGCCGGCGTTGAGCAGGCCGTAGCCGTCCTGGCGGATCGCCGGGCTCAGGTCGGTGGTCGGCCAGACCTCGCTCTGGTAGGCATAGCCCAGGCGCGCCGACAGGTTGCCGCCGCTGGCCAGGTCGGTGCGGTATTCCAGGTTGACCGCGCCGGAGAAGCGCGGCGCGTTGGTGAACTTCTGGCTGTCAGCGACGTTCACGCCGGAGTTGATGAACTCGTCGTACTTGGCGTCCAGCCAGGCCAGGTTGCCGCTGAACAGCCAGTGTTCGTTCGGCAGCCACTGGTATTCCATTTCCAGGCCTTGCACATGGCCGCGGCCGGCGTTGGTGAAATCGCCGAAGAAGGCGTCGTCGATGCCGTCGCCGTTGCTGTCGAAGGCGGTGAACACGGACAGCTGTATATCCTGATACTTGTTATAAAAGTACGCAAAATTCAGGAACAGGGTCTGGTCGGCCAGGGACATCTTGCTGCCGATTTCGAAACTGTCGACCTTTTCGTCGTCGAACGGTTCGGCCGAGCGCGGCACGGCGACCGAGTTGGCGCGGATATTGAAACCGCCGGACTTGAAGCCGCGCGAGGCCACGCCGTAGAGCATGGTGCTGTCGCTGAGCTTGTAGTCCAGCGCCAGCTTGGGCGAGACGTTGGTGAAATTCACCGTGCGGTTGAAATTGGCCACGGTGGTGGTCGGCGTGGTGAAGGTGGCATCGGTATAGCCGCGGTTGAGCACGACGGCGTGCTTGTCCTCGTCGGTCCAGCGCGCGCCGGCATCGAGGGAGAAACGCTCGCTCAGGTCGAAGGTCCAGTCGGCGTAGGCGGCGATGCTCTTGGTGAACACCGTGCCCTGGGTATCGCCGAAGGATGCATTGAAGAAATTGTTCAGCACCTGGCCGCCGGCTTCGCCATCGAAGCTGTAGATGCCCATCACGCCGCGGTATTTGCCGCCGCCGTCGAAATTGGCCTGTACTTCGTTGGTGGTCTGCTTGTCGCGATACAGCGCGCGCACGTCGGCGATCTTGTTCGGCAGGGTGTCGAAATCGATATTGGTTTCGGTGTCGGAATCGCGCCGGGCGAAGATGTACTTGAAAGCCCAGCTGTCGCTGGCGCGCCAGTTGGCCGTGGCCGAGGCCCCTTTCATCTTGGTGTCGTTGACGTTGGGCATGCCGCTGCGGATGTCATAGCGGTCGTCCAGCGGCACGAAGGTGGGCGCGAAACGGTTGGGCGCGAGCATCTTCGCGCCGCGCACGCCGGACTGGTCGTCCATCCAGTCGAATGCAACCTGCACGTCGAAACGGTCGCTGATGTCGGCACCGACGTTGGCGCGGAAGGCGTTGATCTCCTTGTCGCTGACCGGCGCGCCGTTGGTGAGGTTTTCGCCGAAGCCGTCGCGGTTGAGGCTGGCCACAGCCAGGCGCGCACGCACCGGGCTGTCGCTGCCGCCGATGGGACCGCCGAAGGCGCCTTTCATGTCGAGCTGGCCGTAGTTGCCCACGCTCAGCTGGGCATAGCCGTCGGCTTCCTTGGGCAGGCCCTTGGAGATGTACTTGATGGCGCCGCCGATGGTGTTCTTGCCGTACAGCGAACCCTGCGGGCCGCGCAGCACTTCGACCCGGTCGACGTCGAACACGTCGAGCAGGGCGCCCTGCGGACGCGCAATGTATACATCGTCGAGATAGATGCCGACGCCCGGATCGACGCCCCAGAGCGGATCGGACTGGCCTATGCCGCGGATATACGCGGTAACCGTGCTGGAAGAACCGCGCGCGGCGTAGATGGTGAGATTGGGCACCTGGGCGTCGAGGTCACCGATGTCCTCGACATTGAGCTTTTCCATCGCGTCAGCCGTAAACGCGGTGACGGCGACGGGGACGTCCTGCAGGGTTTCCTCGCGCTTGCGCGCGGTGACGGTGACGCGGTCCAGCGTGGTGGCGGAACTGCCGCCGCTATCGCCCGCCTGGGTCTCGTCGGCGGCGGCGCTGGCGGTTTCCGCCGCGCTCTCGCTTTCCTCGCTGGCCCAGGCCATCGGCGCCAGCAATACGCAGCTTATTGCCAGTGCCAGACAGTTGCGCTTGATCCGCTTCATTGCTGCGACTCCTGAAAATGTGGTGTTTCGTCGATTCGGCAACCGGTTTGCGCAGGGTGGCGCAGCCAACCGTCATGCCGGACCCGAGCGGGCGGCATGCAGCACTGCGGCGAAAGCGCCGGCAGCGCTGCCTTGTTGCCGAAATCGTCGGATTGGCCGGCACCGGTGCCCAGCGGACCCCTGCCGCCGTTGTCCGCAGAGGCTAGGGCCGCCACGCCGGGCGCGGCATCGTACCTTCGGACAATGGGCCGTGACGGAGGCGTTCCCGACACTCGCGGCGTCGCGCGGCGCTGGCTGCGATGGCGTCGCAGCGGGTCGGGGCAGGAACGCCCCTGCTCCACATCCTGCCAGGAACCCGGAATGTCTTTTCTTATCGTATTGGCCGCGCTGTGTTTTCTGATGTGGGTGGCCTACCGCGGCCACAGCGTGATCCTGTTTGCACCGGTGGCGGCACTGGGTGCGGTGCTGCTGACCGACCCCAGCCTGGTCGCGCCGATGTTCACCGGCCTGTTCATGGACAAGATGGTCGGTTTTCTAAAACTGTACTTTCCGGTATTCCTGCTCGGCGCGGTATTCGGCAAGCTGATCGAGCTGTCGGGCTTCTCCAAATCCATCGTCGCCGCGACCATCCGCCTGTTCGGCGCCCAGCGCGCAATGCTGTCCATCGTCGTGGTCTGCGCCCTGCTCACTTACGGCGGCGTATCGCTGTTTGTGGTGGTATTCGCGGTCTATCCGTTTGCGGCCGAGCTGTTCCGCCAGAGCAATATTCCCAAGCGCCTGATCCCGGGCACCATCGCGCTGGGCGCGTTCACCTTCACCATGGATGCGCTGCCGGGCACGCCGCAGATCCAGAACATCATTCCGTCGACGTTCTTCGGCACCAATTCCTGGGCCGCGCCGGTGCTGGGCTGCATCGGCGCGGTGTTCATCCTCGCCGTTGGACTGATCTATCTGGAATGGCGCCGGCGCACGGCGCTGGCCGCCGGCGAAGGCTATGGCGAGGCGGCCAATCTGCTGAACGAACCGGCCGCATTCACCGGCACGCAGCTGGCCAATCCGCTGCTGGCCCTGCTGCCGCTGCTGCTGGTCGGCATCAGCAACAAACTGCTGACCGGCTGGATAGGCGCCTACTACGGCAGCAGCCACGAATTCGTGCCGGCAGCGATGGGCAAGGCCGCGCCGGTGGTACAGGAAATCGCCAAGGTCGCGGCGATCTGGGCGGTCGAAGGTGCCTTGCTGGTCGGCATTCTCAGTGTGCTGGCACTGGCCTGGAAGCCGGTCGTCGCCAGCTTTGTCGAAGGCAGCCGCAGCGCCATCGGCGGCGCGCTGCTGGCGTCGATGAATACCGCCTCGGAATACGGTTTCGGCGCGGTGATCGCCGCGCTGCCGGGTTTCGTCGTGGTGGCCCAGGCACTGGCGGCGATTCCCGACCCGCTGGTCAACGAGGCAGTCACCATCACCGCGTTGGCCGGCATCACCGGTTCGGCCTCTGGCGGCATGAGCATTGCGCTGGCGGCCATGGCCGACACCTTCATCAGCAATGCGAACGCGGCCGGCATTCCGATGGAAGTACTGCACCGCGTGGCCGCGATGGCCTCGGGCGGCATGGACACCTTGCCCCACAACGGCGCCGTGATCACCTTGCTTGCCGTCACCGGGCTGAGCCATCGCCAGGCCTACAAGGATATTTTCGCCATCACTGTGATCAAGACGCTGGCGGTGTTTGTGGTGATCGTCACTTTCTATCTGACCGGACTCGTCTAGCGCTTTCGCCGCACATGGCTTGGGCTATAGTCGCGCCGACCCCACGGCTTGCGCGCAAGGAACCGCCATGAAGATGATCACCGCCATCATCAAGCCCTTCAAACTCGACGATGTGCGCGAGGCGCTGGCCGAAGTCGGCGTGCAGGGCATCACCGTCACCGAGGTGAAGGGCTTCGGCCGGCAGAAGGGTCATACCGAGCTTTACCGCGGCGCCGAGTACGTGGTCGACTTCCTGCCCAAGATCAAGCTGGAAGTGGCCGTCAGCGCCGACATGTGCGACCGCGTGGTCGAGGCCATCATGCAGTCGGCCAACACGGGCAAGATCGGCGACGGCAAGATCTTCGTCTACCAGCTCGACCAGGTGCTGCGCATCCGCACCGGCGAAATGGACGGCGAGGCGTTGTAGGGCGGCGCAGTAGCTCTCAGTCGGCTGGCAACGCGGCCAGCGCGGCGCGCAGCGGCTGCAGCTGCGCCACAGCAACCGTGGCGTCGCCGCGCAGGCGCTGTTCCAGTTCTCCTGCGTACTCGGCCAATGCGCCGGCACCGACCAGGCGCGCGGCGCCCTTGATGCGGTGTGCTTCGCGTTCCGCCGCGGCGCGATTGCCGGCCTGCAATGCCTGTTCCAGCTCGGCCATGTCGTGTTGCGTGGTCTGCACGAATTCCTGCAGCAGCCGCTGTGCTTCGCTGGCGTCGCCGCCGGTCAGTTCCTGCAATACCTGAGGGTCGAACGCGACCAGTCCCGGCGCTGCCGCCGGCACCGGTAGCGCTTGGTTTGGTGCCGCCGACGCAGCGGGCGCCGGTGCCGATGGAAACGGCACATGCGGCAGCCAGATGCGCAGCTTGGCCGCGAGCTGGGCGATGCTGACCGGCTTGCCGAGGAAATCGTCCATGCCGGCGGCGAGGCAGCGCTCGGCTTCGCCCTTGGTCACGTTGGCGGTCAGGGCGATCAGCGGTGTGCGCGGGCGGCGCTCGCGCACTTCGGTGGCACGGATCGCGCCGGCCAGGGCATAGCCGTCCATGCGCGGCATATGGATGTCGGCCAGCACCAGGGCGAAGCGTCCGCTGCGCCATTCCTGCAGGCCTTCCTCGCCGTCGTTGGCGCTGAGGCAGGCGTAGCCGGCCTTGGCCAGCTGGCGCGCGATCACGTCGCGGTTGGTCGGATGGTCGTCCACCAGCAGTATCAGGCTGTGTTCGCGCTCGGCCTGCTCGATGCCGGGCGGCGGCCGGCTGAGGAATTCCGGTACGCGCCGCTGCAGCGGGTTGTCGGCCGCCACGGCGTCGCTGCTGGCCGTTTCCAGGCTCAGCACCACGCTGACCGAGGTGCCCTCGCCGAGCTGGCTGCGCAGACCCAGCTCGCCGCCCATGGCCTGTACCAGGCGCTGGCAGATGGCCAGGCCCAGGCCGGTGCCGCCGTAGCTGCGCGCGGTGCCGGCTTCGGCCTGGGCAAACGGCGTGAACAGGCGGTCCTGCTGTTCCTGGCCGATGCCGATGCCGCTGTCGTGGATGCGCAGGGCCAGGGTCTGCTGCGTCTCTTCCTGCATCAGCAATTCCAGTTCCACCCTCACGCCGCCCTTGTGGGTGAACTTGAGCGCGTTGGCAATGAGGTTGGAAACCACCTGGCGCAGGCGCAGCGGATCGACCAGATGCGCTGCGGCCACGCCTTCGTCGATGCGCAGGCTCAGGTACAGGCCGCGCGACGAAGCCACGCCGAGGAAGTTGTTGACGCTCTGTTCCAGCAGGCGGCGCAGATCGGTCGCGGCATTGGACAATTCCAGCCGGCCCGCCTCTATTTTGGAAAAATCCAGAATGTCGCCAATGATCTGCAGCAATGACTGGGCCGAGGCATCGATCACATCGACACAGCGCTGCTGTTCCGTATCCAGCGCGGTATGTCCGAGCAGTTCCAGCATGCCGACGACACCGATCATCGGCGTACGGATTTCATGGCTCATCGCCGCGAGGAACGCGGTCTTGGCACGGTTGGCCTCGGTCGCCAGTGCTTCGGAATGGCGCAGCTCCACCTCGTTGCGGGCCAATGTATCGCGCATCTCGACGAAGGCCTTGGCCACCTGGCCCAGCTCGCCGCGCGGCCATTCGCCCATTGGCGTGGCGTAGTCGCCGGTACGCGTCGCGTGCGCCAGCGCGACGAGTTTTTCCACGCCGCGGTAGATATGCCGCAGGATGCGCCGGCCGGTCACCACGACAATGGCAAAGGCGAGCAGGCTCAGGCCGACGCGCCAGCGGCTGATGCGCTGCGTGCGCCGCGCGTCGGCGTCGAGATTGCCGTTGGCGGTGATCATCTTCAGGTCGGACAGGAATTTCAGCCGCGTCGTGACCGGGTCTATGGCCGGGTACAGCTCGGTATCGGCGAAGCGGCCCAGGTCGTCGATGTTCTGTGACTGCAGGATCGCGCGCAGCTTGGCCGCGGCGCGGTCGGCGCTTTCGCGCTGGCGGCGAATGTCGTCGACCAGGGTCTGCTGCACTTCGGTCAGGTGCGTCTGCAGCAGTCTGTCCCACTGGTCCTGGATGCGCTCGGTGGCGCGGTCCAGTACTTCCACGCCCTGTTCCCAGCCCATCAGGCGGTTGCGCACGCGGAAGGTGGTATCGACCACGTCCATGCCGTAGGCGTCGGAAATGTTCTTGACGTAGCGCAGGCCGGCCAGCGAGTCCTCGCGCAGCTGCTCGATGGTGGCGACCGTGGCGCGCTCGTTCAGCGTATCGAGCACCAGCACGGTCGCGCCGGTCGCCAGCAACAGGCCGAACAGGCCCAGCAGCTGCTGGCGGATGCTGAGCTTGAGCAGGCCCGCTTTCATACCGGGATCTGCGGCGATCTCCAATGGCGGATCTGCTCGAGCAGGGCCGCACCGGACACCGCTGGCCCGATCAGATAGCCCTGGGCGTAGTCGCAGCCGAGTTCGGCCAGCATCTGCCACTCTTCCACCGTTTCCACGCCTTCGGCGACGGTACCCAGGTCGAGCTTTCTGGCCAGCTCCAGGCTGGTCTCGACCACGGCGCGCTTGCGCGGCTGGCGCACGGCGCCGGTAACGAAGCCCTGGTCGATCTTCAGTTCGGTAAACGGAATCTGCGACAGCTGCGACAGCGAGGAATAGCCCGTGCCGAAATCGTCGATGGCCAGGCCGAAGCCTTTCAGGCGCAGGCGCGCCAGCACGTTCAGCGCACTGGCCGCCTCGCCCATGACCGAACCTTCGGTCACTTCCAGCACCACGTCGCGCGTGCGCACGCCGGATTGCTGCACGATCTGCTGGTAGCGGTCGGCTGTATCGACCCGGGCCAGATTGAGCATGGACACGTTCACCGACAGGCGCAGATCCAGCCCGGCGGCGGCCCAGCGCGTGCGCCAGCGGCAGGCCTTGCGCAACATGCTCTCGGTCAGCGCGTCCATCAGCCCTTCGCGTTCGAGCTGGTGCAGAAACTGCGCCGGCAGCAGTACCTCGTCGCCGCGCACCCAGCGGGCCAGCGCCTCGACGCTGACCACATGGCCGCTGGCAATCGCCACCTGGGCCTGGAACCAGGGCTCGATCTCGTCGGCCTCGATCGCCTCGACCAGGGTGATGCGGTCGAATTCCATCGGCGCGAGATAGCCCGATTCCTCGGCTTCCTGGTGGAAGTGCATCAGCACCTCCTGCAGCTTGGCCGCGGTCAGCGGTTTTTCGATCGCGCCGAGTACGCGCAGGCCTGAGGCACGCGCCATGGTCTGCACGGTATTGAGCAAGGCCGGATCGAGCGCCGACAGCACCACAATGGCGCGGGCCAGGCGCCGGCTGGCGATATGGCCGATGAGTTCGATGCCGTCGATCTCGGGCAGGTCGAGGTCGACCAGCACCACGTCGGGCTTGTCTGCCAGCATTCCCAGGCGATCAAGCGCTTCGCGCCCGTTGGCGGCTTCGTAAGCGCGTTCCACGCCCAGTCCCGCCAGCAGGCGCAGCGCAATACTGCGCTGAAAACTGTGATCTTCGACCACCATCACCGACAACTGTGCGATACGCGTCATCGTGCCCCCGCTCTGGTCGGGCCGACTCTACCGCGAACCCGGGGGCGACGGGTAAAGCCACGGTTTGCCTGAGGGAAATCCGCTATTCGCGCAAAAAACCCTTGCCTGCGGCAGCGCGGCGCCACGTCGTGTGGAAAAGATCAATAAATGGAATAAGCGCCACCGCGCGCAATGCCCGGACAATTGGATGGAAAGCTCAAGCCAGGTCTGCGATTGCTGACGGCCGGCTTCGCGCTTGTTATTTGACGCATCGCAGCATCTATGTTTGATTTGAAGCCGTAATCCGCAGTGCCGCACCGAACGGTTGCGATGGATCGCGCCGCCCAAGCCCTGCCCTTGCGTCCGCACTGGATCGGTCGCCGGGTGCCTTGCCAGGAATGCCGCATGACGCGACGCACCACGCCGCGCCTGTACGACCCCGCTTTCGAACATGACAGCTGTGGTTTCGGGTTGATTGCGCAGATTCAATCCAGGCCCAGCCGCTGGCTGGTCGACCAGGCCTTTACCGCACTCGGGCGCATGGCGCACAGAGGCGGCGTCAACGCGGACGGCATTACCGGCGACGGCAGCGGCATTCTGTTGTACAGGCCTCAACAATGGCTGCGTGCACTCGCGCAGGAATCCGGCATTGCCCTGGCCGAGCGCTTCGCCGCCGGCCTGGTTTTTCTCGATCGCGACGAAGGCCTGGCCAGGGCCGCGACCGCACAGGTGGAACAGCTGCTCGGCGAAGAAGGCCTGCAGCTGGCCGGCTGGCGCGAAGTACCCGTCGATGGCGACGCCTGCGGGCCGCTGGGACGGCAGCATGCACCGCGCGTGCGCCAGCTGTTCGTCAACGCCGCTGCGCAGACCGACGAGGCCGTGTTCGAGCGCCAGCTGTTTCGCGCGCGCCGCCGTGCCGGCCATCTGCTTGCCGGCGACCCCAGCTTCTATATCGTCAGCCTGTCGGCGGCGACCATCGCCTACAAGGCCATGACCGCGCCCGGCGCGCTGCGCCAGGCCTTTCCCGATCTGCAGCACGCACAGCTGGCGGCCAGTGCCGCGGTGTTTCATCAACGCTTCTCCACCAACACCCTGCCGAACTGGCGCCTGGCGCAGCCGTTCCGGCTGCTGGCGCACAACGGCGAGATCAACACCATCCGCGCCAACCGCAGCTGGGGCGCGGCACGCGCGGCCAAGATGGTGTCGCCGCTGCTGGACCTGTCCGACATCGGTCCGCTGGTGAACAACCGCGGCTCGGATTCGCAAAGCCTCGACGAGATGCTCGACGTACTGCTCGCCGGCGGCATCGATCTGCTGACCGCGATGCGAATCCTGGTACCGCCGGCCTGGAGCGCGCGCGAAGACATTCCCGAAGACCTGGAAGCGTTCTACGAGTATTACGCCCTGCACAGCGAACCCTGGGACGGCCCCGCCGGCCTGGTGATGTGCGATGCGCGCTACGCCGTCTGCACGCTCGACCGCAACGGCCTGCGCCCGACACGCTGGCTGCGCACCGAAGACGATCACCTGGCCATCGGTTCGGAAGCCGGCATCTGGGACATCGCCGACGAGACCATTCTCGCCAAGGGCCGCCTCGGCCCCGGCGAAATGCTGGCGATCGACCTGCGCGAACAGCGCCTGCTCGACAATGCGACCATCGACGACATCAACCGCAATCGCGCGCCGTTCAAGCAATGGCTGCGCGACGAGATGACCTATCTCGAATCGCACCTGATCGATCCGGCGCTGGCCGCCGAGCCGTTTCCGCCGGAAATGCTGGCACGCTTCCAGAAACAGTTCGCGCTGACGCGGGAAGAACGCGACGTGGTGCTGAAGGCGCTGGCCGAGGACGAATCCGAGGCTACCGGCTCGATGGGCGACGACACGCCGATTGCCGTGCTGTCGCAGCAGTCGCGGCCGCTGTACGAGTATTTCCGCCAGGCCTTTGCCCAGGTCACCAACCCGCCGATAGATCCGCTGCGCGAACGCCTGGTGATGTCGCTGGTGACCCAGATCGGCCGCGAAGGCAATGTGTTCGAGCTTAAGCCCGAGAACGCGCGCCAGGTGCTGCTGAATTCGCCCATCCTGTCGCAGCGCAAGCTGCGCCAGATCCTGGCGCTGCCGCAGGCGGAAAACGCACAGATCAAGCTCGACCTCTACTACGACCCGGCCGTCGGCCTGCAGCAGGCGATAGTGCAGCTGTGCCTGGCGGCGGAAGACGCCGTGCGCGGCGGCGCGCTGATCGTGCTGCTGTCGGACCGCTATCCGGTGCCGGGCCTGCTGCCCATCCACGCCCTGATCGCCACCGGCGCGGTACATGCACACTTGTTGAAAACGCAACTCCGCTGCGATTGCAACCTGCTGGTGGAAACCGGCACGGCGCGCGATGCGCACCATTTCGCCTGCCTGATCGGCTTCGGTGCCACCGCGGTCTATCCATACCTGGCCTACCAGACCCTGTTCGACATGAACCGGCGCGGCGAACTGAAGGGCATGGAAGGCGAGCCGCCGTCGGAAATCGGCCGCAGCTACCGCCGCGGCATCCGCAAGGGCCTGCTCAAGATCATCTCCAAGATGGGCATCGCCACCATCGCCGGCTACCGCGGTGCGCAGCTGTTCGAGATAGTCGGCCTGGCCCGCGAGGTGGTGGACCTGTGCTTCCCCGGCGCGCCGTCGCGCATCGGCGGTGCCTGCTTTGCCGACATCGAGGCCGAATACCGCGCCCAGCTGGCCGCCGCCCGCGACCCCAGCTATGCACTCCCCCCCGGCGGGCTGCTCAAGGCCGTGCCCGACGGCGAATACCACATGTATAACCCGGCCGTGATCGGCGCGCTGCAGGCCGCCGTGCGCACCGGCGACAGCGCGCGCTATCGCGAATACGCCAGTCACGTGAACGGCCGCGTGCCCGCGGCGCTGCGCGACATGTTCTCGCTCAAGCCCGCCGGGCCTGCACTGCCTTTGGACGAAGTGGAGCCGGTGGAAGCGATACTGCGCCGCTTCGACTCCGCCGGCATGTCGCTGGGCGCGCTGTCGCCCGAAGCGCACGAGGCGCTGGCCACGGCGATGAACCGGCTCGGTGCGCGCTCCAATTCCGGCGAAGGCGGCGAAGACCCGGCGCGCTACGGCACTGAGCGCAGTTCCAAGATCAAGCAGGTGGCCTCGGGCCGCTTCGGCGTGACGCCGGCCTACCTCGTCAATGCGGAAGTGCTGCAGATCAAGATCGCCCAGGGCGCCAAGCCCGGCGAAGGCGGCCAGCTGCCCGGCCACAAGGTGAACGCGCTGATCGCGCGGCTGCGCTATGCCAAGCCCGGCATCGGCCTGATTTCGCCGCCGCCGCACCACGACATCTATTCCATCGAAGACCTGGCCCAGCTGATCCACGACCTGCGCGAGATCAACCCGCGCGCGCTGATCTCGGTCAAGCTGGTCTCGCATGCCGGCGTAGGCACGATTGCCGCCGGCGTGGTCAAGGCCGGCGCCGACCTGATCACCATTTCCGGCCACGACGGCGGCACCGGCGCCAGCCCGCTGACCTCGATCCGCTATGCCGGCTCGCCCTGGGAACTGGGCCTGGCCGAAACCCAGGCCACGCTGAGCATGAATGGCCTGCGCGACCGCGTCATCGTGCAGACCGACGGCGGCCTGAAGACCGGGCTGGACGTGATCAAGGCCGCCGCGCTGGGCGCCGAGAGCTTCGGCTTCGGCACCGCACCGATGGTCGCGCTGGGCTGCAAATTCCTGCGCATCTGCCACCTGAATTCCTGCGCGACCGGCGTGGCGACGCAGAATGAGGTGCTGCGGCGCCAGCATTTCCACGGCATTCCGGAAATGGTGCAGAACTATTTCCGCTTCGTGGCGGAAGAGACGCGCGAGATCCTGGCCAGCCTGGGTCTGCGCAGTCTGAGCGAAGCGGTCGGCAATCCGGCTCTGCTGCAGCGCATCGCCGGCGTCACGCGCAAGCAGCAGCAGCTGGAGCTGGACGGGCTGGTCGAGCCCAGCCGCGGCACGGCGCCGGAACAGTGCGGCCCGTGCATTCCGGCCGCCGCCGCCGACGGCCTGGCCGCACGCATCCTGGCCGATACCGCCACGGCCGTAGCGGCGCGGCAAGGTGGAGAATTCCACTACTCGATATGCAATACCGACCGTTCCATCGGTGCGCGCCTGTCCGGTGACATCGCCCGGCACTGGGGCGACGAGGGGTTGCAGCAGCAGCCACTGGTGCTGAACCTGTCCGGCAGTGCCGGGCAAAGCCTGGGCGCCTGGAACGCCAGCGGCCTGCATCTGGTGCTCAGCGGCGAAGCCAACGACGGCGTCGGCAAGGGCATGCACGGCGGACGCATCGTGGTACGGCCGCCGGTGACGGCGCGCTATGCCAGCCAGGACAGCGCCATCGTCGGCAATACCTGCCTCTACGGCGCCACCGGCGGCGAGCTGTATGTCGCCGGCCGCGCCGGCGAACGCTTCGGCGTACGCAATTCCGGCGCGCTGGCGGTGGTGGAAGGCGTCGGCGACCACGGCTGCGAATACATGACCGGTGGCGCCGTGGTGGTGCTCGGCCCGGCCGGGCTGAATTTCGGCGCCGGCATGACCGGCGGCTATGCCTATGTGCTCGACCTGAGCCGGGAATTCGTCGACCGCTACAACCACGAGCTGGTCGACATCCACCGCATTTCGCTCGAAGGCATGGAAAACCACCTGCAGCACCTGCGCAGCCTGATGCGCGCGCATATCGAATGCACCGGCAGCCAGTGGGCGGCGCGCCTGCTCGGCGATTTTCGCGACATTCTGCACAAATTCTGGCTGGTCAAGCCCAAGGCCGCCAGCCTCGACGCGCTGGCCGAAGCACTGAGGCGCGCCGCATGAGCGAGAAGACGTTTCCCTTCCTCAAGTTCCACCGCGCCCTGCCGCAGACGGTGCCGGTGGCGATCCGCGTGCTGGGCAACGGCGAGATCCACGGCGGCTTCGTCAACGGCGACGCCAGCGACCAGTCGGCACGCTGCATCGACTGCGGCAATCCGTATTGTTCCTGGGGCTGCCCGCTGGCCAATCGCATTCCGCAGTGGCTGCAGCTGGTACGCGACGGCCGTATCGAGGACGCCGCCAGCCTGATGCATGAAACCAACCCGCTGCCGGAAATCTGCGGCCGCGTGTGTCCGCAGGACAGGCTGTGCGAAGGCGCCTGCACGCTCGAAGAAGGCGGCTTCGGCGCTGTCACCATCGGCAGCGTCGAACGCTGGGTGACCGACGAGGCGTTGCGCCGCGGCTGGCGTCCGTCCATGCATACGCAGGAGCGCACCGGCCAGCGCGTCGCCATTGTCGGTGCCGGACCGGCCGGGCTGTCCGCCGCCGACCGCCTGATCCGTGCCGGCATAGCGGTAGACGTGTTCGACCGCTACGAGGAAATCGGCGGCCTGCTCACCTTCGGCATTCCCTCGTTCAAGCTGGAAAAGAGCGTAGTGCGACAGCGCCGCCAGGTGCTGGAGGAGTTCGGCGTGCAGTTCCGTCTCGGCATCGAGATAGGCCGGGACATTGCTTTTTCCACCCTGGTACAAGACTACGATGCGGTATTTGTCGCTACCGGCGCTTATACCAGCGTCGACGCCCAACTGCCCGGACGCGAATTGCCCGGCGTGCATTCGGCCCTGCCCTTCCTGGTGGCCAATACACGGCGTCTGCTCGGTTCGGACGTGGGCGAGGCCCTGCCCGACCTGGCCGGCAAGCGCGTGGTAGTGCTTGGCGGCGGCGATACGGCGATGGACTGCGTACGCAGTTCCATCCGCCTGGGTGCCGCGCGCGTGGCCTGTGTCTATCGCCGCGACGAGGGCAACATGCCCGGTTCGCGCCGCGAGGTGAAATACGCCCGCGAGGAGGGCGTGGAATTCGTCTTCCAGCGCCAGCCGCTGGCGATCCAGGGCGAAGGCCGCGTCGAATCGGTGCGCCTGGCGCAGACCGAACTCGTCGCCGACAGCAGCGGCCGCCCGGCAAGCCGCAACGTCGCCGGTAGCGAACGCGACATGCCGGCCGACATCGTCATCGAGGCATTCGGCTTTCTCGCCAGCCCGCCCGACTGGTGTATCGCCCAGGGCATAGCGACCGACCGCCAGGGCCGCATCCTGGTCGGCGGCCCCGGCCGCGCGGCGCAGCAGACCAGCCATGCCAAGGTGTTTGCCGGCGGCGACACCGTGCGCGGCGCCGATCTGGTCGTGCGCGCCGTGCTGGACGGACGCGAAGCCGCACGGTCGATACTGGCCCAGCTGCAAGCTGTGACGGCGTCGACATAGTCGCTTGCGACAGCCCTGAACGCCCCGGATACTCGCCCCGCCCGGGGGCGGGCAACTAGGAGTGGGACTTATGCGGGCGTTGATGGTGGTGATGCTGGCGGCAGCAAGCATGGATGTGGCGGCGGCCGATCCCAGCGAAGCGAAGATCGATCAACTGATGAGCGCCGCGGCCAAGCCCGCGGCCGCCAGGCCGGCCGAGCCCAAGGCAGCCAAAGCCAAGGCGAACGAACCCGACAGCGCTACCAGCCTGGTCGGCCAGCGCGTCGCGGTGACCACGCGCAGCAACGGGCTTTATCTGGGCACGCTGACCTCGGTGACGCGTGATGCGCTGGTGCTCGCCATCGAACTGCCTTCGCGCAACCTCAGTTATTCCGTGCCGCGCAGCAGCGTGGCCAGCATCAGCCCGCGCTGAGGAATCTGCATGACTCTGCTTTTCATTGCCTACGGCCTGTCGTTCATCATCGGCATTCTGATGCTGGTGCGCGTGTTCAAGGCGAGCGTGCTCGACGGCGTGCTGACCTTCTTCATCCCGCTGTATTTCATCGTTCCGCTGATCAAGCACTGGAGCGATCCCGATCACGACATCAAATTCCATGTGCTGGCGCTGTTCGCCTGCGTGGGTATGGCGCTATGGGGCGCGACACGGATGACGCAGGAATTCGCCGGCGATCCCGGCGGTTTTCTGAGCAGCCATCTGGTCAGCGCCTCGGCGGAAGAGCGCCAGAAGTTCGTGCAGGACATGCGCGACGAAGGCATCGCCATCTCGGCCGAAGACGAGAAAGCCATTGTCAGCGGCAACAAGGACGAAGTGGCCAAGGCCTTCGGCCACGTGATGGAAACGGCTCACGCCAAGGGCCTGGGCGAGGAAGCGGTATCTGTGGGCGCGGCCACCTCCGGCGGTTCGCGCAAACGCGATGCGGAATTCGACAATCCGCGTCCGGTCGCCGTGCCGGACCGCCCGGTCGAGGTCATGAGCTATGCGGAAGCCGCGCGCCGCGCCGTGTTCAATCGCGGCCGCTGGACGCGCGAAGCGACCGGTTTCAGCGTCGACGTACCGGCGCGCTTCCGCCTGATCAGCCCTACCGATGCGCGCCGGCTGGAACAGGCCCGCGGCCGCGCCGAAGACAAGCGCCTGATGGGCTGGATTCTGCACGAGAACCTCAACCTGGCCGACCCGGACATCTGGCATGTGAGCATGCGCTGGCATAGCGACGGCTGGGTCAGCAGCATTGCGTTCGATCCGGCGCAGCAGCTGACCACGGCGCTGGCGAACAAGACACCGGCACCGCGCGTCGCGGTCAGCGCCGGCGACCTGGTCGGCTATGCCGCGGTACCCCAGCTCGAAGGCCAGGTGCTGAGCTGGACCGAGGAACGCGTGCTGACCAACTCCGATACCCACGTCGTCGACTGCCATGCCTTGCGCCTGGGCCTGCGCGGCATGCTGGAATTCAGCATCGTCGGCATGGAGCCTGGCTCGCTCGCCCTGTGCCAGACCACGGTGCGCCTGCTGGCGGACAAGTCTTCCTTCCTGCCCGGCAAGGAATACGTCGCCAGCGCGCCGGCCGGCGTCGCCGCCGCGCCGTATACCGTGGCTACCTTGCCGACGCACAGCTATTGAATTTGCTGAAACGTATAACTACGGAAAAAGCATAAAAAGCTACACAGGCTGGAGCAAGCCGCAGGCGCACCCCAACCTGGTTTTGCCTTTCGCAGTCGTTACGCGTTATAGCCCTTGTACAAGGTGCCATGCGCCTCGCGCGCCTCCGCGGCCGGACGCTGGGTGGTGTAGTAGTACAGGGCGATCGACTGGCGGTAGACGCCGTCAGGCGCAGCCCAGGGCCTGGGGTGGCCGTGGAAGGTGTCAGAGCGGGTAGTGAAGACCACGGCGCGGTTGAACAGCGGCGGCACGCTGCGCACGCGCTCGGTACCGCTGGTATTCCACAATTCCAGCTCGCCGCCGTAATCCGCCTGCCAGTGCGGGCTCAGGTAGATCAGCAGGTTCAGGCGCCGGTGCGCCTGCAGGCCTTCGTGCCAGTTGAAGTCCGCATGGATGCCCAGGTGATCGCCCTGGCGGCTCAGATGGATGCCGCCGCCGACCAGGCCCGGATCGGGCAACAGGTGCTCGATGCCGCTGAGGCGCTCCAGAAAACGGATGAACGGGCCGGAGTTGAGATCGTGGATGGCGCGGCGCAGGGCCGGCGGAAAACGCACTTCGTCGGAGGAACCCAGCTTGACCTCGTAGCCGACGGCGCCGAAACGATCCCAGGACAGGCGCTGCTCGGGCGTGGGGAATACGCTGGCGATCTCGCTGACGGCAGCCTCGCGCAGGAAGCCGTCGAATACCGCATGCGGGTAGGGATCGGCCTCGCGGAATGCGGCGGCGCCGGTTTCGGCCAGACGTGCCAAGCTGTCAAGATCGAAAACGTACGGCATAGAATAAGCAGGCACCGTGAAACGCCTGATCATAACAGGCGCTTACCCCCCAGCCGCAGGAAGGCGAATCGTGAGCAGCAAGCAACGCGTTGGCATCATCGGCGGGGTACGCATCCCGTTCTGCCGCAACAACACCGCCTATGCCGACGTCGGCAACCTGGGCATGTCGATCAAGACCCTGGGCTCGCTGGTGGAGAAATACGGCCTGCACGGCGTGGAACTGGGCGAAGTCGCGATGGGCGCGGTGATCCATCACTCCTCCGACTGGAATCTCGCGCGCGAAGCCGCGCTGTCCTCGGGGCTGGCGCCAACCACGCCGGGCATCACCATGGCCAGGGCCTGCGGCACCTCGCTGGATACGGCCATACATATCGGCAACAAGATCGCCGTCGGCCAGATCGAGGCCGGCATCGCCGGCGGTTCCGACACGACCAGCGACGTACCCATCGTCTACGGCCGCAAATTGCAGCAGCGCCTGCTCGCCACGGTGCGGGCCAAGACGCCGCTGGACAAGCTCAAGACCTTCCTGCGCGGTTTCAGCCTGGGCGAACTCAAGCCGCACTTCCCCGGCGTGGCCGAGCCGCGCACGGGCAAGTCCATGGGCGATCACTGCGAGCAGATGGCCAAGGAATGGAAGATCTCGCGCCAGGACCAGGACAAGCTCGCCTGGGACAGCCACCAGAAGGGCGCGGCGGCCTATCAGAACGGCTTTTTCAAGGATCTGGTCGTGCCGTTCCGCGGTGTCGAGCGCGACAACATCCTGCGCCCCGACACCTCGCTGGAAAAGCTCGCCACGCTCAAGCCCGCCTTCGACAAGACCTCGGGCCAGGGCACCCTGACCGCAGGCAATTCCACGCCGCTGACCGACGGCGCCTCGGCCGTGCTGCTGGGCAGCGAGGCCTGGGCCGCGGCCCGCGGCCTGAAGATCCAGGCCTTCCTGACCCATGCCAAGGTCGCCGCGGTCGACTTTGTCCACGGCGAAGGGCTGCTGATGGCGCCGACCATCGCTGTGGCGCAGATGCTCAAGGACGCCAACCTGACCCTGCAGGATTTCGATTTCTACGAGATCCACGAAGCCTTCGCCGCGCAGGTGTTGTGCACCTTGCGCGCCTGGGAAAATGCGGATTACTGCAAGAATCGCCTTGGCCTGGATGCGCCGCTGGGCAGCATCGATCCGGCCCGCATGAACGTGAACGGTTCGTCGCTCGCCCTGGGCCACCCGTTCGCCGCCACCGGTGCGCGCATCGTCGCGACCCTGGCCAAGCTGCTGGAGGAAAAGGGCTCGGGCCGCGGCCTGATCTCGATCTGCACCGCCGGCGGCATGGGCGTCACCGCCATCCTGGAACGTCCCTGAGCAGCCTGCGCGCCGCGGGCTGCGGCGCGCTGCTGTTCGGATCGTGTTGCACACGCGTTTTGAAACGGTAAAGTCGATCGTAGCGTGCCGCATCGGGCGCGCTCGCCATTGGGGATATTCATGCAGAACACCAAACACGCCTTGGTGCTGACCGGCATCGTACTGCCCGGTCATGCCGCGGAATCGGTCTGGCCGGCCCTGGCCAGCTATTTCCGCATGGAACCGGACAAGGTCAGCGCCCAGCTGGTGCCGCGCGCGCCGGTGACGCTCAAGGAAAGCGATGACCTGGGCAAGCTGCAAGGCTTGCAGGACGGCCTGCGCAGCATCGGCGCCGACAGCGAGATCCACCTGCTGGACGAGCGCGGCAGCCTGTTTGCGGTGGTCGGCGGCAAGCCGCGCGGACCGGTGCCGCATGCGTTCATCGAGGGCAAGGTGGCCGTCGGCGACTGGTCCGGCAATGTGGAGGTGGCCAAGGTCGGCGACAACAACTGGGGACCGTTCAGCCGCTTGAACGGCGGTTCGCCTCCCCCGCCGCCGCCGCCGATGGCGCAGCCATCGATGCCGCCACCGGCACCGCGCGCCGTGGAAGCGGCCGCGCCGCCGAGCTTCGCCGTCGCACCGGTCGCCGCTGCGCGAGCTGCCGCACCGCCGCCATCGCTGCCGGCAGCCGACCCCTACGCCTCGCCGTATGCGGCGCCCGAAGCGCCGCTGGAACGCCACAGCATGATGCTCGACGCCGGCCCGCTGCCGGCGGGCGAGGCGATCCATGCCGGCTTCTGGCGCCGCGCCGCGGCCTATATCCTCGACTACCTGATCCTGCTGATTCCGATCATCGTGCTCAACATCATTCCCTTCCTGGGCGTGATCCTGGTCATCGTCGGACGCTGGCTCTACTACGCCCTGATGGAAAGCGGTCCGGCCCAGGCCACGCTGGGCAAGCAGGCCTTCGGCCTCAAGGTGACCGACGACCAGGGCAACCCGATCAGCTTCGGCCGGGCCAGTGGTCGCTTCTTCGCCGGTGCGGTGTCGTACATCATCCTGTGGATCGGCTATTTCATGGCCGGCTTCACCGAACGCAAGCAGGCCTTGCACGACATGATTGCCACCACCTGCGTGGTGTTCAACACGGTCGAACCCGGCGAGTCGCACGACGCCGAACGGCCGCCCATGCCCTGGTACGGCTGGGTGCTGAATATCGGCGCCATTTCCCTGTCGGTGCTGGCGGTATTCGCCTGGATCTTCGCCTTCGCTGCGCTGTACAAGAACGGCAACTTCAACTGATAAGCCCGGCGCCCGGCCTGCACCAGCAGTCCGGGCGCCGCTGTTCGATGCTGTCGCCGGCGGTCGCGCCGCCAGCGGCAATCCGTCTGCGCCGCCATGCTGGTCCGCGGCCGCTTGCTGCACCACGCGAACCTTGCCGCCTTCCCAGCCCCAGGCCCAGGCCGTCGCCAGCCCGGTCACTGCGTCGTCGCGCAGCTTGGCCCCGATCGCATGCAGATCGCGCCTGTCCTTGTCCGTCGGTGCGAGCCCGGCCAGCATGCCGTCCAGCTCAGCCAATGCCTGCTCGCGCAGGCGGCGGCGGTCTGCGCATACGCCAGGTTCAGCCGATACGGCAAAGCCATCGGGTGCGGGCTGTCGTCTGTGGCCTGAGCCAGTTGCACGGTACGCTGCATTATCGGCACGGCCTTGGCCGGCTGGCCTGCTGTGCGATAGGTGTCCGCCCGTGCCCGCAGCACGAAGGCGATCTGGTAGGCGCCGTGACCGAGGATCTGCTGCATATGCTCCAGCGCTTCGAGATGGACGCGCTCGGCCTGCGCATGGTGCTGCCGTTCGCTCAAGGCGCTGCCCCATTCGCCCTGCGCGCACCAGGTCAACCAATCGCTTTCGCCGCTGCTGGCGCGGCGCAGGCGCAGGGCCTCGCGTAGCGCTGCCTCGGCCTCGACGTCGCCGCACCGCGGAACTGCTCTGGCGCGGCATAGGCAAAGGTAAAAGCCGGCTGCTCGGTGGGCTGGTCGCTGTCATTGCCGGCCAGCAGCTTGCCGACGCCGAAATCCAGCAGGCGCTGCAGCAGGTTTTGCAGAGTCGTCGCCTTCTCCATCTCCGCCGCCGATGGCCGTCACCATCTTGTTAAGCACGCGGGAGAGCTTGATCCGGACACCATCCGGCGTTTCGCCAAGCTCGGCGCCAATTTCCACGAAGCTCATGCCGAATTCGAAGCGCATCACCACCAGCGCCTGATGTTGCGGCGGCAGGCCGGCCAGCGCTTGTTCGTAGGCGAACAGATTGTCGCGGCCGACGATGCGCTCCAGCGCCGAGCCCTGGTCGACCAGTTCGTTCTGTGCGTCTTCGACCGCCACGGCAATGCCAGCACGAGCCTCGGTGCCCAGGGTACAGCGCACGGTATTCGGTATTGATGAGGATCTGCCACAGATAGGTTAAGGATGCGCCGGGGTGCACCGATTCGAATTCGTCTAGCCGGCCCAGCGCTGGAACAGGGGCAACACCCGGCGCACGAGTTCTTCGCATGCGGCGCTGTCGCCATCGTGGATGCGCGACAGCAGCAGTTGAGTGGAATGTACGGGCGGCGTCGCAACGACGATGGTGCCCGGCGATACGTCGTTCATGGCTTGCTCTTCGTTTGCAGCGGCCTGCGGCCCGGGCAGCGCGGTCGGGCCCTGACTCCGTGCCGATGGACGCAACGATGACTGCTGCGCCACTACGGAAACGTGCGGCACTTCCGACAGCGAACTTCTTCGCGTTTTTTGCGGCGGTGCAAGTTGGCAGGCGTACTCGTACGTATGCCGATTCCCGCAAAAAAGCGGCGTGTAGAGCGAACTGAGCCAGTATCGCCGCCAGCTTTTGCCGCTCTCCCGCGGTTGGTCCGAGACAGGCCCATCACCCTGCGTCTGCGAGCGGATTTTTTCGTTGGCTTCGATGGCGCGGCGGTATAGATAAAGTACTATTTGCCATTTAAAATCATAGTGGAAATATATAGTCAGACGCCGGCTGGCGCAAACGACAGCGGCGATGCCGCCGGCAGCTCCGCCACGCATACCCAACAAAAAACCCCCGGAAGGATTCCGGGGGTTTTTTGGATTCGCCGGACAGCACTCCGGGCAAACAAATACTGTAACGGTGTACTAGCGCACCACTCAGCCGAACTTGAACAGCGCCGGTTTCCACGAACCGCCCGAACCGCTGTAGGAATCGCGGCGGCGGCGACGCATGCGGTCCTGCAGTTCTTCGCGGCGGCCTTCCAGCCATTGCGCACGCTGTACTTCGTGGCTGGCCGGGTCTACACCGAGGCGACCGGCTTCGGCATTGCGGAAATCGCAGAAGTCGTCGTAGGCGTCGAGTTCATGCTTGAGCTCGCGTACGCACAGCTCGATCATGATGGCATCGTCGAGGAAACCCAGCACCGGCACGGTGTCGGGAATGACGTCCTTGGGATCGGCGAAATAGGTCAGGGCCGACAGGACGCGCACCTTGTCCTCGTCCGGCAGGGCCCAGCCGGCGTCGTGGACCATGGCGATCATGGCGTCGAGCTTGGCCAGGCGTTCGGCGATGAAGTGCGGCACCTGCACGTTGGCGGAGTCCGCCAGCAGCTTGCGCGCGGCATCGGTGACCTGCTGGGCGCTGAGGTGCTTGGTCTCCTCCTGCGCCTTCTTCATGCCGTCGATGAAATGCTGCAGATCGGCGTCGCCGAGTTCGATGGTAATGGTCAGAGACATGGCTGGTCTTCAGGCTGCGGAGACCTCGCAGACTAGCCAGTGCAGGGGTTTGGCGTCAATTGAACAGTTGGCGGATTCGCGCGGTTCGGCAGAGGGCCGCAGTACCCGCCGCAGACGTCTACAGGATGCCGACCAGACCGGCGCCGAAGGCCGTCACGATGCGCGTATAGATGCTTTTCAGCGGCAGGTCGACGCCGGGGAAATCGCCGACGGGCTCATAGCAGTCGTAGAAGCCGGGATCGCTCGGACGCAGCGGCGCGCAGCCCGGTTTCAGCTCGAAGCTGGTGGCGTAGCGGAACGGCCAGAAATCGAACAGGGGCAGGGCGGCGGAAAAATCGTTCATGGCGTTGTTGAGCCGCTCCAGCAGCAGCGGCCGCGGCCGTCGCGCAATCACCCACGCATTCTGCGGTTCGGTGTCGCGCAGGATGGATTTGCGCAGGGCGGCGGCGAAAGGTACGTCGTGGATGATGAATCCCGATTCGGTGTTGTAGTTGTCCGAACGCGGGTCGAAATTGTGCGAGCCGATCAGGCTTATGCGTTCGTCGATGACGATGGATTTGGCGTGCATGCCCAGGCGCGGGCCGGTTGTCTGCTCCACGGGTGCCGGCATGTCCAGCTGTTCCGCGCCGGTGTCCACGGTCTGCTCGCCCTGCTGCTTCAGCGCCGTGAGTTCGGCATAGCCGGGAATCAGCAGTGCCGCGTCGGCGGGAAACGGCTTGAATTCGTGGATCTCGAAACCGAGGTGCTTGATGTAGCGTTTTTTATATTTGTGCGAAAGCGCATAGACGTAGAACGCATCGGTCGCGGCCAGCGAATTGGTCGAGACGATGACGCGCAGCTCAGGCTTGCGTTCGCGCAGTTCACGGAAAACACGCCGCGCCGGCCGGCTGATGACGAGGTAGGGTGTCTGCAGCACGATCTCGTGTTCGGCGCCTTCGAGCAGGGTGATGATGCGCCGGGTCAGCGCCTTGTCCGCCTTGTTTTCCGGTTCCAGCGGCTTGTTCGGCGAATCGGAGAAGTAGTCCACGTCGGCGACGCGGAAGCTGGGCGCGACAAATGTGCTGGCGACCCAGTTCCAGTCGTCGGCCTGACGCGAGATCGCTTCCACGCGCAGCGGCCGCACCCACGGCGGCATGTCCCAGGGCGGCGGCGGATCGCGTTCGGTCTGCAGCAGACGGCGGTTGACGTCCTTGAGCTGGGTCATGCCGCGCGTGCGCTGGTGCTTCCAGAACTGTTCGAACGAGGCCTGCATCTGCGCGCCGGCACGCACGCCGGTGACCAGCACGTCGCGGTCGCGGTAGTCGAACTCCGGATCCCAGTCGAAATAGCGGTCTTCGTAGTTGCGTCCGCCGGCGACGCCGGTTTCGCCGTCGATCAGCAACAGCTTGTTGTGCATGCGCTGGTTGAACTTGAAAAAACAGCAGACGATGCTGGCAGCAAATTCCAGCGGCTGCGTGGTGCCATCGTCGAAGGTAGGGTTGTACAGGCGCAGTTCGAAATTCGCATGCGCCCGCGCCAGCCGCGCGAGCAGGCTGTAGTCGCCGAGGGAAAACATCTGGTCGGCAATGACACGCACCTTCACGCCGCGCCGTGCAGCCTTGATCAGCTCGTCCAGGAACAGGTAGCCGGAGTCGTCGGCGGCGAAGATGAAGGTCTGTACTTCGATGCTTTTGCGCGCGCTGCGCACCAGGTGCAGGCGCAGGGCCAGCGAATCGGCGCCGTGGTCGAGCAGGGTGACGAAGTGCAGCGGCGTGGCCGAGGCAGCACTTTCGCGGTACAGCTCGTGGTAGGGCGAATAGGTGGCGCAGTGGTCGGCGCGCGCGCAACTGATCTCATGGTCGCGCAGCTGTTCGATCACCGCATCGGCCTTGCGCACGCGCTCGCGCGACAGGGTGCAGCCGCCGAGCAGCAGGCTCGCTCCCAGCAGCGCCAGAAGCAGGGGCAGGAATCCTTTCCGCATGATCAATTCAATCCGTTGCTGCTTGGGTTGCCGACACGCTCAGGTGCAGGCGTACCTTGTCTGCCAGGGTGGCGCGGCGTGTGCGCATGCCGAATTCGCTGCGCTGCAGGCTGCCGTCGGCGACGACCGGACAGCTCAGCGCGGCCTGGCCGGGACATTCCGAGGGCCGTAGCGCAAAGCGCATGGGCTGGGTGCTGCCGCGCAGGGTCAGGCTGCCGACGATGTCGCCGCCCAGGTCCAGCGTAGCCAGGGGAAACGGTTCGGATTCGAACACGATCTGCGGGTAGCGCGCCGCATCGAAGAACTCGGCCGACTTGACCCAGGCCTCGTAGCTGTCGCGGCGCATGCTCACGTCGGCCACGCCGATGCGCGCCCATACCTTGACGCTGCGTGCTTCGCGATCGATCTCGACTTCGCCGCTGACATCGCCGAAACGTCCGCCGACATCGAACATCCACATGGCGCGGATCTCGAATTCGGCGCTGGAGCGCCGTGGGTCCAGGGCGACGCGCTCGGCCGCGACGGCGGACGCGGCCACTCCCCACAGCAGGGCGCCCATGCAGGCGCCAAGGCGCAGTGCCGGCATGGGCGTGGATGGCTTAAGGCGACCAGAAGGCTTTGAGGCTGCCGGCGCCCGGCTCTATATCGCCGGCGATTTCCAGCCAGGCGATACCCGAGGGCGGCATGCCGCGGAATTCACCGGACTGGCCGGTGGCGAGCAGCGCCACCAGGGTCTCGATGCCGGGGTTGTGGCCGACCAGCAGTACCTGGCCGGCGTCCTTGTGCTGGTCGAGCAGGCCCATCAGGTCGCCGGCCGTGGCTTCGTAGATGCTCGGCTCGTAGCGCGTATCGGAGTACTCCAGCCGGGCGAGCACGCGCTCCAGGGTTTGCCGCGTGCGCGCCGAGGGCGAACACAGCACCCGTTGCGGACGCGCTCCGCTGGACCTCAGCCAGGCTGCGGCGGCTTCGGCTTCCGCCTCGCCGGTAAGGCTGAGCGTGCGCTCGGCGTCGGCCTGTTCGGGCGCGGCGTTGCTAGCGTGCGCGTGTCGCAGCAGGATCAGTTCATGCATGGCTTGGCTTCCTCGCCTGTCGTGAGGCTCTTATGTTGCACCATGGCCGCGGCGCTGTGGCGACCATCATTCGCGTTCGAACACATAGCCGGAGTAATGCAGCCGGGTCCGGCCGTCGGCGCGTTCCAGCCGCAGCCGCTCGCCGACGATAGAGCCGATGCCCGGCACGCGCAGCGCGTCGTCCCCTTCCGGCTGCAGCGGCACCCGCGTCCTGAGCAGCGGAATGTCCAGCGGATAGCTGGCGCTGAGCACGCCGTCGTCGAGTTCCAGCTGCAGCCGGGCGATGCCAAGCTCGGTGGTCAGGCTGTCGGGATTGAGCAGGCGGTAGCTGCCGGCCAGCGCCTGCACTGCCGCCGGCAGTGGCGGCGGCTGCCAGGCGCTGCCGATCAGGTAACTGCGCCGCGCCGCCCAGACGATCAGCACGCGCTGCTGCGCCACCACGGCCGGTGCCACCAGTACGCGGCGCAGCGGCCCCAGGTCCAGCGGTACGCCGAGCAGGCGCAGATGCAGGCGGAACCAGCCGTCGTCGCGCCGCTCGGCGCTGAAGCGCAGGCCGAGTACGCGCACATCGAAGTCGTCGCCATCGGGGGTCAGCGCGACCAGGCCGGCCGCGCTGGAGTAATAGCGCGCCGCGCTGTCAGGCCTGGCCGCCGCCGGCCACTCGGCCCGGACAGGCAGGCCGGCCTTGGCTTCGCGCGGGGCAATGGCGTGGGCGGCTTGCAGCCAGGCATCGAGCAGGGCGTCGATGGTTTCGTCGACCGCATCGCCGGCGTCGGCGCCATTGGCCAGCACGATGACAGCGGTGCGCTGGTCCAGCGCGATGTCGATGCGGCCGCGTGCGCCGGGATACAGCGAGCTCAGACGCGCAAGCGTACCGACCTGTGGCCGTCGATCGGCGAACAGCGAAAACGCCAGGCCATTGCGGTAGTCCAGGTCCAGCAGACTGTCGCGGTTGTACGGCTGCAGCAGCGATGACAGATCCAGCTGCGGCACCGGCGCAGTGAGCTGTTCGGCCAGGCGGGCCAGGTCAGCAATGCTGCCGCGCAGGCCCAGGGCGGCCTGTTCCCGCGCCAGTACGGGCGGTGCTATCGGCTTGCCCTTGCGGTGGCCTTGCGCATCGTCCTCGCGGGGGGCGAAGCCGGTCTGGACCAGGCCCAGCGGTGTCAGAACCTGGTCCTGCAGCAGCTGGGCATAGCTGGCGGCACCCGCCGCGGCGAGCGCCTGGGCGGCCAGCTCCAGGCCGATATTGGAATAGGCATAGACGCTGCCGGGCGGCTGGGCGAAATACAGCGCCTGGGGCGGCAGCGAGGCAACCCCGGCGGCCGTGCCGGCTTCGTAGTACATGCCGGCAAGCTGGTTGGCAGGCAGGCCAGCGTGGTGGGTCAGCAGCCGGGTCAGGTTGACGGCGGCGGTATCGCCGCCGGCGATGCGCAGGTCCGGCAGGTAGCGCGTCAGCGGCACTGCCAGGTCGACCTTGCCGGCAGCGGCCAGGCGCGCAGCCAGGGCGGCGACGAAGATCTTGCTGAGATCGCCAAGGTTGTGGCGCGAGTCGTTGCGCAGCGGCCTGCGCAGGTTGCGATCCGCATAGCCGAAGCTTTCTACCCAGCGCGCCCGGCCGTCGACGACCAGGGCGATAGACAGTCCCGGCACTTTGCGCGAGCCGGCCAGGCTTTGAAATTCCGGCCGCAATTTCTGCTGCACCTGAAGCAGCGGTTCATCCGCCCAGGCCAGGGCGGGCAGCAGACACAGCAATAGCAGGCAATAGCGATACCAGGACATGGCCGCAGTGTGACCGGTCGGCGTAACGATTTTGCGAAGACGCAGTGTAGAGACTACGCAGCGACGCCGCTCACGCGCTCAGGGGCGCTGCTTCTTCAGCCATTTGAACAACGGCTTCCAGTCGTCCTGGTGCGAACGCACGCTTTCGGAGTGATAGTCGAACAGGCTTTTGCCCAACCCGGTCGCCACGACGTAGCCCTGGGTATCGCGCAGCTGGGCCACCAGCGGCAGGGCGAATTGCTGCATTTCTTCCAGCGCCAGCTGGCTGGCATGGGTCCATGGCCGCAGGCGGTTGCCGACCACGCCAGCAGCCACCTTGCCGCGCTTGACGCGGCTCAGGCCAGCGACCTGCTCGACGAACGGCCTGACCGCTTCCAGATCGAACGGCGAGGGCAGCACCGGCACGATCACGGCGTCGACGAAGTTCAGCAGTTCCTCGACTTCCTCGGCGGTGATGCCGGCAGCCGTATCGATGACGACGCGATCGACCCCATCGGGCAGGCGTTCGCGCCAGTTGCGCTTGGTACCGTCGATAGGCAATACGGCGCTGGCCAGGCCGGCGCGGCGTTCGCACCAGTGCCGGCTGGAACCCAGGCGGTCGGCATCGACCAGCACGGTGTTCTTGCCGTCGACGGCGTAATGCGCCGCCAGGTGCGTCGCCAGCGTGGTCTTGCCGCTACCGCCTTTGCAACTTGCCAACAGGACTTTCAGCATCGAAGCGTCCTCGCAGGGGCTGAACGCCCTGCAGGGTACACCGTGTGCACAAGGCTGCACATTGATGACGGTCGAAGTTCGCTACGAGTGCGGCAGCCGCGGCGGTGGTGCGGGGGACCCCGCCGCCCGGGCCTTGCGGCATCGGCAAGCGCCGGGGCGGCCGCCCGCGGCCTGACTCAGTCCGGTTCGGATTCGGTTGCCGGGCCGTCGTCCTCGTTTGTCTCGTCGTCGTCGGTATCCTCCAGCGTCTGATCGGATTCCGCTGCGTCGAACGCCTCGGCAAACTCGGCCGGCATCTGCCACATGGCCGGTGGCGTCAACGGCAGGCCCAATGCCCTGACTACGGCGCGGGCGGCCTGTACTTCATCGCCAGTGCGCAGCCATTCGTCGCGTACGATGGCGTTGAGCTGTGTCTGGTCAGGGGAGCGTCCCATTGCCCAGGCAAGGTAGGCCATCTCGCGCCTGGATTCATCGGCGTTCGGGTCGACTTCGCCGAGTTTGCGCAGCAGGCTACGGCCCTGCTCGCGCAGGCCAAAACTCTTGCCATGTGCGCTCAGTTGGCGCCCGATGTCGGCACAGATGGAAAAACGGCGTGGCTCTACCGCCGGCTTCTGGGCGCGGTCGCAGACCGTCTCCAGCAGATACAGCGACGGCGCCGTCGAGTGCGCCATCATCATCGCCATGCTGACATTCGCATCCAGACCACCCACGGTTTCCCCGTCGCTCCGCGACGCGACCATCTGCGGATTCTGCTCATACAGCGTGACCAGCAGCTGGGCATGCTCGTTTGCATGGTCGTCGAAGCGCGTCGCCGCGGCCATGCGCGACAGGGCGGAATCGACGCCCAGCGCATCCTTGTCCTGGTAGGCCTGACGCAGTACGGGCAGCCAGGCGATGCCGTTGTCGCCTTCCAGGCGCAGCACGTTGTCCATGTTCGCCGGTAGCTGCGCTGGCGCCGAACATCCGCTGCCGCCGCTGGTCCGGGCCGTCATCCCCACCCATTGCACGATCACGTCGTCGGGCGCCGCCGCGACGGCATTGCGCAGCAGTTCGGCACGGGCGGCATGGCTGCTGAGCGGGTCGTTCTCGTCCAGCGGCCACAGTTGCGAGGCAAGCATCCAGTCACGCGGTGCACTGCTTTCGCGCAGCTTGAGGTAAACGGGCAGTACGGCCTCGCGCATGCTGGCCAGATGGCGCTGGTAGGCGGCCTTCGCTTCCTGCTCGGCGTGCGCGGTTTCCGCTGCGGAGGCTTCCGGCGGCGACGGCACTGCGGCAAGCGACGCCTGCGCGAGCAGGGCCAGGGACAGACAGACGGCAATTCGCGTGAACATGATTGGCACTCTCCGCGGGAATCGAGAAGCAGCGGCCATGCCGGCATCCTTGCCCGGCTGAGGCGAGCAGCGGCGGACTCCTGTTCTCCGCTGCATGGCCCTGCGTCGAATACCCCTACCGCAATACCGCGCCGAAGATGATCAGTAGCCCGCCGCCTGTCCGTCCTTGCGTCCTTCCGACGCACCGATCCAGACCTTGTTCTGCGCATCCCAGGCTATTGCCTGGTAGCCGCCGTAGGGGCCGTCGGCGTAGGTGACCTTGTGGCCTTTCTGCATCAGGCCGCGCACGGTTTCCCAGCTGTAGCCGGTTTCCAGGTTGATCTCGCCGCCGTCGCTCATGGCCGTGGCCTGGCCGGTGGGTTCGGTAGAACCGTCGTGCTGGATGCGTGGCGCATCGCCGGCTTCCTGCAGGTTCATGCCGAAATCGATCAGGTTCATGACGATCTGTACGTGGCCCTGGGGCTGCATCGCGCCGCCCATCACGCCGAAGCTGAGCCAGGGCTTGCCGCCCTTGGTGACGAAGGCCGGGATGATGGTGTGGAACGGACGCTTGCCCGGTGCATAGGAATTGGCATGGCCGGGCTTGAGCACGAACATCTCGCCGCGGTCCTGCAGGATGAAGCCCAGATCCGCCGGCGCCATGCCCGAGCCCATGCCGCGGTAGTTGGACTGGATCAGCGACACCATGTTGCCGTCCTTGTCCGCGGTGGTGAGGTAGATGGTGTCGCCATCGTTGAGCGGCGGATGGCCGGCATCTACCGACCTGGCTGCCGTGGCACCGATCAGCTGGCGCCGCTGTGCCGCATAGTCCTTGGACACCAGCCCCTTCAGCGGCAGCTTGGCCATGGCCGGGTCGGCGAAGTACTGCGCGCGGTCGGCGAAGGCAAGCTTCTTCGCTTCTGTGAACAGGTGAACATGTTCAATACTGCCGAATTCTATTTTCCTGAAATCGTAGTTTTCAAGAATGTTCAGCATGGTCAGCGCAGCCACGCCCTGGCCGTTCGGCGGCAGTTCCCACACATCGTAGCCGCGGTAGTTGGTCGACAGCGGCTCGACCCATTCGCCGCGGTGGGCGGCAAGGTCCTCGGCGCTGAGAAAACCCTGGTTGGCCTTCATATAGGCACCGATAGCCGTCGCAATGCGGCCTTTGTAGAACGCGTCGCGGCCGCCCTTGGCGATGCTTTCCAGGGTGTTGGCCAGGTTCGGATTGCGCCAGCGCTCGCCCTTGTCCGGCGCCTTGCCGTCGCGGGTGAACTGTTCCTTGAAGCCCGGATACTGCGACAGGCGCGGCACCGAGCGCTGCCAGTAGTAGGCAATCAGTTCGCTGACCGGAAACCCGTCGCGCGCGTAGGCGATGGTCGGCGCGAGCAGCTCTTTCATCGGCAGGTGGCCGAATTTGTCGTGCAGGGCGAACCAGGCGTCGACGCAGCCCGGCACGGATACCGGCAGGGGGCCGGTCGGCGGGATGTCCTTGAGCCCTTGCTGCTGGAAATAGTCCAGCGTGAGCGAGGCGGGCGAACGGCCGGAACCGTTGTAGCCGTAGAGCTTCTGCGTCTTGGCATCCCAGACGATGGCGAACAGGTCGCCGCCGATGCCGCTGCCGGTCGGTTCCATCAGGCCCAGCGCCGCGTTCGCGGCGATGGCCGCATCCAGTGCGCTACCGCCCTTTTGCAGGATATCCACGCCGATCTGCGTGGCCAGCGGTTGCGAGGTGGCCACCATGCCGTGCGGCGCGATGACTTCGGAGCGGGTGGCGAAGGCTTTGCCGGTGACGCGGTCGGCCGCCCCGGCGGCCAGCGGCAACAGCAGAAGGACAGCAACGGTCAGGCGCGACATGCGGCGTACTCCCGGAATGGAAGCGCCGAGCATAAGCGCAGCGGGCGCGCCGTCCATGTGTCGGACGGCGCGCCCCGGCTCATTCGCCGGCCGGCGGCGGCGGCGCGACGACGCCTCCCGACGGCAAGGGAATCGTGCCTGTGTCCGCAACCACGCCGAACTGTTCGACGTATACGGCACCACGCCCGTCGGCGCGCTCCACGTCGATGGCCAGCAGCAACTGGTCGCCACCGGCACCGAGCAATTCGATACGGCCGCCCGCATGCGTCGGCAGGCTGTCGACCGTACGCCGCGACATCACGCGTCCGCGTGCATCGAACGTCAGCACCTGCACCGGTCCGCGCCCGTCGGCCTGGGGCAGCTTGTACGCCACCGCGCCGGCACCTTCAGGGATGGCGCCCCAGGCCAGATCAAGGTCGGCCAGATCGGCCAGTTCCGGGTACTCGACCCAGTCGCCGTGCTTCGCGCCGAACTGCAGCAGGCCGAGATTGCGGCGCTCCTGGTCGATGGTCGGGATCAGCGTGACACCGGCGGAACGGACGGACGGCTGCAGCCGGAAATTTGCCGGCATGGGCAAGACGCCGTTCTCGCCGTTGATGCCGACCACACGCACGCTGCGGTCACCGCTCAGGCTATCGGCCTGCTCGACCAGAAAGCGGCCTGCACCGATGGCATGGGCAGCGACGACGGGATCGTCATTGCCGGCATACGGCCAGCTGCTGCGCGTGCTCAGGGTGTCGCCGCTGACGGCATCGACATACTTGAGCGTAATGCGTCCGCCGCCCTGCGCCGCCGATGCTTCGCAGCGCGTGACGACGGCGACATAGGGAACCGGTTCGACGACAAAGTCGGCGGCGAGCACCTTGACCGGCAGGAAATCGTTGGCCGGGCAGCCGCCGATCAGGCGCGACCAGCGGAAGAAACTTGCGCCGCCGAGCAGGCTTACGCGCGGCTTGCCGGCAATCGCCGCATCTTCGTACACCACGACGGCACCGTCGTTGCCATCGCTGACCAGCAGGTTGAGCGCGACGCCAAGGCCGAAGCTGATGGAGCGGTCGTGGACGGCCTCGCCCGGGTCGTAGAAGAAAACCAGCGGCTGCGTGCCGTATTCGTACCAGCTCAGGCGATAGCCGCTGCGCGCGTCGACCGCACGCGCCACGCCGACGGCAGCAAGCGGCACCAGGGTCGACAGGCCAGGCAGCGGATTGCCGTAGCCATCGAGGGTGTAGAGCCGGCCCGTGCGGGCACCGTTGCCGGCGACCTGGGCGGTCTGAACGTGGATCTGGCCCTCGTGGTCGACGGCCAGCGCCTGGCGCGTGGCCAAGGCAACGGATTGGGCAGGCAGATCGCCCAGCAGCTGGCTCCAGCTTTGCGCCTGGGCCAGTGGGGCGAGCGGTAGCAGCAACAGCAATGCCGCTGCCGTAGCAAAAGCCTTCATGGAATTCCTCTCCTTGTTCAGTGATGGAGAATGCAGCATGAAACTGGCTTGTGGCGCGCAAGAGCCGGTGCGGAGGCGGTCTGCCGCTGGCTGCGGCAGAGCGCCGGACCTTGCGGAGCTACGGATTGGCCGCGGAGAAGCGCAGCAGCTGGATGCCTTCGCGACCGTCCTCGTGCTGGCGATCAATCGCCAGCACGATGTCACCGCTGGCGCCTGCGGGACGCAGCTGCGCACGTGCATCGGCCGGTACGCGATCGATGAGGCGCTGGGACAGCAGGGCAGTGTCCTGACCGTAGGCCGCGATGGTGATGCTGTCGTCGGCCGGTGCCAGGTTGCGGTAAACCAGGACGCGGTTGCCGAAGGCGTCGCTGCTCCATTGCGCGTCCTGGGCGGAAATCTGCGCCAGACCCGGATGGAAACGCAGGTCCGTCAGTTGCGCGGGCGGCGACGGCAAGCCGTCGCCCCGCCGGACGCTGGCGACGATCTGGTCGGGCGATCCCGGCCAGGGCGGTGCGCTGACCAGCGCGCCTCGCTCGACCGCGTCGACCTGCAGCGGCGCGCCGCTCCACCAGGGCAAGGGCTGCACGCCATGCTGCGCGTCGGCTACGAGCAGCTGGCGCTCGCCTCCGGCAACGCCTACCGCCTGTTCGAGCAGCCAGGCACCGCCGCCGAGCCGGTGCCAGGCGACGATGTCTGCCTGCGACACGCCGGAATTGAAGTCCCAGTAGCCGCTACTTGTGCCATCCAGATCGAAGCGCTGTACGAAATGCAGGTCGGGATTGCCGAAACCGGTGTCGCAGCGGCCGAGCAGATGCACGGCGGAAGCACTGGGGTTGTGCGCATCCAGCGCGAAATCGATGCGCTCGCGCGTCAGTTCCAGCTCGCCCGGCGCGCAATGGCCGATGGGCTGTTCCCACTGCGGCCAGTTCGAACCACCGGCGTAGCGCGCCAGGGTGTAGTGCGGCAACGGGCCAGAAGGGCCGAACTCGCCACGCCGGCGCACCACCAGTACACCGCCGCTGCCATCGCCGGCGACATCGATGACCTCGTCGCCGCCGAGGCGTTGCAGGCGCAGTTCCGTGCCGTAATGGCTGCCCTGCGGAAAAGCCCAGATCAGGTCGAACGGCTGCGCCGCTGGTCCGGTTTCGTACCAGGCCACGCGCTCGCCGCGAAACGCGTGGAAGCCGCGTGAGACGAAGCTGCTGTCGGTCCAGCCGGAACGGCCGACCAGTCCCCACATATAGGCATGGCCGCCCTGGTCGTTCAGCGCGTACAGATGGCTGAATTCGGTACCGGAAACCTCGCGCCAGTCCATGCCCTGGACAAATACGGCGCCTGCGTCGTCGAGCGCCAGGCCATGTTCCGGCGCCAATGTGCTGCGAAATACCGGACTGGCGTTGATGAAACTGCTCCAGGACTGCGCCTGGGCCGTAGCTGCCATTGCCCAGGCGAGCGTGGTGAACAAGCATTGCTTGACCATGTGTTTCCTCCGTTGAAATTCCCTGCCCCGATCCACTGATGCTGCGACGCGATTGCCGCGCCGCACGGACGTTGCCAGTGTCGCCGCCGCCTGTTGCAGGGCTTGCGACAGCAGATCAGGGATCAATCGGAAC
This sequence comes from Tahibacter aquaticus, assembly GCF_004363655.1. GTDB lineage: Bacteria > Pseudomonadota > Gammaproteobacteria > Xanthomonadales > Rhodanobacteraceae > Tahibacter > Tahibacter aquaticus. The sequence goes on from NZ_SNZH01000002.1 coordinate 129,719, forward strand.
AGGGCGCCCGGCAGGATCGGGCCGGCGCAAAGGGAGGCTTGGCCGCTAGCCGATTTCCTCGACTGCCGTGCGCTTGGCCCGACGGATCAGCCAGGCCACGCCGCGCAGGTCGGCAATGCCGACAAGTGCGCGATTGAGATTATTGTATTTCGATACACCGGTACTGCGCGCGCGATGATTCACCGGCACGCTCACCGTCTTCCAGCCCGAGCGCTGCATCAGCGCCGGCAGGTAGCGGTGCATGTGGTTGAAATAGGGCAGGTCGAGGAAAGCCTCGCGGTCGAACAGCTTGATGCCGCAGCCCGTATCCGGCGTGGAGTCGCGCAGCATGCGCGAGCGGATCGCATTGGCGATGCGGGAAGCCCAGCGCTTGCTGCCGGTGTCCTGGCGGTGGACGCGCCAGCCGGCGTAGAGCTTCACCTCGGCCGGTCCACCGTCGCGCGCGGCGATCAGCTTGGGAATGTCGGCCGGATCGTTCTGGCCGTCGCCGTCGAGGGTGGCGATCCAGGTGCCGCGGGCGGCCTTGACACCGCTGCGCACGGCCGTACTTTGTCCACTTTGCGAAATGTGCTTGATCACCCGCAGCTCGGGCACCTGTGCCTTCAGCCCCTGCAACACAGCCAGTGTGTCGTCCTTGCTGCAATCGTCGACATAGACGATCTCGAAATCCTGCCGGCCGCGCAGGGCGGCGACGATTTCGTCGATCAGCGGTTTGACATTGTCGCGCTCGTTGAACACAGGCACGACCACGGAAAGCTGGGGCATCGCAGGAATCCGGCACGGACAGGCCGCGCATTATCGCCGCAGCGACGCCCAGGCCCAAACGCGCGTTTGGTCGCAGTGGCGCAACGCCGCCGGGGCGCCGTCAGAGCGCCCCGGCGGCAATGTCGCCGCGGCCTTCCAGTGTCAGCCGCCAGCGCGCTTCCAGCGCGTCGAAATGGCGCGTATCAGCGGCGACCAGGGCCAGCGTGCCTTTTGCCATCGGCACGGCCCGCACGTGCATGGTGCCGCTGGCGAAATTGCCCCGTTCGGTCTCGTGGCCCGGCAGGTAGAACACGGTCACCGGCCCTTCTGGTTCCGGCATGACCATGTGAACCGAGGCCAGCATGCCTACGGGACAGGGTTGGGCGTAGCTGATGCCTTCAGGCAACGGGCCAATCAGCGGCACGCCGCGCTGGGCGAAGCGCTGCTCGACTTCCTGCGCGGGCAGGGCGGTATGGGTGAGCAGCGATTCCGGTTCGTGGCCCAGATGGGCGATCAGCTGCTGCGGCAGCGGTTCAAACACGCGCAGCTGAAACACGCTCAGGCCCACTACCGCAACCAGCACGGCGGCGACGGCCAGCCAGCGCAGCTGGCGCCGGCGGCGGCCGTTGCTGCCACGCTCGGCCGTGGTCTGTACCAGCAGGATACGTTCGGCCAGGCCATCGGGCACGGCTACGTTGAGGGCACGCTTGAGCGCCAGCTCGAAGCCCAGCGCCTGGGCATGATGGCTGGAGCAGCCGTTGCAGCCACGCCGGTGCGCCTGCATTTCCGCGCTTTCGCGGCGCGGATCGCTGCCGAGCAGGCGGCGGTATTCAAGGCAGTTCATGCGCGGGCCTCGCTGCGGTCGCCACTGAGCATGGCCTTGAGCTTCTGCCGGGCGCGGAACAATTGGGTCATGACGGCCGCGGCACCAAGGTCCAGCTCGCGCGCAATCTCCTCGCAGGAGAAACCGCCCAGCACCTGCAACAGCAGCGGCTCGCGGTATTTGGGTTCCAGCTGCAGCATGGCCGCGCGGACGATGGAGTCCTCGCCCAGTTGCTCGGGGCTGAGCGAATCGCGGTCGTCCAGGTCCAGTTCGCTGATGTCGGTGGTGTCGAAGCTCTTGCGCTCGTACAGGCGGGCGTGTTCGCGCCGCAGGATAGTGATCAGCCAGGCCTTGGCTGCATCGGTTTCGCGCAGGGCATCGAGCGAGCGCCAGGCGCGCAGGAATGCTTCCTGGGTCAGGTCCTGCGCCAGGGCCGGATCGCCGCAGAGCCAATAGGCATAGCGGTAGAGGTCGCCGTTATGGGCGCGGACCAGGGCATCGAATTGGCGTTGTCGGCTACTCACGCGCATACAGACCCTCGTCGGGGCGGATCGCTTTCACCGGGGCGGGATATTTTCGCCGGCGCGGGCAGCGCCGGTCCGGCACCTGCCGTCTATTTGATACGCGCCAGGATACCGTCCAGCTCTTCCAGGCTGTGGTAGCGGATGGTCAGTTTGCCGCGGCCGTTGCGGCTATGGGTGATGGCGACGCGGGCACCGATGCGCTCGGACAGGTCGCGCTCCAGCGATTCCACGTTCGGATCACGCGGCGGCAGGGCCGGCTTTGCGGCCAGCGCCTTGGGTTCGCTCTGGGCGGCACGCGCCGCCTCTTCCAGCTCGCGTACCGACCAGCCGTGCTCGGCAGCCTGGCGCGCCAGGCCGATCGCCAGCGATTCGGGCAGGGTGAGCAGAGCGCGGGCATGGCCCATGTCCAGGCGCTTGTGTTCCAGCAGCTGCTTGATTTCGGCCGGCAGCTCCATCAGTCGCAACAGGTTCGAGACGGCGGCGCGGGAGCGGCCGACCGCATCGGCCACCTGCTGATGGGTAAGGTCGAATTCGTCGATCAGGCGCTTGAGCGCCTGGGACTCTTCCAGCGGCGTGAGTTCCTCGCGCTGGATGTTCTCGATCAGGGCAATGGCGACCACGGCACGGTCGTCGACATCGCGTACCAGGGCCGGAATTTCCGCCAGGCCGGCCAGCTGGGTGGCGCGCCAGCGGCGTTCGCCGGCAATCAGCTCGTAACGGTCGCCGGAGGCCCGCACCACGATGGGTTCGATCACGCCCTGGGCACGGATCGAGGCCGCCAGTTCTTCCAGGCGTTCCGGGTCCATGGCCTGGCGGGGCTGGTATTTGCCCGGAAAGATCTTGCCGACCGGAATCTGGTGCAGCGCGTTATGCAGTTCGGCCGCTTCCGCGGTTTCCGGTTCCAGGCTGCCCAGCAGTGCATCCAGGCCACGCCCCAGTCCCCGTTTCTTTGCTGCCGACATGGTGAATCCTCAGTGATGCTGTGCAGCGGCCGCCGCAGCGGCCCCGCGTTCCAACCGCAGCATCTCGCCGGCCAGGCCCAGATAGGCAATGGCGCCGCGCGACTCGCGGTCGTACAGGTTGATCGGTTTGCCGTGGCTGGGCGCCTCGGCCAGGCGGATATTGCGCGGAATGATCGAGCGCAGCACCTTGTCGCCGAAATGTTTGGTGAGCTGGGCCGACACTTCGTTGGCCAGGTTGTTGCGCACGTCGTACATGGTGCGCAACAGGCCGTCGATTTCCAGACGCGGGTTGAGGCGGCGGCGTACCGCTTCGATGGTTTCGCGCAGGCTGGCCAGGCCCTCCAGCGCGAAATACTCGCACTGCACCGGAATCAGCACGCCATGCGCGGCGCTGAGCGCGTTGATGGTGAGCAGGTGCAGGGTAGGCGGGCAGTCGATGAGAATGGTGTGATAGGCGTCGCCGAGCTTGGCCAGCTGTTCCTTGAGCCGGCTTTCGCGCGCCAGCGCATCCATCAGCTTGAGTTCGGCCGCGGTAAGGTCGGAACTGCCGGGCAACAGGTCGAAACCGGCCTCGGTGGTGATGATGGCGCGCTCGATCGGCACCTCGTCCAGCAGCACCTCATAGCCGTTCGGTTTGGCCGAACGCTTGTCGACACCCGAGGCCATGGTGGCATTGCCTTGCGGATCGAGGTCGACCAGCAGGATCTTGCGCCGGGTCTCGGCCAGGGCGGCGGCGAGATTGACCGCGGTAGTCGTCTTGCCGACTCCGCCCTTCTGATTGGTGATGGCAATGATGCGCGTCATGGGGAGAACCGGTTGATCAAGCCTTGCGTATAACAATGAGATGGCGTTCGCCGACGGTGCGGGGCACGGCCAGCGCCAGCGTCTGTTCGATGCGGAAACCCGCCGGCAATGCGGCGATTTCCTCGTCTTGCAGCTTGCCTTTCATCGCCAGCCAGCTGCCGCCGTCGGCCAGCAGACCACCGGCCCAGTTCAACATGTCCGCCAGCGTGGCGAAAGCGCGGGCGGTGATGCAATCGAATTGTCCCGGCACATCCTGCACGCGGCCTTCGAACACCCGCACATTCGCCAGCTTCAGCGAACGCACGGCTTCGCGCAGGAAGCGTGCTTTCTTGCCGTTGGAATCGACCAGGGTGAACTGGCGTTCCGGCTGCAACAGCGCCAGCGGAATGCCGGGCAGACCGGCGCCGGTACCCAGGTCCGCCAGACTGGCGCCGCTGACATGGGCGGCAATGGCGAGCGAATCGAGCAGATGCCGCGCCACCATTTCGCCAGGGTCGCGCACTGCCGTCAGGTTGTAGGCCGAGTTCCAGCGTGCCAGCAGCTCGACATAGTCGATCAGTCGGCCACGCACGCTGTCGGGCAGGTCCAGCCCCAGGGCTGCCAGGCCCTCGTCAAGGCGATGCAGTAGCCGATCCCGTTCCGCCATCGCCGGGCCGTCCATGTCGAAAAGGCCGGCAAGTATCCGGGCCACGCTGAGTAAAATCCAGTCAAGACATGAAAAGACCCGCCGGGGCGGGTCTTTTCGCTTGCCCTGTCAGGCTGGGGAGGAGATTCAGGCGAGACTGACCTGAACCCGGGTGACGACGATGCCCAGCTCGCGCAGGCTTTCGTTGAGGACGCTCTTGAGGCGGCTATTGCGCTGGTCGCCCACTTCTTCGGCAGGATTGTCGATGGCGCGGGTGGCGTTCAGAGCGCGGGCGCGGATCAGTTCGTCGGCCCGGTCGATCAGCGCATCGGCGCGGGCAGCATCGATTACTTGCCAGAAGATCTTGCCGCTGAGGCGGGCACTGCCGGTGGCGAGCGGAAACAGTTCGTCCAGCGGCAACACGTGGCCCGTAAGTGAAATGCGATGGACTACGCGTTCGAGCAGCGGCCAGACCCAATGCGTACCGGACTGAAGCGTGCGCGCCTGCCCGTTGAACCGGCGCAAGGTGTAGACCGTGCCTTCAGGAATGCGCTTGACCGACAGAAAAGCAAATACGACGGTTGCGCAAAGAATCAGTAGTAGTATGTTTTGTGACATAAAAAACACCTCTTTTTCAAGAGGTTAAGAGATATTCCTAAGTCCCCGACCAGATACGTCATCCAGTCTGATGATAAATTGCGACTTAATTATTCCTTAACGCGATAAAACTGTCGCTGAACAGGATCGCGGAAGTCACGGACCTGGATCACAGTTTGTAGATCAGCCACTGTCGTGCCTGCGGCATGACCCAGGTATGACGCAGCCAGTGGCCAATGCCCCCCAACGCCAAGGCAGCGTCGACGACGCAATCTGCCTGCAAAAGCGAACTCCGGGCCTAGGCGGAAGGGGTCACCAGGCAGCGCTCCGGCGGCGGCCAGACGCAAAAACGTGCGGCTGCGTCGCCGTCAGCCGTGGGGAAACAGTGCCGCAAAATCGACGCTGCGCAACGAGCGAGGCTCGCCCAGGTAATTGCCCTGGGCATAGTCGGCGCCGGAAACACGCAGCGCTTCCAGCGTGGTGAAACTGTCGACGTGTTCGCCGATCACGCGCAGCTTGAGCGACTGCGCCAACTGGGTGATGGAACCGACCATTTTCCGGTCCAGCTCGCTACCGGGCATGCCCTGCACGAAGCTGCCTTCGACCTTGACGAAATCCACCGGCAGATGGCGCAGGTGGGTGAAGCTGGAAAAACCGGTGCCGAAATCGTCGAGGGCGAAGCGGCAGCCGAGTTTCTTCAGCGCGGAAATGAACTTGCGCGCGCTGTGCAGGCTGGTCAGCTCGGAGGTTTCGGTGATCTCGAAGACCAGCATGCGCGCCGACACGCCGGACGTACGGATGGCCGCTTCGATCAGCTTGAGCGAGTCCGGATCGGCCAGGGTCATGTTGGACAGGTTGACGTGGAACGCGATAGGCGCCTTCACGCCGCGCACGCCGGCCAGATAGCGCAGCAGGCGGTTGAGCACCCACAGGTCGAGCTTGGGCATCATGCCGACGCGCTCGGCCAGTGGCACGAAGACGCCAGGCGAGATCAGCTGGCCGTCCTTGCCGACCATGCGGATCAGGATTTCGAACAGGTATTCCTGGCCGGCTGTGCCCGAGCCGTTGACGCGCCAGCCCTGGCGCTGCACCACGGCCGACTCCTTGGTCGGCAGTGCGGCAATCGGCACGATGGGCTGCACCAGCAGCACGATGCGTTCCTGCTCCATGGCCTGGCGCAGGCGCTCGGTCCAGCCGGCTTCGATTTCCCGTGCGATGCGCGCGTCGTGTTCGCCGACGTAGATTTCGGTCTGGTCGCGGCCGCGCTGCTTGGCTGTGCGGCAGGCCAGGCGCGAATGTTCGACCACGTATTCGGCCGACGGCGTCTCGCGGCTGATCACGGCCACGCCGATCGAGGCGGTGATCGGCCGGCTCACGCCACCGGATTCGTATTTGCACTGGTGCAGCAGTTCGCGATAGCTGTCGGCCAGCGGGAACAGGTTTTCCAGCTGCACGCCCGATAGCATCAGGGCCAGCCGGTCGCCTTCGATACGCGCCAGCACGTCGTGCTCGCGCAAGCGCCGGCCCAGCGCCGTGGCAATTTCCACCAGCAGTCGCTCGCTCGCCGGCAGGCCGGCGGCATCGACGATGGCACTGAAGCGGTCCAGGTCGATATAGAGAATGGAGGAATAACCGCCCGCCTCGCGCCGGCGCAGCAGTTCCTGCGACACCTGGTGGGTGAAATGGCGCGCGTTGACCAGGCCGGTGAGTTTGTCGTGGGTCATTTCCCAGCGCAGGCTGTCGGCGCTCTTGCGCTCGGAAATGTCGCGGAATACTACTACCGAACCCTGGCGCCGGTTCTGGATCGCCAGCGGCAGCAGCGAGCATTCGACTGTCATGCCGGACTTGTCGCGGCGCCAGAAAACCGTCTCGTGGCCTTTCAGCGGACTGCCGGCGGTATAGGCCTGGCCCAGGCTCGACTCGGCGCTTTCGCCGTGGCCGTTGTCCTCGGCACCGGCATGGATCAGCCCCTGGGCGGACTTGCCGATCAGCGCTTCCTCTTCGCTATAGCCGAGCAGGCGCAGGCCAGTGGGATTGATGAAAGTAATGACGCCCTGCTGGTCGACGCCGTAGACGCCGTCGCCGACCGAACCGAGGATGCCGTCCAGGCGCAGCCGCTCGGATTCGACCGACTTCTGCATCTGGATCTGCCGCGACAGCGTCTTGACCCGGGCCAGGAACAGCTCCTTGGCCTCGTTCTTGAACATGCATTCGACAGCACCGGCATCCAGGCTCTTGACGATGATGTCTTCGCGATAGGTGCCGGTGATGATGGCCAGGGTTGGCGCACCGGGAAGCCCGGCCAGGCGCCGGCATAGCTCGTCGCCGTTACCGTCGGGCAGGAAGTAGTCGACGATGGCCAGATCGTAGTTTTCGCGCGAGGCCTTCTCTTCGGCCTCGTTCAGCGTGCCGGCGGTCGCCACCGAATAGCCCTGGCGTTCCAGCAGCTGCTGGTAGGCCAAACGTACACTTTGCGAATCGTCGACAAAAAGTATCCGTATACCCTGCGACGGCACGGCAGCCGCCTCGGCCTGCACGGCCAGTTGCTCGGCGCGGGGCTCCAGCTGGGTCAGCGCGCCCGGGATGCGGCTGAACTGGGTCCACAGCACGATGGCGGCCTTGCCGCGGCGGCGTACCCAGCCGTCGAGATCGGCGCTTTGCTCGTGCACCATCAGCAGCACCGGCAGCGTGCGCTGGGCGTCGCTGGCGAGGAAATCGAGCAGGGCCAGGCAATCGCGCGTCGGCCGCGCGGGAACGCCGACGATCAGCATGCCGTAGGGCTGGGCCAGCTCGAGCGAATGCTTCAGGTGATCGATGGTGTCCAGGTACGTCGCCAGCTCGCTGCGCGCCGCAAGGCTTGCAGCCGCCAGGGTACGCTTGAGCAAATGGCTCAGCGTCGTAGAGCGTTCGACGACCAGAATCCCGGACAAGATGTTGTTTCCTGCTGAACCGCGCATGCAGCGCAGGCCTCATGCCCGCACTGCACCCCCGCAGCGGTCCGCCCAATATGCCCAGCTAAAGCCGGTCATTTCAAGTATTTCTGCCGCCTTACAGCGGGATGACCGCGGCAAGCTGTCGCGCGGCAAGGCGATGGCGCAGCCGATACGCTACGCTTTCACGCTGTCGTTTTGCCCGATCGGAGTACCGCCATGGCCTTTCCCGCCACCCGCCCACGGCGCATGCGGCGCGATGCGTTTTCCCGTGCGCTGATGCGCGAAACCGTGCTGACGCCAGCCGACCTGATCCTGCCGGTGTTCGTGCACGAAGGCAGCGGGCGCGAGGCGATCGCTTCCATGCCGGGCGTGGAACGCGTCGGCATTGCCGAGCTGGTGGAGCTGGCACGCGAGGCGCAGGCGCTGGGCATTCCCGCCCTGGCCCTGTTTCCGGTCACGCCGGCAGCGGCGAAGAGCCTGGATGCGGCCGAGGCCTGGAATCCGCAAGGACTGGCCCAGCGCGCCGTGCGCGCCCTCAAAGCCGCGCTACCCGAACTGGGCGTGATCACCGACGTGGCGCTGGACCCGTTCACCACGCACGGCCAGGACGGCCTGATCGACGATTCGGGTTATGTGGTCAACGACGAAACCGTCGCCGCACTGGTCAGGCAGGCGGTGTCGCACGCCGAGGCTGGTGCCGACGTGGTGGCGCCGTCGGACATGATGGACGGCCGTGTCGGCGCGATACGCCAGGCGCTGGAAGCCGCCGGCCATATCCATACACGCATCCTCGCCTACTCGGCCAAGTACGCCTCTAGCTTCTACGGCCCGTTCCGCGACGCCGTCGGTTCGGCCGGCAATCTTGGCAAAGGCAACAAATATACCTACCAGATGGATCCGGCCAATGCCAACGAAGCCCTGCGCGAAGTCGCGCTGGATCTGGACGAAGGGGCCGACATGGTCATGGTCAAGCCCGGCCTGCCCTATCTGGACATCGTGCGCCGGGTGAAAGACACGTTCGGCGTGCCGACCCTGGTCTACCAGGTCAGCGGCGAGTACGCGATGCTCAAGGCTGCCGGCCTGAACGGCTGGATCAACGAGCAGGCCTGTGTGCTGGAAGCACTGACCAGCATCAAGCGCGCCGGCGCCGACGCCATCCTGAGCTATTACGCACTGGACGCGGCACGCTGGCTACGCCAGGCCTGAGGGCCGCCGCACCCCGCATACGCCGCCGCTGAGCCCCGGCGCTCAGCGCAACAGCGGCAGGCGCCGGCGCAGGACGATCTCGCGCGGGGAAATCGCGCATTGCCAAGCCAGGATTTCCACGCCGGCCGCGCCGGCCTGGGCCAGGCCGCGGGCGTAAGCCGGGTCGATTTCGCTGGCCGCGCGCACGGCCAGCACGTCGTCGCGCTGCACGCAGAACAGCAGCACCGCCCGCGCACCGGCGGCAGCGACAGCCTGCAGTTCGCGCAGGTGGCGCAGACCGCGCGCACTGACCGCGTCGGGAAAGATGCCCAGGCCGAACTCGTCGGCCGCGGTTACCGATTTCACTTCCACATAGCAGTCGGGCCGCCCGGGCGAACGCAGCAGCAGGTCGATGCGGCTGCCTTCGCGGCCGTACGACACTTCGCGCAGAACCTGGTCGTAGCCAGCCAGGGCAGGTATGCGACCTGCAGCAATCGCCTCCAGCGCCAGCGCATTGGCCCTGGCCGGATGCACGCCGACCAGGGTCTGGCCCAGTTCGGCCAGTTCCCAGGTCCAGCCGCAGCGCCCGCCGGGTTCGCGCCGGCTGGCCCAGACCGGCAGGCCCGGCGCCGAATAGCCCAGCATGCGGCCGGTGTTGGGGCAGTGGGCAAGGATGTCGCGGCCGTCGTCCAGGCGGATCTCGGCCAGGAAGCGCTGGCGCCGTGCCAGCAGCACGCCACGGTGCAGGTCGGGGAATCGCATGACGGGATTCTGCGGCCACCGCGGGCGCTTGCAAGACGGCTGGTATCATGCGCCGATGAACTCTCCCGCCACGCCCAATCCCGAAGTCCAGCTCAAGATCGAGCGCCGTTCCAACCATCCCTGGATCTTCCAGAAGATGGTGGAAAAACCGGCCGAACGGCCCAAGCCCGGCAGCATCGTCGATATTTACGACCGCGACGGCAGCTTCGCCGGCCGCGGTTTCTACAACGGCCATTCGCGCATCGCCCTGCGTGTGCTCACGCAGGATCCGGACGAAGCCGTCGACGCTGCCTTCTTCGAGCGCAAGATCGCCCATGCAGTGATGCTGCGCCGCGAAGTGCTCAAGCTCGATGCTGTCACCGATGCCTACCGCGTCGTCCATTCCGAAGGCGACGGCCTGTCCGGCCTGGTGGTCGACCGCTTCGCCGACACCGTGGTGATCGAATTCTTCTCTGCCGGCATGTTCCGCCAGCGCGACCTGATCCGGCGCTGTCTGCTCGAACATTTTCCCGACAGCCAGATCTACGCCTTCGCCGAAGACCACGTGCAGAAGCAGGAAAGCTTCGACTGCTCCACGCCGCCGACGCCGAAACCGACGGTCATCGTCGAACACGGCGTGAAGTTCCACGCCGCGCCGGGCAGCAAGCACAAGACCGGCTTCTTCGCCGACCAGCGCGACAACCGCCTCGCCCTGGCCGCCTACTGCCAGGACAAGCGCGTACTCGACCTGTGCTGCAACTCCGGCGGCTTCGCCATCTACGCCAAGACCCTGGGCGGCGCGGCGGAAGTGGTCGGTGTGGACCTGGACGAGGAAATCCTCGAAGTGGCCGAATCGAATGCACGCCTGAACAAGGTCAAGGTGCGCTTCGTCCAGGCCGACATCTTCCACTGGCTGCGTGACGTGGCCAGCGGCCGGGCCGACAAGTTCGATGTGGTCGTGCTCGACCCGGCCAAGATGACGCGCGACCGGGAGCAGGTAATCCCGGCGCTGAAGAAATACCTGGACATGAACAAGCTGGCCATGGGCGCGGTCAGGCCCGGCGGCATCCTGGTCACCTGTTCCTGCACTGGCCTGGTCAGCGAAGAGCAGTTCCTCGACATGCTGCGGCGTGCCGCGTTCTATGCCAACCGCACGGTGCAGGTGCTCAAGGTCAGCGGCGCCGGACCGGACCATCCCTGGCAGGCGCACGTGCCGGAGTCGCGTTATCTGAAGGCGGTGTTCTGCCGCGTCGACTGAATTCCGCCGCGCCCGGCGAAATTTTTTTCGGGGCGCGTGAGCCGCTGCCTATCCGGAATCCGAGTTTTATTCATCGAGGCGAGATCGCCTTGTCAAGGCGCCACCGTCGGGCACCCCCTGAGCCCGGCGGTGGCGTTTTGGTTTCTGGCTTTTTGCCGCCGGAACCCGGCCACGTAGGTTGGCGATGAGCCACAGGCGAACCCCAACAGCGCGGTCTTCCCGCAGACCGTCCTCCCTAGCTTGGCCATCGCCGCGGCAACACTGCCTTCGATCCGGCCCATCCTTCGCTTGCACGCCAATGTCCGCGACGCCCCGGCGGCGCAATTCGCTGTGCTCATCGCGCCCTACGCAATCGGCCCTGCGATATCGGACCGGCGGCTAGCTTCGTTCGGCACCGACCGATTTCAGGTAACCGGCCAGGCTGCAATCGGCCGTCTCGACGAAATGCAACGCCTGCACGTCGCAGGCCAGGATGCGGTCTAGCCGAAAACTGCGGAAGTCACGGCGCAGGCGGCACCAGGCGCCCAGGGTCCAGGCGCCACCCCAGAAGGCCAGGCATAGCGGCTGGATTTCACGCTGCGAGGGCTGGCCTTTTTCATCGGCGTAGGCCAACCCGAGCACGCGCCGCTGCACGATGGCACCATGAATGTCGTCGATATGCGCCTTGATCGCGGCGTGCTGGCCGAAGTCGGGAGCGAACACGCGCGAGCGTTCGCTGCGCTCACGTAACGCCGGCGGCAATACCGCGTTGATCTTCAGCAAGGCCGCGTCGGCGGCCCGGCTCAGGCGCTCGCCGGCAAACGCCTGCACGAAGCGCGAACCCACGACCAGGGCTTCGAGCTCGTCAGGCTGGAACATGAGCGGTGGAATGTCGCTGCCCTTGCGCAGCACATAGCCGATGCCGGCCTCGCCTTCGATCGGCACACCGGAACGCTGCAGGTCGGCCACGTCGCGGTAGACGGTGCGTTGCGACACGCCGAGCGTGTCGGCCAGGCCTCGCGCAGGCAAGGCGGTACGGCGGCCGCGCAAGGCATGGATGATCAGGAAAAGACGGTCTGCGCGGCGCATCAGCCGAGCATGCCGTGCCACCCGCACTCGCGCCAGGCCGCTGCATCAGCAGGCACGCGGAACAGCGGCGAGGAACGCCCTTTCGGCACGCGGGATTTCGCACTCCGAGCGCGCACCCGGCAATGCGGGCGTTTGCGCGCGGCCGCGCCGCGGTTCTGCCGCGTGTGCGAAAGACTGGCGTGGCTCCGCCGCGCCGTCGCGTTCGGCGTCGAGGATGCGAAACCACGGCGTGATGATCAGATTCAACATGCGTATCTCCTTGCGCAGATGCGGGCAGCGGCGGCTGTCGTAACGGCCGCCGTGCCGGGAACCGTGTGCTGCAAAGCGAGCGCAGCCTTGGGGAGCGGCTGCGCCAGGCTGAGTCAGACTGCCGACCAGAGGCCGACGCGGTTGCCCTCGCTGTCGCGGAACTGGGCGAAATAGCCCATGTCGCCGGGCAGCCCGGTGCGGGGCACCAAGGTATCGCCACCGTGGGCGACGACGCGGTCCAGCACCGGCGTCAGGTTGTCCACGCTGAGATAGACGATGCTGCCTTGCACCGCCGGCAGGCATTCGCTGTGGCGGATCAGCGCGCCGCTGACATGGGGCTTGCCGCCGGAGGGAAATACGGCCAGCTCGGTCTCGCCCATGGGCTCGCGCCGCAGAGGCGTGCCGAGGATGCCTTCGTAGAACGTCTGGGCACGGTCCAGATCGAGGGTGGGAATTTCAAACCAGGCCGGAACGGTGGGATTCAACATGGCGCTTCCAGGGAATGACGTGCCGATTGCACGCCGCCATGGTGCGCCGGGGCCACTGCCAGCATGGTGTCAGCAGGCTGCGCTCGCGGATACGCTTTTGGCACTGCCTCGCCGCCCTCTGTGACGGCTGCACGCCTGTTCGCTGGCCCAAAAAAAGAGGGCCGCCTTGCGGCGGCCCAAGTCTCGGAACAGGTGGCTGGCAGCGGCTGCAGCGGAACGGTCGGTCCCGTTGCAGCCATTCCCGGCCGCTAGCCGAGCGCGCTGGTCAGGGTGTCGACTCGAAGCCGTTGGCGAAGATCCGGTCCGGCTGGCCGGCCACGCAGCTCTGTACCTTGATGTCGTCGACAAACCAGCCCAGCGGTGCATCGCCCTGCGAACCGTCGGTGGAGGCTCGGAAGCGGAAGCGTACGGTCTGGCCGGCGTAGGCATTCAGGTCGACGATGGTCTTGCGGTAGGCGATGGTGCCGCACCAGGCCTGCAGGCCGTTGGCAGGGCCGTCGTTGAGCGCGCCGGTGTAAGGCGTGTTCATCAGGGCGCTGGTTGCCTGCGTCCAGGTGCTGCCGTTGTCGGAGGAAATTTCCAGCAGGCCGCCGTCCCAGCAACCGCCGCTGGTGCGCTCTTCCATGTTGACGTCGTTCTGGAAGCTCAGGCTCAACGGGTTCTGTCCGGTCGGCAATACCACGGCCGGCGAGATCAGGCGCTGGTCCGAGGTGGTGGCGATGTCAATCGCCAGCCAGGACTTGGTCGGCGAGGACGGCCGCGCGGTGCTGACGGCCCAAGTCGAGGCGCCGGTGCTGCCGGTGGTGGCCCAGCCGCTTACGTCGCCTTCCACGTCGGAACTGAACAGCGTAGCCGGCGTGGTGGTGTCGTCGCAGTCGCCCAGGGCCGGCGCGGTCTTGAAGCTGAATACCGGCGAGTTGGTGCTGGTGCCGCAAACGTTGTTGCTGCGCACCCGCCAGTAATAGCGCGTGTTGCTGCTGAGCGCCGGCGTCACCGTGGTGCTGGTGCCGCCGCCGGAGACGGTCTGGGTGAACTGGACAGTGGCGAAGGCCGGATCGGTCGACACTTCGACCACATAGCTCTTGGCCTGGGCCGTGGCGCTCCAGCTCAGTACCGGACTGAGGCTCTGGCCGACCGCGTTATCGACCGGTGCCGTCAGCGCAGGCACGCCCGGCGCCGCCGTGACGACGCTGACATTGAGGTTGGTCAGCTTCGTGGTCGCGCCGCTGGTGCCGTTGATGCCGATGGTCTGGCTGCCCGCGGCGGCAGTATTGGCCACGCTCATGTTCAGCGTGCTGCTGCCCGGCGGTGTCACCGTCGTCGGTGCGAAGGCACCGCTGAAACCGGTCGGCAAGGCATTGGCGAAGGCCAGGCTGACCGGGTTGGTGAAGCCGCTGACCGAGCCGATGTTCAGCGTGACCGGCGTCAGGCTGGCCGTACCCGCCGCGGTACAGACTTCCTGGCTCAGGTTGTTGCCGTTGAGGCTGAAGGTCGGTGTGCCGCAATTGTCGAAGCGGAACGCGCCGATGCGCGTGCCCTTGCTGGTCGAGGGCATGTATTCGCCGGTGAACCAGAAGGTGCAGCCGTCGACCGGGTCCACGCCCATCTGGAAGTAGTCGCCCCAGCGCTCGTTCGGGTGGTTGCCCACGCCGGCGATCAAGGTGGTTTCCGCCGTGGTCATGGTGCCCAGCGGGTCGCCGGCTTCACGGCCGACGTAACCCAGCGAGGCGAACAGGGCCGGGCTCTGCCGCACCATGGAATAGGCCAGGGCGATGTTGCCCGACTCGTCCATGGAAATACCGGCCATCCAGCGGTCGATGCCGTCCTGCGGCGCGGCCGCGCCGGCCCAGGTGCCTTCCTGATGCAGGGTCCAGGGCTGGGCGATGCCGCCGGTGCGGCGCAGTTCGAACCAGCGGATGCCGCCGGTATCGTTGCCGTCGATGTCGGTGACCATGTTGCCGACCAGCGATTCGTAGCTGCCGAAATTGCGGTAGGCCAGGCGGTTCATCACCGGCTCGCGCAGCGGGTCCAGCTTCTGTCCGCCGGGCTGCGGGAAGGCGTTGAACGCGGTCAGGCCGTTGAGGTTGGAACTGAACTCGGCGATCGGAATCTGCAGCGGGCCGGTCAGTGCGGTATTCGCCGGCGTGGTGAAGTCGACCGCCAGCTGGTACAGCTCGAGGAAATCCTGGGTCGGGTTGTTCGAACCAGCGTTGTGCGATTCGTCGTCGCGATGGCGCAGGAAGATGCCTCGCGCGCCAGCCGGCGGCGCGTCGCGGCCGTCATGGTCGGCCGGCGTAGTCATCTGGAAGCCGAAGCCGGTCAGGTTCGGAATGGTGATGCGCTGGAACGTAGCCGGCAGGCCGGCGAGCATCTTGGCGCGATCCATCGCGTACAGCGGGCGCTGGCCGGAGGTGCCGCCTTCGTTGGCACCGACGTAGTAGGCATCGGACCAGACGCCGTACTTGGGATAGTCGGGGAAGGCCGGCATGGTAAAGGTGTACTTGTACCAGGTGACCGTCGCCGCCTCGAGATTGTCGGTGTCGCTGACATAGACGCAGAGCGAGCGGCCAGCCTGGTTGGAGAATTCCGTCAGCACCCAGCGGTTGGCCAGCTCGTCGAACACGATGATCGGATCGCCCAGGCCGGTGGCGCAGGCGCCGGTGCCACCCAGGGATACCAGCGAGAAACTGCGTACGAAGCTGCCGTCGCTCTTGCGGTAGATGCGGATTTCGCTACCGCCGCTGCCATTGACGCCCTGCACGAAGTGGCTGGTGCCCACGTCACCGGTCGGATCGGGCGGCGAAGCCTGCGAGGTGCTGCCGGCGACGTTGATGCTCGGCGTACCGAAAGCGCGCTGCGCGCGCAGCGGCTCGTTGAACTGGAGCGGCACCAGCGGATCGTTCAGGTCGGTCGGGTTGACCGGCACCGGTGCCTGGTTGGGCTTGCTTTCCCAGTGCTGGCGCGGAATCTCGACCAGCGGATCGCCGGGCTTCCACTCCCGTGCCGGCGGCAGATCGGCCATGTTGACGCGGATGACGTCAGGATAGGAGGTGCCGAGCATCTCGGCCCCGCGCACGACGCGTACGCCGTTCGCATCGAGCGTAACTTCCGGCTTGTAAGCCGGCGCCTGCGCCGTGGCGGCGCCCGCCAGCCCCAGGGCCAGCGCGCAGAAAAGACTGTTGCGTACCAATTTCACGAAAACCTCCCGACACCCCAAAAAGTGGCCCCCCGCCGCGGTAGCGCGGGTATCCGACTGACGACTGCACCC
This sequence comes from Tahibacter aquaticus, assembly GCF_004363655.1. Taxonomy (GTDB): domain Bacteria; phylum Pseudomonadota; class Gammaproteobacteria; order Xanthomonadales; family Rhodanobacteraceae; genus Tahibacter; species Tahibacter aquaticus. The sequence goes on from NZ_SNZH01000002.1 coordinate 145,988, forward strand.
CTGCACTGCACCAACCCGCGCGCCTGGCAACGGTCCTTGCCTGAACTCAGGCTATAGACCGACGCGAATTCATACCACAGCCCTAGTCCTTTAGAACAGAGGGTTATAGGCTCCAAGGCTGATCGACTATCAGCCTAAAAGTCCGAACGCAGGCGTACTCAGTGCGGAGGAGCGTTCAGGGGAATCAGGTAGATGTCGCCCGAATCGCTGTCGATGCGGATGTGCTGGCTGCCGTCGCCACGGCTGAGCTGGCCGTGCTGGCGTTCCTTGCCGGCATCGCGCAGCTGCAGCGCGACCTGGCCGCCGAAGCTGCCGCTGGTCTCAGCGTCCAGCCGGATCTGGCCGTACATCGGCACTTCCATCAGGATGTTGCCGCTGACAGTCTTCAGCAGCATGGGCTTGCGCCACTTGGCGTTGGTGGGGAACACGCGCAGGTCGCCCGATTCGGTTGCGGCATCGATGGAACCGCCGCCAGCCACCATCAGCTTGCCGTCGCGCGTGCGCGCTACCACTTCGTTATTGATACGGCGCACCTGTATGTCGCCGAACGTCGTCGTGACCTGCAGTTCCGGTCCTTCGGGCAGGAACATGCCCAGGTCGACACGGCCCTTGCGGAAACCGTTCACCAGGGTGTCGGCGCCGTGGCGCCGGTCCGAGGCGTAACTGACCTCGACCACGGCGACATCGCCGTCCAGGCGCATCTGGATATCCGGTTTTTCCGGCGTGGCGCCAATCAGCTGAACGACTTCGTAGGCGCCGAGCGTGCGGTTGTCGATGGACTTGATGCCGACGCTGCCATGGGGATTGTGGATGCGCACCTGCTTCACATTCGGCGGCAGCTGCAGGTCGCGCTTGATGCGCTCGATCTGGTACGGCGGCGGCGTGGCGTCAGCGACAGGCGGTGCTTCGCTGTGCCGTGGCACATGGCTGCAGGCCGACAGCAAGGACAGGATCGCCAGGCCGACGGCCTGCTTGAAGGCGGAAAAGATGTGGGCATTGCGCATGAATCGACTCGGCAAAAAGACTGATCCTCCGACCATATCACTCCGCCTTCCCGCTGCCGACTGACAGCGCCGCGCCGACATGGACGCGGCCCTGTCCTGGCCCGACAATCGCCGTTTCATTCCCGCCGCGGCCTTGCCCTCCCATGTCTTCGTCCCGAACCATTTCCCTGATGCGCTTCCTGATCGAGGAACAGCGCGCCCATCCACACATCAATGCCGACCTGCGCCTGCTGATCGAGGTGGTCGCGCGCGCCTGCAAGACCATTTCCATCGCCGTCGGCAAGGGCGACCTGGGCGGCCTGCTGGGAGAGGCCGGCAGCGGCAATGTGCAGGGCGAGGCGCAGCAGAAGCTCGACGTCCTGTCCAACGAGATCCTGCTCGAAGCCAATGCCTGGGGCGGCCACCTGGCCGGCTGCGCGTCCGAGGAAATGGACGATCCGCATCCGATTCCCGACGTCTATCCCAAGGGCAACTACCTGCTGCTATTCGATCCGCTGGATGGCTCGTCCAATATCGATGTGAACATTTCTGTCGGCACCATTTTCTCGGTGCTGCGCTGCCCCGACGGCGTGACCGAACCGCGCGTCGAGCACTACTGCCAGGCCGGCACTACCCAGGTCGCCGCAGGCTATACCGTCTACGGCCCCAGCACCTTGCTGGTACTCACCCTGGGCCATGGCACCCACGTCTTCACCCTGGATCGCGAGCTAGGCAGCTTCGTGCTGACCCGCCGCGACGTGAAGATTCCGGCGGAAACGCGCGAATTCGCCATCAACATGTCGAACCAGCGCCACTGGGAAGCGCCGATGCAGCGTTACATCGACGATCTGCTGGCCGGCCAGCAGGGCCCGCGTGGTAAAGATTTCAACATGCGCTGGGTCGCCTCGATGGTGGCCGACGTGCACCGCATCCTCACCCGCGGCGGCATCTTCATCTATCCCTGGGACAAGAAAGACGCGGCCAAGCCCGGCAAGCTGCGCCTGATGTACGAAGCCAATCCCATGGCCTTCATCGTCGAGCAGGCCGGCGGCAAGGCCACCACCGGACGCGAGCGCATCCTCGACCTGCAGCCCACCGCGCTGCACCAGCGCGTGCCGGTATTCCTCGGCTCCAGCGCCGAGGTGGATGCGGCGATGGCCTATCACCGCGAGCACGACAGCCAGTCCTGAGCCGCATTGCCCGGCCGCTGCGCTCCAGCCAGCACCGCTGCGCAGCGGCCATGCGGCCTGCGCCGGCCCGCATAGCCGCTGTCGCAAACCGGGCAGGTTTGCGGGCTAGAATCGGCGCTCCAGCCTAAGGAGGAGCGCGGCATGAGCATTCTCGATTTCATCAAGAGCGAATTGCTGGAGATCATCGAATGGACCGATGACTCGCGCGACACCTTGTCCTACCGCTACCCGGACGACGACAAGGAAATCAAGAACGGCGCCCAGCTCATCGTGCGCGAATCGCAGATGGTGCAGTTCGTCGCCGCCGGCAAGTACGCCGATGCGTTCGGCCCGGGCAAGCACACGCTGACCACCGAGAATATCCCGGTCCTGTCCACCATCCTGGGCTGGAAATACGGCTTCAATTCGCCGTTCAAGTGCGACGTCTACTACGTCAACACGCGCCTGTTCACCGGCAACAAGTGGGGCACGTCCAACCCGGTGATGATGCGCGACAAGGATTTCGGCGTCGTGCGCCTGCGCGCCTTCGGCACTTTCGATTTCCGCATTGTCGACGTACCCAAGTTCCTCAGGGAAGTCGCCGGCACCGACCAGAATTTCCGCCTGGACGAATTCGCCGACACCATGCGTTCACGCATCGTCAGCGTATTCACCGAGGCTCTCGCCACGGCCCAGGTGCCGGCGCTCGACGTCGCCACGCGCTATTCGGAAATGGGCGAAGCGCTACTGCCGATCATCAACCCGGCCATGGGCGGCAAGTACGGTTTGGAGATCACCAGCTTCGTGCTGGAAAACGTCTCGGTGCCGCCGGAAGTGGAGCAGGCCATCGACAAGCGCTCCAGCATGGGCGTGATCGGCAATCTCAACGACTACGTGAAATACCAGATGGGCGTCGGCATGGGCCAGGGCGGCGAAGGCGCCGCGGCCGCCGCCGCACCGGCGCAGATGGCGATCGGCTTCGGCATGGCGCAGGAACTGATGAAAGGTATGCAAGGCCAGCCCGCTGCCGCCGCACCGGCTGCCGCAGGCACCGGCACCATCGATGTGCTGACGCCGGAACAGGCGGCGCAGGCGCTCGGCGTTTCGGTCGAAGACGTGATGGCTTCGATCACGGCAGGCGAGCTGAAGGCACGCAAGATCGGCAATGCGTATCGCATTGCGCGCAGCGCGCTGGACGAGTTCCTGCGCGGCTGACGGCAGTGGCAGTCGGATTCTCGGGCCGCCCCGGGCACGGGGCGGTTTGCTGTGGGGTTTGCTCAGCAACAGGCGGCAAGGCATGAACAACGCGACGGTCGCCAAACATCCCTGCCCGGAATGCGGCGGCGACCTGCAGTGGAATGCGGCCAGGCAGGCGCTGGTTTGTCCCTATTGCGGCACTGTATCGAAGTGGACAGAAGCCCAGGCCCCCGATCCCGGCACGGCCGTGGCCGAGAACGACCTGGCGGCGGCGCTGCGCGATCCGGCCGTGAACCGCGACTGGGGCGAGCAGCGGCGCGAAGTGCAATGCCAGAGCTGCCACGCGATCTCGGTATTCGTCGACGGCAAGGTGGCGCAGCGCTGCGAGTTCTGCGGCTCGCCGTCGATCATCGCGCACGAATCTCAGCGCGATGCGATCACACCGCAAAGCCTGCTGCCGTTCAAGATCAGCGACGGCCAGGTGCGCGACCTGATCCGGCGCTGGTACGGCACGCGCTGGTTCGCACCGGACAAGCTCAAGCGCGCCGCGCTGACCGATACCCTGCACGGCATCTACCTGCCGTACTGGACCTTCGACGCCCACGTCGCGGCAAGCTGGACCGCCGACGCCGGCCACTACTATTACGAAACCGAGTCGTACCGCGACCAGCAGGGCAATATACGCCAGCGCCAGGTACAGCGCGTGCGCTGGGTGCCTGCCTCGGGCGAGCTGGCGCATTTCTTCGACGACGAACTCGTACCCGGCACCGCCGGCGTAGAACCCGCCCTGCTGGGCCAGATAGAACCATTTCCGACCATCACTGATCTCAAGGCCTACTCGCCGGAATTCGTGCGCGGCTGGACGGTGGAACGCTATCAGGTCGACCTGCGCAAGGCGTCCGAGCTGAACCTCGCCGACATGAACAACCAGGTGCGCGCCCTGTGCAGTGCCGAAGTGCCTGGCGATACCCAGCGCAACCTGCAGGTCGATGCGCGCTACCAGGGCCGCACCTTCAAGCACGTGCTGATGCCGGTATGGCTGGTCAGCTACACCTATGGTTCGCGCCGTTTCCAGATTGTGGCCAATGGCTATTCTGGAAAAATTGCCGGCAAGCACCCGTACAGCTGGGTGAAGATTTTCTTCGCCGTACTCGCTGCGCTGGCCGCCGCGCTCGTGATCTTCTATTTCCTGGACCAGCAATAGGCACATATTGCCTCGCCGCACTCTTGCGCCGATGCAGGGCAATGCCGATCATCGGCGATCTGCCCATCGCCTGCGGACACCGCCATGCAACCTGATTTCATCGAGGTATACGAAGACGGGCTCGACGCCGAAACCTGCCAACAGCTGATACAGCGCTTCGACGCCAGCAAACTGCCGGTGCGCGGCCAGACCGGCGGCGGCGTCGACATCAGCATGAAGGACAGCTGGGACATCTGCATCACTGACCACGCCGAATGGAACGACGCGGTGATCCGCCTGAACCAGGTCGTGATGGGCGGTTTAAAACTGTACTTGCGTAAGTTTGCACATGCCGTGCTGGCACCGCTGCAGCTGAAGGTGCCCGGCGACAAGCCCGGCGAACTGCGCGTAGTCACCGCCGAGGACGTCGCCACGATGGAAGAGCGCACGCTCAACTCCATCATCATGAAGGTATTCCGGCCCGGCACCATCAATATCCAGAAATACAATGCCGACCGCGGCGGCTATCCCTACTGGCATTGCGAGCTGTATCCGAAGAACGACAATGCCGAGACCCTGCACCGCGTCGTGCTGTGGACGATCTACCTCAACGACGCATTCGAGGAAGGCGAGACCGAATTCCTCTACCAGCAGCGCAAGATCGTTCCCCGCACCGGTTCGCTGCTGATCGCACCGACCGCGTTCACCCACACCCACCGCGGCAACATACCCAAGCGCGGCGACAAGTACATCGCCACCAGCTGGATCCTGTTCAACCGCGCCGAAGTGCTGTTCGGCCAAGGCCAGGCACCGAAGAAGAAATAACTGCCACGCGCGCCCTTGCAGGGAGCGACAAGCAAAGCAAATGGCACGGCGAGGCATCTGGCTGGCCTGGCAGGCAACCGTCATCCGGCATCCATTCGCTGCGTTCGTCACACCCCTTGCGAGATGCCGCGCTTGCGTAGGGTGCGACGAGCGTAGCGAATGGCACCGCGAGGTATCTGGCCGGCCTTGCAGGGAACAAACCTACGGCGCAATTCGCTACGCTCATCCGCGCCGCACGGGGGAAAACCGCGCGACCGGCTCCGCCGCTTCGCGCGGACGAACCAGCGCGCCATTTCCCCCTTTCCCTTTTGTCGACAGCAAGCGTGACGCATTTCGCGTAAAACACCGCTGCAGAACGCGTAATTTGCGCAGCGGGCGATTGTCGGCAGGGTAGCGCCGCTCAGCCTGCAGGCGTATCGAACGGTGCCGAAAAATCCGCTTTGCGCATATATGGATTCTTGTCAATGCGCTTTGCTAGGCTTGCGGCCCTAGTCGCGTCGCCGATTTCCGCGCAGGGCTTGCGTCACTGACGCCAGGAACGCGCTCCAGTCCATCGTTTTGCGTCGAACGGATTCGCCATGAATCGCACTCTGAACGTCACCACGCCGCTGGGTCCGGAACTGTTGCGCTTCGACGGACTGCAAGGACGCGAAAGCCTGTCGCAGCTGTTCGACTTCCAACTCAGCCTGAAGAGCGAAGAGAAAGGGCTGTCCGCCGATGACCTGCTCGGCCAGCCGATCACGGTGGATTTCGAACTCGAAGGCGGCGCGCGCCGGCACCTGAACGGCCAATGCGTGCACTTCCGCTCCGCCGGACGCCGTGGCAAGCAGTACCTGTATATCGCCCAGCTCAAGCCCTGGCTGTGGTACGCCACGCGGCGCAGCGACTACCGCATCTTCCAGGGCCAGAGCACGCCGGACATCGTCAGGCAGGTGCTGGGCCTGTACCCGTTCCAGACGCGCTGGCTGCTCTCGCGCAGCTATCGCAACTGGACCTACTGCGTGCAATACCGCGAAACCGATGCAAACTTCGTGCAGCGCCTGCTGGAGCACGAAGGCATCTGGTTCTGGTTCGACCATTCCGCCGGCGAGCACACCCTGGTGCTGACCGACGACATCGGCCTGGCCGGTCCCTATCCCGGCTACGCCACGATTCCGTTCTATCCGCACGACCATACCGTACCCGACAAGGACCACCTGCACGGCTGGGCCGCCAGTGGCCAGGTGCAAAGCGGCCGCTACTCGGCCCGCGACTACAACTTCGTCATGCCCAGCGCCGACCTGACCACGCTGCGCAACGGTCCTGCCGCGCATCCGCATGCGAGCTACGACATCTTCGACTATCCCGGCAGCTATCCCACGCTGGGCGAGGGCGATCCGTATGCGCGTACCCGCCTGGAAGAACTGCAGGCCGGGCACAAGCGCAGCCACGGCACCGGCCGTGCGCGCGGCCTGGCCCCGGGCCGTCTGTTCACGCTGGAGCGGCATGCCGTCGCCGGCTACAACCGCGAGTATCTCGTCGTCGGTGCCGACTACGATTTCAGCGACAACGACTACGAAGCGAACCAAGACAGCAGCGAGCACCGCCTGGGCATCACCGCAGAATTCCACCCTACCGACCAGCCGTTCCGGCCGGAACGGCGCACACCCAAGCCGCATACCATGGGCCCGGAAAGTGCCGTCGTCACCGGCCCCGCCGGGCAGGAAATCTTCACCGACGAGCACGGCCGGGTAAAAGTACAGTTCCACTGGGACCGCTACGGCAGGAAGGATGAAAACTCCTCGTGCTGGATCCGCGTCTCGCATCCCTGGGCCGGCACCGGCTTTGGCAGCGTGCATATTCCGCGCATTGGGCAAGAAGTGCTGGTCGATCATCTGAACGGCGATCCGGACCAGCCCATCATCGTCGGCCGCGTCTACAACACCAACAATCCGCATCCGTGGAACCTGCCGGCCAATGCCACGCAGTCGGGCTTCCTCACGCGTTCCAGCATGGGTGCGACCTGGCAGAACGCCAACGCGTTCCGCTTCGAGGACAAGAGGGGCGAGGAACAGGTCTGGCTGCATGCGGAAAAGAACCAGGATATCGAAGTCGAGAACGACGAGACGCACTGGGTCGGCCATGACAGAACCAAGACCATCGACCACGACGAAACCGTGCATGTGAAGCACGATCGCACCGAGACGGTCGACCACGACGAAACCATCACGGTGCACAACAATCGCACCGAGACCGTCGACGGCCACGAGACCATCACCATCCACAAGAACCGCACGGAAGTGGTGGACGGCAATGAAACCATCACGGTGCACAAGAACCGCACCGAGACGGTAGACCAGAACGAAACGATCAGCGTGCACCAGAACCGTACACGCACGGTCGATGGCAACGAAACCGTCACGGTGCACAAGAACCGCAGCAAGACCGTCGACAAGAGCGAGACCGACAAGATCGGCAAGAACTGGTCGATCAAGGTCGGTCGCATGAAGACCGAGACCATCGGCGTGGCGAATATCGAGTCCATCGGCCTGGCCCGCATGAGCAATATCGGCATGGCCTACAGCCTCAATGTCGGCATGGTGATGAACACCGTCGTCGGCATGCAGCAGTCGAGCCAGATCGGCAGCAAGAAAACCGTCAACGTCGGCAAGACGCTGGATGTCAGCGTCGGCGAGAAGGAAACGCGCAGCGTCGGCAAGGAGCGCAGCACCGAGGTCGGCACCAGCGACACGCTCACCGTCGGCGAACGCCACAGCATCAGTGTCGGCCAGGTGCAGGTGACCAGCGTCGGCGACCATCTGGAGCTGGCCTGCGGCGCGGCCAGGATCGTGCTCAAGAGCGACGGCGGCATCTACCTGTCCGGCACGCATATCGAGATCCAGGGTGCACAGGCCATCAATGCCGACGGCGGCCTGGTACAGATCAACTGCGGTGCCTCGCAGGCGGCGCCGGCGGCGCCACCTCCACCCGAGCCGCCGCAACAGGCGCCAGAGGCGGAGCAGGCCGGTCCCATGGCCGCGCTGGGCGAGCTGCTCGGCGGCAGTGGCGAAGGCAACGTATTCGGCACCCTGGGCAAGATCGCCGGCCTCGCCGCGCAAGTCGGCATCGGCGGGCCCGTAGCCGGCGTGGCTGCCAGCGCGCTGGGTGCCCTGGGCGGCGCAGGTTCCAGAAGCGGCGGCTGAACAACGGCACGATTATTTATTTCTACTTGTTTTTGACGGAGACGCCGCATGGGCCAGCCCGCCGCACGCATCACCGACGCCGGCCTGCACAAGAAGGGCGCCGGCGTGGTGCTCAAGGGATTTGCCAAAGTACTGATCGGCGGCCAGCCGGCAGCGCGACAGGGCGACCTGATCCAGCACAACAGCAGCAGCGAGCCCATCGTCGAAGGCGAACCCAGCGTGCTGATCGGCGGCCAGCCCGCCGCGCGGGTCGGCGACAAGATCGGCTGCGGCGGCGCCATCCAGAGTGGCTGCACGACCGTACATATCGGCCTGAGCGCGCAGGGACGCTGCCTGCAGTCCGCCAGCGACGACGGCTCGGCCTTCGTGCAGGCCGTGGAATGACGAGCGAGCCGGCCGAACCGCTGGCGCGCTGGTTCGGCCGTCATCTGCAGGCCGAGGCCGGCCCGTGCTTCGCCCTGGTCGACTGCGCCCGCCATCCGCAATTGCATGCCTTGCTCAACCATCCCAGCGTGCGTGCCGAATCGCTGTTCGACGGCGTCGAGGCGCTGCGGCTGGAACGCTACGGCGCCTGGATAGTACCGTTCCCGCTGCAGGGCGAGCTGGCGCGGGTCTGGTTCGGCAATGCCGGCCAGGGCTGGCGCGAAGCCTGGGGCTGGCTGTTCCAGAGCCATGCCAGCCTGGAAACACTGATGCGCCATTTCAAGAAATTTCTCAAAGTGGAATTGCCCCAGGGCGGCCAGGCCTACTGGCGCTTCTACGATCCTCGCGTGATATGCCAGGTATTGCCGGTGATGCGGCAGGAACAGCACGAACAGTTCGTCGGCCGCCTGCTGCGCCGCATCTACTGCGTCGACCCGGCGCTCAACACGTTCTACGAGGTGTGGCCGCAGGATTCGGTCATGGGCAACCTGCTCGGCGAGCGGCCGCTGGATATCCGCGCCCAGTACCTGCCGGCCGTGGCCTGATGCAGCGACTACCCGGGATGGACCATGAAATTCGACACTGAGCAGATAGGTGCCTTGAACGCGCTGAATGCGCGTCAGCAGCGCGACTACCATATCGCCGACATCAAGCAGCGTTGGCTGGCGGCGCAGCCCGGCTTCCGGCCAGTGGTGGCGCGTGTGGACGATCCGCTGCTGGAAGCCTGGATCGCCGCCTGCTACGACGACTGCGCCGCGCTGGGAGTCAAGGCCAAACGCATCGTGCTTCGCTACACCTTTGAACTATTGCGCGCGCTGCAGCTGGGCGCCGGACAGGAGTTCGTCGACGGCCTGCGCGACTATTTCTGCAGCTACCGCTACGGCAGCGCGCATGCGCTGGAATGGATAGGCCATGTCATGACGACGCTGCACGCCCAGGCGCATGCCGCTCTTGCCACGGAAGCCCGCGCCCATGGCTGATCCGACGCCGCTGCAGCTGGCGCAAAAGGCCAAAGCCGCGGCCGACGCCGCCGCCGCCAGTGCCGAAAACAGCGCCAAAGCCGCCGAACTCGCCGCCAAGCAGGCCGATCGCACCGCCAAGGCCGCCGAGCTGGTCGCGAAGAAGCAGAAAGCCAATAGCGACGCCGCCAAGGCCAAGGGCGAAGCCGCGGCGGACGCACGCCAGAAAGCCGATGAAAAGGCCGCCGACGCCAGCGCCAAGCGCGCCGCCGCCAACGAAGCCAAGGCGGCCAAGGCCAAGGCCGATGCGGACGTGGCCAAGCTCACCAACGATAAGCTCAAGGACTCGCTGTCGGCCGAAGACTGGGACGAGATCGTCAAGCAGATCGAGCAGAACTGCGGCCCGGATGCGATCAAGGACGGCGTGGTGAAACCCTGCGGCCGGATTCGCAAGCGCAACTGTGCCGGCCCCGATCCGGACAAGAACGTACGCATGGCGCCGGCCACGCAGTCGGCCATCAACACCGCCCAAGGCAGCAACATCGATTTCAATGCGCTGGCCGACTGGGAAGGCGGCCAGGCGACCGAGGGCTATGTGCCCTGGTTTCCGGACAAGATCGACGTCAAGGATGGGGCGATCAGCGTCTCGACCAGCACCGCGGGTGGCAAGACCACGCTGGTCGGCAACAGCAAATCCGGCGTCACCGTCGGCACCGGCGTCGACCTGGGCCAGCAGGATGCGACCGTATACGGCAAGCGCCTGCGCGCCGCCGGCGCCTCCGAAGACCTGATCAAGAAACTCACGCCGTACATGGGCCTGAAGCGTGCGGAAGCCTGCCGCTACCTGCGCGCGCACCCGCTCACCATCACCAAGGACGAAGCCGAGCTGATCGACAAGGAAATGAAGAGCGCTCACCTCAGCGAAGCCAAGACCCAGTACGCCAATGCAACCAAAGGCATTGCGAACGCGCCCAAGTTCGGCGAATTGTCGCAGGCTGAGCAGACCGTACTGATGTCGCGCAAATACCAGGACGGCAACCTGACCAACGCCTCCAGCAAGCGCCTGATGACCGCCATGGGCAACCGCAACAACACCGACTCGGTCAACGCCTTGTCGACCCAGTATTACGACGCCGGCGCCCACGAGCACCGTATTCCCAAGGAAAACAAATACTTGAAAGACAGCTTTCCGCCACCGGCCCCTGCCGCCGCACCCGCGTCGGCGCCGGGCGCCCCTGCTGCACCGCCCGCCCGCCCGCCCGGCGGCTGAGCCACTGCGAGTCCGAAACCATGATCCGAGCAACGATTGCCACCGCGCTGGGTTTGACTGCCATGTCCGTCTTCGCCGCCGAGAAATTCCCTGCCCATCCGCTCAGCGGCAGCTTCGCGCTGGCCTCGTCCACGCCGGCCATCGACGGCATCGATGCGCGCCAGCTGCAGCCGGAGATCTTCCAACCCGGCCAGCGCGTGCAGTTCGAGTTCCACGGCGAGACCGGCGCCGACCGACCAGGCCGCGAAGACTACAAAGTCACTTTGTTCGCACCCTTCCCGCGCAGCTTCTGCCTGCGCCCGCAATGGAGCCTGAGCTGTCCCAGTATCGACGGCACGCGCCCGCCCGACGACAACGACCGCCCGCCGGGCACGCCGCTGGTCTACGAAGCCAACCTTGACGCACAACGCCTGAAAACTCAGGCCGACGTCGACCTGTACAAGCACTTCGTGCCCTACGGCCTCAAGCCGGGTGGCTTTGTATACGTGTTGACGTATACCGATTCGCGCGCCTCGTACGTGCTGTACCTGAAGGACGCTGACACCTTGATCAGCCGCGCGGCGTACAACAAGAGCGACGACGAAGTGATCGCAGTGGACCAGGTGCTCAAGCGGGTGAAGTGAACTCTGCCGCTGCTACGCGCCGTCGCCGCGCCGCAGCGCTTCAGGCAAACAGATCTCCCTGCGCCGACGCCTTGCGCGGCGCCACGAAGCTGCGCGTATCCAGCTCCAGGTTCGCCCGCCGTTTGATGCCGGCCTGGCGGCAGGCCACGATGATGCGCTGCCGGATCAGGTCGGCGAACGGCCCTTCGCCGCGCATGCGCGTGCCGAAGTCCGGGTCGTTGAGTTCACCGCCGCGGATATTGCGGATGACGCTGAGCACATGCTGCTTGCGCTCGGGGTAATGGGTTTCCAGCCAGTCTTCCCACAGGCCTTTGAGTTCCCAGGGCAGGCGGATGACGGTATAGCCGGCGCTGACAGCACCGGCCGCGGCCGCCTGTTCGACAATGGCCTCGATGTAGATGTCGGTCAGCGCGGGAATGATCGGCGCCACCAGCACGCTGGTCGGTATGCCCGCCGCCGTCAATGCCGCAATCGCCTGGATGCGCCGGTGCGGCGCGCTGGCGCGCGGTTCCAGCCGGCTGCTGAGTTTGTTGTCCAGCGAGGTGACCGAGACGAAACAGTGCACCAGCCTGCGCGCGGCCATGGCCTGCAGCAGGTCAATGTCGCGCTCGATCAGCGAGTTCTTGGTGATGATGGTGCAGGGGTGGTTGCAGGCGTCCAGTACTTCGAGGATCTGCCGCGTCAGGCGGTAGCGTTTTTCGATGGGCTGGTAGGGATCGGTATTCGCGCCGAGGTTCAGCGGGGTGCAGACGTAGGACGGCTTGGCCAGATCCTGGCGCAGAATTTCCGCGGCATTGGTCTTGGCGAACAGGCGGGTTTCGAAATCCAGGCCGGGCGAAAGATTCAGGTAGGCATGCGAGGGCCGTGCATAGCAATAGGCGCAGCCGTGCTCGCAGCCGCGGTAAGGATTGACCGACGCATCGAAGGGAACGTCCGGCGAACGGTTGCGACTGATGATCTGGCGCGCGCGTTCTTCGCTGACCGTAGTGCGCGGCGCCGCGGCGGGTTCGCCGTCCTGGTACCAGCCGTCGTCGAAAGCCTCGCTGACGGTTTTCTCGAAGCGGCCAGCCGGGTTGTCGCGGCTGCCGCGGCCTTTGATGCGCTCGGGTTTGCGGATGTCGGACATGGCGGCGGAATCTGCGCTGCGGCAGTCGCAACGGCTGCGATGACGGCGGCGCTCAGCCCGTCGCGGGCAAGGCCGCCGGCTTGTTGCGCAGGCGCTGCCAGACACGGCGCAGTACCCGCCAGAGCTTGGGCAGCACCCAGATCATCACCAGCCCGAACAGCAGCAGCAGGCCGAGGAAAACCCAGGGGTAATGCCATACCAGGTACAGGCCGCCGAGCACACTGAGGTCTTCGCCGACGCTGGCACCCCAGTTGCTGAAGGGTTCGGGCGAGGTGTTGATCAGGGCACGCGTACCGGCCTTGGTCAGGTGGGTGCCCGAGGTGATGACGCCGCCGAGCAGGCCGGCAGCCAGCTGCAGGCCCGGGCTGGAATCCTGGAATACGCCCCAGGCCAGCAGGCCGCCGGCGGGAATGCGGATAAACGTATGCAAGGCATCCCAGACCGAATCGAAGGCAGGAACCTTGTCCGCCAGGAATTCGCCGACCATCAGGATGCCGCTGACCCAGAGCACCCAGTCGTCCTGCAGCAAGGCCAGGCCGCTGGGCAGTGTGATCACGTCGTAGCGTGCCAGCAGGCCGATCAGGAATACCGCGCCGTAGAGGCGTATGCCGCTGGCCCAGGCCAGGCCGGCCGCCAGCGCCGTCGATTGCAAAAGGTCCATGGTCGCCAACCTTGCGGAATCAGCCCGCGTCGATGTGCATGCTCGCCGCGATCAGCCAGCGCTTCAAGCACTGGCTGCGTTCCGCCGGCCAGGGTTCGGCCTGGGCCGCCGTTGCGACCGCGGCGGTATCCCAGCGCGGTGCCACCGCAGCACCGGCAGCGGCCAGGCCCGGTGCATAGCCCAGCCAGCGGTTGAGGTCATCGAAACGCCGCCCCACCGCCGCATGCATGGCCGCGTCGAAATGGCTGCGCCATTCCTCCGCCTGGCCGGCCCGATTGAACTGTGCCGTCAGCGTGCCGGCCTGGATCAGCTGCTGTTCCGCTGCCTGGGCAACGCGGAAATCCGATGCGGCGATGGCGCGCCGCAGGCTGGCATCGTCGGCCTCGATGCCGAGGAAATCGAGGGCGCGCCGTAACGTAGCCGGCGCATCGGCACGGTAGTCCTCGTAGCGCAGTACCTGGTGCTGGCGCCCGGCCAGGGCCAGGCGCCAGGTCTGCAGCCACAGGGCGAGGAAATCGGCCCGGCTCAGCGGGTAGTGGAACCAGGGTTCGGCAATGAACTCGGCAAACGGCTGCGCCGCGGTGGTCAGGCCGACCCGCAGGGCACGCTGCCAGAACGAGTACAGCGCATCGCGCGGATCGCGCACGAACAGGATGGTACGCGGCAGCTCGGCATAGGTGCCGGGCCAGGCATGGCTGAGCCGCGGCACCGGCGTGGCGCGGAAGTCGAATTCGCGGCCATGCTGCAGGCCGGGCAGCAGTCGGCGCCACGATTCGTCGCTGCGGTCGTAGCGATAGCGCCGGCCGCCGCGCTGGCGCCAGTCGCTGCGCAGGTCGGCCCCCCAGGGTTTCCACAAAGCGACATCGAGCTCCAGCAGGCAGTTGGCCAGCCAGGAGGCGCCGCTGGGCATTTCCGGAGAAACGATGTCGCAGTCGTAGTGCGCAAAGCCATGGGCTTGCGGGGAGTCGTGAAACTGCGGCCGCGCATCAAACATGCCGCAAGCACCAGGCCTGCAGCACGCGCTCGGCCAGCTGCGGCGCGGCGCAGGCGGCGCTGTCCAGGCGCAGGTGCGGCAGCAGCGGGAATTCCGCCGCCAGCTCCACACCGACGCGCGGTCCGTGCAGCACGCGCTGGCCGCCGATACGCTCCTGGCGCAGCTGCGCCGGACACTCCAGCAGTACTTCGAAATAGTCCTGGCCCGAGGCGCGGTTCATGGCGTGGATTTCATGGAAAAGTGAAATGGTGGAAACCACCGCACAGCCACCGCCGCGGCTGTGCGCCACGGCCAGGCCGGAAATATTCCGCGCCACGGCAAGACGCTCGTCGCGGGAATAACCGCGGCCGAGTTCACCCATGCCTTTGCGCACTTCGTCGCCGTCGAGCAGCGTTACGGCGCACCGCTGGGCTTCGCCCTGCTGTGCCTGCCCGGCTTCCAGCTGCAGCGCAAGCTGCCGCGCCAGCGTGGTCTTGCCCGCGCCGGCCAGGCCGGTGATCCAGATGATGCTCATGCGCCCGGCACATCCCAGCGCCAGTCATGGCTCCAGCCCGGGCTGCGACGCGCCAGCAGGCGGTACAGGGCCAGGTCGCGGGCGCTGTCGACTTCGCACCAGCGCCCGTCCACGTCGATGGTTGCAATCGGTATGCCGCTCGCCAGCAGCAGGGCGAGCAGGCCGGTGGTATCCAGGCGGCGCTGCTGCTGCGGTTCCAGTTGCACCAGCAGCTGCTGCACCTGCTGCCAGCCCTGCGCGGAGAAGCGCACCAGGCCGGTGAACTGCGCCTCGATCGCCGCCGCGCTGTCGGCGCGCGCGCCGATCTCGGTCAGCCAGCCGTCGCGGCGGCGCAGCGATTCCGCATCGGCCAGTACATCGGCAAAACGCAGCGCCCACAGTTCCTGCCAGCGCCGGTCGACCGTGATGGCGATATCGGCGCTGCTGTCGCGCAAGGCCTGCGCCAGCGCGGGATGGA
Organism: Tahibacter aquaticus; assembly: GCF_004363655.1. GTDB lineage: Bacteria > Pseudomonadota > Gammaproteobacteria > Xanthomonadales > Rhodanobacteraceae > Tahibacter > Tahibacter aquaticus. Next base: position 161,554 of record NZ_SNZH01000002.1, read on the forward strand.
ACACCCCGTCGCCGTAGACCAGCAGCACTGTGCCCAGGGTTTCCGGCCGGGCACAGCGCAGCGAGGCAATCGGACCGCTGCCGGCCCAGTCGGTATTGACCACGCATTTCACCTGCGTGGGCCAGCGCAGCAGCGGCGCGGCATGGCCGGCGACGACGCTGACCTGGCTGATGCCGGCGGCCTGCAGCGCGGCCAGCTGCCAGTCGAGCAGGCTGTGCCCGGCCAGGCGCAGCAGGGCCTTGGGCCGGCGCCGGGTCAGGCGGCCCATGCGCGAGCCGCAGCCGGCGGCCAGCACTACGGCGTGCATCGCTGCGCCCACCAGATGCGCGTGTGGAACGGTACGGTGATCTGCTGCGCGGAGCCGACTGCCGCGGCGATGTCCTGCAGTACCGCGGCGGCCTTGTCGCCGGCCTGGCGCAACAGCGTTGCATGCGCGCGGAAGCCGTCGAGGAAAGCTGCCTGGGTACTGACATGGACGAAGGCGTGGCTCAGGTGCCGGGCCGGACCAAACAGACCGCTGCGCTGGATTTCCGCGCTGGGATCTTCGCGCCGGCTGCCGTAGCCGTAGTCGGGCACATGGCGGCGTATCGCCTGTTCCACCGCCTGCTGCAGCGGATCGTCCAGGTCGCGATGATTCCACATCAACGCAATGTATCCATTGCTGCACAACAGCCGGGCGGCTTCGGCCAGTGCCGCCTGCGCCGGCATCACATTGAACGACGAACCGTAGCTGGCCAGCGCGAAGGTGCCGCCGGCCAGGCCGGTGGCTTCGCCACGGGCGGCGACGTAGTCCAGGCCGTCGTGCTGGCCGACTGCGCGCATGGCGGCATTCGGTTCCACTGCAGTCAGTGCCAGGCCGCGCTGCTGCAGCGGCAGGCTCAGGCGGCCGGTGCCCGCGCCGATGTCCACCACGCGGGCGCCGTCCGGCAAGGCCAGCTCGCGCAGCAGCGCATCGATGGCAGCCGGGGCATACGGTGCGCGCTGGTTGTAGTGCGCCGCGAGGGCGCTGTAGTCCCAATCCAGGGTATTCATTTCAGACGTCCGTCCAGGGAGTGACCGCCAGGGCCTGGGTATCGATTTCCAGCAGCTTCGCCTGGCTCAGACGCTGCCAGCGCTCCCAGCCCAGGCCGAGGATGGCCGGCACGCCGAGTTCGGCGCAGCGGATGGCCATGTGCGAATTCGGTCCGCCAAAGGCGGTGATCAGCCCGGCCGGCTGGCGCGCGAAGATCCAGTCGTAGCCCGGATCGGCGCTGGCAATCGCCAGTACCGCGCGCAGCGGCACGGCCGCCGGCCGGGTCTGCATGTCGACCACCACCAGCGGCGCAGCGGCGCGGCCGTTGCCGACGAAGGTCGGCGTGCCTGCGGCAATTTCCACCTGTTGCACTGTGCAGCGCGGATCGAACACGGTCGGCAGGCGCAGCGCCGCGTCGATGGCGTGCGCGCTGCGGTTGGCAGCGGCACGCAGGCTGGCAGCGGACGGGCTGGCGGCGCGCGCCCGGTCCAGTTCGAGCCAGCTCAGGCTGTCGCGGTCCAGGCCGCGGCTGGCGCCGTGCGCGGCGAGCTGTTCCAGCAACTGCGAAACCGCGGCAGACAGGCGGTATTTGGCGTACTCGCGCGCCTCGCGCGTGCGGCAGTAGCCGTGCAGCAACGCGTCCGCCTCCAGCCGGTAGCCCGTTTCGCCCAGCAATCGATCAAGGGCGCGCCGTTCCGCCGGCGTAGGCGCGAACTCGACAGCGGCTGCCTCGGCGACGGTCGCCGTCAGTTCGCGCTGGCCCAGCGACGGCGTGGTGATTTCGAACGTGCCGGCGCGCAGGAAGCCGAACGCATGCGCATGGCCGCTCGCGCGCAGGAAGTCCCGCGTCACGCTGCGGCAGCTGCGCTGCAGCAGCAACAGGCGTTCGGGCTGCAGCGCACCGCGGGCGACGGCAGAGCGCACCAGTGCTTCGTAGACAAAAGCCAGGCGTGCGATCAGGGCGAAGGCGAGGCCGCCGTCGCGCGGCAGGCGCCGGCAGGCCACAGCCAGCGCATCGGCATCAGCATCGGCGTGCGCAGGCTGTTCCAGGCGGCGCAGGCGCGCCAGTCCGGCGGCGAGCGTCTGCGGCGCCAGGCAGCGCGCGGTAATGCTGCGCAGGGTGTCGCGGTAATGCGCCAGCTCCGCCGGCGCAAGCACGCCGGCATAGCGTTCGCGCCATTGCGCGTCGAAATCGAAATCGACGCAGGTCTGCGCGATGGCGAATTCGTATTTGTCGTGCAGCTGCGGCGCGGCGAGCAGGCGTTCCTGCCAGGCATCGGCCAGGCGTGCGGCCGTGCTATCGGCCAGGGCTTGCGGCAGCAGGGAATTGGCGCTCGCGCGCACGTCGATGTACGGCCGTCCCGCCAGCGGCTGCAGCAGCGACACCTGGCGCAGAGGGCGATAGCCCAGCGCGCGGCGGGCACGTTGCCAGGCCGCGTCGGCAATGGCCAGGCGGAATACGTCCAGGGCCAGCGGGCGCGGATGGCTGCCCAGCAGCTCGGCGGTATTCCAGTCGGGCATCAGGGCAAGCACGCGGCGCTGGCCGGCACAGCCAGCTGTTGCCTGCAGCAGCTGGCGCTGCTCGACCGCCAGCAGGCGGCGCCGGGCCAGGCCGCTGCGCGGCGAGCCGCGCAGTACCAGCGGCCGCACCTGCAGCAGCAGCACGCGCTGGCCGCACAGCACCAGTTCGGCCTCCAGCGGCTGCGCACCGCAGTGCTCGCGCAGTTCCAGCAGGGCGCGATGCAGCAGGGCCAGGTCTGGCCGCTGCGGCGACGGCGCTTCATGCGCGAGATACACCGTCTGCACGGCCACATCGCCGCGCGTGACCGCATCGGTGCGCGCACCGGCAGCAAGACTGAAGGCGTAGTAGTCGGCGCCGTCCTCGACCGCATGCGTGGCCGCGACCACTGCCATTTCTGCCTGCACCATGGCCTGTACAAACACTTCGTCCTGGCTGCGCGCACTGCCGTAGCTGGCGAAAACCGCATCGATCGCCGCAGCCAGCGCGGGCGCATCGGCACTGGCCACATCGAGCCGGGTCAGATAGCGGCCGGCCTGCGAATGCGCGCTGCTGTCCTCGTCCGCCTGCGAACTGCGCACGGCGACCGCAGCACCGCCGAACACCTGGCGCAGGCGCAGCAGACAGTTTCCGCGCTGCTGCCACTCGCGCCACGACAGCACCAGTCCTGCCGGCACTTCGCTATGCCGCAGCAACGGCGCCAGGCGCAGCAAGGTGCCGGCCTTGCCCGACCAGGACATCGCTGCGCCCGCGGCGGCGGCCGGCGCCCCGCTCATTGCCATGTAGCTGCCCGGTTGCGGAAATCGCGCTGGGGCGCGGCAACCGCGCCGAGGAACGCATCGAGCAGCGGCGCTGGCGGCAGCAGTGCCGGCTTGCCGGCCTGCAGCTCCGGATGCCATTGCACGCCGACGGCCCAGCCGCCTTCGCTGCGCACGGCTTCGAGCAGGCCGTCTTCGCTGCACCAGGCCTCGGCGACCAGGCCATTGCCGAGCAGGGCAATGCCCTGGCGATGCGCCGACGTGACGCGGCCTTCGCTGCGCGCATAGCTGGCATGAAGCAGGCCGCCCGGGGCCAGGCGCACGCCGTGTACATGGTCGTCGTACCGGCCGCGGTCGCTGTGGGCAATGCTGTGCGCGCGCTCGGCCTGCAGGTTCTGGAACAAGCTTCCGCCGTAGGCGATGTTGAGCAGCTGGCAGCCGCGGCAGATACCGAGCACGGGCTTGCCGCCGGTCAATGCGGCTTCGAGCAGGGCCAGTTCGAATTCGTCGCGGGCCAGATCGACGCCTGCGGTGGCAGGCGTCGCGCCGCCGTACCACTGCGGCGACAGATCGCCGCCGCCCTGCAGCAGCAATGCATCGATGCCTTGCAGCAACTGCTGCGCCAGCCTGCGCAAGGCCGCGCGATCGAACGAGGAGGGATGAGCCAGGATCAGCGGCAGGCCGCCGCGTTCGGCGATCAGGTCGACCAGGCTGCGCTCGGCACCGAGCAAATCCTTGCGGGCATTGCCCGGTGCATCGGCCACGCCCGGGCGCAAACGCGCGCTGATGCCGATGCGTGGCGGGAATTCGTTTCCCATGAGAACTGTCCAGACTTGAGCGTACGCGAAGCCCCGACCTGCGGCGCGGCAAGGGCAAATTCCTACGCTATCATCGCCGCGCAAGCGAATTGCAAATTTGGAGTTACGTCATGCGGTTTTTCTGGCTGCTGCTGACGCTGGGCGGAATCGGCGTCGCCTTCGTTGCCAAGACACCGGGCTTGCTCGGGCTGGCTCTGGCGGTTTCCTTCATTGCCGGCATATGCGCCGTGTTCACCTTTGCCGCAGCGCGCATCGATTCGAATTCGCGCCCGGAATCGGCACTGTTGACGCCGGATGTGCTGGCCGCCATACGGGCCCGTTCGGCGCAGCAGCAGTCCGGCCAGGCCAGCCGGCCGCCGGGCACCGCGCCGGCGGCCAATCCGCCGCGGCGGCTGCCACCGGGTTCGCCGGCCTCCTGACTTCCGCTGCACCGGCTCGCCGGTCAGACGCAGAAACCATGGCGCCGGTCATCCGACCGGCGCCGCGGCTGTTTACTTCTTGACTTCTTGCGTATGTGACTTCAGCGCCTCGGCCAGTCCCGGTACATTGGCACTGCCTTCGGGCACGCTGATGCTCGATCCCTTGAAGTCCTCGCCGATCGGCTGGGCGCGGCCACCCAGGCACTGCGACAGGAAACCCTCGGCCACCGCATTGAACGCCTTGTTGTTGGCCGGCCGCGCGAAGCCGTGGCCTTCGTCGGGGAACAGTACATAGGTGACCGGGATGTTCTTGGCCTTCATCGCCTTGACGATCTGGTCGCTTTCGTCCTGCTTGACCCGCGGATCGTTGGCGCCCTGGCCGATCAGCAGCGGCTTCCTGATCGCATCGACACGGCTCAGCGGCGAGCGTTCCGCCAGCAGCTTCTTGCCGTCTTCGGTACGCGGATCACCGACGCGCTTGGCGAACTGTTCGAAGAACGCCGCCCAGTACGGCGGAATCGTCGAGAGCAAGGTGTTGAGGTTGGACGGGCCGACGATATCCACGCCGCACTTGAACGTATCCGGCGTGAAAGTGACGCCGACCAGGGTGGCATAGCCGCCGTAGCTGCCGCCCATGATGGCGACATCGTCCTTGCGGGTGACACCGCTCTTGACCGCCCAGTCGACCGCATCGAGCAGATCGTCGTGCATGGACTTGGCCCACTGCAGATCGGCCTTGCCGACGAAGTTCTTGCCGAAGCCCGTCGAGCCGCGGTAGTTCACGCTGAGCACCGCATAGCCGCGGTTGGCCAGCCACTGGTGATTGCCGTTGTAGCCGTAGCCGTCGCGCGCCCAGGGTCCGCCATGCACCAGCAGCACCAGCGGCACCGGCTTGTCGGCCTTGCCGTCGTTGTTCGCGTCGGCGCCCTTGGGCAGGCTCAGATAGCTCACCAGTTCCAGGCCGTCGCGCGCCTTGATCGCCTGCGGCCACATCGGCACCAGCGGCTTGCCTTCCAGTGCCGGGCGCGCGGAAAACAGCTTGGTCAGCTTGCCACCCGGGCCGGCCGTACGGTCGTAGCGGTAGTAAACCGCCGGCGTTTCCGCAGCCGAATACGCCACGATCCAGGTCTTGTCGTCCAGCGTGCGCGTGCTCACCCAGGCCGTGCCCGGCCCGATGCCGCGCAGGGTTTCCAGATCCTTGGCAATGGCCGGGTCCAGCACCTTCCATTCGGGCTTCTGGTAATCCACCAGCACGGCCTGGGCCACGCCGCTACGCGGATCGGCCAGCAGCGTCGTACCGATGTCGGCGCGCTTGTCTTCGGCGATCAGGGTCTTCTTGCCGCTGGCGTCGACGCCGTACAGGGCCGACGTATCGCGCTGGCGCGAGTCGGCCAGGTAGCGCTGCTTGCCGTCGGTGGTATAGCCCAGCAGCGAGGTGGTGAGGCTGTCGGAGAACGGAATCTCCTCGCTCTTCTTCCAGCCACCCTTGCCGTCGGGTTCCAGCACGTCGGTGCCGCCGTCGGCGCGCGACTTCTGCGCCAGGCGCACCTTGAAATCCGCATCGGTCAGATAGCCGGCGATTTCCTGCTCGTTCTTCTGCACCAGTTCGCGCTTGCCGTCGGCGAGACTCACTTTGTAGATGTCATGCCATTTCGCATCGCGGTCGTTCATGCCCACTAGCACGTGGTCGGGATGCAGATGGCTGGCCTGTTCGAACTGGGCGCGGGTCTTGGGATAGGGCGACAGATCGCGCCTGGTGCCGCTGGCCAGGTCGACGGAGAACAGATGAAAATCCTCGTCGCCGCCGGTGTCGCGCAGGTACAGCAAGGTACCGCTGCGGTAGCTCCAGAAATACTGACGGATGCCGCGCGCCTTGTCGTCGGTGATGGCCTTGGCCTTGGCCAGGTCGTCCGCCGGCGCCACCCAGATATTCAGCACGCCATCCAGCGGCGCTACCCAGCTCAGGTACTTGCCGTCGGGGCTCATCTGCACCGAGGCCTTTTCCGGATTGCCGAACAGGGCGTCGCGGGAAATCAGCTCGACGGCAGCAGCGGGGGAAGCCGCCGCCGGCGCGGTTTCCGCCGCGGCCGTCTGCAGGCCGGCGGCAATCGCGGCGGCGAGGATCAATTGGGACAAATGCATAGGTGTGCTCGCTGGGCTCAGGGAGGCACAGCGTCACTGGTATCGGTGCACAAGGCAATCGCCGCCCGTCATGCATACGCGCCGGCATGCGTACAGCGCCGCCCCACCATGCAGGAGCAGCAGCGCCGCACCAGGGCGGCCCCGCCAGCCGGCACGCGCCGCTGCCACGTACAATCGGCGCAACGCCGCAGGAGACCCCCATGAGCGAAACCTCGCACCGCCACGCCGTGTTCGGCCATCCCATCAGTCATTCGCTGTCGCCGGTCATCCATCGCCGCTTCGCCCAGCAGACCGGGGTAAGCCTGAGCTATACCGCAATCGATGCACCGGCGGAGACCTTTGCCGAGCAGCTCGCCGCATTCCGCGAGCAGGGCGGCGGCGGCGCCAATGTCACCCTGCCGTTGAAAACGCTGGCCTTCGAACGCTGCGCCCAGGTGTCCGACTACGCCGCGCGCAGCGGTGTGGTGAATACCCTGGAAGCGCTGCCCGGCGGCGGCTGGCGCGGCCACAACACCGACGGCGCCGGGCTTGTCGTCGACCTGACCGAACGCCACCAGCAGGACATCCGCGAACGCGACGTGCTGATCCTCGGCGCCGGCGGCGCAGCCCAGGGTGTTGCCTTCGCCCTGCTCGACGCGGGCGTGCGCTCGCTCACCATCGCCAACCGCCATGCGGAACGCGCCGACGCCCTGGCCGACCGCATCGGCCAGCCCGGCCGCGTGCATGTGCGCTACTGGAACGACCTGGCCAGCCTGGGCGCCTGGGACTTCATCATCAACGCCACCTCGGCCGGCGTGCAGGGCGCTTCCATCGATCTGCCCTTCGCCATCGTCGCGCCGCGCGCGCTGTGCTACGACCTGTCCTACGGCCGCGCCGCCACGGGCTTCCTGGCCTGGGCCCGCACCGCTCCCGCGGCGCATGTGTTCGACGGCCTGGGCATGCTGGTGGAACAGGCCGCCGAAGCATTCGAGATCTGGCACGGCCGGCGCCCGGATACCGAAGCCGTCTACGCCGAACTGCGCCAGCAGCTGGACGCCGCGTGAGCGCGTTGCAGTTCGATGCGGCGCGCGGGCGCTACACCTGCCGCGCCGGCTGCGGCGCCTGCTGCATCGCCTTGTCGATTTCCTCGCCGATACCCGGCATGCCCCAGGGCAAGCCGGCCGGCGTGCGCTGTGTGCAGCTCGACGATCAGTTGCGCTGCCGCGTCTTCGGCCAGCCGGAGCGGCCCGAGATCTGTGGACGCCTGCGGCCTTCGCCGTCGATGTGCGGCGACGACCGCGACGAGGCCATGCGCTACCTCACCGAACTGGACCTGGCGACGCGGCCGGGCTGATTCGTACGCGACGGCGCGAATTCCGATCGCCGCGCAAGCTGCCCTGGTGGCCTACCGGATGATTCGATAGCAGCTGGCTCGTCCTGGCCGCACAGGACTTGCTGCTCACTCGGCGAATAGCTGGGCTAGTGGCGTCGTTCCGCAGCGGCGTCCTGCACGACCAGTCCGACCCGATCCCTCTGCCGATTCATCCGGTACAGGCCACTCGGTTGAATCCAATCGCGTTCATCGACGCATCCAAGCCTTCGACACCGCCGTTGCGCGGTCCACCCAGGCTTCTACCAACCCAGCCGACGGGTCGTCTCTCGCCATGGAGCGATCGGTCCAGGAGTGCAGTCGATGAAACCCGTTCAACCGACCACGTTGTCCAATTCCCGCCAACGCGGTCTGCGCGCCGCACTCGCGCTGACCGTCTCCTTCTGCGCCGCCTGCGCAATCGCCAGCCCCAAGGCGACGCTGCCGGACACACCGGACGGCAAGCTCGGCGCCACACTGATCGAGCACGTGAACACCGACAGCCCCGAACAGATCCGTAGCTGGGCGCCGACGATCCTGTCGCCGGCCATGGATGCCACCGAACAGGCGGTGTTCGTGACCAGCCTGGCCGAGGCGGTACGCGACAGCGGCGGCGTAGACCTGACCGACGCGCACGACCAGCGCGGCATGCTCATCCTGACCGTGAAGGCGCATCGCGGCGGACGCCTGGCCGTGTTCGTGCTCGGCGGCGATGCATCGCATCCTGGCCGCTTCGCGCACGCGGAGATGGTGCCGATGGACGATCCGTCGCTCTACGCCGACTGGCCGAAGGCCGCCGTCTCGCGCGACGAACTCAAGCGCCTGGTCCACGCCACGCTGGACAAGCTCGTGCGCACGAACGATTTCTCCGGTTGCCTGACCGTCGCGCACGGCAGCGAAACCGTGATCGACGAATGCCGCGGCCTGGCCGAGCGGCGCTTCGGCGTGCCGATCGACCGTCAGACCAAGTTCCACATTGGCTCGATGGACAAGATGTTCACCGCCGTGGCCATCGCCCAGCTCGTCGAATCCGGCAAGTTGTCGTGGGACGACACGCTCGCGCAGCGGGTACCCGAATACCCCGATCACGAAGCGGCGAAGAAGATCACCGTGTGGCAACTGCTGCACCACACGGCGGGGCTGGGCGATTTCTTCGTTCCCGAGTTCTTTCAGCAGCGCGAAAAGTTCGTCAACCCGGCCGACTATCTCGACCTCATTGCGCGCCAGCCCAAGGTGAGCGACCCGGGCAAGGACTGGAACTACAGCAACGCCGGCTATGTCCTGCTCGGCCGCATCATCGAGAACGTCTCGCGCGAAAACTATTTCGACTACATCGGACGCCACGTGTTCACCCGGGCCGGCATGGATGCGAGCGGATTCGACACTCTCGACGACGTCACCCCGAAACTGGCGGTCGGCTATTTCCGCGCGGGGCTGTTCTCCAGCGAGTGGAAGGCGGACTGGATGAAAATCCCGTTCAAGGGCGGCCCGGCCGGCGGCGGCTACTCGAACAATGCTGACCTGTTGCGCTTCGCCAGGGCGCTGCGCGCGGGCAAGCTGGTCAAGCCGGCAACGTTGGCGAAGATGTTCGACGATGCCGTGCCGGCCGGTCCCGGCGGCTATGCGGCAGGTTTCGGCGAACGCGTCTCCCACGGCCGCCACGTTCGCGGGCATGCCGGCGGCATCGAGGGCACGGACGCGAACCTGGCGATGGTCTGGGAGAGCAACGCCGACGTCGTACTGACCAGCAACCAAGGGCCGGGACGGGCATGGCTGCTCGCCGAACGCATCGCCGACCTGCTCGCCGCCGAAGGCGCCAAGCGCTGAAGGCGCGCGTCGCCTGGCCGCTCATTCACTTCTCAACGCGATCCGCTCTGGAGCGAAATCATGGAATTCATCTTCATTCCCCTCATCGTGCTGACCGCGCCCGTGCTGATCGTCCTGATCACGCTCGGTTACCGCGACCGGCAGACGCAGGCGCGCTATCGCACCCTGCTGCAACTGGCCGACAAGGGCGTGGAACTGCCGCCGCAACTGCTCGTGGAATCGCAGCCGGGCGACGTGGAACGACGACGCGCGCTGGTGCTGATCGGCGGCGGCCTCGGCGTGATGACAATGTTTCTCGCCTTGCCGGGCCAGTTCGACGGCAACGGCATGTACGTCAGCCAGCTCTGGGGCCTGGGCCTGCTGCCGCTGATGACGGGTCTGGGCTATCTCGCGAGCTGGTGGTTCAACCGGCGCGAGCGCGCGCGTGGCTGACAGCGCCGCCGAAGCGAGCGTCGATCGGGCCTTGGTCGCGCGTGTCCTGCTGAACGACGACCGGCGCGCATTCGAGCAGCTGATGCGCAGGCACCAGGGCATGGTGCGCGCTCAGCTGCGCCGGCTGCTGCATGGCGACGAGGCGGCGGCCGACGACATCGCTCAGGAAGTCTTCCTGCTGGCGTGGCGGAAGCTGGACCAGTTCCGTGGCGATGCGGCATTCCGCACGTGGCTGTATCGCATCGCATGGTCTTGTTTTCTGCAGGTACAGCGCAGGAAACCGGAGCGTGCCGAGGACGCCGACGAAGTGGAACCACCGGCCGCGCCGGCTTATCCGGCCGACCTGCAACTGGACTTCGAGCGCGCCCTGCACCGCCTGTCCGACGCCGAGCAAGCCGTGCTGCTGCATTGCGTGCAACTGGGCCTGAGTCACGAAGAAGCCGCCTTCGTACTGGCCATGCCACTGGGCACGGTGAAAACCCACGCGACCCGCGGCAAGGCGAAACTGAAAACATGGTTAGCGGCGTGGCAGAGCGAAACGGCACAGGAGAATCCGGCATGACCCATTCCCACCAAGACGACGCGGTCGACGCGCTGCTGCAGCGGCAGTTCGAAGGCGCAGTGCCCGACGACGGCTTCTGCGACCGCGTGATGCCGCACCTGCCCGCACGCCCGCGCCGCCGCGCATGGCCGCTGTGGAGCGGCATCGCGGCCGGAATCGCCGCGTGCGCACTGAGCCTGTCGTCCACGCCCATGTTTCACCTCGGCTGGCACGACTGGGCCGGCGGCGAATTGTCGGCGCCAGCGATCGCCCTTTTGCTTGCGCTGGCCGGCATGTCGCTGCTGGCCATGTGCTGGAGCCTGGCGGAGGCCGATGGTTGCTGAGCAGTGCCGTAGCTGTGCGCCTTGGAGCGGACGCGACCGGCGTCCGCTCACCGCAACACGCGGCGCCGGCGGCGCCGGCGGCGCCGCAGCGTGCCGTCGATCGGTCGGCCGGTTCCCGCAATGGTCCAACGGTGCCATTTTGTAGAATATTGCAGGGCTGGAAAAATCTACTGTACCGCCCGCGCCGGATTGGCCGGGTGGCGCGCTCAGGCCCGCAGGTAGTCGTTCTTCAGTTCGACGTATTTCTCGGCCGAGTAGTACAGCCGCTTGATTTCCTCGTCCGACAGCTTGCGTGCAAAGCGCGCCGGATTGCCCAGCCACAGCTCGCCTTCGCCGACCACTTTACCCGGCGCTACCACCGCGCCGGCACCGACGAAGCCGTGCCGGCGCACAACGGCGCCGTCGAGAATGGTCGCATGCATGCCGATCAGGCAGGCGTCCTCAATGGTGCAGGCGTGGATCACGGCGGCATGGCCCAGGGTCACGTCGTCGCCGATATGCGTGGGGAACCCGCCCGGCGTATACGGCCCGTCGTGGGTCACATGGATGATGCTGCCGTCCTGGATATTCGTGCGCGCGCCGATGCGGATCCTGTGTACGTCGCCGCGGATCACCGCGCAGGGCCAGATCGAACTGTCCGCGCCGATCTGCACATCGCCGATGACGACCGCGGCCGGATCGACATAGGCCGTCTCGGCAACGACAGGGTGGATACCGCGGTAGGGACGCAGGTGCATGGGCGGAAAACCGGTAGGGACAGTAGGGTGAGGGTAGCCGGATGACGGCGTTGCGCCAACGGCACGCCCCGGCTGGATGAATCGGAAGAGGGATCGTAGCGCCGGGCCGGACGTGCTGCGGTGCACTCATTCACTACGCGCCGGTGGGGTCGGCGGATCGGTGCGGTCCGACCTTGTGCGGCCGCCGCGGCAATAGCGAACCGGCGCCTGCCGCAGCGCCTCTGCGGCCGCTGTACAGATCTTGCAGGCTGCCGCTCCATCCGGCACCGCCCTCCAAATTTCCCGCTTGCGCAAGCGCCAGTCCGCGCGGCGGACTTCTGCGACAGAATCGGCGCTGCGCCAGGCAGCGGAACGGACCGGCAGCGGTAGATTGAACAAGGCCGCAAAGACCGGCGCTGCACCACCTCGACAGCGAGCCGGCAAGCCTCAGCAGAATCGCGCACATCGTCACAGCGGGGCTGCCGCAGCAACCCGCGGGAGGCTTTCGCGGGGCGTCATATCGCCGGCCGGGCAAGCCGGGGTGGAAGAGGCAGAAAGCCGCTGTTCCGACCCTCTTCTTCGCCAGGCGGTCGCCGCGGTCGTGAACCGTGCAAACGAGAAATTGCCTCATTTGTGATCAAAATTGCGTCGCGCGCTTAACCGGACATTTACTTGATGCTGCATTAGCGCAAATGTAGTATCTGGCCTTCGACAGGCCGGGCTGCAGCACATTCGTTGACGCACGCTTCGGTGCCGGATCCGGCACGACAGCGACGCAGCCAACCGATGATGTTCGCCGTGCCGCCGCGGATGCGCGAACGAGGACTGCCATGACGGCGCTTGAATCCTGCACGCTGAGCCAGACACGTAGGTCGCTTTCCGCGCTGGCTTATTTCCTCCGGCGGCTGCTTCGCTTCGAATCCGCCTGGGTGCTGCATATCGCGCGGTTCGAGGACAAAGTCACGCTAGGCCTCGCGCTCGGCTTTTCCGGCCAGATGCTGGATTTCGTCGCCCTGCGGCAGCGGGAACTGGGTAGCGCCGCGGACGGCGAATGGGTAACCCGCTCGGGCAGAACCCTGGCCACCTTCGATGCGCAGGCCGACACCGTCGCACTGACCGGGATCGCCGCTTTCGTTGTCGGCGCCAATCGCGAACTTGGCCAGACCGTGGCCTGGCTGCGCACGTGCATAGACCCCCTGTACGACCAGCCAACGCTCTGGGCGCTCGACTGCGTGACGCGCCTGCTCGAGGAAAAATCCGCGATGCTGGCGACACGCGGCTGGCACGGCGGCCATTGCGATTGCCGGCTGCTGACCGACGACCACGCGCCGGCCGCGCTGCGGCAACAAGACCGCTGTCCGCCGCTGCTGGACCAGCCGCGCCGGCCGCAGGAACTCCAGCTCGGCGACGCGGAAACCCCGGGCCCGGCGGTGCTTGTACAGAGCGAAGCCGGGCAGCGCCAGCTGGTGCACTACATCTACTCCGAGATCGAAGTCGCAGCGGCGGAAACCTGCGCGCGCAATATCGCCGAATTCGGCGACGGCATGCCGTTGCAGTTTGTACTGGACATGGCCCGGCAGTGCGCCGACGAAGCCCGTCACGCGGTCATGGCCGAGCAGATGCTCGCCCACTACGGCGGCTGGCTGGGCGAGTTCAACTACCGCAACCGAATCTGGAATGCCTATATCAAGGGCGAATCGCTAGCCGAGCGGCTGGCGATAGAACAGGTCATCGGCGAGGGCAACGGACTGGACATGAGCGCGCATTGCATGGACCTGTTCAAGCAGCACGGCCTCGACCGGCTGCTGCGCTATTACGAGTTTCTCCAGGCCGACGAAATCGGTCACTGCGCCTTCGGCAACCGCTGGATACGCTACTTGGTCGATGGCGACGAACAGCGTTTCACCGATGTCGTCGCATCGGCCGCGCGCAAGACCGGCAGCGGCGTTCCGGGCTATGCGCCGGTCTGCGTCGAGACCCGCCGTGCCGCCGGATTTTCCGAGCAGTTCATTGCGCAGCAGCTGCTCAAGGGTGCGGCTGGCGAAACCGCGTCCCGCGCAGGCCTGCCAGGGCCATGACCGGCAGCATCTGCCGGCTTCCGCGCGGCTGCCCTGCAATGACTGGAATTGCGCCGGCGCCTGCCAGGAAAGGCCTGCACCGTATCCCGTCCGTTGCTGCGTACCCGGCTGCCCGCCGCTGCGACAGCGCCGGCGGCCGAATGTAAATCAATAGTTGTATACTATTACCTGACTACTGCGAGGCAGTCGATGATTACCGGGCATGTCAAATGGTTCAACGAGTCCAAGGGCTTCGGCTTTATCCGCCGCGACGACACGCTGCAGGATCTGCTGGTGCATATCAGCGGCATCAAGTCCGGCGGACGCGGCGGCATAACAGCAGGCGAGCGGGTCGCGTTCGATGTGGAAGACAACGAACGCGGTGCCAGGGCGGTCAACGTGGTCGTGCGTAAAGATCTTGCGGGCTGAGGCGCAGCCCGCAGCGAATGGCCAGGGCGTCGACATCGTCGCCGGCACGGCAGACGACGGCTTGCCAGCCGTCGGCCTGCGCTGCCGCGACATTCACCGCCTGGTCGTCCAGCAGCAGGAGTTCGCTGGCGGCCAGGCCCAGCGAGCGGCGCACGGCCTGGAAAAACGCCAGCTCGGGCTTGCGGCAGCCCAGCGCGCAGGAGAAGTACAGGGCCGGGAACATGTCCAGGCGTTGTGTCAGCCATTGCGCCCGATGATGTTCCTGATTGCTTGCGACCACGCAGCGGTAGCCTGCCGCGCCGAGACGGCGGGCCAGTTGCACAAAGGCCGGATCGAACTGCGCATCCGACTGCAGCCAGTAGTCGACGAAGCTGTCGGTCGTGCCGGACCAACCCCAGTCATCGAGAACCGCGGCGAGTGCAGGCTTGAGCCCGGCCCGGCCTTCCAGGCACTGCAGGAAGGGACCGCGGAAGAATGCCTCGGATTTTTCCGCCGGCACGCCGAGTACGGTGCGCAGCAATTGCGGGAATCGCGGCTCGATCAATACGCCGTCGACGTCGAATACCACGGTTGTCGTTTCGCCGCTTGAGAACGTCTGCATGAATCTGCTTTCATGGCTGGCCAATTGCACATTGCGGATATTACGATGAATTTACTTCTGCCCAGTTCGATGTGTGAATTCCAGCGCCGTTTCGCCGAGCGGGCCGCGCAACAGCTGCACGGCGATGCGCGTGTCGTCGCCCTACTGCTCGCCGGCTCGGCGATCAGCGACGACATGGACGAATTCTCCGACCTCGATTTCATCGTCGTCTGCCAGGAACAGGCGCTAGCCGAGGTACTGGCGTCGAAGCGGCAGATCGCCGAGTCGCTGGGAACGCTGGTCGCGGCGTTCAGCGGCGAACATGTCGGCGAGCCGCAACTGCTGATCTGCCTCTACGCCGAACCTCTGCTGCATGTCGATCTGAAGTTCGTCGATGCCAGCGCGCTGGATCGCCGCGTCGAGACGCCGCTTGTGGTCTGGGCCGATGCGGCCACGACGGCGCGCCTGCAGCAGGGCACGGCGCAGTGGCCGGCGCGCGATGCCGAGTGGTTCGAGGAACGCTTCTGGATCTGGGTTCACTACGGTCTGAGCAAGGTAGGCCGCGGCGAATTGTTCGAGGCCATCGCCATGCTGAATTTCCTGCGCGAGCAGGTCGTGGGGCCGCTGCTGGCGCGCTCGCAGCAGCGGGACCAGCGCGGCGTGCGCCGGCTCGAACGCCATTTTCCGGCACAGCGGCAGGCCCTGGCCGCAACCCTGGCGGGACATGATCACGCTGCGGTGGTCGCTGCATACCGGGCGCATATCGCGTTGTATCTTTCCCTGCGCGCCGCAGCCGTGCCGGCCAACCGCAAGCTCGACGGAGAAGCGCTGGTACAGCATTTTCTCGATTCGCTGGACCAAGCCACGACCCATGGATAGCCGCGTGCGCGCCAGGGCGGCAGCCGCAGCGGACGATCCCCTGCTGGCCCGGCGTGGCGAGTACGAGGATAGGCTGGGCCACTATCTGTCGATGCATCCGCGCGCCATGGCCGTGTCCCGTGCGATGGCGGCGGCGTGCGGCCGCTATCTGCGCGAGAAGAGCCGGCGCAGCGGCAGTGCCGCCGCCGCACGGCGCACGCAGTACGCGCAGCTGGTCAAGGTGATGAAACCGATACTGCTGCCGTTTGCAGGCCGGCTGCGCAACGTCGGCGAATGGATGCGCGCACTGGACGGCGAGGGCAATATCCGCGAGGTGCTCGGCACGGCCTGGCTGTTCTACCGCAATGTGCTGGCGGAAGACCTGGTCGGGCCTGCGGCGCTGCCGGACCAGGCGCTGGACATCGCCGCCGCCGCCGGTTTCGACGTGGCGCTGCTGGGCCAGTGGACCGCCAATGCCGTCGCACACGCCCAGGCCGAGCGCGGCGTATCGGCACTGCCGCTGCTGGATTCCAAAATGGATCTTTTCCGCATGCCCTGGCATCGCGCTAACCGGCTGCACCAGGAAACCTGCGTGATCGCCTCGTGGCCGCCGCCGACCTCGCGCTTCTGGAGCCAGCAGACGCGGGCCGAGTTCGTGCGCCACGGCGGCGTCTTCAGCGAGCCGGAGAAAACCTATTCCAGCCCGGCCGGCAAGGACAAGGTGCCGTGGCTCGATGCGCGCCGCTATTGCGGTCCGGACGCATCGCATGCGCTGGTCACGGATGCGGCCCGGCGACGCATACCGATGCGCACCGGCGTTTCGCGCGCATCGATGCAGCTGATGTACTGCGGCCGGCTGGCGAACATCGGCGACGAGGTTTCCCTGCGCCTGGCTGTGATGGGCTATCTGCTGCCGGTGCGGGCACACAGCCTGTACGAAATCGCGATCGGTTCCAGCGCAGAGTCCGTCGCGCTGGAAGACATCCGCTACGATGCCGCACTGCTCGACGGCGTCGACCTGGGTAGTGTCGCGGCGCACTGCGGCGATTTTCCGGCACAGGGCGAAACCGGCTGAAACGCCGCGGCCGCGTTCAGAACGCCTGGTCGAAACGAATGTTGCCGCCGATGCCTACCTGGTAGGACGACACGCGCCGCTCGAAGAAGTTGGTCAGTTCCTGCGCATCCTGCAGCACCAGGAAGGACAGTGGGTTGCGTGCGCCGAAACGGCGCGGCATGCCCAGCGCGACGAGGCGTTCGTCGGCGATGCAGCGCAGGTACTCGATCATGTCGGCCAGCGGCAGGCCGGCGATCCCGTCGCCGATCACATCCTGGGCGAAGCCGATCTCGCACGCGAGGGCTTCGTCGATCATGGCCTCGACCTGGGCCTGCAGCGCGGCATCGAACAGTTCCGGCTCTTCTGTGCGGATCTGGTCGATGACCTTGAACGCAAAGGCGATGTGCATGGACTCGTCGCGGAATACCCAGTTGGTGCCGGTGGCCAGTCCGTTGAGCAGGCCACGCGAACGCAGGTAGTAGACGTAGGCAAACGCGCCGAAGAAAAACAGCCCTTCGATGCAGGCGGCGAAACAGATCAGGTTGAGCAGGAAGGCCTGCCGCTCGCGGCGGCCGTGCAGCGGTCCCAGGGCATCGACCGAACCCATCCACTTCAGGCAGAACTCGCCTTTGCGGCGGATCGAGGCGACGTCGTCGATCGCACGGAATGCCGCGCTGCGCCGTTCGGGATCGTCCAGGTAGGTGTCGAGCAGGGTCAGGTAGAACTCGACGTGCTGCGCTTCCTCGAAGATCTGCCGCGACAGGTACAGGCGAGCCTCCGGCGAGTTGATGTGCCGGTACAGGTTGAGGACGACGTTGTTGGAGACAATCATGTCGCCGGTCGCGAAGAAGGCCACCAGCCGCTCGACCAGATGCAGTTCGCCCGGCGACAGCTGCGTGCGCAGGTCGCGCCGGTCGTCGCTGAAGTCCACCTCTTCGACGGTCCAGGTATTGCGTATGCTTTTTTTGTAGAAATCGAAAAATATCGGATAGCGCATCGGCCTCAGAGTCAGTTCCAGGCCAGGGTCGAGAATCTTCGGTGCGCTCATTGGCAGGCCTCGCAGACAGGCGTTTCGACACCGGCCACGGCCGCGCAGACGCGGGTCGCGGGCCGCGAACGCAGGTAGTAAGTGGTCTTCAGCCCGGCTTTCCAGGCGTACATGTACATCGACGACAGTGTGTCCAGGGTCGGGCTTTCCAGGAACAGGTTGAGCGACTGGCTTTGATCGACAAACGGACCGCGCGCCGCAGCCAGGTCGATCAGCGCTTTTTGCGGCAGTTCCCACACGGTGCGATAGAGCCGGCGCCATTCGGCCGGAATTTCGCCGATGTCCTGTACCGAGCCGTTGGCCCGCTTGAGCGCCGCACGGATCGCCGGGGTCCACAAGCCGGCGCGGCGCAGATCCTTGACCAGATAGCGGTTCAGCACGACGAATTCGCCGGATGAGGTCTCGCGCCGGTACAGATTGGAAAATTGCGGTTCTATCGACTCGTGGCAGCCGGCCAGCGCGGCAATGGTCACCGTCGGCGCGACGGCAATCAGCAGCGAATTGCGCAGGCCGTGGCGGGCGATGTCCCGGCGCAGGCCGTCCCAATCCAGTTCACTGCCGGGCCGCGCCTGCCACAGATCGAACTGCAGCAACCCGTCGCTGGCCCGGGTCTGCGCAAACGCCGGATGCGGCCCGTGCAGCCGCGCCAGTTCGCACGATGCGGCAAGGGCATGGAAGTACAGGTGCTCGGCCAGACGCGTCGACAGCTGCAATGCCGCCTCGCTGTCGAACGGCAGGCGCAGGGCGAAGAACAGGTCCTGCAGGCCCATCATGCCCAGGCCGACCGGCCGCCATTTCAGGTTGGACCGGCGCGTCGCCGGCAGCGGATAGGCGTTGCGGTCGATCACCCGGTCGAGCTGCTGCACGGCCGTTCGTATCGTCCGCGCCAGGCGGCAGTAATCGAATGTGCCGTCGGCGAGATGGCGCGACAGATTGACCGAGCCCAGCGTGCAGACCGCGTATTCGCCGGGACGGGTGACTTCGGTGATCTCGGTACACAAGTTGGATAGCTGGACCACGTTTTGCGGCCGCGCGGTCTGGTTGCATTTGCGATTGCAGGCGTCCTTGAAGGTGAGCCAACCGCTGCCGGTTTCACCCAGGGTGCGCAGCATGGCCGCATACAGGACGCGGGCGCGCAGGGTCTTTTTCGCCTTGCCGGCATGGACGGCAGCCTCGTAGGCCCGGTCGAAACGCTCGCCCCACAGGCCGGACAGGTGCGGCACATCGACCGGATCGAACAGCGACCACTCCGCATCGGCCTCGACGCAACGCATGAACCGGTCCGGTATCCAGTTCGCCAGTTGCAGATGGTAGGTGCGGCGCTCGGCCGCGCCGGTGCCGTCGCGCAGGGCGAGGAAATCCTCGATGTCGGCGTGCCAGGTTTCCAGGTAGACGCAGGTAGCGCCTTTGCGCCGGCCGCCCTGGTTGACCGCGGCGGTGGACGAATCCAGCAGCTTGAGCCACGGCACGACACCGCTGGCCGTGCCGTTGGTCGAGTTCACGCGCGAGCCGTCGCTGCGCACGCTGTGATAGGCCAGGCCTATGCCGCCGGAACGCTGCGCGATACGCGCAGTGTCCTTGAGCTGGTCGTAGATGCCGTCGAGGGAATCCGGCGGCGGGCCCAGGATGAAGCAGGAGCACAGCTGCTCGTTCGCGCTGCCGGCGTTGAACAGGTTCGAGGTGAGGTATTCGCCGCGCCGCAGCAGTGCATGCAGTTCCAGCGCCTGTTCCAGCGTATCGGACAAACCCGCGGCGGCACGGACGAGGAAGAAGGACGGCGATTCGATCAAGCGGCCGCTGGCCGGATTGCGCAGGAGATAGCGCTCGCACAGCAGGACCAGGCCGGCGTACTCCGCAGGCCACACGGCCGTTTCGCCGCAACAGCCGGCGAACTGTTCGCAGTGCGCGTCGAGTAGCGCGCGCGTGCGCGCATTCAGCAGCTGCAGCGATGCGGCCTTGTGTACAAAGCCGACGAACGATGCCACGCCTTCGGCCGCGAGTTCGAGGTCGACCAGGTAACGCTGCAGCGCCGCCGCCAGCAACGAATATTCCGGCTGCACCTCGACCAGCGCCATGCAGCTGCGGATGGCTTCCTCGACGGCGCCGTACAGCGATTCGCCCGCCAGGCATGCGCGCAGGGCATGCGCGCAAACGGGCGCGAGGTCTACGTCGATTCCCGCGCCGCACTGCTCTATGATGCCGCGCAGCCTGTCGCCAGGCGCGTCCGGGTCGGGAGTTTGCCGTATTGGCAACATTGCCACCTGTTCCCGGCCGCCGCCCGGGTAGCGGCCTTCGCCGTCGGTTTCGACCTTGGGTCGCACGCGTGTAGTCATGGCAGGTTCGAACTCTGATGGACAGCAGGCACGATGCGTTGAATACGGCAGTGCAGGAACGCGAACTGGAGCGGCTTTGCGCCGACGATCTCGAGGCCGGCAGCGTCTACGACGCCGCTTTCGTCTATCTGCTGCCGGACGAGCTGGCCCGAGCCATTGCCGCGCTGCGCCACGCACTGGCGGATTTCGGTGCCCGCGAGACCCAGCTGACGCCGCATGCGACCGTCGTCTACCTGGGCCGGCGCACAGGCGCGCAGTTGCTGCGGTGCGCCGGCCTGCTGCTGCAGGCCGGCCCTGCCGCCGCTGCGACCGCCGTCGAGGGCTTCGGCTACTTCGGCGACGACAGCGTGGTCGGCAATCTTCATTGCCGCCTCGAACCGACGGCGCTGGCGCGGCAGCACGTACGCTGCCTCGACCTGCTCGCCACGATCGGCGAAAAAGCCGACACGCCGTTCGTGCGCGAGCGCTATCGGCCGCATATCAGCCTTTTTGACGGCATTGCGCTGCCCCGCGCCCAGGCTGAGTCGGCTGTCGCTGCGCGCGTGCGCTGCCCGTCCTGGCGCGGCAATGTGGAGAAATTCGCCCTGATGTGGAAGCGCGCCGGCGACCGCGCTGCAGGCGCGTGAGTCCTTGTCGCGAAAGACCGGCGCCGCATGAACGCGTTCGGCGCTGACCGTCGCGCGCTCGAGGCGCTGCTGCAGACCGCCGTGCCGGTGGCGGTGTCGCAAGGTTCGCTGGCGGCGATGTATTTCACCGACCGCTATTTCATGTCCCGCCTGGACGGCCTGCACATTGCCGCGGCGCACGGCGGTGCGCTGGCGTCGTACCTGTGCATTGCGCTGTTCGTCGGGCTGATCTCCTATGCGACCGTTCTCGTGGCGCATCATTTCGGCACCGGCAGGTATGCGCAGTGCGCAAAAGTCACGACCCAGGGCCTGATCCTGTGCCTGGCGCTGACACCGCTGATCGCCCTGTTCGCCTGGGCCGTCGGCGGCATCTTCCAGCCGCTGGGACACGCGCCGGAACAGGTGGCGCTGGAGCGGGACTATTTTTTCCTGCTCATGGTCGCGGCGACGCTGTCGCTGCCCAAGACCTGCATCGGCGCCTTCTTCATCGGCACGGACAGAACCCGCCAGGTGATGGTCATCGAGCTGCTCGGCACCTTGCTGAACGCGCCGCTGGCCTATCTGCTGATTTTCGGCAAATGGGGATTTCCTGCCC
The DNA here is from genome assembly GCF_004363655.1 of Tahibacter aquaticus. Lineage (GTDB taxonomy): Bacteria > Pseudomonadota > Gammaproteobacteria > Xanthomonadales > Rhodanobacteraceae > Tahibacter > Tahibacter aquaticus. Next base: position 183,010 of record NZ_SNZH01000002.1, read on the forward strand.
TCGGCATTGCCGGCGCGGCCATCGCCACCATCGTCGCGACGGCGTTCTCGCTGCTGTTGCTGCTGGCGGCCTACCTGGCGCCGGCCAACCGGCGCACCTTCCATATCGGCCACTCGCTGCGATTCGACGCGGCTATCGCCGGACCGTATCTCGCGCTGGGATCGTCCGCCGGTTTCGAGCGCTTCCTGAGCATTTCGGCGTTCAATCTGTTTCTGCTGCTGTTCCAGTCCTATGGCGTCGCCGAAAGCACCGCGGCGGCGATCGTGCTCGGCTGGGACTCGGTGCTGCGGGTTCCCATGCTCGGCCTGGCCGTCGCCTTGTCCAGCCTGGTCGCGCGTCATGCCGGCGCCGGCGACTGGCAGGCGGTGCGCCGCACGGTCGGTGCCGGCGCGATGCTGGCCATCGGCTATACCGCCGCCGTCGGCGCCACGATGCTGCTCTGGCAAGAACCGATGATCCGGCTGTTCCTCGCCGACGGCACCGACCATTCGGCCGTGATGGCGCTGGCGCGCTGGATGATGCTCGGCGTGATCGGCTACCTGGCCGCCGACGCGCTGGCCGTGCTCGCCGCTGGCGTACTGCGCGGCCTGGGCGACACACGCTGGATCCTGCTGGTGTCGGGCCTGGTGCACTGGCTGATGCTCGGCATCCAGGTCGTCGCGATCCGTTGGCTCGGCCTGCCAGCACTGCTGTCGTTCGGCGTATTCGTGCTGATGGTGGTCTGCCTCGCCACGCTGTATGTACGCCGTGCCCGCCGCGCCGTGCGTACGCACCGGACTTCGCTGCAGTAGCAAGGCTGCGGCGTGCATGGCTCAGGCCCCGACCTTGGCATACGACCAGAACAGGCGCCGGATCGGCTTGTCCCAGGCATCGATCAGCGTCTCCTCGCGCACCTCGCCGCCGAGGGCGAGACCGACGCGGCTGCCATAGTCCTGCACCCGCTGCGCCGACCACGGGAAGATCGGCACGCTAGGGTCGACGCTCTGGCCCGGATTGCCGCGCATGAACAGGCGTCCGCCGGGCACCAGCCAGCGCGAAACGACGGCGAGCGCATCGAGGATATGTTGCTCGGTGCCGAAGTTGATGCTGCCCAGGGCCAGGGCGACATCGACCGATTCGGCCTTGAACGGCGCGTCGTGCAGGTCGCAGACGATATCGGCGTGTTCATTGACGATATCGATGCCGACCAGGTTGCGGATCTTGCCCTTGAACGGATTGAAACCGCAGCCGACATCGACCACGACGCGCGGCTGCAGCTGGTTCACCGTATCGACCAGGGCCATGCCGCTGAGCGGAAAACGGTCGATGGACTGGCGCCAGGTGTCGGCGTGGAAGAACTTCTTCAGTGCGGGCATGTCGAGCATGACTCGGCTCCTCAGACGACGCAGAGCGACGCAAGACGCGCCGTGGCATGGCAATCCGCCTCGATTTCGGCGGCCGGCCGGCCGCCGAAGCCGTACTTCACTTCGAACGGTGTCGCGCCGAGCTCGTTCGTGCGCGCCGTGGCGTAGCTCAGGCCGAGTTGCGCCAGCACCGGCGCCAGCGAGCGGTGCCGCTTGAGCGGCTTACCGTTGGCCTGGGCGAAGGCGGCGATGCCCGCATTGTCGAGCGCGATCTGCAGCGCCATGTTGGCGCTGTCCTCGTACCAGGTGTAGTCGGGAAACGAGATGCGGAAACCGCCGGACTGCTGCCACCACGACAGGCATTGCTGGTCGGAGCGGTGTACCAGCAGGAAGCGGGCCGCGGGAAAGAAATTCTGCAGGGCCGGCAGGTGGCGGCTGAACAGGTGGCTCTTCAGCAGCAGCGTGCCTTCGACATGCTCGTACGGCCGGGCGAATTCCTGCAACAGGTCTTCGCGCGACATCGACGGCAGATCGGCGAAACGATCGCCGTATTCCATGCCCGGGCCGAAGTAGTTGCCGAAGTGCAGCGGCGTGTTGCTCTGCGCACGCTGCATCGACAGGTCGGAGGTGTTGATTCCCTGCGCGTACATCACGGCATGGGAGATGGCGCTCCATTTGGAGCCCGGCGCACCGGTGACGAAGATCAGGCCTTTTCCGCTGGGGTCGATCACGCGCGCTTCCTTTGCGGGGAGTGGGAGGCGTTGTAGGCATCCAGGCTGCCGACAAGACGGCTTTGCAGGGCGGCGTCGGCGCAGGCGCGGGGGACCTGGCCCGGATCGAACACCTCCAGCTTGCATATCGGCTCGATGGCATGCAGTCCGCCGAGGTATTCGCTGAATTCCGCCACGTAGCGGGTCAGGCGGTGATTGCCTTCCCAGACGGCTTCCTTGTAGAGCAGGTGCGGCAGCGAGCCGTGTTTGCGCCCTTTCGCCATGACATTGCGCTGGAAGCGGATGAAACCCGAGGTATCGGCGACGTAGGTCTGGGCAAAGTTGGTCAGCGCCGGCAGCGTCTCGCGCCGTTGCATCAGGCCGGCGAGTGAGGTGCCGTCGGTGGAAAAGCGGCTGCGCGCGCCGGGCCGCGACAAGGCTTCGATGGTCGCGAATGCATCCACGGTACGCACCCTGTCCAGATGCATGCCCGGCTCGATGTCGCGCGCGATGAACAGCAAGGGCACGCGGATCACGCCTTCGGCCACGCTGTTGAAATGGCCGAAGCTGTCGGCGTCGTATTCCTCGCCGTGATCGCCGAACAGCACCAGCAATACGTTCTTGTGCTGCAGCAGGGCGGACAGGCGTTCGATGAAGCGCTCGAAGCGCGTCGTCAGGAAGTGTTCTATGCCCTCCAGGTACAGCGCGAAGATGTCCTGCCCGCGACCGGCATGCCACAACTCCTGGATGATGCGTTTGTAGCGCATCAGATAGTGCAGGTCTTCCTGATCGCGATAGGTCTCGAACAGCTGGTCCTTGGGCAACTCCACCGCACGGCCAAGCTCAGCCTCCAGCTGCTCGACCTTGGCGCGGTAGGCCTGGCCGCCGTAGCTGAGGTTATGGAAACCGTACGGTACATGTACGCCGCCGAAGTGGACCAGGCTGAACGAGCGCTCGCTCGCGCCGATCAGTTCCAGGCAACGCGCGTCGTCCTCGACGATGAAGTGGTCGACGCCGCGATCGAAGCCCAGGGTCGGTCCGAGGATGACCGGAAAATCGCTCTTGAGAACGGTCGTATAGCCGCTGCGCTTGGCTCGCGTCATCAGCGTTTCGTATTGCAGCTTGCGATTGTAGAACTCGTATACGCCATGCCGCAGCGGCCATTTCCCGGTCAGCAGCGAGGCATGCGAGGCCGACGTATACGGAGCGGCAGAAAGGCAATTGGCGAAAAAGAAACCTTTTCCGATGAGCTGGTCGAGTATCGCCGTGCGCGGTGCGGCGACGCCGGGATATTTTTCCGGCCACAGCTTGAGCGGGTTCGCGGCTATGGCATCGCTGCGCAGGGTATCGATGGAAATCAGGACGACATGGTCGTACATGGCAAGGTCTCCGAGGCGACGCGACGACAGGCACTGACGGGCGACGAAGCAGCGTGAGGTGGCCGGCACGGCCGGCATTGCGCGGTCTAGTCCACAGCAGCCTCCGCAACCGCAGGGGGATCGCGCGCCAGGATGCCGACGCTGCAACCGATGCCGCCGGCGCAAGCCAGGTATTCGCTCACGTCGAGCGAGTCCACGCGCACCGATTCGCGCTGCAGCTGCGCGCGCGTGCGGGCGCCGCCGGCCGGAGCAATCACGTGGCCGGCGTCGATGGCAACGAAATTCAGCACGCGGTCGCGCTCGATCTCCTCGCGCTCGGTGCAGATCACGCAGGCGATGCCCTGCGCCGACAGCGCCGCCTCGATCGCCGGCGAGCGGGCGGCGCCGTTGTACACGGCCTTGCCGGGCGACAGGAAATTGACGCTGCCGAGCAGGTGCTGCACGCCGGGCGGCAAATCCACCAGCGAGCACTTCACGCCGATGCGCGCCAGGGTTTCGCTCACCTGCGCCGCGCCGCTGGCATTGCTGCGCCGGCCGATGCCGATCAGCACATGGTCGGGGGCAATCCACAGCGCATCGGCGCCTTCGAACAGGCCGTCCGCATGCACGGTGAGCAGAATCGGTATGCCCAGGTCGGCGAGGAAGCGCGACACCAGCCGCGCCTCGCCCGCCCGCTGCCGCGACGCCGGCCGCGCCACGATCGCGCCTTCGGGCGTCATGAAGAAGAGGTCACGCATGAACAGGATGTTCGGCGGCGCCGCTGCGTCGTCCAGCACGTCGACCGCCACGCCGGCGGATTCGAAATACTGCTTGAGCGCGAAGAATTGCGCCTGCAGGCGTTGCAGGTCAGGGCAGCGCAGCAGTAGCTGGACCTGGGGATCTGCGATGGCGGCCAGCGACGCGGGAGGCCTGGCCAGCGCGACGCGGCGCAACCGCCCGGTTTCGCTGCGATTGCCACAGGCGCGCCAGAGCTGGCCCGCGGCCAGGTCTTCGCCATGGCTGGCCGTGCGGCCCAGCCAGCCCTCTCCGCCCAGGGTTGCCGGCAGGCGCGGCTCAGCTCCAGGCATCGGTCTTGCCCTCGTAGCCCAGTTCTTCGGGACGCAGCAGCAGGGCTGCGTTGCGCACGAAATTCATGACCAGGTTCTCGCGCGAACGCCAGCGGTACGGCGCCGGCCGCTCGGTCACCATGACCGGCCGTGGCCGCTCCAGCAGCCGCGCGGCGGCGGCGATGCCGAGCCAGTGCAGCAGCGCGCAGCGCGCCTCGTGGCCGCGCGGTCCGGCATCGATGAAGTCCTCGAACTTGATGCGCCAGGTCGATCGCGCCGACGCCACGGTTTCGGCCAGGATGCGCCGGTTCGTGGTCGCCCACTGGAACGCGCAGACGTCGCCGACGCTGGCGTTGCGCACGGCTTGCCAGCCCGGCGGAAGATCGAACTTCCACCAGTGCGTGGCCCAGGGATGGCGTTCCGAATAGCCGGCGATCTGCAGCGGCTCGGCGGTACGGTGGGAAAAGAAATTGCGGTGCTCCCAGCCGTCGAGCAGGCCGTTGATGCTCGCCGCCGGATTGCGCACCAGATGGACGACGCGAATCTCCGCCTTGGCGAATACCTTGCGCAGCAAGCCCATCCGATAGATGTTGCTGGGATCCTTGATGACGACGGCGCGACGGCGCAGCTCCTCGGCGGCAGGCTGGCGCCACAGCCGCGGCAGCACGAACGGCGTCTCTTCGATCAGGCGTCCGGGCAGCGGCCCCACCGGCAGCGGACGATGCGGAAAATGCTGGCGGACTTTCTCCGTCGGCAGGTCGTAGCGATACGGGCATACGCCGGGATGCTGCTGGTGAATGCGCGGCAGCAGGGCCAGCAGGAATTCGACCGGGTCGAATTCGTCGGCGCGGCGCCAGCCCAGTCCGCCCAGCGTCGCCGTCACCCAGGCCAGGACCTGGTCGGCGCAGAACACCTCGTCCGGCCATTGGCAGCACAGGTTGAACAGCACGTTGTCGGTCAGCTGCCGCAGGCGGATGCCGGCATCCGGCGGCGGCAGCTCGCCCAGGCGGCGGAAGAATTCACGCTCGAAGGCCGGCATCAGCGCCGGCGGGATCTCGCGGAGCACGTCGGAGCAGTCGTCGCCACAGAAGCTGGCGACGCCGACCAGGCGCAGTATGGATTTCAGCTCGCCGCCCAGGTGCAGCAGGCCCGGTTGCGCCCGCAGCCATTCCGCCAGCGCGCTGGATCCGCTGCGCGAGGCCGATGCGATGAGCACGACCTGGCGCACATCGTCGAAGCACGCGGCGGCGGCAGGCGCCGGCGGCGGCGCGAGACTGGATGCGGCGCCGCTGCTCATCGGCACAGGCCCAGGTAGCGCAGCAGCAACGCCCTGCGCCAGCGCAACAGCACGTTGCGATCGCGCAGGACGGCGCGCAGCTCGGTCTTCAGCGCATGCAGCGGCTCGACCAGCCTTGCTCGCGCATAGCGCCAGCGGCTGGGCCGCGGTGGCCGCAGCGGCAACGCATAGCCCAGTGTCTGCAGCAGTTCGGCGGTGTGGCCTTCGACGTCCTGCGCCTCGCGCAGCGTGAGGCGCCGGCGATAGGCCTGCACGCTGGTGGTGGAAATCGGCTTGGCCACGTTGGCCCAGGACGAAGACAGTCGCGCCGCGATGCGCGCCTCGTCGCCGGAAAATGCGCTCAGCATCGACGCCTCGAAAGGCAGGCCGAGGAAGGCACAGATCTGTACGAATGCCGGCGCGGGATCGCCGACCAGCGCCTCGTAGTGCAGGCGCAGGATGCGTTGCGCACCGTAGCGCTGCCAGGCCGCCAGGCCGAGCTGCTGCTGTTGCTGCCACAGTACGGCGGTATTCAGTGCAACGTTGGGATTGAACACCGACTGTTTCGACGACGCGGCCACATCGCGCGGATCGCGGATCAGCCAGAGAAACCGCGCGGCCGGGTAGTAGTCCGCCAGCGCGTCGATCTGGTGGATGGCGAAGGTGCTCTTGCAGCCCCAGCGCGGCTTGCGCTGCTGCTGTGCGTGCCAGTACTGGATGGCGTCGTAAAGCCCGAGGAGATCGGGCGTGCGCATTTCCCGCAGTATCCAGGCGGCGTCGGGCAGGGTCTGCCACGGATGGATATGCCAACGCACCAGGCGCAGCGCGTCGCGCACCAGCCGTTGCCGTCTGTGCAGCTGGGCCAGATCGCCGTAGCGCGGCAGCAGCGGCAGGAAATAGCGCAGCAGATGCGGCGGATGCGGCACGCTGATAGCGGAGTGCGCATTGAGCGCAAGGCGAAGCAGGTTCGAGCCCGAGCGCTCGGTGCCGACGATGAAGACCGGCCTGTCGCGGGGATGCGGTGTCGCCCCGGCGGCGCCGTCGGCCACTGCCGGGGTCCCTGCGTCATCCAATCCCAGGCTCATACGGTCTCCCGACAACGGGTTTCAGTCAGCGCGAGGCGAGATCGACCCGGCCGGAACAGTTCGGGCCGGGCGATCCCAAACGGTTTCCGAAGCGGTTACTGCAGGTAGTTCGAGCCATACGCCTCGACGCAGATCGCGCGGGCGGCAGGTACTTCCACCGTGTTGCTGCAGCTCACGTCATACAGCTGCTTGCGCATCTGGTCGGCCAGTTCCAGCACGCGTGCCTGGCTTTCCGCATCCTGGGCCAGATCTTCCAGGCCCTTGCGGCCGATGTTGCTGTGGAACAGTTCGTCCTTCGCGATCCTGGAATAGGCGCGGGCGATGTAGTCGTCCTCGATGATCTCGGACATCTTCTGCCACACGCGGTGAGCGCGGCCTTCGGCGATGAACTGATAGGTGTAGAGCGCGAGCAGGTCGTTCTCGTCGAACTCTTCCAGGCAGCGCACGCCCTTGGCCTGGCCGGCGTCGCGTTCGTCGGCGAGGGACTGCATGTTCACTTCTTCGCCGGTCAGGTGTTCGATGACATTGGCCACCAGATCGAAATGGGTGGCTTCGTCGAGCACCTGCTTGGCGAGATTGCGCACCATGCCGCGCGGCAGCGTACTGGAAAGCCGCAACAGCCGGCTCGCCACCTCTTCCATGTTGCGGTACTCGTTCATGCAGCGGCCGCGGAAGTGCTCGACCATCGCCTCTTTCGACGGGTTGGCCTTGAAATACGCCTCCACCTGCATTTCGGACGCCTGGAACAGCGCCTCGTTCTGAGCCGCAAGCGTCGAAACGAAATTACTAGCCGTTTCCATAGACACTCCTTACTTAACGTTGGATAGGTCTTGCAGGAATTACAGGACTATGGCAGTGCGAACCGCACGGCCGGCCGGAGAATATGCAGTGAATGTAAAGATGTCAAAGATTAACAAGTTGGTAAAGATAGTTAGTATTCCTTACATTGACATTGTCTATCGAACACCCGCATCCGGCACCGGACCCTGCGCGGCGACGCCCGCAACGGGGCATATATGTTGCGCCGCCACAGAAAACTGCGGACAGGCCTTTGAATACGATGTTTTCGACATCGTCGTGTCGCAGCAAAGTTTCGTTAGAAAGACGTTTTTCTGCCGGCATATGGATGCACGCCTGCGGCCACGGAAAAAATATTCCGAACGTTTTCCATTGATGCCGAATATGGCAATCGTGGCAATTTAGTTCCCGAGGAATTTTTTGATCATGTTCCGTTTTGTTTTACGTTTACGTTAGGATCGCCGCGAAAAGGCGCCCGTAGGAGAGCCCGGTGAACGTCTTCCTGAAGCCGCAGTTTTTCCGCGACGACATACTGGCGAATCTGCTGTTGCCGCGTACCGGCTGGCGTGGCCGCTCGTATGTCGTGGTGTTTCCGACCAAGTACTGTCCGGTGGCCTGCAAGCATTGCTACTTCGCCTCGAGCATGCCGGGCCGCAACGACGAGGGCGGCTCGCTGGGCGCGGCGGACATCGAAAGGGTCAAGCAATTCGTGTTCGATGCCGATACCGAACTGCTGCAGATCACCGGTGGCGGCGAGCCGCTGCTGCAGATGCAGTCGGTGCTGGAGCTGATCGGGCAGGGCCGCGCGCGCCGCATGCTGCTCAATACCAGCGGGCTTTTCGCCAGCTCTCCCGCGCGCGCTGCCGACACGATAGAGCGGATCTTCAGCGCCTTCGCCGCCAATCCATACTGCGGCAAATTCATCTTCCGGCTGTCGGTGGACGAGTTCCACCTGGAGACCGTCAAGCCTGCCAAGCTGCTCAACGTGGTGTCGCACTTCCGCCGCAACTTCCAGCGCTACGAAGCCGCGAACTTCACGCTGAAGCTGCATACCCTGGCCGGCGACCGCGCGGTGGAGTGGCTGCTGCAACCGCTGGCGGACGAGGTGCTGCGCCTGGAACCCACCGAGGTGGTCTTCCACGACGGCACCGCCTGCGCCATAGGCCATGCGCCACGGATGATGTCGCAGGCCAGGCCGGACCTGTTCAATCTGGAGGAAACCCGCCATGCGCTGGATGTCTTCGACGAGGTGCGCGATCCGACGCCGGGCGCCTTCATCGACGACAACCTCGACCTGGGCCTGTGCTTCCTGATCCACGAAGACGGCGATGTGGAACTCTGGAATACCGCGCCAGCCGACAACGTGGCCAATGTGCGCAGCCACGATTTCGCCGCGGTTCGCCACAGCGTGCTCGGCGACGTGATCCAGCTCGGCGCGCTGGATCACACGGCCCCGTACATCGAGGCGCTGGTGGCGGAGGTAGACCCGCTTTCCCTGCGCCGGGCCAAATCGATAGGCTCGGCCACCTTTCTCAACCGCCGCATGTTTGCCGAGGCCCGCCTGCGCCTGTACGTGTCGCTGCGGGTGATACAGGACTATCTCGCCGACGGCAGCCTCGGCCAGGCCCAGCTCGAACAGCTGCAGGCAGACACCCGTGCCGCGCTGCGCCTGCCCGGCGAGCAGCTGCGGCGCCTGTACCGGGAATCCGGCTTCGACATCGTCGAGCAGCAGCTGAACCAGCCGGATCCGAGCCCGTCGGAGCTGATCGACCTGTATCAGCGCCTGAAACTGGGTCACTTCGACGTGGCCCCGACGGCGATGGTGGAACGCGTCCGCGGCGCTACCACGCTGCGCGAGCAGGTGCGCAGGGATTTCCTGGCGATGCTCGGATAGTGTCTGTAGCCGGGGCCGCAGGTTTTCCACAGGAGAAGGCGTGGCGTACTACGACCTGATCGGCGACGTGCACGGCTGCGCCGGCACCTTGCGCATTCTGCTGCACGAACTGGGCTACCGCAGCCGTGCCGGCACCTGGCGCCATCCCGAACGGCGCGCCATCTTCGTCGGCGACCTGATCGACCGCGGTCCGCGCCAGCGCGAGACGGTCGACCTGGTCAGGCGCATGAGCGACGAAGGCGCCGCGCTGTGCATCATGGGCAACCACGAATGGAATGCCATTGCCTACGCGACACCCCGCGCCGACGGCAGCGGCTACCTGCGCGAGCACTCGGCCAAATACCGCTATCACCACCAGGCGTTCCTCGACGCCTATCGGCACGACGAGGCCGGGCGCCGCGATGCGCTGGCCTGGTTCCGCCGCCTGCCGCTATGGCTGGACCTCGGCGTCTTGCGCGTCGTGCACGCAACCTGGGACGCGACGGCGATGCAGCGGCTGCAGCGAGTCTACGGCGCGCCGGCATTCGGCGAGGGGTTGCTGCACGACGCCTTCGTCCCGGGTAGCTGGCAGTCGCAGGCCATCGACTGCCTGTTGCAGGGCGAGCAGGTGTCGCTGAACGAGGGCGTCAGCGTGGCCGACCGCTTCGGTATCCAGCGGCAGTCCGTGCGCATCCGCTGGTGGGGCAGCCGCGCCGCCAGCCTGCGCGAGGCCCACCTGGGCCCTCGCGCCAGCCGCCGCCTGGTGCCGGACATCGCATTGGCAACGGCGCACTGGGTCGGCTACGGCGAAGACCAGCCGCCGGTGTTCTTCGGCCACTACTGGCTGGACGGGCAGCCCACGGCACTGGCGCCGAACGTGGCCTGCCTCGACTACAGCGTGGCCGCGCCCGACGGAGTACTCGCGGCCTATCGCTGGAGCGGCGAAGCGGTGCTCGACGACAGGCATTTCGTCGTGGTGCCGCGCCAGGAGGATTGAGCGGCGCGCCGCCGGCGCCGGCCGCCGGCCCGCAGCCCACTTGTGGCGCATTCTTGTCTACCATGCGCGGATGGACACTCCGACCCGCACGGCCCCTCTTCACGCCACGCTTGCGCAGCTGCGCGAAGCCTGGAACGCGCAGCGCCCGGACTACGGCCAGCGCATGGACGACCTGGCGCGGCTGCGCGCGGCGTTCAAGCGCCGGCTGGACGGGCTGGTCGATGCGATGAGTGCCGACTTCGGCCGCCGTTCGCGCCACGAATCGCTGCTCACCGACGGTATGACCGTGCTGCACGAGATCGACCTGGTGCGCAGCCGGCTGCGCCGCTGGATGCGGCCGCAGGCACGCTCGGTGGAGTGGACCTTCCTGCCGGCCAGTGCCGAGATCCGCTACCAGGCGCTGGGCGTGATCGGCATCATCTCGCCGTGGAACTACCCGGTGAACCTCGCGCTGATTCCGCTGGTCAGCGCGATCGGCGCCGGCAACCACGTGATGCTCAAGCCGTCGGAATTCACGCCGCGCACCTCGCAAGCGATGGCGGAACTGCTGGCCGAGGTGTTTCCGGCCGACCGTGTCGCGACGATACTCGGTGATGCGGACGTCGCCGCCGAATTCGCCGCCTTGCCGCTGGACCACCTGCTGTTCACCGGCTCCACGCCGGTAGGGCGCAAGGTGATGGCTGCCGCCGCTCCGAACCTCACCCCGGTCACGCTGGAACTCGGCGGCAAGTCGCCGGCCATCGTCGCACCGGGCTATTCCATCGCCACCGCCGCCGGCCGCATCGCCGCCGGCAAGCTGCTGAATGCGGGCCAGACCTGCATCGCCCCCGACTACGTACTGCTGCGCGAACAGGACAAGGCTGCCTTCATCGCCGCGCTGCGCGCCTACGTGACGCAGCATTATCCCAATTTGCGCCAAAACGCCGATTACACCAGCATCATCAACCCGCGCCAGTACGTGCGCCTGCAGGGCTTGGTGGACGAGGCGCGCGCCCGTGGCGCCGAGATCGTCACCCTGCCCGACGACCAGGCCCACGACATCGACGCGCGCGTGTTCGCGCCGACCCTGGTGCTGAATGCACCGGCCGACAGCCGCGTGATGCAGGAGGAAATCTTCGGGCCCATCCTGCCCCTGGTCACGGTTGACTCGGTCGATGCGGCCATCGCCTATATCAATGCGCGGCCGCGGCCGCTGGCGCTGTATCACTTCGACCACGACCGCAGCCGTACGCGCCAGGTGCTGGAAAGCTGCGTGGCCGGCGGCGTCAGCGTGAACGATTGCATTTACCACAATGCCCAGGCCGAGCTGCCGTTCGGCGGCGTCGGCCCCTCGGGCATGGGCCATTACCACGGCCACCACGGCTTCCTGACGTTTTCCAAGCAATTGCCGGTATTCCGCCAGGCTCGCTTCAGTTCCCTGTCGCTGCTGCGGCCGCCGTACAAGGGCCTGGCCAGTTTCGTCACGCGCTTTTTGACGCGCTGACCGCCGCCGTTTGCAGCACGGCAGGCGACGGGCATGAGCGGCATCTATCGCCTGGACGACCTGCGCGTCGACACGCGCCGGCGCAGCGTGCAGCGCGGCGATGCGGCGCTGGAGGTGGCCGGGCTCAGCTTCGACCTGCTCGCCTATCTGCTCAGCCAGGGCGATCGCGTGGTCAGTTTCGACGAACTGATCGCAGCGGTGTGGACGCCGTCCGTCGTCGGCGAAGAAACCGTGACCCAGCGCGTCAAGCTGCTGCGCCAGGCGCTGGACGACGACGGACGCAATCCGCGCTACCTGCGTTCGGTGCGCGGCAAGGGCTATCAGTTGTGCAGCACGCCGCAACAGCTGGCCGACACCGCCGGCACCGCGATCCCGAACGTCGTGGCGCCTGCGCGCGGACTGCGCTGGGTGATGCTGTTGCTGTCGTTGCCGCTTCTGGCCCTGGCCGTGCTGTTGCTTCTGCGCCGCCCCGACACGGCGGCACCCGTGCGCAGCGAGCGCGAGGAAATGCTGCAGCGCGCCCGCTACTACGCCGGCATCGGCCAGAAAGACGATATCGAACATGCCATCGGTCTGTACGAAACCCTGCTGCAGCGCGATGCCACCGACCGTGCCGCCCAGGTTGGCCTGAGCTTCGCCTACAGCACGCGTGTCTGCCTGTACAACCAGGCGCCGGAGTGGGCCGGGCGGGCGCAGGACCTGGCCGAATCCGCACTGGCTGCCGAGCCGCGCGACAGCCTGGCCGAGGCGGCGCTGGCTTACTCGCACGATTGCCGCGGCCATATGGCCGCAGCAATTGCGCACTACGAGAGGGCCGTCGCGCTGGATCCGCGGGCGCGCATCGACAGTGCCGCTTCGCTGGCCTATCTGTACATGGTCAAGGGCCGCCTGGCCGACGCGCTGGCACGCAACCTGGATGTACAGCGCAGCGGCAGTTCGCCGCGCTATCTGCAGATACAGATTGCGCGCAACCTGGAACTGCTCGGCGAAACCCGGCGTGCGGAACAGCGCTACGCGCGCAGTTTCCGGCTCTATCCCGACAACGTCTATTCCAATGCCGCCTGGCCACGCTGCCTGCTGCTGCAATCGCGCCTGGGCGAGGCACAGACGGCGCTGGACGAGGCGCAACGCCGTTCCGAGCATCCCGAGTTGTATCTGCTGCAGGCCGAATTGGCCCTGTTGCGTGGCGAGCGTGCCACTGCCGCGACGGCCTTCGCTGCCGCGGCGCGGCTGCGGCCGCATGCGCAACTGGCGCAGACCCTGGCCAGGCTATATGCCGCGCCGCCGGGCGATGACGCCTGGATCGCCCAGCGCATAGACGCGCTCGACCCCGGTCCGCGGCGCGGCAAGGACGACTGGCCGGAAGACCAGCTGGAACTGGCGCTGTTGCAGCTGGCCCACGGCGACAAGGTCGCAGCCTTGGCATCGCTGCACGATGCGGTCGAAGCAGGTTTCCGCGACCGTAGTTATTTGCAGGTTTCGGCATTGTATAAACCGCTGTCCGCCGAACCCGGGTTCGCCGCCCTGCTCGACGATATCGCGCGGCGGGCAAGCCGCGAGCGCGAGGGCGCAGCCGCCACGATTGCCGCGCTCGAAACAGATAACCCGCGACCGTAGCCGGCCCTGCGGAGGGTGTGATGAGCGCCAGCGAATTGCACCACGAGGCATGACAGACAACCTCCGTCGCACGATCTGCGGCGCAATTCGCTGCGCTCATCGGCGCCCTACGGTTGCGGCAGGGCTTTCAGGACGTAGTCGCGGAACAGGCCTTGCGAACGTGGATGGGATTCGCGGTTGTTGTAGGCCGTGCTGGTGATCACGGCGACGAGGCCGAGCTCGGGCGAGACGAATACGTAGTTGCCACCATTGCCTGACATGGCCCAGAACCACTGGTCGCGGCCTTGCGCGGGAAAGCGGAAGCGCCAGGTCTGGTAGCCGTACTCGGTGTTCTCGCGCGGCACCGCGCGCGGCGTCAGCATCGCTTCTATCCAGGCCTGGCTCACGACGCGGCGTTCCTTCCAGATACCGCCGCTGCGCAGCAGGTCGCCGATCTTGGCGATATCGCGGCTGCGGTAGCGCGTGCCGCCGCCGCCCATGCCGGTGCCTTCGGAACTGCGGTTCCATTGCACTTTGGCAATGCCGAGCGGCTGCTCCAGCGCGGTCGCGGCAAAGTCCTGCAGGCGCTGTTTGCTCGCCCGCTCGACCACGGCGCCCAGCAGGAACGAGCCGGCCGTGCAGTAGGAAAACGCGCGGCCGTAGGGGCTGTCGGCCGGACGCGGCTGCCATGGCGCAAAGCCGCGCAGGGGAATATCCAGCGCAAACGCGACCCAGTCTTCGCTGAGGTACATGCGTTCTTCGTTGCCGGCAGAGAACGGGTTTTCGTCGTCGCATTCCCAGGCCGAACTCATGCTCAGCAGATCCTGCAGGGTGATGGCGGCCTTGCGCGGGTCGAGCTTGCGTGCGGGCCGCTTGTCGCGAAAGAAGGCGTAGGCGCTAGCCTGCTCGTTCTTGATCAGGCCACGGTCGATGGCCTGGCCGAGCAGCAGGGCGGTGACGGTCTTGGTGGCCGAGCGCATGTCGTTGAGCGTGTCGCGCGCGCCGCCGTTGAAATAGTTCTCGTAGACCAGTTCGCCGCGCTGCACGACCAGCACGCTGGTGATGCCGGGCCCGGGCTTGGCCGCGACCTGGTTTTCCAGCTCGTCGAACAGGGCGGTATTCCAGCCGCGCTGGCGCGCATCGGCTACGGCCCAGCCGTCGTCCTGCGGCGCAGGCGGGGTATAGGCAGCGGCGCTGGCGCCGTACAGCAGGCAGGCAAGAACTAGGGCAGAACGCAGCATGGAATCCTCCGTCGGTAGCGAGGAGCCAGCCTGGCACCGGTGCGGCTGAAGCGCATGAAAGCCGTCTGAAGATTTCTGAAGGCGAGCAGTGGCGCGGGTTTGCGCTGGGCCGCTGGCGCTCGCGTGAACTGCATCGGTTCGGATAGAGCAGTACCGAAAAGCCAGCCAACCACGCGCGACGATCGCTTAGAGCAGCGGCGTATCGTCAGCCAGCGCGTCTTTCTGTCCGCCGATTTCCCGCAGCGCATATTGGTAGCCCAGCTCGATCGCGCGTTCGTAGGCGGTCCAGTCGAGCAGGCCTACACCGGTGACCGGCGGCGCCAGCAGCAGGCTGGCCTTGGCGCGGCGGTCGGCGTTGGCAGCCTTGGAATTGACCATGCCGGCGCGCAGCAGGATGTCGACCACGCCGGGCCGGCGCGGCTTGCGCAGCTTGTCCAGCAACAGGCGCCAGCTGTGCGGCGAGGCATATTCTTCGACGCCGGCATGCAATACGTCGTCGGCGCCAATATCGACGGCAACCACGTCGCCGACGGCCTGCTCGCGCATCACGTCGGTGGGCAGGTTGTTGATCACGGCACCGTCGACCAGTACCTGGCTGTCGTGGAACAGCGGCGGCAGCACGCCGGGAATGGCCGAGCTGGCGCGCAGCCAGTACCACAGCAGACCGTTGCGGTGGGTCATTGCGTCGCCGCTGGTCAGGTTGGCCGAGACGGCGAAGAACGGCAGCATCAGGTCTTCGATATGGCGTTCGCCAAAGGCCTGCTGCAGCAGCTCGGACACGCGCCGGCCGCTGGTCATGGCGACAAAGGGAAAGGTGTAGTCCGACAGCGGCCGCCCGGCGACGAAGGCGCGGCGGTAGCGCTCGACCATTTCCTCGTCGCTCCAGCCTGCTGCCACGCCGGCGGCGATGATCGCGCCAATACTGGTGCCGCCGACCGAATCGATGCGCACACCCGCTTCGCGCAAGGCACGCACCACGCCGATATGGGCGAAGCCACGCGCGCCGCCACCGGACAGCACCAGGCCCAGGCTGCGCCCGGCGACCAGGCGCGCGATGCGCTCGATGTCGCCGCGCCGGCACCAGTGATGCAGGCGCGCATCGGGTGCGGCCGCCAGCCAGGCGGCGCCGCGGCCCCATTCGATTTCGCCACGCGCATGAAACAGCACCAGGTGTCGCGGCCGGTGCAGCGCCTGTTGCGCGCCCTGGCAGGCGCGTTCGGCCCAGGGCGACGGCGCGCCGCGTGCGTGTGCCAGCTGCAGCAGGGCGTCGGCCTGGCGCACGCACAGTTCGCGCCAGTCGCGGTTGTCGTTGCCGGCCAGGTAGATGACGAAATGCGAGGCGGTTTCCTGTTCGGCAAACCAGCTGCTGGTCTTGTCCGCTGCCTCGGTCGCATCGAGCAGGCGGCAGCTGCCGTAGTCGGACAGGGCTTGCTGCAGCGCCAGCGCGAACTCGCGCGCATCGATGCCGGCATCGTGCGGCAGCACCGCGAGGGTGCGCGGCGCCGAGGCCAGATCGCCGCTGCGCCGCATCAGCAGGCGCTCGACCGCCACGCGGGAGGCTTCCAGCATTGCCCGCGGCTGGCGCTGTACCAGGTCGTTGAAAGCAGCGCGCGACAGACGCAGCAATTCCGAATCGCGCAGGGCGCGCACCGTGGCCGAGCGCGGCTGGTCGACAATAAGGCCGAGTTCGCCCACCGATTCGCCCGCGGCAATCAGGCCGATGCGGTGCTCGATTTCCTCGTCCGGGCGCCGGCGAAACGCGCCCAGGCTGCCGGAACGCAAAATATACAAAGCATCCGACGCGTCGCCGGTTTCGAACAAGGTGGCGCCGCCGGGCAGGACAAACCATTCCAGCACCTGTTCCAGTGCGGCCAGCTCGGTTTCGTCGAGGTGCTTGAACAGGCTGGACTGGCGCAGCAGTTCGCACAGGCCGGGCGTGGGCAGGCTTTCGGTTTCGCTCATGCGCCTATGCTACGCCCAGGCCGGGCGCCGGCGTTCCCGCAACGCAGCGCAAACGCGCGGTGCGCTTGATTTTCCGGCGCCAGCGCTACACCTTGGCGCTTTGTCTGAGCCGGAAAACCGACCATGGATGCGACCAATCCCCTGCTGCGCGACAGCGAACTGCCGCCGTTTGCAGCGATCAGGCCCGAACACGTAGTGCCGGCGGTGGAGAGCATCCTGGCCGAGTACCGCGCCGCGATCGACGCACTGACGGCCGACAGCGGCCCACGCGATTTCGCCAATACGCTGCTGCCGCAGGAAGCCTGGGACGAGCGGCTGGGGCGCGCCTGGTCGCCGGTATCGCATCTTCATTCGGTCAAGGACAGCGAAGAACTGCGCAAGGCCTACGCTACCGCGCTGGAAGCGATAACCGAGCATTCGACCGAGCTGGGCCAGAACCGCGAGCTTTATGCCGCCGTCGACGCGGTTGCCCGGCGCGGCGATTTCGCCGCGCTGGATCGCCCGGCACGTACCCTGACCGAGCATGCGCTGCGCGATTTCCGCCTGTCCGGCGTGGCGCTGGAAGAACCGGCGCGTTCGCGCTTCAAGGCGATTGCGAACGAGCTGTCGCGCCTGGACACCGAGTTCGAGGAAGCCGTGCTGGATGCTTCCGAAGCCTGGACCGAACACCTCACCGATGCCGCCGCGCTGGACGGCATTCCCGAATCCGGCCGTGCCGTGCTCGCCGCCTATGCCCAGGAGAAGGAACTCGGCGGCTGGCTGGTGACCTTGAAGCAACCCAGCGTGCAAGCCGTAATGACGTATGCGACCGACCGCGCCCTGCGCCAGCGCGTCTATACCGCCAACGGCACGCGTGCTTCCGACCAGGGCCCGAACGCGGGCGAGTTCGACAATTCCGAACGCATGGAGCAGATCCTCGCCCTGCGCCACGAAGCCGCCCAGTTGCTCGGTTTCGCCAATGCGGCGGAAGAGTCGCTGGCCACCAAGATGGCGACCTCGCCGGCCAAGGTGATGGACTTCCTGCACGACCTGGCCGCACGCGCCAAGCCGAATGCCGAACGCGATATTGCCGAGCTGCGCGAATTTGCCGCGAGCGAACTCGGTATCGCCGACCTGCAGCCCTGGGACGTGAGCTTTGCGTCGGAAAAGCTGCGCGAACGCCGCTTCGAATTGAACGAAGAAGAGCTCAAGCCGTATTTCCCGCTGCCGTCCGTGCTGGAAGGCCTGTTCGCGATCTGCCAGCGCGTCTTCGGCATCCGTTTCCACCGCCGCGACGGAGTCGACGTGTGGCATGAGGACGTGCGCTATTACGACGTATTCGATGCGGACGAACAGCCTATCGCCGGCGCCTATGTCGACGTCTACGCGCGCAGCGGCAAGCGCGGCGGCGCCTGGATGGACGTCTGCCGCTCGCGCTTTCGCGAGGGTGGCGGCCTGCACAGGCCCATCGCCTACCTGACCTGCAATTTCGCTCCGCCGACCGCGACGACCCCGTCGCTGCTGACACATGACGACGTGCTGACCCTGTTCCACGAGTTCGGCCACGGTCTGCATCACCTGCTGACCGAAATCGACTATCCGGGCATTTCCGGCATCAGCGGCGTGGAATGGGACGCGGTCGAGCTGCCCAGCCAGTTCCTGGAAAACTTCGGCTGGCAGCGCGAGACGCTGGATCTGTTCGCTCGCCATTACGAAACCGGCGCGGCACTGCCCGACGCGCTGTTCCAGCGCATGCTGGCGGCACGCCATTTCCAGGCCGGCATGTTCCTGGTGCGCCAGCTGGAGTTCGGCCTGTTCGATTTCCGCATCCACAGCGAGTTCGAGCCCGGCCGCGGCGGCCGCGTGCTGGAGATACTGCAGCAGGTGCGCGACGAAGTGGCCGTGATACAGCCGCCGGCCTGGCAGCGCTTCCCGCACAGCTTCACGCATATCTTCGCCGGCGGCTACGGCGCGGGCTACTACAGCTACCTGTGGGCCGAGGTGCTGTCCGCCGATGCCTTCTCGCGCTTTGAGGCCGAAGGCATATTCAATGCGGACACCGGCGCCTCGTTCCGCCGCGAGGTGCTGGCTGTCGGCGGCTCGCGCCCGGCATTGGAAAGCTTCGTCGCGTTCCGCGGACGCGAACCCGAACCGGCCGCCCTGCTGCACAGCTACGGCCTGACCTGAGCCACCGCCCGGCCCGGCGAAACCGCCGGGCCGGGCCTGCTGGTAGACTTCCGCCATGAAGATAGCGACCTGGAACGTCAATTCGCTCAACGTGCGCCTGCCGCACCTGAAGCAGTGGCTAGCCGCCGCCCAGCCCGACATCGTCGCGCTGCAGGAAACAAAACTGGAAGATGCAAAATTTCCAGATACAGATATTGCAGCACTTGGCTATCGCTGCGTGTTCTCCGGGCAGAAGACCTACAACGGCGTCGCGCTGCTGGCGCGCAACGACATGCCGGTGGACATCGTCACCGACGTGGCCGGCCTGGATGACCCGCAGCGACGCATCCTGGTCGCCAGCGTCGGCGACTTGCGCATTGCCAATCTCTACGTGGTCAACGGCCAGGCCGTGGGCAGCGACAAGTACGCCTACAAGCTGAACTGGCTGGCCCGCGTGACCGAACACCTGGCCAATGAAGCGGCCCGGCACAAGAACCTGATCGTGCTGGGCGATTTCAATATCGCGCCGGAAGACCGCGACGTACACGATCCGGCGGCCTGGAAAGACCAGATTCTCTGCTCCGTGCCCGAGCGCGAAGCCCTGCAAAAGCTGCAGAGCATCGGCCTCAGCGACACCTTCCGCGATTTTCACCAGAACGACGGCGCCTTCAGCTGGTGGGATTACCGCCAGGCGGCGTTCCGTCGCAACCTTGGCCTGCGCATCGATCTGGTGCTGGCCAGCCACGCCCTGCGCCCGCGTCTTGCCGGCGCGAGCATCGACCTGGAACCGCGCCGCTGGGACCGCCCGTCCGACCATGCGCCGGCCCTGCTGGAACTGACTGCATGAGCGAACGCGAAACGCCGGTGATCCTGGAAGACCACGAGCTGGAAGAACTCGACCAGTTCCTGCGCGCCCATGCGCGGGAGAACGAGAACGACCTGCTGCTCGACGGCGTCCATGGCCTGCTCACCGTGCTGGCCATAGGCCCGGACCCGGCCCTGCCCGACGAATGGCTGCCGGAAGTGCTGCATGCGCCGTTCGAGGACGAAGAGCAGGGCGAACGCGTGCTGTCGCTGCTGGCCAAGCTCAACGATTCGATCCTGGTCGAGATCGACGCCGAAACCTACGAACCCATCCTCGGCGAGGTCGATCTCGAAGACGGCGGCGTGGCCTTGTCGGCGGCGGGCTGGTGCGAAGGCGTCAGCCGCGCGATCGACCTGCGCGCCAGCGCCTGGGAATCGCGCCTGGCCGAAGACGCCCAACTGATGGAAATGCTCGGTCCCGTCATGGCCCTGGCCGTGGACGAAGGCGTGCTCACCGCCGAAGCGGAGTTCGAACGCCTCACCGAGCAGGAATACGACGACTGCCTCGCACATATTCCACAAGTGGTTTCCAGTGTCGCGCAGTACTGGCGCGTTCACCCGGCCAGCGAGCGCGAAAAGGCCGGTAGCGGCGCCGCATCGAGCGAGTTCCGCGATCCGCCGAGGCGCCGCGGCGGGCGCTGGGTACATTGAGCCGCGCGCTGCGCCAGCACGAACGCAGGTTGGGGTAAGCCGCAGGCACACACCCGACATCAAGGTGTGCCACCATCGAAGAACGCGCGCCGAAGTACTTTATCCACATTGCAGCAACGCGAAACAAAAGTGGCTTCGGCACGCGTTCTTTGTTGCGGATAGACCGTGATGTCGGGGTTCGCCAGTGGCTCACCGCCAACCGACGATCATTGTGCAGCACCCATTGCAGCGCAACGCCGCAAGCCCCGAAATTCCGCTACCGAAAACAAGAAAGGGGCACTTGCGTGCCCCTTTTCTGTTTCACGATTTCGCCGCCGTGTTTTCCGCCGGCTTGAGCTGCCTGTCGAACCAGCGCTTGAGCGTATTGAACACATGCTTCTTCATCGCCGGCGTGGACATGCCGTGCTTGCCGCCCGGGTAGGTCATCAGGTCGAAACTCCGGCCGCGGTTCTGCAGCTCGGCCATCAGCTGGGTGGAGTTGGTGAACAGCACGTTGTCGTCGGCCATGCCGTGGATCAGCAGCAGCGGCGAGGTCATGCCGTCCAGCCAGGCCAGCACGCCGCTCTTGCGATAGCCCTCGGCGTTCTCCTTGGGCTGGCCCAGATAGCGTTCGGTGTAGTGCGTGTCGTACAGCGTCCAGTCGGTGACCGGCGCGACCGAGACGCCGGCCGCAACCAGGTCGGACGACTTGGCCAGCATCATCAGCGTCAGATAGCCGCCGTAGCTCCAGCCGAACACGCCCATGCGTTTGCCGTCGACCCAGGGCTGTCCGGCCAGCCATTTCAGTGCACTGCGCTGGTCCTGCACTTCGACTTCGCCGAGCTGGCGGTAGATCGGATCGGAAAACGCTCGGCCGCGCCGGGCCATGCCGCGATTGTCGACGGTGATCACGACATAGCCCTGCTGGGCCAGGTACTGGTCGATCAGGTCGCCGAAATCGCGCTTGGCCAGCTGGGCCGTGGGGCCGCCGTAGAAATGCGAGATCACCGGGTATTTCTTCGCTGCATCGAAACCGGCCGGCTTGTACAGGCGATACCACAAGTCCTGTCCGTCCACCGCCTTGATCGAACTGAACTCGGGCTGGATATGCGCGGCGCGATACGGCGCGTAGGGATGCGTATCGTCGACGCGGTTCTCCGCCAGCCAGGCCACGCGCGTGCCGTCGGCGCGGCGCACGCCGACCCGGGTCGGCGTCTGCGGATCGCTGAAGCTGTCCACGAACACCTTCACGCCGGCGCTGTTGTCAGCGGCAAAGCTGGCTTCATGCCAGCCGTCTTCGGTGGTGATGCGCTGCGGCGAGGCGGCATTGCTGCCGTCGAGCTTGAGCGAGTAGACCTGCTTGTCCAGCGGGTGATCCTTGTTCGCGGCAACGTAGACCAGGCCGGCGCCCTCGTCCACGGCCAGTACGCGGTCTATGCCCCAGTCACCGATGGAAAGCTGGACTTTTTCCTTTCCGTCCATTCCATACAAGTACAGGTGCTTCTGGCCGCTGCGTTCCGATGCCCACAGGAAGGCCGGCTGCTGTTCGAGGAAATGCAGGTCGTCGTGCAGATTGACCCAGGTCGGGCTGGTTTCGCTCAGCAGCACGCGCTGCTTGTTGCTGTCGACGTCGACCAGTACCAGATCCAGGCGCTTCTGGTCCCGCGTCTGGCGCTGAAAGGCCAGGAATTTGCCGTCCGGCGTCCAGTTGACGCGGTTGAGGTAGATGTTGCTGTCCTGGCCCAGGTCGATCCAGCGCGTACGGCCGCCAGACGGGCGGATCAGGCCCAGCTGTACCTTGGCATTGGGCTGGCCCGCGGCGGGATAGCGCTGCTCGGTCACGTCGGTGCGGTCAGGCTGGATCTCGAAGCGCTGCACCGCAGGTACCGCGGCTTCGTCGTAGCGCTCGAAGGCAATCCATTCGCCGGTCGGCGACCACCAGTAGCCGCTGAAGCGATCCATCTCCTCCTGGGCAATGAATTCGGCCTCGCCGTTGTGCACGGTGTCCTTGCCGTCGTCGGTCAGGCGATGCTTGAGGTTGGTCTTGAGATCGACCACCCACAGATTCTGCCGGCTGACGAAGGACACATAGCGCCCGACCGGACCGACCTGGGCATCGATGACTTCCGCATCCTTGGGCGTGAGCGAGCGCACCGCATCGGCGGTGGCTGCGCCCAGGTCGTAGAGAAACAGCTGGCCGGCCAGCGGAAACAGCAGGTGGCGGCTGTCCGGCGCCCAACGGTAGCTGACGATGCCCTTGAGCCCGGCGATGCGTTGGCGCTCGCGCGTGGCCTTTTCCGCATCCGACAGCTGTTCCGCCTCGGGTTGCAGCTGCTTGGAATCGACCAGCAGGCGCGTGGCGTTGTCGCTGAGGTTGTATTCCCACAGGTCCAGCGCGTTCTGGTCGTCGGCCTTGCCGCGCAGAAAAGTCACGCGGCTGCCGTCAGGGGAAATCTTCACGCCGCGCGGCGTCGCGCCAAGCAGGGCAGGGTCGTCGTAAATGCGTTCGATACTGAGTTTTTCCGACATGGCAGGCAGGGCAACCAGGCTGAGCAGGGCAAAAGCGAGAACGCGCATGTGGGACTCCAGGCGAGCAGGTTCTGATTAAAGCGTTTCGCCGCGGGCGAGTCATGTGCGAAAACGTCGCGTCCCTGGCGCATTGGACGGGTTGTACCAGCCGCCACCGTACACAAAGACCTGCCGGCGCGGCTGCTAGCATGCGTGGTCACCTGAAGGAGTTCCCCATGATGGACCTGCGACCACTCGCCGCCGCCCTGCTGTTGCCGCTGTGCGCGGCCCAGGCCGCCACGCCTGCCGACCCGAGCGCCTGTGCTGCGATCGCTTCCGACCCCGAACGCCTGTCCTGCTACGACTCGCTGTATCCGCGCCCGGTCGCGCCGGCAGTAGCGCTTACGGCCGACCAGCAAGAGCTGTACGCGTACGAAGGCCGCAGTGCCACGCGAACGCCGGACCGCTCGCTGCTGGACAGCCGCTGGGAGCTGGACCCCGATTCCAAGCTCGGCGCCTTCAATATCCGTGGCTACAAGCCGCTGTACGTGCTGCCGTTCTTCCACACCTCGAACATCAACGCCTCGCCAAGCAGCCCCTCGCCGAACCACAACGTGGAACTGCCCGAACGCCTGAAAGCCGCGGAAATGAAGTTCCAGCTCAGCTTCAAGGGCAAGATCGCGGAGAACCTGTTCGGCGACAACGGTGACATATGGCTGGGCTATACCCAGGCTTCGCACTGGCAGGTAGCCAATCCGCAGATCTCGCGCCCGTTCCGCGAAACCAACTATGAACCCGAAGTGATGCTGGTGCTGCGCAGCAACTACAACGTGTTCGGCTGGGACGGGCGCCTGCTCGGCATCGGCGTGAACCACCAGTCCAACGGCCGCAGCCTGCCGCTGTCGCGCAGCTGGAACCGCGTCATCGGCCAGGTCGGCTGGGAGCGCGGCGACTGGACCCTGATGGTGCGGCCCTGGTACATCTTCGAGGAAGATTTCGACAAGTCGGACAACCCGGACATCGGCGACTACGTCGGTCATGGCGACGTGCAGCTGGTGCGCGTCTGGAACGGCCACGAATTCGCCCTGATGCTGCGTCCCAGCGCGGAAGGCGGCGCAGTGCAGTTCGACTGGGCCTTCCCCATCCACAACCAGCTTCGTGGACATGTGCAGTTGTTCGACGGTTACGGCGAAAGCCTGATCGACTATAACCACCGTGCGACGTATGTCGGCGTGGGGCTTTCGCTGCTGGAGTGGTATTGACGAGCACCTGGCGCGCGTAGCGACGCTTCAGTCGCCGCTGCGCCGCCAGCGATACCAGTCCAGCGCAGCACTGAGCAGACGCGTTTCGCTCTGCGCCTGCAGGGCAAGAAACGCTTCTTCGCTGGCCGCCTGCTGCAGCTGTTGCGACAGATGCTGCAGGTCTTGCAGCAGAGCGGCGCAGGCCTGCGCGCGCATCCGGTGCTTTTGCCGGCAGCGCCTGGCCTGCAGCAGAAGTGCAGCCAGCGGCAGCTGCACGGCAAGCAACGACACCACCAGCGCAATGACACCGACCGGATGAACGGCCGTCGCCGGCACTGCCAGCGCCACCAGCAGCACAGCGACAGCGAACACCGCCAGCCCGGCCGACTGCAGGCCGATCGCGCGGATGTGCTGCTGCACCTGGGCCAGTTTTTCGGCAAAGACGGCACGCTGACCACTGACCGGCTGGTCCAGGCGTTCGTGCCGATAGCGGTCGCACAGCACCTGCCAGTCCGCCTGGCCGATGCCGCGCATGCGGCGCAGATGCGCGACGGTCAGGGTCTGCGCCAGCACGCGCTGGTCGGCGGGCAGGGCTAGTGCGAACAGGAAGGCGAAGTCGTGCGCCTGACCGGCAAACGCGCTGTCGGCAGTGTCGTCAGTGGATGCGCCAGGGGCGAACAGCCGGGTGCTGTGGGCGATTTCGGCGGCCAGCTGCAGGTCGGTCCAGCGCTGCCGCAGCCGGGCCGGCGTCGCCGCTGCGCCGCCAGATGCGCGCCATAGCAGCAGGCCGCCCGGCAGCAGCAGCAGGCACGGCGCCAGCAACAGCCAGCTCATGCTGGGCGGAATCGTATTTCTGTACAAACAGACAAGTAGCAAAGCCAGCAGGCCGAGTGCGGCCAGCCCCAGGCAGTTGCGTACGACGGCGGCACTTGCCCGCGTGGCCTGCTCGCGGCAGTGCTGCGCCCTGGCGGCACATTCCGCGGCGACACGCTGCGCCATATCGTCCAGCGCCAACTCTGGCGCAGGCAACACGGCCGGCAGGCACGGCGCGATCCAGGTCTTGTCGCGCGGGTAGCGCAGCTCGTCATAGAGATGCAGCTGCTGCTTTTCGTCGATCCAGAAAGTCAGTGCATAGACCGGCTTGGCGCTGCGCAGCGCCTGCCCGGCGAAAGCGTTGACGCCGCCGGGCTTGGCCAGCCCGTCGCGGTGTTTGGGTTGCAGGATCACCGCAATGTCAGCCAGCGCGAGGACTTCCGCACTGGTCTGCGCAAAGCGCGCCGCTCGCTCCGGCGCAACACTGGCGACCTTTTCCTGCCATACGCCGGCTCGTTGCAGCCGACACAGCAGGTGTTCGCGCTGTGCCGGGGAAAAATCGTCTGCGTACGGCGGGCGGGAACTTCTGGCGGCCAGTAACGCGTCGCGTGGCTGCGGCAGGAATACCCGCAAGGCGATGGCGGCGGCGTCGCAGGCATCGGCCATGATGCCTTCGCCGGCGCTGCTCAACTGAGTGACGCCGACAAGGAAATGGCCAGCGTGCAGCGGCAGGCGTGGATGTGTGTGCAACTGGCGCAACTTGTCGGTTACCTGGCGCGTCAGCTCGGCGGCGAATTTCGCCCGGCGCTGCGCGTCGGCAATGCCTGGGAACAGGTCGCGCGCAGCGGCAATTCCCAGGTGCACGGCGCAGGCGTGGGCAACAGGCGTGACGGCCTCGGTCATGCAAACATCCACAAGGCCGTGCGCAATACGGACTCTGCGCCACATCGCCAGCCTGGGCCGCAAGGTACGAGGGCTGTTGCTGGACTACGGCATATTGCGCGACTGGCCGGATTCATCGCCTCTCCCTGGCAACAACGGTACGCGTGTTCGCGCGCCGCACTGCCCCAGGATAGCGCGAACCAGCGGCGGCCAGAATCGCATCGCGAGCGACGCTGCCAGTGCTGGGCCGGTTATTTGCCGATGCAAAAACTGGAGAAAATCGCGCCGAGCAGATCGTCACTGCTGAACTCGCCGGTCAGCTCGCCCAGGTCGCGCTGGGCATGGCGCAGTTCTTCGGCCGCCAGCTCGCCAGCCTGTTGCTGCAGCAACGCGAATTCGGTCGCGGCCAGGTGCGCCGCGACTTTTTCCAGCGCGAGCACATGTCGCGTGCGCGCGCTGAAACCGCCACCGCTGCTGTCGCCGCCGGCGGCGAGCGACTTCAGCTCGCGCCGCAGCAGATCCAGGCCGGCGCCGGTACGCGCGGAGATGTCGATGCGAATGCCGGCACTGTCCTGCCGGCGCTGCGGCGGCGCGTCGCTGAGATCGATCTTGTTGCCGATCAGCAAGCGGGTCTGGCCGGACTGGGCCGGGCCGAGCAGGTGCAGGTCTTCTGCCAGATGCGCCTCGTCGCTGACGAGCAGGGCGACGTCGGCGCGTTCGAGTTCCTGGCGCGCGCGGCGCATGCCTTCGCGCTCGATCAGGTCGGCCGACTCGCGCAGTCCGGCGGTATCGACCAGAGTCAGCAGCACCCCATCGAGCTGGATGTTTTCGCGCAACAGATCGCGTGTGGTACCGGCCTGGGATGTGACGATGGCCCTGTCCTGTGCGGCCAGCGCATTGAGCAGGCTGGACTTGCCCGCATTCGGCCGGCCGACGATGACAACGTGCAGTCCGTCGGACAGACGCACGCCGCGGCGGGTTTCGACCAGGAGACGCGAGAGTTCCTCGCTGACCGCCGCCAGCCGCGCACGCAGCTCCGGCGTCGCCAGGAAGTCGATTTCTTCTTCGGGGAAATCGATCGCGGCTTCGATATAGACGCGCAGGTCGACCAGGTTGGCCAGCAGGCAGCGGACGCGCGTCGAGAAAGCGCCGTCGAGCGAACGCAGCGCCGCGCGCGCCGCCGTCTCGGACTGGCTGGCGATCAGGTCGGCGATCGCCTCGGCCTGGGCCAGGTCGAGCTTGCCGTTGAGGAAGGCGCGCTCGGAGAACTCGCCGGGCCGGGCCGGACGCGCGCCCAGCGCGCAGACTCGCTGCAGCAGCAGGTTCAATACCACGGGCGAGCCGTGCGTATGCAGTTCGACCACGTCTTCGCCGGTGAACGAGTTCGCTAGTGGAAAATGCAGCAGAATGCCGCGGTCGATCAGTTCGCCGGCGGCGTCGCGGAAAGCACAGTAGTGCGCGTGGCGCGGGCGCGGCGGTTTGCCGAGCAGGGTCTGCGCGATGCGGCCAGCGTTTTCGCCGGATACGCGCAGCATGCCGACACCGCCGGCGCCGGGTGCGGTGGCGACGGCAGCGATGGTTTCGGCGTTTTGGATCATGGCAGGCCTGCGCGGCTGGGCCTGCGCGGACTGCGGCTGCCGCAGCGGCGACAAGCGGAAGGGAAGCGGAAAGACACGCGCCCGGCACCAGGCCGGGCGCGTGGGCAATGCATCAGCTCTTGGCGCTGTCCTGCGCTTCGATACGGCGCGTGATGAACCACTGCTGCAGCAGCGAAGTCATGCCGTTGACGGTCCAGTACAGCACCAGACCGGCGGGGAAGAATGCGAACAGCACCGAGAACACCACCGGCATGGCCTTCATCATCTTGGCCTGTACCGGGTCCATGCCCGTGGTCGGGGTGAGGTACTGCGTCGCGATCATGGTCGCCGCGTTGAGTATCGGCAGCACGAAGTACGGGTCCGGCGCGGTCAGGTTCTGGATCCACAGGAAGAATGGCGCCTGGCGCAGCTCCACGCTTTCCACCAGTACCCAGTACAGCGAGAAGAACACCGGAATCTGCACCAGCATCGGCAGGCAGCTGCCGAGCGGGTTTATTTTTTCCTTCTGGAACAGTTCCATTTGTGCCTGGCCCATCTTCTGGCGGTCGTCGCCATAGCGGTCCTTCAGCGCCTGGATGCGCGGCTGCAGCTTGCGCATCTTGGCCATGGAACGGTACTGCGCTTCGCTGAGCTTGTAGAACACGGCCTTGATCAGCAGCACCAGCAGGATGATGGCGAAGCCCCAGTTGCCGGTGAGGCCGTGCAGCTTGGCCAGTACCCAGTGCAGCGGTTCGGACAGGAAGGTAAAGATGCCGTAGTCGATGGTCAGGCCCAGGCCCGGCGCCACGTCGTTTAGGCTGCTCTGCAGCTTGGGGCCGACGTACAGGCGCGCGTCGCTGCTGGCGCTGGTGCCGGCGGGAATGTTGATCGACGGGCCCAGGCTGCGGATCAGGTAACGCGTCTGATTGCCGCTGACGATGGTGTCGGTACTGAAGGTTTCCGGCGACTTGTCGGTCGGCAGCCAGCTGGCGAAGAAGTAGTGCTGCAGCATCGCGATCCAGCCGCCGGTCACGGCGCGGTTCTGCAGCGGCTCCTTGGCATACTTGTCGAAGGCGAGCTTCTGGAATTTTTCTTCCGGCGAATACCAGGCCGCGCCGGTGAAGCTGTAGGTCTGCGGGTTGGTGATCGCACCGAAGAAGCCGCGGTGGGCACCCGGCGGCGATACGCGCTGCAGCTGACGGTAGGCGTTGCCGGTCCAGGCCGCCGTGCCTTCGTTCTTGATTTCCTGGCGCGTGCCAAGCACGTAGCTGCCGCGCTCCAGCACGAAGACTTTGCGCACGGTCAGGCCGCTGGCCGGGTCGGTCCAGGTGAATGGCACTTCCAGGGTCTTCTGGTCCGGCGCGAGGGCGTAGCTTTTCTGTTCGGCCGCGAACAGATCCTGGTGAGTCGCAGCTTTGGCCGAACCGGCCGCGCTGACCAGGCCGCCCTGGGCGACAAAGTAGTGCTCGTTACTGTTGTCGAGCAGGCGTACGGGATGGGTGTAGTCCTTGGGCTGCTCCGGATAGGCCAGCAGATCCGCGCGCACCACGCTGGCACCGCGGGTATCTATCCACAGCTTGAGCACATCATTGCTGATTTCGATCAGATCGCCCTGGGCGGCACCGGCAGCAGCCGGCACGGCGGCGGCCGGGGCGCTGGGCGTGTCTGCCGCGGTGGCGGCGCTGGCCGCCGGTACGTCGTTCGGTGGCGTGGTTGCCGGCGTAGCCGCGGTGCCGTCGGCAGGAGCTGCGACGGCAGGCACGGCCGGTTTCGCATAGTCCGTCTGCCATTGGTTCCAGATCAGATACGAGACCAGCAGCAGGGCGATCAACAGGAAGGAACGCGGATTATTCATAGGGTACGCGAGTGCTGGCTGCCGGACGGGGCCCGACCGCGATGGGGACGATGCGGAATGCGATCAAGACGGGGCGCCCGCTGGGGCACCAATCGACCGCGCATTGTGCCGGGCCTCTGCGACAGCTTCAACGCTGCGGGCGCGGCAATTTGCTCCAGAGCAGCTCCAGGTCGGCTAACAGCTCTGGACCGGGCAGGCTCACCGCTGCCGTACGGGGAATCACCAGAATGTCGAGGCCGGGCAATTGCAGACGCTGGCGACGGAAGCTCTCGCGCACCAGACGCTTGAGCCGGTTGCGCTGCACCGCCAGCTTGGAGACACGACGAGACACCGCCTGGCCCAGACGGGCGACGGTGTCTTCGTTGCTGCGGTATTCGGCGGAGAAGTAGCGGCTGCCGATGCGGCGACTACTTTGGCGCAAGCGGGCGAAGTCGCCCTTCTTGAGCAACCGCGCGGCGCGCGGGAAGCAGAACGCTCCCATTATGCCGCGCGATGGACGCTTCAGACGGCCAGACGCTTGCGGCCCTTGGCGCGGCGAGCGTTGATGATCTTGCGGCCATTCTTGGTCTTCATGCGGCTGCGGAAGCCATGATCGCGAGCGCGCTTGAGGCGGCTAGGCTGATACGTACGCTTCATGGCGTCGTCTCCGGTCGGAAATAGTGGGAAAAGGGGCGGGAGAATAGTTGTCGAAACGACGCAGTGTCAAGCCGCGCGTGGCGGAAAAACGGGCGTCGGCGTAGACTTCCGCGCTTTGCCGGGCTTGCCCCGGCATCCCCGCCAGTCGACGAGGAAGTAATGAGCGAACTCTGGCGGCGCTGTCTGGAACGCCTGGAAGGCGAGTTCGGCGCCGAAGATATACACACTTATCTCAAACCGCTACAGCCTGCGGAAGGCGATGACGGTTTGCGCCTGTTGGCACCCAACGCCTACACATTGGAGCGGATCGAGTCCGAATTCCTGCCGCGCATCCGCGCCATACTTGGCCATCTTGCCGGTCGTCCGGTACTGGTGCGGCTTGAGGTAGGAACCTTGAATTCGCGACGCGCGCCGGCGGCGCGCGTCGGCCGGCCCACGGCTCCTGCAGCAAGTGCACCTGAACCTGCCGTTGTCGAATTCGACGGAAACCTGGACCCCAACTACACCTTCGACAGTTTCGTCGAGGGCAAGTCGAACCAGCTGGGCAAGGCAGCGGCCATCCAGGTCGCCACCAATCCGGGCCGGGCCTACAACCCGCTGCTGCTGTATGGCGGTACCGGCCTGGGCAAAACCCACCTGATGCACGCGGCGGGTAATCTTATCCGCGAGAACAACCCGCGCACCAAGGTGATGTACCTGCGCTCGGAACAGTTCGTCTCGGCCATGATCGATGCGCTGCGCAACAAGAACATGGACGAATTCAAGCGCCGCTTCCGCGAAGTGGACGCGCTGCTCATCGACGATATCCAGTTCTTCGCCGGCAAGAACACCACGCAGGAAGAGTTTTTCCACACCTTCAACGCGTTGTTCGAAGGCAAGCAGCAGATCATCCTGACCTGCGACAAATATCCCAAGGAAGTCGAAAACCTGGAGCCGCGCCTGAAGTCGCGTCTGGGATGGGGCTTGTCGGTGGCGATCGAGCCGCCGGATTTCGAGACGCGCGCAGCGATTCTGCTGTCCAAGGCACAGGCCAAGGGCATGAACCTGCCCGAAGAGGTGGCCCTGCTGATTGCCAAGCGCATGCGCTCCAACGTGCGCGACCTGGAAGGGGCGCTCAATACCTTGGCCGCCCGCGCCAACTTCCTCAATCGGGTGATCACGTTGGAGTTTGCCCAGGAAACCCTGCGCGACCTGCTTACGGTGCACGCCCAGGCGATCACCGTGCCGAATATCCAGAAGACGGTGGCCGACTTCTACCAACTGCGGCTGCAGGATCTGTTGTCCAAGCGCCGTTCGCGCTCGTTGGCGCGGCCGCGCCAGGTGGCGATGACCTTGTCCAAGGAGTTGACCGAGCACAGCCTGCCGGAAATCGGCGAGGCCTTCGGCGGGCGTGACCATACGACCGTTCTGCATGCCTGCCGGACCATTCGCGACCTTACGGAAACCGACGGAAAGCTGCGCCAGGACTACGAAAAGCTGGTGCGCATCTTGACCGGGTGATTGCCTGTGGATAAACAGGGGGTAGAACAGGCCGCTTGAGTTATCCACAATCCATCGACAGGCGCCGGGCTTGCTTCCGGCCAGGTTTGCGAGTGTTCAAGCAATTGTTTTCTAAGTGAAAAAGTGGGTAGTCCCCAGATTTTCGCTGCTCTACTACTACCAAAACCTTCCTAAAAGAACAAAAGCGTTTGTTAGCAAACCGGGATACCTCGATCATGCGATTCAGCCTCCAACGCGAAGCCCTGCTAAAGCCGCTGCAACAAGTCGTAGGCGTTGTGGAACGTCGCCAGACCTTGCCGGTGCTAGCCAATCTGCTGGTGAACGTTTCCGACGGACGCGTCTCGTTTACCGGGACCGACCTTGAAGTCGAGATGGTTGCCGCTGCTGCAACCAGCACGAGCGAAGCCGGCGAAATCACGATTCCGGCGCGCAAGCTGTTCGATATCTGCCGTGCACTGCCCGATGGCGTGAATGTCGATGTGAAGCTGAATGGCGATCGCGTAGTCGTCACTGCAGGTCGCAGCCGCTTCACGCTCGCGACGCTACCTGCCAGCGAGTTTCCGGTAGTGGATAACATTGAAGTCGTCGAGCGCGTTGAATTGCCCGAGGCTACGTTGAAGAACCTGATGGATCGCACTGCTTTCGCGATGGCGCATCAGGACGTGCGGTATTACCTCAACGGTATGCTGGTCGACTTGCGCGAAAATGCGTTGCGTTGTGTAGCGACGGACGGCCATCGCCTTGCGTTGGGCGAGACCGCTGTACAGGCCAAGGTTTCGCAGCGGCGCCAGATCATCATCCCGCGCAAGGGCGTACTTGAGCTGCAAGGGCTGTTCGAGAACGGCGACGGTCTGGTGGAGCTCGAATTCGGCAAGAACCATCTGCGCGTTCGCCGTGGCGACGTGCAGTTCACCTCGAAGCTGATCGACGGACGCTTCCCGGACTATGAGGCCGTGATTCCCATCGGCGCCGACAAGGAAGTTCGTATCAGCCGCGATGAGCTGCGCACCGCACTGCAGCGTGCGGCTATTTTGTCGAACGAGAAATATCGTGGCGTGAAGCTCGATGTCGCGCCTTCGCGGCTGGGCATCATTGCTCACAACCCGGAGCAGGAAGAGGCGCACGAAGAGCTGGAGGCCGATACGTCGGTCAGCGACTTGAGCGTTGGTTTCAACGTGAATTACCTGCTGGATGCGCTGGGCGCGTTGAGTGGTGAAATGGTGCTGCTTTGCCTGCGTGATGGGCAGTCCAGTTGTTTGCTGCGCGCGGTTGACTCGGACGAGTCTCGCCATGTCGTGATGCCTTTGCGCCTCTGACGTTCTGCCCTGGCGAAATGCCGAAAGCCTGCGGCGCGTTAGTGCCGCGGGCTTTTTTATTGGCTGAAGACGAATGGAAATTACAGAGCTGCGCTTAGGCAACGTGCGGAATCTCGCGCAGAGCGAGATCGGCCTGGTCGTTGGCCTGAATGAATTCGTTGGTGCCAATGGCGCCGGTAAGACATCGGTGCTGGAAGCGGTTTTCATGCTTTCCCACGGCCGCTCGTTTCGCGCAGTCAGACGAGAGAGCTTGATTCGGTTCGGCTGCGAGTCACTGGAAGTGTTTGCTCTGGTTCAGCGCAACAGTTCGCTGCGACGCTTGGGTTTATCGCGTCGCAAAGGTGATTGGTCGGCGAGGGTAGACGGCGCGGAAGTGGTTTCGTTGGCGCAGTTGCTTAGCGAGATCGCGGTAGTGTGTTTCGAACCTGGTTCTCACGAGCTGATTTCCGGAGCTGCGGACGAGCGTCGTCATTTCGTGGACTGGGCGTTGTTCCACGTGGAACGTGACTACGTCGAAATTGCGCGCCGCTTTCGTCGAGCACTGAAACAGCGAAACGCACTGCTTCGCAGTGGCGTGAGCACCGAGGGGCTAGATGCGTGGGATGCTGAGCTGGTTCGTTCGGGTACCGTGCTGGATGAGTGGCGCCAGAAATACCTGGCGGCGCTGCTCCCCGGCGTCGAGGAATTGGCCAAGCGCTTGCTTCCGGAGCTTGGCGTCCCCACCTTGAAGTACCAACGCGGCTGGCCCGTCGAGCTGACCTTCGAGGAGGCATTGAGTCAGCGCCGTGAGCGGGACCTCGAACGCGCGCATACCGGTAGCGGCCCCCATCGCGCTGACTGGCGCCTCTCGTTTCCGGCCGCGCCAGAACGCGAACACCTTTCCCGGGGACAGGAAAAATTGACGGCTCTTGTCTGTCTGTTGGGGCAGGCGGAGTTGTTCCATAAGCAATGCGGCGATTGGCCAATCCTTTGCCTGGATGATCTGGCATCCGAGCTCGATCTCGATCACCAGCAGCGAGTTTTCGGGTGGCTGAGCGCCATCGATGCCCAGGTTCTGCTTACCGGCACAGCACCGTTGGCTGTTACTCCCAGCCCGTTGCGACAACACGCAAGGTTCCACGTGGAACAGGGCAGGGTCGAGCGACTGCTATAATTCCGCAACTTTCCTACCTTTGCTGCGCCGAATACTTCGGCACGGCTATGCCTGGCGAAACGCATGAGCGATCAGTACGACAGCAGTAACATCAAAGTCCTCAAAGGCCTCGAGGCTGTGCGCAAGCGCCCGGGTATGTACATCGGCGATACAGACGATGGAACCGGTCTGCATCACATGGTGTTCGAGGTCGTGGACAATGCCATCGACGAGGCGCTGGCGGGCTTCTGCGACCATGTTGTCGTGTCGATCCATCAGGATGGCTCCGTCAGCGTTACCGACAACGGCCGCGGCATTCCGGTAGGCATCCATCCGGAAGAGGGCAGGTCTACCGCCGAAGTGGTCATGACCGTCCTGCACGCCGGCGGCAAATTCGACGACAACTCCTACAAGGTTTCAGGTGGCCTCCACGGCGTCGGTGTTTCGGTCGTCAATGCGCTGTCGGCGCATTTGTGGCTGAACATCTTTCGCGACGGCCACGAATACATCCAGGAGTACGCCCACGGCGAGCCCCTGTACCCAATCAAGCAGGGCGCGGTCTCCAACCGGCGCGGTACTACGGTACGCTTCCTGCCGAGCACGCTGACCTTCACCAATGTCGAGTTTCACTACGACATCCTGGCCAAGCGTCTGCGGGAGCTGTCGTTCCTGAATTCCGGCGTCAAGATCGAGGTCATCGACGAGCGCCACGACAAGCACGACATCTTCGCCTACGAGGGCGGCATCAAGTCGTTCGTACAGCATCTGGCCCTGCTCAAGACGCCGCTGCATTCCACGGTCATCACCTTCAACGCACAGCAGGACGGCGTCACCGTCGAAGCGGCGCTGCAGTGGACCGACGCTTACCAGGAAACCTGTTTCTGCTTCACCAACAATATTCCCCAGCGCGATGGCGGCACTCACCTGACCGGTTTCCGCGCTGCGCTGACCCGCTGCATCAGCAACTACATCGAGTCGTCGGGCATCGGCAAGAACGCCAAGGTTGCCTTCGCTGGCGACGATATGCGCGAAGGCATGATTGCCGTCCTCTCCGTCAAGGTGCCTGACCCCAAGTTCTCGTCGCAGACCAAGGACAAGCTGGTCTCGTCGGAGGTCAAGGGTATCGTCGAGCAGCTGGTCAACGCCAAGCTCGAAGAGTTCCTGCTGGAAAACCCCGCCGAGGCGCGTGCCATCGCCGGCAAGGTTGTCGACGCGGCGCGGGCACGCGAAGCGGCGCGCAAGGCGCGCGAAATGACCCGGCGCAAGGGCGCACTGGATATCGCCGGCCTGCCCGGCAAACTGGCTGACTGCCAGGAAAAAGACCCGGCCCTGTCCGAACTGTTCATCGTCGAGGGTGACTCGGCCGGCGGCTCGGCCAAGCAAGGCCGCAACCGCAAGACCCAGGCCATCCTGCCGCTGAAGGGCAAGATCCTCAATGTCGAACGCGCCCGCTTCGACAAGATGCTGTCCTCGGCCGAAGTCGGCACCTTGATCACTGCGCTCGGCTGCGGCATCGGCAAGGACGAATACAACCCGGACAAGCTGCGCTACCACCGCATCATCATCATGACCGACGCGGACGTCGACGGCTCGCATATCCGCACCTTGCTGCTTACCTTCTTCTACCGCCAGATGCCCGAGCTGATCGACCGTGGCTACGTCTATATCGGCTTGCCGCCGCTGTACAAGCTGAAGCAGGGCAAGACCGAGCTCTATCTCAAGGACGACGGCGCACTCAACCAGTATCTGATCGGCAACGCCGTCGACAATGCCGAACTGCGCTACAGCGCCGACGCTCCGCCGATCAGCGGCGTGGCGCTGGAAAAGCTGCTGGCCGACTACCAGCTCGCATTGGACCAGATCGATCGACTCAGCCATCGCTGCGACGCGACGGTACTGACCGCCATGCTGGAGCTACCCGCGCTGGACGACAGCATCTGGCATAGCGAGCAGGCGGTAGCCCAGTGGCTGGCGCGTATCTCGGCGCGTCTCAACAACGTCGGACTGGGACGCGCCCAGTACCGTCTGCGCGTGCAGTCGGCGAGTCCCGATCATCCGGCTGCGCTCATCATCGAACGCGACCAGCATGGCCTGACGCATACCCAGATGCTGCCGGCCAGCTTCATCGCCAGCCCGGAAATGAAGCCCATTCTCGATGTTGCGCGTCAGCTGGCCGATCTGGTCCAGCCGGGCGCAGAGATCCGTCGCGGCAATGCCGTGACGCCGATCGAGGCGTTCGCGCGCGCGCGCAGCTGGCTGATGGATGAAGCCAAGAAGGGCCGCACCATCCAGCGCTTCAAGGGCCTGGGCGAAATGAACCCGGAGCAGCTATGGGAAACGACGGTCAATCCAGAGACGCGGCGTCTGCTCCAGGTCAGTGTCGAGGACGCGGTAGCGGCAGACCAGATCTTCTCGACCCTGATGGGCGACGTGGTTGAGCCGCGGCGCGAGTTCATCGAATCCAACGCGCTGCGCGTAGCGAATCTCGACGTCTGATTCGCACAGCATCTGCCACGCTCGGACGCCCTGGCCTTCGCGGACCAGGGCGTTTGTGTTTGAGGGCAGGGCAATTGCGCAAGAATTGCAACAAAAGCGCAACGATGGGCCACCCCGGCGAGTCCCGCCAGCCGTTGCTTCTGCTCGTGCCGCCGAACAGCAACTGCGCAAAGCGCGCGCAGATTGTCCGGACAGCAGTGCAAACGAGCGTTTCGAAATGTCCGAACATTTCATTAAATGGATTTTATACTCAATTATCCAAGTAAATATTTCCCAGGCATCTACGAAAAACTGCGTAATTCCCGCGGATTCGACTATGTTCCCAGGTGCCAGAGCGAGACGTAACAACTCGTTGCAAGCTTATGGATTCGCACAGATTCTTTTTAACGCCGCTGTAACAAGCGCAGCAGGTCATGTGCTTGTAGTTTGAACATTCGCGGATTACCCTCTGCGGCCCCTTTACCGCATGCGCAAAACGCAAGCGGCGAGCATTCCAGTCGAGGCGCAATTCAATGCATGCACCCAACGTCAAGAAACTCGTCCTTTGTATCGGTGCTGTCGGCCTGCTGGCCGCTGGTGTCGCTTCCGCGTCGCGTGTTCCCGGTGAACGTTCTTCCGAGCAGCGCCCCAGCAAGAGCAGCAGCAAGGAAGAGAAAAACGCCTATCCGAACTCCAAGCGCGTCGATCCCAAGACCGACATGCCCGGTTCGCTGGGTACCAAGCTGAACAAGGCGCAGGAAGCTGCCGCCGATGGCGACGCCGACAAGGCGATCGGCCTGATCGAAGAAGTGATCGGCGACAAGAAGGTCACTCCATACGCCAAGGCATTCGCGCTTTACCTGCGCTCCAATGCCAAGTGGGAAAAGGAAGACGGTGCCGGCGCCATTGCCGACCTGAAGGAAGCCATCGCCATCGATGCGCTGCCGAATTCCAACCAGTTCCCGGCGCTGTATACGCTGGCGCAGTTCCAGCTGCAGGAAGAGCAGTACACCGACTCGATCAAGAGCGTAGACCAGTACATCGAACTCAGCGGCGACAAGAAGCCCGAGGCGATCGCGATCAAGGGCAATGCCCTCTACCGCGCCGATCGTTTCCAGGAAGCCATCGACACGCTCAAGCTGGCGATCGCCACCAGCGACAAGCCGCAGGAAAGCTGGAACCAGATCCTGATGGCCAGCTATTTCGAACTGAACCAGTATGGCGAAGCGGCCAAACTGTCCGAGGCCCAGCTGGCGAAGAACCCGACCGATAAAAAGCTTATCCAGCAGCTCGCCTCGATCTACGTCAACAACGAACAGAATGACAAGGCGCTCAAGCTGCTCAGCGACGCCAAGGCGAAGGGGCTGATCACCACGGCCGATGACTACAAGCTGCTGGCCCAGCTCTACGGCCAGGCCGAGAAGCCGGCCGAGGGCGCCGCACTGCTCGAAGAAGGTTTCGGCAAGGGCGCCATTCCACCCAGCTACGAGATGTACAAGCTGCTTGGCGACTCCTATAGCCTGGCCGACAACGAAGCCAAGGCGATCGACGCCTACGGCAAGGCGTCGCCGCTGGCCAAGGACGGCGAAGCCGACCTGCTGCGCGGACAGCTGCAGGTGAACAACCAGCAGTGGGCGCCGGCCAAAGAATCGCTGACCAAGGCAATCTCCCGCGGCGTGAAGCGCCAGGGTGCTGCCTATGTGCTGCTTGGAAACGCGGAGAACGAACTGGGCAACAAGGCCGCTGCCATCGCCGCGATGGAAAAAGCCAAGGGCTACGATGAGACTCGCGAGATGGCGGGCACCTGGCTCAAGATGATCAAGGGCGGAGGGGTGCCCAAGAAAAAGTAAGTCATTCCGCACGCTACGCAATATCAGCGTAGTGTCGGGTTACCTTCAGGCCGGGTTAAGATAGCCGCCCCGATCGCAAGTATTGAGCGTCGGGCCGGCCTCGTGTACGGTGCCAGGCCCGCTGCTTACGGGTAGCGCGTTAATCACTGCAACAAAGCCCATCTCACACAGCGAACCTTGGTTCAAAGCAAATGGCGTTGACGACAGAAGACCAGCGCGAAACCTACAGTTGGAGGCGCACCTCTGCGCTGGCCGCCGCCATGGCCGTGCATGCACTCGCCTTCATCATGATGCTTGCGCCGGTAGCACCGCCGCAGGCGAAAGAAAAGAAGAAAGACACCATCGTCTCGGTCGAGTTCGTCGAGCCGCCGCCGCCGCCGCCGCCTCCACCGCCGCCGCCGCCGGAGCCGCCGAAGAAGCCGCCGCCGAAAATCATCGAAAAGGTCAAGCCGCCGCCGACTCCGCCACCGGAGCCGCCGCCGGCGATCGTGACCGAAGAGGCAACTCCGATGTCGATCCCGGCGCCGCCGCCAGCACCGCCGGCACCACCGGCACCGCCGTCGGATATCGCCCCGAGCGAAAACATCAGCTATCGCAAGGCGCGTCCGCCTCGCTACCCGCCGCAGGCCGTACGCCAGCGCCATGAAGGCGAAGTCGTGTTGCGCGTCCTGGTCGGTGTAGACGGCAAGCCCAAGGACATCCAGGTGGAGAAATCTTCCGGATTCCGCGAACTCGATCGTGCGGCGATTGATGCCGCGCAGACTTGGGTGTTCAATCCGGGTCAGAAAAACGGTGCTGCGGTTGAGGGCTGGGCACTGGTTCCGTTCCGCTTCAGCCTCAACGAACTGTAACTTCCACCTGTTCCACTTAATTCAAGGGTAGCGTCATGTTCCAAGACACCTCGACCCCGGCGGGGTCCGTTCCTCCGGCGGCTGACGCCGCTGCGGCTGCGGCCGCAGCGCCCGCAGCGCCCCTCGGTTCCAATAGCAATGCCGCAGCCCTGAAGGAAATGGGCTTCAGCCATCTGATCCAGAACTACAACCCGACGAATCCCAATTTCGATCTGGTTGGCGCCATCGTCTTCGTGACGCTTTGCCTGTTCTCGGTGATGTCGATCTACTGGATCGTGCTGAACCTGATCCGAAACACGTCGATCCGCAGCCGCATGAACAACGTCATGAAGACGTTCTGGGAAACGCCGTCTGCC
The DNA here is from genome assembly GCF_004363655.1 of Tahibacter aquaticus. Classification (GTDB taxonomy): domain Bacteria; phylum Pseudomonadota; class Gammaproteobacteria; order Xanthomonadales; family Rhodanobacteraceae; genus Tahibacter; species Tahibacter aquaticus. The sequence continues at coordinate 222,430 of NZ_SNZH01000002.1, forward strand.
CAGGAAGCAATTCGCTTCATGGAAGAACAGCCCGCTTCGGAGCCGTTCTCCAAGATCGCCCTGGACTGCGCTTCGGCGGCAGCCCACCACCAGCGCCACGAAGGCAGCCGCCTGGTCGAAGCGCTGAACCGTTCCGAGTTCATCGATCGCGCCCTGCGCCAGGCTGTTGCTCGCGAGAGCGGCCGACTGGAAAACGGCCTGACCGTGCTCGCTACGGTCGGTTCGACCGGCCCGTTCGTCGGTCTGCTCGGTACCGTGTGGGGCATCTACCACGCCCTGATCCGCATCTCCGCTTCGGGCGACGCCTCGATGTCGGCGGTGGCAGGTCCGGTGGGTGAAGCGCTGATCATGACCGCGTTCGGTCTGTTCGTCGCCATCCCGGCCGTGTTGGCGTACAACTTCTTCGTCCGCTCCAACCGCGTAATCCTGGCGCGCTTCGACGAATTTGCTCACGACCTGCACGATTTCTTTGCTACCGGTTCGCGCGTTGAAGCAGGTGCGGGTCCCGCACCGGCCCGTCCCGCAACCCCGGCGGCGCCTGCTGCGAGGAAGTAAGCCATGGCATTCAGTTCAGGTGGTGGCGGCAGCGGCGGCGCGCCGATGGCAGAAATCAACGTCACGCCGCTGGTTGACGTGATGCTGGTACTGCTGATCATCTTCATGATCACGGCACCGATGATGCAGCACAAAATCCGCATCGATCTGCCGCAGGCGTCGATCAACCAGACCCAGGAACCAACGCCCGATCCCATCGATCTCGCGATCAAGGAAGACGGCACCCTGTACTGGAACGACAGCCAGATCAGCGATCTGGAGCTCAAGGCCCAGCTCGCGGTCAGTGCGCAGAAGACCATCCAGCCGGAACTGCAGATCCGCGCCGAAAAGAACACTCGCTACGAAATCGTGGCGAAGGTGATGGCCGACGCGAAGAACCAGGGCATGGTAAAGATCGGCTTCGTCACCACACCCGGTGCGAAGGGTTCACAGCAGTAAGCAAAGCTCGCTAACGCTACCCTGCCGGTGCGAGCCGGATAAGCGCCTCGGGAAACCGGGGCGCTTTTTTTTGCCTCCGACGCGCCGCGGCTGGCCCGGCTCAATCCACCGGCCAAACGCGCAGGCGACGCAACATGCGCCAGCCACAGCCCATACCAACAGCACATGCGTTGCACCTATGCTGGACTTGCCAGCAACGGCATCAGGGAGCCACGCATGTCCTTCAGCACGCTGCGCAACAACGAAAACCCGATGGTCGACATCAACATCACGCCGCTGATCGACGTCATGCTGGCGCTGCTGCTGATCTTCATGATCTCCGCACCGCTGTTGACCAGGAAGATCGATTTGCCCATGGGCGGGGGCACCGATGGACAGCCGCGCACGGTCGAGCTGCGCCTGGCCGCCGACGGTCAGGTACTGCTCAACGACGTCGTTCTGCAAAACGTGGAAGTGGAAGCCCAACTGCTGAACTGGGGCGGCCAGAGCGAGAAGCCGACATTGCAGCTGCGTCCGGACGGTGCCACGCCGCACCAGGCCGTGGTGCAATTGCTGGCGCAGGCGCGCAACGCCGGCGTTGCGAGCATCTCGATCGAGACGCCACGGCGATAGCCGCCAGGCCCACAGCGAATGCATGCCATGCATGCATTCGCTGTCGATTCACTGCACTCGATGGGGCTGCAAGATGCGCAGGTAATTGCGCACCGTAGTGTCCAGGCCGTCGTACAGCGCTTCGCCGATCAGGGCGTGGCCGATCGACACCTCGGCCAGGAAAGGAACCGCGCGAACAAGGTCGGCGAGATTTGCCTGGCTGAGGTCATGGCCGGCGTTGACCCCAAGGCCGGCTGCGCGCGCGCGTTCCGCTGTTTCCACGCACCGCGCCAGTTCTTGCGCCGACGCACCGGCTGCGTGTGCCTTGGCATACGGGCCAGTATAAAGTTCCACACGGTCGGCACCGATCTCGGCGGCCTGTTCCACGTGGGCGCAGCCGGCATCGACGAACAGGCTGACCCGCGCGCCCAGCGACTTCAGCTGGGCAATCAACGGCTGCAGCCTGGCGCCATCGCCGCGTAGGTCGAAGCCGTGATCCGAGGTGATCTGCGCATCGCCGTCGGGCACCAGGGTCACCTGCTGCGGTCGCACTTCCTCGACCAGAGCAAGCAAGCCCGGATAGCTGCCCCGTGTCGGCGCGAAGGCATTGCCTTCGATATTGAATTCGACCCTGCGACCGATGCGCTGGGCCAGTGCGCGCACGTCGTCAGGCCGTACATGGCGCTGGTCCGGCCGCGGATGCACGGTAATACCGCCGGCGCCGGCGCCGAGCACGCAGTCGCAGGCGCGGCCGATGTCCGGTTCGTGTTCGCCGCGCGAATTGCGCAGCACCGCAATTTTATTCAAATTGACGCTAAGTACCGTCATTGCTTTTTATCCTCGGTGCGCTGCGGCACAAAGCGATGGCGCGGCTCGCGCTCGGGCAGGGTTTCGACCTTGGCGGGAATCGGCGACTTTACCGGATTCGCCTTGGCCGGCAACTCGCCGCGTCGCGTAGAAACCGGGCTTTTCGGCGGCATCTGCGCATCGGGCGCAGACGCCGCGGTGGCCGCCTTTTCAGCCGGTGCAACCGCGGCGGCGGCAACAGGCGCCGGCAGCTCGCGCAGCCAGGGAATATGCGACGGATCGACAGATGCTGCCGTCGCCGGTGTTTCGGTTTTTGCTTCGGCCTGTCTCGCTGCCAATGTCCTGGCCGCGGCATTTTCGGCGCGCTGCTGCTGCAGCCATCGCTGCGCATCGGCCGGCGCCTGCTGCCATTGGGTTCGCGGCAGCCGGGTTTCGCTGCCCAGCATCACCAGGCGCAATGCCTGGACCTCGCCGGCGCTGCCGCGCTCGGCGATCACCTCGAATTCGCTGTCGTCGCTGACAAAACGATCGGGTGCATACGCGCTCAGCTCGCGCAGCGCGCCGGCGGAAAATTGCAGGGCAGGGCGCGGGCTGCAGTGGAAACGGGCAAGCACATCCTCGTCGACGACGTAATCGCCGCAGAATGCTGCCAGTGCCTCTCGTGGCATCTCCACCGCCGCGCGCGCCAGCTGCGGCGCGCGCGCGCTCAGGCGCCGCACCGGTACGATGATGCCGTTCTCGGCCCAGCGCAGTGTCTCGATACGCCCCAGCACGTCACGCTGGAAACTCAGCTGCACCGCGCTTCCGGCCAACTCGAAAAGGTCGTCGCCCAGGGGCTTCATGCGGGCGGCAAGACGGCCGCTGGGTTGGGCAGTCAGCACGCCGGCGCTGTCGCGAACCAGGAGTTGCACGCCGGGCGAAAATTCGTACAGGCCGGCGAATTCGCCCGGGTTGGCCAGCGCAACCTCGACCTGCGGCGGCCGTTGCGGACTGGTTGCGCCAAGGATGGAGAGTCCCAGTGGCATCAGGCTGGTGTCGGCATTGGCCAACAGCACGACGGCCTGCTGGCGGTCGGTGCGAAAGCCGACGAACGAGGCATAGCCGTTGCCGCTGGCCGCCTGCCATACCACCGGCCATTCCTCGTTTTCTTCCCGCGCCATATTGATGCGCCAGCCCAGGCCGAAGCTGGAACGCGCGTTGCGCGGCTGGCGCGACAACAGCAGTGCCGCGCGCAACGGCGAATCCACCGGGCGCAGCATTGCCTGCAGCAGCTTGAGCTGATCGCCGACTGTACTGCGCAGCGCCAGGCTTGCGCCTAAGCCGCTGGCCGAAGCCGGTAGCAGCTCGATGCCGTCGCGATGACCGGGCAGCAGGTCGGTGTTGCTGTTGCCGGTCGCGCTCAGACCCAGCGGCGTGGCGATACGCCGGGACAGTATGTTTGTATAATCTTCGCTTTCTATATTGCTGAGAATCCAGCCGAGCAACACCAGGCCCAACGCCGATTCGCGCGACGGTGGATCGGCCGGCAGGCGGTAGTTGACGAGGAAATCCAGCAGTTCGGCTTCGCCGAACTCGCGCCACGGCTGTTGCGGATTGCGCGGGAACAGGTTGGCCGGCAGCGGCGGCAGGCCCGAATCCTGTGCGGCCAGCTGCTGCAAGGTGATGGCACAGACGCGCGTGTCCGCGCAGCGAAAGTCTGCCGGCAGGTAGCGCGAGATCGGGTCATCCAGGCGCAGCCGGCCGCTGCTGGCGAGGTCGGCGAGCAGCAGGCCGGCGTAGATGCTGGCGGAATTGCCCAGAGCGAAACGACTGTCGCTGCTGGCGTCGCCAGCAGCAGTGAAGACCGCTGTGCTGCTGGCGGTTTGCGAAACATGGCCGGCGACGACCACGGGCCAGCTGCCGTTGTCCGTGGCGCGCTTGAGATAGGCGGCAAACTGCGCTGCCAGTTCGGCACCGTCCTGAGCGGCTGCGCCGAGGCTGCACCCCAGCAAGGTGATAGTCAGTAGTCGCTTGGCAATACGCATGACGCGCAAGCATAGCCGCTGTTGCCTGCAACCGGCCCGGCCGGCGATCACATCGATGGCGATGCGGGGCAAAAAAAAGCCGCGAAATCATTCGCGGCCAGAGGGAGGTGATGATGATGAAGACCACATCCGTGTGGCGGAGCTTTGCACCCTGTGGGAGGGGAGTTACGGAGATTTCGAACCCAGCCGACGGCAGGAGTTCCGCTCAGCCGCATTCGTCGGGCACTTCCTTCCAGACGACCGGTTCCCAATACTCGCCGCGGACCCGGCTGTTTGCCTTGTCCTTGTTGAATTTCGCGGCCAGGTAATACGTCGTGTCGTCCTTGATGACGACCGTCAGGGTCTTGACGGCGGGATCGTCCATCGGACGGATGGCCATCTGGCGACGGAATACCTTGGAATCGATGCGCTCGGCAATGCGCAGCTCATGCGTGCCGGCGCTGAGGCGGAACCGCGTGGCACTGGAAGGACCAGCCGAAACGCCGTCGATATTCAGCAGCTTCACGCCGTAGAGATCCTCTTGCCGCGGTGCCACGTCGTAGTCGGTGACGCGGCCGCAGCCACCAGCGGCAGACTCTTCGGCGCGGCGGCTGGCGATGCGCGTATCCGCCATCAGCTCATCACGCCCTACCTTCAAATGAATCGGCGGCAAGGTGATGCTGTTGAGCTCGCCGGCCACTGCCAGCGCCTTGCCTTCGCGTTGCAGCGAAAATTCCAGCTTGGCGCCGTCGGGCAGGGCGTCGACCAGGGTGCGCATCGTCGTCGCGGCTTGGGCATGACCGGCCGGGTCGGCGCCGAGGCCGGCCAGGCTGGTGCCGTTGATCGCGACGACACGGTCGCCCGCCTTGATGCCCATGCGTTGCGCGGTGCTGCGCGGTGTTACCGCCAGAACGCGCAGACCGTCGCGCGCCTTGTCCGCCGTGGCACTGTCTACGAGCAGGCCGAGGTTGGTGATGCGCCGAGCCGGCTCGTCCAGGGTGAACGCAATCTGGTCGGTGCTCTGGCCGGCAAAGGCGCCAGCTTCGATCAGCCGCACCAGTGCCAGCTGCACTTCTTCGCTCAGGCGCTGCTCGACTTCGGCGTTCTGGGCCATAGCCGCGGCCGGAAGCAGCAGCGCCAGCAGCAGTGTAAGGGTTGGTTTCTGCAGGTTCATGGCTATTTCTCCACTCATATACGTGTCAGCTGGGCGCCGTCCGCGGACAGGGCGATCAGGCTGGACAACAATTCATTGCGCTGCTGCCACAGCGGCAGCAATTCGGTCGGCGCTGCGCCGCGGTCGTAGGCCTGCTGCAGCGCCAGTTCCAGCGCGCGCAACTCGGCCTCGCTCTCCAGTGGCGACAGGGGCTGGGCCAACCCGGCATACAGCTGTTCCAGTTCGTGCGAGCGCTGTTCGGCGTGCAGCAGCGGGTCGGTCTGCGGCGACGTCGGCGCCAGCGAAAACACTGCCGCCAGGGCGAGGCATGCGGCAAGTGCGCCGCCCCAGCGCAGCAGGCCGCGCTGGCGTCGGCGTCGCTGGTGCGCGCTTTCGATCCGTGCCCAGAGATCTGCGGGCGGATCGAACTCGGGCAGCGCACCCAGGCGCAGCGACCTCAGATTCAGTTCCGGCTCGGCCATGCTTGCAGCTCCACATCAACGCGTGTCGTGTTCAACCAGTCCTGCAGGCGCTTCAACGAACGCGACAGGATGGACTTGGAATAACTTTCGGTCTGGCCGAACAACTCGGCCAGCTCCTTGTGCGTATAGCCTTCGATCTCGTGCAACACGAGAATCAGACGTGCCCGCGGCGGCAGTCGTTGCAGCAGCCCCATCGCATCGTGCACGTCGGCGGCGACGCTGTTGCTGAAATCGGCGGTATTGGCAAACAGCTGTTCCGGATCCTCGCCATTGAAATGGCGCTGACTGCGCAACTGGTCGATTGCCGCATTCACCGTCATGCGCTTGAGCCAGGCGCCGAACGGCGCGTCGCCACGGTATTGCCGGATCGCATCCATCATCTTCAGGAATACGTCCTGGACAATGTCTTCTGCTGCCGCCGAGCTGCCGAGTACGCGCATGGCCAGGGTGTAGCACGGCCGCGAACACGTACGGTACAGCTGGGCATGGGCGGAAACGTCGCCACGCCGGGCTCGCGCCAGGGTGACGGCATCGATTTCCTGGGCAAATCCGGTTTTGGGTTCTGTCGGATTCATATTCATGCGAGCGGAGGACGCGACAGCATCGGCTAGCGTCGCAACCGGCGGCGAAATAGCCGCGCGGCTCAACCGCGGCCAATCACGCGGATCTCCAGAATACGCCGGCGCTCGACCACCAGGCGTGCCTGGCCACCTTCGCGATTCATCTGGATGGTCACGCCGTCCTTGCTGACGGCGACGATCTTGCCTTCGATCTCCTTGCCACCGCTGGTGATCAATGTGACGCGACTGCCGAGCTGGCCGGCAAGCGAGTCGAACGCCACCACGGAGAACGGCCGTGGGCGTGGTTGCAGACTGGCCTCAGGCAAGCGATCGATGCGTGGCCCCTGATAGACCAGCGCGGCAGTGGTACCAGGCGGTGGCGGCGGCGCCGAGGGCAGGCCGGAAATGCGTGGATCGTCGCTGCGCAGTGGCGATGTGCGATAGGCCGGCGTTTGGTCGGACCGCGCCGGTTTGAGCGGTTCCATGGCGACGTTGCGCGGCGCTGCATCCGTCCGCGCCGGCGCAAGCGGGACAACCGGTGGTGCCGCGGGCAGGGGCGTGACCGGTGTGCTAGCCGCAACCGGTGGCTGCAACGGTGGCGCCTTGACCGGCGGTTCGCGCCTGGTTGTGGCCAAGACCGGGTTTTCCTCCGGCCGTACGACGACCGTTTCCGGTTCTGGTTCCGGCTCTGCCAGCGGATCGTGCACCAGGGCGCGATCGATGCCGGCCAGTGCCTCCACCGGTTCGGCCAGGAAGAACACCTTGAAGAGTACCGGTGGCGCGTTGTTGTGCCGTGCCGTGAGGTTGAGCCAGCGCATCACCTCTTCCGGATCGTAGGTGTCGTACTGGGCCGGGGCGATGTCGCTGCGGGGCAGGCTCAGCAGCTTGAACGCACCGCCGTGCAGCAGCAGCTGGCGGTAGAGTTCCACCACGCCCTCGGCCGGCACCATGTGTTGTTCCTTCAGGCGCTCCTGCACCAGGTCGAGGTGCCGCTGCACGAAACCGTCGACGTCCAGGCCGGTCTGCTTGGCGCAGAACTTGTTGCGCCGGTCGAGATAGTTGCCTTCGTCGGTGTAGTCAAGCTCTGCCGAGGCAATGCGCAGCGCTTCGCGCGCGCTCTTGTCGCCGAGCAGGCGCGGCGAAAAATGCTGCAGCTCCGCATTTGCACTAAAGCTTGCAAACGGAACATTGTGCACCTGCAGGCGCAGTTGCAGGGTTTCCGCGGCGCGGTCGTGCGTGTAATCCAGGTCCAGCCGTGGCAGCGCTGCGCGCAGGTGCATGGACTGGTAGTCGCCGGGCGACATCTGTTCCGAGGCGCCGCAGGCAAAGGTTTCGAACGGCACCAGGCTCTGCGCACCGAACCAGCCTGGCTCGACCGCGCCGGCAAGTTTCTTCAGCGCCGGCACGCTGGCGTCTTCCAGCGCGACGCCCAGCTGCTCGGGCACGCTGCTGTCGCGAGTGACGGCCCGCTTGAGCAGCCAGAACACGCTGGGCGCACGCAAGGTCAGTGCCGAGGCATCCAGCGCCGCCAGTTCGAAGCCGGGCTTGGGCTGGAAATGGATGCCGCTGATACGGATCTCGCCGCCGAAGCTGCCATTGGCGCTGGACCAGCTCAGCGTGCCCCAGTCGGCCAGCGCCTCAGCCAGCCATTTCGCCTGCTGTTGTGCAGCCGTCCATAGCGCGAGCTTGAGCCCGATGCCCAGTACCAGCGCCGACAGCAGCAGATTGCGCAACAGCTTCCACATGTGACGCGCGTTCCCGAAGCAGTCAGTGTTTAACCAGAACTTAGCCCGTTAAGCCAGCGCCCACAACTGGGCTGTGTCGCTATTTCACATCTGCCTGCCCAGGTTGTAGGGAATGGCAAAAACGGCGCAGCTGCCGTGGTTCTCCGCGCCAGGCAAGATGACCGACACGCCCGCCCGGCAGCGCCAATGCCTGCAACTGCCAGCTGGCGACAGCGCCGCCGCTGTCATCGATATGCAACAGCCGTGGCGGCAGCGGGTCCAGCGCGAACTCAAGCCTGTCCAGGCCGAAGGCAAGGCCTCGTCCCAACGCCTTGAGCACCGCTTCCTTGGCGGTCCACAGCTGCAGAAACAGCGCTTCGCGTGCCTCGGCCTCGCAGGCGGCGATGGCCTGGCTTTCCGCCGCGCAGAAGTAGCGCTCGGCCAGGGCCAGGTGGTGGCGCCGGCGACCGGGACGCTCCAGGTCCACGCCGAGATCGCCGTAGCGTGCCAGCGCCACCAGCGCCGCATCGCCACTGTGGCTGAGATTGAACGACAGGCTGCCGTCGCGCAGGTATGGTTTGCCGTGCGCGCCGAGCTGCAGTGCGGCGTCGTCGACCGGCCGGCCGCAGTAGGCTGACAGCAGTTGCCGCAACAGTGCCTGGATCGCCTGGCGTGTGCCCGCACCCGGCGAAAATTCACAAAACCATAAATGTATTTCATCGCCAGGCAATGGCTGGGGCGGGATGGCGCTGGCAAAGGTCGGCGGACAGGACATGGCGGCACCTTGGCCCCGGCGGTTGCAACGGTCAAGGCCGCGGGCCTGCAGCGACCGGCCAGCCTGGTATGCCGGCAGACTCGCTACTATGCGCGAGCTTAGGAATGTGCGGCGGCGCCGCGCATCGGCGCGCAACCGATACTGGATGAGCGGAATGATCGCAGGCTGGGTGTTGCTGCTGGTATCGCTGGCCTATGTGGCGCTGCTGTTCGGCGTCGCCTACTGGGGCGACACGCGCCCGCTCTATCCGGGCCGGCCCGGCCTGCGGCCGTGGATCTACAGCCTTGCCCTGGCTGTGTACTGCTCGTCCTGGACCTTCTACGGCGCGGTCGGCAGTGCGGCCAATTCCACTCTGGCCTACCTGCCCATCTACCTGGGCCCGATGCTGCTGTATCTGTTCGGCAGCGGCCTGCCGGAACGCCTGACCCGCGTGGCCAAGGCCAACAACATCACCTCCATCGCCGACTTCATCGCCACACGGTTCGGCAAATCGCATTCCCTGGGCGCGCTGGTGACCCTGATCGCCATGATCGCCGCCATCCCGTACATCGCCCTGCAATACAAAGCCGTGGCGCTGAGCATCAGCGTGCTGGGCAAGGGCAGTGTCGGCAGCGGCGGCGGCGACCTGTTGCAGGACTCGGCCCTGTACACCGCGCTGATGCTGGCCCTGTTCGCCATCCTGTTCGGCACGCGCCGGGTCGACGCCACCGAGCACCATCACGGCATGGTGCTGGCCGTGGCGGTGGAATCGCTGGTCAAGCTCGTTGCCTTCCTCGTCATCGGCCTGTACGCGCAGCAACACCTGACCGACCTGCCCAGCCTGAGCAACGAACTCGTCGTGGACAGCCAGCTGCCGCCGGGCTTCATGGCGCAGACCCTGCTTGCCTTCACCGCCATGTTCTGCCTGCCGCGCCAGTTCCATGTCGGCGTGGTGGAATGCGAAGACCCGCACGACGTGCGCCGGGCGCGCTGGCTGTTTCCGTTGTATCTGCTGCTGATCTGCGCCCTCGTGCCGGTCATCGTCGCCGCCGGGCGCAGCGCGGCGGCGGGTACCAATCTGAGTCCCGACGTCTGGCTGCTGTGGTTGCCGCTGGCCAACGACAACAACGCACTGGCCCTGCTGGCCTATATCGGCGGCTTCTCCGCCGCGACCGGCATGGTCATCGTCGCATCGGTTGCGCTGGCGACAATGATTTCCAACGACCTGGTCATGCCGCTGCTGCTGCGTATCCGCGCGTTCAAGCTGGACCAGCGCCACGATCTGTCCAGCATCGTACTCGGCGTGCGCCGCATCGCCATCGTCGTGCTCGCACTGCTGGCCGTCGCCTACTACCGCGCCATGCCCCAGGGCGAACAACTCGCGTCGATCGGCCTGCTCTCTTTTGCTGCCGTCGCCCAGTTCGCGCCCGCCATCATCGCCGGCCTGTACTGGCGCAGTGCCAGCCGTGTCGGCGTACAGACCGGCCTGGCCGTCGGCTTCCTGGTCTGGGGCTATACCCTGATGCTGCCTAGCCTGGGCAGCGCCGGCTGGTTCGATACGCAATGGCTGCATGCCGGCCCGTTCGGCCTGAACTGGCTCAAGCCGCAGGCGCTGTTCCAGCTCAGCGGCTGGCATCCGATCACCCACGGCACCTTCTGGTCGCTGCTGGCGAATGCGGGCTGTTGTCTGATCCTGTCCCTGCGCTTCCGTCCCAGCATGGAAGAACGCCTGCGCGCGGCGAGTTTCCTCGATCTCTCCGCCGACCGCGGCAGCAGCGCCGTCGGCGAATGGCGCGGCCGCGTCAGCGTGACCGACCTGCGCGCCATCGTTGGCCGCATCATCGGTGAGCGCGGCGCGCGGCGCGCCTTCGACGACTACGCCGCCACCACCGGCAAACCCCTGCAGGACGCACTCGCCGCCGACCGTCCGCTGCTGCAGCACACCGAGCGCATATTGGCCGCCTCGATCGGTGCCGCTTCGGCGCGGCGCATGCTGACCAGCGCCCTGCGCGGCACGGGCCTGGATTTCAGCGAAGCCGTCGCACTGCTCGACGAAGCCTCGCAGGAACTGCGCTACAACCGCGAACTGCTGTCCACCACGATGGAAAACATCTCCCAGGGCATCAGTGTGGTCGACGCCGACATGCGCCTGGTGGCGTGGAATCGTCGCTATATGGAAATGTTCGATTATCCCGGCGACTCGGTCTACGTCGGCCGGCCCATCGCCGACCTGATCCGCTACAACGCCGAGCGTGGCGAATGCGGCCCGGGCAATGTGGAAACCCACGTGAGCAAGCGCCTGCAGCACATGCGTGCCGGTACCGCGCACGTCTATCAGCGCGTGCGCGCCGATGGCAGCGTGCTGGAAATGCGCGGCCAGTCCCTGCCCGGCGGCGGCTTCGTCACCACGTTTACCGACGTCACCGACTACAAGCGCGCCGAACAGGCTCTGCGCGAAGCGAACGAAACGCTGGAGCAGCGCGTATCGCAACGCACCGCACAGCTGTCCACGGCCCTGGCCGCCCAGGAACGCGCCAAGTTCGAGGCCGAAGCCGCCAATCAATCCAAGACCCGTTTCCTCGCCGCGGCCAGCCACGACCTGCTGCAGCCCTTGAATGCAGCCAAGCTGTTCACCTCGGCGCTGCGCCACCAGCCCAACCTCGATGCCGAATCGGCGCAACTGGCCGAACGCATCGACACCGCTTTCCGCGCGGCGGAAAACCTGCTCGACGCCCTGCTCGAAGCCTCGCGCCTGGACGCTGGAAAATACCGACCCGATGTCGCCAGCGTCGCCTACGCCGACGTGATCGAGCCGCTGCAACAGCAATTCGCCATGATCGCCGAACGCCGCGGCCTGCAGCTGCGCATCCACTCCAGCCGCGTGATCGTGCGCACCGACGCCCACCTGCTCAGCCGCATCCTGCAGAACTTCATCTCGAACGCCTTGCGCTATACGCGCAGCGGCCGTGTCGTCGTCGGACTGAGGCCACAGGGCAAGGACGTGACGATCCAGGTCTGGGACACTGGCCCCGGCATCGCGCCGGCGCAACAGAAACGCATCTTCGACGAATTCCAGCGCTTCGATAACGGATCGCCCTGGGGCGAACAGGGTCTGGGCCTGGGCCTGTCGATCTGCGAGCGCATGGCCCGCATCCTCGGCCATCGCCTGAGCCTGCATTCGCAACCGGGCAAAGGCAGCTGTTTCGCCGTGCGCGTACCACTGGTGGCGCGCCGCGGCCGCCAGGCCAGCCGCACCCCCGAACGCGAAGCCGTGGTCGGCGAACTGAGCCCGCTGCACGTACTGTGCCTCGACAACGAACCGGCCATCCTGGAAGGCATGTCCGCCCTGCTCACCCGCTGGGGCATGAGCTGCGACCTCGCCGCCAACCTCGACGAAGCCCGTACCCTGCTTACCGCGCGCCGGCCCGACCTGATCATTGCCGACTTCCACCTGGGCACCGTGCAGGACGGCATGGACGCCTTGGCCGAACTGCAGAGCAGCCTGGTACCGGCACCGCCGGCGGCATTGCTCACCGCAGATCGCAGCCCCGAGCTGAAACAGCGGGCACGTTTGCGAGGGTATGCGCTGTTGCACAAGCCGGTGAAGCCGGCGGCGTTGCGGGCGTTGCTTTCGGCGATGGCTAGGTTGTCGAGTGTGAGGATCGGGGCTGGGTGAGAGATCTGGTCGGGAGTCGGGGCTGTTACTTCGAAATAAGCCAGGGGCCTATCGCCTTTGCCGGGGAGTCAGCAGAATCACTGATTATCCACAATTACGCTATATAAACACTGGCCTTGAGCAGCGAAAGAATTCGCCAAACAGCGTGCGAGTGCTCAAATCAGAGGTATTCAGATTGGCTGCACCGCGCAATTCTTGCCCCGAAATGTCCACGTTGGCCGTTTTAAGTGAGGCTAAGTTACAACCTCACGGAAGTGTTTCGCTCACTGGTGGAACAGAAGGAAAACCTCCTTGGTCAAGTCGATAGATCCCCTGTTCGTCCAACAACGTACTGTTGACATTCACGCTGGTGCTCCCGCCCTTTCTATCAAGCAAGATCATTGCATATGGGCTTGCGGAAGCGTCGTTTGCAATCATTACGTTAACACCCAGCCCCATAGACAATAGCTGAGCCGCTTCGTCTATAGAAAGGCGACTTCGAACCGAAGAGAACCGATCTTCGACGTAAAACGTCAGCTGTTGCGCGAACCCCCCAACAGGTAACTCTTGTACCAAACAGGTTACTGGCTGTTCACTCAAATCCAAGATGTCCCGAATTATCGAGATGTCATGGTAAGCATCGCCAGTCATAGCCGAGATGGCCCGGCGAATCTGGTCGCCGCTCACCTTGCTTTCTACTATCGAGTCGAACCAGATCATTTTCCTAGTCTCCATACGCCAAGTGCTCTGGAAGCACCATCGGATCCTGCGACGCGCACCGCGATTTCCATCGCTCGCGGGGTATCGCCAAATTTGTTGAAAATCCCCAGCGCGTCGAACTCGCCGCGACTGAGGGGATGAAAACCTGGCCCTGAATGCGGCACCAGATGGTCCTCGATACGTTGGTATGTTCGCTCACCGAGCGTATAAAAATCTCCATCCCTTCGCCCGTGCCCATTATTGATAGCCTCGACTTCGGCCCGCATGTCGACATCAGGTTCGGCCACTGTATTCTTTTCCCTTTTGTATCCGCCTTGCTTGATGTTCCGGATGCTGTGTCGCGACTTGAGTGGGGGATTGAAATTGAAGACCCGTTTTGGCCCGATGTAGAGGCCATAGGTTTGCCGAATCGGCACCGGCTCAATGGCTTGACGCCCTCCCATCGCCATCTGCGTCGTCGCCAGATCGAGAACGATCGCCCCCATCTGATTCGCCGCCGCCACCTGTTGCTCAGTTCCACCCAGCGCTCGCGTCACCGCGGCCGGTCCGCCGAAGATCGGACCGAGCAACGCCATGGACAGGCTGTTGCCGAAGCGCAGGTGGCGCTCGTCCAGCCAAGCCTGTTCGGCTGAGGACAGCGAGGCTTCGTAGCGCGGCCCAGGGCGGTAGATGTCGTTGATCAGCGCCAGGTCGCGGCGCAGGCGCAGCGACTCTTCCGGTGGTAGAGAGATCTTGCCGCTCAAATGATCGTTGAGGCGTTGCTGCTGGTCGACGACGAAGGACTCAGGCAGTTGATCCGGCCATTGTTCGCACTGCTGCTTGAACAGCTTGGGGGCGAGCTGGTCCTTGGGATTGCCCCAGGCGTCCTTGGGCGCCAGCAGACTGTCGAGCAGACGCTTTTCCTCGTATGCCTTTTGCGCTCTTTCCAGCGGTTCGCCACATCGACCGGGTTTCCGGGCCAGCATCTTCGGCGGCGGCGAGGGCAGTTCACCGGTCAGCAATCGGCCATAGACCTTGTTGCCGCGGAAGCTGCCGAGCACGGATGGCGGTACTGTCGAGTCTCCGGGCGCAGACTCGTCGGCCATCACACCGCTCCGTTCATTTCGCACGTGTCGCCGTGGCGAGCGGCCTTGCGGCTTTCGACGAAGACGGTATAGGAACCAAGTGTGATTCTGACGTTGCCGTCAGCCCGCGAGAGCAGCGATTGCACACCGTCGCCGGCATTTCCGATCACGCCAGCGGCGATGTCGTCGATCAGCTGAGACAAGGCTTGGCGCCTTGCAGACTGTCGAAACGCAGCACTTGCGGACCCAGGAGCGCGGTGACACTGAGGGTTCGATTCATGGTGCATACCTACGTAGAAGCGCTGTGGAGGGAATCAAAGCAGCGGCGGCGCAGTCCGCGAGCGGTGTATTGCCGCAACGCGGCCGGTTGCGGTCGAGCAAGCCGTCGGCGACGACACATTATTCCCTACAGGAATTTGTATCCTCCAGAGTACGGTGAGCGTGCGGGCACAGCTGCCGCACCATCTGGTGTAACCCTCGCGTCCGGGATAGTCGACCTGCGGGCTGCAGGTCACAGCGGCATCCTGGTAACTGGAAATTGGGCAGGGCGGACCTTGTGTGCCGTCACCCGCTCGGCTGCACGGGGCAAATCGAAGGCCGGCCAGGTAATCGCGTCTTGCGACGGCCTGGCAGGGTGCCAGGCCGGTATTTCGTTGCCTGAGACCAGGCAGGGTGCTTCTTACCCTGGCAGAGTTGCAAGCAAGATCGCAGCCGCAGACAGCAAAAAGCCCGCACCTTACGGTACGGGCCTGGAAAGTTTGCGGGTTCTCCGATTGCTGTCTATTTATCTACAAAGCAATTAAAAAATATTTCCCAGCCAGGGTGTTGCGCTCAGTTGACCGCGGCAGCCGGCTCGGGCAGCTTGTCGTCCTTGTAGATCGCCACATGCGGCACGCCGTCGGCGCCGATCCAGCCGCGGTACATGCCTTCGGTGTTGAATGGCAGGGCGATATTGCCTTTGGCGTCCAGGGCGATGGCACCACCGTCGCCGCCGGCCTTGGGAATATCGCGATTGATCACGCCTTCCGCCGCTTCGCGCAGCGGTTGCCCGCCGTATTGCACGCGGGCACAAATATCGTGTGCGGCGACGGCGCGGATGTAGTACTCGCCCCAGCCCGTGCCCGACACGGCACAGTGGGCGTTGGCATAGGTGCCGGCACCAATGATGGGCGCATCGCCGACGCGGCCGTAGCGTTTGTTGGTCATGCCGCCGGTGGAGGTGCCGGCGGCAAGATGGCCTTGCTTGTCCAGTGCCACGGCGCCGACGGTGCCGAAATGCTTGGCCGTTTCGATATCGCTATGGGCCTGCTTCGCAGCTTCTTCCTTCAACGCTTTCTGCAATTGCTGCCAGCGCTTTTCCGTGCGGAAGTAGGACGGGTCGACCAGCGTAGTGCCGCTTTCCTTGGCAAACGCTTCGGCACCGGCGCCGACCATCATCACGTGCTTGGATTTCTCCATCACGGCGCGGGCGAGCGCGATCGGGTTTTTCACCGTATGCACGCCGGCCACGGCACCGGCACGCAGACTGGCGCCGTCCATCACGGCAGCATCGAGTTCGTTCTTGCCGTCGTGGGTGAAGACGGCGCCGCGCCCGGCGTTGAACATGGGCGCGTCCTCCAGCACGACGATGGCGGCGGTGACGGCTTCCAGTGCCGGCTTGCCGGCGCTGAGCTGGGCATGGCCGGCGCGCAGTGCCTGTTCCAGCGCGGCGCGGGCGGCTTTTTCCTCGTCGGCATTCAGGTCGGCGCGTTCGACACCGGCGCCGCCATGGATGACCAGCATGGGTTTGGCCGCCGCGGCGTTCGGCTCGGCCGCGCCCAGCACACCCGAGCCGATCAGTCCGGCCATGGCGCCTGCAAGCAATACGCTATTCATGGAGTTGTCCATTCGCTGATTAATGAAGGGGGGCAGCTGCAGCAGCGGGTGCATCGCCGCGCTTGTGCAGCTCGCCGCCTGCTGCATCGTAAACCGCGCTGAAGGCCGGGCGCTCGACCCGGAAGTCCTGCAGGCGCAGCACGCTGCCGCTGCCTATGCCGATGACTGGCACGCCGCGGAACTCCAGTGGCTTGCCGGCGGCATACACCTCGGCCGCGCGCCGCGGCCGCACCAGCCAGGCGTAGCCGCCGTTGCCGCTGTAGACCTTGCCGATGCCGTTTCCGTCGATGCACAGTGCGGTGTATTCGTCGATGCCAATGCCGGTGATGTCGTCGCGGCCGGTTTCGTGGATCAGCCGGGCGACCATGGCGATCAGCCGACCCAGGCGTTCGCGCTTGCCGAAGTGGCTGTCGGTGATGACGGTGCTCAGGAACGGCATGTGCAGGAAGTCGGCGACCAGGGTCAGCTGCGGCCCTGCCGGGTCTTTCAGCGCATCGGCCGAGACCAGGCTGCCGCCGTCCATGGCGCCGTAGGCATACGCACCGAGTATGGCCAGGCCGGCGCTGGTGCCGCCGATCGGCTTGCCCTGGCGCAGGTGTTCGTCCAGGGCCTGGTTCAGCGGCGTGCCTTTCCAGAAGCGCACGTAGTTGGACTGGTCGCCGCCAGCGAGGAAGATGCCGTCGGCCTTGCGCACGATCTCCAGCACGGTGGGATCGCTGGCGGCGCGGCGGTGATCGAACACCAGGGTCTGGGCCGCGGTGATGCCGCCGATGTCCTTGAAGAATTCGTCCTGGGCCTCGGTCGCGCCGGACGCGCGCAGAATCACGATACGGCCATGACCGGCCCGCTCGATCATCCAGCGATAGGCGTCGTAGGGCCAGTCGCCGCCGCCGCCCAGCATCAGCCCGGCCTGGGTCTTGCCGGGTGCGGCGGCCTTGATGTCGCCGATCTCGTAATAGTGGTAGCCGTCGCGGCGCGAGGCGTCCGGTGTTGCGGCATGGGCCAGGCCCAGCGCCAGTCCGGCGGCGAGCAGGATGGCGGCCAGGCGCGTGGCGCCGGATGGAACGGTTGCAGCGCGCATCGCTTTCTCCTGCGGATGGATGGGCTCCAAGACGAACGAGCAGCGCAGATCCCTCCGGCCGGGCGTGGATGGCGCTGTGGCCGATTTGGGCTATTGTCGGCAGATGGACACGACGCTCGATGCCTGGTTCGTCCGCGAGATCCTGGTGCACGAAGCGGCACTCGAACAGTATTTGCGGCGTTGCTGGTCGCATTCCGACGAGCTGCTCGACTTGCGCCAGGAAGTTTATGTGCGCGTCTACGAAGCGGCCGGCAAGCTGCGGCCGCACCAGCCCAAATCGTTCCTGTTTGCCACGGCGCGGCACCTGATCACCGACCGCCTGCGCCGCGGCCGCGTGGTTTCGATCGAGCCGGCGGGTGATTTCGAGTCCTTGAACGTCTTGGTAGACGAGGTTTCGCCCGAGCGCCGTTTCGGCGCGCGGCAGATCCTCAAGCGCCTGGCCGAAGCCTTCGACCGGCTGCCCGACCGTTGCCGCGAAGTGGTGTGGCTGCGCCGGGTGGAGGAACTGCCGCAGAAAGAAGTGGCCCGGCGTCTGGGAATCACCGAGAAAGCCGTGGAAAAGCAGATCGCCAAGGGCATGCGCCTGATTGCCGATCACTTCCACGGTGCAGACGAGATCGGCCGGCGCGCGCCCCAGGCGGCGCAGACCGCGGCCGAGCGCAGCGAGTAGGAAGAGCAGATGGATGCAAGCCGACAGATTGAGCGCGACGCGTCGGGCTGGCTGGCCCGGCGCGACAGCGGCCGCTGGTCCGCGCAGGAGCAGGCCGAACTGGCGGCCTGGCTTGCCGCGTCGACCGCGCACCGCGTCGCCTTTCTGCGCCTGGAGGCTGCCTGGAACGAAAGCGGCCGGCTCAAGGCGCTGGGCGCCGGAGTCGCGGCCGGCGATATGCCGGCGCGCGGCCGCTGGTCCGGTATTTCGTTCGATCCGCACATGCAGGGCAAGGCAGCCGCCACGGAGGTGTTGCCGGGGGCGCGCACGCGGACGCCGCCGCGCAGGCTGTTCCGTCCCACCCAGGTGGCGGCGCTGCTATTGCTCGCGCTGGCCCTGGCCTGGAGCTGGCAGCGCTACGACACGGCTGAAGCGGTTGCCTACCGTACCGGCATCGGCGACCTGCGCACGCTGGCCCTGGCTGACGGCTCGGCAGCGACCTTGAGCAGCGACAGCCGCATCGAGGTGACCTTGTCGCGGCGCGAGCGGCATGTGGAACTGCAGCGCGGCGAAGCCTATTTCGACGTGGCCAAGGATGCGCAGCGGCCGTTCGCGGTGGAAGCCGGCAACTATCGCGTCGTCGCCGTCGGCACGCGCTTTGCCGTACGCCACGACGGCGACGACCTGCGCGTGGTCGTGACCGAAGGCAGCGTACGGCTGCAGTCCGATGCGGTAGCCGGCATGGCGCAGCCGGAAACCCTGCTGCCGGCCGGCAGCGTGGCACTGGCCAATCGCCACGGCGTGCTGGTGCGCGCCGGCTCGGTCGCCGATGCGGAAAGCGATGTGGACTGGCGCCGCGGCTTCGTGGTCTTCCGCGATACCCCGCTGGCCACGGCCGTGGCCGAGTTCAACCGCTACAACACGCGGCCGCTGGTGATTGCCGACGTATCCGCGGCGCAGCTGCGCATCGGCGGCAGTTTCCGCTGGTCGAATGCCGACGTATTCGTGAACCTGCTGGAACAGGCCTTGCCGCTGCGTGCCGAACGCGAGGCCGAGCGCATCGTGCTGCGCAGCCGTACCGCGGAATAGGCGCAATCATTACCCGCCGCGCTAGGCGGGATTTCCTGGCGTCGTTCGTCCTGGTATCGCACAGGCGCCCTGACGTGCGCCGACCATGGGGGGAAGACGATGCTGCGTGGCATGCGAAGACTGTTGTTGACTCTGGCCTGTAGTGCGGCACTGGCTGCGCAGGCGCAGACGCCGGAAACACCCGAAGCGATCGATATTCCCGCCGGCGACCTGGTCACCGCGCTGGAAACCCTGGCGCGCCAGTCCGGCGTGCAGTTCGTCTATTCGGCCGACCAGCTCAAGGGCCTGCGCACAGGCGGCGCCCAGGGCAGCATGAAGGCCGGCGATGCGCTGGACCGCCTGCTGCGCGGCAGCGGCTACCAGGCCAGGCGCGATGCCTCGGGCGCCATCGTCATCGTCAAGGAAAGCGCGGCGCCGCGTGCCGCGCGGCCGAATGCGGCAGCGAGCGAAGCACCGGCCGACGGCAAACCGGTGATCGAGCTGGAAAGTGTGCAGGTGACCGGCTCGCGCATTCCACGTGCGCAGATCGAAGGCCCGGCGCCGGTCACCGTGATGACGGCGCAGGAAATCAAGGCCAACGGCTTCACCACCGTGCCCGATGTATTGCGCGCCATGACCCAGAACGGCGGCGAGACGCAAAGCCAGCAGTCGGCCAGCGGCGCCGATTTCTCGCCCGGTGCGCAGCAGGTCGATCTGCGCGGGCTGGGGCCCAACCATACCCTGGTACTGGTCAACGGCCGCCGTATCGCCGACTTCCCCATGC
This sequence comes from Tahibacter aquaticus, assembly GCF_004363655.1. GTDB lineage: Bacteria > Pseudomonadota > Gammaproteobacteria > Xanthomonadales > Rhodanobacteraceae > Tahibacter > Tahibacter aquaticus. The sequence continues at coordinate 242,393 of NZ_SNZH01000002.1, forward strand.
CGTTCAAGGGCCGCAGCAACTTTACTGACATTTCCAATATTCCACTCGGCATGGTCGACCGGATCGAGATCCTCACCGGCAGCGCCTCGGCCATCTACGGTTCGGACGCGATTTCCGGCGTGGTCAATTTCATCCTCAAGGACAAGGCCGACGGCACCACCGTTGACGTACGCGTCGGCGACACCACGCGCGGCGGCGGCGAATCGTTCAACCTGAGCCTGTCCAGCGGCTTTTCCAACGAGCGTTTCAAGGCGATCTACGGCGCCGAGCTGATTTCGCAGCGGCCGCTGTGGGCCTACGACCGCAAGATCCAGGACTCCACCCAGGACGCGCCGACCGAACGCAGCCGGGTTGCCCGTCGCGCTTTCCTGCGCACCAACTGGTATGACGAATACCTCGATCCGGGCGCGGACACCTGTACCTCGCTGGCCGCCCTGAACAACGGCAGCACCTATCACGCGGCACGGCCGGGCTGGGGCGTGGACGGCGAGGACGGTTATTTCTGCGGCAGCGACTCCTCCATCGGCTACGGCACGATGATCAGCAAACGCCGCGGCATCAACAGCTATGCCTCGTTCTCCTACGCCTTCGACAGTGGCGTGGAATGGTTTGCCGACCTGCAGCTGGGCTTTCACGAGCTGTCGATGTTCCGCGACGTGACCCAGTGGAGCTTCCAGGCGCCCGACGGCAACGAAGAAGGCTATTTCTACAACCAGGCCACCGAACAGGTCGAATACTGGCAACGCCAGTTTTCGCCCGAGGAAATGGGCGGCCTGCAGAACAGCATGATCAAGAACCGGCAGAAGACCTTCAGCCTGTCTACTGGCCTGAAAGGCCAGTTCGGCCAGGCCTGGTCGTGGGAAGCGGCACTGAGCCATTCCCAGTACCGCTCGGAAATCAGCTGGCCGCAGATCGTCGCGGCCAAGGCCAACGACCTGTTCCTCGGGCCGCAACTGGGCGTGGACGAAGACGGCTTTCCGATCTACGACGCCGATCCAGCACGGCTGTACCGGCCGCTGTCGCGCAGCGAATACGATTCGATCGCCGCGCGCACCACCTACAACCCGCGCTCGCGCACCGATACGCTGTCGCTCACCCTGACCAATACGGAACTGTTCGAAATGCCCGCAGGCGCTGCTGGTTTCGCCGGCACGCTGGAAGTGGGCGACCAGAGCTACGACCTCAATCCCGATCCGCTGGCCACGCAGTACTACTACTACAGCTGGCGCGATTCCGACGGTCACGGCAGCCGCGACCGCTGGGCCACGGCCGGCGAGTTGCGCATACCGCTGCTGGAAACCCTCAGCGCCAGCGTCGCCGGCCGCTATGACGCCTACCGCTACGGCGGCAGCAGCATCGACAAGTTCACCCACAGCCTGGGCCTGGAATGGCGGCCGCTGGATTCGCTGCTGGTGCGCGGCTCCTACGGCACGGCATTTCGTGCGCCGGATCTGCATTACGTGTTCGCCGGCGAAGGCAATGTGGAATCTTCCGGCACCGACTACTACCGCTGCCGCGTGGAAGAACCCGACAGCGACATCGGCGACTGCTCGTATTCCGACGAAGGCGTGATCGTCACGCGCAGCGGCAACCGCCGCCTTAATCCGGAAACCAGCAAGGCGTATACCGCCGGCTTCGTGTTCTCGCCGATGGAAAACCTGGATTTCTCACTCGACTACTTCAGCATCGACCTGCGCAACCAGGTACAGGACCTGCGTATCGACGGCATCCTGCAGGACGAGGCCAGCTGCCGTCTCGGCCAGCGCGTCGACGGCACTTTGGTGGATCCGAACTCGCCGACCTGCGTCGATGCGCGTGCCCGCGTGCGCCGCCTGGCCGACGGCAATCTGTACGGCGTGTCGGTCAACCCGATCAATATCGCGCGGGAACGCACCAGCGGCCTGGATTTCAGCAGCCACTACAAGCTGGATACCCGCATCGGCCTGTTTCGCTTCAGCGGCAACTACACCTGGGTGCGTGCGCACGAAAGCCAGCAGTACACCGGCGATCTGGTCGAAGACCAGTTCGCCGTCAACAGCGGCTTCGATATTCCGCGCAACAAGGCCAGCGCCAGCGTGAGCTGGGAAACCGGCCACTGGACCACCACCCTGCACGGCGAGCGCCTGGGCCGGCTGCCGAATTCCGATTCGTACGCGGAAGTCTACGATCCGGAAGACGGCGGCAGTCCCTGGGTCGGCGCGACCTACCGCTACAACGCCACGCTGCAGTACCGCTTCAACGAGCGCGCCCAGCTGTCGCTGGCGGTGACCAATCTGTTCGACAAGATGCCGCCGCGGGATGCCAGCTCGACCGGCTATCCGTACTACGACATTTCCTGGTTCGACGCGGTCGGCCGCCAGGTCTATCTGCAGTACACGCACAAGTTCGGCGGCGGCGCGCGCTGAGGCCGGGCAGCAAGGCCGCGGCGCCTTTGCTGGCGCTGCGGCGCAGTGCGGTGCAGCGGAAGTCTGCTGAAAAAAGCTAACTGTCCAGATGTAGTTTCAGCAGCCGGGCCAGCTCGCGCTCGCCGAGGTCGTCGGCGATGCTGGCGAGCACCTGCCAGTGCCGCGCCGACTGGCGCGGCGCGAAGGACGGTTCGGTCAGTTGCAGTGCGGCGCGCAACTGCGCCACGGCCTCGTCGCGGCGCTGCAGCAGCAGCAAGGCCTGGGCCGCGCTGCGATGGGCGATCAGGCGTGCCAGCACACTGGCGCTGGCCTGTACCGGCAAGGCCAGGGCGCGTTCGGCCGAAGCCAGTGCGGTCAGTGCATCGCCACGCTGCAACTGGGCCAGGGCGGCGCGGGCCAGGCATTCCGCCTGCAGGTGGCCGCTGGCGGGCATGGCAGCGGCAAAAAAGGGCGGCAGCGCGGCGTCGAACTCGGCTGCGGCACGCGGATTGTTCTGCTCCGCCAGTGCCGCCGCCCAGTGGCAGCGGAAATCGGCGATGCGCAGGTCGCCGGGCAGGCGCACCGCGATGCTGATGCGCAGGGCTTCGCCGAACTGCTGCGCGGCGGCCTGGGCGTCAGCCAGCTCCTCGGCCGCGCGGCCCAGGTTGGCGTGTGTAGCCGCCGTCATCGGGTGCGGATCAGGATTGAGCAACGTATAGATGTGCAAAGCGCGCTCGAACGACTGCTGCGCCGCCTCGGTCTGGCCGCGCCGCAGCGCGATCACGCCCTCGGTATTGGCCACGTAGGCCGTCATGGTGTGCACTGCCGGTGCCTTGTCGCGCAGGATGGCCGCTGCCTCGGCGATGTTCTGCGCGGCCGGTTCCAGCCGCGCGCGGCTCATCTGCACTACCGCCAGCGACTCCAGCGCGCTGGCGACGACCATGTGCGAGCTGCCGTACAGGCGGCGCGCGATCGCCAGGTTGTCGGCCAGCACGGCAGCGGCGCGATCCAGTTCGCCGACATCGGCCAGCACGCTGCCGTAGCTTTCCATCGCACGCTGCAGGGCGGGATGATCGCCGTGGTAGAGACGCTGTCCCAGCTGTACCGCTTCGTCCATGCAGCGCAGCGCCGGGTCGTCGCGATTGAGCTGCACCTGCAGCATGCCCAGGCGCAGCAACGCCGACATCACCGCTTCGTTGTCGCCGCCGCCGCCGGCGCGGTACTGCTGCAGTGCGGCGTCCAGCCGCGCCGCGCCCAGGGCGTATTCGCCGTTGCGGAAACGCGTATAGCCCAGTTCGGCCTCGGCCTGCAGGGTCAGCGCATGCGCTGGCCCGAACGCGCGCGCCGACAGCTCGGCCGATTCCAGCAGAATTTCCAGCGAACGTGCATAGCGGCCCAGGCCGCGTTCCAGATCGCCGACGGCGCTGAGCAGCGGTACCAGCGATTCGGGCTGGTCGCGGAAATTCTCCCGCGCCGCCCGCAGTGCCCGTTCGACCAGTTCTTCGGCTGAGGTGGCACGGCCCTCGGGCAGGCCTTGTTCGCCGCTGCGGAACAGGCTCAGTACAAAGTCCTGCACATGCCGCGCGCGCTGCGCGTCGGCGCGGCTTTGCTCGGCGGCGAGTTCGGCGCGCTGGGCCAGGCGCAGGCTGACCAGGCTGAAGCCGAGCAGCGCCGTCACCGCCAGCCCGCCCAGCAGCAGGCCCAGCCGATGCCGGCGCAGGAAGCGGCCGACGTGGTAGCGGCGGCTGCCGCGACGCGCGGCCACCGGACGGAATTCCAGCCAGGCCTGCACATCGGCGGCAAGCGCATCGACCGAGGCATAGCGCTGCGCCGGTTCGGCGCGCAGCGCACGCGCGACGATCGCGTCGATGTCGCCGCGCAGCAGGCGGCGCAGGCTGGCGCCGTCGAGATTGCGCGCGCTGGCATGGCGGTCTTCGATCGCGCGCGTGTCCAGGCCGGCGGCGCTGCCGTCGCGCAGGATCTGCGGGCGCACGCCGCTGAGCAATTCGGCCAGCATCACCCCGAGGGCGTAGACATCGGCGCCGGTACCGGCGGCTTCGCCGCGGAATTGTTCCGGTGCGGCGTAGGCGGGCGTGAGCCGGCGCAGTTCGGTGCGGGTGGATTCCACGTCGACTTCGAGCAGCTTGGCGATGCCGAAGTCGACCAGCTTGACCAGGCCGTCGGCCCGCACCAGTACGTTGCCGGGCTTGAGGTCGCGATGCACGATCAGCGCCTGGTGCGCCGCGGCGACGGCGGTGCAGATGTCGAGGAACAGCCGCGCCCGCGCCCGCGGTGGCAGCCGGCGCGCATCGCACCAGGTCAGCAGCGATTCGCCTTCGACGTATTCCACCGCCAGCCAGGGCGTGCCGTCGGCAGCAAAGCCGCTGTCGATAAAACGCGCAATGTTGACATGTTCCAAACGCGCCAATGCGGCCTGTTCGCGCTGGAACAGGCGCCGCTCCTGCGGGTCGTGCACGTTCAGGCGCAACAGCTTCAGTGCCACGCGCTGGCTGGCGCCGCCGGCCAGCTGGCGCTCGGCCAGAAATACGCTGGCCATGCCGCCGGCACCGAGGAATTCGCCCAGGCGATAGCCCTCGATGCTCGGCAGGCTGGCCTGGACCGGCACCAACTCGTCCTCGCGCGCGGCCTCGCAGCCGGCCTCCAGCGCGGCGCCGCGGGCGTCGGCCTGCAGCAGTTCCTGCAGCAGGCGCTGCAGTTCGGCATCCAATGCAAGCTGGCTCAGGCGCGTGCTGCGCGCCGCGGCGGACAGCGGCAGCAGCTCGTCCAGCAGCGGAACGAGCTCGGCCCAGCGCCGGTCGAGGGCGGCGGCCATTTCAGCCCAGGCAGGCGCTCAGGAACGCGCGTGCCTTCAGCCAGTCGCGTTCCACCGTGCGGTCGGTGATGCCGAGCATGGCGCCGATTTCCGGCGAACTGAAACCGGCGGCGAGGCGCAGTTCGGCGATGCGCGCCAGGCGCGGGTCCAGCGTCTGCAGGCGGGCGAAGGCCTGGTCCAGTGCGGCCAGGTCCAGGGCATTGTCGTCGCCGGCTTCGGCCGCGGCGACGGCACCTGCATGGCGTTCGCGCGTGCCGCGGCGGCGCACGCGGTCGATCAGGGCATTGCGCATGGCAGTGGCGGCATAGGCGAAGAAGCGGCCGCGGTCCTCGAATTCGAGCTGGCCGCGCTCGATCAGGCCGACGAAGGCTTCATGTACAAGTGCGGTAGTGCACAAAGTCTGCGCGCCGCGGTCGGACGCAAGCTGGCGCCGGGCCAACTGGCGCAGGCGCTCGTAGACCTGGGCCAGCACACGGTCCAGCGCCTGCGCGTCGCCGTCCTGGGCGGCGCGCAGCAAGCGGGTGATGTCGTATTCGTTGTCTGCCATGGGCGCCCCCGCCGGTGTTTCCAGTGGCCTGTAACGGATGAATCGAAAGCAGCTCGTTCGTCCTGGCCGCGCAGTACTTGCTGCTCACTCGGTCAATAGCGTGGGCTATTGGACTCGCTCCGCAGCGGCGTCCTGCACGACCAGTCCTTCGCGATCCCTCTCCGATTCATCCGCTACAGGCCACCAATCCCTGTCGCCAACCACGACGCTGGCGACGCTTGCCTCGGCATCAGCCCGCTACGGCGCCCCCCGGCACCGGCCATCTGCTGGCGACTGCATACGCTAGCCTGCCAGGACTGCGCCGCGGCTTCCAGTAACAACGATGGCAAGTGGCCGGAACGCACAGGGTGCCCCAAGGGCCGCAATCGCGCCGCGCGGCGCTCAGGCCTCGTCGAGGTCGCTGGTCGGCAGGATCGGGTTGGGTTCCAGCGCCAGCTGGCTTGCCGCCAGTGCCACCTGGGTGCGGTTGTTGCAGCCGAGCTTGCGCATGATCGCGGTCATATGCGCCTTGACCGTGGCCTCGGACACGCCGAGTTCGTAGGCGATCTGCTTGTTCAACAGACCTTCGGCGATCATGGCCAGCACGCGGAATTGCTGCGGCGTGAGCTCGGCCACGCGGGCGGCGATCTGTGCCTCGTCGTCGCGCAGCGCGGCGGGAGTGCTGCCATGTGCCTGCGGCAGCCAGATCTCGCCTTCGCGGACGTGGCGTATCGCCTCGACGATGGTCTCGGCCGAACTGGACTTGGGGATATAGCCTGCGGCGCCATGCGCCAGGGCGCGCCGCACGACGCTGCCTTCCTCGTGCGCCGACACCACGATCACCGGCAGGCCGGGGTACTGGCCGCGCAGATGGGCCAGGGCGGAAAAGCCGCGCGCGCCGGGCATGTGCAGGTCCAGCAGCAGTTCGGCTTCGGGATGGGCTTCGACCAGGGTCAGCAGTTCCGGCACGGTCGAGGCTTCATACAGGTTGGCGCCCGGCGTCGCCTGGTTGAGGGCACGGCGCAGGGCGTCACGATACAGCGGGTGGTCGTCGGCGATGAGGATCTCGGACATGCATCCGAGCATGGCATCGGCGCGCCGCCGCGGCAATGGCAGTGCACTGAGACGGCGCCGCACGGGCGCCGTCCACGGCCCGCGCGGCGCTGGCCAGGAGACTCAGCTGCGAATCAGGCGCTGGTCGACCAGGTTCTGCACCACGCCCGGATCGGCCAGGGTCGAGGTATCGCCGAGCTGGTCGGTCGCGTTCTCGGCAATCTTGCGCAGGATGCGGCGCATGATCTTGCCCGAGCGCGTCTTGGGCAGGCCCGGCGCCCACTGCAGGTAATCGGGCGAGGCAATCGGTCCGATTTCCTTGCGCACCCAGTGCACCAGTTCCTTGCGCAGCTCGTCGCTGCCGTTTTCGCCGGCCTTCAAGGTGACATAGGCGTAGATGCCCTGGCCCTTGATGTCGTGCGGGCAGCCGACCACGGCCGCCTCGGCGACCTTGGGATGCGACACCAGCGCGCTTTCCACCTCGGCCGTGCCGATGCGATGGCCCGATACGTTGATCACGTCGTCGACGCGGCCGGTGATCCAGTAATAGCCGTCCGCATCGCGCCGTGCGCCGTCGCCGGTGAAATAGGCGCCGGGATAGGTGCGGAAATAGGTATCGACGAAACGCTTGTGATCGCCGTAGACCGTGCGCATCTGGCCGGGCCAGGAGTCGGTGAGGATCAGGTTGCCCTCGCAGGCGCCTTCCTGCACCACGCCGTTGGTATCGACGATGGCCGGTATCACACCGAAGAACGGCTTGGTCGCCGAACCGGGCTTGGTGTCAGTCGCGCCGGGCAGCGGAGTGATCAGCGCGCCGCCGGTTTCGGTCTGCCACCAGGTATCGACGATGGGGCAACGGCCGTCGCCGACGACGCGGTGATACCACTCCCAGGCCTCGGGGTTGATCGGTTCGCCCACGGTACCGAGCAGGCGGATCGAGGCGCGCGAGGTGCGCCTGACCGGTTCTTCGCCTTCGCGCATCAGCGCGCGGATGGCCGTCGGCGCGGTGTAGAAAATCGTCACCTTGTGCTTGTCCACCACGCGCCAGAAGCGGCTGATGTCGGGCCAGTTCGGTACGCCTTCGAACATCACCGTGGTGGCGCCGTTGGCCAGCGGGCCGTAGACCACGTAGGAATGCCCGGTCACCCAGCCGACGTCGGCGGTGCACCAGTAGACATCGTCTTCGCGCAGGTCGAATACGCACTCGTGCGTATAGCTGACGTAGGTCAGGTAGCCGCCGCTGGTATGCAGCACGCCCTTGGGCATGCCGGTCGATCCAGAAGTGTACAAGATGAATAATGGATCTTCGGCATTGACCGGCTCCGGCGCGCATTCGGCCGATTGTTCCTCGACCAGGCCGGCCCACCAGCGGTCGCGCGGCGTCTGCATCGCGATCGGCGCGCCGGTGCGGCGTACCACCAGTACGGTTTCCACCGACGTGGTGCCGGGCCGGGTCAGCGCTTCGTCGACGTTCGCCTTCAGCGCCACTTTCTTGCCGCCGCGCAGGCCTTCGTCGGCGGTGATCACCAGCTTGCATTGGGAATCGGCGATGCGGCCGGCGAGCGAATCCGGCGAAAAACCGCCAAACACCACCGAATGCACAGCGCCGATACGGGCACAGGCGAGCATGGCCACGGCCGCTTCGGGAATCATCGGCAGGTAGATCGCGACGCGGTCGCCTTTGCGTATGCCGAGGTTGCGCAGCAGGTTGGCCGCCCGGCAAACGTCTTCGTACAGCTGGCGATAGCTGATGTGCCGCGAATCGGCCGGGTCGTCGCCCTCGAACACGATGGCGGTCTTGTCCCCGCGCGTGGCCAGATGGCGGTCCAGGCAATTGGCCGAGACGTTCAACTCGCCGTCGGCGAACCAGCGGATATGCAGGTCGTCGGCGGCGAAGGACACATCCTTGACCTGGCTGAACGGCTTGATCCAGTCGATCCGTTGCGCCGTACGCGCCCAGAAACCTTCCGGATCGGTTACCGATTCCTGGTACAGCGCCTCATATTGCGCGCGCGTCACGCGCGTAGTGGCGGCGTAATCCGCGTCTACCGGATAGATCTTGTTCGACATGATTTGTCCTTTTATACATTGCCAATTTCAGCAAGTTTCCGCACCCGGCGGCCCTCCCCTGCTGCAGCGCATCACAGTAACCCGGCGGCAGGCGCAACCAATCCGACTTTAGTCGATTCGTGCGGGCGCTTCGACCAATGGCGAATAGGCGTCCAAATGACAGCGGCGCAACCTCAGCCCGCCACACACCTTGGGAGGGGTCGTCCAATGGCTATCTCGCGTCATTTTTCATTTCGCCGCACCGCACTCGCGGGCGCCCTGCTGCTTGGCCTGAGCGGAGCGGTTCACGCCGACAGCCGCAGCGAGGCCGCACTGGAAGCCCGCATCAATCAACTCGAACAACAACTGGCCGAGCTCAAGGCGGCCGTCGAAGCGCAGAAGAAAGCCACGGCTGCCGCACCCGCCGCCGCACCCGCGGCGAGCGGCCCGGCGGCTACAGGGGTCAAGCTGCCGATCCAGAGCACCACCCTGACGCCCAGTGCCAATCCTGGTACCACGGTGAAGATCGGCGGTTTCATCAAGAGCGATTTCATGCTCACCCGTACGGACGGCGGCCAGCTCGCCGATTCCGCCTCAGGCCGCGACCTGTACGTGCCCGGCCAGACGCCGGTCGGCGGCGCCGGTTCGAATACCGATTACGACGCCGGGGCGAAATTCTCCCGCCTGGGCATCGGCATCGATACGGTGACCGAGAACAACGACAAGCTCGGTGCCTTCGTCGAATGGGACTTCTTCGGCGGCGCGCTCGGCAACGAGAACGCCACCAATACCTACGGCCTCACCCTGCGCCATGCCTACGTCTACTGGAACAAGTGGACGGCCGGTCAGACCTGGTCCACCTTCATGGATACTGCGGCACTGCCCGAAGCGGTCGACTTCATCGGCCCGACCGACGGCGTGATCTTCGTGCGCCAGCCGCAGATTCGCTATACCACGGGAAATTTCCAGATTTCGCTGGAAGACCCGCAGACCACGGTACTGCCCCGCGGCGGCGGCGCGGCGGCCAGTTCCGACCGCGGCGCCTTGCCTGACCTGGCGGCGCGCTACACCTGGAAAGGCAGCTGGGGTCATTTCGGCGTAGCGGGACTGCTGCGCGATCTGCGGGTAGACCGTCCGGCTGCCGGCACGACGCCGGCGATCACCGACAGCCAGTTCGGCGGTGCGCTGAGCGTCGGCGGCAAATGGAACCTCGGCGAAAGCAACGATATCCGCTACCAGTTCACCGGCGGTTCGATCAGCCGCTACATCGGCCTGGGCATAACCGCCGACAGCGTGCTCGATGCGAGCAACGATCTCGAAGCGATCGACGGCTGGGCCGGCTACGTCGCCTGGCGCCACCTCTTCAGCAAGAAACTGCGCAGCAACCTGATGTACGCACGCAGCGACTACGACAATCCGCTGGCCTTTACCGGCACCGGCGTCACCAAGAGCTCGTCCAGCTTCCGTCTCAACCTGATCTATTCGCCGCTGCCCAAGCTCGACGTGGGCGTGGAATACATGATCGGCCGGCGCGAGCTGGAAAGTGGTGCCAACGGTGACATCGACCGCCTGCAATTCATGGCCAAGTATTCGTTCTGAGGAGGATCTTCATGGCTAGCGTTCCCCAAGGCACCGCCGTTCCCGGCAGTGCGCCGCTCACCCAGGGCCATAAGCGCGTGATCTTCGCGTCCAGCCTCGGCACCGTGTTCGAATGGTATGACTTCTATCTGTACGGCTCGCTCGCGGCGATCATCGCCAAGCAGTTCTTCACCGCGCTGAGCCCGACCAGTGGTTTCATCTTTGCACTTCTGGCTTTTGCCGCAGGTTTCGCGGTACGGCCGTTCGGCGCGCTGGTATTCGGCCGCCTGGGCGATCTGATCGGGCGCAAGTACACCTTCCTGGTGACCATCGTGATCATGGGCCTGTCGACCTTCCTGGTCGGCATCCTGCCCAGTTACGCCAGCATCGGTATTGCCGCGCCGGTGATCCTGATCACCTTGCGCCTGTTGCAGGGGCTGGCCCTGGGCGGCGAATACGGTGGTGCGGCGACGTATGTCGCCGAACATGCACCGCCGGGCAAACGTGGCCTGTATACGAGCTTCATCCAGACTACGGCGACATTGGGCCTGTTCCTGTCGCTGCTGGTGATCCTGGGCTGCCGTACCTGGCTGGGCACCGAGGAATTCGACAAGTGGGGCTGGCGCATTCCGTTCCTGCTGTCGGTGGTGCTGCTGGGCATTTCCGTGTGGATTCGCCTGCAGCTGAACGAATCGCCGCTGTTCCAGCAGATGAAGGCCGAAGGCAAGGGTTCGAAGGCGCCGATCACGGAGAGCTTTTTCTCCAGTAACGGCAAGATCGCCCTGCTGGCCCTGCTCGGCGCCACCGCCGGCCAGGCCGTGGTCTGGTATGCAGGCCAGTTCTATGCGCTGTTCTTCCTCACGCAGACCCTGAAGATCGACGCGACGACGGCAAACCTGCTGATGGCCGGGGCGCTGGCTGCAGCCACGCCGTTCTTCGTCGTGTTCGGCTGGCTGTCCGACAAAATAGGGCGCAAGCCGATCATCATGGCCGGCTGCCTGATTGCCGCGCTGACCTATTTCCCGATCTTCAAGGCGCTGACGCATTACGGCAATCCGGCACTGGAGGCAGCCAGCCAGACCTCGCCCGTCACGGTCCTGGCCGATCCGGCCCAGTGCGCCTTCCAGTTCGTTCCCGGCGAGCTGAAGTCGCACGTGACCTTTCGCAGCTCCTGCGACATCGTCAAGGGCTACCTGGCCGGCAAGAACATTCCCTACGTGAACGAAGCGGCGCCGGCCGGCACCTTGGCCAGCGTCAAGATCGGCACGACGACGATACCGAGCTTCGACGGTGCCGGTTTGAATGCCGACCAGTTCAAGGCGCAAAGCACGACGTTCACCGACGCGATGGCGGCGGCGACCAAGGCCGCAGGCTACCCGGACAAGGCCGATCCCACCCAGATCAACCGTTTCATGGTGTTCATCCTGCTCACCATCCTGGTCTTCTACGTGACCATGGTCTACGGACCGATCGCCGCCTGGCTGGTGGAATTGTTCCCGACCCGCATCCGCTATACCTCGATGAGCCTGCCCTACCACATCGGCAACGGCTGGTTCGGCGGCTTCCTGCCGACGACGGCATTCGCCCTGGTTGCGGCGACTGGCAATATCTACCAGGGCCTGTGGTATCCGATCGTGATCGCCCTGTTCACCTTTGTTGTCGGCAGCCTGTTCCTGCGCGAAACCAAAGATGTCGATATTTCCAAATAAGACGATTGTGGAAACAAGGTAACGACAAAGGCGGCCGCAAGGCCGCCTTTGTTTTGCGGATGCTCATGCGTGGACAGGTATTGGTGGCTCGCTACGCGTGCTTTGCTGGTGTCCTGTCTCGCCAATACCCTCAAATAATTCTGGTGGCTTTCGCCGCATAGGTCGTTGCGATTGGTCGCCGTAGCGCTGCTACGCTTCCTCATCGCGCCTGGTCTCCTGGCGATATCCATCCGGAATTTCGTTAGCGTATTGACGAGACAGGGCCCTAGTCCGCAGTGGTGGAATCCAGCATCGCCTGCCGCATCTTGAATTCGCCGGAGACCACGCGATTCCTGCCGCCACGCTTGGCCGCATACATGGCGTGGTCGGCGCTGCGCACCAGCTCGTTGAAATCGCTGCATTCTGGCGACAGCGTCGCCACGCCGATGCTGACGGAGAGGGCGAGGCGCGCGTCGTCCTGCCGCAGGTCAAGCGCGGCCACCGAGGCGCGCAGGCGCTCGGCCACCAGCACGGCTTCGCTTTCCGCCGTGGCATTGAGCACGACCAGGAATTCTTCGCCGCCGAGGCGCCCGATCAGATCGCCCGGACGCAGCAGCTCGCGCACCGCGTGCACCAGCGCGCGCAGGGCGAAATCGCCGACGTGGTGGCCGTGGGCATCGTTGATGTCCTTGAAGCGGTCGGCGTCGAGCAGCAATACCGACAGCGGCCGGCCATGGCGGCGCGATTCTGCCAGCAGGCCCGCGACGAGCTGGTCGAGCATGCGCCGGTTCAGTACGCCGGTCAGCGGATCGGTGGCAGCCAGGGTTTCCAGTTCCAGCCGCTGGCGGTCGCTGGAAATCTGGAAGAATGCAAACGTGGCCACGACCGGGGCCAGTGCGGCATAGCCGAACAGCGCGCTCTGCATCGGCGTGGCGGCCAGGGCGCTGGTCAGCGGCGCGGGATTGACCGTCTCGAACACCATTCGTACCAGCAGAAGGCCGGCGCCGATGGCGAAGGTTGCCGCGAGAATGTGCTGGCCGGCCAGAGCGCGTACTGCGCCGCGATGGATTTCGCGCAGGGTGAGTACGAACAGTGCCAGCAGCAGCCCGGACGTGATGACCGTGCGCATCTGGACGTTGTATTCCAGCCAGGTATAGAACGCCACCGGCACCAGTGTGCTGGCGGCGAGCAGGTTGGGCAGTTGCGACGGACGCTGGTCGCTGTTGAAGGCGGCCAGTGCGCGCGGATACTGCGCATAGGCCAGGCAGATCAGGCCGTTGCCGCAGACGACGGAGAACAGATCGGGGATATGGCCGCGCAGGCCCAGCAGTAGCCAGCCCAGCGGTTGCAGCGCGGTGCCCAGTGCCCATAGCCGGCTGGCAAGGGCGGCCGGCCGACGGCTCTGGCGCACGGTGAAGGCGAGACACAGCGACAACACCAGCGTAATGGCCGAAGTCAGCAGCATTGCCGTGCGCACGTCGAGCAGCAAATAACCCCCTCTGCGCGACGTGCAAACGCATTTGCCGGCGCGGCCTGCTGCGATCTAACTGCAATGCAGGCCGTTCCGCAACGAGCAAAAATTACGAAAGCATTTATTTACCTTCGTGAATGAACGCCTTCACACGCTGATCCAGCAGTGGCAGTGGCACCGAACCCAATGACAGGATCGCGTCGTGGAAAGCGCGCAGGTCGAACTTGTCGCCCATCTCGCGCTCGGCATCGGCACGCAATTCGCGGATACGCAGTTCGCCCAGTTTGTAGCTCAGCGCCTGGCCCGGCCAGGAAATGTAGCGGTCCACTTCGGTGGTGATTTCATGCTCGGACAGGGCCGAGTTGTCGCGCAGCAGGGCCAGTGCCTGTTCCCGCGACCAGCCCTTGGCGTGGATGCCGGTGTCGATCACCAGGCGGCAGGCGCGCCACATTTCATAGGTAAGGCGGCCGAACTGTTCGTACGGCGTTTCGTAAATGCCCATTTCCACGCCGAGGTGTTCCGCATACAAGGCCCAGCCTTCGCCGAAGGCCGAGATATAGCTGTAGCGGCGGAACGGCGGCTGCTCGCCCTGTTCGTTGGCCAGTGCGCCCTGCAGGTGATGGCCGGGCACGGCTTCGTGCAGGGTCAGCGCGGGCAGTGCGTACAGCGGCCGTGCTTCCAGCTTCCAGGTATTCACCCAATAGAATCCGGCCGTCTTGCCGTCGGCCGGCGCGCCGCTGTAGCGGCCAGTGGTGTAGTAGGGCGCGATCGCCGCAGGCACCGGCGCCACGCCGTAGGGCAGGCGCGGCAGCTTGCCGAAGTATTTCGGCAGCTCGGCATCGATGCGCTTGGCAATGTCGCGCGCGATCATCAGCAGCTCGCGCGGGGTCTTGGCGTAGAACTGCGGATCGGTGCGCAGGAAGGTGAGGAACGCGGCGAAGTCGCCGTCGAACTTCGCATCCTTCATTACCTTTTCCATTTCTGCACGAATTCGCGCGACTTCTTTCAGGCCGATCTGGTGGATTTCCTCCGGCGTGGATTCCAGCGTGGTGTATTCGCGGATCTGCTGCTGGTAGTAGGCCTGGCCGTTGGGCAGCTGGTAGGCGCCGAGGGTCTTGCGCGCATGCGGCACGTAGTCGTCGACGAAATACTTGAGCAGCCTGGCGTAGGCCGGAACCACATGCTTTCTGACCGCTTCCTCGCCGTCGCGGCGCAGTGCGGCGGCTTCGTCGGCATTGATCGTCGCGGGAAGCTTGGCAAACGGCTGGTAGAACGGGTTCTTGGCCAGATCCTTGTTCTCGGCCACTTCGCGCAGCGGACCGTCGCGGCCCTGCAGTACGACCTGGGGCAGGGTCATGCCAATCTTCACGCCCTGCTTGAGCAGCACGATGTGTTCGTCGAAATAGGCCGGTATCGCTTTCAGCTTGGCGATATAGGTGCGGTAGTCGGCCGCGGTCTTCAGCGGCTGCGATTCGGGCATCTGCATCAGATCGGCGTAGAAGCTCGAATCCGAGGTCATCGGCAGCAGGTAGTCTTTCACCTGGATGCCGCCGATGCGGTTGGCCAGCTGGGCGCGGTAGATGGCGTAGTTGATCTTGTCCGCGGCGCTGAGCTGGTCGGGCGAAATGGCTTCCAGCTCGCGTTGAAACGCCTGCAAATCTTTCAATCGGCGCAACTGCGACTTCTCGTCCACATGGCCGAGTTCGCCGCCGCGGGAATGATCGCCAAGGTAGCTCGCCAGCTGCGGGCTTTCCTGCTGGCGCCAGGCCCACTCGCGTTCGTACAGGTTCTTGAAGCGGTCGGCGGCGGAATCCTGGGCAATGGCCGGCAAGGCCAGCGCCAGGGCGAGCAGGGAGGTGGCAAGACGGTATGGCGACATGGTTTTTCTCCTGGGCAACCCGCCAAGGCTAGCCCATGCCGCCTGCGCGCCGCCCCTGCAAAAGGTCGTAGCCGATTGTTGGCCAGACGGTCCGGCCGCGGCTTGCGCAATCCGGCGGCCAGGGCGTGGCTGGTGCCCTTTTCGGCGACCCCGCGCCGCCACTTGAGTGCCCCGCCTATGCCCCAACCTCGCCGCGATGGATACCTCTGCTGCCATTCCCCGCCGCGATACACCCCAGCTCAAGCGCGCCGGCCTGATCGCCCTGGCCCTGGTTGCCGTGCTCTGGCTGATCAAGCTGGTGGAAGACCTGGGGCGCCTGGACTTCAGCGATTTCGGCGTCTACCCGCACGAGTGGTTCGGTCTGCCCGGCGTGCTGACTGCTCCGCTGATCCACGGCTCGTTCGAACACCTGATCATGAACAGCCTGCCGCTGGCAGTGCTGCTGACCCTGGCCTTGTTCAACTATCCGCGCGGCTCGGTGCGCGCGCTGGCGCTGATCTGGATCGCCGGCGGCCTGGGTATCTGGCTGATCGGACGGCCGTCCTGGCATATCGGCGCCAGCGGCGTGACCCACGGCCTGATGTTCTATCTGTTCCTGCTCGGCCTGCTGCGGCGCGACCGCAATGCGACCGTGATCGCGATGATCGTGTTCTTTCTCTACGGCGGCATGGTGATGACCGTGCTGCCGCGGGAGATCGGCGTGTCCTGGGAAGCCCACCTGTGCGGTGCCCTGGCCGGCGCGGTGGCGGCCTTCCTCTGGCAGAAGCTCGATCCGCCGGCAGCGCTGCCCAAGCCCAGCTGGGAGCTGGAAGAAGAAGCTGCTGCCGCCGCTGCTGCGGCCGAGGCGGAAACCTTCGAAATGCCCCGGCCGAACCAGGTGCCGATACTCTGGCACCGGATGCCGGAGGAGCGCGGCACCATCCTGGAATTTCCGCGCCGGCGCCGCGAGGAAGAGCCGCCGACGCTGCATTGAGGCAGGCATGACGCCAGCAGACCAGCGGTGGATTCCCGCCCGGCGCTGCCGCGGCGTGCTGGCCGGCCTGGCGCTCGTCCTGCTCGGCGGTTGTGCTGCGCCGCCGCCGCCGCCGCCGCTGCCGCACAGTGCCTATGTCTGGCAGCGCCAATGGGACGACGCCCTGCGCGCGGCTCTGCGCGATTCGCGCGCCGATTTCGCTGGCCTGCGCGTACTGGCGCTGCAGCGCGACGCCCGCGGCAATTGGATCGAGACTGCGCCGGATCTCGCCGCGCTGCGTGCCGACGGCCGCGCCCTGGTATTGGTCGCACGCCTGGACGGCAGCGCGCCGGACTGGCCTGGCGTAGAACTGGCCGCGCGCCTGAACGCCTTGCTGCAGCGCTGGCACGAGGCTGGCCTTGCCGCGGCGGTGGAAATCGATCACGACTGTGCCAGCGCGCGCCTGGCCGGGTATGCGCAGCAGCTGACCGCGCTGCGGCGACAGTTGCCCGCGCAGACCCGGCTGTCGATCACGGCGCTGCCGGCCTGGACCGCTGCGAGCGATCTGCCGGCCCTGCTCGCTGCAGTCGACGAAAGCGTGCTGCAGGTGCATGCGGTGGCCAGTCCCGCTGCCGGCCTGTTCGATGCGGCCCAGGCATTGCGCTGGAGCCAGGCCTGGGCGCAGCGCAGCCGCAAGCCGTTCCTGCTCGCCTTGCCGGCCTACGGTGCGCGCCTGAAGCTGGCGGCGGACGGGGCGGTCGAAGCCGTGGAAAGCGAACAGAGCCTGCCGCGGCGCAGCGTGGGCGAACGCGAATTGAAGGTCGACCCGGCGGCGGTGGCCGGCTTGCTGCGCCAGCTGCAGACGCAGCGGCCGGCGCAGCTGGCCGGCGTCATCTGGTTCCGCCTGCCGCGCGCGGGCGATCGCCGTGCCTGGTCGCTGCCCACCTTGCAGGCAGTCATCCATGCGCAGCCGCTGCGGCCGCGACTGCGTCTGCAGCAGCAGGCCCAGGCGGACGGCGCGATCGATCTGGTGCTGGACAACGAAGGCAGCCTGGATGCACCGCTGCCGCGCTACTGGCGGGTACAGGGCGACTGTCCGGCCGGCGATGCCGCCAGCGGTTACGTGTTCGAGCGCGACGGCGCTGGCGCGGTGTTCCGCCTTGCCGATGCGGACGACCTGCGCGCCGGCGGCCGCCGCCCGCTGGGCTGGCTGCGCTGCCGTGGCGGGGCACCGGTGCTGACGCAGTCCGATTGAGGCGAGTGCGCTGAATCCGTACGGCCTAGGCCATCGGCAGTGCAGCGGTCTGCTTCACCGTGCGCAGCACGAAACTGGAATTCACGTCGGCCACCCCCGATTCGTTGAGCAGGCGGTCGAGCAGGAAGCGCGAGAAGTGATCCAGGTCTTCCACCACGACGTGCAGCAGATAGTCCATGTCGCCGGTCAGCGCATGGCAGGCCACGACCTCGGCCGATTCGCCCACGCGCCGCACGAAATGCGCGATCGACTGAGCGTCGTGCCGCGCCAGCTGCACGCGCACGAAGGCCTGCAGACCCAGGCCGACCGCGCGCGGGTCTACCCGCGCGGCATAGCCGCTGATGACGCCGTTGTGTTCCAGACGCTGCACCCGGCGCAGGCAGGCTGACGCAGACAGGCTGACCTGCTCGGCCAGCTCGCTATTGGTGATGCGGCCGTTGCATTGCAATACGTCGAGAATGTGACGATCGATGCGGTCGAGCTCGGTATCAGTCATAATATTGCGCAATATGTCGAAATTGTGGCCGTATATTGCGACAGACCAGTAATCTGGCGCAACAAAGCAAGCCTGTTGCGCGCTTTCGCCTCTAGACTGTAGGTCGCTGCGCGTCCTGCGCAGCTGTTCCGGAGAGCGCCATGCAGACTGCCGCCCAAAGAGTCGAACACCAGCTGACCGACAAGGGCTATGTGCCGGTCTATACCACTCGCGTGATCGAGCAACCCTGGGACGGCTACAGCGCCACCGACCACCAGACCTGGTCCACCCTGTTCCAGCGCCAGCGCGAGCTGCTGGTGGGGCGCGCGGCCAAGGAATTCGTCGAGAACCAGGAGCGCTTCGGCATGTCGGCCGACGCCATCCCGAAATTCAGCGATCTCAATCGCGTGCTGAAGGACAGCACCGGCTGGGAACTCATCGCCGTGGAAGGCCTGCTGCCCGAACTCACGTTCTTCGAACACCTGGCCGCGCGGCGCTTCCCGGTGACCTGGTGGATACGCAAGCCGGAACAACTGGACTATTTGTCCGAGCCCGATCTGTTCCACGACCTGTTCGGCCACGTACCGCTGCTGCTCAATCCAGTGTTCGCCGACTACATGCAGGCTTACGGCGCGGGCGGCGTGAAAGCCGCGGCGATCGCGCCCGAGGCGCTGGTCAATCTGACCCGGCTGTACTGGTATACGGTGGAATTCGGCCTGATCAACACGCCGGAAGGCCTGCGCATCTACGGCGCCGGCATCGTCAGCTCCAAGGGCGAGTCGATCTACAGCCTCGATTCCGCCGCGCCCAACCGCATCGGCTTCGACCTGGAACGCGTGATGTGCACGCGCTACCGCATCGACACCTACCAGAAGACCTATTTCGTCATCGACAGCTACGAGCAGCTGATGGAAGCGACGCGCCCCGATTTCACCCCGCTGTACGCGCGCCTGGCCGACCAGGCGTCGGTACCGGCCGGCAGCGTGCTCGACAGCGACACGGTATTCCAGCGCGGCAGCGGCGAGGGCTGGCTCAACGACGGCGACGTCTGAGCACGCTTTGCACGACTTCGCCGCCGACGTGGTTGCCGCCGGCGGCGAAGGCAAAATGAACGTTATCCACCAAGACGACTATTCCACCTCGAATGACTGCAAGGTCACCGGCGTGGAAACGTCGATCGTCACCGTCGCGGATTGCGGCGACACCAGTTCCACGCCGCCCTGCGGATTGGACAGCTGGACCGAGAAGCTTTCCGCCGGCTCGGTCACCAGGTCGGCGACGATAGGCACCAGGATGCTCTTGCTGCCGGATTCGCCGTCGTTCCAATGCAGCGTTCCGCTGGTCTGGGCGAAATCGCCGGGTGTGGTCGCGCCGCCGGGAATGACGGCGGTGCTGTAGTCGACGTCGATCGCGCCTTCGGCGGAATTGAAACGTTCCACGTTGATCACCGCATTGCCGGCGTTTTCCGCAATGGTGAACGCGACCGAGCCTGCCATCACGCGCACCGAACCGGGAATCGGTACGCGCACCGGTGCGGAAAACTCCGAGGTGTTATTGGCCGGGCCGGGTGCGCCGAGGCCCGGCGGGTTGGGTTCGCCGGCGCCGGGGCTGGTCGGCTTGAGGTCAGTCACGGTAGCGGTGATGAACTTGCCGCGCGTATCCATCGGCGTGGCCGGGCTCAGTGCCGCACTGCCGGAAGACAGGCCGGCCGCATTGGTGGCCGCAGTGGTTTCGCCGAGGAAGGTCTTGCCGCCGGAAGCGTTATCATCGTTGACGAAGAACTCGATGCGGTATTGGCCGTTCGGTGCCGACTGCAGGCTCCAGCCGGCGGAACTGCCGCCGCCGCCCGGCGTATAGCCGGCCGCGCCGAGCACGACGGTGTTCTGCTGCCATTGTGCATAGTTCACATTGCGGTCGCCGCCGTTGCTGTCGTCGGTCGGGTCGACGCCGTTGTCGACCACGTCCAGGTCGATGCCGAGACTGCCCGTCGGCACACCATAGATCGAGTTCTTGCGCAGCAGGTTGGACCAGGCAGCCGTACCGGTGAACTTCACGCCGTGGGAATCGTTGAAGGCGATGGCGTTCTTCTCGGCATCGTTGTCGCCGCCGATGCGCGTACCGCCCGACAGCACCCACAGGCCGATGCCGGCATTGCCCTGGTCGGCGCCGTCCAGCGGCGGCGGCAAGGTGCCGATGGCATTGCCACGCACGCGATTGCGCACCCCGCGCACGACCACGCCATGGCGGCCGTTGGCACCGACGATATTGCCTTCCACGGCGGTGGCGCCGCCGACTTCGTGGTCGCTGCCGGCGATATTGATGCCGTCGGCGGCGTTGCCGATGTCCACGGCACTGCCGTCGGGCGTGGACAGGCCGACGATATTGGCCCAGATACGCACATGGTCGGAATTGCCGCCGCTGACGACGATGCCGCCCTTGTCGTTGTTCGGATCGGTCGCCGCCACGCCGCTGCCGCCGCGGTTGTAGCCGACGATATTGCCCGGGCCTATCACCGCCGACAGCTGCACCGGATTGGGCACTGGATCGCCGGATACCGTGATGCGCGCGTCGGCGACGCGGATGCCCGACTGCGCATTGCCCAGGTCTGTCAGCGGATTGGTCGGCGCGAAACCGACGAAATTGCCTGCGACGAAGTTGGGGAACGGCACCTTGCCGGTGGAGATATTGATGCCGTCGGACAGCGGCGAGGCGCTGTTGCCAGCGACGCGATTGTCGATGCCGATGAAGTTCAGATAGGTTGACGCGGTGAGCAGAATGCCGTGGCTGGTGCTGTTCTGGCCGTTGGGCACGGCCGCCGTGCCGGTTGCGTTCAAGCCGATAATGTTATCGAAAATGACATTGGTAGCTGTGTACTGGCCGAAAATCTCGATGCCGTCGCCATCGTTGCCGGAAATCACGTTGGTGACGATGCCGTTGGGCGCCAGCGCCGGCGCGGCCGCGGCGATGAAGGTGAGGATGGCGGGCAGGTCGGCCAGTTCCTCGGGCAGCGGTATGCCCGACAGGTTCGGAATGGCACCGTCGGTGATGTCGGCGGAAATCGACACGCCGTCGCCGGAGTTGCCGTCGGCAGTGCTGCCGTTGGGCAGCAGGCCGATGTAGTTGTTGTAGACCACGTAGCCGTGGCCGTCGAGATTGACGCCGTTGCCCGAGCAGTTGTGGATGACGAAGTTTTCCACGCGCGAATTGTTCGCCTGCGGCACCAGCGGATTGGCCGCCTGGCCGCCGCCGCCGGGCGAGGAAAACGAGATGCAGCCATTCGTGTTGTTGCCGTCGATCTCGGCGCGGCCGTTGCCCGGCCGGGTGCCGTCGATGACGACGCGTTCCGACGCAGTCGGCAGGCTTTGTGTCAGCGTGACCTTGTTGCGGCCCATGGTGATGCGGTCGAAACCAGCCGTCGCATTGGCCTGCTGGATGGCGGCATGCAAGGTGCAGCCGCCGCCGGAAATGCCGCAGGCGTTGTCGGCCAGGTTGCTGTCGCCGGCCGAGCCGTCGGTGATCACGTTGAAAGTGGCGGCGCCCGCCGGCAGCGCGGTCAGGGCGAGCAGGGCGGAGGCAAGGCGAGTACAGGAAAAACCAGGCATGGTGACGCTCCCACAGGGCAGGGCGAAGCGGAAGCGGCGAGTCGCTTCCAGCCTGAAAAACGCGGGGCGGCCGAAAAAACGAACAGACAGGCGCTGTAGCCGCGCTGTCATGAACAAAGTACAGACTGCGGCACATGGCCAATCTCCTGCTTATCGCGCTGCTCTGCCTCGCTCTCGCCGGGTTTGCCTGTGCGGCGGCCTGGAGCAGCGGCGAGCCTACGCATGCGCGGCGCTGGGACGCGGCGTTTGCCCTGGTCGTTGGCCTGGCGGCGACGGAGCTGGTCCTGCTCGCTTCGCCGCTGGCTCTGCTGTTTCCGGTGGTAGCACTGCTCGGCCTGCCCCTGCCCATGCTGGTAGGGCCGTTCTGGTGGCGCAGCCGTCACGGCCGCCAGCTGTGGACCTGGCGGCGCTGGCTGCTGCAGCTGGTGCCGGGCACGGCCTTGCTGATATCGGGCCTGCTTACCTTCGGTGGTCCGGCCGCACTGAGCTGGAGCACCTCGCAGCTGCCGTCGGTGGCCCTGGTGATCGGCGCCGCCGTGTTGAACCTCGCCGCTGGCGCGGCCGGCAATCTACGCATCGGCGCGCGCCGCCTGCGTATGGGCTTGCGTTGAGCGCCTGACCCCTGCGTGGTGCCGCGCGGCGCAATTCGCTGCGCTCATCGCACCCTACGAAGGCGCGGCGTGCCGGTAGGGCGCGATGAGCGCAGCGAATTGCGCCGCAAGCCCGCGCTGCGTTCAGGCGCCGCGATTCTTGCCGCGCCAGGGGCGATAGAACGCGCGGATGCGCGCGATGTCGGCATCCTTGTCGCCGCTGAGTTCGAACACCGGGCCTATGCCGATGATCTTTTCCGGATAGTGGAAATACAGCGCCATCACGGGTATGCCGGCTTCGTGGGCAATCTGCCAGAATCCCGATTTCCACTTTGTCACCGTCTTGCGCGTGCCTTCCGGGGCGATGCCCAGCCATAGGCGTTCGCGTTCGGCGAAACGCTCCACCATTTGCTCGACCACGCCGTGCGAGGCACTGCGCTCGATCGGTATGCCGCCCATGCGCCGCAGCAGCCAGCCCAGCGGTCCGGCGAACAGTTCCTTCTTCGCCATGAACGAGGCGTCCAGGCCGACCGCAACCTTGAACATCAGGCCCCACACCCCGTCCCACCAGGACGAATGCGGCGCGGCGACGAAGACCAGCTTGGGCAGGTCGGGAAACTGGCCAGCCAGCTTCCAGCCGCAGGCGCGCAGCAGCCAGGCGAAAAACCGCCGGTACGTGTTCTGCCGCGACAACGGTATCTGCAGCGGCTGGCCTGCGCTGTCGGGCAGGTAAGGCGGCTTCACTCGTCTTTCCAGCTCTTGGAGCGGCCGGCCTTGTGTGCCGAGCGGGATTTCTTTTCCTGCAGCCGGCGTTCCTGCGAACCCTTGGTCGGCTTGGTCGCGATGCGCTTCTTCGCCACGACCGTGGCGGCGCGCACGACTTCGGCCAGGCGTTCGCGCGCGTCTTCGCGGTTGCGGCCCTGGTCGCGGAAACGGTTGGCGGAAATCACCAGTACGCCATCGGCGGTGATGCGGCGGTCGCGCCGCGCCAGCAGGCGTGTGCGCACAGCGTCGGGCAGGGAGGGCGAGTTGGCCACGTCGAAGCGCAATTCCACCGCGCTGGCGACCTTGTTGACGTTCTGCCCGCCCGGGCCGGACGAACGCACGAAGCTTTCGCTCAGTTCGTCGTCGTGGATATGAATCTGCGGCGTGACTTCGAGCATGGCCGGGTCAGTCGCGGAAATTTTCGTACTGCAGCGGCATCTCGATGTCGCTGTTGTGGCGCAGCGCGGCGATGGCCAGCTGCAGGTCGTCGCGTTTCTTGGCGGTGACGCGCAGCTGATCGCCCTGGATCTGTGCCTGCACCTTGAAGCTGCCGTCCTTGAGGAACTTGACGATCTGCTTGCCCAGGGGCTGGTCGATGCCTTGCTTGAGGGTGATTTTCTGCCGCGCCGAGGACAGGTTGGTTTCCGGATCTGCCGCGTCGGCGCAGCGGATGTCGATGCTGCGGGCGACCAGGCGCTGGAACAGGATTTCCTGCATCTGCTTGAGGCGGAATTCGGCGTCCGCCTTGAGCGTGACGACGCCGTCGGCCAGCTCGAAGCTGGCCTCGGCGCCGCGGAAGTCGAAGCGCTTGTCGAGTTCGCGGTTGGCCTGGTCGACGGCGTTGGCGACTTCGTGCTGGTCGAGCTTGGAGACGATATCGAAGGATGGCATGCGCCGGATTGTAGCCCGGCACACGGCCGCGGCGGCCAGCCTGCGGGGGGCAGCCGTGGCCCGTGCGACGGTTGCCAGGCACTTTCGTGCCTTGCGCCGGACCGGACCGGCCGCATTCCGCGACGGCTGCAGCGGCAGCCGTGGCGCTACACTTTGAGCAGAAATTCACGCCAGGACGCCGCATGCCGCCGGATCGCCGCCGCTGCTTCCGCTTTTTCCGCCGCGGCAGTTGCCTGGGCGTGCTGCTGGCCTTGTTGCCCGTAGCGCTGCCGGCGGCCGATCCTGCGGCGCTGCCACGGTTGCAGCCGGGCCAGCCGCAGGAACGGGTGTTGCAGGCGGGCCAGAGCCTGCAGCTGGTCCTGGATCTGCCGGCGGCGCAGGCGCTGCGCCTGCGCGTCGTCGAACAGGGTATCGACGTGGAGGCGCAACTGGTCGGTGCCACGCAGCGCTGGCGTGCCGAAGACGACGACATCCTGCGCTGGGGCGAACAGCGCTTCGCCCTGGCCCGCAACGAAACCGGCCTGCGCCTGGAACTGCGCGCACCGCGGCTGGGCTCGCCACCTGGCCGGGTGCAGCTGAGCCTGGAAGCCGTAGAGCTGGCCGACAGCGCGCGCAGCGCTGCCTTCGGCCTGGACCTGGGCGCGGCCGAAGTCGCCCAGCGCATGGCCGATGCGCAACGCCTGCGCGAACCGCAGACCGCCGTGCTGGTGCAGTCGCTGTGCCAGGCCCGCCGCGACAGCGGCGACAGCGCCGGCTATCTGCGCTGCAGCGGTATGCAGGAACGCATACTCGCGCGCCAGTCGCGCCGGCCCGAGGCGATTGCGGTGCTGGAACAGGCACTGCCGGTCTGGCGTGCCGCGGCCGATCCGCGTGGCCAGGCATCGGCCTTGAACAATCTGGGCATGAATCACTACTGGCTGGGCGACGGGCGTCTGGCCGCCAGGCCATTGCAGCAGGCGCTGGCGGCATTGGATGGGGTCGACGACGACCTGCTGCGCGCGGTGATCCAGAACAACCTCTGCCTTAGCGGTGCATTGCGCAACAGCCTGCAGCAGGCGCGCACCTGCTACGAACGAGCGCTGGCCCTGTCCGAGGCCAGCGGCGACCTGCAGCGCATCGCGACCGCGCAGAACAATCTCGGCGGTGCCTGGTTCCTGCTGGGCGACAGCGGCCTTGCCGCCGCGCATTTCGAGCGCGCCCTGGCCTTGCGCCGGCAGCTGGGCGACCTGCCCGGCAGCGGCGACGCGCGCTACAACCTGGCCCTGGTGCGTATTGCCCAGGGCCAGCTGGCCAATGCCCTGCAGGAGCTGGAACAGGCCAGCGTGGCCTACCGCAGCGGCAGCAACAGTGCCGGCGAGGCGCTGGCGCTGCGCAGTCGCGGCTACGTGCAGCTGCTGCTGGGAGAACCCGCACTGGCGGTCGACCTGATGCAGCAGGCGCTGGTTCTGCAGCGCGGCGGTGGCCGCCGCGACGCCGTGGTGGCGACCCTGGCGCGCCTGGCCGAAGCACAGCTGGCGCAGGGCGATACCGTGGAGGCGCGCGCTTCTGCCGACGAGGCCGTCGCGGCGGCGGCGGTCGATGCCAGCCCGCTGCTGCAGGCCGACACCAGCCTGCGTGCGGCGCGCATCTATCGCCGCGGCGGCGACCTGCCTGCTGCGGCAAACCTGGCCGAACAGGCGCTGGCCGCGGCCGCGCCGCTGAAACAAAGTGCATTGGCCGACAGCGCCCGGGTAGAGCTGGCCCAGCTCGCGCTGTTGCAAGGCCAGCCGGCGCAGGCCCGCACGCTGGCCGCGGCCGCGCTGAAAAGCCGGCGCCTGGCGGTATTGCCGCAACTGGACGCGTATACCGTCATTGCCGCGGCGCTGCGTGCCGAAGGCCAGCCGGCGGCGGCCGAAGCAGCCTACCGCCGCGCCATCGCCGCGACCGAGCAGGCCGCCACCACGCTGTACGACCCGGAGCTGCGGGCGAGTTTCTTCGCAGTCCAGCGTGAAGCACAGGAGGGCCTGATCGCGCTGTTGCTGGAGGCCCGCGACAGCCAGGGCGGTGCCGCGCGCGCCGCCGAAGCGCTGGTCTTGAGCGAAGACTTTCGCGCGCGCAGCCTGCGCGACAGTCTCGATACAGCGGGCAGCAACCTGTCGTCTGCGGCCGTGGCCGAACGCGAGCCGCTGCTGACCCAGCTGGCCGCGCTGGCGCTGGCGCGCTGGAAGCTCAGCGAGGCGCGCAGCAGCGACCGCGATGCCCTGCGCCAGCTCGACCGCGAGATCCGCGCTGCGGGCGCGGCCTTGCGCCAGCTCGACGACCGCCTGCGGCACGGCGCCTTGCCGCGGCCACAGCGCGCGCAATTGCGCATCGCCGATCTGCAACAAGCCTTGCCGGCCGATACCACGCTGCTGGTGTATCGCCAGCAAGCCCAGGGCAGCCATGCCTGGGTCGTGCAGCGCGATGCACTGCATTCGCAGCCCCTGGCCGAAGCCGCCGTCATTGCCGCGGCGGTGCGCGAGGTACGCGCCAGCCTGGCCGCCGGCGACGGTGCCAGCGGCGGCCAGCCGCCGCGCTGGCAGGCGGCGCTGGCACAGGCGTGTGCCCTGGTCTGGCAACCCCTGGCTGCCCGCATCGTCACGCCGCGCGTGCTGATCGTTGCCGATGGCGAACTCGAAGCTCTGCCGTTCGCCGCCTTGCGCTGCGGCGACCAGCCCGGCTATCTGGTGCAGCGGCACGAGCTGAGCCGCCTGCCGGCCGCCTGGCTGTTGCTGCGGCCAGCCGCGGCAGGGCTGCGTGCCGACTACAGCGCGCTGCTGGTCGGCGATCCGGTGTATAGCCGCGACGATGCGCGCCTGGGCGGCCTGGCCCCTGCGGCGGAATCTGCCACGCCGGCCTTGCGCAACGACGACAGGCGCCTGTACGGCAGTGCGCAGGAACTGCAGCGGATCGAGCAGCGCCTGGGCGCACAGCACAGCACGCTGCTGCTGGGCTTGTCGGCCCGCCTGGATAATGTAGAAAAGGTTTCTTTAAACTCTTTTGATATTGTGCATTTTACGACACACGGCGTGGACGGCGGCAGCAGCTTTGGCGGTTCCGGCCTGGTGCTGTCGCTGTTCGATGCCCGCGGCACGGCGATAGACGGATTCCTGTCGACCCGGCGCATCGGCGCCCAGCGCCTGCGCGCCAGCCTGGTCGTGCTGGCCGCCTGCGACAGCGCGAACGGGCGTGCGATCGCCGGCGAGGGCACGCTCGGCGTCGCCTATGCGTTCCTGCAGGCCGGCGCACGCCATGTAGTGGCCACGCTGTGGCCGGTGCAGGACGGCGTGATGCCCGAACTCATGGACGCGTTCTATGCCGATCCGCAGGCTGCCGCGTTGCGCCCGGCGCAAGCCCTGCGGCGCAGCCAGTTGCAGATGCTGCAAACCTATCCGCAGGCAAGCCCGGCGCTATGGGCGGGGCTGGCCGTGTGGGGCTGGTGACGCCGCTGCGCTGAGACTTTATCCGCCGCGCAGGCACTGAGTAGGTTGCGGGCATGTGGCCCGCCCAGTGCCCTGTCCCCTGCCTGCAGCACGCCCGGTGCGGCGGATTTCCCCGCCACCCGGTGCGACCAGACTTCGCAACGGACGTATCGCAACACGCGCTTCCCTCGCGCGCAGTCAGCGGACAGGACACTGGCAACCCACTGCAATGGAAGGGGCCATGGCACTTACTGCATTCGAATCCAACAACTACGTCGTCAATCACGCGATCGACTTTCCCGACATCGTCTGCGTCCTCGAGGGCGACACCATGGTGGTCGAGCTGGATCTGCATCCGGTCACCAGCCAGAAAATTCTCAAGAAACTCGCGCTGACTTCCCCCAATGCCGCGTACGTATCGGCCTGGAAGAACGCGACGAATGTGGCCTACAGCCCGGTCTACGACCAGATCACCGGCCTGCTGTACGCGCCCGGCCCGCTGGAAAACAACGTACAGACCTATATCCAGCGGCATTTCTGCATGAGCCTGCAGGGCACGCCGGGCGAGCGCAGCCATCATCTGCACGTGTATGTCGGCGCGTCGGTCAGCGGCGGCGGCGGCGATCCGGACGACGGCAGCTGGACCGGCGATACGCCGTAAGCCCTGACGGTACCGCCGCAGTCCGCGGGCTGCGGCGGCATCCGGCCGGCAAGGTCGCCGGCAGTTTCCGCATCGCGTGTCGGGGGGCTCGCATGCCGCAATCTCGTGCCGTCGATCCTGGCCGCCTGCTGGTACTGCTGCTGTCGCTGGTGTGGCTGCTGGCGCGGCTGCCGGTTGGCTACGAGGCCGCAGTCGTCGTGCCGCCGCGCGGGGTACCGGCGCTGGCGGCGCATCACTCGACCGCGACGGTCGCGGCCTTGCCCTGCACGCAGAGCGAGCCGCCCGAGGCCGGCTACGAGGACGAGCCCGGCGTGGATTCCGCCGACTCCAGCGATGAGCCGGCCGCTGCGGCGCCGGTCGTCCCGGCCAACCGCATCGGCAGCGATCCGCTGCATACCTACAACGAGAATCTCTGGCGGGCGATCCATGTGCCGCAGCGTGCGCCGCGCGTGCATGTGGCCATTCTCGACGGACCGGTGCGTGACGATCATCCCGACCTGCCGCCTGTGGTGCATATCGCGCCGCGCGAGCGCCCGGCCGACGGCAGCTGCGGCGGCGAGGACTGCTGTCCGCGCGCGCTGCCGGCAGCCGCGAGCTGGCATGCGACGCGCGTGGCCGGCCTGATCGCAGCCGTGCGCGAGAACGGCATCGGCCTGGCCGGGCTGGCCGAGGTCGGCGAGCTGGTCTCCATCGACACGCGCATCGACGGTGCCGGCGGCGACTTGCGCCTGGCGGCGGCGCTGCACTGTGCCATCGCCTATCGCGGCGCCGACGGAGCGCCGCTGCGCGTAGTCAACATGAGCCTGGGCACCCAGGTGCCGCCGCGCAGCAATGCCTTGCGCGAAGCCCTGCAGGCGGCCAGCGATGCCGGACTGCTGCTGGTCGCCAGCGCCGGCAACAGCGGCGCCGACATCGCGCGCCTGCCGCGCTGGCCGGCCTCGTTCAACGCCGAGGCCATGCTCACGGTCGAGGCGCGCCGCTACGACGGTGCGTTGTCCAAAAATTCCAATAGTGGCTTCGGCACGGTCGACATCGGTGCGCCGGCGCCCGAGCGCGACGAAGGTCCGCCCGTATGCAGTACCAGCGTGGCGAGCGCGCATGCGGGCAGCGCCGGCTGCGCCGGCGACTACGCCCATTTCGACCGCACTTCCGCGGCGGCGGCCATCGTCTCCGGCGCGGCGGCGCTGGTCTGGCGCGATCCGCGCTATGCCGACTGCAGCGCCGTGCAGTTGCGTCAGGTATTGCTGCAGACGGGGCGTTACTGCCGCTACGGCACCGACCCCGGCCAAGCGCCGGTCTGTATGCTGGATCTGGCTTTCCTTGGCGATCCGCTCAGCCCGGCGGCCGGCTTATGTTCCCGGCGTGCTAGCGACTGAAACCGCATCCAGCGCGGCCTGCCAGCCAAACGCCGCGACGATGCGCTGCCAGCTCGCATCCAGCGGCGCTTCTATCCACAGCGGCTGCAGCGTGAGCGGATGGGCAAAGCCCAGGCGCCAGGCATGCAGCAGCAGCCGGTGCATGGACCAGTGGATGCGGAACAGGCGGTTGTGATCGCCGCGGCCGTGCGTGGTGTCGCCGACCAGGTGATGCGAGGCATGGGCGAAATGGCGGCGGATCTGCTGATAGCGGCCGGTTTCCGGTTCCACCTGCAGCAAGGCATAGCGCTGCTGTTCGTAGCGGCCCATGGCGATGGCGATCTCGGTCGTGGCCAGCCGCTGCCAATGCGTGCGTGCCTCTTTCGCCGGCCCCTTCAGGCTGGCGCCGCTGAGCGGATGATCGATGCTGCCGCTTTCCTCGGGCCAGCCGCGCACCACCGCCAAGTAATGCTTGTGCACGCGCCGTTCCATCAGTTGCCGGCCCAGGTCGGCGGCGATCTCGCGCGAGCGCGCGACCAGCAGCACGCCACTGGTGGCGCGGTCGAGTCTATGCGCCAGGTACAGCGGGCCTTCCACCTGGGCGCGCAGGCGGTCGATCACGTAGTCGTCGTCGGCGCCGACCAGGTTGCTGCGGTGCACGGCGATGCCGGCGGGCTTGTCCACCACGACCAGCGCATCGTCCTGGTACAGCAGCGGCAGTGGCGCCGCGCTCATCGCGCCGGGCCCAGGCCCATCTCGCCCAGCAGCACCGGTGCCGGGTATACCTTTTCCATCAGCCAGCGCATATAGCGCATGTCGACATGTACGGCACGCTTGTAGCGTGGGTCGAACCACCAGCTGGCGCTGACCGATTCCCAGTTGCTGTCGAAGTTCAGGCCGATCAGTTCGCCGCGCGCGTTGAGTACGGGCGAGCCGGAATTGCCACCGGTGGTGTCCAGGTTGGTGAGGAAATTCACCGTCTGCGTGTTCAGCGCCGGGTCGCGCGTGTCGCCGAAATCGCCGCGCGCAATGGCCGCCAGCAGTGGCTCGGGTGCGTTGAACGGTTCCTTGCCAGTATGTTTTTCCACAATGCCGGCGACCGTGGTTACCGGTTCGTAGACCACGCCGTCGCGGGGACTGAAGCCGGCGACGCGGCCGTAGGAAACGCGCAAGGTGGCGTTGGCATCGGGGAACAGCGGCCGCTGCTGGCTGCGATACCAGCGCTTGAGCGCGGACATGTAGGCCGGGCGCAGGCGCATCAGCTCGCCCTCGCGCTGCTTGCGCTCCTGCTCCAGCCGCAGCAATGCCGGCTGCAGCGTGGCCGCCAGCGCCAGCAAGGCGTCGTCGGATGCACGTACTGCCGCGGGCTCGGCCTTGAGCTGTTCCAGACGGAAGTTTTCGTCGCCCAGGCGCGTAGCGCCGTACAGGCGTTCCAGCGCCGCCTTGGCGCTGGCTTCGTCGCTGCCGAATGCGGTATCGAAGGCAGCCACGTGCTGCGCCGGTGGCAGCGCGCGATAGCGGCGCAGCAATTCCAGCAGCAAGGCCTGTTCCATGCCGCTGGCATAGCGCCGTTGCACCTGGCGCAACTGCGCCTCGATCAGGTTCTCGTCGCGGCGCTGGTAGCCGGCTTCGCGCCGGGCATCGGGCTTGCCGCGTTCCAGCGCCAGGCGCTGCAGGGTGATCGACGCGCGCAGCAGCTGGGTCTGCGACTGGATCAGGCCCAGTACCAGGTCACGCTCGCGCGTGGCGCTGGCCGCGTTCAGCAGCGCCTGCACCTGCTCGATGCGGCGCAGGGTTTCGGCACTGGAAAGGCAGTCCTGGCCTTTTGCGCAATCGGGATTTTTACCTTCCTGCTGCAGCCATTGCAGCATGGCGGCTTCGTTGTCGGCGCGCTTGCGCTGCGCGTCGCTGCGCAAGAGGCCGCTGCGTTCGCCGCTGAAACGCTTGCTGCTGTTTTTCAGGCTGGCCAGCTGGCTGGCGTATTTCACGGCTGCATCGGCATCTTTGCCGCCTTCGCGTTCGACGATGGCGATCAGTGCGTCCAGCGCATCGACGCTGGCGCCCAGGCCCCAGCCGATGCGCTCGGCGAATTCCTGCGCCAGGCGATGCCGGTAGGTGATGCCCGGATAGCCGGCCAGCATGGCGAAATCGCCGGTCCTGGGGCCGTCGCGGGCAATCTGCAGATGCGCCGGCGCCGCGTAGGGCTTGTTGGCCGGATCGTAGTCGGCCGGCTGGCCGTCGGCGCCGACATAGGCGCGCAGCAGGGTGAAATCGCCGCTATGCCGCGGCCACATGAAATTGTCGATTTCGTCGCCGTATTTGCCGATCGCGCCGGGCGGCGCGTAGACCAGGCGCACATCGCGCAATTCCAGTTGCTGGATGCGATAGAACGCGCTGCCGTAGTCCATGCTCGCCACGCTGCAGCGGCGGCCGCGCAGGGCTTCGCATTCGGCCACGATGGCCTTGCTGGCCGCGTCGATCGCATCGAAATAGTCCAGGCCTTTCTTGCCGGCGGCGGCCTTGAGCACGCGCTCGGTCACTGCATCGAAGCGCTCGGTCACCAGCACGCGGAAATCCGGGCTGCCGCGCAATTCCTGCGCCTGGCTGTCGGCGACGAAACCCTGTTCCAGCAGGTTGCGCTCGGGCTTGCTGTTGTACTGGATGACGCCGTAGGCGACATGGTGGTTGGTGATCAGCAGCCCCTGGCCGGAGACGAAGGCACCGGTACCGCCACCGGACTTGACCACCGCATTCAGCGGCGCCGCGGTCAGGTCGGCCAGGGCGGCCGGATCGCCGCTGAAACCGGCGGCGCGCAGCTGCGGCGCGAGTTCCGGCAGCTGGTTGGCCATCCACATGCCTTCGTCCGCCAGGGCGGGCAAGGCCAGGCTGAGGCTGAGCGCAAGGACTAGGCGGCGAATGCACGGCATGCAGGTTTTCCGGTGGACAAAACGGCGCACACAATAGCAATGCCACCGCGTTCGCCGGTAGTGCGGTTCGGCCTGCAGTGGCGAAATTCCCGCCGGTATTTCAGACCCGCGTGACCACCAGCGGCGCGCCACGGGTAACGATCAGCGTGTGTTCGTACTGCGCGGCCAGGTTGCCGTGCGCGGCGCACAGGGTCCAGCCGTCGGCGGCTTCTTCCACAAAGGTACTGCGCGTGGACAGGAACGGTTCGATGGTGATGACCATGCCCTCGCTCAGCACGCGCCGGTCGCTGGCGTCGTAATAGCCGGGAATATGCTCGGGTTCCTCGTGCAGGGCGCGGCCGACGCCATGGCTGCCGAGGTTTTCGATGATGCGCAGGCGGTGCCGCCGCGCCACCTGCTCAATCGCACGGCCGATGCGGTTCAGCGGCGCGCCGGCGCGAGCCTGCTGCAGCGCTGCGTCCAGCGCCTGGCGCGTGGCATGGCACAGGTTCAATTTCTGCGCCGTCGCCGGCGGCACGCAACGGCTGCCGCCGGTATCGGCGAAATAGCCATCCAGCTCGGCCGATACGTCGACATTGACCAGGTCGCCTGCGCAGATCGCGCGTGCGCCGGGAATGCCGTGGGCCACTTCCTCGTTGATGCTGATGCAGGTCGTGCCGGGAAAGCCGTAGGTCAGGGCGGGTGCGGGACGCGCGCCCTGTGCCGCCAGCAGCTTCGCGCCGATGGCATCCAGCTCGGCCGTGGTCATGCCCGGCTGCATCGCCGACAGCATGTGCTCCAGCACCTGCGCCACCACGCGGCCTATGCGTTGCAGACCTTCGATATCGGATTGATTCTGGATGGTCACGCGAGCCGCTCCTGTGTGCAGCGGCGCAGTCTATGGTCTGCTGGAGCGGTATCGCAGGCTATTGATCGTGCGGACAATTGTGTCATGTCCACGGCCGCCGCCAAAACTGCGGCGGCCGTGTTGCGCCGAGCAGTCTGCTCAGAAAACGGTCTGGTTCCACTCCGGCACAGCCTGCGGATCGAACTTCTGCGCCGCATCGGCCGCATTGCACGGCCATAGCACCAGCGGCGCGCCGTCGGCAGGATCGGCATTCAGCAAATCCATGCAGAAACGCCAGTCGCCGTGTCGGTTGGCGAAGCGGCCGTCGGGCGTTACGGCCCAGCGCTCCGACTCGCCGCCGTCGCAGCCCCAGATATGCAGCTTGGCGCCCTGCTTGCCTTTGCCGCCGTCGATGTCGGCGCAGTAGCGGTTATCGCCCTTGGGCCGCAGCTGGCCTTCGGCGGTGTAGACGAACTGCTGGTTCGCGGCGCTGGCATTGCAGGTGTACTGAATCAGCGCCGTGCCGTTCTTGTAGCTGGCACCCTTCACGTCGACGCATTTGCCGCCGCCGGCCGTCGGCGTGTGCAGCTGGAAATAGCCGGGCAGGCTGCGCCGGCGCGCCACCAGCGGAATGCTGCTGAGCCAGCTCGGCTGGAATACGCTGTTGTCGCTCAGGCCTTGCGTGACGTCCCAGCCGATCGCGCTGGCGCCGTGGGCGACGGCGATGTAACTGGACGGATAGCTGGCGGAATCACTGGCCGCTTCCGGCGTCTTGGCGAAATCGCCGGCGGTGCTCCACTGGTGAATCAGCTGGCGGTATTCAGCCGAGCGGTTGAGCACCAGCTGATCATGCTTGCCGCCCTTCATGTTGGCGCAGAAAAAGAACGCCGAGTCGGTAGCGCCGATGCTGTCGATCGCGCCGGAAATCTCGTCCGGATCGCTGCTGTCCACATCGGGACAAAGGAAAGAAACCGGGCCGGCCGGGTTTTGCCCGTTCAGAATCTTGCGCGCCGAATTCATGCGTGCATTCACGTCGCCCAGATGGCCGCCGGTGAACACGACGATGATCTTGCCCTTGAGCGTGGCCAGGGTAGGCCAGCCGGTCGCTTTGAGGCCGGTGCGGTTCGGATTGGCGCCCAGCGTGGCGAGCAGGTCGCGGTAGGTGAACAGGCGATTGCCGAGGTATTTGCGGACAAAGTCGTCGAGCGTGGCCACTTCGTCGGATTTCCAGGCACTGGCCGGATCCCAGCTGGCCTTCATGTCGACGAATACCAGGATGGGCACGCTGACGTTGGCCGTGTTGCGGTCCAGCCAGCCCACGACGTCATCGAGACAGTTGCCGAGGCGGTCGTCGCTGGCGGCGCTGCAATTGGCATTGCCGGGACTGGCGCCGTGGCTGACATACGGGCCTTTCGCCTCTTTCTCCCAGTCGCCGCGGTCGATCACGTCCAGCTCGACCGTGCGATAGCCCGCGTCCAGCCAGTTGGTCAGCTTGCTGCTGTGCTGGTAGGTGTTGTGCGGCTGGGCGTAGTAGACCTGGTCGAGGCGGTCGCCGGCCTGCGCCGCTTCGGCTACCAGCGGCAGGCGCGCCTGGGCGTTGGCGCAGAGCAGTGTGGCAGCCGCCACCAGCAGCGTGTTGAAAGTTCTACACGATAAAGTCAGGGACATGACGAGCACCTGTGCGAAGTCGGCAACTGGACAATGGCCGGCAACGACAAAGGCTAGTTGGATACTTTGTGTGTTCGTCGCCGGCCCAGACAGCTAGCGCGCAGCAGTGCCGCCGGCTATCAGCACCGGCAGCAGCGTCACTGGAAACCGTTGGCGAACAGCGCGTCGTTGGGTACTGCGACGAGGCCGTAGGGCTGGCTGATGCCGGTGTTGCTGCCGGCCAGGGTGCGCACCGGCGCGAGATTGCCATTGGCGGTGCGCGGGAATGCGATCACCTTGGGATTGTTCGAGCTGTACGCGCCGGTCGCGACGTAGAGCAGGTCGTTCGAGGGTTCGTAGGCAACCGCGGTCACCGATTCCAGCGTGGTGTTGCTGCCGGCGATGACGCGCGTGGGCGACACATCGCCGCTGGCCGACGCGGGCAGGGTGACGATCTGCCAGGCGGAACTCTGCTGCACGGCGACGGCGATTTCGTTGGTCTGCGGAATATAGGCGATGCCGCCCGGAAACTCGCCCAGCCGCGTATTCGGCCCTTCTATCGTGCGCAGCGGTGCGGTGTTGCCGGTGGCAGTGCGGGCGAAGATCAGCACTACCGTGTGCGAGACCCCGCTGATAACCGCCCTGTCGATCACGGCGATTTCGTCATTTGGCAGCAGCGCCACGCTGATCGGCGAATTCAGCCGCGTCACATTGCCGGCAATGCCGCCCCAGGAAATCAGGCGCGACGGAAAGCCGACATTGCCCGAAGCGTTGCGCGCGAACGTGCCTATGCAGCAGCCCATCACCGGCACCAGGATTTCGTTGTGGGCGACGTCGACGGCAAGCTGGCGCGGCTGTCCCAGGTATTCGGTCGTGATCGTGCGCAGCGGCGCGACATTGCCGCTGGCGTTGGCCGGATAGACGCGGATGGCCTTGCCGTAGAAATCCGCCACGTAGATCACCCGTTCGCTGGGCTCGTAGGTGGCATAGACCGGCGTCACCAGCACCTGGCCGCCGAGGTTGGTGGTCAGCGCCGACAGCGGCGCCACGTTGCCGTTCTGGCCCGGCGCAAAGCGCAGCAGCGGCCCGACATCGGTCGGGTTGCTGCCGCGGAACTCGCCGACCAGCACATCGGCCTGGGCGCAGGCGGCAATCAGGAAGGCGCCGGCGGCGGCGCAGCGAAGCAGGAATCGGGACATGGCAATCGGCACGTGAGCGGCTAACGCCGCGGACAGGTACCAGTACGCAATCGCGGCAACAAAACCCTCAGGTCTTGTGTTCGGGTGTTTCGCTCATGATCTCGCGCACGCCGTCGGCGCGGAACGGCTGCACCAGCTGGGCCAGGAAACCCCTGGCAATGCGGCCGTGGATACCGATGTCGGCTGGCGGACGCCGCGGCGGATTGAAATACGTACCGAACAGCTGGTCCCACAGCACCAGGTTTTCGCCGTAGTTGCGGTTGCCCTCGGCCAATACCTTGGAATGATGCCAGCGATGCAGTGCCGGGGTGGAGAAGATCCAGTCCAGCGGCCCGGTGCGCAGCACGATGTTGCAATGGGTGAGCAGGCCGGTGATCGCGGTGACGGCGCTGATCCAGAGAAACACCGCCAGCGGCGCGCCCAGCAGATACAGCGGCACCTGGCCCAGCAGCGCCTTGAAACAGGTATCGACGATATGGAAACGGCCGGTGTTGATCACCCACAGCCGTTCCACGCTGTGGTGCAAGGCATGGAAGCGCCAGAACGCCGGCCATTCGTGGGCGATGCGATGCGCCACATACAGGCCCAGCTCGGCCACGACCAGGCCCAGCACCACTTGCAGGAACAGCGGCCAGTCCGACGGCCACAGGCCGGCGGCGGGGTGGGTTGCGGGCTGCACTGCGCTGGCCGTGGCCATGCCCAGTGTGGCGGCCAGGCCGGCGCCGATCTGCACCAGTCCCTTTGTGAACAATGTATGAGCGAGATTGGCGCCGGTCTCGCCGTCGTCCTGCAGCCACAGCGGTTCGTGCGGCATGTAGCGTTCCAGCGCTGCGATGGCGCCGACCAGGGACAGATACACCAGGTTGAACCAGGCCAGCGGATGCGGGCTGGACAAGGCAAAGTAGCAGCCGTACAGGCCCAGCCCGTACAACAGCGGCCACAAGGTATACGAAAGCGTTGCTTCCAGCGGTTGCCGGAAGGTTTTGCCCAGGTCCATCGGTAGCCCCGTTTTTTCGTGCGGCAGCGGACGCCGCGCCCGCCGCTGCTGACGCCGGCAGTCAAACACAGCGCTGCGCCAGCGGCAATGTCCGGGCGTTGCCGACGCTGCGCGGGCCAGGTGCCGGGTCGATCGTCGTTCAGGGCGCTGCGCCAGGCCCGGGCTGCTGCCCGGGCGTCGGCGGTCGCGTCCTGCCGCCGCACGACAGTCATGTGTTCGCCACCGCGCCTTGCGACGTTATGCAAAGAATGTGTTACGGCCGGACCCTGCGCACCGTTGCCCGCGCAGGCGTCTGTCCCGTTCGTCACCCTTGCAGACCTTGCAACCTGACCTTATTGGGCTGATCAGGAGACGGCAGTTCCGGCGTTGCGGCGCGCATAGCCGTGGCGGGATCGCCTACACTCCAGCGGTAAAGCCGTGGGGCGATGGGGAGATCGCGTTGAGCCGATTCATGCGTGCGTTGCAAAAAGCCGGTCTTGTTCAACTGGACGAGGCGGAACAACCCGTGGACGAGGCTGCAGTACCGGCCAGCGTCAGCGATGTCGTGATGGACACGGCAAGCGCCGACACGCCGCCCGCACCCGTCGCCGAGGCAGCACCGCAGCAACCCCTGGGCGAACTGGTTGAACAGCGGCCGTTCGAGCAGATCTATGCCGACCAGGCGGTCGCTGCCGCACCGTTCAGTGCGGAAAAACTGCTCAAGATCCTCGACGGCCTGGCCGCGCTGGAGCCGCCGGCACGCATCGCCGCGGTGCGTGCGCTGGACGCCGCCGACGATGCCTGGACCATCGACGATGCCCTGCTCGACGCCGAGCGCAAAAGCCGCGCCCTGCTCGGTGCGCGCAGCCAGCTGGAGCAACATGCCCGCGCCGCGCTGGAACAGGCGCGCGCCGCCGTCACCGAACGCGACCAGCGCCAGCAGGACGCGGTAGGCCGCATCCGCAGCCAGATCGCCGACCTGGAAGCGCTGCTGGAGCGCGAAGTCACGCGCGCCACCGAAGAAAAAAGTGCCCTGGAAAATGCTGCCCGGGCAACCAAGGAAGCCTGCCTGCGCGAAGTCGCGCGGCTGGATGCGGAAAGCGAACGCCTGAAACGCCTGGCCGCCACCTTTGGCGGCGGCGCTCACCCGGGCACCTGATCGAACCCCCCTGCCAACGGAGCCACCATGGCCAAGATGACCCCGCTCGCCAAAGGTCTGGTCACCCTCATCATCCTCGGCGGTACTGCCGCTGCCGCCTGGCACCTGGGCCTGAAGGAAATCGTCCAGGGCAAGGCCGCCAGTCCGGCCAGCCCGGCGGCGACACCGAACACGCCGGCCACGGGCAGCACGACCGCGGCCACGCCTGCCGCGACGCCCGCCAGCACGGCCAAGCCGGCTAGTGCTGCGCCGGCCGGCGGCGCGCTGGGCTCGGCCGGCAACCCGCTGAAGGTCAGCCTGGTCAGCTTCCACGGCTATGCGCCGGCGCTGCTGGCCAACGGCAAGTCGCTCAAGACCCAGGCCGGCTCGCTGTTCGCCCAGGCCGGCGTGAACGTGGAATTCGTCATCCAGGACGACATTCCCACCTTGTCGACCATCTTCGAATCCAAGGCCGCCCACTGCGCCTGGCGCACATCCGATTTCTGGGCGCAGGAACAGCCCAATCTGCGCAACGCCGGCCTGGACGGCCGCGCCATCATGGCGGTGGACAATACCCAGGGCGCCGACGCGATCATCTCGCGCAACCCGGCCATCACCCGCGTCGAAGACCTGGCCGACCACAGCATCGCCCTGCTGCAGTTCACCCCGTCCGACGGCATGACCATCGACGCGCTGGAAAACTCCAGCCTTACCGCACGCAAGAAATCCTCGGTGCGCTACGTCTACATCAATGCCGAGGAAGGCACTGCCGGCGTGCGCGCGGCGCTGGAAGCCGGCAGCGTCGATGCGGTCGCGCTGTGGGATCCCGACCTCTCCCTCGCGCTGAAGAACGTACCCGGCGCGCACGTGGTGTATTCCACGCGCACAGCCACCAACCTGATCTACGACGTGATCGTCTGCGACAACCGCGTGCTGTCCGAACCGGCCAACGAAGCCACGCTGCAGGCCTTCGTCAGCGGCTGGATGAGCGGCGTGGATGCGGCCAAGAAGACGCCGGACGAAGCGGTCGATGCGCTGGTGCGCACGGAGGAGTTCTTCTCCCTGCTGGCCAAGGACCAGGGCCGCCCGTTCGTCAAGAGCCTGTTCGAAAACCTGGTCTGGACCGGCCTGGAAGACAATGCGCGCATCTTCGGCCTGGCCGGCGGCACCAACCACTACGACCGCGTCTATCGCCGCTTCGACGGCATCTACCGCAAGGCCGGCGCGCTGGCCAATCCGAATTCGCCGGTGATCGCGCCGCAGGATTCGATCGACCTGCGCTATATCCGCAACCTGCTGGCCAAGAGCCAGGCGGCGCAAACCGCTGCGGCCAAGCCGGAGTTCACCTTCACCGAGCAGGAACGCCAGCAGGTGGCCAAGCAGGAACCGGCCGTGACCAAGCCGGTGATGGTGAGTTTCGCCAGCGGCTCGGCCGAGCTGACCAAGCGGTCGCAGAAAATCATCGATGAGGAAATGGTGCCGTTCATCGAGAACAACGGTTCGGCCTATTTCGACATCTCGGGCAACAGCGATTCCACCGGTGCGCGCGAAGCCAACATGCGCATTTCCCGCGCCCGCGCCCAGGCCGTGGTCGATTACCTGGTCAGCCAGTGGGAATTCGACCGCGCCCGCTTCGCCGTGACCGGCAACGGGCCGGACAAGCCCTTGTGCAACGAGAGCGCACCGCAGAACGAAAACCTCAGCCTGGAAGACTGCCGCGCGATAAACCGCACGACGCGCGCGGCGGTATTGCGGCGCTGAGGTTCGGCGGGTAGCCCGCTACGCGAGCGGAACGCGGAGCGGGATTGTCAGTTCGGTTCGCTCGGCGTGCGGCAACACGATCCAACGGTGTCGCAAGCCTGAGCGCCTGCCCCCTCACCCCAGCCCTCTCCCCCAAGCGAGCTTGGAAGAGAGGGAGCTACAGCGGTGCGACGGTATCGACGATTCAAAGCCCTCTCCCCAAGCTCGCTTGGGGGAGAGGGTTGGGTGAGGGGGCAGGCATTGCCGCACGGCGTACCGCTGGATCGTCGTAGCGAATCTGCAGCGCCGATGGCGGTCGCATCCAACGGTCGCGGCTTGGCCTGAACCGCCATACCGCAAATTTCCACGCGCAAGGTAGCGACATGAGCGAACCCACAACCTGGAACCCCTACGCGCCGCTGAGCGCCCAGACCACGCGCACGCTGGGCATCGGCGCCGTGGTTGCCGTGCTGCTGCTCTGGGCCATCGTCAGCGGCACCGGCCTGGTCAGCCCGAACAAGCTGCCGGCGCCGTGGCAGGTGGCCAAGGCCTTCGTCTACCTGGCCTGGGACGGCGAAAACCAGCGCAGCCTGCTGCTCAATGCGACGCTATGGTCGGTCGGTCGCGTGCTCGCCGCCGGCGCCCTGGTCATCGCGATCGGCATTCCCATCGGCGTGCTGATGGGCGCGTCGCCCAAGCTCAATGCAACCTTGTCGCCGCTGATCGATCCGTTCCGCTCCGCACCGGTCGTGGCGCTGCTGCCGATCATGGTGATGTGGTTCGGCATCGGCGAGTGGATGAAGATCCTGTTCCTGTTCGTCGGTGCCGTGGTCTACCTGATTCCGATGGTGCGCGACGCGGTACGCGCCGTGCCGCAGGCGTACTGGATCTCGGCGCGCGATCTCGGCGCCACGCCCATGGAAGCGGTACGCCATGCGGTGCTGCCGCTGGCCATGCCGCGTATCGCCGATGCAGTCATCGTCGGCGTGTCGGTGATGTGGACCTATATCACCGTGGCCGAATACGTCAACGCGCGCGAAGGGCTGGGCCAGCTGATCCAGAACGCACGCCGCTTCTCCGCCATGGACCAGGTGTTCGCCGGCATCATTGTCATCGTCGCGTTCGCCCTGCTGAGCTACCAGCTGATGCAGTATATAAAGAAAAAAATGTACCCCTGGGAGACCAAGCTGTGAGCGCGCCCGCCAACCCGGTCAGCATCGAACTCAAGGACATCGTGCAGGAATACCCGACCAAGGACGGCAGCGGCGTGCTGCGCGTGGTCGACGGCATTTCGCTGACCTTGAGCCCCGGCATCAACATGCTGCTGGGGCCGTCCGGCTGCGGCAAATCGACCATCCTGCACATGATGGGTGGCGTGCGGCCGATCGGCGTGGCCACGCCGACCTCGGGCACGGTGCTGATCGACGGCGTGCCCTGCACCGAAGCGCACGACGACGCGGTGATGGTGTTCCAGCGCTACGCCAACCGGCCCGACCTGACGGTCGAGGAAAACGTCGCCTTTCCGTTCCGCCTCAAGCACTGGCGCGCGCGCATCGACGCCGCCGAAGCCCGGCGCCGGCTCGACGAGACCCTGGCTGCAGTAGGCCTGAGCGGCCATCGCAAGCACCTGCCGTCGCAGCTTTCCGGCGGACAGAACCAGCGCGTTGCCCTGGCCCGCGCCCTGGTGCTGCGGCCGCGCATCCTGCTGATGGACGAACCCTTCGGTGCGCTGGATGCGCAGACCCGCGCCGAGATGCAGCAGCTGCTGGTGCAGATCTACGAACAGAATCCCTGCCTGGTGGTCTTCGTCACCCACGACGTGACCGAGGCGCTGACCCTGGGCGACCGTGTCGTCGTGCTGTCGACCCAGCCGGCCAAGATCGCCGATGACTTCGCCATCCTCGAACCGCGGCCGCGTTCGGTCACCTGGCAGCGCTCCACTGAAGCCGTGCGCATGGAAGAACGCATCCTGTCGCAGCTGCATGCGGCCAGCACCGGCCGCGCCAGCCTGCGCGTGTCGGTGTAAGAGGGCGGCATCGTGACGATGGATCCGGCCTGGAACCGCGGCAGCGAGGAAGAACAGCCGTCCTACCTCTGGGCGATGCTGACCACGCCGCTCAACGTGAACCTGTTCCTGGCCACCCTGGCCAGCAGCACCTTCCTGTCGATTCCCTACGGCGCACCCGGTGCCATCCTGCCGCTGCTCGCGTTTGCCGCGGGCGAGGCGATCGCGGCGATGTTCGTGCCGTCCTCGTCGACCTTCCGCGCCAAGGTCGACCTCAAGCTCAAGCTGAAACGGCGCGAAGCCGCGGCCATGCACCTGCGCGGCGAAATCGCCCGCCGCTGCACCGAGCACGATCCGCGCTGGGACATCTACCGCAACCTGCAGGAACGCGTGCGCAGCCTGCGCGAAATGGGCAGCCACCGGCGCAGCGCGCTGAGCGAGAAAGACCTGGAGCGCATCGAGGACACCGGCATCGACTTCCTCGGCCTGTGGCTGGCCGAGCTGTCCATGGAAGAACGCCAGGATTCGGTCAAGGAACGCGACGTGGAGCGGCGCATTGCCGAAATCACCGCACGCATCGAAAAAGGCGCCGAGGACGAGCGCAGCCTGCGCAAGGCGCGCAGCGATCTGGAAGAGCTGCTTTTGCGCCATCGCCGCCTGGCCAGCCGCAAGTCGGCGGTGGAAGCCGCGCTGCTGTCGCTGCCCGATGCGGTGGAAGAAATCTACCAGGCCATCATCACCAATTCCGCCGCGGCCGAAGGCGGTGTGCGCCTGACCGAGGCGATAGAACGCCTGCGGCTGGAAGAAGAGCTGGAATCCAGCTACGGCGCCGAAATCGAAAAACTGGTGCAACCGGCGGCGGCGCGCGTCATCGGCGCGGCGCGCCAGGGAGTAAAACCGTGAATGTGAACAAGATCAGTCGTGGAGAACTGGAAAGCCTGGTGAACTTCAGTGCGCAGGAGCGCCTGGTGCACGAGGCCATCCGCGCCGCGCTGTACGATCCGCTGCAACGGCTGCGCTTCCTCGGCCGCTATACCAGCTGGAACGGCCTGTTCGGTTCCGGCGTGGCCGCGCTGGCCGGCAAGATCGGCCGCTCGCGCCGCCTGTTTCTCGACCGCGACGAGCCCATCGCCGCACTGGCCGACCGCAGCGTCTATGTCGGCAGTTTCTTCTTCGATGCGGCGCGCGACGAATTCGACGACCACGACAGCGTGCACCGCGACAGCCACCGCTGCCTGGCCCAGGCCACGCTGAAGGGGCTGCTGCAGATCGAGGCCGTGCAGGTGCCGGCGCTGGCCGACGCGCGCGGCGTGAACCAGCTGCTGGCCGATCCGGACTGGCTCATCGAACTCAACCTGCGCGTGGCGCGCGGCTACGGCGCGCACAGCGCCGACGACCTGCCGTCGATCTTCGCCGCGATCGGCTACCACCTGGGTTCGGAACTGCTGGCCGACCGCGAGTTTTCCATCATCGACGAAACCCTGCGCCAGTCCGCGCCCGAGCTGGTGCAGCAGCTGCTGACCACGCGCATCGCCATCGCCGGCCAGGAGCACGTGGCTTACCACTGGATCGCGATCCATTCCGGCCATGGCGGCGCGGCCGAGGCCGATCATTTCGACTGGGCCACCCAGGGCGCACGCCTGGCCCTGCGCTTCACGCCCGAAGCCGATCATCTGGCGCTGAAGCAGCAGCTGATCCAGGGCTTCATCGCCTTCGCCAACGACCATCGCCAGTTCTTTGAATCGGTGAACAAGTAACCAGCACCGCTGCGCTGCAGCGGCGCACGTCCTTCTTGCAACGGAGACCAGTGCATCATGGCCAGCATCAATTTCTTCGACCGACTCGGCAATCTCTGGCGCGGCTTCGTGTCGCTGTGGATTGCCGACGTGGAGAAAAAACACCCGGAGATCGCCTACGAAAACGCGATCAACAGCCTGATCGGCAAATACACCAAGCTGAAAAGCGCGACCGCTGCGATCATCCGCCGCCGCGACGAGATCGATCATCGCGTCGAAGCCGAGCGGCAAAGCCTGGCAGCGGTGAATCGCGATCTGGAAGCCGCCCTCGCCACCAACCAGGACGACCTGGCCCTGGTACTGCTGCAGAAGAAAAGCGCGGTCGAAGCCGAACTGAGCGGACTGGCGGCGGAAGCCGAGCAGTCCAAGGTCGACGCCGACGACGCCAAGAACGCGCTGCTGTCGGTGAAGAGCGAGATCGACAAGCTCAAGGGCGAACGCGACCGCATGCTGGCCAAGATGCAGAGCGCGCAGGCGCGCATCCAGATCCAGTCGCAGCTCGACGGCCTCAGCGTCGAAGCCGACGTACAGGCGCTGGACAAGGTGCGCGACCACATCAAGAACACCATTTCCGAGGCCAACCTGGGCAAGGAACTGCGCGATTCCGATCTCGACGTGCGCCTGGACAAGCTGCGCCAGCAGTCCGGTTCCATCACGGCGCGTGCCCAGCTCGACGAACTCAAGCGCCAGCGCGCCGCCCAGGCGGCCGCCGGTAAACAGATGTAAAAGGAGATAACACATGGCCGCGTCGCGTCCTGCGGTACCCCTGC
The DNA here is from genome assembly GCF_004363655.1 of Tahibacter aquaticus. Taxonomy (GTDB): domain Bacteria; phylum Pseudomonadota; class Gammaproteobacteria; order Xanthomonadales; family Rhodanobacteraceae; genus Tahibacter; species Tahibacter aquaticus. Next base: position 286,864 of record NZ_SNZH01000002.1, read on the forward strand.
CGCGCTGGGCCGAAACGGTCCGGCGCAAATACATCGGCGGTGAGGCGTCGATGTTCATCCTGCATCACAACGTGTTCGATGAAATCCTGCACGGCGGCGAGTTCTATTCGCTGGTGGATTTCCTCGCCGAGGTGCTGCTCAAGGACAACAAGGACACCATCCTCGTCTACGACCCCTCGGCCGGCGTGCGCTATGCCAAGCGCACCAGCGCCCTGGGCACCGAGCCGGTGCGGCCGAACAAGCCGCCGGAAGAGGCACTGGCCGACATCGAGCACGAAATCCTGCTGCGCCACAGCGCAGCGCTGATCATCAGCTATGCGGGCAGCATCGCCCCGCCGGGCGAGGAAAACTTCCTCTCCCAGGCCGACCGCATGGCGGCGATCCGCCTGCACCGCTGGTCGATGAGCCCGGAGCTGGAAAGCAAGGACAACGTCGTCTTCCTGCTGAGCGAATCGCTGGCCGAGCTGAATGCCAAGATCGTTGCCAACCCGCGCGTGGCTGCGGTGGAAATTCCGCTGCCCGACCTGGACGAGCGCGCCGCGGTGATCCGCAAGGTCGATACCGGCATGCACGAGGACAATGTCGAGCGCCTGGCCGAGCACAGCGCCGGCCTGCGCGCGGTGCAGATTGCCCAGGTGCTGACGCCGCGCTCGGCCGACAACGCCCTGGGCGACAAGGACCGGCTGGAGCTGATCCGCTCCCTGCTCGGCAGCAGTGCCGACGCGGAACAGCGCGCCGCCAAGCTGGCCGGCATCACGCGCGGCATGGACACGGAAGAAATCCGCCACCTGATCAATCCCGACCTGCCGCTGCCGGAAACCGACGCAGGCGATCCGTATGCGGAAGTGATCGAGCTGGTGCACCGGCGCAAGCGCGAGATCATCGAGAAGGAATGCGCCGGCCTGATCGAGTTCGTCGATGCGCGCCACGGCCTGGAAGCGGTCGGCGGCGCCGAAGGCATCAAGGCCGAACTGATGCAGATTGCCGCAGCCATCAAGAGCGGCGACAAGCACCGCGTGCCGATGGGCCTGCTCTTCGTCGGTCCCATGGGCACGGGCAAGACCTTCATCGCCAAGGCCTTCGTCAAGGCCTCGGGCCTCAGTGCTGTCACGCTGAAGAACTTCCGCTCGAAATGGGTGGGTTCGACCGAGGCCAACCTGGAAAAAGTGCTGGGCATGGTCAAGGCCCTGGGGCCGATCATCCTGATCATCGACGAAGGCGACCGCAGCTTCGGCGGCCAGTCCGAAGACACCGACGGCGGCACCTCGTCCCGGGTGATCGCGCGGCTGAAGGAATTCATGAGCGACCCGGACAACCGTGGCCAGGTGCTGTTCATCCTCATGACCAACCGGCCCGACAAGCTCGACATCGACATCAAGCGCGCCGGCCGCATCGACCGCAAGATTCCCTTTTTCTATCCCGATACCGCCGAAGACGTCGAAGCCGTGCTCAAGGCCATCTTCGCGCGCTACAAGCTCGGCGAGGCCATCGACTGGGCGGCAGCGCGGCCCAGCACCAGCGCCAAGCTGGTGGGCTATTCCAATGCCGACCTCGAAGCGGTCTGCCTGCTTGCGCTGAACATGGCCGGCGAAGGCAGCAGCATCGACCAGGCCTGCTTCGAAGCCGCCATCGCCGACTACGTGCCGGCGCGCGACGCGGGCATGCTGGAATACATGGAAATGCTCGCCGTGTTCGAAGCCTCGCGCCGTAGCATGCTGCCGGCGCGCTACCGCGACATGAGCCAGGAGGATTTCAACCTGCGCCTGCGCGAACTCAAGCGCGAACTGCGGCTTTAGCCGATGCCGCGCGGTGCAAGCTGCCGAAGCTTCGCCCCTCACGCCCGCACACGGCGCAGTGGTGTATGAAGACACGAGGCCAATGCCTTGGCCCCCTCTCCTCCACGCTCGCGTGGGGCGTGAGGAGGGGACGCACAGAGCTATCGGCTCTGTCTCCTCCGAACACCCAACGAGCCGGACAGGGTTGGGGGGAGGGGGCGCCGCCAAGAATTGCCCAAATACCAGGTTTTTGGCCAATCCGGAAAAATCCGCAAAATATCTTTATAGCCAATTAACTCTTACGTCACCCGTCCCCATTCCCGCCAGCTCTCAAGCAGGAGCCATCCATGACCACCCCCACCACCCTCGAACTGCACCACCTGCAGGCCATCGTGCGCGCCATGCACGATGTCGCCCTGACCGACGGCGTACACGATGCCGAGCGCGTGATGCTGCGCGGCTTCTACGACACCTGCCAGCAGGAAGCCGCTGCACTGGCGTCGTTCGACGACCTGATCGCCATGCCGTTCGACCTCGCCGCCATCGTCGACGACTTCAAGCAGCCGGGTCAGAAGGCTGCCCTGCTGCATTCCTGCCTGCTGCTGGCGCATGCCGACGGCAGCTACTCCGCCACCGAGCGCGCCAAGGTACTGGGCTTCGCCGATGCACTGGGTGTATCCGCCGGCGAGCTGGAACAGCTGGAAGAAAGCGTCGCCGACCACCTGCTGCAGCAGATCTCGCGTATCAGCAACGTGGAAGCGCTGCAGGAAGTGCAGAAAGAACTGAATACGCCTTGAGTCCGAATGGAAACATCCACACGGCCATAACGGCTATTCGTACTAAATGATCGTCCCAAACCTGGAGAGACGCGCATGAAGAAGATCGGATCGGCAGAGTGGAAAGGCAGTATCAAGGAAGGCGGCGGCACCATCTCGACGGAAACCGGCGTGCTGAGCAACGCGCCCTACGGTTTCAAGTCGCGCTTCGAGGACGGCCCGGGCACCAATCCGGAAGAACTGATCGGTGCGGCGCATGCGGGCTGCTTCTCCATGGCCCTGTCGAATATCCTCGGCCAGAGCAATCTCACGCCCGACTACATCAAGACCCGCGCCGAAGTCAGCCTGATCAAGACCGATGCCGGTTTCACCATCAATGCTGTGCACCTGGTGGTGAACGCGAAGGTGCCCGGTACTGACGCAGCTACGTTTGCCGAACTCGCCGCCAAGGCCAAGGCCGGCTGCCCGGTGTCGCGCGTGCTGAATGCGGAAATCAGCATGGATGCGACGCTGGACGCGTAAGCGCGATCGCATCGGCGGGGCGTGCCACAAAAGGAGAGGCCGCCGAAGGGCGGCCTCTCTTTCCCAGTTTCACTTCAACGTATCAGCTGTCGCTGATCTCGCCTTCCTGGTAGACCAGCTTCTGCTGCGGCAGGTCGATGTAGAACATCGCGCCTTCTTCTTCCTTTGGCAGCACGCCGACTTTCAGCGACGGCACGAATACCTGGCGGCCATCGAGCTTCACCGGCCGCAGTACCACGGCCATCTGCACGTTGACTACGGCACCGTTGGCCGCTTTCCTCACTTCTGCCAGCAGTTCGCGCTTTAGTTCGTCCGTGCTCTTGAGCTTGAAGCTGGTCAGCTGCGGATGCAGCAGCAGCGAGGGCCAGCGCAGGCTCAGGCCAACCACGTCGCCACCCTTGCGCGAGGCCAGCTTGGCTTCGCTGCCTTCGACCTGCATGCCGTCGATGTTGCGCAGTGCATAGGTGAAGACCGAGTCGGCGGTGAGGATCGCGGTGTCTTCGGGCTTGTCCGTGCCCTGGGTGCGCAGCGCCATCACGCCCGTGTTCTTGAACAGTACCTGCTGCGCATCGATGCCGGCGCGTTCCAGCAGGTCGAGATGGCGTGCTTCGATCTCGCGCTGCGAACGCTGTGCGTCGGCGAACGCCATCGGCGGCTCGCCTTCGATATTGCGTGCGAAATGCACGCGGCCCGAGGCCTTGGCGATGCCGTAGGTCGCGGTCTTGTTGGCGACATAGTCCGAACCGGTCAGGTCGGCATGCGGCAGGCCGAGCAAGGCTTCGAGGTCGGAAATCTTGCGCAGCTTGAGCGGAGCGTAGCCGTCCGGATATTTGAGGCGCACGCTTTCCAGCCGGCGCGCCAGCAGCTCGGCGCGGAACGGCGGCAAGGCTGCTTCGATCAGGCGGGCATAGTCTTCGGAGTACAGCTGTGCCGTATCCGCCGGCGAACCCAGTTCATTGCTGTCCGCAGCCTGGCTGGACGCCAGCGGCGCCAGCAGCAGCAGGCCAACCAGGCCGAAGAAGCCGGCGCGTATGCGAAATGTGGAAGTTTTCATGTTCATGAGTCCGTTCAGTTCGGCAGCGCGCCGCCGCCGGTGGAGGGATCGCAACCGCTGATGTAGCGTGCGGTTACCCAGCTTGCAGCCGTGTCCGACCACTTGCTGGCGTAGCGTTCGTTCAATACGTCGGCGGAACGCGCGGCGGTGTTGCCAAAGCCCAGTGACACCGGGCAGATGGTCTTGTAGCTGTTGTACCAATGGTCGACGTGATGCATGTTGTCGACCCAGGCCTTGCCCACGCCCTTGGACGCGGTACCGTCGGCGGCCAGGTCTTCGTACTCGTCGACGTACTGCGAACCGATGTACATCAGGCCGTGGAAGCCGGCGATCACGTGCACGCCGCCGTTGGCCACGCCGTACCAGGCCTGGCGCTTGTCCCACTGCATGCTCTGGCAGGATGACATGTGGAAAAAGCGCAAACGTCCACCCGAGGCCTTGCCCAGCTTCATCTGGTTGACGTTGAGCTTGCACTCGCCCTGGTCCTTGGTGTGCATGCTGCCGGCCCAGCCGACGGAGTCGACCGAACCGTGGGTGCAGATCAGGCCGGCGTCCTGCCCGTCCAGGCGGCTGTTGTCGATGCCCCAGGCGGCGATGGACGGATCGGTATACTTGCTGACGCGGACCAGCGAGAAATTCTGCCAGACCGGCACGAAACCACGGTCGTCCATTTCATGGCGCCAGGCCATGCACATGTCGTCCCACCAGTCGCGTTGCGAACCAGAACAGTCGCCGTCCCATTTGGTGATGGCCGAGCTCCAGACCGAATCCGCCATGGCGTTGCCGCCGGCGCCGAGCGCGGTCAGGGCGAGGCCTGCGCATAGCAAAGCTTTGCGTGTCGCTTTCATTTGATGCTCCATGTCGATGATTGACGAGCGTCCAGAACGCGCTGTGCAGTCCGTACCGAACAACTGCGCCGGCTCGCCGTGTTGCCTGTCCCGTCCTTGGCGGGAAAACGCAACGGTTATACGAACGGATGATGTGTACAAAGACGAACACGGTTTTTCGATTCTGTTGAACATCGATTCAGGCAAAAGAGAAATTTGTGCAACACCGCGCGACATGCCTGTCGACCGCTTCACAAAAGCGGCAGAAACGCCGCGTTCGTCTTCACCAAGCTGACTGAAAACCCCAGTAACAGACCATGTCGCTTTTCGCGACGCTCGCGCGTCTTGCTGATACCAACGCAAGGAAGCGTGCCGGCATTGCGCCCCGGACAGGAAGTCCGTCACGCGCAATACCGGCGGCGGGCAGGCAGGAAGCAAAGGAGGCGAAGGAAGCAAGGAATGCGAGGGAAGCGAAGGAAGCGCTACGTGCTGTATCGGCGTAGCGTGTTCGTTGCTCTTCCGGCGAGCAAGGAAGCCTTTGGCAGGCGGCGCTTTCGTAGGGTGCGATGAGCGCAGCGAATTGCACCGCGCTGTGCCGATGCCGGCCAGCATCGCTCGATCGTTCGGCGCAATCCGCTGCGCTCAGCGGCGCCCTGCAGGGCACCCCGCAAACGGCGGCTCAGCTGCCCAGCGCCAGCTCTTTCTGCAGAAATGCTTTTGCTGCGCGCGTGTCGCGCTTGATGGTCGGTTCGGATACGCCGAGCAATTCGGCAATGTCCTTCACTTCCAGGCCGGCGAAGAAACGCATCTCCACTACCGTCACCAGGCGCTCGTCGAGCTGGGCGAGCTTTTGCAGCGCCCGGTCCATGCCGACCAGCTGCTCGGCCTGTTCGTCCACGGGCAAGGGCACGCCTTCCAGCGCTTCCAGCTCGACATGCTCGGCACCGGCGCCGCGGCGTTCGGCCAGGCGCGAGCGGGCGTAGTCGATCACCACCTGGCGCATGGCGCGCGCCGCGGTGGCGAAGAAATGCTTGCGGTTTTCGTATTGTCCGTCGCCGCGGTCGAACAGTTTCAGATACGCCTCGTTGACCAGGGCGCGTGTGTTCAAGGTGTCGCCGCGGCGATGCCGCGCCAGTTCGGCACGGGCGATGCGCAACAGGTCGTCGTAGACCAGGTTCAGCGCCTTGTCGCGTTCGGCCGAGCCCAGGTTGGCTGCCGCAATGCGGGCCGTGATCTCGTTCTCGCTCATGCTTTCCCCCTCGCCGGTAACGACCCGTTCGGCCCTCCCTGGACCGGTGTGTAGCGAACCATGATCCCTGGGCGACTGCAATGCCGTACGTGTAGTCAGATGCCGCTGGGGCATCCTCTAACGGGAGTATGCAATGAAGCGTTACCTGATCGCCCTTGCCCTGATCGCTGCCGCCACCGCCGCCGGTTCGGCCAGCGCCTGCGCCGGCTGCAATATCAAATTAAACGGCACCAGCGAGAACGGCATCCTGCTCAATGGAATTCTGCTCAACGGCGCCCGACTGAACGGCCAGGCCGAAAACGGCATTCTGCTCAACGGAATCCAGCTCAATGGCCGGAATCTCAACGGCATCAGCCTGAACGGCTTCAACCTCAACGGCATACTGCTCAACGGCCAGGCGCAGCAAGGCAGCGCGTCGGAAGCAGCGAATGGGCAGTCCGCCGACTGGTCCGCCGTGCCGCTGAGCCAGGTGCAGGTGCGCCTGCCGCCGGCGCGCTAAGCCATGATGCGCCTGTTCGCGCTGCTGCTGGGCCTGGCCGCGCTGCCCGCCGCGACGGCGGCGCCAGCCTCGCGCCTCGGCGTCGACGGTACCGAGTTCGTGCTGTACCAGCTCGACGGACGCGTGCTGCGCAGCGCCGAACTGGTCGGCGCCGAACTCGATCTCGGCGGCGGCCGCCAGCTGCGCATCGATGCGGTGCGGCCCGATCCCGCTGACGCCAGCGGTACCGTGCTGCTGCACCGCTTCAGCCAGCGCCAGGGCGACGGCGCGTGGATTCAGGCTTGCGAAGCCGATCGCGAAGGTCATCACGAAGGCTTTCCGGTGCCGGGGCGCTGGGTCGCCGGCCGCTATGCCCACGACCGCGAGCACTTCGCCCTGACCTGTACCGGCGGCGCCCAGGCCAAGTGCGTACGCTGGGGCTACAGGCCCTGGGCCGATGCGCCCGACGGCACGCCCATGGCCGACATGTACGAAGCCTGCGTGCACATGGTGCGTGCCGACTACTGCGGCGACGGCGTCGCCACGACGCGCGACGGCACGGCCATCGACATCTACGACAGACACGGCGTGCAGCAGCCGGCCAGCGGGCCGGATTTCCGCTTCGAGGCCGGCTGGGCGCCGGGCGGTGCGGTCTGCGTCCATCACCCGCGCATTGCGCAAAACATCGAACTGGACGAACTGGCGCAACGCTGCCCGCGCCTGAAAGACGCGCTGGGCCAGCGCTGCGACGAAGCCTCGGCGGCCAAGGCCGGCGCTTTGCTGTTCAATCGCTCGCGCTGAGGGGTTTCCCGCACGACGCCGGCAGCGTGCGCGGTACAGAATTCCGGCGTCACCTGGGGGACTTCTGCTATGGATGCTGAGCGTTGGCGGCGTGCGCGCGAACTGTTCGACCGCCTGATCGACCTGCCGCGCGAGCAGTGGCCGGCCGAGCTGGCGCAGCATTGCGCCGGCGATGCGGCGCTGGAGCGCGAGGTGCGCGAGCTGCTCGATGCCGACCGTGGCGCGACCACCGACGCCGGCCTCGGCGCGCAGGCACCGGCCGTGCTGGCCGATATCGCGGCGCAGGAGGAAGCCGCCGAGCACGAACGCCTGCGCGGCCAGCGTGTCGGCGCGTTCCGCCTGGTCGAGCCCATCGGCCGCGGCGGCATGGGCGCGGTCTGGCTGGCCGAGCGTGCCGACGGGGCGTTCGCGCAGCAGGTGGCGATCAAGCTGATCCGCAGCGGCTGGGATGCGGAAGCCGTGATGGCGCGTTTCCGCGACGAACGCCAGATCCTCGCCAGCCTGCAGCACCCGAACATCGCCCATCTGCTCGACGGCGGCGTAACCGCCGACGGCAAGCCGTGGCTGGCACTCGAATACGTCGACGGCAGCGATATCGCCAGTTACTGCGACCGCGAACGCCTGAGCCTGCGCCAGCGCCAGGCCGTGTTCACTACGGTCTGCGAAGCGGTGGCGCATGCGCATGCGCGCCTGGTCGTGCACCGCGACCTGAAGCCGTCGAACATACTGGTCAGCCGCGACGGCAGCGTAAAGCTGCTGGATTTCGGCATCGCCAAGCTGGTCGATCCGGCCTCGCTGCAAGCCAGCGCCAGCCGCATGTTCACGCCTGAATACGCCGCGCCGGAACAACTGCGCGGCGAAGTGGCCACGACTTCGGTCGACATCTACGCGCTGGGCCTGCTGCTGTACGAACTGCTGACCGGCCGGCGCCCCTACCGCGCCGAGAATTCCACGCCGGCCGCCTACGAGCGCGCCATCCTCGACCGCGAACCGACCCGGCCCAGCCTGGCGGTGCTGACCCGCGACGACGGTGTCGATCCGCAGCGCCTGGCCGAATGCCGCGACCTCAGCCCGCAGCGCCTGCGCGAGGAACTGCGCGGCGATCTGGACGCCATCGTGCTGAAGGCCCTGCGCAAAGACCCGGCCCAGCGCTACGCCACGGTCGGCGAGCTGATTGCCGATCTGCTCGCGCACGAGCAGCACCGCCCCGTCGCCGCACGCCGCGGCACCTGGCGCTATCGCGCCCAGCGTTTCGTGGCGCGGCATGCCCTGGCCACGGCGCTGGCCACGGCGGCGGTACTGGCCTTGTGCATAGGCCTGGGCGTGGCGCTATGGCAGGCCGAACAGGCACGCCAGCAGCGCGACCTGGCGCGGCACGAATCGGCCCGTGCCCAACGCACCGCCGATTTCCTCGCCGACCTGTTCACCCAGGCCGATCCCAACGTCAACCAGGGCAAGGAAGCCAGCGCCAGCCAGCTGCTCGACGCCGGCGCCGACCAGCTGCTCAACGGCGAACTCGACGAAGAACCGCACGCCAAGGCCGGCCTGCTGCTGGTACTGGCCCAGGCGCGCCGCGCACTGGGCGTGAACGACCTGAAAGACGGCCTGATCGACGAAGCCCTGCGCCAGGCCGAACGCAGCAACGATGAACTGCTCGTGCTGGAAACCCGCGAACTCAAGGCCGCGATGCTCGCCTCCGATTCGCAGCTCAAGCCCGCCATGGAGCAGCTGGAACAGCTACGTGCGTCCCTGCCGGGCGACGATCCGCGCTTCCTGCGCCTGCGCCTGCGCGCCAGCATCGACATGGCCAATACCGCCAGCGGCCTGGCCCGCGACGAGGACACCGAACGCTACCTGCGCGAAGCCTATGCGCTGCAGCAGCAATTGCCCGACGACGCGCAGACCTGGCGTGCCGATGCCGTCGTACCGCTGTCTTTCCGCCTGATCCGCACCGAGCGCGCGGCCGAAGCCGAAGCCCTGCTGCGCAAGGCCCTGGCTGCCGAACAGGCTAAGCCCCGGCCGCATCTGCTGCGCCAGGCACGCATCAGCGAAGTGCTGGGCATGAGCCTGCAAAACCGGCCCGACCTGAGCGAAGCGCTGGAGTGGAGCCGGCGCGCGCTGGAGCTGAAAGCCCAGGTCTACGGCAAACGCCCGCACGGCGGACTCACCACCTCGATCAACAACTACGGCGTGATGCTGATGCGCGCCGACCGCATCGAAGAAGCGCTGCCGCAATTGCGCCGCTCGCTGCAATTGCGCCGCGAACAGCTGCGCCCCGACCACGGCTGGATCGCACAAAGCTTGTTCAACTACGGCCGTGCCCAGGACCGCAGCGGCGACCTCGCCGGCGCGCGCGCCTCGCTGGAAGAAGCCAAGGCCATCCTGGTTGCCACCGATGCGGACAAGGGCCGCGACGAAACCGCGATACGGCGCGAACTCGGCAGCATCGCGCGACGCCAGCAGCGCTGGGCCGATGCGCGGGCGGAACTCGATGTTGCCTTGCAGCGTTTTCGTGCGCTGCCCAAACCCGATGCGGGCGAGATAGCGCGCACCCTGGCCGAGCGCGAAATGCTCGATGCGCAGAGCGGCGCTACGCGCAGCGACTGTGCCCAGGCACGCGAGGCGCAGACCTTGGCGGCCAGCGCGAGCCGTATCAACGCGGCGGAGCGCGCGTTTATCGAAATCGTCGTGGCGGGCTGCCTGGTCGATGCGGGGCAGCGCGACGAAGCCGCGGCACTGGTGCAGGCGAATGCAGCGAATGTGCGGGCTGCGCCGGTGCAGCCGTTGCGGTATGGGTATCTGGAATTTGTGGAAGGGAAGCTGGGGCGGAGGCCGTAGTGCTTCGCCCTGCAGCCGTAGGGCTGCAGGGCGAAGCGGTGTTCCCGCGCTTGCCTGGTGGGGGTGCTCGCGCGGGCCCAGGGGGACGGTGCCGATCCTGTAGTGCAACCAACCAATGCCGAGATCGCTGGAAGCGGCCTTGGCGGCCGCGGCTTGCGGCCTGAAACGCCCGCCGGTCGGGCGGCGCTCTGCGTCGCACGATGAACGAGCACGTGCAACGCTGTTTGACGCGTGCAGATCTTGTCGCCTGCCGGTGGACGAAGCCTGCAATGTTGCATAAGAAATATGTCTGCTTTGTGGACTTCTATGAAGCGGCGCCGCTTTGCTGTCGGTTCGGGCAAAAGTTTCTCATACAGAAAATAGTTCTCCATATGAATAGTTGGCCATTTGGTGCGCGGCCACGCGGGTATTTTCTACAAGACTGCCGCCCGATCGCGGCAATACAGTGCGGAGTCGGGGCGGAAAACTGCGCTTCGGCACCTTGGCGCATTCGCCGCAGTACTTGCCGTGGCCCGGCTGCTCCGCTGGCATGTGTACGCGAGCGTACAGAGCCGATAATCTGCACCCACAGGAGTGGCGAGCCAATGAATCCGAAGAATCGACACAGCCCGGGCAAGGCAAAAGCCAAGGACAGCGCGATGGCCAATCCTGGCGCCGCCTTGAATGCGGCGCGCCGGCGCCAGGGGCTTACCCTGGTCGAACTTGGTGGCCGCTGCGGCTTGCCGGTATCGACCTTGTCCAAGCTCGAAAACGGCAAGATGGCGCTGACCTTCGACAAGCTCACGCGCATCAGCCACGCGCTGGACATCGATATTGCCGAGCTGTTCGCCAGCAGCAAGGGCAGCGACGAGCCGGGCCGTTTCGGCGGCCGCCGCAGCATTACCCGGGCGGGGCAGGGCTATGCGATCGAAAGCGACACCTACGGTCACCTGTATCCGGCTTCCGACCTGCTGAACAAACGCTTCGTCCCCATCATCGCCGAGCTGCATGCGCGCACGCTGGAAGAGTTCGGCCCGCTGGTGCGGCATAACGGCGAGGAGTACACCTACATCATCGCCGGCACGGTCGACCTGCACACCGACCTGTACGCGCCGACACGGTTGGAAACCGGCGATTCCATCTATTTCGACAGCAGCATGGGCCATGCCTACCTGAGCGTCGGCACGGGACCGGCGCGGGTACTGTCGATCTGCTCGGCCAGCGAAGCGCAGGTGCGGGAATCGGTGATTGCCGGTACGCGCAACACCGTCAGCAGCGGCGATAAAGCCCCGCGGCCGGTCGCCAAGGCGGCCAAGCCGGTCAAAGCGTCCCGGCCGGCGAAGCCGACCAAGATGACGAAGCCAGCCAAGGCACGCACCGCAGCGGCGCGGCCGAAGCGAAAATAATTTTCTGATACTGAAAATCCGGCGAACTCGTGCTAGAACAGGCCGACCTGCTGCTGCCGGACTTCTGCATGACTGCGCACCTGGCTCCGTTCGCCGATGCGGACCCGCTGATTTTCCTTTCCGGCCAGCTGGCCTTCGACGCCCACGGCCAGATCGAAGGCGATGTCGCTGCGCAGACCCGGCTGTGCCTGCAGCGCTGCCGGGCCGTGCTGCAGGGGCTGGCGCTGGATCTGCATGACGTGGTCAAGGCCACGGTCTGGCTGCGCCACGCGGATGACTTTGCTGCGTTCAATGCCGCCTATGCCGAGGTATTCGGTGAGCACAGGCCGGCGCGTTCCACCGTGGTCAGTGCGCTGGTGATTGCCGCCGCCCTGGTCGAGATCGAGCTGATCGCGCGGCGCCGCAGCGCATGAATACGGCCGGGACGGCGTGGCCGGCTCCGTCGCGCGCCTGGTGGGCGGTATCGCTGTGCTGTGTCGCGGCACTGCTGTCGTATACCGACCGCCTGATCCTGGGGCTGCTGGTCGATCCGATCCGCGCCGACCTGCAGATCGGCGACACCGAAGTCAGCCTGCTGCAGGGCGTTGCCTTTGCCCTGATCTATTCGTTCGCCGGACTGCCGCTGGGGCGCATCGCCGACCGGCATTCGCGGCGCAATCTGATTCTGGCCGGCGTGCTGCTGTGGAGTGCGGCGACCGTGGCCTGCGGCTATGCGCAGTCGTTTGCCCAGCTGTTTGCGGCGCGCGTGTTCGTCGGCATCGGCGAGGCGGCGCTGGCGCCGGCGGCGATGTCGCTGATTGCCGACTATTTCCCGCCGCAGCGCCGCGGCACGGCGACGGGTACTTTTCTGATGGGCATGGTGGTCGGTGGCGGCGCGGCGCTGGCCATCGGTGGATTCCTGCTCCAGCTGGCCGGCAACGGCTGGTTCGCCAGCTGGCCCGTGGTCGGTACGCTGGCGCCCTGGCGTGCGGTTCTGGTGCTGCTGGGCTTGCCCGGCCTGGTGCTGGGCCTGCTGTTGCTGAGCCTGCACGAACCGGCGCGGCGCGAGCGCAGCGGCGTGGCGGCACCGGGCTGGCGCGAGTCGATGCAGAAACTGGCGGCGCAGAAATCGCTGCTGCTGCCGCTGTATTTCGCCATGGCCTTGCTCGCCGTCGGCGATTTTTCCCTGCTCAGCTGGAGCCCGGCACTGCTGTCGCGGCGCTACGGCTATGCGGCCGACCAGATCGGCCTGCTGCTCGGCGGCATCGCCATGGTCACCGGCGTGGTCGCGACGGTCGGCGGCGGCTGGCTGGCCGACTGGTATGCGCGCCGCGGCGGTGTTTCGCTGCGCCTGCAACTGGCCTGCCTGGCCGCGGCCCTGGCCGTGCCGGGCAGCCTGATCGGACTGGCCGGCCCCAGCGCGGCCGTGGTGCTGGCCTGCTTCGGCCTGTGGTCGCTGTTGTCCAGCGCGGCCGGCTGCATCGGTATCGGCGTGTTGCAGCAGGTGCTGCCGAACGAGTTGCGCGGTTTCGGCACGGCCTTGATGGCGTTCGGCAACATCATCCTTGGCCTGGGTGTCGGCGCCAGCCTCACAGCGGTGTTCACCGATCGCGTCTACGCGGACGCGGCGGCGGTCGGCTGGTCCATCACCACGGTAACCCTGCCGGCCGCGCTGGCCGCGCTGGCCTTGCTGCTGCTGGCGCTGCGCCACACGCGCCGGAATGCCGTGCATGCCGGATGAGTATTTCGATGTGCTGGTGATCGGCGCCGGCATTGCCGGCAGCTCGGTCGCGGCGTTGCTGGCTGCGCATGGCCGCGTTGCGGTGCTGGAGCGGGAAAGCCAGCCGGGCTACCACGCCACCGGACGCTCGGCGGCACTGTTCAGCGAGATCTACGGCAATGCGGCGATCCGCGCGCTGACGCGCGCCAGCCGCGAGTTCCTGTTCGCACCGCCGGCGGAGTTCGCCACCGCGCCGCTGGTGCAGGCGCGCGGCACCTTGTACGTGGCACGGCGCGACCAACTGGCGCTGCTGCACGACTATGCCGGCCTGCCTGACGTGGCAGCCGCGGCAGAACGCCTCACGCCTGCCGAGGCACGCTCGCTCTCGCCATTGCTGCGGCCCGGCTATGTACAGGCCGCGCTGTATGAAGCCGGCGCCGTCGACATCGACGTGCACGGCCTGCACCAGGGCTATCTGCGCCAGCTGCGCCTGGCCGGTGGCCGCATCTTCTGCGATATGGCGGTACAGGCGCTGCGGCCCGACGGGCAAGGCTGGTCGGTACAGTGCGGCGAGCGCGTGCTGCGCGCCGGCGTGGTGGTGAACGCGGCCGGTGCGTGGGCCGACGCCGTGGCCGCACTGGCAGGCATCGCGCCCGCGCCTGTCGTGCCGCTGCGGCGCACGGTGCTGCTGGTCGATCCGCCGCCCGCTCCAGATTGCAGTGCCTCGCCGCTGACCATCGACATTGCCGAGCAGTTCTACTTCAAGCCCGACGCGGGCAAATTGCTGCTCTCGCCAGCGGATGAAACCGCCAGTCCGGCCTGCGATGCACAGCCCGACGACTGGGATCTGGCCGTCGCGGTCGACCGCATCGAACGCGCCACGCTGCTGGACGTGCGCCGCCGCGTACGCAGCTGGGCCGGCCTGCGCAGCTTTGCGCCGGATCGCACGCCGGTCGTGGGCTTCGAAGAAACTGCACCGGGTTTTTTCTGGCTGGCCGGACAGGGCGGCTATGGCCTGCAGACCGCGCCGGCCCTGGCGCAACTGGCGGCGGCGCTGATTCTGCGCCAGCCGCTGCCGCCGCACCTGCTGGCCGCGGGCGTGGATGCGGCTGCGCTGGATCCGAGCCGGACGGCCCTGGCGCGCGCCGGCTGAGCGATTTCGCCGGGGTTGCTGATCCCTGCGGCCACGATCTGCCGTATAAGGCCAGACACGCGCGGACACCCAGCCATCGCGCTGACAGGCTTATTCCATGGATGCACAACGCTGGCGCCTTGCGCGCGAACTGTTCGAGGTGGTGGTCGATTTTCCGCCGGCGCAGTGGCAGGCCGAATTGCTGCTGCAATGCCCGCACGACGCCAGCCTGCGCGAGGAAGTACTGCAACTGCTGCAGGCCGATGCCGCGGCCACGCGCGGCACCGGCATGATCGAGCGCGCGCCCGACATCGTGGCGGAACTGGCGCAGCAGCTGACCGGCCCGGCCATGGCAGCGCCAGGCGCGGCCGGCGTCGCGTCGGGCCAGCGCCTGGGCGCGTTCCGCCTGCTGCGGGAAATCGGCAAGGGCGGCATGGGTGCGGTCTGGCTGGCCGAGCGTGCCGACGGCCAATTCCAGCAGCAGGTGGCGATCAAGCTGATCCGCGGCGGCTGGGATGCGGCCGAAACCCAGGCGCGCTTCCTGGCCGAGCGGCAGATCCTGGCCAGCCTGCAGCATCCGAACATTGCCTACCTGGTCGACGGCGGCGTCGGCGACGACGGCCGGCCCTGGCTGGCGCTGGAATACGTCGCCGGCAAGGATCTGCGCCAGTGGTGCGACACGCAGCAGCTGGACCTGCGCCAGCGCCTGGCCCTGTTCCTCACCGTGTGCGAAGCGGTACAGCACGCCCATCAGCGCCTGGTGGTGCACCGCGATCTGAAACCGTCGAATATCCTGGTCAGCGACAGCGGCGTGGTGAAGCTGCTGGATTTCGGTATTGCCAAGCTGCTGGATACGCAATCTGCCGCGGTCAGCGCCACGCGCCTGTTCACGCCCGAATACGCCGCGCCGGAACAGGTTCGCGGCGAAACCGTCACGACGGCGGTCGACATCTACGCGCTGGGCCTGGTGCTGTACGAACTGCTCAGCGGCCAGCGCCCATACAAAGTAGAAAATTCCACGCCGGCTGCGTACGAGCGTGCCGTGCTCGACCAGGAACCGACCCGGCCCAGCCTGATCGCTACGCGCGACAGCGCCCAGGCGGTGCAGATTGCCGCCAACCGGCATCTGACGCCGGCACGGCTCAAGCGCGAGCTGCGCGGCGACCTGGATGCCATCGTGCTGAAGGCGTTGCGCAAGCAGCCGGCGCAGCGCTATGCCAGCGTCGGCGAGCTGATGGCCGATGTCGAACGTCACCTGGCCCAGCAGCCGGTGCTGGCGCGGCGCGGCAACTGGCGCTACCACGCCGCGCGCTTCCTGCAGCGCAACGCTGTCGCCGTGCTGTTGGCGGTGGTGGCGGCTGCGGCCCTGCTGGCCGGCCTGGGCGTGGCGCTGTGGCAGGCGCAGCTGGCACGCAGTGAACGCGATACCGCGCGCCAGGCCCTGGGCTTCATGACGACCTTGTTCGACAACGCCGACCCTGCCAAGCAGAAAGGCGAAGCGCTCAGCGTGCGCGACCTGCTCGACGCGGGCGTGCGCGACATACGCACGGCGCTGCCGCGGCAGGAAAATGCGCGGGCGCAGCTGCTGCTGACCATGGCCTCGGCCTATCTGGGCCTGCAGCAACTGGCACCTGCCGCGCCGCTGATCGAGGAAACCCTGGCCATTGCGCGGCGCCGTGGCGACAACGTGCTGGAAGCCGGCGCGCTGACCCAGCAATGCCGCCTGCTCGACCTGGGCAACGAATCGGAAAAATGCCCGGCCTTGCTCGACCGCGCCGAAAGCCTGCTCGATCCGCACGAGGCCGACCAGGCCAGGCTGATCGCCTACGGCCTGGCCCTGCGTGTATACGGTTTGCAATTGGAAAATCGCTACGCCGACATGGCGGCGGCAATGCGCCGTGGCCTGGCCCTGCTCGACGACTCGCCCGAGCACCGTTTCCTGCGGGTGGAGCTGAGCGGTCATCTGGCTTTTGCCCTGAACGCGCTCGATCGTCCGGCCGAGGCCGAAGCCGTGCTACGGCCCTTGCTGGCCCAGCTGCGCAAGGACAATGCAGCCGAACGCGTGCTGCTGCCCGACACCCTGGGCACCCTGGCCGGCATCGTCGCGGCGCAGGGCCGCAGCGAGGAAAGCATCGCGCTGCAGCGCGAAGCCGTGGCGGTGATGGAAAGCCTCTACGGCAAGGACAATCCGGCCATCTCGCAGCAGCTCAACGGCCTGGCCCGCGCGCTCAACGGCGCCGGACGCAGCGCCGAAGCGCTGCCACTGATGGAACGCACGGTGGCGCTGGACCGCAGCCGCGGCCAGGACGTGAACCCGGAACTGGCCAGCGGCCTGTGCAACCTCGGCGTGCTGCGCCTGCAGCTCGGCCAGGAAGCGGCTGCGCTGGTGGCACTGGACGAAGCCGTCAGCGTGGCCGCGCGTTCGGACATCGTCATGGAGCTGGGCCGCAGCCTGCTCTGGCGCGCCAGCCTGCATCTGCTGGCCGGGCGCCAGGCCCAGGCGGGTGCCGACGCGCACCGCGCTGCGGAGGTGCTGGCGCCGACCTACAAACCCGACAGCGACCTGATGCTGCGTATCCGCAGCGTAGCCCTGGCGACGCGCTGGCAGGCGCAGGGCCGCGCGGCGGCCACGCCGGAGTCGTGTGCCGAGGCAGCAGCGATCGCGACGGGCTTCGCGGCGGCGGCGCAAAAAAGCGCCGATGCACATTTCGCAACTTTTCTACAAAGCCTGTGCGGTAGCGGTATGCCGCAACAGGCCGATGCTGCACGGGCGAGCCTGGTCGCTGCCTTGCCGCGCGGCGAGCAGGACTTCCGCGTGCGCCTGGCCGACAGCCTGGTCGCAGCCTGGCGCGGCGAACGCAAACACGCGGCGCACTGAGGCCTGCCTGCAGGGCGCAAAAACGTCGGCTGGAGTAAGCCGCAGGCGCGCCCCGTCATCGCGGTATATCCGCCACAAAAAGCCTGTGCCCAAGGCGCTTTTGCTTCCTGTCGAGAGGAAGAAAACCTATTCGGCATGGGTTCTTTGGATAGTGAACCACCTCGATGTTGGGGTGCGCCTGGCGGCTTACTCCAACCTACGCTCGCTGGGTGCGCCTGCAATTTACCCCGGCCGACGTGAGCCGCCGTGCCGCGTTGCCGCGCGGCGAGTGTTCGTCTTCACGCCAGAGCCGGGTAGCGCTGCCACAAGCTCTCGAACTGGCCGGCGAAACAGCGCAGCAGATAGGTGTCGCTGCTCACGACCAGGTTTTCGTCGTTGCTGCTGCTGGCGCTGCGCGTCCAGTTGAAACTGCCGTTGGCGAGCAGGCGGCCGTCGAACAGGGCGAACTTGTGATGCATATGCGCCGGCCCCGGATCGAGCCGTATCTCGATGCCGCTGGCGGCCAGCTGCGCGATGTCGCTGCCGCTGTCCCAGCGCTTGTCGTTGTCGCTGACGATGCGCACCTTGACGCCGCGCCGGTGCGCCGCGACGACTTCCTCGCTGAGCCGGTCATCGGCCAGGGTGAATACGCAGATATCCAATTGCTGCCGCGCCGCGGCACACAGTTCGCGCAGTTTGCGCAGACAGGCATCGCCAGGCGTGAAATAGGCGCTGTGCACGGCGGCGGCGACATTGACCGACAGGTCCAGGGTTTTCACCACCTGTTCCAGCCAGCGCAGCAAGGCTACGGCCTGCGCCGGCTGGGCTTCGATCTGCGTGCGGGCAATATCGAATGCCGTATTGCGCAGGCGGCGGATCTGCTCGCCGGACAGCTGCGTGCCGATTTCGCGCAGCTGGAATTTCTCTTCGTTGTCGAGGCGCAAATCGGCGGCGCTTGCGCGCAAGGTCTGGTCCAGTCGCTGGAAATCCATGGAAACCTCGGGCGGCGCTAGGGAAAGGTCAGGCTGGGGTAAGCCGCATGGCGTACCCCGAGCGGCATCGTCAGTTCAGGAACGACGGTTCGCTGTCCAGAAGCACAAGGTACCGGCTATCGCCGTCGCCCAGGCCGTCAGCGGCACGCCAAGCACGCGCGTGGCGCCACCGTCGAGCGCATACAGCAGCACCGAGGACAGGATCAGCGTGGCGCCCAGTGCCAGCGGCACGATCTGCGCGCGGCCGGCGCTGGCGTCGGCATGCAGGTTGCGCAGGTCTTCCGAATGCACGCGCATCTCGATGCCGCCGCTGCTGGCTTTCTTCAGATAGTCGTGCAGCAGCTGCGGCATGTCCGGCGCGGCGGTCAGCCATTCCGGCACGCGCCGGCGCAGGGCCTTCCACATCGCTGCCGGGCCGTGGCGGTCGCGCCAGAGCCGTTCCAGCACCGGCTTGGCCACGGCCCAGATGTCGATCTTGGGATCGAGCTGGCGGCCTATGCCTTCGATGTTCAGCAGGGTTTTCTGCAGAAGTATCAATTGCGGCTGCACGGTCAGCTCGTAGCGGCGCGCGGTCTGGAACAGCTTGACCAGCACTTCGGCCAGGGAAATTTCGCTGAGCGGCCGGGTGAAGTACGGCTCGCAGACCGAGCGCACCGCGGCTTCGAGTTCGTCCAGCCGCGTTGTCGCCGGCATCCAGCCTGCCTGTACGTGCAGCTGGGCGATGCGGCGGTAGTCCTGGTTGAACAGGGCGATGAAATTCTCCGCCAGCCAGAACTGGTCGGCTTCGGCCAGCGAACCCATGATGCCGAAATCGATCGCGATGAAACGCGGCTCGACCGGGCGGCTGGGATCGACCCAGATATTGCCCGCATGCGCGTCGGCGTGGAAAAAGTTGTCGCGGAAAACCTGGGTATAGAACAGCTGTATGCCTTTCTGCGCCACCTTGGTGCGGTCGATGCCGGCCGCATCCAGCGCGGCGATGTCGTCGGCGGGAATGCCGCGTACGCGTTCCAGCGTGAGCACGTTTTCGCGCGAATGGCTCCAGAATACTTCCGGTACGTAGAGATCGGGCGAGTCCTTGAAATTGCGCCGCAGCAGGCAGGCGTTGGCGCCTTCGCGCTGCAGGTCGAGTTCGTTGCGCAGGGTCAGCTCGATCTCGGCGACGACGTCGCGCGGGCGGATCTTGTCGGCATTCGGATGGAAGCGTTCGGCCAGGCGGGCGAAATCGCGCAGCAGGGACATGTCGCCGGCGATGCGCTGGGCGATGCCCGGCCGCACGACCTTGACCACCACTTCGCGGCCGTCCTTGAGCTGGGCCGCATGCACCTGCGCGATCGAGGCGGAAGCGAGCGGTTCCTCGCTGAAGAAGGCGAACAGTTCGGCGACGTCGGCGCCGAGGGCTTTTTCCACAATGGCGCGTGCTTCGGCGCCGGGGAACGGCGGCACCTGGTCTTGCAGCTGGGTGAGTTCGTCGGCGATGTCGCCGGGCAGCAGGTCGCGCCGGGTGGAAAGAATCTGGCCGAACTTGACGAAGATCGGCCCCAGCTCGGCCAGGGCCATGCGCAGGCGCGCGCCGCGGCTGAGTTCCTCGATGTTGGCCGCGGGCCGGCCGAACAGGCCGCGTACCCAGATCAGCGGCCGGTACAGGTGAACGGCTTCGACCAGATCGTCCAGGCGGTAGCGCAACAGTACGCGGGCAATGCCGATCAGGCGCGGCACGCTGGTCAGTGGCGTCATGCGCGTTTTTCCGCGGCGGCGGCAAGCCGGGCCAGGCGGGCTTCCAGGCGTTCGCTGCGTTCGCGCAGGGTGTCGACCTCGTCGAGGAATTCTTCCATGTGTGCCGCCGCGACCAGATCGCCGCTTTCTTCGCGCAGGTAGTCGGCGCCGTCGTGCAGCAGCGCCTCGCCGCGCTCGCGGGCAAACTGCAGCGCGCTGGCGAAGGCCTGGGCGATCTTCACGCCGAGCACGTCGCCGAACAGGCGCGTGAAGGCTTCTTCGATATCGGGTCGGAAGCCGCGCACGAGTTTTTCCAGGCGCCGCGCCAGTTCCGCATCGCCGGCAATTTCCACCTTGCCCGGCGCCATCGCGGTATCGCCGCGGCGCAGTGCCATGCCGAGCAGGCTGCCGGGCGAGGCGGCGACGCGCAGGTCGCTGTCGCCGGCAGAGACCGGGCCGACTTCCAGCCGCTCGCCCGCAACGGCCAGGCGCAGCTTGAACGGTGTATTGCTGAAGTCGATGCTGAGCGCGCGGCCGTCGAGGCGGCGCAGTTCGTGGCGGGTTTCCGCATCCAGCGCAAGGGCGCGGTTGAGGATGGCTTGCAACAGCCTGCCGAGCACGGCAAGCACAGGATTGGGCGGGCGCGGAATATTCATTGGGCGCCGATTCTACGGGACGCGTGGCCTGCCACGTCAGGCGTTTTGTCGCGCCGCGCGCACCAGCCGCTGTGCCTGCGTGGCCAGTGCATCGCGCAACTCGTCCGGCAGCAGGATCTCGAAATCGAAGGGCAGGCGGGCGAGCTGGCGTGCAAACCACTCCAGGCTGTCGGTACGGGTGCGCAGCAGCACGCCGTCGTCGCGTGCCTCGAACACGCCGATGCTGCCCAATGATTCGGCCTGCACCCGGGCCAGGTCGGTGTGCAGCAGTACTTCCACGGCGATGGCCCGGGGCAGGGTGGCCATGGCCAGTTCCAGTTGCGCGGCCGCATCGAAATTGGCCGGTCGGCCGAAGCTCTGGTCCAGCGGTATGACCGTGACGATGCGGTCGAGCCGGAACGAACGCAGCTCGCGGCGCAGGTGGCAATGGCCGACGGCATACCAGCGGCCGCTGCGGAAGGCCAGGCCGTAGGCGTCGAAGTCGCGCCGGCTGCCGGCGCCGTCGGCGGCGCGGTAGTCCAGCCGGACGCGGCGCTGGCTTTGCGCCGCGGCACTGAGTTCGAGCAGGGCTGCGCTGTCGGTGGCCGCCGGCGTGTGGCTGAGGTCCAGCGTCACGGTCTCGGCCACTGCGCGTATGCGCTTCTGCAGCGCCGCGGGCATCACGCGCTCCAGCTTGGCCAGTGCACTGGCCACGGCCGGCGCCGCATCGGCCAGACCCAGGCGGCGCGCCGCGAGCAGGCCCAGCGACAGAGCCAGGGCTTCATCGTCGCCGAACACCAGCGGCGGCAGCTTGAAGCCCGGCACCAGGGAATAGGCGCCGTAGCGGCCGCGCTCGGCCATGATCGGAATGCCGATGTCTTCCAGCACGCGGATATAGCGGCGCAAAGTGCGCACATCCACGTCCAGGCGCTGCGCCAGGTCGGTGCCGCTGAGGCGGCCATGCGCCTGCAGCAGTTCAAGCACGGTCAATACACGGGAGGCGGGATGGCTCATGGCGACCTAGCATAGTTCGAATCAGGGCGGATACCGCCCTCATTCAAACCGTCAATGGCGCCACCCAGGCCGCCGCGCAGATCGAACGTCCCACACCGCTGCACGGCCTGCCATCCGATCCCGTCGTTTCTCCAGCCCCCGGAGCTTCCATGCAATCCGCCGCACAACTCTGGCTGTTCTTTGTCGTCGTGCTCGCCGTCGTGGTATTGCCCGGCATGGACATGGCCTACGTAGCCGGCAGTTCGCTGGTCGGCGGGCGCCGCCAGGGCCTGCTCGCGCTCGGCGGCATCGTGCTCGGCAGCATCTGCCACGTACTGGCTGCGGCCCTGGGCATAGGGCTGCTGATCAAGCTCGTGCCCGGCCTGTTCAATGCACTGTTGCTGGCCGGCGCGCTGTACCTGGCCTGGATTGGCTGGTCGCTGCTGCGCAGCCGGACTGCGTCGGCACTGCACGCCGATGCACCGCGCCTGTCGGATCGCGCCGCTGTCGTGCGCGGCGCGCTGACCTCGCTGCTCAATCCCAAGGCGTATCTGTTCATGCTGGCCATCTTTCCGCAGTTCATCGATCCGCAGCGCGGCGCGCTAGGGCTGCAGGTGCTGCTGCTTTGGCTGATCATTGCGCTGACCCAGACCGGTGTTTACGGCGCGCTGGCGCTGGGTGTGGCGCAGGCGCGCGGCTGGCTGCAGCTGCGGCCGCAGGCAGGTCTTCGCATCCACCAGGGCGTGGGCCTGATGCTGGTGCTGGTGGCGGTGTGGACAGGCTGGGCGGGCTGGCGCGGGCAGTGAGCCCGGCCATGGTTTCGCAGGGGCGATGTCACGGCGACGCCGCTGGCCGCGGCCATGGCAAGTAGTAGCATTTTGCGCAAAAAATATTTTGTCGCGACCGTGAAGCGTCCGGCGCGCACGTAGGCAAAGACGCCCTGGCGAAAATCCCCTCAGGGCCACCAGCTCACCCACGAAACGATGCTGCTGCGGCAGCGCCAGAGGGCGTCGAGGCGGCGTCCGCCAGGCCAGGCGGGTTCCTGTGCGCGGCGCCGACTCCGTCCCCGCCCCGCATCGGACCGTTTGCACAGGCCGAGGAACGACCGGCGGTGCGCCCGGTGCGCCGAAACCGGTCCGGATCATGTTTTCTGTTCTTTCCCGTTAGTGCTGGCCGGCGATGGCGCGAGGGCGCTTCCTCGCCGCGTCCGGCCGCCATTGGCGCCGGTTCGCACCGAGGAACTGCTCGCGACGACATCGACCTCCGGCCGTTCGATTTCATTGGGAGTTCAATGCTCATGCACCCGTTTTCCCACCGGCAGCGCCTTGCGCTGCTGCTGCTCGCCGCCTTTCTGCCTACGCAGCAGGCCGCCAGCCAGGTCTCCTATCAGGAGGAGTACGCCAAACTGATCGAGTCGGCCCAGACCATGGCGCCGCTCAAGAGCGATCTGTTCGGCGACAAGACCAGCCTCTACAACGGCTCAACCGAGTTCATCCAGACCGACGTCAGCCTGCCCGGCAACAATGCCTTGCCGGTGTCCTTCGGCCGCCGCTTCGCGGTGGAGAACCGCGGCGCTGCCGGCCTTACCAGCAACCGCTACGACCTGGGCGACTGGGACATCGAAGTGCCGTATCTCAGCGGCGTCTATGCCGAAGGCCAGGGCTGGACGGTCAGCATCGGCAATACGCTTGCCCGCTGTTCGGGACCGGCCAATGCCGACCAGGCGCAGCCGCCAGACGTGGCATCCAACGGCGATAACGTACTCGCCTCGCAATTCTGGCAGGCGCCGTCGATGTACATCCCCGGCACCGGCAGGCAGCCGTTGCTGTTCCTGACCAACCAGAACATGCCCAAGCCGACCGACGGGGCGACGTATCGCTGGGTCACCAAGGACAACTGGTTCCTGTCGTGCATCACCGGCGGCAACGTGGGCAATGGCCTGGGCGAGGGTTTCATCGCGCGGTCGCCGAGCGGCGTGAAATACACCTTCAACCATATGGTGAAGCTGACGTATCCGCCGATCCTGCGCGAGCGCAAGGACGCCAACGGCGTGCAGCGCAATACCGTGGTCAACCGCGAAGAGGTGCGCCTTTACGCCACGATGGTGGAGGATCGTTTCCAGAACGAAGGCGGCGTGACGCTCAAGTTCCCCAACAACTACGTCAAGTACACCTGGGACGGCAACCAGCTGCGCACGATCACCAGCGGCGACGGCCGTGCACTGACGCTGACGTATAGCGGCAATCGCATCGGCTCGCTCAGCGATGGTACGCGTACCTGGACTTACGGCTATGCCAATCCCACATACCGGTCGCTGACGTCGGTGGTGCTGCCCGACGGCAGCAACTGGACCTACGACCTGGTCGATCTGGCCGACGGCCGCACCAAATATCCCATTAGTGGTCCGGTGAACTTTGTCGGCCCCCAATGCAACAAGCGGCGCGAAATGGCGCCGGCGGGCGGAATCAACGTACATACCGGCAGCATGACGCATCCGTCGGGTGCGACCGGTGTATTCCAGTTCGAAATCCTGCGCCACGGCCGCTACAACGTCGATCTGCTCTGCGACGAGGGCCAGTCCACGATATCGGTCGATCCGCAGTATTTCGCCGGCATGTATCCGGTGCAGTTCGAGATCAACTCGCTGACGAAAAAGACCATCACCGGCGCGGGCCTGCCTGCGGCCGGACAGGCCTGGCAGTACGAGTACGAAATCCTGCCCGGCGCCAACCGCTGCGATCAGTCGGGTAACTGCAACATTGGCCCGCAAAGCAAGGCCGTCACGCTGATCGAGCCGGACGGCTCGCGCACGGTGAATACCTACGGTGTGCGTTACGGCGAGAACGAAGGCCAGCTGCTGGGCATGAAGGTCTATTCGCCGGCGGCGGCCTTGCTGCGCGAGCAGACCTTTGCCTACGTCACCAATGCCGAGGCGCCGAGCCACCCGTTCCCGCAGGCCATGGGCGAAGTGCTCAACCCGCGCAGCGACAACATGTCGTCGGTGCAGCTGCGTCCGCAGAAAGAGCGCATCACCGTGCAGGACGGCGCCACCTTCCGCTGGCAGGCCCTGGGTTTCGACCTGTTCGCGCGCACCACCGACGTGAGCCGTTCCAGCACCCTGGTGGGTGCGCCGCGCGTGGAACGCACCAGCTACCACGACAACTATGCACATTGGGTACTCGGCCAGGTGGCCAAGGTCGAGCACATCGCCGACGGCACGCCGATCCAGACCATCAGCGAAAATGTGTACGACGTGAGCAAAGCGCAGCTGCTCAGCGAATCGAGCTGGGGCAAGGTGCGCAAGAGCTACAGCTACTACGTTACCGGCATGCTCGCCAGCGTCGCCGACGGCGCCGCGCAGACGACGACGTTCGCCAACTATTTCCGTGGCGTGCCGCGCTATATCGGCTATCCCGACAGCAACAGCGAACAGGCTGAAGTCGGCAACATCGGCAATATCCTCTGGGTCCAGGACGAGCAGGGCTACCGGACCACGTTCGGTTACCACCCGACCTCGGGCCGCCTGACCAGCATCACGCCGCCGGCATCCGACGTTGTCGCCTGGTCGCCGACCAATATGCTGTTCGAGAAGATCAACACCGCCGAACACGGCCTGAACACGGCTCACTGGCGCCACACCACGACGACGGGCAACCTGAGCAAGGTCACCTATTTCGATGCGCTGCTGCGGCCGGTTTTGGCGCGCGAGCGCGACTCGGCCCGCCCTGGCCAGGACCGCGTTACCGTGCGCCGTTTCGACGAGCGTGGCCGCGAAGTCTTCGCTGCCTATCCGCAGTCGGCCATGCCGAGCAGCTTCACCAATACGCTGCCGGGCACGCAGACCGTCTACGACGCGCTGGACCGCACGCGCTTCGTTTACCAGAACTCGGAAAACGGCGTGCTGGAAACCAAGACCGAATACCTCGCCGGCTTCAAGCGCAAGGTGACCGATCCGCGCCTGAAGGAATCCACTACCGCGTTCTGGGGCATGGACGAGCCCAGCTACGATCTGCCGGTCGAAGTGCTTGCGCCCGAAGGCCTGAACATGACGATTCAGCGCGACATCTTCGGCCTGACCAAGCGCGTGCGCCGCGCGGCAGTCGTCAACGGCTCCACCCTGACGGTCAGCCGCAACTACGTCTACGACGCCAACCGCCGCCTGTGCAAGCTGTGGGAAAACGAAACCCAGGCGAACTATTTCGGCTATGACGCGGCCGACAATGTGGCCTGGACCATCCGCGGCTTCCCGTCGTCGATCTCGTCGAGCCAGTGCGACTACGCCGAATTTGGCACCACGCCGAAGACCACGTATACCTACGACGCACGCAACCGCCTGCGCGACACGGTCTATCCGGCCGGCACGAGCAGCGTCTTCCAGACCTACTATCCGGACGGTTCGCTGCAGACCACGTCGGCCGGCAATAGCACCTGGACCTACGAATACAACAAACGCCGCCTGCTGGAAAAAGAAACGCTGCAGTACGACGGCAAGACCTTCGTACTGGACTGGGCCTATGACAGCCTGGGTTCGGCGCAGTCGCTGACCTATCCCGATGGCAGCATGGTCGACTACGCACCCGATGCGTTCGGCCGCCCGACCCAGGTCGGCAGCTATGCCAGCGGCATCAGCTACTACCCGAACAATGCCACGGCGCAATTCACCTACGGCAACGGCGTACAGCACACGCTGACGCAGAACGCACGCCAGCTGCCGCTGCGCAGCAAGGACAGCATCGGCAGCACGGCCATCCTCGATTACGAATACGACTACGACAACAACGGCAATGTCGCGCAGATCGACGACTTCGCCCAGGGCGGACTGGAAAGCAAGACGCTGGCCTATGACGGGCTCAATCGCCTGATCGCCGCCACCTCGGGGCTGTGGGCCGGCACGGCCACGTTCGAGTACGACGCGCTGGAGAACCTGCGCCGCATGCAGGTCAACAACCGCATCCACACCTACACCATCGATACGGCACGCAACCGCGTCAGCCAGCTGGTCTCCAATCTCGGCCCCACGCTGAACCTCAGTTACAACAACCAGGGCAATCTGGTCGGCAAGGGCAGCCAGAGTTTCGTATTCGACCTGGCCAACCGCATGACCTCGGCCACCGGCCCGGGCGGCAGCGGTGGCGAAAGCTATGTCTACGACGGCCATGGCCGCCGCGTATCCATTCTTAAAAATGGTCAAAGCACCAAGAAATACACGGTCTACAGCAAGGAAGGAAAACTGCTGCACGAACTGGATGCGACGGGTGCGCCGACCCATTACATCTATCTGGCCGGCAGCCTGCTGGCGCGCCTGCAGAACGGCGTGGTGACCAACGCACCGGTGCTGTCGGTCAATCCGCCGAACAAGACCAGCGGCGATTTCACCGTGAGCTGGACCAATGTGCTGAGCAACGGCAGCTACAAGCTGTCGGTACGCCGCGGCACCAGCGCGCCCCAGGTAACGACCCTGCCATGGACCACGCTCAACAAGCTGTATTCCAGCCCCGACGGCGGCACCTACACCATCGGCCTGCAGGCTTGCCCTGCGGTCGGAGCGTGCAGCGACGCAAACCCGCTGAGCTATGGCGTGACACCGAAGAAAGTGGCCTCGGTCAGCGTGCCGCAGGTGCAGCAGTCGGGCCCCTACAGCATCAGCTGGCAGGCCTCCGTCGATGCGAGCTATCGCGTCGAACAGTCGGCCGACAACGGCGTGAACTACTCACTAGTAACGGCCAGCACGGCGAACACGTCGGTCCAGTTGCCGGGCACGGTCGCGGGCACTTACGTCTACAAGGTCACCGCCTTCAACAGCTGGGGCGATCGCGGCGGCACGGTTTCCGGCCCGGTCACGGTGGTACCGCCGAACACCTGCGACACGGTCACGACGCTGGCCACGCCGGTCATTACGCCGATCACCCTGGATAGCCCGAACGGCTATACGGTGCGCTGGACCGAGCCGAATTGCGCAACGGCCTATACCGTGGAGGAGTCGACCAACGACGTGAACTGGACAGCGGCACCGGGCTATGCGGCGCCGATCAATCTGGCCGAGGCGGTGTTTACCGGCCGCGCCAATGGCACCTACTACTACCGCGTGCGCGCCAGCCGGCCGGGCAACACACCGGTGCCGTTCAGCGCCTACAGCACGTCGAAGTCCATCGTGGTTTCTGTGTCAGTCGATCCGCCGATTCCGGCCAATGTGCGCCTGGCCAGCACCGGCGTCGTCACGGGGCCGATCATCCATCTCACCGGCAACACCAGGCGCGTCGATGTGCTGTGGGACGCCGTAGCCAACGCCACCAGCTATGTGGTCAAGCGTGTCACCGACCATACCCAGTGCGCTGGTGGCGACGGCGAGCAGACCGTAACCGGTTCGCCGCCGCTCGCCATCCTGGCGAACCAGGCCGTGCCGTACATCTGTGGCGGCCATTCCCAGGCACCGACGGCGTACGAGTTCCAGGTCAAGGCCTGCATCGGCAGCAACTGCTCGCAGTGGTCGTCCATTGCGCGAGTGGAAGTCGATGCACCGGGTGGCGGTGGCGGCAATGGTCCGAACGCGATCGAAGCACTGCAGCCGGTCTACTACCACACGGATGCACTCGGCAGCCCAGCCGCCGAAACCGACGCCGTAGGCACCATCTCGACGATCAAGCGCTTGTACTACGAGCCCTACGGCGGGCCGCTGGACGGCATCTACAGCGACAAGCCCGGCTATACCGGCCATGTCGCGGATTCGACCACGCAGCTGAACTACATGCAGCAGCGTTACTACGATCCGATGCTGGGGCGGTTTTTGAGTGTGGATCCGGTAGAAGTCAACAAGCAGACTGGCGCCAGCTTCAACAGATTTGCGTATGCGGGCAACAACCCCTACACGTTCACGGATCCTGACGGTCGCGAATACGGCGCTGCATATGCCACCATTTTCAAGGCTGACTCTGGAATTCCGCTCGCGACCGACGATGGAGGCAAAGCGATCGGGATAGTCGTCGATTTCATTCCGGTAGTTGGTGACGTGAAGGGCATTGTGGAAGCGATTGCAGATCCAACGCCAATCAATATCGCCGGTGCCGTGATCGGTCTATTTCCAGTAGGCGGAGACATTGCCAAAGCGGCGCTCAAACATGGGGACGAGGTTGCCGCGCTCGGCAAGGCAGCCCCCGATTTTGATACCGCTCGACGCACCGCATTCGAGAACGCAGGAATGACGGATGCATCCAAAGTGGAGTTTTCCAAGATGGACGAAGCAACCGGTACTGTTGTGGAGTTCAAGGGTGAAGGTGGAGCAAAGGTTGGTTATGATGGACCCCACGCGAGTCCGGGCCCTCACCACGACACTCAGCACATCAGCTGGCAGTCAGCTGGAAAGCGAGGCGATGGCGGCGCAAAACGCGGCAACGAACCCTACTCGGGAGAGCGCCATCCGTCCCGCCCGGATAGGAAAGACCAATGACGGAATCAGCGTCGACGATGCCATCAAATAGTGTGCTCGAGGATCTGGCAAAGCACGCAAGGCTTTGCTTGTTGCAGACAAATGACGCCTACAAGGTGCTCGAAAAAATTGCGGTGTTGCATGTATCGGATAGGGCTCTCGTATACTGGTGGCAAGGGCTACATAATGTTCAGGCACGTCTGAGCTATGGAACGGCTTCCACCGATGGGCTCGATCTCCTGTCGGAACAGCTAGAAAAGCTGGATAGTGAAGAGATTTATCTTGTTGCAACGGATGATCAGCTTGCTCCTTGGCCAGTGTTCGTATGTTGCAGGCATGATGTCAGAGGTGTCCTCGCTGATATGCCTTTTTTCGAGTATTTCATCTCGACAATGGACTGCTCGGTTTTGATCTTTGATACACATCACAACGAACTGGTTTTGTCGATAGCCAAGAAATTCGACTGAATCTGTGGGATAAACAAAACAAGCCCGCTATTGGCGGGCTTGTTTTGTTTTGATAGGCCATGCGGGAACTGGTTCGACATGGTTCAAGGCATGGAACCCCTGATAAAACGCCCGATTGTTTTTTCACCCCTTCCGCTGCTGCATCCTCTGCCGCGCCAGATACTCTCCCACCCGCGCCAAACCCTCGTTCGTCGTAACCCGCGGCGAATAGCCCAGATCGCGCCGTGCCGCGGCAATGCTGAACCAGTGCGCCGTCGACAGCTGTTCGACGATGAAGCGCGTCAGCGGCGGCTCGGATTTGATGCGCAGCAGTTTCCAGATGCGCTCCATGTAGGTGCCGGCGAAACGGGCGAAATCCAGCGAGATGCGCCGCGTTTCCGGCGGCAGGCCGGCGGCTTTGAGCAGGGCGTTGATCATCGCGTCCTGGTTGACCGGCTCGCCCTGGGTGATGAAATAGGCCTTGCCGGCGATGGGCGAGCCGGGCTGCAGTTTGTCCAGCGCCAGCACATGCGCTTCTGCCGCATTGTCCACATAGACCGTATCGATCTTTTTCGGCGTATCGCCGATATGGCGCAGGCGGCCTTTTTCCGAGCGCTGCAGGATGCGCGGCAGCAGGTGCGGATCGCCTGGGCCCCAGATCAGGTGCGGGCGCAGAGCGACCGTGGCCAGCTGCGGCGAATTGGCGGCGAGTACGCGCTGCTCGGCCAGTGCCTTGGTCTGCGGATACGGCGCCAGGAAATGCGTCGCGTACGGCGTCGATTCGTTGACGCCATTCAGGTCCTTACCGTTGTGCACAACGCTGGGGCTGGAGGTATACACCAGGCGCCGGATATTGTGGATTTCACAGGCGGCCAGCACCACGTCGGTGCCGCGCACATTGGTTTCGTAGTAGTCCAGCAGCGAGCCCCAGGCACCGGCCTTGGCTGCGGTATGCACGATTGCATCGCAGCCGGCGGCCGCGGTCGCGACCTGGTCCAGGCTGCGCAGGTCGCCGAGGCGCTGTTCCACGCCCAGCGTCTTCAGTTCGGGATAGTCGTGCCGGTTCAGTGCGCGCACTTCGTGACCCCGGGCGACCAGCTGCTTGCAGATGGCCTTGCCGAGAAAGCCGCCGCCACCGGTTACGAGAATTTTCATCGAAGGGTTTCCTGTGGCGAGTGCGCAGCGACTCGATCATAGCGGCCTGAACGTCGATATTCAGGGGCGGGTCGTTTTGCGCGCGCGGCTGTCGGCGATGGAGCAGGGCGGTGCGGGGCAAAAAGCCGTCCGCACCGCCGGTTTTACGCTGTTGCAGCGCTATGCCTACGGCGCCTCGGCCAGATAGGTATAGCCGGTCAGGCCCGTCTCCAGCACCGCTTCGAACGCCTGCGCGGTCTGCTCGCTCAGGCCGGCTGCGGCGATCTTGTCGCGATAGGACTGGCGCAGCACGCCGAGGTCGTAGCCGACATAGTCGAGCATCACGTCGCAGGAGTCGCCGCGCTTGAACTGCGACAACTGTGCCGTGCCGTCGGCACCGACATGCACGCTGACCGCGTCGGTGTCGCCGAACAGGTTGTGGATGTCGCCCAGGGTCTCCTGGTAGGCGCCGACCATGAAGATGCCGAGCCGGTACGACTCGCCGGCACGCAGTTCGTGCAGCGGCAGGCTGACATCGAGGCCGTCTTCTTCCACGTACTGGTCGATGCGTCCGTCGGAATCGCAGGTCAGGTCGCCGATCACGCCGCGCCGCGTCGGTTCTTCGTCCAGCCGCGTCAGCGGCACGATGGGGAAGACCTGGTCGATGGCCCAGACGTCGGGAATCGATTCGAAGACCGAGAAATTGACGAAGTACTTGTCGACCAGGCGCAGGTCGAGTTCGTCGATGGCCTGGCGGTGCGCCCGTTCCTCGGGCTTCAGGCGCATGCGTACGACATTGACGATGGCGTAGAACAAGTCGTCCAGGCGCGCGCGGTCGGCCAGTGACAGCTGGCCCAGCGCGTACAGGGTCTGGCCTTCGGCGACGTGGTGCAGGGCTTCCTGGTACAGCTCCAGCAGCGGGCGTTCGTCCAGCTCGGCGTGGATCTCGCGCAGATGGCGCAGCACGGCGGGTTCGTTGGCCCGTTCGGGCGGAATCGCGCCGACCGGCGCCTGTTCCACTTCGCTGACGTTGACGATCAGCACGGCATGATGCGCCGTCATGGCGCGGCCGGCCTCGGTGATCACCCGCGGTGCCTTCAGCCCGTGCTCGGCACAGGCTTCGGCCAGCGGCTGCACGATGGTGGCGGCGTATTGTTCCAGGCCGTAGTTGATCGAACAGAACGAGCGCGAGCGCGAGCCTTCGTAGTCCACGCCCAGGCCGCCGCCGACGTCCATGGTCGCGATCGGCAGTCCCATCTTGGACAGTTCCACAAAGTAGCGAACTGCCTCGCGCATGCCCGCGGCGATGTCGCGCACATTGGACAGCTGCGAGCCCATGTGGAAGTGCAGCAGTTTCAAGGTGTGGTCGAGCTTGCGCGCGCGCAGCTCCTCGACCAGGTCGAGCACCTGGCGCGGCGTCAGGCCGAACTTGGCCTTGTCGCCGCCGGTGTTCTGCCACTTGCCGGCACCCAGCGTGGCCAGGCGCATGCGCACGCCGAGCAGGGGTTCGACGCCGAGCTCGCGCGATTCCTCGATCACGTGCGCCAGTTCGGACGGCTTTTCGATGACGATGTAGATCTCCAGCCCGAGGCGACGGCCGATCAGGGCCAGGCGGATGTATTCGCGGTCCTTGTAGCCGTTGCAGATCACCGTGCTGCCGGGCTTGGCCAGGGCCAGCACGGCCATCAGTTCCGGCTTGGAGCCGGCTTCCAGGCCGAAACCGGCGTCGCCGCCGGCGGCCAGTTCGCCGGCAACGCCGCGCTGCTGGTTGGTCTTGATGGGAAATACCGCGGTATAGCCGCCGGCATAGTCCCAGTCGGCCATGACCGTGGCGAACGCCGCCTGCAGCCGGGCGCGGCGGTGGTGCAGGATGTCGGAGAAGCGCACCAGCAGCGGCAGGCGCGAGCCCTGTGCCTGTGCCGCGGCGACGATCTCGTCCAGGGCCAGGGCGGCGCCGTCGGGTCCGCGCGGCTGGGCGGTGATGCGGCCCTGCGCATCGATGTCGAAATAGCTTTCGCCCCAATAGGGCACGGCGTAGCGCTGGCGCGCCTGTTCCACGTTCCACGCATTCGTCATTGACGATAGTCCTGTGCAATGGAGAAGGTGCGTCGCAGCGGCGGGCCTGGACGAAAAGCCAGTGGCGCAAGCCACCCTCCCGAAGGCCGGAAGCCTCGCACGCCGCGGGGCCATCGGGCCGGCTATTGTACTGGCCCAAGGTCTAGCGTCGATGACGGTTGTGCTACGGCCCAAAGCGCCTGGGGAATGGGTACAATCGCGCGCCCCGAACCGACCGCAACCTGCCGAGAACAGCGCCATGTCCGATTCCACCTGGTTCACCGAGCAGCACGAGCATTCCGGCTCGTCCATCGGTTTTCGCGTGAAACAGAAACTGCACTCGGAAAAGACGCCGTTCCAGACCATCGAGATCTACGACACGACGGACTGGGGCAAGCTGATGGTCATCGATGGCTGCATGATGGTGAGCAGCCGCGACAACTTCCTGTATCACGAGATGATGTCGCACCCGGCGCTGTTCACCCATGCGCGCGCCAAGCGTGTCGTCATCATCGGCGGCGGCGACTGCGGCACGCTGCGTGAAGTGCTGCGGCACGACGAAGTGGAAAAGGCCGTCCAGGTCGAGATCGACGAGCGCGTGACGCGCCTGGCCGAAAAATATTTCCCCGAGCTGTGCGAAGCCAACGACGATCCGCGCGCTGAACTGCTGTTCATCGACGGCATCAAGTACATGGCCGAGTGCGAGCCGGAATCGCTGGATCTGATCATCGTCGATTCCACCGATCCGGTCGGTCCGGCCGAAGGCCTGTTCAATGCCGCGTTCTATACCAGCTGCTACAAGGCGCTGCGCCATGGCGGCATCCTGGTGCAGCAATCCGAGTCGCCGCTGGTGCATCTGGATCTGATCAAATCGATGCGCGTGGCGATGAAGAGCGCCGGCTTCCAGTCGGCCAAGACACTGAATTTCCCGCAGCCGTGCTATCCCACCGGCTGGTGGAGCTGCACCATGGTGCGCAAGGGTGCCGATCTGGCCGGCTTCCGAGAACGCGGCGCCGCGAGCAAGCAGTTCCCCACGCGCTACTACAACGTCGACATGCACCGCGCTGCGCTGGCCATGCCGGAGTTCGTGCGCGAGGCCCTGGGCGAGTAGAACGTTTCGCCGCGCCGGCAGCTTCGCTGCGCCGGCGCGGCCGCCCGGCCTGGCGCCGGCACCGACCATCGCCGCATTGCAGCATGAGGCCGGCGCGCGAATACTCGGCGCCCGATGAGTGTCTTCGCCTCCTTCGCCTTCGTACTGCTGCTGCTGGCCCTGGGCCGTACCCTGTCCTGGCGGCGGCTGGTTCCCGACAGCGCGCCCGACGCCCTGAACATCGTGGTGCTGTACATCTGCATGCCGGCCTCGATCCTGCTGCAGGTGCCCAAGCTGCAGTTCAGCAGCACGACCCTGAGCGTGGTGCTGGTGCCATGGCTGCTGTTGGGGTTCAGCACGCTGCTGGTGCTTGGCGCAGCGCGCTTGTGGCGCCTGCAGCGCGCCGACACGGCCGTGCTGCTGCTGGAAGTGCCCCTGGGTAATACCTCGTTCCTCGGCTATGCGCTGGTGCCGGTACTGGCCAGCCATGCGGCCATGCCGTTTGCCGTGCTGTACGACCAGTTCGGCAGTTTCCTGATCCTTTCCACCTTCGGCCTCAGTGTCATCGCGGTGTATTCCGGCGGTGCGCGGCCATCGCCGGCCGTGGTGCTGGGACGGGTGATGCGCTTTCCGCCCTTCCTCGCCCTGGTGTTCGCGCTGACCCTGATGCCGGCGCAGCCGCCGGAAGAAATCGTCAAGGTGCTGCAGCAGCTGGCCAATGCCATGTTGCCCATGGTCGGCCTGGCCCTGGGCATGCAGTTGCGCCTGCGCCTGCCGCGGGCGCAGCTGCTGCCGCTGGGGCTGGGCTTGTGCGGCAAGCTGCTGGTTGTGCCGGCACTGGCCTGGGCCTTGAGCCTGCTGCTGGGCCTGCATCCGGATGCGCGTGCGGCAGTGGTGCTGGAATCGGCCATGCCGCCGATGATCACGGCCGCGGCGCTGGCGGCCATGGCGCGGCTGTCGCCGGAACTGGGCTCGGCCCTGGTCGGTTACGGCGTGGTGCTGTCGATGCTGACCCTGCCGCTGTGGCGCTGGTGGCTGGGCTACTGAAGCGGTTCGGGGCTGCGGCGCAAATCGACGTGCTTGTCGCGCTCTGCGCAAAACGCGGCATAGCCCAGCTGGCCACGAAAATGCCATCGACAGCGTAAGGTGCGATGAGCGAATGCGAATTGCACAGCAAGGCCTTTCCGCCGGCTTCCATCGCCGGCAGACACGGCGCAATTCGCTTTGCTCATCGCGCCCCGCATGAAGCGTGTCTTTGCCTGGTTGGCCGCAAACGAAAAAGCCACGCGCGTAGGCGCGTGGCTTTGCTTCAGCAGTCGCTTGTCTGTCCTGGCGTTACGGACAGGTGGTGCCCTGCACCGTCGTCACGCGTTCCAGTGCCAGCGTGCCCGAGGCACTGAAGGCCGGGTCGGTCGAGGTCCATTGCACCTGGCCGGCGCTGCAGCTGGTGAAGGTGAAGGTCAGCGTGCCCCAGGGCGGGTTGGTGATCTGGGCCGGGTCGAAGTTCGGCGGGAAGCGGCCGCCGCGGCTCTTCACGGCCTGCATTTCGATGCGGTTGTTGGCGATGGTGCCGACGCCGAGTATCCAGACCTGGTTGCCGGCGTTGTCGAAGGTGAACCAGAACGCGGTGACGGTGGTGTCGTTGACCTTTTCCAGCTGGAAGCCATGGCCGCTCTGGGCCGGGTTGAACCAGTTGCCGCTGACGCCGGTACCGATGGAGAACGTCGGCGTGTCGTTCGGCTGCACGATGATCTTGCCGGACATGCCCGCTCCGCCGGGACCGCCGTGGGCGGTGCAGTAGTAGCCGACCGTG
This sequence comes from Tahibacter aquaticus, assembly GCF_004363655.1. Classification (GTDB taxonomy): domain Bacteria; phylum Pseudomonadota; class Gammaproteobacteria; order Xanthomonadales; family Rhodanobacteraceae; genus Tahibacter; species Tahibacter aquaticus. Next base: position 322,554 of record NZ_SNZH01000002.1, read on the forward strand.
CCGACCGTATCGAAGGTCAGGGTCTGGCTCCATTCGCCGGAAGCGGGCGCGCCGCCGCTGGTATAGCCTTCGCGATAGCAGTCGGTGGCACAGCGGAAGCTGCCGTCGTCGGCAGCAACATTGTGGAAACCGCCTGCATTGCGAAATGTGACCGTATCGCCGGCCTTGATCGTCAGCGACGACGGCGAGTAGCCATTGCCCGCTGCGCCACCGACGGTGACCACGTGATTGGCGGCCGAGGCCAGCCAGGTGCTTAGCAGCAGGCAAGTGCCTGCCAGGTATTGAACGATTCGCCGGTTCATCGTGGAAATCTCCGTAGTTGCGGCGCGCGCAGCGGCGCGGCCTTCAGTCGCGATCAGGTCATGGTCAACCGGCGCGCAATGGCGCTGGTTGCAGGACGTGAGTACCGGCAACGGGAGAAACGGTTGCATGAATGCGGCGGCGGACAGGGCAGAGCCGCTGGCGTCGGCGCCTCAGAAGTTCCAGACCAGCGTGGTGACCCAGCGGTTGCGTTCGCTCGATCCGGTGTTGTAACGCAGCGCTCCCCGCGTGGCCAGCAGCAGCGAAGAGTAAATGTGTACATCGCCGATGCCGTAGCTCAGGCCGGCACTGCCGTAGGAATAGTTCAGATCGGCCTTGTGCACGCGGGCAAGGCCCAGGCCGAAATGGGCGGCCAGACGGCCACGAATCGGCTGGTTGTAGCTGAGTTCTGCGGCGGCCGCGAAGCCGGTGGCGGCGCCGCGGTAGGTAAAGATGCCCGGGGTATCGGGCGACAGAGCCAGCGAAAGGCGCCAGCGGCCGCGCCAGCCGACCGCGGCAGTGAGTTCGTTGTAGTTGAGTTCGTCGCGCCAGATATTCGACGGTGACTCGTAATGCATCAGCCCCAGCTTGGCCGACCAGTCCTCGTCCAGCTGCCAGCGCCGGTCCAGATATACGGTGTACTGCACGCCGGCGTCCTGGAAGCGCGGCTTCTCCCGCGATGCGCCGATACCGGCGGTCCAGCGCCCATCGACGCTGTAGTGCAGGTCGGCCAGCCAGGCGGGCTCGCCGGAACTCAACGATACGCCGCGGTATACATTGTCGCTGCCATAGCCCAGTGCTCCCCCCCAGCCCTGGGCAAGGACCAGTGAAGGTACGGCGGCGAACAACAGTGCAATCAACCGTACCCCAGGACCTGGCATAGCGCAGAATCTGCCTGCATTGAGCGAATTCGAAGAAGGAAGTTATACCGATTTCGCCGCGGCGATTGCGCTGACAATCACGCCGGGGAGGAAATACGGACGGGGCGCAACCATTTCCCGCTGGGCGGGCACTCACAGCATCGAACCCCTGCGCAAGCCTAGCCGATGAAGCCGACGCCTGACGACCAGCCAGTACGCAGCGAGGTCCGTCCCGACAACGAGACAGACCTGCGCGACCGTGCCTGGCTCGGTGCGGTAGCGCGGGGCGACCGGGCGGCTTTCGAGCGTCTGTACCTGGCGCACCAGCCGGCGCTGGCGCGTTTCATCGCGCGCCATTCCTCGCGCCGCGACCTGATCGACGAAATCATCAACGATGCATTCTGGGTGGTATGGCGCAAGGCGGCGGAATTCCGTGGCGACTCCAAAGTGGCCACCTGGATCATCGGCATCGCTTACCGCTGCATGCTCAAGGCGCTGCGCAGCAACAACCTGCCGGCCGAAGCCGAGAGCGAAACCGTGCTGGACGAAGCACTGGCCGATTTCAGCAGCGAAGCCGAGCAGCGCGAACTGCGCGACTGGGTAAGGCGTGGCCTGTCCCTGCTGGCGCCGGAGCAGCGCATGACCATGGAGCTGGCCTATTTCCTCGGCCAGTCCTGCGACGAAATTGCCGCCATCATGAATTGCGCCAGCGGCACGGTGAAGGCACGCATGTTCCATGCGCGCCTGCGCCTGCGCAATTCGCTGCCGGCCCTCGGCGGCGACGCGGCCCATCACTTCGCGCGGAAATGACAGCATGAATCACGACACCACTCCGCACAGCCAGATCTGGGAACTGATTCCCTGGGTTGCCAACGGCACTGCCACGCCGGCACAGCAGCAGCGTGTGCAGGAACACCTGCGCGACTGCAGCGACTGCCGCGACGAATACGCCCAGCAATGCCGTTTCCTGGCCGGCATGCAGCTCGACGATGACGCGCCGCCGGCAGCCGAACCAGCGCTGCGCCGGCTGATGCAGCGCATCGATGCGGCCGAACCCGCCATCCTGCCGGCGCCGTCTGCGCCGGCGCGTTTGGCCGCACGTGCGGTGCCCTGGCTGGCTGCCGCCGTGGTGGTACAGGCCATCGGCCTGGCCCTGCTCGGCAGCGCGCTGGTGCAGCGCCCGCCGGCAACCCGCGCCGACTACGTCACCCTGAGCCAGGCGCCGGCCAGCGAGCGCGCCGCCGTACGCCTGGTTGCCGCGCCGGAAATGGATCTGGCCAGCCTGCGCCGGGTGCTTGGCGAAACCGGCCTGCATATCGTGCAGAGCAATGCCGACAACAGCATCTTCGGCCTGGCACCGGCACGCACTGCGCCGGCCGTGGATGTCGCCGAAGCGATTGCGCGCCTGCGCCGCGAACCCGGCGTGCTGCTGGCCGAGCCGGCCGCCGGCACGGCGGCACTGCACTGAGGCCGGCCATGACCATCACTCTGCGCTCGCGCTATGCCCTGGTCCGCTGGCTGGGCCTGTGGCTGCTGCTGTTGCCGCTGCTGGCAGGCGCCCAGGGTGCAGCACCGGACTGGTCGGCTGGCTATGACGCTACGCGCATGATCGTGATCGCGGTGGCGAACAAGCCCGAACCTTCGCCTGCGGCCGGCGCCACGCCGCGCGGCTACGATGCCCTGCCCAGCTATGCCGGCAGCGAGCGGGCGAACGGCCTGGCGGCCAAGATCGCTGCGGAATACGGCCTGCAGGAAATCTCGGCCTGGACCATAGAGCCGCTGCGCCTGCGCTGCCTGGTCTATCTGTTGCCGCCGTCGGCCGATCGCGACGAGACCCTGGCGCGGCTCAACCGCGACCGCCGCGTACGCCTGGCCCAGCCGCTGCAGGAGTTCGACACCCTGAGCCTGCCCACCGCGGCGCCGCCGGGCGCGCAGTACAACGACCCCTATCTTTCGCTGCAGCACAATTTTTCCACCATTGCCGCGGCGGACGCACAGCGCTGGACGCGCGGCGAGGGCGTCGAGATCGCCCTGATCGACACCGGCCTGGATGCCGATCACCCGGACCTGGCCGGGCGCATCGCCGGCCAGCGCAATTTCGTCGGCAACGTAGCCGTATCGGCGGCGGAACGCCACGGCACCGAAGTCGCGGGTGTCATCTCCGCCGTGGCGGACAACAAATTGGGCATTGTAGGCATTGCACCGAATGCAAAATTGTTCGCCTATCGCGCCTGCTGGTCGCTGCCGGGACAGGCGGCCGGCGCACGCTGCAACTCCTATACGCTGGCCCTGGCACTGGGTGCGGCGATTGCGTCGAACGCGCGCATCATCAACCTGAGCCTGGGCGGACCGGCCGATCCGCTGCTGCAGCAACTGCTGCAGCATGCGGTGCGCCACGGCGCCATCGTCGTCGGCGCGGTGCCGCCGGACCGGCGCATGGACGGCTTTCCGGTCGGCGTGCCCGGCGTGATCGCCGTGGCGTCGGCGGAAGATCCCAGGCCCGACGCACCAGCCCTGGCTGCGCCGGGGCGCGACATTCTCACGCTGGAACCGGGCGGCAGCTTCGACTATGCCTCGGGCAGCTCGCTTGCGACGGCGCAGGTCACCGGCGCCATCGCCCTGCTGCTGGCGCTCAAGCCTGGCCAGGATGCTGCGGGGCTGTACGCCTTGTTGAGCAGTACCCAGAAAAGCGCCGGCGCGCCGATCGACATCTGCGCCGCTGTTGCGCGCATAGATCCGGATGGCGGGTTTTGCGCCCCGGCCACGCTCGACCGCAAGCCGGACCACTGAAGCCATGACCGTTCCCCTGCACACGCCCACCCCGATCGGCACGCGTGTCGTAGCCCTGTGCCTGCTGATGCTGCTGAGCCAGTGGGCCTGGGCGCAACAGGACCGCGCCGCCTTCGCACAGAGCCTGCCGTCGTCGGATTTTTCCGGCAGCGACGTGGCCGCGAGCACACGCCGTTTCCTGGCGGCGCCGGGCTTTGCCCGTGCCCGCGTGGCGGAAAATCCGCTGGCGCCGGGAGCTACGCCGGTCGGCGAGAAAACCTGTATCGCCTGCCACCAGCTGGAGAGCGATCACTTCACCCACACCCTGCACGCACTGGGCCTGCATGCGGCGGCCAAGGCCGATCCGGCAATTCCGGTGTGCGAAACCTGCCACGGACCGGGTTCGGCGCATGCGCAGGAGCCGGCCGGGAAAGGCCTGATCATCGGCTATACGCGCAAGTCGGCCACGCCGATTGCGCTGCAGACGCGCACCTGCCTGACCTGCCACGAAGGCGGCGCCCGCGATCACTGGCTGGGTTCCATCCACCAGCGCAACGATCTTTCCTGCAGCGACTGCCACAACCCGATGGCGAAGTTTTCCGCCGACGGCCTGCTCGCGCGCCGCTCGATCAACGATACCTGTGCACAATGTCACAATGATGTGAAGCAGCAGTTCGGCCGCCGTTCGCACATGCCGCTGCAGGAAGGGCAGATGAGCTGTGTCGACTGCCACAATCCACACGGCTCGCTGACGGCGCCGCTGCTCAAGACCGCAACCGTCAACGAAACCTGCTACCAGTGCCACGCGGAGAAACGCGGGCCTTTCCTGTTCGAGCATGCGCCGGTGCGCGACAGCTGCCTCAACTGCCACACGCCGCACGGTTCGAATCAGCACGCGCTGCTGGTCGCGCCGCTGCCCTTGCTGTGCCAGCAGTGCCACAGCCAGCTCGGCCATCCGAACGATCTGCACACACCGGCCTCGCTGGCCAATGGCGCGCACCCGGACGAACGCCTGATGGGCCGCGCCTGCCTTACCTGTCATGCGCAGATCCACGGGTCCAACGCGCCTTCGGGCCCGAAATTCCATGAATAGCCAGGGAGCCAGGCCATGCCGACATTGCCGCTAGCACCGCTGACCCTGGCCCTGCTGCTGGCCCTGCCCATGGCGGTGCGCGCCGACAGTGGCGTCGGCGTGGACAGCGTGCGCGCCAACAAGCTCGACCCCAGTGCGGGCGTTGCCGGCGCGCCGGCCGATGCGCGCGGCACCAGCTGGCTGCGGCCGGGCCAAAGCCGTTCACCCAGCGGCAACCTGTACGAATGCCCGTTGCTGCCGCCGTCGCTGCAGCAGGCTGGCGAATGGGAATACGACGGCCATGTGCAGGTCGGCTATCTGTCCGCCTTCGGCGACGACGACAACGCCTTGTGGAACCGCTACGTCGCCTGGGACAGCGGCCTGGTACTGGGGCTGCTGGAAATCGCCCTGCGCCGCCCGGCCGATGGCAGCTATGCCGACGTGCGGGCCAGCCGCATCAGCAGCGACGACGCCTTCTTCGATGCTGCCTTCGGCCGCGCCGGCAGCTACAAGGTGCAGGCCTTCCTGCGCGAGCTGCCCAACGTGGTCAGCAGCAATACGCGCTCGATCTGGAACGGCGTCGGCAGCAATGAACTGACCCTGCTGCCGGGGCTGACACCGGGTGGCAGCAGCAGCGCAGACGTGGCCGCCGTCGCCTCGGGTCTGCCGAACCGCCGCCTCAGCGTAGTTCGCAGCAAGACCGGGCTGGGCGTCGATGCCTACCTCGACAGCCGCTGGAGCGTATACGGCCATGTCAGCGAGGAACAGCGCCGCGGTGCGCGGCCGTTCGGTGGCGCCTTTTTCTACAATTTCCTCTTTCCGGGCAATGCCGGCGCGCTGGAAACGCTCAAGCCCGTCAACGACAGCACCATCAACCTCGACGCCGGCCTGCGCTTCGCCGGTGCGCGCTGGCGCATGGATTTCGCCTACACCGGCTCGTTCTATCGCGACAGCGACCGCAGCTTCCGCTTCGAAAGCCCGTTCGCCCTGACGCCGACGCGGCCTGGGGCGCGCTCTGCGCCGATCTACCAGGGCCAGTTCGCGCTGGAGCCCGACAACGACTACCACAACCTGCGCGGCAGCCTGACCCGGCGCCTGCCTTGGAACGGCGAGCTGTCGCTCACCGCCTCGGCCGGCCGCATGAGCCAGGACGACGAGCTGATCGCGCCGATCGACTGCCAGGGCACTTTCGGCGTGGATACCGCGGGTACCGGCGTGTCGGGGCCGAACAATCCATTCCTGTACAACTGCGCAGACTGGAATACGCCGGCCGCCTTGTCGCGCCGCAGCGCCGACCTGCGCATCGATACCGCGCTGTTCGATGGCCGCTTCAGCGTACAGCCCAGCAGTGCCTGGCTGCTGCGCGGCGGACTGAAGTTCGAGCGCGAGGACTATCGCAATACCTATCTCGCTTACAACCCGCTGACCGGCGATTACGGCTATATCGCCGAAAACGGCGCGATGGCAAGCATCCTGCCTGGCGTGGTCGGTACCTGGAACCCGCTGACCTCGCCGTCGGCCATCACGCGCGTGCGCAGCCTGCCGCTGGACGAACAGACCGCGACGGCCAATGCCGGTGCCGACTGGCGCCTGGCCGCAAGGACTACGCTGGGCCTCACTGTGCAGCGCGAGCAGCAGGAACAGAGCAATCGCGAGCGGCGCCGTGTCGACCGCGACAGCGTCAGGCTCAGTTTCGTCGACCGCAGCCTGGACTGGCTGACCGTGCGTGCCAACTACAGCTGGATAGAGCAGGGCGGCAGCCGCTATGAATCCAATCCCTACGAATTTCTGTATTCCTCCAGTTTGCCGGGCTTCGTGCCGCCTGCCGGCGGCGTGCCTGCGTTCACCGTGGATGCGTTGCGCAAGTACGACCTGAGCGACCGGCGCGAGCACAAGTTTGATCTGAAGACCACGCTGGCCCTCGGCGCGCAGACCAGCCTCAGCGCCGGCCTGCGCGGCGACTGGAACGACTATGGCGCGGAGATCGGCCGCCAGGCCTACGACCGCAACGGCATCGACCTGCAATGGGAATGGCAGCCGTCGGCCGCTACGCGCGGCAGCATCTACTACGGTTTCGAACGCGCGCGCCTGCGCATCGCGAACGTGGCCGACGTGGCGTTCGGCCCGGACGGTTCGCTGGGCGGCCCCGACTATCCCACCCAGGCGCGCTGGTGGGCGTACGACAAGCAGCGCAGCCGCAGCGCCGGCGCCAGCCTCGACCACGACTTCGGCCCACTGCGCCTGGACGCGAACTGGAACCTCACCGATACGCGCGGCCTGACCAGCTACCGCTTCAATGCACCCGATGCGCTGGCCTATTTCGCCGACGGCCTGGATGGCGCGCGCGAGGGCGCCTTCCCGCTCATGCGCTATCGCGTCGACAGCCTTACCGTGGGACTGAGTTTTCCGCTGTCGTCGCGTTTTTCGCTGCGCGTTTTCGACAATTTCGAGCGCGGCCGCATCCAGGACTGGCACTACCTCGGGCTGGAGCAGGCGCGCGTGATCGATCATCGCGTCTACAGCGACGGTGGCCCGCAAAGCTATACCAGCAACCTGATCGGCCTGCTGCTGGACATCAGGCTGTAAGGCAGTACAGGGGACATCCGGCGGGCTGCCGAAAGCCCGCCGTAACACGTTGTAAATAAGTAAACAAGGAGACTGACATGCGCATCCCCAACTCTGTGTGCCTCGTTTTGCTGGCGGCGCTGCCGTTCGCGGCGGCTGCGGCCGATCATGAAGTGCTGGTCGGCCAGGGCGGCAATACCTTCCAGCCGAATTTTCTCGAAATTCGCGCTGGCGACACGGTGACGTTCCGCCAGGTCGCCGGATTCCACAATGTGGCGACCCTGGCCGGTGCAGTGACGGCATTCCGCTGCGGGCCGAACGGCTGCGACGGGGTGGGCAGCGGCAACGGTGAACCCGGCGGCGGCGTGTGGTCGCAGACCGTGGCGTTTCCGACCATGGGCACCATCGACTACCTCTGCGATGTGCACGGCCAGGTGATGAGCGGCAGCATCGTCGTCAATCCGGTGCCGGTGACGCTGCAGAAGTTCGAGATCGACTGAAACCTGCCAGCGCCTGCGCCGGAGTCTTGCGATGAAGTGGACAATTGCACTGGCCAGCCTGTTGTTCGCCGCGCAAGCCGGCGCGCAGATGGTCGACTTGCGCGCGGCCGATGCCGTCGGCGGCGATGCGGCGGCGGGGGCGGCCAAGGTCGCGGTCTGCGTTGCCTGCCACGGTCCTGGCGGCAATGCCGTGGTGCCGGCGTTCCCGGCTCTGGCGGCGCAGCATGCAGGCTATCTCTACCAGAGCTTGGCCGGCTTCCAGCGCCGGGCCGATCCGGCCTCGCCGATGACGGCGCAGGTGAAAGACCTGAGCGACACCGATCTGCGCAACATCGCCGCCTATTTCGCCGCCCAGCCGCGCAGCGCGGCGGCGACGGCGGTTGCCGGCGAGGCCGGGGCACGGCTGTTCCGCCAGGGCGATGCCCGGCGCGGCATTCCGCCCTGCCAGGGTTGCCACGGCGTTGCCGGGCAGGGCCATCCCTTGCGCGGCAGCGCCCCGCGCTACGACTACTATCCGGCGCTGGCGCAGCAGCAGTCGGCCTATCTGGTGGCGCGACTGGCCCAGTACCGCGACGGCAAGCTGGCCGATTCCAGCAACGCGCTGATCATGCGCGGCGTCGCCCACAACCTCGACGACGCGGCAATCCGCAGCCTGGCCGACTGGCTGGCTGCAATGCCGCGCTGAACCCGCCGCCCATCCCACGGAGACTACCGATGCGTACGACTGGCAATGCTCCGCCGACTTTTCCCGGCCTGTCGCGCCGGCATTTCCTGCAGCTGGCCGCCGGCAGCGGGGTTGCGCTGCTACTGGCGCAGCGCGCCGCTGCCGAGCTGCCGCCGTTGACGGAAACCGATCCTACCGCACAGGCCCTGGGCTACCGGGCGGACGCGGCGCAGGTCGACGCAGCCAAGTTTCCGCAGCGCAAGGACGGACAGCATTGTGGTAATTGCAATTTCTATCAGGCCGGCGCCTGCCAGCTGTTTCCGGGCAAGCGTGTCAGCGACAAGGGCTGGTGCTCGGCGTATGCCGCGAAACCCTAGCCGCAGGCTATGGGCGGTGCGAGGGCGCAATTCGCCGGCGCTTGTCGCAGCCTGCGGGAGCCGCGTCGGCCGGGCGTCGCTGCGGTAGGGCGTCATAGCGGTAGGGCGCGATGAGCGCCAGCGAATTGCGCCGCAAGGTCTGCCACCGCGGTGCAATCAGACCGACGTGCCCAGCCGCTTGTTCAGGTCTTTCAGCTTGGACAGCTGCTGTACCAGCAGCGGCACCTGGTCCAGCGAGGTTACATAGCGCCAGACGTAGGAAAACGTCGCATAGATATCGCCGGCGCGGCTGGTATCGCCCTGGGCCAGGCGTGCCAGAGCGACCACGAACAGCAATACCACGGTGATTTCCATCGCACCGAAAGCTTTCGCCTCGCTGTCGGACAAGCGCACGCGCCAGCCGCTCAAGGCGCGGAAATGGCGCTGCACCGCGCTGGCACGGCCGCGCCGCAGTACTTCGATCTCGCGTTCGAGCCGGTCATTGAGGCCGCGGTTGAGGCGCAAGGAGCGCCGCGCCAGCCAGCGGTTGATCAGCACCAGCGGAAAGATCAGCACCAGGCAGGCCGCGCCGATGGCCGTATCCAGCCAGAACAGCGCGCTCAGCGAGATGACCAGGCCGATAATGGCGAACATCAACGCCGGTATGTCGCGTTCGAGGAAAGTGATGTATTCGCGCGAAAGCGCACTGCGGGCGGCAATGGTCGACGGTTCGATGCCGTCGGCGTGCGCGCGCTGCACGAAGTTGCTGGCCATGTCCGCATACAGGCGCGTGAACACGCGCGTGTCGAGCATCTTGGCGCTCACTTCCAGTACCAGGGCCAGGCCATGGCAGGCCACCAGCCAGCCGATGGCGAGATAGTCCTTGCGCAGCACGCCGTTGATGGCGACAGCGGTAGCCAGCGGATACAGCTGGCCGGCGATGCAGCCGCCGATGGCCAGCGCATACGCCGCGGCCAGGCGCCAGCGATGCCTCACGACGAACGGATAGATCACGATGCTCTCTCCCGTCGCGGTGGCGTTGCAGCCGGGCCCGCAGCCCGCACCGGCCCGCGCTGGCGGGCCGGCGTCAGCAGCCTATTTCTTGCCTTTGACCAGGGGTAGGTCGGCGGCGACCCAGGCGCCGGTACCGCCGCCCAGGGTATGCACCTTGGTAAAGCCGGCCTTGACCAGGCGGGCCGCCGCGCCGGCCGAGGTCTGGCCGTTGCGGCAGACCACGGCGACGGGACGTTCCTTGACCTTGGCCAGTTCCTTGTTTTCCGGATCGAACTGCGACATGGCGACATGGCGCGAGCCGGTGATATGGCCTTTCTCGAAATCGGCCTGGGACGAGACATCGACGACCAGCGCATTTTCGGTATTGATCAGCTTGGTCAGTTCCGCCGGCGTCACTTCCTTGTAACCGCGGAACAGACGGCCGGCCTCGCTGGCAATCACGGCAAACAGCAAGCCGAAAAAAGCGACGGACAGGATGGGATGGTTGCCCAGGAATTCGGGCAGGCGCTGCAGTATTTCAGACATGGGGCCGGGGGCCGGTGCGCAGAAGGGGCGGGGATTATCGGCAAAATCCTCGCCCCAAGGTAGCGCAGCCGTATGACAGCGGCCGCAAGCGCGCCCGCGGCCCCACTGCGTGTGCGGCGGCAACCGGGTCGCGGCACGAAGCCGCGGCTATTCCTTGGTGGTAATGCGCGGCAGCCCGGACATCAGCCACCAGCGCTTTTCCTTCTCGTCGTAGCGCCAGGTCTGGCGATCGACCACGACGCGTTCCGACTGGCTGTGGTTGTTGACGACGCCGATCTCGGCCAGTACCTGGATTTCGGTCTTGCTGACCGTAACCGGCGATTGTGCGTGGTAGTAGCTCACGCGCACCTGGCGGTAGCGGCTGAGATCGACGGCCGGTATCGGACTGGCCTCGCGCACGGCCGGATCGATGAAGGACAGCGCCTGCTCGAAACCGCCCCAGCGCAGAGTGGCGGCGTAGTCCAGCAGTACCTGGTCCATCAGCTTGTCTTTCTTGCTGCGGGCTTGCGCCGTGCCGAAGCACAGGCACAGCAACAGCAGCGGGAGCAACAGCCAGCGACGCATAGACAGCTCCGTTTGGGCGTACCGGCCGATTGTGCCGCAGGTTGCGCTGCGAAGCGCGGCCCGGTCTTCAGGCGGCGCTGGAACGCGCCTCGCGGCGCAGGGCGACGAAGCGCGCCTCCAGCGTGGTTGCTGGCTTGCCATTCTGGTCAAGCACGCAGGCATTCACACGCAGGCGGCCCTTGCCGCGTGCGCTGAGCATGCCGAAGAAACCTTCCCATCCTTCGTCGGCGGCCAGGCGCGATTCGGCACGGATCTCGCCCCATACCGGCGCCAGGTATTTCAACTGCGAATCTTGCACATAGACGTCGCAGTCCTCGCCCGCGGTACGCAGACGCAGTACGACCAGAGCCCAGCACGACAGCGTCAGCAGGCTGGCCAAACTGCCACCGAAGGCGCAGCCTTTGTCATTGATATTCGGCGCCAGCGGCGCCAGCAGGGCCAGGCGGTCGGCCGAATGCGCATCGATACGCAACTGCATGGCCTGGGCCAGCGGAATATCGGCAAGGATTTCGCGCTCGAGCGCGTGGACCAGGGTTAGCGTCATGGACAGTAGAGCAGACAAACCAGTAAGGGCGCGCACGGTGCCACGGCGCGATGAAAGGGACAAGACGGGATCTGCCCCAACAACAGTTCCTAGCCGTATGGTCGTACGGCTGAGCCTGCCACTGAGCGGCGCCGGCGTCATCGTCACACGCCCGCCCGGCACTGCTGCGGCCTTGCAGCGGCTGCTGCAGCGGCAGGGCGCCGAAGTGGTGCTGCTGCCCGGCATCAGCCTGCGTGCGATCGAAGCGGCGGATGTCGCCCGGCGCGAACTCGGTGTCGCCGCGCGTGCCGACGGGCTGATCTTCATCAGCCCCGCCGCGGTGAAATTTGCCTGGAAGCTGCTGCCATCGCTGCGCCTGCTCAAGCGCAGCGCGCTCTGCGCCGTGGGACAGGGAACGGCTCTGGCGCTGGCGCGCGCCGGCAGGCGCAACGATGTGGTCGTGCCCGATTCCAGCCAGGACAGCGAAGGACTGCTGGCGATGGACGCGCTGCGCGGTGTGCGCGGCCAGGACTGGTGCATCGTCGGCGCCGCCGGCGGCCGCGATGTGCTGGCACAGGGGCTGCGCCGGCGTGGCGCGCGGGTGCGCTTGATCGAGGTCTACCGCCGCGCCGCGCCGCGCTGGAGCCGGCTGCATTTCGCGCGCCTGGAAACGGCGCCCAAGCCGCTGATCCTGCTGGTATCCAGCGCCCAGGCGCTGGCCAATCTCGCCACCGGTCTGCCGGCCGGGCTGGTACTGGCCCTGCGGGCGGCAGAGCTGGTGGTCAGCAGCGCGCGCCTGGCCGGGCTGGCGCGGGAGCATGGGTTTACACGTATACATGTGGCGGAATCGGCGCTGTCGCCGGCGCTCGCCGCGGCCGCGGTGCAGGCGTTGGCGCGGCACAGGCTATAGGCACCGGCAGCGGAAAAGTCTGCACAGAGGACAGAAAACTTTTGCGCCGGAGTGGGTTTTTTGCTCCTTTGAGGCAAGTCTAGCCTTTGGTCGTTTCGACCCTGAACCCGGTTCTTCGGTAGGATTGACGCATGGACATGGATACGCCCGATTCCGCACCGCCGGCGTCGTCACTTTCGCCCGAGCCTGTGACGCAGCCCCATTCACCGCCGCCGGCAGCGCGAAGCAAGCTCGCCGGCCTCGCCCTCGTTGCGGCATTGCTGGGCCTGGGCCTCGGTGCCGTCGCCCTGTGGCAGGCTGCCGCCGAGTCGCGCGGCAATGCCGCCACCGCCACCGAAATTGCCCTGGCCCGTACCGACATCGACGGCCTGCGCCGCCAGGTCGAGCAGGAGCGACGCGAACGCGAACAGCTGCGCCAGCGCCTCGGCGACGCCGACAGCATCAACAAGACCCTGCGCGAGGAAGTCCTCGGCGTATCCGAGCGTGCCCGCGTACTCGAAGACGCCATCGCCAACCTGGCGGACAAGCGCCTGTCCGGCCACGACGCGCTGCTGCTGAACGAGGCCGAGATGGTGCTGCTGCTCGCGCAGCAGCGTTTTGAACTTTTCCACGATGCGGCAGCAGCGCTGCGCGCCTATCGCATCGCCGACGAGGCCCTGGCCGCGTTGCAGGATCCGCTCTACGCCACCGCACGCGAAACCCTGGCGGTGGAACAGCGCAGCCTGGAACAGCTGAACCAGCCGGCCCAGGGCGCGGCCCTGGCCGAGCTGGCTGCGCTGCGCCAGCAAGTGGCGCAATTGCCGCTGGCCGCGGCGTTTGCCCGGCCCAGGGCCGAATCCGATACGCGCCTGTGGCGTGCGCTGGGGCAGTTCGTGCGCATCAGCCGCAGCGGCCCGGGCGGCATCGGCATGGCCGATCCCGCGCTGTCGCGCAATTTCGTCGGGCTGGAACTGCGTGCTGCCGAACTGGCCCTGCTCGAACGCAACGATGCGGCGCTGCGCGCTGCGCTGGCCCGCGCCGCGCAACAGCTGAAGGACGGCTTTGACGCGAGCGATGCCGCCGTCGCCAGCGCCCTGGCCGGCCTGGACAAACTCGCCGGTGCCGGCGCACCGCCGCCGGCGCCCGTGCTGGGCGCTACCTTGAAGGAATTGCGCAACCTGCGTACCGCGCAGGGCCTGCAGTCGGCAACGCGCGCCGCCGGGGCGGGTACTCCATGAGGTACTGGCTGGGTGGTTTGCTCCTGGTCGCGGCGATGCTGGCCGCGGCCTTCGGCTATCACTGGCTCGCCAGCGATCCGGGCTATGTATTGCTGCGGCTGGGCCAGACCAGTTACGAAAGCACCGCCGTGGTCGCGTTCGTCCTGCTGGTCGTGCTGTGGGCGCTGATCGGCGTGCTCTGGCGCCTTGGCCGCTGGCCGTTGCGGCTATGGTTCCGCCGCGTACGCCGCAAGAGCCGCGAGCGCCTGGCCAATGGCCTGGTCGCACTGGCGGAAGGGCGCTATCTGCGCGCCGAGAAGGAACTGGCGCGCGCCACCCAATACCGCGAACTGCGCGCTCCGGCCATGCTCGCCACCGCGCGTGCGGCCCTGGCCCTGGGCGAAACCGCGCGCGCCGAAGCAGCGCTGGATGAAGCCGCCCAGACCGCCCCGGCCGCTGCGCTGGCCCTGCGCGCGCGGCTCAGGCGCGAGCGTGGCGAATCGGCCGAAGCGTTCCGCCTGCTCGCCGCCGAAGCCAAGACCACCAGCCTGGCGCCGTCGGCCTGGGTCGAATACATCGAGGCCGCACTGGCGACCGGCGAAGGCGATGCGGCGCTCGCGGCGCTGGCGCCGCTGGCACGTGGCCAGGCCTTGTCGGCATCGACCTTTGACGCGCTGGAAACGCGTGTACTGGCGGCGGCGCTGGCGCAGCAGCGCAGTGCCGACGGCCTCAATGCCCTCTGGGCCAGCCTGAGCCGCGGCCAGCGACGCGTGCCCGAGGCGCTGGCAGCCTATGCCACGCGCATGGCCCAGCTCGGCCAGCCGCTGCCCGGCATGAGCGAGATCGAAGCGCATCTGCGCAAGGACTGGTCGGATGTCGCCGTGCTGGCCTATGCCGGCCTGCAGGGCGCCGACACCGGTGCGCGCCTGCGTCAGGCCGAGGGCTGGCTCAAGCCGCATCCGAACAGCGTGGCCCTGCTGACCGCCCTGGGCCGGCTGTGCGTCGCCGGCAAGCTATGGGGCAAGGCGCGCGAATACCTGGAACGCGCACTCGCCATCAGCGAAACCGCGGCCAACTGGGAAGCCCTGGGCGACTGCCACAGCGGCGAAGGCAGCCACGACACGGCCGAGCAGTGCTATCGCAACGCGCTACGGCTGCATCGGGGCGAGGCCAGCGAAGCGCTACCCGGCCAGGGCCTGCCGCGCCTGGGCCTGGATACCAAGGCCGTAGTGGTCGAGGAACGCAGCGAACACGGCGTGCCGCGGCTGCCCGACCTGTCGCGCTGAAGCAACGTCGGCGCGGCGTCGCGTAAGGTGCGACGAGCGAAAGCAAATTGCACCGCAAGGTGCCGGCAGCGGCCTGCATCGCTCAAGCCGCCGGGCCGCTCGCAAGGTACTACTCCGACGACCGGCATCCGCATCGGCCGTTAGCCGCCTCAACGCCCTTCGGCGCTGACGCTCTGCAATCGTCCATTGTGGAAAGTGAGAATACGCAGCAGGCGGTTGTCGCCCAGGTCGTAGATCCACTCCTCGCGTTTCACCGGCGTATAGCGCTCGTTGCCGCGGCCGTCGCGGCGCACATTCGCTTCGCGCTGCAGCCGGCGCGTTGCCGGTTCGCCGCAATAGGCAACGATTTCGCCGGCGCTGGTGCCGCTGGGAAAGGAGTCGAGATTGCAGCTGTCGCCGATCTCGTTGACGCCGTAGCCCAGGGTTTCCTCGCGCTCCAGCAGGCCGTTGCGGAACAGCAGGCGCACCATCAGCTTGCGTGGACCGAAGTTGTAGTACCAGGCGTCGTAGCGGTTCTCGACCTGGGTCTCGAACGGCCCGTCGGCTCCGCGCACGTCGTAGCTGGCAAATTCCTCGGTATAGAAAGGCACGCCGCAGCGGTCGCGCACGGCGAAATCGCGGTCGCCGTCGCTGATGACACGGGTACCGCAGCGCAGCGCCTGGGCGGGCGCCGCGACGAGCAACAACAGGCACAACAGGCTCAAGCGGTTCATAGGCCATGTATCCCGGCGCGGTTGCGCAAGATTTGCGCCAGTACATCCGGCGCATAGTCGAAACTGTCGTAGTAAAGCCGGTCTTCACTCAAGCCCGCCGCGACAAAACTGCGCCGTCCCGCATCGATCATTGCCGGCGGGCCGCTCATGTAGATGTCGAAACCGGACAGGTCTGCATGGTCTTCGATCACTGCCTCGTGCACCAGCCCGCAGCGCAGCCCCTGGGCGAATTCCGCATCCGAGACAACTGGCGCGTAATGGAAGTTCGGCCATTGCTGCATCCACTGCTGCGGCAGCGCCGCCTGGTACAGATCATCGGCGCGGCGCGCGCCCCAGTAGAGCTGCAGCCCGCGTCGCGTGCCCAGGTGCAGGAAATGCTCGATCAGCGCCTTGACCGGCGCGAAGCCGGTGCCACCGGCGACGAAGATCATCGGTCGCTCGGAATCTTCCCGCGGCACGAAAGTGCCCAGCGGGCCCTCCACCTGCAGTACTGCACCCAATTGCAGGCCATCGAACACATGGCCGGTAAAACCGCCGCCGGCGACGTGGCGGATATGCAGTTCGATCTGCTCGTCGCCCTCGGGCGCGTTGGCGATGGAAAACGCGCGGCGCTTGCCTTCCGGCAGCAGCACGTCGAGGTATTGCCCGGCCAGGCGATTGAGCCGCTCGCCGGGCGGCGGCTGCAGGATCAGCTGCATCACATCCGGCGCCAGCCGCGCCTTGCCGGTCAGGGTCAGCGCCAATACCCGGCGCGGCAGGTCGGCTACCGAAGCCACTTCCCGGGCCAGCAGAACCAGGTCGCTGGCCGGCACCGCCTGGCACAGCAGAATCTGGTGGCGTGCCTGCTCGCTGGCATTCAGTGCGGCGGGCGGATTGCGCGGATAGTTCACTTCGCCCCGCACCAGGCTGGCCTTGCAACTGCCGCAGACGCCGGCAAGACAGGAATAGGGCAGGGCCAGGCCGGCGCGTTGGGCCGCTTCCAGTACGCTTTCGCCCGGCTCGACGGAAAAAGACTTTCCGCTGGCCTGCAAGGTGACGGTGTGACTCACTCGGGGATCCGCTGGAACGACGCCGCATTGTCGCATGCACAATGGCGTCGCAAGGGTCATATCCGCCATTGGCGTCCCGCGCCCTTCCGCCGCGCCGGCCCAGCCGGTCTAATCCGCTTTCGATCACAGGCGAGAACCCACCGATGAGCATCTGGAAATCCCAGCCCGACCTCGACCGCATCAACAGCTGGAGCGAAGGCACGGCCGCCACGGCCCTGGGCATTCGCATCAGCGAAATCGGCGACGACTACCTCTGCGGCACCATGCCGGTGGACGAACGCACGCGCCAGCCCTTCGGCCTGCTGCACGGCGGCGCCTCGGTGCTGCTGGCTGAAACGCTGGGCAGCCTGGCGGCCAATCTGTGCCTGGAGGGGCAGAGCGAAGTGGCGGTCGGCCTGGACATCAATGCCAATCACCTGCGCGCCGTGCATTCGGGCCAGGTCACCGGCACGGCGCGGCCGCTGCATATCGGCCGCACCACCCAGGTGTGGGAAATCCGCATCGTCACCGACGCCGGCGAGCTGTGCTGCATCTCGCGCCTGACCATGGCTGTGGTGCCGCGGCGCGACCGCCGCGCATGAGCGCTGCGCCCTATGCCGACCTGACTCCCGAACGCGTACTCGCCGCCGTCGAAGCGCTGGACCTGCCCACCGACGGCCGCATGCTCGCCCTCAACAGCTACGAAAACCGTGTCTACCAGATCGGCCTGGAAGACGCGGCGCCGGTCGTCGCCAAGTTCTATCGGCCCGGACGCTGGTCCGATGCCGCCATTGCCGAGGAACACGCGTTTGCCGCCGAACTGGCCGCGGCCGAGTTGCCAGTGGTGGCGCCGCTGCTGCTGCACGGGCGCAGCCTGCACCACAGCGGCAGTCACCGCCTGGCGCTGTATCCGCGCCGCGGTGGCCGCGCGCCGTCGCTGGAATCGGCCGATCACCTGCAATGGATGGGCAGGCTGATCGCGCGCATCCATCTGATTGGCGCCCGCGAACGCTTCCAGCGGCGCGGTGCGATCGACCTGGATACCTTCCTGCATGCACCGCGCGCCGCGGTGCTGGCTTCGTCGTTGCTGCCGGTGCAGCTGCAGTCGCGCTATGCCGCGGCGGTCGACCAGCTCGAACCCGTCCTGCGCCAGCGTTTCGACCAGGTGCAGGCGCGCAGCCTGCGCCTGCACGGCGACTGCCATCCCGGCAACGTGCTGTGGACCGACCACGGTCCGCATTTCGTCGATCTGGACGATGCGCGCCTTGGTCCTGCGGTGCAGGATCTGTGGATGCTCGCGACGGACAGCATCGCGCTCAACCAGCTGCTGGAAGGCTATGCCGAGTTTCGCGATTTCGACTACGCCGAGCTGAGCCTGGTCGAACCGCTGCGCGCGCTGCGCCAGGTGCATTGGGCTGGCTGGATTGCGCAACGCTGGAACGATCCGGCTTTCCCGCAGGGCTTTCCGTTTGCCGGCGAAGCGCGCTGGTGGGAACAGCATGTCGGCGACCTCGCCGAAGCGGCGCAGCGCCTGCAGGAATAAGGCCATGCAAAAAAGTCCCTGCGGTTTGAATCGAACGGCTTCGCCGCGCATGAATGCCGCCGCGGCATTTATTTGGCGGCGCCCGCGCGCTTGGTTACCCTTGCGCGGATGAATGCCGCCGCCGACACCGCCGTGACCGCCAGCCGCCCGGACCGCCTGCGTCCCTTGCGCTATATCTGGCGCACGCCGCTGCTGCTTGTACACCTGCTAATTGCGCTGCCCCTGGCGATGCTGGTGATCAACCCGCTGGGTGCGCGCCTGCGCATCGGCGAGATGCGCCTGGACCACTGGATGACCTGCTGGTGGTCGCGCTGGCTGGTGCGCTGCTTCGGTTTCCGCCTGCGCCGCTACGGCGAGCCGCTGCCCGGCGCCACCTTGTTCGTCGCCAATCACCTGTCCTGGCTGGACATCGAACTGCTGCACAGCCAGGCCTTCATGTGCTTCGTGGCCAAGGCCGAAATCGGCCGCTGGCCGCTGGTCGGCTGGCTGGCCAGCCGCGCCGGCACCATCTACCACCAGCGCGGCAGCGGCCATTCCCTGGCCGCGGTAATGGCCGTCGTGGTGGAACGCCTGCAGCAGGGCCTGCCGGTCGGCGTGTTTCCCGAAGGCGGCACCGGCGCCGGCGATCGCGTGCGCACCTTTCACGCGCGCATCTTCCAGGTGGCGCTGGATGCGGGCGTGCCGGTGCAGCCGGTGGCCCTGCGCTACGGTAACGACGGCAAGCAGGATCCGGCCGTTGCCTTCGCGCCCGGCGAGAGTTTCCTCGGCAATTTCCTGCGTGTGCTGGGCGGGCCGGGCATGAACGCTGAAGTGCATTTCTGTACACCGGTACCATTGGACGGCGAAGGCCGCCGCCGCATCGCCGAGAACGCCCGCAGCGCGATCTGCGAGACGCTGGGCCTGCCGCTGGGCAACGAACGCAATGCCGCGGCTGCCGGTGACGACTGAGGCCGGTGCCGCGGCCGGCTAAAATCACGCACCTCCGCCGTCAGCGCCGGCGAAGACTGAGCGGTTTCCCTCCTTCACTCTTCGATGCCAGCCCATGCGTGCCACCGATTTCCGTCCTCATCGTCTGCTGCGCAATGCGCACCTGCAGTCCGTATTGGCTTCCAGCGGCATGCGCCGCTGGCTGTTCCGCGGCCGGCGCCAAGCGCTGGAAGCCGAGTCCAGCGAGCTGATCCTCGATTGCGGCGACGGCGTGCGCCTGCAGGGCTTCCACTCCGCCCAGCACGTACGCGCCGCGGCCCGCGGCCTTGTCGTGCTGCTGCATGGCTGGGAAGGCAGCGTGCAGTCGAGCTACCTGCTGCATACCGGCGCGCGGCTGCTAAGCGAAGGCTGGGACGTATTCCGCCTGAATTTCCGCGACCACGGCCAGACCCATCATCTGAATCCGGAAATGTTTCATTCCTGCCGCCTGGACGAAGTGGTCGGCGCGCTGCAGGAACTGGCGCGGCGCTTTCCGGCGCGTCCGCTCGCCGTGGTCGGTTTTTCCCTGGGCGGCAATTTCGCCCTGCGCGTGGCGCTGCGCGCCCCGGCGGCGGGCCTGCCGCTGAGCTATGCACTGGCGGTCTGCCCCGCCGTGCATCCACCGTCGATTCTCGATGCGATCGAAAACGCACCCTGGTTCTACCACGCCTATTTCATGCGCAAATGGCGCGAATCGCTGCGCCGCAAACAGCGCCTGTTCCCCGATGCAGCGCGCTTCAGTGCGGCCGAACTGGGCACGTCCATGCGCGAGCTGACCGCCACCATGGTTGCGCGGCATACCGACTTCGGCAGCCTCGACGCCTACCTCGACGGCTATTCCATCGCCGGCGACAGGCTGGCCGATCTGGCGGTTCCGGCGACCATTCTCACGGCGTCGGACGATCCGATCATTCCCGTCCACGGGTTCCACCAGATGAAGCTTTCGTCCTGCACCGAGCTGGAGATTGCGCCGTCGGGTGGGCATTGTGGATTTATACGGGATTTCAGTTTGCGTAGCTGGACCGAGGATTTTATCGCGGATCGGTTGGGGAGGCTGGCGGCCTGAGGGTTGGGGTGCCTCGGATGATGGGCTTGTGCATTTGGCGCCTGATCCAATGTCTCGTTTTTGTTGGCGCGAGGGCCGCAAGAATTCCCTGTCCCCCAAGCTTGCTTGGGGACAGGGCTGGGGTGAGGGGCGGTGTCGGACCTTGCTTCGTTATCGGGTTTTTGGCGAAGGAGTCCGCCGTTGGCGGATGGTTGTTTGTGCACCTTTCGGCGCGATCCTCCAAGGACACCCCGGATGCCACGGTTTTGGGCCATCCATGGCCCAAAACCGCGTGAGGCCGCTACGGCGGTCGGCGCACGGGATGTCCTGTCCCCCTGCTCCGACTCGCGGCCATCCCTGGCCGCGACCCTCCGGGCTTTTCCCTCCGCGGCCTCACCGCGGCATACGGGGGCCCCGGTAAGAAGCGCGCTTCCTGCGCGAAGAAGCAACAGCAACTACCAAAGCAAAATCACGCCAACGCCAAGCCTGTAGCTGGCGACTTCTTGCTTTTGGCCCCTCTCCCCCAAGCTGGCTTGGGAGAGAGGCTTGGGGGCGGGGGCAGGCCGTCACACTGGCGATTTCAGCGGGTTTTCGCGATAGCTGTCGCGGGGCAATGACGACACCTTGCGGCGCAATTCGCTGCGCTCATCGCGCCCTATGTGAGCGCATAAACAAAGCGGCTAGTCCGCTGCCACCGTGCGTTCTTTCGCCCAGCTGCGCAGGTCTTCGACCTGTTCGGCCATCAGCACCGACAACGGCCGGGTGCGGCGGATTTCGTCGAGGATGTCCTGCTGGATCAAACCGCGCTGTGCGCCGGCGGCGGTATACAAGGCCGCAACGATGGCCTGTTCGATCTCGGCACCGGAGAAACCCGCGGCGGCCGTCGCGAGTGTCGTGGGCTCGAAGCCGAGTTTGTCCAGTTCGCGCTTGTGCAGGTGCAGGCGGAAGATTTCTGTGCGGATGGCTTCGTCCGGCAGGTCGACGAAGAAGATTTCGTCGAAGCGGCCTTTGCGCAGCAGTTCGGCCGGCAACTCCTGTACCTGGTTGGCGGTGGCGACGAGGAATACGTTGGCCTTGCGCTCGGCCATCCAGGTCAGCAGATAACCCAGTACCCGGCGCGACACGCCGTCGTCGGAACTGCCAGCGGCCAGACCTTTTTCGATTTCGTCGATCCACAGTACGCAGGGCGCCAGCAGTTCGGCGTTTTTCAGCGCGGCGCGCAGGTTGCGTTCGGTTTCGCCGTGGAATTTGTTGTACAGCGAACCGAAATCCAGCCGCGCCAGCGGCACGCCGAAACCGCCGGCGATGGCCTTGGCGGCCAGGCTCTTGCCGCAGCCTTGCACGCCGAGCAGCAGCACGCCCTTGGGCGGATCGAGCTTGATCGCGGTCTTCGCGCCGATGAATGCGCCGCGGCGCTGGTTGACCCAGGTCTTCAGCCGGCTCAGTCCGGCCACGTCGGCAAATTGCGCGGTGTGGTATTCGAAATGCAGCAGGCCGTCGCGGTTGAGCAGGGCGAACTTGGCCTTGGCCAGCTCGGGCAGGTCGTCCTGGCCGAGTGCGCCGTCGCGCCAGATCAGCTGGCGCACGATCTGCCGCGCATCGTTGAGGGTAAGTCCGATCAGGTTGCGCACCATGGTGCGCGCCGCATCGGCGTCGACTTCGACGCGCTTGCCGGTTTCGCGCGAATAGGCGAACGCCTCGGCGCGCAGCAGGTCGGCGATGGCCTTGGCGTCGGGCAGGCTGAGGCTGAAGCGGGTGACGTAGGGCTCCAGCTCCTCGGGAATTTCCAGCTTGGTCGCCACCAGTACGACGGTATGCGCGACGCCGCCCTGGCGCTGCACGATTTCGCGCAGCAGGCGCAGGATCATCGGATAGCGCAGGTAGGGATTGAAATCCAGCATCAGATAGATGCCGCGTGCGGCCTGCTGGCGCATGTACTGCAAGGTGTAGGACGCATCCGGCGCCAGCGAGTCGACGCTGTCGCCGCCGCTGTCGGACAGGTCCAGGTCGATGCGGCGCAGCCCTTCGGTGATGCTCCAGCGGTGCAGCGGCAGCAGCGCGTCGGCGATGGCGTGGCGAAAACTTTCGATGACGCGGTCTTCTTCCGGCGACTCGATTGCGATCAGCGGTGTGGCCGCCCGCAGCAGGGTGACCAGGTCATTATGGGTGGTGGGCATAGGTCCGGATCGTAGCAGGCAGCCCGCGTTTGCGGCCGCGCCCGCTGCCGGCAATTGTGCGCACGCCGACGCGTGGCGCTGGCAAAGGCGCAGCACGGGCAGCTGCGGCATAATGGCCGGCTTGCGGCCAGGCCGCCCCGTCCTGTTGTGAAGCCCATGCTGGAAGAACTGACCCGACTGCATTCCCAAGGCCATCTTGACCAGGCCGAAAGCGGCTACCGCGAACTGCTCGCGGCCGAGCCCGACAATGTCGACGTGCTGCATCTGCTGGGCCTGTTGCGCCGCCAGCGCCAGGATCTGCTCGAAGCGCGCCAGCTGCTGGACAAGGCGCGCCGCCTGGCCCCCGAACGCGGCGACGTGGCGCTGGAACTGGCCGGGCTGTATTTCCTGGAACAAGACCCGATCGGCGCGCGCGTGCTGATCGAGGAAACCCTCAAGCACAATCCCAACCAGCCGGGTGCGCATACCTTGCTGGGACGCATCGCGGTGATCCAGGACGACCTGCCCCGGGCCGAGACGCTGTTCCGCACCGCCCTGCGCACCAACGAAAACGACGCTTATGCCATTGCCGGCCTGGGGCGCCTGCTGCTCGACCGCGGCGAAGCCGAGCGTTCGCTGGCCTATCTGAGCCGCGCGGTGGAGCTGGTGCCCAAGGACGCGAACCTCGCCTATGCGCTGGCGCGGGCGCTGGTACTCAACGGCAATCGTGCGTTCGGCGAACAGGCCGCGCGCAATGCGCTGGCGCTGCAGCCGGAATTGCACGCGGCGCGCCATCTGCTCGGCCAGCTGATGCTGGACGCGCGCAATTTCGATGAGGCCCTGGCCACCTTCGCCGTGCTCAGCGAGGCGCCGGGTTTCAAGGCGGTTGCCTTGTTCGGCCTGGCCGACGTGGCGCGCCAGCAGCTGCGCCTGGACCGTGCCGCGGAGCTGTACCGCGAAGGCCTTGCGCTGGAGCCCGATCACGTGCGCGCGGTGCAGTTGCTGGGCTCCTGCCTGATCGGCGGCGGCCGCAGCGACGAAGCGCTGGCGCTGTACCAGGATTTCCTCGCGCGCAATCCGCAGGTAGTCGCCATCGAGGCGGCCCAGGCCGAACTGCTGGCCCAGGCCGGCAACGACGCCGGCGCGCTGGCGATCTGGCAGCAGCTGGCGCAGCGCCGGCCGAACGACCCCATCCCGCTGGCCCGCCTGGCCGTGCTGCACGAGCGTGGCGGCGATTTCGCCGGCGCCGATGCGCTGGCCGCCCGCGTCGCCAGCGCCCTGCCGGAAGACGTGGACCTGGTGCTGCTGCGTTCGCGCTCGGCCCAGCGCGAAGGCCGCGACGGGGACTCGCTGGCCCTGCTCGAAAGCCTGCGCTCGCTGCCGCTGTCGCCGTTCGGCGTGATGCAGGCGGCACACCAGTACGGTGTGCTCGCCGACCGCAGCAATGCCGCGCAGTCCGCCGTGCCGGCCTGGCTGGAATCGCAGGCCGCGCTGCCGGTGGCCGTGCACGAACAGCCCAGCCTGGGCGCGGAACTCGATAGCGCGCTGGCCGCGCCGGCAGCTGCCGCACAAGGCCGCGCGCCGATCTTCCTGCTCGGCCTGCCGGGCAGCATGGTCGAGCGCGTTGCGGCCTTGCTGCATCAGCAGCCGGGTCTGCAGTTGTTGCGCGACCGCGCCTTTGCGCCGACGCGCAACGACGCCTTCAGCCAGCCTGATTTCGCGGCCTGGGCCACGGGCGTCGACGCGGCTGCCGCGCAGTCCGTGCGCCAGCAATGGGAAGCGGAAGTGCGCCGCATCGGCGCCGATCCGGATGCGCCGCTGGTGGACTGGCTGGTGCGCTGGGACGCGCGCCTGCTGCCGCTGCTGCGCCAGGCCTTTCCCGGCGCCACCCTGATCGTGGTCGAGCGCGACCCGCGCGATCTGCTGCTGAACTGGCTCGCCTTCGGCTGGATGGCCGGCTTTGCCCTGCACGAACCCGTCGCCGCGGCGCGCTGGCTCAAGGCTGCGCAGGTGCATATGGCGCGCTGCGACCAGGTCGACGGCCTGCGCACGCTGCGAATCAATGCCGATGCCGTGCTGGTCGATCCGATCGGGCAGGGCCAGCCGCTGGCTGCCGTCCTGGGCCTGGAGTCCCTGCTGCCCGGTGCGCCGCAGCGCGGCCTGGGCGGACTTCCCATCGGCCTGCCGGCCGGGCGTTGGGAGGCCTATGCCGAAGTGCTGGGCGCCGCGTTCGCCGAACTGTAACCTCGGCTTGGCCTACGCGCTGCAGGACACTGGGGAGGGTCTGGAGACGTGTCGAATTTGTGGCTTTGCTACCCGGCGGCTCGGCGCCGCGACGGCAGCCGGTCCTTGTCCTGCAAGGGCCGGGCATACGGCAATTGGCGCCATCAACGCCGGATTCCTGCCTGTGGCGGGGTGGCCTAGTCCATGACCGCTCCCGCGCCGCCGGCTGCGCTGGCTGCCCAGTTGGAACAGGCGCGCAACGCCGCGACGCAGGGGCGCATCGCCGAAGCCGAGGCGCACTACCAGCGCCTGCTTGCGTTACTGCCCGATTCGGCCGAGGCGCTTAACTTCCTTGCCATGTGTGCGCTGGCCCGGCAGCAGCCGGCCCAGGCCATCGCCCTGCTCGAACGCGCCCGCGCGCTGGTGCCCGCCGATGCGGAGACCCTCAAGAGCCTGGGCCTTGCCTATCGCCAGGCCGGCCGCACGGACGAAGCCGTGGCCAGCCTTGGCGCCGCGGTGGAGCAGGCGCCGGATTATTTTCTTGCACGTTTCCACCTGGCTACTTTGCTGCAGCAGCTCGGTCGCGACGACGAGGCCTTGCCGGTGTTTTTCCGTGCCCTGCGCGATGCGCAGGATCGTGGCCACTGGCGCGACCAGCAGTCTACGCCGCCTGGCCTGCGCCAGGCCGTGGTGGCAGCCATGCGCTATGTCGACGAGGGCCGCCATCGCCTGTTCGACGGCGTGCTGGCGCCGCTGCGCCAGCGCTACGGCGCGCAGGAGCTGGGCCGGGTGGAACAGGCACTGGCGATCTACCTGGGCGACGCGCCGGCCCAGTACGCCGATCCGGCGCAACGGCCGCTGTTCCTGTTCTTTCCCGGCATTGCCTCGCAGGGCTACTACGAGCGCGAGCGCTTCCCCTGGCTGGAGACGCTGGAACAACACACCGACGCGATCCGCCTGGAACTGCTCAACCTGCTCGCCGCCGAGCACGGGTTTGAGCCGTTCCTGCGCTTCGATTCGCTCAAGCGCGTGGAAGACTACTTGCGCGGCCCCAGCGGCCAGGCCGGCTGGACCGGTTTCTTTTTCTACCGCCACGGCGAGCGCCGCGAAGAGAATTGCGCGCGCTGCCCGCTGACCAGCCAGGTGCTCGATGCGCTGCCTATCGTGCGTATCCGCGAGCATGCGCCGGAAGTGCTGTACTCCCTGCTGACGCCGGGCGCGCACATCCTGCCGCACCGCGGCGTGACCAATACCCGCCTGGTGACCCATCTGCCGCTGATCGTGCCGGACCACTGCGCACTGCGTGTCGGCGGCGTCGATCACGTCTGGCAGGAAGGCCGCTGCGTCGTATTCGACGATACCTACGAGCACGAAGCCTGGAACCGCAGCGAGCAGACCCGCGTGGTGCTGATCCTCGACACCTGGCATCCCGACCTCAGCGAGGCCGAGCGTGCCGCCGTGACCGACCTGGTCGGCGCGATCGGCGGGTTCAATCAGCGTGCCGGATTGAAATAGGCCGGGGCTTGCGCTCCGGCCGTCCCGCGCAGGCGCCGCTCAACCCAGGCCATACGACTTGCGCTTGCGATACAAGGTCGACGCATCGATGCCCAGATGCTTCGCCGCCACATCCAGCGTCGGCGTCGCGCCCAATACGGCTTCGATATGCGCGCGTTCCAGCTGCTCGATGGTGACCGGGTCGCCGGCCCGCGGCGTGGCGCTGGCGAGACTGGCGGCACTCAGGCCCGATGCGGCGAACGGCAGGTGTTCGTAGGCGATTTCCTCGCCGGCGCAAAGAATCACTGCGCGCTCGATCGCATTGGCCAGCTCGCGCACATTGCCGGGCCAGGAATAGGCCAGCAGCGCATTGCGCGCATTGGCCGCGAAGCGCCGTGCCGGACGCCGGTAGCGCGCCACCAGGTTGGCCAGCAGCTTGTCGGCGATGCTGAGCACGTCCTCCGGCCGTTCGCGCAGGGGCGGCACGGTCAGCGAAATCACGTTGAGGCGGTAGTACAGATCGTTGCGGAAGGTGCCGTCGGCGACGGCCGTGGCGAGGTCGCGGTTGGTTGCGGCAATGATGCGCACGTCGGCGGTGCGCGTGCGCGGGTCGCCGACGCGCTCGTACTCGCGATCCTGCAGGAAGCGCAGGAACTTGGGCTGCAGCGACAGCGGGAACTCGCCGATCTCGTCGAGGAACAAGGTGCCGCCTTCGGCCACCTGTACGCGGCCCTGGCGGTGATCGTGCGCGCCGGTGAAAGCGCCCTTCACATGGCCGAACAGTTCGCTTTCCAGCAGCTCGGCCGACAGCGAAGGGCAGTTGACCGTAGCGAAGCCGGCCTTGCGCCGCATGCTCCACAAGTGAATATTGCGCGCCAGTACATTCTTGCCGGTACCGCTCTCGCCGAGGATCAGCACCGTCGCGTCGGTTTCCGAGGCCTGGCGCGCCATTTCCAGCAGGCGGCTCATGGCCGGGTTGAGGCTGTCGAGCGAATCCGGCAGCGATTCGCCGCGGCTGGATTCCAGTTCGTCGATGCGTCGTTCCAGCCGCCGTGCCTGCGCCTGCTGCGCTACCGAGCGCAACAGTTGTTCCGGCTCGCAGGGCTTGATCAGGTAGTCCGCCGCGCCTGCACGCATCGCGCTGACGGCGATCGCCGCGTCGGATTCGGCGGTAGCCATGATCACGCGCATCCACGGCGCCGCGGCGCGCAGCTGCGGCAGCAGGTCCAGGCCGTATTCCTCGCCGATATGCAGGTCCAGTACGCAGACATCGAACACGCTGCGCGACACCGCGGACAGGGCCGAGCCCGAATTGGGCGCGGTATTGACCTGATAGCCCTCGTCTTCCAGGCAGAGGCGGAAATTGCGCAATACCGTCGCGTCGTCGTCGACGAGGAGTACGCGTTCCCGCGGCGGGGTGGTCGGTTCGTTCATCGAATCTCCATCGGGGCAGCTCGTGCAGTCTGCAAGAGGTGTTCATCGTTCCCTGCAATCCGCGGCTAGGGCGAACCGAGGGGAACATCTCAACACTATGAAAAATATCAGGAAATATCCAGCCGGCCGGCTGGCACGCCGATTGACTCTATTACTTCGACCGCGGCGGCATCGGATGCGACGCGGATACCGAAATCAAAGGAGAGTCCCATGTTGCATTACGCCGTTGTGTTTTTCGTGGTCGCCTTGATCGCCGCAGTGCTGGGCTTCGGCGGAATCGCCGGCGCGGCAGCCGGCATCGCCAAGATTCTGTTCTTCGTGTTCCTGGTGCTGTTCGTAATCTCCCTGATCACCGGTCGTCGCCGCGTATAGGCGCGACCCTCCCAAGGAAGATCGGTTTTGACGCCCGCATATAGCCGCCACGGAAGGCGGCCTGGCAAACCCCTGAAGACAAGGAGCAACACATGAGCACCAGCAGCAATCTGAAAGACCTGATCGAACTGCTCAACGATGGCGAGAAGTTCTATAGCGAAGCCGCCACCAAGGTGAAGGTGCCGGCCTATGCCAACCTGTTCCAGCGCATGGCCCAGCAGAAACAGGCCATCGCCAGCGACCTGTCGGCACGCCTGGCTGCCCACGGCGAGGCCGCACCCGAAGGCGGTACCGTGATGGGTTCGCTGCGCCAGTTCTATGCCGACGTTCGCGCCAGCATGAGCAAGGACAGCGAGAGCGTCTACGTCGCCCAGCTGGAACAGACCGAAGACCGCATCCTCGAAGCGTTTCGCGACGAGCTGACCCAGAGCGACGACCTGGAACTGCGCCGCATCGCCGAACGCCACTATCCGGACCTCAAGCGCACGCACGACGAAATGCGCGACCTCAAGCGCCGCCTGGCGGCCTGAACCGTGAACCAAACCCACAAGGAGCTGTCATGAACCAGGACATCATCAAGGGCAAATGGAAGCAGCTCAGCGGCCAGGCCAAGGTGCAGTGGAACAAGCTCACCGACGACGACCTCGGCGTTGCCGACGGCCATCGTGAATACCTGGTCGGCAAGTTGCAGGAACGCTACGGCTGGGCCAAGGACGAGGCCGAAGGCGAAGTGAAAAAGTTCGAAAACTCGCTGTAGAAACACCTTGTATTCATCTTTGCTGCCGCAATCTGTGGCGCAGGATGAAACGAAATACGGACCGCCCCGGTGGTCCGACAGGAAGTTGACAATGTGACAAGGATGTCAATTTCCCCAAGTGGATCGGTCACCGTAATACCCTTCCCCCGACCGACCGGTCCCGCACCGCTGTGAAGCGGAGCAGCACCCGCCCCACCCCAAGGGGGCCAAGTGCAAGCCAACGGCGGCGACGTACCCCTGCGTCGCCGCTTTTTTTTTGGTTATTCGCCCATCCGCCTGCGTCTGCCGCGTGGCGGGCATCAGTGTAAAACCCCACGAAATAGACTAACGGCACTTGTGGCGTAAATTTCGCCGCGACGTTGCCGCGACATATTCGCGGTCTCTGGGCAGGCAAGCGAGCTTAACGTTAAACATACATCTTCGCCGTGGCGACTGGCCTACGCTCACAAGGTGCACAAAGAGAATTACTGAAAAGTGACTCTCGACCGTCGTGCACACCTGTCTGCAACAAGTTCTAGGAAAAACCACGGAGAATATCTATGCGTCTGGTTCGTTCTGCCTTGTTCGCCGCTGTTGCACTCCTCCCCTGCACTGCCTTCGCCAGCGTCAGCCTGAGCTGTAGCGGCGGCAGCAATTTCTGCTACGCCAGTGCCAGCAGCCCGGGTTCACCCACGCCGTTCAATGTCTACTGGGGCTACAACTATTCGCCGGGCTCGCCACATGTCAGCGTGGTCATTCCCGCCAACTGCGAAGACGACTACTTCTGCATCTTCCGCTGCCCTAACGGCGATACCTTCCTTACCGTCAGCATCACCGTGACCGATGCCAACAACAATCCAATTGGCAGCGCTTCAGACGAGCTGTATTGCACCAATTACGATATGTAGTGCAGGCGGTTGCTGCGGGAAAACAAAAAAGCCGCTCTTGAGCGGCTTTTTTGTTGCTGCCCTGGCAGGCTCAGAAACTCTGCCGGTAGCTCGCATACCAGAACCGCCCGGGTATGTCGTAGTCGGGCTGGGAGGAGTTCATGAAGGCGGAGTACGACACCGGCGGATCGCGATCGAAGGCGTTGCGGACGCCCAGCGTGACGCGCGCCTTCCACGGTGCGTCCCAGCTGGTTTCCAGGTCGAAATAGGTCACGCTGGCCATGCGGTTTTCCGGCGCGTTGTAGGGTTCGCCGCCGTTGCCGACCGAAATGATGCGGTTGGGGTTGGAGCACAGGTTCGCCAACTGCGGCTGGCCCAGGTATTCGGCATAGTCGACCGGGTTGCTGCAGTCTTCGTCGCTGGGCGAGAAATAGCGCACGCCAACGGAGTGGTTCCAGGCCTCGTGCTGCCAGTCCACGCGCATGGTGGAGCGCAGGCGCCAGACCATGCCGTAGAAGCTGCCGGGGTTGCGGTTGTCGCTCACGACATTGCCCTGCGCCGGCGAGCCGTCGGGCAGGATGCTGGCGCGCGTGGGCTGGTGCAGTTCGCCGTAGTAGCTGACGTAGGCATTGTCCCAGCTGATGTGGAAGTCGCCGGCACTGGTGCTGCGGCGGAAGCTCAGGCCGAAATCGAAGCCTTCGGTTTCCAGTCCGCCGGGCAGGTTCTGTGCCGTGGCCAGCACGCGCGCCAGGCTGCCGTCGCTGGCCAGGCGCTGGATGCGCGCACAGGCGTTCGGATCGGCGCGCACATAGCAGTCGTCGACCACCGCCTGCGAATCGCGGTCGCCGATCGCGTCGCGGATCTGCACGCGATACCAGTCGATGTTGGCTTCCAGCCCTTCCAGCCACTGTGGCGAATAGACCAGGCCGAGCGAACGCGAGAGGGCACGCTCGGGTTGCAGCTGGCGGTTGCCGCCGGTAGTGATGTTGACCAGTTCGCTGTCCTGCACGCCGGCCGGAACACCCTGGGCCTGGCAGCGTGCCAGGGTCGACGGCGAAGGCGAGTGCTCGGCCGAACAGGGGTCTTGCAGCAGGCCGATGTAATCGACCGAGCCGGAATACAGGTCGAGCAGGCTGGGCGCGTGGAAGCCCTGGGCGATATTGCCGCGTACCAGTACGTCTTCGGCCGGCTTCCAGCGCAGGCCGAACTGGGAGTTGGTGGTACCGCCGAACTCGGAGTAGTCGGAATAGCGCGAAGCCAGCGATACGTCGAGCTGGCGTGCCAGCGGCAGGTCCTTGAGCAGCGGCAGGTTCAGTTCGACGAACGCTTCGTTGACCGAATAGCTGCCCTGGGTGGCGTCGTAGGTGACGCCGGTGCCGTTGGCATCGCCGCGCGCGATGGCGGCATCGGGCCGGTTGTAGCCTTCTTCCTCGCGCCGCTCCACGCCGACGGCGATGCCGAGTTCGCCCGCAGGCAGGTCGAGCACGCTGCCTTCGGCGTGCAGTACCAGGTCGCGCGATTCGGAACGCTTGCGGTTGTGCGCGTCGATGCCGACATAGGCCAGCATGTCCGGCGTGATCGAGCCGGGCGGGCCGATCAGGTTCAACGGCACGCAGCCGGCGATGACTGCGCCGGGCCGGCCGCAATGCGCCACGCCGGCGGCGTCGCGGAAGGACGGGCCCAGGGCCAGCGCGAGGCGGCTGTTATCCGCATACGGCGATACCGACTCGCGCTGGTCGGCGCGCGTGGCGGTGTAGTTCAGGCCCCAGCTGAATTCGCGCGAGCCCAGCGCGAACAGGCCGTCGAGTCCCAGGTCGATGCGGGTGGTGTCGACTTCCTGGCGCAGGCGGCGCGGTCCGGCTTCGACGAAGCGGCGGTTTGCAACCGAGATAGCCTCGCCGAACGGGTTGTAGATATTGTCGGGGCTGATCGAGATCAGGCCGGCCGGGCCGTCCTGGAACGGATTGAAGCTGACCACCGGTTCGGCCAGCTGCTGGGCCGAGCGGCGTTCGTTGTGCAGCACGTTGATATGCACGCCCAGGCGCGTGCTGAAGTCGTAGCGCGCCTGGGCGAACAGGGCGCGGCGTTCCTGCGGGGTCTGCAGATAATTCTGCAATGTGTAGTTGTAGCTATCGGTGACCGGGTCGATCGGGCGGAAATCCTCGGGCGAGGTGCCACCGCGGCCTTCGATCAGCCGCACGTAGTCCTCGTAAGAATCGGGCAACAGGCGCGAATAGCCGGTGGTGAGCGAACCGGTCCCCTGCAGCGGCAGGCCGAAGTAGGGCACGCGCGAAATGGCGCGGTCGCGTGCATACGTCGCCTCGTCCTTGCTGTAGGCGGCGCCGCCGGCCACGCTCCAGCCTTCGCCGGTCTTGCCCCAGGTCAGGTCGTAGGCGCGGCGCTGGCCGTCGTTGTAGGCGTTTTCGCCGAAATAGGCGCTGGCCTCGCCGCCGTTGTAGTCGCGCCGGGTCACAATATTGACCACGCCAGCGATCGCGTCCGAACCGTAGATCGCCGAGGCGCCGTCGCGCAGCACTTCCACGCGCTGCACCAGGGCCAGCGGAATCGCGGTGAGGTCCACGCCGCCGTCGAGCGCCGATACCAGGCGATGGCCGTCGACCAGTACCAGGCTGCGGTTCTCGCCGAGCGAGCGCAGGTTGATGCGGGCTTCGCCGGTGCCGCCGTTGTTGATATTGCGGTTCAGCGACTGGCCGTTGCTGCTGATGGTCTGCAGAATGTCGGCGATGTCGCTGAGGCCGGTCTTGAGCAAGGCTTCGCGCTCGATCACCAGCACCGGATGCTGCGTCTCCATGTCGACCCGCCGCAGGTGCGAGCCGACAACTTCGACTTTTTCCAGTTTGATCGCCTCGTTGTCGACCTTGATCTGCTGGGCCAATGCCTGGCCGCAAGCCAGTGCGAGCAATGAAAGTGTGCAGGCCGCCTTGCCTAGATTCGCCACGATACCGACTCCCCGTTGGTGTGACTGCAATTGCGCGTTCGGCGATGGTAGCGAAGCCGTTGTCACATATGAAAGCCTTCGTACGAAGTTGAACGTGTTTTTGCTGCGATGTAGCGCAAGCAACAATGCGGATACGTAGGTATTGCGACGCGGCAGAAATTGCTGCACGAATGGCCCAGCGCCGATGCTGCACTGCGAGGCACTCACGCCCGCACAACGGCATACCGGTAATGCTGGGCCCGGCGTTGCGGCAGGCGGGGCTGGCCGCCGCAACACGCTATCGCCACACTGGACCGTCCTCGAAGGGAGTCGTCGCGCGCATGAGCCAACCCCAGATTGTCTGCCTGCTGATCCTCGGCCTTACCTTGCTGTTGCTGGTCACCGAGTGGCTGCGCGCGGATGTGGTCGCCCTGGGCGCCGTGGTAGCCCTGGTCGCCACTGGCGTGCTCGTTCCCGAGCAGGCTCTGAAAGGTTTCGGCAGCGAGCCGGTGATTGCCGTCATCGGCGCCTTCGTTCTGTCGGCGGCGGTCGTGAATACCGGCCTGGCCGAACGCCTGGGACAATGGGTCACGCGCATCGCCGGCACGCGCCTGGTCTGGGGGCTGCTGGTATTGATGCTGGCGGCGGCGCTGTTGTCGGCGCTGACGCATCACCTGCTGATTACCGCGCTGATGGTGCCGATTGCCGGTACGGTCGCGGCGCGCGGCAACTTCCCGGCATCGCGCCTGTTGATGCCAGTCTCGCTGTCGGCTTCGATAGGCACCACCCTGACCCTGATCGGCGCGCCGGCCTTCCTCGTCGCCGACCATGTGCTGCAGGAGGCCGGACGCGAAGGTTTCGGCATCTTCTCGCTGACGCCCATCGGCATGGCCCTGGTTGCCTGCAGCCTGTTCTACATGCTGCTGCCGGGGCGCTGGCTGTTGCCCGACCGCGTCGGCAGCGACAGCAGCACGGTGCGCTTTGCGCTGGACGACTACTACACCGAAATCCTCATCGTCGAGGGCGGCCCGCAGGTCGGCCTGGGGCTGGCGGCACTGAGCGAGCGCTACAAAGGCCGCTTTGAAGTGATTGACTGGCTGCGCGGCGGCGATCCGATCCGGCATGGCCGCGACGAGCGCAAGATCCAGGCCGGCGACGTGCTGCTGGTGCGCTCCACGCCCGAAGGACTGGCCGACATTGCCGACGAAAAAGGCCTGGCCCTGCACGCCGTCGCCAAGTACGGCGAGGCCACCGACGCCGAGGCCGAAGAGCAGTTCGGCGAGGAGCGCCTGGCCCAGCTGGTCATCGCGCCGCGCTCGTACCTGTCCGGCCGTGCCGTCGGCGAAGTGGATTTCCGCCAGCGCTACGGCGTCATCGTGGTCGGCCTGTGGCGGCGCGAGGGCTGGGTCGGTGGCGAGCTGTCCGGCATACGCCTGCAGCCCGGCGACACCCTGGTGGTCTGGGGCGAGCCGCAGAGGCTCGACAGCCTGGGCCTGCAGCGCGAATTCCTCATGGCCTTGCCGTTCCGCGCGCGGCGCCTGCGCCGTTCGCGTGCCTGGTGGGCGCTGGGCATTCTCGGCAGCAGCGTGGTGCTGGCGGCAACCGAACTGCTGCCGGTACACGTGGCCTTCCTGGCCGGTGCCCTCGGCGTGGTGGTTGCGCGCTGCCTCAGCGCTGAAGAAGCCTATGCCGCGCTGGAACTGCGCGTGATCGCCTTCATCGCCGGCGCGCTGGCCCTGGGCGCCGCGCTGGAGCAGACCGGCCTGACCACGCTCGCGGCCACGCACTTCGCGCCGCTGCTGCAGGAATTTTCGCCGTTCTGGATCCTGGTGCTGGTATTCAGTGCCGGCGCCATCCTTACCCAGATCCTGTCCGATGCCGCCACCGTCGTGCTGCTGGCGCCGATTGCCGCGCGCATGGCCGAGCCGCTGGGCCTGGCGCCCGAAGCGCTGGTCGCATCGCTGGCCATAGGCGCAGTGGCAGCGTTTCTCACGCCGCTGGGCCACCACGGCAACTTGCTGGTCTACGTGCCCGGCGGCTATCGCTTCGGCGATTTCTTCCGCGTCGGCGCGCCGTTGACGGTGCTGTTCGGCCTGATCACGGCATTTGTCGCACTGTGGCTGTGGCCGGCGGCCTGAACCCGGGCGCGGCGATTCACGCTGCCGCCAGCGGCAATTCGAAGGCAAACACACTGCCGCCGCCGGTGCGCGGTTCGAACCAGAGAAAACCGCCCATCTGCTCGATATCGTCCTTGGCGATAGCCAGGCCCAGGCCGGTGGACAGGCTTTCGTCGGCGTCGCTGGGCGCTTGCGCAATACGCGCGAAACGCTGGAACAGCTTGGTGCGTTCGGTTTCGGCAATGCCAGGGCCGCGGTCGAGGACGAAGACGCGGGCGAAGCCGGGCCGGTCGGCGTCCAGCTGCACTTCGATCACCGAATCGCGCGGCGCATAGCGGATCGCATTCGACAGCAGGTTCTGCAGCACATTGCGCAGCGCTGCCGCATCGCCCTGCGCCGCCAGCGGCTGGCCGCTGCGCAGCAGGCTGACGCCGCGCGCCTCGGCGGCGGCCTGGTGGCGCGCGATGGCGCGATCCACCAGCTGGCTCAGGTCTACCGTTGCCGATTCCAGTGCGCGTACGCGCTCGATCGTGGCGCGGCGCTGCAGGAAGCGCTGCACGAATTCGATCGCCTCGTCGCAGCAGCTGACGATGTCGTCGACCAGGCTGGCCTGGCGCTCGGCGGTCAGGTTGGGCCGGCGCAGCATCTGCGCGGCGAAGCGGATATTCGAGATCGGGTTCTTCAGATCGTGCGCGACGATGGCAGTGACATCGTCGCGTTCGCGCACGATCAGGCGCAGGTGCTCGGTCGCACGCTTGAGGTTGACGTGGGTGCGCACGCGCGCCAGCAGTTCCTCGGCGACGAAGGGCTTGGTGATGTAGTCGACCGCGCCCAGTTCGAACGCGCGCACCAGGTATTCACGCTCGGTCGCGGCGGTGAGAAAAATCGCCGGCACCTCGACCAGGGTCGCATCGGCCTTGAGCCGGCGGCACAGTTCGAAGCCGTCCATGCCCGGCATCATCATGTCCATCAGCACCAGGTCGGGCCGGCGCGCCTGGGCGCGTACCAGCGCCTGCTCGCCCGAGGTGGCCGGCATCACTTCATAGCCAGCATCGGACAGCATCTGGCCGAGCAACTGCACATTGGCCGGTTGGTCGTCGACGATGAGTACCAGCGGTTCGCGCGGTGGAGCAGAGAGCGACATTACGAGGGATCCTGCAGATACGCAGCGAGTTCGGCCCGCTGCTGGGGAAAATCGCGCAAAGTGGATTCCAGCGCGGCGGGGTCGAACAACGCAGCGGCCTGTTGCAGGCGCAGGGCGTAGCGCTGCAGCGAGGGCGCACCCAGCTGCTGCGCCAGCTGCAGCAGCTGCTCGGCCAGGCGCGCGCTTTCGCGCACAGCCAGCGAAGCAGACAGGCCGGGCCAGCGTTCCTTCTCTATGTGCTGCAGCTGGCGCAGTACCTCGGGCAAGGCCTGTGGCCGGCTTGGCGTGTCGTCGCCGGCTTCGACCGGCGCGGGCGGCGGCGGCAGCACGCGCAGCAGCTCGGCCAGCAGGCGCTCGCGCGTGATCGGCTTGCGCAGGTAGCCGTCGAAGCGTTCGCGCAATTGCGCATCGTCACCGCTCAGGCTCGACGCGGTCACGGCAATCACCGGGGTCGCCGCAATGGCCGCATCGGCGCGGATCTGCGCCAGCGCGCCCAAGCCGTCGAGCTGCGGCATGCGAATGTCCATCAGCACCACGGCCGGTTTGTGGGCGCGGGTCAGCGCGACGGCCTGCACGCCGTCCTCGGCCAGCAGCAGGCGGTGGGCGCTGCCGCGGAACATGGCTTCGATCAGCTGGCGGTTGAGGCTGACGTCGTCGGCGACGAGGATGGTCAGCGGCGCCAGCGCCGCGATCTCGATCGCCGGCGGCTGGATGTCGTCGGCGAATACCGCCAGCGCCACGTGCGGCAGGCGGATCTGGAAGCGCGAGCCGCGCCCCGGTGCGCTTTCCAGGGTCACCGCGCCGCCCATCAGATGGACCAGGCTGCGCGTGATCGACAGACCCAGGCCGGTGCCTTCCTGGGCCGACTCGCCGACCGCCTGGGTAAACGGTTCGAAGATGCGTTCGTGTGCCTCGGCGGCAATGCCTACGCCGCTGTCCTCTACCTCGATCACCACGGTCGCATGCAGCTCGTCCGCGTCTGCGGTGGCGCTGGCGCGAATGTGTACATGGCCCTTCGCGGTGTACTTGATGGCATTGCCGACCAGGTTGAACAGCATCTGGCGCAGGCGCGCCTGATCCAGTTCCAGCACATCGGGCAGCGAGGCATCGACGCGCGTGTCCAGCTGCAGGCCCTTGTCGGCGGCCAGTTGCGAGAACACCAGCTGGGCGCTGTCGATCAGTTCGCGCACGCTCATGGGGGCCGGCCGCACATCCAGCTTGCCGGCCTCGATGCGCGACAGGTCGAGCACGTCGTTGATCAGCGCCAGCAGCGAGCGGCCGCTGGTCACGATGGCATCGACATAGCGCTTGTCCTGCGGGTCGGTCACGCGTTCGGACAGCAGCTGGCTGAAACCGAAGATGGCGTTCATGGGTGTGCGGATTTCGTGACTCATATTGGCGAGGAAGGCGCTTTTTTCCCGGCTGGCCTTGTCCGAGCGTTCTGCCACGGCGCGCAGCTTCTGCTCCTGGCGCAGCGCCAGCAGGTGGCGCCGCAGCAGCACAACGCCGGCCAGGCTGGCCACGATAGCCAGTCCCAGCGCGCTGAAAATCGACACATTGCGCTGCGCGATGACTTTTTCCAGATAGGCCTGCTTGTCCGCAATCAGGCCGCGACCGTCGACGGTCAGGCGCGCGATGGCGCCGCGGATGTCTTCCATCACGCGATTGCCCTCGCCACTGCGCACCAGGGCCAGCGCCTGCTGCGGCCCCTGCTGCTGGTAGGCCGCCAGCGAGGTGGCGATCTCGCCGCGCTTTTGCGCCAGTGCCAGCTCGATCGCGGCGAGTTCCTCGCGCGCTTCGGGATAATCGCCGAGGGCTTCGTCGACGCGGCGGAACTCGCTGCTGATATTGCGTTCGGCCTCCACGTACGGCTTGAGATAGATCTCTTCGCCGGTGAGCAGAAAGCCGCGCTGGCCGGTTTCCAGATCGACCACGCGCGCGAGCAGGGCCGACAGGCGTTTGGTCGCTTCCTGCAGCTGAGTCACCTGGCGCAGAGTCACGCTGAGCTGGTCGCCGGTGCTCAGCGCCGCCCAGCCCACGCCCAGCAGCAACAGCAAGGCGAGGACAAACAGCAGCAGATAGCGCTGCCAGCCGTCCCAGTCCGGCGACTGCGGCGGCGCCTGCAATGCGTTTTGGTCCTCGGCCAAAGGCGGTGCTCCGGGCTGGCAACGACAGACAGCCCAGGCTTGGCTGGGGCCGTCTTGCGATCTGCACGATAGACAGAGCGTACGGCGGGATTAGTGCAAGCCCCGTGATTGCAGAAATGATATATAAATCAATATTTTAGTTTTCTGTCGCGGCTGGCACGAAGCGTGATGCAGGTAATCACCACGCTACCAACCCGATGGAGTTGCCATGAATACCAAGCCCCTGCTGTTGTGTGCCGGCCTCGCCGCCGCCCTGATGCTGAGCGCCTGCGACCGTGCGGAAGATCCGGCCAAGAATCGCGCCGACGTAGCCAAGGCCCAGGCCGAAGCCAATCAGAAGGTGCAGGACGCCCGCGCCGACGCGAGCAAGGACGTCGCCGCCGCCCAGTCCGACCTGGCCAAGGTGCAGGCCGATGCGAACAAGGACATGAATTCGGCCGAACGCAAGGCTGGCGAAGAACGTGTCGACAGCAATGCTCAGCTCAGCTCGGCCGCGCACGACGCTGCTGGCAAGGTCGACAAGGAACAGGCCGAAGTCCTGCGCACTCGTGCCAAGGCCGACTACGAAGTCGCCAAGACCGAAGCCGAGCAGGTGCAGAAAGTAGCCAACCAGCGCTGCGACGCCGTAACCGGCGAAACCCGCGATGCTTGCCAGAACAAGGCCAAGGCTGACTACCAAGTGGCGATTACCGCCGCCGAGTCGCGCCGCGAGCAGCAGCTGCGCGAGGCCGATGCGCTGGCCGCAAACGCGCGCTGAGCCCTGGGCAGATAGCTACTTTCCAACTAAATAAATAAAGGGAGAAATGCCATGAAGACCAGCCTGAAGACGATTTCGCTGCTGCTGGCCCTGGTGCTGAGCGCCGCTTCGCTCAGCGCCTGCCACACAGTCAAGGGGGCGGGCAAGGACATCGAGCGCGCTGGCGAGGAAATCCAGAAGGCGTCCGACGACGTGCGCAAGTAAGCGCCGCGTCCATCCGAATCCACCGCGCCACCTCGCGGTGCGATGGCGAAACCCCGGCCAGCAATGGCCGGGGTTTTTCTTTTGGCGCATCGCCTACTGCGCCGCGAGCAGCTTGACCTTGGCCAGCAGACGTCCAGGTCGCGACCTTGCAATTCGCTTCGCTCATCGCACCGTACGAAGATGCAGCGCGGCGTCAATCACGTAGGGCGCGATGAGCAACGCGAATTGCGCCGCGAGGGCTTCGACCCTGGCCAGCAGGCGGCCAGGTAGCGACGGTGCAATTCGCTTCGCTCCGCACCCTACAAGGACGCCGCCTGACGTGATGGTGTTCGGGTGTGATGTGGCTTTGTGCTGCGCCGGATGCCTCAAAGACTGCGTTCGCGCCCCTGGCGCTTTTCCTCGTCGGCCTCGATCGCCTCGTCCAGCGAATGGGTTTCGTGCACGCCGCGTTTCTGTGCCAGTTCTGCCAGGCGGCAATAAAACTTGCGCAGCGTGGCCAGTTCGACCTCGTCCAGGTCTTCGATCGCCACCAGGCGATTGCTGGCGCTGCGGTGCGAGGCCAGCAACTCATTCAACTTCAGATGCAAGGCCAGACTGTCCTTGTTCTGCGCCTGCTGGATCAGGAACACCATCAGGAAGGTGATGATGGTGGTCGCGGTGTTGACGATCAGCTGCCAGGTCTCCGAGTAGCCGAACAGCGGCCCGGTAGCGGCCCAGACCACGATGGAGCCCAGCGCGATACCGAACGCCGCCGGCGTGCCGACGGCATGGGTCATCGCACCGGCGGCGCGGTCGAACCAAGAATGGCGCTTGCCGCGCTTGAGCTGCGGCATCGGGTTCGAGGGGTCGTTGTTCCGGGACTGCGACATGCGAGGCTCCTGCGAGTAGGGATACCGGACCACTTACGCCGATGCCTGCGTAGCTGCGGTGCTGCGGCCGCGTCAGCGCAGCGATCCACGCAAAAAGCCACGCCCCATCGGGCGTGGCAGTAAAGATATATAAATGACTATTTACACGACGACCGGATAACCCGTCACTGGGCCGGCCGGGGATTCAGCGGCGGGTTTTCAGGCCGCCGGCGTCGACCTTCTTGGCGCCGCGGATATTGTCCGCAATCTCGATCGCCAGCGATTTCTCCGCTGCGGTCTCGACCAGCCCGTCCAGACTGACCACGCCGTTGACCGTCTTCACGTCGATATCGTCGTCCATCAGTGGCCGTGAAAGGGTCAGCGACGACTTCACCTTGGCCGTCACCCAGGTATCGGTGACCGGCTGTTCCGAACTGGCGGCTGCGCGCTTGGCATCGCTGGCGACAACTAGCTCATTGTTCACTTTGCGCACGCCGCCGGTATTGGCGGCATAGCGCGCAGCCAGATCCTTGCCTTCGGCGGTCGGCACCTTGCCGCGCAGCGTGACCACGCCGCTGGCCGTGTCGACATTGATATCCAGGCCGTCGGTGTGTTCGCTCCAGAGCAGCTTGCTCTTTACGGTAGCGGTGATGGTGGCGTCTTCGGCCGCTTGGCCGAAGCTGCGCTCGCCGGCCGGTCGCGGCTTGGGCGCCCAGTCCGGATCGACCTTGACGTTGTTGACCACCTTCTTCACGCCGCTGACGCCCAGGGCCACCTGTTCGGCCAGCTCCTTATCGATGGATTCGTCGACAGTGCCGCCCAGAGTGACGGTTTCGCCGTTGACCTTCACGTCGAAT
The DNA here is from genome assembly GCF_004363655.1 of Tahibacter aquaticus. Taxonomy (GTDB): domain Bacteria; phylum Pseudomonadota; class Gammaproteobacteria; order Xanthomonadales; family Rhodanobacteraceae; genus Tahibacter; species Tahibacter aquaticus. The sequence continues at coordinate 363,267 of NZ_SNZH01000002.1, forward strand.
TCGAACGGATTCAGATGGCGGTTCAGCGCAAAGCTGGCCCAGATGCGGCCTTCCTTGTTGGCGTCGCTGAGATTCTGTTCCAGCGACTTCTCGGCCGATTTCTCCGCTGCCGCGGCCGGCAGCGCAAGGCTGCCGCCGAAGACGAGCAGGATGGCGAGGGCAAGCGGCTTGATCGCGTTCATGCGTGTACTCCCGAAACCGGATGGCGGCCCGAATGGCCGGCGGGAGGACTGGAGCAAGGGTGTTGCCAACTGCGACACCAACGGTATCCGGCGTCAAAACAACGATCTACACAGCGAGCGCGAGCAGCGTGCAGGGCAACTTGCAAGATCGGCCGCGACCTTACTGCAAATTGCGTTGTTGTCTAGGGCTGGGCCTCGATGGTCTGCAGCAGTGCATCGATGACGGCCTGCGGTCGCAGCGGGTCGTCGGCCAGCGGCAGGTCGGGCGTCAGCAGCGCCGGCGCCAGCGCTCCCGACGGGCGCCGCAGGATAAAGCGGGGCACCGCCAGCACCAGGCCTGTATGCGCCAGTGCCAGGTTTTGCACGCCGCCGCTTTGCTGCGCGCGCGCCAGCCCGCCGCTGCCGGCTATCGTGGCGAACGCGAAATCCTGCAGCACGTTGCTGAAAAGTATGGCCGAGGAGTACGTGCCGCGGCCGACCAGCACATAGGTCTGGCCGCGGAAGAACAGCGGATCGCCGCTTTGCGGCGCAATCCAGCGGTCAATCGGGCCATCCACCACCGCGCCGGGTGTTTCGCCCGCGTCGCGGTATTTTTCGATGATCTTCTTGCGATAGCCGGAAGCGAAACGAAACGGCTTGTCGGCGAGATAGGGCATCAGGCCGTCCAGCCACTGGTCGTCATTGCCGCCGCCGTTGGCGCGAATGTCGATGATCAGCGTGTGCACCGCGGCTTGGCCCAGGCGGCGGAAGCTGGCCGCGGTGAAGTCCAGCACCTGCTGTTTTTCCGGCCAGGCGAAAGTATTCACGCGCAGCACGGCCGTATTGCCGGGCAGCAGGGTCAGGCCGAATTCGTCGTCGAAGCGTGGCGCGCTGGCGGGCCGTGCCGCGGCAACGCGCAGCCGTTGCCGGCCTGCCCGTTCAATGTCGATATCGACGTCGAACTGCGCGCGCTGCCCGTACATTTTCCAGAAATAGAAACCAAACCGCCGCGACAGCAATGCGGCGCGGAAGGCCGGCGTATCGCCATGCATGCGCGCCAGCAGATCGGCCGCGATGCGCCGCGCCGGCCTGCCGTCGATGGCGACGATGCGGGCGCCGGCCAGCGGCGTGGCGCGGCCGGCCACAGTCGCGCGTACGACGATCTGGCCGCTGTCATCGACCTGAACCTCGAACGGGAACAGGCCGCCCCCGCGACTGGCCAGGGCCGCGGCTTCGGCGCGCCAGTCGTCGAAACAGACGCAGAAATGGGCGTCGGCCAGCAGCGGATTGAGCGTGGCCAGCCGGCGCCAGGCCTGGTCGCGATCGATGGGGCTGCGCACCGAGGTGGCCAGCTCGTCCAGCTTGCGGTCGAGCTGTTGTGGATCGACTGAAAACCCGACGTCGGGATGCGTCTGCGCAATGCCGCTGCGGATTGCGGCTACGTCGGCGCGCCATTGCTGCGGCGAAATCGATGCGTGTGCTGCTGCAGCAGTGGAAAACAATGCCAGCAGCAGCGCGAAAATCCATCGTGGGCAGTGCGCGCAAGCATCCATGACGACCTCCAGTGAGAGGCTGGATGGATGTGGCGAGGCGGCGGGAAGTTAGCTCGTGCGATCGGAAGGTCGGGGTAGCCGCCCTGTCTAGGCTGGGGTAAGCCGCAGGCGCTCTCCAGCACCGTGATGCACGAATCGACGAGAAGCCAGCACCGAAGGAACCCGCCAAATGACGGAATTCCTCCGGCACGGGCTTTTGGCTGCGGATATGCCGCGATGTTGGGGTGCGCCTGCGGCTTACCCCAACCTACGTTGCGGCCATGCCGATCAGCAGGGCCAGCCCCAGCGCAATGCGATACCAGGCGAAGGCGGTGAAGGTATGCGTGCGGATATAGCCCAGCAGCCACTTCACCACGACGAAGGCGGTGACGCAGGACACGGCGAAGGCGATGCCGAGCAGGTTCCAGTCTTCGTGTACCTGGCCTTGCTTCAGTGTTTTCAGCAGCTCGTAGGCCGAGGCGGCGAACATGGTAGGGATGCCGACCAGGAAGGCGAATTCAGTCGCCGCGGCACGGCTGGTGGTGCCGGCGAGCAGGGCGACGAAGATGGTCGCGGCGGAACGCGAGGTGCCGGGGAATACGCCGGCCAGCACCTGCAGCAAGCCGACCAGGGCGGCCGTATGCCAGGCAATCGCGGTCACTTCGGCCTTGTTCGCCACGAGTTTTTCCGCCAGCAGTATCCAGGCGCCGCCGATCACCAGCGCCCAGGCAATCGGTGTCAGCGTGGTCGGCAGCTTGAAGCCGAGCTTGGACACGGCCAGCCCCAGCACCGCGGTAATGCCGAAGGCCAGCAGCAATTTTGCGGCGTAATCCCTTTGTTCCTTATTGTTCAAGCCGGTGGCCAGCTGCCATAGCCGTTCGCGGTAGATCAGGCAGACCGCGAGGATGGCGCCGGCCTGGATCGCGATATTGAACAGGTCCGAGCGCGCGCCCAGCCAGTGTTCGGCAATCAGCAGGTGCCCGGTGCTGGAAATGGGCAGGAACTCGGTGATGCCTTCGATAAGGCCGAGCAGGATGACGTTGAGGATTTCGTTCATGCGTAGCGGATAGCGCCGGGGGCAGCGCGCTAGCTTAAGCGTTTCGGCGGTGGTTCTTCACCGTCCGGCGCCGGGCAGGCTGCCCCCGGCGCGCGTGCCACCGCGACTCCGCCTTGCGCCCGGCGGCGAGGATGAGCAGCGGTATGTGAAGATGCCCGGCGAATCGGCCGACGGGAAGGAATGCTGCGATGAAACAGGCAATCGGGCTGGCACTGTGCATGGGGTTCGTCGCCACGCCCCTGGCGGCGCAGCAGAAAGCGCCCGAGGGCTACGAGCGTGCGATTGCGGCGGGCTACAAGGCGCTGACCTTGTGCAGTGTCCTGTTCAACGCCGGCCGCAGCGAGGCCCAGGCCGCGACGCTGGAACTGAAGGGCATCTATGCGGAATACGATGCGATCGTGCCGACCCTGGCCGCCAGCGTGGACAGCGAAGCCCGGGTGGTCTCGGTTGCCTTTGACGACCGCCTGCCGCCGCGCATGGCGGCATGGCGGCCCAACCTGGGCTGTGCCCAGATTCCCGTCGGAGCAGGGCACCCGGCCTTGGCCGCGCTGCCGCGCCTGGATGCACCGGCGCCCGCGCTGGACAGCAAGCCCTGGCCGCTGGGCGAACGCGCTGCGACGGGCCGTCTCAAGGGCGACCGCAAGCAGCTGCGCCGCGGCATCGATGCTGCCTTCGCCGGCACGTCCTTCGGCGAAGGCATAGCAACGACCGCCGTCCTCGTCGTGCAGAACGGCCGCATCGTTGCCGAGCAGTATCGCGACGGCTTCGGCCCGCACGTGTCCCAGCGCACCTGGTCGGTGGCCAAGAGCCTGGCCGGCACGCTGATCGGTGTGGCGGCCGGCGAAGGCCGCATCGATCCCGCCCGGCCCGCGCCGATCGCGCAGTGGATGAGCCCCGGCGATCCGCGTGCCGCCATCACCACCGACAATCTGCTGCGCATGGCCAGCGGGCTGCACAGCAGCACCGCCGGCAATCGCACCGACGCGCTGTATTTCGGCGGCGCCGCCGTCAGCGAGGAAACCGTGGCCTGGCCGCTGCTGGCACCACCCGGCACGCGTTACCGCTATGCCAACAACGACACCGTGCTGGCCATGCTCGGCCTGCGCACGGCCAGCGGCGACGAGGCCAAGGCACTGGCGTTTCCGTTCACCGCCCTGCTCTGGAAAATCGGCATGACCCGCACCGTGCCGGAAACCGACTGGAAGGGAAATTTCATGATGTCCAGCCAGGTCTGGACTACCGCGCGCGACCTGGCGCGGCTGGGCCTGCTGTACCAGGACGACGGCCTGTTCCTCGGCCAGCGCGTGCTGCCGCAGGGCTGGCGCGACTACGTCACGCAAGCCTCAGGTCCGCAGCCGGCGCAGGGGCCGTTCGGCTACGGCGCCACGTTCTGGCTGATGAGCAAGTCGCCCGGCATACCCGCCGATACCTTTGCCGCGATCGGCAACCGCGGCCAGTTCCTGGTGATCGTGCCCAGCCGCAAGGTCGTTATCGTGCGGCGTGGCGAAGATCCCGGCGCCGCGCGTTTCGACATTGCCGCGTTCACGGCACAGGTGCTGGCGGCGTTGCATTGACCCTGCCGCTCAAGCTGTCCCGAGTACAGCGTTCGCGCAGTTTCCGCTGTGTGGTGCGCCGCCGTTGGAACCGGTAAACACCAATGACCGTAGGCAAGTTCCGCAATCACAAGGCTTATCCCAAGCCGCGCCACCAGCGCCGCTACCTGCTGCCGCATGCCTGCCTGCAATGCCGCAAGGCATTCCGCAAACCGCCGGCCGCGCAGGCATACCGCTGCCCGCACTGCGCCGCGACGCTGATCGAACTCGGGCGCAATTTCTGCGCGCCGGCCCGCTCCGATACCGACCAATGGAACACGGTTGCCTTCCTGCTGCAGCGTGGTTTCCGCTTCCGCACGCTGTATGCGCCGCACGACGACGGCAGCTGCCGTCGCGTGAGTTATCCGGCGACGCTGGCGCAGGCGCGCGAATTCGTCATCCGCTACGCCAGCAGCCTGCGGCCGCCGCCGTCATGAACTTCGGCACCTCAGCTTCCGCTGGGCGTTGCTGCTGGCCATTGCGTGATCACGCCGCCGCGGCGCGTCCATTTTTCCACCGAGTCGCAGGGGCCCTCGCCGCCGATCGGACAGGTCGTCGTGCGGTCGGTGGCGTTGGTGCTGATGATGGTTGGGCCGCAGCGCAATGTGTCCGATACGCCATCGGGACGGCGCACGTTGAGCGCGGGTACTGGCTGGAACGAGATATTCGCATTGCCCAGCTGTGCACCGGACAGGTTGCAGTCGGTGAAGTCGGTGCCGAGCAGGCAGGCGCCACTCAGGTTCACGCCGCTCAGGGCGGCGCCCTTGAACTTGCAGTTGGCCAGGCAGGCATTGACGAAATTCGCCTCCAGCATGGCTTTTGCGTCCACGCCGGTGAAATCCAGTCCGGCCAGGTAGGCGCCGCCGAACTGGGTATGGTCCATGGTGGCCTTGGCCAGGCTGGCGTTCTCGCCGAAGAAAACGGCATTGGAAAAATTCGCGCCGTTGCCGTCCGTAGTGCCGCGGCCCAGGTAGGCGTTGCTGAACACCGCGTTGAGCAGGTATGCGTTGCTCAGGTCGGTGATCAGCTTGGTACTGGCCTGCGCCAGCGATTCCAGCCGCGCCGCATCGAAATTGGCCGCTTCGAGCCGGGCAAAGGTGAACTTGGCGCCGTGCAGCCTGGCGCCGGTGAATTTCGCGGCGTAAAGGTCGGCGTTGTTGAACTTGGCGCTGGTCAGGTCGGCGTGGCTGAAGTCCGGGCTCATCTCGGGCTTGTCGTCTTCCGAGGTGGCGCCGGTCAGTATCACGCCGGTCATGCGCGCGTAGCGGAACGAGGCGTAGGTGAGGTCGGCTTTTTCCAGGTTGTAGTTATCGGGAAAATTGCAGTAATGCGCAATAAAGCTGCGCATGACGGGTTTGCCCTGGATGGTGGCGCCGCTCAGGTCAAGCATGCGCCAGTTGCTGCCCAGCACGGCCAGCGGCACGGTGGCATTTGCCAGGATGGCGCGGCGGTGCTGGGCATCGGGCACCAGGGTGGTGGCTTCGACGAACGTCGCCGGCCTGGCGATGGTGACCTTGCTCAGGTCGCAGCCGCTGAAATCGATCTCGTACAGCGTTGCCTCGCTGAACGTGGTGCGCTTGGCCGCCTCGGCATCGCTAAAGGTGCCGAACACGGCCGAGCCGATATTGGCCTTGGTCAGCACGGCCTTGACGAATTTGGCGCTGGTCAGGTCGGCCTGGAACAGCCTGGCCCCGGTCAGCACCGCCTCGCCGAAGTCCGCGCCCTGCAGCTGCGCCTTGTACAGCTGGGCGCCAGTCAGGGTGGCTTTGCGGAACACGGCGCGCTGGGCATTGGCTTCGTCCAGCAGCACGCCAGGCATGTCCGCACCAGAGAAATCGACGCCGGTCAGCGTTGCCTTGCGCAGGTCGGTGGCAGCCATCTTGGCGTTGCGGAAGTCGCAACCGACCAGGTTCTTGTCGCCGAACTTCGCCTCGCCGAGCTTGGCGCGCTGAAACGTGGAATTGCCAAAGACCGCGGTGCGCAAGTCGGTCTTCCGAAAGTCCGTGTCGAACATGATCGCGTCCTGGAAACCGCATTCCTTGGCCGTCACCCCGCTGAAATCGGCTTCGCTCAGGGTGGCACCGGCAAAGAGCGTGTAGTCGAAGCCTGCGCCGCGGAAATCCGACTTGTACAGGTTGGCACCGGAGAAATCCGCCCAGCGCAGGTTGGCGCCGGCGAACGAGGTGGAGCCGAAACAGATATTGCGCAGTTGCAGTACGTAGCGCAGGTCAGCATTGGCCATGCTGGCGCGGTTCCAGCGAAGCGTAGTCTCGGTCTGCCAGGTGGCGTTTTCGAAAAGCTCGCCCGGTGAGGGCGCCCACAGGCGGATCTTGCCGTCCTCACTCCGCGCCGCGACATAGAAGCGCCGATTGTCCGGATCCTGCAGGCGCAGCGTTTCGCCGTTCTGATGAGCGACGAAGCGGCGCGCATCGGCTACATAGGTGAACATGGTGGGGAAAAGTCCCTGGGAACCCCAGGGTGCGAGGAAAGACCCTGCCCAGCCGCTGCGCGCATCGTCGGTTGGCGCGGCCTGCAGCATGTAGGTATTCGCTACCGCGGCATTCCTCACCCGGTACATAGCCATGGGCTGGGCGCGATTGCGGTCGGTGGTGAACTCCAGTTCGAAGACGCCGTCACTGAACTTCGCCAGATACTGGCGCTCCCTGCCGATCACGATCGACATGAGGAATTTGCGCTCGAACTCCAGCTCGGGCATGCGGCCCTTGAGCTCGGACTGGCCTTTGCTGTCATGCATGGGAACCTCGCTCATTTCGGCGGCGCCGGCGGAATCCACAGACTGATGGACGGCTCGGTCCTGTCGTCCTTGCCCAGGATGACTTCGTAGTTCAGCGTATACATGTTGCGCAACAGGTCGACGGTGATCTTGTCCGCGGCGACCTTTGGCGTGGAGACGAGGAAAGTGCCGTCGGGTTCGTACAGGTCGACCTGGTAGTTCTCCGGTCCGGTGCCGTTGCGCCGGCGCAGTACGTACAGATAGCCTTTCGCTTCCACGGCCAGGTCCAGATACGACGAGTTGGCCGGATCTTTCAGCGCCAGCGTGGAAATGTTCTCGCCGCCCTTGGGGTTTTTGAAATAGCGCACGGGCTTGCCTTCCAGGTCGAAGGCCTGGATGCGGTCGTTGCCGCCTTCGAGCACCAGCACGCGGCCGTCCAGGCCGACGGCCAGGGCGCGCGGTCCGTCGAGCAGTCCTTCGCGCTTGCCTTCGCCGCCGGCCATGGTGGCCTGCGCGGCCAGATCGTCGCTGCTCGCCACGGCCGGCAGCTTGAGCATCCACAGCTTGTGCGATTTGTAGCTGACGCCCAGCACCACGCCCTGCGGATGCAGTACATAGCGGTCGATGCCGACCGGGAAACGGCCCCAGCTCTTGTTGCTGCGCGTGGCGAAATCGGGCTTGCCCAGGTATTTCAGCTCGACCCGGCGCAGATGCATGCCGCCGGCCGGGTTTTTCTCGGCGTCGAAATCGCCGCGGCTGGCATCGACGAAGAAATTGCGCCCGCTGCCATCCTGCGCACTGGTCACGTCGTAGAAAACTGCGCCGGGCAGGTTGAAACCGACCGGCGGCGTGGCGTAGGCGCTGTCGGGATCTTCCAATGTGGACAGATTCTGCAAGGTATACATGGACTGGTTGCTGCGCGGCGTGGCCGCATCGTCCATGGGCTGGTTCAGGCCGGTGGCCTGCCAGGCATAGGCGACCATGGCCGGGCGCTGCGCCGTGGTGATCGACAGCAGGCGCTGGATCTGATGGTCGCGATACGGCTGCGGCGAAGTCGCGGTGGCCGTGGGCGGGTCTTTGCTGCCCTGCCAGAAATGCCCGCGCGCCTTGGTATAGGCGATCTTCGAGGCATGAGTATAGATCGAGGCGCCGCTCAGCGGCACTTCGTTGGTGGTGATTTCCAGACCGGCGATGCTCAGGGTGGAGCCGGACGTGCCCTTGGCATCGATCCAGGCCGATTCGCCCTGGCCGGCCTGCCAGCCATTTTCTGCATAAAAGAACACGTATATTTTCAGCCGGCCGCCGGCGGGTACGTCGCTGAATTTCACGTTGAGCGGCTTGCTGTGCGGCGGCGCGGACAGGCGGAATACCTGGCGCGGCAAAGTAGCGCCCTTGTCGTAGACCACGCTGACGGCGTAGCTGGTAGCCAGGTCGGGGAACTTGTGCCAGCGTTCGTCGGCCTTGAGGGTGATGTCCAGGTCGATGGCACGGGTGATTTCCGCATTGAATACCCAGGGCGAGCTCATCACCTCGCAGATGGTCTGGCTCAGCTGGGCGGCGGTCACCGCGGCGCTGACGATGGTGCTGAACACGTTGAAGAACGGCGCACAGCGCGCGGCCGTGCCTTCGGCGAACTTCTGCATGAGGTACTGGCCCAGCGCCGTGGCCGGTGACAGCAGCATCGGCCCCAGGGTGATGGCCAGATCCTTGATCGCCTTGGTCGAATCCTGTGCTACGCCGATATACGTGGCCGAGCCGCCCGCGACCAGGAAGCCGGCCACGGTACAGACCGCGAACAGTACTTCCTTGTCCGCCATCAGCTTCACCACCGGCTGGGAATTGGTGATGGCGATGCCGGCAAACAGGATGATCATCGGCAAGGCCATTTCCGCGACCACGGTGACGGCGACGCCGACCGGGCATACGGCGCTGTCGTAGCTGCCGCCGCGGCCAAGGCCGCCGAAGTACAGTTGTATCGATTGTGCATCCGGTGGCACCGGAATCACGATGCGGGTCGGGTCGGCCGGCAGCGGCACGCCGAACACGGTGCGCACCGGCGGTACCAGTTCGAGGAACTTGGTATTCGGGTCTTGCTGGAAGATCGGGCGCAGGCCGCTGGGAATCTTGTCCGACCAGTCCTTCGGTGCCAGCACCTGGCCCTTGGCATCGCGGTATTGCACGCAGGCCGACAGGTGGCGCAGCCACTCGTTGGTGCAATGCATGACCAGGTTGCCGTTGGCGCTGTCGTCGACGATGGAAAACGCGCGCAAGGTCTTGCCGCCTTCGCCTTTCTCGCCGATGCCGAAGGCGCCGCTGGGCGAGGCGCCAAGCTCCTTGTTGGCCTTGATGGCGAAGGTCAGCGCCGTGCGCAGGTCGTTGAGACGGAAGCTGCCGCTGGCGCTGGCCTTGGTGCCGGCGACCAGGCCGGCGAATTCGGCTTTCAGCGTGACTGGCTTGCCGGCTTCCACCGTGCCTTCGGGCTTGAGGTGCGCTCGTAGCAGGCCTTCCGGATAGGCCGGTGTGGACAGGGTCACGTGGACGCGTCCGGCCAGCAGATCCTGCACCACGGCCGGGCTGAGTGCGGCATCCTTGTCGTTGTTCAGCCAGATATCGCTGGTGTTGTATTCCTTGTTTGCCGGTGCCGGGGCGTAGCTGAGGTTGGGGTCCATCACCAGGCCGCTGCCTGGCGTGCGGTTGGCCAGCGCCCATTTGTACGGGCCGGCGGCGCTTACCGCTTCGGCCGCGAGCAGGCCTTCCTGCGCCGGGGCGCTGCCGTCGCTGGCGCGCGCCGCATAGGTCGCCGTGGTCACGCCGTATTGCACGTTCCATTGCTGGCCGCGCAGACGCTCGTCGTCCTTGGCCAGGCGGATGGCCAGGCCGAGCGGTCCGGGCAGCGCCGCGGCAACGCGCGTGTGCAGGATGCGCGTGTACACCAGGTTGCCCTGCGCATCGCGCAGCGGCTGGCCGTCGGGACCGACTGCCACCTCGGTCTTCATCCAGCGCTCGCCCAGGCTGCCGATGATTTCGGTCAGCGCGCCGCTGCGGCTCAGGGCGACGGCGACGCACTGGTTCTTGATGTAGGCCGGTATGTCGAAATCGCCCTTGGTGCCGAGGTTGATCAGCTCCGGATGGGCCAGCAGCAGGGCCTGGGCCGATTCGAAACTGCCGTGCAGGTTGCTGATGCCTTCGGGCATCCAGTCGCTGTCGCCCTCGGCGGCAAGCTGCGCCGCATACGGCAGCAGCTTCGGATGCACATCCCAGAGTTTCTGCGCGCTCGCGCGCGACAGCCGTGCCGCCGACTGCACGCCGCTATGCGGCACATGGAAGGCCAGCTGCAGGGTCTGCTCGGCCGGGCGGCCGTCAATCTCGATGGGCCGTGCCAGTTCGAGCATGGACACCGCGTCGCTGGGCAGGCCGGCTTCCAGATAGTGGGTCAGGTCGCTGTCGGGTATATGGCGCAGGAAACGCTGCTCCGCGCGCGCCTCGCGCCGCGTATGCGCATCGTGCGGGCGCACGGCGAACGAACGCAGGCCTACATGCAAGACCAGCTCGCTGTCGGCGGCCACCTGCGGCTGGATGAAATTCAGCAGGTGTTTTTCAGTGGGACGTGATTCCTGCGCGGCGTTCATGTGCTTTCCCCGGTAGTGACTCTGTCGAGACGGGGGACGGCCGCGCTCCCAGCGCCTTCGCAGCCACTGCAGCACGTCGCCGCCGCGCCGCCAGCGGCGGCGCGCAGATCCCCCTTTGTTCGTTGCGGGTGGGCCGGCCGGCCGCGCGCTTGCGCGGCCAGGCCGGGCCGTTCCCTGGCGCGGTACCGGCGTGCTGTCGCGCGGCTCACGTCGGTAACGCAGACCAGGTGCCGACGCATCGGCTTTCCAAAGTGCGGCGTTGTAGACGTTGCTACGGCGTACGTGTCGGTACTGCGATACGCGTGCCTAGCGGAACAGGCGTGCGCGGACTATCAGGCGCCTGCGATTCCCCGCCATTCCGGACTGGGTTGGTGTGCGAAAGACCAGCGGCGCTTGTTGCTCGGCCGCTGTCTGGTCGGGCTGTGGCTGCTGTGGCAGCATCGCCGCCATGCAAGGGGAAGCGTTGCCGGCTGGCCGGCGCAATCCATACCGCCGGACAAGCCTGGATTCCCGCAGGGGGCGACAGGTCATGCCCTGGATCATCGTGCTGCTGCTTTCCAGCTTTGCCGTGCAGGCCATGATGATCTGCGTCGAACGCGTGTATTTCCTGGGAGCCTGGCATGCGCCCGGGCGCACCGCGCAGATCGAGATAGGTCTGCACCGTGCCCTGCATGGCCGCGGCCCTGAGGAAAGCGACCTGCAGGCGCTGCGGCAAAAAGCGTTGTTGTCAGATGGCAGCTCCCAGGCGATGCAGGCCGAATTGTCAGAACTTCAGGTGCGCAACGGTTCGTTTGACCTGCACCTCGAAACAACGCGTACCCGCGGAAACCTGACCTGGCGACTGGTCGAGGCCGACGGCGATGCGACATTGTTCTGGATATGTGGCTATGCGCGGCCGCCGGCCGGCGTCGCCGCGTCCACACTGACCAATCTCACCGATGTGCCGCCGCTATGGCTGCCGTCGGTCTGCCGGGATACGCCATGAGTTTGCGAGCCGAGTTTCTTGAGCGCCAATTATTTTTCCTGCAGCGCAGCGGCCTGGGCCGGGCGGAAGCGCAGGCGCGTCTGCAGCAGGTGCTGCCGGAAAGCGCAACGGCCGTCGCCGCAGCCGCCAGGCCAGAGCCCTTTGCCGAGTTCCTGCAGGCGTTTCGCGACGAGCTCGGCCCGCATTTCGACGCCGTCGAGCTGGCGGCGCGCGAGTTCCGCAGCGAGTCGGTCAGCGCTTTCCAGCCGATCTGGCGTTCGCTGCGCGGAACCGCGGTCTATGCCGCGGTGATTACCGCGGTAGCTGCGCTGCTGATTGGCTTCTCTGCTAATTTTGCTCAATTTAGTTCTGTATACGAATCTTTCGACGCCGATCTGCCGGTGCTTACCGTTGTCATGACGGCGCCGCCCTACCGCAACATTCTGCTGTGGACCATGGCAGGCGGCGTGCTGTCCCTGTTCTGGGTGTTGCGCCGCCTGCGCAAGGGCGCCGAACTGAGCGGACGCGAAGTCGGTTCGCTGTTCGTGCGGCTGGCCAGCGATCTCGGCCTGCGGGATTTCTGGCTGGTGCTGGTGCTTGCCCTGGTGCGCGGAGCCACCCGTTCCGGCATGTCTGCCGACGCGGCGCTGCCGGCGGCGCAACGCATCGTGGCCCGCTGGACCGGCTTTGCACGTATCGTCGCTGCGCCCGTGGCTGCCCAGCGCGCAGCGCTGCTGGCTGCCCAGCAGCTGGGCACGCTCGATGCCGAGCTGGCTTATCTCATCGAAGATCGCTGGCGAACGATGCCGCAGCGGGCCGTGGCGCGGGCGGAGCTGTTTTCCCTGCTGGTCAATATCCTGGTGGGCGTCGCGATCGGCATGCTCGTCATCGCGTTCTACCTGCCCATACTCAAACTTGGCGCCGTCGTCGGATGAACCGCATGAAGACCGTTACTCGCCCGCAGCCGGGTTTCACGCTGATCGAACTCATGATCGTCGTGGCCATCATCGGCATCCTCGCCTCCATCGCCTTGCCGTCGTACCAGGCCTACATCCTGCGCGCGCAGGTCACCGAGGCCATAACCCTGACCTCGGAGCTGAAAGCGCGCATCCTCGAACACTACCGGGATCGCGGCCGCTTTCCGGCCAGCAATGCGGAAGGCGGCATGCCCAGGCCCGAACAGCTGCTCGGCAATTATGTGGACCGCATCGAGGTGGAAGGCGGTGCCCTGCATGCGCGCCTGGGTAACCGCATCAACAGCCGCTTCGTCGGCAAGGTCGTGACTTTGCGGCCCATCGTCGTGACGGGCAGCCCGTTGAGTCCGGTCTCGTGGATTTGCGGCCATGCGCCGGTGCCCAAAGGCATGGAAGCCGTAGGCGAGGACAAGACCACCGTGGACGAAAGCCTCTTGCCGTCGGTCTGCCGCCAATGAAACGCCAGGCGCCGGATGCCCTGGGCAGCAAACGGGCGCGCTGATTCCACAGCCGTCCATCGGCAGCACCGGGATTGGACGGCTGTCGGCTTGCCGGATCCGCGAGTCTTGCCCCCGGTTGCCGGAAAAGCACAGCGGGTCTGCACGCAGCGCCGGCGGCGGAAATGTTGCCCCATTCTGGTGCTTTCGAGCGTAAATTTGCTCGATCATGGGGCAATTTGATGCGCTCAAAATGAATCGAATATTCGCAAGATATTGAAATCGAATGATTTGCTGCAGTGGCACAACCCTTGCCATGCATTCCGTGTACTCCACCCCACAGAGGCTCTACCCGCAATGTCCGCCGACAAGGTTCTCCAGCTCATCAAGGACGAAGGCATCGAATTCGTCGATCTGCGTTTTGCCGACATGCGCGGCACCCAGCATCACGTCACCTTCCCGGCCCATGCGATCGACGCAGGCACGTTCGAAGACGGCAAGATGTTCGACGGTTCCTCGATCGCCGGCTGGAAAGGCATCAACGAGTCCGACATGGTGCTGCTGCCGGACGCCGATTCGGCCGTGGTCGATCCGTTCTTCGCCCACAAGACCCTGGCTATCAACTGCGACGTGCTGGAACCGAGCACCATGCAGGCCTATTCGCGCTGCCCGCGCTCCATCGCCAAGCGCGGCGAAGCCTTCCTCAAGTCCACCGGCCTGGCCGACACGGCCTTCTTCGGCCCCGAGCCCGAGTTCTTCATCTTCGACTCGGTGCGCTGGCAGAACGACATGGGCAAGGTTTTCTACGAGATCGAATCGCAGGAAGCCGCCTGGAGTTCCAAGTACCGCTACGAAGAAGGCAACTCGGGCCTGCGCCCCGGCGTGAAGGGCGGCTATTTCCCGCTGCCGCCGGTGGATTCGTTCCAGGATCTGCGTGGCGAGATGTGCCTCGCGCTGGAAGCCCTCGGCCAGGTGGTCGAAGTGCATCACCATGAAGTGGCGAATGCCGGCCAGTGCGAAATCGGCACGCGCTTCAACACCCTGGTGAAGAAGGCCGACGAGCTGGCCCTGCTCAAGTACGTGATCCGCAATGTCGCGCACAAGAACGGCAAGACCGTCACCTTCATGCCCAAGCCCATCGTCGGCGACAACGGCTCGGGCATGCACGTGCACCAGTCGCTGGCCAAAGGCGGCCAGAACCTGTTCTCGGGCGATCTGTACGGCGGCCTGTCGCAGACGGCGCTGTACTACATCGGCGGCATCTTCAAGCATGCCCGCGCGATCAATGCCTTCACCAACTCCACCACCAACAGCTACAAGCGCCTGGTGCCGGGTTTCGAGGCACCGGTGATGCTGGCCTATTCGGCCCGCAACCGCTCGGCCAGCTGCCGCATCCCGTTCGTCACCAATCCCAAGGGCCGCCGCATCGAGATCCGTTTCCCCGATCCGATGAACTCCGGTTACCTGGCTTTCACCGCGCTGATGATGGCTGGCCTCGACGGCATCCTGAACAAGATCGACCCGGGCGCACCGATGGACAAGGATCTGTACGACCTGCCGCCGGAAGAAGAGAAGAACATCCCCACCGTCTGCCACAGCCTGGACCAGGCACTGGAAGCGCTGGACAAGGACCGCGACTTCCTCAAGGCCGGCGGCGTGTTCTCCGACGACTTCATCGATGCCTACATCGAGCTGAAGATGCAGGAAGTGACCAAGTTCCGTGCATCGACGCATCCGCTGGAATACCAGATGTATTACGCGATCTGACGTAGTGCTTTAAGCCCTTTCCTGCCTGCCGGCAGGAAAGGGCGCAGAGGCTTGAAGCCCTCCCCCAGGCTCGCTTGGGGGAGAAAGTACAGCCGCTTCGGGCTCTATTGCCGGACCAGATCGGCGAACAAGCCGGTCGAAACTGAAAAATCGATAATCGAAAAGGCAGGGCCGCGGGAGTCGCGCCTGCAGCAAAGGAAACAACGATAGAAAACCACAACTAGAAACATGAAGGCCGCGTTCGCAACGCGGCCGTTCGGGAAGGGCGGTGCAGCGGCTACGCGAAGCCGGAGTGCCGGCCGCAGGATGCGGCGATCGAGGTCTGTCCACGCCAGCAGCAGCGGGGACGGAACCAAGGGGCGGTAACAGCTCCGTGACACCCGGAGTGGACCGGCAGGGACTGCCACCGCAGCGTGCCCATGGCGCGGGCGGCTACCCAACTCATCGAACGGGATCACCTTCATGCCTCGCCTACCAGCCACGTTCAGCGTGGGCGCTATTCTTGCGTCCGCAGCACTTGCCGCCGGCAATGTCCAGGCAGCGACCAGCGGCACGCTGGCCCTGACCAGCGACTATCTGTTCCGCGGCCTGTCCCAGACCAACCAGAAACCCGCCCTGCAAGGCGGCGTCGAATACGCCCACGACAGCGGCTTCTATGCCGGCGTCTGGGGCAGCAACATCAGCTGGCTGTCGGATCTTTCCAGCGCGTCCACGCCGGTTTCCAGCAGCGTGGAACTCGACGGCTATGCCGGCTGGCGCGGTGCCGCCGGCGACACGGTCAAGCTCGACGCCGGTGTCTATACCTACTACTACCCCGGCGACTATCCGCAGGGTTTCGTGCGGCCGTATACGACGGAAGTGTATTTCGGCATCAGCGCCGGACCGGCTTCGCTGAAGTACTACCACGCCGTCAGCAACCTGTTCGGCTTCGCCGAGTCGGACGGCTCGGGCTATCTCGATCTCAGCGTCAACTACGAATTCAGCCCGGGCTGGGTGTTCAACGGACACGCCGGCCGGCAGCGCGTGAAAGGCACTTCCATCGCCTCGTATACCGACTGGAAATTGGGACTTACGCGCAATTTCGACGGCGGCTGGTCGCTCGCTGCGGCCTATCTGGATACGAATGCCGAACGCGCCGCCTATACCAATGCCTTCGGCAATTTCCTCGGCCGGTCCACCGGCACCCTGACCCTCACCAAAGCCTTCTAGGCGAAGGAGCCGCGCATGAAACTCATCATCGCCATCATCCGGCCGTTCAAGCTCGACGATGTGCGCGAAGCCCTGTCCGAAGCCGGGGTCAGCGGCATCACCGTGACCGAAGTCAAAGGCTACGGCCGGCAGAAAGGCCATACCGAACTCTATCGCGGCGCCGAATACGTGGTCGATTTCGTGCCCAAGATCCGCATCGAGGCGGCCGTGCCCGACAGCCTGGAAGACATCGCGATCGAAGCCATCGTGCAAGCCGCGCGTACCGACAAGATCGGCGACGGCAAGATCTTCGTACTCGAACTGCAGCACGCCGTGCGCATCCGCACCGGCGAATCCGACGACGACGCGTTGTGAGGGGGAACCATGACTGCTACGAATGAACTGCATCTGCGCCTAGGGCTGTGCTCTGCGGCGGCCCTGCTCTGCGGCCTGTTTGCGCCGGAACTGCTGGCCCAGGCCGCGCCCGTGCCGAACAAGGGCGATACGGCGTGGCTGCTGGTCTGCGCCGCCATCGTCATCTTCATGACCCTGCCCGGACTGGGCTTGTTCTACGGTGGCCTGGTGCGCTCCAAGAACATGCTGTCGGTGCTGATGCAATGCGTGCTGGTATTTGCGCTGGTTGCCATATTGTGGACGTTGTACGGCTACAGCCTGGCCTTCACGCCGGGCAATGCGTTCTTCGGCGGCTGGGACCGGCTGCTGATGAAAGGGCTGACGGCCGAGGCGAATGCGGCGACGTTTTCCAAGGGCGTGGTAGTGCCGGAACTGGGCTATTTCGCGTTCCAGTGCGCGTTTGCCTGCATTACCTGCGCACTGATCGTCGGCGCGTTCGCCGAACGCATGCGCTTCTCCGCGGTGCTGCTGTTCACCACGATCTGGTTCACCTTCAGCTATGTGCCTATGGCGCACATGGTCTGGTTCTGGCCCGGCCCGGATGCGTTCACCGACCAGGCCGCAGCGGATGCGGCGACGGCCGCTTCGGGCTTCCTGTTCAAGCGTGGCGCACTGGATTTCGCCGGCGGCACGGTGGTGCATATCAATGCCGCCGTGGCCGGCCTGGTTGGTGCCTGGATGGTGGGCAAGCGCCTGGGCCACGGCCACGAGGCGATGCGGCCGCACAATCTGCCGCTGACCATGACCGGCGCGTCCATTCTCTGGGTGGGCTGGTTCGGCTTCAACGCGGGCTCGGCGCTGGAGGCCAACGGCACGGCGGCGCTGGCCTTTGCCAACACGCTGATCGCGCCCTGCGCGGCGATCCTGGCCTGGACCCTGGGCGAATGGATCGGCAAGGGCAAGCCGTCGATGCTGGGTGCAGCATCGGGTGCCGTCGCCGGCCTGGTCGGCATTACGCCGGCGGCAGGCTTCGTCGGCCTGGGCGGGGCGATTGCGATCGGCTTTATTGCCGGCCTGGCCTGCCTGTGGGGCGTGACCGGTCTCAAGCGCCTGCTCAAGGCCGACGATGCGCTGGACGTATTCGGCGTGCACGGCGTCGGCGGCATCGTCGGCGCCCTGCTCACCGGGGTGTTCGCCGCGCCGTCGCTGGGCGGCAGCGGCATCTACGACTATGTGGCGAACAAGGTCGCCGACGGCTATTCCATCGGCGGCCAGCTGCTGGTGCAGGGCACCAGCGTGCTGGTGACGCTGGTCTGGTCGGGCGTGGTCGCGTTCATTGCCTTCAAGCTGGCCGACCTCGCCCTGGGCCTGCGCGTGCCGGCGGACGAAGAGCGCGAAGGCCTGGACATCACCTCGCACGACGAGTCGGCTTACGACCGCTGATTCGGCGCAACTCGCGTTGCTCATCGCGCCCTACGAAGGCTTCCCGTAGGGTGCGATGAGCGCAGCGAATTGCACCGCTGGCGACGGCAGCATCGTTTTGGTGAAGACAAGCCTATCGCCTCAATCCAGCGGAATGCGCCGCAGCATGATCGGCGCGGCACGCTGGCCCTCGCGCAGGCGCAGCTTGGTTTCGTCCCATTTCCAGATCTGGCTGTTGGCAATGTAGACAAAGCCGTTCGGCGTCAGCGCGCCGGTGGTCGGTTCGTTCAGATCGACGATGGCCGATTCCAGCGTCTCCACGCGGCTGATGCTGCGGCCGTCGCCGCTCAGGTGGGCTCGCAACACGCGGCCGGCGCCGAAGCCGTTCTGCACGCCGACGAGGTCGTTGCCCTGCAGGTAGAGCCCGTCGATGCCGCCGATCGCGGCGCTGCGCGGCGCGTCCAGCAGGCCGGCCTGGCCGCTGGCCGCATCGACGCGGCTGATGCCGTTGTAGACCGCGACATAGACCGTATTGCGCTCGCTGTCGCAGGCCACGCCGTTGGCGGCGATGACGTGGCCGGGTTCGTCCCACAGGCTCAGCGCGGTGGCGCCGGGCTTGGCATACAGCAGCCGGCTTTCCTGGCTGTCGCTGGCGACGAGGCGGCCGTCGCCAAGCAGGCACAGGTCGTTGAGATAGCCTGCATCCGGTGCCGGCAGGCGCGCCTGTTCGCGCCCGTCGGCCAGGTTGAGCTTGAGCACGAAGGACTTGTCGCCGGCGTCGCGCCGGTTGGCGGTCGGGTTGACCGCGGCGTACAGCGTTTCGCCGTCGGCCGCGACGGTCAGGCCCAGCACGATCAGCGGCTCGTCGCTGGACCACAGCCGGGTCATCTTGCCGCGCGGGTCGACGGTATGGATCTGTGCGGCGTTGTAGCTGCCGATCACGTAGCGCTGGCGCATGCCGTCGTAGGCCAGTCCTTCGGGAATCTGCCCGTCGATATTGACCAGCACCTCGCGCTGGCCGCGTTCGCGCCGCTGCTGCTGGCGCTGCAGCCTGAGCTTGATGTTGCGGAATTCCTCGCTGGCCTGCAGGCCAGCGAAATCGCGCGGATTGATGCCCAGTTCCCAGCCGCGCCGGGCCAGCTTGTCCAGCCATTCCAGCGCGACATCGTCGCGGCCTGCATCGGCATTGAAGCGCGCCAGCATATAGGCGAGGTAATGCGCATGCGGCTGGTCTTCGTAACGCTTGCCCAGCGCCGTGATGGCGCCGCCATGTTCGGCCGGCTGGGCCTGGGCCATCGCGGCGGCCAGCAGGGCCAGAATCAGACAGGTTCGCCGTATCACGCCTTGCTCCCAGGTTGCCGGCGGCATGCCGCCGTGCGTTGCGGCGCGCACCGGCGTCATGACCGCAGGCCCGCGTCGCATGCTACCGCGGCGAGTGTCGCGCGCCGGCCGTTGCCGTAGCGAACGCCTGCCGCGGCAGCGCCGCTACAGCCACCCATGTTGCCAGCATTGCGCCTCGCTGTGCGCCGCCACGCCCGTTCGAAACCGCGGACAAGGATCAGGCCGCTGTGGACGCGCAGGTCGATGCCGCTGGCGGTCTGGCCTGCGGATGCGGCGTTCGAGGCAGAAGCCGATGGTCGAGGCAGTGGCTGTGGGCAGGCTGAGAGGGCGTTGTGCTATCCGGCGGATAGCCGGGCGTTGAAGAAACCCCGGTGCCTTCGGCCGCGAGACCCGGCGCAGCAGCATTACGGCGACGAATCGCACCAACGGGTCGCGGCGAAAGACACCGGAATTATTCGACGGAATTTGCGAGCCAGGACACCTGCGGCCTGCCGCCCACAATGGCCGAGCGGCTGCGCGCGTTTCAGCGCGCAGTCGACAGCACGAAATTGTCGAACGTGGCGCTGGTGCCGGCCAGTTTCTGGCCGGCCACGACCAGGCCGCTACGGCCGCTGGCGAACTCGGTATCGCGCGCCTGGATGCTGGCTCCGCCCCTGGCCGACAGGCTCAGGCTGTCGCCGCGGCACTGTACCGTGAGCCGGGTATCGACACTGCCTGCCATGATGCTGCTGATCTTGCCCTGGGCAAGCAGGCTGGTCTGGCCGTTCTTCACCTTCACGATCGCGAGTACCGCATCGCCGCGCGCCACGAAGGCATAGAAATTCTGGTGATCCTGAAAGCGGCAGGCCAGGCCGCCGGAACCGGCGCCGATGCCGGCATAGACGAACAGGTCGGCCTCGATGCGCACATCGCCGTCCCCGGCCTGGCGCGGTGCCGGCACAAAGCCCAGCGTGTTGTCGCTGACCGGCGTCATCTGGTATTTCCCGCTATCCGTATAGACGGCGAAACCCAGGTCGCTGGAGCGCGTGGCGGCCTTGTTCATCCAGCCGCTGGCGCGGCTGGAGAAATCGTCGCGCAGGATCTCGGCGGCGAAGGCGGGCAGGGCGGCCGTGGCCAGGCTGAGGGCGAGGGCAAGTGTGCGGATATGCATGGGAACCTCCGGTGACGGCACCATGCCGTCCTGCTGCGCAGTACGCGGAAAGCCGGCGATTTCTCCGCGCGGGCCGTGGCGGAGAATCCGGCGCGGTTTTGCGTATCGCCGGGTATCCCTGTGCGCTCTGTCGAGTTCCCTGCCATGCACGCCGAAATCCGCCGCATCGCCGTCCGGCTTCGCCACCACGCCGGCACACCGCACGACCCGGCACCGCGCCCGCGCCCCTGTCTGCGGGTACGCCAGCCCGCTGCCGGCTTATGCTTGGCCCCTATGGACGAACGCGCAGACATCACCGGCTGGATAAGGCATTGGCAGGAAGGCGACGCGCAGGCGCGCGATCGCGTATTTGCCCAGTTGTACGGCGAGCTCAGACGTCTGGCGGCCGTCGTGCTGCGCAGCGAGTCCGGCCACGACACCTTGCAGCCCACCGCCCTGCTCAACGATGCGTTGATCAAGCTGATCGAGGCGCGCAAGGCGCCGGCGGCGGAAGATCGCAGCCACTTCGTGCGCATCGTCGCCCGCGCCATGCGCCAGATCCTGGTCGACCGCGCACGGCGCAAGCTCGCCGACAAGCGCGGCGCCGGCGTAGTGCCGGAATCGCTGGATGCGGGCCTGGAGATTCCGCTCATGGCCAATCCGGCCGAGCTGGTCGCCCTGGACGACGCCCTGGCCACGCTGGCCGAGCTTGATCCGCGCGCCGCTGCCGTGGTCGAGCTGCGCGTATTCGCCGGCCTGACCATCGACGAGGCGGCGCAGGCGCTGGACATCAGTCCTTCTTCGGTCAACCGCGAATGGGCACATGCCTGCGCCTGGCTCAAGAGCGACGTGTTCGCGCCGGACTGAGCCGCCCCCATGGACGCTGCCGAATACCTGCGCCGCAAGCAGCATTTCATCGAACTGCTGGAACTCGATCCGGCCGCGCGCGAACGCGCGCTGGACGCGCTGGGCGCCGATGATCCCGTCCTGGCCGCGGTGCTGCGGCGCCAGCTCGCCGCCGGCGAGGTCAGCGTTCCGCTGCTCGACAGCACGCCGCAAAGCCTGGCTACGCCGCCGCAGCTGGCCCACTACCGCCTGCTGCGCGAACTCGGCCGCGGCGGCATGGGCCAGGTCTGGCTGGCCGAGCGCCGCCTGGGCGAGGCGGCGCAGCGGGTGGCGCTCAAGCAGATCCTGCACGGCCATTGGACGGAGGAAGACCGGCGCCGCTTCGAGCGCGAAATGCGCATCCTTGCCGCGCTGGACCATCCGCACATAGCACCGCTGGTCGACGCCGGCAGCGACGAACGCGGCGCGCCGTTCCTGGCCACGGCCTACGTCGAGGGTGAACGCCTGGACCGGCACTGCGAGCTGCACGGCCTCAATCTGGTCGCGCGCGTGCAGCTGGCCTGCCAGCTTGCTGATGCGGTGGCGTATGCGCACAGGCAGTGGGTAGTGCATCGCGACATCAAGCCGTCGAACATTCTGGTCAGCAGCGACGGCAACGTGCGGCTGCTCGATTTCGGCATTGCCCGGCTGCTGGGCGAAGACGCCATCACCGCCAGCGGCTGCAGCCAGCTGACCTTGCGCTACGCCGCGCCGGAACAGCTGCAGGGACGTAGCGACGCCGGTGTCGGCAGTGACATCTATTCGCTCGGCGCGGTGCTGTATGAGCTGCTGACCGGGCGCTCGCCCTATGGCGAGTTGACCGACGGCAAGGCGCTGGTGGCGGCCATCCTGAGCCACAGCCCGCTGCCGCCCTCGCGCGTAGGCACGCTGCGCGGCCTCAATCGCGACCTCGACGCGATCTGCCTCAAGGCGCTGCGCAAGGAGCCGCAGCAGCGTTACCTCAGTGCCGAGGCCCTGCTCGGCGACCTGCAGCGCTGGCTGCGCGGCGAAGCGGTGGAGGCGCGCCGCGGCGAGCGCGGCTACCGCCTGCGCAGCACCCTGCGCCAATACTGGCCCTGGCTGACGGCGATGGCGGCGGCGGCGGCGTTTCTTGTTTTCCACCTGTACCGCGTCGAGCAGCAGCTGCAGCAGACCCAGCGCGAGCGCGACAAGGCGAAGGCGGCGGCGGCTTATCTCGGGCAGCTGTTCGACGCTGCCAGTCCGTCTGAAACCAAGGCCGGCACGCTGAGCGCGCAGGAGCTGCTGCGGCGCAGCAGCAAGCGCCTGCTGGAGCAGGGCGACACGATCCACGGCATGGGCGACGCCGCCCGCGGCCACATGCTCAATGCCGCCGCGCGCGTGATGAGCAAACAGGGCCTGGTGGACGAGGCCGAACCGCTGTACCGCCGCGCGTTGGCACTGTGGCTGAAGAATCCAGCCCCACCCGAGGACGACATTTCCGACGGGCTGCACGAACTGGGCGCAATCCAGTACGGTCGCGGTGACTATGCCGGCGCGCTGGTACTGGAACAGCAGGCGATCGCGCGGCGCGAGGCCATGGGCGATGCGGACAGCTACGTGCTCGGTGTGCTGCTGAGCAATGCGGCCGTCTACCGATTGATGTTGGGCGACCGCAAGGGCTCGCGCGCCGACCTGCGACGCGCCGCGGCCGTGCTCAAGGCCAACCTGCCCGGTTCGCGCGCCAACTACTCCGTCACGCTGAGCAGCCTGGGCATGACCGAGCTGTACCTGGGCAATGCCGAACAGGGCCGCATTCACCTGCTGGAGGCGCGCGCGCAGGACGCCGAGCTGGTGCCGAAGCGGTTGCCGGGGCGGCTGCAGATCGACCGCGGCATCGCCGCCGGCCTGCGCGAACTGCGCCGCGACGCCGAGGCCGAGGCGGCCTATGCGCAGGTGCTGGCCGATGCGCGCGCGTTCTACGGCGATACGCACGTGGAAGTCGCGCGCATCCAGCATTCGCAATTGCAGCTGCACCTGTTGCGCCAGGACTGGCCGCGGGCGCTGGCGCTGATCGACGAAATCCGGGCGCTGGAGACGCGCCTGCTCGCGCAGAACAATCCGCGCCTGCTGTCACTGCAGGCCGACCGCGCGCGCATCCATCTGGCGCACGAGCAATGGGCTGAAGCCGAAGCCCTGCTGGCGGCTGTCGTTGCCGCGCGCGGCAATGCGTTCGCGGTGGAGCATTCCAGCGTCGATGCGGAACGCACCGCCCTGGCCTATGCGCGCTGCCGGCTGCAGCCGGCAGCAGCGGCGCAGGACGTGCTGGCTCAGGCCGTCGTTGCACTGCGCGAACGGCCGCCGCTGCCGCACGCCTGGCTGGCCCTGGCCGAGGGCTGGCTTGGTGACTGCAGCCTGCGCGTGGCGTCCGAGCGCTAGCCGAGCCGAGGCCGCGCGGCGCGATCAGGGCAGGCACGCGGGTGCGAAAGCGCCGCCGCGCGGAGGAAACGCCGCGCGAACGCGTACTGCGGGGAGCGCACTCCTGCGCGCCGCGTGCCGCCGCCATGTCCAGACTGCACTACACCCCACGGCCTTGGCGCCGCTGTTGCCGCGCGCCGCACCCGGCCGATACCTGCGTGCCCGCCCCGGCTTCGGCGGCGGCCTGCATCGCTGCCGCGCCTGCGCGTAGCGCCGCAGCCGGGGCGGTCGGTCACCCGAAGCGGCCACATTCACGACAATCTGTAATAAGTTAATAAATGGTAAATGTGCGAAATGGCCTGCACGCCACCGCCGCGAAGAAAACGCCGCTGCAGCGCGTACTGCGAACTGCGCGCCACCGCGCCCTCGCTAACTTCCACTATGAATAGGCCCACCATGCACAAGATCGGATTGCCCCTGGCGCTAACCCTGGTATCGCTGTTCGGCACCGCCTCCGCCCACGTAGGTCCGGTCGATCCGTCCTTCGGCGATGCGGGCATGCGCAACTACGGCTTCCAGCCGGTCAACAGCAGCACGCAGCAAGACTACGCCTCGGTGGGCTGCGCGGCCGCAGACGGTACGTTCACCGCCACCGGCATCGCCTCGGGCCAGAACCGCATCGTCACCCTGCGGCTGCTGCCCAACGGCGAATACGACAAGAGCTTCGGCTTCGAAGGTCGCGTCAGCGTGTCGTTGTCAGGCAGCTACAACGATTTCGTGCCCGGCCTGTGCCAGCCCGACGGACACATGGTCATGGCGCGCGCCACCACCGGCAACGGCGGCGAGCAGGATCTGCAGATCCTGCGCGTGCTCAAGCACACGGGTCAGCTCGACGTGGCCGGTTTTGGCAACAGCGGTCTGGTCCACATCGACCTCGACACCTACTTCCCCGGCCAGCTTGGCTCCCAGGAAATGCCGCTGGGCGTCAATGCGCTGTCCAATGGCGATATCGCCGTGACGGGCCAGACCCGGCTCACCGACGGCAGTCGCCGCGGTTTCGTCGTCCTGCTCGCATCCACTGGCGCTGTCCGCGGTGTGCGCGTGTTGGAGTCGGGCGCGTTTGAAAGTGCGAATACCGCCGTCGACGCGCCCGCCGACGGCTCGCCCAACGGGAAAATCTGGGTATTTGGCAAGGAGTTCGACTACGCCGGCGCCTACCGCGTCACGCTCGACCGGCAGACCCTGCAACCTGTCGGCCCGGTTGCCAAGGCCACCTACAATCCCAGCAGCGTGGTGGCACTGGGCAGCGGCCGCGCGGTCGACGCCGAGACGGTGGTGATGCCTGCGGCGGTGCAAAGCCCCGTCCCTGGCGTGCGGCCGAGTGCGCTGCTGTTCGTGTTCCACCGCGATCAGGGTACGTTCGTGGCACTCCCGTCGGCCACGATGGCGGGCGACATCCTGGAGCTGGCGCTAACGCCGGGACACCAGACTGTGACCGTGCTGCCGGGACGGCGCGTGCTGGTGGCGGCCTCGGCGAAATCCCCCGGTGCGAGGGTGGATGACGGCATCTACCTGGGCATGGCTCGCATCGGCAGGACGACCGGCGGCAACCGGGTCGAACCTGGCTTCGTCGGCGCCGCCGCGTTGCCCGCTGCGTTCGAGGCGCCATCGCCGTCCTGCTTCGGCTCCGGCGTTGCCCACAAGGTCTCGCGCCTGACCCTGTGGCTGGGCATGCCGGTGCTGGTCGGCAGCGTCAACCAGACGTGCGCTACCGCCGGCGACGATTACCTGGTCGCCCGCATCCGCCCGGATTACCTGTTTGCCGACGGCCTGGACTGAGCCGGTCTACACCGCCTGTCCAAACGCGCGCAGCAGGAAGTCGATGAACACGCGCAGGCGCAGCGGCATGTGGCGCGCGCCGGCGTACAGCAGCGAGAACGGGCGCGAGCGGCCGCCGTAGTCCTGCAGCACTTCGTGCAGGCTGCCGCGGGCCAGGTCGTCCTCGACGATGAAGCGGTAGGTCTGCAGCAGCCCGGCGCCGTGGCGCACCAGCGTGACGGCGCTGAGCAGCTGTTCGCGTGTATGGATTTGTCCCGAAGTTTCTACTTCCACATCGACGCCGTCGCGGCGGAACAGCCAGGGTACCGGCTGGCCGCTGCGCGGCAGCAGGAACTGCAGGCAGTCGTGGCCGGCCAGCGCGTCCGGCGATAGCGGCGTGCCGGCGCGGGCGAAGTAGCCGGGCGTGGCCACGACCACCAGTTCCGCGTCGATCAACTTGCGCGCCACCAGGCTGGAGTCGGGCTGGGCGCGGCCGCGCACGGCCAGGTCGTAGCCTTCGGCCAGCAGATCCACGTTGCGGTCGCTGAGCTGCAGATCCAGCTGCACCTCCGGATGCTGGGCGCGGAACTGCGGCAGCAGCGGCAGGATGCGGTAGTGGCCCAGCGGCGTGGGCAGGCTGATGCGCAAGGTGCCGGACGCCTTTTGCTGCTGGCCGCTGAGTTCGCGCTCGGCCTCGGCCAGCTGGTTGAGCGCCTGGCGGCACTGCAGGAAATAGGCCCGGCCGTCGTCGGTCAGGCGCACCTGGCGCGTGGTGCGGGAAAACAGGCGCACACCCAGGCGCTGTTCCAGCCGGCTGATGGCGCGGCTGACCGCCGCTGGCGTGAGGCCCGCCCTGGCTGCGGCGGCGGTAAAGCTGGATTGCTCAGCAGTCAGGCAGAACAGCTCGATGCTGCCGAGCATGAGATCGTCGAATTGCCGGCTCATTGCTTACATCAGGTAATGAATGAATTGAATGATGCGGGATTACTTCGCCGGGCGCATGCAATTACTGTCGTGTACGCACTCGGCAGCGGCAGCTAGCCTTGTGCACCGCCTGCAGCGATGCAGCACGGGTCGTGCGGCAGGCCAGCGATTGCCACCGCCGGCGTGCTGTCGGGCGTGGGATTGTTTGGCGGTCCAGGTGGGTTTTCCGAATCTGTCCTAGCAGGAGCAAGCCCATGAACATGTGGAAACGTAGCGAACTGATGCGTCGGCTGGATCTGTCCCTGCCGCTGGTCCAGGGGCCGTTCGGCGGCGGGCTGTCGTCGGTGGATCTGGCCGTGGCGGTCAGCGAGGCGGGTGGCCTGGGCTCCTTCGGCGTGCATCATCTGGAAGCCGCGGCGATCACTGCGGTAGCCGCCGATATCCGCGCCCGCAGCGCGCGGCCGTTTGCCCTGAATCTGTGGATTCCCCACGACGGCAGCGACGAGGCTCACGCCGATGCGGCGCAATTTGCCGCCTACCTCGCGCCGCTGGCGCCGTATTTCGCCGAACTGGGCCTGCCCCTGCCCACGCCGCCGGCGCGCTATGCGCCGCCCTATGCGCAGCAGATCGACGCGGTGCTGGCGGCGCGGCCGGCGGTTTTCAGTTTCGTCTACGGCATACCGGCCGCCGATGTGCTGGCGCGCTGCCGCGAGCTGGACATTTTCACGCTGGGTGCGGCGACGACACCGGCCGAGGCGCTGGCCCTGGTCCAGGCCGGTGTCGACGGCGTCGTCGCCACGGGCTTCGAGGCCGGCGGCCACCGCGTGTCGTTCCTGCGTCCGGCCGAGGATTGCCTGACCGGCACCCTGGCCCTGCTGCCCCAGGTCGCCGACGCAGTGGCCGCGCCGGTCGTGGCCGCCGGCGGCATTGCCGACGGCCGCGGTATCGCTGCCGCGCTGGCACTGGGCGCGCAGGCAGTGCAGATCGGCACGGGCTTCCTGGCTTGCCGCGAGTCGGGCACGCATGATCTGCACAGGCGCCGCCTGCTCGGCGAAGACGCTGGCGATACCGCGCTCACCCGCGCCTTCAGCGGCCGGCTTGCGCGTGGCCTGCGCAATCGCTTCATGCACGAGATCGGCGCAGCGGCGACTGCGCCCTATCCAATCCAGGGCTGGCTCAGCGGCCGCCTGCGCGCCGCCGCCATCGCCCAGGGCCGCGGTGACCTGATGTCGCTGTGGAGCGGACAGTCCGCACCCCTGCTCAGCCGCGGCGAACCCCTGGCGGCGGCGGACTACATCGCGCGGCTGATGAGCCAGGCGCAACAGGCGATAGCCCGCCTGGGAAGCCTGGCCGGCCGGCAGGAGCAAGAGTGAGAAAGTAGCAAAAGTCCCAAACGCCACGCCCAGCGCCGCGGCGTTCTTCACGCCCGCCTAACGCGGCTGCGGCCGCCGGCGAATTCGCGCCGCAACAGCGCACTTGCCGTTGCGCGGCGATTGCGCATAAGTTCTGTCTTCAGCGGTTCGTGGCAGCGCGCGGCAGCGCTTGCCCTGGGGGCAGGGGAACGGACCGGACGGAGGAATTCATGGCGCAATTGGGCAGCCTGGTATGTGTGGGCCTGGGCATGACGCTGGGCTCGCACCTGAGCCCGCTCGCGCGCAGTCATATCGAACAGGCCGACGTGGTGTTTGCCGGCGTTTCCGACGGCGTCGTCGAGCTGTGGCTGCAGCGACTGCATGCGGATGTGCGCAGCCTGCAGCCGTATTACCGCGAAGGCCAGTCGCGCCTGCACACCTACGAGCAGATGGTCGAGGCGATGCTGGCCGAAGTGCGCCAGGGCAAGCGTGTGGTCGGTGCCTTCTACGGCCATCCCGGCGTGTTCGCGCTGCCGCCGCATCGCGCCATCGAACGGGCGCGAGCGGAAGGGTTTGCCGCGCACATGGAGCCGGGCATTTCCGCCGAGGACTGCCTCTACGCCGATCTGGGCATCGACCCCGGCCGCGTCGGCTGCCAGCATTTCGAAGCCAGCCAGCTGATGTTCTACCGCCGCCGCCTGGATACCTCGGCCTATCTGGTGCTGTGGCAGGTCGGCATTGCCGGCGACCAGTCGCTGGCGCGCTTTTCCACGCCGGCGGTATACCGCGAGATTCTGGTCGATGTGCTGGCGCAGGATTACCCGCGCACGCATCCGGCTGTCATCTACAAGGTGGCCACGCTGCCTATCCACACTCCGCGCATCGAGCACACCACGCTGCAGGGGCTGGTAGCGGCCGAGATCGATCTGCACGCCACCGTGGTGCTGCCGCCGGCACGCGAGCTGGAACCCAACCGCGAGGTGCGCGAGCGCCTGCGCCAGCTCGATCGCGACATCGGCTACGCATGAATGCCGTTGCTGCCAGCGCTGCGTTCGAGACCGAGCGCCTGCGCGTGCGCAGCCTCTGCGCGGCCGACGAAGCGCTGTATTGCAGCCTGTATACCGATGCGCGGCTGATGCGCCATATCGGTCCGCCGCTGGATGCGCCGCAGGCGCGGCGCAGTTTCCGCGCTGCCGTGTCGGCCGCGGCGCGGCAGCCGCCGCGACACGTGTATTTCAGCCTGTACGACCGGCAGCACGACCACGCGCTCGGTGTCTGCGCCGTGCGTGACATCGACCTGGAACACAAGCGCGCGGAAATAGGGCTCATGCTGCGGCGCGAAGCGCATGCCAGCGGCATCGCGCGCGAAGGACTGCAGGCGGTGATGGCCTGGAGCTTTCGCGAACTGCCTATCGATCAGCTGTATGGGCAGACCGATTCTGCCAACCTCGCCGCCTGTCGTGCGGCGCGGCGGGCGGGTTTTTCTGCGCAAGCGGGAGGCGATACCGGAGGGGCCGCGGCATCGTCTTGCATGTTCCTGTTCAACAGGCCAGTTTCCCGTAACCGTAGCAGCACCAGCCAGTCAAAGGAGTAGTGATGTCCAACGTCATCGAGTTCCTGGAAAAGATGGGTCGCGAAGCGAAACTGCGGCATGCCTCGACTGCCGAACTGGCAGCCGCGCTGAGCCAGCAGGCCGTGGACCCCGAGCTTCACGCCGCCATCCTGGCCGGCGACCAGCGCCGCCTGGAAGCCGTGCTGGGCGCACGCACCAACGTGGTCTGCGGCATGGCGCCGGCCGAAGAAGAAGCGCCGAGCAAGGACAAGGACAAGGAAGAGGAAGAAATCCGCTTCGCCGCCGTGTCTGGCGGCGACAAGGATGAAGAAGAAATCCGTTGCGTCGCCACGCTTGGCGGTGACAAGGACGAGGAAGAAATCCGCCTCGCCGCTGCGTTCGGCGGCGACAAGGACGAGGAAGAAATCCGTTTCGCCGCGCCGGCTGGCCGTGTTGCCGCAGCCTGAGCAGCGCCGCGACGCCGACACGGTCGCCGGCCGCTTGCGGTCGCGGATCCGGGTCGGCGTCGCGGCCTTGGTGGCATTGCTGCTGGCCACTGCAGTCATCGCCTTGCAACCCGGCGAGCTGGATAACCGCCTGCGCGAAGCCGACGCGCTGAAGAGTTCCAACTACGCGCGCTTCGCCGCCATGCTGGGCGAGATGGACGCCGCGGACCAGCCGCTCAGTCCGGCCCAGCGCCAATACCTGAACTATCTGAAGGCCTGGGAGCGCGGCTATGCCGGCGACTACGAGGCCGCGATTCCGCTGTACAAATCGGTCATCGCCGAATCCGACGACTCGGTGCTGCAGTTTCGCGCCACCGCCAGTCTGGTCAGCAACCTAACCATCGCGCGGCGCTACCTGGAGGCCTATACCTACCTGGACCTGCTGGTCGAGCGCATGCCGCAGACCACCGACCTGCTGGCGCGCGAACAAGGCCTGCACGCCGCGGCCCTGCTCAACAACCAGGCCGGCCAGTACGAACTGGGGCTGGATTTCAGCACGCGCCTGCTGCACGAACGCATGGGCCTGCGCGGCGAATGCATCGCGCGCGAGCTGCGCGTGGAATCGCTGTACAAGTCCAAGCGGCTGGAACCGGATGGCGAAGACGTCAGCTTCGCCATCGAAGCCTGCCAACGCCACGGCGAGGCGGTGTTCGCCAGCATCGTGCGCAGCTTCCAGGCGCATGCCTTCATCGACAAGGCACGTTACCGCGAAGCCAGGGATGTGCTGGAGAGCAACTACGAGGAAGTGCAGAAAACCCGCTATCTGCGCATCATTTCCGAGTTCGACGTGCTGCTGGCCGAATCGTACTGGCAGCTGGGCGACCTGCCGCGCGCGCGCAACTACGCCCTGCGTGCGATCGACAAGCGCCTGCCCAAGGAAGTGACCGATTCGCTGGTGGCGGCCTACCGCCTGCTCTACCGCATCTCGCTGCAGCAGAACGACACCAAGTCCGCACTGGCCTACCACGAAAAATACGCCGAGGCGGACAAGCAGAATTTCGACGACATCAGCGCGCGTTCGCTCGCCTACCAGATGGCGCGCCACCAGGCCACCGCGACCAAGCTGCAGATCGAGGCGCTGAACAAGCAGAACCAGGTGCTGCAGCTGGAACAGCAGCTCGGCGCCAAGGCCGTGGAAACCAGCCGCCTGTACATCGCCCTGCTCATCGCCGTGCTGCTGATGCTCGTGTTGTGGGCGTTCTATACCAAGCGCCGCCAGCTGTATTTCCGCCGGCTGTCGCAGCGCGATGGCCTGACCCAGATCGCCAACCGGCCGCATTTCCTCGAAGCCTCGGCCCGTGCGCTGGACGAATGCCGCCGGGCCGGCGGCGAAGCTGCCGTAATCCTGTTCGACCTGGATCACTTCAAGGTGATCAACGATCGCCACGGCCATGCGGCCGGCGACCACGTGCTGCGCAAGGTGACGGCTGCCTGCCGCACCTACCTCAGGCCGGAGCAGTACTTCGGCCGCATCGGCGGCGAGGAATTCGCCATTCTGCTGATCGGCTACGACGAGGCCAGGGCCGTGGCCCTGGCCGAACAGTTGCGCCGTGCCGTGACTGCAGCCAATGCCGACGGCGCGTTCGGCGAATTCAGCGTATCGGCCAGTTTCGGCGTCACTTCCACGCGCAAGGCCGGCCACGAGCTGCGCCAGCTGCTGGCCTGCGCCGACGCGGCGCTGTACCAGGCCAAGCTCGACGGGCGCGACCGCGTGGCAACCTTCGACGGCTCGCCTGCCACCGTCGCTGCGACGCCGCTGCATGCGCAGCGCGACCGTCTGCTGGGTAGCGTCACGCCGCTGAGTTGAGCGCAACGGTGTAATTGCGCCGCGCAGCCACTATGGTGTGCGCATGCACGGCGTCCCCGCCCATTTCGATTGTCCCAGCGACGCGGCCGAGTTCCGCCATGCACCGCATCGCAGCGGCATCGAGCTGTATCGCGCGCATATCGTGCGCCACGCGTTCGAGCCACATACCCACGCCGCCTTCGGCCTGGGCGCGATCGACGCCGGCGTCGAGCGCTTCCGCTACGCCGGTGCCGATCACCTGGCGCCGCCGGACTCGCTGGTGCTGATGAACCCTGACGCCCTGCACACCGGCCGCGCCGAAACCGAAGGCGGCTGGCGCTATCGCATGATCTATATCGACGCACCTGTGCTCGACGCCGTCAGCGGCGAGCGCGACTGGTGGTTCGACGCGGCGGTGGTCTGCGATCCGGCGCGCGCACGCCAGACCGGCCGGCTGCTGCAACGGCTGTGGCAGGCCGAATCGCCGCTGGCTTTCGACAGCCTGCTGGTGGAGCTGCTGGCGCTGCTGCGGCCCCATGCCCAGGTGCCTCGCCCGCCGGCAGCCCAGGCCATGCCGCGCTTCGCTGCGGTCATCGACTACCTGCATGCCCATCTTGCCGAGCGCGTGACACTGGAGCAGCTGGCCGCCGTGGCGAAGTTGAGCCCGTTCCATTTCCTGCGCCAGTTCCGCGCCTGCCACCACGCTACGCCGCAGCAGATGCTGATGGCGCTGCGCCTGGAAAAGGCCAAGCGCCTGCTCGGCCAGGGGCGGGCGCCAGCCGAGGTGGCTGCGGCTACCGGCCTGGCCGACCAGGCCCATCTGACACGCGCCTTTGCCTGGCGTTACGGCGTCACGCCGGCGCGCTACCAGCGCCAGTTGCGCGGCTGAGCAATCTGCTGCAAGACAGCCCAGGCCGCGGCAGCCCATGCTCGCCGCATGTTGATCGGAACCTTGTACGCACTCATCGCCGGCCTGATGTGGGGCCTGGTCTTCATCGGTCCGCTGCTGCTGCCGGAATATCCGGCGGCCTTGCAGTCGGTCGGCCGCTATCTCGCCTTCGGCCTGATCGCGCTGCCGCTGGCCTGGCTGGACCGGGCCGAATTGCGCCGCCTGCGCCGCGCCGACTGGATCGAGGCGCTGAAACTCTCGGCGGTCGGCAACCTGCTGTACTACGTCTGCCTGGCCGCGGCGATCCAGCGTGCCGGCGCTCCGCTGCCGACCATGCTGATCGGCACCTTGCCGGTACTGATTGCGATCAGCGCCAACCGGCGCAATGCCGGACGCGATGGGCGCCTGCCCTGGCGCCGGCTGGCGCCGTCGCTGCTGCTCATCGCGCTGGGCGTGGCCTGCGTCAACCAGGTGGAACTGCAGGCGCTGCGCCACGATCCGGCGGCCGATCCCTGGCGTTATCTCGGTGGCGCGGCGCTGGCCCTGGTCGCCGTCGTCTGCTGGACCTGGTATCCGCTGCGCAATGCCGACTGGCTGCGCGACCACCCGGGCCGCAGCCCGCGTGCCTGGGCCACCGCGCAGGGCCTGGTCACGCTGCCGCTGGCATTGGCCGGGTATCTGCTGCTTTGGTTAATAATGCACATTGGAAACAGTTCCTTTGCCCTGCCGTTCGGGCCGCGTCCCGGCGTGTTCATCGGCCTGATGCTTGCGATCGGCCTGTTCGCTTCGTGGCTGGGCACCTTGTGCTGGAACCAGGCCAGCCAGCGCCTGCCGACCCTGCTGGCCGGCCAGCTGATCGTGTTCGAAACCCTGGCTGCACTGGGCTATGCCTTCCTGCTGCGCGGCCGCCTGCCCGAACCGCTGACCGTGGCCGGCATTGCCCTGCTGATTGCCGGCGTGGTCTGGGCCGTGCGGGTGAAACCCGAACCCATTGCCGCGAGTGCCTGAGCACGGCGGCGCTTGCAGCCAGCAAAACGCTACTCGGAATTTTCCGAGATGCGCGTCAGCGCTTTCCTGAGGCCAAATCCGCGTTCAGCCGCTAGACTAAGGGCATATCGGAGGTCGACCCCGATTCGCAGCGCCAGCGTACCCGGCCGTGATGGGTTCGCGCGTCGATGCGCAAAGCAACCGCTGGTGGAGAACCCGATGATCGATGCACGTACCCTGGACGAACTCACCCGCCGCCTTACCGAGTTGATTCCTCCGGGTGTCAGCAGCGTTGGTTCCGATCTCGCCGACAATTTCAAGGACGTGCTGCGCAGCGGCCTGCGCAAGCTCGATCTGGTAACCCGCGACGAATTCGACGTGCAGCGCAGCGTGCTGCTGCGTACCCGCGAAAAAGTCGAAGCCCTGGAAGCGCGCGTGGCGCAGCTGGAACAGCAGCTGCAGTCCGGCAAGACCTGAGCGCTTGCAGCGACGGCATCGTCGTCGCGGGTAGCCGCAGGCAGCCCAGGTTGTGCTCTGCGCGGCACCGATTCACTACCGAACCCCCGATGGACCCGGCGCAGGATGCACCGGTCAGGGCAGGCGCGCCCGTAAAGGACTGCAATCGCCATCAGTCACGGACTCCGCCGGCTCCAGATTCGTCTGGCCGCGTGGAAAATGGCCAGGGATGGCCACCTCTATCTCCACCTCCACCTCCGGGCCAAGGCCTGCCGCTGACTGCAATTCCTCGGGTGTGATTCGTAGGGTGCGATGAGCAACGTGAATTGCACCATCGCCGTCCATCCGCCTGCTGCCCCGTCCCGGACCCTCGCGGCGCAATTCGCGCTGCTCATCGCGCCTACGTGATTGCGCCATTCCGCGTACCGGCGGGTTGCGACGCGCGCGCTTTGCCCTCGCCGCGTGCGGCCGCCATCGGGCACACGGGGATTTTCCGCGCCGCTATAGTTCGGCCTCCCGTGAGCGTGTCCCTGCCGGAGTACGTCTGTGTCATTACGCCAGCTGTACCGCCTTGCCGGCCGACTGGCCAGCCTGCTGCTCATGGTAGGCGCAGGCATCGCATCAGCCGAGGAGCTGCCGCTGCCGCCGCTCGCGCCCGCCGCCACGACCTACAACCGTGCCCAGGTACTGGACTGGATTTCCCCCGGGCGCTTTGCCGTAGGGCGCTGGGACGGCACGGTATCGGTGTTCCGCACGCCCGCCGCCGGGGAGTTCGGGCCGATGGCGGAACAGGCCTGGACCCTGCCCGGCGGCCGTGGCATCGAAATGCTGAGCGCCCTTGATGCGCGCACCTTGGCCATGTCCGACGGTGCGGCGGCCATCGCATTATGGAAAACCGATCGGAAGGGAATTTTCCATCCGTGGCGGCGCCTGTCCTATGCGGCGTCGTTTGGCAGCGCGAACAGTGGCCTGGCGCTGGGCCAGGGGCCTGGAGGCTGGTTCGCCAGCGGCCACGAAAGCGGC
This sequence comes from Tahibacter aquaticus, assembly GCF_004363655.1. Lineage (GTDB taxonomy): Bacteria > Pseudomonadota > Gammaproteobacteria > Xanthomonadales > Rhodanobacteraceae > Tahibacter > Tahibacter aquaticus. The sequence continues at coordinate 398,102 of NZ_SNZH01000002.1, forward strand.
TACCTGCTGCTGTGGCAGCGGCGCTTGGGCAGCTACACGCTGCGCCATAGCCTGGACCTGCATTCGCCGGTACCGATCGCGGCGCCGCACCCTCTGCGCAACATCCGCGACCTGGTGCCCTGGCGCGAGGGCCGGCTGGTTGCTGCGTCCGAGGACGGCGATATTGTCGGCATCGACGTGGCCGCCGGCCGCGAAGTATTCCGCTGGCGCTACAACCCCGGCGCCCAGCGCGGCATCAACGACCTGGCCATCGCCGGCGACTGGCTGCTGGTGGCCAACTGCGCCGTCGGCGGGACAGACCGCAATCTGTGGCTGTTCGACTTGTCCAGCGGCCAGCCGGTGCTCAGCGACGCAATCAACCTGGCGCTGGACCGGCAGCGAGCCCAGGTCTTCAATTTCGACATCGAACTGATCGCCGGCAGCGCCGGCGTGCTTTTTTTCGCCAGCACCGAGGAAGGCTTGCTGTGGCGCGGCGAGGTTCGCGCCGGCAAGCTGCTGCCGACCGGCATGAGCCGGATCGCCGATGCCGGCGGCGCGACGATCGACGCTTCGCCCGATGCCGCGCTGCTCGCGGCGGCGGCCTATCAGATCTTCCTGTTCCGCACCCAGCAATAAGCCGCACTGCCCCTGCAGCGGGGCGATGGAGCAGCGAATTGCGCCGGACCGCAGTGCGATGGAGTTCGCCAGGCAACGGCCGTTGTACATTCCGCCCTTATCGTCCGCGCGAGCGCTGCATGGCAAAGACCGGGCTTGTCTATGTGGCCGCAGCGCTGGCCGAGATCGCCGGCTGCTTCGGCTTCTGGCTATGGCTGCGCCAGGGCAGGTCTGCGCTATGGCTGCTGCCGGCCCTGCTGTCGCTGGCCCTGTTCGCCTGGCTGCTGACCCTGGTCGACAGTGCCGCCGCCGGCCGCGCCTATGCGGCCTACGGCGGCGTCTATATCGCGGCGTCGCTGGCCTGGCTCTGGGCCGTGGAAGGTGTGCGGCCGGACCGCTGGGATTGCATCGGCGCAGTCATCTGCCTGATCGGCGCCGCCCTGATGCTGTTGGGGCCGCGGGCAGCGTGACCGGCGGTCGCCGGCAAATACGGGGCTGAGCCGTCCCGGCCGGCAGAACGGGTAGCGTTTAGGACCGGTCGGTCGAATCCAGCGACACCGCCAGGTGGGCCGGCGCCAGCGCCGGCTGCTGCGCCGTCGGCGCGCCGGACGCCGAGGCAACCACGAGGAAGCAGGCCAGGGCGGCGCCGTAGAGCAGCATCAGTGCGGCCAGGTCGCCACGGTCGGCGCGATAGCGCGGTGCGGCCAGGCGATCGCTGAAGCCATGTTCCTCGCGCGGCGCGGTCATCGCTGCCGGCGCGTAGTTGTTACGGTCGGCCGGGCCGGTGGAGCGTTCGTTGGTCGCGGTACGGGTAAGCCGGTCCATGTGTTTTCCCCAGGCAGTTGGGTGGTGGCGCTGTCCGGCGGGACGGGCGGGTCGGGACCGCCAGTCCCGCTGGGCAGCGCAACCGCGCTCGGAGTGCGGGAGTTCCGTTCGCGGTACCGGTGCCTTCGGAGCCCCGGTGAAGCGAATCTGCGCCGTCGCAGCGCTGGCCTGCCTTACGGAAACCTTACGGTTGAAAACCGCGCCAGCATTGGGCCGGCGCGACGGCGGGCAGGTTGGCGTAAGGTTCGCGGCAGGTGGGGTGAGCGAGGGTTTGCCCGCCGCTGCAGCAGCCTGGCGCGAATCGCTTCACGGCGGCGGGCGAAGTCCGGCCGGCCGGCCAAGCCGTGCGCCGCCGCCTCGCGCGAAGCCGCTGGAGCGGTTCGCGATACGACAAGGTACTTTTCAACGGCGCGCTCTGTTATACGTTCGCGCCTTTGGGATTCAGCGCATTGGCTTAATGACTGCCACCGGCCATTCCATCGTGTCGCGTTTCCGTCTGGGCGACTGGATCGTCCTGCCGGACGAGTGCGTGCTGGAGGGACCCGCCGGCAAGGTGACGCTGGAACCCAAGCTGATGAGCGTGCTGGTGGTGCTGTGCGAGCGCGCCGAGGAAACCGTCAGCGCCGAACAGCTGCTGATCGAATGCTGGCGCGGCACCTTCTATGGCGACAACCCGGTGCACAAGTCGATTGCCCAGCTGCGCCGGGCGCTCGGCGACAGCGCAACCGAGCCGCGCTACATCGCCACCATCCGCAAGCGCGGCTACCGCATCGTTGCCACCGTCAGCTTTCCGGAACGCTATAGCGGCAACGTCGCCGCCGTGCCGCGCTGGACCAGCGGCAGCCCGTACGTCGGTCTCGGCGCGTTCGGTGCCGACCATGCCGCCGTGTTTTTCGGCCGCAGCGGCGCCCAGGCCGACGTGCTGGCACGGCTGCGCGAACGCACCCGGCTGGGGCACGGCTTCCTGCTCATGCTCGGCCCCAGCGGCAGCGGCAAGAGTTCGCTGATCCACGCCGGCGTGCTGCCGCTGCTGACCCAGCCCGGCGGCTTCGACGGCTTCCAGGCGGTGGCCATCAGCGAAGTCGACGCCATGCGCGTCGGCAACGACGCCGACGCCGCCCTGGCCGATGCGATGCTGGCCTGGCAGGTCGGGGGCGAAGCGCTGTTCCTGCCGGGCGAGCGCGATTTCCTCATCGATGCCCTGGCCAGCGGCAGCAGCGCGCTGGCCGCGCTGATCGAGGAACGCCTGCAGCGCCGGCGGATTCCCTACGGCGGCGACCAGCACGGCATGCTGGTGATCCTGGTCGACCAGCTGGAACGCGTATTCGCCGCCGGGCCGGTGCCGCTGCAGGGCCTGCAGCGGCTGTTCGCCGCGCTGACCGACCTGCTTGCCGGCGGCCGTGTCACTGCACTGGCCCTGTGCCGCAATGATTTCTATCCGCGCATTGCCGAGGTGCCGGCCCTGGTTGCGTTGAAAACCGGCAGCGGCGTTTTCGATCTGGCCTTGCTCAACGCGGGCGAACTGGCGCAGATCGTGCGGGCGCCGGCCGCGGCGGCCGGCCTGCGCTTCGAAGTGGACGAGGCCACGGCGCTGCGCCTGGACGATGTGCTGCGCGACGACGCCGTGCGCCAGCCGCAGCCGCTGCCGCTACTGCAGCATGCCTTGTTCGAGATCTACCAGCGGCGCAACGACGCCGGCGTGCTCAGCTTCGAGGCCTACCGCGCCATCGGCGGGTTGGAAGGTGCCCTGGCGCAGCGCGCCGAGGCAACTTTCGCCAGCCTGCTCCCGGCCGCACAGCGGCGCCTGCCGGCCCTGCTGCGCACCATGGTGGCGCTGGGTCCGGACGATGCGCAGCCGGTCGGCCGGCGCGTCGCCTGGGCTGCCATCGACGACGCGGATACGCGCGCCCTGGCGCAGGGTTTCGTCGAACAGCGCCTGTTCGTGTCCGACCTGACCGGCGGCGTCGCCGGCTTTGCCGCCGCGCACGAATCGCTGTTTCGCAACTGGCCGCGCGCGCGCGACTGGGTCGCCGAGAACCGCCGCCTGCTGCTGTCGCGTGCCCGTGTCGCGGCCGCATGCCGGCGCTGGCGCGACGAAGGCCGCCGGCGCGATTTCCTGCTGCCGCCGGGTACCCAGCTCGACGACGCGCGCCAGCTGCTGGCTGATGCCGATACGCCGCTGGATGCGGATACGCGGGCTTATGTCGGCGAATCGTCCCTGCGCGCCCAGCGCCAGCGCCGTCTGCGTTTCGCCGCGATCGCCAGCGTCGTCGTGTTCGGCCTGGCTGCCGGCATTGCCGGCATGCTGGCAGCTCTGGCGCGGGCCGAAGCCGACCAGCGCCGGGTACAGGCGGAAGGCCTGGTCGGTTTCATGCTGGGCGAACTGACCGAGCGCCTGCGCGCGCTGGGCAAGCTCGACGTACTCGACTCGGTCGGCAACGAAGCCATGCGCTATCTGGTGTCGCTGCCCCGCGACGACGGCAATGCCACCACCCAGCTGCTGCGCATCCGCGCTTCGCGCCAGATTGGCGAGATCCGCCTGGCCCGCGGCGAAACCACCGCGAACGAGGCGTTCGCGCATGCGCGCGACCTGGCCGAGAAACTCGCTGCGCTGGAACCGGACAATGCCGATGCCTGGCTGGAGCTGGGCAATGCGGCGTTCTGGCTGGGCCAGATTCCGTTCCAGAGCGACGACTACGCCGGTGCCGGCGCGCAGTGGCAGCGCTATGCCGAAGCCGCGCGCCGCCTGGTCGAGCTCAAGCCTGACGACGCGCAGGCGCTGCTGGAACTTTCCTATGCGCAGAACAACCTCGCCACGCTGGACTTCCGCGGCCGCCGCCTGGATGCGGCGCGCGACCGCTTTGGCGAATCGGCTGCACTGAAGCGGCGCGTGCTGGCGCAACGGCCCGACGACGAAGGCGTGTCCGCCGACCTGGCCGACACCTTGACCTGGATCGGCAGCGTGGAAGAAGCCGAAACCGCCATCGCTGCTGCCACACAGCACCATCGCGAAGCACTCGATGCCCTGCAGGCGCTGCGCCAGCGTCATCCCGACGACCAGCGCTGGCGCCATCGCGAAGCGGTTGCGCGCATGCATGTGGCGCGGCTGGCCCTGGCCCAGGGCCAGGTTGCCGAGGCGGTCGCCGGCTACGAGCAGGCACGCAAGAGCCTGCTCGACCTGTCCCAGGCCGACCCTAGCAATGCGCTATGGCGCGAGAACGCCGCCCTTGCCGCGATTCATACCGGCACTGCGGTAGAGCTGGCCGGCGATCGTGTCCATGCCGCCAGCCTGCAGCGCGCCGGCCTGAGTGAACTGGCCAGCGGCAGCGAACAGGCCACGCCGAGCAGCGATGCCAAACGCCTGCAACTCACCGCGCGTTTCCGCCTGGCCCTGCTGCGCCAGGCCGGCGGCGACGCGACCGCGGCGGAAGACCTCGACAACCTGCTGCGCGACCTCGGCGGCGAGTCCGCCGATACCACGCTGCATGTCGCGGTGCTCACCGCACGCGCCGAAACCAAGCTGCGCCAGGGCCACGCCGAGGCCGCGCGCAGCGACGCGGAACAGGCGCTGGCATTGCTGCAGAAGGCGGGTCCGAACGACGAGGCAACGGCACTGGATGCGCGCATGCGCACCCTGGTCCTGCTCGGACGATCTGCCGAGGCACAGAAGCTCGCTAAGCAACTCGAGACCGCAGGGTTTCGCCATCCGGACCATGTCCGGTTTCTTTCCGATCACCCCTTGGGAGCATCCACGCCATGAGCACGAACCCACCGCCGACCAAAACCGTCACGCTCAACGTCGCGCGCGTCGACAACGGCGGCAACACCGGCGCCGGCAAGTATTTCTATTCCTTCAACGACAACATCATCACCATCGACGAGCCCGACACGGAGATGACGTTCGAGCTTGGTGCCGACACCGCCAGTACCATCATCGTCACCGGCATGGTCAGCAGCGACTCCTTCAGCCAGCTGGTCAACGTCCGGGTGAATGCCGACGGCCGCTCGGTCAGTGTGACCAACAAGAACACCGTCGAATACCTGATCCAGGTCGCCGTGCTGGCCTATGACGAGAAGACCGGCGAGAGCTTTATCTGCGATCCGCAGGTGATCAATATCCCGCGTCCGCCGGTAGCCGGCGGCAGCTGAGCGGCTGCGCGACTGCTGCAAGCCTGGGCGTGGCGTGCCCGCCCAGGCTGCGGCGAGCTGGCCGGTGGCACCAAGGCAACCCTGCGGGTTCCAGCGCATTCAGAACTTTCCGACGCGGTAGCAGGCCATCCGACGAAGCGCGCTGAACGTACGCGCGCCACCATCGCGGCATGAGCCAGCCCGCGATCCATCGATCCCTGCCCGACGCAACGCGTTGCACATCAGTCAGCGCAGCCGCTGCATGAGCCTCGCCGTCGTCCATACCCGCGCCCAGGAAGGCGTCGGTGCGCCGCCGGTGACCGTCGAGGTGCACCTGTCCGGCGGCTTGCCCGGCACCTCGATCGTCGGGCTGCCGGAAACCGCCGTGAAGGAAGCGCGCGACCGCGTACGCGTGGCGATACTCAATACGCGGCTGGAATATCCACGCCAGCGCGTGACCGTGAACCTGGCGCCGGCGGACCTGCCCAAGGACGGTGGCCGTTTCGATCTGCCCATTGCGCTGGGCATCATGGCGGCTTCGGGACATGTGCCGCGCGATGCATTGTTGCGTTGTGAATTTTTGGGCGAACTGGCCCTGTCCGGCGAACTGCGGCCGGTCAGCGGCGTGCTGCCGGCCTTGCTGCAGGCTCAGTCGATCGGGCGCCAGGTGGTGGTGCCGCTGGCGAACATGGCCGAGGCAGCGCTGGTGGAAGACGCCGACGTGCGCGTGGCGACGAGTTTGCTGGAAGTCTGCGCGCATCTGCGCGGCGCGGCGCCATTGCCCCGGGCGCAGAAGGGCGAGGCGGTTGCCGCGCCGGTATCGCTGGCCGACCTGGCCGACGTGCGCGGCCAGGCACAGGCGCGACGTGCGCTGGAGATAGCGGCGGCTGGCGCGCACCATCTGCTGTTTGTCGGTCCGCCGGGCACGGGCAAGACCATGCTGGCCAGCCGCCTGCCGGGCCTGCTGCCGCCGCTGTCGGACCGCGAAGCCCTGGAATCCTGCGCAGTTCGCTCAGTGGCAGGGCAGGGCGTGGATGTGGCGCGCTGGCGCGAGCGGCCGTTCCGCGCACCGCATCACACGGCATCGGCGGTGGCGCTGGTCGGCGGCGGCTCGGTGCCGCGGCCCGGCGAGATCAGCCTGGCCCATCACGGCGTGCTGTTCCTGGACGAGCTGACCGAGTTCGACCGGCATGTGCTCGACGTACTGCGCGAGCCGCTGGAAACCGGCCGGATACTGATTTCCCGCGCTGCGCGCCGGGCGGAATTTCCGGCGAATTTTCAACTGGTGGCGGCAATGAACCCCTGCGCCTGCGGCTATGCCGGCGATCCGCGCGGCAATTGCAGCTGTACGCCGGACCAGGTGCAGCGCTACCGCGCGCGCGTATCCGGGCCGTTGCTGGACCGGCTGGATCTGCAGCTGGAAGTGCCGCGCGTGCCGCTGGCCGAACTCAATGCAATGACGGCAGCGGGCGAGGCCACGGCCAGCGTGGCAGCGCGCGTGGCCGCGGCGCGGGCGCTGCAGCTGGCGCGAGCCGGCAAGAGCAATGCCACATTGGCCGCGAGCGAGGTGGAGCGCGATTGCCCGCTGCAGGCGCGCGAACGCGCGTTGCTGGAACGCGCCGTGGATGCACTGGGCCTGTCGGCGCGGGCCTATCACCGCCTGTTGCGCGTGGCGCGCACGATCGCCGATCTGGCCCAGGAAACGCAGATCGGCGCGGTACACATGAGCGAAGCGATCCAGTACCGGCGGCTGGAGCGACGGGGTTGAGGCCGGTTTGCCGCGCTGCGCGAAAGCGGCCGTGGGAATTGCCGCCTGCGCGTGGTGGATTGGTTGAGGCGTGTTTTCGAACGGCGCGGTTCGTTACGTTCATCGCGTTCTGCCAAAGCGCCAACGTAGGGCGCGATGAGCACCGCGAATTGCGCCGCAAGATGCCTTGACCTCGACGCAAGATACACACCATCGCCCCGACGCGCGTGGCATCGCAACGCCGCCGGAGGCTTCCACGGCGCTTCGCGCCTGCGCGCAAAACCACCGCCGCACCCGGCGGTGCACAACGGTAGGATAGCCAGCGTCAGCGCCACGGATGCCGGGATGAACACCAGCCTTGTCCACGACCGCCTGCCGGTTCCTGCCGAATTCGATGTCGACCTGCTTGTCGTCGGCGGTGGCATCAACGGTGCCGGCATCGCCCGAGACGCGGCCGGGCGTGGCCTGCGCGTACTGCTGTGCGAGCAGGACGACCTGGCTTCGCATACCTCTTCGGCCAGCACCAAGCTGATCCACGGCGGCCTGCGCTATCTGGAGTACTACCAGTTCGCCCTGGTGCGCAAATCGCTGCGCGAGCGCGAAGTATTGCTGGAGTCGGCGCCGCACCTGATCCATCCGCTGCGTTTCGTGATGCCGCATGCACCGCATCTGCGGCCGGTGTGGATGATCCGGCTGGGGCTGTATCTGTACGACCATCTCGCGCGGCGGCGCCATCTGGCCGGGTCGGCCACGCTGGATCTGCGCCGGCATGTCGCCGGCGAGGCGCTGCAGCCGGGATTCCGCCGCGGCTTCGCCTATTCCGATGGCTGGGTCGACGATGCGCGCCTGGTCGCGCTCGTCGCCAAGGATGCGGCCGAGCGCGGTGCCACGGTGCTGACGCGCACGCGTTGCTGCGAACTCCAGCGCGAAAGAGGCGGCTGGCGCGCGCAGCTGCAAGGAGCGCATGCGCGCACGCTCACGGCGCATGCCGTGGTCAACGCGAGCGGTCCCTGGGTAGCGCAGTTCCTGCAGCAGGTCGCGCAGCGCCCGGCCGCGCACGAAATCCGTCTGGTGCGCGGCAGCCATATCGTGGTGCCGCGCCTGTTCGCGCACGACTTCGCCTACGTATTCCAGGGCGAAGACCGGCGCATCGTGTTCGCCCTGCCTTACGAAGGCGAGTTCAGCCTGATCGGCACTACCGAAGTCGATGTTGCCGGCGATCCGGCCGACGTGCATATCGCTGCGGCGGAAGTGGACTATCTCTGCGCCTTGGCCAATCGCTATTTCCAGCGCCAGCTGACAGCGGCCGACGTCGTATCCAGCTATAGCGGCGTGCGGCCGCTGTTGCGCGACGACGCGGCCAGCGCGTCGGCCGTCACGCGCGACTACGTGCTGGAACTGGATAGCGAGGTGCCGCTGCTGTCGGTGTTCGGCGGCAAGATCACCACGTTCCGGCGCCTGGCCGAAGAGGCGGTCGATCTGTTGTGCACAAGACTAAATATCTCTTATCCGGCATGGACGGCACATGCCTGCCTGCCGGGCGGCGATATGGCCGGAGCCGACTTCGACCATTTCGAATACGGCCTGGCGCAGCACTATCCGTGGCTGGAGGCCGCGCTGCGCCGGCGCTATGCCCGGGCCTATGGCTCGCGCGTGAGCCGGCTGCTGGAGCAGGTACGCAGTGCGGTCGATCTGGGCGAGGAAGTGTTGCCAGGCCTGTATCAGGTCGAGATCGACTATCTGCGGCGCGAGGAATGGGTGACCTGTGCCGAGGACCTGCTCTGGCGGCGCAGCAAGCTCGGCTTGCATTTGCCACCGGATGCGGCAGAGCGGCTGGATGCGTGGATGGCGCGAAAGCCAACGTAGGCAGGGGTAAGCCGCAGGCGCACCCCCGCATCACGGTGCTGCACCATCAAAGAACCCATGCCGAAGGAATGCCCGTCGCAACGTAATGCAAGCAAAATGGGTTCCTTCGGCATTGGCCTTTTGTTGCGGGAATACCTCGATGTCGGGGTGCGCCTGCGGCTTACCCCAACCTAGGCTTTCGCAATCAATGCAAATTTCAGTCGCAGGCAGATTTGAGGTTCAGCGCTTTGGCAATATCGCGCCAGTCGAAGGCGCCGACGGCCTGGTCGTCGTGAACCGCATAGAACACGCCCTGGGCGAAGCGGCGCGTGGCGGCCTGGTGCAGCCAGATGCCATCGGTATTGGCCACGGTGTCGCCGGCGAAAGCGCCGAGATGGGCCAGGCTGCGGCGGTCGAAGACATGGAACAGCGATCGGTCCTTGAACTGGTCGGTGGCGATCCAGTAGCCGCTGCCGTCGGCGCATTGCCATAGCGCTATGCCTTCGGCCTGGGCTTTGAACAGGCCAAGTCCCAGGGTTTTGCCGCGGAATGTGCCGGCCAGATCGTAGTCGCGCAGGGCCGTGCCGGTGAGTGTGTCTTCCTCGGCGACCAGCAGGCGGTCGTAGGCCGGATCGCCCCACAGCGACTCGGGGATGCGGATTGCGCCGGCGCTACCGGTATCGCCCAGCGAGGCGCGCAAGCTTGCCTGCACGCCATCGGCCAGCACGCGCACGTCGTAGCGGCGCAGGCGCCGGTCCAGTTGCGCCAGTGGCGGCACGATGTCGTCACCGGCGGCGTCCTTGCCGGCCATGTACGCATCGCTGACCAGCACGTCGTAGCCGCCGTCGGGCAGTTTGCGCAGCCACAGGCCGTAGGGCTGCTGCAGCTCGGCAGTGCCGAAGCTGCCCAGGCTGGTCAATTGCGGCAGGCGCAATACCTGCACGCGGCGGTTGTCGCGCTCCACCACGAAAACCAGGTCGTCGATGCGGAAGATGCCGTTGGGACGGTCGAACTGGCCGGCTGCAGCGCCAGGCGTGCCAACGCTGCCCTGGGCCTGGCCGCTGTCGCCGTCGTAGCGCAACAGGCGGCCGCTGGCCTTGGCCGTGGCCAGCAGCAGCGTAGTGCCGTCGGCGGCAGTCCACGCGGCGGGAGAATCCACATTGTCGTCCGGCGTGGCTGCGCTGACGAATGCTTCGTGCACGCGCACATGGGCGATGCCAGACGTGGCGAGCAGTGGTTCCACGCCGCTGCGCTGGTCGGGTTCGCGTGCTTGCGGCTGGTGCGCGCAACCGCTGCCGAGCAGGGCGGCTAGGCCTGCAGCAAGTACGCTGCGGACGATGGAAAAATGCATCGGAATTCCCCTGATGGCGACGAAAGACGGCGCTTGTAGCATCGCTGCATGACAGTCGCTTGGCAGCGAGGTGACATCGGCCCTGCCATCGAACTGTCACGGCAACGCCACACCACGACCCTACAAAGCCCCTTTTTCCGGGGGATCGCGGCGATGAAGAAGCAGCTGCTGGTAGCGGCGTTGTTGCAGGCCATGAGTGTATGCGCGCAGGCGGAAACCGAGGCGGCGGTCGCCGCCGGCACTACCGAGTTGGATCGCGTACTGGTCACCGGCGAGATCGCCTACCGCGATCGCGCCGATGCGACCGCGCCGGTGCTGGTGTATGACCTCGACTATTTCCAGCGTTTCGAGCCACGCACCGTCGGCGACATGCTCAAGCGCGTGCCCAGTGTGGCATTTGTCTCCGATGTGCTGGAATACGACGGTGCGCGCCTGCGCGGCCTCGATCCGGGCTATACGCAGATTCTGATCAACGGCAAGAAAGTGCCGGGCGGCGGCGACGACCGTTCCTTCTTTGTCGACCGCATTCCGGCCGAGGTGGTCGAGCGCATCGAGATCGTGCGCAGTGCCAGCGCCAACCGCTCTGGCGATGCCATGGCCGGTGCGATCAATATCGTGCTGCGCGATGCCTATGAGTTCGATGGCGGCTATGTGCGCGCCGGCATCTCGCATTTCGACGACGGCGAGAACAAGCCGACCGCCGCCGTCGTGGCCAGCGGCGAATTCGCTGGCGGTCGCGTACTGGCCGGCGTCAGCCACCAGGGCCGCTACAACCCCAAGCAGAAACTGAGCCTGCGCTACGACGGACCGGGCGGCGATCTGGACAATCGCGAAGAGCAGAGCGATACCCGCGACGGCACCGACGACTCGCTGAATTTCTCCTATGTGCGCGACATTGGCGCGGGCAAGCTGTCGCTGTCGGGCCTGTACGTGCGCACTGATCGCACCGAGACCGAGCATTCGCTGGAATACAACGACCGGTATAGCGTGTCGCGCGACAACCTGCTGTCGGTCAATGACCAAGTGGCGAAAATTCGCCAGGACAACTACGCCCTGAAGGGTGACTACGTCATTGCCCACGGCGAGGGCAAGACCGAGCTGGCGTTCAATCTCGCGCGCATGAAAGACGACACGCGCAATGTCGAGCAGGAAATCGGCTACGACGATGACGACACGCCGCCCAGCTTCGACGGTTACGAGGGCACGCTGGAAATCACCGACCTCAAAGACAGCGAATACGGTTTCACTCTGTCGCATGCACGCGCACTGGGTGCGACGCAGATGGAATTCGGCCTGGACTACAGCGCCAAGGACCGCGATTTCGGCCTGCGCACCAGCGAAGTGGAAACCGACGAGGAAGGCGCACCGCTGCCGCCGTATCTCGAATTCGATGCCGAGCGCAGCACCATCGAAGAGCGCCGCGTCGACCCTTACCTGATGTTTTCCGGCAAGGGCACGGCGTTGAGCTGGGAAGCCGGCCTGCGCGTGGAAACCACGCGCAGCCGTGTCGAAAGCGACGGCGAACGCTGGAGCAAGGACTATTCGGTACCGCTGCCCTCGGCGCATCTTCGCTGGGATCTGGATGCGGCCAACCGCGTGAATTTCTCCGTCGCCCGCAGCGTACGCCGGCCGAATTTCAATTTCCTGCTGCCCAATCTGCGCGAAGGCGAGTACGGCGACAACGATTTCTTCGGCAATCCGGCGCTGGCGCAGGAAAAAGCCTGGGGCCTGGACCTGGGCTTCGAACATCGCCTGGGCAAGCGTGGCGTAGTCGGCGTGAACCTTTTCTACCGCGACGTGCGTGACCTGATCGAGATCGTCAATACCGGCGCTCCGAGCGAAACCGCGCTGGAGGATTTCGAAGACGAGATCGCCGATTTCCTGGAAGGCCATCCGGGCGCCACGCCATCGACGCCGGGCTATCCGCAGCTTGATGCGGACAGCTTCGTCTATTCCGCGGCCAATGTCGGCGACGGCAGCGTCTACGGCGTCGAGTTCGATCTGTCCACGCCGCTGACCGCGCTGGGTCTGCCGGATACCGGCGTATTCCTCAACTACTCCTGGCTAGACAGCGAGGTGAAGGATGCATTGGGCAAGCGCCGTTTCAACGACCAGGCGCATTCAGTGCTCAATGTCGGCTTTATCCAGGATCTGCCCTCGCTGCAGGCGAATTTCGGCGTGAGCTACCGGCGCCAGGGCCGTGCCTATTCGCGCCTGCTGGCCGAGGAAGTGGAAACCCGCTATGGCGCTGATCTCGAAGCGTTTGTCGAAAAGCGCTTTGGCACACAATGGTCGATCCGCCTGACCGGCACCAACCTGCTGGATTCGTCCAAGGACGAAACATTCCACAAGTTCAATACGCTGGGCGAGCAGATAGAACGCGACTACGACGAATACGAACTGGAATCCGAACAGGCAGGGCCGGTGTATCAGCTGGTGGCGCGCTACGCCTGGTAATTCGCCGCGCGTTGTGTGGCCGCAGCGCAGATTCTTCCGCGCCACGGCCGCAGGGCGATGTGGTCAGTCGCCGGACTGGCTGTGTTGCCGTGTCAGCCAGGCTGTTGCGGCGGCCAGCGCGGGATCGGCATTGGCATCGGCGGCGGCTGTCGCTTCGTCAGGCTGCAGCGGACCGCCGAAGACGACACCGTTGCGGTCGATGTCCAGGGCGGTGGTCAACAACAGCAGGCTGCCGTCGGGCAGCGGGTAGCTGCTGTTGATGCTGGAGCGGCCGGCACTGGCCTGGCCGAACGAACGCGACTGCGGCCGGCCGTGGAAAGCCACGGCAACGGCTTCGCCGGAACTGGCCGTGCGAGAGCCCAGCAGCACGGCAACGCGGGCTGAGCTGAGGTCTTTGCGCGGGGCGGCGGCCGTATCGTCGATACGGTCTCCCGCGCGCCAGTCGATACTTTTGCCGTCCGCGAAGCGGGCACCGCCGACGATACCGCTGCCGAGCAGCGGTTTCAGCGCGGCCAGCATCGGCCACATGTTGCCGCCGCCGTTGCTGCGCAGGTCCAGCACCCAGCCGACGGAGGCCTGCGGTGCAAGGTGTTCGATGTGTGTGGCGATGGCGTTGGCAAAAGCCAGCGATGCCTGGGCTTCGCGGCCAACGAAGGCGGGCATCTGCACATAGCCGATGCCGCTGCCCAGCGATTTGACCTCAGCGGCGGATGCGGTCTTTGCCGTGCGCGAATGCTCCTGCGCTGCGTCGGGTGAAATCAGGGCGCTGTGACCGTCGCCGAGCATGCCGAGCAGCTGGCGGATGGGCGCGTGGATCTCAGCTGTGGTGCTGGCGCGATCGGCAGCGGCGAGCAGGCTGGTGCTTGCCTTGTCCCAATCTACCGTGCCGGACTTCAGCGCATTGGCGCGCACGATCGCTATGGCGGCATCGGCGACTTCGCGTGGCGTGGTCGTGCTGCGCGCTGGCGTGCTGCTGTCGGTTGCTGTCGAGGCCTGGATGTCCAGGCGCAGCTGCTGCGCCTGGGCACGGCCATTGCCGTTCATGCCCACGCCGAAAACGATTCTTTGCGCAGCGGCAGGAATACGCAGCGACAGCTGGCGCAATGCCGGTTCCTCCCCGCCGACAATCGGTTTGTCGCCGGAGCTGGCAAAGGCCAGCGACCGGCCATTGCTGTCGTCGGCGCGCAGCCACAGGCTGGTGCCGCGGGTGCCGGTGTCGGCGCTCAAATGTGCCGACAACACGACCTGGCGGCCCTGCAGTGTTTGCGCATCGGCGCCATTGAGCGCACCGCCAAACTGCCGCGCGTCGACGTGGCGCGCGCGTATGACGATGTTTGCGCCTGCGGCGGACTGCACATCGCCGCTGGCGTCCAGCGCAAAATTCGTGTTCATGCCGATGGAGACCCAGGCTTGCAGTGCCAGCGGTGCTGGTGGCTCTGCCACGGCGGGCAGGCTGGCGATCAGCAAGAACAGGCTTGCCGCAATCGTTGGACGCATGGTCGGGTCTCCGGTGTGGTTTTTCGGCTGCCCTGCTGTAATCGGCATTCGGCAGCGATCGTGCGGGCAGGCATGGCGGCGAGCGAGTTCGGACCGGGCGCTGCTGCGCAAGTTCACACACTATTTGGATAGGAGTGTAAGGGTGAATAAGTGAATGAAAATCCGGGGAACTTTTCGGACTGACCGCGGCGTCCCGGGCGCAGGCTGGGGCCAGGAAACTCCGCCACGCGGCGGCGGCCGGCGCTAGACTGCGCACCCCTGTCGTTGCCCACCACTGCCATGCGCCGGTCCCGGCTACTCCGCCTGCTGCACACCGTACGTCCTTTCGAACTGGGGTTGGCCCGTGCGCCTTGCGCCGCCTGCAGTTTCGGCTGGTGTCTGCGCTTGGCGCGCAGCGAGTCAGGTGTGCGCTGTCCGCGTTGCGGCGCCAGTGCGGTGACGCAGTCGCTGGCGGCGGTGGTGCGTAGTGAAGTGCCCGAACTGGCCCGCTGTGCTGCCTATGAGATGTCGGCGGGCGGGCCGCTGGTCGACTGCCTGCGCCGGCATTGCGCCAGCCTGGTCACCAGCGAGCTGCTCGATGGTGTTGCACCCGGCCAGACGCGCGACGGCGTGCTGTGCCAGAACATCGAACAGCTGACCTTCGCCGACGCCAGTTTCGATCTGTGCACGTCGACCGAAGTGTTCGAACATGTGGAAGACGATGCTGCCGGCTTCCGCGAAGTGTTCCGCGTATTGCGCCCAGGCGGTCATTTCGTCTTCAGCGTACCGCTGTTCGACAGCGCCGCGACTGTCGAGCGCATGGGCTGGCAGGAAGGCCGGCGCGTGGAACTGCTGCCGGCGCAGTATCACGCCGATCGCTATCGTGGCGCGGTGATTCTGGTCCAGCGCGACTACGGCAGGGACATTGTCGAACGGCTTGCTGCCGCGGGTTTTGCGCAGGCGCGCATCGTGCGGCCGCCGATCGCGCTGTTCGGCCATGCGCGGCCGGTACTGCTGGCGCAGCGCCAGGCCTAGGGGTCGCCGAGCCGATGCGCAGCCAGGTCTGGCGGCAGCGGCGTGCAAGCCGGCGGCGTGCTGCGCATAGAATCGGCCAACGAGTCGCCAGCGGATAATTCATGTCCAGCCAGCCCTGTGTTTCCCGCGCCGATGACGGTGGCAGCCTGCGCAGCCTGCTGCAGGCGCTGCGCTTGCAGCCGTCGCCGCCGGCGGCACTGGGCCTGGTCGTGGCGACGCAGGGATCGACCTACCGCAAGCCGGGCGCGCTGGTCTATCTGCCTGCCAACGGCGCGCGCCGGGGCTGGCTGTCGGGCGGCTGTCTGGAAGCCGAGCTGGAGCAGGCGGCGGGCGATGTCATCGCCGCGGCGCAGGCGCGGCATCTGCGTATCGATACGCGTAGTGACGACGATCTGGTGTTTGGCTCGGCATCGGGCTGCCGCGGCGTGGTCGAGCTGATGCTGTTTCCCCTGCACGAGCAGGCGCCGCTGCTGGCCGCCTTGCGCACGCTGGATGCGGGCGGAGTCTTGCAACTGGATATTGCGGCGGACGGCGGTGGCATTGCGCGCCATGCCGCGCAGCAGTGGCACTGGCCCGGTGCCGGCGTCGCCGCGGTGCCGCGCTGGTCCTTGCGCCTGCGTGCGCCGCCGCGGCTGCTGCTGCTCGGGGCCGGTCCGGAAACCGCGCCGCTGCTGCGCCTGATGCACTTGCTCGGCTGGCGCGTCGACGTGGTGGAACAGCGTGCGCGCTGGTTTGCACCGCTGGCGGCGGCGGATGCTCATGTCGAGCGCCTGGCCGATCTGAACGGCGACGCCGTCGTATTCGACGCAGCCGTGGTCATGAGCCATCACTATTCGCGCGACAGTGAATATCTGCAATTTTGTGCACAAAGCGCTATTGCCTGGATCGGCCTGCTTGGCCCACCCGCGCGGCGCGACGCATTGCTGGCGGATCTGGCGGGCGCTGTGCATGCGCAGCTGGCACCGCGGCTGCACGCGCCGGTCGGCCTGCGCCTGGGTGGCGAAGGTCCTGAGGCCATTGCGCTGGCCATAGCCGCCGCCTTGCAGCAGCACGCAGCGGGCCTGGGCTGATGCCGCGCCATGGCGCCATCGTGCTGGCAGCTGGCGCATCGCGCCGGCTGGGCAGGCCAAAGCAGTTGCTGCAGATCGACGGCGAAACCCTGCTGCATCGCGCGGCGCGCCTGGCGGCAGCGACGGTGCCGCTGGAACTGATCGTGGTACTGGGCCATGAGCCGGAGCTGCTGCAGGCGGCACTGCATGGCCTGGCACTGCGCAGCGTTGTCGCTGCGGACTGGCATCACGGCATGGGCGCGACGCTGGCAGCCGGGGTCGCCGCGCTGCCAGCCGATTGCGATGGCGTGCTGGTAATGCTGTGCGATCAGCCCGCGCTGGACCTGGTCCATTTGCAGGCGCTGCTTGCGCGCTGGCGGCAGGCGCCGCAGCGTGCCGTGGCCAGCGCCTATGCCGGTGTCGTCGGTGTGCCGGCGCTGTTGCCGCGGCACTGGCTGCTGCCGGCTGTGCTGCGCGGCGACGCCGGTGCACGCCAGCTGCTGCGGGCGCGGCAGGACCAGGTCGATACCATTGCCAACGAAGGTCTGCAATTCGATGTAGACACGCCCGGCGACATCGGCGGCCGCATCGCGGACTTATCCTCACCGTGAGCAAAATGGCGGCATTTGCATCGGCCGCAGTCGGGGTTTTGCCGGCGCCGCCCTAGTTGGCAAAAACCCGCGCAAACACGCTGAAAACGATAAAAACAGCGGCAGACCGTGCCCAAAGTAATACGACTTTTGTCCTATTCTACGAAGCCGAGGGCGACTGGATAATGCCTACCAACCGATCGGTCAGTTAGATTCTGTGGTCCCGACCCTGCTGGCATCCGCGTACGAAATTTCCGAGAAATCGGCCCTGACGCGGATTCTGCTCGAAGCCGAGGCGCTGTTTGCGCAACGTGGTTTCGATGGGGTCTCGATCAACGAGGTCGCACTGGCTGCCGGTGTTTGCAAAGCGAATGTGTTTCATCATTTTGCGACCAAGCAGGAACTGTACGAGCGTGTGCTCAGCCAGTCTTGCGAAGCCTTTGCCAGGTCGCTCGATGCGCTGGAACTCAAGGAGCAGGGCCTGGCGGCACGCCTGCGTCGGCTGATGGATTGGCATAACGCCTTTCTGTATCAGCGGCCGCATGGCACACGGCTGATCTTGCGCGAGTTGACCGGTTCGCCGACGGTGCTTGAATCTAGCCCGGTGTTTCCGTTGATACAGCACAATTTCGATCGCGTGGTGGCGTTGCTGTCGGAAGTATCGGACGAAATGCGTCCCGGTATCAGTCCTGCAGTTGTTGCAAAAGTGGTGTTGTCGCTCAACCTGTTCGGTTTCCAGACCGAGCGATTGAACGAAAAATTGGCGGTGAGCGGTGCGTTGGCGATGCGACCGGAACTGCAGCGACAGTTGCTCGATCTCCTGCTGCATGGTATGCAAGCGCAACAACTGCCACCTTGATACAAAGCGGCGCAGGGAAGCCCGCCACAGGACTCCCTGGCTGTCCGTCATGCTCCTTCCTGCCCTCCGTTGCTGGTGGACAGGCCAGGGAAACCAGACCAGCAACACGATGTGCGTAGCGGGCTTGAAACGGATCGCCCTGCACCCATCACTGCAACAACCGGGTTCCCCGCCTGCCCCGGTACCGGCTGACTCCCTCCTCCCCCCCCCCGATCACCGGTACCGGGCCAGGCACCTCCTCCGAGGTGCCGCTGCAATCCCCGTCGATAGACACGCTGCGCAAGGCCTGATGAGGCCATGCGAATGGTGCTGCACGACGCGCAGCGTCACGACACTTGATGACGGGGCAATTCGCGCTTCGCTCATCGCACCCTACGCAACCTGCCCAGTGTCTTGTACTTCATCGCGCCGACGGCTTTGCCGCGACAAGTACGATTCGCCGTTGCCACCACACCCAACGAAAGCTCCGTGCCCGCGTAGGGCGCGATGAGCGCAAGCGAATTGCGCCGTCTAGCCGCGCGCAAAAAAGGCCCGGCACTGGGGCCGGGCTCGGAGTGTTGCGCTTGCGCGCAGCGATGATCAGAAGCTCAGGCGCGGACCGATCAGGAACGATTTGTCGTTCTGTGCCACGCGTGCTTCGGCAACCAAGCCGAAGTTCTGCGTGAACTTGTACTGGCCGGAAACGCCGAGCGAGCCGTTGCCGTCGACATGGTCGAGCTTTTCGTAACCGACCCAGGCGGCGCCTTCGAACTTGGGCGACAGCGCCGAACGCACGCCGACGCGGGCGCCATAGCCATCGGTATCCAGGCTGGTGTTCTTCAGGTAGGACACATCGGTGAACAGATCGGTGCTGTCGCTGACCGGTGTGTGATAGCCGACGCCGAGGTACCAGGACTTCAGGTCGTCGACCAGCGGGGTATCCACATTGAGCTTGTTCCAGCCGGCGATCACGTTGAAGTTCGCGCCCAGTTCGCCGGAGCCGCGCACGGCGAGGCCGTTGGCATTGTCGAAATTGTCGGGATTGACGTGGACGTAGTCCGCTTCCAGCCAGGAGTAGCTCAAGTCGGCCGCCTGCGAAGCGAAGGGCAGGGCAAGCAGGGAAGCAAGCACGAGGGCAGTGCGTTTCATAGTCGTATTCCTGTTCTTTCAAACTGACGGCTCGATTGCCGTGGCAAGCAAACTGGGGCAGGCGAAAAGCGAAACCAAGTGCAGCGGCCGGAAGGGTTTACGCCGGATTCATCACGCTGAATCGATGCGTTGAAATTTAGAGCGAACCTTCAAAAGCCATCTGGCGCCAGGCTTCGAATACGACGACGGCCACGGCGTTGGAGAGGTTCAGGCTGCGGTTGTCCGGCCGCATCGGCAGGCGCAGGCAGTGCTGCGGCGGCAGCTGGTCGAGCAGGGACTGCGGCAGTCCGCGTGTCTCCGACCCGAAGACGATGGCATCGTCGGCGGCAAAGCGGATGTCATACGGACTGGTCTTTCCGCGCGTGGACAAGGCGAAGACGCGCGCCGGTGCTGCGGCGGCCAGAAACGCGGCGAAATCGTCGTGCACGTTCAGGCTGGCGAATTCGTGATAGTCCAGTCCGGCGCGGCGCAGACGCGCATCGTCGAGATCGAAACCCAGCGGCCGCACCAGATGCAGGCGTGCGCCGGTATTGGCGCACAAGCGGATCACGTTGCCGGTATTGGGCGGAATTTCCGGCTGATGCAGAACGACATGGAGCATGTGCGGATTATCGCCGCGCCCACGCCGCCGCGCCAAATTGCCGATGCGATGACAGTTCCGCCGCCTTGCTTGCGTCCTCGGTGGCAAGCGATTGCATCGTGCCATCGAGGAAATGCCCTTCATGTTGTTTCGCACTGTTTGTACGTTGTTCGCGCTGGCGCTCGGCGCCGCCAGCGGCATTGCCCATGCCGACGACGAGGCGCAGCGCGCCCGCGGTCGCGAGATTCTTTTCCAGTCCGGCTGCCACGATTGCCATACGCCGGGCTTTGCCGCCAACGGTGGCGAGGCGCCGGAAGCGGCCTGGCTGGTCGGCGACCAGCTCGGCTGGAACGGCCCCTGGGGCACGACCTATCCGACCAATCTGCGTCTGCGCCTCAACGACATGAGCCGCGCGCAATGGCTGGCGTTCGCCAAGGCGATGAAGGCAAGACCGCCGATGCCGTACTGGGCACTCAACCGCATGAGCGATGCCGATCTCGGCGCCATCTGGCTCGCCGTGCGCGCGCTGGGCAAGGCGGGTACGCCGGCACCGGCCGCGCTGCCGCCGGGCGTATCGCCGCAGGGTCCGGTGGTGCGTTTTCCGCCGCCGCCGCAGGTGGTCAAGGCTGCGCGCTGAAACGCCTGCAGTGCAGCGCTACCAGGGCAGTTCCTGGTCCTCGTCGCTGCCGATGAAGCGGCCCGCATCGGCAGCGTCCATGCGCAGGATGCGCTCGAGCAGGCGCGTGACGGCGTCGGCGATGGCCAGCGGCGCCTGGCTGCCGCCCATGTCGGTCTGCACCCAGCCCGGGTGGAAGCTGGTCACCACGATGCCGTGCGGCGCGAGTTCGGCGGCGAGCAGGCGCGTGGCCATGTTCAATGCGGCCTTGCTCATGGCATAGCTGGGCGTGCGGAAGGTATCGGTCAGCGCCAGCGACGCCATCACGGTGGAGATATTCGCCACGCGGGCGCTGCCTGCAGCGCGCAGCAGCTCGCTGCAGGCCTGGGTGAGCAGCAGCGCGCCACTGGCATTCACGGCGAAGCTCTGCGCCAGCGACTTGGCGGCGACCTCGCCGTAGCGCTCGCCAGCAATCAGCACGCCGGCGTTGTTGACCAGCAGGTCCAGCGTCCGCGTCACCATCTGCGCCTCGTTGACGAAGGCAGCGATCGAACGTTCGCTGCTCACGTCCAGCGGCATCACGTGCAGATGGCCGGGATGCGCGCCGGCCAGTTCGGTCATGCGCAAGACATCGGTCTTGCGGCAGCCGGCGATCACGCGCCAGTCGCGTTGTAGCAATTGCTGCACCAGTTCCAGGCCGAGGCCGCGGTTGGCACCGGTGACGATGGCGACGGACATGGCGCACTCCTGCAGAGGAATCGCGCTCATGCTGAGGCATGCGCCGCTGCACAGGCAACCTGTTCCGTGCAGCGATGGCGAACTTCGCGCCTGCGGCGGGGTCGGCATGCAATTGCATGCCGCGGCCGGCCTCGTTAGCCTCGCGCGGTTCGCTGCACCATTCCTGGAGCCTTTTCATGCGCAAGACGCTCGCCCTGGCCGTCACCGCCCTGTTTGCCGCCGGCCATGCCTTTGCCGCCGACACGATCGACATTCCCTACGAAAAATTCCAATTGTCCAACGGGCTTACCGTGATCGTGCACGAAGACCGCAAGGCGCCCGTGGTTGCGCTGAGCATCTGGTACCACGTCGGTTCCAAGGACGAGAAACCGGGCAAGACCGGTTTTGCCCATCTGTTCGAGCACCTGATGTTCCAGGGCTCGGAGAACAACAAGGAAGAATTCATCAAGGAAATGGAGCTGGTCGGCGCCACTGATGTGAACGGTACCACCGCGTCTGACCGCACCAACTATTTCGAAACCGTGCCGACCACGGCACTGGACATGGCGCTGTGGCTGGAGTCCGACCGCATGGGTCACCTGCTCGGCGCGATCGATCAGGCACGCCTGGACGAACAGCGCGGCGTGGTGCAGAACGAAAAGCGCCAGGGCGACAACGAGCCGTATGGCCTTGTCTACGAGCGCATCCTGCGGGCGAGCTACCCGGAAGGTCATCCCTACCGCTGGGAAACCATAGGCTCGATGGAAGATCTCAACGCCGCCAGCCTCGACGACGTGAAGCAGTGGTTCCGCGACTACTACGGCGCGGCGAATACCACGGTGGTGCTGGCCGGCGACATCGACGCCGCCACGGCCAGGGAAAAAATGCAGAAATACTTCGGCGCGATCGAATCCGGTCCGCCGGTGGCGCGGCTGGAATCGTGGATCGCGCCGCGCAGCGAATCGACCCGCGACGTGATGCAGGACCGCGTCGCCCAGGTGCGCATCTACCGCTCCTGGAACGTGCCGCCGCGCAATACCGCCGATCTCACCCACCTGCAGCTGGCCGCGGCGGTACTGGGCGGCGGCAAGACATCGCGCCTGTACGAACGCCTGGTGTATCGCGAACCGCTGGCCGATTCGGTCGACGTCAGTGTCGATGTGCAGGAACTGTCCAGCCAGTTCGGCCTGGAAGTCGACGTGAAGCAGGGCGTCGATCCGGCGCGGGTGGAACAGATCATCGCCGAGGAATGGCAGCGCTTCCTCGACAAGGGGCCGACCGAGGAAGAACTCAAGCGGGTCAAGACCCTGGCCCTGGCCGGCATGGTGCGCAGCCTGGAAAAGGTCGGCGGCCGCGGCAAGGCACGCGTACTGGCCGAAGGACAGGTCTACAACAACGATCCGGCCTCCTACAAGAAAGGCCTGCAGCGCATGGATGCGGCCACAGTTGCCGATGTACAAAATGCCGCAAAAACCTGGATTGCCCGCGGCGACTACACCCTGGTGGTCGAGCCGTTCCCTGGCTATAGCGCGGCCAAGCAGGATGCCGACCGCAGCAAGGGCGCACCCAAGGTCGACAGTTTCCCGGCGCTGAGCTTCCCCGCGCTGGAGCGCGGCAAACTGCGCAATGGCATCGAAGTGGTGCTGGCGCGGCGCAGTTCGCTGCCGGTGGTGCAGCTCAGTCTGCAGTTCGAAGGCGGCTATGCCTCGGACCAGGGCCGCAAGCTGGGTACCTCGTCGTTCTCCATGGCCATGCTCGACGAAGGCACGCGCACGCTGGATGCATTGCAGATCGCCAAGCGCCAGGAAGAACTCGGCGTCGGCATCAGCGCCGGCGCCGGCCTGGATTCGGCCGCCGTGTCGATGGACGCACTGAAGGCCCAGCTCAAGCCGTCGCTGGCGCTGTTCGCCGACATCGTGCGCAACCCGGCTTTCGCCGACAAGGACATGCAGCGCCTGCGCGGCCAGTGGCTGGCGACGATTGCGCAGGAGCGCACCCAGCCCACGGCGATCGCGCTGCGTCTGTTGCCGCCGCTGGTCTACGGCCAGGGCCACCCCTACGCGATTCCGCTGACCGGTACTGGCACCATCGAGTCGATCCAGTCGCTGACCACGCAGGATCTGGCCGACTATCACCGCGACTTCATCCGCCCGGACAACGCCCGCATCATGGTTGCCGGCGATACCACGCTGGAGGAAATCACGCGCGAACTCGATGCCGTGCTGGGCGACTGGAAGGCGCCGTCCACGCCGCTGCGCAAGCCGGTGGTGGAGGCAGTGGCCGCGCAGGCCAAGCCGCGCGTATTCCTGATGGACCGGCCCGGTTCGCCGCAGTCGCTGATTCTGGCCGGCGCAACAGCGCCGTCATCGCGCGTGCCGAACTATCTGGAAATCCGCACCATGAACGCGGTCATGGGCGGCAATTTCTCCTCGCGCCTGAACATGAACCTGCGCGAAGACAAGCACTGGTCCTACGGCGTGCAAAGCGTGCTGCCGGCGGCCGAAGGCCCGCGCATGTTCCTGATGTTCGCGCCGGTGCAGACCGACAAGACCGCCGAGTCGATCGGCGAAATGCTCAAGGAAACGCGCGACGTGAACGGTGCGCGGCCGCTGACCGCGCTGGAAATCGAGCAGATCCGCGCCGGTGACGTGCGCGAGCTGCCGGGCCGCTTCGAAACCACGGCGGCCGTGCTCGGCGCCGTGGTCGACATCGTGCGCAACGGTCGCCCCGACGACTACGTGCAGACCTTGAAGGCGCGCATCGAAGGGCAGAAGGACGAGGCCGTGCGTGCCGCGGCCAAGGAAGTGATACGGCCCGACGCGCTGACCTGGATCGTCGTCGGCGATCTGTCCAAGATCGAAGCCCCGGTACGGGCCTTGAACATCGGCGAGGTGAAAGTGGTCGACGGCGAAGGCAAGGTGCTGCGGTAAATGCAGGCTTCAGCTCGCGGCGGTAAACCTGCTGCCGTGACGCCGCTGCGTGTCATCCCCGCCCCGAGAGAACAAGACTCATGAAGACTTCGCTGCTGATGGCTGCAACGCTGGCCCTGCTGGCCGGCTGTACCTGGGTAAAGCTGGAAGAGGGCGGCGGTCGTGTGCGCGTCGCCTATGACGGTCGCGTCGATGGTTGCGAGAAGGCCGGCGACATCGGCGTGTCGGTCAAGAGCAAGGTGTCGGTGTACGAGCGCAACTCGCTCAAGGTGAAGGACGAACTGGAAACCCTGGCGCGCAACGAAGCGGCCAGCCTGCCGGCCGATACCGTGGTCGCCCAGGGCGAGCCGCGCGAAGGCAAGCAGTCGTTCACAGCCTATCGCTGCGGCACGCGCAGCACGGCAATCCGGCGCGAAGCCGCACCGGCTCCGGCACCCAAGGAAGAAGCGCAGACCTATCCGGTGCGGTGAACGGATGTCCCGCACCTTGCACGGGCGATACGAAGCATGAAGCAGCGGCGGCGCGTCTCACGGCGCGCCGCCGCTGGCGTGTTACGGGCAGGGTGCGGTATTTGCCGCCGTCGTCAGCCGTGCGAGCGCTAGCGGCACTGCGGGTCCGCCGGCCTTGGTCAAGGTGGCTTCGCCGCTGTTGCAGCCCAGCTTCAGGGTCAGGCTCAGCGCGCCGGGCTGGTTCACCACCGCGGCCGGATCGTAGTTGTCGCCGAATACCGGGCCGGTGACGCTGGCCAGGCTGACCGTGGTACCCGCAGCCAGGTCGCCTTCGACCACGCCACTGGCCCAGCCGACGAAATCGCTGGAGCCCGGCGCACCGTAGTACATGACCAGGGCGCGGTTGCCGTCGAACTGCTCGATATGGAAGCCCGAACCTGCATGCGCCGGGTCGTACCAGGAGCCGCTGGCCTGGGCCGGTACGGTACCGCTGCTGCCGCAGCCCAGGCCTTTGAGCGCGGTCAGGCGCGACAGCGGCACGGTCTTGCGGCCCCAGCCCTGCGGGCCTTCCCAGCGCAGCTCGCCGTTGTTGCAGTCGCTGAAGCCGATCCAGAAGCGGCCCCAGGGTGTAGTCGCATTGGCGGCTGGCGTGCCGTCGGCATTGCTGGGCCGGTAATACGCCGTATCGAACGCGATGCCGCCGGGCACGACCTTGCCGTCGCCGATCATCCAGGCCTGGCGCTGCGGCGTGCCGGCAGGGGAAAAGGTAAAGAAGTAGACAATGGCACGCCCGCCGGGCAGTACTTCCAGTGCAATGCCTTCGCCGCTGCGCGAGGGATCGAACCAGCTGCCGTTGAAGCGGCCGTCGACCGTGAGCGGTGCGGCGCGGGGCGGCACACGCGCATCGAACGAGGTCGGCACGTAGGTGTCGTCGAAGCGGCATTCGCCGTCGCCGCTGACGCTGAGGCAGCCCTGCTGCAGCTGCGCCACGGTCGGCTTGGCACCGCCGTCCTTCCAGCGCTTGAGCGCCTCCCAGGCGACCAGTCCTTCGCGCTCGGAAAAGCCGCAGTGGCTGGGCGCGGTTTCGCGCACCACGGCGCTGACCAGCTGGTTGGCCGGGGTGAGCTGGCGCAGCACGTACTGGTGCTGCGGAATCACCAGCTCGTCGCCGCTGGTATGCACAGACAGCACCTTGATGTCGCCGATGTCGCCGCGGTAGTCGGACTGCCAGTTGAATTCCACCCGTGCCGCCGGCTGCGGCGTGACGCGGCGGATGCGGCTGTCCAGGTCGGCGTCGGCGTACATCGCGCCGATATTGCCGAACGGATTGCGCCCGTCCATCTTGTCGGCGGCGCGCAGCACGTCGCTGAGTACAAAGGTGGAATAGGCGATATTGGTCAGCAGGAACTTCTCGTCCTGGATGCCGGTGATGCGCTGCAGCCGGGCCAGGCGCTCGCGCATGCCGTTGGTGCGGATGCTCTGCGGCAAGGTGATGCCGGTACAGACCGTGACGCTGAGCAGGGCGCTGCGCACGTCCGGATCGAGTTCCAGGTTGTCCAGGTCGTCGGGAATGTCGTTGAGGTTGTAGGCCCAGGGGTAGGGCTCGGCACCGGTCTTGAGGCGGCCGTTGTTCACGTCGGCGCAGACCGTGTCATAGGCCAGGCGCACGTCCAGGCCCGAGTCCCAGGCGCGCGAGGCGGCTACCGGCGGGCACAGCGCGAGCACACCCTTGATCAGCGGATTGAGGCTGGTGTCCTCGGCCATCTTCAGGGCGACCAGGCCGCCCATGGAGCCGCCGAACGGAATCAGCTCGCCCGGATCGCCGACGTCGCGGCGGAAGATCTGCAGCAGTTCCTTGTTCTCGTCGACGGCACGCAACAGTGCCCAGCCGCGCGAGGTAAAGCCCGAGCCGGCGATGGCAAAGCCCTGCTGCAGCGCGATGTCGCGCAGCGGGCCCAGGCCCGGGTCGTCGTCGGCGGCAAAGTTGAGTCCGTGCTGGTACATGACCAGGCCGTCGCCGGCCTTCCAGCCATCCGGCACGGCTATCGAGTAGTAGGCGCCCGACGGCGCCTGGCCCTGCAGTTCCCGCACGGCCATCGCCGGCAGCGCCATCAGCAGCGCCGCCAGTCCCGCAAAAATGCTTCGCATCCCCAGTTTCATCGCTATCCCTCGTCGCACAAAAACGCGCTGAACTTAGCCCGCGCAAACTGAACCCCGCGTTTTGCCGCGGTAGCCTCACTCGGCAACGCAGCGAACGTGCCAGCAGCCGGTTCTGGCTGCACTGCCGGAGTCATCAGGCAGGCAATTGAATTCGTAGAGGTTTATTTCAAAGCCTCGCTGCCGTCGAAACCCTTCGCAGGCAGCATCCGGGCAGAGCGCCCGACGCTGCCGTAGGGCTGGCTTGCAGCTTGCAAGCCAGGGAGCAGGGCGGCACCGGCGCAGGGTCGGTTGCGGCCTCCTTAACAAGGCTTTAGCCTTCGCGGTCACCTCATGCCGGTCCATCCCATGCTCTTCAAGCACGTCGCCATCGCCAGCGTTGCTCATATCGACGCGCCCGTCCGCCTGACTTCGGCTGAACTCAACGAGCGGTTGAAACCGACCATCCAGCGCCTTGGCATTCGCGACAACATGCTTGAGGACGTCGCCGGCATCCATGCGCGGCGCATCTGGGCCAAGGACACCATGCCGTCGGAAGCAGCCACCGCCGCGGCGCAGAAAGCGCTGGCCGAGTCGGGCGTGCCGCACGAGAAGATCGGCATCCTGATCAACACCTCGGTCTGCCGCGATTACCTGGAGCCGTCCACGGCCAGCATCGTGCACGGCAACCTGGGTCTGGCCGATACCTGCCAGAACTTCGACGTCGGCAATGCCTGCCTCGCCTTCCTCAGCGGCATGGACATCGCCGCCCGCATGATCGAGCGCGGCGACATCGAATACGCGCTGATCGTCGACGGCGAAACCTCCAACCTCATCACCGAGAAGACCATCGAGCGCATGCTCTCGCCGGATATCGACGAGAAGGAATTCCGCAGCGAATTCGCCTCGCTGACGCTGGGTTCCGGCGCGGCGGCGATGGTCATGGGCCGGTCCGAACTGCTGCCCGATGGCCACCAGTTCCTCGGTTCGGTCACGCGTGCGGCGACCGAGTTCTCGCACCTGTGCCGCGGCAATCTCGACCGCATGATCACCGACACGCGCAGCCTGCTGATCGAAGGCCTGAAGCTGGCCGGCAAGACCTTCCAGGCCGCCCGCGCCGCGCTGGGCTGGGTCATCGACGAGCTGGACGAATTCGTCATCCACCAGATCAGCCGCGTGCACACGGAAGAATTCTGCCGCCTGCTCGGCATCGATCCGAAGAAGGTGCATGCGATCTTCCCGGAACACGGCAACATCGGCCCGGCCTCGGTGCCCATCGTGCTGTCCAAGCTCAAGGAAATGGGCCGTCTGCAGAAGGGCAAGCGCATTGCGCTGCTGGGCATAGGCTCGGGCCTGAACTGCTCGATGGCCGAAGTCGTCTGGTAATGCCTGGCCCGCGCGCTGCCGCTGCAGCGCGCGGCAAAACCGTCGCGTCGGCTATCATCGCGCCCGCCGCGGCCTGGCCGCCTGACGAATGACGACGCCGCGCATGCGCGTACTTCCTGACTACCCGTTCCGCGGGCTGCGCCATACCCACGGCAACGGCCTGGTCCAGCACTACCTGGACGAAGGCGCCCGCGATGCGCCGCCGGTGCTGATGCTGCACGGCAATCCTTCCTGGTCGTACTACTGGCGCCGCCTGGTGCTGGGCCTGCGCGACAACTACCGCTGCATCGTGCCCGACCATATCGGCATGGGCCTGTCGGACAAGCCCGACGACAGCCGCTACGCCTATACCTTGCAATCGCGCGTGGACGATCTCGACGCGCTGATCGAACAGCTGGTCCGCGACGGCGCGCCCGAGCGCGGCTGGACCGTCGTCGTGCACGACTGGGGCGGCATGATCGGCAGCGCCTGGGCCTGCCGCCGGCCCGAGCGCGTGGCGCGCCTGGTCATCACCAATACCGCCGCGTTTCCCAATCCCAAGGGCCAGCGCCTGCCGGCGACGCTGCGCCTGGGGCGCGATTCGCGCCTGGGCGAATGGCTGATCCTGCAGCACAACGCGTTTGCCCGCGGCGCGGCGCGCTGGGGCGTGAAGCGGCCGCTGGCGCCGGACGTGCGCGAAGCGCTGCTGTCGCCGTACGACACGCCGCAGAACCGTTTGTCCACGCTGCGCTTTGTGCAGGATATTCCGCTGGGGCCGGCCGATCGCGCCTGGGCGCTGGTCGAGTCGACCGGCGCGCAGCTGGCGCAGTTCGGCGACCGGCCCATGTTCATCGGCTGGGGCCTGGGTGATTTCGTGTTCGATCGCGCCTTCCTGGCTGAATTCCGCCGCCGCTTCCCCGGCGCCGAGGCGCACGAATACGCCGATGCCGGCCATTACGTGCTGGAAGACGCGCACGAGCGGCTGGTGCCGGCGATCCGCAACTTCCTGCAGCGCACCGGCTGAGAGCACTGACGAGGGCACGGGCATGAGCGGTTTTTCCGATGGCTGGCGCTGGACCGAACTCGCAGGACTGGCCGTGCTGGCCCTGGTGCTGCTGGTGCTGTGGCAGATACCCGGCGTCGGCCTGGTGGTCTATCCGTTCCGCCTGTTCGGCACCTTCGTGCACGAGATCAGCCATGGCCTGGCGGCCCTGGCCACCGGCGGGAATTTCCATCGGTTCACCGTCAGTCCCGACCTGTCTGGCCTGGCCTGGTCGTCCGGCGGCTGGGGCTGGGTCATTTCCAGTGCGGGCTATATCGGCAGTGCCGTGTTCGGCGGCCTGCTGATCCTGCTCGCCGCGCGCGGTTTCACCTCGCGCGGCCTGCTCATCGCGCTGGGCCTGCTGCTGGCGGCGATGTGCCTGCTGTTCGTGCGCAACCTCTTCGGCATCGGCACCGGCCTGGGCCTGGCCGCGCTGATGCTGCTGGCCGGCTATCGCCTGCGCCCGCCCTGGAGCGACCTGCTGCTGCTGGTGCTGGCGCTGCAGCTGGTGCTGGACGGTTTCAACAGTCTGTTCACCCTGTTGCGCCTGTCCGCCGGCAGCAACGTGCAGACCGATGCGATGAGCATGGCCCAGGCCACCGGCATCCCGGCGCTGATCTGGACCCTGATCTGGGCAGCCATTTCCGCCGCCATGCTGCTGTTCGCCCTGCGCGCGGCCTATCGCAAGCGCGCCGCGCCCGCCGCCGGTGCGTAAGCCGGCAGCTGCAGTGGAGCGGGGCGCATGAGCGCGAGCGTGAATATCGCCGATGCCCTGGTCGCGATGGCGCGGTCGCGTCCCGAAGCGATCGCGCTGCGCGTGCCGCAGGCGCCCGGCCGCGGCAGCGCGCTGCCTGTCTACGCCGAAATTTCCTATGCCGAGCTGGATGCGGCCAGCGATCGCAGTGCCGCGGCGCTGGCCCTGGCCGGCATCGTCCGCGGCATGAAGACGGCACTGATGGTGCGGCCCGGGCGCGAACTGTTCGTGCTGATGTTTGCCCTGTTCAAGCTGGGCGCGGTGCCGGTGCTGATCGATCCGGGCATAGACCGGCGTGCCCTGCGCGAATGCCTGGACGAAGCCGCGCCGGCCGCCTTCATCGGCATTCCGCTGGCGCAGATTGCGCGCATCGTGCTGGGCTGGGCGCGGTGTTCGCTGCGCATCACGGTGACTGTCGGCGGCCGTCTGGGCTGGGGCGGCCAGCGCCTGGACGACTTGCGTGCCCGCGTCGCCGAAAGCGCCTTCGTGCCCGCGGCCACGCAGGGCGACGAGCTGGCGGCAATCCTGTTCACCTCCGGCTCTACCGGTGTGCCCAAGGGCGTGGAATACCTGCACCGGCATTTCCTCGCCCAGGTCGACCTGCTGCGCGAAGGCTTCGCCCTGGCGCCAGGTCTTGTGAACATGCCTACCTTTCCACCTTTTGCCTTGTTCGATCCGGCGTTGGGCTCGACTTCGGTCATTCCCGACATGGACCCGACGCGGCCGGCCAGCGCCGATCCGCGCAAGCTGGTCGCGACCATCCAGCGCTACGGCGTGGACATGCTGTTCGGTTCGCCGGCGCTGCTGGATACCTTGTCGCGCCATTGCGAACGCGAAGGCGTGCAGCTGGCTGGGCTGCGCCGGGTGATTTCCGCCGGTGCGCCGGTGGCAACCGCGGTGCTGGCGCGGCTGCGCGGCTGCCTCGACGAAGATGCCCAGGTGTTCACGCCCTACGGCGCCACCGAATGCCTGCCGCTGGCCATCATCGAAAGCCGCGAGCTGCTGCAGGACACGCGCGCCCAGACCGAGCAGGGTGCCGGCACCTGTGTCGGCCGGCCGCTGGCGGCGAACTGCGTGCGCATCATCGAGATCGGCGACGAACCGATTGCGCAGTGGAGCGAGGTGCGCGAAGTGGCCAGCGGCGTGGTCGGCGAAATCACCGTGGCCGGACCGACCACCACCGAGGCCTATCACGCGCGGCCGCAGGCCACGGCGCTGGCCAAGATCCGCGACGGCGAACGCATCGTGCACCGCATGGGCGACGTCGGTTATTTCGATGCGCAGGGCCGGCTGTGGTTCTGCGGGCGCAAGTCGCAGCGCCTGCGCACGGCCCAGGGCGAGCGCTATACGGAACAGGCCGAGCCCATCTTCAACGCCATTGCCGGCGTGTATCGCAGTGCCCTGGTCGGTATCGGCGCGCCCGGCAGCCAGCGCGCCGTGCTGTGTCTCGAACTGGAACCCCAGGCGCGTGACGCGGCCGAGCGCATCGAAGCCGAGGCACGCAACCTGGCTGCCCGTTTCGCCCACACTCGGCTGATCGAACATTTTCTGTTCCACCCGAAATTCCCGGTCGATATTCGCCACAACGCCAAGATCGGCCGCGAGAAGCTGGCGCTCTGGGCCGCGCGGCAGATCGCGCGCTGAGCGTGTGGCAGGCCGCTCCCTTGTCGTATTCACGCAGTCCAGTCAGGAGTTCCGATGTCTGAGCAAATCCGCGCCGGCTTCGTCGGCCTAGGTGCCATGGGCTGGTCGATGGCGGCGCATCTGCATCGCCTCGGCCTGCTCGCCGCCGTCGCCAATCGCAGCGCGGCCAAGGCACAGGACTTCGCCGCGCAGCATGCCGGCGTCGCGGCGGTCACGGCCGACCGCATCGCGCCGCTGTGCAATGTGATCGTGCTGTGCGTGAGCGCCGACGACGATGTGCTCGGTGTCAGCCGCGCCATCGCCGCGAACGCGCAGGCGGGCACGGTCGTGATCGATCATTCCACCGTGTCCTCGACCACGGCGGTGCAGGCGGCTGAGATCCTGCGTGCCGCCGGCGGCGATTTTCTCGATGCGCCGGTCTCCGGCGGCGTCGAAGGGGCGAAGAACGGCAAGCTGTCGATCATGCTCGGCGGCGAGGCGGTAACGCTGCAGCGCGCGCGTCCCGTACTGGATGCCTACGGCGCGCGCATCGGCCACATGGGCCCGGTCGGCGCGGGGCAGAACACCAAGGCGGTCAACCAGGTGCTGATTGCCGGCATTGCCCAGGCCGTCACGGAAGGCCTGGCCCTGGGCGAGGCGCTGGGCCTGGACCCGGCCACCCTGCTGCCGACCCTGGGCGCCGGAGCCGCCGGCAACTGGTTCCTGGAAAAACGCGGCGCGACGATGCTGCGCAACGAATTCAGCGTCGGCTTCAAGCTGGCTCTGCTGCACAAAGACCTGCGCATCGTGCAGGGTCTGGCCGAGGCTGCCGGTACCGACCGCAGCACGATAGAGCGCTCGCTGGCCGATTATGCGCAGCTGATGGCACTGGGCCACGGCGACGACGACATCTCCGCGCTGATCCGTTTGAAACGACCGCAGGTCTGAAGCCTTGTGCGCTGTGTCACGGCCGTACCTAAGCGTGCTGGCGCGGGTCGCAGGCGAGGCGTAAAACGGGGATCTTTGCCGCAAGGGAGATCCTCATGCTTCGCTATCCAGGCTTTATCGCCGCCGCGCTGCTCGCCGCCGGCACGCTGCCGGCGCTGGCGGCGCCGCCGCCGGACCTCGCCGTCGTACGTGTGCCCGACGCCTCGACCACGTTTTCGAGCGCTGTAGCGGTACGCGCGCCACGCGACGGCAGCAACCGCCTGTTCGTGGTGCAGCGCAACGGCACCATCCGCGTGATCAAGAACGGCACGCTGCTGCCCACGCCCTTTCTCACCGTGCCGACCAGCGTGGGCAGCGAAAGCGGCCTGCTCGGCCTGGCCTTCCATCCGAATTTCGGCAAGGCCAACCTGGCGCACAACACCGAGTTCTACGTGTTCTATACCCGCCCCTCGGCCGATCCGCAGCTGGGCAACTACGAAGACGAAGCCATCGCGCGCTTCACCGTGCCGACGCCCACCTCCGACGTGGCCACGGCCACCGGCACCATCATCATGCGCCTGCCCGACCTGCAGGATAACCACAACGGCGGCGATATCCATTTCGGCAGTGATGGATATCTGTACATTTCTTCCGGCGACAGCGGCGCGCAGGGCAACCCGCACGGCTTTGCCGAATGCCTGTGGAAGAAGCCGGCCGACAGCAACAAGAACAGCTGTGGCACCAATCCGAACGGTGCGCAGTATTTCCTGCTCGGCAAGATGCTGCGCATCGACGTGGACAACCGCGGCGGCACGGTCAGCGCCGACATGTGCGGCTCGTCCGGCATCAGCCCGGCGGAATATTCCATCCCGGCCAGCAATCCGCACGTGGCCACCAGCAATACCTGCGACGAAATCTGGTCGCGCGGCTTCCGCAATCCCTGGCGCTTCAGCTTCGACCGCGCCGACGACCGCATGATCATCGGCGACGTCGGCCAGGGCAACTACGAGGAAATCACCGTCAGCGCCGCCGGCGCCGGTGGGCTGGATCACGGCTGGAGCCGTTGCGAAGGCCGTCATTACGACGACGTTTCCGGCAGCGGTACGACCTGTCCGGCCACGACCGGCACGGTCGCTCCGGTCATCGAATACGACCACACCAGCCGTTGCGCGGTCAGCGGCGGCTATGTCTTCCGCGGCCCGGTGCGGCGCATGCAGGGCACGTATTTCTACGGCGATTCCTGCAGCAGCAACCTGTGGTGGTCGGAAAGCAGCGGCGCCACCTGGGATGCCGGCGGCGAGAACGTGATCACCACCCTGGGCAGCGGTTCCATCTACGGCTTCGGCGAAGACGAGGCCGGCTATATCTACATCGTGCGCTCCAACGGGCAGATCCACCGCCTGGTGTCGGAGTTCATCTTTGCCGACGGCCTGCAGCCTTAAGGAAGGACTGGTCGAGTGTGCAGCGCGCGGCTCTTGTGCCCGGCCGCTTGTCTCCACAACCCGACCACGCGCTTGCAATTCAAGGCTGTGGAGCCCCCTCGAATCAAGGGGGCTCCACAGCAAAAGCAAATTTCGCGTATTCCGAATTTCCTGACAGCGATACAAAAAACGGCGGGCCGCGAGGCTCGCCGTTTTATATTGAAATTACGACCCGTATTTCACCGAGCAGCCGTAGGGCTGCGATACCGGCACGCTGACCGGCTTGCCACTGGCCAGTTCGGCCAGTGCCTGCTTCACGTATTGCGTGGCCTTGGGAATGTCGGCGGTGTCGTCGCTCTGGATCGAGTCGATGCCGCCCATGTAGCGCAGCACGCCCTGCCCGTCGATCACGTACATGTGCGGCGTGGTCTTGGCGCCGTAGGTCTTGCCGACGGTACCCTCGGGATCGAGCAGATAAGCCGTCGGCCCTGCATTGCCCGCCTTGACGATGCTGTCCGCGTCGGCACCGCTGACCGCACCCTGCTTGCCCGGTGCGCCCGAGTTGATCGACAGCCAGACCACGCCGGCAGCGGTGGCTTCTTTCTGCTGCGCCTGCATATTGCCGCTGCCGTAGTGCTTCTTCACGAACGGGCATTCGGCATTGGTCCATTCCAGCACCACGGTCTTGCCCTTGAATTCGGCCAGCGAACGCGGCTTGCCATTGCTGTCGCTTACGCTGAAGGCCGGCGCGGCTTCGCCGATGGCGACCTTGGCCAGCACGGGGAAGGTGGACACACTCAATACGGCTGCGGCAAACAAGGTCGGGATAAGTTTCATGGCGAGCTCCGTTGGACAGGTGGGGCGGATGAGCCGGCCGCCGCACGCGCCAGCGCGTCGGCGACCAGGTGGGGAGTCAGCAATTGCGGCAGCACTTCCGGCGCGCCGCCGCCGCGGGGATAGAGCACATACAGCGGCACGCTGTTGCGCCCGAAACCGGCCAGGTAAGTCGTGATGGCAGCGTCCTGGCTGGTCCAGTCGCCTTTCAGATAGGCAATGCCGTCGCGCTGCAGCTGCCGTGCGAACGCCTCCGAGGACAGTGCCACGCGCTCGTTGGCCAGGCAGGTGATGCACCAGGCCGCGGTCATGTTCACCAGCACCGGCTTGCCCTCGCGGCGCAGCGCGTCCAGGCCCTGCGCCGACCACGCCGTCCACAGCTTGCCTTGTGCAGACGTGGATTCTGCCTGCGGCTGCAGCACCGCCAGCGGACTCAGTGCCAGCAGCAGCAACAGCGCCGTGGCCAGGCGCCGCGGCCAGCTCGGCGCGCGCAGCTGGAAACTGCCGTGCAGCAGCAGCGCGCCGATCAACACGACCAGGCCCAGCAGCACCAGTGCCGTGCCGTCGGCGCCGGCCTGGCGCATCAGCACCCAGACCAGCCAGACCGCGGTGAGGTAGAGCGGCCAGGCCATCAGTTGCTTGAAGGTATTCATCCACGCGCCGGGCCGCGGCAGGAAGCGCGCCAGCAGCGGCAGGAAGCTCAACGCGACGATGGGCAAGGCCAGGCCCAGGCCCAGCGCGGCAAAGATGGCCAGCGCAAGCGCGGGCGGCTGGGTCAATGCATACCCAACTGCCGGGCCCATGAACGGTGCGGTACACGGCGTGGCGACAATGCAGGCGAGCAGGCCGGTAAAGAACGCCGCGCGGGCGCCGGAGCCTTCGGTCAGCGACTGGCCGACGCCGCCCAGGCGTGCGCCGAGCACGAACGCGCCGGACAGGTTCAGCCCCAGTGCCACCATCAGATAGGCCAGCGCCGCCACCAGTACCGGCGACTGCATCTGGAAGCCCCAGCCCAGGTTCTGCCCGGCGCCGCGCAGGGCGAGCAGCGCCGCTGCCAGGGCGACGAAGCCGGCGACCGTGCCGGCCAGGTAGGCCAGGCCGTCGCGCCGCGCCGCGGCGGGCGAGTGCAGGCTCTCGACCAGGTTCAAGGCCTTCAGCGACAGCACCGGGAACACGCAGGGCATCAGGTTCAGCGCCGCGCCGCCGAGCAGGGCGAGCAGCAGGGCGAACCAGGTGCCGATGTCGCTGCCGCCGGCCACACCGGTGGCGGTCAGGCCGGTCCCTGCCGCGGCAGGTGTGGCGGCCGCCGCGGACTGCGGCTTGGCCGTGACCTGCCAGGCCGTGACCGAATCGCCGTCGCGGCGCACCAGGGCCAGGTCCAGTTGCGCCGGTGCGGCGGTGAAATACTCGCTGCGCGGCGCGACGATGCGCAGCCCGCCGTCCGCGGCCTCGATGCGCGCGGGCGCATTCGCCAGCACCTGCGGCTGGCGTGCAAACACGTCGAGTCCGGCGGCGGCAGGAAGGCCGGCGCCGCTGATCTCGACCACGACGCTGTCGCCGTCCATGCGGTAGTGCGCGTTGGCTGCGTCCAGTCTCTGCGGCCGTTGTGCCAGGGCGCGGCGCAGCAGCCCGGCAGCGGCGGCATCGCCGGTTGCGCTGCCGCCGGCGACGACCGGCAGGCTCAGGCTCAGCTCGGCCTTGCCCGGAATGCACTCTTCCTTGCACACCAGCCAGTTCGCCAGCACGCGCAAGCTGGCCGTGCTGCCGGCCGCGGCGGCGGGAACCTCGACGGCGACCGGCAGCACGATCTCGCCGGAATACCCGAAATTGTATAGGTCGCCAATTTGCAGCCGTTGCGGCGCGGGCCAGTCGATTGCGCCCGCCTGCCAGCCCGCGGGCAAGGTCCATTCCAGCTTGGTGGCCAGGCCCGTATCGCCGGCGTTGATCCAGTAGGTATGCCATTCCGGTTCGTGCGCCAGGCGCAGGCCCAGCCAGTTCGGCGCGCCGGCAACTAGGGCCGTATGTTCGGCCACCAGTTCCAGCGCCAGGTGGTCGGCGCTCGTCGCCTCGGCGCGTGCAGCGGCGCTGGCGCCAATGGCCAGGCCCAGCAGCGCCAGTAGTCTTGCGAGAAGCCGCACCATGGAATGTCCCGCGGGCCGGAGTAAGTTGCCAGTGAAGCAGACCGCACGTTAGCGCGACGATTACCGGCGCCGTGCGCCCGCTCGCGACCAGGCGTGGCCCTGGCGCGCCGAGCCGAACCGGCGTTGCCGCGATTGCGCCACAGCGCGCGCGGGCGACAGCGTGCAACGGCCTTTTCCGTCCCTGCTGCTATCGAAGCGGACCCGGGAACATCCATGCGCGCACTGTTGTATCGCCTCGCCCTGGCCAGCCTGGCCGTCCTGCTGCCGCCGCTGCTGCAGGCGCAAAGCCAGGATCTGGTCTTCCGCGACCGCTTCGACGCCAGCGACCGTCCCGCCACCCGCGGCGAGGCCGCGCGCTTCCTGACCCAGGCGACGTTCGGCCCGTCCGACCCGCAGATCGACAGCCTCGCCGCCGGCAGCTATGCCGGCTGGCTGGCGCAGCAGCGCGCCTTGCCGCCCAGCCTGGTGCTGCCATACATGCGCGCGCAATCCGGCACCACCGATCCGCTGCAGGCAATACCTTTCCACGTGTACAGGCAGGCCTGGTTCGTGCGCGTGCTTGGCGCGCCCGACCAGCTGCGCCAGCGCGTGGCGTTTGCGCTGAGCGAAATCCTGGTCGTGTCCGAGCGCGGCAACGGGCTGGATAACGATGGCCTGGCCCTGGGCGCCTACTACGACATCCTGCTGCGCAATGCGCTGGGCAACTACCGCCAGTTGCTGGAAGAGGTGACCCTGAGCCCGGCCATGGGCCGGTATCTCAGCATGTACCGCAACCGCAAGCCTGACCCGGCCAACAATATCCAGTCGGACGAGAACTACGCGCGGGAGGTCATGCAGCTGTTCTCCATCGGCCTGGTCAAGCTCAACCGCGACGGTTCGCCGGTGCTGGCCGGCGGCCAGGCCGTGCCGACCTACGACGGCGACGTGGTGCGCGGCTTCGCCCGCGTCTTCACCGGCTGGGCCTGCCATTGCGGCGCGGGCCAGCCCTGTCCGGCCGATCCGTTCCCGGTGGAACCGTTCACCTGCAGCACCGAACACGAAATGGTGCCGTACGAGGCCTATCACGACCGCAACGAAAAACGCCTGCTCGACGGCGCCGTGCTGCCGGCGGGGCGCGATGCGCGGCCCGAGCTGGAACAGGCGCTGGACCTGTTGTTCAACCATCCCAACGTGGCGCCGTTCATCGCACGCCAGCTGATCCAGCGCCTGGTCAGCAGCAATCCGTCACCGGCTTACATCGCCCGCGTCGCCGCGGTCTTCGACAACAACGGCCAGGGTGTGCGCGGCGATCTCGGCGCGACGGTACAGGCCATCCTGCTCGACGACGAGGCGCGCCGCGGACCGCGCAGCCTGCCGTCCACCTTTGGAAAAGTACGCGAGCCGCTGCTGCGCCTGACCGCGCTGTGGCGCGCCTTCGACGTGGAATGGGAAAACGACGAACTGTTTCCCGACGACCGGGAAATCCACGAAAGCCACAACCAGTCGCCGTTGCTGTCGCCGTCGGTATTCAATTTCTTCTCGCCCACGTATTCGCCCGGTGGCGCGCTGGTGCAGAACGCGCTGGTCGCGCCGGAAATGCAGATCGTCACGGCGAACTTCGCCATCCGCCTGGCCAACGACGTGTCCAACCGCGTGTTCTGGGGCTACCGCGGCGGGCCGATGGACGAGTTCGACGACCGCGTGCGCCTGGTCCTGCTGGACCGCTGGGTGCAGCTGCTACAGCCCGTTGCCGGTGGCAACGAAGCGCCGCCCGGCGCGGTAGACCGCCTGATCGACCGCTGCGCCGATCTGCTGCTCGGCGGCGAACTGACGCCGGCATTGCGCCAGCGCATCCGCAGCCGCGTACTCGCGCTGCCGCCGGACGAACCGCTGCGCCGCGTGCAGAACGCGATCTACCTGATCGCCACCTCGCCCGAATTTGCCGTGCAACGTTGAGGAGTAGCGCATGAGCCCGCACAACCCCGCGTCATCGCGCCGCCGCTTCCTGCGCCAGAGCCTCGCCGCGCTGGCCGGCGGCGCCGGTTTCTTCGCCGCGCCGCAAAGCCTGTCCCTGCTGAATGCGGCCTGGGCGCAGCAGCCGTCCTGCAGCGGCGACTACAAGGCACTGGTCTGCGTCTTCCTGCTCGGCGGCAACGACGGCCACAACCTGGTGGTGCCGCGCGGCAGTGTGGAATATGCGCACTATGCAACGCGCCGCCGCGGCCTGGCCATCGCGCAGAACCAGCTGCTGCCGATAACGCCGCAGGCGGGCGCGGCGTTTCCGCTCGGCCTGCATCCAGCTGTGCCGGAACTGGCGCAGTTGTTCGAAACGGGAAAACTGGCCATCGTCGGCAACGTCGGCGCCCTGTTGCAGCCGGTGACGCGGCAGCAGTACGACGACCGCAGCGCACGCCTGCCGCCGCAGCTGTTTTCCCATAACGACCAGCAGGCGTTCTGGCAGTCGCTGCAGGCGCGCTCGGCCACCGACACCACGCCGGCCAGCGGCTGGGCCGGCCGCCTGGCCGACCTGGCCCAGCCGCGCTACAACGCCTGCGCCAGCCTGGCCATGAACCTGTCCCTGGCCGGCGCCAACCCATTCCAGGTCGGCCGCGGCAGCGAGGCGCTGAGCGTGGACAGCGGCCAGATCAGCGCCATCGAAACCGACCGCGATCCGACCGCCGCCGCCGTGCTGGAAGCAGTCTACGGCGATGTGCAGAGCAATCTACTGGCCGAGGAATATCGCCGCGCCACGCGCCGTGCCATCGACGACTACGCCGTGCTGCGCAGCGCGCTCGCCGCCGCCGCGCCGCTGGCCACGCCGTTTCCGCCGCCGCCGGGCGAAGGCGATCCGGCCTCGGCGCGCTTCGCCTTCACTCTGGGCAACCAGCTGCGTCGTGCGGCGGAACTGATTTCGGTACGCCAGGCGCTGGGGCATAGGCGGCAGATCTTCTTCTGCTCGCTCGGCGGCTTCGACACCCACGATGCGCAAAGCGCCGACCAGCCGCAGCTGCTGGCCGGCCTGTCGCAGGCATTGGCAGCATTCCACCGCGCCACGCAGGAGCTGGCCGTGGAATCGCAGGTGACCACTTTTGCGGCCAGCGAATTCGGCCGCTCCATGACCAGCAATGGCGACGGTTCCGACCATGGCTGGGGCAATCACTTGTTCGTGCTCGGCGGCGCGGTCGCGGGCCGGCGCGTGTACGGCGCGATTCCGGATCTGGCCGCCAGCAGCGAGGATTTTGCGGCCGACGGCAATCTCATTCCGAAAATCGGCGTCGACCAATACGGCGCGACCCTGGCGCGCTGGTTCGGTATCGAGGATGCCGCTTTGCTCGACGACTGCTTCCCCAATCTGCGCAATTTTGCCCAGCGCGACCTGGGCTTCATGAGCGGGCCATAGGCTGCAACGAGCGAACGTGCACCGCATCGTCGAGGCAGGCGGCTGTGCGAGGGATGGGTTGCGGCCGGCATCGGCCGCCACTTGGGCGGCCGATGCACTGCACGATCTCGCGAGAGATTACGGACAGGTCGTCACGCTGCCATGCAGTGGCGTGCCACCCTGCACCTGCGGCGACACGGTGCTCGACGTCTCACGGTACAACCGCGCGTAACAACCCCCTATTCCTGCGATGTAGGAACGCGCGACGTTGTCGACAAGCACCGTTTCGTGGGTCAGGTTCGAGAACTCGACACCGTTCATGCCATTGCCGTAGGCACCGCTGTTGGCCAGGATGGTCGAGCCGTAGAAGCCGTCGTTGGCGTTGAAGCTGGATTCGGCCAGCGACAGCAAACCGCTGTCGGAGAAGACGCCGTCGACGCCGTTGAGCGTCGAGACGATCTGCCGGCCATTGAGACGGCCATTGCTGTAGATGCCGTATTCGCCATTGCGCGATACCGACAGATTCTCGACCCCTGTTTCCAGCGACAGGAACAGGCCGACCGAACCGTTGAGATAAGCCTTGACGTTACTGACCTGGCCGCCCTGGTCGACCACGTACAGGCCGTAGTCGCGGTTGTGCGCGATGACCAGATCGCTCAGCTGGTGGCCCGAGAAAATGTGTTCGGGATTGGCATTTTCGCCCCAGACGCTGATGCCCTTGCCCGTGCTGCCGATCACCGAGCCGTTGCGCACGCGCGCATGGGGACCGACGATGTCGATCAGCGCGAGTTCGTCCGCTTTTGTAAAGTGGCAGTCGTTGCCGGTCGATGGCAGGCCGAAGTTCGCTTCACAGCGGTTGCCGCCGTCGACGGTGAAACCGTTGAGGTTCAGCGACACATTCCTGCCGCTGATCGTGATGGCGCTGAGTCCGGCGGAATTCAGATTGCTGCCGAGAATGTACGAACCCGTCGTGTCTAGCGTCGCCGGAAAGCCGGGTGTATCGCCGGCGGTGATGCCACCGGCCATGACGGATGCCTGGGTGATGACGACCTGGGCCGGTGCGGCAGCGGCGAACGCCAGGCCGATCGCGGCCAGCGACGCGGCGACGGTGTGCTTGCATGCAGACATTGTGTACTCCTTAAAAAAGTGGCGAGGCGAAGGCATACGGTCGCTTACGGACACACAGCCAGCGTACCGACGAAGCCGGTGCCGGCGGAGATGGCGGGAGGAGGGGGATTCGTGTTTCCGACGAGTACGTGCAGATTCGCGTAACAGCCGCCGCTGGGCGGGGCGACGTAGCCGGCGTCGGTGTTGAACGTCGCGCTGCTCTGGGTGAGCATCCGCGGGTAGTAAAAGCCCGCTCCGCGGTTGGCAGAGGCGCGGCTGAAGCTGACAGCCGCCAGACCGTAGAAGCCGTCGGCGCCGTTGAGCGAGGCTTCGATCTGCGTGGCCGATCCGCTTTCCATGACGAGGCCTACGCGACCGTTGTAAGTGCTGATGACCTGCCTGGCGACACTGGAGCTACCGGTTTCGATGCCCATGCCGTTGTTGCGCGAAGCGCGCACGCTTTCGATCGAGCCTTCCTTGGCGAGCAATATGCCGCCCTTGCCGTTGAAGGTCGCCAGGACGTTGCGCACGACCGTGCCGTCGTCGGACGAGCGGATACCGTAGCCGAGGTTGTTGACGATCTGCAGATCCTCCAACACCGTGCCGCCGGGTTCCAGCGGCGAACTGGCAACCTGGATGCCGTCACCGAAGCTGCCTTCGACATAGCCGTCGTGTACATGAGAAAACGGCGCCTCGATCAGGATCAGTGGAGCGGTCGGCGCGCCCACGCAGGTATTGCCCTGATCGTTTGGACCAAGGAAATCGCAGACGTTTGTCGCCATGACGCTGAAGCCGTTGAGGTCGAGATCGACGTTCGCGGCGGTGATATGGATAGCCGTGTGCGGCTGCTCGGAGAGCGGCCCCATCAGGTTGCCGGTCAGTTTGTACGCGCCCGCTACGCTCAGCGTGGCGGGATAGCCCGGCGCATCGCCGGGCGTGATGCCGCCGGCGAGGACGGCGCTCGAGTCGATCGTGACCTGGGCCTGCGCAGCGGTAGCGGCGAAGCCCGCGGCGATCAGCGCAAGACACAGAGGGGACATACGTTTCATAAGTACTCCTTGTCGTGGGGGTGAAACAGCGGCGGCAGTGCAACCCGGCCAATACGCAAGGACGCCGGGTCAGGCTGCATCGGAAGGTCGGTGGGTGCGGACGCGGCGCGATACCGGCGCTCTTCTGCCGTGCGCCGGGAGAACACCGGCGGTGTGCCATTGAGGCGAAGCAGTAGTTCAGATCCTGAGACTGCCGCTGCGGCGGCGTCGAATTCCGCCCTTCCCGGCGCCCGTGTTTACGCGGAGCTTTTTCCAGGCGGCGAGCAGGGGTGCGCCAGACCAGACCTGCCGTATCTGCTGCGCTCGGGTGGGGTCGTCGTCATGACACGCGCCGCACCCGGCGCGGGTGGCCAGCGACGCTGCGAGGAGCGTATCGGGCAGCTGCGATCTCGTAGCGATGTATAGGGCTCGATGCAGCGCGGCGCGGCAACCCCCAAGTCATCCAGCAGCTGCGGTAGTGCGAGCGCGGGCAGCTGAGGCGTATCCGTCCGGCGGCGCTATGGCCGCACCGGTGGCCTGTTTCGATGTGACGGCGACAGCGCGGCCGCCGCGCGCAGGTTCAATTCCGGCCCCGCGCAGCGGTGCTGGCGGCGTTCGCATCCCAGCGCTCTTTTGCCGCTACGGCGAACAGCAGTGCGACCATCACGGCCAGCACATTCACGGCCAGGATGAAGTCCGGGTTGCTGGTCAGGCGGAAATCCATGGACAGGCCCAGGCGCAGCAGGTAAAGCGCATCCGGCTGCCTCAGGCTGAAAATCTGCAGCCCCCAGAACACGGTGCCGGCCAGCAGCACGGCAAACGTCGGCCGGAACAGTTTCCAGACCAGCACGGCCGCCAGCATCAGCAACACCGCCAGCAGCGACACGGCAACGAACAGATAGCCTGTTGCGCGTACCTGTTCGTTCGCCAGCATGGGCACGATGACGAAGATGCCGACGACCAGGTTGACGGCCGTCCAGGCGTGCAGCAGCCATTCCAGCGGGGTCTTGTCGATGCGGCGGTGCAGCATGGGAGATTCCGGCAATGCAGCGAGGGTAGCGAGGGCGTCGCGCTGGCGGCCAACGGCACCGGGTGTGGCAGCCATTTCCTGGCGGATAGACGCCAACCGGAGTCTGCCGCCTTGGCGTCGTATTCGCGAGCCCCGCAGCGCCGGAATGGACGTCGCCGAATGGCAGCCGCGCCTTAGCGATGCCGCAATTGGCTGCGCCATTGGCGGAAGCGGACCTGTGTGCCAATCGCACGCCTTATTTTGCCGTGCAAATCCCCGCCGCATCAGCGCCGGCGCCCGCCGCGGTTGGTCCCGGCTGCTCTGCTAGACTGCGCGCCGCCGTAAATCGCAGGAACTGCCGTGTCTTCCCCCGCCGCTTCCACGCCCGTGCGCCAGGCCGCACTGGTGTTTATTTTCGTGACCGTGCTGATCGATGTGCTGTCCTTCGGCATCATCATTCCGGTGCTGCCGCAGCTGATCAAGCAGATGGCGGGCGGCGACACGGGCGACGCGGCACACTGGGTAGGGCTGCTCGGCACCGTGTTCGCCGTCGTCCAGTTCGTCTTCAATCCGATCCAGGGCGCCTTGTCCGACCGCTTCGGCCGTCGCCCGGTCGTGCTGATCTCCAATCTCGGCCTGGGCCTGGATTTCGTGCTCATGGCCCTGGTGCAGACCCTGCCCTGGCTGCTGCTGGCGCGCGTGATCTCGGGCATGACCTCGGCCAGCTTCAGCACCGCCAATGCCTACATCGCCGACGTGACGCCGCCGGACAAGCGCGCCGGGGCCTTCGGCATGATCGGCGCGGCGTTCGGCATCGGTTTCGTGCTGGGCCCGGCGCTGGGCGGCCTGCTCGGCGAAATTGACCTGCGCCTGCCGTTCTGGGTGGCCGCGGGCATGGCCTTGCTGAATTTCTGCTACGGCTTTTTCGTACTGCCCGAATCGCTGCCGAAAGAACGGCGCACGCCGCGCATCGACTGGCGCCGCGCCAATCCTGTCGGCGCCGTGCTGCTGTTGCTGCAGTATCCGCAGGTATACGCCCTGGCCGTCGTCGTATTCCTTTCGCAACTTGCGCACTATGTGCTGAATACCACTTTTGTACTGTATGCGGACTACCGCTACGGCTGGGGGCCGCAGGAAGTCGGCTATACCCTGGGCGTGGTCGGCATCTGCAACAGCATCGTGCAGGCCGTGCTGGTGGCAAAAATCGTGCG
Source organism: Tahibacter aquaticus (assembly GCF_004363655.1). Lineage (GTDB taxonomy): Bacteria > Pseudomonadota > Gammaproteobacteria > Xanthomonadales > Rhodanobacteraceae > Tahibacter > Tahibacter aquaticus. The sequence goes on from NZ_SNZH01000002.1 coordinate 442,434, forward strand.
CCGCTACGGCGAGCGCAAGGCGATCCTGGCCGGCCTGTGCTTCGGCGCGATCGGCTTCGCCTGGCAGGGGCTGGCGACTACCGGCCTGCTGTCGCTGCTGGCGCTGCCGTTCCTGGCCCTGTGGGGCTGTGCCGGCCCGGCCAGCCAGGTGCTGATGACGCGGCAGGTCGATCCGCACGAACAGGGCCGCCTGCAGGGTTCCCTGTCCGGCCTGGTCAGTTTCTCCGGCATCATCGGTCCGGGTTTGTATACAACGATATTCGCCTGGGGCATCAGCACCGACAAGGGCTGGCACCTGCCCGGCGCGGCGTTCCTGCTGGCGGCGGTATTGCTCGCCGTCGCCGTGGTAGTGGCCTGGCGCGCCACGCTCAACCTGCGCGGCTACACGCCGCCGGCAGCGGCGGCCGGGCCGGACCACGCCGCGTGAAGCGCTGCCTGGTCGCTGCCGTTGCGCTGCTGCTGTCCGCGCCGCTGGCGGCGCAGTTCGCCGACACCACGCGCGACTACCTGCGCGAATACGACCGCGACGGCGACGGCCGCGTCAGCCTGGGCGAATACCAGGACAAGCTCAGCGACGTGTTTCGCCAGATGGACCGCAACGGCAACGGCATCGTCGACCTGGACGAGTTCGATCCGGCCGTGGTCGGACCGAATACGCGGCCGATTTCCCTGGCCCGCCATCGCGCCCGCCTGGCCGAGGTATTCCGCCGCCAGGACGTCAACCGCGACGGCTATCTCGACATGCGCGAACTCGGCGCGCCGCCGCGCTGAACCCGCCGGTGGCGGGCATACCCCGGCGGGTTCGCCGCAGTGCCGTCAGTGCGGACCGTCGCCGTCGACCAGGCGCAGGGACGCCGGCTGGCCCGGCGCCGACAGCGGCACCTCGTAGGGATCCCAGGCCACGCCCAGGCCGGCCAGCCAATGCCGCCGCACCGCACGGCGCGCCCGCCACAGCGCGCCGGCGCATTGGCTGCGGCGTTCGCGCAGCTGGCCGACGCGCTGGGTCTGCTCGGCCTGCTGCAGCCATTGCCGGGCCAGCTCGCCGTCGTCGTCGCACCAGTCTGCCAGTGCGCCGTCGATCAGTGCGCGGGCGCGGCGCAGTTCGTCCGTCGCCGCGGCCAGATAGTCGAAGGCGAGCAGCTGTACCGCATCCTCGATGCAGTCCAGAAGTTCCAAAAGTGAATCCGTATAGGGAGTGCGCTTGTGCATAAACGTGTCCTCCGCGCTGAGGCGTGCAGCGTGCCGGCGTGGCGTCTCTGCCGCTGCGACCGCGGTGGGTGGCGGTCACAGATTCACTCTGCGCATAGCGGGAAAAAGCGGCGCTGGTCAGGCCGCGGCCGGTCCGGCGGCGGCAGAGCGCCCGCGACTTCCGGCACTGCCGCGCCCGCCCAGATTTGAGAGCATGCGGCCAGGAGGTAACGAAACCATGCTGACTTTCCTGCTCTGGCTGTTGCTGCTGGTGGTGTGCTGGCCGCTGGCTTTGCTGGCCTTGCTGCTGTATCCGCTGGTCTGGCTGATCAGCCTGCCGTTCCGCCTGGTCGGCATCACCTTGTCGGCGGTGTTCGAATTCCTGCGTGCCGTGCTGTTCCTGCCTGCCCGCCTTCTCGGCGCGCGGCCGGCCTGATCAGTCCAGTGCGCAGACGACGCGGTCGCGTCCGCTGCGCTTGGCCCGGTACAGCGCCTGGTCGGTCAGGCGCAGCAGATCCGGCAGGCTGCTGGCATGGCGCGAATCGAAGCTGGCCACGCCGATGCTCACCGTGACCTGCAGCAGCGTGCCTTCCAGCGCCACCGGTTCGGCCGACACGGCCAGGCGCAGCTGTTGCGCCTGGCTGGCCGCGTCGCTGGCGCCCAGGCCGGGCAGCACGGCCATGAATTCCTCGCCGCCGTAGCGCGCCACGAACGCGCCGGGTGTGCCGCAGGCATCGCGCAGCCGCTGCGCCACCACGCGCAGGCAATCGTCGCCGGCAATATGGCCGTGGTTGTCGTTGATCGCCTTGAAGTGGTCGATGTCGATCATCAGCAGACTGAACAGCGGCGAGCCCGATTGCGCTGCCTGCCAGATCGTATCCAGCGACTGGTCCAGGTAGCGCCGGTTGTAGGCGCCGGTAAGGCCGTCGCGCAGCGAGGCTTCGCGCAGCTGGCGGTTGGCCTGTTCCAGCCGCTGCGCCGTGCTGGCCAGTTCCTGTGTGCGTTCGCTGACGCGCTGTTCCAGCAGTTCGCGCGCCTCGCCGGCCATGCGTTCGTTGGCATCGCGCAGCAGGTGAATGCGGTAGGCCAGCGAGAACGACAGCAGCAGCATTTCTGCGGCCGAGCCGAACTGCACGCTGTATTCGGTCAGCACAGTGCGCGCGATCACGCCGAAGGACGACAGCGGCAGGGCGATGCCGCCGGCGATCAGCAAGGTCCAGGCTACCAGGTAGTACCAGGCCGGCCGATAGCCGCGCCGTGCGCAGACCACCGCCGCTGCAGTCACCACCAGGCCCAGCGCGATCACGCCCAGGTTGAACACGATGGTGATGTCGTAGCGCCAGCGCGTGAAGGCGAATACCAGTAGCAGGGCAAAGCCTGCCACCAGATAACGCAGCGTCTGGGCCAGGCGCGGCAGGTGGCGCGGCAGGTCGAGAAAGCTCGCCGCGAACATCACCGTCGTGCACAGCACCGCGCCGATGGCAAAGGGCAGCGAACTGTTCTGCCACTGCGGCGAGTCTGGCCACAGGTACTGGAAGCCCACGCCGTTGAACGCCAGCATCAGCAGGCCGAAGGCGGCGACATAGGCGACGTAGTACAGATAGGTCGCATCGCGGATCGAAATCAGCACCGCCAGGTTGTACAGCAGCAACGCCAGCAGCAGGCCGTAGTACAGGCCCGCGCCGGCCTGGGCGTCGTAGCTGCTGCGGTACAGCTCGTTCGGCGTGTACAGGCGCAGCGGCAGCTGCACGGAGGAGCTGGACTCCACCCGCAGCAGGATCTGCAGCGTCTCGCCCGCGCCCAGTTCCAGCGCCTGGTTCGGATAACGGTGCGGTTCGCTGCGTGCAGAAAACGGCAATGCGTCGCCAAGCCGGGCCGCATGCAGCTCGCCCTTGCCGTCGCGCCACCACAGGTCGATGCGGTCCAGCCGCGGCTGTTCCACCGTCAGCAGCCAGCGCCGCGCCGGGTTGTCGCGGTTGTTCAGGCTCAGCGCAAACCAGAACGCATCGTGGCTGAAACCGTAGCTGGCCGCATCGGCGACCGGTTCGAAGCGGCCGTCGCGCCACGCCTGCCAGGCGCTGTCGACATCCAGCGCATGGGCCGGATCGCGCAGCAGGCCCAGGCCGGGACGCAGGTCAACGCGAAAGCCGCTGTCCTTGCCCAGCACGAACGGTTCCAGCGCGCAGGCAATAACGCTCCACAACAGCAGCACAAGGCCGCTGCCGCAGAGCAGAGTGTGTCGAAAGCCCCCCTTTCGCATGAACCGGATCATAAACGCAGGCCCGGTCGGGCATGCGTGAAGTCCATCGGATGCGGCAGAATGCGCGCCGCTTTGGCCATAATCCGCCCATGTCTGAACCTGTCGACTGCCCCTGCGGTTCCGATTGCCCCTATGCCGGCTGCTGCGGGCCGCTGCATGCCGGCGAGCCGGCGGCCACCGCCGAAGCACTGATGCGTTCGCGCTACAGCGCCTATGTACTCGGCCTGGAGGCCTACCTGCTGGCCAGCTGGCACCGCAGCACGCGGCCCGCGGCCCTGAACCTGGGGCAGCAAAAGCCCGCCACGCGCTGGCATGGCCTGAAGGTGCTGCGCTACCACAGCGTCGATGCAAACAACGCATTTGTAGAATTTGTCGCAAAGTTCAAAGTCGGCGGCGGCAGCATGCAGCGCCTGCGCGAACTCAGCCGCTTCAAGCGCGAAGACGGACATTGGTATTACATTGGCGGCGAGTGGAGCGCCTGAAGCACGGCGGATACGTGTCGCGCACGGCGAATACCCCCTCGGCCGCTCGATGGAACCCACTGGGTCAAGCGGGGCGGCCGAATCCCCGCAAAGCCAGGATTGGGCGGGGTTGTAGAGACCAGCAGCAGGGCAGGGAAGCCACGGTTCCAACGTTTCCCGGCCGTCAAACAGGGCATTGGGCCAGATTTGGGACAATCCTTCCCGAATCGACCCACTAATCAAATCGCTTTCGCATTCCCAAATCTGTCGTCTTCGATCCCGGCCCGCGCCTTGGGGTCCGCACCGCTCCCGCCGGAGCCGGTACGGAATGCGCCCGCCGCCGATCCCGTCATGCCTAAGGTCGGGTTGTCATGAAATCCAGTGTCATCGTCATCGGTGCCAGCGGTGGTATCGGCAGCGGCGTCGTCGCCCGCCTGCTCGCCGACGGCTACGCCGTGGTTGCCGTCGGCCGTCATCGCGACACCTTGCTCGGGCTGGCCGACCGGCTCAAGCAGCCGGCCGAGCTGACCCTGCTGCCGGCCAGCGTGGAAAGCGAAAGCAACGGCCGCGACCTGGTACAGCAGCTGGTCGCCTTGCGCCGCCGCTACGCCGGCGCCGTCGTCGCCATCGGGCCGAACCGCGACTGTGGCCGGCTGATGGACCGCGACGAAGTGTTTCTCGAAGACCGTCTGCACGCCCACGTCGTTTCCCAGTTCACTGCCGCGCGCCACCTGGTGCCGTTCCTGGCGCAGGGCTCGCCCAACGCGCTGTTCCTCAGCATTGCCAGCGGTGCGACGGAAAAGCCCTGGCCCGAGCTGGGCCACTTCTCCATCGCCAGCGCTGCGCTGCGCATGCTGGGCAAGGTCATCCATGCGGAAAGCCAGGCGCTGCCGGTACGCGTGCAGCAGCTCGCGCTGGATGGCCCCGTGCATACGCATCGCAACGGCGACTACGCCGACAGCGAGTGGATCGATGTCGGCCGGGTCGGCCAGGCAGTCAGCGAATTGCTGCAGAACTCCGATGGCACGGCTGCCGTAGTGCGCCTGGATGCCGGCGGCGTAATGCACCCCGTTTTCGAAAAACCGAATTGAAACTGAAGTCCGAAGGAGTGGGTATGAAAACGAACACGCTTCCCGTCTGGCCTGCACTGGCCAATGCCGGCCTGCTGGTGCTGCTGGGCCTGGCCCTGAGCGGTTGCAGCCAGACCGGTGCCACGCCGCAGATGCCGCCGCCGCCGCAGGTCAGTGTCGCCGCCGTCGTGCAGCAGGAAATTGCCCTGTGGGACGAATTCACCGGCCGCATCGAGGCGGTGGACAAGGTCGAAATCCGTCCGCGCGTAGCCGGCTACCTGGAAAAAGTGAACTTCGAGGAAGGTCGCGATGTGAAAAAAGGCGACGTGCTGTTCGAGATCGACGCCCGCGAATACCGCGCGGCGCATGCCCGCGCCGTGGCCGAGGTCGACCGCGCCCATTCCCGCGTCGCACTGGCCCAGCGCCAGCTGGAGCGCTCGCGCCAGCTGGTCGCCAGCAAACTCGTGGCACGCAACGATCTTGACCAGCGCGAAGACGACCTGGCCCAGGCCCAGGCCGATCTGAAGGCCACCCAGGCCGCCACCGAACAGACCAAGCTGAACCTCGATTTCACCCGCGTGCTGGCACCCATCGACGGCCGCGTCAGCCGCGCCATGGTGACGCCGGGCAACCTGGTCAATCCGGGCGTCAGCCTGCTCACCACGGTGGTGTCGGTCGACCCGGTCTACGTGACCTTCGAAGGCGACGAGAACACCTACCTGCGCTACCAGGGCCTGGACCGCCAGGGCGAACGCGCCAGCTCGCGCATCGCCAGCAACCCGGTGCGCATGGGCCTGGCCGACGAAGACGGCTATCCGCACGAAGGCGTGATGAACTTCGTCGACAACGAACTGGACGCCGGCACCGGCACCATCCGCGCGCGCGCCGTGTTCGCCAACAAGAACGGCCAGTTCACGCCGGGCCTGTTCGCGCGCATCCAGCTGCTGGGCAGCGGCAAGCATACGGCGCTGCTGATCAACGACCGTGCCGTGCAGACCGACCAGGACCGCAAGTTCGTCTACATCCTCGGCCCGGAAAACAAGGCATTGCGCCGCGACGTCAAGCTCGGCCGCCAGGTCGACGGGCTGCGCATCGTCAGCGACGGACTGGCCGCCAACGACCGCGTCGTGGTCAACGGCGTGCAGAAGGTGTTCTTCCCCGGCATGCCGGTGCAGCCCTTCGAGGTGCCCATGGACAAGCCCGAGACCGCGCCGCCCGCGCCGGCCCCGGGCGCCGCGGGCGGCAGCGCGCATTAGTCCGGCTGCGCGTTCTGCAGCGCTGCCGCCGCGCCGTGACGGGCGAGGGCCAGATGCCGCCGGCCGGACTGCGCGTCCGCCCGGCCGCCGGCCACCTCGCCGTCAGCAGGCGCCGTGCTTGCCGGCGCTGCCGTTCTGCCGGCCTTAGCTAGTCCGCATCCCGCATTTCGAAGCATTCCCGGTACAGGAGTACAACCGTGGACTTTTCCCGTTTTTTCGTCGACAGGCCGATTTTCGCCGCGGTGCTGTCCATCATCATCTTCGTCGCCGGCCTCATCGCCATCCCGATGCTGCCGATCAGCGAATACCCCGACGTGGTGCCGCCGTCGGTACAGGTGCGTGCCGTCTATCCCGGCGCCAACCCCAAGACCATTGCCGAAACCGTGGCCGCTCCGCTGGAAGAAGCGATCACCGGCGTGGAAAACATGATCTACATGAAGTCGGTCGCCGGTTCCGACGGCGTGATGAGCCTCACCGTCACGTTCAAGATCGGCACTGACATCGACCTGGCCCAGGTGCAGGTGCAGAACCGCGTCAGCCAGGCCACGCCGCGCCTGCCCGAGGACGTGCGCCGCCTCGGCGTGACCACGCTCAAGCAGTCGCCCAACCTGACCATGGTCGTGCATCTGCTGTCGCCCAAGGGCAACTACGACATCACCTACCTGCGCAACTACGCCGTGCTGCATATCAAGGACGAGCTGGCGCGCATTTCCGGTGTCGGCCAGGCCCTGATCTTCGGCGCCGGCGACTATTCCATGCGCATCTGGCTCTATCCCGACCGCGCCGCTGCGCTGGGCCTGACCGCCGGCGACGTGGTGCGGGCGATCCAGGACCAGAACCTGCAGGTGTCGGCCGGCTCCATCGGCGCGCCGCCGCAGAAATCCGCCGCGGAAGTGCAGTTGTCCATCAATACCCAAGGCCGCCTTGTCACCGAAGAGGAATTCGGCGACGTCGTGGTGAAAAGCGATTCCGCCGGCAATATCACCCGCCTCAAGGACATCGCGCGGATCGAGTTGGGTGCTTCGGAATACGCCCTGCGTTCGCTGCTGAGCAACCAGCAGGCCGTAGCCATTCCGATCTTCCAGGCGCCGGGCAGCAATGCCATCGCCATGTCCGATTCGGTGCGCGCCAAGATGACCGAGCTGGCCAAGCAGTTCCCCGAAGGCGTCACCTGGGACGTGGTCTACGACCCGACCGTGTTCGTGCGCGATTCGATCAAGGCCGTCATCACCACCTTGTTCGAAGCCATCGCCCTGGTCGTGATCGTGGTGATCCTGTTCCTGCAGACCTGGCGTGCCTCGATCATTCCGCTGCTGGCCGTGCCGGTCTCCGTCGTCGGTACCTTCGCCGTGCTGTGGATGCTCGGTTTCTCGGTCAACGTGCTGACCCTGTTCGGACTGGTGCTGGCCATCGGCATCGTGGTTGACGACGCCATCGTCGTGGTGGAAAACGTCGAGCGCAATATCGAGGAAGGCCATGCGCCGCTGGAAGCGGCCCACCGTGCCATGTCGGAAGTGAGCGGCCCCATCGTCGCCATCGCCCTGGTGCTGTGTGCGGTATTCGTGCCGATTGCCTTCATCGACGGCGTCACCGGCCAGTTCTATCGCCAGTTCGCGGTGACCATCGCCATTTCCACCGTGATCTCGGCGATCAACTCGCTGACCCTGTCGCCGGCCCTGGCCGCCGCCCTGCTCAGGCCGCACGGTGCGCCCAAGGATCTGCTCACGCGGGCCATTGATGGCGCCTTCGGCTGGCTGTTCCGGCCGTTCAACCGCTTCTTCCGCAGCGCCAGCGAATCGTATGCCCGCGGCGGGCGTCCGGCGCTCAAGCGTGCGCCGCTGATGCTCATCGTCTACGCCCTGCTGATCGGCCTGACCGTGGTCGGCTTCCGCGCCGTGCCGGGTGGATTTATTCCCACCCAGGACAAGTTGTACTTGTTCGCCGGCGTGAAGCTGCCCGAAGGTGCTTCGCTGGACCGCACCGAAGCGGTGATCCGGCGCATGAGCGCGATCGCGCTGGAAAACCCCGGCGTGGCCAACGCGGTGGCGTTTCCGGGCCTCAACGGCCTGCAGTTCACCAACACGCCGAACATGGGCACGGTATTCCTGCCGCTGAAACCGTTCCACGAGCGCGACGGCCTCAGCGCCGAGCAGATCGTGCAGCAGCTCAACGGCCGCTTCTTCGGCGAGATCAAGGAAGGCCTGGTGTTCGCCCTGATGCCGCCGCCGGTGCTCGGTCTGGGCAATGCGGCCGGCTACGAGATGTACGTGCAGGACCGCTCCGGCCAGGGCTATGGCGAACTGACCCGGCAGATCGAGGCACTCAGCCACACCTTGATGCAGACGCCGGGCTTCGAGCGTCCGATCAGCTCGTTCCAGTCCAACGTGCCCCAGCTCACCGCCGACGTCGACCGCACCAAAGCCAAGGAACAGGGCGTGGCGCTGACAGATTTGTTCGAAACGCTACAGGTATACCTGGGTTCGCGCTACGTCAACGACTTCAACCGTTTCGGCCGCACCTACCAGGTGATCGCCCAGGCCGATGCAAGCTTCCGCGACGAAGTCAGCGACATTGCCAACCTGAAGACGCGCAACGCCGCCGGCGACATGGTGCCGATCGGCAGCGTGGTGAAGGTGGGCCAGACCTACGGCCCCGATCCGGTGATCCGCTACAACGGCTATCCGGCCGCCGACCTGCAGGGCGGCATCAATCCGCACCTGATGTCCTCGGCCCAGTCGGTGCAGGTGGCCGGTGCGCTGGCGCAGCAGATGCTGCCCAACGGCATGAGCTTCGAATGGACCGGCCTGACCTACCAGCAGGTGACCCAGGGCAAGGCCGCGCTGCTGGTCTTCCCGCTGTGCGTGCTGCTGGTCTTCCTGGTGCTGGCGGCGCTGTACGAATCCTGGTCGCTGCCGCTGTCGGTGATCCTGATCGTGCCGATGTGCATGCTGTCGGCGATTGCCGGCGTCTGGCTGACCGGCGGCGACAACAACATCTTCACCCAGATCGGCCTGGTGGTGCTGATGGGCCTGGCCTGCAAGAACGCCATCCTGATCGTGGAATTCGCGCGCGAGCTGGAAATGAAACAGGGCATGACGATTGTCGATGCGGCACTGGAAGCCTGCCGCCTGCGCCTGCGTCCCATCCTGATGACCAGCCTGGCCTTCATCATGGGCGTGCTGCCGCTGGTATTCGCCCACGGCGCCGGCGCGGAAATCCGTCACGCCATGGGCGTCACGGTATTCGCCGGCATGCTCGGCGTGACCGTGTTCGGCCTGTTCCTCACGCCGGTGTTCTACGTGATCATCCGCAAGCTGGCCACGCGCGGAAAACCGGCAGTGCCACGCGTGGCGAAGCCGGCCGTGGCGCATTGAAGACCCGATAGCCGTACGCGTGTTGCCTGAAGCAGAACGCCCCGCCTTTGCGGGGCGTTCTGCTTTTCACTACTCGCCCGGCCGAAGCCGCCGCCACTGCCGTACGCAGCCGCGTTGGCTGCGCCATACCGGCGACCTTCAAATCGCGGCACACTGCCGCATCTTGGCCCGACCTGCAGGAGTCGACGATGAGTACAGTCCTGGTCACCGACGGTTCGGGTTTTGTCGGGAGCCTGATCAGGTTTGGTGGGGTGTCGTGACACGCGGCCTTTCGGTTGTCGATCCAACCCAGTGGGCATCGAACTGCAAAGGCGTGCGCGACTACCATGATCCTCCGACGCACTACATCGACATACATTACCGCTGCAATGCCTGCGGTCAGCAGGCGGTATTTTCCGCGACCGAGCAGAAGCATACCTATGAGGTAAGAAAGCAGCATATCAACCGGCGGCGAACGCTATGCCCCGCCTGCAATGGCGAACATTACCGCTTGCGCTTGCGCGACCGGGAAATGCAGCGCCGCTGGTTGGCTGAGCGAGCCACGCTCAGGCATGACCGGGTATTTGTGGAGGAATGGCTTCTTGTGCTGGTTGCGGCGGCCAGATACCGCAGAGGTGTCAATCTCGGCATGATCAAGCGGCTCAGGAAACTGCTGTAGTCCGGCCTGTCCAAGCTGGCTGCATCGAAATTGTTGTCGTGCCGGAGGTGTCGTCGATTTCTGACTGACGTGGTTTCTGCAGCGGTGATCGAGGCGATGCAATCCATCGGCAATCGCTGCTTTGCCGCGTTACTTTATTGCGGCAAGATCTACGAATGAGGCGGCTCCTGACTTACTCGGGCCAACTCGCCGCGAATACAGGAATGATCGTGAAGATACTGCTCGCCATCGTATTGCTGGCCCTATCCACCGCATTGTGTGCGCAGGCACCGACAACGGTGGACACGAACCAGGTCGAGATAGCGCCGTACCGGCACAAGACCTTGCCGCCAGCCCTGCTGACCCGCATCCGTGCGCTGACGGACACTTTCGAGTCCGTCGACGGCATTTCCTACGAGCAGGCCATCGACCTGTATCGTCGCGACGTCAATCCCGAGGATGGGCTTGTCCTGTACGAGGAAATGGCACGCGCCTACCGGCAATTCTGCGCGGCGCGCTGTGCGGCGAAGAACGAGAAGGTCGAGGTGTATCAGCTGCTGCTGTTGCGCACGATGTTTCCGTCCGAGCAGGCCGTGGCCAGGATGACCTTGCACGTGCTCAGCGCGGCGGAAGCGCGCAGCGTTGTCGGGCTTTATTCCTTGCCGGCGAAACCGATACCGGTATACAAGACCGAATAGGCGTTTGCGCCTTGGCGTGCGCTCCGCGGCAGAACGCATCGGACCCATCCGCTTCACTCCGGCAAGCCCCATTCGCGCCATGGACAGACAGGAACACGCACAGCAAAACGTCCATGCCGGTGTGGTGAATCGCGGCGATCTGTTCTGGATTGCTGCGGACGAATCTCGCGGTTCCATTCCCGGTCATCCGCATCCGCATCTGGTCGTGCAAGACGATGTGTTCAACCACTCGCGCATCAGCACCGTGGTGGTCTGCGCCCTGAGCACGAACATGAATCGCGCCAGCGAGCCGGGCAATGTGTTGCTCGATCCCGGCGAAGGTGGCTTGAGCCGGCAAAGTGTTGTCGTGGTGTCGCAGGTGTCGTCGCTGTACAAGACACGACTGGGCGAGCGCATCGGCGCGTTGTCCGACGCACGCGTCGAGCAGGTACTGGCCGGCCTGCGCTTTCTGCAATCGGCCTTCTTCCATCCACGCAACCGAACACCTGGTGGGCAAGCATGAAAAGCGCACTTCTGATCATCGATATCCAGCGCGCCCTGTGCAGCGGCGAATGGGCTGCCTTCGATATCGACCGCGTCATCCAACGCATCAACGGCGTCAGCGCCAAGGCGAGAGCCGCTGGCCTGCCGGTGGTGCTGATCCAGCACGAAGAGAGCGAAGGACCGCTGCAGTTCGACAGCGAAGGCTGGCAGCTTGCCGACGGCCTCGTCACCCATGCCGACGACCTGCGCGTGCGCAAGACGGCGACGGATTCCTTCCACGCAACCGAACTGCATGCGCTATTGCAGCAGCGCGGTATCGAGCATCTGATCGTCTGCGGCCTGCAGAGCGAGTTCTGTGTCGACTCCAGCGTGCGCGGCGCGCTCGCCCTGGGTTACGCGGTCAGCCTCGTCACCGACGCGCATTCCACCGTCGACAACGGCGTGCTCACCGCCGCGCAGATCTCGGCGCATCACACCGTCACACTGGCCAATGTCAGCAGCTACGCGCAGCGGGTAACGCCAGTGCTGGCCCATGAGCTGAATGTCGAAGACTGACGCTGACCGGCCCGCCGTTCATCACCCCTGGGAGTGTACTTGTGCACGCATATGTATCCATCCTGCAGACCTATATGCGCGCCCTGGGCGAGAGTGACTACGCCACCGTGAAAAGCCTGTTCGCCACTGGCGGCAAGGTGCGGTCGCCATTCCTCGGCGAAATGCCGGCCGGTCCTTTCTTTGACCGGCTTGCGGACGCGTCCACGCGCAATGTCATTACCCCAATCGACATCTTCCTCAGCACCACAGACCAGCAGCACGCGACGGCGTATTTCCAGTACGACTGGACCGTGCGCGACGGCAGCGTGATCACGTTCAAGGTGATGGATCTTTTCTCGTTCGAACCGGGTACCCCTCTGGTGAGCTATCTCGACCTTATCTACGACACGCATCCGATCCGGGTATCGGCAGGGAACAAGTACGAACAGTGACTTCCCTTTGCGGGTTGTACGGAAAAGAAGCGGGCAGGCGGCGTCGAGGACAGCCACGCTGCGAAGCGTCTATCTTCGCCAGGATTTGCCGCTAAGCCGCCGCCGCCACCCGCGGCCACGGATCAGCGGGTGCGCTGCGCCGCGTGCTTACGTCCTGCCCGGCCTGGCACCCTGAGCCGGTTGCTCGACCTCGCTTTCGGGCAAAAAGCCCGAAGCGCGACGCTTTTTTCGCGGCGCTCCGCGCTGCGACCGCGGAATGCCGCGCTTTGACGGTCGCACTTCGCCCGTGTTGCGCGGAACACGACGCTTTGACGGCGGCGCTCCACCCTTTTCACGCGGAATGCCGCGATTTGACCGCGGCGTTTCGCGCTTTGGGCGCGGAAGACGGCGCGTTGGTCGTGGCATTGCGCCCTTTCAGCGCGGAACGCCGAGCTGCGAGCGCGGCATTCCGCGCCTGAAGGGTGGCGTGTCGTGGTTTTGCTGCCGCGTGTGAAACGCGGCGCGCTGCGCGGGAAATCCGTCGTGTGCCGGGTCATCCGGTGCGCGTTTGGTCAGTGCCCTTCCACCCCGATCTGCCTGGGTAGCGCGCCGATGAGCGCAGCAAACTGCGCCGCCGACGCGCTGCAGCACTCACTTTGGCGAAGTGGCAAAACCAGCGCATTGCTATCTGCAACCCCGACACAGCATCGCGCATCGAAGCCACGCCCGCGGCGGACCGATGCCGCACCACCTGCCCAGGAGTCGCCATGCAGTCCCCCGCACACAGGTCTTCACCCATTGCCCGCTGGTTGCGCTTGACCGCTTCGCTTTCACTGCTGCTGGTGCCGTCACTGGCCGCCGCGACCTTCTCCATCGTCGCCTGCGACAAGGCCGGCAACTGCGGTGTTGCCGTGGCGACCAACAACCTGGCGGTCGGCGCCAGCGTGCCGTATGCACAAGCGCGCGTCGGCGCACTGGTCAGCCAGTTCGAGACGAATCCGAATTACGGCCCCAAGGGACTGGCCTTGCTGTCGGCCGGCAAATCGCCGGAAGCGGCCATCAAGGCCCTGCTCGACGGCGACGGCCATTTCGACGGCACAGGCATCGAAGAACGCCAGGTCGCCATCGTCGATGCCAAGGGCCATTCCTTCGCCTATACCGGTACCGATGCGCTGGCATCGGCCTGGGCCGGCGCGCACCACGACGAAGGCTACTCCGTGCAGGGTAACGGCCTTGCCGGCGAAGCGGTGCTGGCGGCGATGCGCCGTGCGTATCAATCGACATCCGGCAGCTTGGCCGAGCGGCTGATGGCCGGCCTCGAAGCGGGCCAGGATGCCGGCGGCCAGAGCAGCGGAAAACGCTCGGCCGCCTTGCTCGTCCGCACGGTCGACGGTGGCTGGCAAGATATCGACTTGCGTATCGATGCGGCTGCCGAACCGATTCCCGATCTGCGCCGATTGCTCGATCAGCACTACGCGCATCAAGCCATCATCCGTGCCGAACGCCAGGCCGGCAAAGGCAATCGCGACGAAGCGCGCCTGTCCATCGCCGAGGCATTGCGCCGCAGCCATGGTTGGGATCGCATCTGGCGCCGCGCGGCGCGCCTGGCCATGAGCATGGACGACAGCGGCCGCGCGTTGGACTACCTCGGTGTATTTCTGTCGCTCAACCCCGCGTGGGCGCGCCGCGAAATGCAGGACGAGATCTATGCGCCGTTGCGGAGCAATGCGCAGTTCAAAGCGTGGAGCAATTGAGTCGCCTGTAATGCGTCGACCGGCGACGGTCATGACGTGACATGGCAGACTCTGCGCATATGTTCCCTTTGTCGCCGGGGCCGCGTATGTCAGACCTGTCGCCGACCGATCTCAAGAGCATTCTGCATTCGAAGCGGGCAAACCTCTACTACCTCGAACATTGCCGCGTCCTCGTCAACGGCGGCCGCGTCGAATACGTCACCGACGAGGGCAAGCGTTCGCTTTACTGGAATATTCCCATTGCCAATACGACGACCCTGCTGCTGGGCACGGGCACCTCGGTCACCCAGGCCGCCATGCGCGAGCTGGCCAAGGCCGGCGTGCTGGTCGGGTTCTGCGGTGGCGGCGGTACGCCCTTGTTCAGTGCCAACGAGGTCGATTTCGATATCGCGTGGTTTTGTCCACAAAGTGAATACCGGCCCACGCAGTATCTGCAGGCGTGGGTACGCTTCTGGTTCGACGAACCGTCTCGCTTGGCGGCAGCCAGGGCATTGCAGCAGGCCCGCCTGCAGCGCATCGAAAAGCACTGGACTACCAGCCGCGAGCTGAAACAGGGCGGTTTCGTTATTGCCGCCGACAGCCTGAACGAACTGCTGCAGCGAAGTCGCGAGGGGATAGAAAGCGCCGCGGACAATGCGTCTTTGCTGACCGACGAAGCGCGCCTGAGCAAAGCCCTGTTCAAACTATGCGCCCAGGCAACGCGCTACGGCGAGTTCACGCGTGCCAAGCGCGGCAGCGGTGCCGATCCGGCCAATCGCTTTCTCGACCACGGCAACTACCTGGCCTACGGCCTCGCCGCGAGCGCGTGCTGGGTATTGGGCCTGCCGCATGGCCTGGCGGTACTGCATGGCAAAACGCGGCGCGGCGGCCTGGTATTCGATGCCGCCGACCTGGTCAAAGACGCCATTATCCTGCCGCAGGCTTTTCTTTCGGCTGTGCGCGGCGATGACGAGCAGGCCTTCCGCCAGGCGTGCATCGAAGCGCTGACACGTACCGAGTCGCTTGATTTCATGATCGAAACGCTACAGCAGATCGCCTTGTCGACGGCCGCGAAAATTTCGCCATGAACATTCTTCTGGTGTCGCAGTGCGACAAGCGTGCGCTGGTCGAAAGCCGCCGCATCCTCGACCAGTTTGCCGAGCGCCGCGGCGAGCGTACCTGGCAGACGCCGATTACCCAGGTGGGCCTGGATACCTTGCGCCGCCTGCTGCGCAAGACGGCGCGCAAGAACACGGCTGTCGCTTGTCACTGGATACGCGGCCTCGACCACAGCGAATTGCTCTGGATCGTCGGCGACGCGAGCCGTTTCAATGCACAGGGCGCCGTACCCACCGATACGACGACGCGCAACGTGCTGAAGAGCGACAGCGAGAACGACTGGCATACCGGCGAGGACATTCGCCTGATCGCATCGCTGGCAGCACTGCTGCATGACCTGGGCAAGGCAAGTCAGGCATTTCAGGACCGCCTGTTCGCCAAGGGCGTAGTCGGGCGCAACGACTACCGCCACGAATGGGTCTCGCTTCGTCTGTTCCAGGCGTTCGTCGGCGATAGCACCGATGCCGAGTGGTTGCAGCGGCTGGTCGAACCCAGCGCCGCCGACGATGCAAGCTGGATCGGCCGCTTGCAGCGTGACGGCATCGATGCTGTCGATACCAGGCCGTTTTCGACCATGCCCTCGCTGGCACAGGCCGTTGGTTGGCTGGTGCTTACACATCATCGATTGCCGATGAAGCCGGACAGGGAAAAGCCGCTTTCCGCCCGGCGCTGGGGCGAAAAACTCAAGGCGTTCGGCGATGCCGACAACCTGCTGCTGCAGATCGAAGCGGGCTGGAACGAAACACCGGGCAGCAGCGAAAGAAAGAAGATCGAACCCTACTGGGCCTGTGGCCCATTGCCTACGTTGACGCCGCTCTGGCGCAAGCGTGCGGCGCGCATTGCCCGGCGTCTGCTGGAGCGGCAATCGACGCGGCACAGCCAGGGCTGGCTCGACAACGTTTATGTCATGCACCTGGCTCGCTTGAGCCTGATGCTGGCCGATCACCACTATTCCAGCCTGCGCGAGCCATCCGTGCGCGTGAAGGGAGAGAAAGACTATCCGCTCTACGCCAACACGGATCGCCAAAGCGGCCAGCCTTGCCAGCGCCTCGACGAACATCTCCTGGGCGTGGAAAAGCACGCCGGCATCATCGCCAGCGCGCTACCAGAGCTGGCCCGTGCGCTGCCGCGCCTTGCCCGGCACAAAGGCCTGCGCCGGCGTAGCGACAACGACGCTTTTCGCTGGCAGGACCGGGCCTCGGATACAGCAGCTGCTTTGCGCGAACGCGCTGCGCGGCAAGGCGCGTTCATCGTCAACATGGCGTCGACGGGTTGCGGCAAGACCTTGGCCAACTTGCGCATCATGAATGCGCTGGCCGATCCGCAGCACGGCGTGCGCTGTTCCATCGCGCTCGGGTTACGCACGTTGACGCTGCAGACTGGCCAAGCATTGTCGAAACGCCTGGGCCTGTCCGATGACGAAATCGCCGTGCGCGTCGGCGGCGCGGCAAATCGCAAGCTACAGCGCTTCTATGCGCGAAGTGCCGAGGCCAGCGGCTCGGCTTCTGTGCAAGGCTTGCTCGACGAAGACAGCCGCGTGCTCTACGAAGGCAATATCGATCATCCCGTGCTGGCGCGCACCGTGCACGATGCGCGCGCGCGCGCCTTGCTGGCGGCGCCCGTCCTGGTCTGCACGGTCGATCATCTAGTGCCGGCGACCGAGAGCTGCCGTGGCGGCCATCAGATCATGCCGATGTTGCGGCTGATGAGCAGCGATCTGATCCTAGACGAACTGGACGACTACGACGTCGACGATCTGCCCGCGCTGACGCGGCTGGTCTACTGGGCCGGCATGCTCGGCGCACGTCTGTTGCTGTCGTCGGCGACGTTACCGCCCGCGCTGGTGCAGGGCATGTTTCTCGCCTACCAAGCCGGGCGTCGTTGTTTTCAGGCCAATCGCGGCGAAAGGCCGGGCGAGGCTGCGCCGGTCTGCTGCGCCTGGTTCGACGAATTTAACCAGCAGACGCAGGACTGCGCGGACGAACACGCCTTCCAGCAACAGCACCAGGGTTTCGCACAGCGGCGGCAGCAACGGTTGGCCGACGATAGTGTCCGGCGCCGCGCGCGACTGGTCGAACTGCGCCCGGTGGCGACGAAGCGCGAAGAGATACGTCGCGAATTCGCTGCCTGCGTGCGGCGCGAAGCATTGGCGTTACATGGCCAGCATTGCAGCACCGATCCGCGTAGCGGCAAGCGCGTGAGTTTCGGCGTGGTGCGAATGGCGAATATCGAGCCGCTGATCGACGTGGCGCGCGAGCTGTATCGGCTCGGTTCCCCGGCCGACTACCAGATTCACCTGTGTGTCTATCACGCGCGCTTTCCACTGCTATTGCGCTCGGCGATAGAGCGGCGGCTGGACGCGGCCCTGGACCGGCACGCGGAAAACGCTGTGTTCGAGCTGGCCGCTATTCGACAGGCGATCGACGCGCACGCGGCTTCGCATCACCTATTCATCGTGCTGGGCAGTCCGGTGATCGAGGTGGGACGCGACCACTGCTATGACTGGGCCGTAGCCGAGCCGTCGTCGCTGCGTTCGCTGATCCAGTTGGCGGGCCGCGTACGCCGGCATCGCTCCGGTGCCTGTGTCAGTCCGAACATTGCCCTGCTCAGCACCAATCTGAAGCACCTGGAAAACCCTAGCGCCATCGCATTCTGCCGGCCTGGCTTCGAGCAGGACGACGAGCGATTCAAGCTGCATTCGCACCAGCTCGGCGATCTGCTGGGCGAACTGCTGGACCCGGACGGGCAAAGCATCATCGATGCACGGCCACGCATCGCCGAGCCGGAGCCGTTGCTGGCGCAACACCGTCTCAGCGATCTGGAGCACGCGCGCCTGCGTCACACGATGCTACCGCCGGCCGTCGTGAAGCCGTCGCGCCGGGAGATGGCCGCCGGCTATGCGCAGCTGCCGCGCGAACTCAATGCCAGCAGCATCTGGGACAGGCCCGGTATGCACCTGACCGGTGCGCTGCCGCAGCAGCAGCCGTTTCGCCTGAGTGCACCCGATATCGAGCTGGTGCTGATGCCCAACGACGAGGGCGACGACTACGCGATCTACGAAATCCGCGACGGTGGCCAGGTGATCGGCGGGCGCCGTGGCGAGGCGGTGTATGTGCTGTGCGAGAGGAACCTCGTTCCCGAGGCAGAGGTTGTCGGCGAGGGCATCTGCGCGTGGGGCAGGGATGACTATCTGGAACTACTGACCGAAGTTGCCGCGGCCTGGGACATGCCACTGAGCGAATGCGCGCTGCAGCTGGGCCAGGTGAGTGTACGGCCGAGCGAGCGGGGGTGGTGGTTTCATCCGGTGTTGGGGGTTTTCAGGCGCCGGTGAATTGGCGCCTGGAGACCCTACTGCCTGTGCGGCAGTTTAAGTTGATCGTGCCGAAGTAGTTTTCTGAGCTGCCTATCCGGCAGTGAGCATGAAACTGGCTTGGCAGCAGATCGAGAGCGCGAACCGATTGTTAGAAACACACGTTCCGGGGCGCGCCAGGGCATTGTAGCGGATAAGTGCCGACGTAGTGGAAAGTGCCGACGTAGTGGATTTGACAAGCACCTGTGACAGCCTATACTCGGCGCACCCTCGGGTGGGCAAACACCCGAGGGTATTTCGCAAACATCAACGCTTCGCGGCGTGAGCCCAACTGCAGGGTTTCGTTGCATACAGGAGGCTGTGTGATTAGCTATCGCACGCTCAGGAGAGCATTTCGATGAACTAGGCGAACAGCCGGAATCCCCGGAGTACAGACTCCGGGGAATTCTACGTTTTCAGCAAGCTGACGACTAGGAATTCCCATGATCGATCAACCCGACAGTACTCGACGTGCTGCGTTTCGTGCCGCCATCGAACGGTTCCTGCAAGAACGCCGCGACGCCAAGCTCGAAAAACTGCCCGAAGACGCTCAAAACCGCGAAGCACTGCTGGCCCAGTTCCAGGCGGCCAGCTGGATCGAAGACGCCGCACGGCGTGTCAGCCAGATCCAGGCCGTAACCCACTCCCTCAAAGCCATCCACCCGGATGCACGCGGCACCAACCTCTACTGTCCGCCGGCGCTATTGCCCGGTCATGCCGAATTGGGCAGTCATGTACTCGGTGGCGATTTCGCCGGCGACGTTGTCGGCAATGCTGCCGCGCTGGATGTATACAAATTCCTGCGTCTGCAGGCCAACGGCATGACCTTGCTCGATGCGCTGCTGGCCGACGATCCCGATCTGCTGGCCGCTTTCAGCAGCGATCCCGACCAGGCCGGCGCCTGGTGCAAGGCCTTCGCCAATCTGGTGCAGCCACGTGGTGAACTGGCCTCGCATACCCATGCCAAGCAGGTCTACTGGCTGGTCGACGAGATGCCAACCGAAGACAGCGCCTACCATTTGCTGGCGCCGCTCTACGCATCGTCGCTCACCCAGCGTGTGCATACGACCATCAACGACGATCGCTTCAGCGATGCGGCAAAAGCCGCCCGCGAAGCGCGGCGGGAAAAACGCGATCATCCGGCTGGCTTTGCGGAATATCCCCATCTGGCCGTGCAGAAGCTCGGTGGTACCAAGCCGCAGAACATCAGCCAGCTCAATAGCGAGCGTGGCGGCGCGAACTACCTGCTGGCTTCATTGCCGCCGCAGTGGAAATCGAAAGTTCGTCCGCCGTTGAATATCGATTCGGTATTCAGCCGGTTCGGTGCGCGCGACCTCGTGCACACATTGGTGGCGGAACTGCGCGAGTTTCTCGAAGGCGATCCCACCAGCATCAAGCCGACGCGGGATTTTCGCGAAGACCTGTTCGACCGCCTCGTCGATGAACTGGCCTGGTTCGCCAGCGAACTCCACGATGCGCTGAGCCCAGGCTGGAGTACTGCACCTGCCTGTCAGCTGCCCATGGCCGAACAACTCTGGCTCGACCCCGGCCGCGCTACCCACGACGACGAGTTCCATCGCCACTGGCAACGGCTGGACTGGCCCGAGGAAATCGGCCGCAGCTTCGGCTACTGGCTCAACAGCGAGCTGAAGGGCCGCCTGCCCGTTGGCCTGGTCGAGCTGCGCGAGTGGGCCAAGGAACTGCTGGGCGACGAAATCTGGATGGCGCACCTGAAGAACCTGGGCCGCCAGATGGCGCGAGACCGACGTGCCGCCAAAGGAGATGCCGCATGAGCGATACCTTGGCCGAAAGCAGGGGCCTGCTGATCCTGCCGCGCCTGCGGGTACAGAACGCCAACGCCATTTCCAGCCCATTCACTCACGGCTTTCCTGCCATCACCGCCTTTCTCGGGCTGATGTGGGCGCTGGAGCGAAAACTGGCTGGGCGCTATCCGCTGTTCTTCACCGGTGTCGGTGTGATCTGCCATCACCACGAGGAACAGGTTGCCACCGCTGGCTTCACACGCGCATTCCGGCTTACCCGCAACCCGATCGACAAGGACGGTAGCACCGCCGCCATCGTCGAGGAGGGTCGTATACATCTGGACATTACGCTGGTGTTCGGCGTCAGCGGCACGGTGCTCGAAGCGGATTGGGCTATTCGCCGCGAATGTGCCGATCAGGTAGCCGCAGAGCTTGCACAGATGCGTATCGCTGGCGGCACGGTATTGCCCGGCGCAGCGGCAGGAATTCATGCCACAAGGCCGCACCTCGAAGCTTTTCCGGACGCCGCCAACGACCGGCCGAAATGGTTCAGCAACTTGCGCCGGCGCTGGCTGCCCGGCTTTGCCCTGGTCGCGCGCGACGACCTGCTGGCCGACAGGCTGGCGCAGTTGCGTAGGAAAGATGCGACCGCGACAACGCTGGATGCATGGCTGGATCTGGTGCGTCTCAACTGCATGCCACCACCGCAGGACGAGACCGCGGCGACCGAGAAGAAAACATCTGCCGTCGAGTGGATCTACGAAAAGAAGCCTGGCTGGATAGTGCCGATTCCGGTCGGCTACGGTGCGCTGACACCGCTGCAGACTGCCGGCAGCGTGCGCAACGCGCGCGATGCGACAACACCGTTCCGTTTCGTCGAAAGCCTTTACTCCATCGGCCAGTGGATAGCGCCGCATCGGCTCGATTCCTGGCGTCAATTGCTCTGGTACGGACATAGCGACATCGAGACAGGCCGCTATCGCGCCTGCAACGACTACATCGCTGCCACGTCCACTCATCCGCACTGAATTCGAGGAGTCATGCCATGTCCGATACCGCCATCAAGACCGCATCCGTGCTCGCCTTCGAACGCAAGCTCGATCCGTCCGACGCACTGTTTCACTCGGCAAGCTGGGCCAGCCGGAACGACGAAGCCACGTGCAAGCCGATAGCTATCCGCACGAAATCCGTGCGTGGCACCATTTCCAATCGCCTGAAAACCAAAGAACAGGATCCGGCCAAACTCGACGCTATGGTTGAAAAACCCAATCTGCAGACGGTCGACGTTGCGGCACTGCCCGGCGATGCCGATACCCTGTGCGTCAGCTTTACCTTGCGCGTGCTGGCCGGCACCGGCAAGCCATCCGCCTGCAACGACGCGGCGTATCAGCAACGCCTGCTGCAGACCGTCGACGGCTATATCAAGGCCAATGGCTTTGGCGAACTGGCGCGTCGCTACGCCGGCAATCTGGCCAACGGCCGCTTTCTTTGGCGCAACCGCATCGGTGCCGAACAGGTCGAGATTCGCATCGACCATCTGGTCGATGGCAAGGCGGCAAAAAGCTGGACCTTCGCCGACGCCTTGTCGCTGTCGCTACGCAACTTCGATGCCACCGGGGACGATCTGAAGGCCATCGCCGAAATCGGCACGCTGATCGCAGAAGGTCTGAACGGCGATCGTCACGTGCTGCTGCGCATCCGGGCCTGCGTGCGCATCGGTGTCGGCCAGGAAGTATTTCCTTCGCAGGAGTTGATCCTCGACGACCGCGCCAAAGGCAACAAGAGCAAGACGCTCTATGCCGTCAACGATATTGCCGGCATCCACTCGCAGAAAATCGGCAATGCCTTGCGCACCATCGATACCTGGTATCCGGAGCAGGGCGATCTCGGACCCATCGCCGTGGAGCCCTACGGTTCCGTGACGACACTGGGCAAGGCCTATCGCAAACCCAAGAAAGACGGCGGCGCCGACTTCTATTCGCTGCTGGACAACTGGGTGCTCAAGGGCAAGGCACCAGGTGCGGGTGACCAGCACTACGTGATTGCCGTACTCGTTCGTGGCGGTGTATTCGGCGAAGGGGGTTGAGATGGACCATTATCTCGACCTGATGCTACGCCCCGATCCCGAGATTGCCGCCAACGTGCTGCTGGGTGCGTTGTACAGCAAACTTCACCGCGCACTGGCGTACTTGCAGCGCGACGATATTGGCGTGAGCTTTCCGTCTGTGGACAACGCGCGCAATGGCCTGGGCACCACCTTGCGCATTCACGGCACTACGCACGCAGTGCATGCGTTGCAGGCAACGGCATGGCTGAACACCATGCGCGATCACGTTGCCAATAGCGACCTACAGGCAGTGCCGGAATCGTGCCGCTACCGTGGCGTAAGACGCGTACAAGCCAAGAGCAATCCCGAACGCCTGCGTCGCCGCCTGATGAAGCGCCACGGCATCGATGCCGCCGCCGCCGCCGAACGAATTCCCGATACCGCGCGGGAAACCCTCGACCTGCCGTTCATCCGCCTTGCCAGCGCCAGCACGGGGCAGCCATTCCTGATCTTCATCGACCACGGTCCATTGCAGGACAAAGCCACTCACGGACGCTTCAACAGCTATGGGCTTGGCCAGGGGGCGACCATTCCCTGGTTTCGACCCTTTTTCTCGGACCGCTGATGTGATGCTGTTGAATCAATGACTTGCAGCTGCCCGGATTGTTTGGGTGGTTGTGGTTTTGTTGAGGTAAGTGATTGGAACCTGGGGAGGTTGGAGGTTTTGGCTGTTGTTCACTGCCGCGTAGGCAGCTCAGAAATCGGATCGACGGGGCGGCAGCAGGCCATGACCGTTCACTGCCGCGTAGGCAGCTCAGAAATGTTCCGATTGCGGATGTTTCGATTACGGATTGTTCACTGCCGCGTAGGCAGCTCAGAAAAGACCACGGACGACCTCAGCAACATCGTGGACGTTCACTGCCGCGTAGGCAGCTCAGAAAATTCCAAGGTCGATAACGAGTCTTTCCAGGGCGTTCACTGCCGCGTAGGCAGCTCAGAAAACCGCCGCCAACGCTGCGCGGGCGAACGCCAGGTTCACTGCCGCGTAGGCAGCTCAGAAAAATGGGACCGGTGCCGGAACGTGCCTTTGCCGGTTCACTGCCGCGTAGGCAGCTCAGAAAAGGTCGTGAACGCACCAGCGCCGGCAAGCACGGTTCACTGCCGCGTAGGCAGCTCAGAAAACGTTGCCGAGCGTCGCATGGTAGAAGTCCGTGTTCACTGCCGCGTAGGCAGCTCAGAAATACGGCCGACAATTCGGCTTGCACCGCATCGAGTTCACTGCCGCGTAGGCAGCTCAGAAATTTATCTCGATCCGGCTCGCGTGTTACTTCGGGTTCACTGCCGCGTAGGCAGCTCAGAAATGGGATGGCGGCCGGGATAGCCGCCCTTTTCATGTTCACTGCCGCGTAGGCAGCTCAGAAAATCTGCGTGGGACACACCGGGCCGGAAGTGAAGTTCACTGCCGCGTAGGCAGCTCAGAAATCAATGCGATACGCGCTGCTGATCCTCCTAAGGTTCACTGCCGCGTAGGCAGCTCAGAAAGGACTGCGCCCAGCCACCGCCGAACGATGCATGTTCACTGCCGCGTAGGCAGCTCAGAAATGTCTCAGATTCCGCGCCGACGCAATCGTCGGGTTCACTGCCGCGTAGGCAGCTCAGAAAACTCTTGGTGACGTTGACGCCCGAGGCCTCAGGTTCACTGCCGCGTAGGCAGCTCAGAAAGCGCCTCGTCGCGCTCGCGCATGTAGCTTTCGGTTCACTGCCGCGTAGGCAGCTCAGAAAATTACGAGTGGAACGCTCTGGCCGGACTGAGCGTTCACTGCCGCGTAGGCAGCTCAGAAAATACGCCAGCCAGTAGCCGGCAGCGCACAGCAGTTCACTGCCGCGTAGGCAGCTCAGAAACAATCGAGCCAGCGCCCGAGACTGACCAGCAGGTTCACTGCCGCGTAGGCAGCTCAGAAATTTGCTTAACCGCACGGTCGCCGTGCTTGCGAGTTCACTGCCGCGTAGGCAGCTCAGAAACGTACTGGTCCCGCGCCCACGGCACGTACGTCGTTCACTGCCGCGTAGGCAGCTCAGAAAGACGACGGTTCACAGGGGCCGCCGGCACAAGGGTTCACTGCCGCGTAGGCAGCTCAGAAAGCCAGGATCTGGACACGCCGCGCCACATTGCCGTTCACTGCCGCGTAGGCAGCTCAGAAAAGCATCTGCCCGATACCCGGCGCGTCTTTGAAGTTCACTGCCGCGTAGGCAGCTCAGAAAAGCCAACGGATCATGGGACAGGCTCCAGCTGCGTTCACTGCCGCGTAGGCAGCTCAGAAAGTACATGGCGAATTGCAAGAGCGGGTACCCTGGTTCACTGCCGCGTAGGCAGCTCAGAAATGCGAACACAGCCCACACGAACCCGTGCCGCGGTTCACTGCCGCGTAGGCAGCTCAGAAATCGACGAGATCCTGCGCCGCTTCCCGCATCAGGTTCACTGCCGCGTAGGCAGCTCAGAAATGTCGGCGTGCATTGGCACGCGTGTGTTCATGGTTCACTGCCGCGTAGGCAGCTCAGAAAACATCATAGTTACGCCAGCGGAAGCACGGTCTGTTCACTGCCGCGTAGGCAGCTCAGAAAATTCAGCCATGCGAGCTGCAAATTCTGCTTCGGTTCACTGCCGCGTAGGCAGCTCAGAAATGGTGACCGACCTGGCCGACAACAGCGACGAAGTTCACTGCCGCGTAGGCAACTCAGAAAACGTCAACGCCCAATGCGGCGGACGCTCCCAAGTTCACTGCCGCGTAGGCAGCTCAGAAAATGAACCGCTGCATTAGCCCGTCCTCGGGCAGGTTCACTGCCGCGTAGGCAGCTCAGAAATTATGGATGAGTAGGCCGGACTGGATCTTGTCGTTCACTGCCGCGTAGGCAGCTCAGAAAATGAAACCGCACCTGCATCGCGTCAACTTCGGGTTCACTGCCGCGTAGGCAGCTCAGAAAACGACGGATAAAGACGGGAGGCGTTATTGGTGGTTCACTGCCGCGTAGGCAGCTCAGAAAAGGGACGGTCAGTGTCAGCGCCGGGCCGACGGGTTCACTGCCGCGTAGGCAGCTCAGAAAATTCGTTCTGCGGCAGATTGCCGGGCTTAAGAGTTCACTGCCGCGTAGGCAGCTCAGAAAACCTCGCCTGTATCGCCGGGCTCTCCGGGCGGGTTCACTGCCGCGTAGGCAGCTCAGAAAATATCGCGTCCGTCACCGGTGGCAGTTGATGCGTTCACTGCCGCGTAGGCAGCTCAGAAAACTGCCTGCGGGAGCACCACAGACCGCCCTGTGTTCACTGCCGCGTAGGCAGCTCAGAAAGAAAGGGCCAGGTAGAACGCGTCGGAAAACTGGTTCACTGCCGCGTAGGCAGCTCAGAAAGATGCGGTCTACGGCGACGCCACCGACACGTGGTTCACTGCCGCGTAGGCAGCTCAGAAATGGCCGCGATGAATCTGGTATCGCGTACGCAGGTTCACTGCCGCGTAGGCAGCTCAGAAAGACAGGAAGGCCGCCCATGGCTGACATGACCGGTTCACTGCCGCGTAGGCAGCTCAGAAAAGCCCGGTTTCCTGGGCTTGGCTGGAGGTCAGGGTTCACTGCCGCGTAGGCAGCTCAGAAACGTCACGCCGCCGAATCGAAGTGCTGGGACGCGTTCACTGCCGCGTAGGCAGCTCAGAAATCGTACAGGCTACCAACCAAGGCCAGGCCATCGTTCACTGCCGCGTAGGCAGCTCAGAAAATGGGTTAGTAGCGCCCGCGTCGCCGCGCTAGGTTCACTGCCGCGTAGGCAGCTCAGAAAGTTTGTGTAACCGTTTCGGTAACGGTTCCGGCGTTCACTGCCGCGTAGGCAGCTCAGAAACGCTGCGTAGCTGGGCGGCCACAGCGCTTGAAGTTCACTGCCGCGTAGGCAGCTCAGAAAATGTATCGCAGGCCAAGGCAGATGAAGCGCTCGTTCACTGCCGCGTAGGCAGCTCAGAAAATCCCGGCGCACGAGATTCAGATACGGGTGTTGTTCACTGCCGCGTAGGCAGCTCAGAAATAGCTACCACGGAGTTCAGCGAATGAGCACGAGTTCACTGCCGCGTAGGCAGCTCAGAAAATTTGCTGGGGCGACCGCCGAGATTCATGCGCGTTCACTGCCGCGTAGGCAGCTCAGAAAACGTCCCAGCGCGGGCAGACCACGGGGTATTCGTTCACTGCCGCGTAGGCAGCTCAGAAATACAATTTCCTTTGGCACGAATCTCTCCGTCTGTTCACTGCCGCGTAGGCAGCTCAGAAAGGCATCGTGACAGAAGCGCGGAAGGGGCTGGAGTTCACTGCCGCGTAGGCAGCTCAGAAAATACGCGATCACGCGGGCAGGCGGACGCATCGGTTCACTGCCGCGTAGGCAGCTCAGAAAACGCCGAGCCTGGCTGTCGGCGCACACACCATGTTCACTGCCGCGTAGGCAGCTCAGAAATGAAACGGGATGAAGTAGCAGCGATTATCCGCGTTCACTGCCGCGTAGGCAGCTCAGAAAGCCGCGCAATGTCGGTAAAGTGGAAACAGACGGTTCACTGCCGCGTAGGCAGCTCAGAAAACTGAAAAAACTCATTGATGCGGGGAGCGGTAGTTCACTGCCGCGTAGGCAGCTCAGAAATTTCTGTTCGGACCAACGAAGCTGGCGTGTTGGTTCACTGCCGCGTAGGCAGCTCAGAAACTCGGCCGGCGGGCTGCTGAACTCGATGAACGGTTCACTGCCGCGTAGGCAGCTCAGAAACATTCGTCCCACTCAAGACGGCCTTTCGTGACGTTCACTGCCGCGTAGGCAGCTCAGAAAAGGTAGTTCGGCCGGTACTTGGCGTAATCCTCGTTCACTGCCGCGTAGGCAGCTCAGAAAAGGCCGGTTCGTACCGCTACGCCGCTACCGTCGTTCACTGCCGCGTAGGCAGCTCAGAAAAATCCTTGCCGCCAGCATTGCTCAGTGAGTCCGTTCACTGCCGCGTAGGCAGCTCAGAAATGACCCGGCTGAACTCCGAGCAGCTCGATCCGAGTTCACTGCCGCGTAGGCAGCTCAGAAATATTCCACAGGCGAGCAAGCCCTTTAGCCGGCGTTCACTGCCGCGTAGGCAGCTCAGAAATCGAACTTCGCGCGGTGCCGCTCGATGATGTTGTTCACTGCCGCGTAGGCAGCTCAGAAAACTCGAAACCCGTCTACGCGCGTTGTCCCGGCGTTCACTGCCGCGTAGGCAGCTCAGAAAATGAAATCGGCATGCGGCTCGCCCTGCTCGTTGTTCACTGCCGCGTAGGCAGCTCAGAAAACGTAGCTCTGCGGCGCTTCCGTGATGCTGTCGTTCACTGCCGCGTAGGCAGCTCAGAAAGTCCAAACTCGCCGCGGCGCTTCCCCCGTCCGGTTCACTGCCGCGTAGGCAGCTCAGAAATTGCTGTCCGTCGGCGCCATGATCCAGTCGTGGTTCACTGCCGCGTAGGCAGCTCAGAAACCGAATACGAGTGGATCCACAAGCGGTCGCCGGTTCACTGCCGCGTAGGCAGCTCAGAAAATGCCAGGCGTGCCGTTGGAATAGCTGACCAGGTTCACTGCCGCGTAGGCAGCTCAGAAATGACTCCACCGTTATGACGGCTTTTATCGTCTGTTCACTGCCGCGTAGGCAGGCAGCTCAGAAATGCAGATGGCGGTTGGCTTCGCGCGGGATCTGGTTCACTGCCGCGTAGGCAGCTCAGAAATGGCCGGGCTGAGTGCAACGCAGATTCAGTACGTTCACTGCCGCGTAGGCAGCTCAGAAAATTACGCGAACGCCCTGCGCAACCTCCGCACGGTTCACTGCCGCGTAGGCAGCTCAGAAAAGCATCCGGGCTATCTGTGCGGGAGGGGCTGAGTTCACTGCCGCGTAGGCAGCTCAGAAATGGTCGGCGTTGCAGGGGGAGGGTGATGGACAGTTCACTGCCGCGTAGGCAGCTCAGAAAAAGCAGCTTCTTCCTCGCTGCTAAGAATCCCGGTTCACTGCCGCGTAGGCAGCTCAGAAAACGGGCACGGTTGCACACCGGCGCCACGAGGAGTTCACTGCCGCGTAGGCAGCTCAGAAATCAGCCGGTTCCGGAGCAGGCGGCTTTGGGAGGTTCACTGCCGCGTAGGCAGCTCAGAAATCGGTGACGGAGTTCGGAAAGCCGGCGTCCGAGTTCACTGCCGCGTAGGCAGCTCAGAAACGATCCGCCTAGGCGTGAAGGCGTGGTTTGCCGGTTCACTGCCGCGTAGGCAGCTCAGAAATACAAACAGGAAATCGAATTCAATCCGCAAGGGTTCACTGCCGCGTAGGCAGCTCAGAAAAGGTCCAGCGCATGCAGGCGGGACATCTCGCGGTTCACTGCCGCGTAGGCAGCTCAGAAATTGTCGATCTGCGCATCGAGCGCCGCAATGTCGTTCACTGCCGCGTAGGCAGCTCAGAAACGCTCGCGACGCGGGTACAGGTCGGCGAAGGTGTTCACTGCCGCGTAGGCAGCTCAGAAAAAGGAAGTGCTCTGTGGCCGCCGCTGAACTCAGTTCACTGCCGCGTAGGCAGCTCAGAAAATTCCGAGAGCCAAACCTTGCGGGCGCGTAGTGTTCACTGCCGCGTAGGCAGCTCAGAAAAACGATCAGCTGCTGATGCGGCAGCTGGGCGGTTCACTGCCGCGTAGGCAGCTCAGAAATCGCGCGGGTCGAACTTGTCGTTGGTCTTGCGGTTCACTGCCGCGTAGGCAGCTCAGAAATCCCTCAACCCATCGCATAGCGGAGTTTCGAGGTTCACTGCCGCGTAGGCAGCTCAGAAAATCTGCGATGCACTCGCGATCACGCCGTCGACGTTCACTGCCGCGTAGGCAGCTCAGAAAGTGCCGAATGTTCGCGCCGACGAGTTCCGCGCCGTTCACTGCCGCGTAGGCAGCTCAGAAAAGAACCAGTTCCGCGCCATCACGGCGCCCTGGGGTTCACTGCCGCGTAGGCAGCTCAGAAATCCGTCACTTTGACGCGGATGCAGCGGTAGCCGTTCACTGCCGCGTAGGCAGCTCAGAAAAACGACCTCACCATCAACATGGCCAATCGTGCGTTCACTGCCGCGTAGGCAGCTCAGAAAATCAGGCCGAACTCAGGAGCGGCCTGCACCTGGTTCACTGCCGCGTAGGCAGCTCAGAAATCTGTGATCAGCGCAAGATCGCGCTGGCTGGTGTTCACTGCCGCGTAGGCAGCTCAGAAATCAGCGCAGGCCATGGCCGGCGTGAAGTACTGGTTCACTGCCGCGTAGGCAGATCAGAAAAGCGAGATCATCAACCGCACGCACTACGACTTGTTCACTGCCGCGTAGGCAGCTCAGAAATCCCCACACACTCCCGCGCCTCGTCGCGCTGCATTCACTGCCGCGCAGGCAGCCCAGAAACCCCAAAACAACTGCGCTACGGCGGCAGAAGTACCTGCCACTGGCGCCAGATTAAAGGCTGAAGCTCACTACTTCTTGCAACTCGCCTCCGCATCGGCCTTGCTCGCATCCGCCGCCCACAGGCAGACAACGCGATCCAGTGCCAGCCCGCTGCGTGAGTTGCTGAAGAACACAATGCCGTCGCGGGATTGCGGGCGCAGGAGGAATTTGGCGCGGAAACCGGCCTGGTTGCGGCCGTCGTGGCCGACGGCGATGCTGCCGTCGCTTTGTTTTTCGATGAAGTGGCCCAGGCCATAGACGGCATCGCCGGCGGCGCCCGCGGTGGTCAGCGCGGCGGGTGTATACATATCGACAACATCCTCGCGGGACAGCAGGCTTTTGCGCTCGCCGTTGGCGGCGGCCATGCTGGCGCGCATCCACAGGGCGAAGTCGTTCACTGTCGTGGTCAGGGTCGATGGGGCTTGTTCGACGTAGTAGCGCATGGGGACGGGGCTGCCGTCGTCGCCATGGCCTTCGGCGGCGCTGGCGATGATCTGCGGTGTCATGGCGATACTGCTGTGTTTCATGCCCAGTGGCTGGAACAGCAGTTCGCGCGCAAGATCGGAATACTGCCGCCGGGTGGTGCGTTCGATGGCGAGCTGCAGCAGGGTGTAGCCGCCGCCGGAATACTGGAATTTGCTGCCGGCCGGCGCGAACAGTTCCACGGCGCCGCGTCCGTTGGTTTTGCCGGCGAGGGATTCTTCCAGCGTCGGCAATTCCTTGTAGTCCAGCCAGCCTTGATAGCCGCCCAGGCTGGTGCCGGCGGTATGCGACAGCAGATGGCGCACGGTGATGGCGCGATGGTCGAAGGTGCTGGCCGCCAGCGGCCAGGGCGAGACGAGGTCGGCGGCGTGCTGGTCGAGCGTGATGGCGCCTTGTTTCGCCAGGCGCAGGGTGACCCAGGCGGCAATGGGCTTGGACAGCGAGGCGGCGACGAAGACCGTGTCGGGCGTCACGGGAATCTTGCCGGCATGGTCGGCAAAGCCGAAACCCTTTGCGTAGACCAGTTCGCCGTCGACGACAAGGCCGACCGCTGCACCTTTGATATTCGCGGTCCGCATGATTTCGGGCACTTCGCTCTCGATTACCCGCGCAAAAGCCGGCGCCGTCGGCGTCTTTCTGTCGGCCAGTGCGGGCGCGCTCGCCGCCATGGCGCCGAGCAAGGCGAATGAAGTCAGCAAGGTGCCCGACCGCAAGGCGCGCTGGGCTGCCGCGGGGACGGGGCGTCCGTGTTCTGCGTTTGGCATGGGTGGTAGCTCTTGGAATATTTCTACAAGGCAACAAAGGGTGCGGCAGGTCGCCGGACCCTGGCGGGATTTGCGCAGGTGGTCGTGGTGAGCCAAGGTCCACGCCGATCGGCGGGGTAGGCGCGGGCTTCGATGCGGCGCTCCGCAGAATGGTTTAAGCGCAGCGTGACGGCAGCCTTGCGCGTGCAGTGCGCTTCGGCAAGCCAACGGCGGGTGCTGCGACAGCGGTGCCGCTACGGCGTGCAGCAGCGACGAACGCTGGCGATTTTGAACTCTGCTGCAGTGCCACCACTCTAGTGCGGCCTGAAATAGGCAAGGAACGAAGCATGCGACTGCGTCATCGGCTGGTGGTGTGGAGCCTGTTCGCCGGGCTGGTCGTGGCGGCCGTCGCCACGGTGGTACAGCCGCGGGTGGTGCCGCTGCCGTCGCAGCCGCCGGCGGTCGATGTGGCCAGGCTGCAGGCCGACGTGAAGCATCTGTCGGTGGACCTGTATCCGCGCAGCTATGACCATTTCGAGAACATCGACCGGGCCGCGCAGTTCATCCGCGACGAATTCGCCAGGACCGGTGGCACGGTGTCGGAACAGCCGGTGGCGGTACAAGGCGTGACGTATCGCAATATCGTGCTGCGTTTCGGTCCGGAACTGGGGCCGCTGCTGGTCATCGGCGCGCACTACGATTCCCACGGCGATGTGCAGCTGGCCCGACGCAATGCCGGTGGCGTCTCGCCCTACACGCATACGCCGGGCGCCGACGACAATGCCAGCGGCACGGCCGGCCTGCTGGAACTGGCGCGGCTGCTGGGCCGCAATCCGCCCCGGCGTCCGGTGGAACTGGTGGCGTATACGCTGGAGGAGCCGCCGTTCTTCCGCACCGAAGACATGGGCAGTGCCTGGCATGCGCGGGCACTCAAGGCCGCTGGCCGCGAGGTCGAGCTGATGCTGTCGCTGGAGATGATCGGCTATTTCAGCGACCAGCCCGGCAGCCAGCACTATCCGGCGCCGGGCATGGCTTCGCTGTATTCGGATCGCGGCGATTTCATCCTGCTTGCCGGCCGAATGGGCGATTTCGGAGCGATACGGCACGTCAAGGCGGTGATGGCCGGCGCCAGCGATCTGCCGGTGCATTCGATCAACGCGCCGCCGCTTCTGCAGGGCATCGATTTTTCCGATCACCTGAACTACTGGCGCGAAGGCTATCCGGCGCTGATGATCACCGACACGGCGTTCATGCGTAATCCGCACTACCATCGCGACAGTGATACGTTTGAAAAACTGGATTATGTGCGCGTGGGCAAGGTGGTGCAGGCGGTTTATGCGCTGACGCACATCTAGGCTGGGGCAAGCGGCAGGCACGCTTCGGCATGGAGATGTCTGCGCAACAAAAGACTCGTGGCGAGGACGTTTTGCCGCTGTCGCTTGTTCGAAGCGGCCTGCCGAAGGAGGTTTCCGCGGGGCGGAGAATTCCTTCGGCAGGGGTTCCTGGCGGGTGTTCCACCTCGATGTTGGGCGGCGCCTGCGACCTAACCCAACCTGCAACCCAGTTTTTTAATGCGCTGCGGCGGTAGTGCCGTCGAAGTCTTCCTGCGGCACGTGCTTGCGTGCCAGCAGCACGTAGACGACCGGTACGACGAACAGGGTCAGCAACGTGCCGAAGCCCATGCCGCCGACGATGACCCAGCCGATCTGGTGGCGCGCCTCGGCACCGGCGCCGGAGGCAATGGCCAGCGGCAGGGCACCCAGCACCATGGCGCCGGTCGTCATCAGGATGGGGCGCAGGCGCAGGCGCGCGGCTTCGAAGGCCGCTTCGGCCTTGCTGCGGCCCTGTTCCTGCAGCTGGTTGGCGAATTCCACGATCATGATGCCGTGCTTGGCGATCAGGCCGACGAGGGTGATCAGGCCGATCTGGGTATAGATGTTCCAGCTGCCGGCCTGGTGGGTGAAGCCGGTCGACGCCACCCAGTTGACGATGACCAGGCAGGCCAGGCCGCCGAAGGCCGCCAGCGGCACGGAGAACAGGATGATGAAGGGATCGATCCAGCTTTCGAACTGCGCCGCCAGCACCAGGTAGATGAACACCAGGGCAAGGGCGAACAGCAGGGCGAAGGCACTGGAAGATTCGCGGAATTCGCGCGACTGGCCGCTGAAGTCGTACTGCGCGTCGGCGGCGACGTCCTTCACCGCAACCGCCAGCCAGTCCAGCGCTTCGCCCATGCTGTAGCCGGGTGCGAGGCCGGCGCTGATGGTGGCCGAGCGCAGGCGGTTGAAGTGGTTCAGTTCCTTCGCCGCGACCGACTCGTTGGCGCTGACCAGGTTGGCCATCTGCACCATGCCGCCGCTGGCGTTGCGCACGTAGATGCTGCTGAGCTGGTCGGGTACGCGGCGGCCTTCGCTGTCCACCTGCACGATGACGTCGTACTGCTCCGAGCCGCGCTTGAAGCGCGTGACCTGGCGGCCGCCGAGCAGGCTTTCCAGGGTGCGGCCGACTTCGTCCACGCTGGCGCCGACGGTGGCCACCTTGTCGCGGTCCATGTCGATCTTGAGCTGCGGCTTGTTGAGTTTCAGGTCGGTGTCGGCATTGGTCAGTTGTGGATTTTCGCGAATTTTCGCCAATAGTCCGTCGCTGATTTTTTCCAGGTCTTCCCAGGTGCCCGTGGTCTGCACGATGAAGGAAATCGGCTGGCCGAAATCGTCGGCGCCCAGCGGCGGTGGCAGTACCGGAAACGCGAGCAGGCCGGGAATGGCCATGAACTGCGGAAACAGCATGCCCTGCAGGGCGCTGGACGGCATGTCGCGTTCGCTCCAGTCCTTCAGGCCGACGAAGCCGATGGTCTGGGTGACCGAGGGAAAGCCGACGATCTGGAAATAGCGGTCGACGCCAGGCAGCTGGGCGAAGGTCGCTTCCATCTGCTTGGCATAGCCGTCGGTGTATTCCGGCGTGGCACCTTCGGGCGCCATGCCGAAGCCGATGACCAGGCCCTGGTCTTCCTGCGGCGCCAGTTCGTTCGGCAGCAGCTTGAGCATGAAGATGCCGAGCAGGCCGGCAAACACCACGGCCGCCGCACCGAGCACGAGTACGCGCTGGCGCATGCTCCATTTCAGCCCGCGTTCGTAGCCGTGCTGCAGGCCGTTGAGTACTTTCTCGCCGAATTCATAGGCCTTGCCGTGCTTTTCGCTGTGCTTGAGCAGGCGCGAGCACATCATCGGCGACAGGGTCAGCGCGGTGAAGCCGGACACGATCACCGCGCCCGCCAGGGTCAGCGCGAACTCGATGAACAGGCGCCCGGTGCGGCCGGTGGAGAAAGCCAGCGGCACGTAGACGGCGGCCAGGGTCAGGGTCATCGCGACAATGGCGAAGCCGATTTCCTTCGAGCCTTTCAGCGCCGCCTGCATCGGCGGCATGCCTTGCTCGATATGCCGGTAGATGTTCTCCAGCATCACGATGGCATCGTCCACCACCAGGCCGATGGCAAGCACCATGGCGAGCAGGGTCAGCGTGTTGATGGAGAAGCCGAACATGTACATCACCGCGAATGCGCCGATCAGCGACACCGGAATGGTGACGATGGGAATCAGCGTGGCGCGGCCCGAGCGCAGGAACAGGAAGATCACGATGACGACCAGCACCATCGCCTCGGCGATGGTGGTATAGACCTCGCCGATCGAGCGCTCGATGAAAATGGTGGAATCGTACGCAATTTCCACTTTCATGCCGGCCGGCAGGGTGCGGGTGATTTCCGGCAGCAGTTTCTGCAGCCCTTCGGAAATGGCCAGCGGGTTGGCGGTGGCCTGCTTGACCACGCCCAGCGGTACGGCGTTGCGGCCGTTGTAGCGGGCGCGGAAGCGGGCCTGGTCGGCACCCAGTTCCACCCGGGCCACGTCGCTGATGCGCACGGCGTAGCCGTCGGCGCCGCTGCGCAGCACGATGGCGCCGAACTGCTCCGGCGTCTTCAGGTCGGTTTCCGACAGCACCGAGAATTCGCGCTGGGTGCTTTCGATGCGGCCGGCGGGAATTTCCACGTTCTGCCGGCGCAGCGCGGCTTCCACATCGGCCGGGGTCATGGAGTACGCGGCCAGGCGCGCCGGGTCCAGCCACACGCGCATGGCGTACTTGTTGCCGTAGACCTGGGCCTGGGCCACGCCGGCGATGTTCTGTACGCGGTCCTTGACCAGGCGCTCGGCCACGTCGGCGATTTCCAGTTCCGAGTGCCGGTCTGAAGAGAACGCCAGGTAGATGATGGGCTGGGCGTCGGCTTCCTGCTTCTGCACCACCGGTTCGCGCGCTTCCTGTGGCAGGAAATCGCGCGCCAGGGCAACGCGGTCGCGCACATCGGCGGCGGCGGAGTCGGGATCGCGGTCGAGGCGGAAACGCACGGTGATCTGCGAGGATTCCTCGCGCGAGACCGAGCCGATGTAGTCGATGCCCTCGATGCCGGAGAGCTGTTCCTCGATCGGCGTGGTGATCTGCGACTCGACTACCTGGGCGCTGGCGCCGGGATAGGTCGTGGCCACGGTGACCACGGGCGTGTCGACCTTGGGAATCAGGCGCACGGCGAGGCGGTCGTAGCAGATGAAGCCGACCAGCAGGATGACCAGGTTCACCACCGTGGCGAATACCGGCCGGTGGATGGAAATATCGGACAAGACCATGGCTGTCTCCCGTCAGTGCGCCGGCGCGGCGGGTTGCTGTGCCGCGGGCTTCGCGCCCTGGACCTGTACCTTGGCGCCGGGGCCTATCTTCATCTGGCCGGCGCTGATGACCTCGTCGTCGGCGCCGATGCCGCTGATGATTTCGACCAGGCCGGGTTTGCGCTGGCCGGTGGTGACTTCCACCAGTTCCGCTTTTCCATCTTTGATGATGTAGACATTTTGCTTGCCGCCCTGCGGCCACAGCGCCTGTTCGGGCACCAGCAGCGCGTTCTCGCGCGAACCCAGCACCAGGCTGACACGGGCGAACTGGCCGGGGAACAGCTTGCCGTCGGCATTCGGTACGCGGGCACGCAAGGTGACCGAGCGCGTGGCGAGGTCGACCTGCGGGGCGACCGCATAGACTTCGCCTTCGGAGAACACGTTCGGCCGGGTGTCCTGCCGGTCGCGCTGGGCATCGATGCTGACGGCGATCTTCTGGCCCGGCCGGAAGCGGCCCAGGTAGACCTCGGGCAGGCTGAAATCGAGCTTGAGCGTATCGGTGGCGACCAGGTCGACCAGGGCATCGCCGATGTTGACGTATTCGCCCGGGCTGACCTTGCGCAGGCCGGCGGTGCCGGCAAACGGCGCGCGCAGGTCGGTCTTGCCCAGGCGCGTGCGGCTGGAGGCGAGCTTGGCTTCGTCCACCTTGGACTGGGCGCGCTTGGTGTCGACATCGGCCGGTGCGATCAGTTTGCGTCCGGCCAGGTCCTGCGCGCGCTTGAGCTCGCGTCCGCTGTTGGCGGCATTGGCTTCGGCTTCGGCTACGTCAGCCTGTACCAGGCTGGCATCGAGGCGGAACAGCGGCGCACCCTTGGCCACTTTCTGGCCTTCCTCGAACAGCACGGCCTCGACCCGGCCGGCCAGTTCCGGCCGCACGGTGATGGCTTCGTCGGCGCGCAAGGTGCCGACGGCCGACAGTGTCTCGCTGACTGCTTCGACCTTGGGCCTGGCTGCCTCGACGATGGTCGGCGGCATTTCGCCGCCGGGCGGGCCCTGGGTATGCGCGGTGGTGCTCAGGCCGATTGCGATGGCAGCGGACAGCGCCAGCAGCGACAGGGAATGACGGACAGGGTTTTGGGTGCGCAGCATTCGATGCTCCGGCGAGTTGAAATCTTCCGTGGTGGCGTCCCCGAGACGCCAATGGGTGCAGCAGACAGTGATGCCGCAGTCTCGCTGCTTAGGCGGGTTTCTGCGCATGCCAGAAGTCGTGCGTTGTGGCCTTGTGGAAGCACGCACAGCGCACGTTTCTGCTGCGCGAGCAATGAAAACATCAAAAAATTCAAGTGCACGTTTTTGCCCGCACGGGGCGTTGGCAAACGCTGCCGGCAGGCATCGACGTTCAGTTTCGTGGAGGTGGACATCGGCGTCCTGTCTGCATGCCTGGCGGCGTTGCTGTGCGGCGGCGCTGCGTCGCGGCCAACACCGCTCAAGCGCGGAATACGGGTTGGTGTGCGGTGGCGCCATCTGCCTGACGGTCTATCACGCCGGCAGCCGGTTTGCTTATTCCCGCTTGCTCAATGGCCGGCCAGTGCCTGCAGTGCTGCCACGGCCGGTGCCAGTGCCGCGTGCGGCGGCTGCGCCGCGCCGCCGTGCGTCAGCAAGCCCAGGCAGGGCGCCGGCATCAGCGCGTGCAAGGTGTCGATGTTTTCCTGCTGCAGGGGCTGCTGCGCATCGATCGCATTGCCGATCCAGCCGAGCAGGTGGCAGCCGTCGGCGGCGATGGCGCGGGCGCTGAGCAGGGCATGGTTGATGCAGCCCAGGCGCAGGCCGACGACGAGGATGACCGGCAGCTCCAGCGTCTGCGCAATGGCGGCCTGCATCAGCTGCGGCCCCAGGGGCACGGCCCAGCCGCCGGCGCCTTCGACCACAACCACATCGGCATTCGTACACAAGGCGGCATGGCAGGCGCGGATGCGCCCGATGTCGATGCGCACGCCGCTGTGCGCCGCGGCCAGGTGCGGCGCAACGGCGTCGCGCAGCGCGTAGGGATTGCAGACGGCATAGTCGGGCGCGGCATGGCTGGCGCCGATCAGGGCCAGTGCGTCGCTGTTGCGCAGCGCGCCGTCGATTTCCTCGCATCCGCTGGCGACCGGCTTCATGCCCACCGCGCGCAGGCCGGTGTGGTTGAGTGCGCGCAACAGGGCGACGCTGGCCCAGGTCTTGCCCACTTCGGTATCGGTGCCGCTGATGAAGACGCTGACGCTCATGCGGGGTCCTGCCGTGGCCGGCGGCGATTATCGCTGTTGCACTGGCCGGCGGTGCATGGCACAGGAAATCGGCGCGGATGCGCCGTCTTTTCGCGCCGGGTCTGGATGCTTGCCGTCGGCGCACGCGGGCGGCGGGCACGGCCCTGACTGCGGCGCGCTGCCGGATGACACGCGCTGCCGGCGATGACGCGGGCGTGTTCGTTGGGCGCGGCCCGCTTCGTTCTGATCGACAGCGGGCCTGGTAGGGATTTGGCGGTCGCCTGCGTCAAGGTACACACTGCGCGCCGGGATTTCCCCGCTGCACCAAGGAGCTGCAATGGAAGAGCAAAACCCGTATCGCAATCCCACCCGCCAGGTCGCCGATGTCATTGCCGACGGCGATTCGCTGGCCCTGGCCGACCGCGGTACTCGCCTGGGGGCGGCCATTCTCGATGGCCTGCTGATGCTGGCGATCAATCTGCCGGTGATGTGGTTCGGCGGCTATCTGAGCACGGTGATGGCGGCCTCGCAGGCGGGCTTGCGGCCGCCCTTCGGCCTGATGCTGCTGTGGACGCTGATCGGTTTCGTGCTGTTCCTGCTGGTGCAGGGCATGCCGCTGAACCAGACCGGCCAGACCTGGGGCAAGCGCCTGCTGAAAATCCGCATCGTCGATCTCAACGGCGACAAGCCGGCGTTTGCGAGACTGATCGCGCTGCGTTATCTGCCGGTGAGTCTGGCCAGCCTGGTTCCGATCATCGGCCCGCTGTTCGGCATCATCGACGCGTTGTTCATCTTCCGCGCCGATCGCCGCTGCCTGCATGACCTGATCGCTGGCACGCGGGTCGTCAACGCGCGCTGAGCCCTGCGCGGACCGGGCGGGGCGGACGTCGGCTACACTAGGCGTCTGCCCTTGTCCGGATCCGCCCATGTTCGACGCTGTCGCCATCGAAGCCAGCAACAAGACCGAGCTCTACGATGGCCTGGCCGAACAACTGCGTGGTCTGCTGCACGGCGAGCGCGACCGCATCGCCAACGCGGCGAATTTCTCCGCCCTGGTGTTCAACGCCCTCGATGGCGTGAACTGGAGCGGTTTCTATTTCTACGATGGCCACGAACTCGTGGTCGGCCCGTTCCAGGGCAAGCCGGCCTGTGTGCGCATCGCGCTGGGCAAGGGCGTCTGTGGCACCGCCGCTGCAACGCGCGAGACCCAGGTCGTCGCCGATGTACATGCCTTTCCGGGCCATATCGCCTGCGATGCGGCCTCGCGCTCGGAAATCGTCGTGCCCTTGTTCGATGCTGGCGGCCGGCTGGTCGGCGTCTGGGACGTGGAC
Source organism: Tahibacter aquaticus (assembly GCF_004363655.1). Classification (GTDB taxonomy): domain Bacteria; phylum Pseudomonadota; class Gammaproteobacteria; order Xanthomonadales; family Rhodanobacteraceae; genus Tahibacter; species Tahibacter aquaticus. The sequence continues at coordinate 481,758 of NZ_SNZH01000002.1, forward strand.
AGTCCGCTACCGGGCCGCTTCGATGAGGAGGATCGCGTCGGCATGGAAAAACTCTGCGCGATTTTCCTGGCCTCGCTCTGAGGCCGTAGCGCACACCGATTCACGCCGGGCAAGCCCGGCACCGACACAGGGGTTGGGGAAGTACATGGCGAGCAACGACAAAATCCGTAACGTCGGCCCGAAATCCGCTGCCTGGCTGCGCCAGGTCGGCGTGCGCACCATCGAGGACTTGCGTGCGGTCGGCGTCATCGAAACCTTTCTGAAGGTCAAGCGTGCCGGCTTCCGGCCCAGCCTGAACCTGCTCTATGCAATGCAGGGCGCGCTGGACGATTGCCATTGGGCCGACCTGCCCGATACCACCAAGGCCGGCCTGGTACAGGCCGCTGAACTGGCCGAGAAAGACAACCCGATCAAGAACCGCTGGGAAAAGGCCGCGGCGCGCAGTGCGGCGCGCGACGGCACGTCCTCGGCCGATGGTGGCGACGAGGCGGCCCGCGACGAAGGCGATGGCTTCGGCGACGGCGACAGCGGCGTGCGCGAGATCACCGGCACCACGCGCGATTTCGATTGATACATGCGGCGGGCGCCGGGTGCGCCCGCCGCTGCGTTTGCGCCACGCCTTACGCGTTGCTGCGCTCGCGCACCTCGGCGAAGGTCCAGTCCTTGAGCAGTTCGCCGTTCTCCCACACCGTGAGCATGGCGTGCTGCCAGCCGGGTTCGGGCACGTGGTCTTCGATGCGTTCCAGCGTGTCGTCCACCGGCACGGTGCGCCAGCTGCCGAATTCGCGGTGATGCAGCAGGGCCAGGCGGCCGCGCTTGGACTGCTTGCCCGGGTCGGTGACCGGCGCCTTGAACACGTCGATCCAGCGGCCGTCGATCTTCGCCGCCGAACATTTCAGGGCGAACTTCTGCGTGTCGCGGTTGATGCCCTGCAATAGCGCGCCGCCCATGCCGAAGGTGAGGTTTTCCGCGCTGTAGCCGGCCTTGGTCACGCGTTCCAGGATGGCGCGGATGCTGTTGGGGTTGATGCCGTCGCCCTGGATCACGCGCACATGCCTGAGCACCTTGTAGCCCTTGCCGTTGAGCGTGTGGCCGAAGGCCTGGTCGAGCAGCACCAGGCATTGATGCACCACGTCGACGGGTTCGCCCGAATCGGGCCGCACCACTACGGTGGCGCCGCTGGCGATGACTTCCTCGCGCAGGGCCTTGCCCCACAGCTCGCGGATGGCGTGGTAGATGTCGTAGCTGTCCGACACCACGGCGACGATGGCGCCGGGCTTGCCGAACTGGCGCAGCATGTTGCGGTAGGCGTCGACCTCGTGCTCGCGGCCCCAGCTGGTGATGGTCGAGTGCTCGGCGGCAGGAATCGAATAGCCGGCCATGGGCTCGTGGTAATACGCCTTGGCGGTCAGCACGCCGGCTACCGTATCGGTGCCGAAGAAATTCACCAGATGCGAAGCGGCGCCGAGGCCGGCCGATTCGGCGCTGGATACGCCGCGCGCGCCGAAGTCGTGCAGCTTGAAGCCGATCTGCGCGGCCGGATCGTCGCAGGACTGGTCGAGGTAATAGCGGATCGTCTGCTTCAGGTGCCAGCTCTGCGTGGCCACCGTCACCGGATACCACAGGCGCAGCAGCAGGGTTTCCAGATACGACGGCAGCCAGTAGCAGTCGTCGTCGGTCGACTCGATCGTGACCAGTGCCTGGTGTGTCGGCACCACGCTGCCTTCGGGCACGGCGCGGATGCGGATCGGCAGGCGCCCGCCGTGCACATCGACGATGCGGCGCCAGCCGGCGTCGTTGAACGGCTCGCCGTGTGCGGCGAAGAAATCGCGCGCCTCGTCCACGTCGGCATGGCTGACCGGCCGCGTCAGGTATTCCTTGAGGATGGCCTGCAGGCCAAAGAACAGCGTGCGTTCGTAGACGCCGCCGCGCGATTCCACATAGAAGAACGACGCTTGCGTACCGGGCGGGTACTGCAGCCAATGGCTGGCCTTGTAGCTGTCGGTATTGAGGACCAGGTTTTCCAGGTGACGCATACGGAATCTCCTTCCGCAGATTGGCGCAGGCGGTCTGTCCGGCTGCGGCGCGAGGCTACGTTCGCGCGACGTGTACAGCCTTCAGCTCATGCCGAGGAAGTGCTGCAGGATATGGCAATGATCGTCGTAGAACTGCTCTTCCAGGTTCAGCGCGTCGACGATGGGAATCCACTGCGCCTTGGCCGCATCGTCGGCGCCGCGCACCGGCGGCAGCTCGCCGCTGACGAATTCGAAATGGTAGGCGTGGGTGATGGTGCGGCCGCGCTGCGAACGATCCGGATGATCGAAGACGCGCTGGCCCTTGAGCGAACCCTTCAGCACCGGCGCGGGAATCTTCAGCCGGGTTTCCTCGCGCAGTTCGCGCAGGCAGGCGTCGATCAGCATTTCGTTCTGGTCGAGAAAGCCGCCAGGCAGCGCCCACAGGCCCTTGCCGGGCTCCGCGCCGCGGCGCACCAGCAGCACATGGCCGCTGTGCACCACCACGGCGTCGACAGTGACGAAAGTAGGCGGGTAGGGCGCGTTTTCCCAGGCCTTGCGGTAGTTGCGCAGGAAGGTGAACTCGCGTGCCAGCTGGGCATAACCCGGCGTGCGGCGGAACGCTTCCAGCATGGCGGCAACCGGCGCGGGCACGTTGGCCTTGATCAGCAGCTGGCCGCCTTCGTCGGCGCTGAACAGGTGTTCGCGGATTTCGGTTGCCGACAATACTTCGCAATGTTGCACATTGCATAATTCCCATTGCGGGAATTCGCGCAGGTAGTAGCTCGATGCGTCCTTGTCGCGGCCGATCAGGCCGACGCGGGCTTCGCCGCTGCCGCCGTCGGCGGCGATGGCCGCGGCGACCTGGCGCTGCACAGCGCCGATCCAGGCGGCTTCATTGTAGAGATGATCGGAAAGCGGCTGGATCAGCAGCCGCTCGCTGTCGGCGCCGGCGGCGGCGCGAATCATCACTTCGCGCTCGTTCGCATTCCAGGGGTTGCGGGTGCTACGGGGTTTGCCGGCCGAACCGATCAGGACGATGACTTTGTCGGCGAGGACCAGGGCGTGGCGCAGTACAGCGAGATGGCCGTTATGCAGTGGTTCGAAACGGCCGATGAAAACGAGGTAGTCGTGGCGCATGAGGTTCCCTCAGCTGGGTTTGCGCTTTGCTGGCGGTCTGTCCGGGCGGGGCGCGGGAGTTATGCTACTTGGGAGCATAAGTGTCTGCAATAGGGGATTGCGGGTTTTGTTGGGTGCCTGCCTGCTACAACCGGATTTGTGCGGTGATCCCAACATGTGGAGTCGGCCCGACGTGTGCGGTCAGCCCGATGTGTCGGCCCCGTCCGATGTGCTGGGGCGGGCTTGGCTGGCTGGGTGTTGATCCGTCTCCTCCACGCTTGCGTGGGGGAGAGGGTTGGGGTGAGGGGGCGGTGCCGGACTCTGCTTTGCTGCTTGGTTTTCGCGAAGGAGTCCGCCACTGGCAGCCTTGGTCGTTTGTGCGCCTGGCGGCGCGTTTCGCGTGCCGTGGGCGCGTTTTATCAATGTAAATAAATTGAATCGATTTCGCCGGTGCTGGAACGCCGCAGTTGCGGCACGCGCCTGAAGCTTGCCCCTGCCTACCCTTGGCCGGCCGCCACCGGTTTTTCTTCATCGCCGGCTGTACCGTCGCTGGTGCGCAGGCGGTAGGTATCCCGTCCCGCTGTCTTCGCGGCATAGAGCGCCTGGTCGGCCAGGGCTACCAGGCCGATCGCATCGAGACCGCCGGTGCTGTAGGCAATGCCGATGCTGGTGGTGACGTGGACGCTGCCGGCGCTGGTGACGATGGCGTCGCGCATGGTTGCGACGAGTTTGGCGGCAATGGCTTCGGCGGCGGCGGGGTTGGCTGCGGCGTCGATCAGGATGACGAATTCGTCGCCGCCCAGGCGTGCGACCAGGTCTTCGCCACGCACGCTGGCGTTGAGGCGGCGGGCGAATTCGACGATGACTTCGTCGCCGACGCGATGGCCCCGGCTGTCGTTGATGCGCTTGAAATAGTCGATGTCGAGGTAAAGCAAGGCCAATGGCTGGCCGTTGCGCCGGCTGCGCGCCAGCGCGGCGCCCAGGCGTTCGTCGAAATGGCGGCGGTTGGCCACGCCGGTCATGCTGTCGTGGCGCGCAAGCCGGGCCAGTTCGTGCTGGGCCTGCTTGAGGGCGCTGATGTCGAAGGTCAGGGCAAAGAAGCCTTGCACGTTGCCGTCGGCGGCGCGGTCGGGCACGTAGTGGGCCTGGAACTGGAAATCCAGGCCGTTGCGCTTGATTTCGCCTTCGAAGCGCACGCTCTCTCCGCGCAGCGCAGCAGCGGCATAGTCGCGCAGGACGGCATATGTCTCCTCGCCGCGCACTTCACGCAAGGTGCGGCCGATCATCGATTCGGGGTTTTCGTCGAAGGCGCGGCGGTAGAACGCGTTGGTGAAGCGGTAGCGTTCCTGTGTGTCGAACTGGGCGATCAGGGCCGGGATATTGTCGGTCACGGCGAGCAGGCGGCGCTGGCTTTCGGCCAGGGCTTGCTCGGCTTCGACGCGGGCGCTGATGTCGCGGCCGGAATAGACGATTTCCTGCGCGTCGCTGTCGCCGTCGGCGCGTACCAGCTGGCCCAGTGCCTCGATCCAGACGTAGTGGCCGTCGCGATGCTGGGCGCGGTAGGTGATGCTGGCGCTGCCGCCGTGGCGGGCGAGCCGGCCTATGGCCTCGCGCAGTGGGTCGAGGTCGTCGGGGTGGACCAGTTCCCAGCGCGCTTCGTGCAGGTCTTCCGGCGCCCAGCCGAGCATTTCCCGCGCCGAGGGCGAGACGTACAGGCGGCGGCCGTCGACGCGCATGCGCACGACCAGGTCGCGGGAATTGTCGGCCAGCATGCGATAGCGGCCTTCGCTTTCGCGGTAGGCCTCGTAGGCAAGCTGCAGGCGGCGCTTGGCGCGCCATTGCTGGATGAAGAATGCGGCCAGCACCAGCAGCATGATGGCGGCGGTGACGATCAGCGCGGTGGTCAGGCGGCTGGTCTGGGCCAGTGCGGCGGCACGTTCGGTGGCGAGGATGGCTTCCTGCTTCAGCCGCGCCAGTTCGATCTCGCTCTGGGCGTATTTCAGGCGCGAATCGAAGTCGGCCGAGGACTTGGCCCGGTCGGCACTGTCGATCTCGCGGCCGAGGTCCACTTCTCGCACTATCAATAATTCCACATCGCCGCGCGGTGCGCGGCGGCGGATTTCCAGCGGAATCAGTTCGCGCAGTACGCGCAGCTCGTCGCGGTTCTGGTTCAGGCGGCGGAACGAATCCAGCGCCAGGCGCAGTTCCTGCGCGGCGTCGTCCTCGTTGCTGCCGATGGCGGCCAGGCCGAGTACTTCGTGGCCGAGGCCGGCCAGTTGCGCGTTCTTCAGCTGTACCGCCAGTTCCAGCACCTGGTTGCCGGAGCGGCGCTGTATGGCGACATCGTTCTTGCTGCGTGCCATGCGTGCGGTTTCCAGATACAGCTCGGCGCGCAGCTTGGGATCGTTGAGCGTGCCCAGTGCCTGTTGTGCCTGTTGCAGCGTGGCCTGGGCCTTTTCTGCCTCGCCCAGCTGGGCCTCGGCGCGGGCGCGGTTGCGCAGCAGGCGCACACGCATGGCCGGTTCGTCGGCGCTGCCCAGCGCGGCCAGGCCGCGTTCGGCGTATTCCACGCCCAGCGCATGCTTGCCCAGGGAGTAGCTCAGCGAGGAATAAGCCAGGTAGACATCGGCCGCCAGCACCGGCTGCGGGTGTTCCTGCAGCAGGCGCTGGGCTTCGCCGAGCAGGTGCTCGCCGCGGGAGAAATCCTGCAGGGCGATGCTGCCGCGGCTGTCGGCGATCAGGCCGCGGATGGTCAGGATGCCGTTGCCGCTGGCGACTGCCGCATCGCGTGCGCGGCTGCCGGCTTCGCGCTGGCAATTCCAGTCGGCGATGACGCGGCAGGCATTGGCGCGGGCCAGGTAGAGCAGGGCCAGCTGCTGCATGTCGCCGCGCTGCTGGGCTCGCTCGATCTCGCCGGCGATTTCGTCCATGGCGGCTTCGGGCTGCAGCAGCGCGCGGGTTTCCAGGTCGTGGCGCGGGATGCCGTCGTCGGCGCCGCTCAGGCTGGGCCACGCCGCCAGGCATAGCAGCGCAGTCAGCGTCAGGCCGCGGTGCGGACGCAGCATTCGACTTGAGTGCAGCGGGTATTGCCTCATCGTTGCCGGATTCCCGGGCGCCTTGACGCCGCTCCAGGTTGGCCCTGTGGCGGCGTATCGCGGTTAAGCCCATGTCGATGCGGGCATTGTGCCAGTGCGGCGGCCGGCGCGCTGGATGATTCGCCCGATCCGGCGCACTGCCTGCCGCGAGCAGTTGCCGCGGTTGCGGCGGGCGATTGACCGGTGCCTGCGATGACGCGGCCGTCGCCTGCTGCCGGTTGCCGCCGCCAGGTGTCCGGGCGGCTGCGCCGGGGCGTCTTTGCCGCGTCGCCGCCGGCACTTATGCGCCATCGCCGCGGCGCATGCGCTAGGCTCTGGCGCCGCAACTGGAGCAGCGCCGCCACATGCAGCAGGGAATCGTCGTCTATCGTGCCAGCCGCCTGGAGGCCCTGCTGCCGCCGCTGCTGGGTCTGATGGATGCCGCGCCGCCGCAGGACGCACTGGCGCCGTATAGCGTGATCGCCGCGCACCCGGGCATCCGCCAGTGGCTGTCGCGCGCCGTGGCGCGGGCGCGCGGTGCGGGCGGCGTGGCGGCGAACCTGGACATCCAGCTGCCCAGCGCCTGGCTGGACCAGCTGGCCCAGGCCGTCCTGGGCGAGACCGCCGTCGCATTGAAGCCGTATCGGCGCGAAGCCTTGCGCTGGCGCCTCTACGAACTGCTGCCCGAGGTCGACGATGCCCAGGTGCGCCATTACCTGGAAGGGCTGGACGTGCCGCGCCGGCGCTTCCAGCTGGCCGACCGCTTGGCGGCGATCTATGCGCGCTACATCGCCTACCGGCCCGACTGGCTGGCGGCCTGGGCGGCCGGCCAGGACAAGATTCCGCAGCCCAGCTTTCTCGCCCCGCTGTGGCGGCGCCTGCGCCAGCAGATCGGCCAGCCCCATCGCGGCGAACGCCTGAACGCGCTGATGCTGCAATTGGACAAAGTATCTGAAGGAACTTTGCCGCACGAGCCGCTGCATGTGTTCGGCGTCTCGCATCTGGCGCCGAGCGAATTCGCCACCTTGTGCGCCGTGGCGCGGCAGCGGCCGGTGGTGCTGTACGTACCCGACCCGTGCCGCGAGTACTGGGCCGGGCTCAAGCCCGAGCGGCACTACCTGCGCGAACTGGTGCAGCACGGCGCGTTCTCGGCCGAATCCGAGCAGCAGTTCTTCGAGCTGGGCCATCCGCTGCTGGCCGACTGGGGCCGCCAGGGCCAGCACTTCATGCTGGAGCTGGCCAATGCCGACGGCGTAGCGGTGGACATCCGCCACGGCGAAGACGAGGAAACCGTGCTGCCGCCGCAGGCACCGCGGCTGGCGCGGCTGCAGGAAAGCATCCGCCAGCTCAGTCCGGCCCTGCTCGCTGCATCCGACGATGCGCGCGCCGACCGCAGCCTGCGCGTACATGCCTGCCATACCCGCCTGCGCGAACTGGAAGTGCTGCGCGATGCGCTGCTGCGCGCGCGCGAGGAAAACCCCGCGCTGAAGCCGTCCGACATCGTGGTGATGGCGCCGGACATCCAGGCCTATGTGCCGCTGCTGGCCGCGGTTTTCGGCGAAGCCGGGCGGCAGCAGGGTCTATTGCCTTATCACCTGGCCGACGTGCCGGTGGTCAAGGCGCATCCGCTGCTGGCGGCGTTTGCCACCTTGCTGGAACTGCCGCAGACGCGGCTGAGCGCGCCGCAGGTGCTGGACCTGCTCGGCGTGCCGGAAATCGCCGTCGCGCTGGGCCTGGACGGCAGCGGCGTGCGCCTGCTGGAAAACTGGATAGCACGCAGCCGCATCGCCTGGGCGCTGGACGCGCAGTTCCGCGCCGACGTGGGCGTACCGGCCATCGACGAACACACCTTCGCCTGGGGCATGGACCGGCTGCTCGCCGGTTATGTACTCGGTGCCGGCGACGAGGAAGAAGCCAGTTCGCTGGTCTTGCCCGACGGCAGCGTTGTCGTACCGGTGGAAGGCGTGCACGGCGTGCAGGCCGAAGTGCTGGGCGCGCTGGACCGCCTGCTGCAGATGCTGGCGCTGATCTACCGCGACGCGCAGCGCTCGCGCAGCCTGAGTGCCTGGTCGCGGCGCTTCGAAGCCATCGTCGACACGCTGTTCCGCGCCGCTTACGGCGACCACGACGCGGCCGCGGCGCTGGACGAGCTGCGCCGCCTGCTGCGCAGCCTGGCCGGCGAAGCGGCCGATGCCCAGGTCGATGCGGACATCGATTTCAGCGTCGTGCGCGAAGTGCTGCGCGAACGCCTGCTGGCACTGTCGGAGCGGCAGCGTTTCCTGATGGGCGGCATGACGGTCTGCGGCATGGTGCCGCAACGCGCGATCCCGTTCCGCGTGGTGGCCGTGCTGGGCCTCAACGACGGCGAATTCCCCCGCGCCGGCGCCGATGCGGGGCTGGACCTGATGGCGCTGCACCGGCGCCTGGGCGACCGCGACGTGCGCAGCGACGATCGCTATCTGTTCCTCGAAACCATCATGGCGGCGCGCGAACAGCTGCACCTGAGTTTCATTGGCGAAGGCGTGCGCGACGGCAAGCCGCGCAATCCCGGCGCGACCCTGGCCGAGCTGATGGCTGTGCTGGACCAGGCCGCGGCCACGGGCGAGGGCGAACCGCTGCGTCCCTGGCTGGTGCGGCATCCCCTGCAGCCGTTCGATGCGCGCTATTTCGACGGCAGCGATGCGGCGCTGTTCTCGTATCGTGCCGATCTGATCGGCCTGCTGGGCGAAGGCGGCACGCCGCCGCCGCCCTTCCTCGGCGCTGCGGCGGCCGTGGCGCCGGCAGCCATCGGCAGTGTTTCCCTGGCCAGCCTGCTGGCGTATTTCCGCCGTCCGGCCGAACAGATTCTGGTACACCAGCTGGGCCTGCGCCTGGACGCGCTGGAAGACGACCGCCTGGCCGAAAGCGAACCGCTGCAGCCGCAGTTCCAGCGCCTGGACCGGATTGCGCCGCGGCTGTTCCACGACAGCATCGCGGCGGAACATTTCCACTTGTCGCCGCAGCCGCCGGACTGGCTGCGCCATGGCGGGCTGTGGCCACCGGGGCGTGCCGGCGAGCGCGCCTGGAAAATGCAGCATGCCCAGGTCGACGAATTGCTGGCTGCCGCCGCGCAGGCGGAACTGTTCCGCGCCGGTACGCCCCGGCGCCTGGCCCAGGCCGTGGACCTGGTGCTGGACGGCGTGCGCGTACAGGGCGAGCTGACGCGCCTGTACCGCAGCGGCCGGTGCGACTGGCTGTTCGATCTGTTGCCGCAGAAAAAAGAGGCGGAACTGGATTTCGGCGTGCGCGTGCCGCTGTTCCTGGAATGGGCGCTGCATTTGCTGCAGCAGTGGCCGCAGCCGCGACCGCTGCAACTGCTGCTGTTGCTGGGCAGCGAGACGGCACCCTGGCAGGCTGGCCTGAACGCCTTTGCGCAGCGTATTGCCGCAGCAGTCGAACACGGCGATGCGGCAGCGCTGCAGCCGCTGGAAGCCGCGCTGCGCCGGCGCGTGGGTGGACTAGTGGAATTGTATGTAACCGCACAGCAGCAGCCGTCGTGGTATTTCCCGCGCACCAGCTGGGCCGCGGTCGGCGAGGCCGCCGACGAGCGGATTGTTTCGGTCTGGCAGGGCGGCGAGCGGCATACGGGCGAACGCGACTACGCGCCGGGCTATGCGCGCCTGCTGGCCGAGGGCCATGTGCTGGAACCCGGCTCGGACGCGCTGTATAGCCTGAAGGCCACGGCGCAGCAGATCTGGGCGCTGATCGACCTGGCTAGCGGCCATGACTGAAGCGCGCCGCGTCGCGCACTGGCGCGAACTCGCTCTGCACAGCGCCGGCCGCAGCCTGATCGAGGCCAGCGCTGGCACCGGCAAGACCTGGACCATTGCCGTGCTCTACCTGCGCCTGCTGCTGGAAGGCGAAACGCCGCGGGGGCCGCGGGAGATCGTGGTCAGCACGTTTACCGAGGCGGCGGCGCAGGAATTGCGCGAACGCGTGCGCGCGCGCCTGGCCTGGGCGCAGCAGGTGGCCGAGGCTTATTTGCAAAATCCCCTGGTGGAACTGGCCGCGGACGCGGCCGACGACCTGGCCTGGCTGCGGCAACGCTGGCCGGGCACGGTGCAGGCGCGTGCCGACCTGCTGCGCCTGCGCCTGGCCCAGGCCGAACTGGACCTGGCGCCGATAGGCACGTTGCACAGCTTGTGCCGGCGAATCCTGGCGGACTTCCCGGTCGAGAGCGGCAGTGCTTTCGCGGCCGGCGAAGTGATCGCCGAAGGGCCGGTGCTGGAACTGCTGGTCGACGATCTCTGGCGCGAGCTGATGCAGGGCAGCGAGCCGCTGGCCGAAGGCGATGCGCTGTGGGCAGCGGGTACGCGCGATGCACTGCGCGATGCCTTGCGCAGCGTGCTGGCACCGGGCGTCGGCGTGCGCACGGTGACGCCGGCCCAGCCGCTGTCGGCGCAGGAATGGCAGCAGCTGTACGTACTGGCACAGCAGCTCGTGGCGGAGCCGGGCCTGTTCAGATTGAGCAATTCGAAATTGCTCACTGCGCTGGGCAGGTTCGTCGCCGCCTGCGAAGCCGGCCAGCAGCACGCGTTCGATGCCGATTCGATCGGCATGCACGCGCTTGCGCTGGACTCGCAGCTCAAGGCCAAGCATCCCGGCCGCGAACAGGCTGTGCAGCAGCTGCAACAGTTGTTCGAGGCCTTGCAGCGCCGCGACAGCCGTGGCGCCGCGAGCAAGGCTGCGGCGCTGGAGCGCTATCGCGAACGCCTGCTGCAGCGCCGCCGCGAACGCCTGCTGGCGCAGGCGCGGCTGACCTTCAATATGCTGATCGAAGGCGCCGCGGCGGCACTGCGTGATGCGGAATCGAACCTGGCGCGGCGCCTGGCGCAGCAATGGCCGGTGGCGCTGGTGGACGAGTTCCAGGATACCGACGCGCAGCAATACGGCATTCTCGATGCGATCTACCGCCAGGGCGACGGCAGTCCGCGCGGCCGTCTGGTCATGATCGGCGACCCCAAGCAGGCGATCTATCGCTTCCGCGGCGGCGACATCCACACCTATCTGCAGGCTGCGGCAACGGCGCAGGAAACGCTGCGACTGGATACCAACCGGCGTTCTTCGCAGGCCTATGTCGCGGCGATGAATGCCTGGTATGCCGCGGCCGGCCCGGCCCTGAGCGTGGACGAGGCGCATCCGATCGCCTATGTACCGGTCAAGGCCGCCGGCCGCGACGCCACGCCGTACCGCCGCGCCGACGGCGAGATCGAGCAGGCGGCGCTGGCCTTCCACTATTGCAGCGACGCTCCGCTCAAGGCCGACGCGCGCCGGGCACGTGCGCTGGATGCCTGTGCGGCGCAGATTGCCGGGCTGCTGCAATCCGGCCGGCGCATTGGCGAGCGTCTGCTGCAGCCGGGCGACATCGCCGTGCTGCTGCCGAAGAATTCACAAGTGGAACAGTTGCGCCAGCTGCTGCGGGCGCACGGCGTGCCCTGCGTCGGCGCGGGCAAGCGCAGCGTGTTCCAGGGCGAGCTCGCGCGCGAGCTGCAGATCGTGCTGTACGCGGTAGACCGCTACCAGGACGATGGCGCGGTGCTGGCGGCGCTGGCCACGCGCTTCGGCGCGCAGGATTTCCAGCAGCTGCGCGCGCTGCACAACGATGCGGAAGCCTGGCAGCGCGAACGCCTGCGCTTCGAAACGCTGAGGCGCGAGTGGCAGCGGCACGGCGTGCTGGCGGTGGTGCTGGCACTGGCCGATGCGCTGGTCGCGCGCCTGCCGCAGACCGACCAGCGCGAACGCGCCCTGACCGACCTGCGTCACCTGGGCGAACTGCTGCAGCAGCAGGCCGACCAGCTGGCCGGCAGCGAACAGCTGCTGGCGTGGCTGCACGCGCAGCGTGAATCGCCGGACCAGGGCGAGGCCGCCGACGAACAGCAGCTGCGCCTGGAATCCGATGCGCAGCGCGTGCGCCTGCTGACCCTGCATGCGAGCAAGGGGCTGGAATTCCCCCTCGTGTTCCTGCCGCTGATGTGGGACCACGGCGGGCGCGAACCCGATCTGCCGCTGGTATTCGATCCGTCCAGCGGCCGGCGCCTGGCCGAGCTGCTGCGCGAAGGGCGCGAGCATGCCCTGCGCGAAGTACGCGCCGAAGACCAGGAAGAACGCTTCCGCGTGCTGTACGTCGCGCTGACCCGGGCCGAGCATGCCTGCCATGTCTACCTGCTGCCGCCGGACCGGCCGCGTGATGGGCGCAGCGGCGCGGCGCCGCTGGCCGATCCGGACCGCTCGGCGCTGGATGCCACGGTCGCGCGCCTGCAGCAGCACGGCGGCCCGCCGCAGCTGGCGCAACTGGGCTGGCTGGACGACGACTGGAACTTCGCCCCGGCGCATTACGCCGCGGCATTGCTCGGCCCGGCCACGCTGAGCGCCCGGCGCGAGCCGCCGAAACCACTGTTCGAACACACCTACAGCTTCACTTCCCTGGTCGCGGCCCGGCGCGAGGACCAGGAAGCCGCGGCGGCCGACGATGAAGGTCCGTTGCTGGAACAGAATGTAGAAATCAGCGATGTGGACAGTGCCGCGGAACAGCCGGCGGACGCGCGCATCCTGGCGCTGGCAGCGCTGCGCGGGCCGCAGTTCGGCAACGCCGTACATATGCTGTTCGAGCAGCGTCACGCGGACGAGCCGCTGGCAGCCCAGGCCGCACTGATCGAACGCAGCCTGCGCGAATACGCCGTGCGGCATGAGGCCATGCCGGCGCCGGTCGTGGTCGCTGAACTGGCCGAGCTGGTGCAGCGCACGCTGGATACGCCGATCCTGCCGGGGCTGCGGCTGGGCGCGCTGCCAGCGCGGCGCCAGCGTGCGGAAATGGGTTTCCAGTTCAGCCTCGACGGCGTGTCGCTGCGCCGCCTGCGCGAGGCCTGCACGCGCCTGGGCGCGGCCGAACTGCTGCCGCCGCAGTTGCCGGCCACGGTTGTCAGCGGCCTGATGAGCGGCAAGATCGATCTGATCGTCGAGCACGATCAGCGCTTCCACGTACTCGACTACAAGACCAACTACCTCGGCGACCGTATTGCCGACTATGCCCCGGCCGCGCTGCAGGCAGCGATGCACGAGCACCACTATCCGTTCCAGGCCCTGCTGTATACGGTCGCGCTGGAACGCTACCTGCGCCAGCGCCTGCCGCACTACCGGCGCGAGCAGCATCTGGGCGAAAGCATCTATCTGTTCGTGCGCGCTGTCGGCCTGGGGCCGCAGGCCGGTATCTGGCGGCATCGTTTCGCGCCGGCCCTGCTCGACGCAGTCGATGCGGTATTTGCCGACAGGGATGTTTCCGCATGAGCAGCTACCGCTTCCGCCGCGACCTTGACGACAGCGCCGCCGAAGTCTGGCGGCCGCTGGACCGCGCGCTGGCGCACTGGGTACGTGCCCACGGCGGTTCGGCCGAACTGGCCGCCGTCGCTGCCTGGGCCAGCCTGGCCGATGGCCTGGGCGATGCGGCGCTGCCGCTGCGCGGCGAAGACGCGGGCCGGCACGGCATGGCGCGGCTGTCCGACGCGGCACTGGCGGCTTTGCGCCAGCAGCCGCTGGTTGGCGACGGCAGCCGGCGCACGCCGTTCGTGCTGGATGCGGACGACCGCTTCGCGCTGTGGCGCAACCACGCCGACGAGACCGCGATCGCGGCCTGCCTGCGCCAGCGCCGCAGTGCGGCCGACCCGGTCGACGGCGCCGCGGTCAAGGCCGCCGTCGACGCACTGTTCGGCGGCGATCGCACACGCCGCGTACAGGCCCAGCGCATGGCCGTCGCCGGCGTGGCCGGGCGCCGGCTGTTCGTGCTCACCGGTGGGCCGGGCACGGGCAAGACCACTACCGTGCTGCGCATGCTGTTGCTGCTGCAGCGCGTGCAGCCGCAGCGCCTGCTGATACAGGTTGCCGCGCCTACCGGCAAGGCGGCCCAGCGCCTGCTGCAATCGCTGCGTCAGGGAAAAATGCAATTGTCCCAAGGCGAGCACGCCCTGGGCGAGGAATGGAGTGCGGCGCTGGCCGGCATTGCCGACGCCGAGGCACCGACCCTGCACCGGCTGCTGGGCTACGATCCTCGCCGCAATGTATTCACGCGCAACCGGCGCCGGCCGCTGGCGGCCGACATCGTCGTGGTCGACGAAGCCTCGATGGTCGACCTGGCCCTGCTGCGCGCCCTGCTCGACGCCCTGCGGCCGCAGGCGCGGCTGATCCTGGTGGGCGATGCCGACCAGCTGACCTCGGTCGCGGCGGGTTCTACCCTGATGGATCTGGTTGCCGCGCTGGAGCCGCAGCGGGCGGCCGAGCTGGTGCGGCTGCAGCACAGTTTTCGCGCCGAGCGCGAACTGGTACGGGTCAACGAAGCGGTGCGCAGCGGTGACGCGGCGGAGCTGGACGCCGCCCTGGCCGCCGCGCCGCAGCGTGCCCTGCTGCGGCCTGTCGGCGATGCGGCGGTGCTGGCGGCGGCGCTGCAGCAGTGGGCGCTGCAACTGGCCGGCAGCGGCATTGCCGGCGACGATGCCGATGCGGGCGATGCGGCGTCGGCGGCGCTGGCCGCGCTGCGCCGGCTGTCCCAGCGCCAGCTGCTGTGCGCACTGCGCGAAGATGCCTTCGGTGCGCTGGCCGCCAATGCGGCGATCGAAGCGCAGCTGCGCCGGCACTGGCAGGTGGCAGCCGAGGCGCTGTGGTATCCCGGCCGCGCGGTGATGATCACGCGCAACGACTACGCCCTGCGCCTGTTCAACGGCGACATCGGCCTGTGCCTGGCCGATGCGGACGGCAGCCTGCGCGTCTGGTTCGAAACCGTCGACGCGGCGGGCCAGGCCACGGCGCGCTGGCTCGCGCCCGACCGCCTGCCCCTGCACGAGGGCGCATTCGCAGTCACCGTACACAAGAGCCAGGGTTCCGAGTACGCCGAGGCCGCCGTGCTGCTGCCGCCCGATCCCGAGCAGCGCATCCTGTCGCGCCAGCTGCTGTATACCGGTGTGTCGCGGGCCAAACAGCGTCTGCAGATCTGGGCATTGCCGTCGGTGCTGGCGGCGGCGCTGGCCAGGCCGATACGCCGCGCCGGCGGCCTGGCGGCGAAACTGCGCGACGGCCCGGCGCCGCCGGACCAGTTCGAGCTTTTCTGAAAGTTTTACAAGTTTTATTTGTGCAAAATGAAATGCGCCGGTCCGCCACGGGCGGTCGCAACAGTGGCGGTGGACAGGTGAGATAGCGACGCCGCTGGCGACACTCTGGATCGCTGCGAGCGCCGGCACCACACTGCCTGGGTTGCACAGCACAACGATACGCCTGGGGACGGCTGCGGCACTTGTCGTGGCGGAGGCATCCTCGCACGTTGCTGCCTGCGTTCGTAACGGCCGGGGCGCTGTCCCGGTCGGTATGGAGTGGCGCTGTCGTGGTCCTGCCGGTCATCGGCAGGCCCGGGCCGGCGCTGCCTGAAGCCCGCCGCCGTACCGGCCGGCGGGAACTCGTCTGGGAATCCAAGGGGGTTAGCCGTGGCTGCAAAGACATTTCCTCTCACCATCGAGATGGCGGTCTCGAACGGAGTGGTCGACCGCTATGGTTTTTTTCCGTCCGCCGTGCGCCTGCTGGCGGGAACCAGCGTGGTACTCGGCAGCGCCGTGCTGCTGTCGCCGCGCTGGGCGCTGACGGCGAGCCATCTGTTCCGGCTGCGGCAGGACATCGTGCGTGTGCAGGATTCCGGCAGCCGCCAGACCGTGCGAGCCAAGGCGGTGTACTGGCGCAGCGGCGAATCCTGCGAACTGGGCCAGCAGCCCTGGCCCAGCCAGGCCGGCAGCCGCGGCGGTGCTGCCGACGAGCTGCTGCTGGTGGAGCTGCACAGCGATATGAACGCCGGCTACCAGGCTGCAGTACTCAACGATGACGGCCAGCAGGAAGTGCCGGACAGCGAACTGTTCATGGCTGGCTTCGGCGCCGACGACCACGGCCGTGAAGACCGTCATGTGCGCTATGCCAGCCTGTCCTACAAGGGCGACAGCGCAGGTCGCGGCGCCGCGATCAGCAATGCGGCGGCACAGCCGCCCGACGGCATGGCGCGCAAGGACGACAGCGGCGCGCCGGTGTACATGATCCGCACGACGCCCAGCCTGGTGCGGGTTGTCGTCGGCATCCACTCGTCGCGCTGGCGCGGGCACAGCACCCAGCTCGACGGCGTAGGGCCGAACCAGGAAGTGGCGCGCTATATCCGCATCGGCGCGGCCGACCACGAGTGGATTCGCAAGGTCATGGGCACACACACCATGCAGGAAGCGGCCGCACGCGTGCAGATGCAGACGACGACCGTCGATCCGCGCCTGTTCTGCCTGCGCAACCAGCATTGCTGCCTCAGCTACGTTGCTGCCAGTGATCTCGATGGAAAGAGCTACACCATGGGCAATGCCAGCGGCACCGGCACTGTGCTGCGGGTCAACGACCGGGCCGACATCGTGCTCGACGGCAGCGGTACGCGCTGGCTGGAGATCCGCCGCTGCGGCGCCGAGCGTATCCGCTGGCGCGTCGCGCTGACGCCGTACCCGATCCTGCCCGGCGTGACCCATTGCCTGGTCGGCACCGTGGCGGCCGGGTCCAGCCATGCCGACGCGGCCTATAACGGCACGGAGTTCTACGTGTTCCAGCGCGCCGATACCGGCAGCACCATCAGCGCGGACAGTTTCCTGCATATCGAGGTATTCCTGCCCACCAGCTCGCACGCCAAGCCCAGCATAGAGGCGATCGGCGAAGTCAGTGGCGGCTGCGACGCAATGGAATGGAACAGTCGGCAGTGCTCCGAACTGGTCGAGGAACCCTTGCCCTATCCCGGCGACGACGACCAGGACGACGAATCGGACGGCTACGAAAACTGAGCCTGCGCAGCGCGGGTCAAGCTGCCCGGAAACGCGACAGATGCGTTTGCCGATCGCCGTGCTGGCGATCGGTTTATTGCCGTATCCTGGCGACGACCAGAGCGACAAACCGGAAGATTGCGAGGACCGAGCATGCGCCGCGTTGTGCACTTTATCCTCGGCCTGGTGGCGCTGCTGCCGGCAACGGCAGCAACGGCGTCGATAGGCTTGCGCTGCGTCGACGCCATGCCGCTGCGCAATCGCGTGACGCTGGCCGCCGGCGCCAGCGTGGCCCTGGAGCTGCAGCCGGCAGCGGGCACGCCGGCCCTGCTGCGCATCGACGAACAGGGCCGCGATCTGGAATGGCGCTGGCTCGGCGACGAGGCGTTCCAGTCCATCGCGGCGCGGCCGCCGCGACTGGGCCTGCTGGCGCTGGCACTGGACGGTACCCGCACGCTGCAGCTCAAGGCAGTCGGCGGTAATGTCAGCGCCACTGCCGCCGTGCAACTGGACTGCGCGCCGGACGCTGCCGCTGTCGCCCTGCCTGCCTGCGTGGCTGCGGCGAACGCCGCCGGCAGCGCCTCGCCCGCCATGGCTTCCAGCCTGCTGTGCCGGGCACTGGCCACGCACGCCCGCGCCTACGCCGCGTCGCGCGACAACAAGCCGGAAGACTCGGCACCGCTCTACCGCGAGGCAGCCGAACTGTGGCGGCGGCTGCAGGACGGTCCTCGCCAGGCGGCTGCGTTGCTCGGCCTGGGCGAGCAGTCGATGCGGCGCGCGAAGTACCGCGAAGCACTGCGGGTGAGCCAGCAATCGCGCGAACTGGCGCTGGCCAGCAGCAGCGGCTACTACCTGGCGCGTGCCGGCGGCCAGATCTGCCTGGCCCTGCAATACCTGGGGCGTATCGACCAGGCCTGGCGCTGCATGCAGGAATTGCCGGCCCTGTATCAGAGCCTGGGCGAAACCAACGAAGCGGCCAATGCCTGGTATCTCATCGCTGCCTTCGCCGCCGAAAACGGCAAGCAGCGGGAAGTCGCGTCTGCCCTGCGTGCGGTAGATGCGATCGATCCCGCCCGGCTGTCGCCGCTGGTGCGGGGACGCCTGTTCTACCTGCGCGCGCGCCTGTCCACCGAGGCCGGACAGATCGACGACGCTGTCGCTGCACTGCGCCAGGCCATTGCCGTATTCGACCAGGTCAGCGACAAGCGCTGGCAGGGCAACGCCTATCTGCGCGCGGCCGAACTGTATTTCCAGATGGGCAGCCTGGACGAGGCCAGCGATTTCGTCGCCTCGGCCATTCGCCGCCTGACCGAGGCACAGGCCCGCGACAGGCTGGGCATTGCCTATCTGCTGCAGGCGCGCCTGGCTGACGCGCGTGGCGAAGTAGATCTGCGCCAATCGGCGCTGGCCGAGTCGCAGCGCCTGCTGACCAAGGCCGAGCGCCCGCTGGCGGAAATCGAGGCAGCTGCCTTTGCCAGCACGGTAGACCTCAGGCCGGCGGCCCAGTCACTGCTGGACGAGCGTCTGCGGCAGCACGGCAGCGTACCGGCCTATCTGCGCCAGATGCTCGACCTGGCCGCTGCGCAACGTGCCCTGGCCCAGCAGGACTGGACCGCAACGGAACAGGCCCTGGCACGCCTGCCGGCCCAGGGCATGGGCGTTGCCGCCCAGCTGCAGCGCGACCGCCTGCGCGCGAGCCTGCTTGTCGCCACGCAGCGCGCGCCGCAGGCGCTGGCCCTGCTCGACAATGCCGTGGCCGAACTGCGCCAGATCGCCACGGCCAGCCGTGCGCCGGCCTTGCGCCAGATTGCGGCGCGACGCCTGCTGGACTTGCGCCGCGCCTGGGTCGATGCCTATGCCGCCCTGCCGCCGGCGCAGCGGCCTGCGCCGGCGGCGCTGTGGCAGATGCTGCAGTCGACCCAGTCGGCACCGCTGCTGCGTGGAACCGGTACTACCGGCCAGGCCAACGAAGACGCCGTGCTGCAGGCCGATCGCGCGCTGGCCGCCGAACTGCTGCCCGACAGCGAGCAGCCGCCGGCGGAACTATTGGCACAAAAAGCACTGTTGACTTTGTATGCATCCGGTGCAAACCAGCCGCCGCCGCTGCAGGCTGCGGTGATCGACCTGGCGCAGGCGCAGGCCACACTGGCCGATGGCGAGCTGCTGCTGGCCGTGGCGCTGGGCTCGCAGCAGGCAATTGCGCTGAGCATCTCGCGCGGTCAGGTGGCCAGCCACGAGCTGGCCGCGACGGCGCAGATCCGCAGCAGCCTGACGGCACTGCAGGCGAGCATCGGCGACCCGCACACGCCGCTGAACCGGATCGAGCGCGATGCGGCGACGTTCAGCCAGGCTTTCCTGCCCAGCCAGCTGCCGCGGCCGGCCAGCCGCCTGCTGCTGATGGCTGACGAATCCCTCGCCGCCATTCCGCTGGCGGCGCTGCGCTGGCCCGGCGACGATTTCTTCCTGGTCGAGCAGGCCGCCAGCAGTTTCCTCAGTTCCGCGGCGGGCAGGTCCGGCCTGGCCGAGCCCGAGCGCATACGTGTGCTGACCGCATCGCTGGGCGAAGCCGCGCGTAAGGAGCTGCCGATGCTCGCCGGTGCCGAGCAGGAGCCGCGACTGCTGCAGCTATCCCTGCCGCCGGCCTTGTCGCCCCGTTTCTCCGAGGCGCCACTGGACCGCCACAGCCTGCGCCAGGCGCTGGACGGCGCGGGGCAATGGGTACACATTGCAGCACATGGAACTTTGCGCTCCGGCCGGCAGGGCTATTCCGGCCTCTGGTTCGGCGCTGCGCCCGAGTTCATCGGCTGGATCGACCTGGTCGGCCGGCCGCTGCAGGCCGAGCTGCTGGTGCTGAATGCCTGCGAGCTGGGCGGCAGTTCCGGCAGCAGCGCGAGCTTTGCCGCAGCCCTGTCCAGTGCCGGGCTGGCCCACGTCGTCGCCGGCCTGTGGAAAGTCAGCGACGGTGCCGGCGCGTTGTGGGTGCCCGTGTTCTACAGCGAACTGGCGCGCGCGCCTGCGGCCGGCCCGGCCGTCGCTCTGCGCGCGGCGCAACTGCGCCTGATGCAAAGCCGGCTGTTCCGGCATCCGTTCTACTGGGCGTCGATGATCCATCTGCAGCACTGAAGAAGGCGCGGCCGTCGGTAAACGCGGTCTTCATGTTTCCGGCCGACCGCTTTGGCGGCGGCCTGTTCCTGCGTCGCCGGAATATGCCGCACCAGTGCGGCATGCCGGACGCGGTGTGGATTTGCATCTTCTTAACGCATTGCGCGACTGCGCTTTTCGCTTGGGGGAAAGCGGCGCACGCGCCGTCTTCTAAGGCAGAACCCCAACGGAGTACTGCGATGAAAAAAGGAATTTGTGCGCTCGCCTTGCTGGGCCTTTCTGCGCTGCTGCCGGCACAGGCCATGTATATCAACCCACAGGGCACGGGCCAGGTACTGCTGTTTCCGTACTACACCGCCCAGGACGGTCAGACCACGCTGATCAGCGTCACGAATACGAAAAACACCAGCAAGCTGATGCGCATTTCCATCCACGAAGCGAACAATGCACGCGAAGTGCTGGACTTCTGGATTTCGCTCAGTCCGCACGACAGCTGGGTCGGGTCCATCGGCGGTACGGGCGACAAGCTGCCGGCGACACTGTCGACACGCGACACCACCTGTACGGCACCGGACAAGCCGGACTGGGATCGTCCGCTGCCCGGTGGTGGCTGGTCTGTCGATATGCGGCCTTATGCCTTCATCGACGACAACAACGATAGTGGCCCGCGACTGCCTGCGCGCACACGCGAAGGCTATGTCGAGGTGATCGAGATGGCCGAGCTGAGCGGCAGTCTCGCAACGGCCGCGGTGACGCGCCAATGCGCCGTGCTGACCTTCATCGATCCGTCCAGTCCCGATCTGTTGCCGCCCGGAGGCGGGCTTTCCGGACACTTCGCGATCGCCGATGTCGCCGCGGGAACCCTGCTCGGCGGCAGCGCCACGGCGATCGAAGATTTCAGCAGCTTCGTCCTCGTGAACGATCTTGGCGTGTCGGCCACGCTGCAGCAGGGCAACAGCGAGCCCGGTGTCGTCTTTGCCGATATTCCCGTCGAAGGCCGCACGAGCCGGCTCGCTTACTCGACCGTAGCGCCGAACAACGCCATCGATGCGGTTTCTGCGCTGCTGGCCGCCGATTCGCTGCAGGCCGATATCGCATCCGATGCTGCTGCGGGAAGTTTCACCGAATGGGTGGTCACGCTGCCGACCAAGCCGTTCTATACCGACAACCAGATCGTTGGCGTCGGCCTGGGCGATCCGGGGGCTATATCCCCGTTCGAGGAGACCTTCGGCGAGACGCATAGCGGCGGCTCCTGCTCGCGCTTTGCCGCCAGTGCGCGGGACGAGGAAGGCCGGCCTATCGTGCTGAATCCGGACCCGGCCGCGGCGCCCGCGCGCAGTGCGGCGCAGGCCTTGCCGCCGTTCTCGCTGTGCCGGGTCACCAACGTGCTGCATTTCGGCGACACGCTGACAGCCGGCGCCACACCGCTGCTGCATTCGCGCCTGGGTGTGAAAGTGTGGAATCCGCAGCCCTCGTTCAGCGCTGGCCGCGTGCAGCTGGATTTCTCGCGCCGCAACGACGGTACGCCGCGGCTGCTGCGCCCGTCGATGGACAGCAACCTCACGCTACGTGGCATGCCATTGATCGGCTTTGCTGCCTACAAGTACACCAGCGACAACGTGCTGCCTGGCAGCCTGTCGGGCCAGGCCTATCTGCTGCCGCTCAGCGACAAGCGCACCGTGTGTACGAATGCGCAGGGAACGGCGATTGCCTGCCCTTGATTCATCGGTGCCGCGGCCGGCCCGCGGCACACGCTTTTCGTCACGACGATCGCAACGCGTGTTCCGGCGATCTGGAAGTACCGAAATGAAACCGTTGTTGCATTCGTCGCTGTTGCTCGCATTCGTGGCCGCGTTGCCGGTCCAGGCCATGTACCTCAATCCGAAAGGCACCGGCCAGGTGCTGATGTTTCCTTACTACACCGCTAACGCGGGGCAGACCACGCTGGTCAACCTGGTGAATACGACGGCGCGAGCAAAGTCGTTGAAGATCGAATTCCGCGAAGGCCACGCGGGGCGCGAAGTAATGGACTTCTTCATTTTTCTCGGCCCGTACGACAGTTGGAGCGGCGTGGTGGGCAGCGACAGCGACAGCTCGGCCGCCTTCGTGCTGACGCGCGACGACAGCTGTACCGCGCCGAGCCGGCAAGAGTGGGATCCGGCGGGTGCTGACGCCTGGCGGGTCAGCATGCGCGACTTCGCCTATGTCGACGACAACGAGGACACCGGTCCCACCGATCTGGCGCGCACGCGGGAAGGCTATGTCGCCGTGTTCGAGCTGGCTCAGCTCAGTGGTGCTCTGGCAGCGGCCGTCGATACCGACGGGCCGCGCCAATGCCATGTCGTGCGCGCTATCGATCCGTCGAATCCGAGCCTTACCGTTCCTGGTGGCGGCCTTGCCGGTCATTTCGCCATCGTCGACGTGGCGCAAGGTACTTTGTTTGGTGGCAGCGCCACGGCGGTCGATGACTTTTCCAAGAGAGCTCTCTATTCCGACACCACGTCGCTGCCGAGGTATCTGATGTGGGGTAACAGCGGCACGCCGGGTGTCGTGCACGCCGACGTATTCAGCGGCGGACGCTTACTGAACCTGCGCTACAGAAATTTTTCGCCGAACAATGGCTACGACGCATTCTCGGCATTGCTCGCGGCCGACTCCCTGCAGGCCGACATCACCCGCGATGCCAGCACCGGAAGTTTCAGCGAATGGGTGCTGACCGCGCCGAGCAAGTGGCTATACACCGACAACCAGCCCCTGGGCGAACCCTTGAACACGACCCGGCCCGGCGACGAACCCTACGAGGAAATCTTCGGCGCTGCGCGGCCGGGCGGTTCCTGCTCGCGTTTCGAGGCCTCCGCCTATGACCGGGAAGGCAATCCCGTCGCGTTTGCGCCGGATACGCCGCTCGCTGGCGGCAACAATCCGGGTGAGTTGCCGGAATTCTCGCTATGCCGCAGCACCGACGTCGTGTATTTCGGTCCGACACCGGCAAGCGGCGCGACGCCGGTACTCGGTTCGCACCTGGGCGTGAAAGTGTGGAATCCGCAGCCTGCCCTCGACAGCGGCCGCGCGATCCTGAGCTTCGCCAAACGCAACGACGGCACGCCGCGCCTGCCGCGCCCCGATCTGCACGGCACCCGCGTGCGCGGTTTGCCGCTGATCGGTTTCGAGGCCATCAAATACGTCAACGGCAACGTGTTGCCCGGCGTGCTGGCCAACTATGCCTACGCCCTGCCTTTGATGCCGACAACAAAATGCATCAATGAACAGAATGATCTTCTTTCCTGCCCGTGATGCGGATGCCGGCTTGAACCTGCGGATGAGCGAGTTCGGGCGAAGATGCGGGCCGTCGTCGCCGTTGCGAAATGGGAGTGCCGTGAATGAAGTGCCTGCTGCGTCCCTTGCTGCTGGCCCAGGCGACCGCGCTGCCGGCCCAGGCGATGTACCTCAACCCGCGCGGCACCGGCCAGGTATTGCTGTTTCCGTATTACACGGTGGGCAGAGGTTTCAGCTGCTGACCTTCGCCGCGGACATGGCAAAGCATGACTTCCCGGACTCGGCGATCCTCAGGGCCATAGCTGCCCGCAGCAACCCGGCGCCGCCAGAGCTGTCGCGCCCGAAGTTCGCTGTGGTGGGCGGTACCGACACGGCGCCCGCGGCAGGCCAATCCGATGACGTCCAGCCGGTGGACCCCATCGCCACTACGCCGGCATAGGCGGGGTCTGCGAATTCGCAGAGGCCTCAGCAGGCCAGCCGATGCGCGGCCCAAGTCGCTGATCCGATTCAACTGTGGCAGAAAGCCACTATTGGCAGCAGGCCGGCCCTGGTGCTGGAAAGGTTCGCGTTTGAAACGCGACCCTTGGCGTCACGGAAATCCGTGAGGCCTAGCCGAGTTGACGAAGTCGCGGGATAGGTCGGTTTCTGTTGACAGAAACTTTGTCCACAGTTGCCATCGCCTGCGCGGGTTCTGTCAACCGAACCGTTGCCGGCCAATTGTGGCAGCCGACCACTATTGCCGGTATCGACAAGATCGGGGTCGACAAGAACAAGGCGCTTATGCGATAGAACTGGGCATGAAACCATCCGCAATCCACGCGCTGTCCTACCTCGACAGCCAGGACATCGTCCGCTGGTTCGGCACCGAAATGGCGCTGAGCGAAGGTCAGCAAGCCCGTATCTGGAACGAAGCAGAAGCCAGGTGGCAAGTCGAGTGCGGACCGGCCGTCTGGACACATCCCTCCGTCCCATTCCTTCAGCTGACCCACATCGAGGTTCAGCTGCGCAACGGAGCGCAGGCACGCTTGCTGTCGCAGCTGGACGACGGCAGCGGGTACTACGGCCTGTATCTGGTGGAGATCGACAAAGCAGCAGAACCCGGTAACGAAGAACCCGGCAGCATCTTCCGAACGCGCGAACTCGCCGAGCTGCCCGTGGGCCCGGCCACCACAGCCATCCTTCGCCAGAATGGTCCGAATGCCGTCATCGAGGCTTGTATCCGCGTTGGACGGCACGAGATCCGGCTGCTCGCTGCCGAGGTATACGACCGCGCCACCGGCGTGTTCGATATCGTCGAAGGCGACGAGTCCATCCTTCTCCAACTCGATGGCGCCCGGCCCGGACATTTGCCGCAGCAGACCGCTTCATCGCCAGCCGCTTCGGGCGAACGTAGCTATCCATGACCGCCGACGAAATCCAATCCTATCTGCTCCCAACAGCCGAGCAAGCCCGTCGCGTTGAGCAGCGCTCTGCCGCAGCAGGACGGCCAGCGTGCAGCGCAAGTCGTTGATCCCGTGGGGGCACAAAATTGCGCCCGCCGTTCCTCAGATCTGAGGAATCGAACTACCGGAAACCCGGTAGTTTTCGCCCGCGGCCAAATACCAGAAAAACCGGCATTTGAAATGCGACTTCTCCGTGTCGGCCGCCACGACAAAAAACGCGAAAATTATTCCGGAAATTATTCCGACCAGTCTCGGCCAAGCCGACGCACCTTCTGCAAATTTGCAGAAGGTTTCACGGCGCAAAATTGCGTTGCGAATCAGCGTGCGCAAAATTGCGCCGGAGCTCGACACTGAGGCCGGCTGGCGGTCAGGGCCGACCAGCAACAGTTCCGCAGCTCGACCCGACACGCCGCCCGACCTACACGCGCTTACTCGAACGGTGCGGGCTCTGGTTCCTCGAATCCGTCTTCAAACAGGGCAAGCTCCGGCGTGCCGGTGCCAGTGAGCGTGTAGGAGAAGAAGCCCCCCCCGAAACCCTCGGTGCGAATCTCGATGTCCGTCGTCAACTGACCTTCCCGGGTCGGGACGAAGGTGTACGACAGCGTGCAGGAGGAATTGGCAGGGAACAGGAAAGGTGGCACGGCACAGCTGCCGGCGGTAATGACGAAGGCGCTGGCGGCCGGCACATTGGTCGGCACGAAGGACCTGATGCGGAGAGGGACGCGCCGAACGTTCTCGATGAGGACCGACATCTGCAGACCCACCGTGCCGACGGGTGTCGGACCGAAATCAAGCGTTGTCGGTGTCATTTCCAGACGTCCAGTGTCCCCTTCACCCCGCAGCGCAAACTCGACGCTGCCACCTCCGGCCAGCGTCATTCTGATCCTCTCGTAGTAGATACGGGTGCTGCTTGGCGAGAACGTGTACAAGATCGTGCAGGTTGCCTGTGGCGCAAGGGTAAAGGGCGCTGCTCCACAGCTGCCGCCGGTGCGCCGGAAGACGTTGATGGGCGGCAGGACAGTCGCGATGGCGACAATCGTCACTGCCTCGTTACCAGTATTCGTGACTGTCGTCGTCCTCGGCTCGCTCACCGACAGGATGGCCTGGACCTGGAAGTCCAGCTCCTCGGGCGACACAACGAGATCAGCTCTGGCAGAACCGCACAAAAACAGCATTCCCAACAGCAGACGTTTCATAGGCAAGCACCTGGCGGACTGGCGATCGGTAGATATGTTGCCCTGTTCTGCAGAAAGGGCGCCTGCTCACTTGAACGACGAACGAGCAGGTTTACTGCCATGGATCTTTCGATGGATCGTTCGACGACCGTCGGTCTTGCGCTGGCTTCCGTGAAGGCATTGCCCGGCTGCGTGGATCGGACTCCCACCACGCCGGGCGGCAGTGGACGTAACTTGAATAAGATTCCGGCGCGCGCAGTGCCCGCGCTGATGCACCGATCCGCTGCAGCGCGGCCGGCCCGGCGACGCATCGCTTGGCTCAAAACTGAGCCCGCTGTTTCGTAACGCAATTCAGCGTCGCGACTCCTGTGGGGGTTTTTCGGTTACAAACCGGACAACGCTAGCTGCACCGATATCGGAATTCCGATGTCGGGGAGGGGGCGGTTATCCGCCGACCCCTTGGCCAGGCCGATACGGGAATTCCCATATCGGCAAAAGGGGGGGGGTGAAACACCACCCCCTTGCGCTGGCTATTCGTCCTTTTTGCCCGTCCAAGCCTCGCGTTCGTCGGCTGTCAAAACGCTATAAATTGCTTGCTCTGCCATCCAGCTAATCGGCTCCATCCTTCCATCGGCAAGGTGTGCAACGGCCGCCATGGGGTCGCTGGTGATGAGCCACACGGCTTGCGCGCAAAGCTCCTCGTACGCCGCTTGGGCCGCCGCTGCGCGCGCGGCATCGCCGGAGTTCGCAGCAACGAAAAGACGCTCCTCGGCCTCGTATATGCGCTGAGCCAGGTCAGGCGTTGCGCGCCCGACTTCAAACCTCGGGGCCTGCTGGTGCTCGATCGACCAAACTTCTCCATCGGTCACGTGCACGACTGCGTTGCTGAATCTTGGCGGCCGTTCGTTTGCCTGGATACGTGCATTCATGGCGTGTCCTGGTGACAGCGGGTGTGCGCTGGAATGTATTGGGGTTGCGGCGCTGTGGCCAGGGCCGCGATGGGGCCTAGCCTCACATAACGAGCTGGATCGCCCGGGCCAGGCAGTAGGGGATGGCCTTTCGCGCACTTGCTGCTACTCGGGGAAAATCATCAGCGCTGGCACCTTGCTAGGGTCGCCACCGATCTCGCTTAGGTATGCCATGTGCGCCATGGCGCGAGCCGCCGCGGGCCGATACTCGCTAGGATGTGGAAGATCCGTCATTCCTTCCGGAATCGTGTACGGCCCAAAGTGGAAAACTGCATAGCCCACGACGTTGTTCCCAGCATCGTATACCTGGAGCGCCTCGGCGTCTTCGGAAACCTTGGAAGAGCCCTGTTTTGAGATAGTAAAGCCTACTTCGCACACGAAGAGCGGATGCGGGACAAGTCGAGAATCTGGCTTTTCTCCTGACACTCGCAACGTGGCTGTCCCTCCCCTGCGACTTCCCGAAAAACGCATAATCTCTATGCGCATGGCAATGCCCTCGCTGTGGTTTGTTATCTGGGGTTCTCTCTCTCGCAAACGCTCTGTTGCTCAAGACCGAATCCTCCCACCGCGCCACTCCTTCCACAATGAAACTTTCGCACACCCTCCGCGCTATGATGCTTGTGAGGTTGGCGAAACGCGCGCTGCCGGAGCGATATCGCTAAGCGCCGCACTAGCGCCGGCGCCCGCCAGGCACCGTCTGCGCCCGCTCATGGTATACATTGCTCGACAGCAACTACCGTTGGGGGCGGTATGGCAGGTTTCGATTGGGGTAGCTTGGCGGACGGGTTTGCCGCACTAGGCACGATCACGGCGTGCGGTATCGCCCTGTGGCTCGCTCGTAAAGCCCGAACAGAGCAGGATGCGCAGCGAGCTGACCGTTCGCGGATTTTTGCGGTTCTGGTTCGAGCGGAAATTAGTACCGTGCAAGCGCGGACAATTGGACTCAGGCATTTGCTTGCGAGCATCGCCCGGGCTGGAGGTGCGCACCAGGCTGCGAACTGGCCCACCATCGTTAGTACGGTTCGTCTGCTCGGGCTCCCTGTTGCGGAACGACTCATCGACAAAGCGCTCGAGCTTGATCCGGCTGCGGTCAAATCTACATGCGATACGCTGGCAATGACGGAACAGATGAAGGTGCTGGTCGACGGGTGGGGCGATTTGGCGAACCTCGACGCAGCGACGCTGCAGTCGGCAGTGTCGGCGCTGAGAATCTTGTCTATCGGCCTGCAGATCCAGGTAAACCTGGCGCATGATGAAGTCTGGGAAGTATCGAAGCCGGTTGTAGCACCTCCCGCGATAGAAGGCCGCGGTGTCTCGGCTGACGAGCTCAGGCTCTATCAGGGCTACATAAGCGACAAGGGGCTCGACGTCAGCAGACTGTTCCCCGTCCGATCTGGCACGTTCTAGGCACCGCTGCGCCTGTACTTCAAGGACGGGGTATTGCAGTCGATACAGGCGCCAGATTGGGCGCGATGACGGAAACGCTCGCCGCGGACTCGGCTGCCCGTCCGCCGGCGGATCGTCAGATGCCCGCTGTTTGTGGATCTCTCCACAAAATCAGATTTCAATTCCCGTGCAACCGTGTCGCCTGGCGTGGCAAAACGGTGCAACTGGAGGCAACGATTCCGCTCCGTGGTTGCTAGGCGCTGTCGCCGGAGCGGGCTTGCGCTCAGAACAAGCGCCGCGCGTTGGTTGGCTTCAAATGCTGCTGCCTAGCTGCTGCCTAGCCAATAAAAGGCCAGGGCTGCGCTCGATAAGGCATTGATTTCATGGCGCGCCCGGAGGGATTCGAACCCCCGACCACCGCCTTCGGAGGGCGGTACTCTATCCAGCTGAGCTACGGGCGCGTTGGGTGAGGCGGTGGTACGGCCCGAGGGGGCTTGGTACCGGCACTGGCGACGGCTGCGGAACGGCCTGGCACAAGGCCTGGCCGCTGGCCGCAAAGGGCAGGACCGGCGCGCATCATAGCTGCCCGGCCGGGCAGCGGGCTAGCCCCGCGCTTCCAGGGGCGGGGGGCGGCCGTTATACTTGCCCGTCTTTTTTCCGCGCCGGGAGCTTCTCCGGCCAAGCCGCCGCTAGGAAAGGTGTTCCGTGAGCAGCCCGATTACCAAGACCGACCTCGAATTTCTCAAGCGCTTCTCGATGCTGATTGGCGTCCTGGCGCTGATGGCCCTGGCCTTCATCCTGCTGGCTCTCTATATCTACGCCAAGCACCCGGCGGCAAAAAGCCCGGATGCAGGCAAGGCGGTGACCGAGCGCATTGCCCCGGTCGGCGATTCCTATGCCGGCGACACCGGCCGTGCTGCCATGCTGGCGGCCGAGGAAGCCCGCAAGAAGGCCGCCGCCGCCCAGGTTGCCTATGGCGGCACGACCGACGGCAAGGTGATCTACGACCAGCTCTGCGGTGCCTGCCACAAGGCCGGCATCAGCGGCGCACCGAAGCTGGACGACAAGGCCGACTGGGCGCCGCGCCTGGCCCAAGGCGTCGATACCCTGATCAAGCATGCGACTGAGGGCTTTACCGGCAAGAAGGGTGTGATGCCTGCCCGCGGTGGCAATCCCTCGCTGAATGACGAGCAGATCAAGGCCACCGTCCACTGGATGATCGAACAAACCAAATAACTGGTCCGCAACGCGAGATGCAGTAAAGCATCTTGCGCGGATACGGCGACCCGGCCAGCAGGGTCAGCGCGTGCGGCGCTGCCAGGTTGGATCGATCCGCTAGCCACGACACCGCCTCCGGGCGGTGTCGTCGTTTTTGCCCGCTGGCTATTCCGCCAGGCCCTGAGCCCTGCGCCAGTCCTGGGCAAACGCCAACAGCTCGGGAAAGAAGGCCTCGAAACCGCGCTGCAGTTCCGGTGCCTGCGCCTGCAGCACCGGCATGGACTGGTCCAGCGGGTTGGCCCGGCTCAGGCGCGTGCCTACGCCCCGGATGGCGCGTTCGATCGTGGCGGGCTGCGCATAGCCTGCGGGCAGGTCGTTGAGGTCCATATAGGCGAGAAAGCGCCGCATCTCCGCCGGCAACTCGGCTTCGCGGCTATGCAGCAGCATGCGCAGCCGGGTCGAATAGTCGTGCAGCGGCACGCGGCTCCAGTGCGCAAAGTGCTGCGCCAGCAGATGATCGAACCAGATGTCGAGCAGGATGCCGGCATAGCGCCGGAACGGCGGTTCGAAGCGAACGCGCAAGGCAGCGACCTGCGCATGGCGGTCGGTATAGCTGTCGACGGCGCGATGCAGGCGCACGCCGAGTTCGACGTGCGGCGCGAGGCTGGTCGGCACGGGGCCGTGAACGAAATCGCCGAGCAGGCTGCCGACGATGACATCGTCGTTGCTGCCGGCCAGCAGGGCATGGGCCAGGATGTTCATGCGTGCAGCATATCTGCCGGCCCGTTCGGATTCGGTGTTACGCAGAATCCATGCGGAAAATTCGCCGCGACCCGCACGCACGGCGGCGCAACGGTTGTGCCGCCGCGAATCTGCATGCCTATTCGAAGTCGTCGTTGAATATCGCGTCGCTGGAATTGACCACGGTAAAGTTCACATTGGAAATATCGAAAAAGATATTGCCCAGGCAGCTGACCCGTACGCGCGCCTGGGCGGTGGCCGTACCGGCGGGAATCACCACATTGGCCTGACCGTCGTTCGGCGTCGAGGTGAGCAGGGCCAGCGGATAACTAAGGCCGCCGTTGGCGGACAGGCTGATGCTGACGTTGGCGCAGGAGATCGGCGCGGCGGTGGTGCCGGCCACGTCCCAGGTCACGCTGTTGGGGACGCCGGTATTCCAGCTCAGCGCGGTATTCGGTGCGGTCACCGCAAACGGGCCAGCGGCACCGACAACGCGGATGCCGGGCATGTCGGCGCTGCTGCTGCGGCCGCCGCCCGCATGGTTGTCGCGCACGGTCAGGCGGAACACCATGGATGTACGATCCTGCGTCGGCAGAATTTCGCCCGGTGCCGTGGTGTTGGCCAGCAGGTTGGACAGGCGCGGCACGATGCGCGAGCGGCCGCTCACCGGCGTGTAAGAGCGAATGATCGGACTTGTTCCGTTATCCACATTGATTGCTGTCGAGGCACCCAGGTCGTATTCCTCCCAGGTGTAGGTCAGCGTGTCGTTGTCGGCGTCGGTGGCCTGCGGCGCGACCAGTTCGAACGGCGTGCGCGCGGGAATCGCATAGCTCGTCGTCATCGGCGGAATCACCGGCGCAGCGCTGGGCTGGGTGGTGCTGGTGCCGCAGCTGGGCACGGCATTCAGGCGCGTCTGCATCTGGTCCAGGCTGCGGGCATGGAAGTAGGGATCGGAATTGGGCTGCAGGTCATCGCTGCCGCAGATGCCGGCATAGGCCTGGATGGTCGAGCCGCTGCCGGTCTCGTAGGCGGAGCTGGCGGTGCGGTTGCCGCCGCAGGCGTCGATGGTGCTGTTGAAGGTATGCGAGCCGCCGAACTGATGACCCATTTCATGGGCGACGTAGTCGATCCAGAACGGATCGCCCGTGGGGCTGCTGGTGCCGGTCACGCCGCGCGCCTTGCTGCCGTCGTTGCAGACCGAGTTCAGCGTGGCCACGCCGCCGCCGTTGGTGCTCAGCACATGGCCTATGTCGTAGTTGGCCGTGCCGATCACCGAGGTCAGGTTGGTCTGGTTCTGCCCCAGCATGGTCGAGCCGTTGTTGTTGGTATACGGATCGGTGGTGCCGTTGGTATAGATGAGGAGGTTGTTGTTGGCGACCAGCTGCAGCGTGACGCTGAACTCGTTGCCGTAGACTTCGTTGACGCGGTTCACCGTGGCCGTGACGGCAGCCATGCCGGCGCTGACCGTGCCGCCGAAGAACGCGGTGTATTCGCCGGTGGCGGCGACGGCGGCGCGCAGCACGCGGCGCGATGTGCCGGTGACGGTGTCCGGCTGCGGGTGGGTGCTGCGGAATTCTTCCGGGGTTTCGTCGCGGTCGTGCACGGCGCAGCGGAAGCTTTTCACCGCCGGTGTGTCGGTGCGCTGGAAGCTCAGGTAGTCGCGGCCCTGGCCCAGGCGCGCCGGTTCCACCACCCAGCTGCCGTCGTGATCGAACACCATGGCCTGCAGGCCCAGTTCGGACAGATCCAGGCGTATGCGATTGCCGCTGCCGTCGCTGCCGCGCAGGCTGCGCAGCTGCGGAAACTTGGCGGCCAGCGCGGCGGGCAGGGTGCCGGAATCTTCCAGCACGAACAGCGCATAGCCGCCCCCGGGGCGCGGCAATGCAAACGGCCTGGCCTGCGCGACTGCCGCGTCGAGCGCGGCGCGCACGCTCGCTGTATCCAGCTGAAGGCTGCGGAAGCTGCGCGGTTGCGGTCCGTTCGCCTCCAGCGCGACTGGGCTCTGCGCATCGGTCCAGAGTTCGGCGGCACCGGCGGGCAGGGCAGCAGCACCCAGCAGCACGGCGGCCAGCACGGGTGTGAAAAGCGGTCGCGTCATGCGCTATCTCCAACAGCAAACCGGTACGGAAGGCGGCGACTGTGCCGATGGGCGCGGCTCGTCGCATCCGCCCGCTGGCGGAGTGCGGCGGTCAATTTCCTTCAGAGACGCAAGAGTGTGCGCAACTGTGTCAGAAGATATCGCCCATACCTCCATTCGCGCCTGCGCGCCACTCTCGGCTGCGCTGCCGCGGTAGCGGCGCTTGGATACAATCGGCCGATGACCGAATCCTCTTCGACCTTTCCCGCTTTTCCTGCCGCGTCCGCCGCGCTGACCTTGCCCGGACCGTCCGGCGCGCTGGAGTGCCTGATCGACGTAGCCGCTGATGAAGCACGCGCCGGCACCGCTATCGTCTGCCATCCGCATCCGCTGCACGGCGGCACCATGCACAACAAAGTTGTGACCATGGTTGCGCGTTCGTTGCAGGAGCTAGGCCTGAACACGGTGCGCTTCAATTTCCGCGGCGTGGGCAATTCCGCCGGCGAGTACGACGACGGTATCGGCGAAAGCGCCGATCTCGCCGCACTCGCCGCCTGGGTGCGCCGCGAACGGCCGCAAGACGCATTATGGCTGGCCGGGTTTTCCTTCGGCAGCTTCGTTGCGTTGCGCAGTGCCCGGTCGCTGGCGCCGCAGCAGCTGATCCAGATTGCGCCGCCGGTAGGGCGCTGGGCTTTCCAGGAGATCGAGCTGCCCGACTGCCCCTGGCTGGTCGTGCAGGGCGAGGCCGACGAAGTGGTCGATCCCGCCGCCGTATTCGCCTGGGCGGCGACCTTGCCCAAGACGGTGCAACTGGTCCGCATGCCCGACACCAGCCATTTCTTCCACCGCCGCCTGATGGACTTGCGTGGTGCGGTCAAGAACGGCGTGCGCGACAACCTGCCACCGCTGCGCTGATGCCCAGTCCGACCGAGCACTACCTCGCCGGCGTAAGCCGCCGCGACTGGCAGGACGATGCCGCCCAGCGTGCCGTACTGGCGGAACTCGACCGCATTGCCGCGCAACTGCTGGAACAGGAATCGGCCGGCCTGTTCGCCCGTCTGCGTGCGCGCCTGCGCCCGCCCGAGCCGGTGCGCGGCCTGTATCTCTGGGGCGGCGTAGGCCGCGGCAAGACCTTCCTGATCGACCTGTTCTACGAAAACCTGCCGCTGGCGCAGAAAAAACGCGTGCACTACCACCGTTTCATGCGCGAGGTGCAGGCCCAGCTGCGAGACCTGCAGGGCCGCGAAAACCCGCTGGAGGAAGTGGCCGAACGCATCGCCGCGCAGACGCGCGTGTTGTGCCTGGACGAGTTCTTCGTCAGCGACATCGGCGACGCGATGATTCTCGGCGGCCTGCTCAAGCAACTGTTCGCGCGCGGAGTCAGCCTGGTCACCACGTCGAACACGGCGCCGCCGAATCTCTACGCCAACGGTCTGCAGCGCGAGCGCTTCCTGCCGGCGATTGCGCTGATTCAGCAGTATTGTTCGGTTGTGGAAATTGTATCAACTCAGGACTGGCGCCTGCGCACGCTGACCCAGGCACGCGTATTCCACACGCCGCTGGGGCCGGAGTCGGAGCGCGCCCTGAACGACTGTTTCCAGCGCATCAGCCATGGCAGCGCGCGCAGCGAAACGCAGATCCGCGTCCACGACCGCGACATCGCGGTGCGGCGCCTGGCCGAGGACGTGGTCTGGTTCGGCTTCGGCCCGTTGTGCGAAGGCCCGCGCGCGGTGGCCGACTACATCGAGATCGGCAAGGATTTCGGTACCGTCATCGTCTCGGGCGTGCCCCAGTTCACCCCCGGCATGGAAGACGCCGCACGCCGCTTCATCGAGATGGTGGACGAGTTCTACGACCGCCACGTCAAGCTGATCCTGTCCGCCGCGGTACCCATCATCGATCTTTACGACGGCTACAAGCTGCGCGCGGAATTCAGCCGCACCGAATCGCGCCTGATCGAAATGCAGAGCGAGGACTATCTCGCGAGCGAGCACCTGTTATGAACCGCAACAGCTGCATCCTGTACCTGCGGGCGGGCATTTGCGCATGACCAAAGTCCAGCTGGATCGCGCCATTCCTTGCCCTACTATCGAATTTTTCGCGGAGACCTGAAGCCATGCGCCGAATCTGTACCGCCCTGCTGCTTGCCCTGGCCGCCGCTCCGGCACTGGCCGGCGATACCACCGCCACGGCCGCTGCTGCAGTAAGCGATCAGGTGTTGAAATGGCGGCGCGATTTTCATCAGCATCCGGAGCTGGGCAACCGCGAGACACGCACGGCCAAGATCATCGCTGCCGAGCTGAAAAAGCTCGGTTTCGAGGTGAAGACCGGCGTGGCGCATACGGGCGTGATCGGCTGGCTCAAGGGCGGCAAGCCCGGTCCGCGCCTGGCCATCCGCGCCGACATCGACGCACTGCCGGTGACCGAGGAAGTCGACCTGCCGTTCGCCTCCAAGGTGCGCAGCACCTACGGCGGCCAGGACGTCGGCGTCATGCACGCCTGCGGTCACGATGCGCATACGGCGATCGCGCTCGGCGTGGCCACGGCACTGGCGGGCATGAAGAAAGACCTGGCCGGCGAAGTGATGTTCATCTTCCAGCCGGCCGAGGAAGGCTCGCCGCCGGGCGAAGAGGGCGGTGCCAAGCTGATGCTCAAGGAAGGCCTGTTCCGCGACTGGAAACCCGACGCGGTATTCGGCCTGCACGTGTTCTATACCCTGCATGCCGGCCAGCTCGGCGTGCGCGAAGGGCCGCTGCTGGCCGGCTCCGACCGCTTCAAGATCCGCGTGCTCGGCGCGCAGACCCACGGCGCGCAGCCCTGGCGCGGCGTAGACCCCATCGTCACGGCGGCGGCGATCGTGTCGCAGGCGCAGACCATCGTCAGTCGACAAATGGATATTTCCAAATTACCGGCCGTGCTGACCTTCGGCATGTTCCAGGGCGGCGTGCGCTACAACATCATTCCGGAGAAGGTCGAGCTGGAAGGCACCATCCGCACTTTCGACGCCGGCATGCGCGAAGACCTGTTCCACCGTCTGCGCCGCACCGCCGAAGGGGTGGCCGCAGCGCAGGGCGCCAAGGTGGAGCTGGAAGTGCCGATGCCGGCTGCGATGAACCCGGTCACGCGCAACGACGCCGCGCTGACCCGGCGCATGCGCCCCAGCCTGGAGCGCGCGGTCGGTGCGGAAAACGTAATCGACGTGCCGCCGAACATGGTCGCCGAGGACTTCAGCTATTTCGCCGACGAAGTGCCCGGCCTGTATTTCTTCGTCGGCGTGGTGCCGCCGGGGCAGGACCTGGCCACCGCCGCGCCGAATCACTCGCCGCGGTTCTTCCTCGACGAAAAATCGCTGGATGTGGGCACTCGGGCGATGTTGCAGGCGGCGGTCGATTACTTGGCCACGCCGGCGAAATAACCCGTCCCAGCTGCGCGGAACTCTGCCGCGCAGGCTCCGGTCTGTGATGCGCTCGCCGCCGCCGATGCGTTGCGTCGCGGCGGCGCAGTTCCGCAACCTTTCGTCTCACTCGATACCCACACATTCGCTCACCGTGCAGCTTTGCGCCGCCGGCAGGATGCGCGTGCGTGTCGACGGGCAAGCCTGCAGCAGGAGCGAACGTCGCCGTGGCCGGACCGCATTGGATAGCTCTGCTGCTGATTGCAGCCGCGCAGTCGTGCCTCGTTGGCGCATTGCGTGCCGAAGCACGGCGCGGGACGTATGCGCCAGCGGCGTGAGGCTTCGGGCCAATAGCCAGTGACACGGTCGCCGCCACGGCCGAATCAGCATTTCTGGCGCAGGGCCGGACTCTTCCTTACCGTGCTCAGCCTGTGCGTGATCGGCGCCGCCGGCAGCACGATCCACTGCCCGCGTCGCCCCGATCTGGTCATGGAAGCCCACCTGCCGCGGCTGCAGTCCGCGATCGAGGCATTCCATGCCCGTTGTGGGCAGCTGCCGGTCCAGCTGGAAGACCTTCTGCCTAGCCGGGACAGTACAGGCTGCCATGGTCCGCAGCGTATGACCCCATCCGCTTTGCGCGATTACTGGGGCCAGCCATTCGTTTATGCAGTCACGTCGGCAGGCCACGAGTTTCGCCTGCTTTCCATCGGTGCCGATCGCAGGCCTGGCACGGCCGACGACATCGTGCTGGGCGATACGCACAAGCCCTGGCGCCCCAGCTATCGGCCGCCATTCGAATGGCGGCGGGTGCCGGTGCAGCTCGCGATACTTCTGTTGCTGGGCATGGTGGTACGGGCGGTAGTGCTTACGGGGCGGTGGTTGGTGCGGCGCCTGCGCAGCGTGTGGCATCGCCGCAGCGGCTGAAATCCGGCCCCCGCGCTGCCCCGCCTTTGTGCGGTCCGTGCAGGGCCGCAGAGCCGCTTGCCTGGCCGTCCTGCGACCGCTGTCAAGCCCGAAAACTGCACCTGCGTCGACGCCGTGTGAAAGTGCGTATCCAGGTCTCAACTCACAGCCAATTGTGTTGACCCCACGCTGTCAACCTCTATATCTTGTGTTTGGTCGGTTCCCGGTCACGGCCGGGATTAAACGGGAATCCGGTGCAAATCCGGAGCTGCCCCGCAGCGGTAAGCGGAAACGAACGCCATCAAAAGCACTGGCTCCATGGGAGCTGGGAAGCGATGGCCACTAGGCTGAGCCTGCCAAGGCTCAAGGTCCGCAAGCCCGAATACCTGCCGACAACTGCGCGTTGCACACCGCGCAGTCACGGCCAGGGAGTCTCCGCGGGGAGGCGGGTCGTCGGTAATCGCAGCCTGTCTCAGGTTTTGCGATGCCCGGCCCCCACCTTGCAAAACTCCGCACGCCCGAGGGGGCGTGGCTCGCCTGCGGCCCTGACCGCGGCGTAGCCGTCCCTTCGTTTTTGCCGTCCCCGGGCAGGGCGGCAACCGTGCCCCATTCGCACCGGAGGGAGTCCAATGAGCACCACAGAACAAGAAATCGCCGCCAGCACCGCTCGCAGCACCGCCAACCAATCCGACAGCCGCGCGCCGCAGTTCGCGCTGACCCCGCCGCATTCCAGCGGCACCATGGCCGTGACCAAGCGCAACGGCAAGCGCGAACCGGTCGACCTGAACAAGATCGTGCGCGCCGTCACCCGCGCCGCCGACGGCCTGTTTTCCATCGATCCGATGCGCGTCGCCACGCGCACCATTTCCGGTCTCTACGACGGCGCAACGACGCGCGAGCTGGACGAACTGTCCATCCGCACCGCCGCGATGCTGACGACCGAAGAGCCCGAATACGGCCGCCTTGCCGCGCGCCTGCTGTCGGAATACATCGCCAAGGAAGTGGCCGGCCAGGAAATCCACGCGTTCTCGCAGTCGGTCACGCGCGGCCACGAGCTGGGCCTGATCAATGCGCGCCTGCTCGAATTCGTCCAGGCCAATGCGCGCAAGCTCAACAGCGCGCTGGACATGGAACTGGACCGCCGCTTCGACTACTTCGGCCTGCGCACGGTGTACGACCGTTACCTGCTGCGCCATCCGAAGACGCGCAAGGTGATCGAGACGCCGCAGCAGTTCTTCCTGCGCATCGCCTGTGCCCTGTGCGAAGACGTCAACGAATCGCTGGAGCTGTACCGTCTGATGGGCAGCCTGGACTACCTGCCCAGCTCGCCGACCCTGTTCAATTCCGGCACCACGCACGAACAGCTGTCCTCGTGCTTCCTGCTCGATTCGCCCGACGATTCGCTGGAATCGATCTACAAGCGCTATGCCGACGTGGCCATGCTGTCGAAATTCTCCGGCGGCATCGGCCTGGCCTATACGCGCGTCCGCGCGCGCGGCTCGCTGATCAAGTCCACCAACGGCCTGTCCAACGGCATCGTCCCCTGGCTGAAGACGCTGGATGCGTCCGTGTCGGCGGTGAACCAGGGTGGCAAGCGCAAGGGCGCGGCCTGTGTCTACCTCGAGCCCTGGCATGCCGACGTGGAAGAATTCCTCGAACTGCGCGACAACACCGGCGACGAAGCGCGCCGCACGCATAACCTGAACCTGGCCAACTGGATCCCGGATCTGTTCATGCGCCGCGTCGAGGCCGACGCGCAGTGGTCGCTGTTCGATCCCAAGGCCGTGCCGCACCTGGTCGACCGCTGGGGCGATTCGTTCAACGCCGCCTACGAGCAGGCCGAAGCGGCCGGCCTGGCCAGCAAGCAGGTCAAGGCGCGCGAACTGTACGCCCGCATGATGCGCACGCTGGCCCAGACCGGCAACGGCTGGATGACCTTCAAGGACAAGTCCAACCGCGCCTGCAACCAGACCGCGAAGGAAGGCAACGTCGTCCACTTGTCCAACTTGTGCACCGAGATCATCGAAGTCAGCTCGCAGGGCGAAACCGCCGTGTGCAACCTGGGTTCGATCAACCTCGGCCAGCACATGCATGCCGACGGCTTCGATTTCGGCAAACTGGCCGACACCGTGCGCGTCGCCGTGCGCCAGCTCGACCGCGTGATCGACCTGAACTTCTATCCGATCGAATCCACGCGCAGTTCCAACCTGAAATGGCGTCCGGTCGGCCTGGGCGTGATGGGCCTGCAGGACGTGTTCTTCAAGCTGCGCCTGCCGTTCGATTCGGTAGAGGCGCGCGACCTGTCCACGCGCATTGCCGAAGAGATCTACTACAACGCGCTGGTCACTTCGCACGAACTGGCGCTGGAGCGCGGTGCGCATCCGTCGTTCGCCGACACGCGCGCGGCCCAGGGCGAACTGCAGTTCGATGCCTGGGGCGTCACGCCGTCGGACATGGCGCGCTGGGATGCGCTGCGCGAGAACATCCGCAAGGGCGGCCTGCGCAACTCGCTGCTGATCGCGATCGCGCCGACGGCGACCATTGCGTCCATCGCCGGCTGCTACGAGTGCATAGAGCCGATGGTGTCCAACCTGTTCAAGCGCGAGACCCTGTCCGGCGATTTCCTGCAGGTGAACAAATACCT
Source organism: Tahibacter aquaticus (assembly GCF_004363655.1). Classification (GTDB taxonomy): domain Bacteria; phylum Pseudomonadota; class Gammaproteobacteria; order Xanthomonadales; family Rhodanobacteraceae; genus Tahibacter; species Tahibacter aquaticus. The sequence goes on from NZ_SNZH01000002.1 coordinate 521,139, forward strand.
GGTCGAGGAACTCAAGCAGCTGGGCCAGTGGACCGCGGAAATCCGCGACCGCATCAAGCTGGCCGAAGGCTCGGTACAGGACATCAAGGAAATCCCCGAGCGCCTGCGCCATATCTACCGCACCGCCTGGGAAATCCCCATGCGCTCGCTGATCGACATGATGGCCGCACGCGGCGCCTACATCGACCAGTCGGCCTCGCTCAACCTGTTCATGGAAAGCCCGAACATCGGCCAGCTGTCGTCCATGTACATGTATGCCTGGAAGGCCGGCCTGAAGACGACGTACTACATGCGTTCGCGTCCGGCCACCAAGATCACCAAGACCACGGTGACCGCGGCGGCAGCTCCGGCGCTCGCGCCGGTGGCGACGCAGGAACAGGCAGAAGCGGCGGTGTTCTGTTCGCTGGAGAATCCGGAGTATTGCGAGGCGTGCCAGTAAAGGCGTTGGCCGGGGCGATCTGCTCCTTGTCCCTCTCCCCAAGCCTGCTTGGGGAGAGGTTAGGCGAGGGGGCGGAAATGCCAGCAAGGCTCAGCGCTTGCTTGTCGCGTCGACCATCGGGTGCAAGCCTGGCGAAAACCTGCCGGCGAGGCGATCCTTCGCGCCGCCCCCTCACCCCAGCCCTCTCCCCCAGGCTCGCAAGCGAGCCTGGGGGAGAGGGAGCTCACTAGCCAAAGCTCCAAAGCCAAAGCACCACACCAACCGGTAGCCCATGCCCATGTCCGCCTTCGATCAGTCCCACGCCATCGGCATCAGCGCCGCGTCCACTCCGCCGCAGTCGCGCCTGCTCGATCCGGGTTTCAATCTGACCCTGCGGCCCATGCGCTATGCGCAGTTCTACGACATGTATCGCGATGCGATCCGCAATACCTGGACTGTGGAAGAAGTGGATTTTTCCCTCGATGTGAACGACCTGCGCAACAAGTTCGGGCCGGCCGAGCGCCACCTGATCGAACGCCTGGTCGCGTTCTTCGCCACTGGCGATTCCATCGTGGCGAACAACCTCGTGCTGAACCTGTACAAGCACATCAACGCGCCCGAGGCGCGCATGTACCTGTCGCGCCAGCTGTACGAGGAAGCGCTGCACGTGCAGTTCTACCTCACCCTGCTCGACACCTACCTGCCCGAGCCGGAGGCGCGTGCCAAGGCCTTCGACGCGATCGAGAAGATTCCCGCGATCCGGCACAAGGCCGAGTTCTGCTTCAAGTGGATGGACTCGATCGACAAGCTCGACCGCATCGAAACGCGCGAACAGCGCCGCCAGTTTCTGCTCAACCTGATCTGCTTCGCCGCCTGCATCGAAGGACTGTTCTTCTTCGCCGCGTTCGCCTACGTCTACTACCTGCGTTCGCGCGGCCTGCTGCACGGCCTGGCCGCCGGTACCAATTGGGTGTTCCGCGACGAATCCGGCCATATGGCGTTCGCCTTCGAAGTGATCCGCGTGGCCCGCGAGGAAGAGCCGGACCTGTTCGACGAATCGCTGAAGGCCGATATTGCGCAGATGCTCGACGAAGCCATCGCCTGCGAACAGCTGTTTGCCGAAGACGTGCTGTCCGGCGGCGTTGCCGGCTTGTCGCTGAAGGATATGCGCCAGTATCTGGAATACGTCGCCGACCAGCGCCTGGCCCAGCTCGGCATGGCCAAGCGCTACCACGCGCGCAATCCGTTCGCCTTCATGGACCTGCAGGACGTGCAGGAACTGACCAACTTCTTCGAGCGGCGCGTGTCGTCCTACCAGGTTGCCGTCGAAGGCGAAGTCACCTTCGACGCGGCGTTCTGATGGGGCGGGAGCGTCCGATGAACGTGGCCGTGGAAGCGAGTCCGACTGGTGCAACCCAGGCACGCCTGATCGAGATCGTGTTTCCCGACCATACCAACCACCTGGGCACCTTGTTCGGTGGCCAGGCCCTGGCCTGGATGGACAAGGCGGCCTTCGTCGTGGCCACGCGCTATGCGCGCCGCACCGTGGTCACGGCGCGTTCGGAACAAGTGGATTTCCGCCTGCCGGTGCGCCAGGGCCAGCTGGTGGAGCTGATTGCGCGCATCGTTGCGACCGGGCGCAGCTCCATGCAGGTGGAAGTGGATCTGATTGCGGAAGACCCGCTGACCGGCGATTCGCGCCTGTGCACGCGCGGCCGCTTCACCATGATCGCGCTCGACGCGCACGGCACGCCGACCGCGATCACGCCGTTGCCGGCAGCCATCGAGCCGGCCTGATCCGCCGGGTACTCGCATTCGTAGGGAGCGATGAGCGAATGCGAATTGCACCGCAAGCTGCCACTGCCGGCCTGCGTCGCATGTCATGCGGCGCAATTCGCCGTGCTCATCGGTGCCCCGCCAAAGCGTTCTGTTCTCGACCGCCGTCGCATCGGCGCAGGCGATTGCCGGAGATACAACCCGGCCAAAACCCGGGGGGCCGGTTCCGGCGACAGTCTGCCCGGCAAGCGAGTAGCCAGGCGCAAAGCCGCTAAACTGCGCGGCATGAATACTGCCGAACACTCCTCCCTGGGCAAATCCGTTGCCTACCGCGACGACTACGATGCCTCGCTGCTGTTTCCGATTCCACGTCAGGCCAAGCGCATCGAGCTGGGCCTGACGGCCGACCTGCCGTTCCATGGCGTCGACGTGTGGAATGCCTACGAACTGTCCTGGCTGGACCTCCGCGGCAAGCCGCGCGTGGCAATGGCGGAATTCCGCGTGCCGGCTACCTCGCCGAATATCATCGAATCAAAATCGTTCAAATTATATTTGAACACGTTTGCACAAACGCGCATGGCCGATGCCGCAGCCGTTGCCGACCTGCTGCAGCGCGATCTGTCTGCCGCGGCCGGCGCTCAAGTGACGGTAAGCCTGCGCAGCGGCGGGCAGGTCGCGGCGCAAGGCCTGGCCGAGCTGGACGGCGAATGCCTGGACGAGCTGGAGCTGGACATCGCCGACTATGATGCGCCGCGTCCCGACTACCTCGTCGCCGAGTCCGCCTGGATCGCCGAGGAAACCCTGGTTTCGCACCTGCTCAAATCCAACTGCCCGGTCACTGGCCAGCCCGACTGGGCCAGCGTGCAGGTCCGCTACCGCGGCCCGCGCATCGATCGCGCCGGCCTGCTGCGCTATCTGGTGTCGTTCCGCCGGCACAGCGATTTCCACGAGCAATGCGTGGAGCGCATCTTTACCGATCTGCTGCGCTGCTGCATGCCGGTGGAACTGAGCGTCTACGCGCGCTATACCCGGCGCGGCGGACTCGACATCAATCCGTTTCGCAGCAGCGCGGCGGAGTGGCGCATCGACAATCCACGCGGGGCGCGGCAGTAGCGACAGTGTCGTCTGCGTGCTGCGTGGGGCAGGCGCTGGTCCTTGCAATTGCGACCGCTGTTGGCATGACTTCTGGCATACGCCGGTGAACCGGTTTCCCCGTCGGCAGCTTTGTGCAATTGCCGCACTGCCGCATCGATCTGTGCAAATCCAAACTCCAGCTTTGGAAATGATTACATTTTCGTAGCTACTAAATTGCATGCGGCAGGGCTATCGTCGGGATACCAGAGGCCAGGTGAACGCCATGCAGATCAAGCTGACCAGCATCCCGGTACAGGATCAGGAACACGCCCTTGAGTTCTATACACGCACACTGGGCTTTGTTCGCCAGGCCGATATCCCCATGGGCGAATACCGCTGGCTGACGGTGATGTCGCCCGACGGCATCGACGGTGTGGAACTGGTGCTGGAACCCATGGCCTTTCCACCGGCTCGCGTTTACCAGAAAGCGCTGTTCGATGCGGGTATTCCTGCCACTGCGTTCATCACGCGCGACATTGCCGCGGAGACGGCGCGACTGAAGGCCGCCGGGGTCAGCTTTCGCAGCGAGCCTATGACGATGGGACCGATCATTGCCGTGGTATTCGACGACACCTGCGGCAACCTGATCAACCTGGTGCAGCCGTTGATGTGAGGGAGCAAGGGCTCCGCCAATACGGGCGTACTGAGTCTGCGGCGACTGTGTATTCCCGCAGGCACCTGCGCTGCTGGGCTGCATATGTCGCCCAACATATTGCAAGTATGTACGTCGCCGTCGCCGTTAGCCCGTAGCGTGCATCCATAGGCGAAAACTGGTGCGTTGGATGTGCCGACGCGCGCTGCGATTTCAGTCTGGCAAGGCGGCCCGCTGAGGCCAATCCAGGAAAAATCGTACCGGCGCGACTTGCGCAATACGCGCCAGTAGGAGTGATGCCAGTCTGGGTTCGTGCGAATTGTTGCCTGTGTTCCCCGTCGCGAATGATGCGACTGCTGCACGCAATGCTAGCCCCCCGGCACGTACATCAGCTCACGCTCGCGCCGGGCTCCCCGGTTCGTTTTCTGGTGAGCGACATGAAAAGCAGCAGCAGGTGATCATCTTCTGCGTTGTTCGACGATAGATAGGTTTGAAGAAGCGCATGGATCATTTTTGCGCGCCTGACTGCGTTGGCGTAAGACCGCGAATTATCAGGGGAATGTATGAACGGTATTGATAGAAGCTGGCCGCGCCTTACGGGTGCCGCCATATGGTTAGTTGCGCTGTTTGCCTTGCTGGCGGCAGCGCCTACCAAGGCGATGGACGACCTCAGCTTGCCCGAGGCGCAGCTGCTCTGTAGTCCGAGCGTAAATACCGATTCCTGGTTGTCCGGCGTTGCGCTGGCACAGCCGGGACGCTGGTGGAACCCCAAGCGTTATGGCTCGGGTTGGGACTTGGTCTACAACGACGAGCGGACCAAGCTCAAGGCGTTTATGTACACCTTCAATGCGAATGGTCATTCAACCTGGCTCGCGACGAAGATGGTCGATATTGCCGAGACCGGCGATCGCTGGAAGGCCCAACTGTACGAGTACACCGAGTCGTCAACGGGTGTCATTTCGTCGATGCCGGTCGGCGAAGTCGGGCTGGTGTTCTTTCGCGACGATCCATCCCGCGTCGGGTTGCGCTGGCGTTGGCTGGAAGTGCAGACCGCAGGCCTGATGCCAGCTGGCTATGTCGACGAATGCCTCAGTGACATGACGCGCCTCAACCCGACCTACTACGCGTGGACCAACGGCGCGATCGAGACACAGGAAGTCTTCGACAAGGAACTGACGGTCGATCCCAGCGTCAGCCAGGTCTTTTCCGGCTACTGGAACAAGCCGGACCCTGGTAACCCCGCGCCGGATGTGGACGAGGTTCCCGGCGTCGTCATGACGGTGATGCAGGCTTCCCTTGGCGGCGAACGCGGCAAATTCGGCGAGGCAGCGGTCCGGCTGCTGTTCAACAAAGTGCCGCCTGCGGCCGGAGGCAATCGCAAACCGATTTTCGTGCAGGCACAACGCGTCAGCCTGCTCAGCAATCTGCCGCTGTCGCAGGATACGTTCAACCTCTACTTTCACTACGGCGTGGGCTACCCGAACGGCTATCCGCTCAACGACTGCTCCACCTCGACCGAATGCAACGACAATATCCTGGTCGGAACGTATACGCGCAGCTTCAAGCCGGAAACCAATTACCGGTCGGCGCACACCGAATTCTTCATCGATACAACCAAGCTGAACAACGGCAAGGTGCCGGGTGCGCCAACGATAAACGGTGTCGCCACGCCGGCGTATCTGCTGACTCCTTCGTCGACATCGGCGGATCCGCCCTCGCAAACCATTCTCGGTGAGGTGACCCGAACGAATCGTCTGCAGGAAATCTCGGTCAACCAATACGTGTGCCAGGTATTGCCGCCGGCGACGACTTGCTCGATCTGCGTCAGCTGGGCAGGCAATGGCATCGGCAAGGCCTGGCGCCGCAATCTCGGTACGCTGACTTATGGCGCGGCGCCGATCGACTCCGCCGATTTCGGTTACGTCGAACAGATACTCAACCACGGCGATCGTGTGCAGTTCGAGCTGTGGCAGGGCATACCGGGCCAGGCCGGCGCGGTGCTGCTCGACAAAGCGCCCGAAGTGCGCGCGGTCGGCCCCACGCCCGGTGAAAATGGCTTTATTCAGGTGCCGGCAGCACCGGTCATCTCCAACCTCGACGACTTGTCACTCGGACATGACGCCAGTGTCGGTGCGCTGGCCGGCGAAGCCGGTGTCAGCGGCGGTGCTGGCACGTACAGCGTGCCGATCGCAGTGCCGCCGGGCCGCAACGGCATGGCGCCCAGCGTAGGCCTGTCTTACAACAGCCGAGGCGGCAACGGCGTCGCCGGCCTGGGTTGGAGCCTCGATGCTGGCGGCGCTGTCACGCGTTGTCCGCGCACGCTCGATCAGGACAGCACGGCGCGCGGCGTGCGCATGGATGGGGATGACCGGCTCTGTCTGGATGGCCAGCGCCTCGTTGCCATTGTTGGCACCGGTGCCTATGGCGCGGCCGGCACGGGGTATCGCACGGAGATCGACAGTTTCGCCAAGGTGGTACAAAGCGGAGCGGGCCTGGCCAGCGGCAATGTCTGTTTTACCGTGGAATACAAGGACGGCCGCAAATCGAGTTATGGCTGCGCGCCTTCCGGCAGCAGTTGCGCGGGTGTCGCGCCACGTGTGCAGCCGGCTGGTCTTTCGCCGCTGCGCGAGCAGGCATGGTTGCTGAGCCGCGTCGAAGACCGTACTGGCAACTTCATGGACTATTGCTATGTGAGTGGCGAAGCCGGTAGCGGCGAGGTACTGCTGGATCAGATTCGCTACACAGGATCCACGCTGGCGGGCACGACATCGGCACAAAGCATCCCGACTCGCAAGATCAAGTTTGACTACGAGCCGCGTCCAACCTGGGACGAGGCGAACGATCGCAGTTCGTCCTCTCTTGCCGGCGGCACGGTGCAGCAGACGCGGCGGCTCACGAAAATCTCGACCTACTCGCCCGATTCGAGTGCCCCGGCGCGCAGCTATATGCTTGGTTACAGCGATACTTTCTTCTCGGGCAAGGACTACAGCAACTACAGCGGACGCAGTTTGCTGCGCCGTATCACTGAATGCGGTCAACAAGCCGGCAGTGGTGCGGAAACCTGCAGCAATCCGACTGAATTCACTTGGTCGGACGGTAATTGGGAATTCGCCAGCCGTAAGTTTGCGGTCAGTGCCAGCCCTGGCCGTTCAGCGCCTCAGCCTGCGCCGATGCCCGACCCGGTGTGGCAAGAAGACGGCAGCAGCGCGGCGACGCCGGAATACCGTCGCCAGAGCACCGTGCCGACGGGTGATCTCGATGGCGACGGCACGCGTGAAATGCTGACCACCATCAGGTGGTTCGATGGCGTCTGGCGCAGCGAATATCAGCTGTCCAAAGTGACTGCCGATCGGGTCACGAAGGGAACAGTGACCTTTACCGATTTCCCCGTCGGCGAAGTCAGCGACATCGACGGCGACGGCATTGCAGAAATCGTCAGCGGAAACAAAATCTATAAATGGAAAGGTGGTCGTGGTGCGGACGCTTGCGGCGGTGGGGCGGCGAGCTGCACCGCATCGGCCAACAGCTACTTCTCGGTGGTTACGACCAACATACCGTCGGGCGGCACCATTGCCCCGCAAGGCATCGCCGACTTCAATGCCGACGGCGCGCCCGATGTGCTTGTGCGCTTGCCGCCACTGAGTATCTGTGACGCGGGCAGCGGTGGCGGCGACAACGAACGTGTCGGCAATGCCCCCAAGGGAACCGTGCCGAACGACTATGCCGTACTTTGTGTGCTGCTTAACCTCAAGCCCGGTACCATCAGCACGTCGACGACAACGTTCAATTTTGGTACGCCAAAGCAGGTCGACTTGCTATACGCCGGTATAGACGGCGAGGCCGTGCAGCACGTCACCGACTTCAACGGCGACGGCACCGCCGACGTCATCGTCGCCGACAGCAATGGTGCCGTGGTGCGTGCGGTTTTCAGCCAGCTCAATGGCACGGCGCTGAGCTTCGCGGCGCAGACGTCGGCGCAACTCAATCTCGACCCGTCCACACGCTATCTGCGCTGGATGGATATCAACGGCGACGGCCTCGATGATGCCGTCATAGCACACCTGCCCGGCGCGGGCGGTTCCTGCGAAGGCCAGCCTTGTCCCTTCGGTGCGTGGAAGATCCAGCTCAACAAGGGCGGCACCATGGCAGCGGTCGCCTATCCGGTCGGCCCGTCTGGCAACCCCAGCCCCGGTCTTCGCTACAGCGGCAGTCAGGGCGGCGTAGCCGCGACAAGGCCGCAGTTTCGCTATTTCAGCAAGATGATCCAGACCGACATCGATTCGGATGGCCGCGCGGATCTGCTCTACCCGGCGCACTTTGCCGCGCGCATGTGCTTCAAGGCCTATCTGGCGCCGAATCTGTTCTTGCCAGCGCGACCGGCCGAGGATTGCCCGGAGCAGGTTTACCACGGCAGCACTTGCCTGGCCGATGTCTGTGCTGCGCCGCCACCCGAAGACGGTTCTACCTATAGCGAACATCCCGGCACCATCCCATCCAGGGCCGATGCCTTCAGCTCGGGCCTGGGCGAGTTCGATCCGAGCAGCTACAAGTACAACGTCATCCGCTTCGTGCAGACCGGTGCCAATACCTTCCGCCTGCAGGTCGACGAAACGCCGATCATCGCTGGCAATTCGGTGCTGGGTTCGCAGCGTGGCCGCGCCGACGACTATTTCGGCGACGGGCTGGCCGATGTCGTCGGCGATGCCGGTTGTCCGTTCAAGCGCACCCTGCACTATCCGGAAAACACCTGCGAACTGGCCGCGGGCGGTACGGCTGGGCCGGGTAGCTCCACCAGCTATCTCGATACGGCCCAGACCATCCAGCTCGGCAGTCTGGTCAATCCCGATGTCGTGAACCTGGTACTCAACGAAAATCGGGGCGATGGCGTACGTACCAACCTTGCACCGATGTTCCCGGACATGATGGTGAAGGCGACCGATGCCCTCGGCGACCAGGCGTCCTGGGACTATTTTCCGTTATCCAGCAGTGCGGGACGCGGCAGCGATTTCCCGCTGTACAAGATCGACGCAGACTACGTCGACAGCCGGCATTTCCTGTTCCAGTCGTCCATGCCGGTTGTTGCGGTGCTCGGTCGGTCCAACGGTGCCGTGACCGGCAGCCTCGCGATCTTCGGTGGTCGCAGCCAGCGCTACGCCTACGAAGGTGCGATGTACAACTCCGGCGGCCGCGGCTTCCAGGGTTTCCGCAAGATCAGCGCCGAAGGCGCCGGGCCTACCAGCCGCATCGTGCGTACGGCAACGACCTTCCATCAGAAATTTCCGTTGACGGGGCGTATCGAAAGTATCGAGACCCGTCTGCCCGGTGTCAGCACTTCGACTGGCCTGCTTTCGCTGGAGACCTTCGATTGGCGCTGCAATCTGTCCAATATCACGAACGCATGCCCTGGCCAGGACGGCAATGCGCCGGCCCACACCACGATTTACTGGCCTTTCCTCAATGCCAGCAGCAAGTTCAGCTACGACCTGGCCGCCGCGGAAGCCGGTACGCAATTCCCTCTTGGCCAGTCCAACACCTTCAACTACGAGCCGAATTCGACCGCATCCGGCTGGAGCCAGTACGGCAATCTGCGTTACACGCGCACAGTCAGCAAAGACGGCAACGGCAATGCCAATGGCGACAAATACTTCGTTGCCGCGCACGAGACGATCACAGTCAATAATTACGACACGTCGATTGGCCCGCTCGGCCAGTGGTGGTTCAACAAGCTTTTGAGTTCGACCACTTCGACCACTGTGAGCTATCACCCGCGCAGCGGCACTGCGCCTTCGATGGATCTGTCGCAGAAGACGCTGGTCACCAGCTACTCCTGGAACACGGCAAACCGCACCCTGTCGAGCAAGACGATTACCGATTCGGTAGCAGGCCAGTCGTTCACAACCAGCTATGCGTATCCGACACCGAATCTCGGTTCGCCGACCAGCGCAAGCGTTACGGGCAGCGGCATCAGTGCGCCACGCGAGGTGCAAACCGCATACAGCAACGACGGCTATTTCCCGGCGAGCGTGACGGCAGTTCTGAGTACCGTATCGCCTTCGCTCAACCACGTTACGACTACCACGACCAGGGCCAGCGACGGTCAGCCGACGTCGACGACCGATCCCAACGGCCTTAAGACGACGAATGAATACGACCAATTCGGCCGTCCTACCGCTCAGCTGTTTTTCCGCACCGATGGCGTGACGCCTGCGGCACCGACGGCAAGGGTGGCATTGCAGAAATGTTTGCCTTGTGGTGGCGTCGGCAGCGGCGAGGAAATGGCCGTCTACTACGCGACCACGGTGAAGGATGGCGCCCCGAGCCAGCGGACCTGGTTCGATATGCTTGGACGCGAGGTCAAGCGCGCCAGTCGCGGATTCGATGGTCGCTGGGTCAACGTCACCACCAAGTACGACAACATGACGACGGTGATCAGCAGTTCGGCGCCCTACTACACGGGAGAATCGCCGCTGCTGACCCAGTTCACCTACGATCGCTTCAATCGGGTACGCAGCAAACGCGTACCGACGGCCGAGCTCAATGCGACGCAGGGCGACACAGTGAGCAACTACAGCTATGTTGGGCTGCGCACCGACATAGCTGTTGCCCCGTTGAACGTCAACTGCACGGCCACGCCGACGCTATGCATTGCGGTGAAGCGTCATAGCAATTCGCTGGGCCAGTTGATGCGTACCGAGGACGCGCTGGCCGGTAGCTATCCTGCGGGTTCGTTGCAAGGCATTACCGACTACTGGCTGAACCCGGGCGGCGCCGTGGCGGCGATACGCGACGGCAAAGGCAGCGTGATCAGCGCCGTGTATAGCGCGCTCGGTCATCGCCTGAGCTCCCATGATCCCAACCAGGGCAACTGGAGCTTCACCTACAACGCCCTCGGCGAGATGCTGACTCAGACCGATGCGCGTGGCGTGCAGACCACGGTCACTCAGCGAGACAGTCTGGGGCGCGTGCTGCAGCAGCGTCGCGAGCCCGTACTGGGCGTGCCGGCAACGCTCGCCGACCAGAAGATCCTCGATACCTGGCAATACGATCCGCCGGGCGCCAAAGGACAGCTCGCCCAGCAGCAGCGCCAGCGCAGCCTCACCGTCGGCAGTCCCGACGGCAGCACGCCCATCTGGACGGAAAGCTATTCCTACTGGGCCGATACCACGCAACTATTCCAGCGCGTGACGGCCATAGAGCCGACCACGCCCGGTGCGGTACAGCTGACCCACGAGTACCACTACGATCCGTATTACGGCTATCTGAGTTCGGTCAGCTACCTCGACAATCCGCAACCGTTGACCGTGTGGAAGCGCTACACGCGCTATGGTTCGCTGAGCGGTATCGTCGACGCGCGCCTGATGACGCCGATGTGGTCGATGACCGAAGCCGATGCCTACGGCAAGCCGACCAAGGAACAGTTTGGCTACGCGCTGTACGGCAATGCGAGCTACAGCCGCGCCACCGGCCAGATGCGCAGCCAGGCCTGGCGCCTTTACGAAGTGCCGACCGTCACCGGCAATGTGGACGAATTCGCCTACAGCTACGATTCGCTGGGCAATCTGGCCAGCCAGGAGCGCATATGGCGGCGTTATGAGAGCGGCTACGCCAATACGTTTATCAGTAGTCTCGCCGCCGACCCGCAAGGGCGCACGGTCGAGACGTACGCCTACGACAAGCTGCAGCGTCTAACCAGCGTCAATCGCACGCGGGGCCAGGGGAGCGGCTCGTCCTGGGTGGATATGCCGGTCGTTCCGACGACTGTCAGCTACGGCTACGACGCTGTCGGCAATATCACCGCCAAGTCGGATTTTGCCGCCAGCTATACCTATGGCGGACTGCCCGGCGACAGCTGCGGGCCGAACGCGCTCAAGTCGACTAGCGATCCCGCCAGCAGCCCCACGCATACCAGCGTCTACCAATGCGACGCCAACGGCAATCAGACCAGCGAAGTCGGCAGCGGTACCGGTACGCAGAACCGCACTATCGTCTATGACGGCGCCAACCTGCCGACGCGGATCGATCATCGCGATACCTGGATAGCCAACTCCCAGATCGACTATCACTACGGACCGGACAATGCGCGCTTCAAGCGCACCGGCGAGAACGTCACCCTGTTTTACGGTGCGGACGGCTACGAGCGAGAGGTCACCAACGGCGGTCAGACTGCGCTACATCGCATCGAGCTGGGGCCGGTTGTATACACCCGCAGCGTCACCGGCACGCCGCCAGGCACCGTTGTCGTATCGCCCTCGATAACGAACTACCAGCTGCGTGACCGTCTCGGCTCGACCATTGCCGTGGCCGATCGCTGGGGCCACTTCAACGGCGTCAACACCGGCACTCCGGCGTATGTCGATGGCCTGATGCGGCGCTCCTACGATCCGTTCGGCATGCCGCGGGAGCCTGGCCTCGGCGGCGTCACCAGACCGAATAACTATACATTGCCGACTCTGCAGCTTGGGCCGGCTACGCGGCGGGGTTTCACCGACCACGAGCATATCGATACGGTGAAGCTGATCCATATGAATGGACGCGGCTATGACTATCGGTCGGGGCGGTTCCTTAGCGTAGACCCGATCATCCAGTTCCCGACGAATAGTCAGAGCCTGAATCCGTATAGCTACATCTTGAACAATCCACTGTCGGGGACAGATCCGAGCGGCTACGCAGTTGAGTGCGAAGGCTGGGACGGTTGTTCCTTCGACGGCAAGGACGTCAACAACATCTCAGTGTATGAGGACACTGAAACGGGGGAGCGCTTCGCCGTTGCTAGCACCGGCGATGGGGGGCTCTACCGGATCGAATCTATAAACGTGACTGAGAGTAATGGCGCAGATGTAACTAGTACCGAAGTATATAACGCGTCAAAATCCGGAAACGCATCTATCAAGGAACTTAACTCTCGGCGCAGCCTGTTCGGGAAGGACACCGGATTTGTCGCGAAAGACTTCATCCGTGAGCAGAGTAACCGGCACGGCGTGGAATACCTCTCCGGACTTCAGAAACTAAATGAGTTCGCAGCGGGGTGCGCGATCACCGGAGGGGCTCGATGTGTGACTGAATTGGTCGCAGAGCTAGCGGGAGTGCCAAGTGTCAGTTCGGGCGAGCTGCGGCAGATGCCCAATGCTCAACAATTTCCAAACCTCTTCCCTGAGGACCAGCCCCGGGCAGCCAATATCATTCCCAACGAAAAGCTGCGCACAATTAGTCAAAAGGGACTGGCCTACGTTGTCAAGACTGATGGAACGCTCGTCGTTGGGCGGAACAATACTTCCCAAGGTCATATCGACTTGGCTGGGGGAGAACCTGTTCTAGCCGCGGGCGAGGTCAGCATCCACGCAGGCCGCATCAAACTTCTCGACAATTCATCAGGCCACTACCGTCCCTCAGGACCCGGAGCGCAATACGCTGCAGAGGATGCTTTCCGAAGGAATGGCTTCGAAGTTGAGGGCATATACACTGAAAGGGCATTTTAAATGTTGGAATACGCAACGACTGATGTAGTTCGAAGGTTCTTCGAACTTGCTTTAGAGGCAGAGCGCATTGATTCACAGTGCCTTGAAGAACCAGTGGAGCCCGCCTTCGAAGCCGTACTATCTCATGTGCTTGCGCATCCGGAGTCGAGAGTCGATCTAGCCAACGCCTTTGTTCAAGTAGTTTCTCATCCAAACTTGGGGCCGCCCGAGCTTGTTCAGTATTGCATGCATGTCCTTCGTTGGGTCGAGGTCCGACAGCGTCTATCCGATTGGTTGGACTCCGATGGTAGCGAACGAGTGCGCCACGTGTTGCGCAAGCTTCTGATGAGCTTTGACGATGACTGGTATGGTGCCGACTTGTACGCTAGATTCTCCCGCGAGCGCGATAGACCCGGCTAAGCGGGCCGCAAGTTCGGCGTGGAATTGCGCAGCTAAGCAATCTGATAGGGTGAGTTGCTTGCAGGGCAGTGCTCTGCTTCAAGGAAATTGCGTTGCCTTGTAGAGGAACAAAAAATGACGAATTGGTCACTAATTTCTTTAGTTCTTCTCGCCCTATCTTCAAGCGCTAGCGGCGAAGACTATGTCGATCGGTGGGCTCGTCTAGCCAATGAACACCTCTCCATGGTCAAGAGCGAGCCTGGGAAGTCGTATGAGGCGGAATTCGTCAAAGCCCACAATCGGTTCTGGCGTGGTGTGTACGACAAGTGCGAAGCCAAGGCGCTGCGAGCTGGTGTGGCAAAGTTTTCAGCCGTCGCGGTCGTTGATGCGGAAGGAGCAGTCGTTGAGTTCCTTACGATGCCAGATGCTCTGAGTCTGGCCTGCTTTACCAAGGCAATGGTAGGGAAGCGCTATCCGGCACCTCCCGTTGCGCCGTTCTACGAACTGATCACTGTCAAGCTGAAGTAAGTGCGGTAGCGAGAAGAAGAACGACAAAGCCCCGCCCTTGCGCGGGGCTTTGTCGTTCTAGCGCGGCGGTTTCAACTGGTCGATGCAACACCACATGGTGTGATCGGAGAACGGTGCCACCCACAATGCAGGAGTGCTGTGGGTTGGCAGAATCGTGGTGCCGACATGTTCAGCCCACTCCTGGAAGGAAGGCGGCAAGATAATTACAAACACAGCAAAGTTACTTTTGCGGCACTGCCTGTCCCGCCGATGCATCGAACGAAGCCCTGCCCTTGCGCGGGGCTTCGTCGTTCTAGGCTTTATCGACTGGCGGTGAGGCGTGTGCTGCGGGTCTTGGCGGGGCGTGGTGTGCGCCCAGTGAGGACGCGATTGAGCTGTGTCTTCTTGATCAAACCGTCCATGACCTGAATCAAGGCTTGTTGATCGGCGTCGGGCAGGCCATCGGCTTGCTGGATCAACGCATGCAGTTGCGCATTGCGCACGAGCGGTTCGTTCTCGGGCTCGCTGCGGCCGACTAGTTCATCCAGCGTGACCTGCAAGGCGTCGGCGATGCGGATGAGCATATCCAGGTGCGGCGTATTGCAAGCACTACGGCCAGCTCTCCGTGGTGTTCCAGGTGCTGCCTATGATCTATCTACGTTTACCGCGCAGCATCGATAAATACGCGAATCAACATCCGGGGTATGCTGACTGATCGCCCAGGACGATTCGGAGATGGGATTACAGGAGCGCAAGCACTAGAGAACAACTTGCCTCTCGTCACAGACGATAAGGCCCTGAAAAAGCGGTTGAAACCCTAGGAGGAACGACGCGGTGATTGCAGTTAATGACGCAACCATTGGTAGCGAGGCTGCTTCTGTTCACGGAACGCCCTTGCTCGCTGCAGCACGCCTAAACAAAGGTGATCGACCGGCAACCATTGTGTTCAACTTGAATGGACAGGAGGTGGTCGAAGAGAGCTTTGCAGGCCTTATCTTCGATAATGTCAAGGGCAGCCTAGTTCCATCGGTGGAAGTTGTTCAGTGGCAATCTCTCTTTCTAGTTTTAGGGATCAGGCGATGGCTGATCTTTAAAAATGCTCCGATTAAGCAGTGCCAGACTCTAGATCTTCATCGCGCCGCCAGCGATGACACAGGTTTCTATGCAACCGAATTCCAGGCTTACGAAGAACTTTTGATGGGAATTTACGAAGGTGGTTCTGTTTGTATTTCTCCTAGCGGAGAGATCATGTGGCACATAGAAAAATATTGGGATGACATATTTCTCGGTATCGAGGAAAGTAGCCTCGTTTTTATGATAGAGGGCGGCGCACGATATGCCATCGATTGCAAAACAGGTAAAAAAATTTGCATTAAATAGACTTGCAAAGATTTGTTCTTCTGGGTTTGGCGTGAGTACAAATCACGAGGATTGTCGATAGGAATCTGGCCGAATCAGGAATACGAATTTGCACGCCTTGAATCGAATGAATTCGCCCGAACAGCTTCGCCATGCACAGCAAGTCATGAGAGAGGCCGAGTCTGCTTGGCGCGCTGACATTTCTAGCAGTGACTTGCGCCTTCGCTACGTCGCGGCCGAAAAGGAGCTTCTTATCGCAGAGAGATTGGTGGCAGCAGTAGAAAGTCTCCCGCATGCCATCTGCCGATATGCACGATTGGACGCTTGTTTCCACATCTGTTGATTGGGCGCTTGGTGTCGGGCGTTTGGACGTTCGGTGGGATGGCTTTGACTATGAGCTGCGATTTTCTGGCCTTCAGCGCTTTACGATGCCCAGAGAATTTGGTTGGGGGCCAAGCGTAAGCATCAACGTTGTGAGAGGTCCTGAAGATTCACTTGGCAAGCAGAGGCTGCAAATCGAGATGCAGTCTGGCGATGTGATCGAGATCATCGCGGAGAGTTTCGAGCTACCAGCCGTGTTGTGTGTTTTGCGTAGCGTGCGCTCACCAGGATCGCAGGATCAGCGAAAAATGAATGTGCCGCGTTGCAATTCCCTGCGCCAATCGCACCCCAAGTGATGCTGACATGCCATAGGCCGCGCTGAGGCGAATGTTACTGCGAAGATGGTGCAGCGGTTACGCCCATGTGGACGCTGCTGGTGCCGCTCTGTTCGTTCTGCCGCCGCGGCGCGTTTGTGCTGCTGTCACTACCGCATCGGAGTTCCGCTCATGCATCCCCTGTTCGCGTATAGCCGCCGTCTCGCCCTGCTGTCCCTGCTGTTGTCCGGTTGCGGCCTGGCCCAGGCCGAAAGCGTCAGCGGCGACTGCCGCTACAAGGAAGAAACCAGCACCATCGTCGACGGCCTGGTGTTCAAGCAGCCCAACAGCTTCGACAAGACGAAGACCGATGTGGTGGTGGCGCTGAGTACGCTTGCGCTGGACAAGGCCGCGCTGGCCAGGATCAGCGACGGCAGCATGAAAGAGTCGTCCCTGCGCCGCCAGCTGATGGGCAGCCGCGAGGCGCGACTGATCAAGCTCACGCTGGAGGGCACTACCGTCACCGCGCTGAACTACAACGGCGGCGGCATCAGCTATTCGACCTCGGGTACCGGCGTGGGCACGCTCACGCCCAAGGCCAGCGACGCCAGTCATGTCGAGGCCAGCTTCGTGCTGGAAGGCGATGCGGACGAGCTGCGCTGCCAGCTCAGCTTCAACCTGGCCTATGCCAGCACCGCGTCGCTCGCCGCCGGCGGCAAAGCGGCTGGCAGCGCGGCAGCGCCTGCGGCCGGCGGCAAGCCGCTGCCGCCCGGCGGCGGCGAGGCGGGCAAGGTATTCCAGGCCAATCTCGCCGCCATGCAGAAGGGCGATATCGACGCGATGCTGGCGACCGTGAGCAAGGCCCAGGCCGACAAGATGCGCGCGCAGAAGAACGATCCGAAGTTCCCCATGATGCTGCAGATGATGAAATCGTTCGCACCCAAGAGCGCGACGGTCACCGGTGGACAGGATTTCGGCGATCACGCCGAGCTGACCCTCGATGCAGTCGGCCAGTCCGGCGAGAAATCCAGCGGCACCTGCAAACTGGTCAAGGAAGACGGCAAGTGGAAAGTGGAAAAAACCAGCATGAAGTCGGGCGACTGAGTTCGTACAGGCAATTCGGCACGAACCCATCGCGAGACCATCCAGGTTGGGGTGCACCTGTGGCTTACCCCAGCCTGTGCCCGGTTTTGTTGTCCGGACACATTCCGGGTCGATCCAGAGGGCATAAGTGTCTAAATTTGTCGAATAACTACGCGTTAGCGCCGTAATCAATCAAAAAAACCGAAGCCATTTGACACCTCTTCAGCCCGGCGAATAGCGTCGGTCCCCATGACGCAGCGCACCAACCACCGCCAGATCGCCTCCGCCGAGCCCACGCTCGTGCCGGTGGATCTGTGCGTCTTCGCCGCGCGAATTTCGCTCGTACTTGTACTCGTACTTCTTATTACCTCCGGAGGTGCGGGTTAGGGCGCGCGTCGATAAACAACTCGACACGAACACTAAAAAACCCCGCACCCGGCAACGAGTGCGGGGTTTTTTGTTGCCCTGGCCTGCCAAGAGCAGACCATGACACCGACAGATTCCCCCGTAATCCCATTCCCCGTAGCGCAGCGCGAACGCGTACGCGTGTTCGACACCACCTTGCGCGACGGCGAGCAGGCGCCCGGCTTTTCCATGACCCGGGCGCAGAAGCTGCGAATCGCCCATGCACTGGCCGAGCTCGGCGTCGACATCATCGAAGCGGGCTTTCCGCAGGCTTCCGATGGCGATTTCGCCTCGGTGCAGGCGATTGCCCAGGAAGTGCGTTCCAGCAGCATCTGCGCGCTGGCGCGCTGCCAGCGCGGCGATATCGAAACTGCGGCGCGGGCGCTGGAGCCGGCGGCGCGCGGCCGCATCCACGTGTTCATCGCGACCAGTCCGCTGCACCGCGAGCACAAGCTGGGCATGAGCCGCGCCCAGGTGATCGACGCCGCTGTCGCCGCGGTGCGCCGCGCCAGGGAACTGTGCGCCGATGTGGAATTTTCCGCCGAAGACGCCATGCGTACCGAGGCCGACTACCTGGCCGACGTGTTCGCCGCGGTGATCGAGGCCGGCGCCGGCACGCTGAACGTGCCGGATACGGTCGGCTATACCACGCCGGCGGAAATGCACGAGCGCATCAGCTATCTGCGCCGCGAAGTGCGCGGCATCGAACGCGCCGTGCTGTCGGTGCATTGCCACGACGACCTGGGCATGGCGGTGGCGAACAGCCTGGCGGCGGTGTCGGCCGGTGCGCGCCAGGTCGAGTGCACCCTGACCGGCATCGGCGAGCGCGCCGGCAATGCGGCGCTGGAAGAGATCGCGATGGCGCTGAAGACGCGCGCCGAGCTGTTCGGCGTGGAAACCGGCCTGCGCACGCCGCGGCTGTATCCCGCCGCGCGTCTGCTGGCGCAGATCACCGGCCATGCGATTGCGCGCAACAAGGCGGTGGTCGGCGAGAACGCCTTCGCGCACGAATCGGGCATCCACCAGCACGGCATGCTCAAGCACCGCGGCACCTACGAAATCATGCGGCCGGAAGACGTCGGCTTTGCCCGCTCGCAGCTGGTGCTGGGCAAGCACAGCGGCCGCCATGCCCTGCGCGAGCGCCTGGCCGCGCTGGGGCATACGCCAGACGACGCTGAGCTGGACCAGATCTTCACGCGCTTCAAGACCCTGGCCGACAAGAAGCGCGAAGTGTTCGACAGCGACCTGGAAGCGCTGGCCCTGGGCCGCGACGCCGAAGCGCTGGGGCCCTGGCGCATCGTGCATCTGCATGCGGCTTCGCACCTGGGCGGCAGTGCCTCGGCCTCGGTGCGGCTGCTGCACGAAGACGGCAGCCAGGCCAGCGAAGCCGCCATCGGCGACGGCCCGGTCGACGCCACCTTGCGCGCCATCGGCCGCGCTGTGGCGCAGGAGTTCGAACTGATCGATTTCAACATCCGTGCCCTGTCCGAAGGCGGCGACGCCCAGGGCCAGGCCACGCTGGGCGTGCGCCACGGCGGGCGCGAACTGCGCGGCCGCGGCATCTCCACCGACATCGTCGAGGCGGCCGCGCTGGCAGCGCTGGAAATTGCCAATCGTATAGAACGCAGCAAAACCGACACGGCCGCCCCGGCGGCCGCCAACCTGGCTTGAGGAAAGTGCATGAAAACGCCTGCTTATGTCTGGCACAACGGTCGCATCAAACCTTTCGCGGAGGCCTCGGTCGGGGTTGGCGCGCATGCACTGCACTACGGTTCGTCGGTATTCGAGGGCGAGCGCGTCTATGCCACGCCGCAAGGCCCGATGTTCTTCCGTCTGCGCGACCACACCGAGCGGCTGTTCCATTCCGCTCGCGTCTACGATCTGAATGTCGGCTACAGCGCCGATGAGATCGACCAGGCCTGCGCCGAAGTCGTGCTCGCGAACAAGCTGGGCAGCGCGTATCTGCGTCCCATCGTCTACCGCTCGGGCTTCACCTTCAGCTTGGCGCCGCCGCTGGAAACCCAGGTCGACGTGGCGGTGATCGCGATCGAATGGGGCAGCATGCACGGCGCCGCGGCGCTGGAGCAAGGCGTCGACGTCTGCGTCAGTTCCTGGAACCGCGCTGCGCCGAATACCTATCCCAGCGGCGCCAAGGCTGGCGGCAACTACCTCAACAGCCAGCTGATAGCGCGCGAAGCGGTCAACGGCGGCTTTGTCGAAGGCATCGCACTGGCACCGGGCGGCCTGCTCAGCGAAGGCGCGGGGGAAAACCTGTTCATTGTGCGCAATGGCAAGATCTATACACCGCCGGCCGGCGCCAGCATCCTCTGCGGCATCACGCGCGATACGGTGATGACGCTGGCACAGGAAATGGGCTATGCCGTGCACGAGCAGCCCATGCCGCGGGAAATGCTGTATTTCGCCGACGAAGTGTTCATGACCGGCACCGCGGCGGAACTCACGCCGGTGCGTTCGGTCGACCGCAAGCCGGTCGGCGAGGGCAAGCCCGGCCCTGTGACCAAGGCCTTGCAGCGCGCCTTCTTCGGCCTGTTCGACGGCAGCACCGAAGACCACTGGGGCTGGCTCACGCCGGTACAGGCCCGCCGCTATGCGCAGGAGGCTGCGTAATGGCCGCGCGTACCCTGTTCGACAAGCTGTGGGATGCCCACCTGGTCAAGCCGCAGACCGCGGCCACGCCGGCGGTGCTGTATATCGACCTTCACCTGATCCATGAAGTGACCTCGCCGCAGGCCTTCGCCGAATTGCGCACGCGGGGCCTGCCGGTGCGCTGTCCCGAGCGCACCCTGGCAACCCTGGACCATTCCACGCCGACCACGCCGTTCGACGATCTGGGCCAGCCGGTGTATGCGAGCGAGGAAGCCGCCGCCCAGGTCGGCGAACTGGAAAAGAACTGCGCCCAGTTCGGCATCCGCCTGAACGGCTGGAGCAGCGAACATCGCGGCATCGTGCATGTGATCGGTCCGGAACTCGGTGCCACCCAGCCGGGCATGACCATCGTCTGCGGCGACAGCCACACCTCGACCCACGGCGCCTTCGGCGCGCTGGCCTTCGGCATCGGCACCACCGAAGTCGGCCATGTGCTGGCCACGCAATGCCTGCTGCAGCAAAAGCCGAAGACCCTGGCCATCCACGTCGACGGCGCTCTGCCCGCGGGCAGCAGCGCGAAAGACCTGGTGCTGCACATCATCGGCCAGATCGGCGTCAACGGCGGCACCGGCCATGTCATCGAATACCGCGGCAGCGCCATCCAGGCGCTGTCGATGGAACAGCGCATGACCGTGTGCAACATGGCCATCGAAGCCGGCGCTCGCGCCGGCCTGATTGCGCCGGACGAAACGACCTACGCCTATCTGCGCAACAAGCCGTATGCGCCGCAGGGGGAAGACTGGGACAAGGCCGTCGCCTACTGGAACACCCTGGCCAGCGATGCGGATGCGCGCTACGACCGCGAAGTGCGCGTCGATGCGAGCCGCGTCGCACCGACCGTCACCTACGGCACGCATCCGGGCATGGTGGTGGCGCTGCATGCGCCGGTGCCGACGCCGGCTTCGCTGCAGGAACGCCGTGCGCTGGACTACATGAAAGTCGAAGCGGGCAAGTCGCTGATCGGCATGTCGGTCGACGTGGTGTTCATCGGCAGCTGCACCAATTCGCGCCTGAGCGATCTGCGCGACGCAGCCGACGTGCTGCGCGGACGCACACTCGATGCGCGCGTGCGCATGCTGGTGGTACCCGGTTCGCTGGCCATCAAGCGCGAAGCCGAGAGCGAAGGGCTGGACCAGGTGTTCCGTGCCGCCGGCGCCGAATGGCGCGAACCCGGCTGCTCCATGTGCATCGCCATGAACGGCGACCTGGCCAAGCCTGGCCAGCTCGTGGTCAGCACCTCCAACCGCAATTTCGAAGGCCGCCAGGGCCCGGGCGCACGCACCGTGCTGGCCAGCCCCGCCGTGGCCGCGGCGTCTGCCGTGGCCGGCTGCATCGCCGATCCGCAATCCCTGCTGCAGGAACAAGCCGCATGAAACCCGTTACCCATCTGCGTTCGCACACTGCGGTGCTGGCGCACGAGAACATCGATACCGACCGCATCATCCCCGCGCGTTTTCTCACCACCACCGAACGCGCCGGCCTGGGCCGCTATGCCTTCAACGACTGGCGCTACAACGCCGACGGCAGCGCGAATGCGGCATTCGAATTGAACAAGCCCGCTGCACGCGGCTGCGAAATCCTCGTCGCCGGACGCAATTTCGGCTGTGGCTCCTCGCGCGAACACGCGCCCTGGGCGCTGCTGGATTTCGGCCTGCGCGCGGTGCTGAGCAGCGAGATTGCCGACATCTTCCGCAACAACGCGCTGAAGAACGGCCTGCTCGCCGTGGTGCTGAGCGAATCCGAACACCGCTATCTGCTGGCCCATCCGGGCATCGAACTGGCCATCGACGTGGCCGCGCAGACCATCGAACTGCCCGATGGTGGCCGCTTCAGCTTCCAGCTCGATGCGTTCGCCAAGCACTGCCTGCTGACCGGTGTCGACCAGCTCGGCTTTCTGCTGTCCCAGGCGCCGCAGATCGAACACTTCGAACGGCTGCGCCAGGAGGCCGCATGAAGGCGCGCATCGCCGTACTGCCGGGTGACGGCATCGGCCCCGAAGTCACCGCCGCGGCCGTGAGCGTGCTGCGCCACGTGGCCGCGCACGGCGATCACGATTTCGAGTTCAGCGAGCACGCCATTGGCGGCTGCGCCATCGACGCCCACGGCGATCCGCTGCCGGCGGAAACGCTGATCGTGTGCAAGCAGGCCGATGCCGTGCTGCTGGGCGCGGTCGGCGGGCCGCAATGGTCCGATCCCAAGGCCAAGCTGCGGCCGGAGCAGGGCCTGCTGCGCCTGCGTGCGGAACTCGGCGTGTTCGCCAACCTGCGCCCGGTGCGCGTGCATGCGCGCCTGGCTGAACTGTCGCCGCTGAAAACCGAACGCCTGAGCGGCGTCGACCTGATGTTCGTGCGCGAACTCACCGGCGGTGCGTATTTCGGCGCCAAGACGCGTACGGCCGACACCGCCACCGACGAAACGCGCTACACCACGGCGGAAATCGAACGCGTGCTCCGCCGCGCCTTCCAGCTGGCGCGCACGCGCGGCCGCCGCGTCACCTCGGTGGACAAGGCCAACGTACTGGAAACCTCGCGCCTGTGGCGCGAGACCGCGCAGCGCGTGGCGCACGAATTCCCCGACGTGGCGCTGGAACACCAGCTGGTCGATTCCATGGCCATGCTGCTGCTGACGCGCCCGGCCGCCTACGACGTGATCGTCACCGAGAACCTGTTTGGCGACATCCTCACCGACGAAGCCGCGGCGCTGGCCGGTTCGCTCGGCCTGCTGCCGTCGGCCTCGCTGGGCGAGGGTACCCGCGGCCTGTACGAACCCATCCACGGTTCCGCGCCGGACATCGCCGGTCGCGGCGTGGCCAACCCGCTGGGCGCAATCCTGTCGGCGGCGCTGCTGCTGCGGCATTCGCTGGGCCTGGCCGGTGAAGCAGCGGCGGTCGAGCAGGCGGTGGACCGCGTCATCGATGCCGGCGTGTTCACGCGCGACCTGGGCGGCAGCGCCGGCACGCGCGAAGCCACTGCCGCGGTGCTGGCCGCACTGAGCGAACGCGCAACGGCGCAGGAGGCCGCATGAGCGCATTCGACGCATTGCGGCGCGCCCGCGCGCTTCCGGCGCAAGACAGTACCGGTGCGCACAAGGCAACTTGTCGCCCTCTCCACACCGCCGCCAGGCCGGACGCGCAGTGCGCGTCCCCGCACGCCGCCCAGTCCGCAACGGAAGCACCTTCTCATGCGCAGTAACGCGATCAAAAACGGCCCCGACCGCGCGCCGGCGCGCGCCATGCTGCGCGCCACCGGGCTGGACGACGAGGCCATCGCCAAGCCGCTGATCGCGGTGGTGCACACTTGGTCCAACGTAAGCCCGTGCAATCTGAACCTGCGCGACCTCGCCGCCGCGGCCTGCGACGGCATCCGTGCCGCCGGCGGCACGCCGATCGAGTTCAACACCATTGCCGTGACCGACGGCATTGCCATGGGCACTTCGGGCATGCGCGCCTCGCTGGTCAGCCGGGAAATCATCACCGACTCGATCGAACTGGCTGTCGACGGCCATTGCCTCGATGCCATGGTGGTGCTGTGCGGCTGCGACAAGACCATTCCGGCTGCGGCCATGGCGCTGGCGCGGCTGAACATTCCGGGCGTGGCGCTGTACGGCGGCAGCATCGCCCATGGCCGCCTGGACGGCCGCTCGATCACCGTGCAGGACGTGTTCGAGGCTGTCGGCGCCCACGGTGCCGGTAAGTTATCCAAAGAAAAGCTTTGCCAAGTGGAAAAAAGTGCATGCCCCGGCGCCGGTGCCTGCGGCGGCCAGTTCACCGCCAACACCATGGCGATGGTGCTGACTGCGCTGGGCCTGTCGCCGCTGGGCCTGAACGACATTGCCGCGACCGACCCGGCCAAGCGCGACGCGGCCTTCCGCTGCGGCGAGCTGGTGATGGAGTGCCTGCAGGCAAAGCGCCTGCCGCGCGACCTGCTGACGCCGGTCGCGTTCCGCAACGCCGCGCGTCTGGTGGCGGCGACCGCGGGTTCCACCAATGCGGTGCTGCACCTGCTCGCGATTGCCCACGAAGCCGGCGTGGCATTGAGCCTGGAAGATTTCGAAGCGGCCTCGCGCGATACGCCGGTGCTGGCCGATCTGAAGCCCGGCGGCCGCTATACCGCGATCGAGCTGACCAATGTCGGCGGTGCCGGCCTGGTGGCCGCGGCGATGCGCGCCGGCGGCCTGATCGACGATGCACCGACGGTCACGGGCAGATCGCTGTTTGCCGAACTCGATGCGGCGGCGCCGCAGATGCAGGGCCAGGACGTGGTGCTTCCGGCCAGTGCGCCGCTGAAGCCGCGCGGCGGCTATTCCATCCTCTACGGCAATGTCGCGCCGCAGGGCTGCGTGCTGAAGCTGGCTGGCCAGGGCCGTCTGCGCCACGAAGGTCCGGCGCGCGTATTCGACAGCGAAGAACAGGCTTTTGCCGCGGTGCAGGCTGGGGCGATCAAGGCCGGCGACGTCGTCGTCATCCGCAACGAAGGCCCAGCCGGCGGCCCCGGCATGCGCGAGATGCTGGCGGTGACCGCGGCCCTGGTCGGCCGCGGCCTGGGCAACGACGTGGCCCTGATCACCGACGGACGTTTCAGCGGCGCCACGCATGGATTCATGGTCGGCCATATCGCGCCGGAAGCGGCGCGCGGTGGACCGATCGGCCTGTTGCGCGAAGGCGATCATCTGGTCATCGACGCGGAAACACGCACCTTGTCCACCGATGCGCCGCTGGAAGCGCGCCGTGCCGACTGGCAGCCACCGGCAGCCAAAGTCGTCGGCGGTGTGCTGGCCAAATACGCCCGCCTGGTCGGCTCGGCGGCGGAAGGGGCGGTGACGCATGGCTAGCCGATGTGTGCTTGCGACGCCACTCCCTTCCGAGCGGCGCGCCGCCTTGGCCCTCTTCCCTGACGCAGTCGAGGGAGAGGGAGTTTCCGGCGCTGTCTTGTCAGCGCCGCAAATCTCCAGCTTCCTCACTCATCGTCTCGCACCGACGCACCTCGCTGCCGTCGCTGCCAACAAATCCATCGTTCCACAACTTTCCGGAGAATCCGCATGAGCACGACCGTACCGACCACCGCCGCCCTGCAGTCCGCCCGCATCGCTGTACTTGGCTACGGTAGCCAGGGTCGCGCCCATGCGCTGAACCTCAAGGATTCGGGCCTCGATGTCACCGTCGGCGTGCGCCGCAACGGACCGTCCTGGGAGAAGGCCCGCGCCGACGGGCTGAAGACGGCCGAGCCGGCCGAAGCCGTGAAAGGCGCCGACCTCGTCGCCGTGCTGACGCCCGACATGGTGCAGGCCGCGCTGTATACCGATGCCATCGCGCCCAACCTCAAGCCCAACGCCGCGCTGCTGTTCGCCCACGGCTTCAATGTGCATTTCGGCCAGATTGCGCCGCGCACCGACATCGACGTGGTGCTGGTGGCACCCAAGGGCCCGGGCGCGCTGGTGCGGCGCGAATACGAGAAAGGCCACGGCGTGCCGTGTATCTACGCCATCCACCAGGATGCCAGCGACCAGGCCCGCGACAAGGTGCTGGCCTATGCCGCCGGCATCGGTGGTGCGCGCGCCATGCTGATCGAAACCAGCTTTGCCGAGGAAACCGAGACTGACCTGTTCGGTGAACAGGCCGTGCTCTGCGGCGGCGCGACCGAACTCGTGCTGGCCGGTTTCGAAACCCTGACCGAAGCCGGCTACCAGCCGGAAATCGCCTACTACGAAGTGCTGCACGAGCTGAAGCTGATCGTCGATCTGCTGCACGAAGGCGGCCTGGCGAAGATGCACCAGTTCATTTCCGAGACGGCGCAATACGGCGACCTGACCCGCGGTCCGCGCGTGGTCGATGCCGGTGCCAAGGCACGCATGAAGCAGATCCTCGACGAGATCCGCGACGGCCGCTTCGCCAAGGAATGGGTGGAAGAATATAAAGCCGGAAATGGCAACTACCGTGCGCTGAAGCAGAAAGACCTGAATCATCCGATCGAACAGGTCGGCGCCTCGCTGCGCGCACGCATGCCCTGGCTGAATCCGGCGCAGCCGGCGGTGACCACGGTCGCGCCCGCTGCCGACGCCCCACTGAAACGGAGTGCCTGACCATGGACGGGGGGCGCGACTCGAGAAACACCGCGGCGGGCATGGCGCCCGCCGCGGCCGGCGCCAGTGCCGGTACCTTGCGCAGCGGCGCGCAGCATCTGCTGGATGCGCTGGAAGCCGAAGGCGTCGACACCATCTTCGGCTATCCCGGCGGCGCCATCATGCCGGTCTACGACGCGCTGGTGGATTCGCCGCTCAAGCACATTCTTGTGCGGCACGAGCAGGGTGCGGCACTTGCCGCCGACGGCTATGCGCGGGCCAGCGGCCGCGTCGGCGTCTGCCTGGCCACGTCCGGCCCGGGCGCGACCAACCTGCTGACCGGCCTGGCCAATGCCTACCTGGATTCGGTGCCGCTGCTGGCCATCACCGGCCAGGTGCCGAGTTTTCTGATGGGCACCGACGCGTTCCAGGAAGTGGACGTGTTCGGCATGAGCCTGCCGGTGGTCAAGCACAGTTACATCGTGCGCCGCGCCGAAGACGTCTATGCCGTGGTGCGCGAGGCCATCGCCATCGCCACCAGCGGGCGGCCCGGCCCGGTGCTGATCGACCTGCCCAAGGATGTGGCCGTGGCCAGGGCCGTCGCGCGCAGCGTGCGCCAGGTCGCCACGCGCCTGCCGAACGTGACCGAGGCGCGCCTGGCCGAAGCGCATGCGCTGCTGGCACGGTCGAAGAAACCGCTGCTGTACGTCGGCGGCGGTGTCGGCATCGCCAATGCCGAGCGCGAACTGCGCGAGTTCGCGCGCCTGACCGGCATACCGGCGGTGTCCACGCTGAAAGGCCTGGGCGCCTGCGATCCGGACGAGACGCATTACCTGGGCATGCTCGGCATGCACGGTAATCCGGCGGCGAACTACGCCGTGCAGGAATGCGATCTGCTGGTGGTGGTCGGTGCGCGTTTCGACGACCGCGCCACCGGCGCGCTGAAAACCTTCGCGCCGGATGCCCGCGTCATCCATATGGACGCGGACGTGGCCGAACTGGGCAAGCTGCGCGCCTGCGATGTCGGCCTGGTCGGCGACCTGCGCGAACTGCTGCCGCGACTGGTGCATCCGGTGGCGATACGGCCGTGGCAGCGCCGCTGCCGCGTGCTCAAGCAGCAGCATGCGTGGCGCTACGATGCGCCGGGCGAGGGCATCTATGCGCCGGCCCTGCTCAAGCAATTGTCCGAAGCCGGCGGCAATCGCCTGATCGTCGCCAGCGACGTAGGCCAGCACCAGATGTGGGTGGCGCAGCACTGGCGCGTGCCCTACACCGCGGCGCATTTGTCCTCGGGTGGCCTGGGCACCATGGGTTTCGGCCTGCCTGCGGCGATAGGCGCGCAGCTGGCGCGGCCGGGTGCGACGGTGATCTGCGTCTCCGGCGATGGCTCCATCATGATGAACATCCAGGAGCTGGCCACGCTCAAGCGCTACAACATCCCGGTCAAGATCGTGCTGCTGGACAACGCCAGCCTGGGCATGGTGCGGCAGTGGCAGGAGCTGTTCTTCGCCGAGCGTTATAGCGAAGTGGATCTTTCCGATAATCCCGATTTTGCCGAACTGGCCAAGGCGTTCGGCATTCCGTCCTTCGCCATCGAGCGGCGCGACCAGATCGATGGCGCGGTGCAGCGCCTGCTGCGCGAGCCAGGCCCGCTGTTCCTGCACGTCAAGATCGACGCGCGCGAGAACGTCTGGCCGCTGGTGCCGCCGGGCAAGTCGAACGGAGAAATGATGGGGTGCGCCGCATGAGTTGCAGCCTGGAGCTCGCGCTGGATCGGGCCGAAGGGGCGCTACTGCGCGTGCTGGGCACGATAGAACGGCGCGGCTGGAATGTGCTGGCGGTAAACGCCGCCAGCGACGCGCTGCGCTTTACGGTCAGCCTGACCCTGGACGGAAGTCGCGATCCGCAGATCCTCTGCCGCCAACTGGAGCGGCTGGTGGATGTGCAGCAAGTGAAAGTGGTCGAAGCGGTTTGAGCGGCGCTTGAGACAGGCGCCGGTTTCCCCGCCGCCGGTGGCGCGGCGGGAATGACGGTCGAGGGCGCTCTGGGCGTGGCCATGGAACGGCGGCGTGCAGGGTTGGGGTGAGGGGGACGGTGGTGACGTGGGTGATCCATTCGGGCCTGGCCGCAGAACGCATGCTGTGGCGAGGCCAGACTGTCACAAGCCATCGGCAGCGCCCCCTCGCCCAACCCTCGTCTGCCGTGCCGGCAGGCGAGGGTTGCGGCAATGGTTCTTTTTTACTAATTACACTTATCGGTTCATCGGAGAACATCATGTACCAGCAGAGCATTCGAATTAGCCGCGTGTCGTCCGCCGTTGCCGCCCCCGTCAAACCTTGCGAACGCCACCATGACCGCCTACGCCGCCTCAGTACTGCCGTACCGCGCTGATCCGAAACCTGCCGTACCCGCGGCCAGCGCCATCGGCGCCGCGCCGCTGCATATCGTTACGCCGCTGCTGGATACGCGCATCGGTTCTTTGCGCGTCGGGCTGAAGCTGGACAACCTGCAGCCGGCGCGTTCGTTCAAGCTGCGTGGCATCGGCCATCTGTGCCAGCACCATGCCGCGCGCGGCGTCCGCCGCTTCGTCTGTTCTTCCGCCGGCAATGCAGGCTATGCGGTGGCCTGGGCCGGCCGCGCCCTGGGCATCGCCGTCACTGTCGTCATTCCGCACTGCACGCCGGAATTCATGCGCGCGCGCATCCGCGCACTCGGCGCCGAACTGCGCTGCGAAGGTGCTGTCTGGGACGAAGCCAATACCGTTGCGCTGCAGCTGGCGCAGCAGCCGGAAACGGCGTTTATCCCGCCGTTCGACGATCCGCTGCTGTGGCAAGGCCATGCCTCGCTGGTGGAGGAACTCGTGCAGCAATGCGACAGCCAGCCCGATGCGATCGCCGTCGCTGTCGGTGGCGGCGGCCTGCTGCTGGGCGTGCTCGAAGGCCTGCGCCGGGTCGGCTGGCGCGATACGCGCGTGCTCGCGGTAGAGCCCGAGGGTTCGGCGTCGCTGGCTGTCAGCCTGGCCCGTGGCAGCGTGGTCGAACTCACGGCGCCGCGCAGCCTGGCGACCAGTCTTTGCGTCAAGCGCATCGCGCCGGCACTGATAGCCGCCTGTCGCGAATTCGACGTAGTGCCGGTGACAGTCAGCGATGCCGCTGCCACCGATGCCTGCGTGCGCCTGGCCGAAGAACACGGCCAGATGATCGAGCCCGCCTGCGGCACCGCCTTGGCGCCGCTGTATGCACAGCATGCGGCGCTGGCGGGAATGCGCCAGGTGGTCGGCGTGGTCTGCGGCGGACAGGTGGTCACGCTGGGCGATCTGGCACGCTGGCAGAACGAGCAGCGTCTGTGCTGAGGCGGCGGCGCTGCCGGCCGTCCCGGCACGGCAGGGAGCGCCGGTTATCGGTAGGTGGCGCCGGTCGACGAAGGATGGCCGGTACGCGACAGCGCGTTCTATGCTTGGCTCCTGCATAGCGCTACGCCGACCGTGCTGCCGGTCGCGGCGGCGCGCGGGCAGCCAACCTGTCAGCCCCGGAGCCATGCCGATGAACGACGCACCCCAGGCCTCGCCCGATTTCCGCCGCGACATTGCCGCGCGCGACCGGCGCCGTGCTCTGCAGTCGCAGGACTACAACCTGATGCTGGTGACCATCGGCATCCTGGCGTATTCGGCTTTTGGCTATCTGATGACGTTTGCCGGCGTGCTGCTGCGCGGCGGGCTTCTCGACGCGCTGGTCAACGGCGTATTCGGCGGGCTGTATGTGTTTGCGGTCTACCGGGTCTGGGCCAGGGACGACCGGCGCTGGTGGGTGGTGGCCCTGCCGGCGGGGCTGTCGCTGCTGCTGATCCTGGTGTGCTGGGCCGCCGGCCTGGGTTTCGCGGCGATACCGCTGGCCTTGAATCTGGCCTTGCTGGTGCTGATGGTGCTGCGCGTGCGCGTGGGCCGTCAGCTGCAGGAAGTAGCGCCGGCCCCGGCGCGCACCGACGATATGCCGGCAGAAGCCCTGGCCGGCCCCGGCCCCGCTGCGGCACCCGCGCATGCCGGCCATGCCGTGGAGGAAACCGCGGCGGTGCAGGACGCAGCAGACTCCAGTCACGACCCGCACGGGCGCGCGCGCAACCCTTGAGCCGCGGTTCGCATCAACCTGTCGGCAGCGGCAGCCCGTAGCGCCGCAACCGCCACGCCAAGGAACCCGCATGCGTATCGCCATCGCCTGGATTGCCGCCCTGGGCCTGCTGTTGTTCGGTGCGGGTCTGCTGGCGTCGTATGCCAATCCATTGCTGGTCGAAGCGCTGGCGCGCGAGCTGATCAAGCAGGAAATACAGCAGCGTGTCGGTGACAAGCTCGCCGCGCTGGACGACAGCGCGGTGCTGCAACTGGCGGCGCGTGCCTCGGAAAAGTACGCGGCGGAAATCGCCGCGATCCGGCACCGCCTGCGTCCGCGCCTGGCGGCGCTGATCGATTCGGTCGCGATCGAGATGAGCGATCCCGCCTGTCCCTGCCGCAAGATCGTGTTCGGCGAAAACACCGAACAGCTGCGCGGCCGCCTGAGCGAGTTGCTGCAGCAGAACGAACGCCTGACCGGCCTGGTTCGCAGCAAATACCGTGAAGTCGCCGCTGCGCTGACGCGCGAGTGGCGCATCTTCTGCGTGGCCAACGCGTTGATGTTCCTGCTGCTGGGCCTGTGCCTGCGGCTGCGCCGAGCCGCGCGGCTGCAACTGCTGCTGCCGGCGGCGGTGTTGCTGGCCACAACCGTGCTGGTGGGATTTTTCTATTTGTTCCGGCAGGACTGGCTGCATGCGATCGTGTTCGGCGACTACGTCGGCCTGGGCTATTTCGTCTATCTCGGCCTGGTCGGCGGCTTTCTCGCCGACATCCTGCTCAACCGCGCGCGCATCAGCACGCGCATCGTCAATCTGCTGCTGCAGCTGATCGGTTCGGCGGCCAGCGCCGTGCCCTGCTGAAGCAGGTCCGCACGCCTGTCCGCGGCTGCGGCGCAGCGGCTACACTCGGCCGGACATCTGTCGAGGAAACCCTATGCTTGCGAGTATTGGCGCGGCCCTGCTGGCGCTGAGTGCGGCCGACGATTCCCTGCGCCTGGGCAGCCTGGATTTCCACCGCTGCGAACTGAGCCAGCCGCGTTCCGCCGTCACCACGGCAGCCTGGTGCGCCGAATTCCGCCAGCCGGAAAACCGGCAGCAGCCGCAGGGCCGGCAGATCGGTTTTCGCCTCGCCCTGATCAAGAGCGAAGCAGCGCATGTGCAGGCCGATCCGCTGGTGTTGCTGGCCGGCGGGCCGGGCCAGGCGGCGACCGAGTCCTGGTCGCAGGTTGCCGGCGCACTCGGGCCGGCGCGGCGCAACCGGCATGTGATCCTGCTCGACCAGCGCGGTACCGGCGGTTCCAATGCGCTGCGCTGCGACGCGGACAAGGGCGTGGTCGAGGCGGCCCAGGCCCAGGCATTGGACAACGCAGCGGCCAGGACCGCGGCGCAGGACTGCCTCAAGGCCTTGCAGGCCAAGGCCGATCCTGCCTTGTATACGACGACCGAGGCCGTGGCCGATCTGGAAGCGCTGCGCCAGGCGCTGGGCGGCGTGAAGTTCAACCTGGTCGGCATTTCCTACGGCACGCGCGTGGCGCAGCAGTACGCGCAGCGCCATGCCGATGGCGTGCGCAGCCTGGTGCTGGACGGCGTGGCGCCGAACGAGCTGGTGCTGGGCAGCGAATTTGCCCGCGTGCTCGACGATTCCCTGCGCGCACGCTTTGCCGCCTGCAGCCAGGAGGAAGCCTGCAAGGCCCGTTTCGGCGATGTATACAAGGAACTGTATGAATTTCGCGAACAATTGCAGAAACAGCCGCTACCGGTCAGCCTGCGCGATCCGCTCACCTTCGCGCCGCTGAGTCATGCGCTCGACGCGGACACCTTCTCCGGCCTGGTGCGCCTGTATGCCTACGCGCCGGAAACCGCGGCCCTGCTGCCGCTGGCCATCCACGAGGCCGCCGCGGGCAATGCCGCGCCGCTGATGGGCCAGGCCAGCCTGATCACCGACGATCTGGGCGCCAGCCTGACCTCGGGCATGGGCTTGTCGGTGATCTGTGCCGAAGACGCCGACCTGCTGGCCGCGCGGCCCGAAGATGCGGGCCTGATCCTCGGCGGCGACTTCGTCGCGAGCATGCAGGCGCAGTGCGCGGTGTGGCCGCGCGGCACGCGTCCGGCCGATTTCCACCAGCCGTTCCGGAGCGACCTGCCCACCTTGCTGCTGTCGGGCGAATTCGATCCGGTCACGCCGCCGCGCTACGGCGAACAGGTGGCGAAGAACCTGTCCCGCGCGCGCCATCTGGTGGCGCCGGGCCAGGGTCATAACGTGATGGGGCGCGGCTGCCTGCCGCGCCTGCTGGGCAAATTCGTCGACAGCCTGCAGACCACCGAGCTGGACGCGGGCTGCATCGCCAGCCTGGGCGCGACGCCGTTCTTCCTCGACTACAACGGAGCCAGCCCATGATCGAGGTCGACGATCTGCACAAGGCCTTCGGCAAGGTCCAGGCCGTGGCCGGCGTGAGCTTCGCCGCGCGCGACGGCGAAATCACCGGCCTGCTCGGCCCCAACGGTGCCGGCAAGACCACTACCTTGCGCATGCTGTATACGCTGATGACGCCGGACCGCGGCAGCGTGCGCGTCGACGGTATCGACGCGGCCACCGACGCCAATGCGGTGCGCCGCCGCCTCGGTGTGCTGCCGGACGCGCGCGGCCTGTACAAGCGCCTCAGCGCGCGGGAAAACATCGAATACTTCGCCCGCCTGCAGGGGCTGGATGCGGCGACGACACGCACGCGCTGCGATGCGCTGATCGCGGCGCTGGAGATGGCCGATATCGCCGAGCGGCGCAGCGAAGGCTTTTCCCAGGGCCAGCGCGTGAAGACCGCGATTGCGCGCGCGCTGGTGCACGATCCGCGCAACATCATCCTGGACGAGCCGACCAACGGCCTGGACGTGATGGCCACGCGCGCGATGCGGCGCTTTCTGCTGCAGCTGCGCGAGGAAGGCCGCTGCGTGCTGTTTTCCAGCCACATCATGCAGGAGGTGGCGGCGCTGTGCGACCGCATCGTTGTCATCGCCAAGGGCCGTGTCGTCGCGGCGGGCACGGCCGACGATCTGCGCGCGCAGACCGGCGAAGCCAATCTGGAGGAAGCCTTCGTGCGCATCATCGGCAGTGACGAAGGGCTTGCCGCATGAACGCCGTCTTCGTGGTGTTTCTCAAGGAAATCGTGGAAAACCTGCGCGACCGGCGCACCATCGTCAACGCGCTGATCGTCGGTCCGCTGCTGGGGCCCTTGCTGTTCGTCGGGCTGACTTCGCTGCTGATCTCGCGCGAGCTGGACCGCAACGAAAAACCGATCGACGTACCGGTGGCCGGCGCCGAGTACGCGCCCAACCTGGTCGCCTTCCTGCAGCAGAACGGCGTACGCATCAAGCCGGCGCCGGACCAGCCCGAGGCCGCTGTGCGCGCGCAGGAACAGGACCTGGTGCTGCGCATTCCGGCCGACTACGGCGAAGCCTGGAAATCCGGCAAGACCGCACAAGTGGAATTGTTGTACGACTCGTCCCAGCGCGACGCGGCTTCGTCGGTCGAACGCCTGCGCGCCACGCTGCAGGCGTACTCGGGCCAGGCCGGCGCCCTGCGCCTGATGGCACGCGGGCTGTCGCCGGCGCTGGCCTCGCCGCTGGCGGTGGCCTCGCGCGACCAGTCCACGCCGCAGAGCCGCAGCGCGCTGCTGTTTGCGATGCTGCCGTATTTCCTCATCCTGTCGGCCTTCATGGGCGGCATGTACCTGGCCATCGACACCACCGCCGGCGAGCGCGAGCGGCAGTCGCTGGAGCCCTTGTTCGCCAATCCGGTGGCGCGTTCGCGCATTCTCGCCGGCAAGCTGGCGGCGACGTTCGCCTTCGCCATGGCCAGCCTGTCGCTGTCGCTGCTCGCATTCGGCTATGCCGGCGGCTTTATCCCCACCGAGAAAATTGGCATGGTGCTGGATTTCGGCCCGCATTTCGCCGCGGTGGCCCTGCTCTGCATGCTGCCGCTGGTTCTGCTGGCCACCTGCCTGCAGACGCTGATCTCGGCATTTGCCAAGAGCTATCGCGAAGCGCAGACCTATCTGTCGCTGCTGATGCTGGTGCCGATGCTGCCATCGGCTTTACTGGCGGTATTGCCGCTGAAGGCGCAGGCCTGGATGTTCGCCGTGCCATTGCTGAGCCAGCACCTGATCGTGACGCGGCTGGTGCGCGCCGAAGCGGTAAGCCTGCAGCAGCTGGCGCTGTGCCTGGGCAGCGGCTTCCTGGCTGCCGCCGCGGTAGCGTGGATTACTGCGCAAGTATATAAATCAGAAAAACTGGCAGTGTCGGGCTAGCCCGCCGACGGCAGGCCGGGCTTGCCGCGGTGCGGCCGCCGGGCGATGTACTGGCCGCTGTCGCAGGCGAGGACATTCCTGGTTGCTTGGGGGGAAGCGGCGGCCGCCCGCGTCAACGCAGATACATCTTGGCTGCGTTGTCCGGAGTGTCCCATGCTTGCCTTGTCGAAAAATTCACTAGTTGTCGCAACGGTCGCGGCGCTGCTGCTGGTGGGTACGGCTGGGGCGGTAAGCCTGAATCCCCGCGGCCAGGGCCAGGCCCTGATCTTCCCGTACTACACCACGGCAGCGGGCAATGCCACGCTGATCACGCTGACCAATTTCGGCAACGATGCCAAAGTGGTGCAGCTGCGCATTGCCGAAGGCGAGAACGGCCGCGGTGCCGCGGCGCTCACTATCTACCTGAGCCAGAAAGACAGCTGGACTGGCGCGGTGTTCGATCGTGGCGAAGGCCAGGCGCCAGCGCTGCTGAGCACGGACCACACCTGCACCTGGCCGGAGCTGACCGACTCGACCACGCTGCCGCAGCTGCCCGACGGCCGCCGCTATATGCCGCTGGGGCCATTGCCGGCCGATGCGGGCAGCACCTCGCTGCAGCGCCTGCGCGAAGGTTTTGTCGAAGCGGTGGAAGTGGCGACGATCCGCCGCGACTCCGCCACCGGCGTGGCCATCACGCCGAGCAGCGGCGTGCGCAATTGCGCTGCCGTCGCCGCCCGCTGGACCGCTCCCGACGGCATCTGGTTGCGCGATCCGCTGCAGGACCTGGCCAATCCCACCGGCGGCCTGGGCGGCGAAGTCGCCGTCGTCAATGTGGCCAACGGCAGCATCTTCGCCGTGCCGGCGCTGGCGCTGGACGACTACCGCGCCGATCCGCTGGACAACCCGCGCGGCACGCTGGCCAGCGTCGCGCGGCACAGCCAGGCCAGTGCGAGCATGCCTTCGCTGCTGAGCCACGCGCTCAGCGACCCGGCGGCGATGACGGCCAAGGCCAATCTGATCGCCGACGGCAGGGCCTTGCAGCTCACGTATCCAGTGCCGGCCCAGGCCGTCGATGCGGTCAGCGCGGTATTGATGACGGCGCAGATGGGCGCGCCGTTCGAGGAATCGGCCGAATCCGGCGCGCGCAGCTCGTTGGTGCTGACCTATCCGACGCGCGCTTTTTATACTGATACGCAGCAGCCGGGT
This sequence comes from Tahibacter aquaticus, assembly GCF_004363655.1. Lineage (GTDB taxonomy): Bacteria > Pseudomonadota > Gammaproteobacteria > Xanthomonadales > Rhodanobacteraceae > Tahibacter > Tahibacter aquaticus. Next base: position 557,213 of record NZ_SNZH01000002.1, read on the forward strand.
GCGCAGGTGCCGCTGGCGCCGTTCGTCCGGGCTTTTGCCGGCGTGCTGCCGCTGCCGGAGGCCGGTGGACTGGCCTATCGCGTCGTCGACCGCGAAGCGTTCTATCTGGAATCGACATTTCCACAGCCGGGCGAAGGCTGCGGTTTCACCATCTGTCCGCCAACTACGCTGGCGCGCCTGCCGGGTACGTCGGTCGAGGTGCTGGCTCCCGGCGGCACGCCTGATCCCTTGCTGGGAACGCGCCTGCACGGCGACATCGGCTTCATCGGCGGGTCGTCGCTGCCGCAGCAGAACCGGGCCGGCTGGCTGCAGTTGACCCTGGCGCCGGGCAATCCCCAGCTGATCGGACCGCTGCTGCGCCCGTCGCTGGAAGGCTACCGCCTGCGTGGCCTGCCGGTGATTGGCACGCGCCTGCTCACCTACGTCAATGCGCATGCCGCTCCGGGCATGCTGGCGAACTATTCCACGGCGATAGCGATCAGCAGCAGTGCGGCCTGCATCAAGACCGATGCAACGGCCTGCCAGCCATGAGCCTGCGCAGGCTCGCCGTGGCGGAGCGGTGATGCAGCGTGCAATGCCGCGCGGTGAGCCGCGCGATTGCAGGAAAGTTCCGCCGCCAGCGCGGGTTTCGCGATTTCTGCACTGGCGGTGAACCTTTGGGAACTCGCCACGCGAGCACGGTTCTGAAGCGCTCGCCAATCTCCCAAAGGACACAATGCGATGAATATACGCAGGCGTTTCGCTGTGCTCGCCGCCGGCTGCGTGGTGCTGGGCTCGGCCCAGGCCGTGTCGGTGAATGCGCGCGGCCAGGGCCAGGTGCTGATCTATCCGTATTACAACGTCGCCGCAGGCAATACCACGCTGGTCACGCTGACCAACCACAGCGCCCAGGCCAAGGCGATACTGCTGCGGGTGGCCGACGGCGAGAACGGCCGCTCTGCCGCTTCTATCAATGTATATCTTTCGCCAGGCGACAGCTGGACGGCCACGCTGTTCGACCGCGGCGGCAGCGAGGCCCCAGGACTGCTGACCCAGGACAGTTCCTGCACGTTTCCGTTCGACAACAGCCTCGCTTTGCCGCAGCTGCCGGACGGGCGGCGCTACTTGCCGCTGGGCTTCGAGGTCGACGATGCGGGCAGCCTCGGTGTCGAACGCCTGCGCGAGGGCTATATCGAGGCGGTGGAAATGGCCACGATCAGGCCCGATACCGCGACCTTCGCGGCGATCTCGCGCAATGCCAGCGGCGCACGCGACTGCGGCACGATCGCGGCGGCCTGGGAAGCACACAGCGGTTACTGGCTGGCCGAACCGCTGCGCGATCTGGCCAACCCTACCGGCGGCCTTAGCGGCGAGGCAGCCATCGTCAATGTTGCTGCCGGCACGATCTTCGGTGCGGCTGCGATTGCGCTGGAAGATTTCCGCGTCGATCCGCAGGACCAGCCGCGCGGCAGTTCGGCCAGCGTGGCAATGAACGGCGTTTTCGCACCGGGCTCGGGCTCGCTGCTGGTACATGCCTTGAGCAATCCGCAGGCCGGTACCGCCATTGCCGATCTGATTGCCGATGGTCGCGCGCTCAAGGCTACTTATCCGGCGCCGTCGCGCGCCATCGATGCGGTCAGCGCCGTGCTGAGCGCGGCGCAACTGGCGGCGGCGTTCGACACCACGCCGGCACTCGGCGCCACCAGTTCCTTCGTGCTGACTTATCCGACGCGGGCGTTCTATGTCGATCCGGCTGTGTCCGGCCAGCCCGTGGCGCTGGAACCGTTCGATGCACTGTTCGCTGGCGCCGTCCCGCTGCAGCACAGCGCCGGCCGCGCTTTCCAGCTGCGCAATCGCGAAGGCATGATCGTATCGCGCAGCGTGCCGGCGGAAGGCTGCAGCGCCGGTTGCGCGCAGTCGCCGCTGTTGCGCAGCACGGAGACGGCGGTGGAGGTGATCGCGCCCGGCGGCGTCGCCGATGTACTGCTCGATTCGCACCTGCACGGCGATATCGGTGCGAGCAGCGGCAGCCGCCTGCCGATTCCGCAGCGCGGCAGCGGCTGGCTGCTGATCGACCTGGAACAGGCGCGGGGCGGTGGTATTGCGCCGGCCTTGCGCGCATCGCTGGAAGGCTATCGCCTGCGCGGCCTGCCCGTGCTCGGTACGCGCTTCATCAGCTACATCAATGCCGAGGCGAATCCCGGCGTGCTGGCCAATTATTCCTCGGCGGGGCCCATGAGTTCGGTCGCGCATTGTGTAAATAGCCAGAACCAGGCATGCGCGGCGGCGACGCCATGAGCGGGGTGGTACAGCGGCGCGTTGCCAGAGCCGGCAGCCTGCGGCGCCGTGGTTGGGGGAGCGCTCGCCGGACGCGCCTGCTCCCCAGCACACGACGCGCGGCGGGGCTGCTCATGCACGAACGCAACCGGTTTTCCTGAGGCTGCCGCCGTTGCGCTGCTTGCTGGCCGCGCTATGCAGGCGGTCGGCCGCAACCCCGCCGGCGCAGTTGCGGCGGGCAGGGCCGCGTACGCAACCGTTGCGCCGGTGCGGTGCCGATCGCGGCATAATCCCCGCTCCCTACGGAGGCCGTCATGACCAAGCCCAAGAGCCATATCGAAATCGCGTTCCAGTCGATTCCCGTGTTCAGCAACGACGGCCAGCTCGATATCGGCGAGATCAACTTCCTGCTCGGCCTGGCCTTGCGCGACAGCGCCATCGACGAGGACGAGAAGCGCGTGCTGGCGTCGATCTTCGCCCAGGCGGAAAAAGGCCATGTGCCCGAAGCGGTGCAGGCGCGTATCGACGAAGTGCGTGCCTTGCACGATATTCGCCAACTCTGAGGGACTGCGGCGGCGGTTGGGGTGCGACGGTGCCATTCGCGTTGCTCATCGCACTCTACGCGATCGATTCCGCAGGGCGCGATGAGCAACGCGTATTGCGCCTTACCGTGTCGAAGTAAAGCGCAGCCCTCAATCCAGCCATTCCTTCAACTTCGCGTACACCAGCGAATTTATCAACAAATCCATATGTCCAATGCCGCGGAACACGTGGCGTTGGCTCGCCGGCAACTGCAGCGACTGCAGCGGGTCGGGGTGCTGGCCCAGCGCGCTAGGCACCGGTACCAAGCCGTCGCCGATCCAGCGCGCGCGGGTGCCGTCGGTGCTGCCGGCCAGGGTGGCCGCAGCGAGATACCAGCGCCCGCGGCCGATGTCGGCCAGCGGTTCTATGCCGCTTTCCAGGCGTTCGCGCCGCGGCCGGTCGCGGTCGCTGCACCAGCCGTGGCGCAGGTCTTTCACGCCGGCACTGCGCCGTTCGGTCAGCTTGGCCAGGGCGCGCGTATACGGCAGCGACTCCAGCGCCGCACTGAGTTTGCCGCCCATGCGCTCCAGCGGTGCGCCCAGGTGCGGCGAGCCCAGGCAGATGGCCGCGTCCAGCGCGGCCAGCCAGCCGAGTGCTTCCCGCCCGGCATAGCTGCAGGCGCTGCGGCAGACCAGTCCGCCCATGCTGTGGCCGATCAGCACGATGTGCTCGATTGGGTTGGGATGGGTATCGACCAGCTGCTGCAGCCGCCGCGCCAGTTCGCGTCCGTTGGCGGAAATGCGCAGGCCGCTGTTGTAGCGCAGATAGAGGGCGCTGCCGCCGGTGTCGCGTTCGAGCCGTGCGCCGAAGTGATCGCCTTCGCTGTCCTGCCACTGGCTGTCGTTCATGCCCAGGCCGTGTACCAGTACGTACAGGCGGCCATTGCTGCAGGGCAGTTCGCGCGCCAGCGTTGCCGGATCCAGGGCCAGCGGCTGGCCGTTGCGGCAGAACTCCAGGCCCAGGGCCAGGGGGTTACGCGTTTCTTGCAGGTGATCGCCGATGGCGCCGTTGAGGGCGCTGACCCAGGCGTTGGAGGCGCCGGCATCGGCCGTGTCGAAGTCGCGCGGCAGGGCGTAGCGTTCGTACAGGCCCAGCGAGCCCAGCGCGGCGGTGCTGGCGACCTGGCCTACGTCACGCAGCCGCGCGTAGACGAAATCGGTGGTGCGCGTGATCAGTTGGCCAAACGGCAGCAGCCGGGCGAACGGATCAAGCACGGCCTGATGTACGCCTTCGACCACATCCAGTGCGCCGAGAAAGCCTTCTCCGGCCAGTTGGGCGGTACCGCGCAGCAAGTCGAGTCGGGATTTGATCGGCAAGTGGAAGACGCTCGCTGTGCCGGCGGCCGGCATCCGTTGCCGTGGCCAGGCGCTGCAGTCGGGCTGCTGTCATGGCGGCCCGTCGGTGACCGGCTAGCCTAGCCGATGCGCGTGACGGTTGCAGATTCCATGCCGGCAAGTGCCGCATCGCGGCGAGCGCGGCCGCGGCAGGCCTAAAGCCAGTCGCGTGGCACCAGGTAGTCGGCCAGTTTTGCCTCGGCACTGCCGGCCTCGGGCTGGTAGCCGTATTCGAAGCGCACGCGCGGCGGCAGGCTCATGAGGATGGATTCGGTGCGCCCGCCTGATTGCAGGCCGAACAAGGTGCCGCGGTCCCAGACCAGGTTGAATTCCACATAGCGGCCGCGCCGGTAGAGCTGGAACTCGCGTTCGCGCTCGGTATATGGCGTGGCGTGGCGGCGCTGCACGATGGGCAGGTATGCATCGAGGAAGGCATTGCCGACGGCCTGGGTCAGGCCGAAGCAGCGTTCGAAGCCGCCGTCGTTGAGGTCGTCGAAGAAGATGCCGCCCACGCCGCGGGTCTCGTTGCGGTGCTTGAGGTAGAAATACTCGTCGCACCAGCGCTTGTAGCGCGCATAGACCTCGTCGCCGTAGGGCGCGCAGGCGGCGGCGGCGGTGCGGTGCCAATGGCGGACGTCTTCGTCGGCCGGATAGAACGGCGTCAGGTCGAAACCGCCGCCGAACCACCAGACCGCTTCGGCATCGGGCTTGTGCGCCTCGAAGTAGCGCACGTTCATGTGCGTGGTCGGTACGTGCGGATTGCGCGGATGCAGTACCAGCGATACACCCAGCGCGCTCCAGCTGCGGCCGGCCAGTTCGGGCCGGTGCGCCGTTGCCGATGGCGGCATGCGTTCGCCGTGGACACGGGAAAAGCCCACGCCGGCCTGCTCGAACACGGCGCCGTCCTTGAGCACGCGCGAACGGCCGCCGCCGCCTTCGGCGCGCTGCCAGGAATCCTCGGCAAATCCGGCCTGGCCGTCGAGCTGCTGCAGGCTGGTGCAGATATGGTCCTGCAGGCCGTGCAGGAAGGTTTGCATGCGGGTGATGCGATCGTCGGACATGGGCGCGCCGGTCGAAGTGGGAAGGCAGCCGGCGGCATCTGCGACGGCGAATCAGGCTGGCGTGCCTGGGCCGGGAAACGCGCGCCGCGGGCTTGGTGGTGGGCGGGAACGGGCGCGGCCTGCCTCGCGCCGTCGTGCTGCTGTCGCGGCGCCGCCAGGGCGGCGCCGCGACGGTTTCAGCTGCCGCGCATGGTCAGTGCGCCGCTGATGTCGACTACCAGGTTGTTGATCCAGCTGATGTAGTTGGCGTGGATCAGCTTCTGGCCTTTCTTTTCGGTGTAGTTGAGGTTTTCCGAATCGATGTAGCTGATGCGGATGTCCTTGGCGTTCCAGTCGATCGCGATGCGCGCCTTGTGGTCGCGCACCAGCAAGGTGGCCTTGACCGAGCCGGGCTTGTCTTCCGACACGATCCATTTGCGCTCGACCAGTGCGCGCTTGACGATCTTGCCGACTTCGGCGCTGCTGGTCTTGGCCGGGATGGCGATGGGGTCGGGGTTGACCAGCGGCGTTTCGCGCCAGCCGGCGAGAAGCAGCAATAAGGGAAGAAGCAACAACAATAAAAATTTATTACGCAGCATGATCGCTCCTTGATGATACTAGCCGGGACAGCGGGCCGGGCGGCCCGGAGCGAATGGTAGGCGGTGGTGCCGGACGCGGCAATCGGACGTGCGCTGGCCTGCCGTGGCCCGGTGTACGGCGCTCAGGTGACCTTGCCGACCATGCGCTCGTGTCCGATCAGCCGGGCCCAGCGCCGGCCCACGTCCAGCCACAGGCAGTAGCTGGCTTCCAGCGCCAGCCGGCCCAGCAAGGGCGCGCGCCAGCGCCAGCGCGCCTCGGCAGCGACGCCCTCGGCCTGCAGGCCCAGCGACTGCGCCAGCAGCAGGCAGCGCGGCAGGTGGTAGCGGCTGCTGACCAGCGCGACCGGGCCGCTGTCCGTGCCCAGCAGTTCGCGCGCGTTGCGCAGGTTTTCCAGCGTATCGGTAGAAGCGTCTTCGCAGCGCAGCTGCGCGCCGGCCGGCAGGCCGCGCTGCTGCAGTTGCGCCAGCGCCGCCGCGGCTTCGCTCAGGCCGGCGCCGGTGCGGCCGCCGAGCAGCAGTGTTTCCCGCGCGGGATCCTGCTGCAGCAGAGCATGGACGCGGGCGATGCGTGCGGCGTAGTCCGCGTCGACGGCGCCGTCCTCGCCCAGGCGCTTGCCGAACAGCAGCAGTACCCGTGCCCGGCGCGGCGCCAGCGCGGCGGTGCGTGCCACCTGCAGCGTGCGGGCGTAGTAGAAAAGCCACAGCAGGCCGCCGCTGAGCAGCACGGCCAGGGCGCTCACGAGCAGCGAATGCCAGACGTCGCGATCGGCCAGGTGACGCCAGGGACCGTCGCGAAACGGCGAATAGGTGGGAGGCATGGCCGGGTCGCAACACAGGGATTCATGAACGCAGGCGCCGTTGTATAGTCGGCCGCCCCGCGCCGCAAGCCGGACTGTGTCCGCGCCGGGGTTTTCGCCGTCTCAATTCCGACAGGGTGTTTTGCGCTTGCCATCTCCGATTCCACCGTTGGCCGTGACGGCCCATACCGCCACCTCGGCCGCCGGCCGCGGCGTGGCAGCGCTGAGCGCCGCCCTGCGCGAACGCCGCAGCGGCCTGCGCCGCAATGATTTCACCCGCACCGCGCTGGAGTGCTGGATAGGCCGGGTAGACGGCCTGGAACAGGCGCCGCTGCCGGCCGGATACGCGTCGCTGGATTGCCGCAACAACCGCCTGGCCTGGGCTGGGCTGACCCAGGACGGCTTCCTCGAACAGGCCCTCGCCGCCGTGCAGCGCTACGGCGCCGGCCGCGTTGCCATCGTGCTGGGCACGTCTACGGCGAGCATAGGCGCGACCGAGGAGGGCTATCGGGAACTCGCCGACGACGGCGTTTTCCTGCCGGCCTACCGCGATTTCGTGCTGCATACGCCGCATTCCCTGGTCACCTTCGTACAACGCGTGCTGGGCGCGCGCGGCCCGGCCTGCACCGTGGCCACGGCTTGTTCGTCCAGCGCCAAGGTATTTGCCCAGGCCGAGCGGCTGATCCGCCTGGGCTGGGCCGATGCGGCCGTGGTCGGTGGCGTGGATACCTTGTGCGACAGCGTGCTGTTCGGCTTCAACGCGCTGCAACTGGTGTCGCCGCAGCCGTGCCGTCCGTTCGACGCCGGCCGCAACGGCATTTCCATCGGTGAGGCGGCGGGTTTCGCCCTGCTCGAACGCGGCGGCAACGCTGCTGGCGCGGCACAGCTGCTGGGCTGGGGCGAATCCAGCGATGCCCACCATATGTCGTCGCCGCATCCGCAGGGCCGCGGCGCGCGCCAGGCCATCGCCGGTGCGCTGCAGCGCGCCGGCCTGGACGCCGCAGACATCGGCTACATCAACCTGCACGGCACTGCCACGCCGGCCAACGACGCGGTGGAAGCCGCCGTCGTGGCCGACCTGTTTCCGGCGCAGACCCGGGCCAGCTCGACCAAGGGCTGGACCGGCCACACCCTGGGCGCCGCCGGCATCGTCGAAGCCGTGGCCTGCCTGATCGCGCTGGAGCAAGGCTTCATTCCCGGCACCTTGAACTGCAGCGAGCCCGATCCGCTGTGCGGACCGCAGCTGGCGCTGGACAACGAAGCCGCTGCGCCGCAAGTGGCGCTGTCTTCCTCGTTCGGCTTCGGCGGCAACAATGCGGCGCTGATCTTCGGCCGCGGAGGCCGCGCATGAGCGCGCTGCAGCTGCGCATCGCCGGCATCGGCGTGTATGCGCCGGGCCTGCCCGACTGGCCGCAGGCGGGGCGCGCACTGCGCGGCGAAAGCGTGCCGGATACGTCCAGCCTGGCGCGGCCGGCACCGCCGCTGCTGCCGGCGGCGGAACGGCGGCGTGCACCGGAAACGGTGCTCTACGCCGCCCAGGCGGCGGCCGAGGCCTGCGCCATGGCGCAGTGCGAACCGGCCGGCCTGCCCTGTGTGTTCAGCTCCACCCAGGGCGATATTGCGATCACCGACTACATGTGCGCGACCCTGGCCAGTGCGCCGCTGGAGCTGTCGCCGACCAAATTCCACAATTCCGTACACAATGCCGCGGTCGGCTACTGGAGTATCGCCACCGGCTGCGAGCAGGCGTCCACGGCGGTCAGCTGCTGGATTCACAGTTTCGGCGCCGGCTTGCTCGAAGCTGCGCTGCAGGTGGCCGATACGCAAGCACCGGTGCTGCTGGTGGCGTATGACGCCGCGGCGGCCGGAGCACTGCGTTCGGCCATTCCGTTCGACTGCGGCTTTGCCGTGGCGCTGGTGCTGGCACCGGCCGGGCAGGGCAGCGGGCCGCAACTGAGCCTGACGCCCGCCGAGCCCGGCCCCGCCAGCCTGCCGCGGGCAGACTGGGCGCAGGCCCTGATCGCGCGCAACGCCTGCGCCGATGCGCTGGCCTTGCTGCAGGCCCTGGCCGGTGCGCAGCCGGTACAGCTGCGCATCGCCGCCGGCGGCGAATTCGCTCTTTCCGCGCAGGTGCAGCCATGAGCGGCAGCGTGCGCGCGGCGGTGCTGATTCCCTGCCTCAACGAGGAGCGCGCGATCCGCGCCATCGTGCAGGGCGCATTGTCGCATTGTGAACACGTAATTGTTGTGGACGATGGCTCCAGCGACGGCACCGTGGCGGCGCTGCAAGACCTGCCGATACAGCTGATCCGGCACGAGCGCCCGGGCGGCAAGGGCAATGCACTGCGGGCGGGTTTTCGCCGTGCGCTGGAGCTGCCGGTCGACGGCGTGCTCACGATGGATGGCGACGGCCAGCATTTCTACGGCGACATTCCGCGCCTGCTGCACGTGGCGCAGCAGCTGCCGGGACATATCGTCGTCGGTGCGCGCCTGATCGGGCGCGAGTGCCAGCCCAAGCTGCGCCGCCTGGCCAACGAGATTGCCGACTGGGGCATTGCCTGGGCGGTAGGCCAGCGCCTGATCGATTCGCAGAGCGGCCAGCGCTGGTATCCGCTGGACGTGGTGCGCCTGGCAGTGGATGTGGCGCCGCAGGGCTTCGTCTTCGAAGCCGACATTCTGATCGAGGCGGCGCGTCAGCTGCGCACGCGTGTCGCCGCGGTGCCGATCGAGGTGCGCTACGCCGGCGAATTCCGCCGCAGCCATTTCAAGCCGCTGGGCGATTTCTGCCGCATCACCTCGCACGTGTTCGGCCGCGTGGTGGAAGCCGGCTCGGTAATCCGTACTTATGCCATTGCGCGCAATACGCCGATCCAGCTTGTCGATCCCGACCTGCCGGCAGCGCAGGCCGCACTGGCCGTTGCCTCTTCACCGGATTGACTGACATGTCACATTCTCCACTTCTGCTGCAGCTGGTCGTCATCCTGTGCACGGCGCGGGTGCTGGCGCTGGCATTGCGCTTCATCGGCCAGCCTGCCGTGATCGGCGAGATGATCGCCGGCCTGATGCTGGGGCCGATGGTGCTGGGCGCGCTGGCGCCGGATTTCCACGCGCAGCTGTTCGCGCCGGACAGCCTGTCGGCATTGCGCGGCATCAGCCAGATCGGGCTGGTGCTGTTCATGTTCATTGTCGGCGCGGAACTGCGCATGCCGACGGGGCTGCGCTCGCAGATGCTCGCCTCGGCCTGGATCGGCGGCTGTGCCATGCTGCTGCCGTTCCTGTTCGGCCTGGGCATGGCGCCCTGGCTGCATCCGCAGCTGGCGCCGGCGGGCGTGGGCTTCGTGCCGTTCGCGCTGTTCGTCGCCACGGCCATGGCCATCACGGCGTTTCCGGTGCTGGCGCGCATTCTCAAGGACACGGGCCTGGCGGCCACGCCGATCGGCCAGCTTGGCCTGACCTCGGCCGCGTTCGCCGACCTGCTGGCCTGGATACTGCTCGCCCTGGTCGTCGCCCTGGTCGCCGCGGGCTCGGGCTGGAGCGGTTTTGCGCGCATGCTGTTCGGCCTGGCCGCGCTGGCTTTCGTCGCGTTTGCCATCGTGCGTCCGGCACTGGCCGCACTGCTGCGCCGGCATGCCACCGACGGCAAGCCCGACGGCATGGTGCTGGCCAGCCTGCTGATCGTCACGTTTGCCTTCGCCGCGCTGACCCAGTGGCTGCAGCTGCACGAAGTCTTCGGCGCCTTCCTGTTCGGCGTCTGCCTGCCGCGCGACGACAAACTGCTCGACACCCTGGTGGAGCGGCTGGAATATGTCGCTGTGCTGGTGCTGATGCCGGTGTTCTTCGCCCTGGCCGGGCTGAACACCAGCGCCGACGCCTTTGCCGGCATGGGCGGCGTGGCCTTGCTGCTGATCCTGCTGCTGGCCATCGTCGGCAAGGTGCTCGGCGGCGCAGCCGGTGCGCGCCTGGCCGGCCTGGGCTGGCGCGACGCGTTTGCGCTGGGCACGCTGATGAATACGCGCGGCCTGATGGAGCTGATCGTGCTCAAGGTAGGCCTGGACGTGGGCGTGATCGGCCAGGAGATCTTCACCATGCTGATGCTGATGGCGGTGGTCACCACGCTGATGACCTCGCCGCTGCTCCAGCTGCTGCTGCGCGGCCGCGCCGATCGCAGCGACAACAGCCAGCACAAGGTGCAGTCGGTATGACGCCGGTGCTTGCCCACCGCGCCGCTGCCTGCTGCGCGGCACTGAATTCGACCGTTGCGGCAGCGTCTGCGCCGCAATCCACGACAAGGATGAAGCCATGAGCGAGACCCGACACGATGTACTGATCATGGGCGGCGGCCTGGCCGGGCTTTGCCTCGCACTGCAGCTGCACAAGCGCTTCCCGGATATGTCGGTGTGCGTGCTGGAACGGCGCAACCATCCGCTGCCGCCAGCGGCGCACAAGGTCGGCGAATCCAGCGTCGAGATCGGCGCGCACTACTTCGACACGGTGATCGGCCTGCGCGAACACCTGGACGAGAAACATATCCATAAGTTCGGTTTTCGCTTCTTCTATTCCGAAGGCCGCGAAGACCTGCCCGCGGTGACCGAGCTGGGCGTGCGCGAGGTATTGCCGCGCACCACGTATCAGCTCGACCGCGGCATCCTGGAAAATCACCTGGGCGAGGAAGTGCGCCGTGCCGGCATCGATTTTCTCGACGGCGCGGTGGTGCGCACGGTCAGCATCGACAGTGGCAACGACGATCATACGGTGGCCTACGAGCATGAAGGCCAGGCGCACGTGGCCAGGGCGCGCTGGGTCATCGACGCAGCCGGCCGCGCCAATATCCTCAAGCGCAAGTTCAACCTGGCCGAAGCCAACGGCCATGATGCGAACTCGGTCTGGTTCCGCATCGACGACAAGCTGGAAATCGACCAGTGGTGCAACGACGAAGACTGGCGCCTGCAATGCACGCCGCCGGAACGCTGGCGTTCGACCAACCATCTGTGCGGGCCGGGGTATTGGGTCTGGCTGATTCCGCTGGGCTCGGGGGCGCATTCGGTCGGCATCGTCTGCGATGCCAAGATGCACCCGCTGGAAACCATGAACACCTTCGAGAAGGCGATGGAGTGGCTGAAGAAATTCCAGCCGCTGGTCTGGCGCGAATGCGATACGCGCCGCGACAAGCTGCTGGATTTCAAATTCCTGCGCAGCTTCTCCCACGGCTGCAAGCAGGTGTTCTCCGGCGACCGCTGGGCGATTACCGGCGAGGCCGGCGTATTCCTCGATCCGTTCTATTCGCCCGGCAGCGATTTCATCGGCATGTCGAATACCTACGTCTGCGCGCTGATCGAACACGATCGCAAGGGCGACCCGCTGGGGCCGTACGCGAAGATCTACCAACAGCTGTATTTCTCGTTCTACGAGTCGACCCTGACCCTGTACCGCGACCAGTACCCGCTGTTCGGTGATGCGGAAATCATGTCGACCAAGGTGATCTGGGACTACGCCTATTACTGGGGCGTGCTGTGCCAGGTCGTGTTCCAGCAGCGCCTGACCGACCTGCGCCTGTTCTCCGACCTGAAGACCGAACTGGAATCGGTGCGCGAACTGAACGTGCAGATGCAGGCGTTTTTCCGCCGCTGGCTGCCGCTCAATCCGCCGGTCAATCCGGCGACCTTTCTCGACCAGGGCCAGCTGCCGTGGTTCTACGAACTCAACAGCCGCCTGCACGAACCGCTGGACGATGCCCAGGTGCGCGAGCGCATGCGCGGCTATATCGAGCTGTTACGCAATCTTGCCGCGGGCATCGTGGCCCAGGCGCAGTCCGACTGTCCCGGCCTGGAAGGAGTGGCCGGTACCGGCGACGCCGCGGCGTCGCCGCTGCTGTTCGAGCTGGCGGCTTGACGCGCCGGCCCGGCCATTGCCCAATCGCCGCATGAAACGACTACTGCTGGCTGTACTGGTTCTGCTCGCCGCGTGTACACCGGCGCCTGCGCCACCGGCCGCGGCGGGCGAGAAGTCTGCTGCGGCGCCGCTGGTCGACCCGGCGCGCGGCGGCATGCGCAAGGGCACCTGGCTGCATGCCGAGGCGATGAAGGACGGCATGCCGATTGCCTGGGATTTCCGCGAGGGCTATACCGCCGCGGCGCCGCGCCCGCTGCCGCGCCTGATCGTGGTATCGCTGGGGCACGAGGACAATTTCGACGGCAGTATTTCCCCCGCGGTGCAGGCCGCGCAGGACGCGCAGGAAAAAACCCTGCACGAGGGCCTGAAAGCGCGCGCCGAACTCGTCGCCGTGCTGGACTGGCGCCAGCAGCACGACTGGTTTTTCTACAGTGCCGCCGATGTCACTCGTGAAGAAGTGGAAACTATTTTTGGCAACAAGGGCCTAGTCAGCCTGCAGGTCAGCCTCGAAGATGACCCGGAGCTGCAGTTCTACCATACGCTCATGCAGCGTGTTCACGCCCAGAAATAGCCTTGCTAGTGTCCTGTCTCGTCGATACGTCAAAGAAATTCCGGATGGATTTTGCCGGGAGGCCCGGCGCGATGAGGAGGCGTAGCAGCGCTACGGCGACGTATCGCAACGACGTATCGCGGCGAAAGACTCCGGAATTATTCAATGGTGGCGAGACAGGACACTAGGCTATTGACGGCATGCGTGTCCGTCACTACAGTCCGCGCCCATGAACGCTCGCCACGCCAATCTGTTTAGCCGACTCTGCCCAACCGGGTGCTGCGGAGTCGTTTGCGTGTGAGCTGAGTTCTACAGCTTTCGACAAAAAACCCCCGGCACAGACCGGGGGTTTTTTGTTTCTGGGGTTCCAACCGGGCGAATATTCCGTAAGTGGTAACGGGCCTGCCCTGCAGGCGTTTTGCAGTAAAGGGGTTCGATTCCTCCTTCGCCCACTTTCCATCCGGCAGCGGTGCTTTCAGGCACCGCTGCTTTTTACACGCAGTACTTCACGCACCTGCATCAATATCTGGCCAAGCCTGTTGCGGCCTCGCCCGTGGCCGCCGTCGCCCCAGTACGCGTCGTTGGCCGTATGTTCGACCAGCATCGCCTCGCCGGTGGCGAGCAGGAGTGCGGCCAGTTCCGCGTGCTGGCTGAATTTGGCCAGCACTGCGTCTTTCATCACGCCGTCCTTGATGCGTTCCCAATCGGGCCGGAGTTTCTTCTTGCGGTCGCGGCCCAGCTGGGCGGCCAGCATCGGCGTGCTGGCCCGGCGGATTTCCTCGCGATGGGATTCATCGTGGAATTTCTGCGCCTGGAAGTAGTGCTCCGAGGTCGGCCAGCGCTTGCCGTCGAGCAAAATGCTGTGCGGCGAGAAATTGGAGAACTCGCCGTAGTCGTCGCTGGTGGAATAGAAGTGGATGGGGTCCATGGCGGCCTCGCTGGCTGGGTTCTTGTTTCAGTCTGGTCTGCCGCTGCGTGTTTGATCAACTGCGCCGCCGTTCTGCGATTGAACAAAAGTCCGGATCGTTGCGATCGGGTTTTGCCGCAATGGACAGCGACGCAAACCTGCGTAGCGGTACTGGGGGAGTTGGTATCGCTGTGCGTCATCGGGAACGCTGTGGGGGAACAGGGACTGCACGAACATTCCTGCGCTCTGCGCATGCGGCCACCGGGACGTCTACCGGTTCACGCCGGCAGCGCTGCCGGCGAATCGATCCGACCTTGCAGGAGTTCTGTTTCATGAAACGAATTGTCCGACTGCTGGCTGCAGCCGCCACCTGTCTGTTGATGACGGCTTGCGTCAGCGCGCCCAAGCGCCAGGCGTTCAACGCCGAGGTCAGCGGCAATCCCAAAACCCTGCAGGTTTTGCCGCTGCGGCATTCGCAGATCGACCTGTTCATCGTCAACAACCCCGGCTACAACTTCGGCCTGATCGGCCTGGCCATCGCCGAGGGCAATCGCAAGCCCAAGGCCGAGTGGCTGCGCAGCCAGGTCAGGCAGCGCGAGTTCGACCACCTGGCGGTATTCCGCAGCGCGCTGGAACAGGCCATGGCCGAGCGCGGCTACACCTTGCAGTTCTCCGAGCCCATGGCTGAAGCCGAGAGCGCCAAGACCAGGCGCGAGGCCTGGGGTACGCGCAAGCAGTACGTGACGGCGGCGGCATCGGCCGATGCACAGCTGGACATCAATTTCGGTTTCATCGGCTACGCCGCGGCCGGCAGCAGCGACAGTGCGCCGTACCGTCCCAGCGTGGTGCTGACGGCGCGGCTGGTCAGTGCCGACGGCAAGCGCGTGCTGTTCGAGGACCAGATCGTCTACAACTCGGTTTTTCCGCTGGTGCAGAACGCGGTCACCCTCAATCCCGACGAGCGCTTCCGCTATCCGGATTTCGACGATCTGAAAGCGGCCGGCCCCGTCGTCGTCGAGGGCCTGGACATCGCTTTCCGCGCCGTGGCGACCGAACTGGCCAGGCAGCTGTGAAGCGCCGCGCGGCCGGGCTGCTATTGCTGTTCGGCGCCAGCGTACAGGCCGCGGAACCCGTCTGTGTCGACAGCGCCGGCGAACTGGCCAGCTGGGAAGGGCCACGTGCCGGTTCGGCCAGGTCGCTGCGGCGCGAGTTCGATTTCGCCAAGCTGGCGGGCTGCCTGCGCCAGGACGGCGCTACGCGCCGCCTGCTGCGCGTCAGCCTCGGCGAATTCCTGCCGCCGGTGGCGCTGACCATCGAAGCAGTCGCGCGGCGCGAAGGCGTGCTGGCGCCGGAGGTGCGGGTGTTCGATCGCAACGGCGAGGAAATCGCCCGTCATGGCTTCGATGCATTCCGCCAGCGCGGGGCCGATTTCGCGCATACGCTGTTTCTCAATGACGACGCGGCGCGCGATGGTTACCTGCTGATCGGCAACGATCCGGCCAATGCCGGCGGCAGCGGCAAATTGGTCAGCGGCAACCGCTACGCCACGCCGATCATCACGCCGCTGGTCATCGCTCACTACAGCAATGGCTACGAAAGCCGGCGCGAACTGCCCTACCGCGATGCGGGCCTGGTGCGCGTGCAGATGCAGGCGGCAGAGCAGCGCGTGCTGCCGTGATACGCCGGCGGCGGTTTCAGCTCATGCCGCCGTCGACACCGATCACCTGGCCCGATACATAGCTGGCCGCGTCGCTGGCGAGGAAGGCGACCAGGGCGGCCACTTCCTCGGGCCTGCCGGCGCGTCCCATGGGCACGATCTGGCGAATCTGCTCGGCGGTGAAGGTTTCCTCGCTCACGCGCCCGGCGACCACGCCCGGTGCCACCACATTGGCCGTGATGTTGCGGCTGGCCATTTCCCGCGCCAGCGACTTGACCGCACCGTGCAGGCCGGCCTTGGCGGCGGCGTAGTTGGTCTGGCCGCGGTTGCCCAATACCGCGGCGACCGAGGAAATGGCCACGATGCGGCCGCGGCGCTGGCGCGCCATGGCCAGCAGCAGCGGCTGGGTCACGTGGAAGAAGCCATGCAGGGACACGTCGATGACGCGGCGCCATTGCACTTCGCTCATGCCGGCCATCGGTGCGTCATCGTGAATTCCTGCATTGTGAACCAATGTGGAAATAGTTCCATCGGCCAGCAGCTTCTCCACGGCATTGCGCGTGGCTGCCGCATTGCACAGGTCGAACGCGACCGCCTCGGCCGAACCGCCGTCGGTGCGGATCGCGGCGGCGACGGCCTCGGCGCGGGCCAGGCCGCTGTGCGCATGCACCACGACGTGGGCGCCTTGCTGTGCCAGCTGGCGGCAGATGGCGCCGCCGATGTCGCCACTGCCGCCGGTGACCAGGGCGCGGGGCTTTGATGCATTCATCGCTTTGCTCGCTCGAAGTGCGCTGCGCCGCGGGATAGCGCGCAGTGCAGGGGGAAAAGGAAACGGCGGATGCTCTCGCCGTGGCGGCGCCGGGCGTCGGCCCCGTCGCGCGGGCAGCAGGGTGCGTCCAGGGTGATCAGCCCGGCTGCGCCATCACGGCGGCGCGGCCCTGCACAATCAGCTCGCCCGCATGTTCGACGCGGAACGCGTACTGCCAGCTCTGTGCGCTGGCGAGCAGCTTTTCGGCGTATACATCGATGCTGCCGGGCAGGTCGTCGAGGTAGTCGCGCAGCAGTTCCACCGCGCGCAGCGAAACCAGGAAACCCGGCGCGGCCGTGCCGCCAGCAGCCTGGGCCAGCAGGCCGCCGTGCACCGCCATGGCCTGGGCGCCGTATTCGCAGCCATGCAGCGCGCGCAGGCGGCCGTCCAGGCGCAGCGGGTTGGTGTGCCGCGCCTGGCCGGCGCTGCGTGCGTGGATGCGCTGTTCGTCCCAGGCGACCACATTGTCGAGCAGGCACATGCTGCCGCGGTGTGGAATCAGGTGTTCCCATTGGGATTTATCCAGCATGGGAGATTTCCCGGCGAGGCCGCGCCAGCAGCAGCGCCAGCACGAAATTGAACGCGACACCCAGGCTGACGGTAACGCCGATGGCGCGCAGTACCGGCAGCGAGGACAGCGCCAGCAGCAGGAAGACCAGGAAGGTGCTGGCGCTGCAGACCAGGATGGCGTGCAAGGTGCGGCGCTGTTCGTGCTCGTCGTCTTCGACGTGTTCGAAGAACAGCGCGTAGTCGAGGCCCAGTCCGGCCGCCAGCACCAGCGCGATCAGGTGGAACAGCGATAGCGATACGCCGCCCAGGCGCAGCGCGGCGAGGATCAGCAGCGTGGTCACCGCCATCGGCAGCAGGACGCGCAGCACGCGGCTGCGCCGGCGCAGCGCGAAGCTGACCACGGCGGCGAGCAACAACGCGGCTGCGGCCAGCGAATACAGCACGCGCGTGCGATAGGCCGCGACCAGGGATTCCGAGGCGTGCTTCAGATCGAGCAGATGCGCCGGCACATCCGGCCTGGCCGCCAATGCGACGAGGGCGGCGGGATCGCTCACGCCGACCAGGCTGACCAGGCCTATCCAGTGGCCGTCGCGCGGCTGCAATTGTGCTTTCAGGCGCAGGCCCAGCGGTCCGGCGCCGAAGGTGGCCGCATCCAGCAAGGGCAGCTGGCGCGCGGCTTCCACATCGGTGAGGAAATCGGCGAAGGCGCCGGGCTTGAACGGCAGTCCCTGCTGCGCAGCGGACAAGGCTGCGGCCAGCGTGTCCGCCGTGGGCAGTTTCTGCTGGCGCGCGCGCTGGGTCGCCGCGCTGGGCAGGTAGCGCGAAGGCAGTTCGTAGCCGGCGATGGCGCCGTCGGCCTGCAGTTTCGCCAGCAGCGGGTCGAGTTTCTCGCTGGCCGCGAGCACCGCATCGGCGTCGGCGCCCTCGATCACCAGCAGATGGCGCACGTCGGGTGCGCCCAGTTCCTGGCGCAGGGCCGTATCGCGGGCGACCAGGTCCGGCGGCGCCGGTGTCAGCGC
Source organism: Tahibacter aquaticus (assembly GCF_004363655.1). Classification (GTDB taxonomy): domain Bacteria; phylum Pseudomonadota; class Gammaproteobacteria; order Xanthomonadales; family Rhodanobacteraceae; genus Tahibacter; species Tahibacter aquaticus. The sequence continues at coordinate 575,160 of NZ_SNZH01000002.1, forward strand.
GGCGAGGTTGTTTTCCCAGAACGCGCCCGGCGCGAACACGATGGCGGCGAGAGCCGCGGCCGACAGCAGCGGCGCCAGCCAGCGCGGCCGCGGCAGTGCGGCGAGGCGGCGCCAGAGCGCGGCGATCCAGGCCGAATCGGCTGCATCGTGTGGTTCGGCGCCCAGCAGGTGGACCAGGCCGAAACGTGTGGTCAACGCCGCCGTGGCCAGGCCGACGATGGTGAACACGGCCAGCTGTTCCAGCCCATCGACGCCGGAGGCGAAGAAGGCCAGATAGGCGATGCAGGTCGACGCCACGCCGGTCGCCAGGGTAGGCCAGAGCAGCCGGGCCACTTCGACCGGCGTGCGCTGGCGGCTCAAATGGCTGAACAGGTGAATGGGATAGTCCTGCGCCACGCCGATCAGGGTGAAGCCGAACGCGAGCGTGATGCCGTGTGCGCCGCCGAAGACCACGGCCAGCGCGGCCATGCCGGCGAGGCCGCCGCTGAGCAGGGGCAGCGCGCCGGCCAGCACGGTGCCGAAGCGGCGATAGGCGATCAGCAGCAAGGTGACGAAGCCGATCGAATCGACCAGTCCGATGCGGTTGGCTTCGGCGCTGGTTGTGGCATTGATGCGCACGGTGAAGGCGCCCGGGCCGCTCACGGTCAATTGCGCTTTTGTGTCTTTTGCAACATCGTGGAAATAGGTATCGAGGGCCTGCAGCGCCTCGCCTTGCGCAGCAGGGTCGAAGCCGCCGGCGACGGTCTCGACCAGCAGCAGCGCCTTGGACGTATCGCGGCTGAACCAGACTTCCGCATAGCGTTCCGGTTCGTTCGGCGGCGCCCAGGCTTCGGCCAGGGCGAGCATCTGCAAGGTGGGATCGCGCCCCAGCAGCGGCTTGAGCCAGGCCGCCGCGGGCGAGCCCAGGTCCTGCATGCGCTGCTGCAATTCGTCGCGCAGGTAGCCGGTGTCCAGTGCCTGGCTGTCCAGGGTCGGCGCCAGCAGGTAGCGATACGGCAGCAGGTCCTGCGCCAGCGCCGCCATGTCGTTTTCGCCATTGAGCACGCGTACGAAGCGGCGGTCCTCGCGCACGCGGGCAGCGAGCTGCTTGCTCAGTTCGGCCAGCGTGTCCGCTTCGTCGCCGTCGATCGCCAGCAGCAGCAGGCGCGAGCCCGGCCCTTCGCCGATTTCGTCCAGCAGCAGGCGCTGTTCCGGCGTGCGCGCCGGCGGCATGAAGCTGCGCAGGTCGGTGCTGACCTTGAGTGCGGTCATCACATACCAGAGCAATCCGGCCAGCACAGCCAGCCAGACGACGAGCAGTCCCAGCCGTGCGCGCAGGCTCACGGTGCGTGCGCGCAGAGTTGCTGCAGTTCTTCCCGCTGCGGGGCGCCGCCCAGCGGCGCACCGGCCAGGTCGGCTACGAGCAGCACGCTGGCGTCGCCGCCGGTTTCCTCGACCTCAAAGCACAGCGGCGTGGTATCGCGTCCGCTGATCAGCACGCGGGCGATGTGCCGGGCCAGGGCGGGATCGCGCGGCACCAGCTGCAGCTGCCAGTGCCTGCCGCTGGTCTCGCTGTGCAAGGTATAACTTTTCGCCAGGCGCTGGGCGTCGCCGCTCAGGGTGGCGGTGAAACTTTCCAGAAAGCCGGCCAGGGCCGGCGCGCGCTTGAGGCTGAATTTCTTTGCCGGCTTGCCCGGGCGCTGGATCTGCACCTGGCCGTTGGCGATGGTGGTGGTTTCCTCGTACGGCCAGACCACGCGCTTGCCCAGTTCGGAGGCGCCTTTGTATTCCAGGTCGCCGCGCAGCTTCAGTGGTTCGCCCAGCATCTGCACATAGCGCACTTCGGTGTATTCGGTGGTCGCCGGCAGCGGGCGCTTGAGCTTTTCCACCAGTTGCACGACGTCTGCCGTCGGACAGTCCTTGCCGCTGCAGGCGCTGGCCTCAGGCGCGGCGTGGCTCGCCGTCGGCAACAGCAGGATCGATGACAGCAGGCTCAATGCGATCGCTTTGCCAGAAATCATAGAAATTGAACCAGTTGTAGGGATCCAGTCGCGCATGATGCTCTACTCGCGCCGCGTAGCGCGCCACCCACTCATCCAGGCGCGCCGTGCGCTGGCTGCGCGGAATTTCGATGCGTTCGGCGAAATGCTCGAAATGCAGTTCGTAGCGGTTGCCGCCGCGATACAGGCCGAAGCAGAGCAGTACCGGTGTATCCAGTACCGAGGCGATCAGATAGGGCGCGACCGGAAACGGCGCCGACTCGTTCAGGAATGGCACGCGCCGGGTCGGTTCCTGCTGTCGCGCGCGATCGCCGAGCAGGGCGACCACAGCGCCCTGCTCGACCGCGTCCTTGATGCCCAGCACGATGGCCGTGCCGCCGCCGGAGGCGTCGATCACGCTGTCGCCGATGGCTGGATTGAGGGCGTGCAGCAGCTCGGTGATAGCCGGCGTCTGCGACTTGTCCAGTACGACCTTGAGCTTCACCTCGGGTTTTTCCCGCGCCAGCACACGCAGGATCTCGAAGCTGCCCAGGTGCGAGCCCAGCAGCAGCATGCCGCGGCCCTGACGGTAGGTATCGAACAGCATGTCCAGGCCGTGGATGCTCAGCTGGAACTGGCGCACGTCGTCGCGGGCGAGCAGGAACACGCGGTCGAGGATCACGCCGGCAAAGCGGTGGATATGCCGCATCACCTCGCCCATGCGGGGCGGGCGGCCCAGGGTGCGGGCGAGGAAGGCGCGCGACGCCTGGCGCTCGGGCGCGCGGCGGAAATAGAAATACAGCGTGATCGGGTAGAGGAACAGCCGTGCAAACGGCCGGCCACCGTACAGGGCGATATTGCGGATCAGCCAGATGGCGAAATGGCCGCCGCCTTCGGGGCGATCGGTCCAGTGCGGATTGCTCATGCGGTAGCGGCCTCGCCGCTGGCGATGACGGCGCTGTCGTGCAGTACGCGAAAACGCAGGCGGGTCGGCGCGAAATCCAGTTCCAGCGTGGCGTCCTGTTCCGGCAGCAACGGGCTGGCGAACTTGACCTGGGCCAGGCCGGTCAGGCGCAGACCGTAGTGTTGCTGCAGGAACTGGGCGACCTGGTCGAGCACGACGACGCCGGGAACGACAGGATTGCCCGGGAAATGACCGTCCAGGCAGGGGTGGTCGGCGCGGATGCGGAAAGTGTGCGGAATCGTAGCGGGCGCCATGGCAGTGCGGCGATGCAAAGTTCGTGCTTGCGGCGCGCAAGGATCGCGGGTTTGCCTGTCTGCATCAAGCTGTGCCGCGGCGCAAGGCGTTGCTGCTGCTGCCGGCTCACTCGTTGCCGGCGCCGTCGTGCAGTATCCGGCGCCAGTTCTGCATCATCTTGGCGAAGTATTCGCGCGGGCCGTCGTGGGGCAGATGACGCAGGTGCCAGTTGCGCCAGGCGAATTCGGCCACGGAGAACACGCCGATGACGACGAAGCCGCCGAGGTGCAGATACCAGTTTGCCGCGCTTTCCGGCAGTGGCCAGTGATTGGCCAGGCCGAGCCGGTCGAGAATGCCGTTCGGCTGCGCGCTGCTGGCGCAATACAGCATCAGCAGGCTTTGCGTGGCCAGCAGCAGGGTCCAGGCCCAGGTGAGGCTGCGCGCATAGCGCGCCACGCCGGGCTGCTGCAGCCGCTGCGGGCCTTCGAAGGCGAGGATTGCCCGTGCCACCAGCGGACGCTGTCCGGCGGCCAGCGTGCGGCCGAAGAAGCCGGCCATGCCGGCATTGATGCAGACCGGCACCAGCAGCAGCACGATGGCGGCGTGGCCCTGGCGCAGCAGCAGGCTCGTGCCGATCACGGCTGCCAGCCAGCCGCTCCAGGCCAGCACATTGCCGCGCAGCAGACCGCCCAGCAGCAACAGGCTGATCAGGTCCAGCGCCGCCACGGCGGACAGCCAGCTGCGCTGTGTCCACAGCGCTGCCAGCAGCAGCAGCGGATAGGCGAGCAGCAGCAGCAGGGCCAGGCGCTGCGGCCGCGCGAGCAGGGAGGGATGAGCGGAATTCATGCGCGAATACGTATAAAACGGACGGGTCGGAGCGGCGTGCAAGACGGCTATGATACGGGGCTGAATTCAGCTTGGGGGCGGTGCAGCATGGACAACAACGCAGACGGCACGATCACGTGCGATGTCCTGGTGGTCGGCGGCGGCCCGGCCGGATCGACGGTGGCGACGCTGATGCAGCGGCGCGGCCTCAAGGTGCTGCAGCTGGAAAAGGACCACCACCCGCGCTTCCATATCGGCGAATCGCTGCTGCCGGCGAATATGCCCATCCTGGACGAGCTGGGCGTGATGGACGAGGTGCGTGGCATCGGCATGCTCAAGCTCGGCGCCGACTTCCCCGAGGACGGCGACAACTACCGCACCTACCATTTCGCCCGCAGCCTGGGCAAAACGCCGCCGTTCGCGTTCCAGGTCAAGCGCGAGGATTACGACCAGATCCTGTTCCGCAACGCCCAGCGCAACGGCGTGGATGCGCGCGAAGGCGTCAAAGTGGACAAGGTGGAGATACAGCCGGACCGCAGCTGCCATGCCTTCGCCACGGCGGAAAACGGCGAAAAGCTGGCGATCAGGGCACGCTACCTGGTCGATGCGAGCGGCCGCGACACGCTGCTGGGCAACGCGCTCAAGCTCAAGGTGAAGAACCAGCAGCACCAGAGCGCCGCCATTTTTGCACATTTCAAGAATGTGACCCGGCGTCCGGGCGAGGAAGCCGGCAATATCAGCATCTACCGCTTCGACTACGGCTGGAGCTGGTTCATCCCGCTCAGCGACGGCCTGATGAGCATCGGCTGTGTCTGCTTTCCGGAATACCTCAAGCAGCGCAAGGGCCGTACCGGCGAATTTCTGCTGGAGACGCTCAAGCTGATGCCCGGCGCGGTAGAGCGCATGGCCGAGGCGGAAATCGTCGGCGAGGTGCGCGTCACCGGCAATTATTCCTATACCTGCAGCCGCATGAGCGGGCCGGGCTACATCATGGTCGGCGATGCGTTCGCCTTCGTCGATCCGGTGTTCTCCTCCGGCGTCTACCTGGCCATGCACAGCGGCAAGCACGCGGCGGCGCTGGTCGATGCGATCCTGAAAAACCCGCAGCAGGAGTTCGCGCTGCAGCAGGATTTCGAGAAACGCATACGCCGCGGCGTGCGTGTGTTCTCCTGGTTCATCTACCGCTTCAACTCGCCGGTCATGCGCAGCCTGTTCGCCTCGCCGCGCAATGTGCTGAAAGTGGAGCAGGGGGTGATTTCGATGCTGGCCGGCGATGTGTTCGACAGCGGTCCGGTGATGCGCCGCCTGCACCTGTTCAAGGCGATCTACGCCGCCACTGGCCTGGCCCAGTTGCGCCGCTGGTGGGCCGATCTGCGCGAGCGCCGCAAACAATCGGCCACCCAGTTCACCGGCGGCAATACCCCGGTCGATCCGCTCTGACGCGGCTGGCGACAGGCATGGCCTTCGGCATGGACGGCCTGGTCCATGCCGGACGGGTGCCGCTCATCGATTGAAGTGTGCGTCTGCGCCGGCAAGGCCCGCAGGGGCCTGCGGTCAATTGACGCGGTTTTGTTCGATATGCGCCGACAGGGCGCGCAGGGAACTGAAGATGCGCTTGTTTTCGTCGTTGTCCGAACGCAGCTGGAAGCCGTAGCGCTTGGACACCGCCAGGGCGATTTCCAGGGCATCGATCGAGTCCAGGCCTAGATCTCCGCCGAAAAGGGGAGCTTCGGGCTCGATCTGGTCGGGGCCGACACCTTCCAGATTCAGGCTGTCGACCAGGAGCTCGGCGAGCTCGCGCTCGGCGGGAGAGAGTTGCGCCATCGGATTTCCACTGGGATCAGAGCAGCGGCACAAGGGCAGCCGCCGCGGCGCGCGAGTGTATCATACGGGTTTGCCTGGCCGTTCCGGCAGGCTCAGGGACCCCGTTTCAGCTATGCCATTGTCATCGATGCCGCGCCCATCGGCGCGCCGCTGCGGGGTTGAGCCCGCATGAACCGCGCTACCGTACTGCCGGCGCTGGACGTCGACTATGTCCAGGCCGACCTCGGCAGCCTTCTTGCCCAGGGGGACGTGCTGGCCGTGCTCGGTTTCGGCAGCCAGGCGCCGCGCAGCGACGATCCGCGCTATCTGCGCATCGGCCTTGAACCGCTGGGCGGACAGGCGCCGCTGGAAGTCTGGCGCGCCCAGGGCGACATTCGGCACGGCCGCGACGGCCTGGTGCGCTGGGCTGCTTCGCCGGACTACTGCTTCGGCGCGATCGAAGTGGCCGAGTCCGACTATGCCGACCTGGCCGCAGCGACCGAAGCGGCTTATGCGGCACTGTCCGCTTTCGCCCTGAGCCACAACTGGCCGCAGCTGCTGCGTATCTGGAACTATCTGGCAGCGATCAACGAAGGCAGCGGCGACGCCGAGCGCTACAAGCATTTCTGTACCGGCCGTTCCGCCGGCATGCGCAGCGTGCACGGCCAGGGTTTTCCTGCGGCCAGCGCAATCGGCCGCAGCGACGGCGAATACGGCGTGCAAGTGTATTGGCTGGCCGCGCGCGAGCCCGGCCTGGCGGTGGAAAACCCGCGCCAGGTCAGCGCCTGGCGCTATCCGCGCGAATATGGCCCGACCGCGCCGACCTTCGCCCGCGCCATGCGCGGCCCCTGTGCCCAGGCCCAGCTGCATATCTCAGGCACGGCTGCCGTGGTCGGACACCAGTCGCGCCACGACGGAGACATTGATGCGCAGCTGGACGAGACCTTTGCCAACCTGTCCAGCCTGCTGGCCAGTGCCGATATGCCCGCCTTCGGCGCCAGCAGCGTGCTCAAGGCCTATGTGCGTCACGCCGCCGACATGCCGCCGATTGCCGCCGCCCTGGCCCGGCGCCTACCCGACGCGGCGAAGCGGCTGGTGCTGCTGGGCGACATTTGCCGGGTGGAGCTGCTGGTCGAGATCGACGGTATCCACACTGCCGCGGACTAGCGCCGCTGCCGCGGTGCGCCGGCGGTAGCCAAGGGCCGCAATCAGCGCGACCAGCGGCCAGCACAGCGCGGCGTTGAACACGAGATGACCTTGCTTGGCGACGTCGGCCAGGCCGTCGCCCATCAAGGTGATGCCGAAGGTGGCCAGCATCAGCGTCGCCAGCAGTGCGGCCAGCAGGCTGGCGCGATTGCCGCGGCGCAGGAGTGCCAGCGCGCTGAGCAGCGGCAAGGCAAACAGCAGGTTGCGCAGCCAGTCATTGCGGTCGAGCAGGCCGTTCGCGCTGACGAAACCGGCAGGCAGCTTGCCGAGGATCTGGCCTTCCACATGGCCCAGGTTGCGCGGCACGAACGGATTCAGCACGGCGATGCCGTTGCGTAGATAGCGCAGCAGCGCCAGCGGGTCGCGGGCGAATTCACGCAGGAAATCCACCCGGCCGAGTTTTTCCATGCCGGGGCAGACCTCTTCGGCCAGGCCAGGCAATTGCCAGGCCGACTTGCCACTGTGCGCGGCGCAGGCATCCGGCAGGCCAAGGCGGCGCGTGGTCGCGATGGCGTCGCTCGCCGCCGGCAGCATGCCGGTAAAGACGATGTTGGCGCGGTTGAAGGAACGGATCGAGGCCATCATCGGGTCGTTGCGGCCGAGCTGGGCGAACTGCAGTACACAGCCGAGCACGGCGCCGGAGAGCAGGGCAAAACCTTGCCAGGGCCAGCGCCCGGCATGCCAGCGGCCCCAGGCCAGCACGACCACGGCCAATGCCAGCGGCAGTGCCAGGTGCTGGATCTTGCTGGTGGCGAGCAGGAAGGCGCCCAGGGCGAGCAAGGCCATGCCGCCAGCACTGCGGGCGCGGCCCCAGGCCAGCAGCACCAGGTTGATCAGCGCATAGGCCGCCACCAGTGCCGTGCCTTCCGCGTAGAAGGTGTTGAAGTACATCGTATTGCCCGGGTCGCTCAGGACCAGGCCGAACACGGCGGCGTTGGCCAGGGCCGCCGGCCATTCGCCGCGGCGCAGCCAGGCGCGGCAGAAGGCTGCCACAAGCACGGTCAGCAGCAGCAGGCGCAGCGCGCCCAGCCAGCGTACCGAATGGCGTTGGATACCTTGGGATTCTTCTAGCTTGTATACGATGTTGGCGCCTGCCTGCTGGATCAGCTCGCTGGAGCCGTAGCACAGGCGCACCGGATTGGTCTGGTAGCGGTAGAACTCGAACGGCGCGTTCGGGCTGTTCTCGTCTGGGCGGATGGCCGCGGCACGGTCGGGGAACAGCTCGAAGCAGCCGGTATAGCGCGCCTGGTCGAAACTGTTGGCAATGGCCAGCAGGGGCGCATGCGACAGCAACGGCACCGCGCGCAGCAGCGCCAGCGCAAAGCCGAGCAGAATCAGGACCAGTACGGAGCGGGGTGTCGAGTTCATCGGCTAAGGTTCGGCACAGGCCAGATTGCGCCCCAGGCACAGGCGTTATGGCAATTGTGCGTAACGAATATGAAAGTCAGGTTGCGGCCGCGCAGGCTGCCGGTTGCCGGCTGGCTAGTGACTGAACCGCCGCACCAGCCAGGCTGTCAGCAGTAATGGTAAAAAAGCCAATACTGCATTTGTTCCCAAATGGGCATGCCGGGCGAGCTCGACCTTGCCGTCGCCGAACAGGCTGACGACGGGAACGCTGAGCGCAATGGCCGTGCTGGCCGCGGCAAACGCCGTCGCGACAGGCGAAGGCGTGGTGCGCCATAGCAGCACCAGCCAGGACAGCAGCGGTGCCAGCAGTGCCGGCCACAGCAGCAGCGGCGCGAGTACACGGTCGATACTGACGAAGTGCGCCGGCAGCGGCGCGTTGTCGCCGCCGGCAACCTTGCCCAGATAGTCCGGTATGGCCGGCAGCATCAGTGCGGGAATACTGGCCAGCATGCGCAGCAGCGTGGCAGGTTCGGCCAGCAGGTGTACGAAGCGGCTGCGCGTAAAGCGGTCTATGCCCGGGCAAGCCTGTTCCGGCGGCTGCGCCAGCTGGTAGATCGATTTGCCACTGCTGGCCGCGCAAAGCGGGTCCAGGGCCAGCCGCTGTGCGGTGAGCGCGGCGTCGTCGGAGGCGGGCAGGGCAGCGCTTAAAACGATATTGACCGCATTGGTCAGGGCGATCTGGCGGAACATCGGCACGTCGCGCTGCAGGTTTGCCCATTGCAGCAGCAGTGACACGAGGCCGGCGCCAAACAGGGCCAGCGCCGGACGGCGCAGCTGCGGCTGGCGCAGGCTGCCCAGGCCGAGGGCGATGGCGATGAACAGCGGCAGGGCCAGGTGCTGGATCTTGCTGCTGCCCAGCAGTACGCCGCTTAGGCCCAGCAGCAACAGGCGCAGCGGCGTGGCGCGCAGCGCGCACAGCAGGGCCAGCGTTACGCAGAGATAGGCGAAGTACAGCGCACCGGCTTCCGCATAAAAGGTATTCAGGTACAGCGAATTGAGCGGATCGACGCCGAGCAGGGCCAGCCAGGCCGCGTTCGCCACGGCCAAGGCCGGCGTGCCTTCGCGCCAGAAAGCGCGGCACAGCAGCAGTCCGGCCAGCAGCCAGGCAGCAAGACGCAGGGCGCCGAGCGTGCGCACCGAATGCTGCGGTGCGCCGCCGGCGGCTTCGGACGCGCGATACAGCGCGACGGCGCTGCCCTGGAACAGCAGGTCCGAGGTGAGGTAGCAGCCGGCACCCGGCGTAGGCTGGAACGCATACACCGGCAAGGGCGCAAGGAAACTGGGTGCGTCCACGGCCTGCCCGGGCCGGTCGGCAAACAGATCCAGGCAGGCGGTATAGCGCACCTGGTCGTAGTTGTTGGCCAGCGCGACCAGCGGCGTCGCCAGCAGCATGGCGATGCCGCGCGCGGCCGCGAGCAGCAGCAAGGCAGACACCAGCAGGGCAGGCCAGCGCGGACGCGGCAACAGACGGGAAAGCAGCATGGCCGCAGTCTACCCGGCTGCTGTCACGGCCGGGCTCGCTGTGACGGCCCGGAATTCGCGCCGCCAACGTGAACGCTGGCGAACCGTCGCCCGCTGCAGGCCGTGTTCGCTGTGTGGGTCGCGCGCCGTTTTGCGTATTGGCCAGGGCAGGGCGGGAAAATGCCGGGCAAGTGCGAAGCCGATCACGATCCCTGCGTGAGGCGTACACCCCCACACGCGCCAATCCCGCCACGGCACCAAGATCATACGGTGCTAAGCTTGTCAACAAGATTCAACAGGCGTCATCGCCTACCGGAGCCGTCATGAAAACGCAGCTGGGCCACTACGACATCGTTGCCGAACTCGGTCGCGGCGGAATGGGCGTGGTCTACAAGGGTTACGAGTCTTCGCTCAACCGCTATGTCGCGATCAAGGTGCTGGCGGAATCGCTGGCCCACGACGAAAGCGTGAAAGAGCGATTCCTGCGCGAAGCCCGCAGCATGGCCTCGCTCAACGACCCGCACATCATCCAGATCTATTTCATCGGCGAGCACGAAGGCCAGACCTTCTTCGTGATGGAATTCGTCGAAGGCGAATCGCTGGGTTCGCTGCTCAAGCGCGAAAACAAGGTCAGTCCGGCACAGGCGGCGCGCGTGATCTACCAGACCGCGGTCGGCCTGGCCACGGCGCACGACAAGGGCGTGGTCCACCGCGACATCAAGCCCGGCAATCTGATGGTGAACAGCCGTGGCGCGATCAAGATCGCCGACTTCGGTATCGCCCTGGTCACCCAGGATTTCTCCAAGAAGCTCACGTCCACCGGCGAATTCGTCGGCACGCCGGGCTATCTCTCGCCCGAGGTCTGCCTGGGCAAGCCGGTGGATTCGCGTTCCGACATCTTCTCCCTCGGCATCGTGCTGTTCGAGATGCTCACCGGACGCATGCCGTTCACCGACGAATCTCCGCTGGGCCTGATGCTGGAAGTCGTGCGCGCGGAAATTCCCGATGTGCGCCAGCTCAACGGCGATGTCGACGCGGAACTGTCGCGCATCCTGTCGCGCATGATCGCGAAGGATCCGAACGAGCGGTACAACAACTGCCACGAACTGGCCGAAGACCTCAGCCGGCATCCGGCCCTGAGCGGCGCACCGACGGTCAGCCTGCGTCCGATGGTCTCGACCGCCGCAGCGACGGTATTCGGCATGAAGACGCCGGTCTCGGCGCAGCGTCCGTTGCCGCAGACCGCGCCGACGCCGCGCCCCGGCTTCAACGCCGGCACTGCGGCGGCATCGATGCCGACACCGCCGCCGCTGCAGCAGGGCGCCGGCCCGGCCACGCGTCCAAGCCGGGTGCCGCAGCAGGCCGCCCCTGCCCCGCGCCGCGCGTCGCCGTTGCCCTGGGCGATCGCCGCCGCGGCTTTGCTTGCTGTGGCCGGCAGCGTGTATGCCTTCCGCGACCAGATTCCGTTCCTCAAATCCACAGCGCAGCCGGTTGCGGCAGCAGCGCTGACCTCGCCGCCGGCGACTCAGCCCGCGACGGCCACACCGCCACCGGCGACTGCTGCCACGACGGCGCAGACCGCGGCAGTGCAGGCGGCGCCGACGCCGGACCCGACGGCATCGGCACCCGCTACGGTCGGCGACAGCGGCATCTCGGCCTCGCCCCTGACCCAGGCAGCGGCGCCGACGGGTAGCGAAGCCGTTGCGGCAAGCGGGTCCAATGCGCCGGCAGCGAATACCTATGCGGCGGCCAGCGAACCTGCAGCGAACGCGAACCCCCAGTTTGTCGCGGCTGCCGAGCCGGCGTCTGGCGACAACAGCGCGCCGGAACCGCGTGCCTCGCGCGTCGACGCGCTGCGCGAACTCGCCGCCGCCCGTGCCAGCGAAGGCGCACCGCCGGGGCCGCGTGTTGCGCGGGCCAATCCGCCGCAGGATTCGCCGGTAGAACCCAGCGAGCCGCGCGTGCCGACCGTGGCCGTGCTGGTCGGCGGCGATGCCGCGATCGCCGGTCCAGCGCGCCAGGAAATCACCCGGGCCTTGCAGCGCGCCGGCTTCAACGTGATCGACGGTGGCCGTACCCGTGACGACAGCGACGGCGACATCGGTCGCCTGGCCGGTCGCGCGAATGCCGCAGTCGTCGTGTTCGTGCGGCCGGTGGGTTCGCAGGTGCTGACCTATTACGGCCAGGCCTCGACCTTGTACACGGCACAGGTATCCATGCGTGCCTTCGCCCTCAAGGGCCGCCGCTCGCTCGGTGCGGGCTGGACCGAACAGGTCAGCTTCACCTCGCTCAATGCGACCGAGAAGGCACGGGAAATGGTCGAGCCCATGGCCGACGACATTGCCCAGGCCCTGGGCGAGTTCCGCGGCCGCGGTGGCCGCGGCTGAGATTGGCGCAAAACCGGCTGCAGGAAAAAACCGCTCGTCAGGGCGGTTTTTTTTCGCTCGCCGTCATGCGCCGCCGGTCGGCCTGGCGAGGCGCAGCCGCCGACTCAGGCTTGCTCGGAGGTGGGCAGCGGCGCCGGCACGTTGAGCATGCCGCCGGCGGCGACGTAGGCGGCCAGGGCCTCGCCCTGGCGCAGCAGATGCTGGTTCATGGTGCGCTCGGCTATGGCTGCGTCGCGCGTGCGCAGGCAGGCCATCAGATCCCGGTGCTCGGCCAGCGACTGCGCCATGCGTCCCGGCGCGAGCAGCTGCCGTCCGCGGTGCATCTTCAGGATACGGTGCAGGTCGTGGGTGACGCGGATCAGCCAGGGGTTGCCGGCGTATTCCTGTACAAGTTCATGAATTAGATAATTGTACTGATAGTATTCGGCCACATTGCCGGCCGCCGCGGCCCGCTCCATGGCATCGTGCAGCGCCTCGGCGCGGGCCACGCCGGCGTCGTCGATTCGGCGCACGCATTCGTAGGCGCAGCGGCCCTCCAGCATCGCCATCACCGGGAACAGCTGGTTCAGGTCTTCCAGCGAAAGCCGCGTGACCCGGCTGCCGCGGCCGGCGTCGAGCTGCACCAGCCCTTCCGCGGCCAGCAGCTTGAGGCTTTCGCGCAAGGGCGTGCGGCTGATGCCCAGTTGCGCCGCCAGCTCCGGCTCGTCGATCCATTCGCCGGGCGGCAGCTCATAGTCGTAGATCTTCTGGCGCAGCCGCTCGGCGACTTCTTCGTAGAGCGGCACCCGCTTCTTGCTACGGCCCGGGACTGTTGTCGGATTCATTGGCGCTCACGTGACGCAATATTCAAGACGATGGTCATTCTACTGCGCTGCTGCGCAGGGGCCGGAGCGCTCACATCCAGCCCGGCACGACAAACACCAGCCAGGCCAGCAACGGCCCCAGCGCGACCACCAGCCCGCTGTAGATCAGGAACCGGCGGAACAGCGATTCGCGCTCGTCCTCGGCCGCCGAGGCCACGACCAGGGCGCCATTGGTCGAGAACGGGCTGACGTCGACGATGGTCGACGCCACGGCCAGCGCGCAGATCATGCCGGCCTCGCTGAGGTGGCCATGCAGCAGGAACGGCACGGCCAGCGGAATCGTCGCGCCGAGCACCGCGGCCGACGAGGCGAAGGCAGAAACGATGCCGCCGACGTAGCACACCAGGAGAGCGCCAAGCAGCGGTAGGCCGATGCCGGAAACGCCGTGGCCGATATAGTCGACGGCACCGGCTTTCTCCAGCACGCCGACATAGGTAACGACGCCGCTGATCAGCAGTACGGTCGACCAACTGATGCCGTCGACCGCGCCTTTCTGCGCGTTCGGTGCCACCAGTGCCAGCGCGACCGCAACAGTGATCGAGACCAGGCCGACGTTGAGGTTGTAGAACAGCGCCGCTACGCCCAGGCAGAGCAGGCCGGCCAGGGTAACCAGGCGGTCGCGGGTGAAAGCGACGCGTTCCAGCGCTACCGGGTCGGTGGACAGCGTACCGGCGCCAGCGGACAGCAGCGCGCCATGACCTTCGATGGCAAAGGCCTGGTGCGAGGACTGGTCGCCGACCACGGCACGCTCGGCGGCAGGCGCGGAACGCGCCTCGCGCCGCAGCAGCGCCAGGCCGCCGAAAGCGAAGAAACAGAGTGTCGCCAGCATCAGGTTGAAGCCCAGGCTGCTGAGGAATACGGCGGTCTCGCTGACCTGCAGGCCGGCTTTTTCGACGACGTTGTTGGTGATGCCGCCGTAGACACTGATGGGCGAGAAACCGCCGGCTTGCGCGCCGTGGATCACCAGCAAGCCCATCAGCAGCGGATTGATGCGGTACTGCCGGGCGAAGCGCAGCGCCACCGGACCGATGATCGCCACGGCGGCCGGACCCAGCGCACCGAAGGCGGTAAGCAGGGCGCTGACGATGAACATCACCCAGGGAATGGCGCCGATATGGCCGCGTACGGCCCTGACCGCCCAATGCACGAGCAGGTCGATGGTGCCGTTCTTCTGTGCGATCGCGAACAGGTAGGTAATGCCGACCAGGGTCAGAAACAGATCGCCGGGGAAGCCCGCGAGCACCTGCTTGCCGTCCATGCCGACCCAGACCCCGCCGATGATGAAGGCCAGCGCGAAGGCGACCGCGCCCATGTTGATGGGCAGGGCGGTGGCAACGACGAACAGGATGACCAGACCGATGATGGTTGCGATTTGCGGGCTCATGCGTCCTCCCGTGACGCTGGGTTCGCGTAATGCGATGAATGGCCACCCGCCATTCGAGGGCTACAGGGTTACCGATCCGGAATCTGTTTCAGGCCGCGCGGGCGCATGCCGCCTCGACCCACCGCGACACGCCGTCCAGCGTGCTGAAATCCTCGACCGCACGTGCCTCGCAGCGGGGAAATGCGTCGCGCAGCATTTTTGCCAGTGCCCCGCCCGGGCCCAGTTCCAGAAACACGCGCGCGCCGCGCTCCACCGCCTGCGCCAGCGCGCGCTGCCATTGCAGCGGACGGGCGATCTGGCCGGCCAGCGTGTCTATGGCGCGCCGCGCCGTCGTCACCGGCAGTCCGTCGAGGCCGGCCAGTACCGGCAGCCGCGGTGCCTGCACGCCGGCGTCGTGCAGCAGGCGGGCGAAGGTATCGGCGGCGGGCTGCAACCAGTGCGTATGGGCCGGCAGCGAAACGGGCAGCAGCGTGGCGCGGCCGCCGGCCTGAGCACTGGTTTCGGCCGCCGCCTGCAGTCCGCTGCAAAGGCCGCCGAGGACGTAGTGGTCTTCGCCGTTGACGATGGCGATCGCGAGGCCATGCCGCTCGCAGAGCGAGGCGACCGCGTCCCGGCGCAGGCCGGTGACTGCAAGCAGGCCGGCGCCGGGCGGACTCGCCGCATCCATCAGTCCGGCGCGCACGGCGGCCAGCGACACGCAGCCAGTCGCATCGAAGCTGCCGGCAACGGCATGAGCCGCCAGTTCGCCGACGCTGTAGCCGAGGGCGACGAGCGGCTCGGGCAGGTTGGCCTTCAGTGCCTGCCAATGGGCCAGCGCTCCAGCGCAGACCAGCGGCTGGGCGAACCGGTTGGTATAGCGCTCGGGCCGGCCGGCCAGTTCGACGATGTTGCAGCCGGCGGCGGTTGTGGCGGCCTCGATCACGCGCATTGCCTGCGCGTCATTGCGCACACGGGCGAACATCGCCGGGTGCTGGGCGCCTTGGCCCGGGCAGAGCACGGCCAGGCTCATGCCTGCCGCTCCTGGCAATGCAGGAACCAGGTGCAGGCGAGCAGGTCGGCGCTGCCGCCTGGACTCAGCCGGCGGCTGACGAAGACCTCACCGATCTGCTGCAGTTGCTGTTGCCAGTCCGGCTGCCAGGCGCCGCCGGCAGCGATAAAGCCGCGGGCCAGGCGCTGGGCCTGGCGCAGCCCGGCCCAGCCGCCGCGGTGCAGCAGGTTGAGGTCATCGGTCTGGCCGATCAGGCAAAGCAGCGTATGGGCGAGCGCGGTGTTGCGCGGCATTCCGGCGGCGAGGGCCTGGCGCAGTGCCGGCAGGGCGACCTCGCGCAGCAGCGGATAGCCTGCGGCGGCCAGCTCGCGCGCACCGGCCACGCCGTAGCGCGCACAGGCCAGCTGGCCATGGCTGGCACGGTCCAGCGGCGCGGCCAGCAGCTCGCTGCTCCAGTCGCGGACGGCGTGGCATACCGCTTCGCCGCTGGGCACGCGGCCGTGCTGCTGGCGCAAGCGCGCCGCCTGTGCGGCGAGCAGTCCCAGGTTGAAGATGGCGCCACGGTGGGTATTGACCCCGCCGGTGGCGCGCAGCATGGCTGTCTCGGCAGCGATGCCGAGCCGGCGCAGGGCATCGAAGCCGGCGCGCTGCAATGCTGCGTCGGCGATGGCGACAAAGTAGCCGCGCAGGGCGAACAGGCTGCGCAGGAAGGTGGCCGCGTCCATGTCGGCATGGCTGCCGCGATCAAACGGAGTGACCAGGCCGGGCTTGGGCGCGCAGGCGAGTTCCGCATGCAGGCTGGCCACGGCCAGGCGGCCGATGCGGTGCGCAAGCGGCGAGGCGGCGGGCATCGGCGGCAGGGCGGCGGCGCGGCAGTTCATGCCGCGCTCCGTGCCGCAAACAGCGCTGTGCGCGGCAGCAGTGCGCAGCCCGCGTGCGACTTGACCAGCAACTGGCGGGCGCCGCTGGCGTATTCGCGCCAGTTCACGGCCTGTCCACCCGGCAGCAGCAGCTCGCCGTCGGCGCGCAGGCCGTGGCGCTGTTCCCAGGTCTGCACCAGGGCAGCTATGGCGTCGGTCTGGGCACAACCGTCCACCGGCCACAACAGGTCGAGATCGGAACTGTCCTGCACATAGGCCAGGCCGGTCAGCGCCTGCCAGGCGAAGCTGCCGAATACGCGTGGCATCGCGGCGGCGGCGCGCGCGCCGTCGCACAGCGCCTGCAAAGCGGCATGGCGGTGCGGCGGAGCAGCAGCGATGGCGGCATCGAGCAGCGGCGGCGGGCTGTGCCGCTGCAGCTGCGTCATCGCCGTACTCAGCGACAGGCGCAGCTTGGCTTCGGCAGGCGGCAGCGGCACGCCCAGACGCAGCTGGCCGGCCGGCTCGCTGCCGTCCCGGCGCGCCACCACGGCAGGATGGCCGGCCCGCAACCAGTCGCGCAGGCGCGGCCCGGCGGCCGGCGTCAATGCCTGCCAGGTGGCGTCGTCCTTCAGCCATACGAGGCTGTGGCGGGGCAGCATGTCAGGCCTCGCCTGCACGAACGGCGGCGGCCACGTCGCAGGCCAGCGTGCGGCCACCGCGCTCGGCGCCCCGCTCACGGCGCCGGTCGCCCTCGGCCGGCCTGGCCAGGGCTGCCAGCAGGGCCGCGGCCAGGTCGTCCTGCCACACCGATTCCACCGCGCCCATGCGCACATAGTTGTCCACGCCGGGGGCGAATACGGGCGAGCTGCGGCTCAGCGCCTCCAGCTTGTCCAGCGGCTGCTTGGTCACGCGTGCCATCGCGCGCAGGTCCATCACGCGGATCTGGGCACCGGCCAGGGCGTATATCTGGTCGGCCATCAGGCCGAAGGAAAGGAAACCGCCGCTGACCGCTTCGCCGTAGACCAGCGTCACCAGCCGCGCGCCGCGCCGGCGGGCCAGCTCCAGCGTGCGCGCCAGATGGGCGAAGTAGGCATTGATGCCCAGCAGTTCGTCGCGCCGCGACAGGCGCTGTCCGGCGGTATCGACCAGCATCAGAATCGGCCGCTGCGGATGCTCGCGCGTGCTGGCCAGTACGGCCGCGGCCAGCTGCAGCGCGTCGTCGATGCCGACTTCGCGCCGGTTGGCCGTGCCGATCAGCGTGACCTCGCCCGCAGCCGTGCGGGCGCTGCCGCTGAACACATCGTCGCGGCGCAGGATGGAGTGGCCGAGCGGGAAAAGGCGTTCGAGCAAGGGCATCAGTTGCATGGCGTTCCCCGTGTGGCGGCGGCGGCGAGGAATTCCGCGGTGTCCAGCAATGGCAGACGCTCAGGTTCGGCAATGCCCTGGCGGCGCCAGATTTCCAGGCCGTCGCGGCAGTCGCCGTAGTCGGCGATGCGCTGCGACAGGCGGGTTTGTTCGCGCTCCAGCGCGACCAGGCTGTCGCCGCTTTCGTGCAACCCGTCCAGTGCGGCCAGCACGGCGTCGGCAAAGGCGTCGATGCGGTCGGCGACGAGCAGGTTGGCCTCGCCCAGCAGGAACCGGTGCTTGCCGCCGGTGACACGCCATACCAGGGCGCGGTCGCGCGCGTCGAATTCCTCGACGCCGCGTACCGTCTCGATCACTTCCGGGCCCGACAGCGACAGGCGTCCTTCCTCGGACATCAGCACCGCGCTGCAGCAGCGCGCGACGATGCCCATGCCGCCGAACGCGCCGTTTCCGCTGCCGATCAGGGCCAGCACGGCGACACCGGCGGCGCGCGCGGCCAGGGTTGCGCGCAGGATCTCGGAGATGGCGATCAGCCCGGCATTGGCCTCGTGCAGGCGTACGCCGCCGGTATCCAGCAGCAGCAACACGGCCGCCGGCCGCTCGGTGACGGCGCGTTCCAGCAGTCCGGTGAGCTTGGCGCCGTGCACCTCACCGACACCGCCGCCCAGGAAGGCCCCTTGTTGCGCGGCAATCAGCACGCGCCGTCCGCGCAGCAGTCCTTCGCCGACGACCACGCCGTCGTCGAAGGCACCGGGCTGATCGAGCGGAGTCAGGTGCGGGCTGGCCATGCGCCGGCAGGGGCCGACGAATTCGCGGAATGAAGCGCGGTCGAGCAGGCCGGCGATGCGCGCACGCGCATCCGCCTCGTAGAAGCTGCGCGTGCTGCTGTCGTGTACCGCGTTGACCGCAGAGGGTTCGGCGGCGGTTGCCTTGGCGTGGGGAGGCTTCACGGTGCGCTCTCCTGCAAGGCTTCCAGTGCCTGGCTCAGGCGCAGGCTGACGACCGCTGGCGTGGCGCCGACGTCGTTGATCGAGATGCGCAGGTCGCGCAGCGGATGGCGCGCGGCGAAATCGCCCAGCACGGCCTGCCAGATCTCGCCGAAGCCACGCGCGGCGGTGACGATGTGGATTTCCATCGCCCCGTCCAGCGGCAGGCGTTCCAGCAGGACTTCGAGGTTGCCCGAGGCGACGACGCCGACCAGGGCGTGGTGCTCGCCGGCGGGCAGCGCCTGACGGCCGTCGAAACGAAAGCGAAGCGTTTCCATGTTGTTGGCCCTCACCAATGGCGGAAGCGTTTGGGCGGGTCGTACAGCCCGCCGGACCAGCGCACCAGATCCTTCACCGTGCGCGCCGCCAGCAGGTCGCGGCTGGCGTCGCGGGTGCGGATGCCCAGATCGTCTGGACGCCGGATCACGCCGCGGTCGCGCAGGTTCTCGACCATGCGCCGGTCGCGCTGCAGGCCTACCGCGGTATAGCCGGCGACGCCGCGGATCGCCTGTTCGCGCTCTTCCGCAGTGCGGCACAGCAGCAGGTTGGCGATGCCTTCCTCGGTCAGCACATGGCTGACGTCGTCGCCATAGATCATCACCGGCGGCAGTGGCAGCTTGGCCCGTTCGGCCAGTTCCCAGGCGTCGAGGCGGTCGACGAAGGCTGGCGCCATGTGTTCGCGGAAGGTCTCGACCATCTGCACCACGAGCTTGCGTCCGCGCGGCATCTCGCCCGGGCGGGCTGCCTCGGCACCAGCCTTGAGCCAGGCCGCGCTGGCATGGCGGCGTCCGCGTGCGTCCGAACCCATGTTGGGTGCGCCGCCGAAGCCGGCGATGCGGTCGCGGGTCGCGGTGGAGCTGTTGCCCTGCAGGTCGATCTGCAGGGTAGAGCCGATGAACAGGTCGCAGGCGTACAGGCCGGCAGTCTGTGACAGCGCGCGGTTGGACCGCATCGAACCATCAGCACCGGTGAAGAACACGTCGGACCGGGCCGCCACGTAGCGTTCCATGCCGAGTTCCGAGCCGAACGAATGCACCGACTGCACAAAGCCCGACTCGATCGCGGGGATCAGCGCCGGATGCGGGTTGAGCGCCCAGTGGCGGCAGATCTTGCCCTTGAGGCCGAGCGATTCCGCATAGGTCGGCAGCAGCAGTTCGATGGCCGCAGTATCGAAGCCGATGCCGTGATTGAGCCGGTCGACGCCGTATTCGGCGTAGATGCCCTTGATCGCCAGCATCGCCATCAGCACCTGGATCTCGGAGATCTGCGCCGGGTCGCGGGTAAACAGCGGCTCGATATGGTTGGGCCGCGGCGCCGCAATGACGAAGTCGACCCAGCCGGCGGGAATGTCCACGCGCGGCAGGCGCTCGACGATCTCGTTGACCTGGGCAATGACGATGCCGCTGCGGAAGGCGGTGGCCTCGACGATAACCGGCGTGTCCTCGGTATTCGGGCCGGTATAGAGATTGCCGTCGCGGTCGGCGGCCTGGGCGGTGACCAGGGCGACGCGCGGGGTGAGGTCGACGAAGTAGCGGCCGAACAGTTCCAGGTAGGTATGGATGGCGCCGATTTCGATGCGGTTTTCGGCAACCAGGCCGGCCAGGCGCGTCGCCTGCGGCCCGGAGAAGGAAAAGTCGAGCCGGCGTGCGATGCCGCGTTCGAACACATCCAGGTGCGCCGGCAGCGACAGCACCGACTGCACCATGTGCAGGTCGTGCAGGCGTTGCGGGTCGGCCTGGGCCAGGCACTGGGCGAGAAAATCGGCCTGCTTCTGGTTGTTGCCTTCCAGGCAGACCCGGTCGCCCGGTTCTATCACCGCTTCGAGCAGGGCGACGGCATCCTCGGCGCGTACCTGCCTGGCTTGTGCGAAGCCGGCAGCCCGCGCCAGGCGCCGACTTCTTCCCTGGGCCAAGTCATTCCACTCTCGTGTCACGGGGGCTGCCTCGCCTGGCGGGGATTTCGTAATAATTATTTAGTAATTATTTTAGAATGACAACAGCAAAACTATACGCGCTCGTATCGGAGCGGCCGGCGCCAGCGGCCATGGGCGCGGCGACAAGGGGTTTTTGCGGTTCGGCCAGGGCATTGCGCCAGGTCTGCCAGCCGCAGGGTTTTCGCGCTATCGTCGGATGGCTTCCACGTACCGGACCGGCTGCTGTACAGCGGCCTGGCCGAGTAGCCCGCGCCGCAGGGGCGGGTGGAGCACACGCAGCGATCCGGGCGCGTCCCGGTGCCACGTAGGGGAAAGCCATGGTCATCTGTCCTGTCGCTTTGGCGGTGGGTTGCCGCAAGTGCCCGGTATTCGCGGTCTGTCCGGTCAAGTCCGTGATCGGCGACTACAAGCCGGAAACACCGCCGGCGCCCCAGGCGGCGGCAAAAGCCGCGAGCACCCGGGGCAAGCCCGGCAAAAAGGCGGCCAGCAGCAAGGCGCCTGCGGCCGAGCCGTCCAAGCGGCGCAGCTCGCCACGCCGCTCGCACTGAGGCGGCGCGAACGGCTGCAGCAAGCTGCCTGGAGGGCGCCCGGCGGATACGCGGCCCACGATCGGGATGCGCGGCAGGGCATGGCTCACGCCATGGTGCGGCGTCGGCAGTGCAGCCAGGCAGCGGTCGGCTGCGATCCGGCGGCACTGCTGCGCCAATCGCTCCTGGCGTTGCCTAGACCGCTATCGCCGGCGGCGCGCGCTCAGGCCGGCTGCAGGTTGGCATAGGCCAGCACCAGCCATTTGGCGCCGGCAGTCTCGAAATTGACCTGCACCCGCGTGTGCTCGCCGACACCTTCGTAATCCGTCACTACGCCGTCGCCGAAGCTCGCATGCAGCACGCGCTGGCCGAGCTTCAGCGCCGGCGCCTCTTCCAGCACGGCATGGTGGTAGCGGCTGTTGTAGGCCGGCCGGCTGACCTGTACGCGAGGCCGCACTTCGTGCAGCAGCTCGCGCGGAATTTCGTTGAGGAAGCGCGACGGCCGCGCATAGGTTTCCATGCCGTGCAGGCGGCGCTGTTCCGCATAGCTCACGGTCAGGCGTTCGCGGGCACGAGTGATGCCGACATAGGCCAGGCGGCGCTCTTCTTCCAGCCGGCCGGATTCGTCCAGCGATTTCTGGCTGGGAAACAGGCCGTCTTCCAGGCCGACCAGGAAGACCAGCGGAAACTCCAGGCCCTTGGCCGTGTGCAAGGTCATCAGCTGGACGCAGTCCTGGCCGGGTTCGCCCTGGCCTTCGCCCGCTTCCAGCGCGGCATTGGACAGGAACGCGGCCAGCTCGCTCAGGCCGGCTTCCTCGTCGTCGGCGCCGAGGCGGAACCGGCTGGCGACGTTGATCAGTTCGTCCAGGTTTTCCACCCGCGTCTCGGCGCTGCCGCGCGTGTCCTTTTCGTAGTACTCGCGCAGTTGCGAGCGCGCGATCACGGTTTCCATCTGCTCGGCCAGGGTCAGGCCGACTTCGATCTCGTCCAGTGCGTCGCCTTGTTCCTCGGCGGCGAACAGGCCGGCAGGCGGTGCCTCGGCGGGTTCGGGCTGCGGCGAGATTTCCCGCGCCAGCTGCTCGATCAGCTCGATATAGGCGCGCAGTGCGCTGCGGCTGCGCGGTGCCAGTTCGCTGCCGCCGATCACGCTCAGCGAGGCTTCCCACAGCGAGCTGGCATCGCGCCGCGCGAGCTGGCGTACCAGCTCCAGGGTGCGTTCGCCGATGCCCCGCGGCGGCGTGTTCACGGTGCGCTCGAACGCGGCATCGTCGTGGCGGTTGGCGGTCAGGCGCAGATAGGCCAGGGCATCCTTGATTTCGGCGCGGTCGAAGAAACGCTGGCCGCCGTAGACGCGATACAGGACGCGGTGCTGGTTGAACTGCTCTTCGAACACGCGCGACTGCGCATTCGAGCGGTACAGGATGGCGACATCGGACGCGGCACCGCCGCCGGCGACCCATTCGCGGATGCGCTCGACCACGTAGCGCGCCTCGTCCTGCTCGTTATAGGCAGCGTACAGATCGATCGGGTTGCCGCTTTCTCCGGAAGTCCACAACTGCTTGCCGAGCCGGCCCGGGTTGTTGGCGATGACGGCGTTGGCCGCCTTGAGAATGGTCGCGGTGGAGCGGTAGTTCTGTTCCAGCCGGATGGTCTTGGCACTGGGGTAGTCGCGCAGGAACTGCTGCACATTTTCCACTTTGGCACCGCGCCAGCCGTAGATGGCCTGGTCGTCGTCGCCGACCACGAACACCTTGCCGGCCTGGCCGGCAAGTACGCGCACCCAGGCATACTGCAGGCTGTTGGTGTCCTGGAATTCGTCGATCAGCAGATGGCGCCAGCGTTCCTGGTAGTGGGCAAGCAGGGCTGCATCCTGCAGCCACAGTTCGTGCGAGCGCAGCAGCAGTTCGGCGAAATCGACCAGGCCGCCGCGGCGGCATTGCGCTTCGTAGTTTGTATAAATATCCAGTAGCGTGCGCGTGGTCGGATTGTCGCCGTGCTGGATCGCGTCGGGCCGCTTGCCTTCGTCCTTGCAGCTGTTGATGAACCAGGCGGCCTGGCGCGCCGGCCAGCGCGATTCGTCCAGATCCAGCCCCTGGATGACGCGTTTGATCAGGCGCTGCTGGTCGTCCGCATCGAGAATCTGGAAGGTTTCCGGCAGCTTCGCCTCGCGCCAGTGGCGGCGCAGCAGGCGATGGGCAATGCCGTGGAAGGTGCCGATGGACAGGCCGCGCGTGCCGTGCTCGATCATGCTTTCGCAGCGGCCGCGCATTTCGCCGGCAGCCTTGTTGGTGAAAGTGACCGCGAGTATCGAATACGGCGAGACACGCTCAACTTCCAGTAGCCAGGCGATACGATGGATCAGTACGCGGGTCTTGCCGGAGCCGGCACCGGCCAGTACCAGGTAGTGGCCGGCAGGTGCGGAAACCGCTTCACGTTGGGCAGGATTGAGATGATCGAGCAGATGAGAGACGTCCATCCGGCGATTTTACCCGCGATTGCGCGCTGCCTGGCGTGGCTGGGCCTGCTCGGTGCGAGTACCCAGGCCGCTGCGGCTGTGCGTTATGCGCTGGACTACCTGCCCGCCACGCAGGAAATGCACGTGCGTTTGTGTGCCGATGCCGCGGCCCAGCGCGAGTTCGTCATCGCGCGCGATGCCGCGGCGAATATCGCCGGACTCGCACGCGAGCACGGCGGACTGCAGCGCCTGGGTGACACGCGCTGGCGCGCCGACCGCTGGAAGAGCGGCGAATGCCTCAGCTATCGCGTCGCGCTGGCGCCGATCGCACGGCGCAACGACTACGACATCGGTGTCGAAGTCGGCGTCGACATGCTGGTCGCGCCGCAGTACTGGCTGCTGCGCAGCGACGGCGACGAGGCGGCCGAGGCGACTGTATCCATGCCCGACGGCTATGCGTTTTCGCCACCGTGGCAGGCACTGGACGGCAGTACGGCGCAACAGGGGAGGTTTCGCATTCCGTCCACACCGCCGGCCTGGTCCAGCCTGGTCGCTGTCGGCAGCTTCGAGGAAAGCACGCTGCAACTGCCCGGCGGTACGGTGCGCGTGGCGATGCTCGGCGGCATCGATACCGCGAACCGGGCCAAGCTGCTGCGCTGGATGCAACACGCCCTCGCCGCGGCCAGCAGTGCGCATGGCGAGTTGCCGCTGCCGCAGGCGCAGGTGGTGTTGCGTCCCGTGGCGTTGCGCGGCGGGCGGGCCGTGGGTTTCGGCCAGTCGCTGCGCGGGCAGGGCAATGCGGTGCATATCCAGGTCGATCCCAAGGCAACGCCGGACCAGCTCGACGCCGACTGGACGGCCGTGCACGAATTTGCCCACTGGGCGCATCCGTATCTCGGCGACGATGGCGCCTGGCTGGCCGAAGGCCTGGCGAGCTACTGGCAGAACACCTTGCGCGCGCGTGCCGGCCTGCTCACGCCGCTGGCGGCGTGGCAGCAGCTGGATGCAGGTTTTGCCCGCGGCCGCGGTGCCAGCAACGACCAGCTCAGCCTGGCCCAGCTGAGCAGTGCGATGCAGCGCGAGCGCGCCTATTACGCCGTGTATTGGTCGGGTGCGGCCTACTGGCTGCAGCTGGATGTGGATTTGCGCAAGACCAGTGGCGGCCGCTTCGGTATCGAAGAAGCGCTGCGGCGTTTTCGCGCCTGCTGCCTGCTGCAGCGGCGGGCCTGGGCGCCGCGGGAATTCGTCGCCAAGCTGGACAGCCTGATGCACAGCGATCTGTTCCTGCGCCGCTACGACGCGTATTCCGCACGGCGTGGTTTCCCGCCGCTGCAGACGATCTATGCGCAGCTGGGTCTGCAGCGCAGTGCCGACGGTGCCGTGCAGCTGCGCGACGATGCGGCGGACGTGGCCATCCGCAGGGCAATCATGCGCAAGCCCGGCCGGGCCGACGAGCCATAGCTGCCGGCCGGGCAGGGCGATCTCAGTGGGCGATTTTCGGCGACATGATGCGATCGATCAGGGCGATGGCCACCGCGGATACGACGAAGGTCAGGTGCAGCAGGGTCTGCCACAGCATGGTCTTGGTATCCAGCTCGTCGGCCTTGATGAAGGTGGCCAGCAGGTGGATGGACGAGATGCCGATGATCGCCGTTGCCAGCTTCACCTTGAGCACGGCTGCATTCACGTGCGACAGCCACTCGGGCTGGTCCGGATGGCCTTCCAGGCCCAGGCGCGAGACGAAGGTTTCGTAGCCGCCGACGATGACCATGACGAGCAGGTTGGAAATCATCACCACGTCGATGAGGCCCAGCACGGCCAGCATGATCGTGGTTTCCGGGCTATGTCCCGCATCAGCGCCATGGGCGACGGCTTCGGCCGCCTTGGCGGTGAGGTCGGCAGGAAACAGCGTGGTGGCGAGCAGGTGCCACAGTTCGCGCAGGAACTGCACCACGTAGACGCCCTGGGCCACGATCAGGCCGAGATAGAGCGGCAGCTGCAGCCAGCGCGAGGAGAAGATCAAGGCCGGCAAGGGCCCGAGGTTCTGTTTGTCGATACTCATGGGATTCACAGGCGGCGGGAGGGCGCGGAGTCTAGCAACGGCCGGTACAAATCCTGATGAGGATTCGGTCCTGGCGCGGTGCACAGTGCAAAGCGACGCGAACCGCGCAGAAAACCGGCAGCTTCGCTCAATGGAGGTAGCCGTGGCCGATTTCAACGGCGGCCACAGCTATTCGCCTAGGCCTGGCTCACGCCGGGCAGGCTCAGGACATAGTCCGCACCCATCAGCAGCGACGGCGTGTAGAAACCGCCGGCCACCGGCTGGCCGAGCAGCCGGCGCACCATGCCGATCGAGGCCGTGGCCGTGAGTTCGTAGCCGTTGGGCGCGCTCAGCATCAATTGCGCCTGCGCGCCGGCGGCATTGCGCACCTCGCCCCAGACGGTACAGCCGCTGCGCTCGCGTTTTCCGGCGTCCGGTCCGGCCGTGCTGCCGGCGCGGTGCTTCAGCCAGGCCTGTACCGGGCCCAGGCCCAGCAGCGGCTTGAGCCAGCGCAGCCGGCGTACGCGGCGTATTGTCGCCGGCGACACGGCCATATAGGTTTCTATATTCGGAATTCCGGTGGAAATGTAGGCGGTGTATACATCTCCCCAGGGTATGGTCATGGCGCTGCGCACTTGGTCGCCGCGGCGGAATTCCCGTGCTTTCCAGCCCAGCGGTACTTCCACCAGCTGGCCGTCGCGGCGCGCGCGACCGCCTTTGGCCAGGCCTTCGACGCTGGTCTTGGCGGTACCGGGGCTGGGGCCGCCGCCGGCTTCGAAGGCCAGCACCAGATGCGTCGCGTCCGGCAGGCGCTGTTTCAGTTGCGCAGCCACGCAATCGGTTGGCACCACGTCGAAACCCGTACCCGGCGCGACGACGATGCCGCATTCGCGGGCGCGCGCATCGGCGCGATGGCACAGGGCGAACACGTCGATTTCGCCGGTGATGTCGAGGTAATGCACCTTGGCCGCGAGGCAGGCGTCGAGCATGGGCTGTGCGGTTTCGCTGAAAGGTCCGGCGCAGTTGAGCACCAGTGGCAGGTCTTCGATGTGGCGTTGCAGCTGCGCCGCGTCGGCAAGGTCGAACACGCGCGCGGCCAGATTGAATTCCTGCGCCATGGCCTCCAGCGCGGCGCGATTGCGCCCGGCCAGCACCGGCTGCAGGTTTTGCCGCAGGGCTTCCTGCACGATCAGGCGGCCGGTATAGCCATTGGCGCCGTAAATCAGGAAGCGGCTCATGCGCTGCGCCCTGCGGCTTTCAGCGCAGCCACCAGGCGGCCGAAATAGAACTCGGGCAGCCAGCGCTTGAGGCGATAGCGCATGCGTTCGAGTGCCGTGGGAACGATCAGGAAGCGGCCGGCCATCACAGCGTCAAAAATGGCCGCGGCGATGTCGTCGGCGTTCTCCGCAGCGTTTTCCATGAGCTTCTGCGCCATCTGGCGCGAGGCATCCGGGCCGCGGAAGTTCTGCAGCAGGTTGGTGCGAAAGAACGACGGACAGACCACCGAAACGCCGACGCGGCTGTCGGCCAGGGCCAGTTCCGCACGCAGGGTTTCCGACAGGGTCACCACGGCCGCCTTGGCCACCGAATACGAACTCAGGCCACCGGCACCGGCAAGGCCGGCGAACGACGCGGTGTTGACCACATGGCCGCTGCCCTGGCGCAGCATTTCCGGCAGGAAGGCCTGGCAGCCGCGCACGACGCTGAGCAGGTTGATTTCGAGCATCCAGCGCCAGTCGGTCATGGGCGTCTGCAGCAGATTGCCCGCCGACGACACGCCAGCGTTGTTGTACAGATGTTCCAGTCCGCCCCAACGCGCCATGACTTCGTCACGCAGGGCGAGCACGGCCTCGTCGCTGGCCACATCGACGCTGAAGCTGTCGGCTTCGCCACCCAGCGCACGAATTTCGGCGGCGACCGACTCGGCCCGCTCCAGCGAAATGTCCGCCAGACCTGCGCGCCAGCCCGCCCGCGCGTAGCGCAGCGCCAGGGCGCGGCCCAGACCGCTGCCGCCGCCGGTGATCAGCACTCGCTGTTTGTGCATGGGGTTCCCCGCCCTGTCGTGGGCGCTAACTGTGCCAGAAGCGCGGGGCCAAAAAAGATAGACCCCGAAGGCCAGGGGAGGACCTTCGAGGTCTGGGGTGCGGTAACAGGTCTGGGGAGGAACCTGGTACCGGTGGTTCATCCAGGGAGGGGGATGAACCGGAGGTGCCGTTGCGTGCACCTGATGACTAAGACGGGTTGGCAGGGCAAAGGTTCGCAGTGCCTGCCGGCTCGATTCAGGCTTCGTTCATTGACTTATTAATCAATGGGTTGGAATTCAATGCGCCTGATCCCAATTGGCGCCGGTGCCGATATCGACGACCAGCGGCACGGCAAGTTCCGCCGCAGCGCTCATGCGCTGGCGCAGGCCATCGCCGATTTCGTCGATTACTTCCTCGCGCACTTCCAGCACCAGTTCGTCGTGCACCTGCATCAGCATGCGTGCGTCGCTGCGCTCGCCCAGCCAGGCGTCGACGGTGATCATGGCGCGCTTGATGATGTCGGCCGCGGTGCCTTGCATGGGCGCATTGATGGCGGCGCGCTCGGCGCCGGCGCGCAGGTTGGGATTGCGTGCCCGGATGTCGTCCAGGTACAGGCGCCGGCCGAATACGGTTTCCACATAGCCGTCGCGGTGCGCCTGCTCGCGGATGTTGTCCATGTACTGGCGCACGCCCGGGTAGCGGGCGAAATAGCGTGTGATGTAATCGTTGGCCTCGTTGCGCGCAATGCCGAGTTGGCGTGCCAGGCCGAACGCGCCCATGCCGTACATCAGGCCGAAGTTGATCGCCTTGGCGGCGCGGCGCTGGTTGCCGTCGACCTGGTCCGGCGGCAGGCCGAACACCTCCGCCGCCGTGGCGCGGTGCACGTCCTGGCCGCCGACGAAGGCGCTGAGCAGGCCGGCATCGCCGGAGAGGTGCGCCATGATGCGCAGCTCGATCTGCGAATAGTCTGCCGCGAGGATGCGAAAGCCCGCGGGGGCGACGAAGGCCTGGCGGATGCGCCGGCCTTCCTCGGTGCGGATCGGAATGTTCTGCAGGTTCGGATCGGACGAAGACAGCCGCCCGGTCGCAGCTATCGCCTGGCCGTAGCTGGTATGTACGCGGCCGGTATGCGGATTGACGTTGTCGGCCAGTTTGTCGGTATAGGTCGAACGCAACTTGGCCAGGCCGCGGTAGTCCAGGATCAGGCGCGGCAATTCGTGCTGGTCGGCGATGGCTTCCAGCGCCTCTTCGTTGGTCGAGGGCTGCCCGGTCGGCGTCTTCACCACCACCGGCAGCTTCAGCTCGTCGAACAGTATGGCCTGTAGCTGCTTGGGCGAATCCAGGCTGAAACTGCGGCCGGCGATGCCGAACGCGGTCTGCGAGATTTCGTGCATGCGCTTGGCCAGCTCGTGACTCTGCACACGTAGTGCCTGAGTGTCGATCAGCACGCCGCGCTGTTCCATGCGCGCCAGTACCGGAATCAGCGGTGCTTCGATCTCTTCGTAGACTTTGCGCAAGGACGGTTCGGTCTCGAGCTTGGACCACAGCACCTGATGCAGGCGCAAGGTGATGTCGGCGTCCTCGGCGGCGTAGCGGGTGGCGTCCTGCAGCGCCACCTGGCCGAACGGAATCTGCTTGGCCCCCTTGCCGGCGACGCTTTCGTAGGGAATCGGGGTGTAGCCGAGATAGCGCTTGGCCAACGAGTCCATGTCGTGCCGCGTCGCGGTGGAGTTCCACACGTAGGACTCCAGCATGGAATCGAACTTCACGCCGCGCACCTCGATGCCGTAGCGCGACAGCACGTTCATGTCGTACTTGGCGTGCTGGCCGAGCTTGGCCTTGCTGGCATCTTCGAACAACGGCTTGAGTGCGGCCAGCACCGTATCGCGCGGCAACTGCGCCGGTGCACCGGGATAATCGTGCGCCAGTGGCACGTACGCGGCGGCGCCGCTGTTCACCGCAAACGACAGGCCGACGATTTCCGCCTGCAGCGGGTCCAGCGAGGTGGTTTCCGTATCGAACGCGATGATGTCGGCCGAGCGCAGCAGGCTTAGCCACTGCTCCAGCTGCTCCATTTCCGTCACGCAGTCGTAGACGCCTGCGGCGGCCAGGGCCGGGTCGAGCGAGGACTCGCCGGCGACCGGCTTGCGGTACTGCGCCGGTACATTGGCGCCGCGCAGTTCGTCGCCGGCGCCTTTGCTGTCGAGGTCTTTCAGTGCGGCATTGAAGCCGTAGCGCGCATACAAAGTGCGCAGCGTTTCGTCGTCGCGCTCGCGCAGGCCGAGGTCGGTTACGGCCTGCGGCAGGGAAACGTCAGTCTTGATCGTTGCCAGCTGGCGCGACAGCGGCAACTGCTGCAGCGCCTTGCGCAGGTTCTCGCCGATCTTGCCGCCGATCTTGTCGGCGCTGTGCATGACATTGTCCAGCGTCTGGTATTCGGCCAGCCATTTCGCCGCCGTCTTGGGACCGCATTTCTCCACGCCGGGAATGTTGTCGACGCTATCGCCCATCAAGGCAAGGAAATCGACGATCTGTGCCGGATGCACGCCGAATTTTTCGAACACGCCGGCCGGGTCCAGCGTGGTGTTGGTCATGGTGTTGCTCAGGGTCACGTGCGGGCCGACCAGCTGCGCCATGTCCTTGTCGCTGGTGGAGACAATCACATCGATGCCCTGCGCGGCGGCCTGCAGCGCCAGCGTGCCGATCACGTCATCGGCCTCGACGCCGGATTCGCGCAGTATCGGCATGCCCAGCGCCTGCACGATCTGCATCATCGGCTCGATCTGCGCGCGCAGTTCGTCCGGCATGGGCGGCCGGTTCGCTTTGTATGCGGGGTAGAGCTCGTCGCGAAACGTGGGGCCCGAGGCATCGCAGACAAAGGCGACGTAGTCGGGTTTGGCCTTGAGCGTGGTGCGCAGCATGTTGACCACGCCGAACAGCGCGCCGGTGGGTTCGCCGGCCGCATTGCTCAGTGGCGGCAGCGCGTGAAACGCGCGGTAGAGATAGCTGGATCCGTCGATCAGCACCAGGGTGGGCATAGGTTTCTCCTTGCGGACGCGGGAGCTTGGCGCAGCGCGCCCTGCCTTTCAATGCGGACACGAGCCTGTCCGGCGGCTTGCCGGATTCGCCGCATCGTCACGCGCCGGCGACAACGGTCCGTTCATGCCGGTTTGGTATTCTGGCGACGTTCCAGTGCGCGCCGAACCAGCCACGTTGGCGCGTACTGTCTTTTACTCACCGCTGGGAGGCAGTCATGAAACGGAATCCGCTGCTCGCCGCCGTTCTAATCGCCAGTTGCGGCCTGGCCTTCGCCGCCAAAGAGGCGCCGAAACCCGCCAACCCGCCGGGCCTGGTCGACGTACCGCCGCCGGCCATGACCGATCCGGGCGTCAAGACCCCGCCAACCCAGGCCGAACTGGACAAGGCGAAAAAAGATGCCCAGTCCGATGCCAACGGCATTCCGCCGCCGGACGTCGGCATCCGCAAACAGGGCGACGACACCATCGAGGAATACCGCACCAGCGGCAAGATCAGCATGATCCGCATCACCGGCAAGAGCGGCGTCACGCAGACCTATATCGATACGGACGGCGACGGCCGCCTGGAAGGCAATCCGAAAGACGGCCCCATCGCACCGGTCTACTACAAACTGTACGAGTGGAATTAATTAAAGCGTAGATTGGGGTGAGCCGCCAGGCGAACCCCAATATCGGGGTGCCGCCCTTGCGAAAGTCGCGAGAACAATGCCATTGCCGAGGCGCCGGGTTCGGCCACGAGGCGACCCCGGCATCGCGGTGTTCCGTCACCCGGTAAGCCGGGCCGAGGCACACGGTCTGCGGTGCACCTCAATGCCGGAAGTGACGAACCCCGGTAAACACCATCGCCATATCGTTCTCGTCGGCTGCCACGATAGCTTCGTCGTCGCGCATCGAGCCGCCTGGCTGGATTACCGCACGGATACCGGCCCTGGCCGCTGCATCGATGCCGTCGCGGAACGGGAAGAACGCATCCGATGCCATCACGCTGCCTCGCACTTCCAGCCCGGCTTCCTCGGCTTTCATGGCGGCGATGCGGGCGCTGATCACACGGCTCATCTGGCCGGCGCCGACGCCGATGGTCTGGCCACCCTTGGCGTAGACGATGGCATTGGACTTGACGTACATGGCCACGTGCCAGGCGAACAGCAGATCGCGCAGTTCTTCCGCGTTGGGCACGCGCTTGGATACGACTTGCAGGTCGCTGAGCAGCAAGGTATCGCGGTCGGCATCCTGCATCAGCAGCCCGCCGGCGATGCGCTTGTAGTCGTTGGTGTGGGCGGCCTGTTCGGGCCAGTGCCCGGTAGCCAGGACGCGCACATTGGGCTTCCTGGAAAAAATCGCCAATGCCGCTTCATCCACTTCCGGCGCAATCACCACTTCGACGAACTGGCGGTCGAGGATGGCGCGGGCAGTAACCACGTCGAGCGAGCGGTTCAGCGCAATGATGCCGCCGAAGGCTGAGGTGGGGTCGCAGGCGTAGGCGCGTTCGTAGGCAAGCATGGGGGTGTCGCCCAGGGCGACACCGCAGGGGTTGGCATGCTTGACGATGACGCAGGCCGGCGCACTGCCGAAGGCCTTCACGCATTCCAGCGCCGAATCCGCATCGGCGATGTTGTTGAACGACAGCTCCTTGCCGGCGAGCACGCGCGCCGTCGCAACGATGCCCGCAGGCGGGTCGCTTTCGATATACAGCGCGGCGGACTGGTGCGGGTTTTCGCCGTAGCGCAAGGTCTGCGCGCGGCGGAAGCTCAGGTGCAAGCTGGGCGGGTAGTTGTCTTCGCGCTCGCCGGTGCGAACGCCTAGCCAGTTGGCGATGAGGCCGTCATAGCGCGCGGTATGCGCGTAGCTCTTGGCGGCAAGGCGGCGGCGCAGTTCCATCGTCGTGCCGTGGCCTGCATGCAGGGATTGCAGCAGCTCGGCATAGTCGGACGGATCGGTCACGACGACGACGTGTTCGTGATTCTTGGCCGCGGCGCGCAGCATGGCCGGCCCGCCGATGTCGATGTTCTCGATGGCTTCGTCCAGGGTGCAGTCGGGCCGCGCCGTGGCCTGCTCGAACGGATACAGGTTCACCACCAGCAGATCGATCGGCGCGATACCGTGCTGGGCCATTACTGCGTCGTCGATACCGCGCCGGCCGAGCAGGCCGCCATGGATCTTCGGATGCAAGGTCTTGACGCGGCCGTCCATGATTTCCGGAAAACCGGTAACGTTGCTGACGTCGGTGACCGGCAGCCCGGCATCGCGCAAGGTGCGCGCGGTGCCGCCGGTGGAAAGCAGGCTGACGCCCAGCGCATCGAGTCCCCGCGCCAGGTCGAGCAGGCCGGTCTTGTCGGACACACTGATGAGAGCGCGCCTTACCGGCACGAGAGTGGCGTCAAACATGCGAGTTCGCCGATTGCGAAAAGGGTCGCAGATTATAGCCCGCGACTTGCAACTGCGCGGCGCCGGCCGGCGAACGGATGCGCCGGCGCAAGCGTGGCAACCGGATCAGAGCAGGCCGTGCTGGGCCAGTTTCTTGCGCAAGGTGGCGCGATTGATGCCCAGCGCCATGGCGGCCTTGCTCTGGTTGCCGCCGTACCACGACATGACCTCGTGCAGCATCGGGGCTTCGACTTCGTGCATGACGAAATCGAACAAGCCTTCGGCCTGTTGCGTGTCCAGATCGATCAGATAACGACGTACCGCACGCGCTACACACTCGCGCAAGGCGGGTTGGGACACGGCGGTATCAAGCCCCTGTTCGGGGCGCAGGACGGAGACGGCATTCACGGCGGCAAGCAACCTGGGGTCTGTTCTTCCATGACCGCCGGATGCGAGTGCCGACGGGGACGGGATGTTAGCGCGGCTACCGCGCCTTGGTAAGTACCAACTGTCGCAAAAGGCATGCAACTCTCATCGCGAAAGGCAAAGAATCACGGAGTTCCGATCAGAGGAACTTGAACTCGAATGCGACCGCGTTCTTGCCCGGATCGCGCACTTCGAAGACCAGAGCCGTGCTGGCGCCTGCAGCGAGGCCGCGTTCGATCGCACGCGTGTCGCCCAGATAGTCGCGCGGCTGGAAACGGCGCATCGCGACGCGATTTTCGTCGAGGTCGGACAAGGTGATTTCGACCACCGGAAAGGCCTGGTCGAAAACTGCGGCATTGCGCACCGTAGCGGAGACGATCAAGGCGCCCGGCACCGACGGATGCGGCCGGATATCGCGCGACAGCAGTTCCAGCTGGTGATTCGCACGGCGCAGCGGCAGGCGGCATTCCAGCGTTTGGCAGCCCTGGTCCAGCCAGGGGCGTACGGTATCGTTGTTGAGCAGGGCGTCGCGTTCCGCATAGGCGAGCTGGGCCGCCAGGCTCAGCGACAACAGCACCGTGCCGGCCACCCACGGCCAGCGCCGTCCGCCACTGCGGCGCGCATGCCGCGCGAACGCTGGCGTGCCCAGTTGCTTGCGCGATTCGCGCGGGCGCGGTCGTTCGTCAGGGTCGAAAGTAAAGGTGGTGGCCTGGGTGTTCGGCCGGTAGACGGGTACGCCCAGGCGCGGCGGATCGGCTTCGGGCGTATGTAGGTCCAGGCGTTCGAACGGCTCCGGCGGCAAATGGTCGGCCAGGGTGCGCAGGGCATCGAACAGCGCACTGCAATGGCTGCACACGACCATGCCGTGGCCGCGCGCGATCGTCGCCGCGTCGGCGTTATAGACGGTCGCGCATTCCGGGCATTGCGTATACATGCGAGGCGGGACAGGCCGAAGGAGGAAACGGGTAGAGCGCGCAGAGGGTGGACTGGGCGCAGCGGCTTTTCAAGCGGCTGGCTTGCCGCGCCGCCGAAGCCCGCGCCAGGGCAGCGCTGCGGTCACGCTGGCGATGGCGCAGATCCTGTTCAGTCTGAACATCGGGGTGCTGGCCTGAGCAAGCGCGCTCAGGCTTTGCGCCGGCCGCTGATGCGCACCCAGTCTTCGCGCTGGGCGACCTGCAGATCGTCGAACCATTCCGCATAACGCTGCAGCAGTTCCGGCTCTTGTCCGGCCAGGATGCCCGACAGTGCGAACGGCGCAGCGGGCTTGCACGCTGCGGCGAACAACGGCGCCAGCTCGCCCAGGGGGCCGGCCAGAATATTCGCCACCAGAATGTCCTGCGGCAGGTTGTCGTGATCGGCCGGAAGGCACAGGCTGAGCTGCGCTGCCACGCCGTTGCGGTCGGCATTGTCGCGGCTGGCTTCCAGTGCCTGCGGATCGAGATCGACGCCGACGACCCGTGCCGCGCCGAGCTTCAGTGCCGCGATCGCCAGCACGCCCGAGCCGCAGCCATAATCGAGCACCTGCCTGCCGTGCAGATCCAGCCCATCCAGCCATTCCAGGCACAGCGCCGTGGTCGGATGCGTGCCGGTGCCGAAGGCCAGGCCTGGGTCCAGGCGCACGATGATGCTGTCGGTGTCGTCGGCCGGCGGTTCGATATTCCAGGGGTAGATCCACAGGCGCTGGCCGAACTGCATGGGCTGGAAGGTATCCATCCAGGCGCGCACCCAGTCCGCATCGGCGACGTCGCGGATGTCGATCTGGTCCGGCGCAATTTCCGGCACCAGGTCGGTCAGTGCATGGACCAGGCCGATGCGGTCGACCGCGACATCGAACAGCGCGGCCAGCTTGATCGTCGGCCACACCGGCGTTTCGCCCGGTGCGGGCTCGAAGATGGGATGGTCTTCCGCATCCAGTAGTGTCACCGACAGCGCGCCGAGATCTTCCAGCGCGAGTTCGATGCGTTCCTGTTCGTTGGAGTGAATGGTGAGGGAGAGTTCTATCCAGGCCATGGCCGCTACGCTTCAGTTTTCGTCGACGGTGGCCGTGCGCAGCGTGCCGTCTTCGTGGGGTACATAGGTAAGGCCGCCGCGCTGCTTGGCGATGCGTGCAATGCAGATAAGGTCGCTGACGCGAACACTGCTGCCTTCCACGCCGACGACAATGAAATTCTTCTGGGTATACGGCTGGAGCAATTGCGGCAGATCGCGGCAGTTCGTGCGCTTTTCCCCGACCACGAAAGTCTGCTTCGGCGCCACGCCGATGCGCAGCGAATCGGCCGGCTGCTCGCCGATGGCAATGCTCGCCTGCGGCTCGCCAGGCGGGGCATCGGCCGCAACGGCCGTCGCGCTGCCCAGCAAAAGGGCCAGCGCGGCGGCGCGGCCGGCCTCAGCCCAGCGCAATGCCTTTCTCTTTCTGCTCGGCAATGCGCTTCTCCAGGTAATGGATGTTCTGCCCGCCGGCCTGGAAGCCGACGTCGCTCATGATGCGCTGCTGCAGCGGGATATTGGTCTTCACCCCGTCGATGACCATTTCCGCCAGGGCCAGGCGCATGCGCGCGATGGCGGTGGCGCGGTCGCGGCCGTGCACGATCAGCTTGCCGATCATCGAATCGTAGTTCGGCGGAATGCGGTAGCCGTCGTAGATGTGCGTGTCCAGGCGTACGCCGGGGCCGCCGGCGCCGAGGAAGCGCTTGACCGTGCCGGGCGAGGGCATGAAGGTGTCTGGGTCTTCCGCGTTGATGCGGCATTCAACGGCGTGGCCGGTGAAGGTCACGTCTTCCTGGCGCAGCGACAGCTTTTCGCCGGAGGCGATCAGCAGCTGCTCGCGTACCAGGTCAACACCGGTGATCAGTTCCGTCACCGGATGTTCCACCTGGATGCGGGTGTTCATCTCGATGAAGTAGAAGCGGCCATTCTCGTAGAGGAATTCGAACGTGCCGGCGCCGCGATAGCCGATGCGCAGGCAGGCCTCGACGCAGACCTGGCCGATTTCGGCGCGCTGTTCCGCGCTGATGCCCGGTGCCGGCGCTTCTTCCACCACTTTCTGGTGGCGCCGCTGCATGGAGCAGTCGCGCTCGCCCAGGTGGATGGCATTGCCCTGGCCGTCGGCCAGCACCTGGATTTCCACGTGGCGTGGGTTCTCCAGGAATTTTTCCATGTACACCATGTCGTTGCTGAAGGCCGCCTTGGCCTCCGACTTGGTCATGGTGATGGCGTTGTGCAGGTGCGCTTCGGTGTGCACGACGCGCATGCCGCGGCCGCCGCCGCCGCCGGCCGCCTTGATGATGATCGGATAGCCGATGTCGCGCGCGATGCGGCCGTTTTCCACCGGGTCGTCGCCCAGCGGTCCGCCGGAACCCGGCACGCAGGGCACGCCGGCGGCCTTCATTGCCTTGATGGCCTCGACCTTGTCGCCCATCAGGCGAATGACGTTGGCGGTAGGCCCGATGAAAATGAAGCCGGATTTTTCGCAGCGCTCGGCAAAATCGGCGTTTTCCGACAGGAAACCGTAGCCCGGGTGGATGGCCTGGGCATCGGTGACTTCAGCCGCGGCGATGATGGCCGGTACGTTCAGATAGCTTTCCGAGGCCGGCGCCGGGCCGATGCAGACCGACTCGTCCGCCATGCCGACGTGCTTCAGATTGCGGTCGACCGTGGAATGCACGGCCACGGTCTTGATGCCGAGGGTGTGGCAGGCGCGCAGCACGCGCAGCGCAATCTCGCCGCGATTGGCGATGACAACTTTGTCGAGCATGGGTGTGGTCCGCTCAGCCGATCACGAAGAGGGGTTCATCGAACTCGATCGGCCGGCCGCTGCTGGCGAGGATGGCCAGCACGGTTCCGCCGACATCGGCTTCGATCTGATTGAACATCTTCATCGCTTCGATGATGGCCAGGGTATCGCCGGGCTTGACCTGCTGGCCCAGCTTGACGAACGGCGGCGCTTCCGGATTGGGCGAGGCGTAGTAGGTGCCGACCATCGGCGAGCGCACCACATGGCCGTCGGGCAGCGCCTTGGTCGTCGCGGTACCGGGGGTTTCCGGTGCCGGCGCCTGAGCCGGTGCCGCACCGCCCTGGGCGCGATGCTGTTCAACATGCACATGAGTGACCGGAGCGGGCACGGCCGCCGCCGTCATCATCGGCAGGGTCATGCCGCGCGGCAGGCGGCTCAGGCGAACGACTTCCTCGCCTTCCTTGATTTCCAGTTCGGCCAGATTCGACTCTTCCAGTATGTCGATCAGCTTCTTGATTTTGCGCAGGTCCACGGACGGATCCTCAGGTGCGTTGGCTAACTAGGGACTAGGACAGGCGGCGCATCGCGGCGTGCAGCGCCAGACGGTAGCTGTCGGCGCCGAATCCACAGATGACACCGACGGCAATGTCGGAAAAATACGAATGCCTGCGGAACGGTTCGCGCGCATGCACGTTCGACAGGTGCAACTCGATAAACGGCAGGGCGACAGCCAGCAGCGCGTCGCGCAGGGCAATGCTGGTATGCGTGAAAGCGGCCGGGTTGATCAGGATGAACGCGCTGCCGTCGTCGCGTGCGGCGTGGATGCGCTCGATCAGCGCATGCTCGGCATTCGACTGGAAACTGTGTAGTTCATGGCCGCTGCCTTGCGCGATAGCGGCAAGATCGCTGACGATGTCCGCCAGCGTCGCATGCCCGTAGGTATCCGGCTCGCGTGTGCCGAGCAGGTTCAGATTGGGGCCATGCAGCAGCAGGATCTTGGCCAAGCCGGCTCTCCGTTGCCGGCATGGGACCGGCTGGGGCGCGCAAGTCTGCGCTTGGCCGCCAATCTTGTCCAGTTCGGCGACAATCGCCGATGTTTAACCGGGTCATTGGAAAAGCCTTGCGCTTTCAGGCCTTCTTGACGAACGCCGATTTCAGTTGCATGGCGCCGAAACCGTCGATCTTGCAGTCGATGTCGTGGTCGCCGTCGTCGACCAGGCGTATGGCTTTGACCTTGGTGCCGACCTTCACCACCGACGACGAGCCACGGATTTTCAGATCCTTGATCACGGTGACGCTGTCGCCGTCCTGCAGCACAGTGCCGTGGGCATCGCGCACGACGCGGGTTTCTTCCGCAGCCAGTGCAACGGCCGACCATTCGTGTGCGCATTCCGGACAGACGTACTGGCCGCCGTCTTCGTAGGTATAGGCCGACTGGCAGTGCGGGCAGGGCGGAAGCTCGGTCATTGCAGGGGTTCGGAAAAGTGCGGGCTGGCATGGTCGGTCAAGCGTCCCACGCGCTGCAAATCTTTCTGCTGCTGGCGCCTGTCGGTTGCGGCCGCTCTTACGGTGCGTTGGCGTAATGCGGCGCCAGCCAGCCTTCCAGCGTGGCTTCGGTGATTTCGCCCAGGCGCGTATCGAGGATGCGCCCGTCGCGGCTGAGCAACACGCTGAACGGCAGGGCGCCATAGGTATTGCCGAAACGTAGCGCCGGGTTCAATGCAGGCTGCGCCGGAAACAGTATCGGGTAGCCGACCGGCGTTTCGCGCAGGAAGCTTTCCACATCACCCGCTTCGTCCAGCGCAATGCCGACCACCTGTACGCCGTGGCCGGCGTGCTTTTGCTGGAAGCGGTCGAGCTCCGGCATTTCCTTGCGGCAGGGCGCACACCAGGTGGCCCAGAAATTCAGCACGACGAGCTTGTCCGGCCACTGCGCCAGCGTTGCGCGCTGGCCTTGCCGGTCCAGCAAGGCCAGTGCCGGGGCCGGATCGCCCTTGCCGGCGACAGGCACGCCGCTTGGCGCCTTCGGCCGCGCAGCGTCTGTCCAGGCCTCGGCCAGTCCGCGCGTCAGCGCAGACCGGCTCATCAGGTCGGTAATTCCGCGTGGCGCCCCTTTGCCCGTGACGATGCTGCCGACGACCAGCCCGGCCACGCCGGCGGCCAGCGCGAGCGCACCGACTGCGGCGGTCTGGCGCCAGCCCATCAGCGGCCCGCCTTGGCGACGCGGGCGGCGAACTTGTCGGCGGCTTCGAAGCCGATCAGGCGCTGGCCGCGGATTTCGCGCCCGTCGCTGGCGAAGAAGATCGTCGCCGGTGGCCCGAACAGGGTGAAGTGCTTGAGCAGGGCCTGATCGGTGTCGTCATTGGCGGTCACGTCGGCCTTGAGCAGGGTATAGCCGCTCAGTGCCGCGTGCACTTCCGGCTTGGTAAAGGTGAACTTCTCCATTTCCTTGCAGGACACGCACCAGTCGGCATAGAAATCCAGCATGACCGGCTTGCCCTGGCCCAGTTCGCGCTCTAGGTCGGCCACGCTCTTGATGCTGCGGAACGGCAGATGTTCGCTGTTGCCGGCGGCCGTGCCGCCGCCGCGCATGCCTTTCAGTGGCTGCAGCGGGTCGTTCGAGCCGGCCAGCGCGCCGATCAGCTGCGCTGCGCCGGCAATCAGCAGGATCACGCCCAGCGCCTTCCACAGCCGGCTCCAGCCGGAAGCGCCCTCGGCCAGCCGTTCCAGTGCACCGAGATAGACGCCGCAGGCGATCGCCAGCACGCCGATCAGCAGCATGGTCCAGACCGGATCGAGGATGCGCGACAGCATCCAGATCGCCAGCGCCAGGAAGCTCACGCCGAACACAGCCTTGACCGCGTCCATCCAGGCGCCGGCGCGGGGCAGCAGCTTGCCCGCAGCCGTGCCGGCAACGACCAGCGGCGCGCCCATGCCCAGCGACAGCACGAACAGGGCCAGGCCGCCGAATACCGGGTCGCGGGTCTGGCTGATATACAGCACGGCCGCGGCCAGCGGCGGCGCCACACAGGGGCCGACGATCAGTGCCGACAGCACGCCCATGACGGCCACGCCGGTCAGCGAACCGCCCTGCTGGCGATTGCTCACGCCGGCAATGCGGTTCTGCAGTGCGCTGGGTAGCTGCAGTTCGTAGAAGCCGAACATCGACAGCGACAGCAGCACGAACAAGGCCGCAAAACTGATCAGTATCCAGGGCTGCTGGAACAGCGCCTGCAGATTCGCGCCAACCAGCCCGGCCGCGACACCGGCAATGGTGAACACCACGGTCGAAGCGAGTACATAGACCGCCGACAGCACAAAGGCGCGCCGCGTCGATACGTTGTCGCCGGCGCCGGCGATGATGCCGGACAGGATGGGCAGCATCGGGAATACGCAGGGCGTGAATGCCAGCAGCAGGCCGAAGCCGAAGAACGACAGCAGCGCAAACAGGCGGTCGCCGGACAGGCGCGAAGCCAGCACCTGTTCTTCCGACTGGCCGCCGTCGCCTGCGGCTGCGGCGGGTTTGTCCGCTACCGAAGCCGCATAGCGCGCGTTGCCGGCCTTGAGCTGTTCGGCCGTCGCCGCGGGCAGGTCGACGCTGGCACTGCGCTTCATCACCGGATAGCACAGGCCGCCGTCTTCGCAGCCCTGGAACTCGGCCTGAATATTCAGCTTGCCGGCCTTGCCGTCGTCGCGCTGCAGCGGAATCGGTAGCTCGACCTGATCGAAATAGACGGTCACCTCGCCGAAATGCTCGTCCTTGTGAAGCTTGCCCGCCGGCCATTTGCCCTGGCCCAGGCGCGCGCTGCTGCCGTCGGGCAGGCTCAGCACGGTCTTGTCCCGGTACAGGTAATAGCCCTTGGGCATGGTCCAGCGCGCCAGCAGCTCGGTCGGACTGGTGGCGATGGTTTCGAACACGAAGGCCTGTTCCGGCGGCAGCGGCAGTTTTTCCGTACCCTCGGCGGTATTCGCCGTGCCGGTGTCCATGGGCGCGTCCAGGGCCGGCTTGCCCAGCTGGCCCAGGGCCGACTTGAGATTGCCAGCGGGGGGGGAACCGGTCAGGCCGCTGTCGGCCGCGGGCGGAGCCAGCGCCGCAGCCAGCGGATTCGCTGCCGGCGCCGCCGCAGCGGGCGGGAGCGTGAAGCTAAGCTTGGTGATATGCGGCGGATAGCAGATCTTCGGCTCGCGCTCGTGGCAGCCCTGGATGCTCACGCTGAATTCCGCCGTATTGCCCGTGCTACCCAGGCTGAGCGGCTGCCGTGCCGTGGCCTTGCCGTGATAGACCTCGACATCGCCGAGGAACTCGTCGTGTTTCTGCTCGCCCGCTGGCAGTTCCAGCGTGCCCAGGCTGAGGCCCTCGCCGGGCTTGGCCGTCTTGATGCGCGAGCGGTACAGGTAGTAGCCGTCGGCGATCTTCCATTCCAGCTGGACCGCGTCGCGTCCCAGCACCGTGCTGGTGAGCGCGAAGGCTTCCTCAACCCGCAGCAGATCGGTTTCGGACTGGGCCTGGGCCAGGTTCAGTCCCAGCAGGCCGGCGGCCAGCAGGGCACAGCGGGCGAAACGACTCATCGCAGCTCCACAAGCATTCGATTCGATGACAGACCGGCACCGCAGCGTAGTTCTTGCAGGTCGCGAGATCCGGTACGGCAACTTCAGTGCGCGTCGGCCGTGGATTCGGCGATCCAGGCCAGGTACGGCGCATGCCCCAGGGCGACATCGACCGCGATCACCTCGGGGAGTTCATACGGATGCAGCTCGACAATGCGCCGGCGCAACGCCTCGAAGCGTGCCCGACTGGTCTTGATAAGCAACAGGTATTCCGTATCGACCTGGGTGCGGCCTTCCCAGCGATAGGTCGATTCCACGCCGGGCAGGCGATTGACGCAGGCGGCCAGGCCTTCGTCGACCAGGGCTGTGGCCAGGCGCCCGGCCACATCCGCGGCCGGCACGGTGCAATACACAATCAGCGCAGACATGGCGGTGCCGCGGTCGTCCAGGGGCGCGCACGATAACCCGTCCCGGCCGGAACGGCTCAGCACTGCGTCGAATTTACGCGTTGTGCCTGCCCCCCTTGAAAGCGCGGCCTTGCTCCTAAATATGTGGCGCCACGCTGACAGGCAGTTGCCATGTCACACTGAACGGCTAAAATTGGCACTCACCGACGACGAGTGCTAACAGTTCGTCAGAAAACCTTTTTGAATCAATTCCTTGTCCACCTATTGAAGGAACAGCCCATGAAGCTTCGTCCCCTGCACGACCGCGTCATCATCAAGCGCCTGGAAGCCGAGACCAAGTCCGCCGGCGGCATCGTCATCCCCGACAGCGCCACCGAAAAGCCCGTTCGCGGCGAAGTCGTCGCTGCCGGCAGCGGCAAGATCCTGGAAGACGGCAAGGTCCGTCCGATCGCGGTCAAGGCCGGCGACAAGGTTCTGTTCGGCAAGTACAGCGGCACCGAAGTGAAGATCGACGGCGAAGAGCTGCTGGTCATGCGCGAAGAAGATCTGCTGGCCGTGATCGAAGGCTGAGATATCGCCCGGGCCGGGCGCGAACCCCTCGCGGTCGTTCCGCAGCCCGCCCGAGTTCTGCGATCCCTCTGCACCGATCTACCCGTTCGCCACTTCCCCTTACTAATTTCTGGAGTTTCATCCCATGGCAGCCAAAGAAATCCGCTTCAGTGAAGACGCCCGCGCCCGCATGGTCCGCGGCGTGAATATCCTCGCCAATGCCGTCAAGGCCACGCTGGGTCCGAAGGGCCGCAACGTCGTGCTCGAAAAGAGCTTCGGCGCGCCGACCATCACCAAGGACGGCGTCTCCGTCGCCAAGGAAATCGAACTCGCTGACAAGTTCGAGAACATGGGCGCGCAGATGGTCAAGGAAGTCGCTTCCAAGACCTCCGACGTCGCCGGCGACGGCACCACCACCGCCACCGTGCTGGCCCAGGCGCTGATCCGCGAAGGCATGAAGGCCGTTGCCGCCGGCATGAACCCGATGGATCTCAAGCGCGGCATCGACAAGGCGGTCACCGCCGCCGTCGGCGAACTGAAGGCCCTGTCCAAGCCCACCACCGACGACAAGGCGATCGCACAGGTCGGCACGATCTCGGCCAACTCCGACGCCAACATCGGCGACATCATCGCCGAAGCGATGAAGAAGGTCGGCAAGGAAGGCGTCATCACGGTCGAGGAAGGCTCGGGTCTGGAAAATGAACTCGATGTGGTCGAAGGCATGCAGTTCGACCGCGGCTACCTCAGCCCGTACTTCATCAACAACCAGCAGTCGATGCAGGCTGAGCTGGAAGATCC
The DNA here is from genome assembly GCF_004363655.1 of Tahibacter aquaticus. Classification (GTDB taxonomy): domain Bacteria; phylum Pseudomonadota; class Gammaproteobacteria; order Xanthomonadales; family Rhodanobacteraceae; genus Tahibacter; species Tahibacter aquaticus. The sequence goes on from NZ_SNZH01000002.1 coordinate 618,694, forward strand.
GTACATCCTGCTGCACGACAAGAAGATCTCCAACGTGCGCGAGCTGCTGCCCGTGCTCGAAGGCGTGGCCAAGGCCGGCAAGCCGCTGCTGATCGTTGCCGAAGAAGTGGAAGGCGAAGCGCTGGCGACCCTGGTCGTCAACACCATCCGCGGCATCGTCAAGGTCTGCGCCGTGAAGGCGCCGGGCTTCGGCGACCGTCGCAAGGCGATGCTGGAAGACATGGCCGTCCTGACCGGCGGCACCGTGATCTCCGAAGAAGTCGGCCTGCAGCTGGAAAAGGCCACGATCAAGGATCTAGGCCGCGCCAAGAAGATCGTCGTGTCGAAGGAAAATTCGACCATCATCGACGGTGCCGGCGACGGTGAGGCGATCCAGTCGCGCATCAAGCAGATCAAGGCGCAGATCGAAGAAACCAGCTCCGACTACGACCGCGAAAAGCTGCAGGAACGCGTGGCCAAGCTGGCCGGCGGCGTTGCCGTGATCAAGGTCGGCGCCTCGACCGAAATCGAAATGAAAGAAAAGAAGGCCCGCGTCGAAGACGCCCTGCACGCGACCCGCGCTGCAGTGGAAGAGGGCGTGGTCCCGGGCGGCGGCGTTGCGCTGATCCGTGCGCTGCAGGCCATCGGTGCCGTCAAGGGCGACAACGAAGACCAGAACCACGGCATCAACATCGCCAAGCGTGCGATGGAAGCGCCGCTGCGCGAAATCGTCGCCAACTGCGGCGAAGAGCCGTCGGTCGTGCTCAACCGCGTCAAGGAAGGCACCGGCAACTTCGGCTACAACGCGGCCAATGGCGAATACGGCGACATGATCGCTTTCGGCATCCTGGATCCGACCAAGGTCACCCGTTCGGCCCTGCAGAACGCGGCTTCCATCGCCGGCCTGATGATCACGACCGAAGCCATGGTCGCCGAAGCACCGAAGAAGGACGCGCCGGCCGGCGGCGGTCATGACCACGGTGGCGGCGGCATGGGCGGCATGGGCGGTATGGATTTCTGATCCCTGCCCTGGCTCGACCCAGCTAGTCAGAAGCCCCGCGATTGCGGGGCTTCTTTTTTCTGCAAGCACCGCTCCCGCTGTTCTGTTGGCGAAGTGGCAGTCGCTGGGCATACTGATCGAATCCCTGTCGGCCGCGCCCCTCATCTCATCCCCGTCTGCCCCGCGCTATGGCGTTGCCGATCCCTGGCTGCGAGGTTTCAGGTGAAGGACGTGCAAGGCTGATGGGAAGCGGTTATGAGCGGCAAAGGCTTGCGTCATGAATGTTCTCAGCAACGAAACCTTCGACTTTGAATATTTCATCGGCGGCTGCGTGCAGCTGGCACTGACGAGCGGGAATCTGGTGCACTGCCAGGCGACCTATCTGGCCGTCGAGCGCGATCTGTTTCCTCCGCCGGCAACAGGGGAATCTGCAACATGACGATGAGCTGCGCCAACGCCTGGGGCTGGTGTTGGCCCGCGCGGTATGGCGGCGCCTGCCGCTACCATCGCTAGGCTATGTCTGCCCGACGTTGCCATCGCCGGAACGCAATAGTCCCTGCTATTGCGGGTCGGGCCGGAAGTTCAAGCTCTGCTGCGAACCATTGACGCGCACAGCGCCAATGCAGGAACTCAATCTGTTGCCAGAAGTATTGAAACGCGTGCCGCGCAGCGAATGGACGACGCTGCCGGGCACTCGCGTCGATATCGATCTCGTTGCGCATACCGCCGGGCAGTGGCTCGACGACGGCGACCCGAAGTTGGCACTTGCGCTGCTGGAGCCGTGGTTCGTCGAAGATGGCAGTTTCGTCGCGCGGCGCGAATTGCTGTTCGACATGCTGCTCAACCTGTACTGCGACATGCGCAAGCCGCGAAAAAAATCCCAATTGTTACGTCGCGCAGCATTGCTCGGCGACGCGACATTGCGTTCGGGCGCTTTCCAGCGTCTGGCGACCATGGCATCGGACAAGAATCACTTTGCCAGTGCCTGGGACTGGTTCGACCAGGCGCAGCGCGCCGACCCGACCCGACATCGGTATCCCTGTCCCATCTGGAAGTGATGCTGTTGCTCAGCGAAGGACGCGATGACGAGGCCAGGCGTTGTGCCGAATCCTGGATTCAGAACCTGTCGCGCCGCCGCGATCCTGAGCTTCAGCCATTGATCGGTTTCCTGCGTGAAATCCAGCGCAATGGCGCGGCAATTCTGGAGCGGATCGCCGCGAACCCCACCAACCTGTGGCTGACGAACTAGCTGTCGGTTACCCCGGCTACCCGTGTGGGTTGATTCACGCGCGCTGCTGCCCGGCGCATTGCTGCCTGGAGCGGCACGCTCGGATTCGCCAGCCGGTGGATCATTGGCGCGTACAGTAGCCGTGTGTGCGATGCAGGCTGATGGTTGCGTCTGTGCATGCATCGCCCTGTCGCCGGACAGTCGAGTATGTACGGTGGCGCCTTGTAACATTTTACCAAAGCAGCCAGATCGCCAATTGAGTCTTACAGCGCGATGCGGCTCAATGCAGGCATGGAACGCGATCAGGCGGCAGGAAAAACAGTCGGGCGCCGAACGTTGGACCGGCCTGGCCAATCGGCGCGGCTGACCGCGTTGCCTTCCCATGTATACGGTCTGCGCGTGCTCGGCATGGGGCTGGGCGCGCTTCCCGTCGGCCTGCTGCTGCAGGAAATGCACGCGCCCTGGCACTACTGGGCCTGGGCTGCGCTGTGCTGCCTGGTCTGGCCGCACGCGGCCTATCTGCGCGCGCACGGGAGCGCCACGCCGTTCCGCGTCGAGCGGGGCAATCTCGTCGTCGATTCGATCATCGCGGGCAGCATGGTGCCGATCATGCATTTCTGCCTGTTGCCGTCGGTGTTGCTGCTGACCGTTGCGACCGCGGACAAGATCAGCACCGGTATACGCGGACTATGGCTGCGCGCCGCGCCGGCGATGGTGCTAGGTCTGCTGGCCACCGGCCTGGTCACCGGCTTCGTCTGGGATCCGGAAACCAGCATGCCGGTACTGGTGGCGAGCCTGCCCATCCTGGTCATCCACACCCTGGCTGTCAGTCTCTACGGCTACCGGCTGGTGCGGCGCGTGCAGCGGCAGAACCTGCGCCTGGACGAGCTCTATCGCCTCGATGGGCTGACCCGGCTGGAAAGCCGCGCGCATTGGCTGAGCCAGGCCGAGGCGACATTGCGACGGCATAAATCGGATGCGCTGCCCGCTACGCTGATACTGATCGACGTCGACCACTTCAAGGACATCAACGACCGCTACGGCCATGCCACCGGCGACGATGTACTGCGCGCGATTGCCGACGCGATCCATCACCTGATACCGCTGCACAGCCATGCCGGCAGACTGGGCGGCGACGAGATTGCCATCATCCTGCCACTGGCTCTGGCAGATGCCGCCGCCGTGGCGGCGCGCATCGACGCAGCCGTGGAGTCACTCGAATTCCCGCGGTTTCCCGCCCTGCGCTGCTCGATCAGCATCGGCTTGTCGGAGCTGCCGCCACAAGGGCTCAGCCTGCGCGAATGGAGCGAAGCAGCCGATCACGAGATGTACCGGGCCAAGCGCGCTAGACACAGCGGCCGGGCTCCGCAGGCGCCAGCCGGGTGTTCCGGTCTGCCCGTCGCGGCATCCTGAGCGGGGCGCATCGGCTGCTGGCTTGCGCTCAGGCGCCGTGGCCGGACTGCAGCGTCACGCGTGCCGGCCGCCCCGGTAGATCCAGCTCGCTGAGGCGCGCCGGGCTGCGCGCTATCACCCGGCCGCCGCGCAGTACGTACAGCCGCGTTGCCTTCAGGCGTATGGCCTCGAACGGGTCTGCCGCCTGCAGCACGACCAGGTTGGCGCGGCAGCCGACCGCGAGGCCGTAGCCATCCAGATGCAGGATGCGCGCGGCGTTCGTCGTCACCGCATCGAAGGCCTGGCGGATGGCTTCCTGCGAAGTCATCTGCGCCACATGGATGCCCATGTGCGCGACTTCCAGCATGTCGGCGCTGCCGAAGGAATACCACGGGTCCATCACGCAGTCGTGGCCGAAGGCGACATCGACGCCGGCGGCCAGCAGTTCCGGCACACGGGTCATGCCGCGCCGTTTGGGATAGGTATCGTGGCGGCCCTGCAGGGTGATGTTGATCAGCGGATTGGCGATCGCCGCCACGCCGCTTTCGGCGATCAGCGGTAGCAATTTGGAAACGTAGTAATTGTCCATCGAGTGCATGGACGTGAGGTGCGAGCCGGCGACGCGGCCGTGCAGGCCCAGCCGCTGCGATTGTGCCGCCAGGGTCTCGATATGGCGCGAATGCGGATCGTCGGATTCGTCGCAATGCATGTCGACCAGCAGGCCGCGCGCAGCCGCCAGTTCGCACAGGATGCGTACCGATTCGGCACCGTCGGCCATGGTCCGCTCGAAATGCGGAATGCCGCCGACCACGTCCACGCCGCGGTCCAGTGCGCGCGCGAGGTTGTCCTGCGCCGTGGCCGAGCGCAGCAGTCCGTCCTGGGGAAAGGCGACCAGTTGCAGATCGAGATACGGCGCCACCTGGCGCCGCACTTCAAGCAGCGCGTCGACGGCCAGCAGGCGGTCGTCGCAAATGTCCACATGGCTACGGATGGCGAGCAGGCCTTGCGCCACGGCCATGTCGCAATAGTCCAGGGCGCGGCGGGCGATGGCTTCGCGGGTCAGGTCGGGCTTTAGCTCGCCCCACAGCGCAATGCCTTCGAGCAAGGTGCCCGAGCGGTTCAGCCGCGGCAGGCCCAGCGACAGCGCCGAATCGAGATGGAAATGTGCATCGACGAACGGCGGCGACACCAGCCGACCGCTGGCATCGATCTCTTCGGCAGCGGTGGCGGCGAGAGCGGTTTCGACCGCGACGATGCGCCCGTCGCGGATGCCGATGTCGATATCGCGGCGTCCGTCGGGCAGGTTGGCGTGGCGCAGGATCAGGTCCATGGCAGGCTTGGTGGCGTGGGGAAAGCAAAAAACTAGCACGTAGCCGCCATCGTGCGCCGCCGCTTGCATCCGTGCGCGGGTAGTGCAACGCTCGGCGTTCGGTCGGCGAAACGGTCTCGCCGGTTGCGCCGCGGCAGGTAGTCCGCGGTGCGCAAGGAATTCGCCGCGCCCTGCGCGGCAGGACAAGGGCAGGAAGCAACCAGCTATCCGGCCCCCTGTCCCTGTTCAGCGTACAAGAACTGCGGCAAGCTCTGCGTGGAAGCGTTGCGCGACTTGCCGGGTGCAAGCCAGCGCCCACCGGCCATGCCAGCATCAACCAGGACCGAGCCCACCATGAATGACGCAGCCGCCGCCTCGGCGTCGCAGACCGCTACGGATCTGAATCTCGATCCGTACTGGATGCCGTTTACCCACAACCGCTATTTCAAGCAGCATCGCCCGCTGGACCGCCTGCTGGTCGGCGCGCAGGGCGCCTACTACACCACCGTCGAAGGCCAGCAATTGTTCGACTGCCTGTCCGGCCTGTGGTGCAGCTCGCTCGGTCATCGCCCGGCGCGCATCGTCGAGGCGGTCAAGGCACAGCTGGACAAGGCCGACTACATTCCTGCGTTCCAGGTCGCCAGTCCCGACACCTTCCGCCTGGCCGAGCGCATCGCCGCGGTTGCGCCGGGCGATCTGAACCGCGTGTTCTTCACCAACTCCGGTTCCGAAGCGGTGGATACCTCGGTCAAGATCGCCATCGCCTATCACCGCCTGCGCGGCGAAGCCTCGCGCACACGCATCATCGGCCGCGAGAAGGGCTATCACGGCGTGGGCATCGCCGGCATTTCCGCCGGCGGCATGGTGGCCAACCGCAAGATGTTCGCGCCGCTGATGCTGCCTGGCGTCGACCACCTGCCGCATACCCACACCCTCAAGGAAATGGCCTATTCCCGCGGCCAGCCAAGCTGGGGCGCGCACCTGGCCGACGAGCTGGAACGCCTGGTCGCGCTGCACGACGCGTCGACCATTGCCGCGGTGATCGTCGAGCCCATGCAGGGCTCGGTCGGCGTGGTCGTGCCGCCGCAGGGCTATCTGCAGCGCCTGCGCGAGATCTGCGACAAGCACGGCATCCTGCTCATCTTCGACGAAGTGATCTGCGGCTTCGGCCGCATGGGCGACTGGTTCGGCGCGCAGGCCTTCGGCGTCACGCCCGACCTCATCACCTTCGCCAAGTGCGTCAACAACGGCACCGTGCCCATGGGCGGCGTGATCGCGCGCCAGGGCATCTACGACACCTTCATGCAGGGGCCGGACTACCTGGTGGAACTGTTCCACGGGTATACCTATTCCGCCCATGCCCTGGCCGTGGCCGCGGCCCATGCCACGCTGGACATCCTGCACGACGAAGGCGTGCCGCAGCGCTTCGGCGAACTCGGGCGCAAGATCGAAGACGCCGTGCATACGCTCAAGGGCGAGCCGAACGTCATCGACATCCGCAACTGCGGTGCCGCCGCAGCAGTGGAACTGGCACCGTTGCCGGGCCAGGTCGGCCTGCGCGGGCTGCGCCTGTTCGAGGAAGGCCTCAAGCGCGGCCTGCTGCTGCGCTATACCGGCGACACCATCGCCATGGCGCCGCCGGTGATCACCACCGATGCGGAACTGGAAAAAATGATCGAAGGCGTGCGCGCCTGCATCCGCGCCGTCGCCTGAAGGCGATGCCGCTTATTTGCGCTTGAGTCGAAACGGCGGCGCGGCAACCATGGCCGCGCCGGCCCAGGAGAAGCCCATGCTAGCCCCCGTCGTCATTCCCCATTACATCGCCGGCGAACGGCATAGCCCAGAAGGCGGGCGCAGCACGGCCGTCTACAACCCGGCCACCGGCGAGCAGAGCGGCCGCCTGCCGCTGGCCACGCCGGCCCAGGTCGATGCGGCGGTGCAGGCGGCCAGGGCGGCATTCCCGGCCTGGTCGGTAACGCCGCCGCTGAAACGCGCCCGCGTGCTGTTCAAGCTGCGCGAAATCCTCGAACAGCGCGCCGACGAACTCGCTGCCGCGATCACCGCCGAACACGGCAAGACGCACAGCGACGCTTTGGGCGAAGTGCAGCGCGGCATCGAAGTGGTGGAATTCGCCTGCGGCATTCCGCAACTGCTCAAGGGCGAAGTGACCGAGAACGTCGGCAGCGCGGTGGACTCGCACTCGCTGCGCCAGCCGCTGGGCGTCGTGGCCGGCATCACGCCGTTCAATTTCCCGGCCATGGTTCCCTTGTGGATGTTTCCCATCGCGATCGCCTGCGGCAACTGCTTCGTGCTCAAGCCGTCCGAACGCGACCCGTCGCCGTCGCTGCTGCTGGCCGACTGGCTGGCCGAAGCGGGCCTGCCACCCGGCGTGTTCAACGTCGTGCACGGCGACAAGGAAGCCGTCGACGCCATCCTCGCCCATCCCGACATCGCCGCGGTCAGTTTCGTCGGCTCCACGCCGATTGCGCGCTACATCTATGCCACCGGCTGCGCCGCGGGCAAGCGCGTGCAGGCGCTGGGCGGGGCGAAGAATCACATGGTCGTGCTGCCCGATGCCGATCTCGACCAGGCTGCCGATGCGCTGATGGGCGCCGGCTACGGCTCGGCCGGCGAGCGCTGCATGGCGATCTCGGTCGCCGTCGCTGTCGGTGACGACACCGCCGACAAGCTGATCGCCAAGCTCGCGCCGCGCGTGGCGGCGCTGAAGATCGGCCGCGGCGATGCGCCCGACATGGACATGGGCCCGCTCATCACCGCAGCGCATCGCGACAAGGTGCGCGGCTATGTCGACACCGGCGTAGCCGAAGGCGCGCAACTCGTCGTCGACGGCCGCGGCCACACGGTCGCTGGCTGCGAAGACGGCTTCTTCCTCGGCGGCTGCCTGTTCGACCATGTGCGTCCGGACATGCGCATCTACCGCGAAGAGATCTTCGGTCCGGTGCTGTCGCTGATGCGCGTGGCCAGCTACGACGAGGCCGTCGGCCTGGTCAATGCGCACGAATACGGCAACGGCGTCGCCCTGTTCACCCGCGACGGTGATGCCGCGCGAGATTTTGCCCAACGTATACAAATTGGCATGGTCGGCATCAATGTGCCGATTCCCGTGCCCATGGCCTTCCACAGCTTCGGTGGATGGAAGGCTTCGCTGTTCGGCGACCATCATGTCTACGGTCCCGAAGGCGTGCGTTTCTACACCCGGCTCAAGACTGTCACCACGCGCTGGCCGACCAGCATCCGCGCCGGTGCGCAGTTCGTGATGCCGCATACCTGATGCGCGAGGTGAAGCCATGAATGCCGCACTGAAATCCGCTCCGGGCGATCTGCTGCAGGTCGACGGCCGGCGCCTGTGGGACAGCCTGATGGAAATGGCGCAGATCGGCGCCACGCCCAAGGGCGGCGTCTGCCGCCTGGCCCTGACCGACCTGGACAAGCAGGGCCGCGACCTGTTCGTGCGCTGGGCCAGGGAAGCCGGCTGCAGCATTGCCGTGGACAAGATGGGCAATGTGTTCGCGCGCCGTGCTGGCAGCGACGACAGCCTGGCGCCAGTGATCACCGGCTCGCACGCCGACTCGCAGCCTACCGGCGGCCGCTTCGACGGCATCTACGGCGTGCTCGGCGGGCTGGAGGTGATACGCAGCCTCAACGACCGCGGCATCGTCACGCGCCGGCCCATCGAAGTGGTGATCTGGACCAACGAGGAAGGCTCGCGTTTCGCGCCGGCGATGGTGTCCTCGGGTGTGTTCGCCGGGGTGTTCTCGCTGGAATACGGCCTTTCCCGCGCCGACGTCGACGGCAAGACCATGGGCGAGGAACTGGCGCGCATCGGCTATGCCGGCGACCTGCCGGTCGGCGGCCGCGATATCCACGCCGCGTTCGAACTGCATATCGAGCAGGGGCCCATCCTCGAAACCGAAGGCATCACCATCGGTGTCGTGCATGCGGCCCAGGGCCAGCGCTGGTATGAGGTCGTGTTCACGGGCCAGGAATCGCATGCCGGCCCCACACCCATGCCGCGGCGCCGCGACGCGCTGCTCGGCGCGGCCAAGGTGGTGCAGCTGGTCAACGCGATCGGGCACAAGTATGCGCCGTACGCCTGCGCGACGGTCGGCATGCTGCAGGTGCATCCGAACTCGCGCAACGTCATTCCCGGCCGCGTGTTCTTCACCGTCGACATTCGCCATCCGGAAGATGCGGTGCTGGCACAGATGGATGCGGACCTGCGCGCCGGCATTGCCCAGGCGGCCAGCGAAGCGGCGGTAGACGTGTCGAAACTGGAGCAGATCTTCTATTACGCCCCTGTCGCCTTCGACGCCGACTGCGTCGCCTCGGTCCGCGGCGGTGCGGAGAAATTCGGCTACTCGCATCGCGACATCGTGTCCGGCGCCGGACACGACGCCTGCTATCTCGCGAAAGTCGCGCCGACTAGCATGGTGTTCGTGCCCTGCATCGGTGGCATCAGCCACAACGAGATCGAGGACGCGACGCCGGAGTGGATCGAGGCCGGCGCCAATGTGCTGCTGCATGCAATGCTGGAGCGGGCGCAGAGTTGATCGCACGCGCCGCCCTGCAGGCGCAGTGACCCGGCGGTGCCGCGTGCCTGGCGTCCAACCCGGGTGGGGACAGTCAAGCCTGCCCCGGGTATCGGGCGCGCGGCGAATGGCCTGGCACGCACTAACCGGTAGTGACGGGAGCGCCCTGGCCGCGCCGGACGTGCGGCTCAATCGGCCGTCGGTAAATCGGCCGCTAGGGAGTTTGCAAGGACGCGTTGGCGGCCCGGTCCGGCTTCGGCGAGACGGGACTGGACTCCTGCCGTCCTGCCCTTCTCCTGGAGAGTGCGGAGTAGGCCTTGCGGCCCAACCGTATCGCGGGTCTTTCGACCAGCCTGACAACGGCGTAGCAGAACAGCAGCAACACGATGAGTGCCTGGACGTCGGGAGGCAGCACGTTCACGCCGAAGGCGGACAGCCACACTTTGATGGACTCAAAAAACCAGTTGTGAAACAGGTAGACGGAGTAGGTGAGGTCCGATAGCAGCCTGACGATGCGCGCGTCCCCGAGGTAGTCCCGGAAGAACCACGCGGCCCAGAAGATCGCCAGGGCCGGCGCTACGAAATCAGCCGCTGCCCAGACCGGATGAAGCGGGGGAATGAGGCGGTAATACTGCACCAGTGCGATTGCGCTGATCAGCAGCAGCCAGGAAAGCGTCGTAGTACGCGTCTGGTACAGGTAGAACATTGCGCCTACGAACAGAAACGGCCCGTAGATCGTCAGGTATCCGTGCGTGAAACTGCCGGTGTTCGGAACCGGATCGGTTACCGCAGCAAGCACGATCAGCAGCGTGAAAGCCAGCGGCAGCCAGCGACGCGCATGCGTCATCAGGCCGCCGGCGCGAGCGGCCGCCATGATCAGATAGAACACGACTTCCACGCGCAGCGTCCACTCGACACCGGCCAGTGCTGGCGGCGTATTGAACAGGTCGCCGATCAGCAACAGCTGTGCGATCAGGGCGCCGACGGAGACCGGGCTGCCGTAGAGCGCGATGATGGTGTACTCCATCAATACCGCGACAAAGTACAGCGGGTAGATGCGAAACGCGCGTTTTACCAGGAACTCTGTCGTAGCTTCGCTTTGCAGTACGTGCGTGATGATGTAGCCGGAGACCAGGAAGAAGACGACGACCCCCACGCCGCCGCCCGTGACGAGCGGAAGCACCCAGCTGGCCAACGTCCGCACCGAACTGTGTACCGTCGGGTCGTTCGACAAGGGCACCAGATAGGTGCCGAACTTGTGCCCGACCAGCACGGAAACGAACGCGAATATGCGCAGGTAGTCGAGAAAGACGATGCGCGACTTCGCATGGGCGGACGGCGGGGAAGTTTCCATGGGTTTTCGCAGAGACGGGGAGTGGAGCGCGCTTTGGTCCGGTGCGATTGCGCGACGGACACCTGGAAGTTCCGAGCCACACGGTGCCCTCAGTGGGAACACCAGAATGGCCCTTTCGGGACACGACAAGACCTTTACCATGGCAGACTACCGAATACACGATCAAGAGGCAGCTGGTCTCGGCGCCGCTTGACCGGTTGCTCCGGATCACTGTCGCCCGGGCGGCTTTCGCGTTCATGACCCGGCGCATTCGGAACGCGGGGGAGAGCTGGACCGTTGAGCGGGTCTCGCTGGCCGGCCCGGCGGCGCGCCGCCAGTTCGCCAGGCCCCGTTCCCTGCCGGTTGCGCGAGGGAGCCGCGTTTTTGCTCGTCGATACCGGGAAGTCCGGTCAGCCGTCGAGCCGAGCCATGCCCATCCCGCTTGCGCCGCCGCCGCAATCCGACTAAAAAACACAGGTGGGGTGCTGACCCGTCCGGCCAGGGCGCGTTGCGCAGGCGCAAGGGCCGCCTGCAGGTCTTGCCCCCGTTCCTTCCGACGACCGCGCCCGCGTCTCGTCCGCCGTTTTCGGGCGGACGGCCTGGGGCCGGCGCGGTTTACTCCAAGGCGCCCCCAGGAGACCGAATGAGCCGCAAGGACCTTGCCGACATTGCTTCCGGACGACTGTCCGCACAGCAGCTCGCGCAGAATTTCGACGACGTATCCCCGCCGCTGGACCGGCAGAGCGCGCTGATCGCCGCGCAACGCTGCTACTACTGCTACGACGCGCCCTGCATCCAGGCCTGTCCTACCGGCATCGACATTCCGAGCTTCATCCGCCGCATCACCACCGACAACCTGCGTGGTGCGGCGCAGGATATCCTCGGCGCGAACGTGCTCGGCGGCATGTGCGCGCGGGTCTGCCCGACGGAAATCCTCTGCGAGGGCAGCTGCGTGCGTAATACCGGCGAATCGCAGCCGGTTGAGATCGGCGCCCTGCAGCGCTATGCCACCGACTGGGTATTCGACACCAATGTCACGCTGTTCGACCGCGCACCGGCCACGGGCAAGCGCGTCGCCATCGTCGGCGCCGGACCGGCCGGGCTGTCCTGCGCACACACACTGGCGCGGCTGGGCCACGACGTGACCCTCTTCGACGCCAAGCCCAAGCCGGGCGGACTGAACGAATACGGCATCGCCGAATACAAAGTGCTGGAATTCGCCGCGCGGGAAATCGAATGGCTGCTGTCGATCGGCGGCATCGCCTGGCAGGGCGGCCAGGCATTGGGCGAAAATCTGCACCTTTCCTCATTGTGCAATGACTACGACGCAGTATTCCTCGGCCTGGGCCTGGCGGGTGTCAACGCGCTGGGCATCGACGGCGAAAACCTCGCCGGCGTGCGCAACGCCGTCGATTTCATCGCCGACCTGCGCCAGTGCGACGATTTCAGCCAGATGCCGGTAGGCCGCCGCGTCGTGGTGATCGGCGGCGGCAACACCGCCATCGATGCCGCGGTGCAAAGCAGGAAGCTCGGCGCCGAATCGGTCACCCTGGTATACCGCCGCGGCAGCGCCAGCATGAGCGCCACCTGGGCCGAGCAGGAATTCGCCAAGACCCAGGGCGTCAACGTGATCGAATGGGCGCAGCCGCGCCGCATCCTCGGCTCGGCCGGTGCCGTCGAGGCGATCGAATTCGAATATACCCAGCTCGACGCGGACGGCCGCCTGCTTGGCAGCGGCGATGTATTGCGCTTGGCCGCCGACACGGTGCTCAAGGCCATCGGCCAGGTGCTGCTGGCGCCGCGCGCCGACGGCGACGCCAGCGCGCTGCTGGAGGTTGACAAAGGCCGCATTGTGGTCAATGCAGAATTCGAGACTTCTGTGCGCGGCGTCTGGGCCGGCGGAGACTGCGTCGGCGGCAAGGTCGACCTGACCGTGCAGGCAGTGGAAGACGGCAAGCAGGCCGCGCGCTCCATGCACGCGCGCCTGGGCAACGGAGGACAGGGCAATGGCTGATCTGCGCAACAATTTCGTCGGCATTCGTTCGCCAAATCCGTTCTGGCTGGCCTCGGCGCCACCGACGGACAAGGCCTATAACGTGATCCGCGCCTTCGAGGCGGGCTGGGGCGGCGTGGTCTGGAAAACCCTGGGCCTGGACCCGCACGTGGTCAATGTCAGCTCGCGCTACGGCGCGGTGCAGTGGAACGGTCAGCGCATCGCCGGCCTGAACAACATCGAACTGATCACCGACCGGCCGCTGCAGGTCAACCTGGCCGAGATCCGCCAGGTCAAGCGCGACTGGCCCGACCGCGCCATGATCGTCTCGCTGATGGTGCCCTGCGACGAGGAGTCGTGGAAGTATATTCTTCCCATGGTGGAAGACACCGGTTGCGATGCGGTGGAACTCAACTTCGGCTGCCCCCACGGCATGTCCGAGCGGGGCATGGGTTCGGCCGTCGGCCAGGTGCCCGAATACGTGGAACAGGTCGCGCGCTGGGTCAAGCAGCATTCGCGCCTGCCCTGCATCGTCAAGCTCACGCCGAACATCACCGATATCCGCCATTCCGCCCGTGCCGCATTCCGCGGCGGCGCCGACGCGGTATCGCTGATCAATACCATCAACTCCATCGTCTCGGTCGACCTCGACCTGATGGCGCCGACACCGACCGTCGACGGCAAGGGCACTCACGGCGGCTACTGCGGGCCGGCGGTAAAGCCGATCGCGCTGAACATGGTGGCCGAGATTGCGCGCGACGCGGAAACGCGCAACCTGCCGATCTCCGCCATCGGCGGCATCGGCACTTGGCGCGATGCGGCCGAGTTCATGGCCCTGGGTGCCGGCAACGTGCAGGTCTGCACCGCGGCCATGCACTACGGCTTCCGCATCGTCGACGACATGATCGCCGGCCTGTCGAACTGGATGGACGAGAAGGGCTATCGCACGTTGGAGGACTTCCGCGGCCGCGCCGTGCCGAATGTCACCGACTGGAAATTCCTCAACCTCAAGTACGACATCAAGGCGCTGATCGACCAGGACAAATGCATCAAGTGCGGCCTGTGCCATATCGCCTGCGAAGACACCGCGCATCAGGCCATCACGCGGGAGAAAGACGGCAAACGCCATTTCGAAGTGGTCAACGGCGAATGCGTCGGCTGCAACCTGTGCATGCACGTCTGTCCGGTGGACAGCTGTATCAGCATGGTGCGGGTGGACGAGGGCGGCTATGCCAACTGGACGACGCACCCGAACAACCCCGCTGCGGTAAAGGAACCGGCGTAGCGCGGCGCGGGCGCAAGCCTTACATTCGTCGCGCTACGCAACCGCGGGGGAGAGATCGATGACGGCAACAGCGCAAAGCAGCGAAGGTGTGCCCCAGGGCGCGTTATACAACGCCGATCTCGCCCCGACTACCGCGGCCCAGCGCACCTGGACCTGGTATCACTTCGCTGCGCTGTGGGTAGGCATGGTGATGTGCATTCCGTCGTATACCCTGGCCGCCGGCCTGATCGACCAGGGCATGTCGCCCTGGCAGGCGGTGACGACGGTGCTGCTGGGCAATGCCATCGTGCTGGTGCCGATGCTGCTGATTGGTCATGCAGGGGCGAAATACGGCATTCCGTATGCGGTGCTGGTGCGCTCCAGCTTCGGCACCCAGGGCGCCAAGCTGCCGGCCATGCTGCGTGCCATCGTCGCCTGTGGCTGGTACGGCATCCAGACCTGGTTCGGCGGCCTGGCCATGTATACCTTGCTCAATATCATCACCGGCAACGCCCTGCATGCCGAGGCGCTGCCGCTGCTGGGCATCAATCTCGGCCAGCTGGTCTGCTTCCTCGCGTTCTGGGCGCTGCAGCTGTACTTCGTCGTGCACGGAACCGATTCGATCCGCTGGCTGGAAACCTTCTCCGCGCCGATCAAGATCGTCATGTGCCTGGTACTGGTGTGGTGGGCGCTGACCCACGCTGGCGGTTTCGGCAGCATGATGGCGATGCCGTCGAAATTCGTCGACGGCGGCGAGAAGGCCGGCCAGTTCTGGATCGTGTTCTGGCCGTCGCTGACGGCGATGGTCGGCTTCTGGGCCACGCTGGCGCTGAACATCCCCGACTTCACCCGCTTTGCCCGCTCGCAGCGCGACCAGTTCATCGGCCAGAGCATAGGCCTGCCGCTGCCCATGGGCCTGCTCGCGCTGATGTCGGTCATCGTCACCTCGGCCACGGTGGTGATCTATGGCAAGGCGATCTGGGATCCGGTCGACCTGTCCAGCCGCTTCACCGGCATCGGTGTCGGCCTGGCGCTGCTAGTGCTGACCCTGGACACCATGTGCTGCAACCTCGCCGCCAACCTGGTCGGCCCGGCCTACGATTTCGCCAGCCTCAATCCGCGGCGCATTTCTTACCGCAGCGGCGGCCTGATCACCGCTGGCATCGCCTTGCTGGCGATGCCGTGGAAAATTCTGGAAAGTACCCAAGGCTATATTTTCACATGGCTTGTCGGCTATTCCGCGCTGCTGGGGCCGGTCGCCGGCATCATGCTGGTCGACTACTATTTCCTGCGCAATACACGGCTGGACCTGAAGCAGTTGTTCGACGAACGCGGCATCTACGCCTATCGCCGCGGCTGGAACCCGGCCGCGATCATCGCGCTGCTGGCCGGCGTGCTGCCCAACCTGCCGGGCTTCCTGCACGCGGCATTCCCGCAGTCGTTCGCCGGCGTGCCGGAATTCTTCAAGACCTTGTACACCTATGCCTGGTTTGCCGGCCTGGGTATTTCTGCGCTGGTGTACGCGTTGCTGATGCGCGTGAATGCGTCGAAGGTCGGGTCGATGGATATGGGCAAGGCCTGACGCAAGCATGTGGCGCGCGTCATACACGGAGCGACATTGCTCCCTTTCCTCCGGCCGCGTCGCCGCAGATGCGCGGTCGCAGTGCATGTCACGGCGGCGCGGGTTTCGCGCGCGACTGCCCCTGAGCACTCGACAGGTGGTGCGCGCGCCTGCCGGTACGCACACTCGCCATTGCAATCACTTCGCGCGTGTCCCATCGCGCGCCGTCACCCGCTGGAGCTAAGCCATGACCTTGTTGATCCGCGGCGGCACTGTCGTCGATTCCATCCATAGCTACCGCGCCGACGTGCTCTGCGCCGACGGCAAGATCGTGCAGATCGGTACCGGCCTGGACGCGCCCGCCGGCGCGGTGATCGTCGAAGCCGGCGAGCAGCTGGTCATGCCCGGCGGCATCGATCCGCATACGCATATGGAGCTGCCCTTCATGGGCACGGTCGCCAGCGACGATTTCTTCTCCGGTACTGCCGCGGGCCTGGCCGGCGGCACTACCAGCATCATCGACTTCGTCATTCCCAATCCGCGCCAGTCGCTGCTGGAAGCGTTCAATACCTGGCGCGGCTGGGCGGAAAAGGCCGCATCGGACTATGCCTTCCATGTCGCCGTGACCTGGTGGGACGAATCGGTACACCGGGAAATGGGCGTGCTGGCGAACGAGCACGGCGTGGCCAGCTTCAAGCATTTCATGGCGTACAAAGGCGCCATCATGGCCGACGACGAAATCCTCGTGAACAGTTTCCGCCGGGCGCTGGAACTGGGCGCGCTGCCGACGGTGCACGCGGAAAACGGTGAACTGGTATATCAGTTGCAAAAGCAACTGCTGGCGGAAGGCAAGACCGGTCCGTCGTCGCATCCGCTGTCGCGTCCCAGTGCGGTGGAAGGCGAGGCGGCCAACCGCGCCATCCGCATTGCCGAAGTGATCGGCGTGCCGCTGTACATCGTGCACGTTTCGGCGCGCGAAGCGGTGCAGGAAATCGCCCGCGCCCGCGGCGAAGGCCAGCGCGTGTTCGGCGAGGTGCTGGGCGGGCACCTGCTGCTGGACGATTCGGTCTATCTGGACAGCGACTTCACCCGCGCCGCCGCCCATGTCATGAGTCCGCCGTTCCGGCCCAAGGAGCACCAGGAAGCGCTGTGGCAGGCCTTGCAGGCTGGCCATCTGCACACCACGGCCACCGACCACTGCACCTTCTGCGCACCGCAGAAGGCGGCCGGCAAGGACGACTTCACCCGCATCCCCAACGGCTGCGGCGGCGTGGAAGACCGCATGGGCGTGCTGTGGCATTACGGCGTGAATTCGGGCCGGCTCACGCCCAGCGAATTCGTCCAGGTCACATCGACCAACGCGGCGCGCATTTTCAACCTGTATCCGCGCAAGGGTGCCGTCGAAGTTGGCGCCGATGCGGATCTGGTGGTGTGGGATCCGAACGCCTCGCGCACCATCTCGGCGAAGACGCATCACCAGAACGTCGACTTCAATATCTTCGAAGGCCGTACCGTCCAGGGCCTGGCACGGCATACCGTGGCCGCGGGCAAGCTGGTCTGGAGCGACGGCGATCTGCGTGCCGAGCGCGGCGCCGGCAGATACCTGCCGCGGCCGACTTTTCCGGCGTATTTCCAGGCGAACGCGAAACGCGTTGGTCGGTCGGGGTAAGCCGCAGGCGTACCCCAACATCACGTTATTTCCGCAACAAAAAGCCTGTGCCGAAGGAGCGCTTTTGCCTGTATCCGGGCGGAACGAACATGCCTTCGGCAGGGGTTCTTTGCTGGTGAGCCACCTCGACGTTGGGGTGCGCCTGCGGCTTAAGCCAACCTACGCCGCTTTTTCGTTGCCGTTGCCGGATCTGCGCGCAACGCCCGCCGCCGACGTTGCGAAATCTGCGTGGCGATTCCTGCAACACGCGATTTTCGCGTTGCATCCCTGCCGAAAGTCGCCACGCGATGATGCGGTTGTTGTGCGCATGCGCGGGTTTTGCAGCGCAACGGCCGCCAGCGGCATCTGATGATCATGCCGGATGCGCAAGACGCCGCCGGCAAGCGATCGACGATCGCGCGGTGTCGGCCCGCAGTCCGACGCACTT
The DNA here is from genome assembly GCF_004363655.1 of Tahibacter aquaticus. GTDB lineage: Bacteria > Pseudomonadota > Gammaproteobacteria > Xanthomonadales > Rhodanobacteraceae > Tahibacter > Tahibacter aquaticus. The sequence continues at coordinate 636,399 of NZ_SNZH01000002.1, forward strand.
TTTGCGGTGGAGGTCATCATGAAAGCTTCGATGCTCGCGCTGGCGCTGGCCCTGTTCGGCACTACGGCCATGGCAGAAACCACGATCAACCTGGATGTGCTCGCCGCCGAGTCGGGCCTGAGCGTGCGCCAGGTCGGCATGCTGTTCGGCGCGCACGGTGCCTATCCGGAATTCAAGGCTTCCTATGTGCAGGTCAAGCGCAAGTTCACTCAGAGCGTCGGCCAGCAGCGCTACGAAGCCCTGCTTGCGGCGTACAAGGCGCAGCAGGAAGGGCGCAAGGTTGCCGCTGCTGTGGCGCGTCAGGCCGCTTCGGGTTCGTGAGCCTGTTCGTTCGTGGTGTTTTGCTGAAAGGTATAGTGTGTTAAATATACGTAAGTAAAAAAAATGAGCTCAGGGTGCATTCGAATATCAGGCCCGCGGAGCCGATGCCGCGGGCCCGCGGCCGACGCTAGCTTTCGTTGCCTGCCCGACCCTGGCATGCTGCGGGCGACCATCGCCGGAGCTTGCCGTGGCCACTGTAGTGCGTCGTCTGGGACGGATCTCGATCACACTGTTGCGTCGCCTGGCCTGGCTGGTGGCGATCCTGTATGCGCTCTATCTGATCGCGGCGAATGTCTTTCTCAATGCGGGCTTCGGTCCGGACGTGATCAACCGCAAGCCCGAACGCTTCAGCATGCATTGGCAAAACGGGCTCAGCCTGTATCCGGGCCAGGTCGCCTTGTGGAATGTGAAACTGGGCGGCCATGCCCGGCGCGTGCGCTGGCAGGCATCGGCGCAGAAAATCGGCGGTCATATCGCGCTGCTGCCGCTGCTGCGCCGCGAGTTCCATGTGACGACGGCGCACTGCGACGAGGTACGCGGTGGCCTGGACCTGGCCGAAGAGCTGGCGTCGGCCGAACCGCGGCCTGGCGGCTGGGTGCTGCGCTTCAGCCTGATCGACACCGGGACCTTGCGCGAAGTGCGCTGGGGTGCGCACACCCTGACCACGCACGGCGCGGCCGAATTCGGCATGTGGAAACAGCTGCGCGGCGGCGCACTGGAAATCTTTCCATCCTCGGCCAGGCTGCACCAGCTGCAGCTGCGCCAAGGCGATACGGAGTGGCTCAAGGACGGCAGCGCAAGCCTTGCCTTCGAACTGCCACGCCACTCGCGCAGCGACGCGCAGGGCTGGCACAGGCTGGCGCTGGGGCGGTTTGCGCTTGCCCTCGACGCGCAGACGCCGGCGTTCGCCGTGCACATGGACCAGGAACCGCGCTGGCGCGGTGCCCTGCGCAACAGCGGTGGCGGCCGGATACAGGCCGATCTGCAGTTGAGCAAGGGTGCGTTGGTGCCCGGCGGCACGCTTGAACTGAGCGTGCCGCTGGAAGCGAGCGATTCGTCCGGTAAGCACTGGACCCAGCAGGCGCGACTGAATCTTGCGGTAACCCGCAGCATCGACCTGAAGCTCGACCTGCCGCCGCCGCCCGACGGCAGCGGCCGCATCAACGCCGACCTGCAGCTCGACGGCCTCGACGTGCTGCCGCACGACAAGGCGCCGCCGCTGCTGCCGCGCGTCTCCGGCCTGGTCGATCTGCAATGGCGCTTCGATTCGCTGGCCTGGCTCGGCCCCTTGCTGGCGAAGACGCCATGGCTGCAGCTGGACGGCGCGGGCGAGCTGGCCGCTGCGATCAAGCTGAGCAAGGGACGCATCGACGCCGGCAGTACCTTGTCCATTCCGGCCGTGAACGTGCAGGCAGATGTGCAAGGCCAGCGTTTCAGCGGGCGGGCGCGGGCGGATGGCCTGGTCGATAGCAGGAACGGTGAGCTCGCACCCCGCGTGGACATTGCGGTAGAGAACTTCCAGGGTGCGCCGGTCGGCGATCCCAACGCGGTTTTCCTGCGCGGCAAGAACCTCAAGCTGGAATTGCGCTCCACCGGCCGCGTGATCGAATTCCGCGATTCGCTGCGCGCGCGCCTGCTGTTCGATCGCGCCGACGTGCCCGACCTGCGCGCGTTCAACAGCTATCTGCCGGGCCAGGCCCTGCGCTTTCTCGGCGGACGCGGCCAGCTCGGCGGCGACATTGCGCTCGATGCCGTGGGCAAGGTCGGCAAGGGCAATCTGAAGATCCAGGCGCGCCAGGCCAGGCTGGCGGTGAACGATCTGGAATTCAGCGGCGACGTGGACGTGAACGCACAGCTCAGCCGTGCGGATCTGAAGAACGAGGAGTTCGTGCTCGACGGCAGCACCCTGGCCCTGCGCAAGGTCAAGGTGAGCGACCCGGAACGCGCCTCGCCGGGCGACTGGTGGGCTGAAATCCGTTTCGATCGCGGCCGTCTGCAATGGGGTTCGCCACTGCGCATCGACACCAGTGCCAGCGTGCGCATGCCCGATATCAGCCTGCTGCTGGCCCTGTTCACGCGGCACAAGGACTATCCCAAATGGGTGCTGCGTGCACTCGATGCCGGCGAAGTGAATGCGTCCACGCGGGCGCAGATGAAAGACGCGGCGATCGTGCTGGAAGACCTCGCTGTCAGCAATGACCGCTTCGATGTGCGCGCGCGTCTGCGCCTGGCCCAGCGCAAGGCGCAGGGCGATCTGTATCTGCGCTGGGCCAAGCTCGGGCTGGGGCTCGAACTCAAAGAAGGCGAACGCAAGTTCCATCTGCTCAAGGCGCGCGAATGGTTCGAGCAGCAGCCGCGCCTGTTGCCTGCTTCACGTTGAGCGTGCCGCCTGCGCAAAGCGGTGACCAGCGGCCGTTGTTCCTGGCGCGGACGCTGGCATATGCTCGGCGCCGCACCGCCGGACTGTTCACGATCATGCGCAAGCGAACCAAGAACCAGCGCCAGCGCGAAATCGCCGCGCGCACGCGCAGCCGCGATTCCGCCCTGCGCCGCCGGCGCGAACGCAACGACGGCGACAACAGCCGGCGCTGGCAGATTCTGGATCTGGCGCGCCCGGGCACGGAGTCGCGCCGATGAGCCTGTTGTTCCTGGAAAACCCGATCTGGCATTCCTTGCGCAGCCATCACGCGCCGCTGGGCGCAGCCACGCGGCTGGCGGCCTGCTATGCGCCGGCGGTGGCACCGTTCGCCGGCGTAGCCGAGGCCAGCGCCGCCGCTGGTGCCGAACTGGCCGGCCTGCTCGGTGAGCATGAACCGTACTATCTGGTCGGCATCGCTCCGCCTGTCGTGCCGGGCTGGCAGGTGGACAGCCACGGCAGCATCACGCAGATGCTGTGCAGCAGTCCGCCCGAGGTGCCCGACGGTCCCAGGGTCACGGTGCTGGGCCCGGCCCATGTGGCCGACATGCTGGAACTCACCGCGCTGGTTTTTCCGGGCTATTTCCGCCAGAACACCTTGCGCATGGGGCACTACCTCGGTATCTACCTCGACGGCCGCCTGGCTGCGATGGCGGGCGAGCGCATGAATATGCCGGGCTACCGCGAGATCAGTGCGGTCTGCACCCATCCCGAGCATACCGGCCGCGGTTATGCGCAGCGCCTGGTCGCCCTGATCACCCGCAGCGTGTTCGACCAGGGCGTGTCGCCGTTCCTGCATGTGAATACCGACAACCGCCGAGCGAAGTCTGTCTACGAGCGGCTGGGTTATGCAGAACGCGGCGAAATTGCTTTGTACGCTTTGCACCAAGACCGGCCGCACGCCTGAATCCGGCTGAGCGGTGGTTCCGGCGCGGGCTTTGGTGAAGAGGCTACGCTGGCGTGTCGATGCGCCCTGGCATGGAAAAGTGCCAGACAGGTGGCATCCGCCCGTTTTACGCTAGGCCTGGCGTCGGCGCCTGGACCGACATGTAGCGGGGTGAGCGTATGTACGAAGACGATCTTGAGCTGGACGACGAAGCGCTGAACATCGCAGCGGCGCTGATGTCGGGCGGCATGGCCGAGGAAGAAGCCTGCCGGACCGCGGCCGACCTGCAGCAGAAATTCTATGCGGCGCTGGAAGAAAAGGGCGAGGACGCGCCGGCACTGATGGCCCAGACGGCTGCCAATGTGTCGGAGGCGCTGGGCAGGGAAGTGACGGTGGACGAAATCGTGCCCGAAGAGAAACTCAACGGCATTGTCCGGCGCGCCCGGCTGGCCCGTCGCGAGATAGCCGACGATGAGCCCGTACCGGACAGGAAGTTCCTGCACTGAACCGCGAATGCCGCGCCCAGGCCATGGTCGCGGCAGAGGCGGCGTAGCCGGCTTTGCGGCCGGCTACGTGTTCGGCGATAGCGACAGGTCCGGCGCTGCTGCGATACCGCAGAACAGCGTGGACCGCTGGGCGCATCAGACGATGGTCAGGGTCACGTCGATATTGCCCCGCGTCGCATTCGAATACGGGCAGACCTGGTGGGCTTTCTCGACCAGGGCCTGTACCTGCTCGCGCGGCAGGCCGGGGATGGAAATCTTCAGTTCCACTTCGATGCCGAAGCCGGCGGGAATCTGGCCGATGCCGACCACGCCGTCGATGCTGGTATCGGCCGGCAGGGCAATCTTCTGCTGGCCGGCGACGAACTTCAGCGCGCCGATGAAGCAGGCGGAATAGCCGGCCGCGAACAGCTGTTCCGGATTGGTGCCGTCGCCGCCCGCGCCGCCAAGCTCGCGCGGCGTGGACAATTTGACATTCAATACATTGTTGTCGGAACTGGCCTGGCCGTCACGGCCGCCGGTGGCCTTGGCCTGGGCGCGGTAGAGAACAGTGGCAATGGACATGGCGATACTCCTGTGGGGTGGTGTGCAGAGGTGGTGGTTCTACGGCCGACGCGGAAGCGCCGTTTTTGCGTTGGAAATTTCGTGCTATTAAATCGTGTGCTATTTCATAGGCTGTGCTGGGTTCGGGACGCGCTGCCATGTCCGATGGTGCGATGGGCAAGGCGAATTGCGCCGTGCCCGCCCGGGCTTGCATGGACGGCCGACGTCTTGCTCATTCGCTGCTCCTCGACAGGTTCTGCCGCAGGCGCTCCAGCTCGCTCTTGATCGCGCGCAGCTCGGCGCCGGAACACTGCGCGGCGCAGAACACCGACTGCGGTATGGCCTGGGCCGGCTGGCGCAGTGCGCGGCCCGTGCTGCTCAGCTCGATCACGACCTGGCGCTCGTCCTCGGCCGAGCGGGTGCGGCTTAGCAGGCCGGCCGCTTCGAGCCGCTTCAGCAGCGGCGTCAAGGTGGCCGAATCGAGAAACAGGCGCTCACCAATCGCCGAGACCGTCTGCGCGTCGGTTTCCCACAGCACCAGCATGACCAGGTATTGCGGATAGGTCAGGCCCAGCTTGTTCAGCAGCGGCCTGTATACCTTGTGCATGGCCAGGTTGGCCGAATACAGCGCAAAGCACAGCTGCTGGTCCAGCAGCAGGGCAGAGGTGGCGTCGGGTCGGGTGGCGGTTCGGGTCTTCATGGGGTGTGACAATACATAGTGAGCTATTTAATAGCAAGCGACTTTAGTCGAAGAGGCAGGGCAGGCCTGCCCAGGGCAGCCGGCGCGCCGGCGGCGGCTAGGCCGCGTCGCCGTCGCCAACCGCGCGTGCGAGCAAGGCATCCAGGTCAGCATTGTCCACATCGCGCTTTCTCGCCAATGTCGGGCCTATGCGCTCGAAATGGACGAGCTGCTGCTGCATCCACTCGCGCAGCGAAGGTTGCAGCGGCTCGCTGTCGCGTTCCGAGGCGAGCAGTTTGCGTTGTTGCAGATCGGCAATGCGTTCGCGTTCGTCGTGACTGACCCAGTCGGCGGCGACGAGCTTGCCGAACTCGGTGGGTGGCTGGCTGCGCGCGTGTTCTATCCAGCGGCAGGCGAGGATGGGGCGCAGGAAATAGAACACCTTCTTCAGGCGCACGGCGTCGCCACCAAGGTGATCGGCATACGAGGTGCGAGCGATGCCCAGATAATGGAAAAGCGCGGCGGCGGGCTGGAAATAGGCCGGTATCAGCGAACGCAGCGTCGTGGCGAATAGCGCGTCTTCGCGGTAGACGATGGGCGACAGCAGCCATTCGTTCAAGGCGAGGTTGCAGCCGGCAAACAGGCGCAGCGCCTTGCGCAGATCCCAGCCGCTGACGTCGAGATCGTTCGGCAGCATGCGTTCGATCACGTCGCGCGCCTCGAAGACGCGCAGATACCACTGGCGCGGATGGGCATAGACGAAGCGCACGTCGTAGTCGCTGTCGGGCGAGGCAAAGCCCCAGGCGCGGCTGCCGGATTCGGCGGCAAACAGCACGCGGATGCCGCGTTCGTGTTCGAGGTCGGCCAGTGCGGCGAGAATTTCCGGTGTCATGCGTTGCGCGCCTCCCAGGCGCGGGTGAGTTCTTGCAGCAGTTGGCTGGCGGCGCGGGCATCGGTTTCCGGCGGCAGGTCGCAGCCTGCCTTGAGGCGTTCGCAGTCGGCGACGATGGCATTGGCCATGTCGATGATCTGGTCATAGCTGTAGCGGCCGGCGCGTACGTCGCGCAGCAGTTGCAGCGCTTCGCCGCCGACACGTACCAGCGGTTCGCCGCGTTCAAGGATGGACTTGCCCGACAGCAGCAGGCGCAGCGTATGCATGAGGTTCTTGGCGTCGAAATCGAGTTCGCCGCTTTCCTGCTGCTGCCAGCGCGATTCGTTGCGTTCGCGCCGCCAGGTCCAATAGTTCTGGTGGTCGACCAGGGCCTGTTTCCAGGCCTGTTCGTTGTAGATCAGCAGGCCGGCGAAACGCGTCTGTTCGTCGTCCAGCGCAATGGATTCGCAGGCGATGACGTCGCCGCGGAATACGCCGCGGGCATCGCTGCCGTAGTCGTACAGGCGGTAGAGGTCGCGCGCATGTTCGACCCGCGCGGCATGGTGGCGCGCCAGATCGATGCCGCTGCGGCCCAGAGGCTCGGGCCGGAACGGCGCGGCACCGTCGGGCGCCAGACGCGCGCGCGTGACGACGTGGCAGTAGTCTTCTTTCTGCGGCGGCTCTGCCGGCTTGGGCTGGTTGATCCATTTGTTCTGCCCGCGCGCCTTCTTGATCTGACTGAACGCATAGCCCAGATGCGTATCGGCGCAGCGGCGCGTGACGAACAGCGCGCGCCGGCGCAGCAGTTCCTGCATTTCCGGCGCGCACTGGCGTACGCAGTCGGCCGGCATGTAGAGCAGTTCCATCAGGCTGGGATTGGCGGCGCTGAGCAGCTCGATGGTGCGGCGCAGGCTGAAGTAGACAACGTTGTTGCGTGCGTCGCTGATCTGGTTGGGCGGTTGCTGCAGCAGCAGATAGTCCTGCGCCGGCAGTGCGAAGATGCCGCGGATGTCTTCGTCGCTGTCGGCGGTATGCGTGCCGTAGGCGCGGCTGCCGGCGATGCATTCGAACAGGATGGTCGCGGGCGCGGGATTGCTCGGGGAATAGACGGCGTCCATGCGTAATCGGTATGCGGAGTATTTTGCAATATAGGTCGGCGATAGCAGGCTGTCGAACGGCTGCGCTGCCGTAGGGTGCGATGACCAACGCGAATTGCACGGCAAGGACCTGCAGCCGGGCTTCGTCGCCGGGCGGCGCGGCGCAATTCGCGTTGCTCATCGCGCCCCAAGCAAAGCAGGGCCGCGCGCGCCAAACGCGGCAAAGTGCCAAATGGTCGCCTTACCCGGCCGATGCCGGCGCCTATGATGCGCGGGCGGGGGCGCACAGAGGGAGCACGTCATGCGATCAGGGAACAGGATTCGAACCATGCGCCGCGCATTCGGCGCGACGGCGGTAGTGTTGTTGCTGTCGGCAGTCCCTGGCGTACAGGCGCGCGAGGCCGCGCCCGCGTCACGGCGCGCGCCGACGGTAGCCATCGTGGTCAGCGGCGATGCGGCCATCGCGGGACCAGCGCGTGCCGCCATCGGCGCGGTAGCGCAGCAGCAGGGCTTCCGCGTGATCGAAGGCCGCGGCCGCCTGGCCGAAACCGATACGCGGCCTTATGCGCGCAAGGCCGACGCGGTGTTCTTCGTCGATGCCAATCCCATCGGCACGACCGAAGTGGAGTATTACGGCAATCTGTCGACGCTCTATACCGCCGAAGTCAGCCTGAGCGCCTACCGGCCCAGCAATGGCGAACTGCTGTGGAGCGGTCCGGCGACATCGGTGAGCTTCTCCGCGATGAATGCACGCGAGAAAGCGGAAGAAGCGCTGGAGCCGATGCTGGCTGATGTGGAGCAGGAGTTGCGCCGCCTGCGGTGAGCGAAGGCGGCGCCTTGCGGGCACAGGGCGAGCGTGGCCTGACTTGAGCCCGGCCTTGCCGGGCATGGCGTTCTAGCGATGTTCGGCCGGCTCTGCGCCGGCCCGGCCGCTCAATGCCCGAACAGGCGCAGGAACAGGTCGGCGTCGGGCTTGCCGCGGTGGTTGATTTCCCGCAGCGGCGAATACTGGGTGCGTTCGGACCACCAGATCGATTTGTCGCCGTAGGCGTTGAAGTCGTCCAGGCTCAGGATGCGGCGCCAATCCTCGGCATCGTTGATGTGTGGGTCTTGCAGCAGGCCCAGCGTGGTTTCCGCATCGAGCTGCTGGTGCAGCACGCTGGGCAGTACCTGGGCCAGGCGCGACATGCGCCGCCACAGCATCGCGGCTTCCGCCATCGGGTCGATGCCGATGGGCGCAAACGCAATCACCGGGAAATAGCGGCCGACCCGGTCGACGCTGGGCATCAGCGCGCCGCACAGCGGTGCCGGGCTCCAGATGCCGGCGGGCAGGATGAACTGCCATACCGGCGCCACCAGGTAACTGTCCAGCCAGGTTTCCGAGATGGAGCGTAGCGTGAACAGGCCATGCTGCATCCATTCGTCGGCCAGGCCGACCTGGTCGCGCGGCAGCGAGCGCGTGACGAAGTCGCCCAGCGCGGGGATCTTGCCGAAGAAGCCGAACTCGCCGACGACCGAGGCCGCAAACATCAGATGCGGCCCGGGCAGGAGAAGCTGACCAGCTCGCGCAGGCGGAACGGGTTCTGCACGCTGCTCGCGGTCACTTCGATGACGATGCGCTTGCCGTGGATCAGCAGCGCGGCGACAAACCGTTCGGGCCCGGCGCCGGGACGGATTTCGCCTTCGTCGAACAGGCGGAACAGCGCCCAGGGGCCGGTCATGACCATGTACTTCTCGCCGTCCTTGGCGCTGGTCGTGACGATGCGCACCTGGTTGGTGGCGCGCGGCCCGGGCCAGGTGGCCCGATTCGGTACCTGCGGGCCGTGGGCGTAGCGGAAGACCTGGCCGTCCACGTCCAGCGTCATCTGCTCGATGGTCGCGTCCATCTCCAGCACCTTGAACTCGAACGACAGGTCCATGGCCTTGCCGCCGGAGGGGAAGAACACGTCGCGGATGCGCGCGGCCTTCTGGAACGAACCCAGCGGCACGGTGGCGCCGCCGGGCTGGCGCAGCACCCAGTTCGGGCCGGAAATGTCGGCCATCGGGGCCAGGCGGCTGGTGAAGAACTGATCCATCAGGCCGCCCTGGGAGAACATGCGCGAGAAATCGGCCAGGGTCACGTCCTGCTGCGCTGCGCGCTGGAACGGATAGCGACCCTGGATGGCACGGCGGCAGAACTCGCCGAGCGAGGAGTCCAGTTCTCCGCCCAGGGTGCTGCGGATGCTGCCGTCGGCCTGGCGGCTGCCGCTGTCGGCGAGGTTTTCCAGCATGCCGCGCAGCGGCATCGGCAGCTGCGCCGCCTCGGCGCGCACGCGCGTCAGCACTTCGCCCGAGGGCACGCTGAGCGTGGTGCGCGTGGCCAGTGCGGCCTCGGTGCCGGACAGGTTCATGTACAGCTCGTTGAACAGCTTCATCACCTGGTCGATCTGCGGCGCGCCGCTGTCGGTACGCACCAGCCGGCGGATCGGTTCGAAGCGGTCGTCGACGATGCGTTCCAGGCGCTCTTCCTTGCGTGCCACAGCCGGCACGATGGATGGCCCCAGCGTGCGGGCCAGGTCGTCCTTGGCCGAGCTGACCTGGCGCTTGGCCTGGCTCAGCAGCGAGCTGTCGGTGGGGTTTTCCGGCTTGATCAGCGTGGTTTCCCGCGCCACTGCACGCAGGAACTGGGCGATCGGCGAATCCGGCGCCGACAGTATTCTGGCAGTTTCTATACTTTGTGACATCGAGCCGGAGCTGACCAGGCGCACGTCGGACAGGTAGGCCTCCCACAGGCCGACGTATTCGTGCAGGTACAGACGCTTGAGGTCGCGCTGCAGCGAACCTTCGCCCAGCGCGTCGAGCTGCTGCTGCGGACGCTGGGCGACGCGGTCGAGCACCCAGCCTTCCTCGTTTTCCAGCAGGCCGAGGATGGAGCCGGCCTCGGGCAGGAACACGTTGTGGTAACCGTGGAAGGTGAACAGGCCCGGGATGCCCTTGGTCAGCGGCTCGCCGCTGGCGCGGCGGAATACCAGGGTCGCCTGCGGGCCGCCCGCTTCGGCGATGGTGAAGTCGCCCAGGCTGCCGTTGTTGAGGCGGTTCTTCAGCCGGCTGTAGGCACGCTGGGCGAGGGAATAGCGCGCCAGCTGCTCGCGCTTCTGCTTGACCAGGTCGACATCGGCCGGGAACGGCGAGGTGACTGCATCGGCATTGAGCAGGCGCGACAGATGAGTGAACAGCTGGTCGCGCTGTTCCTGCGTGGCCGAGGTGGGCAGGCTGCGTTCCCAGTCCAGGCGCAGGAAGGCTTCCACCGTCGATGGGTCGTAGTGCTTGGGTTCGGCCAGCATCAGATAGACCTTGAGCGTTTCGTAGGTCAGCTCGAGGTTGTCTTCCGGTGTGGTGCGAAGCATTTCTTCCAGCCGGCGCACGATCTGCGGCAGCAGCGCGCGCTCGATCGCCTTGCGGTAGGAATCCTGTGCCGCCGCATCGAGCTTGCCGCCCTGGTAGAGGCCGTAGGTCAGGTTGATCGGTGGGTCGCCGACCGGGAAATCCGGGCCGTCGGCCAGCTTGACCAGGGCGTTCAGGCCGGGCAGCAGCTCCAGCAGGGTGGCGCCTTCGCCTTTCTGCATGGTCTTCAGATGGCCGTCGACCAGGGCCGTCTTGGAGTCGACGAAGTCGATGTAGTTGTTGTTGCGCTTGTAGCTGACCGCCCAGCCGACCACGGCCAGGGCGAGCAGGCCGAGTACTGCGGTGTGTCCGGCGATGCTGAGCCAGCGCTCGCGCCGCTCGGCGCGGCGGTTGCGCCCGGCCAGGTGCGCTTCTGGAAAAATGACTTTGTGCAGGAGATCCTGCAGGAAGTAGCTCTTGCCGCTCTTGGGTGTCTGCTGCAGCGAGACGCGGCCGTCGAAGCCGAGGCTGCGATTGAGGCTGCCGAGCAGGCGATCGAACGGCGTGCCTTCCTGCGTGCCCGACGTGAAGTAGACGCCGCGCAGCATGGCCTGCGGCGCGAACTTCGAATCGGCGAACACGTTCTGCAGCAGCTGGCGCACCAGCGGCGTGAGGTTGGCGAAATGCTGCGGCAAGGTATAGGCGCGGGCACGCCGGGCCGTGTCGCTTTCGCTCAGCATCAGCTCGGGCAGCTTGTCGAACAGGCGGCGGGCGAGCAGGTCCATCTCGGTTTCCATCTGCCGGCCGAGCAGCTCGCGGTTCACTTCGCCGCCCAGCTGCAGGGGCAGGGTGAAGCCCCAGACCTGGGCGCGCTCTTCCTTGCTCAGGTTGTTGAAGTATTCGTTGAAGCCGCCAAGCAGATCGACCTTGCTCACCAGCACGTAGATCGGAAACGCGATGTTGAGGTTGTCTGTCAGCTCGTTCAGGCGCGCACGGATGCGTGCGGCGTGGCGGTCACGCTCATCCTCGCTCGAGCTGAGCAGGTCGGCTACCGAGACGGTCAGGATGGCGCCGTTGAGCGGCTGGCGCGGGCGGAATTTCTTCAGCAGCTTGAGAAAGCCTTCCCATTCCGCCTTGTCCGCGACGGCGTCGCTTTCCTGCATGGTGTAGCGGCCGGCCGTGTCCAGCAGCACGGTTTCGTCGGCGAACCACCAGTCGCAGCTGCGCGTGCCGCCGACGCCGCGGATGCTTTCCTTGCCCATTTCCTCGGCCAGGGGGAAGCGCAGGCCGCTGTTGAGCAGGGCCGTGGTCTTGCCCGAGCCGGGCGCGCCGATGAAAACGTACCAGGGAATCTGGTAGAGGAACTTCTGGCCGAACTGGGCCATCAGTCCGCTTTCCTTCTTGCCGCCGAAGCGTGTCTTCTTCAGCTGCGTGAGGGCGCGTTCGAAGTTGCTGCGCAACTCGTCGATGGCAGCGCGGGAAGGATCGTTCGGGCTGGCGGGCTTGGCTTCGCGCATGCCCATGACGGCATCGATCAGGCGCGCATTCATGCGCTGCTTCTTCCACACCCGCAGCAACAGGCGCAGCAGCAACAGCACGAGGATGCCGATCATGATCCACACGCGCACCTTCACCGGCTCCAGCGGCCGGTAGTTGGCGAAGGCGAACAGCGGGCCGAGATACCAGATGGCCAGGCCCAGGGCGATCAGGCCCAGGGTGATGAAGAGGTAGCGGCTGAAGATCAGCGAGAACAGACGGCGCAACACTAGCGAACCTCCTTGTTCAGCTCGGCCGGCGTGGCGAACACAGTGATCTCGACGCGGCGGTTCTGCGCGCGTCCGGCTGGCGTGGCGTTGTCGGCCAGCGGATCGGCTTCGCCGCGGCCTTCGGTGCTGATGCGCTCGGGCGTGCGCACCGACTGGTTGAGCTGGCCGGCGACGGCGCGGGCACGTTCCTGCGAGAGTTCCCAGTTGGACGGGAAGCGCACGCTGCGGATCGGCCGGTCGTCGGTATGGCCGCTGACCAGGACGCGGCCGGGCACTTCGTTGATCGCCGCGGCGATGCGGTCGACGATGTCGCGGAACTGCGGCCGCATGGTCGCGCTGCCGGATTCGAACAGGCCGTCGCCGCGGATGGTGACGGTGCTCTTCTCGTAGTTCTCCTGCACCGACACCAGGCCCTGCTTGATTTCCGGTTCGAGGAACTTGGAGAAGCGCAGCGGCGGCGGCTCGGCGCGCACGACCGGCGCGGGCGTGGGGAGCTTGAGCGAACTGATGGCGATGAAACTCTTGTCCGACCGCGCCGCCAGCCAGAACGCCAGCAGCATGAAAATGCCGACGCCGAGCACCACGGCGAGGATGCCGGTTACCCAGACCGGAATCATGCCCCAGATGCGCTGCATCTCGGCCTGCACGCCGGCCCAGTGAATGGACAGCGCCCGGTCGGGCACGCCGCGGCCGGTCTTGATGATGTCGGCGAGGCGGCGCTTGAGCGTTTCGAGCTGGCTCTGGCCGTTGGAGACGATGCGATAGCGGCCTTCGAAGCCGAGCGCGATGCAGTAGTACATCAGCTCCAGCACGTCGAGGTGCTGCGACGGCGTTTGCGCCAGTTTGGCCAGCAGCTGGTAGAACTTCTCGCCGCCCCAGGTTTCATTGTGGAAAGTGACCAACAATGAATTCTTCGACCAGGCGCCGGAACCGCCCCAGGGCGTCTGCGCCGCGGCTTCGTCGAGCACCGTGCACAGGCAGTAGCGCGCCGCGACGATGTGCTCGGCCGGAATGCCCTGTGCCTTGGCGTTGGCGTCGAAGCGGCGGATCTCGTCGGCAAGATAGGTCTTGAGCCGGTCCGGGTCCGCGTTATGCACCAGCGTGCGGATCTGGTAGACCAGGTTGAGGATGGGATTGGCCACCGCGATCAGCGGCGAATTGCCGGACGGAATTTCCGGTTCGTGCGATTGCCATACCGGCTGTGCGCTGCCCGACAGCGGCGTTGCGGCGCCGCCCGGGCTGGGCATCACGAAGGTACGGTTGTTGCCGGCGTTGAACGAAGGGTTGGTCATGGCGATTCTTTCAGGGGACGCAGACCAGGGCTAGCGGCGCACAGCCCAGCATTCCAGCTCGAGGTCGGGGAATTCGCCGGCGACATGCAGCGCCAGCGTTCCCGTAGTCTGCAGCTGTTTCCACAATTCTACCGACGTATCCATCTCGAAATAATGGTAGCCGGCGTGATACGGGATCTGGCGCGGCGCCACCGGCAGCAGGCGCAGGCCCACGCCCGGCAGGTGCAGGTTGACCAGGTCGCGGATCTTGTCCGCGGGGCCGATCTTGACCTGGGTGGGGAAGTGCGTGCGCAGGGTTTCCGGCGGCGTGCTGGCGTGGACGGCCAGGATGAACTGGGCGGTACGCAGCAATTCGGTGTCGTTGACATGACCGACGCGCACGCCGTAGTTGCGGATCTGCAGGTCGATCTGCACGGCATTCTGTTCCAGCACCGTCGACAGGCCGCGGCGCAGCAGGAACATCAGCGGCATGATGCAGCCGTACAGGTCGTCGTGGTCGTAGTGCGGCCAGCTGCCGGGACGGCGCGAAGCCTCCATGAAGGTGGCCAGCTCGCCGGCGATCTGCACCAGCGCGCCGTAGAAGCGCTCGGGATGCAGCACCGACGGATTGAGCAGGTGGGTCAGGAACGGCTGCCAGCGGTTGAGCATCTGCAGCAGCAGGAACTCGCCCACTTCAGACACGCCGCCGCGGCCGGGCTGGCTCAGGCGGTCGGCGAGCACGTCGGCGCGCTGGTTGACCAAGCCGTGCAGCTCGTTGAGCAGCGACATCAGATAGGCAAAGGCCGAACAGCAGACCACCGGCGGAATGTATTCGCTGTCCAGCAGCAGCTGGCGGTCGCTGCGGCATTCGACCACGCGGGCTACGCCGACACCGAGCCAGCCGTCGGCCAGGTCCTTTTCCAGCACCAGGCGCAGCCGCGGCGTGCCCAGCTGCAGATCGGCGGGCTCGCCGGCGATGGAATTCTCGTCGCGCACTACCGCGTCGCTGACGGTATAGCGTGCCAGCGAGGCCGGGTTGTCCTCGAACACCACATGTTCGGTGCCCGGCCGCTTCAGCGGCAGGGCGAGATAAACCGTCTGGTTGACCACGCCTTCGCCGAAATGCAGCGGATCGGGCGCGCTGCTCTGCAGCGGGAACGAGAACGAGGTGCCGTCGGGCAGCAGGCCGGTGGCGCTCTGGATCGCGACCTTGCCTACCGACAGCGCTGCCACGTCCAGGCGCAGGTCGCGGAAGCCCCAGAAGAAGGGTTCCGCGGCCAGGCTGCGCTGGTGCGCGTGGAACTCGAAATAGCGTTCCTGCTGCTGGAAATGCTGCGGGCGAAGGAACATGCCTTCGGCCCAGACGACTTTCTTGAACGGATCCATCTCACCTTCCCTGGCTGGCGCGGCGTCGGCTCATCGCGGTCATTGCGCTTACTTCTTCTTCTGCGGCGGGCCGGTCATGATGACCTTGCGTTCCTGCAGGTCGACCGTGTACTCGACCGTCGGCTTGCCGCTCTTGAGGAACTCGGGCAGCTTGATCCACTTCTTGCGCTGCGGCGGCAGGTCGAGCGCGGCGCGCCAGACGCTGTTTTCCATGTCGCGGAAGCCGACCATCACGCCAATGGCGTCTTCGTCGGCATCGAAGGTATAGCTCTTCTTGACCGTGGCGCCGGGCTGCACCGGGAAGCGGTCCTTCAGCACGACCACGCCGTCGAGATCGCCCTTGTCCTCGTCGGCCAGGGTGAAGTAGTCGGCCTGCATGAACGGTGCGGCGCGCTTGAGCTTGACCATGGTGACCTGGGCCGGCGACGGGCGCAGGTTCATGTCGGGGTTGAGCTTGGGGCTGGCGGTGAGGGTGACCTCGACCGTGACCGGGTTGCGCTTCTTCGGCGCCGAGGAGCAGGCACCCAGCGTAGCCAGCAGTGCCAGGCCGGACAGGAGACAGACGAGACGGAACAGCGAGCGTTTGGCGGTCATGGGGGTCGCGGCGAGTGAGGTGGGAGGTGGTGGGCTGGCCAGGGAGCTTGCCCGTTCGACAAAACCTGGTAATGACATTACGCGTTTCCGGCCGCGGCGAGGGATCGGCGTTGCTCAGGCCGCATCCGGACTTGCCTCGGCGACCAGGCCGACGGCCTCGTTCTGATCCGGCCAGGGCATGGTCACTTCGTTGGGCCTGCCCACCCAGACCGCCAGCGCACTGTAGTTGTCCTGCAATGGCGTGCCGCGCGCGCTGATCAGCTGTTCCATCAGCAGCAGCCATTCCTCGGCCGAATCGGCGCGTACCAGCGTTTCCACCATTTCGGCTTCCAGCACCACTTCCCAGAAACCATCGGTGCAGAGCAGGAAGGCATCGCCGTCGTCCACGTCGAAGGCCGCTTCCAGCGCCGTCGGCGGTACGCCGTCGCCCATGCCCAGCGCGGCGAACAGCAGATTGCGCTTGGCATGGTTGCGGATTTCGCTTTCGGCGATGACGCCGGCGTCGACGAAGGTCTGCACGACGCTGTGGTCCTTGGTCAGCTGGCTGCAGTTGCGCTTGCGGAACAGGTACAGGCGCGTGTCGCCGAGGTTGGACCACTGCGCCTTCTGCGCATTGCCGTCGAAGAACAGCGCGGCCACGGTTGCGCTCATCTTGCGCAGGCCGCCGGCCAGCTGCTGGCCGTAGCGGATGGCCACGTCGGTCTGCACCAGGATGCGCTCGATGTTCTGCTGGCTCAGGTCCGGTGCGCTGGAATAGGCCGACAGTAGCGTGCGCACGGCGGTTTCCGAGGCCACGTCGCCGCCGCCATGGCCGCCGGCACCGTCGCAGACGATGAAGCAGGCGCCGCCTTCCGCGGTCCAGTAGCCGCAGGCGTCTTCGTTGTACTCGCGGCCGCCCTGGCCCGACAAGGTGGCGAACTCGATGCGTACGCCGCTGCCAGCGAGATAGGTATTCACCGGCTTTTCCCCGTATTGATGCGATCGATCTCTTGCTCGTAGGCGCGGGCGAAGGCGCGCTGGAACAGGTTTTCGAATTCCTCCCGCGCCTCGCCGACCATTTCCTGGTAGCCGCTTTCGTACAGATCCCACAGGCGCGCCTTGTGCTTGGCCGGCATCATGGTTTCCAGCCCGCTCTTTTCCCCGGCGCGGGCCAGGAATCGGTCGGGTCCGAGCATCTGTGCCACGTCGTACATGGCCGCGCGCGAGCCGGCGAGCAGGCCGACCTGGTGTGCAGACAGATCGTCGAAGGCATCGTCGATCGCCCGCAGCGGCGGCATGAAGCCGGGCGAGCCGCGGCCCAGCAGCTGGGTCAGGGCGGCCGCGCCGTCGGGCGCGAACTTCAGCGGGTTGTTGCCGTCGGTGGCGATGATGGTGACGTTGGCGCGCATTTCGTGTTTGGTCGAGGAGCGTCCGTGCATGAGCCGGATGGTGCCCGAAGTCATGGCCGCGACGATGCGGCCCAGCACTTCCAGCGCCTGCGGGGTGAAATCGGCGATGCAGTTGACGTCGACGCCGCAGCCGCGGGCGAACGCTGCGCGCAGGATGGCGGCGGCATCGGCGTCGAGCGCGGCGGCATTCGCCGCAACCGGTGCAGCGGCGGCAGCCGGCACGGCAGCCACATTGGCCGGTACCGGTGCGCTTGCCGGCCGCGCAGCGCTGGGCGGTATCGGCCGCGCGGCGGCAGGCGCTGCAGCGGCTGGCAGGGGTCTGGCCGGAGCTGCTGCCGGCGGCGCTGCCGGCGCGGGCCGCGGCGCTGCGGCGGCTGGCTGCACTTGTGGATAATGTGGTGGCGGTGCCAGGTCCAGCGCCGCGGGCGGCGCTTCCAGTATCGGCAGGTTATCGAAGGTGGTGATGGCCGTGGCCGGGTCGAGCGCAGGGCCGGAGCCGAGCAGGTCGGCCATCATCTGTTCGGCCGCTGCGGCGGAACTGAGCGCCGCCGGCGCGGCGCTCGGCATGGGCTGCACCGGTGCCATGGTCTGCATGGTCTGGGCGTTGGCCGGGAAGCTCGCCGCCGGCGGTATGCCCTGGATCGGCGGCATGGCCGGTGCGGGTGCGGGCGCGGCGCTGCCGCCAACCAGCGAAGGCACGACGAACAGCGAGTCGATTTCCAGGCCGTGGTCCAGCGAGACGCTGGCGCCGCCCATGTCGATGCCGGCGTCGAACAGTTGCATCGGATCGATCTTGTTGCGGTTTTCCACGTCCAGCATGCGGTTGCGCTGGCGTGCGTCCTCGGGCGATTCGCCCAGCACGTCGGGCTGCAGCACCTGCAGTTCCGCGAACACTTCGTTGACGCGCGCCTTCTCGCTCGAATCTTCGATAGTGACCTCGCCAGCCGGCATGCTGAAGGACGCCAGCGGTGGCGGTGCAGGCGGCGAGAACACGTCGAAATCGTCTGGGATCTGCTGCACCGGCTTGGGCTTGGTCGCCATCGGCATGGCTGGCGGCACCGGTACCGGGCGTGCGGGCGCAGGGCGTGCAGCGGCTTGCGCCACGGGCTGTGCGAGCGGCGGCGGTATGGTCTGCGCTGCAGGCGGCTTCGGCATCGCGGCGGGCATTGCCTGCGCCGATGCTGCGGCCGCGGGTGTAGACACCGGTGACATCGGTCCGAACAGCGGATCGTCGGGAATCGCCGCTGTGGCCTGCACCGGTGCTGCGAACGGCGCAGGTGCCAGTGTCGCAGCGCGCAGGCCGAGCACGTAGCGGCCGATCAGCAGCTGGTCCGACGGACTCAGGGTGCAGGTGCGGCCGGGCGCGAGTTCGTTGCCGTTGATGAACAGCGAACTGCTGCTGCTGAGATTGCTGATATCGACTGCGCCGCCCAGGCCCATGCTCAAGCGCGCCTGATGCCGTGAGATCAGACGCTCGGGATCGTTGAGCGGAAGATCGTTGTCGCTGCCGCGCCCGACACTGACCGGCGCATCCAGCGCACGGCACAACGGCGCGGCCAGGGCCTGACCGTTGTAAGACAGCACCACCAGTTCCAGCCTGACCGACATTCACGCTCCCTCGTGCGCGTCCGCGCTAGGGCGGATGCAGCGGCATTCCCCAACTGCTGCGCCGATGGGTTGCGTGCACGCGCCGCTGCGGAACCGGCCCGTATGTACAGGCCAAGCCCTGAAAATTTTGAAGCTATCAAAACCCACCCAGCTACGCAAACGCAGCAGATCACGGCTGCGACGGGCGTGCAAAACAGCTTGCTTCAAGGCTATAGCAGTGTCTGCGACGTGATCGTGTTGTCATCGCGCGGTAGCTTCGCGACGGCATCGTGAAGCCGCAGTGCGTGATCCTTTGCCGCATCGCAATACGAGAGGCGACACGCGCGCTAACGCAACGCGCCGACAGCTGCAAGAATGCGCAACCTTGAAACAACGACTACATCACAAAAAGTTTACCTTGCGCGCAGCGCCGTCCATCGGCAAATACGGATGGTGATCACAAAGGACAAACCTGCTCTTTGCACTGCGCTTTCATTTAGCCTAAATTGCATACGACGCCCTCCCTCTCCGATATGCAGGCATGGACGCAACTGGTAATTCGCGCGTCGCTCCGATCATTTCCGGCAAGAATCCGCTAGCGGATCTCGCTCCCGGCAATGCACTCGTTGCGGGCATGCGGCTCAGGGAATTCGAAATCGTCGAGACACTGGGCGAAGGCGGGTTCAGCATTGTCTACGGCGCGCGCGATCTTCAGCTCATGCGCGAAGTGGCGATCAAGGAATACATTCCGATCTCGCTGGCCGGCCGCGTTGCCACCACCACGGTGCGCATTCGCTCGGAACACAATCGCGAGACGTTCGAAGCCGGCCTCGTCGGTTTCATCAACGAAGCGCGCCTGCTCGCCCAGTTCAAGCATCCGGGCCTGGTCGAGGTGCTGCAGTTCTGGGAAGAGAACGGCACGGCCTACATGGTCATGCCGCGCTATACCGGCAAGACGCTGCGCTCCGTATTGAAGGAAATGGGTGGGCGTGGCGACGAACCCTGGTTGCGCGGCATCGTCGCTCCGGTGCTCGACGTGCTGGAGCTGCTGCATTCGCGCAACGTGTTCCATCGCGACATCGCACCCGACAACATCCTGATCAAGAACGACGGCACGCCGGTGCTGCTCGACCTGGGCTCGGCGCGCGAAGTCGTGACGGGGCTGCAGAAGGCGATCACGGTCGTGGTCAAGCCGGGCTATGCGCCGATCGAACAGTACTCCAGCGATTTCGCCCTGCCGCAAGGTCCATGGACCGATGTCTACGCGGTAGGCGCGCTGCTGCACTTCGCGCTGATCGGCAGCCCGCCGCCGGCGTCGATCTCGCGCATCATGAAGGACAACCTGCAGCCGCTCGCGGCCGCCGGCCTCAGCGGCTATTCCCGCGAATTCCTTACCGCGGTGGACAAGGCGCTGATGCTGCAGCCCGGCGACCGGCCACAGTCGATCGGCGAACTGCGCGAATTGCTGCGCGTTACCGAGAACGACAGGACCATCATTTCGCTGGTGTCCGAGGCCGAACCCGAGCCGCTGGCGCTGGACAGCATTCTCGATGCGATGCCGCCCGATCCGGCCAGTGCCCCGTTGCCAGCCGCACCGGCCATGCTGCCGATACCGGCGGCGCGTGCCGATGGCGAAGATGAGCGTACGGTGATCGTCTCGGCGCAGGAAGTCGCTGCACTCGTGCAGCAACTGGCCGGCGCCAAGGCCGCCGCGGCGGCGGCGGCTGCAGCGGCGGCTCAATCCAAAGCCGAAGCCGCTGTGGTTGCCGTGGTAGCCGAAGTGCCGGCCGTTGCCGAGATGCTGGCGGTACCTGCGGCCACGGCGCCGGTGGAGCCGGCTCCCGCCGAGCCGCTGCAACAGCCTGCGCTTGCCGCGGCGCCTGTAGCGGTACCGCTGTTCGCCACCCCTGCACCGTCCGCGCCGCCGCCGTTCGCGCCGGCAGCGGAGCTGCCGCGCGAATTTGCCGAACTGGCTCCTGCCATACCCGCGTCGCCAGCATTCGCCACGCCTGCTGTTGCCGTACCTCAGCCGCCGGCGTTTGCCGAACCCGTCGCGTCCGTGTCGCCGGCGTTTGCCGAACCGGTGGCAACCGCATATGCCGAGCCCGTCGCGGCCGCATCGTTGCCGCCCGCTTTCGCCGAGTCCGCCACAGCCGCCTTGTTGCCGCCCGCTTTCGCCGAGCCGATGCTTGCTGCCCCTACTGCTGGTGCGCCGCTGTTTGCCGAGCCTGCCATCCAGCCGGTGCCAGCCGAAGCCTCGTTCGCTGCGCCGCTCGCCGGCGTGCCAACGGTCGCTGCCACGCTCACCGCGCCGCAACAGGTGCCGCCGTCTTTCGAATTGCCAGCGGCCGCGTCCAGCGGTGTCGGCCTATCCGTCCCGCCGCCGTTCGAGCTTGCGCTGGAACCGATGGTCGTGCGCGAGCCGCCGCCGGCAGCGGCCGAACCTGTCGTCGTTTCCGAATTCCGTCTGCCGCCCGAAGTCATCGTCGCGCCGCCGCCGGTCGCGCCGCCTGCGGCGGCACCTGCCGCGGTGTTGCCGCCCGCACCCAGCACGGCCGACAGCGATGCCACCGTCGTGATGACGGCGCCGCGTGCGCTGCTCGATGCTGCCCAGGCCGCGCAGACGCCGCCGCGCGACACGCGGCCGTCCAGCCCGCCACCGCGTGAAGTTCCTGCGGCGCGCACGCCGCCGCGGGCCGAACCGCCCAGGCCGGTTGCAGCCAAGCCGGCTCCGGCCAACGATGCCACCGTCGTCATGGCTGCGCCGGATGCGCTGGCCCTGGCGCGCAGCCTGAGCGCGGCCACGCCGCCGCCGGCTGCGGCCAATGCCAACGACGCCACGCTGGTGATGCCGCTGCCGGCAGCACCCCCGGTGGCCAACGCCGTCGATCTCGATCCGCTGGCCGCGCCGGTCAAGCGCGAAAAGGTGGAGACGAATAGTTTTCCCGAAATGGAAGATCTGCTGTCCGGCCGCCTGACCAGCGAGACGCGGCCGGTTTCCGTGCCCGCGCAGCAGCCCAGGTCGTCCCGCGGCGATGTGCCGGCACCGTCCGTCGTGGCCGCAGCGGCGCAGCAGGGCGGTGCGGGCAAGCCCTGGCTGGTTCCCGTCGCCATCGTTGGCGCCGTGCTGACGGTCGGTGTTGCCGCGTGGTGGCTGCTGTCCGGCCCGAGTGAAGTGCCCCCGCCGCCGCCGCTGGTGGCGGAGACGCCGGCGGTTACGCCGCCGGTGTCCGAAACCGCTACCGCGCCGGTCGTCACGCCGGGCGCGGAAAATCCCGTCGTGGCGGCCAATCCGGGCGACACACCGGCAACAGGCGGTGAAGTCGCTGCCTTGCCGGCTTCGACCGATGCGGCCAACCCGGTCGTCCCGCCTGTCGACGGTGCGGCCGTGGCCGATCCGAATACGCTGGCTGCGACGCCCGCCGATTCGGGCCAGGTGCTCGCGCCGATCAGCCAGCCCAGCGAAGCGACCTCGACCGCGCTGGAAGGCCAGGGCCAGACGCTGCCGCTGACGCCGCCCGAACACGCCCAGCCGATTGCCGCCACGCCACCGCCGGCTGCTGCGCCGCCGGCTGCCGCGACAACGCCACCGCCGGGCGATACGGTAAAGACCGTCGATCTCACCCCGACCACAGCACCGCGCAGCGAGGATCCGATCAACAGGCAGCGGGATACGGCGTCGACGACGCGCAACAAACGCGACGTAAAGCCCGCAATGGCTACAACGGGAAATGTCAAACTTGGCATTCAGCCTTGGGGCGAAGTGTGGATCAATGGCAGCCTCAAGGGTGTCAGTCCGCCGATGCGCTTCCTGCAGCTGGAGCCGGGTACGTACAACGTGGAGTTGCGCAATCCAGGCCTGCAGTCGGTTCGCCGGCAGCTGACCGTGGTAGCCGGACAGCCCACGACGCTGGAACACCGGTTCCAACCCGCAGGGGAAAGCGCCGCAAAGTAGTTGCAGTGTGCCGCGAGACGCGGTACGAGGTCGTCGGGGGGCGGCCTGTCAGATGGATCCGCCGGCAATATTGCCGGTGCGTCGCGGCCCTTTGCCAGGACTGCGCGATCTGCCATTTCATCGAACAGGGGCCAATCAATTCGTGAGTACCACGTCCACCCGGAAAGTCCGTATTGCCGCCAAGCCGCTGCTGGTGCTGCTGTGCAGCGCATTTCTCGGCGCCTGCGTCAGCAACCAGCCCAAGCAACCGCCGCCGCCGCCGCCGGATCCGGCCGAAGTGGCGCGCCAGCAGGCGGAAGTGCGCGGCAAGGAAATCCTGGCCAAGGGCATCGCCGAATACGAGGCAGGCTCCTATCCACAGGCTGAGGCCACCTTCATGTCGCCGGACATCTGGGCCGCCAGCGACACCATCAAGATTGCCGCGCTCAAGAACCTGGCGTTCACGTACTGCGTGAGCGAGCGCCCGGTGCTCTGCCGGCAATCGTTCGAACGCGCATTGCAGCTCGATCCGAACTTCGACCTTACACCGGCGGAGCACAATCACCCCTTGTGGGGTCCGGAATTCAAGAACGCAAAAAACAGGCAGTGACGCAATCGTCGCGGTAGCCGCCGGCACAGGCCGGCGGCTACCCAAGCAACAGGGGCTAAAATGAGTTTGATCGATGTCGATTCGCTGCTGGCTCCAGTGGATGCCGAACGCATCTGCGGGGTTGAGCTCGACTACGACGCTGACTACCTCGCGCTGGAGCGCAGCGTCGAAGGTACGCCGGAGCGCCAGTACGGCGACACCGTCATTGCCGCCGAAGGACCGGACTGGTCACGCGTACTCGCGCAGGCCATCAGCCTGCTCGGCCGCAGCAAGGACTTCCGCCTTACCGTCTTCATTACCCGTGCGCTGGCGCACAAGCACGGCCTGGAAGGCGCGCTCACCGGTGCGAGACTGGTGCTGGAACTGGCCCAGCGTCATTGGACCGAAGCCTATCCGGCGCTCAGCGTCGACGGCGAGGAAGATCCGCTGCCGCGCAGCAATGCCCTCAGCGGCCTGGCCGCGGTGAGCGGGCTGCTCGGCGATCTGCGCGCCACGCCGCTGCCGACCCGCCAGCTCGGTCCGCTGGATCTGGGAATTCTGGAAAAAGTTGCTGCCGGCCGCGATCCGAACAATACCGCGCCGATTGCACGGCACCAGATCGAAGCCTTCCTCACCGAGGAGATCGGCGCCGGCAACAAGGGCCTGGCGGCATTGCGCGAACTGCGCGGCGTGATGCAGGAACTCGACCGCATCGGCCGCGAGCAGATGGGCGCGAGCGAGGCGCCGGAACTGCAGCCGCTGATCGCCTTCATCGACCAGGTCTATCCGCTGCATCTGCAGCGCAAGGCCGACGGTGGCGGTGGCGGCGATGTCGCAACGGCTGACACGGGCAGCGACTACGATGCAGTTCCGGTTGCCGCGGCGGCCGCCGGCGTGCCGCGCCAGGCGCTGACGCGCCAGGACGCGGTACGCATGCTCGACTCTGTCTGCGAGTTCCTCGAAGCGACCGAGCCGGCCAATCCGGCGCCGCTGCTGATCCGCCGCGCACGCGGGCTGATCGGGCTGGACTTCCTTTCCATCCTGCGCGAGCTCGCGCCCGATGGCCTGGCCCAGGCCGAACTGCTCGCCGGCAGCAACAGGAACTGAGCCGATGACCCTGCACTTTGGCAATATGTATTTTTACCCGCTTGACCTGGCTGCCCCGGGGCCGCCGGCAGGCCCGTCCCCAGGCCGTTCGACGCCTGCCACGCTTCGCACGAACACCCGGTAGTCCAGTGGCGATTTTCAGGAGATTGCGCAAATGAGCGGTTCCAAATTCACCCGAACCAACAAGAGCAGCGCGCAGAAGTTCATCGGCCGCAACCGGGCGCCGCGCGTGCAGATCGAGTACGACGTCGAAGTCTACGGCTCTGAGAAAAAGGTACAGATTCCCTTTGTCATGGGCGTCATGGCCGATCTGGCCGGCAAGCCCGTGGAAGACCTGCCGGCCGTCGCCGATCGCAAGTTCCTCGAAATCGACATCGACAATTTCGACGAGCGCATGAAGGCGATCAAGCCGCGCGTCGCCTTCGCCGTGCCCAATACGCTGACCGGCGACGGCAACATGGCGGTGGACATCACCTTCGAAAGTATGGACGACTTCTCTCCCGGCGCGATCGCCAAGAAGGTCGATGCCCTGTCCAAGCTGCTCGATGCCCGCACCCAGCTCAACAACCTGCTGACCTACATGGATGGCAAGACCGGTGCGGAAGAACTGATCGGCAAGGTGCTCAACGACCCGGCCCTGCTGAAGTCGATCGCCGCTGCGCCGAATGCCAGCAAGCCCGCAGACACCGAAAACAGCGACGCCTGAGCGCCGCGCGCATAAGACATCGGGAATCCACTCATGGCGCAGAATCAAGCACTACTCGACAAACAAACCCAGTACGCGGAGAACACCGACTTCTCCAGCCTGCTGCAGAAGGAATTCAAGCCCAAGACCGACGAGGCCAAGGAGGCGGTGCAGGTTGCCGTGCGCACCCTGGCCGAACAGGCGCTCGCCAATACGGTCACCATCGGTGCGGATTCGTACAAGGCGATCGAGGCGATCATCGCCGAGATCGACCGCAAGATGTCCGAGCAGATCAACCTCATCATCCACCACGCCGAGTACCAGCAGCTGGAAAGCGCCTGGCGCGGCCTGCACTACCTGGTCAACAACACCGAGGTGGATGAGCTGCTGAAGATCAAGTTCCTGCCGATCTCCAAGCGCGACCTGCATCGCACCCTGCGCCGGCACAAGGGCATCGGCTGGGATCAGAGTCCCATTTTCAAGAAAGTATACGAAGCCGAATACGACCAGCTCGGCGGCGTGCCCTACGGCTGCCTCGTCGGCGACTACCATTTCGACCACTCGCCGCCCGACGTCGAGCTGCTGACCGAAATGGCCAAGATCTGCGCCGCCTCGCACTGTCCGTTCATTACGGGCGCCGCGCCGACCACGATGCAGATGGAAACCTGGCAGGAGCTGGCCAACCCGCGTGACCTGACCAAGATCTTCGAGAACACTGAATACGTCGCCTGGCGCAGCCTGCGCAACTCGGAAGACTCGCGCTACCTCGGCCTGGCCATGCCGCGCTTCCTCGCGCGCCTGCCCTACGGCGTGCGCACCAACCCGATCGACGAATTCGATTTCGAGGAATCTACCGACGGTTCCACCCACAGCGCGTATTGCTGGGCCAACTCGGCCTATGCGATGGCGGTGAACATCAACCGTTCGTTCAAGTACTACGGCTGGTGTACCTCGATCCGCGGCGTCGAATCCGGCGGTGCGGTGGAAGGCCTGCCCACCCACACCTTCCCGTCCGACGACGGCGGCGTGGACATGAAGTGCCCCACGGAAATCGCGATCTCCGACCGGCGCGAAGCGGAACTGGCCAAGAACGGTTTCATGCCGTTGATCCACCGCAAGAACACCGACATTGCCGCGTTCATCGGCGCGCAGTCGCTGCAGAAGCCGGCCGAGTACTACGATCCGGATGCAACCGCCAACGCCAACCTGTCGGCACGCCTGCCGTACCTGTTCGCCTGCTGCCGTTTCGCGCACTACCTCAAGTGCATCGTGCGCGACAAGGTCGGTTCGTTCATGGAACGCGACGACATGGAGCGCTGGCTCAACGACTGGATCATGAACTACGTCGACGGCGACCCGGCCAATTCCTCGCAGGAGACCAAGGCAATGAAGCCGCTCGCGGCCGCCGAAGTCCAGGTTGCGGAAGTGGAAGGCAACCCCGGCTATTACACCTCGAAATTCTTCCTGCGCCCGCACTATCAGCTCGAAGGGCTGACCGTGTCGCTGCGTCTGGTATCCAAGCTTCCGTCCGTCAAATCTGGCGGGCAATGAAGGTCGGGCTGGCCCGTACAGCCAGCCGCGACAGGACCGAACCGGCCCCCTGGTAAATAACCGTCCGGTTCTCTTTATCCATCGTAGTTAAGGACTAAACGTATGGCATCTCTCGGAATGGGTAGCGTTCTCGCAGCTCCGTCGGTTTCCGTCGACACGGCGCCCAAAGATTCGCTGCAAGACTTCTTCGCAAAAATCGACGGCATCAGCGGCGAGTCGAAAGACTCCAAGCACTCCGGCCAGATCGACGTACTGAGCTGGGCTTACGCCGTCAGCCAGTCCTCCTCCACCCACACGGGCGGTGGCGGCGGCGTCGGCAAGGCCAACTTCAGCGAACTCGTGTTCACGCACTATGTGGACAAGTCCTCGCCGAACCTCCTCACCTACTGCGCCGGCGGCAAGCACATCTCGAGCGTCGAGCTGTCCTGCTGCAAGGTCGGTGACGGCCAGCAGGAATACTGCAAGATCACCCTGAGCGACGTCCTCATCACCCACGTTCGCCCGGTCGGTGCCACCAACAGCCCGCGTCTGATCGAAGAAGTAGGCATGTCCTACGGCAAGATCAAGATGGAAGTGAAGGAACAGAACAGCGATGGTTCGCTGGGCGCTGCCGTCACGGGTACCTGGATGGTCAAGGAAAACAAGAAGGGCTAATCGGCCCTAAGGCGCCAGCGCATCTGCGCCGGCGTCATTTTCCGTCCCCGGTGCGGAGACCGGCGCAAGCTGCTCTCCGTCACCGGTGTTTTTTTCGTTGCAAAAGGGAAACCGATGCGCAAGGACGATGCCGCTTCCACCAATATCCTGCGTCGCGACCAGTCGCTGGCCGAACAGCAGGCCGGACTCGTTGCGGCGATCAAGGCCAAGCCCAATGTGGTGGAGTTGCGCGTACACCTGGCCCAGCTGAGCATGCTCACGGGCAACTGGACGCGCGCCGTGGCCCAGCTGCAGACGGCGGCAACCCTGGCTGCGTCGGCCATTCCGATGGCGCAGATGTACCGCGAGGCGATCCGCTGCGAGATCCAGCGCGAGAAGATCTTCGCCGGCGAACTCGCGCCGCAGACCATAGGCCAGCCCGAGCCCTGGTTCGCCACGCTGAGCCAGTCCCTGGCCAGCCGCGGCAAGGACAATGCGCTTGCCGACGAACTCATGCAGCAGGCTTTCGAAGCCGCGCCTGCAACGGCTTTCGTGCTCGACGAAACACCGGTCGACTGGCTCGCCGACGCCGATTCGCGCCTGGGCCCGATCTGCGAAATCATTCTCAAGGGCCAGTACTACTGGCTGCCTTTCGATCATATCCAGCGGCTGGAACTGGAAGCGCCAAACGATCTGCGCGACCTGGTCTGGCTGCCCGGCCGCCTGACCCTGCGCAACGGCGGCCAGCACGTGGTGCTGATACCTAGCCGCTATCCGCGCAGCTACGGCCTCGACGACGAGCGCCTGGCGCTGGCCTCGCTCACCCGCTGGGAAGAAATCGGCGCCGACGCCTATGCCGGCCATGGCCAGCGCAGCTGGGTCAGCAATGTGGACGACCACGCTTTCCTCGCCGTGCGCGCACTGCAGCGCGCCGACGAAGACGGCGCGGAAGACGCACCGGGCACGGACGAAAGCACGACCGATGAGTAAGGCCAATCCGCTGCAGGGAGCACGCTCGACACGGCTGTTGCCGGTGCTGCTGGACCGGTTGACCGACCACAACCCGGAAAGCCGCAAGGAAGCCCTGCACGAGCGCACCATGACCAAGGCGGAATTCCGCCAGTGCGTGCTGCGCGACATTTCCTGGCTGCTCAACACCACCAATGCCGAATCCGAGACCAGCATGGCCGGTATCGACGAGGTGCGCCGTTCGGTGGTCAATTTCGGCGTACTGGCCCTGTCCGGCAAGCAGCTCGTCGACGAAGACCTGGACGAAGTGCAGAAGAGGATCAGCGGCGCGATCAAGATGTTCGAGCCGCGCGTACTGCCCGAATCGCTGCAGGTGCGCGTATTGCCGTCGGAAAGCGGTACGCATACGCACAACCAGCTGACCATGGAAATCCGCGGCCAGCTCTGGTCCGAGCCGTATCCGATCGACCTGCTGCTGCGTTCGCGCGTCGATCTGGAAAGCGGCCAGATCGTGCTCGAAGACTTGCTGCGCTAGGGGCGACCGATGGATCCGCGCCTGCTCGGCTACTACAACAGCGAACTGAACTATCTACGGGAGCTGGGCGCGGAATTCGCCGCGAACTATCCCAAGATCGCCGCGCGCCTGGGCATGCACGACATCGAAGTGGCTGATCCCTACGTGGAGCGGCTGCTGGAAGGCTTCAGCTTCCTCACGGCGCGCATCCAGCTGAAGATGGACGCGGAATTCCCGCGTTTTTCCCAGCGCCTGCTCGAGGTGATCTACCCGAACTACCTGGCGCCGACGCCGGCCATGTGCATCGTCCAGTTCACCCCGGGCGAGATGACCGGCAACCAGGGCGACTGCTTCCGCATCGCGCGCGGCGAACGCATGCGCGCGCCCAGCCTGGTCGAAGGCCAGGCTGGCTGCGAATTCCGCACCGCACACGATGTGGATTTGTGGCCTTTGCGCGTCAGCCAGGCGCGCTTCGAAGGCGTGCCGACCGACGTGCGCATCCTGCGCCTGCGCCAGGACATGCCGGTCAAGTCGTCGCTGCGGCTGAACTTCGCCTTCAATGCGCCGCTCAGCGGCAAGAGCCCGCCGCCGGACCGCCTGTCGCTGCACCTCACGGGCAGCGCGCATATCACCTCGCGCCTGCACGAGCTGCTGTGCGGCCATGTGCTCGGCGTGTCGGTGCGTCCGCGCGGACGCAACGGCGGCCAGTGGCGCCAGCTCTCGCCAGGCGCGGTACAGCCCGAGGGCTTCGACGACGAGCAATCCCTGCTGCCGTACAAGAGCCGCGGGTTCCAGGGCTATCGCCTGCTGCACGAATACTTCGCCTTTCCGGCGCGCTACCACTTCATCGCGCTGGAAGGCCTGCGTGCGGCGCTGCAGGGTATCGAGGCGCTGGACGGCTTCGAAGTCAGCATCCTGCTCGACCAGGACGTGAGCGACCTGGAAACCGTGGTCGATGCCAGCCATTTCGCCCTGTTCTGCACGCCGGCGATCAACCTCATCTCGATGCGCTCGGACCGCATCCAGGTCGGCGACAGCCGCTACGAATTCCATGTCGTGCCCGATCGCGCGCATCCGCTCAACTACGAGGTCTACTCGATAGAACAGGTGGAAGGCTTCGGCCGCGACAACGCGGTGGAAGCGAAATTCCGCCCGTTCTATGCCAGCCAGGTCGGCGACCGCGGCAACCACGGTGCCTATTTCACCGTGCGGCGCGAACCGCGCCTGACTTCGGCCTCGGTCACGCGCCACGGCGCGCGCTCGACCTACCTGGGCTCGGAAGTGTTCCTGTCGCTGGTCAACCAGCACGAGGCGCCGTACGGCTCAAGCCTGCGCCAGCTCGGCGTGGACATGACGGTGACCAACCGCGACCTCGCCCTGCTGATGAGCGTCGGCAGCCAGCACGACCTGGTACCCGTGGATTCGGTGCCGGTAACCGGCGTGCGCGTGCTGCAGGGGCCGACACGGCCGGTATCGGCTGCGCCCGAAGGCGAAATCACCTGGCGCCTGATCAGCCACCTGGGCCTGAACTACCAGACCCTGACCGACCACAGCCCCGAGCAGGGCGCGCTGGCGCTGCGTGAACTTCTGGCCTTGTATACCGTGCTTGGCGACCCTGCCGTGGCACGCCATGCGAATGCCGTGCTCAAGACCAAGCTCGCGCCGATCACCCGGCGCCTGCCCGGCGGCGGGCCGATCACCTTCGGCCGCGGCGTCGGCATCGACGTGATCATCGACGAAAGCCATTTCGCCGGCACCAGCCCCTACCTGTTCGGTGCCGTGCTGGAACAGTTCCTGGCCCGCCATGTTGCCCTGAACACCTTTACCGAAACGCGCCTGGTCAGCGCTCAGCGCGGCCAGCTGGGCCAATGGGCGCCGCGCTTCGGCAAGAGACCGGTCGCATGAGCACGCCGGAACAGAACCTGTTCACCAGCGGCAGCGTCAACCTCGATGCCGGCGCAGCCATCGACAAGGCCGCCAATGCTGCGGCCGATGGCGCCGCACAGGACCTTCCGACGCAGAAACAGGCCGAGGCGCTGGCTGCGCTATGGCAGGCGCTGGAAGAAAAGCCCTACGAGTACGACCTGTTCGCCCTGCTGCGGCGCATCGAATCGCTGCACCCGCACCTGCCGCGGCTGGGCCGGGCCAAGAGGCCGTCGCAGGAACCGCTGCGGCTGGGGCAGGAGCCTTCGTCCATGTTCGCGCCATCGACCATCCTGCGGCTCGATCCACCCAAGCGTCGCGGCGGACGCAAGCTGGTCATCCACAGCTTCGGCCTGTTCGGCCCGAACGGCCCGCTGCCGCTGGTGCTGACCGAACACGCCCGCGAACGCGCGATCCACCACGGCGACCGCACCCTGATCGAGTTCGCCGACCTGTTCCACCACCGGCTCACCTTGCTGTTCTACCGCGCCTGGGCCGACGCCCAGTCCACCGTCAGCCTGGACCGGCCGGGCGACGAGAAATTCACCCGCCATGCGGCCAGCACCATCGCCTACGGCCTGGCGGCGACGCGCGGCCGCGACGCCGTGCCCGACCATGCCCGTCTCAACCACGCCGGCCACCTGGTGCGGCAGACGCGCAATGCCGAGGGCCTGGCGCGCATCCTGGCGAACTTCTTCCGCGTGCCGGCGGCGATCGAGGAATTCGTCGGTCGCTGGCTGCCCTTGCCGCGCGACCAGCGCACCCGCCTGAATGCCAATCGCGGCGCCCAGCTGGGCGTGGACGCGGTCGCCGGTGCGGCGGTATGGGACCGGCAGCACCGCTTCCGCGTGCGCCTGGGGCCGATGCCGCGGCCGGCCTACGACGACCTGCTGCCGCCGGGCACCAGCCATCGCCAGCTGCTGGACTGGGTGCGCAGCTACATCGGTATCGAGCTGGACTGGGACGTACGCCTGGTGCTGCGCCGCATCGACGTGCCACAGGCCCGCCTGGGGGGCGATACTCGTCTGGGCTGGACCACCTGGCTGGGCCCCGGCGCTGCCGAGCGCGACCGTGGCGACCTGGTCTTGGACCCGGAACGCATCCGCGCCGAGCGCGGCGAACCGGCCGCGGTGGCCGCCTAGGCGGCGTTGTACAAGAAACGCCTTTTGAACTTTGCTACAGCAACACGGAATCCGATCATGATCAGGCCAGAACTGCGCAATTTCCTCACCCCCGTCCGTACCGCGGCCGTCCTGGTCTTCGCCCTCGCCACGGCTGCGGCCCAGGCGGCGCCGCCGCCGGACGCTTCCCTGGTACAGGCGCTGGAAGGTATCTGGCAAGGCCAGCGCCCGGCCGTCACTCGCCTGAGCGAAGACTATACGCGCGACCCCTCGGTCGACCCGCCGCGCTATACCGTGCCGGTCAAGGACGCTCCGGAATACGTCGCGCTGGATGCGGAACACAGCGAGATCGAACTGGGCAAGAAGCGCTTCGTCGCCAACGAATCGCCCTGGGGGCCGTTCCCGCTGATCAATACCGACGATGCGGAACTGCTGGAAATCAACTTCGCCAGGAAGCGCTACGTGGTCATTTCGGCCATCGGCGCCGGTCTCTACGGCATCGGCGATTGGCAGCGCTTCGGTTTCCTCCACGTCATCGACGTGAGCAACCGCGGCACGCCGGTGTACTACCCGCTGTTTGCCGAAGCCGGCATGCGCGACAAGGTGCTCGGCCGCCTGCCCAATTCGGCTGTGCTCAACTTCGCCCGCCTGGTGCCGTCGCGCTGGGCCAACAACACCCAGGTCAATGGTTACGAAGTGCTGCTGTACTCGCTGCAGCCGCGCGGGCCGGAGCGCGTCATCGGCGACGACGCCCGTCCGCTGGCCTATACCCTGACCCGCGACGACGCCAACGCCCCCTGGGTGCTGGCACGTACGCCGGCCACGCCGATCGCCAACGTGCGCGACGATGCCAACCGCGCCTTCAGCGCACCGCCAATGAAAAACGCACTGCCGCAAACGCCCGTACCGGCCAGCAGCGGCGGCACGGCCGCGGCGGCAACCGCCGCGCCGGCCGCCACCAGCGGCCAGGCCCAGGCTGCCACCGATCCGGCCAGCGACCCGGCCGCGGCGAAGAAGAAGGCGCGCAAGGACAAGAACGACCAGCGCAAGAAAGAAGTCAAAGACGCGGCCAGCGAGATTGCCAAGGACGCCGCCAAGGACGCGGCTTCCGAAGCCGCCTCGGAAGCCGCCAAGAAAGCCATTCCCTCCATCCGGTGAAGGAACGCCCGTCCCATGAGTGAAATCAGTCGTACCGCGCTGTTCGGCAAACTCAACCCCATCCTGTACAAGGCGGTCGAGGGCGCAGCCGTATTCTGCAAATTGCGCGGTAATCCCTATGTGGAACTGGTGCACTGGCTGCACCAGCTGCTGCAGAACAACGACAGCGACCTGCACCGCATCATCCGCCATTACAAGCTGGATGCGGCCAAGCTGGCGGCGGACATGGTGCGTGCGCTGGATCGCCTGCCCAACGGCGCCACCACCATCAGCGACCTGTCCGACCATCTGCAGAACGCGGTCGAGCGCGGCTGGGTCTACGCCACGCTGATGTTCAACCAGAACCAGGTACGCGGCGCCACGCTGCTGCTGGGCATTCTGAAGACCACCAGCCTGCGTACCGTGCTGCATGCGATGTCGAAGGAATTCGCCAACATCGACCCGGACAAGTTCTCTGCCGAGCTGGTCAAGGTGGTGGCCGGCTCGCCCGAAGACGCCCAGGGCGCCACCGACGGCAGCGGCCTGGACGCCAGCGGCGGCCCGGGCGAAGTCAGCGGTGCGATGTCGCCGGCGACCATGGGCAAGCAGGAAGCGCTGCGCAAGTTCGCAGTCGACCTGACCGAACGTGCGCGCAACGGCGAGATCGACCCGATCACTGGGCGCGAAGACGAAATCCGCCAGATCGTCGACATCCTTATGCGCCGGCGGCAGAACAACCCGCTGCTGACCGGCGAAGCCGGCGTCGGCAAGACCGCCGTGGTGGAAGGCTTCGCCCTGCGCATCGCCAGCGGCGACGTGCCGCCGCAGCTGCAGGAAGTGTCGCTGCTCATGCTCGACATCGGCCTGCTGCAGGCCGGCGCCAGCATGAAGGGCGAATTCGAGCAGCGCCTGCGCCAGATCATCGACGAAGTACAGGCCAGCCCCAAGCCCATCATCCTGTTCATCGACGAAGTGCATACCCTGATCGGCGCCGGCGGCACCGCCGGTACCGGCGACGCGGCCAACCTGCTCAAGCCCGCGCTGGCGCGCGGCACCTTGCGCACCATCGGCGCGACGACCTGGAGCGAATACAAGAAGCACATCGAGAAAGACCCGGCCCTGACCCGCCGCTTCCAGGTGGTGCAGGTCGGCGAGCCCGACGAGGACAAGGCCATCAACATGGTCCGCGGCATTGTCGGCATTCTGGAAAAGCACCACAAAATCACCTTGCTCGATGAAGCGGTGACCGCGGCCGTGCGCCTGTCGCACCGCTACATCCCCGCGCGCCAGCTGCCGGACAAGGCGATCAGCCTGCTCGACACCGCCTGCGCCCGCGTCGCCGTCAGCCAGCACACCTCGCCGGCGGAACTGGAAGACTGCAACCGTCTGATCGAGATCCTGCGCACCGAACAGGGCATCATCGAGCGCGAAGACGCCGTCGGCCAGGACGTGACCGAGCGGCGCGAACGCTGCGATACACGCCTGGCGCAGGAACTCAAGCGCCAGGAAGGCCTGCATCTGCGCTGGGAACAGGAAAACGAACTCGCCACGCGCCTGCTCGACCTGCGCGCGCGCCTGCGTGAACTTGCTGCTGCGGCCAAGGCCGCCAAGCAAAAGGCCGAAGCCGACGGCGGCGCTGCCGAAACCGCGGCCGTGGCCGCAGCGCCATCGGCTGACGGCGCCGACGCGACGGCCGTAGCCAGCGCCGAAGGCAGCGAAGGCAAGCGCGACCGCGCCTCCCTGCTGGCCGAACACGCTGCGGTACAGGCCGAACTCGAAGCATTGCAGGGCGAATCGCCGCTGATCCTGCCGGCTGTGGACGAAACCGCCGTCGCCTCGGTCGTGGCCGACTGGACCGGCATCCCGGTAGGCCGCATGGTGCGCAACGAAATCACCGCCGTGCTGCAGCTGGTCGATACACTGGACCGCCGCGTCGTCGGCCAGCGCCACGCGCTGGAACTGATCACCAAGCGCATCCAGACCTCGCGCGCGCGCCTGGACAACCCGAACAAGCCGATCGGCGTGTTCATGCTGGTCGGCCCGTCCGGCGTGGGCAAGACCGAGACCGCCCTGGCCCTGGCCGAAAGCCTCTACGGCGGCGAGCAGAACCTCATCACCATCAACATGAGCGAGTTCCAGGAGGCGCATACCGTCTCCACGCTCAAGGGCGCCCCGCCGGGCTATGTCGGCTACGGCGAAGGCGGCGTTCTGACCGAGGCGGTGCGGCGCAAGCCGTATTCCGTGGTACTTCTGGACGAAGTGGAAAAAGCCCACTCCGACGTGCACGAACTGTTCTTCCAGGTATTCGACAAGGGCTGGATGGAAGACGGCGAAGGCCGCGACATCGACTTCCGCAACACCATCATCCTGCTGACCTCCAACGTCGGCACCGACCTGGTGATGAAGCTCACTGCCGATCCGGAACTCGCGCCCGAACCCGAAGCATTGGCCACGGCCCTGCGCGAGCCGCTGCTGCAGAAGTTTCCGCCGGCCTTCCTCGGCCGCCTGGTCACGATTCCCTACTACCCGCTGTCCAACGACACGTTGGCGCGCATCGTCAAGCTGCAGCTGGGCCGCATCCAGAAGCGCATCGCCGAGCAGCACGGTATCGATTTCGCCTACAGCGACGATGCGGTGCAGCTGGTGATCAAGCGCTGTACCGAAGTGGAATCTGGCGGACGCATGATCGACGCCATCCTCACGCATACGGTATTGCCGACCGTGAGCCGCGAATTCCTCAGCCGCCTGGCCGAGGGCAAGCCGCTGCACACGATACGCCTGAGCGTCGCCGCCGACGATTTCCACTACACCTACGACAGCGACACCGTCGCCGCCGACTGACCGGAGAAGGCCGCCATGCCCGCGAACTTTGCACCAGGACCGTTGGGACAGGATTCGACCGAGTCGCGCGGCCGCATCGATCGCGGCACCCTGGCCCGCGTCGCCACGCCGCAGCCTACCCAGCTGGCGGCGAACGCGCCGCCGCCGCAGGTCAAGCCAACCGCCGTCAACCCGCCCCACGTGACCAAGTTCTTCGATGCGCTGTATGACGTGCTGAAGAAGCTGGCCGACGAACTGGGTATCAACGAAGACTACATCCTCGCGCTGTCGTCTTATGAAAGCGGCTGGTACAACCCGCACAACAGCGGTTTGTGCAATCCGTTCGGCCTGACCAAGGCCGGCGGCAACAACCTGGCCTATGCCAGTCCCAAGGCCGCGGCCGACTACTGGAAGACGCAGTTCGGCCCACAGGTGCGCGGCGTCACGTCGATCAAGTCGTTCACCGACGGCCTGCTCGGTAAGCCACATGTATACAATTCGGTCAATCCGAAATGGGCCTCCAACGTACAGGCCCAGTACGCGACCATCGTCAAGCGCAAGCCGATCTGGCTGGCCCAGCGGGTCAAGAAGAAAACATGATGCTCGTACTGTTCGCGAGCCTGGCTCTTGCGGCGGCGCCGGCGGCCAAGCCGTTCGAGCGCAGCGGCGACTACTACCAGGCGCGCTTCGAACTGCCGCGCGGCTGGAAGGCGTGCAGCGACAAGGCACCGGCACCGAACCGAGGCTTTCGCCTGATGCCTGCGCGCGGCGACTGCACCGGCTCTGCTGCCGCGCCGGTAGTGTTGTATACCGAGTTCGACATGAGCGACAGCGAGGCCGATACCGTCGCTGCCGACCGCCTGCGTGAAGACGGCTGCAGCGGCAGTGTGACGGCCAGCGACTTTGCCGGCCGTCGCTGGAATCTGTGCGCCAATGCCGACGGCACGCGCATCGCCCTGCATATCCTGCGCTGCGACGGCGATACGCCGCTGCTGGTGCGCGTACAGCAGAACGACGCGGCCGATGCCAGCGCGGGCCTGCTGTTCCAGCGTGTGCTGCAGCACACGCAGTTGCGCTGTCCGAAAGCTTCCTGATTTCTCCCCGTTCGCCGCTGCCCAAGGAGACGCCATGCCATCCCCCGTTCGTCCCGGACCGCTAGGGGTCGACAGCAACAATTTCCAGATCGATTTCGGCACCTTGATGCGCGTTGCCACGCCAGTGCCGACCCTGCTGCCCGAGCCGCTGCAACCGGCCCAGGCCACGCCCGTACCGCAGGCCGGGGTGACGGGCTACAGCGTCGATGCGGCGGTCAAGCATATCGACTCGAATGCGCATGCCGACTCCCAGGGCAAGTGCGCCCGCTACGTGCGCGAAGCGATCGAGAAAGGCGGTGCCAAGATCCCGATGCCGCGGCCGACCTATGCCAAGGACTACGGCCCGGTACTGAGCAAGCTTGGATTCGGTCGCATTCCCAACGGCAGCTATACGCCGCAGCGTGGCGACATCGCCGTTATCCAGCCGCCCAAGGGCAGCAGTGCGGGACATATGCAGATGTTCAACGGCACGATCTGGGTTTCCGATTTTCGCCAGAAAGCGGAAATCTATCCGGGTGCGGCCTACCGCAAGGACAAGCCCGAGTACGAAATCTTCCGTCCTTGATGCAGCGGCGCTCCGTCGCGGCGACCTAGGCCGCGGCCCCGCGGCGCGGCAGCATCATTGCGGCGGCTTTGCGGGCCTTGCCCGCGGTCGCGCGGCAGCGCACGCGAACGCGAACGCAGCGACGAAGGGCAGGGCTGCTCGATCTGAAAAAAATCCATGTGGAATTTGCGGCGCATCGAGGGGGCGGTGCGGCAGTCGACCAGTGCGTTGCTGTTGCGCCTGGCGCCGGCGACGATTGTGGCAACGCAGCGCAGTGCAATTCTGCATAGCGTTACTTCTGCATTGGCGGTTGGTTTGCGCTATACCGTGAAGTCTGCGCATTCGGTCGGGCTCGTCCTCGTTCTCGCCAGCGGCGGTAGCGGTATCGAACCGTCACGGGCGCGAGTCCGTCCGGTCGCCTTGCAGCCGCAGCTGGACATACTGCCGCCGATCCGGCAATCCGGAATCTTTTAGCCAAACGCCTGCGGCGCCGCAGACGCTGCCCCCGCGAATTTGCCTCAGTCTCCTGCCGTAGCCTTTTTTGTCGCAAGGCCTGCGATGTTTCTTGCCCAGACTGCAGTAGCTTTTTTGCGCATCGACCCGCTACTCGCCAGCAGGTTCGTTAAAAACATGAAAATCAATCCTGCGGGCGGAGCCGATTGCCGTAAAGCTCCTGCAAATAGCCGCTGCTTCTAAGTCCAGCGATGAAAAAAACTGGCACTATCCTCACCATAAGCAGGAGAAACGATACAGCCATGGACGGTCTGACAGATTTCTTTGATGCAGCGGCAGCTGTCCAGTGCGGGCCTGATTGCTGTCCTATCTGCCGCTCGCACACGCCAACCAGGCGTCGTGCCGCCGTCGATCTCGTATTCCCCGGCCGCCGCCACGCGTGCCTGCCTGCTGCCGTGCGCTGTTTCCCGATTGCCCGTCTGTCCGAGGATTCCGTATGAATCGCACCCTGAACGTAACGACGCCGCTGGGTCCGGAAGTGCTGCGTTTCGACAGCCTGGAAGGGCGTGAAGCGCTGTCGCAGCTGTTCGACTTCCAGCTGACGCTGAAAAGCGAAGAAAAAGGGCTATCGCCGCAGGCCATGCTGGGCCAGCCGGTGACCGTCGATTTCGAACTGGACGGCGGTGCCCGGCGCTACCTGAACGGCCAATGCGTGCACTTCCGCTCGGC
>NZ_SNZH01000003.1:0-117921 GCF_004363655.1 Tahibacter aquaticus
CGCTTCAACGTGACGGCGCCAGAAGGCTTCGGTCTTCGATGCTTGCACGCTTGGCGCTCCGAGAAGGTGAGCGACAAGCATTGCTCTGATGATCGGGTTCGAGAATGTGGCGGCGCCGGACGCTTACTTGGGGTCAGGTTACCTTCCACTTGCTCAAGGACAACGGCACAGTTTCGCCTGGCGCCATGAAGCGTGGCCCAGCGCCCGTTCCTGCTCGCAGCAGCCGGCGTTCCTTGGGGGCTGGCCCGCCCAGTCGCGTCAGCTCAGGGATTACCCCGCTGAGCCTGTTCCCTATGCTGCCGTCGATACGATTCGCCTGTGCTGCTGTCGTTCTTGTTGCATCCCCGGTCGCGCTTGCCCAGCAGGTCCAGTTCACGGCGGTGACCGGGTCGGCAACGCGGCTTGCGCCAGGCGAAACCGGCACGCTGCGCTTACGCGTTCAATCGGAGTGGCCTGTCTGGGCGCGTGTCTATTCGGCGGATGCGGCAGATGGGGAATACGAGGTCAGTCGGGTCGGCGCGTCGGCGGGGTGTCCGGCGCTGGAGCCCCAGTCGTATGGAGCCAGCGTCACGTTCGACCCGACGGTAGCTGGCGGCGATCTTGAGTGTGCCTATTCCGTTCATCGCGCCGGTTCTTCGATCAACGATCTGTCGGTCGACGTAACGCCCATGAACAGCAACGGATGGCCGGCCAGTGGCGGTGTCGGACTGCGCTTCGGGGCTGTGCCCGATATGCGGCTTGATGTGCGGCAGGACTCAGTACGTTGGCTTCCGGATGGTCGCGCGCAGAACGAGCTGACGATCACGGTGCAGCAGTCGTCGACAGTAGCGCTATCGCAGGCCGCGGCGGGGTTCTGCCTGCTGATGCCTCTGCGCTTTGAGATGAGCGGAAGCCTTCGCAACGGTTGCGTTGGCCCTATGCCGGGCGGCGGTTTCTGCTTCAACGGTGGCTACCAGTTCCAGCTACCCGATATCCCGGTGCAGCAGGCCGTCACGTGCCGTGTGCAGTTGACGAGCAGGGAAGCCTATACAGCACCGCTGTACTACCCCATCAAATTCATCACGATGTCTATGCGGGATGCGGCAACCGGCGGACGGGTTTTGGCGCCGGAAGGCCCCTTCACCAATCTGGTGCTGGACATGGATCTGGTTTTCACCGGTCGGTTCGAGTGAGCGCCACCGTTTTCGAATCTGAATGATGGGCGCGGCAAGTTCGCTTTCAGTCATCCGACGACACGAGCTTGATCCAGTTTGCACACTCGCCCCAAGAAACCGACCGGGATAACGAGCCGCGTTCGAAGGGGGGGGCTTACATGGCGCGATCGAAAAAAACTGACCGGTACGCGTCATGCAAGGACGGCTGCGGGCGAATTGTCCGGGCTTGCATTTCACCGGGCACACCGCCGCGCTACGCTGGTAGGCGGTGCTCCCAACAAGCGCATTGCAGCGCGGTTCGATCGCGGTGCAGTCATCCATGCAAACCCTTTCAGCGCTCGACGAACTGGCGGCCTGCGTCGACGTCGGTTTCATGACATGTGGACCTGCACTCGCTGCCATGCCGAGCTGACCACCGACCAGATACCGCGGAATGTCGGCGCGCTGCTCTACCAATAAGAGTATTCGCTCGTCGACAACAGCAGAACGCCCTATGAAATTCGGAGACGGCACCGATATCGAGCCCAGCGACTGGTTGCTCATTGCCGGACGCTATCGCGGGCGAGTGATCGCCTCGATGGACACGAGCAAATATCTGCCTGGATGCTCTGACTGGGCCTATCTCGGCACGGGCATCATGGTCGACACAGACTTTGGTGGCTTGGTTCATTACACAAACGAGACTGCTGAAGACTTCGTTCTGCTCAGGCGTGAGGAAAGTGCGTAATTGTAAACATTGACCGCAACGCGCCTATCGACATGACCCAACAGGATCGGAATTCCGAGGTCGGGGAGGGGCCGGTGATCCGCCGATCCCTTGGGTCAGGCCGATACGACAATTCCCGTATGGGCTCGATACATCGTATGTGCAATGCCTGCGTACGATAACGGAACGCGCTAGTGCCCGGTTTTCGTTCGATTGACGCGTATGTTTTCTTCGACCCAACTGGCGGCGCAAGCATCGCCGCCGCTACGTTGGCTGAAGGGTGGAAGCCGAGCGCATGGGCCGTAACTCGTTCTCACAAACGTGTTTGTTTTAAATGCGGCAACGTCGTGTCGCGACCGGCGCTGGCCCGGTGCCGCGGCTTTCGTCTTCCTGGGGAAGTCAAAGTTCTCGTGTCGTTATCAGCTGATCGTTGCCGTGGATATCGAATGTGCGGATTCGCCCGTTTAGCTGTGGTCCCGAGCTGCGCATTTGTGCACCGGTAAGATCGACGGTGACGTCCAGCGACACCGTGCGGCCCGGATGGCGTTTCAGTAGTGCCTGCGCCGCCGCTGGCTCCATCGGCCATGCCTGAGCCTGGGAAAGGTTGTCCAGCTGCAACGTGACCTGCTCGCCGCTGTACTTGCCGCTTCGGAAGGTCAGCGTATTGCCGGGCGAGAACGCCGTGAGGTAATAAATCTTGCGGTCCGCATCGTACTGGCTGAACTGGCTGCGCAGGCGAAGTCGCAAGACACCGATGTCGGCGGTAGCGGCGAACATGGCCTCGAACGGCTTGCGCGCCTCGGCCAGCAGCCGTTCCCGGTCGGTAAATTCGTCGGCTTCTCGCCGGGAAACTGCAGCGGCAGCCCAATCATCGAATGGCGGGTTCCTGCCGAGGATGCGGTCGACGAGAAGCTCTATCTGGAAGTCGTCGGGATAGGACAGCGTGCCTGTCCCCAGCGACTTCCCTGCCGGCTTCTCCGCGGCGACGGGAATCGGAGCGCCTGCGGGCGGCCCGGATGGCGGCGGAGCCGGCGGTGGCGATGCGACTGTGGCCGGTAGCGGAGCTGTCGCCGACTCCGCGGACGCCGCAGTGGCAGAGCCTGCGTCGGCGGGTACAACTTTCGTCGACGAATCGTCGGCTTTTTTCGCCGCAGATGCCGGTGCGTCAGCATTGCCGCCGCATGCCGGCAGCGTCATGCAGACCAGTACGGCCCAGATGCCCGGCAGGCCAATGCCGGCAAAGCCCCGGCGCACAGGGTTCACAAATCCACCTTGGAGGCATCAGCCTTTCTGAGCTTTGCCTCGCGCTGCTCGCGAGCAAGTGTTTCGGCGCGTTCCTGCATCGTCCTACCCAGGGAAAACAGCTTGTCCTGGTCGATCATCGCGACATGCAGAACGCCGACCAAGTCATGGTTGAACGGCTCACGGTCGATTCGTGCCTGGATAGTCAGGCCGCAGCCGGCACGCCATCCCTGGCTCCGCATCGCATCGGCGTTGAGCCCGGACTGCACGCAGGCTTCCAGCAGCGGATTCGCCTTGCTCAATGCGGTGCCGCTGGTGTCCATCGCCCAGGCCATGACCAGCCGGTCGCTGTTCTTGCTGCCACTCTCGAATTGAGGTGCGCCGTATTTTTCGCGCAGCGCGGCGCGCACGGTATTCACCGACGGTCTCTCGCCATCGTCGTAGTATTGCGAACGCCAGATTGCTGTCACGGTCTCCTTGCCGTGCAAGCCGGGCGTGGCGACCTTTACGCGCTCATCAAGGAACCACTGTCGCCCATTCGGTTCGCAGTCTTTGTCGCCGCCGCCCAAGTAGAAGTTGTAGTGGCATGGACTGCTGACGCCTTCCCGTGCCATGAATGCCTGCGGCCCCAGCGCCTCTCCGTTGACAGAAACGCCGCTGAGGAAATCCTCGTGCAGCTCGATCGTCGACTTCGGCAAGCGGCAACGCACGTGAGTCAGCGCCTCATTCAACGTCATGCCTAGGTACAGCCCGGCAATGTCGATTGCCGCGGGTTTTGCCGCAAGAATCGCCTCGCAATCCGGTCCGCGCGGTTCGATGCTGGCCGGCGCGGGCGGTGCCTCCTCCGGCGTGGCGGCGACGGATTCTGCTGCCACGGGTGGAGTAATGATCTTCGCCGCGGATGGTGGGGCAGCGGCCGCAGGTTGCGCGGGCTCCGGCGCCTTTCCACAGGCGGCAAGAATTCCCAGCAGCCCGATAGAAACAGATAGCCGCAAGAATCTGCGAATCATCGCGTCACCTCCCCGAATGCGTCGGCTCAGATGTGTCGACAGAGTCCGAAATCTCTCACCGCCGGTGCCACCGCTATTCCTGGGATGAACGGGGTCCGGTTAACTTACACTCAATCGAAGACTACAAAGTCGCTTTGCTTGCGTTCTCCGGGCGAACTCATGAAAACACTACGCAAAACCCGATTTCAGAAAGCGTCACTGCAACATCTGACTCGCATCGCAGTGCGACACTGGTCGACGGAAGACAGCTCGAAAGCCATTGCGGAGCTGCAAATGCGCGGATCGCCGCAAACGCTGGAGCTGGCCCGCAATCTGTTCAGGAGCAGCGGTTGGCGCCGACGTGGGCTGGGCCTGTAAATCGTGTCGCAATTGTTCCGGCGTGAGCGCGGTCGGTGTGTCGAATACGCTACCGATGCCTGCCACACGCTGTCGTTTGCCGGCCTGCACGACCCACATCCCGAGGTCATTACTGCTGCCGTAACCGGTTTTTCCCATCGCCATCATCCTGCC
The DNA here is from genome assembly GCF_004363655.1 of Tahibacter aquaticus. Classification (GTDB taxonomy): domain Bacteria; phylum Pseudomonadota; class Gammaproteobacteria; order Xanthomonadales; family Rhodanobacteraceae; genus Tahibacter; species Tahibacter aquaticus. The sequence continues at coordinate 4,623 of NZ_SNZH01000003.1, forward strand.
GCTTTGGACGACTTGGTGCGGCTGTCGACGCATGCCAGCGACACTGTTCGCTGGGGCGTTGCCTTCACCCTCGCCGGCTATGCACAACCCGCAGCCATCAGCACAGTGCTGCGCCTGATGGCCGACCAAGACGACGATGTGCGCGACTACGCGACCTGGGCATTGGGCGAGATGCACGAGGCCGACACGCCGGAAGTCCGCGCGGCACTCTGGCGCAACATCGACGACAGAAACGAACACGTGTGTGGCGAAGCACTGAAAGGCTTGGCCGCGCGTGGCGACGAAGACGTAATTCCTCACCTGATTTCACGCCTGAAGCCGGACTGCCGTGTCTTCGAACTGCACGCTGCGGAATCGCTGGCTGCCCCCGCCCTGCTGCCGGCATTGCTGGCGCTGGACGCCCAGTGCGGCGAACCGGCAAGGGGCGAATCGCACTACTGGAGGAACCGGTTGGGTGACGCCATTGCGGCTTGCCAGCCGAAGCACGCCTGAGTTGGTCGCCCGAGACGAGCGGTATCAGGTTAACTTCCGGCCGCTCGATGATTACATCGTAGCTCCGCCTGACGCGATGAAAGTGAGCCTGGCCCCGCTGCTGCAAAACCGCAAGCCGTGCCGGCCCGGTCAACGTGCGGGGCGAAACGCCTCGGCACTGCGACTACCCACACAGCGCCGCCCACCATCGGCAGGCGATGCCGCACAACCGCCACTGCACGCAAGGGCCGGCAGCAGCCGGCCCTTGCGTAACCCGCTTACGCTACCCAGGTGTCCGGCGACGGGTAGCTTGTAATCGGCCGCATGTCCAACGCGCCCGCACCGCCAGGCGAGAGCGCCATGAGGTCGATCAGTCGCTGGCAGTGGGAAGCGACCGGGGCGTTTTCCAGCAGCGGTTTGGTAATGAAGGGCGCCCACGGAGCCTCCCCGCATTCCATCGGGCGCCGCCGGTCGGTGCTGGTGTCCATCGCGGTGTCCAGCGCCGCAAGCGGCCGGCGGCCTTCGCGGTAGATCGGAGCACGATCCGCCATCGACGCATCGCGTCCCCGGTGCTGCCCGCGGTCGTCATTGGTGATCGTGGCCCGCACTGGCGCGGAGCGCGCGTTCGCTGCGTCGGCCGACCCAGCATCGAATCCGTCGTGGACGCGGAATTCTCCGTTCCACAGCGCTGCGGACACCGGGCGCTCACGGATGCTGTCGCCGGAAATCGGTGCTGCAGGGTCGATGACGTTCCCGGACAGCGGTGCCGGATCGCCCTGGCCTTCCTTGGCCCCAGGGCCGTGCGTGAGCGCGGCGGAATCCTGCACGTGCAGCGGCTTGGCGGCCGCACGGGTTTCGGCGGATACGGTGACCTCGTCTGCGCTGGACATACCGCTCCCCGTCTTCCAGGCCGACGTGAATGCGGCCGTCAACGCGTCGCGCTGGGCGGTGGTCAGCGTGGTCTGCCCGGCTGGCGGTGGCGTCATGCCGGCCATGGCATTGACCAGTGTCTGCACGTCGGCGGCCAGCAGGTAGCGGTTTCCATCGGCTACCTGGATCTCTTCGGCACGGTACTGCGTGCCGAGGTACCAGTCCTTGATCACCAGCTTGTCGGTGGTGCCAATGATGCTGATCTCCAGGTTGTTGCTGCCGCTCGGGCGGCTGAACCACAGCTGGTCATAGGCAACGCCGGAAAGGAACCGGGCGATGTCGTAGTTGCCGGCGGTCGAATCGGTCTCGATCACGGTATCGATGCCATGCCCGCGTGCCATCCGGTAGCTGTCGTTGCCCGTTCCGCCGGTCAAGGTATCGGCGCCGGTGCCACCATCGAGAATATCGTTGCCGGCACCGGCGCTGATGGCGTTGGCGCCGCTGTTGCCGACCAGCGTGTTGGCCAGCGCATTGCCGGTGGCGCTGTTGCCGGCGGTGCCGGTCAGCGTCACGTTCTCGATGTACTGGTTTGCCGTCAGCGACAGGTTGAACGACACCGCCGCATTCACGGTATCGGTGCCGCTGTCGTTGGCTTCGTTGATCACATCGGTGGAGACATTGACGTGGTACGTATCGTCGCCCGCGCCGCCGGCCAGGGTGTCGTTGCCCAGTCCACCATCGAGCACGTCGTTGCCGAGACCGCCATTGAGCGTGTTGTTGCCGCTGTTGCCGGTCAGGACATTGTCCAGGCTGTTGCCCGTGCCGTTGATGGCGTTGCTGCCGGTCAAGGTCAGGTTCTCGATGTTGTTGCGTGATGTGAGGTCGAAGGTGACGCTGCTGCTGACCGTGTCGGTGCCTTCGCCGGCCAGCTCGGTGAGGGTGTCGGTGGTCGAATCGACGGTGTAGGTATCGTCGCCCGTGCCGCCGATCAGCGTGTCGGTACCCGCACCGCCGTTCAAGGTGTCGTTGCCCGCATCGCCCGTCAGGGTGTTGTTGCCGGAATTGCCCGACAACTGATTGTTGAGTGCGTTGCCGGTGCCGGTCACATTGCCGCTGCCCGTCAGCGACAGGTTCTCCACATTGGCGGCGAGGGTGTAGTTGAAGCCCGCCTGGACGGTGTCGCTGCCTTCATTGGCCAGCTCGTTGACGGTATCGCCGATGACGTCGACGACGTAGATGTCATCGCCAGCGCCGCCCGACAGGGTGTCGGCACCGCTGCCGCCATTGAGCGTGTTGTTGGCGGCGTTGCCGGTGAGGGTATTGGCAAGGCTGTTGCCGGTGCCGTTGATGGCGTTGCTGCCGGTCAGGGTCAGGTTTTCCACATTGGCAGCCAGCGTCGGCAGCGTGACGGAGGTCTGGATGGTGTCGATGCCGTTGCCGGTCGACTCGGTCACCACATCCGAGGTGGCGTCGACGACGTAGGTATCGTCGCCGGCACCGCCGATCAGCGTGTCGGCACCGGCGCCGCCGTCGAGCACGTTGTTCAGCTCATTGCCTTCGATGCGGTTGGCCAGCGTATTGCCGGTGCCGCGTACGGCGCTGTCGACCAGATAAAGCCGTTCGATATTTGCGGCGAGGGTGTGATCGACCGTGGCGTAGACGCTATCGGTGCCGGACGCGGCATTCTCCACAAGAAGATCGAGCGCATCGTTCACGTAGTACGTGTCATTGCCCGCACCCCCTTCAACAATGTCGCTGCCGTCGTTGCCCGAAAGGCTGTCGTCGCCCGCATCACCGTACAGGTGGTCGTTGCCCACGCCGCCATAAACCTCGTCAGCACCATCGCCGCCACGCAGGGTATCGTTGCCGCCGTTGCCGAGGATGACGTCGTTGCCTGCAAGACCGTCGATGGTGTCGTCGCTGCCGAATCCATTGACATAGTCGTCGCCGGGCGTCGTTGTGAGCGCCTGCGCGCGGATCGACGCGCTGGTCCAGACGGTGCCATCCGACAGACGAACCTCGTGCGCCGGCGCACCCGCCCGCATGAAACCCACCAAGGTCACAGTGCCGACCGTGCTGCCATTGAAGCTGGTCAGGATCAGGTCGTCGTTCTCGTTGATCTGCCACGACACGTTGCCAGCCGTGTACGGCGCATCGAGCTGAATGACGTCGATGCCAGAACTCGCCGCATCCAGGCCGAGTACACGATCACTGCCGAAGTCGCCGTTGAACACGTGCGTGTCGTTGCCGGCACCGCCGTCGAGCGTATCGTCGCCAGCGCCCCCTTCCAGGCGGTCGTTTCCGCCGTTGCCGAGCAGGGTGTCATAACCGCTTCCGCCGGTGAGCGTATCGTCGCCGCTGGTGCCGGTCAGCGTAACGGCATTGAGCCGGCCGATGACCGCTGCCGTCGTCCAGCTTTCCTGCGTGACGCCCTGGCTGTCCAGGAACTCGATGAATTTCACGGGCGACACGATCGTCTCATCCGACCAGTAGTTTTCGATCGTGATGCGATCGACGCTGTCGTTACCGATATCGATCACCAGTGCATCGCCGACGCGTGACAGATGGACCTGTCCCGGTGCGACCGTTGCGTCAAAACGCAGTCTGGCTGTGCCTGCATTGCCTGATCCGACGATAGTGTCGTGTCCATCGCCGCGCGAAAAGACAAATGTCGCCGTGTTGCCGCTCAGCCGGTCATTGCCGCGGCCGCCCACCAGCAGGTCATTGCCACGCATGCTGATCAGTGTGTCATTGCCGTCACCGCCCAGCAGCTGGTCGTCGTCGTTGTAGTTGGTCCAGTTCAAGCGGTCGCTCAGTGTGTCGTTGCCGGCACCGCCGTCGAGGATATTCTGCGCGGTATTGCCGACCAGATCGTCGTTGCCGGACGTGCCGGTCAGCGACGAATTGCCCAGTGATTCGCCGAGGCGATACTGCTCGATATGCGCGTAGAGCGACGCCGAGTACGACCCGGTGCCATCGCCTTCGTAGACCACGGTATCGCTGCCTTCGCCTGCCGATTCGACGACGACATCGCCCGCGCCGACCACGTAGGTGTCATTGCCAAGTCCACCGGTGAGCGTATTGGCGCCGGACGATGCAGAGCCATCCAGATGGTTGTCGAACCGGTTGCCCGTCGCCGTCGTGGCTTGGCTTCCGGTCAGCCGCACATTCTCCAGTTCGGAGCGGTCGGCAATGCTGTAGCTGAAACCGGTTTCGACGGTATCGATCGACGTGTATCGCTGATCTTCGATGACCTGGTCGCTCGCGGAATCGAGCACGTAGGTATCGTTGGACACGCCGCCGATCAGGATGTCCGCTCCCGCGCCGCCATCCAGGCGGTAACCGCTGGGATACGCGCCACCGGCGCTGACATCGATGATGTTCGACAGGGAATTGCCGATGAAGGTCCGCGGCGTGGGGTAGTAGGTGTCGCCCCATTCGGTTGCCACGAGATTTTCCACATTGTCTGCCAGGGCGATGTACAGGCTGTCGCTGTAGACCGTGTCGGTTCCGCCGCCCTCGAGTTCGATGACATTGCCCTGTCCGACATCGAAGTAGCGATCATCGCCGGCGCCGCCGGCAAAGGTGTTCGATGCGTTGCCGATAAAATCGTTCGACAGGCCATTGCCGTTGACCGTGGCACTGGTGCCGTCGCCGTAGAACTGGAGTTGTGGAGGTTCCGGCAGTGACAATGCTTCGATCTGTGCCGCCGTCAGCGTGCTGCCGTCGGCGAAGCGGATCAGGTCGACCGCCTGGTCTGTGGCGCCAGCCATCCAACCGGTCTGCACGTAGTTGCCGGTCGCATTGATGACGACAATCAGCGAGGAGGCCGAGCGGTAGAGCGTCACATCGCTCTGGTTGATGCCGCTGCCCAGTTCGAGCGTGTCGAAACCTGCGCCGTCCGCCGGGCCGCCATAGATGAAGTCACGTCCATCGCCCAGCCCGTAGCGGAAGACATCGTCGCCGGATCCGCCGTACAGCTTGTCCATGCCGGCGCCGCCGATCAGCAGGTCGTTGCCACCACCACCCCGCAAGGTGTCGTCGCCGCCACCGCCGTCGAAGGTGTCATTGCCACTGCCGCCCGCGAGGGTGTCGGCTCGCAACGTGCCCATGCGCGTCGCGAACATCGCACTCTGCGCCGGGCTCAGCACACTGCCGTCATCGAACAGGAATTCGATCGATGCCCCTTCCCGCGTGTTGAAGTTGACGATGGTCAGGCGGTCCGATCCGCTGTCGATGACCAGGTCATTGCCGGCCAGGCTGAAGGAAAGCGACGACGCGCTGATCCCGGGAAGGAACCGGAGCACTGCCGTTTCTGACGGATGGCCGTGCTGCGCGAGATACCCCAGCGCTTCCGTCAGCTGCAGTTGATCGTGACCGAAACCCGCGCCAAAAACGTAGGTGTTCTGGCCCAGCCCGCCGATGAGCGTGTCGTTGCCTTCGCCACCCAGCAGCAGGTCGCTGGACGTCTCCTGGATCAGGCCGACACTCGCCGGAAAAAACCCACCGGCGTCCAGCACGTCATTGCCCGCACCGCCGAAGAGCTGGTCGACGCCATCCCCGCCACGCAGCGTGTCGTTGCCGTCTTCGCCGTAGAGGAAATCGTCGCCGCGCTGGCCATCGAGCGTATCGTCGCCGGTGCCGCCGAACAGGGCATCGTTGTCCGTGGCGGCTCCGGTGTAGTCGTTGTCCATGCCGCCGTAGAGCACATCGTTGCCGCTGCCGCCGATGAGAACGTCGTCACCCAGATCGCCGTTGAGCGTGTCCGCACCGGTTCCGGCCACGTAGACATCGTTCGATGCCGTGCCGACGCCACCGGAGGGCGGTGCGAAGCGCTGCAGCAGGCTGGCCGTGGTCCAGGCCGTGCCATCGGCGAACTCGATGCGATGATTCGCGTCCGTGCGGCTGAAGAACGCATCGAGCACCAGCGTGTTGGTGCCATCGGGGGTGCGCAGTACCAGGGCTCCCGTCGAATTGATGCTCACGAGCATCGTTGCCGGGTCTATGCCTGTGCCGAAGCGGATCGTATCGGCGCCGGCATGGGCCGCGCCCAGGCCCTGGATCGTGTCGTTGCCCCAGCCCTGGTCGAACAGGTACAGGTCATTGCCGCCGACACCGTCCATCACGTCGTCGCCGCGGCCACCTTCCAGTGTGTCGTTGCCGTCGGCCGCGTACAGGCTGTCGTTGCCGTCGTTGCCACGAAGAATGTCGTCGCCGGCATCGCCATCCAGCGTGTCGTTGCCGGCACCACCGTCCAGGGTGTCGTTGCCGTCGCTGCCATCGAGCGTGTCGTTGCCGTTGCCGCCTTCCAGGAAGTCGTCGCCGAGTTCGCCGCCGAGTAAATCGTCACCGTCTCCGCCCGACAGGGTGTCGTTGCCGATTCCGCCACTCAGCTCGTCTTCGCCGTCTCCGCCGCTCAGCTGGTCGTTGCCGGCCTCGCCAAACAGCTTGTCGTTGCCGGCATCGCCGTTGAGGGTATCGATGCCGTCATTGCCGCGGAGCCTGTCGTTGCCGCTGCCGCCGAACAGCGTGTCGTCGCCGTCGCCACCTTCGGCCTGGTCATCGTCGTCGCCTGCAGCGATGACATCGTCGCCTTTCTCACCCAGGATGATGTCGTTGCCGGCGTCGCCATTGAGGAAGTCGTTGCCGCCGTTGCCGGCGATCTGGTCGTTGCCCGATCCGCCATAGACGACGTCTTCGCCGTGCTCGGATTCGGCGAGGGAGTAGTGATCGCCGTTGATGATGTCGTTGCCCGCGTCGCCGTAGAGGGTGTCGTGTCCACCCATGCCGACGATGGCGTCGTTGCCATCGCCGCCGTGCAGTTCGTCATCGCCCTGCGCAGAGCCCGGCTGGCCCTGGGTCTGCGCCGTGTACAGATAGTCGCCCTGGAGGAAGTCATCGCCGGCATCACCCCAGACCCGGTCGTTGCCGGCACCACCGATAACGGAGTCATTGCCTGCGCCGCCATTGATGGTGTCGTCATCCGGCACCAGCCCTTCGCGGTTGATCTCGTCATCGCCGTGAATGACATCGTCGCCCTCATCGCCGGAAATGCGGTCCTTGCCACCGCCGCCGATGATCAGGTCATTGCCAGCACCGCCATTCAGCGTGTCATTTCCATTGGCGCGCGCGCCGGCAGGAATAGGTGGATCGGCGCAGAGTTCCGCCAGATTCCCGTTCTGGAAGACGTTGTCCTTGTACGAGACATCGTCCACCTCGCGGTAGACGAGATCGCCGAGAATCAGATCATGGCCAGAGCCGCCGTCGATCACGTCGTCGTCATGCCCGCCGATCAGAAGGTCATTGTCGGCACCGCCGTCGATCAGGTCGTTGCCGTCGCCGGAGTACACGACGTCGGATCCGTCGCCCGCATCGATCCGGTCGCTCCCGCTTGCGAACACGCCGCTGACGCGTGTCGTCGCCGGGTCAGTGACGTACAGGTTCAGCCGGTGCAGAAGATCACGCGCATCGTTGACAGGGGCATTGCCGCGTACACCGGCAATGAATCCGTAGCCGGCGGAGAAGTACGACGTGATGAGGTCCGGGGTCTGGTTGTCTTCGCGCCACCCGGTGATTAGTTCCAGCTGGTCGATGATTTCTTGATTGCCCGGCGTGGCGCCCGAGGCCGCACCGAAATAGTCGTCTCGGCCACTGTCCAGGAGGATGTCGTTGCCGCTGCCGCCGCTGATGATGTCGTCGCCGGATCCTCCCTCGACCCAGTCATCGCCCGTGCCTGCACGAATCCGGTCGTCTCCTGCACCGGCGTAGACCATGTCGTTGCCGTTGCCGGCGACGACGGCATTGTCGACGTCCCTGGATCGCAGGAACGCCAGTCGATCCATCGGGTCGGAGAATATGACTGCCAAGTCCGCCTCAGAGGCAGACGACCAGATATCGTCGTTGTTGGTCAGCGTCGGCGTTGGCGTGGGCGGTGGGATGATGGGGTCGCCAAATCCCGGCAACGTGATACCGAGTTCGCCGATGCTCCAGTCCTGGACCACGATCCGCGCGCCGGACTCGAGGTGGGTCAGGGTCAAGGTAACGCCCGATCCGCCATTGGCGGAAGCCAATACAGCAACGCCGATCTCGTTGACCCACGTACCCTCGCCCGTGCGTTCGAACGTCGTCAGCGACAGTGAATCACTGCCGATCCTCAAGCCGCCATCGCCATCGGAATCCTGGACGGTATCGACACTGCCATCAACGAAGTCGGCCAGATCGAACTCGTAGTTGTCGAAGCCGTCTCCACCTTTGAGTGTGTCGTTTCCTTCCCCGCCATAGAGAATATCGTTGCCGCTGTCGCCAACCAGCGTGTCGTCATCCTCGAAGCCGTGAAGGGTGTCGTTCCCTTCGCCTCCCCTGAGGAAATCCACGTTGCTTCCGCCGATCAGGTCGTCGTTACCTTTATCGCCGTAGAGGAACGTTCGTCCATTGAGATTTCCGTCATAGACGTCTCTCTGCAAGATGTCGTTCTCAACGGTGCCGAAATTGATGTAGTCGTTCAGTGCAGGCAGGTGAGCACGTCCCCTCTCGCCGATCGCCTCGGCGATCATCCGGGTGACTACGCGCTGGTGATCTCCGTACTCAAGCGGTTCTATCTGGAAAAGGTCTGTGTCGAAAACGACCGGGTAATTGTCTTCCAGCCAGGAATCCAACGGTTCAGTTACGTAAGCGGCAGCACAGCCAATCAGCACAGTCATGCCTGCGATAAAAGCGGCAGGTGCGCCCACCGCTGCGCCAGCCGCGGCAGCAATAGACCCGCCAATGATCGCCACAAACCCCATCATCATGGACGCGTAGGCGGCGGACAAGTCGCCCTCTGAGGCTTTCCACGCGGCAATACCCACAGTGGCGGCGCCGCCCAACGAGCGAGAAAGAGCCTTGCTCTCGATATGGATGATCCTGGCTCCTTCGAGAGCATCCCAATTTTTGGAGACGTAAGAGAGGATCTTTGCCTTGTTCAACTCCAAATCCGCTTCAGGAATGAGCAGATTCAGGTCCTGCGCAATGGACTGTTTCCAGGTTGTAACAAGCGAAAGTAGCGTGGCGTCGCCGGTATCGCGAAATCTGTCCTCATAAAATTGGATGACATCCAGCTGCTTCTGCGTGACAGAGCGCATGATCTCCAGCATTTCGGCGGGTGGAATGTTGGTCGACTGAAACGTAAGCCCTCTGGAAACGAGCTCCTGTTGCTGAATGCTGCTGAGAACGGCCGCGATCTCGGAAGCCAGCATTACGGCTTTCTTTTGCAAAGAATTTTCCACGACATTTCCTTCTATCAATTAGTGTGTGTGACGGTTTTCCGCTTTGCCGAGCCGTCATTCTTCTCCGGACGTCGGAGCGCGGTTCTCATGAAGCGGTTGCCATTCCGGCGGTCTGGTGAATTTCGGATGTCATGGGGCAGCATCGGCGCCTATCAGCACTGCCAATAATTGCTCACACAATGGATCTGCAGCCGCATTCACCGGGTGGGGCTCACAGGAAACAGCTTTTCTTTTCCCTTGCTCGAGCGAGCACTGTTGTGGCGCTGCGGCCAGACTTCGTCTTGGTGTCGTGCATCACTGTTCTCTCGCAGACTCAGACAATCCCTTCTGGATCGGACTCAGGAGGTACGAGATCACCCGCCGCTGTCCGGTCATGATCTCCACACTCAAACTCATGCCCGGCGTCATCGCCACGCGCACGCCATCGATATTCAGGTGTGCGTTCTTCAAGCGGACCCGTGCCGGAAACACGGCGCCCAGACGCTCGTCCTGCGCGGCGTCGTGCGAGATCGATTCGACCGTGCCTTCGAGATAGCCAAAGCGCGTGTACGGAAAACTCTCGACCTTCACCGCCACGTGCTGGCCCGTGCGGATGAAGCCGATGTCCTTGTTCAACACGGTTGCTTCGACTTCCAGCGCGTCGTCGCTGGGCACGATCGCCAGCAGCGGCTGTGCCGGCGTGACGACGCCGCCGACGGTATGGATCGCCAGCTGCTGTACCGTGCCGTCGACCGGCGCGCGCAGTTGCATCAGCTGATTGCGCTGTCCGGTCTTGCTGACTTCGGGCGCGAGCTGTGCCACCTGTTCGCGCGCCTGGCGCAGGCCGTCCAGGGTCTGCTGGCGCATTTCGGCCGCGAGCACGCGCTGCTGTTCCTGTGCACCATCGAGCGCGGATTTCAGCTCGCTGATCCGGTCGCGTTGTACGGCAAGATCGCGCTCGGCGGAGATGCGTTCCTGTTCGCGCAGCAAGTAGTCGTGACGGCTCACGACCTTGCGTTCGAGCAGCTGCGCATAGTCGGCTACGCGCAATCGCGCGATCTTCGCGCTTTCTTCCAGCGAGGCGATGCTGCCTTGCGTGGTCTGCAGTTCCGCCCGGCGTTGGGCGATGGCAGCGACCAGGCTTTCGTTGCGCGCGCGATACGCCTCGTGTTCGCTGCGTACCAGGCGCTGCTCCGAGGCATGCAAGGCTTGCGGCAATTCCGGGTCGGGCGCAAGTACCGGAGCGCGGCCGTGGTCGAGCGCATCGGCCATGGCCGTGTGGCGCAGTTCTGCCAGGCGTGCATTGATCAGTGCTTCTCCGGCCTTGGCGTAGTCCGCGCCGGTACCGGTGGCATCCAGTTCGATCAGCAGATCGCCGCGCTTCACGGTCTGGCCGTCGCGCACCAGGATCTGCTTGACCACGGCGGATTCCGCCGGCTGTATCACTTTCGTGCGCGAGCCGACCACGATCTTGCCGGGAGCCACCGCAACAATGTCCAGTTTTCCCAGGCACGCCCACAGCAGCGCGACGCAGAAGAACGCCATGACGATCCGCATGAACCAGCGCGCGGCCGGGGACGTGGGCGTCTCGATCAGTTCCAGATGCGCGGGCAGGAAGGCGCGCTCATCGCCGCTGAGCGGCGGTCGCTGCAGGGTGTGGCGGCCAGTCCAGGCGCTGCGCACGATGGCGCCATAGCGCGACAGCATGTCCTTGATGGCCAGAAGGGTGTGCTTCATGCGGCACCTCCGCCTTGCTGCAGGCGGTTGAGATGGGCGAACAGGCCGTTGGGACGGGCCAGCAGTTCCGCCGGCGTACCGCATTCGGCGATGCGGCCTTTCTCAATCACTGCAATACGATGGGCATGCCGGACGGTGGACAGTCGATGGGCGATGATCAGCACCGTGCGCCCCTTGCAGATCGCACGCATGTTGGCCATCACTGCATGTTCGGACTCATAGTCCAGCGCGCTGGTGGCTTCGTCGAAGATCAGGATTTTCGGGTCGCCCACCAGTGCGCGCGCAATCGCGATGCGCTGCCGCTGCCCACCCGACAGCCCCGTGCCCTGTTCGCCGACCGTGGTGTCGTAGCCTTCGGCCAGTTCGCCGATGAACTCGTGCGCGCCGGCCAGCCTGGCGGCATGGATGACCCGCTCCAGCGGCATGCCCGGGTCTGACAGCGCGATGTTCTCGCGGATGCTGCGGTTGAACAGGAAGTTCTCCTGCAGCACGACACCGATCTGCCGGCGCAGCCAGGCGGGGTCTGCCAGCGCGAGATCGTGACCGTCGACCAGCACGCGCCCGCGCTCCGGTGCGTACAGGCGCTGCACCAGCTTGGTCAGCGTGCTCTTGCCCGAACCGGAGCGTCCGACGATGCCGATGATTTCGCCGGCGGCAATATCCAGATCGATAGCCGACAGCACGGGCGCTGTGTCGGCGCGATAGCGGAAGACGACGCCGTCGAACGTCACGCGCCCCTGGATCGGCGGCAGCGCCATGCGGCTGCCCGGCAGCTCCGTGCGTGTATTGAGGATGTCGCCCAGCCGTTCGACCGAAATCCCGACTTGCTGGAAGTCCTGCCATAACTGGGCCAGGCGAATGATCGGCGCCGACACCTGTCCGGAAAGCATGTTGAAGGCGATCAACTGGCCCAGCGAGAGCTTGCCGTCGATGACGAGCTTGGCGCCGAAGAACATCACGATGATGGCGACGAGCTTCTGCACGAACTGCACACTGAGCTGCCCGACCATCGCGACCCGCGTGACCTTGAAGCCGGCCGCGACATACCCGGCCAGCTGGTTGTCCCAGGTGCGGGTGGCGCGGGGTTCGACGGCGAGCGCCTTGACCGTGCCGATGCCGGTGACGGTTTCGACCAGGAAGGACTGGTTGTCCGCACCGCGTTTGAACTTTTCGTCGAGTCGCCTGCGCAGCAACGGCGTGATCGCGAAGGAAATCAGCGCATAGACCGGCAGCGACAGGACGACGATCAGTGTCAGCCAGACGCTGTAGTACATCATCACCGCGATGAAGACGACGGTGAACAGCAGGTCGAGCACCGAGGTCAGTGCCTGCCCGGTGAGAAAGTTGCGGATGTTTTCCAGCTCGCGTACCCGGGCGATGGAGTCACCCACCCGCCGGGATTCGAAGTAGGACAGCGGCAGGGCCAGGATATGCCGGAACAGGCGCCCGCCAAGCTCGGCGTCGATCTTGCTGGTGGTATGCGAGAAGACGAACGTGCGCAGGCCGGTCAACAGGATGTCGAACACCGCCATCGACATCAGTCCTATCGTGATGACGTGCAGCGTGGTCATCGCGCCGTGCGCCAGCACCTTGTCCATCACCACCTGATAGAACAGCGGCGTCAACAGCGCGAACAGCTGCAGGAACAGCGATGCCATGAAGACTTCGCCCAGCACCTTGCGGTACTTGATCACTGCAGGAATGAACCAGGTGAAGTCGAACTTGGACAGCGTGTTCGCCACCGATGCACGCGATGCCATCAGCAGCAGGCGGCCGTCGTAGCGCGACTCGAACTCCTCGCGCGACATCGTTCTCGCCCGTTGCTCTGCGATGTCGTGGACTAGCACGCCGGCCTCGTCGACGCGGGCGACGATGAATGCAGTGCCATCCGCGGGCAGCGCCAGTGCAGGCAGGGCCACCTTGCCGATGCGTTCCAGCGGCTGCGTGACGATTCGGGCTTTCAGGCCCAGCTGTTTGGCGGCGAGCAGCAATACCGTGATGTTCAACGGCGCATCGCCTTGTCCATGCTCATGCAGGAGTTGGCGGGCGTCGACCGCTACACCATGGAACTGTGCCAGCAGGATGAAGCCTTCGAGCGCGGGGTCGAGGCGGCGGCTGCCATCCTCCGCGTTGTTCTTCGGAACGACGGACAGGTGAGGCGAAGAGGATGCTTGCACGGGTAGGTCAACTTTGAGTGGTTTCGATGGGGCCGGCGAGAGCGCTGTCGGGCTTGCGTGCACCCGCGGCTGAAGGCGTCGGCATCCCGCTGCGGATGCTGGCTGTTAGTGGATAAGTGAACAGGCAATCTGGCCGCGACATGACGCGAAGAGCGGCAGTACGCGCTAGGCGCGTCAGCTTCTCGCGGGGCCACGCGCAGCAGACACTGGCATGTGCCGCTTCGAGCGGCAGCGCCGCGATCGGCACAGCAGCTGTCGGATGATGTGTTCGCATACGTTCTCGCTTTGACGACGACCTGTCGCGGCTTGCACAGAAGTCGTGCGCTGCCTGCTCGGTGGTTCTGTGGCAATTGCCGGCGAAAGGCATTCAACGCCAGCGCAATTGCCGCTTCCACGGTGTTTGGGACCAACCGCGGGAATAGGGGCATGAATGACGCGCCGAGGGCGCGATCACCGGATGTCCACTACGGTCCGGCACCTTGGTTCGTCCTGACTCCCGCGTGGACGGACCGCAGCTTTTCCAGGCCGAGGATCGGGTGAGCTTCCTGCGCAACGCGGGCCAGTCGATCACGCTGCCGGCGGTGTTGCGTGGGCGTTCCGCAGCGCGTTGAAGGCTTGTACTTGTACTGGTCCGGACCGCCATGGCTTGCCGTCTGGCGGTCACGTGCGGCAGCGACAGCGTGGCGGGTATGGGCAAGTGCTTCATGAGCAGTTCCTCGGATCACGCATGGCGTCCTCGCAGGGGGGGCATCGGGAGTTGACCTCGACGCGTGCGGGACTCGGCGAGGGGCTTCGATGTGGACGCGTACTCCAGCGCCGAACTCGATCATTTTTTTTCGAGGCATAGGGCGATTCGAGGCTGCCCGCGCCAAATGCCTGCCTGGCCATGGCGCATTGCGGGCTGGAACACGAACGGAACATAGTTGGAATCGCCAGCAGCCAATGCAGGATCGCCGGGACCTCAGGGAGTGGCGGCGGAACTCAATCGAGCGGGGTCTGTAGTCTGAACGGCGCAACTGCCTTACCGTTGCGCGTTCAGGCGCTAGAATTTCTTCGCATAACCGGAGGCTGTGAGGCTATGGAATACCTTGACGTCGCGTGGAAGCACGACAGCGCCGACTACTCGATCCGCACCGTCTCGGAGATCGACGCGCAGCGCTACGAAATCCGCAAGCTCGACTATTTCCCGGACGGCCGCATAGGTTTTGCCACCGAACACCAGCACACACCCGGCACGGGGCTGAGTGACGTGCCCATCCCGCCGCCGGACATCAACGACCCCGAAGAATTTGTCGTAGCCGTCATCAGTGCCGACGTCTTCGAGCGCTTGTGGCAGTTCAGGATGGCCGCCGACGACGAGAAGACCTCACTCGCGGTGGCCGAACTGCTACGCCTGGCGCATGCGCATCGTTGGGACGAGGCGTCCGGCTTTTTCGAGACGCTTTGCCAGCACCATTGTGAGTGGCGCCCGCTAGACAATCTCGTCGCGGCGCTCAGAGCTCCGTTGGAGGCGGTGTGTCCCCGTGATGTCGTGCGGGAAATCGACACCTGCCTCGGAGGTACCCGCGCCTTCGAGGCCGGATTGCAGGCTGCACTGGAGCTGGCGATTGAACGCGCCATTCATCGCAGCGATATCGCCGCGCTGTATTGCGAGTATTTTTTCGACGGCAGCGAGGCGTCTTCGGCGGACGTCTTTCTTTGCCAGTCGTTTACTCGCACCGACGACGATTGGGCCTCGCAATTTCGACAATCCGACGTGATTTCCGGTCCGAGCATTCACGCCCTGCTGAACTACGATCCCGAGCGTGGGCTGGACCCGGTAGCCAACGTCATCGCCAGCGTCTATGCACACGCCGTACTCCTGCGGTGCTTTTGCCGGGTCATGAATGTGAGCCGACAGACCGGCCTGCCGATAGGCTTTGCGCAGCGCGACTTTCCCGTGACATACCTCTGAACCCACGATCGTTGCGTGCCCACGCGGCGGTTGCCACAACCTCACGCAGCACGAGCACCGAGACTTCTGCGAAGCCGCGCACCTGGCGAGCGTTCCATTCGATCTGCCATGCAATATCCGGTACCGATCTGCCGGCATCGACAGACCTGACAACAGCGCCCGGAACACAAAATTTCAGGCAGTCCCGCCGGTCGGTGACAGCGGTCTTACAGAGGTAGCGCAGATGGCAATCCTGATACTCGGCAAAAGCGCCTGCGCACTGTGCGGCGAGGTGATCGTCACTGAGCACGAGCTCGTGGCAACCTCGCATTTCATTTCCGATCCCTCCCATCCGCTGTGGCGCTATTCGGATGCGGCAATGCACTGCGACTGCTTTCAGCGCTGGCCGCATCGCGAGGAATTCGTCGCCGAATACAACCGCATCATCGGACAAATCGTCTGGGGCAACGGCAGTCAGCACACCATGCGGGCCGATGGAACGGTAACCACTGCGCAGGCCTGACGGATTCCGCCTCGTCGGATCCCGGCTGGTCGATGCGACGCGGGCGGCCGGACTAGCGCCGGCATCGGCAGACGCCTAACAACAGCACCTCGAACACAAAAAATCAGACAGCCCCCAACAGGTACGTTTGCTCAACCACTCCGGACGATGAATGCGGCCGGTTCGCTTTCAGTCATCCGATGCGACAACATGCCGGTGCCAGACGCGATCGAAGCGAAAGCACGAGCGCGCTACACGTCCAGCACGCACAGCCCAGGCGAATTGTTCGGGCTTGATAACGGCGAGCACACTGCCGCGTTACCCTGCCCTCTGACTCATCGAAGATATCAGCGCCTATCATGAAGACGGTTGAAATCGAGCTGTACTCCGAAGCTTCAAACAATGCGATTGTCCGCGTTCCGGGGCGGAGTTTTCCGGGCGTCGTGATTCAAGGCGATTCGCTGTCCATCCTGCACGAGAACGCGAAGACGCTTTCTCTGCGCGTGCAGCAGCTGGGTATTCAGGACGAAGAACTGCTTTACGCGGCCCAGGAGCTGCAGGGGCAGTTGCTCGACCGGTTGCTGCACGATCAGAAGACGCTGGCCGCACACGACATCTCGCTGCCATACACGCGGGCGGCGAGCGGGTCTGATCTCGTGTCTCTGGTTCCCAACGAAGACGACGAGCACTGAGGCTGCGGGATCACCGTGAACCTGGCTGCGTTGCCGCTTTGGAATTCGTTGTCGCTCGCGAAGGTTCACCCGTAAGGCCGCCGCCCTGTCTGACGCCATCCGGCTTGCGGTGCGCAGCGGCTATCTCCAGACTCCCGTGCTCGCGCAGGGGAGTTGGAAAAAGAATGGATCTGTTAGAGTTTCTCGCGTCGATGGCCTTGCTGATGTTTGTTACCGCAGGTGGCCTGACGATCGTGTTGTGCGCGCTGGTTGCCGTGGTCGTGACGGTTGGCGCACTGATCGTGTGGCGATACCAGCGGCGTTCGTAGGGGTGCGCAGGGTCAAGTTCATTCCCCTCGCTCGATGGCGGCGATGTCGGTTTGCCTGAGGCGATCGACCTGAGCCCGGTGCTGTTGCTGGCCATGGGGGGCGCGGTTGGAAATTCCGGCGCCTGCTCTCAGGCCGCCGCTTCGACGAATGAAATGTCGAGTCCGCGTCGCGCGGATTCCGCGGTTATGCGTTCCACCTCGGACAGACTGAAATTGCCGAGATTCCAGACCGCGTCGTTCTGCGAATAGTGGGCTTCGAGCCGGCTGGGCTGAAAATGCGTGCAGGACGAAAGCATGCGCTTGAGCAGGATGAAGGCTTTGGCGGGCGTGATTTTGTCGCTGGTCGCATAGCGCCCGAGGTACGTCGTGACCCGTGGCAAGCCGACGTCGTAGTTGCAGCGCACATCCATGGCTTCGCCGCACGCGGGGCAGACAAATCGCTCCGTGGACGCCGGTTCGGCTTGCGCGCGAACCACGGCGGAGGCGCAGGCCAGGCACGGGATCGTCATCGGGATTGCCCCGAGTCGAGCTAGGACGCCGCCCGCGCCGGCCCCGTCGATCCGCGGATCACCAGCTGCGGGCTGAACCCCTTGTTGCTCACGACGGTCAGCTTCTCGACGTCGTTTTCTTCGCGGTCGATTTCCGAGATCAGCAGCTGCGTGGCATGCCGCGCGATTTCCTCGGTAGCCTGCTTGGCCGTGGTCAGGGTTGGCCAGGATTGCTTGGAGAACGGGCTGTCTTCGAAGCCGGCGATGGAGAGATCGTAGGGCACTTCCAGTCCCGACGACTTGGCGGCGGCGAGCACGCCGGCGGCGATTTCGTCGTTGGAACCGAAGATGGCCGTGGGCCGTTCCTTCAGCGCGAGCAGCTTGCGCGCGCCGCGGAAGCCGTCGTCGAAGCTGTAGTCGCCGTGGATGATGAGTTTCTTGTCCAGCGCGATGCCGTAGTCCTTCAGCGCGCTTTCGTAGCCGCGGTAGCGCTCGGGGCTGGAGCGGTGGGCTTCGCCGCCCCAGAGGAAACCGATGCGCTGGTGGCCGAGCTGGATCAGGTGCTTGGTGATGTCGTAGGCCGCGTCGCGGTCGTCGACGTAGACGCAGGGAAAGCCGTCCTGTGGATCGGCCGCGGCGGAGATGATGCGTACGACCGGAATGTTGTTGGCGCGCAGGTGGCGGATCAGTTCCAGCCGCTCGGACATCGGCGGCGCCAGTACCAGGCCGGCCAGGCGCGAGTGGCGCGCCAGGTGCACCAGTTCGCCGGCCAGGTTGGCCGAGTTGGAATCGCAGGGGTGGATCTGCAGGCCGTAGCCCGATTCGCGGCAGACCGACAGCACGCCGCTCTGCACGGCGATGACGTAGTAGGGATTGGGGTTGTCGTAGACCAGGCCCAGCGCGTAGGAGCGCGCACTGCGCAGGCTGCGGGCGGACAGGTCGGGCTGGTAGCCCATTTCGGCGATCACGCGCAGCACCTTGTTGCGGGTGCCTTCGCGAACGGTCGCTTCGTTGTTGATGACGCGGGAAACGGTTTTCAGCGATACCTGGGAACGTTCTGCGACGTCTTTGATCGTCGGACTGCGCATCGGCGGGCCTTGCAAGGTGCTGCGGTTGCTGTTCGCGGTCGGCGCCCGCAGGCGCATACCAGGCAGGATTGTGACCAGAAACCGTGCGGGAGGCCAGACGCCTTTGGGCGTAGGCGAAGAGAAGCGTCGAACACTGCGGCGCGCCGCACGGGCGCCTGCGCCGGCCGGTCGGCCGCGCAGGCGCTCGCGCTGTGGCGTGTTTCTACGGCTTCAGGCCAGTGCTGTCTTGGCGGGTGCGGTGGCGTGCCGGCCCAGCGAATGGCCTTTCAGCGAGTAGAAAAGAATATACAAATAGCAGGGTACGGCGATCAGCAGAAACACCAGTTGAAAGTTGTACACGTCCTTGTACACGGCAAATACGCGCGGAATCACCGCGCCACCGGCAATACCCATGACCAGCAGGGCCGAGCCTTTCTCGGTGAAACGGCCGAGGCCGGCGATGGCCAGCGGAAAGATTGCCGGCCACATCAGCGCATTGGCCAGGCCCAGCGCGGCGACGAAGCCGACCGAGACATAGCCGTGGGTGAGGTAGGCGGCGAAGCTGAAGATCACGCCCAGCACGGCGGAAATCGCCAGGCCGCGCTCCTGCGAGATGATCTTGGGAATGGTGGCCAGGCCGATCAGATAGCCCAGCAGCATGGCGGCCAGGGTGAAGGCGGTGAAATACGTGGTCTCCTCGCTGGGAATGCCGAAGCTCTTGCCGTAGGTGCCGATGGCGTCGGCGGCCAGCACTTCCACGCCGACGTACAGGAAGATGCACAGCACGCCGAGCAGCAGATGCGGGAACTGCAGCACGTTGCGCTTGCCGCCAGCGGTGGCGCCGGTATCGACGGCATTGGCTTCCGACGACTTCAGCTCGGGCAAGGGCGAGCGCAGTATCCACACGGCCAGCGCGGCGAGGATCAGCGCCATGGTCATGTACGGCCAGTAGATCTGTGCGGCGAACTGGTCGAGCAGCTCGTGCTTGATTGCCGGCGTTGCCGCGGCGGCGACCTTGGCTTCCAGCGCACCCACGTCTTTCATCACCAGCACGCCGATGACGATGGGGCTGAGAATGCCGGCGACCTTGTTGCAGATGCCCATGATGCTGATGCGCACGGCGGCGCTGTCGATGGGGCCGATGATGCTGATGTACGGGTTGGACGCGGTCTGCAGCACGGCGAGGCCAGAGCCGATCACGAACAGGCCGGCCAGGCAGGCGGGATAATTGCGCATTGTTGCAAACGTGCCAAATATCACCGTGCCCACGGCCATGGCGCCGAGGCCCAGTGCCATGCCCTTCTTCATGCCGGTGCGTTCGAGGATCAGCGACGAGGGCAGGGCCAGGAACAGGTAGGCCATGTAGAAGGCAAAGGTGACCAGGAACGCCTTGGCGTCGGTGTCCAGGTCGAAGGCCAGCTTGACGAAGCCGATCAGCGGGCCGTTGATCCAGGTGACGAATCCAAAAATGAAAAACAGCACGCCGATGATGACGATGGAGCTGCGGTAATTGGCGGATGACGCCGCCGTAGTGGCGCTGGACATGCCTGTATTCCCCGTCTGCTTGCCTGGCTGGTAACCCGTCGACCGCGGCAGATGCGCCGGGACGCGGGACTAGTAACGTTGTCATATCTTGCCCCGGAAAGCGCGCAATTGCACCTGCTGGAAATGTTGCGCTGCAAGGTGGAAATCGGTCAGGTCGTGGCCACGTGACCGGTTCGGTGATTTCGTCAATTGTTGTTATTAAACATCGTTCTACGCGCCATGCTGCAGACCAGTTCGGCGCCGCGGCCGGCGCGCCGGCGGGGCGCGGATGCAGTCCGGACAATTGGGTGTACAAATGCGGTTGACAACGTTGTCAGAAAAGTTTCAGACTCGGCCCCCGTTGGGGTAGCCGTGGTGGGACATGGCATTCCCGGGAGCTTGGGAGGAAGGCGTGGCAGCAGCAGCCAGTCAGCGATTTGCCGAGGTCACGAATGCGCCGGCTGCGCCCTTCGTCGCGGCCGACGTGGGCGGAACCCATGCGCGGGTAGGCCTGGTACGCCAGTCCAGCCCGGGCTCTTCCGCCGTTACCGTCGAGCGCTACGACAAGTTCGTCTGTGCCGATTTTCCGAATCTCGGCGTGTTGCTGCGCCAGTTCCTGCAGTCCATGGGCGATGTGCACGTACAGCGCGTGGCCATTGCCTGTGCCGGCGTCGCGGTTGGCGACAGCCTGGTCAATGCCAATCTGCCCTGGTCGGTGTCGCTGGCGGAAATCCGCCACGAGATCGGCGTCAACGAGGTCTACCTGGTCAACGATTTCGAGGCCGTCGCCTGCGCCACGCACTATCTGCGTGCGAGCGAATGCGTGCTGCTGCCGGGTGACGCGGAACATGCGGCGCAGGGGCCGACGCTGATCGTCGGTCCGGGCACGGGCCTGGGTGCGGCGGTGCGCATTCCGGGCAACCGCCATCCGCTGGTGCTGGCGACCGAGGCCGGCCAGGCTTCGCTGGCGCCGGGCAACGAGCTGGAAATCGAGATCCTGCGCATCCTGATGCGCCATTCCGCCCATGTCAGCAACGAAACGGCTTTGTCCGGGCCGGGGCTGGTACAAATCTACACGGCGCTGTGTTCCCTTCGCGGCGTGCCGGCGGTATTGCGCGCGCCGGCTTCGATCACCGAGGCGGCCCTGGGCGCACACGATGCGCTGGCCATCGAAACCCTGAATCTGTTCTGTGCCTGGCTGGGCAGCGTGGTCGGCGACCTCGCGCTGAGCTGCGGCGCCCGCGGCGGCGTGCACCTGGCCGGCGGCATCCTGCCGCATATCCGTCAGTTCCTGCTGCACTCGAATTTCAGCGCGCGCTTTCTCGCCAAGGGCGTGATGCGCCCGGTGCTGGAGCGCATTCCGGTAAGCCTGATCGACCACGGCCAGCTCGGCGTCGTCGGCGCGGCCTGCTGGCTGCTGGATTCGCGTCACGGCGAAACCTAGAAAAATTGAATTTGGCATTCCGCGCGGAGTGCCACCTTATGGAAGACGTGGGTCACAGGATGCGTAGGCAAGCTGTACTGAACCGGGATCCGTAAGGCGAGGTTGCGCGCGCAGCCAGCACCAGGCGGCAACAACTAAACGGTAGGGAAGGGGAACACCATGATTCATCGTAGAAACCTGCTCGCCCTGAGCATCGTCACTGCACTGAGCTTCTACGGCGTGGCGCACGCCGAAACCGCGGCGACCACCGCGACGGAAAATGCCGTCAATACTGACGCAGCCGGCCCGGCCGGCACCGCGCAGGAGCTGGAGGAAGTCGTCGTCAAGGGCATCCGCCAAAGCCTCAAGGCCTCGCTGGATACCAAGCGCGAAGCCGATGCGGTGGTCGAGTCGATCACGGCCGAGGACATCGGCAAGTTCCCCAACACCAACGTCGCCGAGGCGATGGCGCAGATTCCGGGCGTCACCATCGACCGCCGCTTCGGCCAGGGCGAGCGCGTCAGCATCGACGGCACCGATCCTTCGCTCAACCTGTCGTTCATCGACGGCCACCCGGTGGCGCAGTCGATCTGGCTGTACGGCGAGCAGCCCAATCGCGGCTTCGACTTCACCCTGATTGCGCCGGAAATCCTCGGCCGCCTGGAAATCTACAAGTCGCCCGAAGCGCGCCTGCCGGAAGGTTCCATCGGCGGCACCATCCTGATGCATACGCGCAAGCCGCTGGATCTGGAAAAGAACACGCTGAGCGGCTCGGTCGGCTACAGCTACAGCGAGCAGGCGTCCAAGGGCAAGCCCAACGCCTCGCTGCTGTACAGCGTGAAGAACGACGCGGAAACCTTCGGCCTGGCCATCGCCGCGCAGCATTACGAAGAGCAGGTCGACCGCCAGGGTATCGAGATCTTCGGCTACGTGCCGGCGTCGACCTTCGCCAACGCCACCGGCGTATCGCCGACGACGATGGTGCCGAACTCGGTCAATGCGGCCTGGTTCCAGCAGACACGCAAGCGCAACAGCGCTGTGGTCAACCTGGAATTCAAGCCGAGCGACCAGCTCCATATCAACCTGAACGGCATGTACATTCGGGAAAATTTCAACAATTACAACCAGTCGGTATACAGCTTCACCACCTGGCTGCCGAGCACGGTGGCGGCGGTGGACCGTCTCGGCGACGTGCGCGGCGGCGTGGCCCAGAGCGGCCATTCCAATGCCAACGGCGGCGCGGTGATCTACGACAACCAGGCACGCGAGTCGGAAGTCACGACCAAGGGCCTGGACCTGAACGCGAAGTACTCCGGCGATGGCTGGGACCTGGGCGGCCAGATCGGCCGTTCCAAGTCGGAAAACCCGAACATCACCCAGTGGTTCATCGAACCGGTGTATTTCGGCGGCTTCAGCTGGAATACGCGCACCGGCGTGACCTTCGACGACCCGACCGCCGCACGCAATCCGGCCAACTGGCGCGATGCGGGCTGGATGGGCAACCGCGGCATCTTCTCCTCGGAAGGCGAAGACACCTACGGCCAGCTCGATTTCAGCAAGAGCTTCGACGGCATATTCCATCAGCTGCAGCTGGGCTATCGCCACAACAAGCATGAAGAGTCCTACGGCCTGGCCGTGTACGGCGGCGTGCGCCTGGGTTCGCTGGCCGACGTGGGCACCATCGGCTATGCCGACACCATGGACGCGTTCAACGGTTTCTCCAGCGGCCACGGCCAGCACATCTATGTCGGCCGCGACAACGTGATCCGCTGGGTCAGCGGCTCGCCGATCAACTACGCGGCGCCGGACCCGGGCTCGACCATCAACAACACCTGGGCGCTGGACCAGACCACCGACGCGTTCTACGCCCAGCTGAACTTCCAGACCGACGGCAATTTCCACGGTAACTTCGGCCTGCGCTACGTCGATACCGAAACCAATGCCACGGGCTACAACCCGGGTGGCGCGGCGCCGGTGCTGCCGGCACCGGTGTCCTGGTGGCAGACCAAGACCAGCCAGTACGACAAGGTGCTGCCCTCGTTCAACCTGATCTACGACGTGGCGCCCGACGTGGTGCTGCGCTTCACCGGTGCGGAAGTCATCGCCTGGGCGCCGTACAACCAGATGGTGAACAACACCTTCCTCAACGATTCCACCCAGACCGGCGCCGGCGGCAATGCCGACCTGGGTCCGTACGAGTCGAAGAATTTCAACTTGTCGGCAGAGTGGTATTTTGCTGAATCGTCGGTGCTGGCGGCCTCGGTGTTCTACAAGGACGTGTCCAACTACATCGACCGCGTGGCGCGCATCGAACGCCAGTACAACTCGATCCGCGACAACAACCCGGACCAGTGGGGCGGCATGGTCGGTTTCCGCGGCTGTACTGCCGACGGTTTCTGCGACTACAGCATCAGCCGTCCGTACAACGCCGGCAGCGCGACGATCAAGGGCTTCAACCTGAACTACCAGCAGCCGTTCTCCGACACCGGCTTCGGCGTGGTCGCCAACTACACCTTTGCCGACGGCGAGACCGACCAGGGCAATGCGATGCCGTACCAGTCGAAGAACTCGCTGACGGTGAGCCCGTATTACGAGAAGGGCCCGCTCAGCGTGCGCATCAACTACAACTACCGCAGCAAGTACCTCGCCGGCGGTTACGTAGCGGGTGCGGCACCGGCCAGCGTCGACGACTACACCGAAATCGGCGCCACCTTCGGCTGGAACTTCACCGAGCACCTGGGCATGACCTTCGACGCGTCGAACCTGACCGACGAAAAGTACACCCAGTACCTCGGCACCAAGGACTACATGGCTGGCCAGTACTCCACCGGCCGCCGCTACATGCTGACCCTGCGCGCGAACTTCTGATCGCCGCCGGTGCCGCCGCTCGCCGTGGGTGCGTCGAGCGGCGGTGGTTTTGGCAAAGACTCCAACGTGGTGGTGTTTTAGGGCCGAGAGTGGATCTCGGCCCTTTTTTTAAGCGCGCATCCGGCACTGGCCGCTGCGGCGGCAACTGGCCCGCCGCGCGAGCGTTTCGTGATCGCCGCCCTGTCGCCGGGCGCGTTGCCGATGCGAAGATCCGGGCGATGATTTTCCGAGGTGATGATGATGTCCTTGCGCAGATCGGTTTTCCTTGCTGCCGCCGCGACCCTGCTGGCCGCGTGCGCGCACAGTCCCGACAAGCCGGCGGCCGTGGCCAAGGCCGGCGCCGACAGCGTGACGCTGGATTCGATCGTGCCCCTGCCGGCGCGCGTGCAGCCCGCGGCCAAGCCCGCGACCGTGCGCGTCGATGCAGCGACACCGCTACAGGCCTGCGGCGAACCGGCCCAGGCGGCAGCGCAGTATTTCGTCGAACTACTGGCGCGCACGCGCCAATGGAATTTGGTTTCGGGCTGCGTGGACAAGCCTGCCGACGGCATCCGCTTTGTGCTCGACGCGGCCGCCACGACGGCCGACGAGGGCTATAGCCTCAGCGTACAGGCCGGCGTCATCGACGTGCGCGCGCGCAGCGAGGCCGGGCTGTTCTACGGTGCGGTGTCGCTGTGGCAGCTCATCAGCGCGCGCGACGACGCGGCAGTGGAACTGCAGGCCGGCCGCATCGACGATGCGCCGCGCTATGTCTGGCGCGGGCTGATGCTGGATTCGGCGCGTCACTACCAGCCGCCGGCCTTCATCGAAAAACTCATCGATGCGATGGCGCTGCACAAACTCAACACCTTGCACTGGCACCTGACCGACGACCAGGGCTGGCGCATTGAGATCAAGAAATACCCGCGCCTGACCGAGGTTGGCGCCTGGCGCGTGCCGCCCGGCCCGGCCGCGGCCAAGGACATCGACGCGGCCACCGGCAAGCCCCGCCTGTACGGCGGCTTCTATACCCAGGACGAGATCCGTCATCTGGTCGCTTACGCGGCGCAGCGCCATATCACCATCGTGCCGGAGATCGACATGCCCGGCCATGCGCAGGCGGCCATCGCGGCGTATCCCAAGCTCGGCACCGGCGACAAGCCCAAGGTGTCGGTGGACTGGGGCGTGCATACCTATTTGCTGAATGTGGACGAATCCACTTTCGAGTTCATCGACGGCGTGCTCGACGAAGTGGTCGACCTGTTTCCCTCGACATACATCCATATCGGCGGCGACGAGGCGGCCAAGGACCGCTGGGCCGCCTCGAAAAGCGTGCAGGCCAAGCGGCGCAAGCTGGGTCTTGCCGACGATGCGGCGCTGCAGTCCTGGTTTGTGCACCGGCTGGAGCAGTCGCTGGAGCGGCACGGGCGCAAGCTGATCGGCTGGGACGAGATCCTCGAAGGCGGCAAGCTGCCGGAAAGCGCCAGCGTCATGTCCTGGCGCGGCACCAAGGGCGCGATCGATGCCGCCCGTGCCGGCCACGACGTGGTGCTGTCGCCGTCGCCGGACCTGTACATCAACAACCTGCAGAGCGATGCGCCGGACGAACCGCCGGGCCGCTACGACGCGGTGGTGACGCTGGAGAAGCTCTACGGCTTCGAGCCCACGCCGGCCGAACTCGATGCGCAGCAGGCGCGCCACGTGCTGGGCGCGCAGGCGAATCTCTGGGTCGAGCACATCCGTACGACCGAGCGGGTAGAGCATGCGGTGTTCCCGCGCCTGGCCGCGCTGGCCGAGGTCGACTGGAGCCCGCGCGAACGGCGCGACTGGAACGGTTTCCTGCAGCGCCTGCCGGCGCAGCTGCGGCGGTACCGCAGCCTTGGCATCGACTACGCCGATTCGGCCTTCGCCGTGCGTGCCGCGGTGCAGACCGACGCGCAGGCGGCCGATGCCGTGACGGTGACCCTGGCGAACCAGACCGGCTTCGGCAGCATCCGCTATACCCGCGACGGCAGCACGCCGCAGGCGGATTCGCCGGCCTATACCGCGCCGCTGCAACTGCCGTTGGGAACGACGCTGCAGGCGACGGCCTTTGCCGGCAGCCAGGCGCTGGGCAAGCCCCTGCAGCTGAGCCTGGACGCGAGCACGCTGCGCCGCCGTAGCAGCGGCGAGCTGAAACCCTGCCGCGACAACGGCCTAGTGCTGCGCCTGGAAGACGACGCGCCGCTGCAGGGTCTGCGCAAGTTCTATAGCGTGGACATTTTCGATGCCTGCTGGATCTGGCCGCAGGCGCCGCTGGCCGGTGCGCGCGAGATCGCCATCGATGTCGGCAGCATTCCGTACAATTTCCAGTTGTGGCATGACATCAAGCACGTCAAGCGGCGCAAGCCGGCCACGGCCCAGGGCGAGCTGGAAATCCGCCGCGGCAGCTGCGAGGGCAAGCCCTGGCTGCGGCTGCCCTTGAAACCGGCGCTGGGCAACCCCACGACCACCACGCTGCGCGCCACGCTGCCGGAAGGCCTGGCCGCGCAGGATCTTTGTTTCGTGTTCACGCGGCCGGATACCCGGACGCTCTGGACGATCGACGCCGTGCAGCTGTAAGCCGCGTCGCGCTGGCGGGACTGCGAAATTCGCGGTCCCGTCGGCGTTTCTGGCGAATCCGGCATCGGCGCCGTGGCGGAAATCCCCTGGCGGATTTCGCCATCAGGATTGCGATTCCGCCACCGGTGCGGCAGTCTGCCCAGGCCTAGCATGGACACACCCTCCCCCAAGGACGCGTGCCATGAAATCCCTGAAACGTCTTGCTCTGCCGCTCAGCCGTATCGCCGTGCTGCTGTTCGCGTTTGCCGCCACCGGCGTACAGGCCGCGCCACCCGCGGCCGACAACCCCATTCTTATCGACAGCGCCAGCGTGGAACCGCTGCCCGGGCGCGACTACAGCATGCGGCTGGACCTGGCGGCCGCACGCTTCGAGCAGATCGATGCGCAAAGCGGCGAAGTGCATGGCCGCGTGTTCAGCGCCGAATGCGCCGCCAGCCTGGCCGAAGGCCTGTGGCTGGCCGTTCCGGCCGGCGAAGGCCGCCTCGACCTGCTGCCGCTGGGTGCTACCGAGGCCGCTGCAACGGCTACCGCTGTCGCGGCGGGCTGCCGCACCTTGCCCTCGCAGGGCGCCACCCTGCCGCCGGCGCTGGTAGCGCAGATCGCCGGCAGCGGCGGCGGCGTGATCTTTGTCGATAATTCCACATTGAACAATGCCGGACAGGTCGCCGCGCGCGAGGTCGCGCGCTGATGACACTGCGCATCGGTCTGCTGATCCACGAGGCCGCGATGGTGTCGACGGTGGCAGCACCGCTGGACACCTTGCGCACGGCGAACAAGGTGGCACACCTGCTCAACCCGGCGGCGCCACCGCCGGTATCGGCGCGCGTCGTCGCCACGCGCGCCGGACCGGTGCGCCTGACCGGCGGCATCACCTTCGAGGCCGAGCTGTGCCGGCCGGACGAATTCGATGTGCTGCTGGTCAGCGCGATCGACTATTCCAATATCGGCGAGCTGGTGCGCCGGCTCGATGCGCTGGTGGCCGAACGCGTACTGCTGCGCCGCTGCGCCGAAGCCGGCGTACGCCTGGCCTCGTCCTGCAATGCCTCGCTGCTGCTGGCCGAGGCCGGCCTGCTCGACGGTCGCCGCGCCACGGTCAGCTGGTGGCTGGCCAACCTCATGCGCGAACGCTATCCGCTGGTAGACCTGGCCGCGGAGGAGCTGCTGGTCGACGAAGGCGACATCGTCACCGCCGGCGCGGCGACGGCGGGTTATGAGCTGGTGATGCAGATGCTGGAATGGGCCGGCGGCAAAGGACTGGCGCATAACGTGTCACGCCTGATGCTGGTCGACCGCGAACGCCAGAGCCAGGCGCCGTATATCAGCCTGGCGCTGACCCAGCGCCCGCGCCAGGGCCTGTCCGAGCGGGCGGAAAAATGGCTGCAGAAGCGCCTGCACGAAAGCATCAGCGTGCGCGATCTGGCCGACCACTGCCGCGTCAGCGAACGCACCCTGCTGCGCCGCTTCCACGAAGATTTCGATGCCACGCCATTGGAATATGTACAGAAATTGCGCGTGGAGCGGGCCAAGGCGCTGCTCGAAACCACGCACCTGTCGTTCGAGGAAATCGTCGGCCGCTGCGGCTACCAGGATGTCTCCAGCTTCCGCCGCCTGTTCAAGCACGTGGTCAGCATGACGCCGAACGACTATCGCGAGCGCTATCGCCTGCGCGGGCGTTGATGCGGCTGCCCGGCAGAGCGTCTACAACAAGGCCGTGACGCGGGCGCAATCGGCCTCGCTCAGGGCGAAATCGAATATGGCCTGGCTTTCGCGCAGATGAGTCAGCGACGTGGTGCCGGTCAGCGGCACCACGTCGTGCTGGATCAGGTAGCGGAACAGGATCTGCGCCGGCGTGCGCGCATGTGCCGCTGCCAGATCGAGCACGGCCTGGCTGCGCAACAGCTGCGGATTCGCGCTGAGCGTCCAGAAGCTTTGATAGACCACGCCGTTGGCGCGGCAGAAGGCGCGGATCTCGCGGTCATGGCCGGTGTCGGCGTAGAAGCGGTTCTGCACGATGGACGGCTTGATGCGCGCGTCGCGCCATAGCCGCTGCAACTCGTCCGGGTCGTAGCAGTTGCTGATGCCGATCAGGCCGACGCCGCCTTCGTCGACCAGGCTTTCCAGCGTCGCCCAGGCGTGGCGCATGGCGCTGCGGTCGCGCAGCGGGGAATGCAGCAGCAAGGCATCTAGATACGTCGTGCCGAGGTTGCGCTGCGACACGGCGAAGGACTGGCGAATCTGCTGCGCGATATCGGCGGTTGCGTCGTAGGGAATGCGGGCGGGATCCTGCCCGGACAGCGGCGTGAACTTGCTCTGCAGATAGAGCGTTTCGCGCGGCAGTGCTGCCGCGGCAATGCCTGCACCGACGCCGGCCTCGTCGTAGTGCTTGGGCTGGCAGGCGGTGTCGATGCCGTCGAAGCCGTGGCGCAAGGCCGCTTCGACCCAGCGCGCCGTCTGCGCCTTCTTCCAGGCAGTGCCGTAGAGCAGGCGCGGCATGCGGCGGCCGTTGGCGAGCAGGCGGTGGCGGGTTTCGCTCATGGGCGGATCAGCCTGCAAAGCCCGTGGCAGGAACGGGGTGGCCGCTGCCGCGGCTGGCCGTCAAATAGACAGCAATCTGGAAATGGCTGCGTGTGCGCAAATGGATACGTCCGGCGTTCATTCGTGCCCGTCCAGGAAGATCGTGTCCGCACTGACCGCGGTACGCGCGCACTGGTAGGTTTCGGCGATGCGCGGGCCGGTGTCGATGATCTGGAAGTCGCTGGCCAGTACGTCCTGGGCGTTCGGGGTCTGGTCGAACACGCGCGAGCCGATGCCGAGTTCGGCCCAGCTGTGCGTGGTATAGCGGTCGCTTTCCGCCGTCAGCGCGATATTGCCGCCGTCGGCCAGCACGATGCCGTAGCGCTGCATGGTGCGCAGGATCACCTGCGCGGCAGCCGAGTAACCGGTCATGGGGAAATCCGCGCGCAGGCGCAGGCGCGAGCCGTAGGGCACGCTGCCGGCCGGACCGCTGGGCCCGCCCGCATGCGTGGCCGGGCGCACGTATAGCTTGCCTTCGTCGCCGCCCAGGGAAATATCGCTGGCCATGCGGGCATTCGGCAGGATGAAACGCAGCGCATGGCCGATGTCGCCGTCGGGCAGCTGCATCGCCGCATGCACTTCGTCGGCGTTGAACAGCAGCGGTGCGATCGGAAAACCGGCCGCGTCGGCGCTGGTGCAGTGATCGCCGCGGCCGGTGCCCGGATAGTTGGTACGCAGATGCCATTTGACCAGGCACTGTGCTTCCAGCGAGCCGCTGCCGCTGGCGGTGACGTGATAGGCCTCGAACACGGTGTCGCCCTGCACCACGAGCAGATGGCAGTCGTCGTTCTCGTTGTCGCAGGTCAGTCCGCTGTTGCCTTCGATGGCCGCATTCGCCGGCACTGGCATGCTGCTGCCCAGCGGCTCGCAGTCGGGGCTGTAATAGTCGTCGTAGGGATAGTCGACGATGCTGCGCGTGGGGCTGCCCGCCGCGGCGCGCACCACGTTCATGGCGAAATCGATCTGCAGCCGGCCGAAGCCGAAGCCGCCCAGGCCGGACAGCGTGGCGATCATGTCGGCGGACTGTGGATGCAGCGCCGCGCCGGCGATGTTGCGGTTCCAGGTGGAACTGGGCGGAAAGCGCGGCAGCGTCTCGGCGCTGGCGACGCTGGCGCAGGCCGCGAGTGTGGCGATCAGAAACAGGCGTTGCATACATCCCCCGCACGGTTGCCTGGTGCCGGCGCATTCTGCGCCAGGCGCGGGGGTCGCGCTGCGGCAGGTGCAACAGTTGTGTCTGGCGGACGGGTTTCGCGGGATGGCCGACGCTGCCCGCCGGACGGCGGACAGCGCGGCAGATTGCGCCCGGAGCGGCGACTGTCGCCGCGCCACCGGGCGGGGCGGTTATCAGACTGGCGTCGGATTGCGGTAGGCAAACCCCGCCTGGTGCCAGTACGGGTAAGGCTTGGTGGTCTGGCTTGCGGCATCCAGCCTGGCCACCTGTTCGGGGGTCAGATTCCAGCCGACCGCGCCAAGGTTCTGCTTCAGCTGTTCCTCGTTGCGCGCGCCGATCACGACGGTGCTCACCGTGGGGCGCTGCAGCAGCCAGTTCAGCGCGATCTGCGGAATGCTCTTGCCGGTTTCCGCGGCGATTGCGTCCAGTACGTCGACGACTTTGTACAGATATTCCTCGTCCACCGGCGGGCCGTAGTCGGCGGTCGCATGCAGGCGGCTGGTCTCGGGCAGTGCCGCACCGCGGCGCAGCTTGCCGGTCAGTCGGCCCCAGCCCAGCGGACTCCAGACGACGGCGCCGACGCCCTGGTCGGCGGCCAGCGGCATCAGCTCCCATTCGTAGTCGCGTCCGATCAGCGAGTAATAGGCCTGGTGCGCCACATAGCGCGACCAGCCGTAGCGGTCGGCCAGGGCCAGCGATTTCATCAGATGCCAGCCGCTGAAATTCGACACGCCGAGATAGCGCAGCTTGCCCGCGCGCACCAGATCGTTGAGCGTGGACAGGGTTTCCTCCAGCGGTGTGCGCGCGTCGAAGCCGTGCAGCTGGAACAGGTCGATATAGTCGGTGCCCAGGCGCTTGAGGGCGGCGTCCACGGCGTTGATCAGGTGATAGCGCGACGAACCGACCTGGTTTTCGCCGTCGCCGAAGCGGAAGGTGGCCTTGGTCGAGAGGATCAACCCGTCGCGGGGGCGGCCCTTGATCGCTTCGCCGAGAATCGATTCGGCCGCGCCCTTGGAATACACGTCGGCGCTGTCGAACAGGTTCAGGCCGGCATCGAGGCAGACATCGACCAGGCGCCGCGCCTGGGCCACATCGGTATTGCCCCAGGCACTGAACAGCGCGCCCTGGCCGCCGAAGGTGCCGGTGCCGAAACTCAGAACGGGTACACGAAAGCCGGAATTGCCCAGGTAGCGGTATTCCATGAACGCTCACTCCATGCAGAAAAGTGGGGGCGGCAACGCGGGCCCTGCGCCGCCGCCGAGCCAGCGAACTGGGGCTGCGGCGGCGGCGATTCACCAGCGACTTTGGTCGGCTTGCTTCGCTGCTGCGGCGCTGCTGGTTGTGCGCAGTTGCGCGGCGGGGGCGGCTGGGCTCACGCCGCCTCGCGCTGCGGCGGCGCCGGTGTCTCGTCCGTGGCGACGGCGGCGGCCAGCGCGCGGCTGCGGCTCAGGCTGCCCAGGCTCAGCGCTTCGATGGCCGCCGCGGCGAAGGCGGAGCCCTGCCGGCGCCAGCGCCGCCAGAGCAGGCCCATGGCCAGCAGCGCCAGCGTGCCCAGGCCCAGCCAGATCGCAAGGCCTAGCGTGCGCGCCAGGTCGACCGCGCCCAGGCCCAGGCCCAGCACCTGCAGCAAGGCCAGCACCAGCAGCGGCGTTGCGACCACGTACGACTGCAGCAGCACGCCGCGGCCCCGATTGAAGCCAGCCAGCCGTGCGGCCCAGGCCTGCAGGCCGGTACGGGGACGGGCGAGGACGTCGTGGTGCCACACGCTGCCGATCAGCCAGCCTATGCCGCACAGGTGCAGGAAAATCCCGGGCAGCAGGGCGCTCAGCTGGCCGCCGTGGCGGGCGTTGAAGCCGCCGCTGCAGAGCACCAGCAGCGTGATCAGCGCGAGTCCTGCATCGATGCGCCAGCGCAGCCGGCGGCGCGCCTGGTCCAGCGGTGCCGGCAGCACCTCGCCGCTGCGCTGGTGCAGGGCGGCGCCCGGGCCCAGTTCGCTGAGCTGGCGTTCGAAGGCCAGCTGCTGGTCCAGCCCGTCGCTGGCGCGCTGCCAGTCGCGGCCGGCGGTTTCGTCGACGAAGCGCCGCACGGTTGCCGATTGCGGTCTGGCCCGTGCAAACCAGCGGAAAATGCCGTCGAGGACGGGAATCGCCACCAGACCCAGCGCGATGTTGCTGGCCACGACGCTGAAGGGCAGCCGCTGCAGCAGATCGACGCCGGCCAGCGCCTTCACCACCACCATCACCAGCGGCAGCCACAACAGCAGCGACAACAGGGCGATGCAGCGCGCCATCTGCACGCGGCGCGCACGCAGCACGTCGTATTCGGCGCGCAGTTGCAGCAGCGGCATGCCGAAGTCGAGCTGTTGCAGGCGCAGCCATTCGCGCAGATCGACGCTGAACTGGACCAGGCCCAGGCCGGCCAGCGGCAAGGCCATCAGCACATAGGCCAGTTCGTGACGCTGGGCGATCATGAAGGCGGCCAGCGCAGCCACCGCGATGGCGTCGAACAGCAGTGCACGCAGGCGGCTGCGTTTCTGCCGGTTCAGGGCGGTGGCCGTGTGCGCGGTCAGGCTGCGGCGCACGGCGTCCACATCCAGTTCCAGCTGTTCGTCCAGTTCGCGGCTTTGCGCCGCCCAGCGGGTTTTCAGCATGTCCAGGTCGAGGGTGTTCACGGGCTTTCCTCCGCAGCGGCGTAGTCACGCTGCAATTTCTGCTTGATGCGATTGATGCGGGTGGCGACGTTGCTGGCGCTGAGGCCGACCATCGTGGCCATTTCGTCCTGCGAATAGCCTTCGAGATACAGCAGGATCAGCGCGCGGTTCACTTCATCCAGCCGCGCGATGAGCTGGTGCAGGGCGCGCAGGTCGTCGCCTTCCGCATCGAGCACGCGGTCGGCGGCGGCCAGGTCCATGCCGAATTCCTCCAGCGGCAGCGCATCGCGGATGCGCCGGCTTTCGCCGCGGTAGAAGGAAATCGCCACGTTCACGGCAATGCGCTGCATCCAGGCGGAAAACCGGCCGGCCGGATCGAAGCGCGGCCAGGACTGCCACAGCTCGACCACGATTTCCTGGATCAGGTCGCCGCGGTCCTCGCGCCGGTTGCAGTAGGCATTCGCCACTTTGTAAAGAATGGCTTTGTGCTGCTGCAGCTGGCCGAGGAAGGCGTGGTCGGTACGGGTTTCGCTCATGATGGAGGCGGGCGGGGACGGAACCGGGCTGGTTCCGTAGAGCTTATTCGCCGGGACAAGGGGAAATATCACAGTGACCTCCGTTGCAGGAAGCCACGTATGCGTACGGACTGGACCACCCGGCTAGCCGGACGGCTTGGATGGGAAAGGTGCATGGTTCGCTCCGAAAAAACGGGACTGGCGCGGCGCTGTCCTGTTTATTCGCCGGAGCGGGCGGAAATATCACAGCCCGTCCCGAGGTCGCGATGGAGAGCCGGTACCGCATCGCGACGCGGCGACCTGTAGGGCGCGATGAGCGCAGCGAATTGCGCCGCCCGTGCTGACAGGCGCCGGCGCGCACCCTGCTGTCAGCGATACCCCGCCGCCTGCAATTCGAACAATTCTGCATAGCGGCCGCCCTGGGCCAGCAGCTCGGCATGCGTGCCGCTGGCTTCGAGGCGGCCATCGGCCAGTACCAGGATGCGGTCGGCCATGCGCACGCTGGAAAAGCGGTGCGAGATCAGCACGGCCGTGCGCTGGTCGGACAATTCCTTGAAGCGCTGGAAAACCTCGAATTCGGAACGCGCATCCAGCGCTGCGGTGGGCTCGTCCAGGATCATCACCTGGGCGTCGCGCATATAGGCGCGGGCGATGGCGATCTTCTGCCACTGGCCGCCGGACAGGTCGATGCCGTTCTTGAAGCGCCGGCCTATCGGCTGTTCGTAGCCCAGCGGCAAGGCCTCGATCACGCTGTCGGCCATGGCGCGGCGCGCGGCTTCGCGCACGCGTTCGCCGTCGTGCATGGCGTCGATCTGGCCCACGCCGATGTTTTCGCCCGCTGTCAGGTGGTAGCGCACGAAGTCCTGGAAAATGACGCCGATGTTCGCCCGCAGCTGGTTCAGGTCGTAGTCGCGCAGGTCGCGGCCGTCGAGCAGGATGCGGCCTTCGTCGGGGTCGTACAGGCGTGCCAGCAGCTTGACCAGGGTGGTCTTGCCGGCACCGTTCTCGCCGACCAGGGCCAGCACTTCGCCTTTGTGCAAGGCGAAATTCAGGCCGCGCAAGGCCCAGCGCTGCGCATCGGGATAGCGGAAGCCGACGTTCTCGAACACGAAGCCCTGCACGATGGGCTGCGGTACCGGCACGGCGTCGGCGGGCGAGACGATTTCCGGTTCGATGTCGAAGAAGGCGAACAGGTCGTCGAGATACAGCGCCTGGCTGGCGACCTGGGAGAAGCCGACCAGCAGGCCTTCCAGCAGCTGGCGCAGGCGGCGGAAACTGCCGGCCAGGAAGGTGAGGTCGCCGATGCTGAAATCGCCGCGCAAGGTGCGCCAGGCGATATAGGCGTAGGCGATGTAATAGCCCAGCGTGCCCAGCCCGGTCAGCAGCACGCCCCAGGCTGCGCGCCGCCGCGCCAGGGCGCGATTGGCCTGGAAAAACCCCTGTGCCAGGTCGCGATAGCGGGCGATCAGGTAATGGTGCAGATTGAAAATCTTTACTTCTTTCGCTGTCTCCGCGCTGGCGCCCATCTGGCGCACGTATTCGAGCTGGCGCCGCTGCGGTGTCCAGGCGTAGTTGAGCGAATAGCCCAGCGCATTGAAATGCGCCTCGCCGACGAAGGCCGGCACCAGCGCGACGATCAGCAGCAGGATCAGCCAGGGCGCGTAGACCAGCAGGCCGACGCCGAAGCTGGCGACAGTGATCGCGTCCTGCACCTGGTCGAACAGCTGGCTCATCAGGCTCATGCGGCCCATGGTCTGGCGCCGCGCACGGTCGAGCTTGTCCTGCAGTTCGGGGTCTTCGAAGTCTTCCAGGTCCAGTGTCGCCGCGTGCTCCATCAGGCGCACGCTGGTGGCATTGGTGAACAATTCCGACAGCAGTGAATCGCCGTAGCCGATCAGGCGGCCGAGCAGATCCGACACGATGGCCAGGCCGAATTCCAGCAGCAGCAACAGCAGCAAGGTATCCAGCTGGCCGCCGTGCCAGGCCGCTGCCAGCGAGTCGGATACGCCGCCGGCGCCGACCAGGCGCACGGCTTCGTCGATGATCAGCTTGCCCACGTAGAGCAGCGCCACCGGCACGAAGGCACGCAGCAGGCGCAGCGCCAAGGTGAGCACGGTCAGCGCCGGGCTGGCCGTCCAGATCTGGCGCAGGAACGGCGGCAGGTTGCGCAGGGCCTTGAAGCGTTCGCGCAGGCTGGGTTTGCTGCTGCGCGCAGGCTCGGCGCCGCCGGGCTCGGCCGGCTTCGCGGGTGGGGCTTGTGGCATGGCTATCCGGGTCGGGAGGGGCGCGGACTGGATAGCATCGATGGCGGTCAGGGCGCCAGCGGCGCGAGCCGGCGTGGGCGGTTGCGCATTGGCCCGTAGACCGTGCGGCGCAATTGGCCGTGCTTATCGCGTCCTGCGGGGCGACAGCAGGGTTGCGGCGGCGCGTTCGCGGCGCACGGCGGCGTCACGGGCCTGGGCTTCGCTGCCGACGAAGAATTCCACGGCGTAGCGGCGGCCATGAAAGTCGGCGGCGAAGGTCCAGTAGCCCAATGGCGCATCGGCCGGCAGGTTCTGGCTCCAGCCCCAGGCCGTGCCCGCGTAGAACGGCCGCGGCAGGCTGGCTTCGGCGAGATCGTATTGCCAGTTCGTGAACACGCTGCCGTCGGGCCGCAGAATGGAAAATTGGCTAATGTCGCCATTGCGGTGGTCGCGAAACGCGGCGAATGCCAAGAAACTCTGGCCCGGCGCGACGCTGTGCAGCGCATAGGTTTCCTCGTTCACCGGCTGGCCGTCGACCAGGCCGCAGCGCAGCGACTGCGGCTCGGCCGCATGCAGCGACAAGGTGTTGATGGCCGGGTCTTCGTACGGCTGCGCGATCTGCCACAGATCGGGCGCGGCATTGCAGGCACCGTTCTTCGGATCGACGACGCGGCCGGCGGCGTCGTGCAGCTCGAAATGCAGGTGCGGGCCGGTGGACGAACCCGAGCTGCCGACCAGGCCCAGGTATTCGCCCGGCTCCACGCGTTCGCCGGGCTGCCTGGCGGTGACGCTGTCGCGTTTCATATGCCCGTACCAGGCCACGCTGCCATCGTCGTGGCGGATGTACACGGCATTCCAGGGCAGATCGCCCATGGCGCAGGAACGATCCGGGTTGCCGTCGCTGCGCAGCACGATGACACCGGCCGCGGCGGCGACGATGGAAATATCGCCTGCGTCCATCGTGCGCCAGGGAAATGGCCAGATGAAGTAATCGGTGCCGCCGTGGTTGTAGCCGCCGGCATTGTCGTAGGTGCGGCTGCCGCAGACGTAGTCGCGTACGTGATTCGGAAACGCCGCGTCGTGATCGACGAAATTGGACACGCCGTGATAGCCGAAATAGCCCGCAGGATTGGCGCGCAGCGGCCATTGCAGGCGGGGCAGGCCGTCGGCCTTGCGCGACGGCAGCGCGGATTGCACGGCGGCCGAAGTCAGTGCCTGGTCCAGCTGTTGCTGGATCTGCAGGCGCTGCGATGGGCTGAGTTCATCGCCGAACGCGGCGGCCTCGGCCAGCCACTGCGCATCGGGCGGGCGTGCCGGTGCAGCCGGGGCGAGCAGCAGCAACAGCGCGGTGGCGGCGGCGCGATATTTCATCGGCGGGCGGGTTTCCCAGGTCGCCGCGACGATACCACTGCGGCCAGGCCGCACCGGCGATACGCGTGATTTCCGCAAACTGGCTGTGTCCTTGCGCACGCGGTCGGCGGTGTGCGGCGCTCTAGCCTGTGCACAGGGGCAGGCCGCCGCCACCGCGCTGCGGCACACAATCACTCTGTCGAGGAGACCATCATGCCAGGCATGCGTGCCAGGGCCGGGCTGCGCCTGTGCGGTGCAGACAGACAATTTTGCGGACGGATGCAGGCACTGCTGTTCGGCGTGCTCGGCCTGCTGGCGTGCTCGGCCAGCGCGGCCGGCAGTGCGGCGCGCGATCCGCTCGAAGGCAAATGGTGGGGCAAGGCGGGATCGGCGCGGGAGCAGATCGACGTCGGCCTGGAGTTCCGCCGCGGCGCCGACGGCAAGCTGGCGCTCTACCTGACCCAGCCCATCTCGAACTATTTCAGCGTCGATACGGGCGGCGACGTGCAGCGCGACGGCGACCGGGTCGTGCATGCAGGCCTGCATCTGTCGCTGCAGCTGCAAGGCGACGATCTGGTCGGAAACTACCCTGGTCCTAACAGCCAGGCGCGCTTGCGGCGTACTCAGTCATTGCCGCAGGAAATGCCGCCGCCCAGGCTGCCTGAAGGCCCGGCGCCGCGCTGGCAGACACGCCTGGGCGGACAGGTATACGCCTCGCCCGTAGTCGCCGATGGCATCGCCTATGTCGGCACCACCGGCGGTATCGTCAACGCAGTCGATACGCGCGACGGCAAGCTGATGTGGACCTTTGTCGTCGGCAAGCCGATCTACGCCAGCGTTGCCGTCACAGGCGATGCCGTCTTTGTGACTTCAGACAATGGTTATTTGTATAAACTGGAGCGTGCCGGCGGCAAGGAGCGCTGGCGCTACCGGCTGGGCGACGAGGAAACCCGTCGCGTACTGCCGCATCCCAGCGTGTTCGACTGGGACTGGCAAGGCGCGCAGCCGGTGGTGGCCGGCGATACGGTATATGCCGGTGCCGGCGACGGCGGCCTGCATGCGGTGAACAGCGAAGACGGTACGCGGCGCTGGCGCTTCGACACGCGCGGGCGCATCCGCAATGCCGTGGCCGTCGATGGCGAGCGGCTGTATCTGGGCAGCACCGACAGGTTCGTCTACGCCTTGGACAAGGCCAGCGGGCGCGAACTGTGGCGCCAGGATACCGGCGCCGAAGTCGATGCCGTGCCGGTAGTGCACGAAGGCCGCGTGCTGGCCGGCAACCGCGGCGCCGGCCTGTTGTCGCTGGATGCGGCCACCGGCGAGACCCGATGGCGCCTGTATTTCTGGGGTTCGTGGGTAGAGTCCACGCCGGTGGTACGCGACGGCGTGATCTATGTGGGTTCTTCGGATTTGCGCCGCGTCAGCGCGGTCGACCCGCAAGACGGGCGTGTGATCTGGCGCAGCGATGTATACGGCTGGACCTGGGGCACGCCGCTGGTTACCGATACGCATATCTACGTCGGCGCGGCCGGCGGCACGCCGTATTTCGTCAGGCATCAGGCAAGCTTCAGCGTGCTGGAGCGCAAGACCGGCAAATTGATCCGGCGCTGGCCGCTGGCGGATGACGGCGGGCATCAGTGGGGGATTGCGGGGTCGCCGGTGATGGGGGTGGGCTGCGTGGTGGTGGTTAGTTTGGCGGGGTCTATGTATGGGTTTTCGTTAGTGGATATGTAGTTTTCTATTCCGATGGGGTTGGCGATGTAAAGCTCCCTCTCCCCCGACTGCTGTCGGAGCGGTGAGGGGGCAGTGCTGGACTCTGCTTCACTATCCGGTTTTGGGCGAAGGAGTCCGCCGTTGGCGGATGCTGTTTGTGCGCATGGCGGCGCGTTTCGCGCGCCTGCAGGGGGCTGCTCCGGTTCGGCGCCCAAAGCAAAGGCGGTTTCGCCCGCCTGCGGCGCGCGACCTTCTTTCTCTTTGGCTTGCCCAAAGAGAAAGAAGGCAAAGAGAAAGGGCCCCCCGGATGCCGCGTTTTTGGGCCATCCCTGGCCCAGAACGTCGTGAGGCCGCTACGGCGGTCGGCGCACGGGACATCCTGTCCCCTGCGCCGACTCGCGGCCATCCCTGGCCGCGACCCTTCGGGCTTTTCCCTACGCGGCCTCACCGCGGCCTACGGGGCCCCGGTAAGAAGCGCGCTTCCTGCGCGCAGAATCGACCGCAACAGCCAGGGCCAGGCCAAAGCACCATCACGAGCAATGGCAATGGCAATGGCAATGGCAATGGCAATGGCGCGGCGCCAGAAAAAAAGACAGGCAGTGCAACTAAGCGCCGCTGTTCAACGATTCGCCACTTCGCAATGCCCGCTCGCTGCGAATTTCGCAAGATCTGTGCGGTGCAAGCTGGCAAGCTAGGGTTCTTCGCTGCCGCTTCGGTGTCACGTGCCGCTTTCTTCGCATTCCAAGGCTCTGCTGCAAATCCATTTCTGTGTGCTGCTGTGGGGCCTGACCGCCATCCTCGGCAAGATGATCAGCCTGCCGGCGGCGGCGCTGGTGTGGTGGCGGATGTTGCTGGTCAGTGTGACGGCGCTGCTGTTGCCGCGGGTGTGGCGCAATCTGCGGCAGTTGCCGTGGCGGTTGCTCGCGGTCTATGCGGGTATCGGCTGTGTGGTGGCGCTGCATTGGCTGACGTTCTATGGCGCGATCAAGCTGGCGAATGCGTCGGTGGCGGTGACGTCGATGGCGCTGTGTCCGATTTTCCTCGCCGTGATCGAGCCCTGGATTGCCGGGCGAGCTTTTGACAAGCGCGAATTGCTGCTTGGCCTGGCGGTGGTGCCGGGGGTGATGCTGGTCGTCGGCGGCACGCCGGCGGGTATGCAGTTGGGTTTGCTGGTCGGCGTGCTGTCGGCGTTGCTCGCGTCGACGTTTTCCGCCTTGAACAAGCGTTATGTGCACGAAGCGGATGCGCTGACGGTGACGGCGGTGGAACTGGGCGCCGGTACTTTGCTGATGACACTGGTCGCGCCGCTTTTGCCCCACGACGGGGTGCTGTTTCCGCTGCCGGGTCTGCGCGACGGCGTGCTGCTGGTTTTCCTCGCCTATGGCTGTACCTTGCTGCCGTTTGCGCTGTCGCTGGTCGCCCTGCGCCAGATCAGTGCGTTTACGGCGCAGCTGGCGATCAATCTGGAGCCGATCTACGCGATCGCGTTGGCGGCGCTGCTGTTCGGCGAGCAGCGCCAGCTCGACGGTTATTTCTATCTCGGCGTGCTGATCATCATTGCCGCGGTGATCGTGCATCCGCTGCTGGCGCGGCGGCGCTGACGCAGCGGGTCAGCCGGCTGCGTCGAGTCTGGCCAGCATGCGTTTCAGGGCGAAATGCCGATAGCTGTGTATGGCCAGGCCGCGTATTTCCTTCCAGTTCGGTTTGCTGCCGATCTTCAGCGCAATCCAGCCGTTGTGTCCCATGTACGGCGGAATGAAAAAGCGCGTATCGCCGCTATACAGACCTTGCTGTTCCACGCCGACCCAGAAACTGAAAGTGAGCTGCTGTTCGTAGCGGTAGGCAAACGCGAAGGTGCGTTTGCCGGCCTGCCACGAAGGTGCGCCGAAGCGCGGGTCTTCCTGCGCTTCGGGCAGCGACAGGCAGTAGTCGCGCAGGGGCTGGATCAGTTTCTGCAGCGCGGGCGAGGCGAGCGGGTCGCGTTCGTCCTCGGCCAGTTTGGGCTTGGGGGCGGCGATGACGATGGTCTTGCCGATGGTTGCGGCGAGGCTGGCGGGTGCGACTTTTTCGTAGGCTTCGCGCACCAGGGCGGCGATGCGTTTCCAGCTCAGGCCCTTGTCCAGTTCCACGCCCAGCCAGCCGCGCGGCCCGACATACGGTGGTATGAAGAAATACCCGGGTTCGTCGCGCACCCGTTGCTCCTGCGCGCCGGGCGGCGAGCCCAGCCACAGAGCGACCTTGCCGTCGCCGTGGTGGTTCACGAGGTAGCTCGCAAAGGTCTTGCCGCGCACGCGGAAATTCGGCGAACCGTGCGAGAGGTATTCCTCGGCTTCGGGAAACGACAGGCAGACATCGCGGACTGCCTCGGGAATTTCTTTGGCCATGGGCTGCTCCGCGGTGAATGCGCCGTAGCACAGCATTTCAGCGCGGCTGCAGCAAGCGTGTGCCGCGCTCAGGGCGCCTGGCTATGGGCGTAGCTGACGACACGCGCCAGGCGCCAGGTGCCGTTGTCGTTTTTCCAGACATGCGTGAAGCGCGCTTCGCCGGTCAGACGTGGCGGTTTGCCCGGGTCCAGCCGGTAGAAACGGTGCAGGCCGGTCTCGACGGCGCCGTAGTTACCCAGGGGCTGTACGAACAGGCTGCCGGGGACCAGCTCGCGGCGCGAACGGTAGTCTTCGCCACTGGCCTGGCGCGCGCACAGTTTGCGGATGGCGTCGGTGAAGGCATCGCCGGACTCGGCGTTCAGTCCCGACTGGTCGTGGAAGAATTCCATGTCGTCGGTGACCAGGCTGCGCACTGCCGCGATGTCGCAACGCTCGAACACGGCGGCGAACAGCGCCTTGTCGCGTGCTTCGATGGTGGCACTCAGTTCTGCAGAGCCGGGCCTGGACAAGGGGAATGTGCTGGCTTCCCCGGCGATGGCGTCGCCGGCAGTCAGCAGTGACAGCAGTGCGGCAGCAGTTCGATACAGCATGGCAGGCTCCAGGACGAGCAAGGGCGCACCGGCGCCGGCAGGCACCGGCATGATGTCGATGCGGGGGCGGTGTCAGCGCAGGCGCTGCGAAACCAGGAAATAGGCGAGGTTGCCCAGGCCTACGGCGCCGGCCAGGATGGCGATGGTGCCGGCATTGATTTCGTCCCAGCCGCGGCCCTGGATAAAGGCGAAGCCCAGCGCGACGGCGACAAGGGTGATGCCGGAACGCAGCGAAGAGTGGCGGCGCCGGCTGACGTCGCTGTCGAGCAGGGAGCGCAGCAGCTCGTCCGAGCCGCCGGCACGCAGCAGCAGTACGCGCATGCGCGCCTCGACGATCAGCTTGATCACGTAGGTGATGCAGCCGAACAACACGATAGGTACCAGGTCTTGATGTTCCATGTTCTGCTCCAGCGATGGGCGAGTGGGCCAGTCGCGGCTTTCAGATACGGACGGGATGGCAGCGGTTGCAGCAATCGGGCAAGGCCGGTTTTTTGCACTCGCCTGCAACCGCGGCTGATCGCTCCGTATCTGGGCCGGCATGGAGCGCTCCCCTCATGAATGAAGACCGTGCCCTGGTCGAAGCGGTGCTGGCCGGGCGTGCCGGCGCGTTCGAGCGCCTGGTCAGCACGCACCAGGGGCTGTGCTGGCACATCATCCAGCGCCTGGTGCGCCACCCGGAAGATACGCGCGAGCTCTGCCAGGAAACCTTCCTGCGCGTACATCAATACCTGCACCAATACCGCTACGAGAGCGCGCTGAAGTCATGGATAGGCCGCGTTGCCTATGCCGTAGGACTGCGTCACCTGGAGAAAAAGCAGGTGCCGCTGGTGGAGGCGGCCAGCGACCAAGAGCACGAACTGTGCCTGGAACAGGAAAGCGACGGCTTCGACCTGGAACAGGCCTGGGCCGACCAGGAACTGCGCCAGCATCTGCACCGGGCGATCGATTCGCTCGCGCCATTGCAGCGCACGGTGCTGACGCTGTATCACCTGGATGAGTTGTCGATACCGGAAATCGGCCAGGTCACCGGCCTGGCCGCAGGTACCATCAAGAGCCATCTGTTCCGCAGCCGCCTGCGTTTGCGCGAGGCGTTGCAGGCCAGTGCAGGAGTCGAGGCATGAACCACTCTTCCGATCACGAACGCGAATGGCAGTTGCAGGAACAGGCACTGCAGGCCGAGCGCAGCGGCGCCGGCGCAGCGGACAGCGTGCGGCTGCAGCAATACCGCCTGCTGGCGCGGGCGCTGGCCGAGCCCATGGCAGTTGGCCTGGCACCGGATTTTGCCCGGGAGATCGCGCGCCGGGCCGAGCGCGAACGCCTGCTCGACGGGCAGATCGAGCGGCGCATGCTGGCGATCAGCCTGGGGCTG
The DNA here is from genome assembly GCF_004363655.1 of Tahibacter aquaticus. Taxonomy (GTDB): domain Bacteria; phylum Pseudomonadota; class Gammaproteobacteria; order Xanthomonadales; family Rhodanobacteraceae; genus Tahibacter; species Tahibacter aquaticus. The sequence goes on from NZ_SNZH01000003.1 coordinate 48,065, forward strand.
TTCGGTCTGATCGGGCTGATTTGCCTGATGGCGCAGGGCCCGCTATGGCTGGGCCGGCTGTTCGACCTGCTGCCGGCCTTGTCCGGGCTGGGCGGCGACTGGTCATTGCTGGCCCTTGCCTGCCTGGCGGCGGTGTATCTGCCCGGCTTGCTGTCATCGCATTCGCTACGCCTGCAGGCGGGGCAATCTTGAGGCAGACATTCGGCTGGCTAGCGGAAAGCGCTTCGCTGGCGGCACCGGAATTGGAAAGAATTGCGAAATTGTTCTAGTTCTATAGCCCTATGTTCAAATCGGCCTAAAGGTTGGTGACTTCTGGCCTATCGGATGCATTGCCATCCGTCCTACGATCCGTTTATCGGCCTGCACAGCGCAGGCTCGACCACGTTTCGGGGAGTCTGGCATGTCGAATACCGTACTGAGCTGGCGCGCACTAGGCGCGCTGGCGAGCTTGTTGTTGTTGCCGGCCTTGCCGGTGCTGGCTTCGCACGAAGAGGCCAAGCACATCGAAGACCTGATGGACGGTGGCGAGCACAAGGAAGGCGAGGAGCACAAGGAAGGCGAAGGCCGCGAGGAATCCTGGCAGATCGAACAGCGCCAGATCTGGTTCGAACGCACGCGCACGCTGCGTAGCACCCCTGATGCAGGCCGCGAGCGTGCCGCCGCAGTGGAGGCCCTGAAGGTGCAGCGTGCGCACAACGATGCGTCGCGCAGCGCGACCGGCGAGGTGTGGAGCCCGGTCGGCCCCTCGTCCATGAGCATGACCGACTGGATCATGGGCAAGGTCGCCGGCCGCGTGAACGCCGTCACACCGGTGCCGGGCAATGAAGACACGGTCTATATCGGCAGCGCCGCGGGCGGTGTCTGGAAGACCACCAATGCGGGCGGCAGCTGGACGCCGGTCTTCGACCAGGTCGGCACCCTGCCGATCGGTGCGGTGACGCTGGGCCCGAACGACAGCAACGATGTCTGGGTCGGTACCGGCGACAAGAACGGCGGCGGCTGCGCCGGTTATTTCGGCCAGGGCGTGTATCTGAGCGAAGACGCCGGCGCGACCTGGACAGCCCGCAACGGCGCCGGTGCGACGGCGATGCCGCTGTCCATCGTCAATGCCGTGGCGGTGCAACCGACCGACAGCAATGTGATCCTTGCCGGCGGTGCGGGCACCTGCGGCGCCACTGGCGCGCTCAGCGGCGCAGGCGTGTTCCGCTCCAGCGACCGCGGCCTGACCTGGACCCGCGTGCTCAGCACCAATGTGGAAGACATCATTTTTGTACCGGGCACCAGCACGGTATATGCGGGCCTGATCAATACCGGCGTATCCAAATCGACCGACGGCGGCGTCACCTGGACCTCGGTAAGCACGGGCTTGAATTCGGCCGGTTCGCGCCTGCGTCTGTCGATGGCGCCCAGCGACGTGAATACCCTGTACGCCCTGATCGGTACACGCCTGTACCGCACCACCGACGGCGGCACCAGCTGGACGCAGACCAACACTGCCGCCTGCGAAGGCCAGTGCACCTACAACCTGACCATCGCCGTGCATCCGACCGATCCGGCTACGGTGCTGGTCGGCACCATCCGCCACTTCCGCTCCACCGCCGGCGGCGCCAGCCTGACGGCGATGACCAGCACCTGGGGCACGTCGCAGAAAGTCCACCAGGATACGCACGTCGTGCGCTATTCGCAGAGCAATCCGAACCGCTTCTGGGTCGGCACCGACGGTGGCCTGTGGCGCACGGACGACGGCGGTTTGTCGTACGTGAACATGAATTCCAATCTCAATATCACCCAGTTCTACGACATTGCCGTGCATCCGAACGACGTCAATATCGTGTTCGGCGGTGCCCAGGACAACGGCTCTTCGGGCCGCCGCACCAGCCTGCAATGGGGCCTGACTTTCCCCAGCGGCGACGGCTTCATGAATGCGGTCGATCCGACCACGCCCTCGCGCGTGTTCCAGACCAGCTACCCGTCCAGCAATCTGCCCAACATCGTGCGCTCCAACGACAGCGGCAGCCTGGGCAGCTTTGCGATGGTGCCGCGTACCGGCATGGTGGCATCCAGCACCTTCCCCTGGGTCACGCCGATGGCGGTAGCCGGCAACCTGCTGTTCGCCTCGTCCAATACGCTGTATCGCACGACGACCGACGGCAGCAGCTGGACGGCCGTATCGCCGAACATGGGCAGTGCCGCCTCGGTGGTGACGCCACAGCTGATCGGCGTGCTGATGCCGACCTATGTCGGCACTTCCGGTGGCCGCGTGTATTTCAGCCCGGACGCGTCCATCCCCACGCCCACCTTTACCAATGTGACCGGCGACTACCCGGGCGGCATCGTCTCCGACGTGGCGATGGACCCGATCAATGCGCAGCGCGTGTTCATCACGCGCTCGGGCTTCGGCGCTTCGCGCCTGTACCGCTCCACCACCGGCGGCACCACCTGGGCGGCGGTCGGTACCGGCTTGCCGAACGTGCCGGCGAACAGCGTCGTGGTCGATCCGCTGAATACCAATCGGATCTTCGTCGCCACCGACATCGGTGTCTACGAAAGTACTGATGGTGGCGACAATTTCAGTGCCTATTCCGCCGGCCTGCCGCTGGGCCTGATCGTGAGCGATCTGGAAATCGACGATTCGCCGCACGTACTCACCGCCGGCAGCTACAGCCGTGGCGCCTGGCGCGTGGTACTGAGCGCCGCGTCCAATGCGCCGCCGACGCCGGATTTCACCGCCAGCACGAGCGATCTCACCGCGACGTTCACCAGCAGCTCTATCGACCTGGACGGCACCATTGCCAGCTACAGCTGGAACTTCGGCGACGGCAGTCCGGCCGCGGCCACGGCCAACCCCAGCCACACCTATGCGGCCTACGGCGCCTATTCCGTGGTGCTGAGCGTGACCGACGACGACGGCGCCAGCGCCAGCTTCTCGCGCGTGGTGCGTTTCTTCGCGCCGCCGACGCCGCTGACCAACGGCGTGACCGTCGCTGGCCTGAGCGCCGCGCAGAACGACGAGCTGCGCTTCAGCCTGGTGGTGCCGGCTGGTGCGACCAACCTGGTGTTCAACACGGTCGGTGCGGCCGGCGAAGACGCGGACCTGACCATCAAGCTGGGCGAGGAAACCATCTGCGAATCGGCCGGTGCGACGGCGAACGAATCCTGCACCACGCCGGCACCGGCGCCGGGTACGTATGTCGCCATCGTGCTCGCCTATTCGCCGCTGACCAACCAGTCGATCACCGGCAGCTACACCGTGTCGGACGTGATCTTTGCCAACGGCTTCCAGCCGTAAACGCACGGATTCGCGCACTCGCTTCTGATTGACCCCGATCCGCCCAGGCCCTGCGGCCTGGGCGGGTTTTTTTTGTCGAAATGCCACTGCCGCAGGCCGCTGGCGAGATTCGGCCCGGGGCGCTGTCGCACACCAGGCAGTCTCGCGCTGAGCCGCACTGCCGTTTCCCGCCCGCCGCACGCATGGCAAGATGGCTGCATGCTCAAGCGCCTGCACCATGTCGCCGTGATCTGTTCCGACTACGCCCGCTCGCGCCAGTTCTACGTCGAAGTGCTGGGCCTGGCGGTGATGGCGGAGAATTTCCGCGCCGAACGCGATTCCTGGAAGCTGGACCTGCTTCTGCCCGACGGCGGACAAGTGGAATTGTTCTCTTTTCCTGGCCCGCCGCCGCGGCCTTCGTATCCCGAGGCCTGCGGCCTGCGCCATCTGTCCTTCGCCGTCGACGACGTAGCCGCCTGCAAGGCCGAACTGGAACGGCGCGGCGTGGCCATGCAGGAGATCCGCGTGGACGAATATACCGGCCGGCGCTTTGTTTTCTTTGCCGATCCGGACGGGTTGCCGCTGGAGTTGTACGAGGCCTAGGAAAAATCGGCCCGTGCAGTGGCGCCTCCTTACACGTGGCGCTGTTGTTTCAGAAGCGCATCGACAGCCGGATGGCTGCTTCGGTCGCCTGCGCCGCCAGCCGGCGGATCAGGCGCAGGGGCAGGGGCAGGCTGGGTGCCCGGGCCATGGCGGCACCGTGGTCGCGATGTTCGCGCTCCTGCGCTTCTATCGCATCGATGGCTGCAATCAGTTCCGCGTCGCGTGCGCCGATACGTTCGCGCTGTTCAGCCAGGTGCTGCAGCACGGTGGTTTCCACGCTCTGGGTGCAGGCCAGGATGCCGTTGCGTCCGAACAGCCCGGTGACCGTGCCGAGCAGCCAGCCACCGACGCGCCATAGCCGTAGCGCATAACAGCTGCGAATGCCGCGGCGTTGCAGCAGCGTTGAAAAAATCGCCAGATGTTCACGCTCGTGGGCGAGCATCTCGTCGATCAGCGCGATGCCTTGCGGCCAGGTCAGCCGCGCCAGCCAGCGCTGTGCCTGATAGATGCCGATGGCGCCGAACTCGCCGGACTGGTTGACGCGCAGGGTGCGCTGGATATCGGCGGGCCAGGCAGTGGAGGGCATGAGTCGGGCTCGCTGGCGGCTCTACGGAACGAGTGCACAGCTTAGGCCGGGCATGCCGTCTGCTGCGGCAGCTGCGACACTGCGTCCCGTTCCGTCAAGGCTGCAGCAGGCGTGCGCCGGCCAGCGCGAACAGGCGATTGGCGATGTCGAGGATGCGGCGGTCGTCTGCTTTGGTCGAATCGGGATTGCGCCGCACAAAATAGCCGTATTGACCGTGCCAGCAGAATTCCAGCACGACGCGGCTGCCGTCGGCGGACTCTTCCCAGTGGATCGGCGCCAGCTGGTCGTGCCACAGGCCGAGGAACGAGGCTTCGATTTCCGCCAGCACGGCGGGTTCGAGTGCAATGACGCGTGCCCGCCGCGGTGTGGGTTGCGGCGGCACCGGTTCGCCGGGCCGCGGCGGCTCCGGCGGCGCCTGGATCGCCCCGCTCATGTGAAAGGCGGTCGCGCCGCTGTTGCCCGCGTTGCGGCGGATCTCGACATACTCGTCTTCGGGCCGGCGGAAGGCATGCCCGCCCTCGGCGCTGAAGGTATCGGTGGAGCCTTCCCGGCAACTCAGATAGAGCGATTTCCGGCCGACGGCTTCTTCCCGCGACGAGTAGTTGGCGAGATTGCGAATCGCCACGCGGGTATTCCAGTCGCGCAGGTCGGGGCCAGGCAAGGTTGTTGGCGCCGTTGCTACGGGTGGCGACGGCGGAAGTTGCTGCAGCCGCGAAAACGCGATTGCGGCCATGCCGGCGACTAGCAGGCAGGCCAGCGCCACTCGCAGCCCGCTAAGGCGGCGGGTTTTTCTTTGCATCAGCCGCCCGCGCGGGCGGCGGCGTTCAGAGATTCTGATAATTCGGCCCCGCGCCGCCTTCCGGCGTCACCCAGTTGATGATCTGGTAGGGGTCCTTGATGTCGCAGGTCTTGCAGTGCACGCAGTTGGCCGCGTTGATCTGCAGCCGCTTGCCGGTTTCGTCGTTGACGATTTCGTAGACGCCGGCTGGGCAGAAGCGCTGGCAGGGGTTCTGGTATTCGGTGGCGCAGGTGGTGACGCAGATATTGGTGTCCAGCACCTTCAGGTGTACGGGCTGGTCTTCATCGTGTTCGGTGGCGGCGAAGTAGACCGAGGCCAGGCGATCGCGCGGCGGCAGGGTGCGTTCGAGGAAATCGCGCCGGGGCTGTTCGTACTCGCCGATTTTCTTCAGCTGCTGCCAGTCGGCGTGGTTCTTCAGCGTCCACGGCGACAGGCCGTTGGTGACGGTTTCCCAGCCGGCGTTGGCCAGGCCGAACCACAGCCCCTTGTGGAAGCCCGGTTTGATATTTCTGACTTTGTGCAACTCTTTTACAACGGCAGAAGCGCGCAGTTTGGCGTCCCAGCCGGCCGCGGTATTGGTGGCGGCAATATGTTCGGCCGCGAGCATGCCCGAACGCAGTGCCTGGTGCGTACCCTTGATCTTGGGCAGGTTGAGCAGGCCGGCGGCGTCGCCGATCAGCAGGGCGCCGGGCATCTCGCAGTTGGGCAGGGATTGCCAGCCGCCGGCGGCGATGGCGCGCGCGCCGTAGGAGACGATGCTGCCGCCTTCCAGCAGCGGCTTGATATGCGGATGGTTCTTCAGCTGCTGGAACAGCTCGAACGGCGACAGCAGCGGGTCGGAATAATCCAGGCCGGTGACATAGCCGATGGCGACGCGGTCCTTGTCCAGGTGATAGAGGAAGCTGCCGCCATAAGTGGCGTTGTCGGCCGGCCAGCCCAGCGTATGCACGACCTTGCCCGGTTCGACCCGGCCCGGCGGCAGCTGCCACAGTTCCTTGATGCCGATGGACCAGGTCTGCGGATCGCAGTCCTTGTCCAGCGCGTATCGGGCGATCAGCTGCTTGGACAGGTGGCCGCGGGCGCCTTCGCCGAGCACGGTGATCGGCGCGGTGATGTCGATGCCCTGGGTATAGCCGGCCTTGTGCGAGCCGTCCTTGGCCACGCCCATGTCGCCGATGCGCACGCCGCAGACCGCGCCAGCTTCGTCGAACAGCGGTTCGGAGGCGGCGAAGCCGGGATAGATTTCCACACCCAGCGCCTCGGCCTGGGGCGCCAGCCAGGCGCACAGCGCGCCCAGCGAAACGATGAAATTGCCGTGGTTGTGCATCTGCGGCGGCACTACCGGCAGCTTTACCGCGCGATTCTTGTCGCGCATCCAGTACATCTCGTCTTTCGTCACCGGTACGCAGATCGGCGGCGGGTTCTTGCCCCATTCGGGCAAAAGCTCGTTCAGCGGTTCGGGTTCGATCACGGCGCCGGAGAGAATGTGCGCGCCGACGGTAGAGGCTTTTTCGATGACGCAGACGCGGATGTCGGGCTTGAGCTGCTTGAGGCGGATGGCGAAGGCGAGGCCGGCCGGGCCTGCGCCGACGGTGACCACGTCGTATTCCATGACATCGCGTTCGCTCATGGCGGACTCCGGCTAGAGACGAGAAAGAGGCCGATTGTCGGCGGTCCGGACTGAGCCGGCAATCCAGCGCGTGCCGGGGCGCTTATGCAAAACCGTTTCAGTGCTGCCGCGGATGGCGCGCGCCGCGGCTATACGCCGCGCATCACGTCCGAGCGCTCGTAGCGCGTGATGTAGGAGAACACGTCGCCGGGATGCAAGGTGACGGCAACCAGCAGGATGCGGTTCTTTGGATCGAAATAGCGCCGCAGCGTACGCAATGCCGGCGTACCGGCCTCCACTTCCAACTGGTCGGCCTGTTCTCGGTCCAGCGCGACGGCGGAAAGGCTTTGCTCGACCAGGCCGACGCGGGCGAACAGCTCGCCTTCGATCAGCGCGCGCATGGCGTCCTCGACGCGGGAGAAGCCCGGCGGCAGGCCCTGCATGCTGGCGCGGCGGTATACATCGGTAATACAGAACGGCTTGAGCATGCGGCGCTGGTAGCGGATGCCGTGCAGCAGCACGCATTCGGTGCCGGCGCGGACGTCGAGCCAGCCGGCCAGGGTGGCGTCGGCCATCAGGCGGTCGCTGTGGCGCAGCTGGAAGCGCGTGGCCTGGGTGTATTGCAGCAGATCGTCGATGGAGCGTACGTACTGGTTGTAGCGCACCTGCGGTTCGGCGCTGCGTACCTTGGTGCCGGAGCCGCGGCGGCGTGCGATCAGGCCCATTTCCTCCATCGTGCGCAGCGCCTCGCGCGCGGTGTAGCGGCTGATGCCGAAGCGTTCGCAGAGCTGGGCTTCGGTCGGCAGCATGCCGCCGACGGGGTGGTCGCCGCGCTTGAGTTCGTCGCGCAGTTCGTCGGCCACCTGCAGATAGCGGGGCTTGCGCGATGAGCGCAGGCCGCGCCGCGTGGCGGCGGCGGGCGGATCGTTACGCTGGCTGTCGTTCATCGGCGGGCGGCGTGGTGCCTGGAGGGTCGCGTAGGCGGAATCGTAACGTCTGGCAGGGAAAAATACTGCGCGACGACTTGCGTTAATCGGCATATGCGCCGACGCTTGAGGCTTACTATCGGACGGGGAGGCATGGATGAACACAGCGACGTCGCCGCAACTCGAACCAGCGCGCCTGCGCGCCGCGAGCACCTGCCAGACTTTGCATTGGCTGGCATCGGGGCGTATCGATGCGAGCGAGCTGGCCGAGATCTATCTCGACGCGATCGCCGCGGCCAATCCACGCCTGAATGCCTATATCGGCCTGGATGCAGAAAAAACCCGCGCCCAGGCGGCGCAAAGTTCGCAGCGGCGCAGTGCAGGCCGGCTCAAGGGCCGGCTGGACGGCATTCCGGTCGCGATCAAGGACAATCTTGATGTCGCCGGCTGGCCGACCACGGCCGGACTGCCCGCCCGGCGCGAGCACATTGCCGGCAACGATTCCGCCGCGGTCGCGCGCCTGCTCGCTGCAGGCGCGGTGATCCTGGGCAAGACCAACCTGGACGAAGGCGTACTCGGCGCCTCGACCAATAACCCGCACTACGGCGCGACGCGCAATCCCTGGCAGCCGGAGTATTCGGCCGGCGGTTCTTCCGGCGGCGCAGCCGCGGCGGTGGCGGCGGGGTTGTGCGTGGCGGCGGTCGGTTCGGACAGCCTGGGTTCGGTGCGTATTCCGGCCAGCCATTGCGGCGTGTTCGCGCTCAAGCCGACGCACGGCGAAATTTCTGCGCGCGGCCTGGTGCCGGCAGCGCGGCGGCTCGATGCCATTGGCCTGATCGCGCGCAACGTCAACGATCTGACCGTGCTGCTGCAGGTGCTGGCCGGCTACGACGCGGAAGACCCGCGCTCGCGCAAGCGCCGCGTCGCGCTGGCGCCGCCGGACTGGGAACCGGGCCGGCTGCGCTGCGGCATTCCGCAGGATCTGGCCGGCCTGGGCACCACGGCAGAAGTGCTGGCCGTGTTCGAGCAGGCGATTGCGAGCCTGCGCCAGGAGCTGGGTGAACAGCGCGGTGTGGATTTTTCCGACTACCCGCTGGCCCGCGCCCGCCGCGCCGGGCTGCTGCTGATGGAAGCGGAAATGTGCCAGACCTTCGCCGCGGACATTGCCGACACCGAACGGCCGATTTCGCCGGCGCTGCGCGCGATGCTCGACTATGCCGCGGCCAAGTCGGCGGCCGACTACGTGGCGGCGGACCGCATGCTGGATGCCTCGGTGCTGAAGGCGCGGCGCGTGTTTGCCGAGGTCGATGTGCTGGTCCTGCCGACCACGCCCGCACCGGCGGCGCGGCTGGATGCGGCGGAACCCGCCGACCAGGCCCAGTTCACCAGTTTCGCCAGCCTGGCCGGCTGCCCGGCGGTCACCATTCCCATGGGCCGCTGCAACGCCGGCTTGCCGCTGGGGCTGCAGTTCGTCGGCCCGCCGGGTTCGGACCTGCGCCTGCTGGAGCTGGCCGAGGTCTGTGCCTCGGCGCTGGACGGCGCGCCGGACTATCCGGCACCGGGCGCCTGAGCCAGGCCTCGCCGCGGGCGCAATAAACGGATGGCGCCGGCCTCGTGCCGGCGCCAGTCTTCGTTGAAGTTTCCTCGCTATTTTCAGTGGGCTCTGGCCATGCTCAGCGGCATTCGCGTCCTTGACCTGTCCCGCATTCTCGCCGGGCCCTGGTGTACCCAGCTGCTGGCCGACTACGGCGCCGACGTGCTGAAGATCGAAAAGCCCGGCAGCGGTGACGATACGCGGCGCTGGGGACCGCCGTTCCTGCGCGGCGGGCAAAGTCCGGCCGTGGATGGCGACGTGGCGGCGTATTTTCTCTGCTGCAATCGCGGCAAGCGTTCGCTGGCACTGGATTTCACCCAGGCCGAAGGCCAGCAGATCCTGCGCCGCCTGGCCGAAGCCAGCGATGTGCTGGTGGAAAACTATCTGCCGGGCACGCTGCAGAAATATGGACTGGACTACGCCAGCCTGGCCGCGCTGAATCCACGCCTGATCTACTGCTCCATCAGCGGCTTCGGCCAGGACGGGCCGAATGCGGCACGGGCGGGCTACGACGCGATGATCCAGGCCGAAGCCGGCCTGATGTCGCTGACCGGCGAAGCGGCGGGCGGGCCGATGAAGGTCGGTGTCGCCGTGAGCGACCTGATGTGCGGCATGTATGCGGCCAGCGCGATTCTCGCCACCTTGCACGAGCGTTCTCGCACCCAGCGCGGCGCGCAGCTGGACCTGGCCTTGTTCGACTGCCAGGTCGGCTGGCTGGCGAACCAGGGCATGAACTATCGGGTTGGCGGCACGGTGCCGCCGCGGCATGGCACGGCGCATCCGAATATCGCGCCCTACCAGGTGTTCGCCACGGCCGACGGGCACCTGATGCTGGCGGTCGGCAATGACGAGCAGTTCCGCCGTTTCTGCGCGGCTGCCGATGCCGGGGCATTGGCCGCAGACGCGCGTTTCGGCAGCAACGCGCAACGTGTCGCCAACCGCGTGCAACTGGTTTCGGCGATGACGCCGTTGCTGGCGGCGCGCTCCACCCAGGACTGGCTGCAGCAGCTGGGCGAGGCCGGCGTACCGGCCGGACCGGTCAACGACCTGGCCGCGGTATTCGCCCATTCGCAGGTAGAGGCGCGCGGCCTGGCGGCCAGCCTGACGCATCCGCTCTGGGGCGAGGTGCCGCAGATTGCCAATCCGCTGCGCCGCGACGGCAAGCCGCAGCTCGCGCCGCTGGCGCCGCCGGACCTGGGCGAGCACGGCGAAGCGGTGCTCGCCGAGCTGGGCCTGGATGCGCAGCAGCGCGCCGACCTGGTTGCGCGCGGCATCGTCGGCGGCGGGCGCGGATGAGCGATACGGGAAACAATGCGGTGGTGTGGAAAACGCCGCAATGGCAGTCATTACCAGCGCTGCCCGGCGCGCAGCTGCGCCTGGCGCTGGACGTGCTGGACCGGCCGGCGGACTTGCTGGCGCAGCTGCAGCGCGAAATTCCCTGGGAGCAGCACCGCCTGCGCCTGTTCGGCCGCGAGATTCCGGCGCCGCGCCTGTCCTGCTGGGTAGGCGATGCGGAGGCGGTGTATACCTATTCGCGCGTGCGCTTCGAGCCGCGACCCTGGTCGCCGCTGTTGTCTGCCTTGCGTTGCGGCATCGCTGAAATGGCCGGCGCGGATTTCAACAGCGTGCTGTGCAATCTCTATCGCAACGGCAACGATGCCATGGGCTGGCATAGCGACGACGAGGCCGAGCTCGGGCCGCGACCCGTGATCGCGTCGCTGAGCCTGGGCGCGCCGCGGCGCTTCCGCCTGCGCCACAAGCGCGATGCGGACGCACGGCTGGAGATCGAGCTGCCGTCCGGCAGCCTGCTGCTGATGGGCGGCGATACCCAGCGCCATTACCGCCACGACCTGCCGCGCGCCCTGCGTGTGCAGTTGCCGCGATTGAACCTGACTTTCCGCCAGATCCATGCATCGGCATAGCCTGCGCCGGTAGCCGCGCCGGCTGCATGCAAGCGACGCTGGTCCGCTTGCGACCGAACCGGACACGCTGACGCGACCAGCGCTGACCAGCGACGGCGGTGATGCGTCGAAGAAAGCCGGCAGGACAGGGGTGAAACACAGGACAATCGGGTTTTTCACGCGATAAAGCGGCGTTGGCCTGATCGTTTCGCCAGGCGTTTGTAGATAATCACGCCGGTCCGCCTGGCTAATGCCTAACGATGGCCTGAACCTGTGTCGAGTGAATGGCTCAGGTGTTCGGCGACTGACTTGCCGCCGAAGCTGTGCCGGGCGCGTGCGTCGCACGGGCTTGGCTGCGCCCTTATTTCACGGGCGGCCGAATTCAATGCAATCTCTGATTTGTTCCGCGTTTCCTTGACCCAGCGAGTGTGTCGCCAAGCCCCATGCCTTCGAATTCTGCGGTTTCCCACGGCCAAGCGCGCTACTGTCGGCGAGTCGGCGCATGAACGACGCTGTGTCCGAATTGAAAGTCCGCGTCGGTTTCGTCATTGCCCTGGCGCGGCGCCTGCACGAGTACGGCACGGCCGCACCGCGCCTGGAAGAGGCCATAGGCAAGGTCAGTGCGCGCCTGGGCCTGGTCTGCGATGTGCTGTCTACGCCGACGTCGATCGTGCTGTCGTTCTCCGAGCAAGGCCGTGACCTGGATGCGGTAGCCGACATCACCCAGGTGATCCGCCTGGCCCCGGGCGAAGTGAATCTGCGCCGGCTGTGTGCCGTGGACCGCATCGCTGACGAGGTCATCGACGGCAGCCTGGATCTGAAAAAAGGCTATCGCCAATTGCTGGAGCTGGGCCGGCCCGCCAGTCCGCGTACGCGCTGGCTGACCGTGCTGAGCTTCGGCGTGGCCTCGGCCAGCGTGGCCAGCCTGCTCAAGGCCTCGTGGATGGATTTGCTGGTGGTCGCGCTGCTGGGCTGGATGATCGGCCTGCTCGCGCTGGGCGCGGAGCGGCGCGCGCGCCTGGCCCACAGTTTCGAGGCGGTGTCGGCGCTGCTGGCGACGACCATCGCGACGCTGTTCAGTGCCTTCGTCGCGCCGCTGACCTTGAACGCGGTGATCCTGGCCAGCCTGATCGTCTTGCTGCCGGGCATGACCTTGACCACGGCGGTGCGTGAACTGTCCAGCCAGCACCTGGTTTCCGGGGTCGCGCGCATGGCCGGCGCCACGGCGACCTTGCTGAAACTGACTTTCGGCGCAGTGGCTGCGACCCAGCTCTGCCGCGTACTCGGCGTCGAGGTGCCGGCGACGGCGTTGCCGCCGGTACCGATCTGGGTGGAATGGCTGGGCCTGCTGGCGGCGGCGCTGTCGTTTGCCGTGCTGTTCCGCAGTGCGCCGCGCGACGGCCCGCTGGTGGTGGCCTCGGTGATGTTCGGCTACGCGCTGACGCGCCTGGGCGGTGCGCAGTTCGGGCCGGAGTTCGGCGTCTTCATCGCTGGCCTGGGCGTCGGTGCCGCGAGCAACCTGTACGCGACCCTGTACCAGCGCCCCGGTGCGGTGATCCGCGAGCCCGGCATCATCCTGCTGGTGCCGGGCAGCGTGGGCTTCAAGAGTCTGTCCTTCGTGTTCGAGCGCGATGTATTCCTCGGCGTCGACACGGCGTTTTCCCTGATCGCGATTCTGGTGTCGCTGGTTGCCGGCCTGTTGTTCGGCGATCTGCTGGTGCCGCCACGGCGCAGCCTGTAACGCCAGCGTCACCGTCCTGGCATGGCCGGGACAGTGCCTGCGTTCAACCGATCAGCAACTCCTGTTCCTTCTTGCCGGCCCGCAGCGCGGCGCTGAACCAGCGCGGCTGCTTGCCGCGGCCGGTCCAGGTTTCGTCCGGTGCGGCAGGATTGCGGTACTTGGGCTTGACCCGGCGCTTGGCCGGCCGGGCGCCGAACAGCTGGTCGATGGTGAAGCCTTCCTTGTGCGCCAGCGCGAGGATTTTCTCGCGTACCTCGGCAGCGCGTTCGCGCTGGATTTCGTGCTGGCGCTGGTTGGCGCGATGAATGAGTTCGGACAGCTGTTTAGGGCTGAGAGAATCGAGGTCGATTGCCATGGCGGTCCTGTTGCCGTTTTTCTCAGTCAGAAGGCGCTGTTTCCGCCGGACGCGACCGTGCGGAAGTACGGCAGGCTTCTGGTGGTAAGGTCCCTGTGCGGCAATTTTGTGCCAAACGGACTTCGTGCGCAAAATGTACACCTGGCAAAGTCTGGATAAGTGTCGGTTCCGTGGCCTGCATAGTCGGCCGCTTGCCCGGCAGCCGCGCAAAACCCTTGCGCCGCACGGGTTGGCAGCTCTGCCGCATCGGGCGGCCGGCGCAGGCAAAAAGGCAGATTGCGCCTTGTTCCCGGCCACCCAATGGCGCTCGTGTCGGCGCAAGCCTTCAATCCTGCCGGCAGGGGTGGTGCTCTTGAGGCGGTATACGGGCTAATATGCTTGGGTATGCGGGACTGGCGGGGGCTTGGTTCTACACGTCTCAGGGGTGAGCAGTGGGTCTGCTGGACGAACTCGAACAGGAAGCGCAGCGGCGCAAAGCCGGCGTAGACGACCAGGATCGCGCCAAACAGGAGCGCGAGGCGGCTTATCGCACGCAGATCGAGCCGGGCATGGCGGCATTGCATGAATACCTGTCCAAGCTCACGCAGAACCTCACCTTCATCAAGCCCAGGAAGATCATTCGCCATACACTCGCCGGCTATGGCGACGTCGTGTTGCAGGTCGAGCACGAATACGATCTGAAGTTCATCAACAACATGCCGAATGCACGCGAGATCCGGCTTTCCTTCCCCTGTCTCATCGTCACCGACGAATGCCCCAACGTTGAAGTGCTCGGCGTGACCAAGGTCAAGACGATCGCTGGCGCGTTCCAGCGCTTTCATATCGGCGGCGTCACGGTGACCAAGAAGGACAACAACGGCGAAGTGATCGCGGCCAGCGTGCGTGCCCGCGGCCGCATCGTGATGATGGCGGTGTTCAACGGCGATGCGGAATCCGGCGCCGTGCGCATGCAGTTCAACAACTTCGACCAGATGGGCGGCCAGCAGACCAAGTCGTTCACGGCCGAGCTGTTCAACGAAGCGCTGTACGACGAAGTCGGCCGCTACGTGGCGCGTGAGCCGAACAATCTGTTCCGCGAAGCCTTGCCCGATGACTACCGCAAGCAGCTGCGCACCAAGGTGCAGCAGGAAGAGCTGAAGCGGCGCTGGGAAGCACAGATGTCCGATCGCCAGCGCGAAGAGCTGGCCGAAATGGAACGCCAGCAAGGACTGGGCGGCAAGCTGAGCAAGGTTGTCGACCAGGTCAAGGGCGGTTCGTTCTTCGGCAGGCTGCGCGGCCTGGTCAAGAAAGACAAATGATCCGCCGCCGACGGCAGCCGCTTCCGGCGCCGTCGACATTCTTCAGAATGTGACGAGATTCACATTTTCCGCCTGCAGCGATGCCCGGCATGGCCGGGCATCGTCATTTCTCAGGCAAACAGCGCCAGCACTTCGTCGCGGCTGAGCTGGCGGCTTTCGCTGTCGCGGCGCGCACGGTATTCGAAAGTGCCGGCGGCGACGCCGCGTTCGCTCACGACAACGCGGTGGGGAATGCCGATCAGTTCCATATCGGCGAACATGCCACCCGCACGCAGGCCGCGATCGTCCAGCGCCACGTCGACACCGCGCGCCTGCAGGTCTGCATACAGCGCATCGGCGACGGCGGCGACATTGGTGTCGTTCTTCGGGTTGATCAGGCACAGCACGACACGCCAGGGCGCCATCGGTTCGGGCCAGACGATGCCGGCGGCGTCGAAGTTCTGTTCGATTGCCGCGGCGACGATGCGGCTGACGCCGATGCCGTAGCAGCCCATGGCCAGCACCTGGCTCTTGCCGGACTGGTCGATCACGCTGGCATTCAGGGCTTCGGCATACTTGGTGCCGAGCTGGAATACATGACCGACCTCGATGCCGCGGGCCAGGCGGATCTGGCCCTTGCCGTCGGGGGATGCATCGCCGTCGACGACCTTGCGCAGGTCTTCCACCCGGCTCAGGCGCGCGTCGCGCAGCCAGTTGGCGCCGCGATAGTGCGAGCCGTCCTGGTTGCCGCCGCAGACGAAATCGGCCAGCACCGCGGCGTCGCGGTCGACGATGACGGGAATGGAGTCTGGCAGCCCTACCGGGCCGATGAAGCCGGGCTTGCAGCCCAGCGCCTTGACGATCTCGGCCTCGTCGGCGAGTACCGGTTCGCCCGGCAGTTCGGCCAGCTTGCTCGCCTTGATCTCGTTGATCTCGTGGTCGCCGCGTACGCACAGCGCGACCAGGCCGTCGTTGCCGCGCACCAGGATGGTCTTGAGGCAGCCGGCGGCGGCGACGCCGAGGAAGCCGGAAACCTCGTCGATGCTGCGCTGGGTCGGCGTGGCGACGCGCTCCAGTGCCGCAGCCGGCGCGGTACGCCCGGTGGCGGGCGCCATGGCTTCGGCTTTCTCCACATTGGCGGCGTAGTCGGAACCGTCGGAGAAGGCGATGGCGTCTTCGCCCGATTCGGCCAGCACATGAAATTCGTGGGTGACGCTGCCGCCGATCGCGCCGGCATCGGCCTGCACCGGGCGGAATTTCAGCTCCAGCCGGGTGAAGATGCGCGTATAGGCGTTATACATGTTCCAATATTCACGCTCCAGGCATTCCGCGCTCAGATGGAAGGAATAAGCGTCCTTCATGAGGAACTCGCGCGCGCGCATCACGCCGAAGCGGGGCCTGATCTCGTCGCGGAACTTGGTCTGGATCTGGTAGAAATTCAGCGGCAGCTGCTTGTAGCTGTGCAGCTCGGCACGGGCGAAGTCGGTGACGACTTCCTCGTGGGTGGGACCGAAGCAGTACCAGGCTTCCTTACGGTCCTTCATCTTGAGCAGTTGGCCGCCGAATTTTTCCCAGCGTCCGGTTTCTTCCCAGAGTTCCCGCGGCTGCACCGCCGGCATCAGCACCTCGATGGCGCCGGCGCGGTTCATTTCCTCGCGCACGACGGCTTCGACCTTGCGCAGTACACGCAGACCCAGCGGCGACCAGGTGTACAGGCCAGCAGCGAGCTTGCGGATCATGCCGGCGCGCAGCATCAGCTGGTGGCTGACGATTTCGGCGTCGGCGGGAACTTCCTTGACAGTGGCGAGATGGAACTTGCTCAGGCGCATGGGTACGGGCTACGGCGGAAAAGTCCCCGATTCTAGGGGTTCTGGCGCGCTTAGCCCACAACGGCTGCGTGCGGGCGGCTCAGTTCTGTTTCGCCGGGTCGGGCGGTATCGGGCGCTGGTCGGCCGCGTCCGGGCTGCGGTAGCCAGGGACGACATTGGTATTGGGATCGTAGGTGACGCTTTCGTACGGCCTGTCCTTGGGTGCCACATCGGTCACGTTCAGACGACCTTTCTCGTCGCGCCATTTGTACAGTACCGGCGCTGCCTTCGCCGCGTTCGGCGACAGCGGTACGGCATGGCGCACGGCGGTAGGAAGGGTTTGTGGCGCGAAATACCACCAAGCAGCCAGGGCGGCTGCGATCGCCGCCGCTATCCAGGCCAGGCTGCGCACCATGACGGGCTCAGCTGTTGCTGTCGGAGCACAGCGCCGTGGCGGAGGCGCGCGCTACGTCGAGTTCGACCTTGCGGTCTTCGCCCTGCAGCGCCGTGGGTTTGCCGTCGCCGCGATCGATGTTGATGGCCTGCGCACCTTCGAGCAGGCGTACGCGCTGCTGCGCTTCCTTGCAGCGCGCTTCGCGCGACGTGTCCTTGGCTACCTGGGGTGCTGCCGCGGGCTTGTTCGGATCGGCGTCGGCGGCGGCATCGGCCGGTGGCGCTTCCGGCGTGGGCTGGCTGGTGATCGCCGCGCTCTGGTTGACGATCTTGACGTTGTTGAACTCGGTCCCCTTGGGCGGCGGCGCATCCGAGAAATGGATCGCGCCGTTGGCGTCTTTCCATTTATAAACTTTGTCAGCAGATTGGCCGGCAGTCGCGGCGACTGCTGCGAGCAGGCCGAAGGCGACGTGGGTGGCTTTCATAGGGGATTCTCCTGGTCGCGCAAGGGGATGCGCGGGTAATACGCGGGGCATTGGATAGCACTGTTGTCCGTACGATACAAGCGCTTGCGGCGCGGTACTGTGCGGCGTTGCAGTAAATTACGGTAAATCCCTGGGCTCGCTGGCTTTGCCTGCCGGCACGGCGCAGGACTTGGCTAGCGCAGGCCTATCGCGCAAGCTTCCCCCGCCACTACGAGATCATCCATGCCATCCAGCGACAGCCCGCCGCGCAAGCCCCACCGGGGTATCTATCTGCTGCCCAATCTGTTGACGACGGGCGGTATGTTCGCCGGTTTCTACGCCATCGTCGTCGCCCTGGCCGGCAGGCCGCAGGAAGCGGCCATGGCCGTGTTCATCGCTGGCCTGCTGGATGGACTGGACGGCCGTGTCGCGCGCATGACCAATACCCAGAGCGAATTCGGTGTGCAGTACGACTCGCTCGCCGACATGGTCAGTTTCGGCCTGGCGCCGGCTTTGGTGATGTATATCTGGTCGCTGTCCAGTCTCAAGCAGGTCAGCCCGTTCTGGGGCAAGGTCGGCTTTGCCGCCGCTTTCATCTATGCAGCCTGCGCGGCGTTGCGCCTGGCCCGCTTCAATACCCAGGTCGGCGTGATCGACAAGCGCTATTTCCAGGGGCTGGCCAGCCCGGCCGCGGCGGCCCTGGTCATGTCCTTCGTCTGGGCCATGAGTGCGAGCGGTTTTGCCGGCGATAGCGAGCTGGTACAGCCGCTGGCGCCCTGCGTCAGCGTCGCGGCCGGCCTGCTCATGGTCAGCCGTTTCCGCTACTACAGTTTCAAGTCCTGGCCGGACCGTGTGCCGTTCGTCGTCATTCCGCTCGCCGTGCTGCTGCTGATGGCCTTGTACATCGACCCGCCGCTGGTGCTGTTCAGCATCGCCGCGCTGTACGTGCTGTCCGGGCCGCTGTTCACCTTGTGGGGGCTGCGCCGCCGGCGCAGCCAGCGCGATGCGCCCAAGAGCGACTCGTCCGCGCCGTGAGCGCTGCCGACGCCCATCTGCTGGCCAAGGCCGCCGTCGGCGACGATGCGTATGCGTTCGCCTTGCTGGCAGAGCTGTCCGAAGCGTTGGCCGTATCGCTGGACCTGCGCCGCACCTTGCCGATCGCGATCCAGCGCATCGTCGACTACATGCAGGTGCAGGCGGCCTCGCTGTTTCTGTTCGACGAGGAAACCGACGAGCTGGCCTGCAAGGTCTGCGTCGGCCCGATCGACGTGCGCGGGCTGCGCCTGGGTACCGACCAGGGCATCGTCGGCCTGGCGTTCACCCAGGCGGCGGTGCAGATCGTCGCCGACGCGGCCAACGACGAGCGTGTCTACAAGCGCATCGACGAAGAAACTGGTTTCGTCACGCACAGCCTGATCTGCGTGCCGCTGACGGCGGCCAAGGGCACCATCGGTGTGCTGGAGCTAATCAACAAGCTCGACGGTGCCGCCTTCGATGCGACCGATGCCGGCATCCTGCGCCTGCTGGCCGTGCCCACGGCACTGGCCATTAACAACGCACGCATGGCCACGGCGCTGATCGAGCAGCAGCGCCTCAAGCGCGAATTCGATCTGGCCCGGCGGCTGCAGAAGCTGCTGCTGCCCAAGCGCCGCCGGGCCGGCTTTCCGTTGCTGGCAGTGAATGTGCCGGCGCACGAGATCTCCGGCGATTTCTACGACTATTTCGACCTGGCCGACGGCCGTATCGGCTTTGTCATCGGCGATGTCTCGGGCAAGGGCCTGGATGCGGCGCTGCTGATGACGCGCGCGGCCAGCCTGCTGCGCTGGGCCGGCAAGGACGGGCTGGCGCCGGACGAATGGTTGCGCCGGGCCAACGAGGAACTGTGCCAGACCACTACCGGCGGTCGCTTCGTCTGCGCCGCCGTCGGTTATTACGAACGCAGTACCGGCGAAGTACGCCTAGCCGGCGCGGGCTTTCCGCCGGCGCTGCTGCATGGCGACGGCGTGTATTGCGAATACCGTTCCGACGGTCCGCCGCTGGGCATCGTGGCCGGGCAGGAGTACACCGAGACGCGCCTGCGCCTGGGCGGCGCGGCGCTGTATTTCTTCTCCGACGGCGTGACCGACGTACGCGTCGGCGACGGCCGCCTGGGCCAGGAAGGCGTGCGCGGCCTGATCGACCGGCATGCGAGCGCGCCGCCGGAGGCGCGTCTGCGCCTGATGGTGTCGGAGCTGCGCCAGTTGCGCCTGGTCGACGACACCACGCTATTGCTGCTGGAAGAGCCGCGCGCGCAGACGGCCCAGGTATTGCTGCGCCAGACTTTCCCGGCCGAGGCGGAACGCCTGCGCAGCATGCGCGCGGATCTGCGCCTGGCCCTGCAGCGCAGCGGCGTGCCGGCGGATCTGCGCGATCGCCTGGTACTTGCCGTCGACGAAGCCTGCTGCAACATCATTCGCCACGCGTATGCTGGCAGCAGCGGCGACATCGTGTTGTCATTGCGCCGCGACGGCGATGTGCTGGACTTCGAATTGCGCGACGATGCGCCCGGCGTCGACCCCAGCCGCATCACGCCGCGCGACCTGGCCGAATGCCGGGCCGGCGGTCTGGGGGTGAATTTCATCGATGCGCTGATGGATGGCTGGCGTCTGCAGCCCCAGGCCGGCGGTGTCGGCAATGTATTGCGAATGTGGAAGCGCTGCCCGGCGCCGTTGGAGGACGAGGCATGAACGACATAGTCACCGAACAGCGCGACGATCTCACCCTGGTAAAGCTGGCGGGCGAGGTCGACCTGTCCTGGTCGGCGCGTGTGCGCGAGGCCATCCTGGAAGCACTGGAAACCCGCTCCGTCGGCGTCGATCTGGCCGCGGTCAGCTATATCGATTCGTCCGGCATTGCTGCCCTGGTCGAAGGGCTGCAGACGGCACGCGACGCGGAACGGCGCTTCGTGCTGATCGCGACCAGTCTGCCGGTGCTGGCCGTGCTGGAGCTGGCGCGGCTGGACCGCGTTTTCACCCTGTTGCCGGATGTGGGCAGCGCCTTGCGCCCGGCGGAGGTCGGTTGAGTATTGGCCTGAGCCAGTCGGTGGCCGCGCTGGGGCGCGCCACGCTGCAGTCGCTCGCCGGCTTCGGCTACTGCGGCATGTTGCTGATCGAAAGCCTGTGGTTCGGCCTGACCGGCTGGCGCAGCGGACAGCCGGTGCGCATCACCGCGATCGTGGCCGAGATGCGGCGCATCGGCGTGGATGCATTGCCCATTGTCTGCCTGCTCGCCTTCACCATCGGCATCATGCTGGGCATCCAGTTCATTGCGGCGCTGAGCGAATTCGGTGCGCAATCGCAGGTGGTCATTGCCGTGGCCAAGTCGGTCACCCGCGAATTCGGCGCGCTGATCACGGCCATCCTGGTGGCGGGGCGCTCGGGCTCGGCCCTGGCTGCACGCATCGGCTCGATGCAGGTATCGCAGGAAGTGGACGCGCTGGCGGTGATGGGCATAGAGCCGGTGCGCTATCTGGTCGCGCCGGCGCTGATCGCGATGCTGATCATGCTGCCGCTGCTGACCGTGTTCGCCGACGCGGTCGCGATCATCGGCGCGGCGCTGTACAGCGCGCCTGCGCTGAATGTGACCACCCAGGCCTATATCCTGCAGACCATCTCGCTGCTCAGTCCGGGCGACCTGTGGCAGGGCATCGGCAAGAGCGTGGTGTTTGCCGTGCTGATCACCCTGATCGGCTGCAGCACCGGCTTCAACGTCAGCGGCGGTGCCGAAGGCGTAGGCCGCGCGACCACCCGTGCCGTGGTGCTGTCGATCTGCTACATCATCGTCGCCGACATGATCTTTTCGTTTTTCCTCAACCGATGAACGACGCGCGCGAACCGCTGATCGAGGTGCATGGCCTCGAAGCCTGGTACGGCAAACGCCGCATTCTTCACGATGTGGATTTTCGCGTAGACGCAGGCGAGATCCGCGTCATCATGGGGGGCTCGGGTTCGGGCAAGAGCACCTTGCTGCGGCATCTGCTCGGCCTGCACCGGGCCACCGCAGGCAGCATCCGCTTGCTCGGCACCGACATCACCCGCGCCGGGCCGCGCGAGATGCAGCTGCTGCGGCGCAAGCTCGGCGTGTCGTTCCAGGGGGGCGCGCTGCTCACGTCGCTGAGCGTCGGCGACAATGTCGCCCTACCGCTGCGCGAACATCACAGCGACCTGGACGAAAACCAGATCCGCATCATGAGCCGCATGAAACTGGAAATCGTCAACCTCGGCGGCTTTCACGACCTGATGCCCAGCCAGCTTTCCGGCGGCATGGTCAAGCGGGCCGCCCTGGCGCGGGCGATCGTGATGGACCCGCAGCTGCTGTTCTTCGACGAGCCTTCGGCGGGGCTGGATCCGGTAGTCTCGGCCGAACTGGACGAGCTGATCCTGCGCCTGCGCGATGCGCTGCGCATGACCATCGTCGTCGTCACGCATGAACTGGAGAGTGCTTTCAAGATTGCCGACAGCATCACCGTGCTCGACCAGGGCCGCATTCTCATGACCGGTACGGTCGATGCAGTGCGCCATTCCGACAACGAGCGTATCCAGGATCTGCTCAACCGGCGGCCGCGCGAAGTGGTTGTCGATGCCGACGCGTACCTGCGTCGCCTGACCGAGGAAGCTGTATGAATCCGGCCCAGCGGAGCCTCGCGTGAAACGTGACCATGTGAATTACACCCTGGTCGGCAGCGTCGTGCTGGCAGCACTGGCGCTGCTGTTGCTGGCGCTGTTCCTGATCACCGGCCGGCGCGGCGGCGAGGCCGAATACCACACCTATTACCGCAATGTCAGCGGCCTGCGCGCGGGCGCGCCGGTGTTCTATCAGGGCTATCGCATCGGCCAGGTCGGCGAAGTGCTGCCCGAGCGCGGCAGCGAAGGCACGCGCTACCGGATCGAACTGAATCTGCGCGCCGACTGGCCGATTCCGGCCGATTCGGTCGCGCGCATGCAGTCCAGCGGCCTGCTCGCCGATGTGACCGTGGCCATCCGCGAAGGTACGGCGAAGGATGCGCTGGCCGTGGGCGGCGAGATCAAGGGCGAGGAGGGCACCGACCTGTTCGGCGCCATGAACGAACTGGCCGGCGAGATCACCACGCTGACGCGCAGCCAGATCACGCCGCTGATCCGCAACCTGTCCCAGCGCGTGGATTCGATCACCGGCTCGCTCGACCAGGGCACGCCGAAGATCATCAACCAGGCGCAGGATCTGCTGGTCCGCCTGACCCAGGCTTCCGAAGCCGTCAACGACCTGCTCAAGCCATCGAACCGGGCTGCGGTCAGCGACATCCTGGGCGAAGTGCAGGCGCTCAGCCGTGACCTGGACGTGACCAAGCGCAATCTCGATGCGGCCGTGGGCGACCTGGCCGGCATGACCAAGGACAACCGTCCCGGCGTCGAGGCCGCGGTGACCGATCTGCGCGCGGTGCTGGCGGCGCTGTCCAGCCGTATCGACGCGATCACCCACCATATGGATTCGGCCAGCCGCAACCTGGATGAATTCAGTCGCGAGATCCGCAAGAATCCGAACCGGTTGCTGCTGTCGCCCAAGGCCGACAAGGTCGAGGAGTCCGAACGATGAGGCTGGCCACGATGGCCCTGGCAGCGGCGCTGCTGTTGAGCGGTTGCGGCGCTGTGCCGGTGCCGGACATGACCTGGTACCGCCTGCCCGATCCGGTATTGCCGCCGACGCGTGCGGCCCGGGTCGAATTGCCGATCGACGTGGCGGTGTTCAATGCCGACGGCATCTATGCCGACCAGGCCCTGATCTACGCACTGGACGTGGATGGCCATGCATTGCGCACCTACCACTACCAGCAATGGAGCGATCCGCCGTCGCGCATGCTGCAACGGCGTCTGATCCGCGTGCTGCGCGGCATCGATGCATCGCCGCAGATCAGTGACCGCCTGCCTGCCAGCGCCGACGCGTATCGCGTCAGTGCGGTGATCCAGCGCTTCGAGCGCGTACAGGACGGCGAAGAGACCCGCGTGGAGGTCGGCCTGCAGATGCGTATCGAACATGCCGGCCACTTGCTGGCCGAAGAGGTCTACAGCGCGCGCGTGCCGGCCGAGGGCAAGGAAATTCCGGCCACGGTCGCGGCCTACGGCAAAGCCATAGACCAGATCTATGCCTCATTCATCGCCCGCCTTGCGGGTTTGCCGGCGCGGCATCAGCCATGACGGCGCTGGCCTTCTCGCCGCGGCGTTTGCGCCAGCTCGATGCCATGGGCGTGGTTACCTATCGCCTGCGCCAGCGCGGCGCTGCCGTGACGGACGCGGGCGCGGTGGAAACGGCGGCAGCGGTGGCTGCCGTGCCGAATCATCTGCGCGTGGCGGTGATCAGCGATCAGCCGCGCGGCGAAGCGACGCGGACCATTGCAGCGGCACTGGGCATCGCCGAATCGGCTTTGCTCTGGCATATGCCGCGCGACGGCCGCCTGGCCGAGCTGGAGCTGGATGCCGCCGCCTTCCTGGTATTGGGCAATCACCTGGCCCGGGTATTGGGTGCCGAGCTGCCGACTGCGGCGCAACAGGCGGCAAGTATCGTGGTGACCTCGGCGCCTGCGCAGTGGCGCGGCGACGGCATGGCCAAACGCCTGCTCTGGCAGGCCTTGCGGCCGCTGCGGCGGCAATTGCGGGAGTAGGCGTGGTTGCCATCCTGAAATCCGGCTTGCCGGAAATGCGTCCGTTGCGCAACGAGGAAATTCCCCAGGTTGCGGCGCTGGAGGCGCGCGCCTACGAATTTCCCTGGAGCGAAGGCATCTTCCGCGACTGTGTGCGTGCCGGCTACAACTGCTGGGTGCTGGTGCGCGAGGAAAGCCTGATCGGCTATGGCGTGCTGTCGGTCGCCGCCGGCGAGGCGCATGTGCTGAATGTCTGCGTGTCGCCGGATGCACAGGGCCAGGGCCAGGGCCGGCGGCTGATGCGCCGCCTGATGGATCTGGCGCGCTGGCACCGGGCCGAGCGCATCTTCCTGGAAGTGCGGCCGTCCAATCCGCGTGCGATCCAGCTGTATCACTCGCTGGGCTTCAATGAGATCGGCCGGCGGCCGAACTACTATCCGGCCACGCGCGGGCGCGAGGATGCCATCGTGATGGCGCTGGAACTGTTTTCCGACACTGACGCCGACTAGCGGCGCGGCTGTTCTGCCGGTTCGCGCACGACAACGAATTCGCCTTCGATGACGCCGGGCGGTGTCGCCCGAGTGCTGCTGCGCGGGCTGGCGGGCTCGACATTGCTGTCGACCGGAGCCGCCGGGCGCGGCCTGCCGAACTGGCGTGTCGCCCAGAACACGGCACCAACGACGGCCAGCGCGATGACGACGAGAATGCCGAAAAACACCGTCGCGGCGGCGGCCACCAGGGCCAGCACGACAGACAGGGCACGCAGCAAGGGGTTGCGCGGGCGAGGCAGACGGAACAGCGCGGCGACCATGGGCAGTCGACTCCATGTGGCATGATGCATGGGCCCAGTGTGGGGTATTCCGGTAGCAACTCAAGTGCATGAAGTCAGTGCCGGCGCCGACAAGGCGCTTTGCCGTCTCGACGACATTCCCGACGGCTGCGCGATCGCGGCCGACATCGACAGTGCCACCGGCGGCTTCAGCCTGATCCTGGCGCGCCGTGGAGACAGCGTGCTGGCCTACCACAACGAATGCCCCCATGCCGGCCGCCGGCTGGACTGGTCGCCCGGCAAATTCCTGATCAAGGACGGCAATGTCATCTGCGCCGCCCACGGCGCCACCTTCGAACTGGCTACGGGCGCAGCGCTGGCCGGGCCTTGCCGCAGCGGCCTGGTGGCGCTGCCTGTCCATCTGCGGGATGGTGTGGTTTACCTGCCCTGAAAGCGGCGCCGATGTTTCGGCGCGGACGCAGGTTGGCGGTAAGCCGCAGGCGCTCCCCCGACATCGCGGTTTGCCACAATCGCAAAGAACCCAGGCCGAAGGAAGCATCGGGTTTCGGCGGGCGCTCCCTCGGCAGTGGTCTTTTCAGTGCGGACGGAGCTTGGTGCTGGGATGCGCCTGCGGCTTACCCGCAGCCTACGCGCGGCCAAAAACCCAGTTCACCGAGACCAGCAAGGTGAGCAGCAGCAGCAAGGTCAAGGGCAGGCCGACGCGCCAGAAATCGCGGCGCCGGTAACCGCCGGGGCCGCCGACTATGGTCAGCACCGGATTCGCATTGGCGATGACAAAGGTGTTCGAGGTGGAGATCGCCACGATCAGCGCATATACCGCCGGATTGCCGTTGGAGGCCAGCGCGATATTGATCGCCATCGGCACCATCATCACGGTAGCGCCGACATTGGAGATGACCTGGGCGAAGAACAGGGCCAGCACCGCGATCACCGCCTGCAAGGCCCATTGCGGCCAGGCACCGAGGTAGATCAGCACTTCCTGGGCAACCCAGGCGGCCGCACCGGTGGTGTCCATGGCCCAGCCCAGCGGAATCAGGCAGGCCAGGGTAAAGATGGTCTTCCAGTTGATCGCGGCATAGGCCTCTTCCATGGTCAGCACGCGGGCCAGCAGCATGCCGACGGCGCCGGTAAGCATCGCCACCGAAAGCTTCATGCTGGTGAACAGGCCCAGGGCCATGGCCAGGCCGAAAAACGTCAGTGCATGCCATAGCTTGGCCGGGCGCGCTTCTTCCTTCGGAATATCGGTGACGACGACGAAGTCGCGGTCTTCCGCTGCGTGGGCGAGGTCGCGCCAGGAGCTGTGCAGCACCAGCGTGTCGCCGGCCCGCAGCGATACTTTGCGCACGTCTTCGCGGAATACCTGCTCGCCGCGGTAGATCGCCAGCACGCTGATGCCGTGGCTTTTGCGCATACGCAGATCGCCGAGCACCTGCTTCACGTAGCGCGAGTTGGGCGGAATCACTGCTTCGGAAATGCCGGCGCGGCCGGGATTGAACATGTCGCCGAACTGGCGCAGGCGAGCTTGCACGCGCAGCAGCTGGTTCTGCGCGAAATCGTTGACCTGGTCGCGCTGTCCGAGCACGCCGAGCACGGTGCCTACCCAGATCATCTGGTCGGCCGGCGGTGCCAGGCGCGATTCGTTGCCGTTTTTCATCGCCAGTATCAGTGGCGCGCCGCGCATCTGCTCGACTTCGCCCACGCTCATGCCGACCAGCGGGCTTTCCGCCGTGACGGTGAGTTCCATCACTTCGCCGGCGATGCCGTAGGTTTCGGCGAAATAGGTTTCGGTGCGGCCCGGCGTGACCTTCTGCTTGCTCTCTTCGTCGGGCAGCAGCTTGCGCGTGAGAAAGAAGAAATAGGCCAGGCCGACGATCAGCAGCGGTACGCCGATCGGCGCGATGGCGAACAGGCTGAACGGGGCGATGGTGTCCGCGCCGGGCGGCAGGTTGCGGTTGGCGCTGACGATAAGATCGTTGAGCAGGATCAGCGGCGAGTTGGAGATCATCGTTGTGTTGGTGCCGGCCAGGATCATGCAGCCCATCGGCAGCAACAGCCGCTTGAGCGGCACGCCGGTGCGTGCCGACACCCGCGAGGCCACCGGCAGCAGCAGTGCGGCCAGGGCCTGGCTCTGCATGATCGAGGTCAGCGCGCCGGCCATCACGTTGATGGCCAGCGACAGGCGCGATTCGACGCCGGCGGAAATGCGCAGGATCAGGCTGGCGGCCTTGGTCAGCACGCCGGTGCGGTCCAGGCCTGCGCCCATGATCATCACGGCGATCAGCGAAATCACCGCGTTGCCGGCGAAGCCGTCGAACAGCTGCTCCACCGGCAGCACGCCGGTAATGCCGATGCAGACGATCACCAACAGCGCGACGAGATCGGCGCGGATCCATTCCAGCACCAGCATCAGCACGGTGAAAACGACCAGCCCGAACACAAGCATCATGTCGGTGGTCAGGGTCAGTCCGTATTCCATCGTCGCCCGTTCGATCATCCTTGCCGGCGCGCAGGCGTCGGCTCAAGCCGGCCTGCTCAGACGCGCCGGTAAACCAGATCCCAGACGCCGTGGCCCAGCTTCAGGCCGCGCTGTTCGAAATGCGTTTCTATGCGCCAATCGGGCCGCGGCGAGTAGTTTCCGCTGCCGGCCAGGTTGGACCAGGCGGCGTCCGCATCGGTCAAGGCCAGCATCTGCTCGGCATAGTCCGCCCAGTCGGTCGCCATATGCAAGATGCCACCGCCGCGCACGCGCGAGGCGAGCAGCGCCAGCAGCGGGGGCTGGATCAGGCGGCGCTTGTTGTGTTTCTTCTTGTGCCAGGGATCGGGGAAGTAGATGCGTACCTGGTCCAGGCTGGCCGGAGCCACTTCCTGCTGCAGCACCTCGACGGCATCGAAGTGATAGACGCGTACATTGGCGGCGTTCGCCGCAGCCAGCGCATTCAGCACGCGGCCGACGCCGGGCCGGTGCACTTCGATGCCGACGAAATTGCGCTGCGGCTCGGCCTGGGCGCCCCAGGCCAGCTGCTCGCCGTTGCCGAAGCCGATTTCCAGCGTAACGGGATGGTCGTTACCGAATACCGCAGGCCAGTCGCGTGGGCCGCCCTGGAAGTCCAGGCCGTAGCGCGACCAGTGCTCGGCAAACGCGCGCTGCTGCGCATCGGTGATGCGGCCCTGGCGCAGCACGAAGCTCTTGATCCGCCGCGGTGCGCGCGGCTCGGCGCTGGCCTGGTCTTGCGCCGGCTCGTTCGGCTCGCTGCTGCCGCTGCTCATCAGCCCAGGGTTCCGTCGATGGGACTGGAGGCCGAGGCGAAGCGCTTGCGCGGAATGCGTCCGGCCAGGAAGGCTTCGCGACCTGCTTCGATCGCCTTGCGCATGGCGCTGGCCATCAGCACGGGATTCTTCGCGCCGGCGATTGCCGTATTCATCAGTACGCCATCGCAGCCCAGTTCCATCGCCACGGCCGCATCGGACGCGGTGCCGACGCCGGCATCGACAAGAATGGGAACTTTGGCATTTTCTACAATTTCAAGAAGATTCCAGCGATTCTGTATGCCCAGGCCCGACCCGATCGGCGCGGCCAGCGGCATCACCGCGACACAGCCGATCTGTTCCAGGCGCTTGGCCAGGATAGGGTCGTCGGAGGTATAGACCATCACGTCGAAGCCTTCGCGCACGAGGGTTTCCGCAGCCTGCAGCGTCTGCACGACGTCGGGGAACAAGGTGCGCTGGTCGCCCAGCACTTCGAGCTTGACCAGCTTGTGCCCGTCGAGCAGCTCGCGTGCGAGCCGGCAGGTGCGCACGGCGTCTTCAGCGGTATAGCAGCCGGCGGTGTTGGGCAGGATGGTATAGCGCGCCGGGTCCAGTACATCGAGCAGGTTGGGCTGGCTCGGGTCCTGGCCGATATTGCTGCGGCGTATCGCCACCGTGACGATTTCCGCACCGGCGGCTTCGGTGGCGAGGCGGGTTTCTTCAAAGTCCTTGAACTTGCCGGTGCCGGTCAGCAGGCGCGAGCGGTAGGTCTTGCCGGCGATGACGAAGGCGTCGGAGGGCGATGCGGTCATGGAAGTACAACGAGGCGGGGAAAGGGGAATGGTAACAAGGGGGGCTTGGGGGATGGGAAATGATGGGTTGGTTTCTGCGGGTGCGCGTTGAGGCAGAGGGAGGCCGAAGCCGAAGCCAAGGCGCATCAAGGCAAGCAGCCCTCCCTGGAGCAGGGCGGCCAGCCCGGCCGGTTTTGGCCGGGCGTTCAAGACCGCAGGCACTGCACTTGAATGCATTGCCAAGGCGCGGTCTTTCTCCCCTGGCCGGGCGCTCGAGACCTCTGGCGATGCGCTTCAACGCATCGCCAAAGCGAGGTCTAGCGGTGAGGTGAGCAACCATCCTTGGTGCAGGGCGCCGGCCCGCACATCCCTGTGCGGGCGTGAAATTCCGCACCAGATGCCATTCATGGCACCTCGTAAGCGCGGAATTTCACCCACCTCCCATCGCGTGGACGATTTCTACCTGGTCGGCGGGCTGGAGTTCGGTGCTGGCGTGCTGCGAGCGCGGCACGATTTCGCGGTTGATTTCTACCGCTACGCGCCGGCCGGCGTAGCCGTGATCCTGCAGCAACTGCTGCAGAGTGGTGCGTTCGGGAAGGTCGTGGGCATTGCCGTTGAGGAGGATTTGCATGGTCGGATTGTCGCGTATCGGAAGCGGCGGTTGCAGGGCCATGGGCGAATGGATGGTGGCAGCGCGAGGAAATCAGCGCCGCAAAGAAAAAGGGCGGACCTGAGTCCGCCCCCTTCATTCAACGCAGCACGCGCTTACTCGTCGCGGCGGCGACGGCCGTTGTTGCCGCCGTCGTCGCTGCTGCGGCGTCCGCGGTCGTCGCTGTTGTCGTCGCCGCGCTTGTCCTGCGGTGGCGGCGCTTCACGGCGTTCTACCCGCGGCGCTTCCTGCTGGACCGGCGGCGGCGCCTCGCGACGCTCGACGCGCGGTGCTTCCTGGCGCTGTACCGGCTGCGGCGGAGCCTCACGGCGTTCGAAGCGTGGCGTTTCCTGGCGCTGTACTGGTTGCGGCGGTGCTTCGCGGCGTTCGAAACGTGGCGTTTCTTCGCGCTGTACCGGCTGCGGCGGCGCCTCGCGACGTTCGAAGCGCGGAGTTTCCTGGCGCTGTACCGGCTGCGGCGGGGCTTCACGGCGTTCGAAGCGTGGCGTTTCCTCGCGCTGTACCGGCTGCGTTGGGGCCTCGCGACGCTCGAAACGCTGTGCCGGCTGTTCCTGACGCTGTGGCATATCGCGGTTCGGCGCCGTTTCGGCCTCGCGTTCCACGCGGCCACGCGGGGTTTCCACGCGTTCCGGCGAGGTACGGCCGGTGGGACGCGTGAAATCGCGTTCCGGCGGAGTCAGGCTGCCGCCGCGACCCGCATCGGCGGGCGCCTGACGTACCGGCGCGCGCTCACTCGGCGATACACCGCCGCCTTCACGCAAGGGGTTGCCTTGGGCAGGCGTGGCGCCGCGCCCTTCGCGCAGGGCGCCGCCGCGATCCGGCGCAGTCTCGCCGCGCAGGCCCCCCTCAGGTCCAGCATTGCGGTCGGTGCCACGACGGCCCGGAGCACTATCGGCCGTGCGTACATTACCCGCATCGCCGGCACCGACCACGCGTACACGTTCCGGCGCTGCGGTCTGCGCGCCGGGGCGCGGCGTGCGTTGCACCGACTCCATGCCTTCCATGCCCATGCCGCGGCCCGGCGTACGCTGCAATACTGCTTCGCGCTGATTGAACGAGGCCACGGGCGCTGGCGGCGCCGTGCGGGCGACTACGGCACGGTCAAATATTTCCCGCTGTGGCGCCGACGTTGCCGCACGGCCCGAGCCAACCACGCTGCGCATGTTCGGTGCGAACGCGGCAACCTGGCTGACTTCGGCCCGCGCTGCCGCATCGCGGTTGACCGCCACCATCTGCTGGCGTACCGAGCGAGAGTTGACGAAGGTGTCGCTGGAAACGGCGGTGATCGCGCCGGCTACGGCGCGGTTGTGATAGTTCAGCGCGCGCATGTTGCGGTTGCTGGAGTAATCGTTGTAGACGTTGGTGATGTACGTGTTGTTGATCACCGTGTTGGACACGTTGATGCTGGTGAAGTAGTTGCGGCTGGTGCGGTAAGACGGCACGAAGACGTCACGCGGGCCCAGCGGGAACCAGCCGATCGGCCGGCCCGAGCTGATGCTGATGTTGAAACCGCTGCCGCCGACAAACGCGACCAGGGCCGGCGCATAGACCGAGCGTCCGCCGCGCGGGCCCGGAATCCAGCCCCACCGATTGCGCACGTTTACCCAGCGACCATAGTGGAAAGGTGCAAACCCCCAGTCGGCATCGTCGACCCAGGTCCAGCCCCACGGGTCCTGCCAGATCCAGTGACCATCGCGATACGGCGCCCAGCTGGAGGAAACCCGGCTGGGAAACCAGACATTGCCGTAGTCGCTGACGGCGGACCAGGAGCCGTATTCGTCCAGGTCGGAATAGCCGATCAGATCTTCCGATACGTACTGGCGCGAAACCGAGCGTTCGAAGCGATCCTCGCGTTCGGCGCAGAAACGATCGAAATCGTCAGGCCGGGGGATGTCGAATGTTTCGTAGTCCTGCAGGCGCGTGTCGTAGAAACGGATGGCCTCGCCTTCGCGGATGCGGAAATTGGCGCGTTCGCCATGCGCTTCGCCATCACCGTCCCATACAGCGACCGTGGTATGGCGGCCGCGGGAGTCGACATCGATGCGGTATTCGCCGGGACGCGAGACGACAAAGGCGAGGGTCGGTGTGTCGACCTCGAAGATCTGCCCTTCGTAAAGTCGACGCACGCGCAGATTCAAGGTGCCCTGGGTCACTTCCACCTGGGCGGTACGATCATCGAGATTGAGGATCTGGAAGCTGGTGCCTTCATCGATACGGAAGGTGGCATTGCCGGCCTGAAGTTCGGCGCGGGCGCCGCGGTCGGCCCAGAGGCGGTCACCGCGGATCAGCGGGCGATTGCGTGTGGCGTTGACCCAACTGTCTTCACCGGCCGGGGAAAAGCTCACTTCGCCACGGGTAAAGCTCAAGCGTGCGACCCGGCTGGGCGGGTCCACATACTCGGCGTGGGCGGAGGCCGCGACCACCGCAAGCAGCGCGCCGCCCAGAATCGCCGCGAACCGCATCAACATCGACATGAAAGTCTCCCTATAAGAGGCGCCGCATACGCACCCGGCGGGCGCGTTGCGGCAGCGGTATCTGAGCGTACAAACCCTGAACGCACCCCTGCCGCCAAGGCGAACAGCTTAGGCGAGCCCGCCCCGTTCAACGCGGCGTCAGCTGCTAAACGATTACACGCCGACGAACGGTAGCGCATTGCTGCGTCTGCTCGCTCTATGGCTAAATAGCCCGGCTGCGGGCGTAGCTCAATGGTAGAGCTGTAGCTTCCCAAGCTACTGACGTGGGTTCGATTCCCATCGCCCGCTCCATTTTCTTGCTTGCCGGCTGTAAGTGCCTGGTAATGCAAGCGATTCCGGCGAATCCGATATCGACAACCGATCCCTTCCGAGGTATCGAAATAGGTATCGATTCGTGCCGAAGGCCTTTTTGCTTCGCCGTCCCAGCGGGCTCTACGCCCGCTTCCTGCTGCCCGCCGACATCCAGGCCAAAACGGGCACCCGATTTCTGGTGCGCCCCCTGGGTAAGTCCTCGGGCGATGCCGCACGGCTCACCGCAGCCCGCATGGGCTATGCTGTGGCGCAGGCGATACAAAGTATCCGATGCGCCGGAGGGGACTTGGATACAAAAAAGCACCTCGATGCGGCGATTCGGTCGGCGGCTTCTCCGGACAGCCGCCACTACGAACTGAACGTCCCCGGCGTGCTGTCGCTCAAAGCCGATGGCCCCGACGACCACGCCCGGGCGATGGAGGCGCTGGCGGCCATGCGGGTGGTCATCCCTGGCCTGCCCGGCGTTGGCGGGCTGCAGGGGGCGGCCACTGCCCCGGCACCGCCGAAAGGCCCGTCCCTCCGCGAGTCGGCTAAGCGCTTTATCACCCACTACAAGTCCACCAGCCGGGCCGCGTCCACGCAGTTGGAGGCCGAACACAGCGTGGACCTGTTCTGCGACCTTCTCGACGACATCCCCATAGCGGACCTCGGGCCGACGCACATCGATGCGTTCCGGGAGGCGCTTGCCTCCTGGCCGGCCCGCGCCCGCGTGCTGCCCGCCTACAAGGGATTGAGTGCCAAGGCCATCGTGGCCAAGGCCAAGAAGCGGGGCGAGGGCGGTCTCAGCATCCGTACGATGGAAAAGCACCTGGATAGGCTGCGGACGTTCTTCAATTGGTCGGTCCAGCGCCGGGAGTTGCCGCACAACCCGTTGGCTGGCCTTCGCCTGCAGTCCAACGCCGACAAGTACACCAAGACCAAGCGGGGGTTCCGGCCCGACGAACTCAGCGCCCTGTTCGACCCGATGCGGCGGGCGGAGCAGTGCGACGACGACCCGATGTATTTCTGGATTCCCCTGTTTGGTCTGTTCACCGGGGCAAGGCTCAGCGAAGCCGCCCAACTGCTGGTGAGCGACCTGGCGGAAGTCGGCGGCGTGTGGGGTATCCACATCACGGGCGAAGGGGCCAAGTCGGTCAAGAACGCCCAGAGCAAGCGTTTTGTGCCCGTGCCGGAACGCTTGCTGGCGCTCGGCCTTCTGGACTACGCCGCCGACGTGAAGGCCTTGGGTTTCACCGCGTTGTTTCCGGGTGGCTCAGCGGGTTCGAAGAACGGCCCGGGTAATCGCGTCGGCAAATGGTTCAACAGAACATTGCTTCGCGGCGCATGCCGAATCAACGACAAAGCAGTTTCGTATCACTCGACGCGCCACAACTTCATCACGGCAGGCGACAGTTTGGGATTCACGGAAGCACAGGTGGGGGCACTGACCGGGCATGAGGCGCGCTCGGTCCAAGCACGGCATTACATCGATGCTTCGACCGTGTCCCAACGCAAAGAACGAATCGACCGGATTGCGGCCAGTTTGCCGGTGCCACCGCTGGCGGCTTATCGGGCGGGGCAGTTCGCGAAGTATTTCGAGGATGTTCGGAGGGAGGAGCGTCGGGCTCGGGCGGTGGCGGATAGGAAGAAGAGGGCGGCCAAGAACGGCGTGCAGTGAACAGGAACGGCTTGCCGTTGCATGCCGTGAGACGTAGCACTTCAGCAGCAACAAAGGAACGACCATGAGCGCAGGTCTTGTGAATGCGTTCCGACCGCACGCCGATGAACTTCATGCGGCGGACATCGCTCCCTCGGTCCGCCGCCTTCGCGCTTTTCTGGGCCAAGCCCGAATCGACGAAGCTCGCCAGGCCCGGGCAATCGTCGCCGCTCAGAACAACCCGTTTCGCCTTATGGTGCTCGACGAAAAGCAGCCTTGGTTGGACGCGTTCTCGGAGTTCGACCGATTGACGCGAAACGACACCCAGCCGCTTCCGCTGGAGGTGCCCCGCTCGGTTTTTCTGGCGGCCGAGGCGGGGTTTGTGTTGGGGCAATTGTTGCCGGGCCTGCCCGAGGCCTTGCAAGGCGACATGCGGAGCAAGCTGCTGGACATGCACGGGAAAGCCCACCCGGTTCTCATGGAGTGGGCCACGGCGCGGTTCTACCAGCAGCAAGGGTTCCGCATCGCATGGACCGACCGCAACGTTGCAGGCCCCGAGTTTCGTTGCGAACGCGCCGCCGTCGCGTTCCACGTCGAGTGCAAACGCATCACGCGGGCCGCCAAGGAACGGCTCAACGACCGCACCGCGTTGACGTTGGGCAACGCGGTCGTGCGCGCGATGGCGGAACGAGGCCTTGCGGGAGAAATTCGGCTGGACACGGCACTGACCGAAAACGCGCCTTCAGAAGCCGACGTGGCAGCGGCCGTCCGCGCGGTACTGCCGACGGGCGAGCATCCCCAACAGGTCAACGTGGACGTGCCCGGCATCGGTTGCCTGTGCGGGGTGGTGCGGGGCTTGCCGGCGGTCGCTCAAACGAATCTGCGTGCACGGACTGATGCGCAGTTGGCCCACCAGGAGCAAGGGTGTCGGTATTTTGTTGCCAGCCTGCCTCTGGGAGCTGCACCGCCGCGGGACGCAGTGGTGCTCGCGCTGTCTGGTCCACGCCTCACCCTGAAAGAACACCACGACCACATCGATGCGGTTTTGAACTCTGCAGCGGAGCAGCTAACCGCCGCCCTGCCCGGGGTGGTGATGATGGAAATCCAAGGCATCGTAGACGCCCGCATGTTCCACGAGGGGCCGGCGTTCGGGCAGATGGCCGAACGAGCCTTTGCCGCTTACCCCACCACGGCCGCGGTGGTGTGGCGGGGAGAGCGGTACGATGTGCCGCAGCCCGATGGCTTTGTCGTCAACCAAACTGCGTTTGCAGTTCGAAATGGGGCATGCACATTCGACGACGCGCGGGCGATTCCGCTGTTCGACCACGGCTGAGATTTAGCTGTTCCCTCACGCCCGCCGGCCCTTCCGAGCCATCGCCAGATGGTGCTCCCCGCGCTGGCCCATTCCCAACCTCATGGTGGGGGATGAGCCCACACGCTCAGCGCCATCGAGGAGCAGCCCAACGATTTCGGACACGTCCCAGTCCCCGCACCCAGCGACCATGACGGCACGCCCCAGTTCTTGCCTGCGCGTTCTCTCTTCCCTTCGAATTCTGACCTTCTGGCGCAACGCCTGCTGCATTTCTCCCAGTCGGCGGCGAGCCTCCAACTGAGAGACTTCCCGGGCCGCATTCACGACCCGTTCTTCAATGCTCAGCCGTTTTCTTTTCATTGCGGCTTACGGCCAAATCCGGGGACCGGGTCGGAGCCAAATTCGTCGTCCCCATCCTCGCGTGCTGCTTCGTCGGGCGTTGGCGGTTGGCGATGGTCGCCGCCGCGCACCGACCGCCTGGCTTTCAGCCAATCACCGAGCCGGGTTTCTCGGTGCGGACGGTTCCAGGGCCACGGCGGTTGTAAGTCGTAATCCCAGCCTTTGAGCTGAGGCGGAACCAGCAGACTCCGCTCGCCCTCCATCGCTGCTTCAACGACGGCGGCGTGGTCGCGGAACGGGCCGGATAGCTCCGGGATTGTCCGTAAAACCGATTGCCGCAGAAGTCGGTGCGACGCGGCGAGTTTGTCCAAGTGCTCGATGAGAGCGGGGAGAACGGCGGCAATACGAGGGTCGGAAGAATGGTGCGTCATGCGGTAAGGCTCCTGTGGGTTCGCTTACAGGAATAGCAGGCACCGAATCGCCCGCAAGCCCCGAACCGCATACGGGGAAATTCGAATTGCGCAGCCGTCTCACGGAACGAGACGTACGGGCTGCATGATGGCGCCGCAGCCCATGCCTTGCAGGAGACCCGCATGCTCACGGCACCAGGACCGTTTGTCGTGTGTCTGGATACGGCCCACTGGGTCGGGCTGATTGCCGCGCTGCGGTCGGCGAAGACCCGTGCGGGAACACAGGTCCGGCTCGCAGCGTTCGAGGCTGTCGGTGGGAGCTTGGCGCTGACGTTTCACCACATCGTCGAACTCGCCCAGCACGAAAACCGCGACGAGGTGGAAGCACGGTTTCGCGCCCTCGGCTACATTGCCCCGATGTGTGCCCTTTCCGGAATCACAAGCGACGGTCCGGGTTCGGTGCTTGACTTGATAGCGCAGGAGCTACTTGCCGCGTTGGAATCGCCCGACGCGGAGGCCGAGGCCATCGCCGCAGCGGTTTGGCCCGGTGCGGTCGAACCTGCATCCGGGGCCGATTTCAGCGATTGGCTCTTGCCGCAGCTGGACATTCTTCACTGGCATGCGGCGAAGGGGACCGCACGGAGTCGGAACGTTTCGTTGCTGTCCCAGGCGGCCGCACTCGACCGCTCGAAAGAAAAATTGATGCCAAACGCTCGGGCTCTTCCGACGGCGGAGGTGAAGGCCAATCTGTTCGCTCTGGGGAAACGCTTGGCTGCGGAAGTAGTGCAACGCCGCGACCCCCGCGCGTCCGAGTCCGAGGCCGTCGATGGTGCCGCCCAATTCATCCGGGAACTCATGGGCGATGTCGAAGGCATCGCCGACCACGGGAACGTCTGGGAGGCGTTGCTCGCGCGGGCCAACGTCAGCGCTCAAGAAGCCGCGGGGATGCGGTACATCAGTGAGGTAGCCGACCTCGGCCATTTTCGCAAGCAGCTGGAAATACCCGCCCGCCACCTGGGCCTTACCAACGACGAACTGCGCCGTGTTCGGCCCGAGCAATTCCCCACGTGGCTCATCCACTTGGCCTACACCAAGCACCGCCAGGTCGCGGCGCGCACTCAGGGCAGCGATTTGGGGGACATGCATCTGCTCTGCCATGCCCCCTACATGGATGCGCTGTTCGTGGACAAGCGCACCCACGAAAACGTGCGGCGCATCCGGCAAAAAGACCCCAGGACTGCCGTGTTTCTCCAGTCGGTGCAGCGTGCCGGCTCGTGGGACGCAGCGCTCGATTTGGCGCGCACGGCGGCCGCGTCGGTTTCAGGCTAAATCGGCGTGCGGGGCGAAGATGAAGGTGGAGCAAGAGCGCACTTACGCAAACCTGCGGTTTGCCCGGTACCCTTTGGGTCCCGGAGAGCGCCGGGGCTT
This sequence comes from Tahibacter aquaticus, assembly GCF_004363655.1. Taxonomy (GTDB): domain Bacteria; phylum Pseudomonadota; class Gammaproteobacteria; order Xanthomonadales; family Rhodanobacteraceae; genus Tahibacter; species Tahibacter aquaticus. Next base: position 85,449 of record NZ_SNZH01000003.1, read on the forward strand.
TGCCCCAGACCCCGCCGCTGGCGCGGCGCTATTTGATGGACGAAAAGTGGTGCTGGCTAGCGGGAATCCATTGGAGTCGTGCTGCCGGATTCGGGCTTGCGCATCCACCAGAATCTGGTAACGGTGAATTCCTTTCCGATGCGAATACGCTGATGTCCTCCTCAATCTCGCCAGCGCCACAATCCGAGCGCCGCAGTTTTAGCGCAGAGCACCCAGTCATCTGGAGAATTTTCTGCACCATTTTCGGCGGATTTATTGGGTTCTGGTTGGGTATTGGTTTTTGCCGATTTGTTCTTCCGTAGCGTTGAGCTGCGCTCAGCAAAACCCCCAGCCACACTGAATTCGATTTTTGCACGACGCGAGCTCCTGCTCGGCGGCCAAAGCAAGTTCTCGGTCTCTTGGCGCGTTTCTCGATACAGAGATTCGGGCTTTTTCCTCTGCATATCGACCTTCGCATGCTCGATTCTCAGAATGCTTGCAGTAGGAACAGTAGAGGATCACCGAAATGAGGGTCACGAATGCTCCGCCGAGCACGAAAAGAAGCGCCGGCGGAAACCCACTTCCGTTCGAAGACATAGATTGCTCCTTAGTGCTGTAGACAGCATGACAATTGGTTCCACCTGAGGCTATGCGACTCTCACCGCGGCGGCTCGGGGAAAAATGGTGTCGGTGTGATTGGCTGATTGGTGGGGCTCAAAAAGAAAGTGAGGTTTGGTGGAAACGCTCTGCTGCGGCTGAAAAAACTCTTGCAACCGCGCTCGACTATCTGAGCGAAGGCGGCTCAGGCGACCATCAGTTGAGCCGCTTCCTGGCCGAGCATTAGGTGTCCGGGGCGGCTCAGCGCTTTGTCGATGGCCGGTACGGCCGAACGCTTCGAAACCTTAAGGCCGTCTGAAAAGAAAAAAGCCTCGGTGCCGACGTAGGCTTTGGCCGCGTTGTATTGAAGGCCGTAAACGAACGCTCTCCGCTGGCCGTAGCAATCGAGGATTTTCGGCGCGCAGTCGTATGAAACCATCCAGGGCAACTTCATCTTCTGGATGACCTTGGCAATGCGTTGGTGATCGCTGGGCTTGTAGTGATTCAAGTACAGCCGGTCTGCTTTCTCGAAATACGGTGGGTCGCAGTACACCAGAGACGTTCTTGGGAGCCGAGGAAGGTACTCCTTGATGAACCGTTCCGCGTCCCAGTTGCGCAGGCGGATGGCTCTCTTTTTTCGAGCAATGGCCTCCACGCGACGAATCAATTCATCGCGCGAAAACCGGGCGTCCATCTTCCATTCCCCGGTTTGGGCCAAGCCGCCGATGAGCCCCCCAGACACAATGCCGGAGCGGTTGACGCGGTTGAGGTAGAAAAGGCTGAAGCCCACATCCAATGCCGAATGTTCTTCCTGGCTGGCGATGATGGCCTGCTGCCGCCGCCACTCTCGAACAGTGAGCGAGGCTCGCGAAATTCGACGGCAAAACTCCTCGGTCTCGCCTAAGACGGACTTCCAAAAGGAGTAGACCGCGGAGCACGAATCGTTGAGATGGATTTGCGATGCTGTTCCGTTCAACAGCAGTTCGATGGCGACCCCTGCACCGCCTGCATAGGGTTCGACGTAGTGGCCGCCCTCCAGGTCGTTCTCGCGCATGATTTCGGCCACGAATGGGGCCAGTTTTTGCTTGCCGCCTGGGTACCGCAACGGCGTGTTGTATCGAGACATGGGCTTTCAACCGTTGGTCGCAGCGAGAAGCGGGAAGACGTTTTTGAACGTCAGGCAGACGTTGCTACCGGATACAACGTAGTGCGGGCTGTGGACCAATTGGTTCAGCGACGTGATGGACAAAATGCTGGTCGGATTGGCCAGTTCGGTGCTGGCCCCCTGCAGCAACTTCACCTTGGCCGTATCCTGATTGTTTGCAGTGAGGTGGTTAACGATTTCTTTCAGCAGTTTGGCCAGTTTCTTGTCGCCCCCGCTTGCTTCCGTAGCAATCAATCCCGCAGCAGCGTGGTCGTCGCAGTAGGCCTTTGCGGAAATCTCGAACATGCTGCGCAGCACGAAGCAGAAGGCGTGCGGCGTTGCTTCGATGTCCAAACTTTTCAGTTCTTTGAGAAGCGTCGCCACCTTCTCACGACCAGACCCCTTGGGCTTGAATTTTTTCAGGATTGCGGCAACGGCCTTGGGGTCGCCCGCCGGATGGGCCACCGGAGGCTTGGCAGTCGGTGGCGCTGCTCCTGTTCCGCCAGGAGCGTTGGGGTTGCCAGCTGGCCCCGTTGGCCCCGAGGTGCCGCCCCCACCTGAAGAAGGTGGCGCTCCGGTTGGGCCGCTGCTTCCGCCCGGCCCAGTTGAGCCAGCGGGAGGGCCGTTCGGTGCGCCGCCCGTAGCCCCCGGTGCCGGCTGTTGCGGCGTCGGAGGTGGCATGCCGTACTTGGTCCCGAAGCCTTCGGCCCGAACCTCCTTAAACCCCGTCTGCTCCAGGCCGATGTCCACAAGGAGTTCATCGAACGAGGCTTTGTTCTTGATTTTCGGGTAGGCCTTCGCCAACTCAGGAGCCGATTTATAACCCAACCGCACAGCCAGGCGTTTCAATGCTTCTTCAAGCACGGTTAGGTTGTATTTTCCGGCCCATCTCTCGGCTTGTTCCGGAGTGATTTTTTTGGCCGATTTGAGAAATGCTTCAAGCAAGTCCAGCGGCGGTTGCGGGATGCCGCCCTCATCCCTGCTGTGTCGAGCGCGGGCGACGGCGTTCCAAAGTCGCCTGCCGGCCTTCTCTCCCTTCCCGTGAGTCAGGGAGACAATCCGGTCGACGATCTCTTTATCTCCGGCGTCGTAGGTGTTGCAAGGGACAGAGGCGTTTGTCTTTTTCCAGGCCGACGACAACGCGGCTATCGACTCCGAAATTTCATCCGGTAGGTCAAAATCATCTGCAGAAACCAGGCCGTGGATGATTTTCAATGCGGCGATGCGCCGATTCCCCTCTTTGACGACCAACTGCTTGCCTTGCCGGAGAACGATAATGTTTTCCGTAGGAAGGTAGCCGTCGTCGATGAGGCTTTCCATCAAGCCCCAGAAGTATTCGGGGTCCAAGGCAATCAGCGCATGAATTGCGGCGTGTTCGCTTGGTTGCGCCACCGTTCGGTAGTTTCGAACGTCAAGGACGAGCTTCTTTACGGCGACCAGTCCCGTTTCCGGCATCGAATTTCCCCTGTAGTCCCCATTGCCGGGGGTGTTGGTCCGCGCGCTGCAGTTCGTGAAACGCAGCCCCAACGGCAGTGCCCTTGAGGGTACTACGGGCGTCCAAAAAAAGGCCATTGTTGAAAATGGCAAGCCTTGGGTCGCCCGTGTTCCTTCCGAACGCGCGCTAGCTGGAGCTGTTGCCAGGCTCCAATCCGTGCTTATCCTGACGTTTCCGAATCGAATCTCTCACCCCATCGCAATCTACCACGCCAGCTTCCGCGTCTTGTCCCGGTCCCAAGGCCACAGCGCCGTGGCCGCAGGGGCCTACCGTGCTGGGGTCCGGCTGGTCGATGAGCGTACCGGATTGGCTCACGACTTCACCCGTAAGAGGGGTGTCCTTGGGGCATCAATGGTGGTGCCGCCGGACGCTCCACCTTGGGCCGCGGACATTGAAGAAGTCTGGAATCGGGCAGAGGCTGCCGAGAACCGGAAGAACGCGCGCGTCGGTCGCGACCTGATCGTTGCCTTGCCCCACGAACTTTCCGAATCCGCCCGGTCTGCACTCGCCGACCGCGTTGCCCAGGACCTTGTTTCCCGATACCGCTGCGCGGTACTCGTCGCGCTCCATGCCCCCGACCCCGGCGGCGACGGTCGAAACTTCCACGCGCATTTGATGCTCGCCACGCGGTGCATCGGACCCGCTGGGTTCGGAGCCAAAATCCGCGTGCTTGATGACCGCACCACCGGCCCACGGGAAGTCGAGGCGGTCCGCCGCCTGGTAGCCGAGCGCACGAACGAAGCGTTGCTGACCGCCGGCTTCGCATTTCGTGTGGACCACCGCACCCTAGCGGTCCAATCGAGCGAGGCAGCGGACCGGGGCGATGCGGACGCTGTGGTACGCCTCACCCGAGAGCCGACCCGGCACCTGGGTCGAGCCGCCACCGCCGCGCTCCGCAGAGGCGGTTCCAGCCCGCGCCAGGCCCACAACCGTTCGGTCCAGCGCGACAACCGGGACGTACGGCGCATGGGGCAAGCGCAGCTCCGCAGCGGTGGAACCGCATCCCCGCATTCCCGTGCCCGGGTACACATCGGAGACTCGTCGTTGGCCGTGCGCGCCACAGGCGCCAGCGCTCGGGTCCTCAATGAGCAGGCCACTCGACTCCAAGAAAGGCTCCGCATCGAGCGCGCCATCGTACGCATGCAGACGGAAGCGCTGGAACAGGAGTCGGCCCAGGTCGATAGGGAATTTGCCAAGCTGCTCGCCGCCTTGAACGCGACGGCGGAGGAGGCCGAACGGCTTCGGCGCTTCCTTGCCGTGGCCGGCGAAGACGCCCGTGTTCGCGCCGTGGTGGACGCCCACGAAGCTTGGGAGCACGCCTGCACCGTTGCGATGGGGCGGCGGGACGCACGGGCCAAAGCGGCCGTCCGCACCGCGGAAGCGCGCCGGTCTTGCCGGGATACGGAAGCACACAAGCCGCCGGTGTGGCGTCCCTTGACGCGGCGGCAGTGGGCGCAAAAACGCCGGGCCGAACGCGCGGCCGTGGCGTCAGCCGAAGCAGCCGAACGGACGGTACTGGCCGAGGGGGTGGGGGGAAGCCGAGTTCGCGCTGCGGAAGGCGAGCTGACGCGCGCCCGGAAGGCCTTCTGGGCTGCGGTTGCCAACTTCGAACAGGCCAACCGGGCGAAGGACGCGGCTCCGCCCGCTTCGTGCCCGTCTGCACATCCGGTTCTTGGGCCGCGGAAACCGAGGCTTCGGGCGCCAAAGTAATCAAAGGCGTCGTCCGGCCGTAGTGTTCACAATGGAAAAACGCGAAAACCGTTCAGGCCATTGATTCTACTCGATACTTTCAGTTCGCCGCCGAACGGATAGCGGGCCGCCGCAACTGTTGCGGTGCAACGCAATGCGCGTAAGTCTTTGAGCGGAATCCAAACTTCGCTGATCAGCGTAACCCATTGAAAGTACGAAACTTGACGAACGCCGGTTGCGCGCTACGGTGGGGCGGAATCCTTGCGAGGTCAGAATGGCCCCACTCATTTCCCCGTCGTTGCACCGCCGCAGCCAACGTCGCAGCCCAGCAGGCGGCGTGGCGCGGCCGTACCAAGGGGCGGGAGGTGCCGCCATGTAGCCGCCCTTCCTCTGTCGATCCAAACACTTACGGCAGGGAAAAACGCAAAAAGCCCGGGCGCTCTGGAAAGCTAACCCGGGCTTTACAACGCTTCGCGATACCAACCGCAAGCCCACTGTAGCGCGTTCCCGCACTGAGTCAACACCGCCCCCACGGGTCGGCGCGGCCCCGTGCGCCCTGCTTTTTCTCCCTTCGTGCCGGCCCGTGCCGGCGGAGAGAACGCGCATGGCTTTGCATCAACGTCTTTACTTCTTGGTTAAAACCCTCCTCACGCCCCCGGTGCCACCGGACATTGTCGTCGCCCAACGCTGCAACGTCGTCCGGCCCACCGTGCTTCGCTACCGGCTACTGCTGGCTGGAAAGGGGTGGCGCTGGTCCGACGTGTCGGATTGCACCGCCGCTGAGTTGGACCGCCTCTTGAACGGTCGTCCCGGGGTCGCTCCGGCTGAAATCGAGGCCCTCGACGCCTACGCCGAATCCCTCGGCAACGGCACGCCCGTCGGCTTGCTGTGGGAGGACTACCGCCGCGCCCAGCCGCGTGCCCTGAGCCGGTCGCAGTTCACGCGCCGGCTGCGCTCCCACCGCTGCCGGCACGCGGCACCGGTCCTGCCCCGGCGGCATGGGCCTCCGCCGACTTCGAGCGATACCCAGGGAGACGCAGAATGAAAAACAAACTGATGGACATGATCCGCTATTTCGGTGGGCGCCTTTCGTTCCGCAACATCGGCGCGATGTTGGCTATGTCGAAGACCACGGTTTCCACGTACTTCAAGAAATGGGAGGAAAAAGGGCTTCCAAAAGGAAAGTCTTCGCTGGACGAATGCACGCCGTCGGAACTTTACGTGCACTTAAACGGAAAGGAGCGGGAGAGCGGCAAAATTGTGCCGGATTTTTCCAACGTCGAAAGAAGATTGGCCGAGCACGGAACAACGCGCGCTCGCCTTTGGGCCGAATACCGCGACGGCCTCGAAGACCCGGCGAAAGGTTTGGGATACGCACAATACACGCGGCGGTTGGCCAAAGAAGCCACGGCGCGCGGATTGGTCCTGCGGCGGACGCACGAGCCCGGATATGTGGCTTTTGTGGACTACTCGGGAAAGAGGCCGTCCTACTGCGACAAGGCGACCGGCGAGGCCGTGCCGGTTGAACTCTTCGTCGGCGTGCTGGGTGCGTCGGGCTACACTTTCGCGTGTTGCACCGCCAGCCAAGCCGTCCCCGACTGGTTGGACGCACACACGCAAATGCTCGCTTTCTTCGGTGGGGCGCCGGCGACCGTATCGCCCGACAACCTCAAGAGTGCCATCGCGGACGCTGGCAAAGACCCCACGGTGCAGGAGCACTACTTGGCCTGGGGGCGCAAAAACACGACGGCCATCGTGCCTGCACGACCTGGCAGACCGCGAGATAAGGGACTTGTGGAAAACGCGGTCTTGAACGTGCAGCGATGGGTCTTGCCCGAACTTCGGAAGCGGAAGTTCTACAGCTTGGAGGCCTTGAACGAAGTCATGGCCAAGTTGATGGAGGGCTACAACGCGCGACCATTCCAGAAGCGCGAGGGCAGCCGTCGTTCGGAGTTCGAACGCCTCGACCGCGCGGCTCTGCAGCCGTTGCCCCGAGAGCCCTACGTCTACGGCAAATGGGTGGCCAAACAGACCGTGCCCGCGGATTACCATTTGCCGGTTTATGGGCACTACTACAGCGTCCCCCACGCGTATGTAGGGTGGAAGGCGGAGGCCAAGGTTGTGCCTGCAGGCGTCGAGATATACGTGGACGGCCAATGCGTCGCAAAGCACGCCCGCGGCGTGCGCAAGGGCGGCACCACGACCGACGTGGCCCATCAGCCGGACGCACATCGGGCACAAGGCGAGCGGTCGCCGAAGCACTTGCTGGACTGGGCCAGGAAGATTGGTCCGTCGATGCTGGCCGTCGTGGAGCATCAGTTTGCCGGCAAGGTACGGCTGCAGGGTCTGCCCGCGGCCTGGGCGCTGCGGGACTTGGAGCGGGGGTCCAATCCAGCGGAACTGGAAGCCGCCGCCTCCCGTGCGGTAAAGCGCAAACTGCTGAACTACACGGCGGTCAAGCGCTGCCTGTCGGAGCCCATGGCTGACCCGTTCTTGGAGGACGACCGCACCTCCGGTGCACTCAGGCATCGACCGCGAAGGCGGAAAAAGACGGCGTCCGCGGCTGTTGCCCCCGCCTCGTCCAGGGTCAATCCGCCGTTGCGTGGGACGGGGTCCAAGGGGCTGCGCAAAGGGCCAGGGAGGTCTGCATGAGCGCTTTGACGTGGGTGGACGGCCTGCGTGGTTTGAAGATGCGAGCGATGGCGGAGCGCTTCGCGCGGCAGGAGGGCTCCGGCGATGCACGGGCGTTCGTCGAACGCCTTGCCGAGGGCGTGGTGGCCGAGGCCGAAGCACGGGCGCAGCGGGCGATGGAGCGCCGCTGCGTGCAAGCGCGGGTGCCGAGTGCCGTCGGCCCCGAGGACGTGCGCTACGCACCGGGAAGGGGTTTCTTGAAGCGCGAACTTCAGGAGTTCCTTGATGTGCGCTGGGTGCGCGAGCACGAGCATTTGGTGCTCACGGGGGCGAGTGGCCGCGGCAAGACGTTCCTGGCCTCTGTGCTTGCCAACTTGGTATTGCGAGCAGGGCTGACGGTACGCTTCTACGACGTGCCCGACCTGCTGGGCGAGTGGGCGGCATACGACGCAAACGGGGAACTTCCGCGCTTTCGCCGGCTGCTGGCTCGCACGGACCTGCTCGTGCTGGACGACTGGGGCCACCGAGACGAACCACTGGACCGGAAGGACGTGGGGGTGCTGCGGAGAGTGGTCCTACCGGCTCTGGAGAAACGCTCCGTTCTGGTCGTGGCCAAGAGCCCGCCGGAGGCGTGGTCGGACTGGCTCGGTGGGGGCGACACAGCCGAAGAACTGTGCGACTGGTTCTCGCGTGTGCCCCACCGGCTGGACTTCAAGGGGCCGTCAATGCGGGAGCGAAAGCAAAGGAAGTGAGGAAGGTCGTCTGCTGAAAAAGGCCCGCCAAAAGGCGGGCCTTTTTTGCTTAGGACAGTTGACAGGGATTGTTCGGAGGTTCCGAGCCGCCTACCGTGGGGTCTCCTAGAGCCCGGAGGCAACATGAGCATCCTCAGCGAGCAGCAAATATTGAGAAAAGTGGCTGACGGAACGCGATTCTTTAAAGAACCATCGGAAGTAGCCGAACGCGAGGCGTGGTTGGCGGTTATGCGGCACCTGAACGAGGAGGGACATTTTGAAGAGTACGTTGAGGACAAAGAGAGCCATTCCGGCAGTCGCCGCGTGTTCCGAATAACAGTGGGTGTCCTGACGCGTTATGGAGCGACACGGCTGCAAGAGTTGGGAGGCTGACCGCGGCGGCTGGGCGGCCCGCCGATGTGCTCTCTGGCTCGACGCGACCGCTCTGTGGGCGACGCGGGGCCGCAGCAAAACCCGGCTTGATTCGCCTTCATCGACCGCCGTGGCTAACTGCCTTGCGAGTCAGAACGGTATGTCATCGTCGTCGAAGGGGTCGGGCATCTTGGGCTTTTGAGCCTCCTTAATCCGCTGCTCCATCGCGCGCAGAAACCGAATCGATGCTGCAACGTGGTTGAAAATGAGGAGGCTTTCGTCGTAGTTCAACGTTGGGTTGTCGTGAGCCAGACTTTGATTGTTTCGGACGTCGTTGAACGCCTCCAACACGGAAATGCTGGACTTCAATATCCGCGCCGTCATTTCGGATTTCAAATGCCCGGCGTCCCGCAGACTCCGCACGTACTCCCCAAACAGCGAATGCAGCGGCTTGTCCCGTGAGGTCGTGATGCCGTGGCCTTCGCTCAACTCCCGTGTGAATCGAACGACGAACGTGTGCAGTCGGTCGAGAGCCGCCTCCGGGCGGTTGCCTTCGATTGCCTGCCGCAATTGCTCCGCCAAGAGTTCGAAGTCGGCGCTGCCCAGCACCTCCAGCGCTTCGACCTCCGCGGGCGGCGTGGTCTGCTTGAGACGAGCGGTGATGGCCCGGCATCCTTCCAGCAGTACGGAATCAGGAGCCCTCTCTGTTCGTTCGCTGGCGTAGGTCAACAGGCCATCAATAAGTTTGGCGACGAGATGGTTGTGTTCTACCTTCCAGAACGTGCGAAGGAGATTGGCTTTCGAGCCGCTGTGGTCGCCCTGGTAGCGTTTGTCGTAGATGTTCCGTCGGACGCTGTCCTGAACGAACTCTTCGAAGGTCTTGTTGCTGAAATCCAAGACGTAGCCGCCCCCCATGCCGAGGAGGGTTTCGAGCCTACGTTTTTCAGAATGAGATAAATCCGCCATGGTCAGTAGCGATAGGGCTGTTCGAAGGATTCTCTCAGGGCTTGATGAGAGGCCAAGCAGCAGTCAAGAACGGTCAGTGCCGAACGCACCAAGATTTCATCCCGACCTTTGGGCGAATGTGGCGTGTGCTTGCCCCCATGGAACAGGTTGTTGCGGACCCGTTGAGCGCCTTCCAGCGCCTGAGCTATTCGGCTTCCAGCGCGAAGGGGACGAGGCTCCCATGCTTTCGGGCCGGTTTGTACGCGCGGCGGCTCCGCCAAGAGTTCATCGATGGCATGCGACTCGGCGCTGCCAGCCGCCGGCTCACGGAACCATTGAGTGGATTCATCACGAAATCCCTCCCAATTCGGACCTGCAATGCCGTGGCGATTCTGGCGGCAGTATCCGATGTCTTTCAGCGCGAACTCGAATCGGGAGAAAACCAAAAAGAACTCGACAATCAGTTCCGGTGGTATATCCAGTCCATCGAAAAGGTCTGCGCGCACAGAAGTTCACCATCGGCCACGGTCCAGCCTAGTCTAGCTGGAGATTCGACTGGCCACTCTTGATTAAACCGGGTGGCCAAAGACAGTACATTCCGCAGTTGCCGACGTGCGTGGCATTGGCCAGCGAGTTTAACCGGCCAGGCCGGAGCATTGCGCCGGCGATGGCCGCCGCCTTTTTTGAGAACGCCGACGCTCGGGTCGACAGAGGCATTCGATGAGGCCCGCTACTTGACCACTTCAAGAAGCAACTGTCCGAATCCGCCGAGTACCTCTTTTGTGTCTTTTGCATCAGCGCCAAACTTGATAACTTTCATTGCGGCATCGAACACGCGGCGAAACCAGGGCGATTTGGAATTTTCCTGCACAACTTTCAAGTGGACCAATAACCGGCCCATGATTTCACCCAAGGCATCGTCTACGCCGGAAGCGCCACGAATTTGATACTCCGACAGGGCTCGCCTTAACGCCTCAACCATGTCTAGTAGCAACGCCTTGAAGTCCGCCTCCAGGTCGGTCGCGCTCGCAATCTCTTTACGAAGCGCGTCGATGCTCTGGATGAGGCCATCAAGGTCGGACTGTGTCATCACATTGTCTGGAGAAGCCGTGTCGTCCAGCCAGTGCATTGCATATTCCAAGTGGATTCGTCGGTCGGAAGAGAAACCTCGATAGAGGTCTTCCCATGCGTGCCCGGCGGCGGTCTTGTTAAGGCCATCTTGGAACGCAGGCACCCAACCTAAGTGGCGTGCCTTTACGGCCTCGGAAAATCCCATTTCCTGGATTTTGTTCTTTGCTCTCTGCATCATGAACTCAATCGCACGAAGGCAGCGGAAGACTTGGCAATCGCCTGGAGATAGGCGAAAAGTCATCGCCCATCCGCCAATAATGTTTCGATTGGGAACTGAGCTAGGGTCAGGGAGTCGGTCCCAGACATTGGTCATTAGCCACCGAGCAGGATTCTTGATATTGGCACTCTTCTGCTCAGCCATACTTTGTCCTCAATGATTCGCCCGTAGCCTTAGCGTGGCCCAACTGGGCGAACATTGTCGAGCGTCGTGGCTACTTCCTAGTTGGATGGCTAGCCGGACCGCTGTTGTGTGTCTTTTCCAAATGCGGCCACCGGGTCTCGTCAGCCCGGCCGCCTCTCCCGCGCTCGGAGTGCTTCATTCGGCCGGGCCGAGCACCGCCCTCAGACTTTTCACTAGAGCGACCAAGCCGCCTTGGTGCCGCACGCCCGTCTTTCCAAAAACGACCTTGAGCCGAGTCCGTGCTGCGCCAGGGGCGATTCCCATCTGGCCTGCCGCTCGCGGCAAGTCGTCGCCATCGGCCAGCCGCACCGCCAGTTCTGCCTCCCGTGGGGTCAGCCCATACACGGCGGCTAAGGCTTGCCGCAGTGCCCGCGGGCGCGTTGCCTCCACAGGCTCCACAAAAACCACCGTTCGCGCGCTCCCCAACGCACCGTGCCCGGGAAGGCGGTGGGCGGCCGCGTGCCCCGCCACGCTTCCGTCCCGCCGGCGCAACGCCGTCGTTGCCCCGGTCGATGCGAACAGAGCGCCGCTGTCTGGATGTGCGGCAACAAGGTGTCCGCCCCGCAGCCGCACCAAGTCGCCTTGGCTGAGCAGCAAATCCGCGGCGGCGTTCCGGCGGGTGCACCGACCCCGCTCGTCGAAGAAAAACGCGGCGGTGCCCAGCGCGTCCAGCGCCCGAGTGGCGTCCGACCCGTAGCTCTCGTCCGGGACGAGTCGGTTTCTGAGGTTGCAGGCGTTGACCCAGTGCGGCGCCACGCGACGAAGCCACGCGCGTTCCTGCGCGTCGTAGGGGCCTGCGTGGGCCGACCGCAACAGCGTCAGGCTGACGACGCGCTCCTGCGAACGGAACCCAATCAAACCGCCGCCGTGGTCCACCCTCATGGGGCGCAGAAAATCGGCCCAGAATTCGGTTCGGCGGAGCGACGATAGGGGCAGGAAGTCGTCGGGCACCACGACCGAGCCCGGCGGCGGGCCTTTGGACTCATCGACCGGGCGCCAGGGGTTCCTGATGGCGTGTTCCTGCTCGAAGGCTACCGCCATTGCGTGGCCCTGACCGAAGTACGCGGGCAGGGTTTGCTTCCGCGAGGCGACGTCCACCTGCAGCACGGCGCCCGCTGGGCTGCGGGTCGCTTCGCACACGCCAGCGAGGAACGCATTCGCCCAGTCGGTCTCCGTGAGGTTTTCGAACAGGGCGCCGACCAAACGGTTATCAGCGTCCATGTGCGGCTCCCAAGATGTGCGCCATTCCCATTTGGGAATGCCCTGCGCGCGCCGACATGCGGAGGATTCCCCGTGCGTCGCTCAAGGCGCCCCACGGAGTCCACCTGTCATGCCGACCCTCAATCTCCCGCGCTGGTTGCTCGCGCTCTTCCTCGCGCTGACCGTGTTTCCGGCCGCCGCCGCCGGCCCTGCCGACTTGGCGGACAACCCGGAAGCCGACGCGCTGACGGAAGCCCTTGTGCGCCGCCGCCTGGCTGCCGACGACCTGGTCAATTTCCATCGCATCGAGGTTCAGGTCAGCGATGGTGTGGTGTCGCTGAGAGGCACTGCGCGGACGCGGCAGACCCGGGACGCGGTCCTCCGCGAAGTCGGAAAAGTCTCCGGTGTCGTTTCGGTGCTGGACAAGATTGAAGTCGAACCCACGCCGTAAGGACCGCCCAACCCGATGTACTTCACCGTTCAGCGTCTCGTTTCCTTGGTCGCCGAGGCCGCCGCCCCGCACCGCCCGGGCTTCGACCCCTCCGAACGCCTGCGCACCGAACTTCGCCGCGTCCTGGCCGCCCTTCCCCCCGAGGCCCTTCCTCCCGACCTCAGCGCGGCCCTCATGAGTGGCGAAGCCGTGGGGCCTGCGGCGGCCGATTGGCTGCCGCGGGTCCGACGTTGGCTGGCCGACGAGTGCGCCCGGACGGCGCTGTAAGCCTGCTGCGTCGTCTCCAGCCATCTCCATCGGCATCCCTCCACCTAGACCGATTGCACCCGCGCGCCATGACTGCATATTATCCGCAATATGGATATTTATTCGAGTTTTCGATGAAGGTGCGCACGCACTACCGTGGCCGACCCTTGGTTGGTGCCGGACATGCGTCGCGCCTCGATCCACACCCCGGAGCACGCGCTGCTGGTCGCGCTGCTCCGCGATCGCCGTTTGGAAGCCGGCCTGACGCAGCAGGAGGCGGCGGCGCGCCTGGGTCGCCCGCAGTCCTATGTGTCGTCCATCGAGACCGGCGACCGGGGCTTGGACCTGTTTCAAGTGCGCGAACTGGCTGCCCTTTACGGCAGCGATTTCCTGGCCTTTGCGGCCGACCTCGAACAGCGGCTGGCGAGCAAGCCCGTGCGTCCGCTCAAGCGGCGCAAGCCCGGGGCCTGACCCGCGCCGTCGCCCCGACGACGGCCACTCTCGGCTGTCGGTGCAGCCTCCCCGCGAGGGCACGAACCACCACTACCACCCGTTCGTAGGGTCGGCGCGCCGCGCCGGTCCGGAGCGCAACACGGTTGCGCTATAGTCAAGCTCAGGGGAAATTGTTCACAGGAGTGAAAGATGAAAAAGTTCGTGGCTGCCGTGCTGTGCATGGCCGCGTGGGGTGCCATCGGTGAGGCCAGGGCGGCCGTCCCCGCGGTGGCGTGCAACAACTGCTCGGCGGCGCAGGAGGAACAGCTGGCCCTGTCCACGCCGGGACTCGGCCTGCGCTTCGTGTACGACCTTGCCGGGAATTCGATCCGCAAGTTCAAGGTGTATCTGGACGTCCCCAACAACTTCGTGCTGGACGCGATTCCCGTTGAGCCGCAGCCGACCGAAGGCGCGCGCGTGCAGACGCCCTCCGGGGTCGCGGTACGCACGCTGTGGGAGATGACCGTGGATTCGGACGTCGCGAGCATTTTCAGCGAAATGCGCGCCATCCACCTCATCGATCCCAACGCGTTTTCCAAGACGCACCGGGTGGACATCAGCCGGCTCGGGCTGACCCACGGCGCCATCGCACCGCGTTCGTTCAGCCCGCAGGCCATCGGCTGGGAATACCCCAGCGGCGAAGGCTTTGAGTTCCTGGAGCGCGTCAACGAGCTGCTGTCGGGGCGGAACAGTTCCGCCGCCGTCAGTGGGACGCTCTCCCGCATGATCCACGGCGTACTGTCCCCGGCCACCGGCGCTTACATCGAAGGCGGTACCGGCGGCGTTACCGGAGGCATCCAGTTCGGCAGCATCGGTTCCTCCATCACCGTGGATTTCTGCAACAACGACGGCGACTGCGCGCGGGTGAAAATCACCATAACCCCCAACGGAATCCAGTCGGATTACCTCGGCGCCCGCGATTCGCTCAACGTGCAGTATCCGACCATGAGCGAACGGCCCATCCGGCGCGAATGGGGCCGCAACGGGTTCCAGGAAGCCCGCGACATGGCGGCGTTCGTGGCCAACCGCACCGGCAGCAACTACTCCATCGACGGCGGAGGTCCCATCTGCCGCCGCGTGGTGCTCGCATGCTCCGACGCGGGCGCGCAGATGCTGTGTACGGTGTACTGCCAGCAATAGGGTAGAGCGGTGCGCTCGAAGCGCTGCCAGCACAATAAGACGGGGCCGAAAGGCCCCTTCTTGCTTTTGGGACGTCCCGTTGATTGCGGACGAACCTTGCCGGCCAGCCCAGCAATACTGGCATTGGCTGGGTCGGTTCTCTGCGGCTGGCTGTCAGGGCGGAGAAGCGCGCCAGCCATATCGCAAACCGTCCCCAAACGTGGCTCTCGGCGCTCGAAGTGGGCGGGCGCGGGCGGGACCTGCTTCACGTTCGGGAACTGGCCGCGGTGTACGGAGTGGGCTTTCCGAGCTTTGCCCGACGCCTTGAGGGGCGCCTGAAAGAGCAGCCGTACCGGCCGCCGCGGCGGCGGCGGGTGGACGCCGGGAGCAGTAAGACCTAAATCCCCGGAACTTTCCGAGCGAAAAACGGTTGCCCTACGCGGACATTCAAACCGTTTGTTTGGTCCGAGGAGCCTTCAGGGTCGCTCAGGCCGAATCGAAGTCGTAAAAAGCGCCCCGTTTCACGCCCCGCATCGAAAACACGCATGAACGCTTCTCGAAAACTGTTTTCGTCCCTCAAGTACTTGGTGTAGGCATTCAATTCTGGGTAGTCCAGAACGATGCATGGGCCGTTGATGGTGCTGGAAAGTGAAAGAAGAATGGACGTGTATTCGTCGTAGGAATCCAGAAACAGTTCCTTGACGACCACGAGTCCGGCAATCGGGCGGCCATTGAGTTCGATTTGAACGGTGGCGCCCCCCACCTTCATGACCAACGTCGGACTGCTCCTGATGTACTGAGCAGCGCGTTTGACTTGCCGGGCAGCGTCGCTCACTGCGCTCATGACCTTGCGTCTTTTTTTGTCCAGAGGTGCCATAAGTCCCTTGGCTGTATTCGGGCTGTCCTTAGCCTGCAAAATCAGAACTACCTGGCTCGTTATAACCAGTACATCAGCAATTTCTCTGTCGTTGTTTGGGCGCTTTGGATTGATGTAGATGGTGTTGGCGGGGAATATTCGCTGGAGCAGTTGTGCTATATCGACTTCATGAGCCGGGCCTGGTTCTTCTCGGACCAAGGCCCACTCACTCCATCCTTTGCTTCCATGGAAAGCGTGTAAGTCGGGGCGCATGTCCGCCATAAATAAATCCTCTGGCATAAGGGATTCACCGAACTCCACGTCTATCGCGGCCGCTTCGCTGGCTGTGTCCCTCAGGCCAAAAATGCGCCCGGCCTCGTCCAAAACTGCTCGGGCATTGAAATTTGTTTCGGGAAGCAACTCTGAGTGAAGCAGTAATTGCCGAGTTGCCACCGGAACGTTCAGACGTGCCTTGAAGGCTGCATGTTCTCGGTCATGTTCATCGAAAAAGTGGACATTGATTTCATCCGTTAAGAGGCGCATCAGCAGCAGGCTCGTGAGCCAACCCCGGAGTAAGGGGGTGCGTATTGCCAACGGCTCTTCCTCGTCGTCAAAGAAGGCAGACACTAAGAACGCGGTGTCCGTATCTGCAACGTGGATGGGCAAAACGTAAACCTTGAATCCGCGCTTCAGCACAGCAGCAAGGATGTATTCCTTGGGCACCTTCACGACTAGGACCGAATCCGGCTCCCCGGGAGAGGGCAGGGGAATCAACCCGCCAGGAAACTGCGAGATGAAGGACAGGGTTTCTGGTCGGAGCACGCTCAGCATCGTCTTCTCCCTGGAACCGAGTTGATGGTATTCCTGCAGTGAAGGTACTGCTGCTTTTCCGCTCCGCTCGGCTTCCCCGGTCAAGTGCAGCAGGCCGGCCCGTGTCGTCGGTCGTGCCTCCCTCCAGCCCGCGCCTGCCGGCCTGCTGTCCGCTGCGCTCCCCACTGGACCGCGCCTCACTGCGGGCAGCGGGGTCTCCGTCCCCAGACACCGGGACCGTTGTCCGGAACCGGACCAACAACGACGGAGGCACCATGTTTGAGGAAGGCGATGTTATCCACACCTACAGTCGAGCGGACGCGTTGAAAGACGGGGTCCTTGTGGATGCCAGTGCGATGACGGGGGAGGCGGGCTTCAAGGTGCCGGTGGCCCTCACGGCCCGAGTCTGGGCGACGTGCGTTGGCTGGGGCTCTGCCGAGAAAGTGCCGCAGGACGAGGATGGTCGTCTCTGGGATGTGCTTTGGATGGCTTCGGTCGCTGCTCGGGCCGCTGCCCGGCGTGGCCAAACGGGACGCGTGGCGTTCCAGGTTTACGTCGTGCCGCGGGGCGGTCGCCGCCCTCGACTCACCACGTTAGCCCTCGTTCTGGGACCAGGCGACCAGGGCGAATGCGTCGCGACCGTTCTGATGCCAGACGAAGACTGAAGGGTAGGGCGTCACGGCCTGACCGTGGCGCCCTTTCATATCCAGCAGGCTATAGTGCATCCCGCGTTCTGGTGGTTCTAGGTATCGTTTTGGGTATCGTTTTTTCGAGGTCGCTGGCTGAGATAGTGCAGGTTTTTCAGCTGGTTAGATCGCGACAATCGGATCTCCCATCGCCCGCTCCACAAACTGTACGACGTGGCTTTTTTTCCGTGCAGGTTCAGTGAGTTATCGAAGGATCAATGCCTGGGATTTTCCTCAGCCGAGGTATCCTTTTTAGGTATCCTTCGTGCCGACACCGTTGCTGTTGCGCCGCCCTGGCGGCCTGTATGTCCGGTTCAAGCTTCCTGCGGATGTGAGGGCGCAGGTAGGCACAACCTTTCTCGTTCGAAGCCTACGTGGCCAGACCGGTGATGAAGAGCATGCGGACGCTGGTCGCCGCGTTCTACGCCATCCACCGTCTTCCAGCGCTGCAGCGTACGCACATCGATACCCGCCAGCGCGCACGCCGGAGCCAGGCGCGCCCCGCTGTCCTGTGCCACGCCAATGTCCTTGGCCATCCGCTGGCGATCTTCCTTCGCGATCATTCGTCCGCGTCCTTGTGGAAGATCGCCGGGAGTTTTTTGACAGCACCAGCAACGCCGCTGTCTCGGCCAGCGCCTTGTCCTTACGCCGCAGCTCGCGCTCCAGTTCCTTGATCTGCCGGCGCTCCGCCGCCGTCGTCGATTCGTTGGCTGCTCGATGACCTGGCACTTCCAGCGCTCCCGTCGCGGCTTCTCGCCACTCGACCAGCTCACTCGGGAAAATCCCTTGCCGTCGACACCACCCCGCCTTGTCTTCCTCGCTCATTCCTGCCGTCGCAAGAATCGCTTCAAAGCGCGCCACCGCGGTCCAGCCTCCGCTCTTCTGGCCCTTCGCCAAGGCCTCGCTACGCCAGCGCCCCAGCGTCTCTGCCGAAACACCAGCCTCCCGCGATACCACACTCACCTCCGCACTCTCCGGCGGCAGCAAGCGCGCCACCATCCGATCTTTAAACGCTTGTCTATATCGAGCCACGTTCTACTTTCCTTCGCCCCTGCCTGCTGAGTTTATCGGGGCGACAACTATTCTGACGCCGGGGGATGCCGCGGCAGGGCGAGACGGGCGAACAGTCGGGCGGCGGCGTGCCGGCAAGGACTGGGGCGTTGCAGCGGCGTTACATGGCCGCGCAGACATTCATGGAAAATTCCATTCCCTTGAATGGACAAAAAGGAGGGGCCATCGCGGCCCCTCCGTCGTACTTCATGCGGCCAGTGTTGCTGCTGCCGGCAGGCGTGCCGGTTCGTAGCGGTCGAAACTCATGCTGGCGCTGGCGCGTCCCTGGGTCAGCGAACGCAGCGTCGTGGTATAGCCCGACAGCTGCGCCAGCGGAACACGCGCCGCGATGTCGCTGCGGCTGCCCTGTTCGACGATGCCGCTGACGCGACCGCCGCGCCGTTGCAGGTCGCCGATTACGTCGCCGACATTTGCCAGCGGCGTATCCACCTGCAGCTGCATCACCGGTTCCAGCAAGGTGGTGCCGGCCAGGGCCAGCGCCGTCTTGATCGCTTCGGCCGCGGCGCGTTGGAATGCGACATCGGACGAATCCACCGCGTGCATCTGCCCATCGCGCAGGGTCACGTCAAGGCCGATCACCGGATAGCCGCGCGGGCCTTCCGCCAGGGCTGCACGGACACCTTTTTCCGTCGCCGCGACGAAGTTCTTCGCGATGACGCCGCCGCTGCTGCGGTCGACAAACACAATCTCTCCGTCGCTGCGCGGCGCGACGTCGATGACGATACGGGCGTATTGGCCCGAACCGCCGTTCTGTTTGTCCAGCTTGCCTTCGATACCTTGCACGGCACGGGCAGGAGTTTCCTGGTACGCGACGCGTGGCGTACCCGTCTTGACCTCCACCTTCCAGTCCTGGCGCAGACGTTCGACCATCACCTCCAGATGCAGCTCGCCCATGCCCCAGACCAGGGTTTCGCCGCTGTCCGCATCGGTACCGACGCGGAACGACGGATCTTCCTGGGCCAGGCTGGCCAAGCCTTGTCCCAGCCGCAGGAGATCGGCCGGCCTGGCGGCGTTCAGGCGCCAGGACAGCACTGCCGGCTGCGCCTGGATGCTGGCCAGTTGCAGATGCTGGCCCGGTGCACTCAGGCTTTCGCCACTGACCGCATCTTTCCAGCCCAGCACGGCGACGATCTCGCCGGCACAAGCCTGCTCAACGTCATCGCCGCGATCGGCCTGTACTACCACCAGGCGGCCGACACGCACGCTGCGTTCGCGCCGCGACGCCCATACCGTGTCGCCGACTTTCAGGCGGCCCGAATAGAGCCGCACAAAGGTCAGTGGACCGTGTTCCTGGTGCGCGATCTTGAACACCAGCCCGGCCAGCGGGCCTTCCGGATCGGGCGGCAGCAGCACTTCGCCGTGTTCGCCTTGCGCGCAGACCGCAGCGCGATCCAGCGGCGACGGCAGAAAGTCGACGATGGCATCGAGCAGGCATTCCATGCCCTTGGTCTTGAACGCCGACCCAGCCAGCACCGGCACGCCGTTGCCGCTCAGCGTGATGCGACGCAAGGCCGCCTTGAGTTCGGCGGCATCGACGCGACGGCCTTCGAGATAGGCCGTTGCCATCGTGTCGTCGCCATCGGCGACGGCTTCGACCAGGCGCTGGCGCTGCGGCGAATACTCGGTCGCTTCCGCCGCGGTCCAGGGCGTGCGCGTGGCATCGCCTGACTCGTCCCACAGCACCGTGGTTTCGCCGACCAGGTCGATCCAGCCGCGCAACAGGTTTTCTGCGCCCAGCGGCAGGCCCAGCGGCAACGGCGTCGCGTCGAGCTTTTCGCGCATTTGCTGCAGTACGTTGTCGAACGCCGCGCCGGTGCGGTCCATCTTGTTGACGAAGGCGATCAGCGGCACGCCGTGACGGCGCGCCTGGCGCCACACTGCTTCGGATTGCGGCTGCACGCCGGCAACGGCGCAGAACACGGCGACGGCGCCGTCGAGCACGCGCAGCGAACGTTCGACTTCGATGGCGAAGTCGACGTGTCCGGGCGTATCGATCAGGGTCAGCCGATGCGCTTGGCCGCCCTGCGGCGTCCATTGCGCCTGTACTGCGGCCGCGCCGATGGTGATGCCGCGCGCGCGCTCGATCGCACCGAAGTCGGTGGTGGCGGCGCCGTCATGGACTTCGCCCATGCGGTGGATGGTGCCGGTCTTCCACAACAGGCGTTCGGTCAGTGTGGTCTTGCCGGCGTCGATATGCGCAATGATGCCGAGGTTGCGCCAGCGTGCGAGGGTTTTGGTAGTCATGATTATTTCCACTTGTTGCCAACGTCGGAGGCCGCGCGCTCCGGTTGGCAACAGGGCGCGCGGCTAGGTTTGCGACTCGGGCGCGGCGGTATTCACGACACGTTCTCCTTGGCTTCGATGGGTTGGCGGGAAATTCAGGCGAAAAAAAAGCACCCGGGCGGGTGCTTCTGTGCGGTGTTAGGAACGCGAGGATCGTCAGGATCCGCGCTCGACCAGTACCGGCGACAGGCGCACCATGCCCGCGCTTGCGCGCAGGAGCAGAGGCAATATCAGCAATGGCGTGCGCTGGTTGGTCATGGCGGTCGGTCGAAAAGGTGGCGAAGTCTGGCGGTGTGGATGCAGCCAGTCAATGGCTGCATCAGATGGGCGTGGCTGCGGCAAATACAAGAGCGATGGACACGCCAACAAAACGAATCCGGGGCGAACGTTCCTGCCCCGGATTCGATGGTCTCGGATCACTACGCTTTGAACGTCAGCCATGGGCGCAGTTGCACCGCCGCACGCAGCAGGCCGGCTTGCTCCTGGCTGTGCAGCACAGGGCCTATCGGTTTGTAAGCGGAAGGATCTTCCTGCAGGCGGCGTTCTTCGCGCAGTGTGATGCAGCGCCACGTTGGACTACTTGCGCCGTCCTGGCGGACCTGGCGGCGCACGACCTGTCGCCGCAGCGCGCGGCCGGCGCCGTGGCTGCACGACCACAGCCAGTCGGGGTTGCCCAGTCCGGCGACCAGGTACGAGGCATCGCCCATCGAGCCCGGCAGCAAGGCCCAGTCGCCGGCATGCGCCGGCGTCGTGCCTTTGCGGTGCAGATGCAGGCCTTGCTCCGCTGCGACGAAGTTGTGCGGTACGTCGACCACGAGGCGGGAGGCATCTGCACCGACGCAGGATTCCAGTGCTTCCCGCACCCATTCGGCGATCACTACACGGTTGAGCCAGGCATAACGTGCAGCGGTGCCCATTGCCGCCAGGCACTGCTGCGCCGCTGCGCCACGCAAGGCATACAGACCGCTGGGCGGGTGCTTGTGGCCCTGCTGCCAGGCTGATCTGGCCTGGTCCATCCAGCGCTGGCCGACATGGAAACCGACGCCGCGCGACCCGCTATGGATCATTACTGCCACTTCGCCCAGGCGCAGTCCGGCGGCATGAGCGATGTTGCGGTCGTGGATCGCTTCGA
This sequence comes from Tahibacter aquaticus, assembly GCF_004363655.1. Lineage (GTDB taxonomy): Bacteria > Pseudomonadota > Gammaproteobacteria > Xanthomonadales > Rhodanobacteraceae > Tahibacter > Tahibacter aquaticus. Next base: position 106,909 of record NZ_SNZH01000003.1, read on the forward strand.
CGATCTGGAATTCGACGAAGTGATTGCCCGAGCCGACCGTGCCCAGGTCGGCAGCGCGCACGCGTTCGCGCGTACCGACCAGGTGCTCGGGAGCGTAGGCGGGGTCGGCGACGAGACCGTCCAGGCCTACGCAGCCGGCAACTTCGCGCAACAGCCGCGCGCGGTCGGCCGCTGCCCAGACTCCCTCGGCGGCCAGCTCGTCCAGGCAGGCCCGTGGCCCCTGCGCGAACAAGGCACGGAATGCCTGCGAAGGCACCGGTACGTCGGTTTCGCCGACCAGCAGGCGCCGCGTCAGGTGGCGGATCCAGCGCGGTTCGTGCGCGGCCAGCGCATCCTGGCGCAGGCCGGTGGTAATCAGGCGCATGCCGCAGTAGATGTCGGTGCCGATGGCGGCGGGAATGACGACGTCGGCGTCGGTGGCGACGATGCTGCCGACTGGAGCCAGGCTGCCGGGATGAAAGTCGGGCGTGGCGCAGGCGCAGCGTACCGGCTGTGGCCGGTCCGGCCAGCCGACGCCGGCAAAGTCGAGCAACTGGGAAACCGCCTTGGCTTCAAGCGGCAGATCGTGGGGAAGGAGAATGCGTGCTTCGCTGTGGCCGCGGCGAACCTGATAGACCGCGCCGTGTTGTTCGAGCGCAATGCCGTGCCGGGCGAAAGCCCGTTGCAGACGAGTAGGGGAAGAAGACATGTGGAACCTGCTGATAGGCACAGACAAACGCACCCCGGAAATTCGGAGTGGGTCAGGGCAATCAGCAGCCGCAAGGGCGACCACATGGAATCACGCGGGATTGGCCGGCGTCAATCGGCGCACTGGTCGCAACGCGTGGCAGCGGGGATAGCCCGCGCAACGGCGTTCTTGTTATCGTGCGGCTTGTCTCGCATTGCCCGGTCGTCGCCGTAGCCCGGTGCCGATTGCAACATTGCCCGCCGATACTCGGCGCCAGGCGTGTCGGCTCCCGCTATCCCCTGAGTTACCGACGCTGTTCCGCGGGCGAGTCGGCGCTCGAAAGCCATTGTATGAATATTGCGATTTTGTCGCGTAATTCCAAATTGTACTCGACCCGGCGCCTGATCGAGGCAGGCCGCGCCCGCGGCCATCGCGTGCGTGTGCTGGATCCCCTGCGCTGTTACATGCGCATTTCGCCAGGCGAATTCAGCATTCACTACAAAGGCAAGCAGGTGGCCGACTATGCGGCGGTGATTCCGCGCATCGGTGCGTCCATCACCTTCTACGGTACGGCGGTGTTGCGCCAGTTCGAGATGATGGGCGTATATACCCCGAACAGTTCCGATGCGGTGCTGCGCGCGCGCGACAAGTTGCGCTGCCTGCAGCTGCTGGCGCGGCAGGAGGTCGGCCTGCCCGATACGGTGTTCGGCGACAACCCCGACGACACTGCCGACCTTCTGGCTCTGCTGGGCGAACCGCCGCATGTGATCAAGCTCAACGAGGGATCGCAAGGCCAGGGCGTGCTGCTGGCGGAGAAGCGCTCTTCCTCGCAAAGCGTGATCGAGGCGTTTCGCGGCCTGTATGCGAATTTCCTCGTGCAGGAATTCATCCGCGAAGCCAAGGGCGCGGATATCCGTTGTTTCGTGGTCGGTGGCAAGGTGGTCGCGGCGATGCGGCGCCAGGCGCGTGCCGGCGAATTCCGTTCCAATCTGCATCGGGGCGGCACGGCGAGCGAAGTGGAATTGTCCGTGCGCGAACAGGAAATTGCCCTGCTGGCCGCGCGGACCATGCAGCTGAATGTCGCCGGCGTCGACCTGCTGCGTTCCAAGCGCGGTCCGCTCGTGCTGGAAGTCAATTCGTCGCCAGGTCTGGAAGGCATCGAGGCGGCCACTTCGGTCGACGTGGCTGGCGCCATCATCGACTACGTCTGCAGCAGCGCGCTCAAGCGAAAACGCCGCGGTATATAGATAGCCGCGCAAGCCCAGTCGCTGTGCGCGAGACATGTGCCATTCGTCCTGCCTGTCAATGAAGCTTCGTTCATTCGTCAAGTAATGTCATCGTACGAAGATTGTCGTTGACAAGCCGTCGGAGGCTTGCCTAGCATCGTCCGGCCGCTGTCCCAGGCCTTGCCGCAGACGGTGCGCAGGGGGCACACGTTTCCAGGGTTCCGACGGAGTGAGCGCAGTGAAAGGTATCGCCAAAGTGTTCGTGGTCGCGTTGGGTTTTGCACTGTCCTTCGCCGCGGTAGCAGCAGAAAAGCTGGACCCTGCCCTGCAGGCCACCACCAAAGAAAAGTTCGATGACCAGGCCGCGGCGATACGCTCGCAGATGAAGGCCGGCGGTCGCTGGGAGTTTGTCGATGCCGGCGAGCGCGACACGGTCGAAAAGCGCCTTGACGAAATCACTGCCCTGATGGCCAGCAGCAGCGAAGTAGGCGAGCTGCCCGGCGGCGACAAGGCCAAGCTGCTGGAAGCTCAGGAAGAGGTCAACGCCATCCTGACCAAGAAGGACGGCCGCCGGCTGATCTGCCAGAACGTTGCGCCGACCGGTTCCAACCGCAAGCAGAAGACCTGCACCACCTTTGCCGAGCGCGAACGCGAGCGGCGCGAATCGCAAAACTACCTGCGTAACGAAGTTCGCCAGGGCGGCCTTAGAACCAATTGACGGGAGAAGGGGGCGCCGCCGTCTGGTGTTGCGGCGGCGGCCCCGGATCTTGCGCTTGCGGCCGGGCAGGGGCTGGGGCATGCTGTACGAAGTCATTCGTTGAGTGGGGCTGCCGTGACTACACGTCGTGTTTCTGAATTGCCCAAGCCGACCGAGGCCGAACTCGCCATTCTTGGCGTCCTCTGGGAACGCGGTAGCGGTACGGTCCGCGATGTGCACGAAGAGCTCTACGCACATGACGGCGGCGGCTATACCACTGCACTGAAACTGATGCAGGTCATGCATGCCAAGGGTCTGGTCGAACGCGACGATTCCCAGCGCGCCCATGTGTTCCGGGCCGTCGTCAGCAAGGAACGCACCCAGAAGCGCTTCCTTTCCGACATGGTCAACCGGGTCTTCGACGGTTCCGCCTCGCAGCTGGTGCTGCATGCCCTGGGCAGCCAGAGCGCGTCGCGGGAAGAGCTCAAGGAAATCCGTCAGCTGATCAATCGGCTGGACCGGGAGTCGAAATAATGGACGCCGCCTTCGGGGGAATGGCGTCCGCCATGCAGTTGCTCGGCCTGGTATTACTGCATTTTCTCTGGCAGGGCGCGGCTATCGGTGCCGTGTTCGGCCTGCTGCGGCGCCAGCTCGGCGCCGGCGGCCCACGCTATACGCTGGGCATGATCTGTTTCTTCGCCTTGGCCGCAGCGCCCGTCGTGACGGCACTGTGGCTCAGTGCCGACGGTGCTGTGGCAACGGCTGCGATCGCCCATGCCGCCGTCAGTACGGACGCAGGTACGGTCTATGCGATTCCGGGTGGTGCGCTGGGCGAGTGGATGGACTACCTGCCCTGGCTGGTTGCCTTCTGGGCGGCGGGTGTGGCACTGCTCAGCCTGCGCGCACTGATGCATTGGCGCGGTCTTAACCGCCTGATCCGCGGTGGCGTGGCCATGCCGGACTGGAGCGGCCGCCTGCGCCAGCTCTGCGCACGCTTCGGCCTGGGCAAGGTCGGCCTGCTGTATTCCAGCGATGTGGAAACGCCGACCCTGGTCGGCTGGATACGTCCGGTCATTCTTTTGCCTGCCGCCGTCGCGCTGGGTTTCCCGGCCGCGCAGATCGAGCTGATTCTCGCGCACGAGCTTGGCCACCTGCGTCGCTGGGACCATCTAGTCAACCTGTTCCAGGTCGTTGTCGAAACCGTTCTGTTCTACCACCCGGTCGTGCATTGGATTTCGCGCGACCTGCGCGACCAGCGTGAAATCTGCTGCGACTCGCTGGTGCTGGGACTGGGCCAGGCCAATCCGCGCGACTACGTCGCCACCCTGGCCGATCTGGAGCAATTGCGCCTGGAAGGCCCGGCGTCGCTGGCGTTGTCGGCCACGGGCGGCGTGCTGCTCGAGCGCGTACAGCATATTGCCAAGGTGCCGACGACGCGGCTGGATCTGCGCGCGCCGGTGCGCCTGCTGCCGCTGCTGGTCGTCGGTGCCGCCGTCATGGTGCTGGGCTACGCACAGCGGGCGACCTGGGAAAACAGCTCCATGCTTACTTTGCTGGCGCCGCAACAGATCCGCGAGTTGCTGCAGCGCGAGCCGGTGCAGATCCGCCTGGCCGCGCCGGCTGTCGGCGATCTGGCGGTAGACCGCCGTTCGCTGCGCCTGCCGCGTCTGCCCGTGCTGACGGAGGCTGCGCCCGAGGCTGGTCCGCTGCCGGCCGTGAGCCTGCTGCAACCCGCTGTGACGCCTGTCGCGCCGGAAACCAAACCTGTCGCAACGGTCGAGCCCGCTGCGGTCGCGCCCGCGCCGCTCGCCAGTATTCCTGCCGTTGCGCCGGCCGCACCGCCGACCGAAGCCACGCCTGGTCCGCTGGAATCGGCAACGCTGCGCGAGCCGATGACGGCCCACGCGGTACAGCCGGGCTATCCGGAGCGCGCCTTGCTGCGTGGCGTCAGCGGCAACGTGCGGCTGTCCTATGTGCTGGATGAAGACGGCCGCGTGCGCGACGTCAAGGTGGAGCAGTCGACCCCGGCAACAATCTTCGACACGGCAGCCGTGACTGCACTGCGCAAGTGGCGCTTCGTGCCCGGCAGCTTCGAGGCCGGCACTCGCCGCTACTCGCGCCAGTTCGTGTTCGCCCTCAACGGCGGTGTGGCGCAGCTGCCGGAAGAGAGCGTGGACCCGAACGACTGTCGCCTGGTTACCGGTACGCGCATCTGCCGCCGCGCCAGCGAGACGGTGCCGGTGGAGCTGCAAACCACCGCCGCGCTGGATTGAGTCGCAATACGCAAGCGCATTCAGATCTTAACGTCAGAATCAAGGCGGCTTAACGGCGATTTAAGCCGTCTCTTCCTAACATCACTGCCACTGTAATCCTGCGAACACTCCTGGTCAGGTCGTGACTAGCAGACTACGGTAATCGGGGCAGTAGCTATTTGGCCCAAGCGAGGTGCGTTCCCCCAATGGCACCTCCTTGGGCCAATCTTTTCTTGGCCTTTCGTGCCGCTTCCCGCCGCTCCGTTCCTTCGCCGCATCCTCTGCGCATCCCCCATTCGAAACGGAGTTCGTTAAAGTAGGCCTATGCGCGTACTGGTAATCGAAGATAATCGTGACATCGCCGCCAATGTCGGCGACTTCCTCGAGGACAAGGGACACGTCGTCGACTTCGCCGGCGACGGCGTCACTGGCCTGCACCTGGCCGTGGTCAATGACTTCGACGCCATCGTGCTCGATCTCACCTTGCCCGGCATGGACGGCCTCGAAGTCTGCCGCAAGCTGCGCCAGGAGGCGCGCAAGCAGACGCCGGTACTCATGCTGACTGCCCGCGACGCCCTCGATCACAAGCTTTCCGGCTTTGATTCCGGTGCCGACGACTACATGACCAAGCCGTTCGCCCTGCAGGAGCTGGAAGCCCGGCTGCTGGTGCTGGCACGGCGCGGCAAGGGTCCGCAAAGCCGGGTGCTGCAGGTAGCCGACCTCAGCTTCAACCTCGATACGCTCACCGTAAGCCGGGCCGGCAAGCAGATTCCGCTCAACCCGATCGGGCTCAAGCTGCTGCAGTTCCTGATGGAAGCCAGCCCGTCGGTCGTTACGCGCCAGGATCTGGAACATCGGGTCTGGGGCGAAGAGCTGCCGGACAGCGATTCCCTGCGCGTGCATATCCACGGCCTGCGCGCGGCGCTGGACAAGCCGTTCGACAAGCCGCTGATCCAGACCCGTCACGGTATCGGCTATCGCATGGCCGATCCGGATGCGGCCAGCAGCTAAGCCGCAGTAATCGCACGAGTGCGCTACCGCCGCCGGCTACGCAGCCGCATCGTCATTTCCTTTGGCCTGTTCGGCATGGCCTTGACGGCGCTGTTCGCGCTGGCCGTGGTCGGCCTGCGCGGTACGCTGGAAGACCAGCTCATCAATGCCTCGTTGCAGGACGGGGTGAACAAGTTCCTCGATTTCAAGCGGGAGCACCCGGAAGAAGGCGCCCAGTTCCCGTTTTCGCCGGTTACGGCGCTGATCGTCAGTGAACGCAAGTTCGCCAACGTGCCGTTTGCCTGGCAGAAGTACGGCACCGGCGTCTATGACATCCGCGAGGCCGACGAACACGGCCGCGAGCGCCCGTACAAGCTGGCCGTGCGCAAGGAGGCCGATCTCTGGGCTTTCTACCGCTACGACGTGGCCAAGGAAGAGTTGGGCGAACGCCAGCTGATTACTGCGCTGATCGTCGCCGTCATCGTGTTCTCGGTGCTGGCTTTCGTGCTCGGTCTGTGGTCGGCGCGACGGGTAATGCGGCCAGTGGCCGACCTGGCCGAGCGCCTGCGTGCCTTCCGCAACGGCGCGCCGCCGGAAAACCTGGCCGCCCACTACGCCAACGACGAAGTCGGCGAGCTGGCCGCGGCGCTGGACGACTATCGCGAGCGCCTGACCGAAATGGTCGAGCGGGATCGCGAATTCAATGCTGACGTCAGCCATGAGCTGCGTACGCCGCTGGCAGTCATCGCGACCACGGTCGAGTTGCTCATGGCGGCGCCGAACCTGGCCGACAAATCGCGTGACCGGCTCAAGCGCATCGAGCGCGCCTCGCGCCAGTCCACCGAGCTGACCGAAGCACTGCTGCTGCTGTCGCGGCGCCAGCGCGAGGCGCCTAGCGACGGCGAGACCACCGATGTGGCGCGCGTGGCCGAGCAGGTGATCGAGGTCAACCGCACCCACCTCGCCAACAAACCGGTCGAAGTCATCCTGGAAGTGGACGAAGCGCTGGAAGTGGTCGCACCGTCCTCGGTCGTGGCCGTAGCCCTGACCAACCTGGTCGGCAATGCCTTCAAGTACACCCCTGCCGGCGAAGTGCGCGTGCGCATCGGCGACGGCAAGGTCGTGGTCGAGGACTCCGGTCCCGGTATCAAGCTGGAAGATGCCGAGCGCCTGTTCCAGCGCGGCTACCGCGGCGAGGGTGCGTCGGGCAAAGGCGCCGGCCTGGGCCTGGCCATTGTGCGGCGCCTGTGCGAGTTGTACGACTGGAAAGTCACGCTGCGTCCGCGCCCGCAGGGCGGGGCTGCGGCAACCCTCGATTTCCGCCTGCGCAAGTAGCGCCGGCCGCCGCGGCTCAGTGACGCATCAGACCGCGGCCCTTTCGGCGGCCGCGGTCCCAGCCGGCGCTCACGCGTCCAGCGCTTCCAGCCAGCCGTACTTGTCCGGCGTCTTGCCCTGGAACAGGCCGAAGAACAGCTCCTGGATGCGTGCCGTGACCGGGCCGGGCTTGCCGTCGCCGACCGGCTTGCCGTCGACCGAGCGGATCGGCGTGATTTCCGCCGCCGTGCCGACCATGAACAGCTCGTCGCACAGGTACAGGTATTCCCGCGGCAGGTCGCGCTCGATCACGCGGATGCCATTGTCCTCGGCCAGGGTAATGACCGAATGGCGGGTGATGCCATTGAGGATGGCGCTGGCCACCGGCGTGGTATGCAGCGCGCCGTTGAAGACCAGGAACAGGTTTTCGCCGGCGCCTTCGCTGAGCAGTCCGGTGGAAGCCAGGGCAATGCCTTCGCCGAAGCCCAGGCGCCGCGCTTCGCGTGCAATCAGCTGGCCGGAAAGGTAGTTGCCGCCGGCCTTGGCGCCGGCCGGGATGGTATTCGGGGCAAAACGCTGCCAGCTCGACACGCAGGCATCGATGCCTTTTTCCAGTACATCCGGCCCCAGGTACGGGCCCATTTCCCAGGTTGCCACGGTCACATCGGTCGGCGTGTCGGCAGAAAGGCCGAAACCGCCCAGTCCACGATAGGCGAGGGGACGCAAATACGCTTTGCGCAAATGGTTGGCCTTGATCACTTCGCGACAGGCGGCGTTGATCTGGGCCAGATCGTAGGGAATGACCATGTCGTAGATCTTGGCCGACTGAAACAGGCGCTTGTTGTGGTCGCTCAGGCGAAAGATCTGCGGCCCGGCCGGCGTGTCGTAGCAGCGGATGCCTTCGAATACCGAGGAACCGTAGTGCAAGGCATGCGACATGACGTGCGTAGTCGCCTCGGCCCAGGGCTTGATGTGACCGTTTTGCCAGATGAATTCGGGGTATTGCATGGCCATGGCAGGTTTACTCGCGCGGGACAAAGGCTTGAAAGCCTAGCGGTGGGTGGACGATTTGCCTAGCGCACAAGCCCTGGGGGTTTTTGACGATTGAGTATGGCCAGCCATAAACAGTCGAATAGTTCACTGAAAAGACAATTGTTCACGGCCTTGGTTTAGCATACGTACAAGCAGGTTTGGCCTTGCGGCCCGATCGAGGGGGAGTCGGCAGGCGAGGGGAGCTCGCTACCGACGCTGTGAAATCCCATTCGGTGTGGCAGGGAAAAGCGGTCCGCTACAGAAGTAGCGGCGGCATCGGTTCTGATGGGGATGGGTTCATGCGTATTCGTAGAGCGGCCTTGGCGGCCGTCGCTTTCTTGTTGGCGCTGGTCGCAACGACCACAGCGAGCGCCCAGACCTATACCTACTCCGTCTATGTCGACGGGGACTTGAGCCCCGCCAGCGGTTGTACCGTGCCGGCGATGACCGGTGCGGACTCGCGCCTTGAAGTCGATGTCAGCGGCGGCGTCTCGCCCCAGGTCGTGGCCGTGCGCCGCGCCACCTGCGTGGGTGCGGGCTTCTCGGCCGCCACGCCCATCGGCGGCGGCTACGCGGTCGGCCTGAACAATGGCGTCAGCGGTGCCGACGTGATCGAGCTGGCCGATGCGATGACTTCGCTGCGCATCGGCAACAGCGGCGGGCTGCGCCTGGCCGTGGTGGCGCAGAGCGCCGCCGGCCAGGACGACCTGCTCACCACCACCGGCGGCGGCCCCATCGTGCTGGGCCTGCCGGCGCTGCCGATTCCCTTCCTGACCTGGCCGATGCTGCTCGTCATGCTCGGCCTGGTGGCTTTCTTCGGCGCACGCCGGGTCAAGCACACGGCAGCCTGGCGTACTTTGTCCCTGTTCTTCATCGCCTGCGGCATTGCCATCGCGGCGAATTTCGCCGCCGACGGCCAGGTCGGCGACTGGGCCGGCACCACGCCGCTGGCCACCGACCCCGCCGGCGATGCGACCAGCGGCGAAAGCGCGATCGACATCACCACCTTGTTCGGCGCCTATGAAAACGAGCGCGTCTACCTGCGCATCGACGTACGCGACCTGCAGAACAATCCGCCCACCGTGGCCGGCCAGACGGTCACCACGCTGGAAGACCAGCCGCTGACGGTCACCCTGACGGGTACCGATCCGGAAGGCGCCAATATCACCTTCAGCGTGGCCACGGCTCCGACTGCCGGCACGGCAACCAATCTCACCTCCACGGGCCCGACCACGGCCACCGTGCTGTACACGCCCAATGCCAACGCCAATGGCGCTGACAGCTTCACCGTCACCGGCAGCGACGGCCAGGGTCCGTCTGCGCCCGCCACCATTGCCGTCACCGTCACGCCGGTAAACGATGCGCCCAGCTTCACCAAAGGCGCCGACCAGGCCGTGCCGGAAAGCGCCGGCGCGCAGACCGTTACCGGCTGGGCCACCGCCATCGGCGCCGGCCCGGCCGACGAGGCCAGCCAGACCGTCAGCTTCACCACCACGGTCGTCAGCACTACCGGCACGCTCGGCTTCAGCGCCGCGCCGGCCGTCGCCGCCAACGGCACGCTGACCTTCACCGCCAACGCAGCCACCTCCGGCATCGCCACGATCAGTGTGGTGGCGCAGGACAACGGCGGCACCGCCAACGGCGGCGTGGACACGTCCGCGGCACAGACCTTCGTCATCAACGTCAACGCGATCAACCATGCGCCCAGCTTCACCGCCGGTGCCAACCAGACCGTGCTGGAAGACGCTGCTGCACAGACCGTGGCCAACTGGGCGACGGCCATCAACGACAACGACGGCGGCAGCCAGATCGTCGATTTCCAGATCAGCGCCAATTCCAACCCCGCGCTGTTCGCCACCGCGCCGGCGATTTCGCCGACAGGTACGCTGACCTATACCACCGCGCCGAATGCCAACGGCACGGCGACCGTCAGCGTCGTGCTGCACGACAACGGCGGCACCGCGTTCGGCGGCAGCGACACCTCGCCGGCGCAGACCTTCACCATCACGGTCACGCCGGTCAACGATGCGCCGTCCTTCACCGCCGGCCCGAACCAGACCGTGTTCGAGAACGCCGGTGCGCAGACCGTCAACCCCTGGGCCACGGCGATTTCGGCCGGTCCGACCGACGAAGCCGCGCAGACGCTGAGCTTCGCCGTCACCGCCAACACCAATGTGGCGCTGTTCAGCGCGGCTCCGGCGATCTCGCCGACCGGCGCGCTGACCTATACGCCGACGCCCAACACCAATGGCACGGCCACCATCACGCTGCGCGTCAGCGACAGCGGCGGCACGGCCAACGGCGGCGTCGACACCTCGGCCACGCAGACCTTCACCATCACCGTCACCGGCATCAACCACGCCCCCAGCTTCACCGCCGGGCCGGCGCAGACCTCGCTGGAAGACGCCGGTGTGCAGACTGTGGCCAACTGGGCCACGGCGATCAGCGACAACGACGGCAACGGCCAGGTGCTGGATTTCCAGATCACCGGCAATACCAATGCGGCATTGTTCGCGACGGCTCCGGCGGTTTCGCCGACCGGCACGCTGACCTATACCGCTGCGCCGAACGCCAACGGCACGGCGACCATCACCCTGCTGCTGCACGACAACGGCGGCACGGCCAACGGTGGCGTCGATACCTCGGCGCCGCAGACTTTCACGATCACCGTCACCGCGGTCAACGACGTGCCCAGCTTCAGCGGCGGCACCTCGGCCAGCGCACTGGAAAGTGCCGGTCCGCAGACATTTGCCAATTTCCACACGGCGATTTCCGCCGGTCCGCCCGATGAATCCGGCCAGACGCTGTCCTTCGCGACGACGGTCGGCGCCACCA
>NZ_SNZH01000003.1:118019-456304 GCF_004363655.1 Tahibacter aquaticus
CCGCAGACATTTGCCAATTTCCACACGGCGATTTCCGCCGGTCCGCCCGATGAATCCGGCCAGACGCTGTCCTTCGCGACGACGGTCGGCGCCACCACCGGCAGCCTGACCTTCAGCACGCCGCCGGCGGTTTCGCCGACCGGCACGCTGACCTTCACCGCGACCAACGGCACCTTCGGCACCGCGACCATCAGCTCGGTCCTGTCCGACAGCGGCGGTACCGCCAACGGCGGCGTCGATACCTCGGCCGCGCAGACCTTCGTCATCACCGTCAACAACGTCAACGACCCGCCGGTGTTCACCGTCGGCGGCCCGCAGACCGCGCTGGAAGATGCCGGCGCACAGACCGTGGCGGCATTCCTGACCGGCATCGCCGACGGCGACGACGGCACCCAGACCATCGCGTTCAACATCACCAACAATACCAATGCCGCGCTGTTCAGCGCCGGTCCGGCCATCGCCGCAAACGGCACGCTGAGCTATACGCCGGCGGCCAACGCCAACGGCACGGCGACGATCACCGTGCGCGGCCAGGACAACGGCGGCACGGCCAACGGCGGTAACGACACCTCGGCGCCGCAGACCTTCGTGATCAACGTCACCGCGGTCAACGACGTGCCCAGCTTCACCGGCGGCACGGCGGCCTCGGCCTTCGAAAGCGCCGGCCCGCAGAGTGTTCCGAATTTCCACACGGCGATTTCCGCCGGTCCGCCCGACGAATCCGGCCAGGCCCTGTCCTTCGCCACGACGCTCGGCGCCACCACCGGCAGCCTGACCTTCAGCACGCCGCCGGCGGTTTCGCCGACCGGCACGCTGACCTTCACCGCGACCGCCGGCACCTTCGGCACGGCCACGGTCAGCTCGGTGCTGTCCGACAACGGCGGCACGGCCAACGGCGGTGTCGATACCTCGGCGGCGCAGACCTTCACCATCACGGTCAGCAACATCAACGACCCGCCGGTATTCACCGTCGGCGGTCCGCAGACCGCGCTGGAAGACGGCGGCGCGCAGACCGCGGCCGGCTTCCTGACCGGCATCAGCGACGGCGACGACGGCAGCCAGACCATCGCCTTCAACATCACCAACAACACCAATGCCGCCTTGTTCAGCGCCGGCCCGGCCATTGCTCCGAACGGCACGCTGACCTATACGCCGGCGGCGAATGCCAACGGCACGGCGACCATCACCGTGCGCGGCCAGGACAACGGCGGCACCGCCAACGGCGGCAACGACACCTCGGCGCCGCAGACTTTCGTAATCAATGTCACCGCGGTCAACGACGTGCCCAGCTTCAGCGGTGGCACCTCGGCCAGCGCACTGGAAAGTGCCGGCCCGCAGACATTTGCCAATTTCCACACGGCGATTTCCGCCGGTCCGCCCGATGAATCCGGCCAGACGCTGTCCTTCGCGACGACGGTCGGCGCCACCACCGGCAGTCTGACCTTCAGCACGCCGCCGGCCGTCTCGGCCACCGGCACGCTGACTTTCACCGCGACCAACGGCACCTTCGGTACCGCGACCGTCAGCTCGGTGCTGTCCGACAGCGGCGGCACCGCCAACGGCGGCGTCGATACCTCGGCCGCGCAGACCTTCACCATCACGGTGAACAACGTCAACGACCCGCCGGTGTTCACCGTCGGCGGTCCGCAGACCGTGCTGGAAGACGCGGGTGCGCAGACCGTGGCGGCGTTCCTGACCGGCATCGCCGATGGCGACGACGGCACCCAGACCATCACCTTCAGCATCACCAACAACACCAATGCCGCACTGTTCAGCGCCGGCCCGGCCATCGCCGCGAACGGCACGCTGACCTACACCACGGCAGCCAACGCCAACGGCACGGCGACGATCAGCGTGCGCGGCCAGGACAACGGCGGCACGGCCAACGGCGGCAACGACACCTCGGCGGTGCAGACCTTCGTGATCAACGTCACCGCGGTCAACGATGCGCCGGGCTTCACGCCGGGTGCCAATCCGGTGGTGGGCGAAGATTCCGGCCCGGCCAGCATCGCCTGGGCCACGGCGCTCTCGGCCGGTCCGGCCGACGAGTCCGGCCAGGCGTTCGGCTTCAACGTCGCGGTGGTCAGCGGCGGCGCGCTGTTCTCGTCGCTGCCAACCATCTCGGTCGCCGGCCAGCTGCTCTTCACGCCGGCGGCGAATGCAAGCGGCACCGCGACCTTCAGCGTCACGCTGCAGGACAACGGCGGCACCACGAACGGCGGCGTCGACACATCGGCCCCGGTGACGCTGACGATCACGATCAGTCCGGTCGACGATGCGCCGGTCGCGGTCAACGATGCGGCTACCGTGCTCGAAGACGCCGCGGCGACCGCGGTCAACGTGCTGGCCAATGACACCGACATCGACGGCGGCCCGATCGCGATCGCCTCGGTCACGCAGCCGCTCAACGGCACTGTGGTCGTCACCGGCGGCGGCAGCGGCCTGACCTACCAGCCCAACCCGAACTACTGCAACGCACCTCCGGGCACCACGCCGGATACCTTCACCTACACCCTGAATCCGGGCGGCAGCGTGGGCACGGTCAGCATCACGGTGACCTGCGTCGACGACAACCCGGTCGCGGTCAACGACACGATCACCATCACCGAAGACGATCCGGCCACGGCGATTCCGGTACTGGCCAACGACACCGATGTCGACGGCGGTCCGAAGTCGATTGTTTCCGTCACCCAGCCGGCCAATGGCGTAGTCGTCATCACCGGCGGCGGCAGCGGCCTGACCTACCTGCCCAACCCGAACTACTGCAACCTGCCGCCGGGCACCACGCCGGATACGTTCACCTACACCCTGACGCCGGGCGGCAGCGTCGCCACGGTCAGCGTCAGCGTGACCTGCGTGGTCGACAATCCGGTCGCGGTCGCCGACGTGGCTACTGTGGTCGAGGATTCGGGTGCCAACGCCATCAATGTGCTGGGCAACGACTCCAACCCGGACGGTTCGCCGATCAACGTGGGCTCGGTCACCCAGCCGGCCAACGGCACGGTCGTCATCACCGGTGGCGGCACCGGCCTGACCTATGCGCCGAATGCGAACTACTGCAACGCGCCTCCGGGCACGACGCTCGATACCTTCACCTACACCCTGACGCCGGGCGGCAGCAGCACCACCGTCACCGTCACCGTGACCTGCGTCGACGATCCGCCGGTTGCCGTGGCCGATGCGGTCACCGTGCTCGAAGATTCCGGCGCCACCGCGATTCCGGTGCTGACCAACGACACCGATCCGGACGGCGGTCCGAAGTCGATTGCCTCGGTGACCCAGCCGGCCAACGGCTCGGTCGTCATCACTGGCGGCGGCACCGGCCTGACCTATGCGCCCATCGCGAATTACTGCAACAACCCGCCGGGCACGACGCTGGCGACCTTCACCTATACGCTGACGCCGGGTGGCAGCTCGACCACGGTCACCGTCACAGTGACCTGCGTCAACGATCCGCCGACGGTAACGCCGGTCGCCAATATCCCGGTGCATACGCACATCGCCATCGGCGTCGCCGACGGCAGCACCGGCGACCTGCTGGTGCCGGGCAACATCGCCGATCCGGACAGCAGCAACTTCGCCATCGGCACCTCGCCGATCGTGTCGGTCAACGGCGGCGAAGTGGCGATCAGCAACGCCACCGGCGCCTTCACCTACAACCCGCCGGCCGGCTTCACCGGCAACGACACCTTCCAGTACACGGTCTGCGACGACGGCACGCCGCAGGCCTGCAGCACGCCGGTCACGGTGACGCTGGTGGTGTCCGGTCCGCGCATCTTCTTCGTCGATGACGACGCCGTCGTGGTCGGTACGCGCGACGGCACCTTGCAGCAGCCGCTGCAGACGCTGACTCCGGCCGCCGCTGCGGCGACCAACGTCGGCGATCGCATCTTCGTGTTCGCTGGCAACTACACCACCGGCGTCACGCTGGCCAACGGTGTCGAGCTGGTCGGCCACGCCATCGATGCGGCGACCGTGAACGACTTCGATGCAGAGCTGGGCATCACCCCGCCGAGCAATTCGATTGCGCGTCCGCTGGTCGACCAGACCCCGCCGGTCATCACCAACGCCGCCGGCAACGGCGTCACGCTGGGCAGCAACAACATCGTGCGCGGCGTGCAGATCGGCAACGTGTCGGGTGCGGGCATCAGCGGCACCGGCTTCGGCACGCTGCGGGTTTACGACGACGTGCGCATCAATACGAACGGCCAGGCGATCAACCTCACCAATGGCAGCTTCGATGCGACCTCGGTGGTCGGCACGCTGACCTCCAGCGGCGGCGCCAACAACGTCTCGCTCACCAACGTCAACGGCACCGTCGATCTCGGCACCGGCGCGCTGTCCGGCGCCACCGCCACGTCCTTCGCCGTGACCGGCGGCACCGCCACCCTGGCGTACGCCGGCAGCGTCAGCAAGGCCAGCGCAGGCCTGCTGCTCGACGTTACGAACAAACCGAGCGGCACCATCAATCTGAGCGGCGCGCTGAATGCCACGGCCGGCACCGGCATCAACCTGAACAACCTCGACGGCACGCTCAACGCCACTGGCGTGGTGACGCTGAACGGCGGCGACGCGGGTATCGATGTCGTGACGGGCTCCGCCGGTTCGATCAACTTCAGCAACGCGGGTTCGGCCATCACCAACCCGACCAACGAAGCGATCCGCATCGACTCGAGCTCGCCGACGTTCACTTATGCTGGCACGATCAACAAGACCAACAGCAGCACCGGTATCCGCCTGAGCAACAATACCGGCGGCACGCAGACCTTCAGCGGAGCAAGCACGATCAGCTCGGCGGCAGCCAATGCCATCGACCTGTCGACCAACGGCGCGGCGACGATGAACTTCAGCGGCGCGCTGTCGCTCACCTCGACCGGCGGTACGGGCCTGCGCCACCAGACCAGCGGCACGGTCAACGTATCGGGCGGCCTGGTGGTCAGCTCGACCACCGGCAACGGTGTGGATGCGACCGGCGGCGGCACCATGACGATCACGGCACCCGGTGCGGTGGTGAACACCATCACCACCACCGGCACCGGTGTCTCGCTCAACGTCGCCACCACGCAGATCGGTGCCGGCGGCCTGACCTTCCGCAACATCACCAACAATGGCACCGGCGCCAACGGCATCGCGCTCGCCAATACCGGTACGGCGGCAGGCAACGGTGGTCTCACCATCACCGGCGTCGGCACCACCACCAACTCCGGCGGCACGATCCAGAACAAGTCCGCGCACGGCATCATGACCAACGGCCTGAAGAGCCTGTCGATGTCGAACATGGGCTTCACCGGCAACGGCACCAACCAGGCACCGGCGGCGACCTGCGGCGATGCGCTCAACGGCACCAACACGAACTGCGGCGCGGGCATCCACCTCGTTACCACCAGTGCCGTGGCCTTGAGCAACGTCGATGTGGTCGGCGGTGCGCAGATGGGCATCAACGGCAACGACGTGAACGGCCTGACCATGGACGACGTCACGGTGCAGAACGTCGGCGACGAAGTGCTCGAAGACGGCGTGCAGTTCGTCAACCTGCGCGGCACGGTGAACGTGCAGAACTCGAGCTTCACCGGCAACTTCCATCGCCAGTTCGAGGTGCAGAACCCGAGTGCCGCGAGTGCGCTGACCATGACGGTGGACGGCTCGACCTTCGACCGCGGCACCTACATCTCGACCGCCGCACAGGGCATGCTGGTCGCCGGCAACGGCACCTCGCAGATGAACACGACCGTGACCAACTCGACCTTCCGCCGCAACTTCGGCACGGCGATCACGGCGCAGGGCATCGGCAACGCGCAGATGACGTTCAACGTCGGCGGCGCCGGCGCAGCGAACACCTACACGGATAACTCGCTCGCCATGCAGTTCCTGACCGACAACGCCGCGACCATGAATGCGACGGTGACCAACAACACCGTCACCGTCACGGGCACGGTCACGTCGGGCGCCACGCCGGTCACGTTCCGCAAGGGCACCGGTGCAACCGGCCTGTTCGTCGGCAGCTTCACCAACAACGTCATCGGTGGCGCCGCCGTCGACAGCGGCAACAACTGCAACGGCTGCAACGGCATCTCGGTGACCAACGAAGGCCAGAGCGGCAACATGCGCGTGACCATCACCGGCAACACCGTGCAGCACATCCGCCAGCGCGCGGTGGAAGTGCTGGGACAGTTGAACGACACCACCGGCGTGGTGGTGACGAACAACCAGTTCCTCTCGCCCGATCCGCCGGTGCCGGCCGGTACCCGCGTCGGCCATGCGGTGTTCATGCAGACCGGCACCGATGACACCGACGGCAGCCAGCTCTGCGCCGACATCCAGAACAACACCGTCACCGGTACCTGGGACAACAGCGTGGCGGCGGGCAACATGCGTCTGCGCCTGTTCCCGCTGGAAACCGGCGCGCCGGTCGCGAACTTCCGCCTGCGCAATGTCGGCGGCACCGGTACCGCGGCGGATGTCGTCACCTACTTGAACGGCGCAAATACCAACGCGCAGCCCACGGCAACGGTCAACGGCATTACCAATTTCACCACCGGAACCGCAGTTTGCTTCTGATACAACGCTCACAATGAGAACTATGGCGCCGGCCCTCCAGGCCGGCGCCGCAGTAAGCGCTCGGCGCGCGGGACGCTGACGCAGGGCGCCGACGCAGGACGCAAGTACGCAGTCGCCGATTTATCCGACCACGCAACGCACCACCAGGGGAGGCGTCATGGCAGAGCCATTTTTAGCCGAAGTCCGCATCATGAGTTTCAATTTCCCGCCCAAGGGCTGGGCGCAGTGCAACGGGCAGCTGCTGCCCATCAATCAGAACCAGGCCTTGTTCTCGCTGCTGGGGACGACCTACGGCGGCGATGGGCGGGTCAACTTCGCCTTGCCCGATCTGCGCGGTCGTACCTCGGTATATACCGGCGGCAGCTCCAGCTTCGTTCTTGGCCAGAGGGGCGGTGAAACCGCTCACACCTTGACCATGCAGGAAATGCCGCAGCACAACCATTTCATCAACGCCACCAACGGCGCTGCGACGACCAATGTGCCGAACAACACCATGCTGCTGGCGTCTTCGTCCTCGGGCATGTACCTGACGCCGCAGGCGCTCACGACTTTGCAGCCCAGCTCGATCACCAATTTCGGCGGCAGCCAGGCGCACAACAACATGCAGCCGTATCTGGTGCTGAATTTCTGCATTGCCCTGCAGGGCATCTTCCCGAGTCAGACCTGAGGAGCCCACGTCATGGCACAACCCTATGTCGGTGAAATCCGCATGTTCGGCGGTAATTTCCCCCCCGCAGGCTGGATGTTCTGCAACGGACAGCTGCTGCCCATCTCCGAAAACGAAGTGCTGTTCCAGCTGATCGGCACCACTTACGGCGGCGACGGTCAGGAAACATTCGCCCTGCCCAACCTGCAAGGCCGCCTGCCGCTGCATGCGGGCACGCTGTCCGGGCAGACCTTCCAGATCGGCGAGTCGGCCGGCAGCGAATCCGTCACGCTCACCGGGCAGCAGATTCCCAATCACACGCACTCGCTGCTCGCGTCGACGACGCAGGCGCAGAATCCGCAACCGCAGAACAGCATCCTTGCACAGGGGCCTACGGTGCAGGCCTATATCGCCGATGTCGGCGCGGGCGCTATCTCGCCCAACGCCATCAGTCCAGTCGGTGGCAATCAGCCGCATGAAAACATGCAGCCTTACCTCTGCGTGAGTTTCATCATTTCGCTGTTCGGCATTTTTCCGTCGCAGACCTGAGGGGGCGCGTCATGGCAGATCCATTCGTTGCTGAAATCCGCATCTTCGGGTTCAACTTTGCGCCCAGGGGCTGGGCCACCTGTAACGGCCAGCTGTTGCCGCTGAGTCAGAACACCGCGTTGTTCTCGCTGCTGGGTACTACGTATGGCGGCGACGGCAAGTCGACCTTCGCGCTGCCGAACATGGCCGGCAACGCGCCCATGCACTGGGGCCAGTCGACTACCGGCACGGAATACTTCCTCGGCCAGGAGTCGGGCACTGCCACGGTGACCTTGCTGCAGACCGAAATTCCGGTGCATACCCACAGCATGCAGGTAGCGGCCGACATCGCCACCGACAATACGCCGGCGCCGAACCGCATCATGACCACGTCGAACAACGGCTCTATCTATGCGCCGGCCTCGACACCGCCGCTGGTGCAGATGAATTTCCAGGCGCTCAGCCTCACCGGCAGCAGCCTGCCGCACAACAATTTGCAGCCGTATCTGACGTTGACCTTCTGCATCGCTTTGCAGGGTGTGTTCCCGGCTCGTCCCTGAGGACAGTCGCCCTGGCCGGATTTTCGGCCGGTGGTTTCAGCAGCAAGTCCAGCGGCTCGCCCCAGTGCGAGCCGCTTTGTTTGTAACAAGCGGTAAAACTGCGTCGTCGGCCCGCTTCCTGCTTTGGCTGCAGGTGGGTCCACGTTACAGTGGGTAACAGTCTGGTATCGCGGGATGCCGGCACAGGGGAAAAACATGAAACGTCGGGAATTTCTTGGCGCGCCTGCGGCGTTGCTGGGTTTAGGGCTTGTGGGTGGTTTAAGCAGTGCAGCGCAGGCTGCCGATGCAGTGGCCGAAAAATTTGTCGTGTTGCGTCTGGCCGGCAGTGGCGGCGAAGCCGAGATCACCGGTGCCTGGCAGGAGTCCTGGACCCAGGTTGCCGCCAACCTGCGCCGCGCCAAGGTGACCGTGCATGGGCTGGTGCAGGCACGGGTCAGCAGCCTCGGTGCAGTCGATGTGGAATCGGCCTTCTTCGGCAGCGGCAGCAGCGTGAACATGGCCCTGGTCTATGCCACGGCCGATCAGGGACAGCGCAGCGGCAGCGGCCCCATTGCGTTTTACGTGCAGGCGCCTTCGTTCGGCGGTTTCGTGCTTACGCCTGGCGGCGCCAAGCGCAAGACCGGTGTGCCCAGCAGCATCAGTCTCGGCGAAGCGCGCAGCGGCCAGCTCACGCCCGGCCGCTACGTGATCCTGCACAGCACCGGCAAGCGCTTCAGCGCCAGCGATTACCTCTGGTCGGGCAACGACGACCGGCCGCTGATGCGCCGCGACGGCCGCGCCATCGACGCCGACTACCTGATCTTCGACCTGGAACCCGCTTGAGCAAACTCGCGCTGGCAATGCGGCTGATGCCGCATTGTCCCCAACTGGAATTTGTCCCCGAGCAGGAGGCCGACACGGCCTTCCTGCGCGACCTGTATGCGTCCACGCGCTGGCAGGAAGTGAGCCAGGTACCGTGGACCGACCAGGCCCGGCGCGAATTCCTCTACGACCAGTTCCAACTGCAGCGCGACCACTACCGCAAGAACTACGTCGGCGCCGAGCTGCTGGTCGTGCGTCAGCACGGCCAGCCCATAGGCCGCATCTACCTGTATCCGTCGCCGCGGGAAATCCGCCTGATGGACATCGCCCTGGTCGACAGCAAGCGCGGCCTGGGCCTGGGCCGCTGCATGATCGAGGCACTGATGCAGCTGGCGCGCGAAGACGCCGCCGAAATCACCCTGCATGTAGAGCCGAACAACCCTGCGCTGCACCTGTACGAGCGTCTCGGCTTCCGTCTGATCGAAGAGCGCGGCGTCTACCACTTCCTCGGCTGGACTCCGCCCGGATACACCGCCTGAGCAAACGGTCTCTTTCTCTAAAAATCAGGGAAAGGATCGCAAAAAGCCTCGGCATTCAATCTTGTATCGCGATCCCTAGTTGAACGTAATTTCGTAGCAAACCCCGGTCCCGTCCGGCCCGATCGGCACGACGAACAGATCCAGCTCGCCCAGCGTCGGATGATGCAGCCGGTACAGTCCCTGGCCGATCGTGCGATCGGCGCCGTTTTCCCGCAGTTCCAGCGCAAATGGTGTGGCCGCACGCGGGCTGGGATTGCGCAGTGGCCGGGCCTGTTTGAGCTCCAGGTCGAGATAGTCCGGACCGCTGGACAGTCGCAGTGTCTGTCCGACCAGCGCTTCGAAGTCTTCGATCGTTATCTCATTGAGCATGGCGCCACTCCGCGACAGAAGGCGCGAGCGTATCTGCTGCCATTGCCGATAGACAAGGCGTGCTGCACGGCTGGGATGGCCTGCACGAAAGCGCGGGACTGCGAACAGTCCCGCGCCTGATCGCGGCATTGCCGGCGTTTTGCGCAGGCATGGCCGTTGCGGTTGTTTCAGCGGAACGCGGCGACGGTCGCCTTGCGCTCGGTCAGCACGCGGGCGTTGTTGTTGGTTGCCGCGGTACCCATGGCCACACCGCCGTAGGTCTTGTTCGGATTCGACCAGAAATTGATGCGCGTGCAGCTTGCGCCGGAACAGGCATAGGCCATGATGGTGCGCCAGCCGTTGGCCGGACGCTGGTAGCCGTGGCCGTAGGCGTAAGGCGAACCGCTGGCATTGGCCGGATCGTGGTTGGCACCGAAGTTGTGGCCGATCTCGTGGGCGAAGGAGTAGTAGCCGGTGGCGCAGGTGCGTGCGACCACGGTAAACGCCGACGAGGCCGTGACGTTCATGTAGCCGATGCCGCAATAGGCGCTGCCGTTGACGATCAGCACGGCGACGTCGGCGGTGGTGCTGTTGCGCTGGGCGTGGATGGCGTCCATGTAGCCGTCGCTGGTGGAGCGGTAGCGCGACAGCTCGGTGCTGAAGTTGCCGGTTTCGGTATAGGTCACCACGCCGGTGCCGGCCAGCTGCAAGGTGAGTTCCACGCCGCTGTTGACATAGCCCTGGTTGGACTCGGTCACGGCCAGGTTGATCAGGCCGACGATGTCCGCCGTCGCGTTGCGTGCGGCCGTGGTGTAGTTCACCAGTACGCGCACCGTTGTGTTCGCCTCTACCGCCTTTGGCGCGGCCGGCGATACCGGCCGGTTGCGCTCCTGCTCGAACATGCTTGCGTACGCCGCTTCGTCGTGGTCGGCCGGCATTTTTGCCTCGTCCACTTCAACGATGACGTGGCGGCCGTCGAACAGCGGCCGCAGCGCGTAGAGCTGTCCTTTTACGCGGATATTGCCGGTGAGCTTGTCGCCGTTGCGCACCAGGGTCACCGAATTCATCGGGTCGTCGGCAATGTCGGAAGCCTGCCGCGCGCCGTTGTAGCGCGTTTCGGCGATGGTGCCGTGCCAGGTCACGATGCCGTCTTCGTTGCGCTGGCTGCTCAGCCGTTCGGCGGTCAGGCGGATCGGCCCGCCGATGTCCAGGTCGAGCTTCAGGGTTTCGGTCGAGGTGTCTACTGCTGCGGCGTTGGCCGCCACCACGTCGACGGAGAAGGTCGAGGCTTCGTTCGCCAGTGCGGCAAATGCCGCGTCGGTTTTCAGCGGGGTCAGGGCGGCGGGCTGGAACAGCGTGTTGTCGGCGGCGAAAGCGGGCGCGGCGACGGCGGCGATGGCGAGCACACAGGCACGCGCAAGAATGCGTTGTTTCATTGTGTATATCTCCGCTAGTGCAAGAACTGCAATCCCGGTAGCGGCAGGGCCCTGGACGGTGCCGGTACGAACGGCGTCGAACCTGCCTTATGGCCTGTAAAGAGCCGGGACTTCTCTCCAGGCCGAGCGACCACTCTGGCTGCGGGCGTAGCGCGGGTCAAGCGCAAGACGGGGACAAATTGTCGATTCTGTGACCGCAGTCATTCAGTATCACAAATTGCAATAGCTATTTGGCGATAGTGCTGCAACGCGGCATGGGCGCCATTGCGGCGCCCATGCCGTTTTATACGAACGCTACAACTCAGCGGAAACCGGCAACCGTGGCGCGCGTGTTGTTGAGCACGCGGGCGTTGTCGTTGCGATTGGTCGTGCCCATGGCGCGGCCGCCATAGGTCTTGGCCGGGTTCGACCAGTAGTTGATGCGCGTGCAGGTACCCGTGGAGCAGGCATAGGCCATGATGGTGCGCCAGCCACCGGCAGAGGACTGGAAGCCGTGGCCATAGGCATACGGCGTATTGGTCGGATCATTGGCCGGATCGTGCCGCGCCGACTGCAGGTGGCCGATCTCGTGCGCGAACGAGTAATAGCCCGTGGCGCAGTCCCAATACACTTCGGCGAACGCCGATGACGCGGTGGCGCCAATGGCCGAGGCCAGGCCGCAGTATGCCGTGTTGTTCACCATCAGCACGGCGACGTCGGCGGTGGTGCTGTTGCGCTGGCTGTGGATGGCATCCATGTAGCCATCCGATGTGCCGCGATAACGGGCCAGGTCGGTATCGAAATTGCCGGTCTCGGTATAGGTGACCTGCGATTTCGCCGCCAGCTGCATGGTGATCTGCACACCGGAGTTGGTATAGCCCTGGTTGGACTCGGCCACTGCCAGATTGATCAGGCCGTTGATGTCGCCCGATACGCTGGCCACGCGTTGGGTGTAGTTCACCAGTACGCGGATGATCGTATTGGCCTCGGCTACCGGCGCATCCACCGGCAGCGGCGCGGCGCGGTCGAACGTGGAGCGATAGCTGGGCGGATGGTCCAGCGGCATCGCGTGCTCGTCCACTTCCACCACCACGTGACGCGCGTCGTGCAGCGGGCGGATCTTGAACAGCTGGCCCATCACGCGAACATTGCCGGTGATCTTGTCGCCATTGCGCACCAGCACCACAGTATTCAGCGCGTCCTCGCGGATTTCGCTGGGCGTCATGGTGCGCTTGAGTGCGGTCTCGGCGATCACGCCGGTCCAGACGATGCTGCCGTCCTCGACCTGGTACGAATTCGTACGCAGCGCGGTCAGCTTCATCGGACCATTCACATCAAGGTCCAGGCTGAGGCTTGCACTGTCGAGCGACAATGCATTGGCATTGACCCCCACCACGTTGAGTGCGGCCGAGCTGGGCTCGTTCGCCAGCGCCGCGTACGCGGCGTCGCTTTCTACGGCGCGATATACCGATGCCACCGGTGCAAACAGATCCTGCGATCCCTGCGCTGCCGCCATACCCGACGCCAGCAAGCCCGCTCCTGCAACACTCCACAGAAAATACCGATTCATGCCGATCTCCCCACGGTACAGCGCGCAAGCGGACCCGGCGCGATAGGAGCTGCGCGCCAACCGGGTTACAGCAGCCGGATCCTCCCCTCCCTCGGACGCCGGCACCTGTCGTGCCGGCGAAACGATCGCGACGTATCCCCATACGTCGCTGAATACCTAGAACTCAGGCTACTCGCGAAAGGAGAGGGCAGGGGCTCATGCGTGGGGGTTTTGCCGGGAGACTATTTCAGCCGTTCGATGATCGCCGTAGTCGCCTTGGCGCGATTGAGCGTATAGAAGTGCAGCGACGGTGCACCGCCGTCGATCAGGCGCCGGCACAGCTCGGCAACTACGTCGGTGCCGAATTCGCGGATCGCTTCCGCGTCGTCGCCGAAGGACTGCAGCCGGCGCGCGACCCAGCGCGGGATCTCCGCGCCACACATCTCGGAAAAGCGCCGCAATTGGGAATAGTTGGTGATCGGCATGATGCCCGGCACGATGGGCACCTGCACACCGAGCCGGCGCGCGTCGGCGACAAAGCGGAAAAACGCATCCGCGTTGTAGAAGTACTGGGTGATCACGCCATTGGCACCGGCGTCGACCTTGCGCTTGAAATGCGCCAGATCGGCCTGGGCATCATCGGCCTGGGGATGCGTTTCCGGATAGCCGGCCACCTCGATATGGAAGTAGTCGCCGGTTTCTTCGCGGATAAACGCGACCAGGTCGCTGGCATAGCGGAATTCGCCATAGCCAGCCATGCCCGAAGGCAGATCGCCGCGCAGCGCGACGATGCGCTTGCAGCCCTTTGTGCGGTACAGCTCCAGCAGGCTGCGGATTTCCTTGCGCGTACCGCCCATGCAGGACAGATGCGGCGCAGCGTCGAGGCCATGGTCATCACGCAGCTGGCAGACCGTATCCGGCGTATAGCTGAGCGTGGACCCGCCGGCCCCGAAGGTGACCGACACATATTCCGGCTGCAGCGCTTTGAGCGCCGGCAACGCTTTTTCCAAGCTATCGCGCTGCTCGTCTGTCTTGGGCGGGAAGAACTCCAGCGAGACCGGAATCGACAGGGGGGAGGAGGGGGACATTGCTTGGCTTTTCCTGCGTGGGGGAGCGGGGCGCAATATATCTCTAATTCCGGATATAGAGATAGATGGGCGGGGTGGCGGATTTGGCGGTTCGCTGTTGGGTGCTGGGTGCTGGGGCTGCGGGAACACTCCCTCTCCTCCAAGCCTTGCTTGGGGGGAGACGGGCGGGGGAGAGGGGGCGGTGCCGGACTCTGCTTCGTTTCCCGGTTTTCGCGCAGGAGTCCGCCGTTGGCGGACTTGGTTGGTTGTGCGCCTGGCGGTGCATTGGCCGCAGCCCGTGCTCTGCTCCCTCTCCCCCGACAGCTGTCGGGGGGAGAGGGTTGGGGTGAGGGGGCGGTGCTGGACTTTGCTTCGCTATCAGGTTTTGGGCGAAGGAGCCCGCCGTTGGCGGATGTTGTTTGTGTGCCTGGCGGCGCGTTTCGCGCGCGCCTGCAGGGGGCTGCTCCGGTTCGGCGCCCAAAGCAAAGGCGGCTTCGCCCGTCTGCGGCGCGCGGCCTTCTTTCTCTTTAGCTTGCCCAAAGAGAAAGAAGACAAAGAGAAAGGCCCCCGGACGCCGCGGTTTTGGGCCATCCCTGGCCCCAAACGGCGTGAGGCCGCTACGGCGGTCGACGCACGGCACATCCTGTCCCCTGCGCCGACTCGCGGCCATCCCTGGCCGCGCCCCTGCGGGCTTTTCCCTTCGCGGTCTCACCGCGGCATACGGGGCACCGGGACAAGCGCGCTTCCTGCGCGCAGAACCAACCGCAACAGCCATTGCCAAGCCAAAGCACCATCACGAGCAACGGCAACGGCAACGGCAACGGCAACGGCAACGGCAACGGCAACGGCAACGGCAACGGTCGCTGCTGCTGCGAGGTGTTGACCGGGAATTGCGATAGGGGTTGGCCGCCGCTGCCAGGGAACTCCAGCATCTTGGTGTTTCGCCATCGAAGAATTTTTGCAAAACGCCTGTTTGCTGCATCAACCCGCTGAATCGTGCTTACCGTCGCTCCCCCTGTCACGACTTGTATAACCCGCCCCGCCTTGCCCTGGGGCAGAATCGACCCATGCCCGCTACTCCGCGCGATCCCGCCGTCGATGCCCAGTTCCGGCTAGGCCGCGAACTGGCCGAGACCGCGGCACGCGGTGTGCTCGGCGGGGTGTTCTACGTGCTGGGCTGGCTGGTGGTGGCGTATCTGGGCCATCTGCCGCGGGATCGGCCGCTGCTTGCGCTGGGCCTGTTGCTGCTGTTCGTCGGCTTTACGGCGGGACGCGTGCTGCTGGCGCGACGCAGCGCGCAGGCGGCGGGAGCAGAACGCCAGCTGTTGAATGCGTGGTGGGCGCTGTTCCTGGTCACTGCGCTGGTCTGGGGTGGAATCACGCTCTGGCTGCTGCTCGATCCCTCGCTCGCGCCTACACGCATGGCCGCCATCATCTGCACCATCGCCTATGCGACGGCTTATGCGCATACGTTTGCGATGCGCTGGCGGCGTGCCGCGCTGGGAATTGCGCTGCTGTTCCTGCCCAGCGTGGTGCTCAGCTGGCGCCTGGCGGACCTGGGCGGCGTCGCGTTCGCGCTGACGGTATATCTGGTCTACCTGCTGTCGGCGCTGCGCGCCAGCCGCAATCAGTACGAACGGCAGCTCTCGCTGGAACTGGCCCTGCGCCACCAGCGCGATCGGTACGAACTGCAAAGCCGCACCGATGCGCTCACCGGCCTGGACAACCGGCGCGAGTTCACCGTCAACCTGGAGCGTGCGTTCGTGCAGAACACGCCGCTGGCGCTGCTGGTGATCGATATCGATCACTTCAAGCAGATCAACGATCGCCACGGCCATGCCGTCGGCGATGCGGTACTGGTTGCGCTGGCCGAGCGCCTGCGCCTGCATTTCGACCCGCCGGGTGCGCGCCTGGCGCGCATTGGCGGCGAAGAGTTTGCCGTGCTGCTGGAAGGCGATGGCGGGAACCTGGCGCTGGCGACGGCGGAGCAGCTGTGCCGGCGCGTCGCCGCCTCGCCGCTGGCGGCGGATGTGGCCGGCAGCACGGTCACGGTCAGCATCGGCGTCGGCCAGCGTCGGCGCCAGCGCACGCCGGACGAGTTCTTTGCCGCGGTGGACGGTGCGCTGTACCGGGCCAAGCAGCAGGGCCGCAATCGGGTCTGCGGGCTCGATTGAGCGCATAGCCTGCCGATGCGGCAGCGCGCGAATCTTTTTTGTTGTCTTTCGGTGCGGCGTCGTTGCGCCTCGTCGCCGGATTTCCGCCAGGTGTCTTCGCCGCGCCTGGCCCGCTCCGAAATGCTTCGGCAATCCTGTTCGGCCAGCTGCCGCAGCGATTATTGCGGCGGCAGCCAGTCCGGCGCAGGCAGCGCATGCAGTGCGGCACGCAGGGCGTCGTTCCATTCGCGCCGCACCACGTTGAGGTAGACGTCGTTGTCATCCAGGCGCACCTGCTGCGCGATCACCAGCGCATCGCGCTTGTACAGCAGCAGGTCGATCGGCGGGCCGACCGACAGGTTCGAGCGCATGGTCGAATCGAACGACACCAGCGCGCACTTGGTCGCTTCCAGCAGCGAGGTCTTGCAGCTGACGATGCGATCGAGGATCGGCTTGCCGAACTTGATCTCGCCAGCCTGGAACCAGGGCGTATCCGGATTGCTTTCGATGAAATTGCCTTCGGAATAGACCAGGAACAGGCGCGGCGCCTCGCCCTTGATCTGGCCGCCGACGATGAACGAGCCGCTGGGGTCGATGCCGCTGGAACGCAGGTACGGTTCGTCGCGCTTGCGGATTTCGCGCAAGGCGTCGCCGAGCAGCGTGGCCACTTCGAAGATCGACCGGACGTTGTACAGCCCGGGCTGGTCGGGCTGGTGCAGGGCGCGGTGTTCCAGCAGGTTCATCGCGTTCTGGGTCAGCGACAGGTTGCCGGTGGACAAGGTCACGATCAGGCGTTCGCCGGCCACCTGGAATACGCGCATCTTGCTGGTGCGGCGCACGTCGTCGACGCCAGCGTTGGTGCGCGAGTCGGAGGCGAACAACAGGCCTTCGTCGAGGTTCAAGCCGATGCAGTAGGTCATGGAAGCAGATCGAAGCCGGCGCGGCGGAGCAACGCGGGATTCTGCACGGCATCGCTGCCTGGCGTGAAGTGATTCATGGCTGTACCTGCAGTTGGGGCAAGGTGGGTTGGGCGATGTCGGTGGACAGCATGAACTGGCGGTGGATTTCCTCGCCCAGGCGGCTCAGCCGCGCCATCGCATCCTGCAGCCACGGCTCCAGGCCGTTGCCGAGCACTTCGTCGATGCGCGCATAGCGCGACTGCGCCGACAGCGCGCCGGCCAGGCGCACGCATTCCAGGCTTTGCCCGCCGGCGAGGGTGCGCAGCACGCCGTGCAGGGTGCTGGTACAGGTCAGTAGCGAACGCGGATTGCTTTCCTGCAGCAGCATCAGTTCCGCCACCGTCGCCGCGCTCACCGTTTCGCGGTACAGGCGCCGGTAGGTCTCGAACGCCGACAGCGACTGCAGCAGCGCGCTCCAGCGGAAATACACCGCGGCATCCTGCGTATCCGGTGCTTCCGCCTCGGTGTCGCTGCCGGCGATATCGAGCAGGCGGATGGCCCAGTCGGCGCGCTCGATGAACGCGCCCAGCTGCAGGAAGTGATAGCCCTCGCCGCGGCCCAGCGTGCCGATGGTCACGCCACGGAACGAGGCCGAGCGGCTTTTCACCCATTCCAGCAGGTTGTTGATGCCGTCGGCCTGGATGCGCGCCCAGCTGTTGTTGCGCATGTCCAGCCACGAGGTGTTCAAGTCTTCGTACATCTCGCCGGTGATGGCGACGCGCTGCGCGCGCGCGGCCTCGCGCGCAGCGCGCAGGCAGCTGTAGATCGACGAGGGATTGTCCGCGGCCAGAATCAGGTGCCGCAGTACCGTTTCGCCGTCGATGCGGCCGTACTGCTGGCGCACCGTGTCGACCAGGTCCAGCGCGTCCAGGGCGCGGCACCACACCGCGGCCTCGGCCTTGCCGCGGTCGTAGCGTTCCGGCAGCAGCGCGATGCGCAGGGTCACGTCGATCAGCCGCGCGGTATTTTCCGCGCGCTCCATATGCCGCGAGGCCCAGTACAGATCGTTGGCAGTACGACACAGCATCAGGCGCCTCCTTCCAGTACCCAGGTGTCCTTGGTACCGCCGCCCTGGGACGAATTGACTACCAGCGAGCCTTCGCGCAGCGCCACGCGGGTCAGCCCGCCCGGCATCACATGGATGCGCCGGCCGCACAGGATGTACGGGCGCAGGTCGATATGCCGCGGCGCCAGGCCGCTTTCGACGAAGGTGGGACAGGTGGACAAGGCCAGCGTCGGCTGGGCGATGTAGTTGTCCGGCGTGGCCAGGATGCGTGCGCGGAATTCCTCGATCTCGGCCTTGCTCGATGCGGGTCCGACCAGCATGCCGTAGCCGCCGGCGCCGTGGACTTCCTTCACCACCAGTTCGGCCAGATGCTCCAGCGTGTACTTCAGGTCGTCCGGCCGGCGCAATTGATAGGTTGGAACATTGTGCAGAATGGGTTCTTCGCTCAGGTAGAAGCGGATCATCTCCGGCACATAGGGGTAGACCGACTTGTCGTCGCCGACGCCGCTGCCCGGCGCGTTCGCCAGGGTGACGCGGCCGGCGCGATAGGCGTTGAACAGGCCGGGCACGCCGAGCAGCGATTCGGGCCGGAATACATTCGGATCGAGATAGTCGTCGTTGATGCGCCGGTAGATCACGTGTACGCGCTGCGGTCCGCGCGTGGTGCGTGCGTACACCGTGTCGTCGCGCACGAACAGGTCGGCGCCCTCGACCAGTTCCACGCCCATCTGCTGTGCCAGGAAGGCATGCTCGTAATACGCCGAGTTGGCCGAGCCCGGCGTGAGCACCGCCACGACCGGCTGTTCGATGCCGGCCGGCGCGGCTTCGCGCAGGATTTCCAGCAGCGCATCCGGATAGCGTTCCACCGGCGCGATCGGCAGGCGGGCGAACATTTCCGGAATCAGCCGCGCCATCATGCGGCGGTTTTCCAGCATGTACGACACACCCGACGGCACGCGCAGATTGTCTTCCAGTACGTAGTACTCGCCGTCGTCGGCACGCACCAGGTCGATGCCCGAGATATGCGAGTAAACGCCGCCGGGTACCGCCAGCCCGCGCATCTCGTTGCGGTAGGCACTGTTGTTCAGCACCAGGTCGCGTGGTACGCGGCCTTCGCGCAGGATGCGCTGCTCGCCGTAGACGTCGCCGAGAAACAGGTTCAGCGCGTGCACGCGCTGGCGCAGGCCGGTTTCCAGCACGCGCCATTCCGCCGCCGGCACGATGCGCGGCACCAGGTCGAAAGGAATCAGGCGTTCATTGCCGGCGTCTTCGCCGTAGACGGAAAACGTGATGCCGACGCGGTGAAAGGCGATCTCGGCTTCGCGCCGCTTGTGCTCGATCTGTAGTGCCGGTGTGGACTGCAGCCAGTCGTCGAACGCGCCGTAGTGAGGCCGTACGGCGCCGTCGCGGCCGTACATCTCGTCGTAGTCGTTCCGCATGCCCCGGAATCCCCGCCGCGGAGGCCACCCCTCCGGCTTTGTGATACCACGCGGCCCGCGGTCTTGCCTAGATGCTGCGATGCGTCATGCGACTTTGGTACGGGTTGCGGCAAAGCACGAGCTGCCGGGGGCGGGCCGGCCTGTGGCGCACCCCGTCCGGTGATTTTCCATAAAAAAAGCCGGCGGTTTTCCGCCGGCTTTTTACGCTTGTGAACAATTCCGCTTAGTAGCGGTAGTGTTCCGGCTTGTACGGACCGTCCGCATCCACGCCCAGGTACGCGGCCTGGTCGGCGGTGAGGCGGGTCAGCTTCACGCCGATCTTTTCCAGGTGCAGGCGCGCGACTTCCTCGTCCAGCTTCTTGGGCAGGCGGTAGACCGTCTTTTCGTACGTGTCCTTGTTCGCCCACAGGTCGAGCTGGGCCAGGGTCTGGTTGGAGAACGAGTTCGACATGACGAAGCTCGGATGGCCGGTGGCGCAGCCCAGGTTGACCAGGCGGCCTTCGGCCAGCAGGAACATTTCGTTGCCGTTGGGCAGCACGTACTTGTCCACCTGCGGCTTGATGTTGATCTTCTTCACGCCGGCCAGCACGTTCAGCGCGTCGACCTGGATTTCGTTGTCGAAGTGGCCGATGTTGCAGACGATGGCCTGGTTCTTCATCTTCTGCATGTGCTCGACGGTGATCACGTCCTTGTTGCCGGTCGTGGTCACGTAGATGTCGGCGGTGCCGAGCGAGGATTCCAGCGTGTCGACCTGGAAGCCTTCCATCGCCGCCTGCAGGGCGTTGATCGGATCGATTTCGGTCACGATCACGCGGCAGCCGTAGGCGCGCAGGGAATGGGCCGAGCCCTTGCCCACGTCGCCGTAGCCGGCGACCACGGCCACCTTGCCGGCCAGCATCACGTCCATCGCGCGCTTGAGGCCGTCGGCCAGCGATTCGCGGCAGCCGTACAGGTTGTCGAACTTCGACTTGGTCACCGAGTCGTTCACGTTGATGGCCGGAACCAGCAGCTTGCCGGCTTCCACCATCTGGTACAGGCGGTGCACGCCGGTGGTGGTTTCTTCGGAAACACCACGCCAGTCCTTGACCACGGCAGTCCAGAAGTTCGGGCGTTCCTTGTGCACGCGCTTGAGCAGGTTCTTGATGATCTGCTCTTCGTGCGAGGACGACGGGGTGTTGACCCAGTCCGAACCCTGTTCCAGCTCATAGCCCTTGTGGATCAGCAGGGTCACGTCGCCGCCGTCGTCGACGACCAGTTCCGGACCCTTCAGGCCCGGATGGGTGACGCAGTCCAGGGTGCAGTCCCAGTACTCTTCCAGCGACTCGCCCTTCCAGGCGAACACCGGCACGCCGGTCGCGGCGATGGCGGCAGCGGCATGGTCCTGGGTGGAGAAGATGTTGCAGGAGGCCCAGCGCACCGAGGCGCCGAGGTCGACCAGGGTCTCGATCAGAACCGCGGTCTGGATGGTCATGTGCAGCGAGCCGGTCACGCGCACGCCCTTGAGCGGCTTGGACGCGGCGTACTTCTTGCGGATCGACATCAGGCCCGGCATTTCGTGCTCGGCGATCTCGATTTCCTTGCGGCCCCAGTCGGCCAGGGACATATCGGCGACTTTGTAGTCTTGCTGCGGCTTTACGACGGCATTCATGGTGAACTCCAGTGCTTGGGGCGGGCGCAGTGTCGGAATGGAACCCGATTCCGCCGAGCCTGATTCCGCTACGCGATGCACCAGCGCACGGACTTGCAGCGCCCCTCGGCGGCGAGGAGGGCGCGGATTATATCGCTTGTTTCGGATGAAGCGATAATTGCGCGCGTGGAAGAGCCTGCCAGGGCCGGGTAACCGCTACTGCAGGGTTTGCCTGAGCCCAGAAGCCGCCGCTTCCCGCCTGGGCGCAGTGCTGCATCGGCCTGGGACTGGGCGCGATAGCGGCAGGGTATCTGCCCGCAATTCGTCAGCTTTGCGCCCTGGCGTCGTCTTATGCCGCGTCAATAGTGCGGTCCATGAAAACCCTTGCCGCCGTCCTGCTCGTACTGTCCACCGCAGCCCTCGCCGATCCCCAACTAAGCCTGCCCGGGGCAGGTCTTGACGCCAGCGAAGTTCATTTTCGCGACGGCCAGTCTGTGTTGGCCCTGGTCGTCGGCGGCGGTCGCGCGCGACTGCAGCGCGTAAGAGTGAAGATAGACGTCGTCGAAGCGGCAATCGGCGACGACCCTGACGGCGATCTGGGCCGCAACGTGTCGGCGCAGGGCATCGAGCCGCTCGTTTTCCTTGATGGCATAAAAGGATTGCGCCATGGCCCGGTGGCGGTGGCGGTATCCGGAACCGAAAATCTCAGCGTCCAAAAAGACCTGGGCTTCGCCTTGGGCGATACCGACTATCGTCTGGAGACGCGCTGCAGTGCGCAGGATTCCTACATCCGCTGCGAAATCAGCCTGGCCAGCAGTGGGGGTACGCAATTCCTGTTCGATGCGCCAGGCGGGACGCAGCTCAACGGAGTGGTCGAATTCGCCGGCGCCCAGCCGGCCCTGCTGTTTGCTGGCGATCTCGACGGCGATGGCCGGGTCGATCTGCTGATGGATGCGACGAACAGCTACAACAGCCGCCCGACGCTATACCTGTCTGGCGCGGCAAAAAAAGGCGAGCAGGTGCGTGAAGTGGCCCACCAGGTCCATTACAGCTGCTGAGCCTGTTGCGATTGCTGCGCATTGCTGGCTCTTATGCACGAGGCCGCGACGCAGACCGCCATACGGGCGTCCCTGGTGCGTGGGGGCAACCACAGTGGTGGAGTCAACGTATGGATATGTTCAAACCTTTTTGCGTCCTGGCGGCAGGGCTGCTGTCGTTTGCGGCGACGGCCGCGCCGCAGGTCGTGCCGGCCGATCCGGTGCAATTCGAACGCGTGCAGTTGCGCCTGACCGTCGACAGCTGCAGCTTCAACAAGCAGTCGGTAAGCGTCGAACTGCGCGGCCGCACCCTGGTGCTGCAGCACCAGCCCGTGCTCTGCTTCGCGCCCGGTCCGCCGGAAGTCGTCGATATCCAGCTCGGCGCTTTCCCGGCTGGCGACTACCGCGCCGAACTCTATGCGCAAGGCGCCGACTCGCCGTCGGCAAGCATTGCTTTCCAGGTCAGCTCGATCGCCTATGTCGCCGTCTATCCGCCGTTGCCGTATCCGATCGCCGACTACAGCGGCCTCTGGGGCACGGCAAACGAAGCCGGCTGGGGGCTGTCGCTGCACCAGGGCGCGCAGCATCTGCTGTTCGGCGCGCTGTTCGTATTCGACGCGCAGCGCCAGCCGCAGTGGTACACCTTGCAGGCCGGCAGCTGGCAAAACACCACGCGCTGGACCGGCCAGGTGGTGCAGAGCAGCGGTCCGCCCTGGACCGCCGCGACCTATCCGCCGGATGCCGCGCAGTACACGCCCGTCGGCACCGCCACGCTGGATTTCGGCATGGAGCCGGGCCAGGAAGGCGTCGCGAAATTCACCTATTCCATCAATGGACAAACGGTGAGCAAGACGATTTCGCGCTCGCGGCTGTAACAGAAAAGTTCGTCGGCTGGGGTAAGCCGCAGGCGCACCCCAGCATCGCGGCGCATTCCCTACAAAAAACCCATGCCGAAGGAACGCTGTTGCGGGTGTTCCGCTAAAACGATCATTCCTTCGCCCTGGGCTTTGCGCCGCTTGGCCTGCCTCGCTGTCGGGCTAGCCTGCGGCTTGGCCCAAGCTGCGCCCCCACTCATCCCCTTCCGGCGTTGCGTGTCCGTCACCGCTGCAACGTTCGCATCGCCCGCGCCGCGAACTTGAAAGACATGGCCGGCCCAGCGCTTTTGCGCGACCATGGCCGCCTGCCAGCGGAACCAACACCCATGAATACCCGCAACGCCAGCCCTATTCCCACGCTGCAGGATCGCATCGCCGGTGGCCTGATCGGCCTGCTCGTCGGCGATGCGCTGGGCGTGCCCTACGAATTCCAGCCGCCGACGGCCATTCCCGATGCCGCTACGATCGAGTTCGATCCGCCCGCGGGCTTCCTGCGTTCCCACGCCAGCGTGCCGCCGGGTACCTGGTCGGACGATGGCGCCCAGGCGCTGTGCCTGCTCGCGTCGTTGCTGCATTGTGGCGAACTGGAATTAGACGATTTTTCCCGCCGCCTGCTGAACTGGTACGAATACGGCTACCTGGCGGTCGACGGCATCGTGTTCGACATCGGCATCACCACCGGCATTGCCCTGCGAGCCGTGCGTGCCGGCGCCGCCGCCGACAGCGCCGGCCCGGCCAGCGTGAACAGCAACGGCAACGGCTCGCTGATGCGCGTGCTGCCGCTGGCGCTGTGGCACCGGGGCAGCGACGCCGAGCTGGTGCGCGATGCGCAGCGCCAGTCGCTGGTCACCCACGGCCATCTGCGCGCCCAGGTGTGCTGTGCCCTGTATTGCCTGATGGCGCGCGGTCTGCTGACCGGCGTGGCCGATCCCTGGAGCGGTGCGGTCGCCACCTTGCGGCACTTATATGCCGACTCTGCAGCGGAGCAGGAAGAACTGGAATGGAATATCCGTCCGGACGAGCCTTTGCACGCCAGCGGATCGGGTTATGTCGTCGACTGCCTGCGCTCGGCCATGCTCTGCCTGCAGCAGCCCGGCTACGAGCAGGCCGTCCGTGCCGCGGTGCGCATGGGCCATGACACGGACACCACCGCCTGCGTTGCCGGCGGGCTGGCCGGTATCCGTTGGGGCTTGGGCGGCATTCCCCGGCGTTGGCGAGAGGCGCTGCGCGGCGGTGACATCAGCAGGCCGTTGCTTGCTGCGTTGCTGCAATGGCGCAGCTGAAAGCAAGGTTGGGGCAAGCCGCGGGCATGTTCGACAGCGAGGTATCGCGCCAGTAAAACCCGTAGGCGAAACCGTGTTTCTTTCCAATTTTTCTGTAAAAAGATAATAAGAAGGGATTTCCGCAAACGCGGAAGCCTCTCCGCTATGGGCTCCCGGACGATCGGCCACTTCGACGCCGATCGCGCCCGAGGTCTAGCCCAATCTGCTTCGCACAGCTTCCTGCACCAGCTCGCGCAGGTGATCGGCGGCCGCATTCGTGCGCGACCGATTCTGGCTCAGCTGCAGCGCAATGTTGCCCAGGCGCGGCAGTTTGAACGCCTTGTCCACGCACGTCAGCCCGTCGGGTATATGCACATCCGCGCGGGCAGTCACGCCCAGGCCGGCGGCGGCGGCGGCCCAGATCGCGGAGACGCTGCCGCTGGACAGGGCGATGCGCCAGGGGCGCCGGGCCTTGTCGAGCGCATCGATGGCGGCCTGGCGGAAGGCGCAGGGGTTGCCCAGCAGCAACAGCGGCACTGGCTGTCCACGTTGCAGCGTGAACTCGGGATGGGCGAACCAGCGCACCGGCAGGCGGGCGAGCGGCGGCGTGGGGTCGGCGGATTCGCCGAAGGCGAGCACCAGGTCGAGCGCGCCGCGGGCGAGCTGGGTCTGCAGCGTGGCGCTGCGATCGACGCTGATGTCGATGCGCACGGCAGCGTGGGCACGGGCGAATGTCGCCAGGGTCTGCGGCAGGCCGCTGTCGGCGAAATCCTGCGGCATGCCGAAGCGCACTTCGCCGTCGAGGTGCAGGCCGCGCAGGGCCAGCGCGGCTTCGTCATTGAGCTGCAGCAGCCGCCGGGCAAAGGCCAGCAGCACTTCGCCTGCATCGGTCGGCACCTGCTGCCGGCCGACCTTGCGAAACAGCGGTGCGCCGACTTTTTCCTCCAGCGCCTTGAGCTGCTGGCTGACCGCGCCGGGCGTGCGGTGCAGATGCTCGGCGGCCTTGCCGAAACCGTTCAGATCGATCGCGGCAACCAGGGTCTGCAGGGCGGCAAGGTCAAGGATCATGCTTTAGCAAACCTAAACGATTACGTTCGAAGGTTTCGATAGTACGCCGGATCGGCCGTGGCTACAGTGGCCCCGGCGATGGCAGGGCGTGCTGCTGTTTGCCCCGGTGCAGTTGCCCGGTGGTCGTGTCGCGCCATTTTGCTGAGCAGGGGCCGCCATGCTGGCGATGCACTACCGCTTCGATTTTCCCGATACGTTTGACATGCAGGCGATACGCCAGCGCGTCGCGGCTATCGGCGGCCAGTTCGACCGCCTGCCGGGCCTGCACTACAAGGCGTTCCTTGTCGCCGACCGGCGCAGCGGTGGTCGCAACTGCTATGCACCGTTCTATCTGTGGCGCGATGCGTCGGCGATGACGGCCTTCCTGCGCTCGGCCGCATTCCGCGCCCTGGCGCAGGCATTCGGCCGGCCCGCCGTATACAGCTGGCAGGAAATCGCGAGCGCTACAGGCCCCGCCATCGACGATGTTCCCCGGTTCGCCACGCTGTCGCGGATACCCGTCGCCGCCGACACCGAGCTGGACCGCGCCGCCGCCAGCGAAAGCGACGCCTGCCGTGCGGCGGCGCGGACCGCCGGCCTGCACTCGTGTTTTGCCGGCCTGGATGCAGCGGCCTGGCAGTGGCTGCGCTTTGCCTTGTGGCGTTCGCCGCCCGCAGCGACGAGCGAGAGCGAGGTACTCGAGGTGCTGCACCTGTCGGCACCTGCTGCGGCGCCATAGCAGTGCTCGTGCCGTTTTGTTTTTCTCTTCCCAGGAACTTCAGATGAACTATGCCGCTTTAGGAAATTATGCAATACGTTGCGTGTCCGCCCTGGCGCTGCTGTGCATTGCCGCCGGCGCTGTCGCCGCGCCCGCGGCAGTGCCGGGCTATGTCGGCAGGCACCGGGCCAGCGCGGCCGATCGCGAGGCCATCGGGCAGGTGCTTGCCGCCTATACGCAAAGCGTCATCGGGCGCGATCCGGCGCGATTCGAATCGCTGCTGCTCAGTCGCGATATCCCGTTTTCCTCCACGGACGCGGCGAGCGGCAAGACGGCCGGTGCGGTCGACACACGGCGCTATGCCGACTTCAAGGCCGCGGTATTCGACAGCGGCGAGCGTTTCCAGCAGCAGTTCTACAACGTGCGCATCGCGCAGGACGGCGAGCTGGCCCAGGTGTCGCTGGATTTCGTCACCACTCGTCTGTCGACGGGGCGCGGTGGCTATGGCTGGAAGGTATTGCAGCTGCTCAAGGTGGACGGCGAGTGGAAGATCGCCAGCGAGCTGTATACGGCGTATGCGATTCCGTGAGCGGGGCATCCGGTGTTGGGTGCATGCCGGCATCCCGGTGTGCCGGCTGCTACGAACTCTGGGCGAAGGAATGCCTGGCTGTGCCGGAAAAGCATTCCTTCGCCGTGGAGTTTCTGTTGCGGAAGTGCCTCGATGTTGGGGTGCGCCTGCGGCCTACCCCAGCCTGCGTATATTTGTTTTCAAGGCGTCGATGGGGAAAATGATGCGGTGTGCTTACGGAATCGCGATGGCCGCGCCGCTGCGGTCGTAGGCATAGTCCAGCACGGTGGCGGGAAAGCCGGCGCCGCTGCCTGCCTGTACATGTACGTAGCCGTAGTTGAGCTGGCCAGTCTGTTCGTTGAGGAAGGTCAGGCCCAGGTAGCCGGTGGCGCCGGGCAGCCAGTTGTCCAGCGGGCCGGAAGTGGGCACGAACCACATGCTGTCTTCCGGGCCGAAGCGGGCGCCGCGCTGCAGTACCGAGAAATGGATGCCGCCAGCGGGGCTGATGTCGATCAGGCCGCCGACATTGGCCGTGGTGACAAGGTCGGCATACCAGTACACGTGCAGCGAAGCGCCGCTGGCTTCCTTGGCCGAATACAGGTTGATGTCGGCAATCGTGGCGGCGTTCCAGGGGCCGTGGGCGCCGGTCACCAGGTCGATGGCCAGGCCGTCCAGGTCGGCCGGCACGGGCCAGTTGAGCGGGCCGCTGTAGACCACGTTGCCGACGGTCGTCGTGGCGCAGCCGCCGTTTTCGCCGCCTTCGAAGCTGCTGCAGAACAGGCCGTCGTCGTTTTCGGCCGGCGTGACCGTGACCGCCACGGGCACGCTGAGCGTGGCGTGGGCCGGGTCATTGCTGGCCACGCAGAGCACGGCGTAGTACTGGCCGGGGGCCAGGGTGCTGGCGTTGGCGGCGACCCAGACGTCCTTGCCCTGGCCGGCCGCGAGCGTGCCGCTGGCCGGCGTCGCCGTGAGCCAGGCCGGACCGGTGCTGGCGCTGCAATTGCTGCTGGACAGGCTGCTGCTGAACGTCAATGCGGCCGCGCCGACATTGCTCAGGTTCACCGCTTCGGCCAGGGTGGCGCCGGCCGGCACGCTGATCTCCAGGCTGGCGGCCGACAGCGTCGCGGCAGGACCGCTGGGGCCGGGCGCGCCGAGGCTGACCGAATCGATCCACCAGCCATTCGGTGCCGCCGCGGCGGTGGACGAGTCGGTACCGAAGCGCCAGCGGAATTGCACGTTGCGGCCTGCGGCGGCGCTGGGCAGGGTGACGCGGGTGGTGACGAAGGTGGACTGGTTGCCCCGCGTCCAGGCGTTGCGCGCGCCCAGCGGGTTGCCGCCGCAGCAGCCGAACAGCAGGTCGGTATAGCCGCCGGAAACGAAGGTGCCGCCGGCCGCGATGATGTCGTTGAATGCGCCGCCGTCGATGGCGATTTCCAGTACGCCGCCGTCGTAGGGGCTGATGTCCAGGTTCCAGCGGTGGCGGAAGGACAGTTCGTAGTTGTTGCCGGCGCGCACGACCGGGCTGTACAGGCTGGCCTCGCCGGCGACGGTGGCCTCGGCACTATGCGCGGCGTTCGGCGCGCTGGCGTGAACCGCCGTCTGCGTGGCCCAGCCGGCGCCGACGCCGCTGGCCGCCGTGGTCCAGCCCGCGGGCAGGGCCGGCGCCGTCACGTCGTCGAAATTCCAGGCCTGGCCGCTGGGCGCGCTGGTGGCGATGGACAGCGCCCAGATCTCGCTGCCGCCGTTGGGCGTCGTGCCCAGGTGGGTGACGCCGCCGGTGGCGGTATCCACCGTATACACCTGGCCCTGGAACGCGCCGCCGGCACCGAGCGCGCCGAACGCGGCCCAGTACAGCGTGTCGGTGCGCTTGTCGAAATCCATGCCCTGGGCATAGGCGGCATTCACGCCGGTCGGGCCTATCACCGTGACTGCGCCGCTGACCTTGTCCAGCTTCACCAGGTAGTTGTCGTAGGGCTCGATCAGGTTGACCGCGTAGATCTCGCCGGCCGAATTGATCGCCAGGTCCATCAGCACGTAGTCGCCCGAGGCGCCGGCGATCGGCGCCACCGGCGTGACGGCGGCTGTCGCGGTGTCGATGGTGTAGAGGTGGCAGCCGGCACCGACGGTGTGATTGCAGGCGGCGGCGAAGACCTGGTCGGTGGTCGGGTCCCACTTCATGCCGACCCAGTATTCGCCCTCGACCGGCGGCACGCTGTCGCCGATATCAGTGACCGCACCGCTGGCGGTGCTGATGGTGCGCAGCACGTTGGCATCGCCGAGCAGGTACTGCTTGCTGAAATCGTCGCGCACGAAGGTGCCGGTCCACAGCTGGGCATCGGCCGGCGTAGGGCCGACGATGGCGGTATTGGCCGGGGCCGAGGCATCGAAGGTGGAATAGCGCCGGGCGAAACTGAGGGTCATTTCCAGTGCGTAGGCGGGCACCGAACCCAGCAGCGCGTGCACCGAGGCTGGCGTCGGCTGCAGCCCTTCGCGCGGCTGCCCGGCCTGCGCCGCCTGCACGTCCGGGCCCAGGGTACGTCGCGGTGCGGCAGTGTCGGCGTTTGCCGTAGCCGCCAACAGCAGCGGCAGGAAGAGGCTGAGCAATCGGTGTGAGTAGGTCACGGTGTTGTCCCGGATCGGTGGCAGGGCGCGCGTATCGCACGGCGGTCTGCCAGCGATAGCAGCGCACTGTCGGCCCTGTTGCGCGGCATCGGCATGGCCGTTCCATGATCGATTGCCACTACGGCTTGAAATGCCAAGGAATTTTCCAGGCGCTGGCTCAGCGCGGCGTGCGCGCCGCAGCGGCCAGATCCGGCGGCAGCGGCCGTTCTCCCGCCAGCTGGCGCAGGCTGGCCATGGCCCGGGCGAAGGCGTCGCGCTGCTGCAGGGCGAGGTAGAGGCGGGCCTGCAGCACGGCGCAGGCGAAATCCTGCGTGGCCCAGGCGCTGGTCTGCCCGGCGATGCGCGTGGCCGCGTCGATGTCGCCGGCGGCCAGCAGGGCCTGCGCGTACGACACCACTACCTCGGCCATGTCGCCCGGCGCGCCGCTGCGCCGCGCTGCGGCGAGGCTGGCTTCATAGGCACGCACGGCCGCCACTCTGTTGCCCGGCCATTGCAATTCCGCGTCGGCCAGGTGGGTATAGACCGGTGCGGCTTCGTCCGCATCGGCCTGGGCCAGGAAACGCTGCGTTTCCTGCGCCGCGCGTGGCCCGTCGCCGGCACTGCGCAGCGCGCGGATCAGCAGCAGCCAGCCGTCATGGCGAATGCGCGCGTACAGCGGCGAGGCCAGGTCCGGCTGCTGTAACCGGGTCATGGCTGCGTCGGCGCGACGCGCCGCGGCGGCGGCGTTGCCACCGGCCAGGTCCAGCCTGGCCAGCTCCAGCCCGACGGTCGCGGCCATGCCGCTGACCTGGCCGGTCGCGGTATCGGTCAGCAAGGCCTCGAACTGCTCGCGCGCGGCCTGCAGGCGGCCGTTCTGCGCCAGTACGCGGGCCGCGACAAAGCGGAACAGCGCATCGCTGAGCGGATGATCCAGCCGCGCCAGCCAGGCGTCGGCGCGCTGCAGCGTGGCCTGGGCCGACTGCGGCTGCAGCAGCGACAGCTGTTCGGTGGCGGCATTGCCCAGGGCATCGATGAAAGCCTCGGCATCGCCGAAGCGTTCGAAGCGGTCGGCGGCCCCGCTCCACAAGGCCAGCGCTTCCGCGTGCCGGTGGCGCACCGCCAGCAGGTTGGCCTGCTGGCCTTGCAGGCGGGCCAGCTGCAGGCTGGCGCCGGCCAGTTCCAGCGCAATGCGCGCCTGGGAAAAATCCGCCTCGGCGTGGTCCAGGTCGCCCTGTACCAGGGCAAACATGCCACGGCCGTACAGCGCTTCGCCCAGCAGCTGCGGCGCATTCAGCGCATCGAGAATGCCGATGGCGCTGCTCAGGTGCTGCCGTGCGCCGGCCAGGTCGCCTTCCTGGGCCACCGGCCCGGCCACGCCGATCAGGGCGCGGGCGCGGGTCAGCGCGTCGATCTCGGTGGCCGGTTCGTGCGCCAGCACCGCCACGTAGCCCTGCCTGGCCTCGGCCATGCGCTGCGTGGCCAGTTCCAGGTCGGCCTGGCGCAACTGGCCGGCCACGCTGCGGCGCAGCGCCTCGGGCGCACTGGCCAGGGCGGCACGCGCGGCGGGGAAATCCGTATCCAGCAGCAGCGCGTCGATGCGCTCCAGCCATTGCGCGGCAGCCGCATCGCCCTGCTCGGCGCCCAGCGCGGCGGGCGGGCGTCCCAGCGCCAGCAGCAATTGCCGGCTGGCCTTGCGCGTGGCGCCCACGGCGCTGTCGGCGCTGGCTTCCACTTCGCGCCGCACGCGGCCCTCTTCGCGCCATTCGATGCGGCTGACCCAGCCGCTGGCCATGCGCCGCGTGGTTGCCGCGACGAACCGCCGTGCGCCGGTGGCGGCGGTCACGCGTTCCTCGCCGAGCAGCGCAGTGCCGTCGTTGCGCGCCGCCGTGGCGATATTGTCGCTAGGCACCACGCGCAGGCCGGCGCGGCGCAGCTCCTCGGCCAGCTGGTCCATCAGGCCCAGGCGCAGCCAGGCCGACTCGCGCTCGCCGGCGGGTTCGATCGCCACCGGCAGCACCGCGATCACGTCGTTCTCGTGGGCATCGCGCCGGGTCTGCCACCAGGCCAGGCCGATCGCGGCCAGCAGCACGGCGGCAATGCCGGCCATTGCCCAGCGTCGGCGCGGCTTTGCCGGCACAGCAGGCGCGGCGGGCGGTGTATCGGCGGCGACTGGCGTAGCGGCGGCCGGTTCCAGGCGCGTTTCCGCCACCCAGCGATAGCCGAAGCGCGGCACCGTGCGCACCAGCGACTGGCCTTCGCCCTCGTCGCCGACTGCGCGGCGCAGCTTGCGCATCAGCTGGCCCAGCTGCGCATCGGTCACGTCGGCGCGGCCCCAGATCGCCGCAATCAGCTCGTCGCGGCCGATCGCGCGGTCACGGTGCTCGATCAGCCAGACCAGCCCGTCGAACACCTTCGGCGACACGTTCAGCAGCACGCCGTCGCCGCGCAATTCGCGCGCGGCGACATCCAGGCGGAACGAGGCGAAGCGGTAGACAGGTCGGCTCACAAGCAGTCCAGAACATAGGTTGGGCCAAGCCGCAGGCGCACCCCAACAGCGAGGTATACCGCCCGGCGTAGAGCCCGTGCCGAAGGAACCGCGACATCGAGGCGCACCGCCCCGCGCAAGCCCCCGCCGAAGGAACCTCCACATCGAGGCGTTCCGTGCCGAAAAAACCCCAGACCAAGGTCTGTCCGGCAGGCCAAGGCCCCGCCTTTGCCACGGCAAAAGGGCGAAGCGGGGGCGGAGCGGAAGCAGGGTAAATCGACGCGCCTGCCGGCGGAAATGCCGTGGCCGTCGCGGCAGCGTGGGTTGCGGGGAGGCAGATCGTTGCGGTTGGCGATTGGTGTGGCGCACAGGCCGCGATGGAGGCGTTCGCCGTTGGCTCACCGCACCTGCGCGCGGCGGCGCTGTCGCAGCACCGCCGCGGTTTTCTCGCTGGCTTACAACAGGTTTTCCGGCGTGGGCGTCGTCACGCTGAACACATAGCCCGCCGAACCCGCGGTCGACGGCACGAACGCCGTCGTGCCGTTGCCGCCATTGCCACCATTGCCGCCGCAGGCGCCACCGCCACTGCCGGCCTGGTTGAACGCGCTGGAAGACGCATCGGTACCGGCCGCGCCGCCGTTGACTTGCAGGGTGCCGGCAGTGGCGATCGTGCCCGCCGCCATCAGCCGGATGATGCCGCCGCCGCCCCCGCCGCCGCCGCCCGCTCCGCCCGTGCCGCCGTTGCCGTTGACGCCAGGACCGCCGATGCCACCGTTGGCGCGAACCGTGCCGTTGACGCTGATGTTGCCCTGGGAGGCGATCAGCAGGACACCGCCAGCACCGCCGCCCGGGCCGGGAATATCGCTGGTTACGCCGGGGTTTGCGCCGCTGCTGCCGTTGGCAGTGATCGAGCCGCTGGCGCTGATGCTGACATTGCCGCGCGCCGCGATGACCAGGCTGCCGCCGCCTTCGCCGCCGGTAGTGGTGGCGAAGGAGATATTGCGATCGCCGGCACCGCCGCCGACGACGACCGGTCTGCGCAGCTGCGCCGCCTGCAGGGGGCCCAGGCCGATACCGCCCTGCAGCTGGCCGGCGGGTGCCAGCGAAACCCCGGGATGCGCCGGGCCGTTGCCTGAATCCATCGCAGCCGTAGCCACGGTGATGGAGCCGCTGATCGTCACCGTGCCCGTTGCGCGCAGCTGGGTGCCGCTGGGAACGATCAGGTTGCCAGAGATCGTGATGTCGCTGAACTGCAGAGTGCTCTTGCCCTGCGCGGTGAGGGTGTTGTAGCCGCCTGCCGTGGTCAGATCCAGCGTATTGCCCACCGGTACCGACAAGGTGCCGGCACTGCCATCGCCGTAGGCGGCCAGCGTGCCGGCGGTGCCCTGCGGACCGGCCGGGCCCTGCGGGCCTACCGGACCGATTTCACCCTGCGTGCCCGTGACGCCGTTGCTGCCGGTTGCCCCGGTCGGGCCGACAGGTCCG
The DNA here is from genome assembly GCF_004363655.1 of Tahibacter aquaticus. Classification (GTDB taxonomy): domain Bacteria; phylum Pseudomonadota; class Gammaproteobacteria; order Xanthomonadales; family Rhodanobacteraceae; genus Tahibacter; species Tahibacter aquaticus. The sequence continues at coordinate 151,293 of NZ_SNZH01000003.1, forward strand.
ATGGGACCGATAAGTCCGGTTGCGCCGGCCGCGCCGGTATCGCCCGTCGCTCCGGTGACGCCATTGCTGCCCGTGGCACCGGTCGCCCCGGTCGGGCCGGCTGCCCCGGTCTCGCCCTGCGCGCCGGTGACGCCCGTGCTGCCCTGGGCTCCTGTTGCGCCGGCGGCACCTTGCGGGCCGGTCGCGCCGGTCGGTCCCTGCAAACCCGTTGCGCCGGTCGCGCCGGTTGCTCCCGTCGCGCCGGTAGCCCCGGGATTGCCGCTCAGCGCGTACTGCGCCACCGGCGCCGCCGTGACCGGCTGGCGCGGCGTCAGCGGCTGGCCGTTCACCGTCACTTCCAGCCAGCGCTGCTGGCCGCCGAAGGCGCCGGGAAAGTTCAGGTCGATGGTGAACAGCCCGTCCAGCACCGGGTACGCATTCGCCGTCACCGTGCTGCCGATCTGCACGCCGCCCGTGGCCGCGTCGAACAGCGCGAAGGTGAGATTGCGCGTGCCGGTAAACGGCGCGTTATCCAGCTTCAGCTGGCCCTGGTAGGTAAAGCTCTGCCCCTGCGGGGCCGCCTGTGCGGCGGCAAAAGCCAGTGCGCTGGCAATCAATGCCGCCAGCAGGCAGCGTCGTGCCGAAATCATGGTGTTGCCCCCTGAAGGCCATCGCGAAAGATCACATCGGAAACCAGCGGCGCGGCCACCCAGAAACCGGCCGTCAGGCTGTAGCCGGTGCTGTTGGAGTAGCCCGGCGAGGCTTGGCCTATCGTGCCGGCCAGGCTGATGCCGGGCGCGCTGGAAACACCGCCGCCGCCGTTGATCGAATACCAGTCCATGCTGAAGGCCGCGAACGCCGCTGCCGGCAGCATCAGCAAGGTGGCCGCCGCCAGATGTCGCGCGCTCATTCGGGCGCTCCGAAAGAACGCAAAGTGTACGAGTGCATAAATCCCCCCCCCCCCTGCTTGAAAACTGTGGTGCAGCCGCGTGGCAACAGCAAAAGCCAGGCCGCCGCCGATAACCTGGCCGGCATCCCGCGCAGACGCCGCTTGTTTCCCGGGCACAAGCGCAATCCGACAGCGGGGACTGTCACGCGTGTCGTTGTCTGACACGGGGCGTAACAGTTCTGCCGCTGCGGGTGCCGCGGGAGGGGTGCTACAAGCGGCGGCTACGGCAGCGGGCGGCTCAATCCTCCGTCGCGCTGGCCAGCCATTCGTCCGTGCTGCCATGCAGCTGCAGGCCTACCGTTTCGAATTCGTCGACTGCCGGTGGCACGGTGCGCACGCCGAGCAAAGCCAGTGCATTGTTGATCGGCCCCAGCTCCGCCGACTGCGGCCCGAACACCAGCTCGCCGTCGCGGAACACGACAGCGCCTTGCGTACCCATGCCGCCGAAATATTCCGTCTCGAAATACAGCAGCGTGCTGCGCTCCGAGCCCGCCTGCAGCGCCTGCATCAGGCCCGGCGACAGCATATTGAAGCCGGCCACGAAATCCGCTGCAGGCGCCGGCAGCAAGGCATCCAGCATGTCCTCGTCCAGCGGCAGAAGCGCCAGCACCTCGTTCAACATCACCGGGGCCGGCAAACCATACCGATTCGCAAAAGCCCGCAAAGCCGTGCGACGCGCGATAAGGCCGGTAACGAAATGAGCCATGAGATTCCCGAAAGCCACCGCGGATGCTGCGTGCAAACCCCGCGCCAGACCTGTGCCGGACGTAAGATCGGGCGGCAGAACCCGGCAGGAAATGCGCGAAAAACCACAAAAACAACGTAGGTTGGGGTAAGCCGCAGGCGCATCCCAACATCGCGGTACCACCGCATCGAAGAACCCCTACCCAAGGCGCTTGCAATCACCCTTCGAGCAAGCCCCCTGTCTCGCGACACGCTTCCCGGACTTCCGCCTCCCATGCCAACCCTGATCCTCACTCCCCGCCAGACCGAAGACGCCCAATCGCTGTGGCGCGCCGCCGGCCGGCTGGGCTGGTCCGTAGAGCGCCTGTCCAGCTGGCGCCTGCCCGGACACCTGCAGGCACGTGCTGATCTCGTCCTCTACGTCGAGGCCCTGTTCGGCCCTTCCCTCGCCGAACAGGCCGGCGTGACCCTGATCGACCCGCCCGAAGACTGGCTGGTACGCCTGCCCGACGAATACCGCCGGCGCGCCATTACGTTGACCAGCCTGGGCGCCGCGCGAAGCCAGCCGGCGCCGCGCTTCGTCAAACCGCCGAACGACAAATCCTTCCCCGCCGACGTCTATACCGGCAACGAACTGCCGCATGCGTTCGACGACGACATGCCCGTGCTGGTCTCCGACGTCGTCGCCTGGGAATGCGAATTCCGCTGCTTTGTTCTCGACCGGAAGCTGGTGACCTATTCCCTCTACAGCCGCCACGGCGAACTGCAGCGTGCCAGCGAATTCCACAGCGAACCCGGCGAAGACGCCGCCGCCGAAGCCTTCATGGCGCAGTTGCTCGCCGATTCGCGCGTAGACCTGCCCGCGGCCATCGTCGTCGACATCGGCCATATCGCTGGCCGCGGCTGGGCCTGTGTCGAACTCAATGCCGCCTGGGGCGCGGGCATCTATGGCTGCGATCCCGAAAAAGCGCTGGCCGTCATCCGGCAGGCCAGCCGGGCCAGCTAGCCGGTCCGGTGATTCGGGTCTGCAATCTGGACGGTGTAGCGGCCTTGCATTGATCGGGGCGTTCCGCGCTTTGATCGCGGCGTTCCGCCCTTTGACCGCGGAACTCCACGCGTTGACCGTGGCGTTCCGCCCTTTGACCGCGGAACTCCACGCGTTGACCGCGGCGTTCCGCCCTTTGACCGCGGAACTCCACGCGTTGACCGCGGCGTTCCGCCCTTTGACCGCGGCGTTCCACGCGTTGACCGTGGCGTTCCACCCTTTGACCGCGGAACTCCACGCGTTGACTGCGGCTCTCGGCCCGTTTACCGCTGCGTTCCGCGCTTTTTTCGCCTCCTTCCACGCCCGGACCGCGAAGCGCCGCGCCCAAGGCGCGGCCTGGCCCATTCAGACGATTGCCACTGCTGCTCACACGCCAAGCGCAGCAACGCGTCTGTGGCTATCCCGTCTCAATCCGCCTCCGCCGGTCTGTCCGCCCGTGCGTCGTCCGCGCCGCGATGCCGCCGCCTTCATGCCGGCTTCCCTCCAACGCTGGCGCGTCATCGAAACCGGCTGCGCGCCCGGTGCCACCACGCGGTGATCGATCGGCGCTCCTTCGACCAGCAACCGCGCGGAGCGCAACGTCTGCAGGATCGTGCGGCTTTCTACATCTGCCGAAACAAGCCCAGATAGCTCCGGCTCACCGGCAGTACCTCTGCCCGGTGTTTCAGGTGGATATCCGCCGTCTCGTTCTCGCCGCGCACCACATGGCTGATCGCGCGCAGGTTCACCACCACCGAGCGATGCACCTGGGCGAACTGGGCCGGGTCCAGTTGTGGCAACAGCTCTTTCAGCGGCGTGCGCACCAGCGCCTCGGCGGCCTTGCCACCGTCGCCGCGCCAGGCAATGCGCGTGTATTTCTCGTCCGAGCGCAGATAGTCGATGTCGTCGACGGCGATCAGCCGTACCGCCTGTCCGACGGCGGCGCGAAGCCAGCGCAAGGGCGCCGTCGGCGTGCTCGATGCGACAGCGGCGGGCTGCGGCTCAGGTACCGGAACCGGCGCGCTGTCGCTGGCAGCCGATGGCTGGCCCAGGCCCAGCTTCCTGCGCAGGTGCACGGCCAGTTCTTCCAGCAAGGCGTCGGTATCTGGCCGCGGTTGCGCCGCACGCAGGCGTTCCTGCAGCCGCGCCACGGTATCGGCCAGCCGCGCGCTGTCGACGGGCTTCATCAGGTAATCCAGCGCGCCGTGCTGAAACGCCTGCACGGCGTAGTTGTCGTAGGCGGTCACGAACACCAGCTGCGCACGGCGGCCGATCTGCTGCGCGGCTTCCACGCCGGAAAGCCCCGGCATGTGCACGTCGAGAAAACAGATGTCCGGCTGCAAGGCCTCGAAGCGTTCGACGGCTTCGCGGCCGTTGCGCGCCAGCGCCACGATCTCCAGTTCGGGCCAGGCCGTGGCCAGCAGGCGTGCGAGGGCTTTGCGCAGCAGCGGTTCGTCGTCGGCAATCAGGGCAGTCGGGCGGCGGTTCATGCGGTACTGGGCCGGGCGGGAAACTGCAGGTCGGCGCAGGCGCCGTGCGGGTGTACGGCACTGAGGTTCAGCTGTGCCTCGTTGCCGAAGGTGAGGTGCAGGCGTTCGCGCAGGGACGACAGCCCGGTGCCGAGTCCGGCGGTGCTGCCGGCAGCCAGGCCAATGCCGCTGTCGCGGACCTGGATGCAACAATGTCCATTTTCCACCTGTATGCGCACGTCGATGCGGCCGCCTTCTTCGCTGGGATCGATGCCGTGGCGCACGGCGTTTTCCACCAGGGCGAGCAAGGTCATGGGCGGACAGCGCAAGGCATGGGCGGCGGCATCGGCGCGCAGGGAAAACTGCAGGCGGTCGGGCATGCGCATCTGCATCAGTTCCAGGTAGGCGCGTACCAGGTCGATTTCCTGGCCCAGCGTGGTGGCGGGATCGTTCAGCCGCGGCACGGCGGCGCGCAGGTAGGCGATCAGGCTGCCGAGTACGGCCGAAGCCTGGGCCGAACCGGAGTCGACCAGCTCGCGGATGTTGGCCAAGGTGTTGAACAGGAAGTGCGGTTCCACCTGCGCCTGCAGCAGGCGCAGGCGGGCATCGGCGGCACGGCGTTCGAGTTCGCTGCGTTCGAGCTGGAAGGCGAGGGCCTGGTTGCGCATGAAGCTGTCGCGCTGGCGTACCAGCGAGGTTACGGCTACCCAGGGTATGAACAGCAGGCCGGTGACACTCAGCGTGATGACGCCGCTGGCACGCTGGCTGTCTCTCCAGAAGGGCAGTTCGCCCTGCGCGGTGGTGTAGACGTAGATCGCCACCACGGTCGGCACGATGGACAGGGCGACGGCGATGATCTGCAGCACCCAGCGCGCAATCCACGACGGCAGACGCCGCGGCCATTGCTCGGCGATGCCGAACGCGATCATCGCGACCAGGCCGATTTCCACCGTGCGCAGCAGCAGGCCGGCGCGATTGCTCGACCAGCTGGGCGAAAGCAGCAGGCCCCACAGCAGCGACAGGCCCAGCGTGGCGACGACGCGGCGGCGGTTGAACAGTTGGGCCAGGCCGCGTTGCGGCTGAGCGGGGGGAGTAGGCATGACGGCTACGATACCTGCGAATGCGCGCTGCCGGCGGTGTCTACCCAGCGTTCGGTGCCGCGCATCAGAGGTGGGGCAACCAGAGGATTCGCGCAGCCGCGACGATGCCGACGGCGATGGCCAGCGTAACCACTGCCAGTGCTGCCGCCATGGCCAGGCGCCGATAGGTGGCGGTGCTGGCCTCTGCGCGGAAATACAGTTCCAGCAGCGCCAGCGGCAGCAGGTATTGGGCGAAGGCGAGGAAGGTGAGGAAAGGACCGGTAAACGTCTTGGGATCGAAACCGACCGGTCCCTGGTTGGCGACGATCCAGAACATCAGCCCGACACGGAAAAACCACACGCCGCTGACGGCGAGGAACAGGCGCAGTGCCCAGCGCCGGTGCAGGCTGAGGCGCCGCGCCCGCGCGTGGTGCACGGCGAAGCCGGCGAAGACGAGGATCAGCACGGCGTTGAGGCTGGTGGACAGGTGCCGCCACACATCGTCGACGGCGCCGTGCGTCCACACCATCACCAGGCCGCCGATGCTCATCAGCACGGCGGCGATCAGATAGACACGGCCGTTCCAGCGGTGGAATGCCGGCGCGACGCGACGCAGTGGCGGCAGCAACTGAAGCACGCCGCCGACGGTGATGACAAAGGCGAAGACAAGGTGTACGCCGAGCACCAGATTGCCCAGCGTGTCGCCGGGCACGTAGCCCTGTGGCAGCACGGTGTTCCAGCGTTCGGGCTCGCCCTGCCAGGCGGCGCGGCCGTAGAAGCCGGCGATGTAGACGACGAAGGCCAGCTGGCCCAGCGCGACGACGCCATACCAGAACGCAGCGGCAGCCTTGAGTGCGGGACCGGCCAGGCGTGCCAGGCGATCCTCGCTGGCCGCGGCATGCGGTGGCATACCGGCGCGGATACCTGTCGTCCGCACCGGCGTGTTGATAAGTGTATTCATGGATTAACCTGCGATGCGGGTTTTCGGGCGATGGCGGGCGCTGCTGCGACAGGTCGCGCTGGCGGTGGCACGCAGTGTTGCCGGCGCAACGCGGCGACTGAAGCGCGCTGCGACGAGTTGCGCCTTGGCGCGGATGGGCAACGCCAGGGCGGAATGGATTGCGCCGGCGTGCGGCGGCTGTGCGCAGGCGCGCTGTCGCGGCTATGCCGAAATTCGCTGGGCGCAATGGCGCGGGAAAATTTCGCCTCGATCAAGGCCCAGCGGATTGCATAGTCGGCGTCGCCTGCGGGCACTGTGCAGATCGCATGCAGGGGGTCAGGCAGAGCCACCCAGGCGTCGATAGCGAAGCGATGCGTGCGGCGGACCTGGCGCAGCGAGTCGCGCCGCAGCGCGATGCAGTCGACCAGCAGGGTGCTACGGCGGTCCTGCAGATTCACGGCGAAGAAATACGTCGCGCCGGCGGATTGGATTCGCTGGTAGCGCACGACGGGCGCCGGTTTTGCTGCTTGCGAAAACGGATGCCGAATCCGTGAAATCCGTCGGTACGCCGCGCAACGTCGAGCAAAGCGCCAGGTGCGTCAAAGCATCGCGTATGGCCTATGGACACCACGCCATGCGCCGAACGAAGGACTGCTCAGCCGGCATTGCCAGCGGCGATAGGGATAGGCCGCAAGCCACTCCCGCCGCTGTAGCGACGACCGCCGGGGTTGCAGCGGGGTGGGGCGCTGCGTGGGCGTCGCTCACCGGCACCAGCCTGCCCGTGTTGGGGGGTAGGCAGCTGGCACCGTGCGGCGGGAGTGTGCTTGCGGCGTATCGGTCAAACAAAAACGTCGGTTGGGGCAAGCCGCCAGGCGCACCCCGGCATCGAGGTGGGTCATCCACGAACAACCCACAACGAAGCTTTCCGTATCGAGAGGTTCCACCCACGAAGACCCGATGCCGAAGCCTTTCGCATCGGGGCGTTGCGTCGATGGAGAATCCGTGACAAAGCCTACCGTCACGCCGCAACAGCGGGTTGGTTCAAGCCGGCGGTTTTGCTCCGTTTGATGCATTTCCCGGCGGAAATACCTCGATGTTGGGGTTCGCCTGGCGGCTCGCCCCAACGACGTCGACGTGCCGGCCTACCGCTCCGCCGAACCGCCGAAGCGATAGGCGAATTCGAGAAAATACTGGCGGCCAATGGGGTCGAACTGGAACTGGTCGTAGTACGGATAGGTGCTGTTGGTGTTGTCGCGGTGCGGCGGTGTGTTGCGCACGTTGTTGATGGCCAGGCCGATGCGCGCGCGGTCGTTGATGCGGTAGTCGGCGGACAGGTTGTAAGTCATGGTCGGGCCGTAGCGGCCGCTCTGGTCGCGCGTGGGCAGTGAGCCGTAGCGCTGGCCGAACACGGTGGTGGTGACCGGGCCCAGGGTCCAGGCCACGCTGCCGCTGACCTTGCTGCGCAGGTTGTTGTTGCCGCGGTCGTCGCGCACGTTGATTTCGTCGTCGCCGGGAAATTGTTGATAGGTGTATTTCAATACACCGGTGTAGTTGAAGCGAAAGCGGAAGTCGCCCAGGCGCGCGGTTTCCAGCCGGTAGTTCACGGTGGCGTCGATGCCGGCGTTGCGCAGCGACGCGGCGTTGATCGGATAGGTGTCGGCGCCGGCGATCTGGCCGGGGTTGATCAGCGCGTCGGCCGGGTTGCGGTTGACCAGGGCGAGTACCTGCTGGCAGGTCGGCGAATTGATGTCGACGACGGTGCCGCCTTCGGTGCGGCCCAGGCGGCAGTCGGCTTCCTTGCTGAGGATTTCGTCGAGGCTGCGGTCGGTGATCGCGTTGTCCAGGCGGATATCGTAGTAGTCCAGGCTCAGGTCGAACTCGGGCAGCGGCGACCAGACAAATCCATAAGTGAACGACTTGCCGGTTTCGTCGTCGAGCTGGCGGTTGCCGCTGCGCGTGCCCTTGACCGAGACGCTGTCGAAATCGCAGTCGGAATACGGCACGTCCGGCTGGCGCGAGCGGCACAGGTAATAGTCAGTCAGCGTGTAGTAGGCGCCGCTGGGGCCGGCGAAGACGTAGTGCAGGTCGGGTGCGCGGAAGCTGGTGGCCGCGCTGCCGCGCACCAGCAGCGAATCCAGCGGCCGCCATTCCAGGCCCAGCGACTGGGTTGCCTTGCCGGTGGAATGGCCGGCGAAGCGGTAGCTGTCGTAGCGCGCGGCCGGCGTCAGGCTGAGCGTGGACAGGATGGGCACGCGCAGTTCCGCGCCAACCGCGTAGTGGCTGCGCGAGCCGGCGCCGCCGGTGCCGGTCCAGCTGAAATAGCGGTTGTTCAGTACATCCGGATCGATCTGCATGGAATACGACTGGGTGCCGTATTCCGCCACGGCGGCGATGCCGACGTCGCCGGCGGGCAACGAGAACAGTTCGCCGTTGTCGACGGTGAGGTTGAACGACTCGGCGCGGGTGCGGCCACGGATCGGCGTAAAGCGAGAAATGGAATTGTATTCCGCGACCGTCAGCGGCCGGTACAGGCGCGACACGTCGGGACGGAAGATGTCATAGCCGGTTTCCTCGTCCACGCCTTCGGATTCGCCGAGGAAGAAGCGGTCGGCTTCGGCCGACAGGATGGCGCGGTGTGCCTGCACCATGGTGAAGCTGGAGTGCGAATAGCCGGCGTCGTAGTGCCAGGCGCCGAGCTGGCCTTCGATGCCGGTGGTGAGCGAGCGCGTGGTATCGCGGTTGTAGTCCAGCACCGCGTCCAGGCCGCCGACTTCCTCGGGCGTGAAGATGCGCTGCCAGGCTTCGAAGGTGCCGGTATCGGCATTGATGAAGGCGTTGTCGCCGGAACCGGTATAGCCCCAGAAATTCGGCCCGCCACCGAATTTGGCGCGCGTATGCGCGGCCTGGTAGTCCAGGTACAGGCGCGTGTCGTCTGTCAGGTGGTAGGTCAGTGCGGCGTAGCCGACGCCGTTCTCGCGTTCGTTCTGCACCGTGCCGTAAAGCGCTTCGGTACTGCCGCAGTAATAGCCGCGGTTCGGGCGGAAGCTGTAGTCGAGTGTGCCGCGGTCCAGATGGGACAGGGCATCGCAGGTGGCCTGGCCCGGGTCGATATAGCGCAAGGTGGCCGGGTTCCAGCGCAGGAAGACGCGGCTGGGCACGGCGGCGCGGCCGTTCAGGCTGGGATCGTCATTGAGCGAATCCTGGAAGCTGCGCTGGTACTGGAAGATGGGATCCTGCTTGTAGAACTCCACGCCGAACAGCGTATCGAGCCGGCCTATGCTGCCGCCGGTGGTCATCTGCAGGCGCTGCGAGAAACCGCCGCCGTCGCTGGTATCGCCGATGCGATAGTTCAGCGTGCTGCCGTCGGCCTTCTTCTTCAGGATGAAGTTGATCACGCCGGAAACCGCATCAGAGCCATACACCGCCGAGGCGCTGCCGGTGAGTACTTCGATGCGTTCGATCATCGATACCGGAATATTGGCGATGTCGGTGAAATTGCTCTGGCCGTTGTAGGCCAGCGGAAAATCCGCCATGCGCCGGCCGTTGAGCAGTACCAGGGTATAGCTGGGGCCGAGGCCGCGCAGGTCGACCTGCTGCGCGCCCGGGGTAAAGCCCTGGAATTGCTGCGTCTGCACCGAGCCGGTGGATTGGGTGAGCGAGCGCACCACGTCGTAGGCCGTGGCCAGTCCCTTGGCGCGAATGTCGTCGGCGGTGATCACGGTGACGGGCGCCGGGCCTTCGATGGTGGCGCGCGGAATGCGCGAGCCGGTGACGACGACGCTTTCCAGTTCGGTAGCGTTGTTTTCGTCGGTAGCGGCCGGCTGGCCCGACTGTGCCGCGGCAATAGCCGGCACTGCGCCGAAGCTGGCGAAGGCAATGGCCAGGTAGAGTGGTGTGCGACGCATACATCCCCCCAATGACGTGCAAAGTAATGTTGTGAACTTTTCCGGCAGCGCGTCCACGCTGCCGGCCAGGCGGTTTTCCGGCGCGAGCCCGCCCGACGGCGGCATGTCCGTGGCGTTCGTTGCGTTATGGATTGCCGCTGGGGCATTCCTGCCGGCACGCGGCGCGGGGCCGGCGTGGCAGGCAAACATTCGCATGCGTCTTCTGTTCAGTCTCTACCGATTCCGCCGCGGCCACGGTGCGGTGTGCAAAAGCACTGGCTTACGCAAAAGCGTCATATATCGCGGTGATTTTGCCGATTCGTCCGTGCGTACACGTGCTTCGGCGGCAAGCGTGGCCTGCGCGCGAGGGTTGCAACGAACTGCTTCGTAGCAGTAGCGCTTTTGCAGCGCGATCGAACCGGTAGGTGTGTTGCGTGGCTGCGGCAGGCGGGACGTCCGGTGCGGCGCTGGGTTCGGCGTTGTGCGTAGGTCTGGCGGCGCAATTCGCTTTCGCTCATCGCGCCCTACCAGGGCAAGCGTCGCTGTGGGTAGGCAGGGGGCAATGAGCGCAGGTGCATTGCAGCCGGCGGCGCGTCGGTGCGCCGCCGGCTGCAATGTCGGGCGGATCGGTAGTTTTGCCGCGTGGCCTAGCGGGGAATGTTCTGCGCCGTTTGCCCGAACAGGATCTTGCGGCTTTCTTCGGTGATGGTCGGACGGCTGGCGAAATCAGCGGCCTTGGCATAGGCGCGGATCGTCGCCGGCCGCTGGGCGATGGCGTCGAACCAGCGCTTGAGGTGGGGGAAGTCGGCGAGATCCTGCTGCTGCCGCTCGTGCGGCACTATCCACGGATAGCAGGCCATGTCGGCAATCGTATAGGCGTCGCCGGCGATGAATTCGCGGCCGGCCAGGCGCTTGTTCAGCACGCCGTAGAGCCGGTTGGTTTCATTGACGTAGCGCTGGATCGCGTACGGAATCTTTTCCGGCGCATAGGTGCCGAAATGATGGTTCTGCCCGGCCATGGGACCGAGGCCGCCGACCTGCCAGAACAGCCACTCGGTGACGACTTTCTTGTGGCGCGCATCGGCGGGCAGGAACTGGCCGGTCTTTTCCGCCAGGTAGAGCAGGATGGCACCCGACTCGAACACGCCGATGGCTTCGCCGCCGTCGGCCGGCGCGCGGTCGATGATGGCCGGCATGCGGTTGTTCGGCGAGAAAGCGAGGAAGTCGGGCTTGAACTGTTCGCCCGCGCCGATATCGACGGGATGGATGCGGTAGTCGATGCTGGCTTCTTCCAGCAGTAGCGTGATCTTGTGACCGTTCGGCGTAGGCCAGTAGTACAGCTCGATCATGACGGTGTGTTCCGATGGATGGCGGTGGCTACCGACTAGGGCAGCAGGCCGGCCAATTCAAGGTGCGAAATCCGCCAGCGGCGGCGAGGCTGCCGGACTCTGACGCACGCTTGCCGGCCAGCCGTCCATCACGCGCTCCAGCACGCCCTGGTCGAAATAACGCTCGTGGCCGATATCGCGCCGGTGCATGTAGCCGATGTAGCAGTCGCAGTGCGCGTTCGGGCAGGCGCGCGGTGCGCGGTGCCGGCGGAAGCTGCCGTCGTAGAGGTTGCCCAGCGGCAGCGGCACGAAATGACAGGGCCGCACGTTGCCGTCGCCGTCGACGGAAAGCGCCGTATCGCCCGCACGGCAGTCGGCGCCGAGGCTGGGCGGCGGCGCCAGGCTGCGCGGGAAATGCGGATCGACGGCGCTGAGGCGCTGTATCTGTTGCGTGCTGTAGTAGTCCGCCGGGCGCGGATCGAAGGCATTTATCCAGAGGTATACATCGCCCGGCAACGCGCGGCGCAGGGCTTCTATCGCGGCGATGTCTTCGCGCTGGCCGACCATGCCGACGCTGAAGCGCACGCCGGCGTCGCGCAGCAGGTCAAGGCGCCTCAGAAACGTGGCTTGTGCCAGTTGCGAAGGATGGAAGGTGCACCACAGCGCCAGGGTTTGCGTATTGGCCCGGGCCAGCCAGCGCAGGTTGCTGCTCAGGTTGGTCTGTATCGCCACGCGGCGCAGGCGCGGCGCGTGGCTAAGCCGGACCAGGGCATCGATGTAGTGGCGCCGCACCAGGCCCTCGCCCCAGGGCGTGAACAGCACGGCCAGGGTTTCCGGCGCCTGCTCGCACCAGGCGACGAAGCGCTGCAGCTCGGCCGCATCGCGGCGCAGGGTGTCGGCCGAATCGCGCCGCTTGGCGAACGGGCAATAGCTGCAGTCGTAGTTGCAGCTGGCCAGACGGCCGCGATAGAGCAGGCGCAGCGTATCGGCCTCAAGCCGCCGCATCGGCGTTCATCCGCGACTGCACCTGGGTGGAATTGAGCCAGGGGCCGATGGCATCGGCATGGGCCATGCCCAGTTCGGTCATCGCCACGACAGCGCCGCGGCGCTCGGCCAGGCCGGCCCGTTCCAGTTCGGCCAGCTCGGCGAAGCAATCGTGCGCCGGCAGGCCGAAGCGCCGGGCGAATGCTTGCGTATCGAGGCCGGGCCAGGTCAGCAGCGACTGGATCAGGTAGCGCCGGCGCTGTTCGGCGGCGTCCAGCACGAAGCCGTAGCGTGCCGTGGCGAAGCTGGCTGCATCCTGGGCGATGTAGTTGCGCAGGATGGCGCTGACGCCGGCACGTTCCACCGCGTAGTGATCGGAATAGTGCAGCGTGCGCGTATAGGAGCGGGCGCCGCAGCCGAAACCGATCATGCCGTCGTCCTGGCAGCAGTAGGCCGGGCCCCCGCTTTCCGGCGCATGCGCGGCGCGGAACAGGCGCATGGATACCTGGGTATAGCCGGCAGCGCGCAAGGTATCGCGGCCGATGTCGTAGAGGGCGCGGCGCGGATCGTCGGCCAGCGCCACGTTGCCACGCTGCAGGCGCGCCATGCCGGTGCGCTCGCGCACGTACAAAGGGTATAGGTATATTTCTTCCGGCTGCAGCGCGACCAGGCTGCGCAGCGAGGCGGCGAAGCTGGCTGCGGTCTGGCCGGGTATGCCGTAGATCAGGTCGAGGTTCAGCGTGGGGAAGCCCAGCCGGCGCACCTGCTCGACGGCGGCCAGCACGGCGCCGTTCTGCGCCGGGCGTACGAGGGCCGACAGTTCTGCTTCGACAAAGCTCTGCACGCCCATGCTGACGCGGTCGATGCCGGCGTCGCGGCAGACCTGCAGGCGCTCGGCCGTGGCGGTCTCGGGGCTGACTTCAATGCCGCTCGGAATCTGTGCCAGCTCTGCGCCAAGCGCGCTGTAAACCGCGTCGAATACGCGCGCCAGCTGCGCAGCGGAAAGGTAACTGGGCGTGCCGCCGCCGATGGCGAAACGGGCGAACTGGCGCTGGCCCAGCAGCGCGCCGGTCACGCGTAACTGGGCGACCAGCTGGGTCACGTAGTCGTCGACCAGCGCCGCGCCCGGCTGGCCCAGGGCAAACAGGTTGCAGAAGCCGCAGCGGTAGGTGCAGAAAGGAACATGGATATAACCGAACAAGGCGCTGCGGTCTTCCTGCTGCCACAGCATATCCAGCGCCACCGGCTGTGCCAGCGGACGATAGGCCGACTTGTGCGGATAGGAGTAGCTGTAGGACTGATAGGGCGACTGGCGCAGGTGCGTGAGCAGGTCAGTCATGGGCGGCAATCCGGAAATGCGTATACGGCACCTGCATCACGCTGGGATGGGCATGGCGATGGCCATGGTAGCCGTCTTCGCCATAGGACGTGCCGTGGTCGGAACAGAGCATGACGAAACTCGGCCCGCGCTGCGCCAGCGCCTGCCATAGCGGCGCGAGGGCCGCGTCGACATAGCGCAGCGCGGCGGCATGGGTATCCAGGCCATCCTGTGCTGCGCCGGCCAGGTAATGCCGGTTCGGCTGGTGGATCGCCGAGACATTGATGAACAGGAAAACGCGGCGGCCGCGCAGATCGTCGCTCTGCAGCCGCGCGCAGGCCAGGGCGACCTGCCGCGCCGTGGAATCGGCATCGGTCACGCCGAATTCCGGCTGCCAATGGCTTTCCGCGAACAGGTTCGGCAACTGGCTGCCCAGCGGCGTCTGCTTGTTGAAAAAGCCGACGCCGCCGATGCACAGCGTGTGGTAGCCGAGCCGGGCGAGGCCGCCGACGATGCTGTCGGCATCGTCCAGTACCAGGCTGTGGGCGTGGGTGGTTTCGCTGCCGGGAAAGCGCAGGCAGAACAGGCGCGGATGCAGGCCGGGCTGTGCCGGCGTGGGCAGGAAGCCGGCAAAAAAAGCGCAATGCGCCGCATAGGTGAAGCTGCCTGGCGTATGCCGCAGCTGCCAGCCGTCGGTGCCCATGAATTGTGCAAGATGCGGCAAATGTCCGGCATGGAACTGCTGCTGCGCCACGTCGTAGCGCAAGGTGTCCAGGGTCACCAGCACCAGGTCGTGCGTGCCGGCGATGTGGCGCATATCGGGGATTTCAATTGGCATGGCACATCAGGCTGGCCTGGTCGTCATAGGTTTCGCAGCCGTCGTGGCGCAGGCCGGGCAGCAGGTCGCCGAAGGCGTTGGCTTCCAGCAGCGTGGTGCCGTGGGGTGTCACGATGGCGTCGAAGCCGATGCTGTGGCAGCCGGGGAAGGCCTGTGCCGCCGCAGCGATGGTGCGGGCAAGACTGGCCTGGCGGTGCGGGTCCAGCCAGTCGGGCTGGGCGCGCGCATTGCCCAGGTGCAGGTTGGTCATGGGGCTGCGGCTGATGCGGGCGACGCGCTGGCGTGCCTGGCCGGCATGGGCGACGACGCGCAGATCGTAGTGGCCGCGCTGCGGCGACGGTGCGCGCGGCTTGCGCACCCAGGCTTCCGCATAGGCGCCTTGTGCGGCAATGGCGTCGACCAGTGCCGCGATGTCGCTGCGGCGGCTGTAGCGGCTGACGCGCAGGTGGTTGAACACGCGGCCGCTCGCATCGCGCCGCGCCGAACTGTAGGCACTCAGGCGGCCGTCGCGGTGGCGCTGCAGGGCGATCACGCCGGCGGCGGAAGAACCGTAGCGCGGCTTGAGGAAGACGCGCGGCCAGTCGCCTGCGGGCCACTGCGCATCCAGCTGCTCCAGCGAATGCAACAGTCCCAGCAGCGGCGGTACCGGCACATGCGCGGCGAGGGTCCGCTGGCATTGCCATTTGTCGGTCATGCCGCGGATGCCGGCCGTGCTGTTGAGCAGGCGCGGCGGCGCGGCGGCGCCTGCGACGGCGGCGTCGATCCAGCCCAGTGCCTGGCCGAAGCCGGCCTGCCAGTAGTGCTGCGTGGCGAGTTCGCCGTGCAGCACGGGCGAGGGCGGCGCAGCGGCGCGGTCGCCGGCCTGCCAGCCCAGCAGGCGCAGACGCTGGGCGCAGTCGGCGTCTTCGCCGGGCGAGTCGATCTTGAGCCAGCGATGGCGGCCTTGTGCCAGGCGCTGCGCCAGCAGGGCCGGCGCGGCGAGGAAGGCGTTCCAGTCGAGCAGGTCCAGCGCCACGCCGGCGCGTGCGCAGGCCTGCTGCAGCAGCTGGCTGCGCCGCGATGCGGCATGGCCTAGCAGCAGCACTTCACTCGGAGACTTCGACGTAGCGATCGCCGTCATCCTCTTCCTGGGCTTCGTCGATACGCAGCTGCAGCGGCAGGGCGCGCAGGCTGGTGATCAGCGGCTTGGAAATGTAATGGTGGTTCAGATCCAGCACTTTCAGGCCGGCCAGATAGGGGCTGGCGATCAGCGCGGCGGCGCCCTTGTCGCCGAGGGTGCCCATGGACAGGTCCAGCGTGTGCAGGCTGCTCAGCCAGGGCTGCTGGGCGATATGCTCGGCCAGTTCGTCGGCGATCTGCGCATTGCGCAGGCCAAGGTAGTGCAGGCGTTCCGGGCGGATATGCCGCAGCAGCTCGATGTAGTCGCCCAGCTTGCCGTCGAAGCCGTAGCCGTCGTCGCCCAGCCACAGTTCCAGATGGCGCAGGGCCGGCATGGTGGAATTCTGGATATTGCGTACAATTTTCGTGGGCAGGCCGCCGGTTTCCAGGGCCAGCTCGCGCAGGGCATGGTGTTCGAAGGCGGGCAGTACCAGGCCGTCGGTGCCGCGGATGCGCAGGGTTTCCAGGCCGTGGAAGGTTTTCAGCAATTTGCTGTAGTCACCCTGCTTGATCCAGGAGATCTCGCAGTCTTCCGAAGTCATGTCGCCGATGAACAGCGCCTTGAGTTCGGTCAGTTCCGGCTGGCGTTCGACCAGGCGGTCGAGGAAGGCCTGCGGGTCGTCTTCGGAGGCCGTCGCCCAGGCGCCGAGGATCAGTGCTTCCAGCGTGGCCGGCGTGGTCTTGGCGAGGAAATCGTCGAGCAGCGCGACCTGGCTTTCGTCGGCTTCGTATTCCTGGCCCAGGCGGTAGACCGCGGCGGATTTCTTCAGCTCGTCG
Organism: Tahibacter aquaticus; assembly: GCF_004363655.1. Classification (GTDB taxonomy): domain Bacteria; phylum Pseudomonadota; class Gammaproteobacteria; order Xanthomonadales; family Rhodanobacteraceae; genus Tahibacter; species Tahibacter aquaticus. Next base: position 167,704 of record NZ_SNZH01000003.1, read on the forward strand.
CCGTAGGCGAATTCGACTACGCGCTTGCCGAAGAACGTTTCGGCATGGTGACTGACGGTCATGGTGCGTCCGTTCGTGGGGCGGGACGGGCAGTTTAAGCGAGTCGCCCGCAGGCGTCGTGTGACCGGATACGACATGCCGGGCAATTGCGGCGGATCACGCGGAATGTTGCATGGTGTTGACGGGTTCGCTGTCAGTGCCGTGGCGAACTGCTGCCGTATACTCCGGCGCGATTCGACCATTCCCTGCGGAGTCCTGGCATGACTTTCTCGCTCTATGCGGCAACCGTTCCGTCCTATGTGCAGATGCTGGGTGCGATGCTCGGCCTGATCGACAAGGCCGAGGCCTATTGCGCGGAAACCGGCCTTGCTGCCGAGGCATTGCTGCAGGCGCGGCTGGCCGAGGACATGCGTCCGTTCACCTACCAGATCAAATCGACCGCGGTGCATTCGCTGGGCGCGATCGAAGGCGTGCGCAAGGGGTCGTTCAGCCCTGACAACAGCACGCCGCCGGATACCTTCGACGCATTGCGGACGCGCCTGTACGAAACCCTTGCAGCGCTGCAGGCGATAGACCCGGCGGAAGTGAACGGCTTTGTCGGCCGCCCCATGCAATTCATCGCGGGCGAACGCCGGCTGGATTTCACGGCGGAGAATTTCCTGCTGTCGTTCTCGCAGCCGAATTTCTATTTCCATGCGACGACGGCATACGACCTGCTGCGCTGGAAGGGCGTGGCGCTGGTCAAGCGCGATTTCATGGGCATGCCGCGGATGAATGCGCCGCCGTGAGGCGGTGGCGGAAAGCGTAGCGGGCGTGTCGGTAGATGCCGGCTGGATCGGACCTTGCTCTGGCTTTTTGTTGCGGATATGCCGCGATGTCGGAGGTGCGCCTTTGGCTTACTCCAACCTACGTAGGTTGGCGCTGAGCAGCGCGAACCCCGACATCGCGGTGTTCCATTGGCAAAGACTGTAAAACGAAGCGTTTTCCGTTGTGTCGATGCGTGTGCCGGCGGGGTGTAAACCGCTTCGGCATGGGCGTTGGGCTGCGGACAGGCCGCGATGTTGGGATACGCCTTTGGCTTACCCCAACCTGGCTTTCGCCTACGCTGCCGCGTCAGCCTACGCCGTCGGCAATCTCGAACTGGCAGCCGGTCTTGGCCTTGACGTCGGCCAGGCTGATGCCGTCGTGCAGTTCGATCAGGCGCAGTCCGCCGCTTTCCTTGACTTCGAATACGCACAGTTCGGTGATGATCAGGTCGACCACGTTCTTGCCGGTCAGCGGCAGGGCGCATTCGGGCAGGATCTTGGGCGAACCGTCCTTGGCGGTGTGTTCCATCAGCACGACGACGCGCTTGACGCCGGAGACCAGGTCCATCGCGCCGCCCGGGCCCTTGACCATCTTGCCCGGCACCATCCAGTTGGCCAGGTCGCCGTTTTCCGACACTTCCAGGCCACCGAGGATGGACAGGTCGATATGGCCGCCGCGGATCATGGCGAAGGAATCGGCGCTGGAGAAGAAGCTCGATCCGGGGATCGCGGTGATGGTCTGCTTGCCGGCGTTGATCAGGTCGGCGTCGACCTTGTCTTCGGTCGGGAAGGGGCCGATGCCGAGCAGGCCGTTCTCCGACTGCAGGGTGACGTTGACGCCGGCGGGAATATGGTTGGCCACCAGGGTCGGGATACCGATGCCGAGGTTGACGCAGTAGCCGTCGCGCAGTTCTTTCGCGGCACGCCGGGCCATCATGTCGCGCACGGGGTTTTCCTTGCCGGCCGCGCCGCCGGTGACGGTGCGGAATTCGATGCGCTTTTCGTAGTTCTTGCCCTGCACGATGCGGTCGATGTAGATGCCGGGGGTGTGGATCTGGTCGGGTTCCAGCTCGCCGGTTTCCACCAGCTCTTCCACTTCGGCCACGGTGACCTTGCCGCAGGTGGCGATCATCGGGTTGAAATTACGCGCGGTTTTTCGATAGACCAGGTTGCCGAACTTGTCGCCTTTCCAGGCCTTGACGATGGATACGTCGGCAGTGATGGCCGGTTCGAGCACGTATTCCTTGCCGTCGAATTCCTTGGTCTCGCGCTTTTCCGCCAGCTTGGTGCCGAAGGCGGTGCGGGTATAGAAGCCGGGAATGCCGGCGCCGCCAGCGCGCAGGCGCTCGGCCAGGGTGCCTTGCGGGGTGAGTTCCAGTTCCAGCTCGCCGGCCAGTACCTGGCGTTCGAATTCCTTGTTCTCGCCGACGTAGGAGGCGATGACTTTCTTGACCTGGCGTGTCTTCAGCAGCGGGCCCATGCCGAAATCGTCGACGCCGGCGTTGTTGCCGACGATGGTCAGGCCCTTGGTGCCGGCTTCTTTGAGCGCCTGGATCAGGTTCTCCGGAATGCCGCAGAGGCCGAAGCCGCCGGCGGCGAGGGTCATGTCGTCGAAGAGCAGGCCGTCCAGGGCTTCGGCGGCGGAGTTGTATACCTTTTTCACGGTGCGTCCTTTTCAAGAAGCGGCGGGTCGGGTGGCCGGCTCGCCCGCACGGGGCGGCTGGCAGCGGCGCGAGGGTAGTACGCCGGCACGTATCCGGCCAATTGTACTTCGGGGAAAACCGCCCTACGGGTCCGAACGCAGCAGGCTGCCGAAGCTCAGGTAGAACGAATTGTTGCCGCCCTCCGCATGGCCGAAGCCCAGGAACATGGGGCCGAGGAAGGTATCCACGCCGAGGAAGACACTGCCGGCGCCGATGAGGTCGCTGCGGTTGATCGCTTCGCGCGAATCCCAGATGCCGCCGACTTCGAGGCTGCCGCCGAGGTAGACGGGAACGGACACCAGTTGCTCCGCGTCGGTCAGGCGGCGGTAGTAGACCATCCGGCCCAGCGCGATCTGGTTGGCCAGGATCTGGTTTTCCGTAAAGCCCGACAGGTTGGCCAGGCCGCCCAGGGTGCCGAAGGTGGACAGCAGGTTGTTGTCGCCGCCCGCGGAATGCACGCGCGCGCCGAGCAGCCAGCGGTTGGGCCCGCGGGAAAAGGCCGTGTCCCAGCTCAGGCGCGAGACGTCCGAGGCGGTGCCGTCCTCGCCGCTGAAAAGGAATTCGTGCGACAGGTCCAGGCGTGTGCCGCGGCTGGGAAAGCCGGAATCGTCCAGGCTGTCGCGGGTGGCGCGCAGCATCAGGCCGCCGTAGGTATTGCTGATGGCGCCGGGCAGCTCGGGCGTGCCGACGCGGCGCTTGGCCTCGTCGTAGCCGTATTCCAGGGTGCTGGACAGGCGCCAGGTGGAGTTCGGCGTATAGCCCAGTTCGGTCGCGAGCAGGCCGCGGCTGCGACGGTATTCGGCCACGGCGTCGTTGGCGACGGAGAGATCGGCGCCGATCGGGAAGTTGTAGGCGCGGTAGTCGAAATACGGGGCGACGTAGTATTGGCCGGCGTCGCCGAAGGGCTGGTAGAACTCGCTGTGCAGGCCGGTGACGCGGCCCAGCTCGACCCGGTTGCGCGATTCGCCGCCCCGCTCGTTCAGGCCGGTGAAGTTGATTTCGCCGATCAGCTGGTAGCTGTTGCGGCCGGCGAAATCGTCTGACAGGCGCAGGCCGAAGCGCAGGAAGTTCGGTCCCCAGCCCTTGTCCACCGGCTGTACCGACAGGCCGGTCTGGCCGTCGCGGTTTTCCAGCTGGTAGGTGATGCGTTCGTAGCTGCCGTCGCCATAGGCCAGGCCAATGTCTTTTTCCAGTTGTTCGGTATCCAGCGGCTTGCCGACGCTGTCGGACAGGCGCTGCTCCACGTAAGCGGCGGTGCGGCTGCGGCCGCGCAGCACGTCCAGGAAGGCGATCAGCGGCGGATCGAACCGCGGCTTGCGATGGCGCTGCTGGAAGGCGGCGTAGTCGGCCTCGCTGACGGCGTAGCGGCGCAGCGCCGGCAGGGCGGCTTCGGCCGCGGCCATGCCGGCGGCGACGGCTTCGGGCGAGCGGTTGAAATCGGCGCTGCCGATATCGCCCATGACTGGCACCAGCAGCACGTCGGCGTCCTGGTCCAGGCTGGCGAGTTGCAGGTCGGTCTCGCGCTTCATCAGGGTGCCCAGCATCTGGTTGGCGATGCTGAAGGGTGAGTTGAGTTTTTCCTCGGGCAGCAGCGGCTCGCCCACGCTGACCACGATCATGCGCGTGGCGCCCAGCTCGCGCGCGATGTCGATGGGTACATTGTCCACAATGCCGCCGTCTACCATGAGCTTGCCGCGGTAGCGGATCGGCGCGAACGCGCCGGGCACCGACATGGAGGCACGGATGGCCATGGCCAGGTCGCCGTCGTGGAACACGACTTTTTCGCCGCTGATGATGTCGGTGGCGACGGGGCGGAACGGAATCGGCAGCTGGTCGAATGTATCCAGGTGGGCGGTGGACAGCAGCAGCCGGCGCAGCAGCAATTGCAGTTTCTGCCCCTGGATCATGCCGCGGGGCAGGGCGATGCTGCCGTCCTTGAGGCCCAGTTCGATGCCGCCCAGGAAGCGCAGTTCGTCTTCCTTGCGCCGCATCGGCAGTTCTTCGCGCGAGGGGTCGTCGCGGAACATGTCTTTCCAGTCGATGCCCTTGAGCACGGCCTCGACCGCGTCGGCGTCGTAGCCCGCGGCGTAGAGGCCGCCGGCGATCGCGCCCATGGACGTGCCAGTGATGCAGTCGACCGGAATGCGCTCGCGCTCCAGTACTTTCAGTACGCCGATATGCGCCGCGCCGCGGGCGCCGCCGCCGCCGAGTACCAGGCAGGTCTTGGCCTGGGCGAGCAGGGGGCTGGCCAGCAGGGCCAGGGCCAGGAGCAGGAAGCGGGGGCGGAACATGTGCAGTCTCGATTCGCAGCAGTCAGGGGCGCACCGGTCTTTTACCCGAGCAAAATAAAAATTGCTCGTGCGACGCAGCGGGCGACAGCGGAAGCAGGGCGGCGGCTGACGACGGTGGCGCGGCAAACCCGCTACGAGGCGGTGCGGCTACGTCAGCCGCCACGGTCTTCAGGTGTGCGGGCCGGCATTGCGCCGGCCACGGGGCTACTGCAGATCGTATTGCCAGCGCAGTTCCACCCGGCGCGGATCGCCGAGGCGGTAGCGGGTTTCCTGGCGCCGGTCGTTGTAGCGGAAGTCGACGCGGTCCAGGTACAGCGCGTCCAGTGCGTTGCTCACCGCCAGGGAGAAGTCGGCGTAGGGCAGGCGGTAGCCGATGCGGAAATCGAGCAGGCTGTAGGCCGGGCGGCGGTTGCCCGGGTTGATGTCCAGCGTGGTTTCGGCTTCGGCGGCGTGATAGGCGTCGAGCGCGCCGTACCAGCCGTCGCCATCGCCGAAACGCAGGCCGAACAGCACCGTCTGGCGCGGTGCGCCGGGCAGGCGCTGCCTGGGGTCTTCGTTGTAGTAGCGGTAATAGTCGTAGTGCGCGCTGAGCCGGCCCAGGCCTAGCGTGGCGCGCCACAGCCGGTGCAGGCGCAGGTCCATTTCCAGCTCGGCGCCGTAGACGCGGCCGCGGGCGCCGACGTGGTTGGTCACATAGTGGAACCGTTCACGGATCAAGGTATGGAAGAGCGAGGCGCGGATGCCCAGGCGGTCCTGCCACCAGCGCGTCTGCCAGCCCAGCTGGGTGGAGTCGTCGCGTTCTGCCGGCTGGATGAATTCGGCGCGCACGCCGGCACTGGAGCGGATGCCGCGGCCGTGGCTGAGGCTCAGGCGCTGGTCCTCGTCGATCTGCCAGGTACCGACGATCAGCGGCACCGGCGTATTGGTGTCGACGCGGCCGGATTCGGCGAATTCCAGGGTGGAGTCCAGTTCGGCGCAGATGCCTGGGCGCGGGATGCCCTCGGGCACGCTGCAGCTGATGCTGAGGAAGTCCTGCTTGGCCGTCTCGCGCACCTGGCGCAGGCCGACGCCAACGCTGAACGGCGACTCGAAGCGGTATTCGCCCCAGAGCCAGGCGCTGCGGGTGCGGAAGTCCATGTCCTGGCGGCTGTCGCCGAGGCGGCGGAAGCCGGCGATCCACAGCGCGTCCAGGTCGGCAAAGGACACCGCGCTGATCTCCGCGCCTGCGGCGAACTGCCAGCGGCCCAGCCGGTACTGCGCACTGCTGCCGACGGCGCGGCGGCGCTCCACGTTCCAGTCGCCGCTGGGGCCGAAGCCGGAACCCAGCCACAGGCCTTTCTGCTGCGCGATGGTGCTGTTGGCGTTGAGGCGGAATGTCCAGTCGTCGAGTGCGTATTGCAGGCTCAGGGCCGAACCGTAGGCATGGGTCTGGGTACGCGAGGTTTCGCGCGAATAGCTGATGCGCTCGCGGTCCAGCGGAAACGGGAATTCGCCGGCGGCGGTATACAAGGCGGGGTCGTCGCCGCTGACGCCGAGCAGGGCCCATTCCAGGCTGAAGCCAGGCAGGAATTCCGGCACCAGGTTGAGCTTGACGAAGGCGTTGTCGACCGCGCGGTCTTCGCGATTGGCTTCGGTGACGAATTTTTCGTGTACGTAATCGGGCAGTACACGGCGCTCGGTCGCTACGCGCAGGCCGGATTCGCTGTCGCCGAAGCGGCCGGACCAGGATACCGAGCCGCGCAGTGCGCCTTCGTTGCCGATGCCGGTGCCCAGGCGCAGTGTCGGCGTTTCCGCCGGGGCGCCGGTATACAGATCCAGCGCGCCGGCGGTGGCGCTGCCGCCGCGCTCGAAGCTGCGCGGACCGCGCTGCAGTTCCAGGGTCGCGAGCGCATCCACCGGCACCATGTCGCCTTCGATCAGGCTGGTGCCCAGGTCGATGCCGTCCAGGCGCACGGCCAGGCCGCTGAACTGGTCGAGGTCGCGCTCCTGGCCGCGGATGGCGAGGCTGGCGCCGCTGGCATAGACGTTCGGTGCGTAGCGGCCGATCTGGTTCAGGCTGAGGAAGGGCGAGTCGGCCAGGCGTTCGGATTCGACCCGGGTGATGCTCATGGCCTCGTGCGCCAGCAGGGTCACCGGTGGCGAGGCCGCGGTAACCGGTGCGGCCGAGGGCAGTGGCGTGTCCTCGATGGTCAGCTCGGACAGGTTCAGCTGCTGGCTGGGCGCCGCCGCCACGATTTCGATCGCACCGTCGTCGCGCCGGCGCCAGGCCAGGCCGGCCGGGGCGAGCAGGTTGTCCAGCGCGTGCGCCAGCGTTGCCCGTGTTTTGGCCGGCGTGCACGGTGCCGTCGGCACGCGGTCGGAGCGGTCGACGATGGGCACATTGGCCAACAGCGCCAACTGTTCCAGGCAGCCCAGCAAGGGGCCGGGCGCAAGGTCGATGTCGTAGAGTGGTTCGGGTTCGGCCGCGATCAGGTGCAGGGGCAGCAGCGCGGCAAGCAGGCAAGCGATAGGACGCAGACGCTTGTCCTCATCGCAGAATGTAGGCGACGCGCGGAATATGCCGCAGGCTCAGCTGCGACGTCTGCGCCACCACGCGCAGCGCCGCCTGCGGATCGTCCAGCGGCAAGGTCGCGGTGATCGGCATGTCGCCGCGCGCAGCGTTGCTCAGCACCACCCGTTCGGGCAGGTAGCGGTCGAGCTCGGCCAGCACCTGGCGCAGTGGCATCTGTTCCACGCTGAGCACGCCGCGGGTCCAGTCGTCGCTGCCGCCCGACAGCGCGGACAGCTGGGCAGTGCTGGCATCGGCGGCGACGAAGGCCTGCTGGCCGGCGTGCAGATCCACCGGCGAACCCTTGCCCGTGGCCACGCGCACTATGCCTTCGTGCACGCCGACTTCGGTACCTGCATCGGTGCGGTTGACCACATAGCGCGTGCCCACGGCCATGGCGTCGACGTCGCCGCTGGTCACGTGCAGCGGGCGCGACGCATCTTTCGCCACGGCGATGGCGAGGCGGCCGCGCAGCAGTTCGATGTCGCGGCGGTGGTCGCTCATGCGCACGCGCACGGCACTGTCGGTGTCCAGTTCCAGTACCGAGCCGTCTGCCAGGGTCTGGCTGTGCGCGGTGCCGATGGCGGTATGCAGATCGCTGTTGAGGTTCTGCCAGGCGGGTTGCAGGCGCGGGCCGAACACGACGGCCAGCACGAGCAGCAGCGGCGTTGCGGCAAGGCTCCAGCGCAGCAGCGGCCGGCTGGCGGACCGGCGCTGTGCCGCCGCCGGCTGCACGGCACTTAGCGCGAGCGGGCTTTGCTCCAGCGCGAAGGTGGCGGCACAGATGTCGGCATAAGCCAGCCGGTGGCGCGGGTTATGTGCCAGCCAGAGGTCGAGCGAACGGCTTTCTTCGGCCGAAAGGTCTCTCCCACTGGCTATGGAGTGCCAGCGTGCGGCTTGTTGCAGCAGAGAATCGGGCGAGTTCATGGTCATTTCTCCGGCTGAGACGCGCGAGCGCCGGTATCCCCCCAAGCGGGGCAGAAACGGGTGTGGGCCAACCCTGGCCGGATCATTGCCGGCGCCTGCCGGACAGGGCCGCACCCAGCTGGGCCAGGGCGCGGGTGAGGTGGTTCTCGACCGTCTTGGGCTGCAGATTGAGGCGGTCGGCGATTTCTTTCTGGCTATGGCCGTGGATGCGCGCCAGCACCAGCACGTCGCGCGCGCGCGGCGTCAGCGTATTGAGGGCGGCGCTGACCCGGGCCACGTCTTCCTGCACGCTGGCGATATGGTCGGCGCCCGGAGAAAAGGCGCCGTCTTCGTATTCGCTCTCGATCGCGTGGGCATCGCTGACCATTCGCCGGCGCAGCTGGTCCCGCGCCAGGTTGGTGGCGACGTGGAACAGGAACGCGCGCGGCTTGGCGATGGCTTCGCGCTTGGCCTGGGCAATCAGGCGCATGCCGGCTTCCTGGGCCAGGTCTTCGGCCTGGCCGAGATCGCCGCAGAGGCGGCGCAGGTAGGCCACCAGCTCGCCGTAGCAGGCCGAATACAGCTCGGCAGTGGCTTGGGCGTCGGCATCGGGGGCGGGGCGGGGCGAGACTGAACTCATGCCGGGCCGCTTGCGCCGGCACAGAAGTGGTTGGCAGCGTGCCGGCGCGGCAGGCCGGGCTGAGGCAGCACCGTGGCCATGGTCAGATACTGAGCCGGTAGACGATGGGCAGGCGCAGTTCGAGCTGGCGCGCTTCGCCGGTGAAGAACGCGGCACTGGGGAGCGGCGAGGCGCGCCGCAGCAGCTCCAGCGCTGCCTTGTCCAGCACCGCATGGCCGGAACTCTGCGCGATGCGCTGGTTGACCAGGCGGCCGTCGGGCATCAGCACGACAAGGACTTCCACCGTGCCCTGCAGGCGTTCGCGCCGGGCCGACGCCGGATAGCGCCGGTGCTGGGCCAGCCATTCGAGCACGCGCAAGGTGGTGGTGTTGACTGCGGTATCGGCGACCGGGTTGACCGGCAGGCCGGCTTCCGCAGCGGTGGGCAGCGTGGGCGGCGGCGCCGGTACAGGCACCGCGACCAGTGGTTCGGTCAGTGTGGCGGGTAGCGGAATCGGCGCGGGGCTTGTGGCAGTCTTGGCCAGTTCGCGCGGTTGCGGCGGGGCTGCGGGCCTGGGCGGTCGCGTCGCCGCTGTAGCGGGCGGGGCCGGGGCGTCGGCAGGATACTCGACCGGCGCGGTCGTCGCGGGGGCGGTAGCGCCGCCGCTGCGCAGGCTGACCTGCAGGGGCGGGCGTTCCGGCGTGGGTTCGAAATCGGCGATCCATTGCCACAGGGCAATGGCACCGAAGGCATGCAGCAACAGGGACAGGCTCAGGGCCATCAGGCCGGGCCGCAGCGGGCGCTCGGGGTGAGCGACGAAGGCGGGTGCCGGCATGGCAGCGTCAGGGTTCGCTGCCGCCGCAACGGCGACCGTCGCCGTGCCAGGCGATGCGAAGAGGAGGACGTGCGCGGCGTTGGAGGACGTACTCGGCATCGCGGGCGATGGTCTTCGACCTGAATGGCGGCGGATATTAGCTACAGTAACGTGAAAAGGCATGTGTTATGCGCAAGGTCGATGTGCTTGGGGGGATCGGCGAGGTCGCGCGTCTACCGATTGTGAAACGCAAAGGCAGCCTGCAAACCTGCTTGCAGCTGCAAAAGACGGGAAAAAACATGAGCACCAGTTCGATCGGAAAATTTGCACTCCGCACAGGCCAGTCCCTGGCTGCTGCGCTGACATTGGCGTTGTTTGCCGGCAACGCCGCGGCGGTGAGGCTGGATCCCGACGGCCACGGCCAGGTGCTGATCTACCCGTACTACACCACCCGCGCCGGCAACCAGACCGTGATTTCGGTGACCAACCACAGCGACCGGCACAAGGCCTTGTTCGTGGCGTTCCGTGAGGCGCGCAACGGTCGCCAGACGCTGACCTTCAATGTCTACCTGGCGCCGTACGATACTTGGTCTACGACGGCCTTCGCACTGGACGAGAACGGCGAATCGGCCAATCTGATCAGCGGCGACAAGTCCTGCACCTATCCCGCCTTCGACGAGCGCATCCTGCCCAACGGCCGCCGCTACGTGCCGTTCCGCACTGTCGGCTATATCGCGCCGCTGGATGATGCCGGTCCCAACACCATGGACCGGGCGCGCGAAGGCTATGTGGAAATTTTCGAGACCGGCACCCTGGTGCCCGGCTCGCCGCCGGCCGATGCGATCTCGCCCAACGGCCTTGGCGCGCCGGTCGATTGCGAAGAGCTGTATACGGGCTTCAGCAGCTACTGGCGTACCGCGCCGGCGACTTATCTGACCAACCCCACGGGCGGGCTCAGCGGCGAGGCAATGGTGCTCAATGTCGGCGACGGCACGGTCATGGCCTACAGCGCGACCGCACTGGCCGATTTCCGCACCGACCCCAGCGATATTCCCGCGGGTAGCCGCTCCAGCGTGGTATCGCACCGCGCTCCGGCGGAAAACACGCTGGGCCTGGACGACGCGCTGAACGACCCGCTGGAGCGCTTCGCCACGGCCGCGGTCGACCTGCCCAGCCGTCGTCTCGAACTGAAATACCCGGCCGAGCGCGGCGTCGATGCGGTCAGCGCGGTGCTCGCCGCCGATGCCGCCGATGTGAACTATGTGAACGATGCCAGCCTGGGCGCGACCACCGACTGGGTGATCAATTTCCCGACCAAGCCGTACTACACCGACCAGGCCATCGTCGGCGCCACCGCGATCAAGCCGTTCACCGCGGTCTATCCGACCACCGGCAGCGAAGCGAGCGCGGCGATGTACCTGCCGTACGCCTTGCGCGATCCGTCCGGCCGCAGCGTCGGCGTCTCGGCCGGCAGCAGTGCCAACCTCGAAATGCGCTATGCCACGCAGGTCATCGCGCTGGCGCCCAGCAGCGGTACGGTCAATGCGACCGGACGTCCGCTGGGTTCGACCCTGGTTTCGCGGCTCGCGCCGGTCGCCGCCAGTGCGGTCAAGGAAACCGGCTGGATGAGCCTCGACCTGCTGCGCTACAGCGAAAACGGCGGCCAGGCCAGCCGCAGCCTGCGCGTGGCCGAAGACGGCACGGCCATGCTCGGCCTGCCGATGATCGGATTCACCGCCATCAACTACATCAACTCGAATGCCGCGCCTGGGGTACTGGCCAACTACAGCCTGTCCAAGCAGCAGCGGCGCACCCAGGACTGCAGGCGCAACACGATTTCCTGCAAGTGAAATAAGGCGCCCGTCGCCGCCGGCACGAACAGCCGCGGCGACGAAAAGCGCCTGACACCGCAACTGCCGCCGCGCGGCATTGCCAGCCCGAAGGTGGGAATGGATTCGTGTGACCCACGGATAGGGCCTGCTTGTGCCAAAAATTTGTAGCTAAGTGTTTTTGTACCGATTGATGTGGTTTTGCCCCGATCGACCTGCTGAAGGAATTAGCTATGTATCGCATCCCTGATATGCATCGTGCGACCAACGCCAGCCGCAGCCCGCGCGCGCAGCGCGTGGCCGCGTATCGCCGTCTGGGCTATCGCGTCGTCGTGGAAGGCACGCCGACCACGCCGCTGCGCTGGAAGGTGTTCCGTCCCTGGCTGCGCACGGTTTCCGCCTCGGGCATCGTTGCCTCGCGCGAAGCTGCTGTCGATGCGGCGAATGCCTGGATTCGCGCCGACGTCGATGCGACGCGGCTGAGCGTCGCGCAGTAAAAACCTAGGTCGGGGTTCGCTTCGCTCGCCGCCAACCTGCGCGGCCATAAAAAAACCACGGCATCGCTGCCGTGGTTTCTGGTAGGGGCGACAGGCCGCAATGGCCTTGGCGCCTCCCGGCGCGCGGCTGCACTCGGGCAGCCGCGCGTTCGGGTCTGGTCAGTGAATCCCTGCTTTCTTTCCTGCCGGTTCTGGCCATCGTGACGTATTGCTGTCGCGGTGCGAGCCTGAGCCCCGTGCTGCGGACCGCCTCTACACCTTCTCAGCAGCAAGTCCCGGTCGAAAAGTCGGGCGGCCCGTCCCTGGGCCGCCCTGGCAGGTTGTCTTGGTCAACCTGTTACTGGCAGACGTCGATACGCACGTTGTCGATTTGCATGCCATTCGGTGCTGCCGCGGCAGTGTTGCTGTCGCTGGTCGCGCGCAAGCGCAACTGCACCGACTGGCCCGCCATGTCGTCGAGATCGACGATGGAGCGGATTGCCGCGGTACCGGCGCTGGAGCGGCGGCACCAGGCCGGGCGGCCTGCCAGCGGCGCGCCGGCTTCGATGGTGCCGTTGTAGGAGTCGGTGAAGAAGCGATCGGCATTGAGCAGGGTAAACGCGCCAGCTCCGACCTTGGCTTCCATCGCCGCGGCGTCCCAGCAGCCGGTAGTGCCTTCGATTTCGAAGCTGTGGTACGTGTCGAACGACAGGATCACTGCTTGGGCAGCCGGAATCGTCACGCTCGGCGACAGCAGCGAGCGGTCGCTGGTCACCGTGTTGTTGGGCACTTTCCAGACATTGCCGGTAAAGCCGGTGGTGCTGGCGATCGGTGTGCCCACGCTCCAGGCCGTGCCGCCCGCATCGCCGGGTGCGCCCGCGGTCCAGGCCGGCTCGGCGCCGCCCTCGAAGCCGTAGGTGACGACGTTGGTCAGGGTGGTGCCGGCAGGGCAGGAGCCCGGAACGCCGGTGGTGAAGGTGAACACTGCCGAGCCAGGACCGGCGCCGCAGTAGTTGGACGGACGTACACGCCAGAAGTAGGCCGTGCTCGCGGTCAGTGTCGTATCCAGCGTCCAGCTGGTGCCGGTCACCGTCGCCGAGGCAATGATGGTGCCGAAGCCGGCACTGCTGGACACTTCAACCAGATAGGTCAGCGCACCCGGCACGGCAGCCCAGGTCAGGGTCGGCCGCACTTTCACGCCGGTGGCCGCGTTGGCCGGGGCGGTCAGGGTCGGTGCTGCCGGAGCCGTGGCAGACACGCCCAGCTCCAGGCCGATCGCGCTGGTGACGGCGCCGCCGGTACCCGACACGTTTACCGAGTATTCGCCGCTCGCTGCAGCGCGGCCGCCGACCAGGGTGAACTGGCTGGCACTCGGCGTGACTGCAATCGGATTGGCGCTGAACGACGGCGTGGTGCCGGCCGGTACGCCGCTCGGCGTCAGGGTGACGGCCGCATTGAAACCGCCGACCGTGCCAGCCAGCAGGCTCCAGGACGGGTCCGGACCCGGTGTCGCGCCGCAGACTTCCAGGCGCCGCGGCGTTTCGCTGATCAGCTTGAAGCTGGGCAGGCCGCATTCGCTGAACTTGAAGCTGCAGATGCGCGTCGACCACTGGTTGGTGCTGGTGGTCGGATAGAACTCGCCGGTAAACCAGAAAGTGCAGTCGTCGCTCGGGTCAACACTCATCGAGGTGTAGTCGCCCCAGCGGCCGCGGCCACTGAAGGAGCCGGTCTGCGAGCCCGTCGTGGCCGGCGTGCAGGCCTGTTCGTCGCGCAACTGGCCGTCCGGATCGTTGAGGCTGCGGCCGTTGATCATCAGGCGCGGATTGATGGCGGCTGCGCCGACGTTGTAGCCAACGCCGATATTGCCGCCCTTGTCGATGGCGATGCCGCCCATCCAGCGGGTATTCGTATCCGGCGTATAGGTGCCTTCGTCGACGATGATCTTGTTCAGGCCGGCGTCGACCGTGGCCTGGAAGCCGTCGGTGAAGATCGATTCGAAGCGCTGGCTGGCCTGGGCCAGATCGAAGTGGGTCCAGCGAATGCCGCCCTGGTCACTGGCGCCGAGCACGCCGTGGTTGACCACCAGCGACAGGCGCGTCGGCGAGCCGGGCGGGAAGGCGCGCGCGGCGGCGCGATACATGATGTGCGTGCCGAATGCGTCCAGCGGTACCGACGAGCCCAGCTGCGGCACGGCGGTGAAGTTGGGTACGAACGGCGTCTTCGCTGCGACGCGCTGCTCGGTGGATATGGTCGATGTGTTCGGCGTGGTCCAGTTCACGCACATGTCCCAGAACAGGTACTCCGCCGTCGATGCGTCGAAGTGCACGAACGGGGCGCAGCTGCCGGCCTTGGCGTGCAAGGTGCCGTCCAGGTGTGCCGGTTCGGCGCCATAGGCATCGAAGCCGGGGAAGCGCACGATGCCGACCTGATTGGCGGGTGCGCCGGCCAGCATCTTGTCGCGCTCGACCGCGATGAAGGCGGCGCCGAGGAAGGCCGAGGTCGCGCTGTTGAACTCGTGCGTCACGATGGTGTACGCATTCTGCCGGGTCGATTCGTCGGTCCACACGCCGATGTGCGGATAGTCGCCGAATACCTGCACCGGCGTGGTCGGCCAGGCGAATTCATAGCGGTTGTAGGTGCCGAGCGGGTCGGCCGTGGTCGAGATCGCAAAGCACTGGCTGGCATTCGCGCCGGTAGTGAACTGCGACATGACCCAGCGCTGCGCGCGGTCGTCCCAGATCGCCAGCGGGTCGCCCGCGTTGGTGGTCTGGCACTTGCCGCCGAAGCCGGCGAAGAACGAGTTGCCGGCGGTGGGGCCAGCCAGGCGTGCGCCGGTGGTCTTGTCGAAGATCGCCCAGCTGGTATTGATCCATTGGATGAAATGCGTGGGGCTGACATCGCCGTTGGTATCCGGCGGTACGCCACCGCCGCCGACTGCCAGGGACAGGCCGTTCGCCGCCACGATGGTCGACGGTGCCGGCGTGCCGCTGGGCGAAGTCTGTGCATTGCGCTGGCTCAGCGAGCGCAGGAACTCGCTCATGTCGGCCGATCTCGGCTTCACGAACTGGTTCGGAATGACGTAGACATCCTGTCCGTCAGCGCCGACCTGCGGCGCAGGATAGCTGCCCAGCACATCGCGCATGGGCGGAGAAACGTCGGAACGCACCGCATGGCCGACCACTACGCCGCCGGCCGCAACAGCGGCCTGGCAAAACAGCGCAGTGAAACCGGTCGCGGCGGCCAAAGCGAAGCCGTGACGAACAAGCATGGACAATACCCCCGGAGACTGAGACTTAAGGCTGATAACTATCAGCCTTTCGGATGATGCAACAATCAGCACCGTATGTCTTGCTATGTCGAGTTTTCTAGGTCTTGAGGTGTATTTATGGGAGTCTTGCGGCTTGCTTTTTTGTCTGTTGTTTCTCTGCTGCCCGCTATTGCCGGGGCCGCCAAGGTCAAGCCGCCCAGTGCCGTACTGCGCGAGGCGACGACCAATATCGCTGTGGTCGAGTTCGCCGAACCGGGCGTACCGGGGCGCATGGTGTTCAAGCGCATCGAGCAACTGGGCGGCGACGCGCCGGTGCCCGAGCTGATCGACCTGGCTGTGCCGGACAAGCTGGCCGGTATCGTGGTGCCTGGCGAGCGCTATCTCATTGCCTATTCGCCGTTCCGCCGCGAAGCCGAGCAGATCCGGCTCAACCGCGGTGGCGCGCAGTTGCTGGTTAGCCCCGGCCTGGAACCCGCGCTGCTGCGCGACAGTGCCGAAAACCGCGCCATCTACGCCTGGCAGGCCGGTGCCGACGCCACCGCCGTGCGCAAGCGCCTGCCCGAGCTGCTGCAGCTGCTGCAGCATCGCGATCCACAAATAAATAATTTTGCTTTGGCCGAGATCGTGCTGCGGCCGCAGCTCAACGAGGCGCTGGACGCCCGGGCGCGCAAGGCACTGCTCAGCTATGCGCAGGACGAAGACGCCGACACCAATGCGCGGGCCCGTCTGCTGCAGGCCGCCGCCGTGCTGCCGCAGTACTACGGTCCGGGCAAGAGCGGCTGGACTGCCATTGCCGCCGACCTGCTGGCGCAGCAGCAGGTGCAGGTGCAACTGCAGCAGAGCGACGGTCATGCGAGCCTGGTGCGCTTCGCTTTCGACATTCTCGAACGCGACAAGGCCAAGCCTCCTGTCGAGCACATCACGCGCTGGCTCGCCAGCGACAACGCCACCCTGGCCGAGCGCGCGCTGCTGCTGCTGCGCCAGGCGTATCCGGCCGAGGAACTGCCTGCGCTCGAGATCGCCCTGCAACGCTCGCTGCTGCCGGCGGGTACGCGCGAATTCCTGCTCGATCACCGGCGGCGAGTGGAATTGCAGACAAAGAAATAAAGCAATAAAGGAAAATCGCAGTCTGGGGTAGGCCGCAGGCGCACCCCGGCATCGCGGTGTACCCGCAAAAAAGCCTTGGCGGAGAACGGCTGTTGCCTGTATCCCGTTGCGGCGAGTATTCCTCCGCCATGGGTTCCTGGTGAGTGGCACCTCGATGCGGGGGTGCGCCTGCGGCATACCCCGGCCTACGGTGCATTTCTTGCCGTGCTGCACTGCAGCGACATAATATGTCTTGACATGTTATGTCGCGCTGGTTAGCGTCGCCGCTAGCGCAAAGTCAACCGAACGCCAGAACACGGGGGATGCAATGGCCAGCCGGCGACGCCTGGTGAATCTGATCAAGGCTGCGGTGCCGCTGCTCAAGCGGCAGATCCTGATCGACGCCATCGACGTGACTCCCGTTGCCGGCGAAGTGCCGGTAATCGAGATTGCCTTTCCCGGCAGCGAGCGGCTTGCGATCTATGTCACCGACGCGGGCAGCCAGTTGCTGTGCATCAGCTACCTCTGGCGCGACGACGAAGTCCGTCCGCGCCTGCGTGCCAGGCTGATGGAAACACTGCTGGATCTGAATCCCAGCGTGCCCTTGTCGTCGTTCGGCCGCATCGGTTCGCACTTCGTGCTGGTCGGTGCGCTGAGTCCCGCCGCTTCGCCCGCGGACATGGCGCTGGAACTGGCCACGCTGGGCGACAACGGTCGCGACGCCCTGGCCACGCTGGCCGAATTCCTGGTCTGAGGTAAGCCATGGCCTGGTGGAACGAAATTCGCGACATGGTGCGGCAGGAACTGGCCGCCGATGCGCCGCCGCGCACGCACGCCGAAAAGGCACCGTCCTCGCTGCATCAGGCGCAGCTGCTGTTGCAGCGCACCGCCCGGGAACTGGCCGAGGCGCGCCAGCGTGCCGGGCAGGTGGCCAGGCGCCTGGGCAAGGCGCAGCAGCAGCTGGAAGCGCTGACCCAGGTGCCGCAGTCGCATCCGCGCTATCGCGAGCGCCTGATCGAACTGGCCCGCAGCATTGCCCGCGACAGCGATCTTTCCGGCAGCTTTCGCGCCCACCTGAGCCAGCTCGACCTGCTGCACGACCAGGTCAGCCGGCAGCTGCGCGAACTCGACCACGACCTGAGCATGGCCCGCGCCGTCAGCGCGATAGGCCAGGCCACGCAGGCGCAGGCCACGCGGCGGCGCACGGCGGCCGCTGCCGGCAGCAAGGCGGCGCGCACGCCCAAAACCCCGGCCAGTCCGGCGGCAAGCAAGTCCGCGGCAGGCACGCCCGCCGCCAAGGCCGCGAAGAAAACCGCTGCTGCCAAATCCGCGCGCACGAAAACAGCGCCGGCGGGATCGGCCGGTTTCCGCCGCGCCCGTGCCAGCCGGGTGATCGATGCCTTGGAAAAAGTGCCTGCGGCACGCCGCCCGGGGCCAGCGCGTGAAGACTGAGCTGCCCAGCAGCTGGCGTTCGGCGCAATCGGCCCTGCGCGCCGTGCAGGTGGCGTTCGACGTTTCCGAAAGTGTGCTGCAGGCGATACGTGCGGCGGCATACGAAAATAATCTGTCCAACTCCGACCAGGTGCGTGTCGTATTGGGGCTGCCCTTGCTGCGCCAGGCGAAACGGCCGCGCCTGACCGTCAGCCTGAGCGAGACCGATTATCAATTGCTCGGCGCGCGCTACGATCTCGACCCGGGAGATTCGCTCGCGATCAAGGAAAGAGTCGGCGCGACGCTCATCGCGTTCGCCGAAAAACAACGCAAGCCGCGCGGCAAGAGGAGCACGCCATGAGTTTTGTCGGACTGCTGACCAGTTACCCGGCCTTTTTGCCCAGTGTGCTGATCGGTGTATTGCTGGTGTTCTGGCTGCTGGCCATCGTCGGCCTGCTCGACTTCGACAGCATAGGCCCGGACTGGCTGGGCGGCGGCCATCACCATGACGCCGACGCCGAGGGCCTGCCCGACATGCTGCTGGCGCTGGGGCTGGACCGCCTGCCGTTCTCCATCGTGGTCAGCGGCGTGGCCTTCTTCTGGTGGCTGCTGACCATGCTCGGCAGCGCCCTGCTGCTGCCGTTGCTGCCGTTGCCGTTGTGGGCGACCGGAACGCTGCTGCTGCTGGCTGCGCTGGTGGTTGCGGCGCTGCTCGCCTCGCTGGCACTGCGGCCGCTGAAGCCGCTGTTCACCGTGCACGAGCACAGCGCGCAGCAGTCGGCCATCGGCAAGCGCTGCCGCATCCTTACGTTGAGCGTGGAAGAGAACTTCGGCCAGGCCGAGGTCGAGATGGGTAGCGGTACGCGCCTGACCCTGCAGGTGTTTGCCGAGCAGCCCAACGATCTGGTGCGCGATACGCAGGCCGTCGTGGTCGGCTTCGATGCGCAGCGCAAGCGCTACCGCGTGGCCACCTTAGGGCCGGATTGAAGCGACTTCACACCCTGCCTGTTCGATAACACCGCCCCGGCGCGTTTGCCTGGGCATTGGCCCGGCCCTCGGGGAGAGGGCGGGCTGCATCATCCCCGCGTGCGCCTCGTGTAGCGCGCCCAGGAGAATCAAGTGCACGTTTCCACTATTGCTGGAGCTTGCTTATGGACATCGCCTTTACGACCCTGATCGTCTCCATCGTGATCCTGGTCATCTTCGTGCTCGGTTTCATGGCCCTGGTGGCCAAGTTCTACCAGAAGGTGGACCAGGGCCGCGCCATGATCGTCAACACCATGCGGGCCGAGCCCGAGGTCACCTTTACCGGCCGCCTGGTCATTCCCATCCTGCACCGGCGCGAGGTGATGGATATCTCGCTGAAGACCATCGAGATCGAGCGCATGGGCAAGGAAGGCCTGATCTGCAAGGACAACATGCGCGCCGACATCAAGGTGAAGTTCTTCGTGCGCGTCAACAAGACGCGGGAAGACGTGCTGCGCGTGGCCCAGGGCATCGGCTGCGAGCGCGCCAGCAGCCAGGCCACGCTGGAAGACCTGTTCAGCGCCAAGTTCTCCGAAGCGCTGAAGACCGTCGGCAAGGCGATGGATTTCGTCGACCTGTACGAGGCGCGCGACCGTTTCCGCGACCAGATCGTGCGGCAGATCGGCGACGAGCTGTCGGGCTACGTGCTGGAAGACGCGGCCATCGACTACCTGGAACAGACGCCGCTGGAAAAGCTCGACCCGCACAACATCCTCGATGCGCAGGGCATCCGCAAGATCACCGAGCTCACCGCCGAGCAGAACATCTTCACCAACGAGCTGCGCCGCAACGAGGAAATGCGCATCAAGAAGAAGGACGTGGAGACGGCCGAGGCCGTGCTGGAACTGGAGCGGCAGAAGGCCTACGCCGAAGCCAACCAGCAGCGCGAGATCGCCATCACCAAGGCGCGCGAGGAGGCTGAATCGTCCAAGGTGGCCTCGGAAGAGCGTGCCAAGTCCGAAGGTGCGCGCCTGCTCGCCGACCAGCAGATCGCGGTGCAGACCGAGAACATGAAGCGCGAGTCGGAAGTGGCCGGCATGAACCGCCAGCGCGCCGTGGCGATCGAGGAAGAGAAGGTCACCCGTGCGCGCCAGCTGGAGATCGTCGACCGCGAGCGCGAAGTGACCCTGCAGCAGATCGAAAAAGAGAAAGCAGTAGAAGTACAGAAAAAAGCCATTGCCGACGTGATCCGCGAGCGCATCGTGGTCGAGCGCACCGTGGCCGAGCAGGAAGAGGAAATCAAGAACCTGCGCACCTTGTCGGAAGCCGAACGCACCAAGAGAAGCACCATCGTGCTGGCCGAAGGCCAGGCCGAAGAGAAGTACATCACCGACGTGAAGGTCGCCCTGGCCGACGAGCAGCGCGCCAAGCACAAGGCGGCCGAAGAGCTGACCATGGCCGAGGCGCGCCTGACCATCGCCAGCAAGACCGCCGAGGGCAAGAAGCGCGAAGCCGAAGGCGTGGAAGCGCTGGCGGCCGCGGGCGGGCTGGCCCAGGCCCGGGTGGCACTGGCCAAGGCCGATGCGGACGAGAAGGCCGGCCTGGTCGCGGCCAAGGTGCATATCGCCGAAGCCGATGCGATCTCCAAGCAGGGCGCGGCCACGGCCGATGCACTGCGCATGAAGCTGGAAGCGGAAGCCAGCGGCAAGCAGAAGTTCGGCGAAGCCGAGGCCTCGGCAATTGCGGCGCGTTTCGCCGCGGAAGCCGGCGGCCTGAAAGACAAGTTCGAAGCCATGCAGGCCATGAGTGCCGATACCCGCGCGCATGAAGAGCAGCGCATGCAGATGGACAATTCGCATGCACAGCGTCTCAAGAGCATCGAAGCCAACCAGGCCATCGCGCGCGAGCAGGCCGAGGTACTGGGCAAGGCGCTCAGCGTGGCCAAGATCGAGATCGTCGGCGGCGACGGCGAATACTTCGAGCGCTTCATGCGCAGCCTGAGCCTGGGCAAGGCCATCGACGGCACGGTGGACAAGAGCGAACTGCTCAGCCGCGCCCTGGCCGACCACAAGGCCGGCAAGCGCGACCTGATCGCCGATGCGCGCGAGTTGATCGCGGCGCTGGGCGGGGCCGAGGCAGTGCGCGATCTGTCGATTGCGGGCCTGATGCAGAAGCTGACGGCATCGGGGCGGACTGGCGACGCAGAGACCTTGAAGCGGCTCAGCGGCGGCGACGCCTGAAACATGCCGTGCCGCGCTGTCGCGGATGACAGTGGCGGCACGGCAGAGTCATTCGGGCCGCGCACGTCAATCGGCGCGGTGGTGCGAGTTCCGTCCGCAACGGATCGCCAGCAAGGGTAGCCATGTCCGATTCCGCCACATTCGAACTTTTGCGCAAACGCCTCATCGCCGCGGCGCAGGCCCTGCAGAGCAAGACCACTGCGCTGAACACCCGCCGCGTCGAGGCGTTCGGCCGGGTCGAGTCCAAGCTGCTGGCGCGGCTGAACGCGCGCACCGAGCACAATTGCGTCGCGCGCGACATCGTGCGTGTCGGCGATGTGCTGCTGTTCGGCTATAACGTCTTCATCGGCCTGAAGAAGGAAACGACCGTTGCCGACGTGTTCTGCCTGTACGCGCTGAACGACGGCGGCGAGGCGCCGGAACTGGCGCCGCTGCCGATAGCCGGCAGTTTTCTCGACGATGCGCGCTTTGCCGCGGATTTCCGCGAACTGTTCACCTACTACCGCGCCACCACGCTGGACCAGCTGCGCGTGCTGGACGAACGCCTGCTGCTGGTTTTCCGCACTGGCACGCAGACCGGCGACAAGCGCGTATTCCGTTTCGCCATCGAGCGCGACGGCAGGATCAGCTACATCGACAATCGCGGCGAGCGCGATCACATCCTGCCGCCCAGCCACGACTTCGAATGGGTGCCTGTCACACGGGACCAGTTCGTACTCGGCCGCCATCCCCACGTGAACGTGCTCGACAGCGTATTCGTCGAGACGGTGGCCGGCGACCTCACTATCAAAGTGGAAAACAATACCGAGACTGGCCTCGGCATCTACAGCGAGCCGGTGGAGGACAAGAACCAGTCGCTGGCCGATGCGGAAATCGCCTACGCCGACCTACGCAGCATGATCCTGCTGCGGGTAAAGCCCTACCGCGAAGACGCGCAGCGCTATCTGGTGTTCAACAAGCGCCTCAGGACGGTGGTGCGCATCGACGAGATCGGCGCTTCCTGCCTGCAGCTGCCAGAAGACCATGGCCTGGTGTTTCCCGGCGGCTACTACCTGGAGTCCGGCGACTACAAGCGCTTCGCCGATCTCGGCCACGATTTTTCTGCCTACCGCATCAAGCGCCATCTGCGCGCGCCCAGCGGCGAGGACATGCTCTACGTGTTCTACGAACCGGCCAGCGGCAGCTATGCGCTGCTGTCTTACAACCTGATCGAGCGCAGTATGAGCCAGCCGCTGCTCGGCAACGGTTATGCGCGCTTCGTCGACGGGCGCATCCTGCTGGTCACGCCCGAAGCGCAGGAGCAGGCCTCGCGCCTGCACACGATGCAGCTGTGGCGTACGCCGTTCACTTTCGACGAATACGCCAGCGCGCAGCCGCGCGTGCCTGGCCTGCTCGGCCGGCTGGGCAATGCCAGCGTGGTACGTGCGCTGGCCGAGCTGCGCGAGCTGGCGCGCCTGGCCGAAGACACCGGCAGCCGCGGCGCCTACGAGCGTCTGTTGCGCGTGGCCGCGCGCTGCAGCGACGCGTATCCCTGGCTGGCCGAGGCCGAAGCCGGCGAAATCGGCAGCGAAGTCAGCCTGCTGGCACGCAGCGGACGCGAGGCGCTGAACGCCTACGAGAAACTGGAGCGCGCGCAGAACGACGCCGCGCAGCAGCTCAAGGCCGCGGAAAAAGCCACCGGCGAACTGCTGTCCCGTGTCGCCGGCCTGCTCTGGCAGAAGCCCGACGATTTCACCGACGCGATCCGCCTGCTCAAGCGCAAGCGCGGCGAACTCACCGTGCTGGGCGAACAGCCGCACATGCCGGCGGCAGGCATTGCCGCGCTGGACCAGCGCCTGCGCGAAGAGCTGGACCGCATCGGCACGCGCGCGCTGAAGTTCTTCGCCGAGCCCGCGGCGTTTGCCAGCCTGCGCCAAGGCCTGGCCGACAGTGCCGGCGCGGTAGAGCAGGCGCGCACCACCGCCGCGCTGGCGCCGGTGGCGGAGAAACTCGATGCACTGGCCGAATCGCTGGACGGCCTGTCCGCGCTGATCGCCGGCTTCGAACAGAGCGACGCGCAGCAGCGCGCGACCTTGCTCGGCGAAACCTCGCAGCTGTATGCCGAGGTCAATCGCATCCGCGCCAGCCTGCGCACGCGGCGCGATGCGCTGCTGGTGCAGGAGCAGGGGCTGGAATTCGGCGCCCAGCTCACCGTGCTGGAACAGTCGGTGCTGAACCTGCTGGGCCGCTGCGATACCCCGGAAAGCGCCGATGCGGCATTGGCCCAGGTATTGAGCCAGATCGAGCAGCTGGAGGCGCGCTTCGGCGAGCAGCCGGATTTCCTGGTCGAGCTGACCTCGCGCCGCGAAGGCGCGCTGGAAGCCTTTGCCGCGCGGCGCGAACAGATTGCCGGCCAGCGCGACAAGCGCGCGCAGGGCTTGAAGGAGGCGATAGGCCGCGTACTCGACGGCGTGCCGCGGCGCGTGGCCAAGATCGCCGCGGCGGAAGAACTGCACGCTTTCTTCGCCGGCGACAGCCTGGTCGAGCGCGCGCAGCGCCAGATCGGCGAATTGCGCGGCCTGGGCCAGTCGGTCGCGGCGGACGAGCTGGCCGGCCGGTTGAAGGCGCTGAAGGAAGCCGGCCTGCGCGATCTGCGCGACCGCAACGAACTGGGTGCCAGTGGCGAAGCGCTGGCGCTTGGCAAGCATCGCTTCACCATCGAGCGCAGCACGCTAGACCTGGCCCTGATGCACGACGCCGACGGCCTGTCGCTGCAGCTGACCGGCACCGACTACCGCCGCCGCCTGGACGAGCCGCGCGCCGAGCCGTATCGGCAGGTCTGGGGCCAGCCGCTGCCGAACGAAGACGCCCAGGTCTATCGCGCCGAATTCCTTGCGGCGCAATTGTGGCAGCGTATACAAAGCGGTGACGCGCTGCTGCACGAGGCCGTGCGCGCCAGCGATCCGCAGGTGTTGCTCGATGCGATTGCCCAGGAGGCGCAGCGCCGCCCCGGCGAGGACTACCAGCGCGGCGTACACGACGCCGATGCGGCGGCGATCCTGCGCGAGCTGGTGCGCCTGGGCGAGGCCGCGGGCGAGCTGCGCCTGCCGGCGCAGGCGCGCGTGCTGGCGCAGGCCTGGTATGCGATTCAGCGCGAACAGGGCCAGGCCCTGGTGCGGGCGCATGCGGCCGGCCTGCATTGGTTTCTGCAGCAGCGCGAAGCAGCACCGCTGCCACCGTCCTGGCTCAGCGGACTGCAGGCCGCCGCGCCGCAGTTCTGCCTGGACGCTGGCGCAGCCAATGCGGCGGCGGCGGCGCGCCATCTGGTGGCCAGCCTGGGCGGCGACAAGGCGCAATTCGCCGCCAGCGCCGCGGCACTCGACCTGGCTCAGCGCGCCGCGGCGGAATTGCCGCGCACGGCACTGGCGGCGCTGCAGTCGGAGCTGCCGGCGGGCGAACGGCTCAACCTGGCCCGCGAATGGTGTCTGCGCCTGGCGGCCGGCGAAGCGGCGCTGGCGCTGGAAGCCGGCGCCATACTCGCCTTCGCCGAGTTGCCGCGGGAACGCATCAACGCCCAGCTGGGCGCCGACATCGGCGGCCTGCGCGGCGTGCATGCGCGCCTGCGCGACGGCCAGCTGCGGCTGGAACTGCCCGAGTTCATCGCGCGGCTGCAGCGTTATACCGAAAGTACAGAAAAAGACTGGCATGCCTTTGCCACATTGCGCCATGGCATCGTCACGGCCGAGCGCGAGCGTCTCGCGCTGGACCGCTTCCTGGCCAAGCCCATGGCCGGCTTCGTGCGCAACCGTCTGATCGACGAGGTCTACCTGCCGCTGATCGGCAACAACCTGGCCAAGCAGATCGGCAGCGTCGGCGACGCGCGCAGCGACCGCTCCGGCCTGCTGCTGCTGATTTCGCCGCCGGGCTACGGCAAGACCACGCTGATGGAATACGTCGCCGACCGCCTGGGCATGGTGTTCGTGCGCGTGAACGGGCCTACCCTGGGGCACGAGGTGAATTCGCTCGATCCCGCCGCTGTCAGCCAGCGCGGCGCGGCGGAAGAGCTGATCAAGCTCAACCTCGGCCTGGCCATGGGCGTCAACGTGATGCTGTACCTGGACGACATCCAGCATCTGTCGGCCGAATTCCTGCAGAAGTTCATCAGCCTGGCCGACGGCACGCGGCGCATCGACGCCATCGTCGACGGCCAGGCGCGCACGCTGGACCTGCGCGGCAAGCGCTTCGCCCTGGTCATGGCGGGCAATCCGTATACCGAATCGGGCGAGGTGTTCCGCATTCCGGACATGCTGGCCAACCGTGCCGATGTCTACAACCTGGGTGATGTGCTGAGCGGCCGCGAAGCGCTGTTTGCCGACAGCTATATCGAGAACGCGCTGACCGCGCATCCGCTCAGCGCGGCACTGGCCGAGCGGCCGCGCAGCGAGATCCAGGCGGTGCTGCGCGCGGCGCGCGGCGACGAGGCCGAGGTGCCGGCACAGCTGCCCGGCGGCGTGGAGACGCTGGAGCTGATCCGCCGCATGGTCGGCGTACGTGACGTGCTGATGCGGGTGAACGCGGCCTATGTCGCCAGTGCGGCGCAGGACGACGCCTACCGCAGCGAACCCGCCTTCAAGCTGCAGGGCAGCTATCGCAACATGGCCAAGCTCAGCGCGCAGCTGAGTCCACTGCTCACGGCGGCCGAACTGGATGCGCTGATCCGCGACCACTACCGCGGCGAAGCACAGACCCTGGGCGCGCGGGCCGAGGAAAACCTGCTGCGGCTGGCGCAGCTGATCGGCGCGCCCAGTGCCGACGAGCAGCAGCGCTGGGATGTGCTGGCGGAAAATTTCCGCCGCCTGGCCAAGCAGGGCGGCAAGGATGCCGACGGCGCCACGCGCATGGCGCAGATGCTGGCAGAGATCGCGCTGCAGCTGGAAAAGCAGGGCACGCAGACACAGGGCCTGGGCACGGCACTGGTGGCATTGGATAAATTGGCAGATATCCACACGGCCTTGCAGCGTGACGCGCGCCTGGAAGCACCGCCGGCCCTCAGCGATGCGCTGGCGCGCATGGCCAAGGCCTACGAGGAAACCCTGCTGCCGCTGGTATCGGCGCTGCACCACAAGATGACGCTGGACCACGACATGTGGGAACAGGTGCGGCAGGTGCGGACCAGTCTCGACGGCCTGGTGAAACGCAGCGGCAAGACCTGACTGCTGCGGGGACTGCAGAGACTGCAGCGAGCCCATGCCCGCTGCAGTCCCGGTTGCGCGGCTTCAGGGCGCGCAGCCGCCCATGCGCTTGAGGTTCAGCCTGCCGCTGCGGGCGGCATACGGGCCGGCAATGCGCTCGGGTACGAACACATAGTCCAGCCGCGCCGTGTCGCAGCCGAGCATGCTCAGGCTGGCGCTGCCGACCACGTTGGCGTTGTAGGTCGGTATGCGATCGAACGCGCCGCCGATGGTCTGGATCAGCATCAGCTCGACCTGGCCGTTGTTGGCCTGGGCCAGGTCGCCCTGCAGGGTAAACCAGTGCTGGCGGGCACGGTCGTTGCCGGTGGTGTCGGCCGGGTCGTAGGTGAACCAGGGCGTAAAGAACACGCCGTCGGGCTGGATGTTCAACTGCAGGCCCTGGCCTACCGTGGCTTCGTCGTACCAGGCGCCGGACATGCGCGCGTCGAAACCCTTGGCCGCGGGACGCGCGCCGGCGCCGGGCTGGCTGCTGCCGTCGGCAAGGATGCAGTTCTGCGTGGACGGCGTCAGGCGCGACAGCGTGATGGTGCCGTAGAAGCGGCCGATCTGGCCTTCGGTGATCTCGTAGCTCAGGCTGGCATTGCTGCAATCGGTAAAACGCAACTTTGCGCGGCCGACTTCGCGCGGCGATACGGCCGGGCCGGCATTGAAACTGCCGCCGCGGGTTTCGAGGATGGGCAGGTCCAGTTCGGTGGCGTTGGCGGCGACACCGTTGGCCTGCAAGGTATACCAGCGCAGCTGGGCCGGATCGTTGCTGCCAATGGCGCTGTAGGTGAACCAGGCGGCGAACAGCGTGCCTGAGGCGGGCAGCCAGTCGATGGCCAGGCCTTCGCCGTTGGCATAGGGCGAATACCACAGGCCGGCGACACCGGGCTGGTCGAGGCGGATGCGCGGCGGATCGACCAGCACGTTGCCCAGGGACTGTACGGCGGCGGTCTGGCCGGCCGAATCGTCCACCACGGCCGTGACCACACGAGCCGTGCCGGCGGCGTCGAGCCTGAGGTCGTGCGGCGCGGCGCAGAGGCCGTTGCAGGACAGGATGCGCTCCTGTTCCAGCCGTCCGCTGGACGCATCCAGGCGCTCCATGCGCAGGCGGTTCACGCCGCTGTGCGCCAGCACCACGTCATTACCGTCGGCGCTGAGGGCAAGCCGGCCGCCGCGGGGCTGGCGCGCGGACAGCGCGCGGTTGAACG
Source organism: Tahibacter aquaticus (assembly GCF_004363655.1). Taxonomy (GTDB): domain Bacteria; phylum Pseudomonadota; class Gammaproteobacteria; order Xanthomonadales; family Rhodanobacteraceae; genus Tahibacter; species Tahibacter aquaticus. The sequence continues at coordinate 195,111 of NZ_SNZH01000003.1, forward strand.
AGTCGTGCCACCACAGGCGGCCGCCATCGCTGCTGGCGTGTTTGCTGATCTGCGTGGTGAAGCTGTCTGCGCCTGCGCTGAACTGGTTCACATAGACCGCATCGGCCACCGGCACGATCTGCGCGGGTCCGCTCGACGGCAGCGAAACGGTCCAGCGCGTCGTGCCGGCCGGCGTGACCGACCAGAGCGTGCCGCCGCCCAGGCCGCCGATCGGCGAGCTTTGTCCGGGCAGCTGGCCGACGGCGTAGATGCTGCCGTCGTCGCGCGTGCCGAATTCGCCGCTGTAGTTGGTCAGCAGGCTCTGGCTGATGCGATACACCTGCTGACCGTCGACGTCGTACTGCACCACGCTGCTGCCGACAGCGAGGGTGGTACGTCCTTTGTTGTCGATGCCGACATTGCGCACCAGGCCAGCGCCGACGGTGGAGCGCACGGTGCCGTTCGCATTCAGTACTTCGATGGCGTATTCGGTCGGCGCGGCGCGGACCAGCACGACCTGGCCGTTCTCGATCGCGCGGCTGTAGATCTGCGCATCGAAGCCGGGCAGGGTGTCGATCTGCAGGCCGTAGGGCGAGCCGTCGCTGCTGCGCACGCAGAAGGCGCGCTGCTTCTTCGCGCTGCCGGGCTGCGGCGCCGAGCCGGTGTCCTGGGTGACGCAGACCAGGCCGTTGCCGACGTTCATGCGCGCGCTGCGCACATCGAAGCTGGGCAGCACCTTGCGCCAGCGCTGGCCGCCGTCGGCGCCGATCTTGCTCAGGTACTGCACTGTCGGAGTACCGCCGTCGATGCCGTTCTGGGTCAGCAGGTAGCTGCTGCCATCGCTGTCGACCTTGCCGGCCCACAGCTGCAGGGTTTCGCGTTCGCCGGCGCCGCCGAGCGGAACGACGCGCAGCTGGCCGTCGTTCCTGATGCCGAGCAGCTGGGTCTGGTACGGCCGGTCGGCGCTGACCCGCCCGAGTACCAGCAATTCGCCGTCGTCGCCGGCACGCAGCTGCAGGGCCTTTGCCAGCGGCAGGCCGTGCTCGACCGTGGTGCCGCTGTTGTCGCGGCGGATCAGGCGGGCCTGCCCCGAGGCTGCGTTGGCCGGGCACAGATTGGCGACGCCGCCGCTGGCATCGGCGACCAGGTCACTGACTTCGGCCGCCAGGCCCTGTGTACCGGGGCACAGCGGGCGTTCCCAGGCGGGGCTGCCATCGGCATTGAAGCGCACGAGGTTGATCGCCTGGCCGCCGTTCTGCGGCGTGTTGCCGGTCACGACATACAGCACGCCGTTGGCCGATTTCTTCGCGCTGATGATGGCGCCGGCGCTGTGCAGCAACTGGCGCGAGAACACCTGCTGGCCCTGGGCGCCGATGCGCGTCACGGTCAGGCTGTTCTGGTTGATGCCGATCACGTCGGCACTGCCGTCGCCGGTGGAGAGCAGGTACTGGCTGCGCTCGCGCGCGCCGCTGAGGGTCAGTGCCCACGCCAGCGTTTCGCTGGAACTGCGGCGGACCAGATAGGCATCGCTGTTGACGGTGCTGCGGCTCAGTGCGAGCGAGCCACCGTCGCTCAGCGCGTCGAAGGCGACCAGTCGATCCACACCGGTGCGGCGTTGCGCCAGCAGCATTGCGTCCGCACCGTAGAGACTCAGATTGTCGTCGCCGCCCGTCGCGCCGCCGCCGATCCAGCTGTTGCCGCCGGGGCTGACGTCGATACCCTTGCAGACCGGGTCGGTGCCCTGCAGGCGCCAGGTGACGCGCAGTTCGCCGGTAATGCGGGTGGCCTGGCAGCGGGGATTGAAGGCGACCAGTCCACCGTCGGCCGTGGCGACGCCGTCGCTATAGACCGTATCGTCGACGCCGTCGATCAGAGCGCCGCGCTGCAGTACCGCGCTGTTGCCGGCCGCATCGGTGCGGCGCACGCTGCTGCCGTCGAAGCTCCAGATCGTGCCGTTGCTGCCGGTCACGATGCGTACGGGGTCGAAGGCTTTGCTTTCCTGCGGTTCCAGGTAACGCCACTCGGCCGCCTGGGCGGCGAATGCCGGCGCCAGGGCAAGCAACAGCGTGGCCGACAGCAGCCGCTGCACGGGCCGGTGGGGAAAACGAATTCGCATGGTGACACTCGGGTTGGTCATGGCAATGGCTAGGACGTTGATCGTCCCCAGAACCCCCAGCCGAAAACGGCCTTCGGGTCGCTCATCGTGAGTGCGGCGCCGTATGCGCGTGGGGCGGCGGCGTGCGCAATTCGCCGCGAGGACGGTGTGGCCGGCACGCCACGCCATTTTGTTTCCATATAGGTAAAAATTATTTTTATAAAAAAAACGGCCGCGGTGGTTGTCCGCGGCCGTGGCATGGCAGGCATTCGATTCTTTGCCGTGGCGGGCAAGGGCGATTTCCGCCCTTGCCCGGATGACGCCTATGGCGCGCAGCCACCCATGCGCTTGAGGTTCAGCGTGCCGCTACGGGCGGCATACGGGCCGGCAATGCGCTCGGGCGAGAACACGTAGTCCAGCCGTGCGCTGTCGCAGCCGAGCATGCTCAGGCTGGCACTGCCGACCACGTTGGCGTTGTAGGTCGGTATGCGATCGAACGCGCCGCCGATGGTCTGGATCAGCATCAGCTCGACCTTGCCGTTGTTCGCCTGGGCCAGGTCGCCCTGCAGGGTGAACCAGTGCTGGCGGGTCGGGTCGTTGCCGGCGTCGGCCGGGTCGTAGGTGAACCAGGGGGCGAAGAACACGCCGTCGGGCTGGATATTCAGCTGCAGGCCCTGGCCTACCGTGGCTTCGTCGTACCAGGCGCCGGACATGCGCGCATCGAAACCCTTGGCCGGTGGACGTGCGCCGCTGCCTGGCTGCACGTTGCCGTTGACGAGCACGCAGTTCTGCGTGGCCGGCGTCAGGCGCGACAGGGTTATGGTGCCGCGCAGTTCGCTGCCGGCGCTGCCCAGGACATAGCTAAGGCTGGCGTTGCTGCAATCGGTAAAGTGCAACTTTGCGCGGCCTACTTCCCGTGGCGACACGGCTGGCCCGGCGTTGAAATTGCCGCCCGTGGTTTCAAGGATGGGCATGTCCAGTTCGGTCGTGTCGGCCGGTATGCCGTTGACCTGCACGGTGTACCAGCGCTGCTGTGCCGGATCGTTGCCGCCGGCTGACGTATAGGTGAACCAGGCACCGAACAGCGTGCGCGAGGCGGGCAGCCAGTCGAACGCGATGCCTTCGCCGTTGGCATAGGGCGAGTACCACAGGCCGGCGACGCCGGGCTGGCTGAGGAGCAGGTAGGTCTCGTCGGCCGTGGCGGCGCCGAACGTGTAGACCGCGGCCGTCTGGCCAGCACTGTCGTTGACCACGTTCACACTGGCGCGGGCGGTGCCTGCCGCGTCGATCTGCAGATCGGTGGGCTGGCTGCAGACGCTGTTGCAGGCGATGAAACGCTCCGCCGTGCTTTGGCCGCTGGTGGTGTTCACGCGCTGCAGGCGCAGGCGATTTTTCCAGCTGTGCAGCACCAGTACGTCGCGCTCGTCGGCGCTCACCGCGATCTGGCCGCCCTCAAGCGGTGTGGCCGACAGCGCGGGATTGATCGAGTCGAACTGCCAGCGCCGCGTGCCGCTGTTCAGGCCGAGCTGGACCACGCGGCTGGTGACGTTGGCGCCGTTGCCGCCGCCGAACTGCAGTGCGTAGAGCGCGTTGGCCGTGACCACGAGCTGGGTGCTGGGGCCACTGAGCTGCAGCGACGTGTGCCAGCGCGTCGCGCCGGTCGGGCTGATTGCCCAGACGCTGCGCTCGCCGCCCTGGGTCTGGCCAAGCGCGATGCCGGCCACGTAGACACTGCCGTCGTCGCTGGCGACGAAGTCGGACGTGTAGCTGCCCAGCACGCCCTGGCTGATCTGGTAGATCAGCCGGCCGTTGACGTCGTACTGCACCACGTTGCTGCCGACCGCCAGGGTGGCGCGGCCCTTGTTGTCGATACCGACATTACGCACCAGGCCGGAGCCAACGATGGAACGCACCAGTCCAGTTGCATTGTATATTTCTATTGCATATTCGGTCGGCGCCACGCGTACCAGCAGCACCTGGCCGTTCTCGATCGGGCGGCTGTAGATCTGCGCATCGAAGCCGGGCAGGGTGTCGACCTGGGTGCCGTAGGGCGTACCGTCGCTGCCGCGGGCGCAGAACGCGCGCTGCTTCTGCGCGCTGCCCGGCAGCGGCGTGGAACCGGTGTTCTGGGTGATGCAGACCAGGCCGTTGCCCAGCTGCATGCGCGCATTGCGCACGTCGAAGCTGGGCAGCACCTTGCGCCAGGCCTGCATGCCGTTGGCGCCGACCTTGCTGAGGTATTGCGTGCGTGGCACGCCGGCACCGGCATCGTTCTGGGTCAGCAGATAGCTGCTGCCGTCGCTGTCGATCTGGCCGGCCCACAGCCGCAGTGCTTCGCGCTCGGCCGCCGTGCCCAGCGATACCTGGCGTATCTGGCCGCTCGCGTTGATGCCCAGCAATTGGCTCTGGTACGGCGCACTGGTGTTGCCGCGGCCCAGTACCAGCATTTCGCCGCCGCTGCCGGTCTGCAGCTGCAGGGCCTGGGCCAGCGGCAGCGTGCTCTCGGTGGTGCCGCCGTCGCGGCGGATCAGGCGTGCCTGGGTCGTGCCCGGGCAGACATTGACGACACTGCCGTCGCTGCCGACGACGAGATCGGCCACGGCCGGCTGCGGCGCGTTGCCGACGGCGGCACCGGGGCAGAGCGCTGCCTGCGAGGTCACCGCGCCGTCGCTGCCTATGCGCACGAGGTTGAGCGGTTCGCCGGTCGCGGCGGCGCTGGTCACGATGTAGAGCACGCCGTTGGCGGCGCGCTGTGCGTTGAGGATGACGCTGGCAGCATGCGGCGACTGGCGCGAAAAGACCTGCTGTCCCTGCGCGCCGATGCGCGACACCGACAAGGTGTTTTCGCTCAGGCCGATCACATCGCCGCCGCCATCGGCGGCAGCGACGAGTTTCTGCGCGCGGTTGCGGCCGCCGCTCAAGTTCCAGGTCCAGGCGATGCCGGCATCGGCGCCGCGGCGGCTCAGGCTGGCGTCGGTGTTCTGCAGGCTGTGGGTAAGCTCCAGGTCGCCGCCGTCGGGCAATGCGGCGAAATCGGCCAGGCTGGACATCGACAGCAGGGCGCCTTCGTTGGCCCCGGCGCGGCGCCGTGCCCACTGTGTGCCGTCGGGACCGAGCTGGAACAGGTTGTCGCCGTCGCCGGAGAGGGTGCCGCCGATCCAGCTGACGCCGGTAGCGCTGACGCGTACGCCCTTGCACGACTGCAGCGGCAGCTGGCTGCGCCAGGTCGCGCGCAGGTCGGCGGTGATGCGCAAGACCTGGCAGTTGGCATTGAAGGCGATCAGGCCGCCATCGGCGGTGGCGACGCCGTCGGTATAGGCGGCATCGTCGACGCCGGCCAGCAAGGCACTGCGCTGCAGCACGGCGCTGTTGCCGGCCGCATCGGTACGCCGCAGCGTGTTGCCGTCGAAGGTCCAGACGACGCCGTTGCTGCCGCTGACGAAGCGGACGGGATCGAAGGGCTTGGTTTCCTGCGACTCCAGGTAAACCGTATCGGCCGCCTGTGCCGCGAACGGCACGGCGAGCGCAAGCAGCAGCGAGGAAGCGAGCAGGCGCACGCCTGGCGGGAATGTAGTGCAGATAGACATGATGACTCTCGGGTTAGTCATGACAGACAGTAGTTACGACGGCAGTCGTAGCAGGAACCCCCAACCGATCCGCGTGGCTGCGGCGCGCGAGGGACACTGCACTGGCCGTGCCGTCCGTGCGCAGCGCGCTTCACGGTGCGTCACAGCCGCCTATCCTGCTCAGCTGCAGCGTGCCGCTGCGTCCGGCAAAGGCGGCTGCGCGCGGATCGTTGCCGAAGCGGTAGTCCAGTTGGGCACGATCGCAGGCCTGCATGCGCAAGGTCGCGCTGCCGACGACGTAGGCGTCGTAGCTGGGCACGCGGTCGAAGCTGCCGCCGGTGGTCTGCACCAGCTGCACGGCGGCGCTGCCGTTGCCGGCCGTGGCCAGGTCGCCTTGCAGGGTGAACCAGTGCTGGCGCGCCGCATCGTTGCCGCTGCCCTGCAGGTCGTAGGTGAACCAGGCGGCGAAGAACACGCCGCCGGGCTGTACGGTCAATTGCAGACCCTGGCCCGGCGTAGCCGCGTCGTACCAGCTGCCGGACAGGCGTGCATCGAAGCCCTGTAGCGGCGGGCGCGCGCCCGCCCCGGGCTGTCTGCTGCCGTCGGCGCGCAGGCAGGGCCGGGTGGCGGGCGACAGGCGCGACAAGGTGAGGATGCCGCTGCGGCCGTCGTTGTGACCGGCATCGAAGCGATAGCGCAAAGTGGCATTGTCGCAATCGGTAAAAGCCAGCATTGCCGTGCCGACGCGCGCCGGCGTCACGGCCGGGCCGGCCGCGAAATTGCCGCCGGCTGTCTGCAGTATCGGCAGCTCCAGTGCGGTGGCCGCGGCGGCAACGCCGTTGGCCTGCAGCGTATACCAGCGCAATTCGGCCGGGTCGTTGCCGCCGGTGCTGGAATAGGTGAACCAGGCGCCGAACAGCGTGCGCGAACCGGCCAGCCAGTCCAGCACGATGCCTTCGCTGTGGGCATACGGCGACCACCAGGCGCCGGCGATGCCGGCCTGGTCCAGCGGATGCGGCGGCGCGGCCAGGCCGGCATGGTCTACGCCGAAGGCGGCCGCACTCTGGCCTGCCTGCCTGTCCAGCACTTCGGCGACGATATGCGCGCGGCCGGCTGCATCCAGCGCGACCGCACCGGCCTGGGCGCAGTAGCCGCCGCAGGCGACGAATGCCTCGTGCTCGCGGGCACCGCTGGCGGTGTCCAGTCGCTGCAGGCGCAGGCGATGGTTCCAACTGTGTACAAGCAGAATTTTGCTGGCGTCGGCCAGCAGCGCCAGCCTGCCGTAGCGGGCGTTCGAGGCGTAGATCCAGGGATCGAGCGACTCGTACGTCCAGGCGGTCGAGCCATCGACGGCGCTCAGCCTGCTGAGCCGGCTCAGCACTGTGCCGGGATCGCCGCCGAGCTGCGCCAGGCCCGATTGCAGCAGGTAGAGCGCATCGCCGGCATGCAGCAGCTGGATGGCCGCAATGCCATCGACCTCGCGGGCCCAGCGCGTGCTGCCGTCGGGCGCCAGCGCCCACACGCCGAGCCGCTGCCCGCTGCTGGCCTTGCTGCGGCCCGCCAGCCAGAGGCTGCCGTCGGCGGCGCTGGCTACGCCTTGCACGCTGCCGTCGTCGGCGAACTGCAGCGGCGCATCGTTCTGGCCGATACGAAAACCGACGCTGCCATCGGGGTTGTAGCGGATCAGTTCAGTGGTGGTGATCACGCTGACAGGGCCGCTGCCGGCGACGATCGCGCGCGTGGCCTTGCGACTGCCGCTCACGCCGTAGCGCAGGCTGCCGCTGCCGGACCAGTGCTGCACTTCGTGACTGGCTGCATTGCTGCGTACCAGTACCACGCCGCCGCCGCTGTCCAGTTGCAGATGGGTCATGAACCGCGGGGGAAACGTGCTGCCGGGAAACTGCGACCACCGCAGCGCGCCTTCGGCGGCATTGAAGCAGGACAGGTCGTCGACCTCCTGCGGCGCCGCCGGCGAGGCGCGCGCAATGCAGACCCGATCGGGTGCGGCTGCCAGAGCCGCGCCCAGCGAGCGGGCCTTGCCGTCGAGCTGCCGCGTCCAGGCGGTGCGGCCGTCGCCGCCGATGCGGCTGAGCAGCACGGTGGGCACGGCCGTGCTGCCGTCGAACGGTTCGCCGAGCAGATACACCGAGCCGTCGGCCAGCGCAGCCTGTCCGGCCAGCCAGCTCGCTGCGGCGTCGCGGCGTCCGTCCAGCGTGGACGGCACGGCCTGGTTGTCGCTGCTGACGACCAGCCAGCGCGTTGCCGTGCCGCTCAGGTCGGCGAGACGTTCGCGCAACAGCAGCAACAGGCGGCCATCGCGCTGCTGCGCCAGTTGCCGCGGCTGGTACTGCGGCAGCGGCAGGCTTGCAGCGGCCGTGCCGTTGCGGTCCAGGCGCTGCAGCTGCGTGCCATCGCCGTCCTGGCAGAGCAGGGCCAGGCCGTCGTCGGCGAGACGCACGACCTGGCGGCCGATGGGATTCATGAGCGGGCAGGCGAGGGTCTTCTGCCAGCGCAGGCTGCCGTCGGCAGCGATGCGCTGCAACGTCAGTGTCGTGGCGTAGCCGACGCTGCTGAGCTGGTACAGCCCACCGGCATCCGCGGCGATCAGTGCGCGTACCTTGTCGTCGCTGCCCGGCAGGGACCGCGCCCAGGACAGCTGGCCGCTGCCGTTCCAGCGCCGCAGCAGGTAGTCGCGGGCGAAATTGCGTTCCAGCGCGAACACACCGCCGTCGCTGGACAGGGTGACCAGATCCAGCGGGCGCCCGACCTCGCCGGTCCAGCGCCAGTCTTCGCCGGCGGCGGCATTGAAGCGGGTCAGCCGCGTGCCGTCGACACCGCGCAGCTGCGTCGCCGCGATGGCTGCGCCGTCGGACGTCACCGCCAGCGGCCGCTCGGCATAGCCCAGCGAACCGACCTGGGCCACTTCCGCCGCTACCGCGCCGGTGGGCGACAGCCGGTACAGCTTCTCGCCGCCGGGCAGCCAGGCCTGGCCGGCGGCATTGGCATGGAGCCCTTTGCAGGTTTCGTACTGCAGCGGAATTTCCGCGCGCCAGGTGGGGCGACCCAGCGCATCGATGCGCTGCACCGTGCAGTAGGCGCTGCCGCCGCGTACGCCGCTGACATCGAGCAGGGCGCCGCCGTCGGCCAGCAGCACGGCATCGCTGGCCAGGTCGTTGTATACGAGATCGCCGAATGCAGAACGATGCACAGTTACCGTCGTGCCGCCGGCGTCGCTGCGGCGCACGCCGTCGGTGCTGAAGCTCCAGATGCTGCCGTCGGCGCCGATGCGGAAGCTGTCCGGCGTCACCGGCCGGGACAGTTGCGGCTGCAGCGTGCGCCAGTCGGCGGCGTCGGCCGCCAGCGCGCACAGCAGCAGTGGCAGCGAGCGCAGCAATGTCATTGCAGCAGAAGTACCCATTGGCATAAGGCTATTTTGTGCCATGTCTGCGGCGGTTTCCGGCGTTTCGGCGCGGTAAGGCCGATGATGCGCCGGCAGCGGCAGCCCTGCCCAGTGCACGACGGGACAGGGCGCCATTGCTGAACGGCTAAGGCGTGCAGCCGCCGGCCTTGACCAGGTTCAGCCTGCCGCTGCGGGCCTGGAACGGTCCGGCGGTTGCATCGGCATGGAAGCGATAGTCCAGCTGTGCACGGTCGCAGCCCTGCATGCGCAGAGTGGCGCTACCGACCGGATTGGCGTTGTAGGTCGGTATGCGGTCGAAAACGCCGCCGGTGGTCTGTACCAGTTGCAGCTCGACGCTGGCGTTGCTTGCCGTGGCCAGGTTGCCCTGCAGGGTGAACCAGTGCTGGCGGCCCTGGTCATTGCCGCCGTCGGCCGGATCGAAGGTGAACCAGGGGGCGAAGAACACAGCGCCGGGCTGTACCGTCAGTTGCAGGCCCTGGCCGGTGGTGGCCTCTTCGTACCACGAGCCGGACATGCGCGCATCGAAGCCGTCAAGCGGCGGCCGCGCACCGTCGGCGGGCTGGCTGCTGCCGTCGGCGAGGAGGCAGGCTTGGGTCGGCGGCGACAGGCGCGACAGGGTGATGGTGCCGCTGCGGCCGTCGTTCTGGCCCGGGTCGAATGCATAGTACAAAGTTCCATTACTGCAATCGTGAAACTCCAGCCGGGCAGTGCCGACGCGCCGCGGCGAAACGCCAGGGCCGGCGGCGAAACTGCCGCCGTCGGTCTTGAGGATGGGCAATTCCAGCGTGGTCGCGCCGTTGGCCACGCCGTTGGCCTGCAAGGTGTACCAGCGCAGTCCGGCCGTGTCGTTGCCCTCCGTGTTGGCATAGGTGAACCAGGCGGCGAACACGGTGCGCGAAGCGGGCAGCCAGTCGAAGGCGATGCCTTCGCCGTTGGCATACGGCGACCACCAGGCTCCGCCGATGCCGGCCTGGTCGAGGCGGATGCGTGGCATCGGGCCGGCGGCGTGGTCCAGTGCGAGCACGGCGGCGCTGACGCCGGCGGCGGCATCGAATACGCCGAAGCTGGTGCGTAATGTGCCGCCGTTGTCCGCAGCGAGTTCGCGCGGCGCAGCGCAGGATGGCGTGCACGCGACGAAGCGCTCGTGCTGGCGCTGGCCGTTGGCCGGGTCGATGCGTTGCAGGCGCAGGCGGTCGGTCCAGCTATGCAGCAGCAACAACTGGCTGTTGTCGGCCGACAGCGCAATGGCAGGACTGCCATTGGCAAACGCTTCCGATGGGACGTCGGTGTGCTGGATAGGATCGATGGACGTGTAGTTCCACTGCACCGCACCGCTGGCCTTGTCCAGCTTGGTGAGGTAATTGGGCTCGACGGCCACGCTGCCGTAGTTGGCGTCGCTCAGATCCCAGTGCGCGATATACAGCGCATCGGCGGAGACGGTCATCGCGGTACGCCGCCTATTGCTTACGCTGGACAGCCAGCGCGTGCTGCCGTCCGGCGCGATGGCCCATACCGTGCGTTGGAGATGTGCCGGATCGCGCGCTGGGCCGGTCAGCCAGACGCTGCCGTCGTCGCCGGCAAATGCCGCCTGTGGCGCGATAGTGCCGATGGCGCCGCCGAATTCCAGCGCCAGTGCCGCGCCGCCAAGGCGGTAATTGACGCTGCCGTCCAGCGCGTACTGGATGACTTCCAGCGATGTGACCACCGTGGCGCGTCCGTTGGCGTCGATGACGGCCTGGAACGCCATCTCGTTGTTCCGTGTTGCCGGCAGTACGCCGCCCGCGGCGGTGAACCGGCGGACCTCGTGCCGGGCGCCTGCCGAGACGACGGCGACGACGCTGCCGTCATTCAGCACGCGCAAGGCATGGCCGATCGGCGAGGCCGCATCGGCCATCGCGGTCTGCCACAACAGGTTGCCATTGTTGGCGTCGAGGCAGACGGCGGAATGCGAGATGCTTTCCGCGGCCGGCTTTGCCGCCAGCGCGCAGATGCGCCCGGCGTTGTGCGCCAGCCCGGCGATGGGATCGACCGAGTAGGTGTTTTGCAGCGTGTGCGACCACAGCAGATTTCCCTGGGCGTCGAGCTTGCGCAGGATCGCCCGCGGTGTCTCGCCCGACGCATACGCCACCTCCAACGCTACATAGCTGGTGCCGTCCGCGGCGATATGGCTGGCACCCAGCCGCAGCGACGGATGCGTGCGCAGTGCGTCGATGGGCGCAGGTGTGCTGCTGTTGCCGTCGACGACGAGACTGCGGGTCTGGAAATCGCCATCGGTGTCGTTGCCCAGTACCAGCAGGCGGCCGTCCGGCTGGCGCAGAATCTGCGCCGCGTCCAGCAGCGGCAATGGCTGCGGGGTTGTCACGGCGCCGTCGCGGTCCAGGCGCAGCAACTGCGCGCGGCGCGTTTCGCCGGCATCGCAAATCAGCGCCACGCCGTCGCTGGCGTCCAGCGTCGCGCCGATGCGCTCGAAGTAGCGGATGCAGCTGACGTCACGCTGCCAGCGGATCTGGCCGTCGGCGCTGACGCGTTGCACCTTGCTGATGCTGGTATTGCCCATGGCGCGGGCAGGGCCGGCAAGGACGTACGTGTCGTTGCCGGCTGCTGCAACCAGGCCGACCACCTTGGGTGTGTTCGCGGGCGTAGGCAGCGACCAGACCACCTCGCCCCCGGTGTTCCAGCGCTTCACCGCGGTAGCGCTGCCGTCGCCGTAGTCGTTCAGCGCGCCAATGACGTCGCTGCCCAGCGGTAGCAGGTGCTCGACCGAAGCCGGACTGGCGTGCAGCCAGGACCAGACCTGGCTGCCGTCGCGGGCGAAGCGGTTCAGTCGGGCACCCGTAATCGTGTTGAGGCGGTCGACCGGATACGAGTTGACGATGATGCCGCCATCGGCGAGGACGATGCCGCTGCGGCCGAAGCTATTGCGTTCGCCGCTGCTGCCGGCTTGTGCGCTGGCGCCCAGGCTGCCGTCGCGCTCGAGTGCGCGCAGGCTGTCGCCGCGCTCCAGCCATGCCATGCCGGCAGCATTGGCGAACACGGGCGAGCAGGCGTAGTCCTGCGGGTTGCCCGCTATCCGCCAGGTCGACCGCAGCTGCGCATCGATACGTTGCACGCCGCAGCCGGTAAAGCCCGGCAAGGTTTCGGTCGAGAGGATGGCGCCGCCATCGTCGAGCAAAACGCCGCCGGTAATTCTTTCGGTGGGAACCCGGCCGAGATTGTCGGAGCGGCGCACCAGCTGGGTATTGCCCTGTATGTCGGTGCGGCGCACACCGTCGCTGCTGAAACTCCACAAACTGTGATCGGGTGCAAATTGAACGTGTTGTATTTGCAGCGTTGTGGTGCTGTCGTCGCGGGCAACGTAGCGCCAGTCGGCCAGTGCCGGCAGCGACACGAGCGGCGCCAGCAGTAGTACGCCCAGTCGTTGCGCGCGTCGCGAAGCCTGAAGTGCTGGGGATGAGGGCATGGGACTTCCTTGATCCGGCGGTTTTGCACCGCAAGTGCCCTCGTTGACGCTCTTGCCGCTGCTTTCCCCCAAGGCCTTTCGATGCGCTGGCGAATTGATGCCTGTCGCGAGGCCATCACTCCGCGGCGGCCAGCAGCGTCAGCGGAGCAATGCCGGCAGGCGATGTTGCCTTGATTACGCAATGCAGAAATGCACGTATGGACAAGACAGCTTCGTGCCGTAGCAGGCCGATACTTTGACCTGCTGCAGCGCGAATTGCCGGAGTTGCGGGCGCGAGGTCGCGCCTGCGCCTGGTGCGCCGCCACCGTCTTTGCGCAGATTCAGCGTGTCGCTGCGGCCGTGCAGCGGGCCTACCGTTTTCGCGTCGCCGAAACGGTAGACCTGGAGCGAAGGCGGGTGCCGACGACCAGTGCGCCGCCGTCCGGCAGCAGGGCGGATCGGCTCCGGCTGCATTTCCGGGTTACAGAGAATCGGGCCGGCGGCTCGCCGCTTCGGACGAGCCGCCGGCCTTGGCCGTCAGGGGGCGCAGCCGCCTTCCTTGATCAACTCCAGTTCTCCATTACGCCGCGCATACGGCCCGGCCAGCTCGGTGTCGTCGAAGCGGTAGCTCAGGGTGGCGCGGTCGCAGCCGTGCATCTGCAGGGTGGCGCCGCCGACGATGTAGCGGTTGCGCGTCGGCGTGCTGTCGAAGCTGCCGCCGATGGTCTGTACCAGGGCTAGTTCGATGCGCCCGTTCACGGCCTGGGCGAGGTTGCCGTAGAGGGTGAACCAGTGCTGCTTTTCGTTATCGTTGGCGGCACCGGCGACGTCGTAGGTGAACCAGGCGGCGAAGAACACGCCGTCGGGCTGTACCGTCATCTGCAGGCCCTGGCCGCCGGTGGCGGGTTCGTACCAGGAACCGCTCTGGCGTGCGTCGAAGCCCTTGGCCGCCGGGCGCGCGGCGGACGCCGGCTGTACCTGGCCGCTGGCGAGGATGCAGGGTTCGGTATCCGGCGACAGCCGAGTCAGGCTGATGTTGCCGCTGGCACCGCTGTTGAGGCCGGTCTCGAAGGTGTAGTCGAGGCTGCCGTTGGCGCAGTCGCTGAAGCTCAGCGTGGCGCGGCCGACGCGGGTGGTCTGGCGCGGCGTGGCACTGTCGAATTCGCCGCCGCTGACGGAGTAGATATCCAGTGCGGCTTCGCGCGCATCGGCCGGTACATTGGCGGCCTGGGCGACGTACCAGCGCAACTGGCTGGGCTCGTTGCCGCCGCCCAGGGAATAGGTGAACCAGGGGATGTACAGCAACCGCGCCTGCGGCAGCCAGTCGATCAGCAGGCCTTCGCCTTCGCCGTACAGCGCGCCCCAGGCACCGGCGATGCCGGGCTGGTCGACGCGGATCGCGGCATTGTGCAGGTAGCTGTGCGCGCTGGCGCCGTTGCCGGCGGCGATGCGGGCAATGCCATCGCCGGCGCCGACGGCGCTGAGGCTGCAGTCCTGCACCGGGCAGAAATACGTGTCGTTGCCGACTTCGGCGCCGCTGGCCAGGGCCAGGCTGCGCACGCTCCAGCGCGACTGGCCCGAGGAGAACGCCAGCACGCGCTGGGTGGCGCTGTCGATCGCGCCTGCGTCGGCGTTGACCACCTTGCGCCAGCGGCGGTTGCCGTTGTCGCGGGTGAGCACGTCGACATGCACCTGGCGCGTACCGGAAGACAGCGCGGCGCGGCGCTGCACGACGATGGAGTCGTCGGTGAGCTGCACGCTGATTTCTCCGACGATGTTGCTGAGCGGACGGCGCCATTCGACGTCGCCGTTGGCATCGATCATCCAAACGCCGACCTCGTTGCTGGCGGTGCTGTTGCGGCCGACCACGTAGAGCACGTCGTTGTCGGCCAGTACCAGCGCATCGGGCTGCATGCCGATGCTGGGCAGGTCGAGGGTATAGGCCAGGCGGCCGGTCACGGTCACGCGCTTGAGCGTGCCGGCGTCGCTGCCGGCCGGTGCATTGGCCGGGCGTTCCAGCAGCACGCTGTCGCCGCTGGCGTTCATGTCGCCCAGCGGAGCGCGCTGGTCGGTCGACAGCAGGCGGATGGAATTGCCGCTGGGGTCGTACAGCTGCACGCCGCGATAGACGTAGGCCAGTTCCAGCGTGTTGTCGGCGCGCAGTTCGAACAGGCTGGGCGGCAGCGGCGTGCGCGAGCGGAAGGCGAACGGTTCGTCCATGCTGCGCAGCCACAGCGGGCTGCCGTCGGCGGCGCTGACACAGCGCACGCGATTGTTCGGCTCGCCCTGCAGCGCTTCGGTTTCGGCGACGCAGACGCGCTCGGCATTGGCGCTGGCATTGGCCAGGTCGATATGACCGGCAAATTCCCGGCTCCAGCGCACGCTGCCGTCGGCATCGATGCGGCTGAGACGGTACTGCGCGGCGCCGTCGCTGGCGGCAACGACATAGGTGACATCGCCGCTGTGCGCCATGGCACGCACCGGCGGCAGCACGGCCGCGGGCACGGCGACATTGTCGTCGAGCAGCTGTCCGCTGGCCGACAGCGCAATCAGGCGCGAGCTGCCCGCATCGTACGAACCGACGGCGAGATAGCGGCCGTCGCCGGCGCGATTCAATGTGGAAAGTGCAGAAATGGGTAATTCTTGTCCGAAGCGCGGCCCGCCGCTGGCGCTGATGCCGACCAGGCGCAGGCGCTGGGAAACACCGCTGGAGGTGGACACGACGACGCTGGCGTCGTTGTTGGCGTCCAGGCGCAGCGCGCAGCCCGTGGCGGGGCCGGCGCAGGCGTCGAACACGTTGCCGGTCAGGGGCCGGCGCCAGAGTTCGCTGCCATTGCTGCCGATGCGGCTGAGGCTGGCGTTGCCGCCTTGCGTATCCACGGCGAACAGGCTGCCGTCGCTGCCCACGGCAATCACCGGCGTGGAGGCGTTGGCGCCCAGTTCCAGCGTATGCGTCCACAGCGGCTGGCCGGCGGCGTCGAAGCAGAAACGCAGCAGCTGGCTGCCATTGCGCACGCGGCCGGCGGCGCAGTTGACGCCGCGGGCGTTGCTGGCCACGGCGCTCATGTCCAGGTTGAGGCGGCGGCCGGTGTCGCTCCAGGTCCATTTCGGTGTGCCGCTGCGGTCGAACAGGGCGACCTGGGCGTCGCCGGATTCGCTGCTGCCTGCGCTGTTGCCGGCGACGAGCAGGTCGCCGCTGGCGCTGTCGATGGCGCGCTGCGGGCGCTGGTAGCGCAGTTGCGGCGGAATTGCATCGACGATGGTGCGGGCCAGCAGGGGGTATTGCGCGCGCTGCAGGCGTACGGCTTCGCTGCCGTCGGCGGCCAGGCGCAGCATGTAGTCGTCGCCTTCCAGCCACACGGCGCCGGCCTGATCGGCCAGGGCCAGCCGCACCGGCACGGTCTCGCGGCGCCAGGTCAGCAGACCCTGGTTGTCGAAGCGGCGCAGCACGCTGCGCGAGTTATTGGTTTCCACCAGCAGCACGCCGCCGTCGGCCAGGCCGACCAGTCGCCCGCCCGCGGCTGCCGTGGCCACCGCCTGGCTCTGTGCGCCGGCTTTACGCAGCAGCACCAGCGCCGCGCCTTCGCTGGACAGTACCCAGTTGTCGCCGGCGGCCGCGTCGACCACCTTGGCGGTGGCAGTCGCATCGCTGGGAGCGAGATAGCTCCAGCCGGCGGCCAGGGTGGATTGGGTGGCGGCAAGGCCGGCCAGCAGCAGTGCGCTGGACAGCAGCCGGCGGGAGCGGCGCAGGGAAGACGAAGAGGGGTTCATGACACGAAATCCTGACAGTGGCGTGCGAGTGCGGTGTTAGTAAGACGTAATGCGGGGTGTAATCCCCGTGTTGCCGCAACGACGGCAACCGGCGGCTACCGTACTCGGCAGCAAGGTTTGCCGGCATCGCAGGCAACGGCGGCGTGCCGGAGTCCAGGCACTGCCGGCGCCGCGCGGGCGTCAGCACAGCGGTGTCCAGACGCGACAAGGGCCGCACGCGGCGGCCCTTGTCGTATGGCGGTGTAGCGGGGAATCAGATCTTGGCGTCGGCGCGCAGCGCCTCGGCCTTGTCGGTCTTTTCCCAGGAGAACGCGGTGAAGCTTTCGCCGTTGGCCAGCTTGACGTCGTACGGCGTGCGGCCGAAGTGGCCGTAGCTGGCGGTCTGCTGGTACATCGGGTGGATCAGGTCGAGCATCTGGATGATGCCGTACGGGCGCAGGTCGAAATGCTTGCGGATCAGCTTTTCGATCTTCTCGTCGGGGATCTTGCCGGTGCCGAAGGTGGTGACCGAGATCGAGGTCGGCTCAGCCACGCCGATGGCGTAGGAGACCTGGATCTCGCAGCGCTCGGCAATGCCCGAGGCGACGATGTTCTTCGCCACGTAGCGCGCCGCGTAGGCGGCCGAACGGTCGACCTTGGACGGATCCTTGCCCGAGAACGCGCCGCCGCCGTGACGGGCCCAGCCGCCGTAGGTGTCGACGATGATCTTGCGGCCGGTCAGGCCGCAGTCGCCGACCGGGCCGCCGATGACGAACTTGCCGGTCGGATTGATATGGAACTTGGTGCCCTTGTGGATCCACTTGGTCGGCAGGACCGGCTTGACGATGGTTTCCATCACCGCCTCGACCAGGTCTTTCTGCTTGACGCCCGGATCGTGCTGGGTCGACAGCACCACGGCGTCGATGGCCACGGCCTTGCCGTTCTCGTAGCGCAGGGTGACCTGGCTCTTGGCGTCCGGACGCAGCCAGGGCAGCGGCGACTTCTTGTGCTTGCGCACCTTGGCCTGCTGCTCGACCAGGCGGTGCGAGTAGTAGATCGCCGCCGGCATCATGTCCTTGGTTTCGCTGGTGGCGTAGCCGAACATCAGGCCCTGGTCGCCAGCGCCCTGTTCTTCCGGCTTCTTGCGGTCGACGCCCTGGTTGATGTCGGGCGACTGCTTGCCGATCAGGTTGAGGATGCCGCAGGTCGCGCCGTCGAAACCGACGTCGGACGAGTCGTAGCCAATGTCCAGGATGACCTTGCGCGTCAGCGCTTCGAGGTCGATCCAGGCCGAGGTGGTGACTTCGCCGGCGACGATGGCAACGCCCGTCTTCACCAGGGTTTCGCAGGCAACGCGAGCGCGTTTGTCCTGCAGCAGGATGGCGTCCAGGACCGCATCGGAAATCTGGTCGGCGATCTTGTCCGGATGGCCTTCGGACACGGATTCGGAAGTGAACAGGTAGCTGCTCATCGGCGGCAAATATCCCTTAGTCGAGATAGAAAGATGAATGGAACGGGCAATGATAGCGGCCGGGTGCGCCCGGCGCTACCTCGGCGGCGGCCGGGCCCGCCAGCGCGGACGCGAACCGGCCGGCTGCCCCGCCGCTTTCGCCGATAGCGGCGCCGGAGCGACCGCGCACTCCGCCACGGTCCGGCGATAAGTTGTCCGTACCTGTACACGCTGGCGTATTTGTACCAGTCATTGTCGGAAAATTTTGGATAGTTTGCACGGCGCCTGCGGGGCGGGCAGCAATTGTGCAGTTTTGTCGGGGCGTGGGTCTCAGGTCTTATTTTCAGTCCGCCTTGAGATGTATCTGTCGTCGGGCGTTTCTGCGCGTCCTGGCGGTTTCGCTGCTGCCGACCTCCGACTAGCGTCGCCAGATTCCGGGTTGCGGCCGTGGCCCGGCGCGATGTGCTTCAGAAACGATCGGTCCAAGGCTCAAGGCTGCCACTACCCGAGCGCAGCCGGGCTCAATTTGTTTGGAGGAATGCAATGCAGCAGTATCGAAACATTCTCGGCGGCGCCGTTGCCGCGGCCCTGCTGGGGCTGACCACGAGCGCGATGGCGCTGTCGCCCGAATCGATCGCACAGCGCGAATCGATGAAAGTGGCCCTGGCCGTCGGCGTCGACGCGCCGGCGCAACTGAGCGAAACCGCCAAGGGGCAGTTCCGCGCGGACGGCAGTGCCGCCGTGCTGTTTGTTCCCCAGTTCAAGGCGAAGCCGGCTACGGCCAAGGCCATGACCTTGGAATTCCTGGCGGCGCGCGGTGCCTCGCTGGGCCTGAGCGACGCGGAAATCGCCAGCCTCGCCGTAACGTCCGAACGCCAGACCGATGCGATCGGCGTGGTGCGCGTGCAGCAGAGCCAGCAAGGCCTGCCCGTCTACGGCAGCGATATCGCCGTCACCAGCAGCGCCAGCGGCGAGATTATCTTTGTTGCAAGCGATAAGGTTTCCAATGTCGGCGAAGTGGATACGACGCCGGCGCTGAGCAGCGCCAAGGCGATCGACGCGGCGGCCGCACACCTGGGCGGTGCACCGCTGCGGGCGCAGAAGGCGCAGCTGATGGTGCATGTGGCCGGCGGCAAGACCCACCTGGTCTGGCGCACCAACGTCAGCAGCAGCGACGTCCGCGTCGGCGGCTGGGAAGTGCTGGTCGACGCGCACGACGGCAGCGTGCTGCGCGCCGAGAGCACCACGCACCATATCGACGGCAGCGGTACGGTGTGGGCGCCGGACCCGTTGTCCTCGGCCAAGGTGGCCTACGCCACGGCCGGCTATCCGGACAACAACAATGCCGATTCGCCGCAGCTGACCGCGCAACTGGTCAACGTGACCTTGCGCGACATCACCCTGGACGGCGCCAACCACAAGCTCAGCGGTCCCTTCGCCAACTGCTGGGAATGGGAAGCCCCGACCGACGCCGCCTGCCCGGTCCAGGCCAGCACCAATTTCTCGGTCACGCGTTCGGCACTGACCTTCGACGCGGTGATGGTCTATCACCATGTCGATTCCTTCCTGCGCTATACCAACCAGACCCTGGGCGTGGTGTCGCTGCCGACGCGTCACTACACCGGCGGCGTGCGCTTCGACCCGCATGGCGAAGCCGGCGACGACAACTCGCATTACGACAGCGGTACCGGCGAGCTGGTGTTCGGCGAAGGCGGCGTGGACGATGCGCAGGATGCTGACGTGATCGTGCACGAGCTGGGCCACGGCATCCACGACTGGATCACCAACGGCGGCCTGTCGCAGACGCAGGGCCTGTCCGAAGGCACGGGCGACTACCTCGCCCAGGCCTGGAGCCGCGACTATCCGAACCAGTGGGCTCCTGGCGACACGGCCTACAACTGGACCTTCAGCTGGGACGGCCACAACCCGTTCTGGGCCGGCCGCGTCACCAACTGGCAGACCAACCACACCTATCCGGGCAACCTCGGCTCGGGCATCCACGCGCAGGGCCAGTACTGGGCTTCGTGCAATCATCTGGCGCGCACCGCGATCGGCGGCCAGGCCATGGACAAGGCCTTCCTGGTTGGCCTGTCGGGCACCACGTCCAGCAGCAACCAGAAGGCGGCCGCCCAGGCCGTGATCAACGCCGCGGCGGTGCAGAACTTCGCCAACGTGGCCGCGATCGCCCAGGCCTACAACACCAGCTGCACCTATGCCGTGACAGTGCCGACGCAGACGGACGCCATCTTCCAGAACGGCTTTCAGCCCTGATCGCCTCGGCGTGATCAGCCTGTGTTGAAAACAACGCCGCGGATTTCAATCCGCGGCGTTGTCGTTTTCGGGCGGCCTGTTCTTCAGGCAGCTGTGTTCCTCAGGCAGCCAGCTCCGCGCGCAGCACGCGCGTCGCCGCGACCATCTGTTCCAGTGCGGCCTTCACCTCGGGCCAGTCGCGCGTCTTCAGCCCGCAATCGGGGTTTACCCACAGCTGCTGCGGCGGAATCAGCCCGCGCGCCTTGCGCAGCAGATCCAGCATTTCCTGCTCGCTGGGCACGCGCGGCGAATGGATGTCGTACACGCCCGGGCCGATGCCGTTCGGATAGCGATAGCGCACGAACGCGTCCAGCAGTTCCATGCGCGAGCGCGAGGTTTCGATCGACACCACGTCGGCGTCCATGGCCGCCACCGCCTCGATGATGTCGTTGAACTCCGAATAGCACATGTGGGTGTGGATCTGGGTCGCGTCGGCGACGCCGTTGGCGCAGAGGCGGAAACTCTCCACCGCCCAGTCCAGGTACGCCGCCCAGTCGGCACGGCGCAGCGGCAGACCTTCGCGCAGGGCCGGCTCGTCGATCTGGATGATGCCGATGCCGGCGGCCTCCAGTTCCAGCACTTCGTCGCGCAGGGCCAGGGCGATCTGGCGGCAGGTTTCGGCGCGTTGCTGGTCGTCGCGCACGAACGACCAGGCCAGCATCGTCACCGGGCCGGTCAGCATGCCCTTCATCGGCAGCGGCGTCAGCGACTGGGCATAGCGCGACCATTCGACTGTCATCGGCGCGGGGCGTGCCACGTCGCCGTAGATGATCGGCGGCTTGACGCAGCGCGAGCCGTAGCTTTGCACCCAGCCGTTGCGGGTGAAGGCATAGCCCGACAGCTGCTCGCCGAAGTACTCGACCATGTCGTTGCGTTCGAACTCGCCGTGTACCAGCACGTCCAGGCCGATCTGTTCCTGCGCGCGCACGGCGCGCTCGGTCTCGGCACGCAGGAAGTCCACATAGCCTGCTTCGTCGATGCTGCCCTTGCGGTGGCGTGCCCGCGCCTCGCGTACCGGGCCGGTCTGCGGAAACGAGCCGATGGTGGTGGTGGGGAAGGCTGGCAGCTGCAGTGCCTGCTGCTGCACGATGCTTCGTTGTGCAAACGTGGATTGGCGCTGGCCGTGTTCGGCGCTGGCGGCCGCGGCGCGTTCGCGCACGGCCGGCTTCTGCACCAGAGGCGACAGCAGGCGCGTAGCGCGGGCACGGCGCGCCTCGTTCAGAGCTGCCTCGCTGTCCGCCTCGCCGTCCAGGGCGCAGCGCACGACGGCCAGTTCGGCGATTTTCTGCCGCGCAAACGCCAGCCAGCTTTTCAGCGGCGCGGCCAGCGCGGTCTCGTGCGCCAGGTCTACCGGCACGTGCAGCAGCGAGCAGGACGAAGACAGCCAGAGATGCTCGCTGCCGACCGCTTTATGCGCGCGTTGTGCCAGGGCCAGCGCCTGGTCCAGATCGGCGCGCCAGATATTGCGTCCGTCGATCAGGCCGGTGCTGAGCACGCGTCCCTCGGGCAGGCTGTCGAGTACCGCGGACAGCTGCTGCGGCGCGCGGGCCAGATCGACATGCAGGCCGTGCACCGGCAGGCTTTGCACCAGGGCCAGGTTGTCCAGCAGCGGACCGAAATAAGTCGCCAGCAGCCGCTTGGGCGAAGCCACTTCGGCCAGCGCCGCATAGGCGCGTGCATAGGCCTTGCGCGCGGCCTCGTCGAGATCGAGCACCAGGCAGGGCTCGTCCAGCTGCACCCATTCCACGCCGGCCGCGGCCAGCTGGCCTAGCAGTTCCGCATAGCAGGGCAGCAGCGCATCGAGCAGGTCCAGCCGCTCGCTGCCGTCGACCGTCTTGGCCAGCAGCAGGAACGACACAGGGCCCAGCAGCACCGGCCGCGCGTCATGGCCTAGTTCGCGCGCTTCGCGCCAGTGCGCCAGCGGCTTGTCGCCGCTGAGGCGGAAGCGCTGGCCGCGCTGCAGCTCGGGCACCAGATAGTGGTAATTGGTATCGAACCACTTGGTCATTTCCAGCGCGCGCAGATCGTGCCCGCCGGACTGGCGCCCGCGCGCCAGCGCGAAGTAACCGGCCAGTGCGTCGTCAGCCAGCAGCGGGCGATGGCTGTCGGGCACGGCGTCGAACAGCACGGCGTGGTCGAGCACATGGTCGTACAGGGAGAAATCGTTGACCGGCACCACGTCGGCGCCGGCTTCCCGCGCCAGCTGCCAATGGCGCTGGCGCAGGTCAGCAGCGATGCGCGGCAGTTCCTGCGCATCGGCTTCGCCGCGCCAATGCGCTTCCAGGGCGAATTTCAGCTCCCGCTTGGCGCCTATGCGTGGGAAACCCAGGTGTGTAACGATGGACATTGCGTATCCTCTTTGCGTTGTGAACAAGTACGCTAGAGGAACGAAGGGTGCGGCGCAGCGTCTGCCAGGCCGTCGACCTTCGCCCCCGCGGGCGAACCGGAACAACGCGGAGACGCAAGCGACCGCGACGCGGATGCGTCGCGGTGCCCAAGCTTCCCCGCGGAAGCTCCAGGTCGGGTCAGACGCCAACACGGCGTCCGGCTGTGGCAGGTCTTCGGGCTTGTGGACAGGGCCGGCGCGCTGGCCGGATTGCCTAGTGCCCGCCGCTTCCCGGCAGCCGTCGCCCTTTCGGGCCGGCCACCAGTGCTATTGGCGGGGTTCGTTTCCACTTACCGCTGCGGGGCAGCTCCGGAATTGCACCGGATTCCCTTTTCACCCCGGGCGTGACTCCGGGGACCTACAGCGGGGCGGACGTTAGGACGTATAGACGTCCATGTCAAAGAATGCCGCGACGGCCGTCGCAGCGGAGGTGGCGCTTACGGCCGCTTCAGCTGGTAGACCTCGTAGTCATCGCCGCGCGTATCCAGCAGCATCAGCACGCGATCTTCAGCGATGCCCCAGGCCAGGCCGACGCTGTCGCTGGCGCGCGCTTCACTCGCACCGTCGGCCTTGCTGTAGCCGACCTGCGGGTCTTCGTTGACCGAGGCGCCGCCGACGAAAAACCAGTCGCCCTTGCCATCGGCCGGTGGCAGCAGCCAGCCGCTGCGGCGTTGCGAGCCGGTCAGTTTTTCGAAGAACAGCTTGCCGTCGCGTTCCGATACGCGGGCCTTGAACCAGGGATACGGAAACACGCCGTAGCGCGTGCCCTGCAGCGAGCGCACGCGCCATTCGCCCAGCAGCGCCTTGCCGTCCAGCGGCAGATGCGCTTCGGCCAGCAATTCCTCGACCACGGCCTTGGCTTCGGCATCGCTGCGCGGAATGCCCGGGTCGGCGTTCACCGCATCGACGGTCTTCTGCGGCTCGCGCAGGCGTTGCTGGTGTTCGGGCCAGATCTGCGCCAGGCGCGCATCCTCGGCGGCGGCGGCGCCGCAGGCGGCGGCGAGCAGCAGCGGCAACAGCAGGTATCGGATCGCGTGCATGCATAACTCCTGTGGCGGCCGCCGTGGCGGCATTCAGCCGATAAAGAAATAGCGCGTAAGGTGGAAAAATACCGGCGCGGCGAAGCAGACCGAATCCATGCGGTCCATCATGCCGCCGTGGCCTTCGATCATGCTGCCCCAGTCCTTGGCACCCAGGCTGCGCTTGACCGCCGACAGGGCCAGGCCGCCGAACACGCCGCAGATCACGATCACCAGCGACATCAGCGCCGACTGCAGCGGCGTGAACGGCGTGATCCACCACAGCGCCGTGCCGATGCCGGTGGCCGCGAGGCCGCCGCCGATGAGACCTTCGACGGTCTTGGACGGGCTCACCTTCGGCGCCAGCTTGTGCCGCCCGAACAGCTTGCCGAACACGTACTGCATCACGTCGCTGATCTGCACCACCAGCATCAGGTACAGCAGCAACAGCGCGCCCTGGCCTTCGAAGCCGGGCAGGTTGAGGATCAGCAGCGCCGGCGCATGGCTGATGCAGTAGACCGCGATCATCACGCCCCACTGGATCTTGGTGACGCGTTCGAGAAAATCCTCGGTATCGCCGGCGAATACTGCCAGCACCGGCAGGCCAAGAAAGCCGTAGACCGGAATGAAGATCGCGAACAGGCCGTACCACTCCTGCTGGATAAGCCAATACTGCAGTGGCACCAGCACGTAGAAGGCCACCGCCAGCGGCTTGTGGTCGCCGGCGCGGGTCGGCGTCAGCGTGATGAATTCGCGCAGCGCGAAAAACGAGATAAAGGCAAAAACCACCAAAGTCGCAATCGGCCCCAGCCAGAAGCAGGCACCGAGCACCGCTACCATGGCCCACCAGGCATTGACGCGGGCATTCAGGTTGCGAATGACCTCGGTCGGGCCCTTGCGCCGCTGCAGCAGCCAGCCGATGGCCGAGGCCAGCGCGAGCAGGGCGACGATGCCGCCGAAGACCCAGAGCAGTTTCTGTTGCGTGTTCATGCGGACGCCTTGCGTTCGCCGCCGGCCAGGGTGACCACGGACTGATGGGCGCGGGCGAGGAAGGCTGCCCGTGCTTCGCCGGCCTCGCGCGCCAGCGCGGCGCCGAAACGCACCGTGCAGTAGAGCGGCAGCGGCACGTGCGAACCCTTGGGCAGGCTGCGGTGCAAGGTATCCAGATACGCCGGCACCAGCTGCAATTGCGGAAACGCCTCGGCAATGCGGTGCAGGCCGCCGCGGAACGGCTGCGGCAGGCGTTCTGCCGTGCGCGTGCCTTCGGGGAACAGGATCAGCGAATCGCCCTGTTCCAGCGCGGCAAACACCGGCAGCAGCGGATCGGCCGCCTGGGCGTCGCGGCGCCGCTCGATCAGGATGGCGCGCAGCACGCGGCCGGACAGGAAGGTGCGCAGGCCCGGCTTGTCCCAGTAGTCGCGCGCGGCCACGGGCCGCGTCACGCGGCGCTGCTCGGGACTCAGCGCGCTCCAGATCGCCAAGGTATCCAGGTGCGAACTGTGGTTGGCGAAATACAGCGACTGCTGCGTGCTCGGTTCGGCGCGCCAGTCTGCGCGTGCGCCGACCAGCAGGCGGGTCAGGCCGACCAGGGTGGCGGCGGCTCCACGCACCATCATGCGGCGGTCTCCAGGCGTTGTGCGATCGCGCGCAGGCGGGTGAGACAGGTCAGGGCCGAACCAGCGGCAATCAGTGCGGCGGCGAGCAGCAGGCTCCAGCGGCTTTGCCATAGCCAGAGTTCCAGCGGCGCCAGCACGCAGGCTGCGGTCATCACGGCCATGCGCTGCTGCTTGGCCAGCGGGCCGCGGAAATCCTGCGCCTGGCCCAGCGCGCCGCCGAGCGTGCGCACATAGGCGGTCAGTGCCGCGAGCAGCGCGCCCAGCCAGCCCAGCCAGGGTTGGCCGGCGGCCACGCCCAGCGCGACCAGCAGCAGGCTGTCGGCGATGCGGTCCGGCACTTCGTTGTACAGCGCGCCGGTGGCGGTCTGGCGCCGGCCTTCGATGGCCACCATGCCGTCGAACAGGTTGCACAGCAGGCGCAGTTGAATGCCCAGGGCGCAGGCCCAGGCGCCCCAGGGCGAGGGCAGCCAGAGCAGCGCCGCTGCGCCGGCCGCGGCGAACACGATGCTGGCGACCGAAATCGCATTCGGCGTGACGCCGCTGCGCGCCAGCCGCGCCGCGATGCGCTGCATCGAGGCCAGCCCGCGTGCCGCGATGGGGCGGCGATTGGCGACGGTGGGATCGGTGTCGGACATGCTCGCTCGAAGGACGGGGCTGGCGCGGTGGATAGGCGATTGCAGGTCGGGGTGTCAAGGGCACGGTGCCGCGCCTTGCCGGCACAGCGTTGTAGTCACCCGCTGCGCATGCGCCGTTGCCTGTGCCCCTGCGAGAACGCAGCTCGATGGCGGGGCCGAACAGTCTGGCCGCGCGAACTCAGGCGGCGGCGTGCAGAGGCGCCGCGTGTTGCGCGTCGAAATACTCGCGTGTCAGGCGGATCTGCTCCGCGGCGCTCTCGGCGCGGTTGACCACGGCGCGGAAGGCCGCGTTTTCCGGCCGGTCCTTGGCATACCAGCCCAGGTGCTTGCGCGCGATGCGCACACCGGCGATCTCGCCGTAAAAACGATGCAGATGCTGCAGATGTTCCAGCAGGATGGCCGCCACTTCGTCCGCCGACGGCGCGGCCAGGCGTTCGCCGCGGGCGAGAAAATGCGCGATCTCGCGGAAGATCCACGGCCGTCCCTGCGCGGCGCGGCCGATCAGCAGGCCGTCGGCGCCGGTCAGGCGCAACACCTCGGCGGCCTTCTGCGGCGAATCGATATCGCCGTTGGCCAGCACCGGAATGCGGACGCTCTGCTTGATCGCCGCGATGGTGGCGTATTCCGCCTCGCCGTTGTACAGATCGGCGCGGGTGCGCCCGTGCACCGCCAGCGCGGCAATGCCGGCGTCTTCGGCAATGCGCGCAATCGTCACGCCGTTGCGGTTGTCCCGGTTCCAGCCCGTGCGGATCTTCAGCGTCACCGGCACCTCGACCGCCTTCGCCACTGCCGTCACGATGCGCGCGACCAGCGCCTCGTCCTGCAGCAGCGCCGAGCCTGCGTAGACATTGCAGACCTTCTTGGCCGGGCAGCCCATGTTGATATCGATGATCTGCGCGCCATGGGCAACGTTGTAGCGCGCCGCCTCGGCCAGCATCTGCGGATCGTAGCCGGCGATCTGCACGCTGATCGGCGCAGGCTCGTCCACATGGTCCATGCGGGCCAGCGATTTGCGCGTATGCCAGAGGCGCGGATCGCTCGTGGTCATCTCCGATACCGCAAGGCCGGCGCCGAGGCGCTTGGCCAGCAGGCGGAACGGTTTGTCGGTGACGCCAGCCATGGGGGCCAGGATCAGGGGCGGGGAGATGGGGTGGGGGCCGATGTGGAGCATGGGGTGGATTGTACCGGGCCGCGCCGGGAAATCCGGTAGGGCAGGTGGGAGCCGGAGCAAGCGCTTGCGACGACGATCTGCTGAAAGCCAGTACTCATCGAATCGAAGAACCATGGTTGCGTGTATCGACGCGAGCCGATCAACTAGGTCTGCGCCCAGATATTTCAGGCATGGTTGCCAGCACAACAACCTAGCGAGATGTGAAAACCGGTAGATCTGGCTGTGTCGAGATACTAATCGGGCGACGGGGCCGGTTTTCGCTCGTCAGGGGCCACCCAAAAGATGTACGGGTACATAGTTTGGCATGCGCTTTCCGTTCTGCCATTGTGCATAAGTCGGCATGACCCGCCACGATTCTTCACTCGTCATTTGTCCGATTGGCGCTGCTGATTCCAATGCATTAATGGTTGCGATGACCTGCCTCCGGTGCGGAGTAAATGCATATCGGATCTTCTGTGGCGCCGCGTCGAAGCCACCTGTGACATTTTGAGAATCCGGAACAAATAAGACGTGCGTTTCACCTGAGCTGACAAAAGATACGTCACGAAGCTCTTCATTACCTTTCCAGATTGCATGTCTCTCGGCCTCGATATAGATGTCGCCATTTGCCCACAGGCGAAACCCGAACACGGGTTCTCCCCCATGAATCTTGGCGTATTCAACTACGTTTCTATCGCAGCAGTTTTGACGGCTCCATGGTTCTGGTTGGCAATCGATGTAGAACGGAACCTGGTCAGATAGCGTTCTACTGAACTCCAATACCTTCTCAGTAATTGATTTTGGTGTCGTCAGATTGGTGATCAGCGTCTCAAACTCAGTCAACGCTAATTTGGCGTCGAGCGCATGGGATCTGCGAAAATTTGGATTCGAATTGTTTTTCGCTTTCTTGCGAAGTTTCTCCTCGCGTCGCCTCTTGCTGTTCGTGCCCATGACTACTCCGTTTAAGTGGGTGCGTCGGCGCTACCGCGATGCGGCATAGCGTTAAAAATCGGACATATCCTCTATTTATGAGTGGCAGTGCCAGTGACAAGCTTGTCGACTCCTTGGCTTGACAGTATGGAAGTTGCGTACTGACAATGCGCCCGTTGCCGCTAACTCGGCAACCGGGTTTGGCGACCCGAATCTTGTAGGGCGCACCAGCGCCGCAACGACTTGCCGGCGCTTTTTTCATGTCCGGCATTCGTGACGGTGTGGATACCGCTTTATGGCGGCGGTGTGCGGGGAGCCGCAAGGCTCGCCGGTGCCCTATGACCGGTTCGCCAACCTGCACACCGTCCGCCACCTTTCTTTTGGCGAAGAAGTGGCGGGCTCCAACATAGGAGTTCGACATGATGTGTGTTCATCCGTTTGGTCGTTGTTGCCTGTCGCTAGTCCGCGCGTCCTCTCAGCGTTTCTGGAGGCCGTCACCATGACCCCCAACGGCTCGTTCTACCCCCTGGCCAACGACGACCCGGCCGCCCCCGCCGTGCTGTTCGCCTACGCCGCCGCTACGCCCGCCCAGCAACAGGCATTGCGCAATGAGGCGATGGCGCGCATCACCGCGGTGAGTTCGCTCAGCGATGCGCTGTTGACGGTGCAGGTGGAGGCGCCTGGGCGGCGCGGGCATGCGCCGTTGCTGGAGGCAATTGCGATCTTGTCGCGGGATGCGAAGGGGCTGCTGCAGGCGGCGGAGTGCCGCGACGGCTAGCGCGGCATCGGTGATCCGGCCCGGTCGCTGCCCCGCTGGGGCGGCCGGGTTGCCGGCCCCCTCCCTTGGGTCGCGTTGCGTCGACAGCGCAAGCCGGGACCGCGTGGATGACTCCGGCGAACCCTCGGGTGGGTCTCGCGAACCCATCGTCGGGCCCCTTGAACGCTTCGTCGGGCAATTTTTACCCAACGCTGGGCCTCGCGAACCCGCGCGTGGGTCCTGCGAACCCTACGTAGGGTAAAAATTACGCACGCTTGGGTCCCACGAGCCCGTCGCTGGGCAAAAATTACCCAATGCTGACTAAAAATTGGTCAACGACGGGGTCGAATCACGCAATTTGCCCGATTGGGCGGGGATTCCCGCCTGCGTCGCGGCCGCGCCGTAGCGGGGGTGCGCGGCCCGGCGCCGGGCCGCGCAGGTGCTGCGGTTACGGACAGCCGACGTACCAGCGTTCGTACGAGGCGTAGTCGCCGCCGCCGCCGGGACAGAACACCGATACCTGGCCCAGGCTGTAGCCGTCGCAGTAGCCTGTCGTGCGCGGCGCGCCGTTGCTGGCGGTGGTGGTCTGGGTGCCCGACGGGCTGATGTCGTACGTGTCGACCTGGTTCCAGGTGCCGCCGGCGGTGGTCAGGAACGAGGCGTTGGCGGTGACCGTCCATTGTGTGATGGCCGGCGGCGGCGGCGAGAATCCGCCCGACAGCAAGGTGGACTTGGCGACCAGGCTGGCGGTGGCGAACATGTTGGTATAGGTCGACCAGAACTCGGCGTAGTGGCCGCTGCAGATGGTGTCGGTGTAGTCGGCCGCGTTGATCACGGGGCCGACTTTCATCGGCGCGAGCCAGTCGTCGTTGGCGGCGCTGGCATCGGGTGCGGCCAACCGCGCCGAGGCGGCAACGCCCAGGGCTGCATAGACGGATTGCAGCTCGGCCAGGCTGTCGAGCACGCCGACCTTGCCGCTTTCGATCTCGGCGATGCGCGCTTGCAGCCGGTCGTAGGTGTACTGGGCACCGGCCGGGCCGTAGGTGGCGCGGCTGCTGCTGCCGTCGGCATTGGTGCGTTCGATCACACCCTTCTGCACCTGATGCCAAGCGCCGAATTCGGCGGCGGAAGCCTGTGCGCAGGCGAAAGCGAGCGATGACGCAAGGATGGTACGGGTGAACGTGTTCACGGGTTGTACTCCATCGTCGTAGTGGGCGACGGCAGGGCCGTCGCGCACGCCGCGGCGGACCGGCGTTGCGGTCCGATCAAGGGGGCGCGTCGTGCAGACATTCCAAACGCAAACCGGCGTGAACAATGATCAAAAATTCCCCATGAAATAAATTTCATGGAATTGTTGACTTGTTATGATTTGGTAAAAGTACGAACGGCGCGGCATTCCCGGCGAAGTCAAGGAATTCCGTCGCGTTTTTTGCGCAGCAGGTACACACGGATTCTCGCCACGCTCTGTCCCGCGGCGAAATCCACCCGCACTTGTATTCAGGCCACCGGGTGTACTGCAGGCTAGCCGAACCGCACACGCACCTCGTCTGCCGTCGGCATGGCCGCAGCCGCGCCGGGGCGTTCGGTGCTGAGGCCGGCGACGCGCACGGCCTGGGCCACGGCATCGCGCAAGGGTTGCTGCGGGGCGAGGGTGAGCCGGGCGGCGAGGGCGCCGTTGAAGGCGTCGCCGGCGCCGGTGGTGTCGCGCGGCTGCACGCTGGCGGCGGCTACGCGGTAGTGGTCGGCGTTGTCCGCCCAGCGTGCCGCATCGGCATGCGAGACGAAGCAGCCGCGGGCGCCCAGCGTGACGATCAGGCTGGCGCTGCCGAGACGGCGGCACAGGGCATGCAGTTCGGCATCGGCCAGGCTGGCGATGGCGTCTGCGTTTTGCGTCACGCCGGCACAGCGGTGCAGCAGCTCGGCGAATTCGGTTTCGTTCGGCGTGATCAGGTCGGCCAGGGCGAGCAGGCTGGCGTCGATCTGGGCATGTACCGGTGCCGGGTTGAGCAGGCGCACGCAGCCGGGGCGGGCGGATTCGAGCGCGGCACGGATCGGTTCGATGCGGGTTTCCATCTGCACCAGCACAACCGCGGCGCTGGCGAACAGGTCGGCCTGGGCGCGCACGAATGTGGCGTCCAGCTGTTCGTTCGCCGCCAGGTTCAGCACGATCTGGTTCTGTCCCTGGGCATCGACCAGGATGCCGCAGGAGCCGGTCGGCGTGCCGGCGCAGACCTGCCAGCGGGCGTCCATCCCTTCTGCCTGGGCCAGTTCGCGCGCGACGCGGGCGAGCGAGTCGTCGCCCAGCGCGCCGATGAACGCGGTTGGCGCCTGTTGGCGCGCACTGGCGACGGCCTGGTTGAAGCCCTTGCCGCCGGGACCGGTGAAGAAATCCAGGCCGCGGCGGGTTTCGCCGGGCTGGGGAAAACGGTCGATGCGCCAGACATGATCCTGGTTGTACGAACCGACGACGACGACGTGGGACATGCCGGGAAACCTGCAGTGATGCGGCTAGAGTGGATCGACGTCGCTGCGCAGCCGCGCTGCGCGCCGGTTCCAGCTACGGTAGAGGGTCAGCCGCGCGGCGGCGTAGAACAGGGCGACGGTAACGCCGGCCAGCGATGCAGCGACGAGCCAGTCCGGCGTGTCGAACAGCAGCCAGTACAGCAGCACGCTGAAGCACGCGCAGACGCCGCCGAAGCCGAGCACGATCTGCAGCAGGCGCGCATGGCTCAGCGCCTGCTCGCGCAGTGGCCGCAGCGACAGCAGCGGCCACCAGGCCCAGTCCTGGTCGGACAGGGCGTTCACGCGATCGTCCCAGCTGCGCGCCACGTCGTGCTCAGAGCTGGTTGAGCACGCCGGCGATGGTCGCCGTCATGAACGTGGCGAGCGAGCCGCCGAGCACGGCGCGCAGGCCGAAGCGGGCGAGGTCGGCACGCCGGCCGGGCGCCAGTCCGCCGATGCCGCCGATCTGGATTGCGATGGAGGAGAAGTTGGCGAAGCCGCACAGCGCATAGGCGGCGACGACGCGGCTGTGCTCCTGCAGCAGATGCATGTTGTTGGACAAATCCACATAGGCGACGAATTCGTTCAGCACCACTTTCTCGCCGATGAAACCGCCGACCAGCACCGCGTCCTGCCAGGGCACGCCGATCAGCCAGGCGATCGGCGACAGCACGTAGCCCAGGATGGTCTGCAGGCTCAGCGTGACCGGCACGCTCTTGCCCTGCGACAGCCAGGCGTTGAGGGTGGCGCCGTCGGCCGCATAGGCCACCGACGCCAGCAGCAGGCAGGCCGCGCCGGACAGTACCAGCAGCCAGAACAGCGAGGTGTTGGCGGGCTGCGGCGTGGCGAGGGGCGCGCCGCTGGCATCGACCAGCAGCGAACTTTCCACAGGGCCGGGCAGGCGGCGCGCGTACACGGCGGCCACCGCCAGCAGCACGCCGCAGACGCCGAGCAGGGCGACCAGCTTGCCCGACCAGGTCACCGTGCCCAGCCACTTCAGCGGTGCATTCAGTACCGCGATCAGGGCGATGAAGGCCAGCAGCATGGCGCCGACATTGAGCGCCAGCTTGAGGCCGTCGCCGGCACCGCTCGCGGCGGCGTCGATCACGTTGGCGCTGTGGTTTTCCACTTCGATGCGCACGCTGCCGCGGGTCAGCGGTTCGCGCGTCTCGGGGATCAGGATCTTGGCCAGGACCAGCGTGGCCGGTGCGGCCATGATGCTGGCGGCGAGCAGGTGCTTGGCGTACATCGCCATCTGCACCGGGTCGCCCTTGCCGAGCAGTCCCACGTAGGCCGCCAGCACGCCGCCGGCGATATGCGCCATGCCGCCGATCATGACCGTCATCAGTTCCGACTCGGTCATTTTTTCCAGGTAGGGCTTGATGGTCAGCGGTGCTTCGGTCTGGCCGATGAAGACGCTGGCGCAGACCGAGGTGGTTTCGGCGCCGGAGACGTTCATCACCTTGGTGATGCCCCAGGTCATGCCCTTGACGATCTGCTGCATGACGCCGAGGTAGTACAGCACGCCCATCAGTGCGGCGAAGAAGATGATGGTGGGCAATACCTGGAAGGCGAAGATGAAACCGAACGCGCTGGCGTCCAGCAGTTTGCCGAAGATGAATTCCGAGCCGACCTTGTTGAATTCCAGCAAATGTACAAAACCGCGACCGAGCGAATCGAAAATCGCGCCGTACAGCGGAATGGCCAGCACGGCGTCGAGCGCCAGCAGCATCAGCAATACCTTGCGCACCTTGGCCATGCGCTGTTCGTCGCGCAGGAACTGCCCGACGATCCAGCTGGCCGGGAAGGCGACCAGCAGGAACACCGCCAGGCGGGTGACGAACCAGTACCACTCGGTGTGAACGATGGGCGCCAGCTCGGCCAGGCCGGTCTCGATGCGGCCGCCGAGCAGCACAGCCGTGGCGAAACCGATCTGCAGCGAAATGCCGGTGATGACCAGGCGCCAGTCAACCGAGCGCTTGTTGTTGGAAAACGCATACGCAATCAGAACGAGAACAAACAGGCCGAACAGGCCGAACGCGATATGCCCAAGGGCAGCCAGCATGAATTTTTCCCCAAACCCGGTAAGCCGTTGCCGGACAGCGGAGGAAGGAAATCCCGCCGCATAAGTTGGCCGAGCGTAGTTCATGCCCGAACAGCGAGGCAAGGCGCCGGCCGGGCATGCTGCGATGCTGCAAAATTACGCAGGCGCCCGCTGCCGGGTGGCATCCGCGGGGGCGAATACGCTTGCCGTGGCCTCGAACCGCACTTTTTCGACGTGCCCTATACTCGGGTCCGGGTCAGCGCTGCCGGGAAGGGAGCGCGCAACGGGGGAACAGGTGCTCACGATCAAACGACGCTTGATGTTGAGCCACCTGGCAGTGATTCTGCTGGGTGCCGGCGCGCTGGGCGCCTATATGTACTGGTCGGTTTCCGGCCAGATGCTGGACGCCGTAGGCTTGCGCCTGCTCGACAACGTGCGCCTGATCGAAGCCTCGCTGGACCTGGACGACATCCGTGCCCTGAGCGATCGCGCCGACTCGGCCGCCGGCGAACGTATCGCCGGCCGCCTGCGCCGTGCGATCAAGACCAATCCCGATCTGGCCAGTGCCTATGTGGTCGAGCCGCGCGGCGAGGCCGTGCGCATACTCGCCACCAGCCTGCCCGACAATGCCAGCGTGCGCAGCGATTTCCTGACGCTGGAAGAGAATGAATTGCTGCGCCGCGGCATCGAGCATGCGGTCGTCAGCAACATCCGCACGGCGGCCAGTGCCCGGGCCGAGCTGTCGGCGCTGAGCAGCATCGGCACCGCGCCGCAGCACTATGTCGTCGGCGTGCGCCTGGATGCGGAAAGCCTGCAGCGCAGCTTGCGCACCTTGCGCCTGACCACTCTGGTCGCGCTGCTGTTCGGCGTGCTGCTGGCACTGGTGCTGTCGCGCCTGCTCGCCGACAGCCTGCAGAAACGCATACGCCTGCTCGGCGAACGCTGCCGCGCGCTGGCGACCGGCCAGGCCAGGCCGGCGGGGCAGACGCCCATCGGCGACGAATTCGATCGCGTCATTGCCGATTTCGATGCTACCGCCGACCGGCTGCGCGAGGCCTCAGCGCAGCGCGAAGCGGCATTGACCGCGCTGACCCAGGCCAATGCGCGCCTGGAAAACCAGGTCGAGGAACGCACCCAGGCGATCGAAGACGCCACGCATCAGCTGAAGGCGGAAATCGAGAATCGACTGCAGGTCGAAGCGCTGCTGGCCGAAGCGGCGCTGACCGATGGCCTTACCGGCCTGCTCAATCGCCGCGCCATGCTGGAGATGCTGGTGCAGGCGGTGAAAGCTTCGCGCGGGCAGGGCGGTTTCAGCGTGATCCTGGCCGATATCGACCAGTTCAAGCGCATCAACGACCAGTACGGCCACGGTGTCGGCGACCAGGTGCTGACCGCAGCGGCGCAGGAGCTGGAAAAACTGCAGGGCGACAATCGCCACGCCGCGCGCTGGGGCGGCGAGGAATTCTTTGTGCTGCTGCCCGGTATTGGCCTGATGGAAGCCTGCCGCCGCGCCGAGGAATTGCGCGCGCGCATCGAGCGCATGGTGACGCCGGTGCGTGGCTTGCGCGTCACCTTGAGCCTGGGTGTGGCCGAGATTCAGCCGGGCGAGGTGCTGGAGGAATGCCTCAAGCGTTGCGACCAGGCGTTGTATCGGGCGAAAGACGCCGGGCGCAATGCGGTGGTGGTGGCGCGGGGGAATGTGTTTGCGACGATGTCCTGAGGTTTGCTTTTTTGACTTTCGATTTTGCGCAGGCGGTTTTTCGCGGTTGCTGGGATTCGATTTCCTTGTTCTATAAAAAGTGAACAAGGGAAAGGTATTTCGGAGTTTTGCTTTGCTCCCACTCGCCCGACAGCTGTCGGGCGAGTGGGTTGGGGTGAGGGGCGGTGTCGGACTCTGCTTCGCCGCCTGGTTTTCGCGAAGGAGTCCGCCGTTGGCGGAGTTGTTGTTTTAGCGCGGTGCGGGCCGTTTCGCGCGCCTGCAGTGCTGCTTTGGTTCGGAGCCCGAAGTAAAGGCGGTTTCGCCTGCCTGCAGGGGCCGCTGTGGTTCGGAGCCCAAAGCAAAGGCGGTTTCGCCCGCCTGCGGCCCGCGACCTTCTTTCTCTTTGCTTGCCCAAAGAGAAAGAAGGCAAAGAGAAAGGGCCCCCGGATGCCGCGGTTTCGGGCCATCCCTGGCCCGAAACTCCGTGAGGCCGCTACGGCGGTCGACGCACGGGACATCCTGTCCCCTGCGCCGACCCGCGGCCATCCCTGGCCGCGACCCTGCGGGCTTTTCCCTCCGCGGCCTCACCGCGGCAGACGGGGCCCCGGGACAAGCGCGCGCTTCCTGCGCGCAGAAGCAACGGCCGCAGCCAAAACACAATCACGGGCAACGGCAACGGTAAAACAGGGCTGGCGCAGGTTGGCGCTGGGCCGCAGGCGAACTTCAGCATCGCGGTGGCTGTGACCGTAACGACGTAGGGGAGCCAATGGTCGATCTTGCCGCTGCTGCTGGCGCCGAGGTCGATGTCTCTTCCGCGCGTTGTTCGCCTGCACCGGGCTTATGGCCAGGGAGTGTTCGGATACCGGGGTTACACCCGGTTGGCATCGCTCGCCGCCACTGCCGCGACCATCGTATTGCTGCGAATGATTCCCATTTGATTTAATCTGCGTCGCTATCGCATGTCCCGGCACGGCCGAATGGGGCATTTACGCGCGGTCGCGCTGGCGCCGGTCTTTGTCTGGGAGTTGTCGTCGTATGAAATCTTGCCGTCCCGCGTGTGCACGCCTGTCCGCGGCTGTGCGCATCGCGTTGTTGTTGTCGAGCATCGCCGGGTCTGCCGCCCAGGCCGGCGCGGTGCGCGAGGCTGAGTCGGCAACACCGGCAGATACGCTGGAAGCGGTCGAGGTCACCGCGCCCATCGTCAAGAACACCGGTACGGTGACCAAGACCGATACCGCCATCGTTGAAATTCCGCAGTCGATTTCAGTGATCACCGATGTGCAGATGCGCGAGCGCGGCATCCACGGCGTGGAGGAGGCGGTCTGGTATACGGCCGGCGCCCAGGGCGGCGGCTATGGCACGGATTCGCGCAGCGACTGGCTGCTGGTGCGCGGCTTCACGCCGGCGCGCTACATGGACGGCCTGGCCCTGCCGGACGGGTCCGGTACCGGCATCACGCGCATTGAGCCCTACGGCCTGCAGCAGCTGGAAGTGCTGAAGGGGCCGTCGTCGGTGGTCTATGGCGCGATGCCGCCGGGCGGCATGGTGAACATGGTCAGCAAGCGGCCGACGCAAGTGCCGCTGCACGAGATCGAACTGCAGGCCGGCAGTTTCGAACTGCGCCAGGTGGCCTTCGATATCGGCGGTCCGCTCAGCGAGGACGGCACCTGGCTGTATCGCCTGACCGGCCTGGTGCGCAACAGCGATACCTCGGTCGACTACATCGAGGACGATCGTTACTTCATCGCCCCTGCGGTGACCTGGAAACCCAGCGAGCAGACCAGCCTGACCCTGCTGGCGCGCTACCAGAAAGCCGAAACTGCCTCGGGCGCGGGCTTTCTGCCGGCCGAAGGCACCTTGCTGCCGAATCCGAACGGGCGCATTCCGGGCAACCGCTTCACCGGCGAGCCGGGCCAGAACGACTACGACAAGGATCTGACGTCGATCGGCTACGAATTCCGCCATGCCTTCGCCGGCGATCTGGTGTTCCAGCAGAACCTGCGCTACGGCGAGGCGGACATCGACCCCAGCGCTGGCATCGGCGCCTTCGGCCTGGGGGCCGACCTGCGCACGTTGACGCGCTATTACTTCCCCACCGAAGAGCATTCCACGACCTTCGGCGTGGACAACAACCTGCAGTGGTCGGCCGGTACCGGCGCGGTTGTACACAAATTCCTGGTCGGGCTGGACTACCGCCGTTCGCGCAACGACTACGCCTCGGCCTTCGCCTTCGGTGCGCCGCCGCTGGATATCTTCAATCCGGTCTACGGCAGCCCCATCGTCATCCCGGCCTATACCAGCCATACCGACCAGAGCCAGTCGCAGGTCGGCATCTACCTGCAGGACCAGATCCAGATCGAG
Organism: Tahibacter aquaticus; assembly: GCF_004363655.1. Classification (GTDB taxonomy): domain Bacteria; phylum Pseudomonadota; class Gammaproteobacteria; order Xanthomonadales; family Rhodanobacteraceae; genus Tahibacter; species Tahibacter aquaticus. The sequence continues at coordinate 232,220 of NZ_SNZH01000003.1, forward strand.
CGCTGGCTGATCACCCTGGGTGGGCGCAAGGACTGGGTCGATACCGATACCGATGACCTCATTGCGCATACCAGCGCCACGCAGAAGGACGACAAGTTCTCCGGCCGCGTCGGCCTGAGCTATCTGTTCGACAGCGGTTTCGCGCCTTATGTCGCCTATTCGCAGTCGTTCCAGCCCACTGTCGGCAGCGATTTCAGCGGCCGCGCCTTCGTGCCGACCACGGGCGAGCAGGTCGAGGCGGGCATCAAGTTCCAGCCGGCCAGCGGCAACGGCCTGGTCACGCTGGCGGCGTTCGAGATCACCCAGCAGAACGCCAAGACCATCGACCCCAACCACACGTTGTTCCAGGTGCAGCAGGGCGAAACCAAGCTGTCGGGCATCGAGCTGGAAGGCCGCTGGAATATCGGCCGCGGCCTCAGTGTCTACGGCGCGTATACCTATACCGATTCGGAAGTCACGCGCAGCACCGACCTGCCGTCGCTGGGCAAGGAAGTGGCGCTGGTGCCCGAACAGCAGGCGTCGGCCGGCTTCGACTACACCTTTACCGAAGGCGCCCTGGCCGGTTTCGGCTTCGGCGGCGGCGTGCGCTATATCGGCGATCACTACGGCGACATTTACAACGTGTGGAAAACGCCGTCGTATACCCTGCTCGACCTGGCCGTGCACTACGACCTGGGCGCCTGGCGCGCGCAGCTGAACGCGAGCAATGCCACCGACAAGGAATACATTTCGGTCTGCAACAGCGGCTTCTGGTGCTATTACGGCTACGAGCGCAATGTCACGGCGACGCTGCGCTATCAATGGTGAGGGCCGCATGCTGACCCTGTTGGCGCTGGCCGCGGCCTTGCTTTCGGCGCTGCTGCTGTACCTGTCTTCGCCGCATAGCCGCTGGCGTGCCGCGCTTTCGCCGCGGCTGCTACGGGCGGCGGGCGCGCTGGCCGCGCTGCTGTCGCTGCTGCTGGCGCAGGTGCCGCTGGGCTGGGGCGCCGGCAGCTGCGCCATGCTGGTGGCCTGGATGCTCGGCCTGGTCGTGCTGCCGTATGCGGCGCTGCTGTGGCCGCGTGCGGTTTCTGTTGCGGCCGCTGCGGCGGAGAACGATTGATGTGGGGCCGCGCCGCTGCGGGCGCCGTGCCGGGTTTCTTTCTCGCCGCCGGCCTGGTCGGGCTGGTCTGCTGGTGCCTGCCCGGACCCTGGCAGGCGAGCCTGGTCGGCGGCCTGGCCGCGTTCTTTCCGCTATGGGTCGGCGTGTTCTGCGCGACTTTCCTGTTTCGCACGGCGGTTGCCGCCTGGTCGTGGCTGAGCCTGGCCGCGGCGGCTGCCCTGGGCATTTTATGGTTGTTGCAATGGCAGCAATGGGTACTCTGAGGTGCGTCCGATGAAGCTAAGCGCGGTCACCTTGCGCACCTTCACTGCCTTGCATACCTGGACCGGCCTGGTCGCCGGGCTGGCCTTGTTCGTTGCGTTCTATGCCGGCGCGATCACCGTCTTCCATCACGATCTGCAGCGCTGGCAGGCAGCGCAGACGCCGGTCGGCACGCTGGACGATATGCAGCACCTGCTCGACGGCGTGCTGCAGCGGCATGCCAAGGCGCGCGAACACGTCGGCATGATGTTTCCCGGCGACGAGTCGCCGCAGCCCATCGCCTATTGGCAGGACGAAGCCGGCACCTGGCTGTTCGCCACGCTGGACAACCTGGACGGCAGCCCGCAGCCACCGCAGACCGGCCTGTCGGAACTGGTCAACGAATTGCACTACACGCTGGGCCTGCCAATAGCGGGCACGTATCTGATGGGGCTGGTCAGCCTGCTCTACGGCATCGCCCTGGTATCGGGCTTGGTCATTCATCTGCCGCGCCTGGCCAAGGATCTGTTCGCGCTGCGGCCGGGACACAATCTCAAGCGCTACTGGCAGGATGCGCACAACGTGATCGGCGTGCTGAGCCTGCCGTTCCACCTGCTGTTCGCCATCAGCGGCGCGCTGCTGTGCCTGCTGTTCGTCGCCATGACGGCGCTGAATCCGCTGATCTTCGGCAATGGCCTGATGGCGGCCCTGCCGCAGGCGCTGGATACCTATCCACAAAGAGATAAGGTAGAATATGCGGCACCGCTGGGCAGTCTGGCGCAGTGGCGGGCGCGGGCGGTCGAGGCGGCGAAAGCGCGGGGGCTGGCGGATTTCGAGCCGGCCTATCTCAAGCTGCGCCTGGCCGGCAATGCGAGTGCAGAAGTCGAGATCACCGGCGCCGCGCCACGGGCGCTGGCGCCGCTGGGCGCGGTGGCGCTGGATGCGAGCACGGGTGAAGTGCTGCGCACCCAGCTGGCCGGTTCGCGCGATGCAAACCATGCGACATTGGCAACCTTGTATGCATTGCACTTTGGCGAATTCGGCAATGCGGCGGTGCAGTGGCTGTATTTCCTGCTCGGCCTGGGCGGCGCGTTCCTGTTCTATTCGGGCAACCTGCTGTGGATAGAGACACGGCGCAAGCGGCGCCAGGCGCAGCAGTCGCGCGGCGCCTTTTTCCTGGCAAGGCTGACGGTCGGCGCCTGTATCGGTATCTGCGCGGCGATCTCGGCTGCGTTCGTTGCAGCGCAGCTGGCCGGCCTGAAGCCGGAATGGCTGGCGGCGGGCATCGTGCTGGAACGCTGGGCCTGTTTCCTGACCTGGGCTGTCTGCCTGCTCTGGGCTTTTCTGCGGCGGCCACGCCGAGCAGCGCAGGAACTGCTATGGCTCAGTGCCGTGCTGACGGCCTCGATTCCGCTGGCTCACGGCATTGCCAGCGGCTGGTGGTTCTGGCGCAGCGCGGCGGCGGGGCATGGCGCGCTGTACGGCGTCGATCTCACCGCGCTGGTCCTGGCCTGTGCCTTCGCTGCGCTGGCCTGGGCGGTGGCAAGACGTGGCAAGGCCGGCGAGGCGAACAGTGTCTGGGCTTGAGGGTGGGGTCAGCGACGGTGCAATTCGCTGGCGCTCATCGCACCCTACGAGTTCCAGGCCGTGCTTGCGTAGGGCGCGGCGCCGCGAATGGCGCCACATACAGCCTCGCCGCAGCTTCGTCCGGCGCGATGAGCGCCAGCGAGTTGCGCCGCCAGCCACATCGCAACGCCGTAATCTCAGGCACCCGTATCGACTTCGTAGATCGCCAGCACCGTGCCTTCGTGCGCAACGCTGTCGATCTTGCGCCAGCCCAGCCGCTGCAGCAGCGTCTCGGCCGTCGCGGTGGCGCTGTAGATCCGGGTATAGCCCTGTCGGCGTGCTTCCTTGCGCAGGCCCCGCAACAGCAGCGCGCCGATGCCCTGGCGGCGCAGGTCCGGCTTGACCAGGCCGGCGCCGGCCCAGGGGCGCAGGTGGGCAAGGCTGGGAATGGAATCGGGCTTGAGCACGGCAATGCCGCACAACTCGTCGCCACGTACGGCGACCAGGCCCGAGGGAATGCCTTCCTCGCGCGCAAATTCTTCCAGGTCGCGCGCCGCGTCGCCGGGTCCGCCGGGTCCGTAATAGTCGGCCCATTCGCTTTCGAACCAGGCGCGAAGTTCGGCCATATGGCCAGGGCAGTCCGCCAGCCGCAATACGCGCACATGCGGAGCGGGGACGGCGGCTTCGCCGGGCGAGGTAGCTGCGGTGGCGTCGCTGAGCGAGCCCAGTATCGTATGCGACGCTGTGGAGGTCGGTATGGACACGGCGGTGTGGCGTTCCTGAAGGCGGACGTAGTTGTGCGTTGCCCCGCGAGCCCGCAACTGCAGGCTCGGGCGTTCAGCGCATCTCGCCGTTGCGTACCGCCTCCAGCGTCTGTTGCAGCATACGCGCCTTTTCCTCGCCTTCGGCAATGAGTTCCGGCGGCAGGTTTTGTGCACGTGCGCGCTGCAGGTCGCGCTGCATGTCGCTCAGCGCAATCGCCGCTTCCCGCTCGTAGGCGCGGTAGAGCCTGGCCTGCTGGCGGTTTTCGTAGCGGCGGTAGGCGACGGGATCGGCCAGTTCTGCCGGCGTCGCGGCTTCCTGCGGCGCGCTGTCGCGGGCGATGGGCGGGCTGCGCGCGTCGCCATGCTGGAGTGCATCGGCGAGGCTCAGCGCCGCATCGGCCTGTACCGCCGGCAGGGCGGCGCTGCTGCTGGTGTTGGCGGCAGCGCTGCGTTCCTGCCTGCGATCGCCCGCCTCGTGATGGATCGCGCTGGCCGCGGCGTGGGAGCGTGCTGCGCCGTCGCGGGCGGCGGTTGGCGCCGCGTCGTTGGCCCGCGGTGCTGTCGCTGCGTTCTGGCGCCCCGCATGGGGCTCAGCGCCGGGCGCTTGTGCCGTCGCACCACTGCGCTGCAGCAGCAGGTAGGCGAGCAGCAGCAGCGGCAGCAGTGCCAGTGCCCACAGCGATGACCGCCGTTGCGGTTTCATCGCAGCGCTGCCGTTGCCGGCGTCTGCTGTGCCAGCACGATGCGCGCCTTGGCCTGCAGGCGCTGGCGCAGGGCGGCGAATTCCTGCCGCGCCTTCTGCTCGGCAATGGCCTGGGCGGCGAGGTAGCGCACGGTTTCCGAATCGCGCGGATGATGGCCGAACTGCTGTTCGTCCACGCGCACGATTTCCCATTGTGCGCTTGCCGCGGTGGCCGCTGGCGTGCGCACCGCGGCGCTGTTGCGCTGCGGCGGCTGGGCGAAGGCCAGTTCGCTGAACCAGTCGGCTTCGTTCTTGCGCGCCAGCCAGCCCAGTTGGCCGCCGCCGGCGGCGTCGGGCGCGATGGAAAACTGCCGCGCGATCTCGGCGAAATTGCTGCCGTCCTTGCGCAGCAGCCTGGCGACACGGTCGGCTGTGGCTTGGTCGGCCAGGCGAATATGCCGCGCGCGCACGCGTTCCAGCCGGCGGAAGCGCTCGCGGTCGGCGTCGTACCAGGCGTTTACCTCGGCCTGGGTGACGCGGCTGCGCAATTCCTGCAAATGTTCACTGCTGGCATGCATGTCGGTGCCCAGGCCGTAGCGCGCCATCAGGGCGCGGGCCAGCTCGCGGTCGTACAGGTTGCGGCGCAGTTCGGCGATGGCGGCAACGCCGGCCTGGCGGCTGGCCCAGTCGACGCTGAGCAGGCCGAGCAGGCGTGTGCGCAGCTGGGCGGCGAGGAAGTCGCGATCGAGCTGGTGCAGGCTGATGCGGCCCTGCACGTTCTGCCGCGCATAGATGTCGGCCAGGCTGATGCGGCCTTCGCCGCCGCTGGGCAGGCGGTAGTGCAGCAGCTGCAGCTGGGCCGCAGCGGCTTGCTCGGATTCGCTCAGGCGGTATTCCACGCGCAGGCGGCGCGGGTCGCCCAGTGCCGCCTGCAGCCCGGCGGCATCGGGCAGCGTCTGCGCAATGATGGCCCTGGCCAGGTCGTTGCCCGCCTCGGCCTGCAGCGCGCTGTCGAGGCGGTCGCGGTACAGCGTGCGCAGCAGGCCGACCAGGCGGTCGTCCACGGCGGCCTGCGGTGCGAACGCGACGCGCTGCTCGGGAAACAATTCTGCTTGTGTAAAGGTTTTTTCTGCGTGGCGCGCCAGCAGGCGCTGTTCTATCACTTCGTCGCGCAACTGCGGCAGGCTGGGCTTGCGCTGCTCCAGGCTCAGATAGGCCTGCAGCAGCAACAGTCCGTTGCGGCCTATGCGTTCGCCGTCGACGCGGGCGATGTCGGCATCTGCCGTGGCGGCGGGAAGATCCAGCGGCGTCGCGGCAAGCGCTGCCTGCGTTGCGCTTGCGGCGCCCTGGCCATGGCCGACGGCAATGGCGGGCAACAGCAGCGCCGCGACGGCGCAGAGTAGCCGCTGCGCCCCCGGGCGCAGCGGCAGTGGTGCAGGCATCGTCACGGGCATGGTCGGCCGATGCTCAATTGGCCACGCGCAAGGCGGCGCAGTCGAGCACGACGACGGCCATCGCGATCGCATGCGGAATGGCGTCCTTGGCCACGCGCACGCGGTCGGCATGGGCGTCGGAGGACAGCACGATGCCGCCGGTGCGGTAGGAATAGGCGCCACCCTGGGTCAGCACGCCGCGGATGTCGCTGACCGCGCTGCTGCCGGTGCACTTGCTGAAGGTGCCGTCGTTCAGCGCGGTGGTCACCGCGGCGGCGTTGTTGAAGCCTTCGCTGTAGTAATAGTCGTTGACCCAGGTTTCCCAGCCCGAATGCATGTTGCCGCTGGTCGTCCAGGTGTGGTGCGGCTGCAGCAGGTCGGTGGTGTGCAGCACGTAGCCGACGGTCTGCGGCGTCGGGCTGGCGAGGAACTGGCTCCACCAGTACTGGCCCAGGTTGTCGATGGGCTGGAACGGGAAGTTCTGGTAATCCTGGTACATCGACGGCGACGAGCTGCTGCCGATGCGGTAATGCGCTTCGGTGATGCCGTAGGTGTTGTACTTGCTGCCGTCGGAGAACCAGCCCTTCATGCCGCCGTTGCCGTCGTCGAGGTGGTCGTTCCACAGCCAGCCGGCGGCCAGTTCGTCGACATCGCCGGCCTGGGTCAGCTGGCTGTAGTTGTAGCCGCCGAAATCGTTGCCGTGGGCGTCGCTGCCGCGGGTATGGTTCTGGAAATGCCAGAACGAGGTGTAGTGGGCCAGCGAGGCCGCGGTCGACCACAGTGGTGCGCGCTGGCAGTCGCCGGTGATGGCGCCGCAGATGAAGGTGTCCTGGAAATCGTCGACGTCGTAGGCGCCCTGGCCCAGCACCTGGGCGAGCTGGTCGATGCTGATGCCGGCGCTCTGCGCCCAGGCGGCCAGGCGCGCGTAGCGCGTGGTGGCGGGGTTGTTCTTCATGTACTGCACGGCGTCGAGCACGATGCGCCGGTGCGTTTCCTGCGACCAGGCCCTGGCTTCCCCACCGACGGCAAGCGCAAGCGCGCCCGCGACCATCATTCCCATGATGCGCATTGATGAAACTCCTGATTGATTGAACGGCGAGCGGCCCGTGTTGCAGGCCGGCCGGCGAAACTACCTGGCCGACATTGCAGCAGCATGGCTCGCACGGGACCGGCCCCCCGGCCGGTAAAAGATTTTTGCCACAAATACAGAATACTTGCCAGCGTATGGAGGCAGAACTGCGACGGCGGCGCGGTTTGTCGCAAGCCTGTAAAAAATTCGACATCGATGAGGGGTGCATGCCCGCAACGGCGCTTTGCCTGCTCAGGCAGGGGTTGTCGTCGCGAAGCAGCGCTGTGTTGCTCGGCACCGGGCATGCGCGGTCCGCTACCGCCCGCGTCGACGCAGCCGACGGTTCACGTTTGGACAAGTGAGCGATCGGGCGACGGACGCCTGAGCAGATCACGGTGCGCGCCGGCCATCGACATCGATGCGCCGTGCGTGGATGTCGATGGCCGCGACAGTCACTGTTCCGGCAATACCGGCAGCAGCACCGGACACACGATGGCGCTGCCGCAGGGCGTGTTCCTGCCCGATCGCCAGCGAAACCCGGTGGAATATCGACGGTGCGCCCCCGCCTTTCCTCTGTCCGACAGCACCCCGCACAAATTCGGCAAGCGCGGTCCCGGCGAAATCTGCCAACTGGCCAACCAGCCCGAGCACGCCGTGCGCCGCAGCAAGCTGGCCGACCGCCTGTACGAGCTGCCTATGGGCTTCGCACCGTTGCCCGAGTACTACCAACGCCAGGTGAAATAGCGCGCCGCTGTCGTGGCGGCGGCTGGCTCAGCCGGCGCTGCCGGGCTTGCTGCCGAGGCGGCGATACAAGGTGCTGCGGCTGATACCGAGCCGTCGTGCCGCCTGGCTGACATTGCCGTCGCAGTCGGCCAGGGCGCGGCGCATGGCGGCGCGCTCGATGCTGTCGAGCGCGCCGTCGTCGAAAGCGGCTGCCGTTACTGCCACGGGCGCAGCGGTGACGTAGCCGGGCAAGTCGGCGCAGTCGATGCCGTCGTGCGCATCGCTGAGAGCGACCAGCATGCGCAGGCAGGACTGCAGCTGGCGCAGGTTGCCGGGCCAGTCGTAGGCTGCCAGTGCGGCCAATGCCGCGGGCGACAGCGTGCGCGACGCGGCCAAGCGCTGCCACAGGCTTTGCACCAGCCCAGCTCGACCCGGCTGCTGGCGCAAGGCCGGCAGCTCGACCAGATAGTGCGCAATGCGATAGTACAGATCGGCGCGGAACAGCCCTTGCGCGACGGCGCCGGCGAGATCGCGGTGGGTGGCGCAAATCAGAGAAAAATCCAGTTTTACCGGTTTTCCACCACCCAGCGGCAGCAGCTCGCGTTCCTGCAGTACGCGCAGCAGGCGCGGCTGCAGCGCCAGCGGCATATCGCCGATTTCATCGAGGAACAGGATGCCGCCCTCGGCCTGGCGGAGCAGGCCGGCATTGCCCTGGCGGCGCGCGCCGGTGAAGGCGCCGTCTTCGTAGCCGAACAGTTCGGCTTCGATCAGCCCTTCCGGCAGCGCCGCGCAATTCACGGCGACAAAGGGCCTGGCCGCGCGTGCACCGCGCCGGTGCAGGGCGCGCGCGAACACTTCCTTGCCGGTGCCGGTTTCGCCGAGCAGCAGCACCGGCAGGCCTGCCTGCAGTACGCGCTCGGCACGGGCCAGTGCGGCTTCCTGGTCGGCATCGAACAGCACGGCTTCGGTCACCACACTGGCCGGTGCCGACGGCAGGCCGGTTGCGCGTGTGCTGCGTAGCGGGCTTTGAACGCCGCCGTACAGCGCGGCGCCATGGCGGTCCAGCAGCACGCCATCGTCGCGCAGGCGTGGCAGGGCATCGTCGAACAAGGCATCGAAACGGATGCGGCCGAGTTCGCGCCGGTCCAGGCCGAACAGCTGCAGTCCGGCCGAATTCGCCGCGACCAGGCGGCCGTCGCGAAACGCCAGCAGGCCTTCGCGCACCGAACCCAGCAGTGCCGGATCGCGGTGCAGGCGTAGCAGCTCGCAGCCGGGCAGGTTCTGGTCGAAATAGCGGTGTTCGATGGTGGCGACCGCGTGCCGGGCCAGGCCCAGCGCATGCATCGGCGGCACGCCGGAGTCGCCGCTGATGTCGAGCACGCCGACGACGTCGCCATAGGGATCGTGTACCGGTACGGCAGAGCAGCTGAGGATGCGGTGCAGCGACAGATAGTGTTCGCCGCCGCGCACTTCCACCGCGCGTTTTTCCACGATCGCGGTGCCTATCGCATTCGTACCCACCTGCGCCTCGTTCCAGCAGGTGCCGGCCATCAGCGCGACGCGGCCGGCCTTGTCGAGAAATTGCGGGTGGCCGATGGATTCGAGAATCCATCCGTCCGCATCGGTCAGTATCACGATGCTGCCGGCCCCGACGGCATCGGCACCGAGGGCGTCCAGCTCGGCCCGTGCCAGGCGCCATAGCCGTTCGTTGCGTTCGCGCATTTCGCGCAGGCGCATCTGCGGCACCGGTTCTATCGACGGCAGCCGCTCGGAGGCCAGGCCCAGGCGCTGGCAGCGGCGCCAGGATTGCAGAATGGTTTCGGTGACGCGGCCGACCGGCAGTCCACCGCGCTCGAAGAACTCGCGCCGGGCCTGGCCGAGATCGGGCTGTATCAGCAATCGGGCCATTCCTTGCTCCTCTGTCTCAAATTGCGACAGTGCTGCAGCACTGTGTCCCGATAAACAGCACAGTCGCTGCGGCCAAGCAACCCGTGGCGTCCTGCGTTGCAGCACAAAGCGCGCGACTGTCCCGGATGCCGGCACGTGCATGCATGGCGCGATGCAGCAGGTCATTTCTGGCATTGCCCTTGCGACGGCTGTGTCACGCCATCCCGCGTCCGGAGATCTGCCATGAATGCCGTCACTTCGCTCAAAGCCTACGCCACCGACCCTGCCTCGATCTTCAAGCCGCGCTACGACAATTTCATAGGCGGCGAATGGCTGCCGCCGAAAAGCGGCGAATATTTCGAAAACATCACGCCGGTCACCGGCGCGGTATTCACCCGCGTCGCGCGGTCCAACAAGGACGATGTGGAAGCCGCGCTCGATGCCGCGCATGCGGCACGGGCCGCCTGGGGCCGCACTGCGGCAAGCGCGCGTGCGGCGGTACTCAATCGCATCGCCGAACGCATAGAACAGAACCTGGAATTGCTGGCCTATGCGGAAACCTGGGACAACGGCAAGCCGATACGCGAAACCCTGAATGCGGATATTCCGCTCTGCGCCGATCATTTCCGCTATTTCGCCGCGGCCGTGCGCACCCAGGAAGGCGGCATAGGCGAGATCGACCACGACACCATCGCCTATCACTTCCACGAACCGCTGGGCGTGGTCGGCCAGATCATCCCGTGGAATTTCCCGCTGCTGATGGCGACCTGGAAACTTGCGCCGGCGCTGGCCGCGGGCAATTGCGTCGTGCTCAAGCCGGCGGAACAGACGCCGGCCAGCATTCTGGTGCTGATGGAATTGATCGGCGATCTGCTGCCGCCGGGTGTGCTCAACGTGGTCAGCGGCTTTGGCCTGGAAGCGGGCAAGCCGCTGGCGTCGAGTCCGCGCATTGCCAAGATCGCTTTCACCGGCGAAACGACGACCGGACGGCTGATCATGCAGTACGCCAGCCAGAACCTGATTCCGGTGACGCTGGAGCTGGGCGGCAAATCGCCCAACATCTTCTTCGCCGACGTGATGGCGGTCGACGACGCGTTTCTCGACAAGGCGATCGAAGGTTTCGTCATGTTTGCCTTCAACCAGGGCGAGGTGTGTACCTGTCCGTCGCGTGCGCTGATCGAAGAGTCGATCTACGAGCGCTTCATGGAGCGGGCATTGCAGCGCGTCGCCGCGATTCGCCAGGGCGATCCGCTCGACCCCAACACCATGATCGGTGCGCAGGCTTCCGGCGAGCAGCTGGAAAAGATCCTCAGCTACTTCGACATCGGCCGCCAGGAGGGGGCGCAGGTACTCATCGGTGGAGAGCGCAACACCTTGCCGGGCCACTTGCAGGGGGGCTACTACATCAAGCCCACCGTGTTCAAAGGACATAACAAGATGCGCATATTCCAGGAGGAGATATTTGGGCCTGTGGTTTCGGTCACCACGTTCAGGACCGAAGAGGAAGCGCTGCAGATTGCCAACGACACCTTGTACGGCCTGGGTGCTGGCGTCTGGAGCCGCGACGGCGCACGTCTGTATCGCATGGGACGCGAGATCCAGGCGGGCCGCGTCTGGACCAACTGCTATCACGCGTATCCGGCGCATGCGGCATTCGGCGGTTACAAGCAGTCGGGCATAGGCCGCGAAACGCACAAGATGATGCTCGACCACTATCAGCAGACCAAGAACCTGCTGGTCAGCTATTCGCCCAAGGCGCTCGGTTTCTTCTGATCGTTGCGTGCCGGCCGGGCCTCACGTCGCCCGGCCGGCCAGGGCAGACCGCATGACTACTCATCCGCCACAAGTGATCGCCACCCTGGCCGCGCTGCAGCTGATTGCACGGCTGCGCGACAGGCATGGCCCATTGATGTTTCACCAGTCTGGCGGATGCTGCGACGGCTCTTCGCCGATGTGCTTTGTCCAGGGCGAATTCATCCTGGGCGACCACGATGTACGGCTGGGCGAGATCGGCGATGCGCCGTTCTATATCAGTCCGGCCCAGTTCGCCTATTGGAAACACACCCAGCTCATCATTGACGTGGTGGCTGGCCGCGGCGGCATGTTTTCGCTGGAGAACGGCGAAGGCGTGCGCTTTCTGCTGCGTTCGCGCCTGTTTGCCGACGACGAATTCCTGGCTTTGCAGGCGGCGGGGCGCGTATGAGCCGCAAGCCCGCGAAAAACCGTGTATCGCTTCGTGGCAGCGGCGAGGGTGCGGTCTCACCGCGGATCATCGCGGAGCACGGGGGCGGCGCAGCCTGCAAAATGCACTGAGCGATACCGCCGGTGCGGCAAGCGCCGCTCGCTACTGGCCGGTTCCCGGCAACACCACTGAAGCCCCTTTCCTTATAGAGCCAGGCCGCGGTCTTTGCGTTTTCTCCACGGCCGTAGCGGCATGGTTCGGCACAAAAACCCGGCAAATTCTGCCGGAAAAATGAAGGTTTTTCCGCGTGACCTGCTGTTCTGGCGGGGTCGGCGACATTTTTTCCATAAGGCCGCCGCCTGAGTCGGCGTTGCGCATTGTCCACGAATACAGACTTGGCCTGCACAAACGCGGCCTTTCTGCAAACAATTGCATTTCATCAAACCCTGCGTATGCATTTCCGTACCAGATTCGGTTTTTTTGCCGGGGCCGAATTGCTATCTTTGCGCGGCGACGTCCGTCACGGGGAAAGTTGGCGCTGTCTGCTTTGGTTTGACATGATTCAAAGCAAGACATTCACGTGCCTTCGCGTTTACTATCGGACGTTTCCTTCCACTGCCACGCACCAGCGAGACCGCCATGCCGAATATCGCAACTGCCTTCAAGGATGAGATCTCCCGCCTTTGCCGCAAGGAAATGCGCAAGCATCTGGAACCGCTGCGCAAAGCCTCGGTGATCTACCGCAAAGAAATTTCCGCGTTGAAGCGCAAGTTGCAGGAGTCGGAGCGCCGCGTCGGTGCGCTGGCCAAGCGGGGACCCAAAGTTGCGGCGGAAGCGGCCGATAGCTCGTCCGAACGTCAGACGCGCTTCGTTGCCAAGGGCCTAAAGTCATTGCGCACGCGATTGGGCCTTTCTGCGGCAGAGTTGGCTGGTCTGCTCGGCGTCACTGGCCAGTCGGTCTACAACTGGGAACAGAAGAAATCGACGCCGCGCGCGGCCCAGCTGGCCCAGTTGGCGGAATTGCGCAGCCTGGGCAAGAAAGCGGTACGTGCACGCCTGGACGGCGGCGGCGAGAGCGAAGTCAGCGAAGAGGCAACGGACAAGCCGCGCCGCGGCCGTCCGCGCAAGGACGCGGCCGTTGCTGCAGAAGCTCCGCGTCGTCGCGGGCGCAAGCCGCGCGTCGCCGCCGAAGCGGCTGAGGCCACGCCGCGCAAGCGCGGGCGCAAGCCGCGCAGCGAAGCGGTGACCGAGCAGGCCGCCGCACCGCGCCGCGGGCGCAAGCCGCGTGTCGCGGCCGAAGCTGTTGAAGCTGCACCGCGTAAGCGAGGCCGCAAGCCACGTGCAGCGGCAGAGACGGTGGAAACGGCGGCAGCGGGCGAGTAATCGCACGACTCCGGTACCGGCACGGCTGTGCCGGTACCGGAGTTTCGCGCAGCGTTTCAGACCGCGCCGAAACGTGCGCCCTTGCGCGTATTCGGTGGCAGCACCTCTGACGAGTCTTCGTCGAGCATGCGCAATACTTCCTCGAAGCCGTAGCGCGGTTTCCAGCCGAGTTCGCGCAGGGCCAGCGCGGGCGAATAGACGCGATCGATGGAGCGCGGCAGTCGCCACTCGCGCTGGGCGAAGGCCTGTACCAGGGCGGGGGCACGGCGCTGCAGCACGGCCGGCGCGTCGTGCAGCAGTTCGGCAAGATCCTGCGTCTGGAACGGTGTGGCGCCGGAGATGACGAAACGACGCAGCCCCGGCGTTTCGCTGCGCAGCGCGAGCGCATGCGCCTCGGCCACGTCGCGCGCATCGACGCCGCGATGCAGGCGATAGCTGGCCATGAGGTGTGCTGGCTCCGGGAAGCAGCGCGACATGCGCAGTAACGTAACCGACATGGCGCTGTTGCGCGCAGCAACCGCCAGTACCGTTTCGGCGGCTACCTTGCTGCGGTGATAGATGCTGGTCGGCTGCGGCGGCAGTTCCTCGTCCACCCAGACGGCCTGTGTGGCATGCCGGCTTGCGGCGCCATACAAGGCTGTGGTGCTGGTGAAGACGAAACGGCGTATGCCCATCCGCACCGCGATGTCGGCCAGTGCCGCTGTGGAATGCACGTTGATGCGTTCGAATTCCGCATCGGCGGTATGCCCGACATGCGGCGCATGCAAGGCGGCGGTATGTACGACGGCATCGACTTCGCGCAGTGCGCGGCGCAGCAGGAACTGGTCGCCGAGATCGCCGACCAGATCGACCGTCGATGCCGGCGTGCGGTCCAGCCCGAGTACTTCGCATTCGCGCGCCAGCCGCACATAGACGGCGCGGCCGATACGGCCGGCAGAACCCGTCACCAGCACTCTCATGGACGTACGCACCCGGGCGGGTTGGACGAGGCGATGGCGTCTACGGCAGATACTTGCACGATGTTGGCCTGCACTACACGACGATAGTTCTGCTGCGCAGCGCCGTGTGGTGCCGCGCGACGGTATACAAACAGATAGTTACAATTGTATGCACGCACCACGTCAACAGGGCGTCTACGGGCAACTGATACGGTAACTGCTGACGGCAACTGATACGGTGTATTTGGCCATCCGCAATCCGTACGGCCAAACTGCTACGCGGCTGATACTAAGGCGCTGCCGGCAGATTGCCTACGCGTCCGTAGTGTTATTCCGGACGAACGGCTGCCTGAAGACGTGCAGGCCGAGAAATCACAAAGCCTTCACGTCGAGTGATTTTTGCTTTTAGACCGGCGCATTTTTCTGCTCGCGAATATCCGGCCCGTCTTGAGCACTGCTCCGCGCACGCAACTCAGCAGCCGGCCTTTCGGGCTGGCTGGGAAACCGTGCGGAATTTCAGCGCCATTCGATGGCCTTGCTTCAGTGCGCCGAGGCCTTGGAGAAAAGCTGGATCACCGTCACACCCGCCAGGATGAGCAGGATGCCAAACACGGCGGCCATGTCCAGGCGCTGGCCCAGGAAGATCCAGGCGATCAGCGATACCAGCACTATGCCGGCACCGGACCACACGGCATAGGCGACGCCGACGGGAATGCCGCGCAAGGCCTGCGCCAGGAAGAAGAAGGCGCAGCCGTAACCCAGCACGACGACCAGCGAAGGCAGTGACCGGGTAAAGCCTTCACTGGCCTTGAGTGCCGTGGTCGCAACCACTTCGGCGGCGATGGCGATGGCCAGGGCGAGCCAGATATGCATGGATAGATCTCCCGCAGGGCGATGGAGTGAGCGACGGCGGAAGTGCCAGGCGCGACCGCGACAGCGGACAGGGTAGCAGCGCCTTCCGGCTTTGCTGGCGGCAGCGTGTGGATAACGCAAGCGGAGCCGCGCTGCCAAGGTCGTGCTGCACTGCGCCAGTGCGGCGAGTCGTGCGGCGGTCTCAGCTTGCGACCGTCACTGCGCCTCGGCGCAGGCGATGCGGCCATGGCGGATCGGCTGGGTGCAGCGGCGAACAGGTTGTTGCCGTCCGGCGCACTGACCGTGACATGGGCGATCGAAGGCCGCGCCACCCTTTCGCTGTGCAGCGGCGCGCGTCCAGGCCCGGCAGTGAGGCGAAGGCGCGTAGGGCGATGATTCCGTGCTGAGGCGAATAGTGATCGTCGAGGACGCGACACGGCGGCGGGCGAGCTACCGGTGCTATGTAGTGCTCGCGTCCGCTGTTTGAAATACTTTCGCGAATGCAGGGGCTTGCGTTGCGCTGCTGTGTGGCATTTGTACAAACAACTGCACGGGGACTGCCCAGTGTAGGTTTGCCGTCCTGTGCTGCATGGGATTTCCCGGATGCGCCGGCGCGCGCACGCAGGCAACCTCTCGCCCCGGTCGGGGAGGATGTGGGCACGCGGCGGGAAAGGAAACCCGTAACGCTGAGTGGACGGACGAAGTCCCGTGACCAATCCGACCAGGGCTTCGGGGGGCTTGCCCCCCGGGGTCCGCGGCGGCGCCGCCGGTGCGTGGCGCTGCCGCGACTTCTGCTTGTGTAAATTATCCATTTTCCAAAAATGGGCGCTGCGCAAGAGCGCGATGTTTCAGGGCGACCACTGCTGCGCCTGGGCGCGTTGTTCGGCGCTGAGCTGTGCACCGACGCGGGCGATCAGCTGCTGCGCCACGGCTGCGCGATCGGGGTCGGCGTTGCCGCGCAGGTAGAGATTGAGCCAGCGATAGGCCTGCAGCGGGTCGTTGCCGATGGCCGCGGCGAGGTATTGCGGCGGCAGGCGCAGATCGGGCATCTCGCGCGCGTTGTCGATGGCATATGCCAGGCCCAGCGCATAGGCGGCGTCGGCATCGCCGCTGCGCGCGCGTTCCTGCACCATCAGTGGTGCGCGGCGTGCCCAGTCGATGGCCTGCTCCACGTCGCGGCTGTAGTTGGCGACCAGCGGCGGTTCGTTGATGAAGCGCCAGAAATCCTTGTCCGAACCCAGGCGCGCGGCCATCTCGGCAAGGGCGTAGCGCACGGACGGCGGCTGCGGTGCGTAGTCGCGGCATTCGTCGCGCAGGCGCTGCTGCAGCGAGCCCAGTGCTTTGCGCCGTTCGTCCTCGTCGGCGATCGCTGCCAGTTCCGGCAGGCCCGGGTCGAGTGACTGAAAGCGTGGACTGGCGCTGCTCACAGCCTGGACGAAGTTTCGCGTCGGCAGTTCGGTGGAATCGTCGCGCAGGCTGATGGCATTCATGCTGTAGCAGCGCGAGTCGCGCTGCAGCCATTCTGCGGCCGCGGCTGCGTCGCCCGCTTCTGCCCGGCGGCGCAGGCTGTCCTGCAGCGGTGACCAGGACGCCGTTGCCGGCGGCAGCGGCGGTTGCGGGAGTTCGCGCAGGCGTGCCGCGCTGTCGCTTGCAGCGCTGGCGATTGTGCGCGGCCCGCGCCGCGGCGTGCGTGTGGCGCTGTCGGCGCTGGCGTTTCCGGCCGGGCTGTCGCTCGCACCGGTTGCGGCCTGGCCGCGGTCGCCAGGCGCGGTGTAACGGGTATAGGCGTAGCCGCAGGCCAGGCCCAGCAGCACAGCGATGGCAGCGGGCAGGGCGCGCATCAGCGGAACCCCGCAGCGCGGCGTACGCGGTCGCAGATCGAATCCATGCCGGGCCCCGGCGCGGGCCGCGGCTGGAAACGGATGCGCTGGCCTGCCGCAGCGGCCCAGGCTTCGGCCTGGGCGATCTGGCTGCTGCTCAGGCGCGCTGCCGTTCGCGCCACGAAGTCATTGCCGCCACCGCGCTGTTGCATAGGGCTGCCCAGCCATTGTTGCGCGACAAGGTTGTAGGCATAGGCCCAGTAGGGATCGTCGCCGAGGCGGCCGTTCCAGGGGCGCGCGTCGCGCGGCTGCCAGGGCGTATACATTTGCGACAGCACCACGGCGGCCTCGGGCAGGCCGTTCTCGAAGGCCTGGCGAATCATCTGCGGCGACTCCTGGTTCCAGCGCTCGCTCCACTGCACCCAGTCGGGCGACAGCACATCGGGTTTCCAGTCGTTCGGCGTGAGCGCATAGCAGAGCTGGGCCTGGGCATCGCCGGCCAGCGCCGCGGCGCGGATCAGTTCGGCCGGGTCGACCTGCTGCCTGGCCTCGATGCCGGCGCAGCGCTTTTCGGTTTCCTGCACGCGCTGCAGTTCGCGTTCGGCGACTTCCAGGCGGCGCTCGGCGAAGCTGGGGTCGTTGCGGCGCGGGCCATCGCTGCGCGGCCCGCCGCTGCCCGGCGCGGGTGCAAAACCGCCGCCGCCGCGCATGCCTCGGCCGCGTCCGCCGTCGAGCAGGTTCTCGACCGCATCGAGCCGGCGCGAATGGTTGGCGCATTCGTACAGGTCGTCGGCCAGGCGTCGGCCGGCGGCACCGTCGCCGGCGCGGGCCTGGGCCAGCAATTCATCGTAGTAGGCGGCGATGGGCTCGCTGCGAGGCGGCAGCGGCAGTGTGCGGGCTGGCGCGGTCACCGCTGCCGTAGCGGCTGTGTTGGTGCTGGTGGGGTCTGCTGTGCCGGCAGATTCCGCCACGGAAGTCGCAACGGCGGCATCGCCTGCGTTCGCTGGAGAGGCGGAGGGGGCCGCGGTATGCAGCGCAATCCAGTGGCCG
This sequence comes from Tahibacter aquaticus, assembly GCF_004363655.1. Lineage (GTDB taxonomy): Bacteria > Pseudomonadota > Gammaproteobacteria > Xanthomonadales > Rhodanobacteraceae > Tahibacter > Tahibacter aquaticus. The sequence goes on from NZ_SNZH01000003.1 coordinate 249,911, forward strand.
CCGGCGATACCGGTTGCGAAACACGCCGCCAGCAGCAGAACGCTGGCGGCACTGCGGGAAAGAACCACGTGCCCGTCTCCGTTGGTTTCAGTCGCGGATCATGCCAACGGCCGCTGGCGGTGGCGATGGTGCAGCGCTAAGCACATTCAATCTTCCAATGGTGCCAGCGCCTGGTTCGCGCGCTGCTCGCGCGCCCAGCGCTGCGCCGCTTCGCGCTGGTTCTCGCTGAGGCTGTCGTCCAACTGGGCCAGCCATTGCTGTACCCGGTCTGACAGCGGCGTGCTGGGATTCATCTGCAGGTACAGACTGAGCCAGCCGTAGGACTGCTGCGGATCATCCGGCACGGCGCCGTTGAGCATGAAATTCGCCGGTACGCGATCAGGCAGCAGGGTGTCCGGGCCGAACAGGTAGGCCATGCCGAGGGCGAGTACCGCGTCGGCATCGCCGCGTGTGCTGCGCTGTTCCAGCATGGCGGGCGCGCGCCGGGTCCAGTCGCGCATCTGGGTCAGTTCTTCCGGCGAGCCACTGCCTTTGAGCAGGAGATCCAGGCTGAAAGGCGGCTGTTGTATAAACGTCCAGAATGCATCTTTGCGGCTGCTGCGCGCGGCGACCTCGGCCAGTGCGTAGCGGTCGCCGGGGCTGCTCGTCACATAGCCGCTGCATACCTGCTGTACGCGCAATTCGATCTGCTGCGCCAGCGTCTTGCGCTGTTCCAGGTCGAGCCGTCGGTCCAGCAGCAGGGCGTGTTCGTCGGGGTTGATCAGCGGCAGTGGCCGGCCTTCCTGCTGCAGGCGCTTGCCATCGTCGTCGAAGTAGCTGTTCAGCAGGCCGGGGGCTTTGAGTGACTCCTGCGTCTGCAGCGCCCTGCAGGTGAGGTCGACGTCCTGCCATTGCGCGGCGGCCAGGCCGTCGCCGGCATAAGCGCGCCGGCTCAGTTCGTCCTGTTCCTTCGACCAGGAGGCGGAGGCGCGTGCACGCGCTGGCGCTGCGGGCAGTCCGGCAATGCCGGCGGCCGTGCCGCCGCGTGATGCGGACGATGCGGCTGCGCTCGATGTCGCCGGGCTGGCAGCGGCTGGTGCTGCCGGTTCTGCCAAGGCGGGTGCGCTCGACGAGGGCGCCTGGCTCATCCACCAGCCCGCGGCGAGTCCGGCGGCCAACACTACCAGTGCAATGATCCAGCGCATCACAACCCTCCCATCGAGCGCTGCATCGTACATCCGCTGGGGTTCTCGCGTGGATTGGAGCGTGGCGCCGCAGCGGTTGCCTGCACCGCCATGCGCCGCCGCTTGCAATCGGCCGCCGCAAACCCAAGCTGCGGCCAACCTATTCATCGCTGGAGTTGCCACATGAACGTTCTGCGTATCGCCGCGTTTTCCGACGGCGCCAGTGGCGGCAATCCCGCCGGCGTGCATATCGCTGCCGCGCTGCCCGATGTGGCGATGATGCAGCGCATTGCCGCCGAGGTGGGGTTTTCCGAAACCGCCTTTGCCGCGCCGCTGGGCGATGCCTGGCGGGTGCGCTATTTCTCGCCGCAATCGGAAGTGCCGTTCTGCGGCCACGCCACGATAGCGCTCGGTGCGGCGCTGGCCTTGCAGCAAGGCGACGGCGAATTCGCGCTGCAGTTGAATCAGGCGACCATCCGCGTACACGGCCGCCGCGACGGCGACACGATTGCGGCTACCTTGCAATCGCCGCCTACGCACAGCCGTGCGGCCGACGCAGCGCTGTTGCACGATGCGCTGGCGCTGTTCGGGCTGAATGCCGGCGATCTCGATCCGCAGCTGCCGCCCGCGCAGATCCATGCCGGTGCCGACCATCTGCTGGTGGCCCTGCGTTCGCGCGAACGCCTGTCGGCCATGCACTACGCACTGGAACAGGGGCGCAGCCTGATGCGGCAGTTCGGCCTGATCACCATCGCCCTGGTGCATGCCGAATCCCCACGCCTGCTGCATGCGCGCAATGCGTTCGCTTCCGGCGGCGTCTACGAAGACCCGGCCACCGGCGCGGCCGCGGCGGCGCTGGGCGGCTATCTGCGTGATCTTGGCTGGCCGCACGGCGGCAGCGTCGATATTGTCCAGGGCGAAGACATGGGCATGCGGTCGCTGCTGCAGGTGCATATCGATGGCGTGGCCGGTGCGCCGGTACAGGTGTCCGGCACGGCGCGGCTGATGACGGCGGCATAGTGCCGCACTGCAGCGTCGTGTACAGTTCCACAACGTAATGGCGGCGTACAGGGGGCGGGCTGGCGTGATCAATGCGACGATCGATCTTTCGCACCATAACGCGACGGTGGATTTCTCCCGGCTCGCCGCCGCCGGCATTGCCGGCGTGCTGCACAAGGCGAGTCAGGGCGCAGACTATGTCGACCCTCTCTACGCCGCGCGGCGGCCGCTGGCGCTGCAGGCCGGCCTGCGCTGGGGCGCCTACCATTTCGGCGACGGCAGCGACGCGACGGCACAGGCCGCGCATTTCATCGCCCAGGCCGGTGCCGGCAGCAGCGATCTGCTGGTTCTGGATGTGGAACAGAATCCGGCCGGCAGCAGCATGAGCCTGGCCCAGGCCGAGCAGTTCGTGCAGTACGTGCAGGCGCAGACCGGGCGCTGGCCTGGTGTCTACGGCAGCAGCTATCTGCGTTCACTGCTGGGCAGCTCGGCCACGTCGGTGCTGGGACAGTGCTGGCTGTGGGCTGCCGACTACGCCGCGCAGCCGACCATTGCGCCGCTGTGGCCGCGCTGGACCCTGTGGCAGTACACCGACGGCAGTCTTGGCCCGGGGCCGTACAGCGTTGCCGGCGTAGGCCGCTGCGACCGCGACCAGTACTACGGCGATCTGGCCGGGCTGAAAGCCTGGTGGGACGCGGGCGGTGTCAGCGCCTGAGTGCGGTGTGCAAATACCGGTTGACACTTAAATGCGAATCATTATCATCTGGCTCACCCCACCCGGGAACCGGAGCCAACCATGTCGGTGATGACGTCCACTCTTGCACTTCAGGCCAACCGCAACACTGCAACTTCGCGGCCGGCAGCGGCAGCGGCGACAGCACCGGCGCAACGCCGGGTCGACAGCCGTCTGCTGCTGCGCGAATCGCGCGAGCTGGTGATCGAACACCTCGGCCAGGAATACCGCCTGCGCCGCACGCGCAACGACAAACTGATCCTTACCAAGTAAACGCCTGCGGCTAGCGGCAATCTGCCGTTGTCCCATTGGCAAAAAGTCTACGTCAGAGCAGCCAGCCCTCGGCCGACCGCCATCCCGGCCCCCTTTGCCAGCCAGCTCCGTCCTTCGCGACTTCGCCTGCAGTCCCAGCGCAGGCCGGCTGCGTGCTGTCCGCCGCCGGGAGTCCCAGCGCTGCAGCAACGCGAACCGCCGTCGCGGCGAAGGCGCCAAAACCCGCGGATGGTACTGGTGAGTCAGGACACTAGACATGTACAAGCTGCCATTCCTGCGCCAGCGCGAGGCCCGTATGACGGCGGCCGTTCCGGCCGAAGTCCCGCCCGCTGTCCAATCCCCCGCCCTGGCTGCCAGTGCCGTACTGCTGCAGGCGATCGCCTTGCCCGATAACCGTAACCTGGGTGCGCTGGCACGCCGCTGGCACAGCCTGGGCCCGGTGCTCTGGCTGTGGCGCGCGCCCAGCGGCTGCGCTGCCGATCTGTCTGCGGTGGCCGGCTGGAACTGCGTCCATCGCATCGAACCCGACGGCATCTGCGAAGCCCTGCGCTTCTATCGCGAAGACGGCCGCGAGCAGGCGCGTCTGTACCTGCTGCCCGACAGCGACTATCTGGCCTGGGAACAACTGCTGAATTGTGTACCTTGCAGTACGCCGGAGCCGCCGCGCGGCCTGCATCAGCGCCTGCGCGATGCGGCCTGGCTGCGCGTTGGCCATGCCTGGCAGGGGGCTGTAGTGCGGTTTTGCCAAGGCGCCGACGCGGGCCGGCCCTGGCTGCTGGCGGAAACGGCGCCCCTGGTATCGGCTACCGGCCGCCGCCGCGCGGCGGACATCTGTGCGGGGCTCGATGCCACCCTGACGGAGTAGCGACGCTGCACCGGGCACTTCCCTGTGCGCAGGCCGTGCCTTTCAGTCGTCGCGGCGAGGCGGCGGCGGTGGCGTGGGCGGTACTGGCGGTGTCGGTGCGTGAGCCACCTGCGGCGGCACCGGCGGAACCGCAGCGACAGGTGCCGGCGGCGCGGGCGGTGCCGGTGGGGCGGGCGGTGCCGCTACGGCTGGCGGTGCGGGCGGCGCGGGTGGCGCAGGTGGCGCTGGCGGCAGCGGGAACATGGCCTTGTACTCGGGCACCTTGGTGTTCAAGGTCAGCGACTTCTTCTGGCGCAATACGCCCAGCTTTACCTCGCTGCCGGCCTTGGCGTCGCGCAGGCGGCGCATCACGTCGCCGGGCTCTTCGACTTTGTTGCCATCTACACTTTGTAGAATATCGCCGCCCTTGAGTTCGGGCATGTTGTCCGTGTCGGCGGACAGCACCAGCACGCCGGTGTCGGTGCCGAAGTAGCTGCTCAGATCCGGATTCAGCGGCGCCAGGTTGATGCCCCACCAGGGCATCAGGTTGACGCGCAGATCGCGCAACTGCTGCAGATTGCCCAGGCGCACGCTGCGCTCGATCTGGCGCTGTGCCCCGCGCATCTGCCGCTCCACGTCGCGCTGGATGCGGTCGACGTCGATATTCACGTCGATGTCCATATCGGTGCCGGCCATCACCTTGGGCCAGTTCAGTGCTTCGCGCCGCGCCGCCTTGACCACTACGTCGAGGTTCTTACCCTCGCGCGACAGCGACAGCTTGACCGGCTGGTCGACCTTCAGGTCTTGCAGCAGCTTGCGTGCTGCCGACAGCTCGTCGCGGCCGACCTTGTCGCCGTCGATGGCCAGCAGCACGTCGTCGTTGCGCACGCCGGCCTTGTCCGCCGGACCGCCCGGCGTGACGGCGGCGATGCGCACGCCCTTGTCGTCGCCGCGCATGACGACGCCGAGCATGGCGCGCTCGGAATCGCCCAGGTAGCGCCAGGCGAAATTGCGCGCGCCGCCGTCGCCCAGGCGCAGCGAGATGTCGCCCATCTTGCGGCCGAGGTCGCGCATCTGCTCGCGCAGTTCGTCCAGTTCCTGGCGTGCGGCGGCTTCCTCGGCCGGGTTGGCATAGGCTGCGGCGCGGGCGCGTGCGATTGGTTCGGCCTTGGCCGCGGCCGCGGCGGCCGCGGCAGGCCGGCTGCTGGCCGCGGCTTCGGCCTTGGCGGCGGGATCGGCCGCCTGCGCCGTGCCCAGCAGGGTCAGTGCAAACAAAGGGAAAAACGCTTTCATGGAAAACCTCACAATGTGGTCCAGTTGTCGGGCACGGCCGCGGTTCCGTTCGCGGCGATGCCGGTGCCAGCCAGGCTGAATGTGGTGCGCACGGCGGCAAGGTCGCGCAGCAGCTCGACCCGGTTGTGCCAGAGCACGCGGGCGTCGCTGCCGGCGTCGTTGCCGGCGGCCAGTTGCAGATCGATCAGGCCGATCATGTCTTCGATTTCGGTAGCCGCCATGAGGCTGCGGCCGTCCAGTGGCGTTTCGTCGGCGCGCAAGGTGCGCAGCCATTCTTCGATGCGCGCGGATTCGCCGCGCAGCTGCGCCAGTTCGGTCTTGTCGTCGCTTGCCGCCGTGGCGATGGCGGCGGGCGGATTGCCGCTGCCGGCCTGGGTCGCCGGGGCAGGGCGGTTGAGCGGCACCAGGCTCAGGGCGAGCAGGCCCAGGCCGGCGGCGAGCGCCGCGGGAATCCAGCGCCGGCCTGCGGCGCGCTGATGCGGCCGCCGCGGCGCAGGGTGTGGCCGCACGGCCGCCGTCGGCGCATCGTCTTCGCCGTGTGCCAGGCCGGCGGCACGCAGACTGGCGGCGAGCGCTTCCCAGCCGCCTGCGGGTGCCGCTGCCGGCGGCAGTGCGCGCAAGGCGCTGCCGACCAGGTCGTGGTTCACGACGGTTGGGGGTTGGCGATCAGACATGGTCTCGACTCCGTGGTGCTGTCCAGCAGGTTGCGCAGGCGGGCAGTGCCCCGCGCAACCTGGGATTTGGAGAAACTGACGCTCTTTCCCAGCGCGTCGGCGATCTCCGGATGGGAATAGCCCTCGACGTGATACAGCCAGAGCACGCTGCGCGTCAGCGCCGGCAGATGTCCCAGGGCCTTTTCCAGTACGAGTCCGTCGGCATGCACCCAGGGCGGTGCGGTCTCGGTCTCGATCTCGTCGTAGCTCGCGTCGAACTCCAGCCGCTTGTCCTTGCGCAGGCGCATCAGCGCCTCGTTCAGGACGATCTGGCGCAGCCAGCCCCAGAACGGCGAATCGCCGCGGAACTGGTCCAGCCGCTGGAACAACTTCAGCATCGCGTCGTGCAGGATTTCCCGCGCGGCGTCCGCGTCGTTGAGCAGGCGCAGGGCCAGGGTGTAGACGGGCCGTTCGAACAGGCGATAGATCTGCTCGAATGCGCGCAACTCGCCGCCCTGGGCGCGTTGCAGCAGGCTTTCCGGCACATCGATGGCGAAGTTTGATCGGTCCACGTTCGGTCTGGATGCGGGGGCGGGCCGAATGGTCGCAGGCGCCGCGCCGATAGTCAGGCGGCAGCGCACGTCCGGCCTGCGTACGCGTGCTGTCCGCGGTGGCGGCGCAGGCAGCGCGGCCTGTCCGGCGCCTTGTCCGCGGACAGGCGTACGTTGCCAAAAATTGGCAGAAAAGCCTTACAGATTATGATCTTGTTGACTTGGCACGGGTGTTGCTCAAGTCACTCCAGGACAGCAGTTCCGCCGCGTCGGCGGACAACGACACCCGGAGCAGATTGCATGATTCGCGATACCTCGGCCCAGGACAGAGCCATGAGCACGGCGGTTGCCCCCGGCAAGCGCTACTGGAAATACGCGATCGGCGCGGCGATTGCCGTTGCCGTGGCCGCGTGGATCCTGCCCGGCATGACGCGCATTCTTTCCAGCGGCGCTTCTTTCAGTTCCGAGCGCCTGCGCTTCGCGGAAGTGAAGCGCGGCAATCTCACCCGCGACATCACCGCCCAGGGCCGTCTGGTGGCCGCCGTCAGCCCCACCTTGTATGCGCCCAACGGCGGCATCGTCACGCTGACCGTGCAGGCCGGCGACAAAGTGGAAAAAGACCAGGTGCTGGCCGAAGTGGTCAGTCCCGAACTGAACAACCGCCTGCAGCAGGAGCAGGCCAGCCTGCAAAGTGCCGAACTGGCCACCGAGCGCACCAGCATCGACAACCGCAAGCAGCAGCTGATCACGCAGAAAGCCGTCGACCAGGCCGAGATCGACCGCCAGACCGCCGCGCGCGAAGTCGAGCGTTCGCAGAAGGCGTTCCAGCTCGGCGCGCTGCCGCAGCTGGACGTGATGCGCGCCAAGGATGCGCTGCAGAAGGCCGAGGTGACCCTGGCCCACGCCAAGAAAGACGTCACGCTGGAACGCGAAAGCCTGGATTTCGAACTCAAGACCGCGCGCCTGACCCGCGACCGGCAGCGCCTGCTGGTCGGCGACCTGCAGCGCCAGGTGGACGAACTCAAGCTGCGCTCGCCGGTGGCCGGTCAGGTCGGCCAGCTGCTGGTGCAGCAGAAGGCGAACGTGGCGGCGAATGCCGGCGTGCTGACCGTGGTCGACCTGTCGGCCATGGAAGTGGAAGTGCCGGTGCCGGAAACCTTTGCCCGCGAGCTGGCCATCGGCATGCCGGCGCAGATCCAGAACGCCGGCCAGACCTATACCGGCGAGCTGTCCGCGGTCAGCCCTGAAGTCGTCAACGGCCAGGTTACGGCACGTGTGCGCTTCACCGGCGACCAGCCCGGCGGCCTGCGCCAGAACCAGCGCCTGTCCACGCGCATCCTGATCGACGAGCACCCGAACGTGCTGATGGTGGAGCGCGGTCCCTTCGTCGATTCCGGCGCCGGCCGCGTCGCCTATGTCGTCGGCAGCGACGGCATGGCCGAGCGCCGCACGATCGAACTGGGCGCGACCAGCCTCAACGCGGTCGAACTGGTTTCCGGCGTCAAGGAAGGCGACCGCCTGATCATCTCCAGCCTGGACGAATTCAAGGGCGCGCAACGCATCGCATTGGCGCGCTGATCCACCCGCGCCCTCACGCTCCATCCTCAATCGCTCATCACTCGCCTCACCAGGGAGCTCCGCCATGCTCAAGATGAAACACCTGTCCAAGGTCTACCGCACCCACCTGATCGAAACTCACGCGCTGCGCGATTTCTCCATCCATGTACGGGAAGGCGAGTTCGTCGCGGTGACCGGTCCTTCCGGTTCGGGCAAGACCACCTTTCTGAATATCGCTGGCCTGCTGGAGGAATTCAGCGGCGGCGAGTTCTGGGTCGACGGCGTGGACGTGCGCGGCATGAACGACGACCAGCGCTCGCGCCTGCGCAACGAAAAGATCGGTTTCATCTTCCAGGGCTTCAACCTGATTCCCGACCTGAACCTGTTCGACAATGTCGACGTGCCGCTGCGCTATCGCGGCTTCAGCGCGGCCGACCGCAAGCGCCGCATCGAAGAAAACCTCGGCCGCGTCGGCCTGGCCTCGCGCATGAAGCACTATCCGGCCGAACTGTCCGGCGGCCAGCAGCAGCGCGTCGCCATTGCCCGCGCGCTGGCTGGCTCGCCGCGCCTGCTGCTGGCGGACGAACCCACCGGCAACCTCGACTCGTTGATGGCCCGCGGCGTGCTGGAACTGCTGGAGGAAATCAACCGCCAGGGCACCACCATCATCATGGTCACGCACGATCCGGAGCTGGCCGCCCGCGCCCATCGCAACGTGCACGTGATCGACGGCCAGGTCACCGATTTCGATGCCGAACCGCAATTGCGCGTGCCGTCGGGCAACGCCACCGCCGCCGTGGCCTGAGGACATCGCCATGTTCTATTACTACCTGCAACTGGGCCTGCACAGCCTCAAGCGCAATCCGCTGCTGACTGCACTGATGGTGTTCGGCATTGCGCTGGGCATAGGCACCAGCATGACCAGCCTGACCGTGTTCTACCTGATGGGCAGCGACCCGATTCCCTGGAAGAGCGACAAGCTGCATGTGGTACAAATGGATAACTGGAGTGTCGAACAGCCGTACCGCACGCCGAACGAGCCGCCGGACCAGGTCACCTATCTCGACGCGAATGCGCTGATGCAGGCCGGCAAGGCCGACTTGCAGACGGCGATGTTCAAGCTGGTCTGGCCGCTGCAGCCGGACAACCAGGACATCAAGCCGTTCTCGTCCCTGGGCCGTGCCACCTATACCGATTTCTTCGCCATGTTCGAGCCGCCGTTCAAGTACGGCGGTCCCTGGGATCGCGCCCAGGACAAGGACCACGGCCGCGTTGTCGTGCTCAGTTCGGCCACCAACGAAAAGCTGTTCGGTGGCCAGGACAGCAGCGGCAAGAAGGTGCGCCTGAACGAGATTGACTACACCGTGGTCGGCGTGCTCGACAAGTGGCAGCCGCGGGTGAAGTTCTACGATCTCACCAACGGTGCCTTCAACGACTCCGAGGAATACTTCGTACCGTTCACCACCGCGATCGAGCTGCAGACCCAGGCCAGCGGCAACAATTCCTGCTGGGACAATCCCAAGCCGGGCTGGGACGGCTATCTCGCTTCCGAATGCGTCTGGATCCAGTTCTGGGTGCAGCTGAACTCGACGGCGCGCAAGGACGAGTACCTGAGCTTCCTCAACAACTACGTCGGCGAACAGAAAAAGCTCGGCCGCTTCCCGCGCGCGCTCAACAACCGCCTGCCGGACGTGAACGAGTGGATCGTGGACCAGGGGGTGGTGCCCAGCGACGCCAAGATCCAGGTCGGCCTGTCGTTTGCCTTCCTGATCGTCTGCCTGGTCAACACCATCGGCCTGCTGCTGGCCAAGTTCATGCGCAAGTCCAGCGAGATCGGCCTGCGCCGCGCACTGGGTGCCACCCGCGGCCAGCTGTTCAGCCAGCACCTGATCGAAGCCGGCGTGATCGGTATCAGCGGCGGCCTGATCGGCCTGTTCCTGACCTGGCTGGGGCTGATGGCGGTACGCAGCCTGTACAAGGACTTGAACAGCGTCGCGCATATGGACTGGTTCATGGTGCTCACCGCGATCGCGCTGTCGGTCACCGCGGCGGTACTGGCCGGGCTGTTTCCGACCTGGAAGGCCTGCCAGATCACCCCGGCTACCCAGCTGAAAACGCAGTAAGCGACAAAACGACATAGGTGAATTTATGGAAATCCGTCCAATTTTGTCCGCGCTCATGCGCAGCAAGGTCGCCCTGGTGCTGATCGGCCTGCAGATCGCCCTGACCCTGGCCATCGTGTGCAACTCGCTGTTCATCATTTCCCAGCGCGTGCAGATGATGGGCCGTGAAAGCGGCATCAACGAAGCCGATACCTTCACCATCGGCAGCCTCGGCTTCGGTGCGGCTTTCGACATCAAGACCTCGATCCAGGAAGACGTGGCCCTGCTGCGCAGCCTGCCCGGCGTGGCCGATGCGACGCCGACCAATACCACGCCGATGAGCAATGGCGGCTGGTCTACCGGCATCAACCTGACGCGGGAGCAGAAAACCTCGACCGCGCCCTCGGCGATGTACTTCGTCGACGAGCACGGCCTGAATGCCTTCGGCGCCAAGCTGGCCGAAGGCCGCTTCTTCACCGCCGACGAAATCACCTTCCGCGAGCGCAGCTCGGTCGACTGGCCGCCGGTGATCGTGATCACGCGCGCGCTGGCGAACAAGCTGTTCCCGGACCAGTCGGCGCTGGGCAAGCAGGTCTACCTGGATACCGAAGGCAATCCGAACACCATCATCGGCGTCGTCGAGCGCATGCAGGTGCCGTGGATTGGCTGGTCGGCCGAAGACGGACCGGATGCGGAGTTCTATTCCACCTTCGTGCCGCAGAACGTGGCGTTCGGCAATTTCGGCCGCTATCTGGTGCGTACCGAGCCGGGCCGCCGCGACGAAGTGATGAAGGCAGCCGAGGCGGCCATGCTCAAGAGCAATCACAGCCGCATCGTGCGCGAGCCGCGCACGATAGAGCGCATCCGCGCCGAGGGATATCAGGGACACCGTGCCATGACCATCATCCTGATCGGCGTGATTGTCTCGCTGCTCGCGGTAACGGCCCTCGGCATCGTCGGCATGGCCAGCTTCTGGGTCACACAGCGCACCAAGCAGATCGGCACGCGCCGTGCCCTTGGCGCTACGCGCGGTTCCATCCTGCGTTATTTCATGACCGAGAACTTCGTCATCACCTCGTTGGGCCTGGCCCTGGGCGTGCTGCTGACCTACGGCCTGAACTACTGGCTGATGGCCAACTACGCCGCGCAGCGCCTGCCGCTGGTGTATCTGGCCGGTGGCATCGTGGTGCTGATGCTGCTGGGCCAGGCGGCCGTGTTCGGCCCGGCGACGCGCGCCTCGCGCGTGCCGCCGGCGGTGGCCACGCGCAGTGTCTGAGCGGTAGATCGAAGTGGCCGGGCGACGTTGAAAACGTCGCCCGGTTTTTCCTGGCGGACTCGCTGCCCCACTGGCGCGCAGGCCCGTTCCATTCCCCTGCGCTGTATCGGCCAGCGCGAAAACGCTACCCTCTGCCGCCTGCGACCACGCAACCAATCCGCGCACAGCTGCATCCAAGCAGCCCATGCGCAGCCCGAAACCTCTATCCCATCGTGAGTCCATGCGCACCGTTCTGGTGATCGACGACAACCCGGCCGTGGCCACGGCGCTGGAAGTGCTGCTGTCCCTCAATGAAATCCGCACCGTTGCGGCGCTGTCGCCGGAGCAGGGGCTGGACATGCTGGAGCGCGAGGTCATCGACCTCGTCATTGCCGACATGAACTTCCACCTGGACACGACCTCGGGCGAAGAGGGCATTGCGTTGTTCCGCGCCGTCCGTGCGCGCCATCCGGATTTGCCGGTGATCCTGCTGACCGGCTGGACCCGGCTGGAAACCGCGGTCGAACTGGTCAAGGCCGGTGCGGCCGATTACCTGGCCAAGCCCTGGGACGACCAGAAGCTGCTGGCCACGGTGGAAAACCTGCTGGAGCTGGCCGAATCCACGCGCGAAGTGACGCGCCTGAAGCGCGCACGCAACAAAAGCCAGGATGCGCTGCGGGCGCGCTTCGACCTGCGCAATCTGGTGTTTGCCGACTCGGCCACGGAACGCGTTGTCGAGTTGGCCTGCCAGGTTGCCCGTGCCGATCTGCCGGTGCTGATCACCGGTCCCAACGGCGCGGGCAAGGAGCGCATCGCCGAGATCGTGCATGCGAATTCGGCGGTGAAGACTGGCCCGTTCATTGCGGTCAACTGCGGCGCCCTGCCCAACGAGCTGATCGAAGCCGAACTGTTCGGCGCCGATGCCGGCGCCTATACCGGTGCGACCAAGGCACGCGAAGGCCGCTTCGAGCTGGCTGACGGCGGCACCTTGTTTCTCGACGAGATCGGCAATCTGCCGCTGTCGGGCCAGATCAAGCTGCTGCGCGTGCTGGAGACCGGCCAGTTCGAGCGCCTGGGCTCGGGCCGCACGCGCACCGTCAAGGTTCGCCTGCTCAGCGCGACCAATGCCGACCTGGCCACGATGATCCGCGAAGGCCGCTTCCGCGAAGATCTCTACTACCGCCTCAATGTGATCGAACTGGCCTTGCCGCCGCTGCGCGACCGTACCGACGACATCCTGCCGCTGGCGCAGCATTTTCTCGGCAGCGAGGCGCGCCTGTCCGACGACAGCCGCAGCGCCCTGCTGGCCCATGGCTGGCCCGGCAATGTGCGCGAACTGAAAAATTCCATCCAGCGCGCGCGCGTGCTCTGTCGCGACAATCTGGTGCAGCCGGCCGACCTCGGCCTGGCCGCGGCACGGCCAACCGCACGCGGCAGCGACGAGCCCGACCGCGCGGCGATCGAAGCCGCGCTGGCGCGCGCGCGGGGTGTGATCAGCCAGGCGGCGACCGAGCTGGGCCTGTCGCGCCAGGCCTTGTACCGGCGCCTGGAAAAACTCGGCATCAGCACGGCCTGACCCCCGGCGCGTATCGCTGCGCCGCCGTGCGCGGCATCATTCGCGACGGCGTTCGGGACAAGGTTGGTCGATGCGATTTCTTTCACTGGAAGGCAAGCTGGCCCTGGCCATGGCGCTGCTCGCCATCGGTTCCGCAGCCGTGGCCCTGCTGCTGTACGCGTGGCTGGGCGACCTGGCGCTGAGCCTGATCCTGTGTGCCCTGCTGGGTGCGTTTGCCGTGCCGCTGCTGGCGCGCAGCCTGAGCGCTCGCACCACGGCACTGTTCCGCACCCTGGCAGGCAGCGTGACCAGCTTCAAGGACGGCGATTTCAGCTTCAGCATCGCCACCGACCTGCGCGACGAACTGGGCGAACTGGTCCAGGCCCACAACGAGCTGGGCCGGGTGCTGCGCGAGGAACGCCAGGGGCTGTTCCAGCGCGAGTTGCTGCTGGACACGGTAGTGCAGAACACGCCGACCGCGATCGTACTGCTGGAACCCGCCGGCCACGTGGTCTACGCCAATATCGCTGCCTGCCAGCTGCTCAACGGCGGCCGGCGCATGCAGGGGCTGGCCTTCGACACCATCGTGGCCGAGTCGCCGCAGGCCTTCGCCCAGGCGGTCGCCGATGGCGGCGACGCGCTGTTCACCGTGGCGCTGGAGGGCGAGGACGAAACCTTCCACTTTTCCCAGCGCAGCTTCAAATTGCAGGGGCGCCAGCACTGCATGTACCTGCTCAAGCGCATGACGCGCGAGTTGAGCCGCCAGGAAGTGGCGACATGGAAAAAGGTCATACGCGTCATAAGCCATGAGTTGAACAATTCACTGGCGCCGATTTCCTCGCTGGCGCATTCGGGCCGGGTGCTGGCGGGCAAGGGCGATACGCAGCGCCTGGGACCGGTGTTCGACACCATCGAAGATCGCGCGCGCCACTTGCACGGCTTTATCCGCGGCTATGCGGAGTTCGCCAAGCTGCCGCAGCCGCGGCTGGAACAGGTGGAGTGGAGCAGTCTGCTCGGCGCGATTGCGCGCCAGTTCCCCGGCATCCAGACCGGGCTGGTGCCGCCACAGCCGGGCTGGTTCGACCGCGCCCAGATCGAGCAGGTGCTGATCAACCTGGTGAAGAACGCGCACGAGGCCGGCGGCCCGGTCGAGGAGATCCGCATCGAGGTACAGCAGCGCAGCGGCGAAAGCCGCATCGAGGTCTGCGATCGTGGCAGCGGCATGAGCGACGCGGTGCTGGCCAACGCGCTGCTGCCGTTCTATTCGACCAAGCGCAGCGGTTCCGGCCTGGGCCTGGCGCTGGCGCGGGAGATCGCCGAGGCCCACGGTGGCCGCATCGTGCTGGCCAATCGTGACGGCGGCGGGCTGTGCGTGGCCTTGCTGTTGCCGCGCTGAGGCCCAAGCCATGGCTGCGCCGGCGCTGCGCTGCAGCGCTGGCCTTGCAGCGATCTGTTGTCGCTGCGCACATGTTCGGAGCGCTGCCTGGCCCGCGTTGGCATAGCCGGCGGCGCGGCTGTAGTCGCCCACTGCAGCCATGCCCCATCCGCATCAAGCCTGGCTGCTGTTGCTATGATCGGCCCGGACGGAGGAGGAAGCCCGTTAGATGGCCCAGACGCCGGTGAAGATCCCTGGATATGAATTCCTGCGCCCGCTGGGCGCGGGCGGCATGTCTACGGTCTGGCTGGCGGTGCAGGAATCGCTGCAGCGCAAGATCGCCATCAAGCTGATGAAGCGCACGCACGATTCCGCGTCCGACGATGCGCGCCAGTTCGAGAAGCGGTTCCTGCTCGAAGGCCGAACCATGGCCAAGCTGCCGCATCGCAATATCGTCGCGGTCTACGACATTGTCTCGACCGACGACGTCGCCTACATCGCCATGGAGTTCCTCGAAGGCGGCACCTTGTCCGACCGCATGCAGGCCGGGCTGTCGCTGGCCGACGCGGTCAGCGTGGTGGTGCAGATCGCCGGTGCGCTGGACTTCGCCCATTCCCAGGGCATCGTCCACCGCGACCTCAAGCCGGCCAACATCATGTTCCGCGACGCGGCCACGCCGGTACTGACCGATTTCGGCATCGCGCGCCAGCAGGACCAGTCCGCCACGCGCCTGACCCAGACCGGCATGCTGGTCGGCACGCCCAACTACATGAGTCCGGAGCAGATCAGCGGCAGCGATATCGACGGCCGCTCCGATCTGTACAGCTTGGGCATCATGTTCTACGAGCTGCTGTCGGGCCGCACGCCGTTCAACGGCGACACGCCGATTGCCGTGATGATGGCGCACCTGACCCAGCCGGCGCCGCCGCTGGATGCCGACTTCGCCTATTTCCAGCCGGTGCTGGACCGCATGCTGGCGAAGAACCGCGACGACCGCTTCGCCACCTTGCACGAATTCGTCGCTGCGCTGAAGCAACGCGTCGTCGCCAGCGACACCTTGCTCATGCGGCTGCAGCTCAGCCCGGGTATGACGGCCTCGGAGCAGTTGCGCCAGCTCGGCTTCACCGCCAGCGATCCGTCCGGCAGCGGCTTGCGCAACATGGGCGCGCTGGCCAGTTCGGCGCCGCTGCCGCGGCCGCAGGATGTCGCCGCGCGCAAGACCGGCGGTGTGCCGCCGCCTGCGCCGCGTCCGCCCTCGGCAACCAATGTGCAGCGCCCGCCCCCGCGCAAGCCGGCCTCCGCCACCGTGCCGCCACCGTCGCGCAAGGCACCGCCGGCGAGTCCGCCCTGGCTGTGGATAGGCGTGGCGGTGTTCGTTGCGCTGGCCCTGGGCAGTGTCGGCATCTGGCGCTGGAAGGCAGCCTCGGGCATGTCGGCGGAAGAGCGTCAGCTGATCGGCTACTGGGTCAAGGACGCCGAGCGCCTGGCCGGCGAAAGCAAGCTGGTGTCGCCGCCCGGCGAGAACGCTTACGAAGTGCTGCAGAAAGTGCTGCAGAAAGATCCCGAAAACGAATCCGCGCAGGCACTGCTGGACCGCATCGCCCAGGCCATGCGCAGCGAAGCCGAGGCGGCACTGGCCAAGGGCGATTTCGTCCTGGCCCAGGACAAGGTCGACCAGAGCCTGTTCGTGCGCAGGGACGATGCCACCACGACTGCGCTGAAGCAGCGCATCGTCGAGGCGGCGGCGGCGAGCGAACGCAGGAAACAGATCGAACAGTTGCTTGCCGGTGCCGCCGCGGCGGACAAGGCGGCCAGGCCGTTCGGTCCCGACGGCAGCTATGCGCTGCTGCTCAGGGCGCGCGAACTGGCACCCGACGATGCCGCCATCAAGCAGCGCGTCGACGATTTCATCGCCGCGCAGCTGGCGCCCGCGCGCGCTGCACTCGCCGCCAAGGACACCGAGCGTGCCAATCTGATGCTGATCGGCCTGCGACCGGAACTGGGCAAAGAGCCGGCTTTCGTCAGCCTGGCGGACAGCGCAAGCCAGGCCCAGCGCCAGGCCGGTCTGGAAAAACAACTGCTCGCGCTGCTGCAGCGCGGCGAGGGCGAACTCAAGGCCGGCCGCCTGGCAGAACCGGCTGCGGCCAATGCCTTCGCCAGCCTGGGCCAGCTGCGCGAACTGGCGCCGCAGGATGCCCGCGTCGACGCTTTCGCCACTCAGCTCGCCGCGGCGCTGGTGGCGGACGGTCGCCAGTCGGCCGCCGGAGCGCCGCAGCGCGCACTGGAGCGGGCCGAACTGGCCTTGCGCGTCGCGCCGCAGCGGGCCGACGCCACCGCGCTGAAGAATGAGATCGAGCAGCGCCTGGGCCAGCGTCTGGCAGACATAGGCCGCGCCTTGTCCCAGGCCAAGCAGGCGATTGCCGAGCAGCGCTATTTCGCGCCCGCCGACAACAACGCGCGTAGCGCACTGGACAAGGTCTTCGCACTCGATGCGCAGAACGCCGAAGCGCGCCAGCTGCAGGCCGAGTTGCCGCTGCGCGTGGCCGAGACGATACAGGCGCGGGCGGCGGCCAAGGACAGCGCCGCCGCGCTGGCATTGGCGCGCGAAGGCACGACCGTGTTCCCCGCCGATGCCCGGCTCAAGACCTTGCTGGCCCAGGTCGAAGCCCAGGCGCAGACCGAGCAGCGCGAAGCCGACGCCAAGTCGGCACGCGAGCGCATCGCCACTGCGATTGCGGCGACACCGCTGAAACTCGACGCGCTGGCCCAGGCGGCAACGGCCTTGAACGGCCTGCTTGCGGCCAATCCGCGCGATGCCGACGCGCTGGCCTTGCGTGCGCGGCTGGCCGAGACCCTCGCAGCCGCCCAGCGCGCCGCGCCTGGCCTGGTCGAATTCGACGCGCTGGCCGCCTTCGTGCGCGGCAACGAAAAACTGCTCGCGGCCGAACCGGCCGCCGCGGCACTGACGCGCGACGCCGCTGCGCTGCGGCAGAATCTGGAACAAGTGGAACAGGCCCGGCTGGCTGCGCTGCAGGGCGAGCTGCAGCTCAACGCGCAGCCCTGGGCCAATGTGGAATCGGTGGTCGACGGCAACCGCAAGGCTGTCAGCCTGCCGGCCGACGCCAGCACCCCGTTCACGCTCAAATTGCCGGCCGGCAGCTATGTCATCACGTTCCGCCATCCGCAGGCCAACAAGCCGGTCACGGTGATCGCCAAGGTCGAAGCGCAGCGCCGTGCCGCCGCCAATGCGGCCTTCCCCACCATCTCGGCAGAGGACTATTTCTCGCGTGCGGGCTGGTAAGGGAATCGCCGCCCTGGGCGCGGCGCTATTGATCGCGTCGTCGGCTGCGGCCGACTACAAAGACAGCTACAGCCGCGGCCTGGAAGCGGCCAAGGACGGCGACTGGGCGACGGTCAGGCAGCGCATGCAGGATGCGATTGCCGACAATCCCGCCGCCGCGCCGCGCGTGCGCCTGTACGGCCAGCGCTGGGAGCCCTACGTACCGCAGTTCTATCTCGGCCTTGCCGCGTTCAACCAGGGCGACTGCGCCACCGCGCTGGCGCAATGGCGCTCCGCGGCGAACAGCGGCGTGATCGGCAGCGTACCGAACCTGAAGGCCGAGCAGGATCGCGCCAGCGCCAAATGCGATACCCGCGTGGCGCAGACCGACAAGCCGAATACGGATAAGCCGGCTACCAGTGGCGGCAACCAGGCCCCCGACGGCGGCAAGACCGAAGTACCCAAGCCGCCACCAAAGACCGATCCAGCAAAACCCGAGCCGCCCAAGCCCGAGCCGCCCAAACCCGAACCCAAGCCGCCGGTGACACCGCCCAAGCCGGTGGAAACGCCGCTGGCCCAGCGCGTGCCGGCGCCACTGCTGGAAGCGTTCCGCAATTACCTGGCCGGACGCTATGCCGACGCCGCCCGCATCGATCCGAATGCCTACAGTGACGGCCGGGCAAAGAGCCAGGCCTATCTGATCCGCGCAGCGGCGCGGCAGCGCCAGGCCGAGATCGACAATTCCGACGCCGGGCTGGAAGCGGCTCGCTCCGACATTCGTGCGTTGCGCGCACTGAACCCGGCACTGGTCCCGGATGCAGCCCTGTTCTCGCCGCGCTTTCGCAGTTTCTACAGCAGCACGCGCTGATCCCTGGCGCATGCGCGCCGCGTAGTGCGTATAGGTTGGCAGTCCCCCTGCGTACGGCTTGGCAGTCGGCCGTGCCGAGGCCGCCATTTCATTGCGGCCCCACGGCGACTGCGCTAGCTTGGCGCGGCGCAGGGGGCTGCGGCGGCAAATCAGCACGAGGAGGGCGAGATGCGCGCATTACTATGGGTGGCCGGGATGGCCGTGGCGAGTCTGTTCGGCACGGCGGCATGGGCGGGGTTTCCGCCGGCGTCATTTACCGACCGGCTCGAAGGAGACACACCGTCGTCGATCACGGTGGGTTCCAGCGTCAGCCTGAGCTGGTCGGCTGTCGCCAACGCCTGCTATTACAACGGCAGTAGTTTTCCCGGCGGCGTGAGTTTCCCCGAGTGGCCGACCGACGGCACCGGCGGCGGCACCGGCACCACGCCGCCCAGCGGTTCGCTGGCCTGCGACCGGGCCAGCACCTGTGCCGCACCGCATAACTACAATCTGTTCCTGCCCAATCCGGGTACCTATCGATTTGTGGTCAATTGCATCAGTTTCTCCGGCGGTCCGGCGATCACCTCGACCGCGGAAATCCTGGTCGTGCCGACGCCGACTTCCGACGGCGTGGCGCTGACCGCTACTGCCAATACGCCGGGGCCGGTGCGTCCCGGCGGCAGCTTCGACCTGCAGCTGGCCCTGGTGAACCGCGGCGGCTTCCGCCTGACGGCACCGAGCACCAGCCTGACGCTGCCTGCGGAAGCGAGCGTAGTCAGCAGCGCCTGTGCCACCGGCAGCGGCAGCAGCTATACCTGGAGCCTGCCCAACGGCCTTGCGGCCGGCGAAAGCGCAACCTGCAAGGTAACGGCGCGGCTCAACAGCATTCCCGCCAGCGAGACCATTGCACTGCAGGCGCAGACACGCTTCTCCATCCTGCAGACCAGCTTCAGCCTGAGCACCAGCGAGACCATAGGCACTTCGCACCGCTCGCGTCCGCTCAGCGGTACGCGAAGTGGCGCAGCGACCACCGAGGATTCGGTCGCGCCGATACTCAGCGGCGACGGTTCGATACTGGTCTTTTCGACGCGCCAGCGCGGCATCACCGGCGACGACAGCAACAACGGCGGCAGCGACATCGTGCTGAAGAACCGCCGCGACGGCAGCAGCCGTCTGGTCAGCGTCAGCGACAGCAGCGGCCTGGCCTTGCGCGGGCAAAGCACGTCGCCGGCGATTTCCGCCAACGGCAAGGCCGTCGCCTTCATCTATCAGCCGTCCAACCCGGCCAAGGCCGGCGAAACCGGACAGGTCTGCAGCTCGCCGCCGAACGGCCTGTTCCGGCCTACCTGCACCACGACGGCGCCGAACGGGCAGCCCTTGTCGGGGCCGGCCGAAAGTCCCAGCCTGTCTGCCGACGGCAACCTGATGGTGTTCTGCTCATCGGCCAGCAACTGGGTCGCCAATGACACCAACAATGCCAAGGACGTGTTTGTGATGAACACGACCACTGGCGCTGTGTCCCTGGTTTCGGTAGACGCGGGCAATGCCCAGGGCAACGGCGACAGTTGCGATGCGATGATCTCCGGCAGCGGCCGCTACGTCGCGTTCCGCACCAAGGCGGTCAATCTCGGCGGTACCGCGAATTGGCAGGTAGTGCGCAAAGACCTGTTCAGCCGTAGCGTGGTGCGCATCAGCCAGGCCGGTGCCAGCACGCCGGCCAATGCCGATGTGGGCAAACCGTCGATCTCCTACGACGGCCAGCGCATCACCTTCGCTTCGCGCGCGACCAACCTGATCGCCGAACTGGTCGGCGGTTTGAACAATGTATACCTTTCCGTCAATGGTGCGCCCGGCGCGGCGGTAACGCTGGACGGCAAGATGCCCGACGGCGGCGAGTCCAAGTCCCTGGGCAACGGCCTGTTCGGTGTGCGCAATCCCGGCGGCGGTGCGCCCAACGGCGATGCCGACGACCCGACCATCTCCTGCAACGGCAGCGTCGTCGCATTCGGCTCGGCCGCGAGCAACCTGATCCTCGACGACAGCGGCGGCATCAAGGATGTGTTCGTGTTCGACCCCGAGGGCAATATCGTGCGCCGTGCCACCACCAGCGGCAGCGGTGCGGCGCCGAACGGTGCGTCGACCAATCCGTCCATGGACTGCGAGGGGCGTGGCGTGGTGTTCCAGTCCACGGCCAACAACCTCGATCCATCCGACCCCAACCCGAATGCCGATGTCTACGTGCAGGACGATCCGCTGCACGTCGATGCGGCCTCCAACCGCCTCGATGCGGGCTATAGCGGCAACTGGTTCAATCCGGGCCAGAGCGGCCACGGTTTCCTGGTCGAAGCGTTGCCGGACGGCCGTTTCTACCTGACCTGGTATCTCTATCTGAGCGGCCAGCCGCTGTTCCTGCAGGGCGTGGCGACGCCCAGCGGCAACTCCATCGATGTGCCGGTCTACAGCACGCGCTCTACCGCCTTCCCGGTCGGTAGCGGCGGTGTCAGCAATATCAGCTGGGGGCGCCTGCGCATGACCTTCACCGACTCCAACAGCGCAGCCATCGAGTGGTTCCCGACCGCGTTCGGCTTCTCTGCCGGCAGCATGACCCTGCGCCGCCTGACCGCGCCCGCGGCGATCGAAGGCGACGGCAGCAACTCGCTGCGTGCCTGCTATAGCGGCGTGTGGTACGAGCCGGAGCGCTCGGGCTATGGCTTCAATCTCGAAGTCATCGAGCAGGGCACCGACCGGGCCATCGTCACCTATTGGTATACCTACCGGCCGGATGGCAGTCCGCTGTGGCTCAGCGGCGTGGGCCGGCGTTTCGGCAACGGCGTCGTGGTCGACCTGTACCAGGGCGGCGGCTCCGGCGCGCAGTTCCCGTTTGCGTTCTCCGCCACGGCGCTGAACCAGACCAAATGGGGTTCGGCCTCGCTGCGGTTCACCTCGGGCAACAGCCTGGAGCTGACCTATCAGCCGCTGCTGGAAGGCTACGCGCCGGGCACTGCAAACCTGTCGCGTCTGACCGCATTGGCCGGCAGGTCCTGCGGTAACTGAAACCGCGCGCCACGGATCGCCGCGGCGGTCCGTGGCCTCGGCTCATGCAGATCGCGTGTGTTGCAGGCAGAACGAAAAACGGCGCCCTGGGGCGCCGTTTTTCGTTGGTGTGCGCAGGTATGCCCCGCTGCTGCCCGGATCAGAAGCGATACACGCCGGATACCGAATAGGTGTCCAGGCCGTCGGAGAAGTCGGCACCCAGGTCGAGCTGGAAACTCTTGAAGGCCCAGCCGCCGCCGACGGTGTAGTGGGTTTCCGAACCGCGGCCACCGGCAAACAAGGTGGACAGCGCCACTTCGCCGATGTCGGCCGGCGGATTGCGGAACTGGACCGAATGGCGCGGATCGTGCCAGACGCCGCCGCGCAGGCTGAACGGCGCGCTCATATTGGCAAAGGTGTATTCAGCGCCAAGGTGTACTTCTGTTCCATCTTCCAGATATAGCTTTTGTGCGCCATCGAGCAGGAACAGCGAATCGATGTTGTCGGTGAGCTGCGAATACATCACGCGGTCGAGGTCGAAATTGACCACCAGTGCGTCGGTCGGGCGCCAGGACAGGCCGATGCCGAAGATGTCGGGAATGTCGAAGCGCACGTTGTTGCTGCTTGCCACGATCTGCGGTGCCGGCAGCGGGTTGCCGTTTTCGTCGCCGAGCAGTGCATTGAACGCGCTGTATTTGAACTCCGGCGCCTTGCGATAGGTGGCGCCCAGGCTGAGCTGGTCGCTGAGCTTGAAGCGCGCGCCGACATTGAAACCGTAGCCGGTGTCATCGCCATTCTGTGCCTGGATCGAGGTCAGAAACACATTGTTCGGATCGATGTCGTCGACGCGTCCGGTCAAGGTGTTGAAATTGAAGTCGTAGCGGGTGATGCCGAAACCCAGCGATACGTTGTCGCTGGCCTTGAACGCGGCCGAGGCGCCGAGGCTGACGATTTTCAGGTCGGCCGTGGAGCGGAACGGAAACAGGCGGAATTCGCCGATCTCGGCACCGTTCAGGGTGGTGAAGTCGGTCTTGAAGCGGGCCAGTTCATGCCGGTAGAAGGCGAAGGCCCAGCGATCGTGCGGAATCACCACGGACAAATACGACAGGTTGGTATTCGAACTGTCCTGCTCGCTGATATTCAGGCCGGCGGTGCTGAACGGGTCGATCGTGGTGGTACCGCCGTCGATATACGGCGTGCTGTAGGCGGTATGGCGGCCTTCCAGCGAGATTTCGGTCTGCACCAGCTGGGTCAGGCCCGCCGGATTGGTATACGCCGCGGTGGCGTCGTCGGCCAGGCCGAGGAAGGCACCGGCCATGCCCAGGCTGCGTGCGCCCGGACTGGAGAAACTGAAAGGAATGCTGGCGTTGGTCTCAGAATCGGTGATGGCGAACGCACTGCCAGCACTACCCAGAAGGGCGGTGCTCACCGCCATGCAAAGTACACGCTTCATGTATTTCATCTCCCCATTGAAATCGTCGGCAGCCTTCGCCACGCGAGTCAGGGCGAAGGCGTACGCGGCGGATGTTAACACCGAGTTACGAATGACGTATGTCAGGCCGCCCGGCCCGGCTGCCTGGGACCGCTTGACCTATACTTCAGCCTCATAACGCGAAAGCAGGGGGAAAGGCGTCATGGGTATCGGCTCGATTGCAGTCATCGTCGGCGTGCTGCTCCTGTTCTACATGTTCAACCCGGTACGCATCGTGCCGCAGGGCTTCGAATGGACGGTGGAGCAATTCGGCCGCTACACCCGCACGCTGTCGCCGGGTTTCCACCTTTTGATTCCGCTGATGCAGGCCATAGGCCGCAAAATAAACATGATGGAGCAGGTGCTGGAGATTCCGTCGCAGGACGTGATCACCAAGGACAATGCCGTCGTGCGTGTCGACGGCGTGGTGTTCTTCCAGGTGCTGGACGCGTCCAAGGCGGCGTATGAGGTGTCCAACCTGCAGCAGGCCACGATCGCCCTGGTCATGACCAATATCCGTACCGCGATAGGTTCCATGGACCTGGACGAATCCCTGTCCAAGCGCGACGAAATCAATGCCAAGCTGCTGCGCGTCGTCGACGAGGCCACGCATCCCTGGGGCATCAAGGCCAACCGCATCGAACTGAAAGACATACAGCCGCCGCGCGACCTGATCGAATCGATGGCGCGACAGATGAAGGCCGAGCGCGACAAGCGCGCCGCCGTGCTGGAAGCCGAAGGTGCGCGCCAGTCGGAAGTGCTGCGCGCCGAGGGCCAGAAGCAGGCCGCCATCCTCGAGGCCGAAGGCCTGCGCGAGGCCGCCTACCGCGAAGCCGAGGGGCGTGAGCGCCTGGCCGAAGCCGAAGCCAAGGCCACGGCCATGGTGTCCCAGGCCATCGCCGAGGGCGACGTGAATGCGCTGAACTATTTCATCGCGAGCAAATACGTCGAAGCCCTGAAGGCGATAGCCACGGCGCCGAACCAGAAAATCTTCATGATGCCGATGGAAGCCACCGGTGTGCTGAGTTCGCTTGCCGGCATTGCCGAACTGGCCAAGTCGGCCGGCGCCAGCCAGATCGCTTCCGCCGAAGCCAAGGCCGAAGCAGGCCGCCGTCCTGTGCCCAAGCCGATGGCATGAAGGAAACTTTCGACGTGAGCCTGACCATGCTCTGGTGGACTGCAGCCTTCGTGCTGATTGCGGCAGAGATGCTGCTGCCGGGTTTTTTCCTGCTCTGGATAGGGTTGGCCGCAGCCGGCGTCGGTGCCTTGCTGCTGCTGTCGCCGGCATTGTCGCTGCCCGTGCAGATCGTGGTGTTCGCCGTGCTGTCGGTGATTGCCTGTGTCGGCTGCTGGCGTTTTTCCCGGCGCGGCCTGCGCAGCGAAACGCGTTCGCCGACCTTGAACCGCCGTGCGGAACAGTTGATCGGCCAGTGCTACGTGCTGGACAGCGCAATCGAGAACGGTCGCGGCAAGGCCCGTGTCGGCGATTCGCTCTGGCTGGTGGAAGGCCCCGATTTGCCCGCCGGCGCGCAGGTTTCCGTGGTCAGCGTCGACGGCGCCACCTTGTACGTACAGCCGGCAGCGCAGGACTGACGCGGCAGCGTCGGCATCACGTTGCCGGCGCGCATGCCCGGACTGGCTGCTGGCAGCGTCCGCAGCGGCGTTTCCTGCGCTTCACGATACTTGTACAGGATGCAGCGACGTGCCGGGCGCGCTGCGTGATCCGGCGCGCTTCGAGGCAGATACGTCCGCCATCGCAGACCTAATGCGCTTGGATTGACCACCCCTCGTCGTGATAATGCGCGCCTCCCCAGGCCGGAACCGCCAATGAGCAACCAGACCGTACTCAATGCAACTCACCGCGCGCTCGGCGCCAAGATGGTCGACTTCGGCGGCTGGGACATGCCCATCAGCTACGGCTCGCAGATCGAAGAGCATCACGCAGTGCGTCGCGACGCGGGCATGTTCGACGTTTCGCATATGACCGTGGTCGACCTGCGCGGTGCGCGCGTGCGCGACTTCCTGCGCCGCCTGGTGGCCAACAGTGTCGACAAGCTCAAGGTGTCGGGCAAAGCCCTGTACACCTGCATGCTCAACGAGCAGGGCGGCGTGATCGACGACCTCATCGTCTATTTCCAGAGCGAAGACTACTTCCGCATCGTCGTCAACGCGGCCACGCGCGACAAGGATCTGGCCTGGATCCAGGCCCAGGCCAAGCACTTCGACGTCAGCGTGAGCGAGCGTCCGGAACTGGCCATGATCGCCGTACAGGGACCGCACGCGCGCGCCAAGGTACACGGCCTTCTCACGGCCGAGACGGCGGCCAAGGCGGTCAAGCTCGGCAAGTTCGTCGCCTGCGCCGGTGATGGCCTGTTCATTGCCCGCACCGGCTATACCGGCGAAGACGGCTACGAGATCATCGTGCCGCAGGAGCAGGCAGTGGACTTGTGGAATCGCCTGCATGCCGCCGGCGTCGTGCCGGCCGGACTCGGTGCCCGCGACACCTTGCGTCTGGAGGCCGGCATGAATCTCTACGGCCAGGACATGGACGAAACCGTGTCGCCCTACGAAGCGGCCCTGGCGTGGACGGTGGCGCTGGACGAGGGCCGCGATTTCATCGGCCGCGGTGTGCTGGAACAGCAGAAGGCGGCGGGTTCGCCGCGCGTCATGGTCGGGCTGGTGCTGGACGACAAGGGCGTGCTGCGCCATGGCCAGCGCGTGACGACGGCGAACGGCGACGGCGAAATTCTCTCCGGCACTTTCTCGCCGACCCTGGGCAAGGCGATTGCCTTCGCACGCATTCCGGCCGGCGAGCCGGGCCAGGTCCAGGTCGACATCCGCGGCAAACTGCTGCCGGTGCGTGTGGTCAAGTTTCCCTTCGTGCGTGACGGCAAGCCCTGCGACGGCGTCTGACGCCGGTTCGACAAAACTACTGATTGCATCGCATCACGGCGTTGTAGAATCGCGCCGCGGTGCCCACCTGACAGGATCAAGACCATGAAAGAAATCCCCGGCGACCTGAAATTCATGAAGTCCCACGAGTGGGCCCGTGTCGAAGACGATGGCACGGTCACCATTGGTATTTCCGACCACGCCCAGGGCCTGCTCGGCGACCTCGTCTACGTAGAGCTGCCGAATGTCGGCGACACGCTCGAAGTCGGCGCCGGTTGTGCTGTCGTCGAATCGGTCAAGGCCGCTTCCGATGTCTATTCGCCGGTGGCCGGCGAAGTGATCAAGGTGAACTCCTCGCTGGCGGACAAGCCGGAGACGATCAACGAAGACGCTTTCGGCGACGGCTGGATCGTCGTGGTCAAGCCAAGCAACCTGCGGGAAGACATGGACAACCTGCTTGACCCGGATGCTTACCTCGAACAGCTGGAAGACGAAGACGAGTAAGTCGCGGCGGCATCGCCGCCCCGCGATTTCCTCTTCGAGGCGCGCCGCAAGGCGCGCCTTTTTCATGCGCGCCATCGACGTGCAGACGCTGCAGTCGACGCCGCGCGCGAGGGACATCGCGCAGCGTGTCTGCCTGCAGCGAAGACAGCGCGTGCTGATATCGGCGGGCACGGCAAGAGCCTCGCATCATCGCAACGTCGCGCATCGCGCACGCGCCGCGGCTGCCGAAGCGCTGTGCGAGTCTGCGCACTTTCGCGCAAATCGGCCCGCGACGACCCCGCAACCAGTCCCTCAGCTGAACGCAAG
Organism: Tahibacter aquaticus; assembly: GCF_004363655.1. GTDB lineage: Bacteria > Pseudomonadota > Gammaproteobacteria > Xanthomonadales > Rhodanobacteraceae > Tahibacter > Tahibacter aquaticus. The sequence goes on from NZ_SNZH01000003.1 coordinate 276,597, forward strand.
CCCTTGCTTCGCGATGATCGCGAGCAGAGGCGGCAGCCGGCGTGACGCGCCGGCACGAGCACGCGATCGCGCGAGCCGCCGGCCATCGCCCTGTTTTCGTAATATTTGAAATAAAGGTAAAAAGAAACAATGGAAAACGCAGATTGGCGCGCGAATGCGGGGGTTTTGCGCAAGGTAGCGGCGCGCGCGCGGTGTAAGTGCTTGCTGCGGAAAGCTATCCATTTAGACGGCTGGACGTCCCGGTCGGCAGCCGTGTCGCGCGCATGCGTGCAGCCCGGATGACGCGATCGCGTGCGGCAGAGGCGTTGTATCTTCGTGCATGTGATTGTCGCGCTTCGAAAACTTGTTGACAGTGCTGGGCGACAGGAATAATTTTCGCGCCGTTGAAACGCGCGCGTAATGGAGATATGTCGGAAGGCAAGTACATCGACCCGTATGTCGAACACGGGAGCAAGTCGGAAGCGGTCCGCAAGATCACCGTTTCCATCCCGATGCACATACTTCGACTTCTCTCTGACGAACGTACGCGGCGGCAGGTCGCCAACCTCCGCCACGCTACCAACAGCGATCTGCTGTGCGAGGCGTTTCTGCACGCTTTTACTGGGCAACCACTGCCAACTGACGAGGAGCTAAGACGTATGGCCATGAAGAAAGCAACCGCGAAGAAACCCGCCGCCAAGAAAGCCGCGGCGAAGAAAGCCACTGTAAAGAAGGCGGCCCCGGCCAAGAAGGTCGCCAAGGCCAAAGCTGCACCGGCCAAGAAGGTCGCTGCGAAGAAGCCGGCTACCAAGAAGGTAGCGGCGAAGAAGGTCGCGAAGAAAGTCGCTGCCAAGAAGGCTCCGGCCAAGAAGGTAGCGGCGAAGAAGGCTGCACCTGCCAAGGCCGCACGCGCGACCAAGGCTGCCAAGCCGGCTGCTGCAAAGTAATCAGGCAACACGTTCCACCGATAGAAACACCTGTAAGTCGTTTCTGCTTTGCCTCCCCTGCGGTGCCCAGCGCAGGGGACGGACTTTGCAGAGGCTGCGAAGACGCCGCGCAAGCGGCGTTTTTCGTTTGCGCGATGTGCGTCGCAATGCCATAGGCGACACCGGGCCACGCCTGGGGCTAGGATGTTCCCCCGTCCTGCTGCCGGTGTCGGAGTCCTTGCTATGCGGTTGCTGATGCGTCTGTTGGGTCTGCTGCTGGTGCTGGCCCTGGTTCTGGTCGGCGTGGCTTTCGTTCTGCCCGACCGCGTCCATGTGGAGCGCAGCACCACGATCGCGCGGCCGCAATCGCAGATCTATCTGCTGCTGTCCAATCTGCGCCGCTTCAACGAGTGGTCGCCGTGGCATGCGAAAGATCCGGCCGCGCGCTACACCTTCAGCGGGCCCGAGCAGGGCATAGGCGCGAAGCTCGCATGGTCCAGCCAGCAGTCCGGCGTCGGCGAGGGCAGCCAGGCCATCACCGCGCTCAAGCCCGACGAATCGGTTTCGCTGCTGCTCGACTTCGGCGAACGCGGCAAGTCGAATGCGAACTTCCGCCTCGCCACGGTGAGTGGCGAGACGCGCGTGAGCTGGAGCCTCGACAGCGATCTGCCGCTGCATCTGGACAGCCGCTTCGGCTGGAATGTGGTCGGCCGCTACATGGGGCTGTTCATGGATCGCCTGGTCGGTCGCGATTTCGAAACCGGACTGGCCAACCTGCGCGAGCTCGCCGACAGCTTTCCGAATATCGACATTGCCGGCATCGAGCCGCGTCTGGTCGAGCTGCCTGCGCGCAAGCTCACGGTGGTTTCGCTCGACGTGGCGCTGCAGGACGAGGCCGCGCTGAAGCGCAGCTGGGACGCGGCACTGAATCAGCTGCAGCGCTTCCACGTACAGCACAAGCTGGGTGGCGAGACCGGTGCACCGTTGACGCTGACGCGCCGGCGCGATGCCGGCCAGTGGAGCTTCGACCTGGCCTTGCCGGCGCAGTATGACCTCATGCCGGAAGACACTGCCGTGCGCGGCATGCTGTTGCCGGCGGCGCGTGCTGCGCAGCTCGATCATTTCGGCTCGCTGGCCGAACGCATCAAGCTGGTGGAAAAGCTGCAGGCCTGGCTGGCGGTGAAGGGGCTGCCGGCGGGCGAGCCCGTGATCGAGGAATACGCGCCGGGCAACGGACCTGGCCGCGGCGAAGTGCGCATCTCGATTCCTTTGCAGGCGCAGCAGTGAACTGGGCGAAAGCGGCAATCGCGCGCAGGACAGATGTGACCGGCACCACGTAAGTATGGCCACACGCCGCTAAGCTGTCGGCATCGTTTCCGTTGTGGTGGTATCGATGCGCAGCCGATCGTTTCTGCTTGGTGCCGCGCTCGCGGCGGTGCCCTCGTCCGTCCTTGCGCAGACAGTGCTGGACGTCTATGCCGACGGGCTCGACGCCGCATGGCAGGACTGGAGCTGGGCCGCGGCCGCCGACTACTCGCTTGCCCATGCCGCGCCGGTGCATGCGGGCAATCGCTCGATCCGCTTTCTGCCGCGCAACTGGGGCGGCCTGCTGTTCGCCGATCCGGGCAAGCGCCACGATGTGGCGAACTATGCGTCGCTGAGCTTGTGGATTCACGGTGGCAGCGGCAGCGGCCAGGCCTTGCGCCTGAGCCTGCTCGACGGCGAAACCGCACTGGCCGAGCTGGAACTCGCGCCTTACGTCGCTGGCGGCATCGTGGCGGCAACCTGGCATCAGGCCACGTTTCCGTTCGATGCCACTACCGGCCTGACCAGCGGCAGCTTCAACCGCCTGCAGCTGATGGACAACAGCGGCGGCGTGCAGGCGCAGCTGTATATCGACGACGTGCGTTTCAATCCACGCACGACGCCGCCACAGCCGGGTAGCCAGAGCGTCAGCATCGATCTGAGCCAGGACCGGCGCGCCGTCAATCCGCTGATCTTCGGCGTGAGCTATGGCGAAGTGGCCAGTCTCGCCGCACTGCGCTATCCGCTGCGACGCTGGGGCGGCAACTCGACTACTCGCTACAACTGGCAGGGCGATGTGCACAGCACTGCTGGCGACTGGTACTGGCAGAACATTCCCGATTCGGCCAATGCCAGCGGTACGCCGCCAAGCGGCAATTCGGCCGATGCCTTCATCGCCGCCACGCGCAGCAACGGTGGCGAGGCACTGCTGTCCATCCCGACCATCGGCGTGGCGCCGATCGACGATCGCGCCAACAAGCGCTGGGGTTTTTCCCAGGCCAAGTATGGGCCGCAGCTGCGCGACGAGTGTGACGAGCCCGGTTCCGCCGGCTGGTGTACGGCCGATGCCGGCAACGGCGAGTGCGATCCGGCGCTCAACACCCAGGTCGATGGCCAGGGCGTGCGCTACTGCCAGTACTACGCCACGGTCAACGACCAGCCACGCTATCGCATAGTGAACAATGCGCGAAGCGATACCTCTATCGATGTGACGCCGGCGTTCTGGGTGCCATGGATTGCCCATCTGCAGTCGCGCTACGGCACGGCAGCGAGCGGCGGCGTGCGTCTGTACGCGCTCGACAACGAACCCATGCTGTGGAATTCCACCCACCGCGATGTGCATCCGGTGGCACCGACCTATGACGAGGTGTGGACGCGCGGACGCGATCTGGCCATCCGCATCAAGCAACAAGATGCCGCGGCGCAGGTGTTCGGGCCGGTCACCTGGGGTTATCCGGACCTGTTCACCTCGGCCAGGGACGCGCAGGATTGCAATTGCCTGTCCGGCAATGACCGCGCTGCACATGGGGGCAAGCCGTTTGTGCAGTGGTATCTGGAACAGGTCTGCGCCTACCAGCAGGCCAACGGCGTACGCCTGGTCGATTACCTCGACCTGCACTACTACCCGCAGGGCGACGGCGTAGTCGATTTCAACGGCAACCTCGGCTATTCCGAAAGCCCTGCCGTCGCCGCCAGGCGGCTGCGCTCCCTGCGCGAGTTGTACGACCCGAACTATGTGTCCGAATCCTGGCTTGCCGATCTGGGCGACAACGACAGCTACCACTACAGCAAGCCCGGCCTGATTCCCCGCGTGAAGGCGTGGATAGCCCAGGCCTGTCCCGGCACCGGGCTGTCGATCAGCGAATACAACTGGGGGCCAGACCAGGGCGTTAGCGGCGCGCTGGCCCAGGCCGAGGCACTGGCGATCTTCGCGCGTGAAGGCGTGGATGCGGCCATGCGCTGGGTGGCGCCGGCGCCTGGCAGCTATGCAGAAGACGCGTTCAAGCTGTATCTCAACTACGACGGCGTGTTTTCCCGCGTCGGCGGCGACTCGGTGCGTACCGTGTCGAGCGATACCGATGTGCTGGGTGCCTATGCCATCCATCGCAGCGGGCAGAAGCTGTACCTGCTGCTGTTCAACAAATCGACATCGCCGCAGGATGTCAGCGTGACGCTGTCGGCGCCGCTGCACGGCAGCTGGAACGCCTGGCGCTTCGGCAGCACGGGTCATCTGACGGCGGCGGGCAGTGGCACGGCAAGCGGCAGCAGCCTGGCTTTCGCGGCACTGCCGGCACGCACGGCCAGCTTGATTGTCCTGCCCGACCCCGCAGCGGGCGACCGCGTATTTGCCGACGGTTTCCAATAGCGGTGCGCGCTGCATCGGCGCAAGCCAGTGGGCTTCGCGTCATCGCGATCGTGCTGTGCGCCAGGTTTTCGGCCGTACAGCGACGCAATCTGACGTCCTTCGTCACATTGCCGGGGAGGCAGAGCGCTGTCCTGCGAGACTGCGAAGCGGTCGGCAGGGCAATTGCGACACTCGTCGCAAAATGCGCTACATTCGGTGTCGTCCGCGCAACGCGGCCATGGGGGATAGCACGGCGAAAGCCGCATGGCTGCGCACAGGAATGACTAGGAGGGAGCGCGGATTCCCGCTAAAACTGTGCGACGAGAAACCATGGCTGCCCGACTCGAATTCCGTTCCCTGCGTCATGCCCGCGGCAGTGCCGCACCCAAGATCATCGCCGGCATCGTCGTTCTTGCCGCTCTGGCAGGCGGCGGCTGGTATTTCTTTCTGCGCGAGCCACCGGTAGTCATTCCCGAAGTTGCACCGGCGCCGGCTGAAGCCGCTCCTGGTACGGCGGGCACGCCGGTCCTGGTCACACCCGACCCGGCCACACTGGGCAAGCTCAATACCCTGACTGTCGACCAGCTGTTCAAGGAAGCACGCACCGCCTTGAACGAACAACGACTGGTTTCGCCGCCCGGCAACAACGCGCTGGAGTTCTATCTCAAGATCCTTGAGAAGGAGCCAGGCAACAGCGGTGCCCAGGATGCGCTGCGCGAGCTGTTTACCTTCGCGGCAAGCACAGCCGAGCAGGAAATCAACGCGCGCAATATTGACAACGCGCAGCGCGTGATCGACCTGCTGACCAAGGCTGATCCGAACAATTATACATTGACCATCCTGCGCTCCAAGCTCGATGCGCAGCGCAAGCTGGTCGACCGCGAGACGGCCCAGGCCGCCGCGGCCGAGGAGGCGGCACGTCGCCGCGCCGAAGCACCGGCTGCCGCACCGGCGACGCCTGCCGGCACGGCCCCGGCAACGCCGGTCGCCGATTCTGCCGGCACCACCACCCCGGCTGCCGGCGCCGCGCGCAGCACACCGTCACCGGCCGAGCCGGCTACGCCGCCCCCTGCCGCTGCCGCACCGGTTGCCGCCGCACCCAGCGCCGGCGATACGCGTGATGCAGCACTGGTCAAGTCGGTACCGCCGCAATATCCGAACGCGGCACTGCGCCGGCGTCAGGAAGGCTGGGTGCAGGTGGAGTTCACCGTGACGCCGGAAGGTAGCGTGGCAAATGCGCGCGTGCTCGACGCGGACCCGCCGCGCACCTTCGACCGCGCTGCTCTGGATGCGGTGCAGCGCTGGACCTTCAATCCGGCCATGCGCAACGGTGCCGCCGTAGAGACGACGGTGCGTCGACGCATCGAATTCAAGATGTAGGCGGAACTCGCTCCTGCGTAAAGAAAAAGCCGGCGGATGCCGGCTTTTTCTTTGTGCGACTGCCGGTCCGGCGTGGTGGCTGTAACGCATGAATCGGAAGACGGGGCGCAGCCAGCACCGGCGAACTGCTGTCGATTTGTCCGCTACCGGCCTAAGCCAGCAAGGCGGCGCGGATCAGCGCCAGCGTCGCGCGCGGCGATTCGTCGATGACCGTGCCATTCAGCCCGAGCAGGATGCGGTTGGCGCGCTCGTGTTGGCGCGCGTCCAGGTGCGAGGTCAGCACGCCGGCCACGTCAGCCAGCAGCAACAGGCCGAGGCCGGCAATGTCGTCGGCATTGTCGCAGGCGTACTGCAGGCTGCCGGCGGCGTCGTTGCGGGCCTGGGCCGAGCGCAGCGGATAGCGCAGCGCATCGTCGCGCCAGAAGCGCCAGTCGTGCATGCGATGCAGGAAGTCGCGCCGGTACAGCCCCTCGAGCAGATCGCGCACCAGGCGCCCGTGACGGCGTTTCACCTGGTTGATGGCTGCTGCGGCATCGGGCCGCGTCAGCGCGGCGACGGCATCGGCAGCCATGGTCAGCAGGCTATGGTTGCTGGGCAGACTGGCGTCGACATGCAGGTAGTCCGGTGCCAGGGCACGCAAGCGCTGCTGCAGCAGCAGATCGACCAGCAGGCCGGCGGCGCACAGCGCGTCGGCATCGGTGTCCGGGTGCGGCAGGCGCATGCTGCCGGAAACCGGGTCCAACGCGAGCAAAATAAAGCGTTCCGCGATCAACACGGTAGCTCATCCCCCGATTCGCTACATACGTCTCAGTATACCGGGGGTGAATCCAAGGCGTGTGCTAGTAGCGTCGCCCGATTGTTCAGCGGCTGGCGCCGCCGGCGGCGACGCGGCTGCGTTCCAGCGGCTCCACGCCGGCCCAGTCGACCTGGGGCAGCCCGAGATAGCGGTCCAGAGCCATTGGCATCAGGCCGGTAGGCAGCGCGGTCTCGCAATTCCACAGCATGACCAGGCCGAAACGGCGCTGCGGCAGGAATGCAATCACACCGCGATAGCCCTGCACGGCCCCGGCATGGAACACCAGCGGTTCGCCGGCATAGTCGAATACCCGCCAGCCCAACGCATAGTGAGCATCGCGCAGGCGCCCGCGGCGCCAGGGCGCCGAGGTCATTTCCGTCGGCGTGGCTACCACAGGGCGGTGCAAGGTGCCCAGCAGATCTTCCGCCAGCACGTCGGGGCGGCCGCCCATCTGCGCGATGAGGTACTGGCTCATGTCCTTGATACTGGCGTTGACGCCGGCGGCCGGCGCGACATGGTAGTAGTTCTCGCGCGGCTGGAACGGTAGCCAGCGCTTGCCGTTGCGCGAATGCGGCCGGGCCCAGTCGCGACTGGATTCCAATGCATCGCGGCCGTAGGTCGCCGTCGTCATGCCCAGCGGATGGAAGATGCGCTTCTCGACCTGGTGGTAGAAGAAATCGCCGGTGACCGCATACGTCACGTCGCCCATCAGGCTGAACGCGACGTTCTGATAGCTGTAGCAATCACCGACGCCACAGATCGGATCGATTTCGCGCAGGCGGTCGACCAGCAGCGGATAGGGCTCGTCCTGCTCCAGCAGATGGTCGTAGGAGTTGTGCGGCAGACCGACGCGATGGCTGAGGATGTCGCGCACGCTGAGCCGCTCGGCTGCGCTGGCGTCCTTCAGTGCGAAGGTGGGCAGGATGCCGCCGATGCGGCTGTCCCAGCCGATATAGCCGTCATCGACCAGCAGGCCGGCCAGGGTGGTCGCGAACGACTTGGACAGCGAGGCCAGACGAAACACCGTATCCGGCGTGACGGCCTGGCCGCTGGCGGCGTCCGCATAGCCGATGCCGCGCTGCAGCAGCACCCGGTCGTCCTGTACCACGCCGACGGCCAGGCCGGCGACCTGGCCCGAGGCTTCGATCGAGTCCAGCCACAGGTTCATTTCGGTTGCGACGGTAAGGCCGGCATTGGCCGGAATCGTCGCCGCGACGGTCGGCAATACCGCTGCCGCCGCCGCTGAACGCCGCGGCGCGGCCACGGCTTTGGGTTTGCTCTTTGCGCTCGCCGCGGCGCGCGCGGCGGGTCGCTTGCTGGCCTGGCGCGCTTCCGCAGCGCCGGCCAGGCATAGCGCCAGCAGCGCTACCGCAGCTGTGTTGATCCATCGCCGCGCGCTCATGGACGCTGGCCGCGATGGAGCGGGAGTGATCTGTCGCCGCGGCAACTGGCGTGCGGCGGCAAAACGCAGTACAGCGGGAAATCTTGCATTGGGCTGGTCGGTTGCTGCTCGTACCGGGGCATTGTCGTCAAGTTGCGCAGCGCTCACAACGCATCGCGAGCGCAACGAACTGGGTCACAGTGTGACCCGATCGACGTTAGCGAAGAGTAAGGCCAGGGCACGGCTGTTGCGGTATCGCTGTTTCCACACTAACCGGAACCCGGGTGCGCAGTCGCGGCAACGCCGGTGTCGCGCAAACCGGGCAGACTGATTCTGCCGCGCGACTCCAACCGCGGGGCGATCGGGTTGTTTATGCACCGCCGCACGGGACGTCGGCGGTGCATTTTTCGTGCGCGCGATCAGACAGGCCCTCAGGGCGGGTCTGCGGCCGATCAGCCATTGCGAATCGGCCAGAACCTCCCCCCCGTAGTGCCAAGGTTTGCCAGGGGCATGGGCCGGGCAGCCATACCGGCTCGCACGAGGCTCAGGTATGCGGACACCCGTTGGGCGATTTTGGCGCCGCGATCCAGTCATGTTGCGCTGCTTGCGCGGCGCTTGCGTCAAGGCAACCCATTTGTGGCATGCTGCATCTAATCTACGAAACTCTTCGTGATTGGGGTTCGATGCGTTCAGAAGCGATAGCCGATGCGAGTCTGCGCCGGGTCCTGTGCATAGCGGGCCGGCGCGTCGACGTGGGCGCCCTGCGCGTCAACGCCGAAGGCGAATCGCAGCGCATCACGCCCAAGGCCATCGGCGTATTGCTGGAACTGGCGCGCGAGCCCGGCGTCACCCGCACCCGCGATGATCTGCTGCAACGCGTATGGTGCGGCCGTGCCGGCGACGGCGATGTGCTTACCCAGGCGGTAAAAGAGCTGCGCCGCGTGTTTGGCGACGACCCGGCTCTGCCGCATTTGATCGAGACCGTGCCGCGCTTGGGCTATCGCCTGCTCGCGCCGGTGGAATGGCAAGACCCGCAATCCGCGAGCAATGATCTTCCGATCGCCGAAATACCGCGCGATGTACCTGACGCCGCCGCCCCGGCGGCGCCGCGCCAGCCCCTGATTTCGCCAAACCGCAGCAGCCTGGCCTTGCTCGCGCTGGCGATGCTGAGTCTGGTGCTGATACTCGTGCTGGCGCTGCGTGAGTGGCAGCTGCGCGAACACGCCAATACCCTGGCGCTGACCACGCCGGTGCCGCTGTTGCTGACTGCGGATCCTGGTGCGGAGTCCACGCCACGCCTTTCCCCTGACGGTGCGCGCCTGGCCTATGTTGCGCGCGATGCCGACAGCGGCCGGCAACGTATACATGTGCGAGGTGTCGGCGCATCCAGCACGTTTTTCCCCACTAGCGGCAACGGCGAGGAATCGTGGCCAGTGTGGTCGGCCGACGGCGCGCTGCTGGCGTTCCAACGCAACCGTGATGGTCACTGCGAACTGCTGACCGTCGACGCCCTTGGCGGCGTGGAACGCGAGCGCGGTTCTTGCGGCAAGGGGTTGTTCGAAAGTTTCGACTGGTCGCCGGACGGACGCAGTTTCGCCGTCGCCAGCTTCGCCGCCCCGGGCACGGCGCGTCTCGCCTTGCGCAGCGTGGAAAACGGCGAGCCGCTGCCGTTCGACTATGCACACGATGCCGCCCAGCACGACCTTGCGCCACACTTTTCGCCCGACGGCAGCCAGATTGCGTTTCGTCGCGGCTTGTCACCGTATTCAGACCTCTACGTCGTTGCCGCCAGCGGTGGGCCGGTGCGCCGGCTGACCCAGGTGTCGGCGCAGATCCGTGGTTTCGACTGGCTGGCCGACGGCAGTGGCCTGGTCTTTGCCTCCAATCATGCCGGCGCGTCGGCCCTGTATCGGGTCGGCCTGGCCGATACGCGCGTCACCGCATTGGGCGTGGCACCGGCGCAGATGCCCGACGTGGCCGCGTACGGCGCTGCGCTTGTCTACGAAGTGCCACGCGCACGCACGGTCATGCAGGGGCTGCTGCTCGACGCCGCCGTGCCAGAGCCCGCCGAACTGACGCCGTCCACCGGCAGTGATACCGCTGCCGTGCTGTCGCCCGACGGCAACCGTGTACTGTTCGTGTCCGATCGCAGCGGCAGCCCGCAGTTGTGGCTGTTCGATGCGCTGGCGCGGCAGAGCTATGCCCTGACCCAGGGGGTTGGCGACTTATTTCTTTATCCACAATGGAATGCCAGCGGCAGCCGCGTGCTCGTGACGCGGCGGCGCGACGGCCGTGGCGAACTGCTCGAGATCGATCTCGACAGCCAGACCCAGCACCTCGTCTCGCAGCCGTCGCTGGATGTGCGCTTCGCCACCTATGCCAACCGCCGTGGCTATCTCGTCGTGGCGGCTGCTGCACAGGGCACGCGCCTGCTGCGGCTGGCCGAGGCGCAGCAGCCGGGCGAGCTGCTGCGCGAGAATGTGGCGACGCTGGAGCGCGACCTGCGTGCCGAGCGCATCTACTACAGCCGCCTCGACGGCGCCGGCATTCATGAATTGCGCGAAGCCGGCGGCGCGCCGGACGATCCGCTGGTTGCCCGCGACAGCCCGCGCTTCGCCTGGCAGGTACGCAGTGGCGTGTTGTGGTTTTTCGACAGCGGTGCCGACGACGACGAGATCGTGCTGCGCCGTCGTTCCCTGGCCGACGGCGAAGAAGGCATCGCCTGGCGCACGCGCGATAGCTTCGATCATCGCGCCTTCGATCTGTCGCTGGATTCGCGCCGCCTGGTGCTGATCCGGGCGATGCGCAACGATACCGACATCGCCTTGCTGCGAATCGCCGTCGCTGCACGCTGAAACGTCCGCTGCTGCGCAATCCGGCAAACTCCCGTCGAAATCTCGGCGCTGTCTCGGCGGAATTTCGTCGCATTGGCCGCGGGGCAGGTATCGCGTATGCGCATGCCATGGGAACTGCCGGTCGCAACGAGTGCACGCGTCAATGCCGGTTGCTGCGAATTCATGCATGCAAAGGGCATGCGGCAGCGTTGCAGCATTTGCGCAAACAGCGATGAATACTACGTTTCCTGCGTACGTGGGCAAAATCCCGCCGAAATTTCACCGCTATCTAAGCGCAATCTCGGCAATCATTCGCTCCGGCTCGGGACCGCAGTGCCGCACTCCGTCTACTAATGCACTCCAGTAGATCGGACGGAGGCGGACATGAGAATCATCGGCGAAACGCTGCGCTACGGCGCGCGCCTGGAACTGGGCAATAGCGAAGCCTTGCGGCAGCGCTGCGGCGACAACCTGCTGGTTGTGGTCGGCGGTGGTCGCGGTGCCACGCTGGCTTCGCAAAGCGACGGCAGCGGTATCTGGCTGCCTTTGCGTGGACGCCTGCGCCTGGCCTGTGGCGAAAGCGCCTTCAACCTCGAGCCGGGCCAGCTGTTCGTCGCCGAGCCTGAGCAGCGCATGCAGGCCGGTGGCCGCGGCAATGCACTGTGGATCGCCCTGATCGCCCAACGTAGCGGCTGGCGCCGTGCCCTGCTGCGTGCCGGCGGCGCGATCGCGCCAGAACCCGGCCTGGTGCCTGCCTGGCACGCTGCAGCGCCGGGTCTGCGCCGGCTGGCCATGCGTCTGGTGCGGGCGACGGTCGAGCACGCCAGCGAGTACGCCATGCAGAGCGCAGCCGACGACTTGCTGGCGGCGGTGCTGGAGCTGCAGTCCGAGTTCGGCGACATGATCGAGCGCTGCCCTGGACGCACGCTGGCGCAGCGGCAAAGCGTATTCCTGCGCATGCAGCGCGTGCGCAATCACATGGCGACGCGCTGCGAACAGGAGCTGGACATTCCCGAGCTGGCGCGCATGGCGAGCTATTCGCCCTGGCATTTCATCCGCGCGTTTCACTCGGTCTACGGCGAAACGCCGCATGCCTATCTGGTCAATCGCCGCCTTGAGCGCGCGCGCCGGCTGGTGCGTTCCAGCCCTCTGGCGATCAGCGAAGTAGCCAGCGCCAGCGGCTTTGAAAATCGCTGCGCATTTTCGCGCCTGTTCAAGCAGCGCTTTGGCATCAGTGCCGCCGCGCTGCGCCGCGAACACGGCGTGGGCTTGCGCTCGGGACGGATGCGGCGTTGCGATGGCGACGATTTGCCGCGCCGCGCAGTTTCCGCAACGCGGCCTGCCAACTCGGGACAACTCAGCGCGCCCACAGATTTTTAACGTTGCGATACCGGCTACGCCCGGGTTTGTCGGCCAGGCCTGCGCTTTCCCAGAAACCGCGCGGTCGGCGTTGCAGGTCGTTTTCGACTCGCGACGGCGCGGCTGATTTGTGAATAATTACAGGAGAAATACATGTTCAACCCTTTGCTCCCCCGAGCCGTGCGTCTGGCATTGACTGCACCATCTCTCGGTGCAGGCGCTGTCCTGCTCGGCTGCTTTGCGCTGCCGGCCGCCGCGCAGCAGCCTGAAGCCGCCGGTGCCGAAACCGACAAGCTGGAAACCATCGTCGTCACCGGTTCGCGCATCCGCCGCGTCGACCTGGAGACGGCAAGCCCGGTGTTCGTCATCGACAAAGGGCAGATCGAAAAAACCGGCAAGCTCAGCGTCGGCGACCTGCTGCAGACCACGCCGGCCATCGCCGGCGGCGCGACCGCGACCAATGGCGCGGTCAACAACGGCGGCGGTACCGGTGCGGCCACCATCGACCTGCGCGGCCTGGGAACGGCGCGTACCCTGATTCTGGTCAACGGCCGCCGCCTGGCCGGTCCGGCACCGGACGTCAACGCCATTCCGATCAATCTGATCGAGCGCGTCGAAGTGCTCAAGGACGGCGCTTCGGCCATCTACGGTTCCGACGCGATCGGCGGCGTGGTCAACTTCATCCTGCGCAAGGACTACCAGGGCATCGAGTTCGCAGTCGACTACGGCATCGCCGATGCCGACGACGGCCAGCGCAAAGGCGTGACCATGACGATGGGTCATACCAGCGACAAGGGCAGCCTGATGGTCGGCGTGAACTACCACAAGCAGGACGCCGTCTCCGCGGCCGATCGCAAATTCTCCGCCGATGCCTTGTATCTGTCGTCAGGTTCCATTGCCGCGGGCGGCTCCAGCCGCACGCCGCGCGGACGCATCTTCCTGCCCGACGACCTCATCGCGGGTTTCAACTGTCCGGACAGTGCTGCCGGTTCGGTGACACGCAAGCCGGGCGCGCGCGGTAACGCGCTCAGCGACTTCAAGTGCTACGACCCTGCCACCGACGCTTACAACTTCCAGGCGGTAGGCAATCTCGAGATGACGCCGCAGGAGCGCGGCAGCCTGTTCGTCGTCGGCAATTATCGCCTGAGCGACAATGTGGAAGCGTATATCGAGGCTTTCCACAACAACACCCGCGCCGCCTTCGCCATCGCGCCTCTGCCGTTCGATGCGCGCGCCGACAACGTGCTGATTTCGGCCAACAGCGTCTACAACCCCTTCGGCATCGACTTCGGTCGCAGCGGCACCAACGATTCGGGCAACGCCTTCAACCTGCGCCTGGAAGCGATCGGCAACCGCCGTGCCGACACCCGCGTCAGCACCGACCAGATCAACCTGGGTCTGAAGGGCGGCTTCGGCAACACCAGCTGGCAGTGGGATGCGAACTTCACCTACGGCCATTTCTCGCAGAATCAGGTATTCGGCGGCTATATCTTTCAGCCGAACCTGGTCAACGCAGTGGGTCCGTCCTTCATCGATGCCCAGGGCGTGGCCCGTTGCGGTACGCCGGATGCGGTGATCGCCGGTTGTATCCCGGTCAATCCGTTCAATCCGACTGAAACACCCGAAGCATTCCGCCTGCTCGAAGCGCCGTATCGCCTCAGCACGCTCTACATCCAGCGCGAAGTCGAGGCCAATGCCAACGGCGAGCTGTTCGAACTGCCGGCCGGTGTGGTCAGCCTCGCCGTCGGCGCTTCGTATCGCAAGGAATACCAGAGCTTCTCGCCCGACTTCCTGGTCACCGCGCTGCCGCCGGATTTCACCAACTGCCAGCTGGCACAGGAAACCTGTACCTCGCCGGTGCGCGGCGACTTCAATGTGAAAGAAGCCTATGGCGAGGTGTTCATTCCGATCCTGCGTGACGTGGCGTTCGCCAAGACCTTGAATGTCACGTTCGGCACGCGTTATTCCAAGTACTCCAGCTTCGGCAACGCGACCAATTCCAAGTTCGGCCTGGAATGGCGTCCGCTGGACGACGTGCTGGTGCGTGGCACCATTGCCGAAGTGTTCCGTGCGCCGACCATTTCCAACCTGTTCGGTGCGCCGACTTCGAATGCGCCGACCTTCCGCGATCCGTGTATCGGCGTCACCTCGCCGGTCGGTGCCAATGCCAATATCGACCGTGCCTGCCAGGATGTGGCGCGCGACGGTTCGTTCGAAGGTGCGCCGAACGGCCAGATCACCGGCCTGATCTCGGGCAACCCGGACCTGCGGCCGGAGAAGGGCAAGGCCTTCACCTGGGGCCTGGTCTACGATCCGAGCTGGCTGGAAGGCCTGTCGACCAGCGTCGATGTCTGGCGCTTCGCGCTGAACGACAACATCAGCGCGCTGGACGTCAACACCGTCGCGCTGCAGTGCTTCACCGCCGGCAATCTGTGCGACTACATGCATCGTTTCGCCGCCGACGGCCAGATCTTCTACATCGACCAGCCCACCTTGAACCTCGGCCGTCTCGACGCCAAGGGCGCCGATTTCGGCATCAAGTACCGCCTGCCGGAAACCGCGCTCGGCAACTTCCGCATCGGTCTGGATGCCACGTATACGGCGCAGTTCAACCAGCTGATCCTCAACCAGGCCGGTCAGCCGACGGGTTCGATTTTCGCCGCCGGCAAGTTCAACCGTCAGCTCGGCAATTACGCGCGCTGGCGTGCACTGGGTACCTTGAACTGGGAACTGGGCAATTTCGACGCGAGCTGGACCACGCGTTACGTGCACGGCTTCGAGCTGGGCAGCCTGCTTCCGGGCGGCGATTCGGCCGACGGCCAGCTGCCGAATGTCGTCGTGCCGTACGGGGCGTCGACCTACCACAACCTGCAGGTCGGCTATCAGATCGAGCCGATCAATGCGCGCGTCGAGTTGGGTGTGGACAACGCGTTCGACAAGCAGCCGCCGATCCTGTTCCAGAACAACGTGACCAACGGCAATACCGATCCAGTCACTTTCGATACGGTCGGCCGCTACTATTGGGCACGCTTCAGCATCAAGTTCTAAGGCCGGCCTGGGCAATCCTCAGCTTGCGGCCGCTGCAATCGGCTGCTTGTCTCAACAACCCAGCCAAGCCCTTGCAACGCAAGGGCTTGGCTGCCTGTTTGAGTCAGGCGGATTGCGGGTCAAAGCCTGCTGCGGATCTTCCGGGTGGTCGCGTTAGTATATTGTTAAACGTATATACAAAGGCTGCGCAGCCTTTGCGCAGCGTCGGTCGGCGGCGAGCCGCAGGCGAACCCCGACATCGAGGTCCGCCCTACCGAACAACCTCCACGCCGCGAAAGCCGATGGCGAAGGAATCCGGGTTGCAGCGGAACCTCTGCTCAGGCCCGCGGCACCAAGCCAGCCTCGCTGCCCGGATCGCGCTGCAGGCCACGCGAATCGATGGCCCAGGCTGCTGCCAGACTTAACATGGTCGGCGCGATGTAGTGGCGGTGAATGCGTGCAATACACGCCATGTAGAAGCGTCCGAACAGATTGAGCGGCTGTACCCGCGTGGCAAGGCTGAAGCGGATGCGGCCGGCACCGTCGATCTCCACGCTGACGCTGGAACGGAAGCGCAGATGCCTGTCGTCGGCACCCAGCACGACCTCGGCGCTGCGGCCGTCGCTGCGCTGGGCCAGTACCGGGAAGCGGCCGGCGAACAACTGCTCGCGCTGCGCCGACAGTAGCGACGATACCGGACAGCCCAGCGGCGAGGTGCGCAGGCCCAGCGGGCGCACCAGCGCATTGCGCAAGGCCATCAGGCGTGCCACGCCGACCGGAGCGTTGTCGAGAAAGCCCTGCAGTAGCGCGCTGAGCCAGGCGCTGGCGGAATCGGCGCGCAGCTCGCTGGGTCCGGTGGTCAGCACGAAGCGGTCCTGATGGTCGACGTCGTCGCCCAGCTCGCGTTGCAGCAGGGAGCGCGGCGGCAATTGTGGCTCGTAAGCGATAGCGTGGCCGCTGCCGTTGGCAGAAAGAAAGCCGCCGGTATGGCCCCAGCGCGGCAGCAAGGTGCGCATACGGCCCATGCGCGAGCGCAGGCCAGCACAGAAGCTGCCACGCGGCGAGGTGGCGGTCGCGTTCAGGGCCAGCGCGACCGTGGACACGCGGCGCGGATCGAAGGCGTCGCTGCGCAACAATGCGCTCACACGGTCGGGCAGCAGCTCGGTCAGAGCTGGAATGGAAGCGTCGCCAGCCTCGATGCGGGTGCGCAATGCCGCGGACAAGGTGCCGCCGAGTTCGTTGCTGTGGCAGGACAGGGCGAACAGCGCCGGATGCGCCGCGTCCGCGCCCGCAGGCACGAACTGGTGCCAGGTATTGCCGCCGAAGCGCACCGTGAAAAGGCAATCCGGCGGAATATCCACAAAGCGCAATTGACGCAGGAAGCTGTGCGGGTCGGCCTGTATCTGCTCGTCGCTTGCACTGCAGAAGCGCAGCTGGGCGCCGCCGCTGCCGGAGATGGCGGTGAATATGCGGTGGCCGGCGTGGCGGTGAAAGGGATGACCGTTGCTCCCGACGGCGAAGGTATACAGCGAGGTGGGGTCGTTCTGCGCCAGGTGCATGCCGCCCAGCCGCGCGGAAGGTTCGTCCAGCGCATCAACGTAGTGTTCGTGCGCACGCTGGCGCGCGCTGGCATCTGCATGGATCCGGTCGCCGGCGCCTATGCCCAATTGGGCGACCAGGGTGACTTCGACCGGTGGGCCGCCGGCCGCGCCAGGCAGCTGCGCGCTGGGGAAGGTCTGTACTACCTGGGTCAGGGCCAGCATGGGATTACTCCTGCAATCGGGCGATATGGCGGTGTTTCGCTCAGGTCTTGCTGCGCACGCGGGCACGACTTTCGCGCTTGAGCGGACCGGCGACCGGGCAAAGCTCGGCCGCCCAGGCGAATACGGTGTTCGCCAGGCGATCGGGCACCAGGTGGAAATAGACGAATTGGCCGCGCCGTTCGCGTGCAATCAGGCCGGCCTGTTCAAGTATGCGCAGATGGCCCGACAGCGCTGGCTTGCTGAAATCGAAGCGTTCGGCAATCTCGCCGGCACTGAGCTCGCCCTGGTTCAGATAGGCGAGGATCTTGCGCCGCGCGGTGGAGGCCAGTGCTTCGAATACCTTTTCCATGCGCGAGCCGAATAGTTAAGCAATGAATTAACTATCCGCGCCGGCATCGGCACGGGTCAAGTGGTTAGGGCCATATGCTGCCGCGGTGGATTGCCGCAGGCGTCGCCGTACCAGCGTTGCGGGCCAGGCGGGCCGATGCTGCGCAGCCACGCGCGACACACTCAGTCTCGCTGTCACAGCGATCATGCAGGACACGCGGTGTTGCATTGCTTCGATCCGGCCTAGACTCCGTCATCCGCTCCTCTTCGGAAAATCTGAAAAATGCACAATTCTGCAAATCCTTCCGGGTCGCTGTCCGCGCTGACGACGCCGTGCCTGCTGCTGGACGAAGCACGCCTGCAACGCAATATCGACCGCATGAATGTGCGTGCCGACATGTTTGGTGTGCAGCTGCGGCCGCATGTGAAGACGGCCAAGAGTACCCAGGTGGCACGGCGCATCTTCGGCGATGCTACCGGACCGATCACCGTATCGACCCTGCGCGAAGCCGAATACTTCTTCGCCGACGGTTTCGACGACATTCTCTACGCTGTATCGATGGTGCCGGCCAAGGTCGCCCGGGCCGCTGCATTGGCCCGCGCTGGAGCGCGCCTGCGCTTCGTCACCGACGATATGGCCAATGCCCAGGCGATTGCGGCTGCGGCAGAGCGGGAAGGCGTGCACTTCGAGATGCTGGTCGAGATCGATGCCGATGGCCACCGTGCCGGCCTGAGGCCCGACGACAGTCGCATTGTGGATATTGCGCGATCGCTGCAATCGACGCCGCAACTGCGCTTTGCCGGCGTGATGACGCATGCTGGCGCTTCCTACGACTGCGTCGGCGCCGCGGCCCTGCGTGTGCATGCGCGCCTGGAGCGCGATGCCGTCGTGCACGCGGCGCAGGCTCTACGCGACGCAGGGCTGGCTTGCGAGTGCGTCAGCCTGGGCTCGACGCCGACCCTGACCTTCGTCGAAGACCTGAGCGGCGTGACCGAGGCGCGCGTCGGCGTATATGTGTTCAACGATCTGGTGCAGAGCAATCTCGGCGTCTGCCGCCTGGACGATATCGCGCTGTCGGTGCTGACGACCGTGGTCAGCCACAAGCGCGATACCGGCCGTCTGATCGTCGACGCCGGTGGGCTGGCCCTGTCCAAGGACCACGGCACGGCGCGCCAGGCCATCGACTACGGTTACGGCCAGGTGTGCAGCGAAGACGGCCACGTTCTACCCGGCCTGCGCGTGTGCGAGGTGAACCAGGAGCACGGCCTGATCGCGGCCGTTGCAGACACCGACGCCGCGGCGATGTTCGATGCCTTGCCGATCGGCACGCGCCTGCGCCTGCTGCCCAACCACGCCTGCATGACCGCGGCGGCCTACGAAAGCTATCACGTGGATACCGCATGCGGATGGGAGCAGTGGCCACGGTGTAATGGCTGGTAGCCTCGCCGGGTAGGCAGTTTCTACCCAAGACCGAGTTGACCTGAATCAGCCGCTGGCGGCAGGAACGTCGGATTGAACGATCTGGCTGGGCGGCAGGAGTATGGCGGTAGCACGTATCAGACGCGCTTTGCCGCCCATATCGGCCGAGCCGATGTCCAGCCCGCAGGAAGGCAACCAATCGGGTAACGATTTAAACCAATACACCCTGCGTGCCGCTCAGGGGGCATGCGCTGATCAAATAAGGGGCAAGCAGGGTTTTCAAGCGTGCTTTCATGCCTCCTTTCCTTGCTGTACAGAGCAGATGCTGCCGCGAAGCGGTGCGAATACGATTGCCTGAGGAAGCCAGGCCGGCGGCGCCGGCCTGGCTGGCTAGCGATGAATCGCCTTACGGAGGGCAGGCGCCCGGCGTGCCCTTGAGCTTGAGTTGCCAGTGCGTCGCCATGCCGCGCACGCTATTGACCACCTGGTCGGCAATCTGCAGCGTCCAGGTACCGGCGGCCGGATGATTGAGGAAGGTGTCCAGATTCGAGCCCGATGGCGGTAGCAGGGCGCCGCGGTTGACCCGCAGCGAAGTGATGGAATAACCGCCGTAGACGCCGGGTTCGTAAGGCCAGTTGCTCGGTTCTGCCGCTCCGTCCCAGATCTGTGCGCGCAGGCCGGCAGGATTGATCAGGTACAGATCGAGGTCCGGCTTCCAGAACTGGAAAATGCCGTTTCCGTTGAGAGTCGGATCACGCACGAAACCTGCACTGACCTCGATGTCGCCGACACAAAAAGCCTGGGAGACATTCACTGTGCTGACGGTGGGGTCGAGCGTGGCCGCTTCGGGTACCAGGGCCAGTATCTCCGCACCTACAGTGAGATCGCGCTTGTCCAACACAATGGCCTCTGTGCGCTGCGAGTCCGAGTCCGGATTGTGGCAGCGGCTCGTGTCGGAAAAGACCAGGTTTGCGCTGTTCTCCGCAATGGGCAGTGCATTGGCCTGTGCATTGTCCAGCGCCATGGTGATGACGACACTGTCGCCCGGCGTTCCCTGCGCGGACAGGTCGTAGCCGACGAGCAAGGTTCCTGATGGCGGAACGGACTGGCCGTCGATACGCAACCAAGCCGCCGTGGTGCTGACCTCGACCCGCACCGCAGTCGGTCTGGGGTTACGTAGCGTGTACTGCACTTGTGGAGGAAGGTACGGACTGGCCACGCCTTGAAAGCGATTGGATGCAGGCGCCTCGATCTGGAAGTCGGTAAGGCCGACTTCCAGGCGGTGCTTGATGCGATCACCGAAATTGTGCGTCGTATCGGCAAAGGAAACGCTCTGCTCGTAAACGCCGCAGCGGGCGATCGCGGCGCTGGAAACTGTTACCGTCTTTGTTGCGGACGTGCCAGGTAAAAGAGTGCCGCTGCTGCTGCTCATGCTGAGCAAAGTCGGGTTGCCCGGCGCTGGCGGCACAACGCTGGCCGAATAGTCGACAGACGCTGTGGTTCTGCCGTCCACGCGCAATTCATAGGGAAAGCTTGTCGACGCCAGCGTGCCGCCGAACGGAATTACCTGGATCACATCCTGCAAAGGTGTGACCAGCAATTCGGCGGCAGGTACTTCGGCGGCGAAGGTCTTGATCGATCCCATATTGAGCAAACTGGTGTAGGTTCCCGGAAACGCCGCATCGGCGGGACATACGTTCGAAAACGAGTAATAGCCGGGCATGCTGGTGCTGGCGTCGAACTGCATGCAGCCAAAACCAACGGGCGAGCCTACCGAAGTTTCAACAAATCCCTTGGTGAGGTTGTACAGCGGAGAGCCGGAGCTGCCGTCCAGCAATGCATAGTTGCGGTAGCGCGGCACTACAGTGGGCGGACGCGAACCGAGAGCGTCCGTCATCATGCCGACGAACCCCACGTCCTTGGACAGCTTCTGCGCCAGACGTTCAGGATGGCCGGCCATGGCATGGTGGTCACCCAACTGCGGATCGCCGTCGCGACGCAGGCGCAAGAACGATCGATCGGTACGCGGTGTTGTCAGGCGGAATGCCGCGTAATCGAAACGCGAGTCCGTGATGGTCGACGGGATGGAATCGGGGAAATCCGCGAGGACAGGGCCATGCGGCGGAAAAATGATGTTGGCCGCCGGAATATGATCGAAGTCGGGAGGTTGGCAACTGGTGCCGCCGACGGGGATTTGCGGGCGCATATCGAAGACGATGGCATAGGCATTCTGGTCGAATTGGCCGTGCGAAGCGGTGACGATGATGTCAGGAGCCACCAGGTATCCGGCGCGGCCATTGGGCGACATCTGCGGTTCGCCGTAGAACTGCACACCGGGAACCAGGGGATAGCCGAAGATACTGGTAAAACCGCCGGTTTGCGCCGAGAGCCGGTAATAGCCGGGGACATCGGAAGGTACCAGCTGGCTGGGTGGTAGCAGCGCCGCTGTTGCGCGGATAAGGCGGGTTTTCTCGCCCATGTCGGCACCGCCGATAGCCGTGCCGCAGGGCGATACCCAGTCGGGGAAAGTTTGCGCAGTTGCGACTGGCGCGATGGCCGTCAGAGCGAAAGCGGCCAATATGCAACGGGTGAGCAAGGTTTTTGGAATAGTGTTCATAGGTCCTGTGCCTTTGGTTAAGGAGCGAAACGTGCGCGGTCCGCGTCGCGACGCCGGGGACACGGCAGCAGACTTCTGCGGTAACTGCCGCACTGGCGGTGGGGAGTCAGTGCGGCGCCGCGGTCTACGCACTGCTAATCGCTATACGAGGCCGTTCATGGTCAGGCCGCGTGCACAGAGCACGCGACTTGATCTGATTCGAGGCGGTAACGACGTGGCGGGCCTGACGTTGTTCAGTCGCAGGCGCTGACAGGCCGCAGTCGCCGGTTGAGTTCCAGCAATTGCGCCTCGTACTTTTCGTCGGGCATGTCGTTGGCGCAGGCGATGGCCAGCAGTTGCCGCAGCTGGCGACGCGCGTTGCGGCCAAAGGCTGGGCGAGCGGGCAACTGTGTCGGGGAATGAGGGAAATGCAATGTTTTGAACAAAGCTAAAGGTTTGCAAGGCATGTCGTTGGTTTCTCGCGAGCTTGAAGGACAGGGGCGTCCGATGATCGCGCAGGCAGCTGCACCGCCAGGGAGCGGTGACTGGTACTGCATCGGTCGGTGTCGTCGCGCTCAGTGCGGCCCTGTTGCAGGGGGCGGACGACTGGGCGAAGTATGGCGGGAGGCGGTCTCAGGGGCTGCGATGCAGCGGCCCAAATGGCGCGAAATACTCAGGCGGCCGCGCCAGCAACGCGGCTGGAATGCGCTGTCTGGTCTGATGCCGCCGGGCGGCGCCCAGAGCCGCCCAGGCGAATTTAGGCGGCGGCGTGCGGAATTGTCTGGCCGGCCTGCAACAGCAAGTCTGCGGCCCGCTCGGCAATCATCACGGTCGGTGCATTGGTATTGCCGCCCGGCAGTACGGGCATCACCGAAGCATCGACGACACGCAGATTGTCGACGCCGCGTACGCGCAACTCGCTGTCGACGACGGCTTCGCTGTCGTTGCCCATGCGGCAGGTGCCGACCGGGTGATAGATCGATTCGGCCTTGCGCCGGATGAAGCCGATCAGGTCGGCGTCGCTGACCGCGCTGCTGCCAGGGAAGATTTCCTCGCCGCGATACGGAGCGAATGCCGCCTGCGCGAGGATCTGGCGCGATGTGCGCGCCGCTTCGACCAGCATGCGCAGATCGAAGCCTTCGCTGTCGCTGAGATAGTTGGCATGGATGGCGACCTTCTCGGCCGGATCGGCCGAGCGCAAGGCGAGGTGGCCACGGCTGCGCGGACGCAGCGCACACGCGTGCAAGGTATAGCCGAAGCCGGGCAGGCGATTGCGGCCGTGATCGTCCAGCAAGGCCGGCACGAAATGGAATTGCAGGTCGCACCGTTCGTCGGGTGCCAGCGCGCTGCGCACGAAGCCGCCGGCTTCTGCAATGTTCGACGTGCCGATGCCGCTGCGGCGCAGCAGGAATTCCAGCGCAATGGCGATGTCGTTCGTCTTGTCGTAGGTGATCGGCTGGGTGCAGCGGGTCAGCGTGCAGATATCCAGGTGATCCTGCAGGTTGGCGCCGACACTGGCATTGTCCACTTCGATTCGAATGCCGTGAGCACGCAGCTGCGCGGCCGGGCCTATGCCCGAGAGTAGCAGCAGCTGCGGTGAATTCAGCGCGCCGCCACTCAGAATTACCTGGCTCGCCTCGGCGCGCACGCGCTTGCCGTGACGGTGGTATTCCACGCCGACGGCACGGCCGTTGGCGAGGACGACGCGTTCGGTAGTCGCCCGCGTGATCACGCTCAGATTGGGCCGCCCGCGCGCGGGCTTGAGGTAGCCCTGGGCGGTAGAGCAGCGTGCGCCGTTTTTCTGGGTCACCTGGTAGTAGCCGAAGCCAGCCTGGCTGGGGCCATTGAAATCGGTGCTGACGGGGTAGCCTAGCGCGGCGGCAGCGTCGATCGCCGCTTGCGACAGCGTGTTGTGGTGGCGCAGGTTGGAAACTGCGAGCGGGCCGTCGCTGCCGTGCAGTCCGTCGGCGCCGCGCTCGTTGCCTTCGCTGCGGCGAAAATACGGCAGTACGCCATTCCAGTTCCAGCGTTCATCGCCGCTGAGCCGGGCCCATTCGTCGTAGTCGCGACCATCGCCGCGGATATAGCACATCGCGTTGATCGAACTCGATCCGCCCAGCACTTTGCCCCGCGGCCACCACAGGCGGCGATTGTCCAGCTGCGCCTCGGGCTCGGTGGAATAATCCCAATTGACGCCTTTTTTGCCGACCAGCTTGGACAGGCCGGCGGGCATATGGATGAACGGATGCCAGTCGCTGCCGCCGGCTTCCAGCAACAGTACGCGGTGATTTGGGTTGGCACTGAGGCGATTGGCCAGCACGCAACCGGCTGAGCCGGCGCCGACGATGATGTAGTCGTAAGTCATTCCATACGCCCCGGGGAGGACTGCGCGAGGCTAGGTTCCATGGCTAGAGCAGATGCTCCATCGCACTGCAGCATCGGTGGGATGAAAAGTCGAAAATCCTTTGTTTCGCCTAGTCTTAGACGCTGGGATGCGGTTCTGGTCCAATAGTCGGGTTCGCACAAGACAGTCTGGGCCGTGCTCATGGAAGGATTCCGGCCCCGCTGCAGCGACATACCGTACCGGTCGGTGTTGTCGCCGCGAACGGTATGGCACGCGCCCTCGCGTGATCCTGGTTGCCGCCGTCTGTCGATAGTGCATTGGACGCCGCCGAATTGCCCGGCGTCCTATTCATGTCGGTGCGCGGACATTTGCCGCAATTACATCGAATGCAGTCAATTTCGCCGAGGATTTCCCCTGATGCCCTGTGGCACCACGTCCTTTCGTCTGGGCAAAGGATATGTCATGAAAACATTTGCACGAATCACATGGTATGCGCAGCGTGTTGCGCTCGCTGCCCCGTTGGGTCTGGTCGGCGTTGCGCACGGCCAGATGCCCGAACCGCTGGTACGGCCTGATATCGAGCTGGTCGATGTCGGCGAAATTCAGAGCGTGGCCGACCAACCGCACTACGGATTGCTTATCGCTGGCACGTTTACCCGGGTCAACGGCGAGACACGCAATGGCCTTGCACGCATGGTTCACGGCAATACCGATCCGAACTGGAACCCGAATCCGAGCTGGCTGGGCTCCGTTCCGCTGGTGCCGCGACGCGTCAGGATGTCGCCCGACGGCGGCGTCTTCGTTTCTGGCGACCTGGTCGAGATCGCCGGCCATGGCGTCGATTGCATCGTCAAGCTGAAGCCCGATGGTCAGCTCGATACGGCATGGACTGCGCCGACGACGAACTGCGACTTCGATCCCGTGTTCGATCGCGAAGGATGGATGTACTTCATCGACAGTGATCACAGTGTGCGGCGCACGCGACTGGACGTTGGCGGCAGCGCCGACCCCTACTGGACGCATTGGCCGGCGAACGGATTCGCCGAGCCCTACAAGCTGATGCTGGAGTTCGGCGACTCGCTGTATGTGGCGTCGAAAACCGTTCGCTGGAACCAGACGCTGATTGGCAAGGTGCCGACGACATTGAACGGATACGAACTCTGGAGCAGGGAAGACCAATACGACACCGTTGTAGCCATGCAGCAGAGTGAATATGGCGTCGTCTATCTGGCCTATGCGCAGGGGACGATTCGCAAGTTCGACGCGCGAAATGGCAGTTTGTCCGATGCGATAATGCCGAACCCAGCCTTGGCCGGTGTGCGGAATATGAAGCTCGCCAGTTCGGGTTTCGATGAACATCTGTTCGTTGCTGCCTCGGGTGGCGTACGCAAGTTTTCTACCAACGGTTCTGACCTGGCCAGCTACCCGCATGCCCAGCGAGATTTTGTCAATGAAATGATCCCCAGCGGCAGTAGCGTGCTGCTGGCGGGCAAGTTTTCTGCCGTGGACGGCCAGGAAAGCCAGAGCCTCCTCGCTATTCACGGCGGCGGCACGCCAGGCCCTTCGGCTACTTACGAAATCACCGGTCCCGGAAAGATCGAGGAAGTTGTCGCTCAGTCCAACGGCGGCGCCATCGTGCGGGGCAGCTTCATCAAGGCGGACAAGCTGCCGCGCCGGGAGATTTTCCGGCTGACGCCGGAGGGTATTGTCGATCCGGGCTGGTCGGTGCAGGCCAACGATGGCATCAATCACGTTGTCATCGGCAGCGATAGCGCCGTGTATATTGGTGGAAGTTTTACCAATATTGTTGGAGGGGTGTTTCCCTTGCGTTTTCTCGCCAAGCTGGATGCCGCTTCGGGCAGTCCCCTCTCCTGGTGGGGGCCGAGCCTGGGTCTGCAGTATGCGCCGCTGGACCTGGCCATCGACGCGCAGGACCGGATCTACGTGGCGCCGCCCGTACAGCAGGCAAATCTGGGTGTGCGCCGCGTATTGGTAACGCCCGACGGTGAGCCTGACCAGAACTGGGGGCCGATCCACGTATCGAACATGGGTGGTATCGATCTGGTTGGTGACTATCTGTACCTGCAATCGAATCAGCCGAACACAATCGATATTTTCCGGGCTGAGCTGGTCGCTGGCACCAGCGGGACGAGCGGCTGGTATTTTGCGCTGCAAAATGGCAACAGTGTGCCTGCGCTGAATGCGATCGGCGCCGATGGCGTCGGTAAATTGCTCCTCGGCGGTCGTTTCGAGTGGTACGGGAGCGGCGACGTGCGTCGCAATCTGCTTCGCCTTGATTCTGTGGGCGGGGTGGACGAAAGCTGGTTGCCGCAAGTCAACGGCGGTGTGAACGACATCGCCGTCGATGCCGCCGGCGAAATCTATATTGCCGGCGATTTCACGACGGTCGGTACGCAGGCCAGCAATGGCTTGGCCAGGCTGTCGCCCATCGATGCGACGCCGCGCGCTGACTGGATGCCGGCCCATGGCGCGAGTTCGATCTGTGTAGCCGATGCGCAGCGCCTGTTCGTCGTCGGCGACGACTGGCGCAACACGTTTGTTGCCTTGCCGCTGTCGGTCGGCGGTGGTGGTGAGGTGCCGGCGATCGAGCGGAACTGATCGCGGTGCGGCTTAATTCTTACCCGGTTGGTCTGATGATTGCCTTGAACTGACCTTGCGGCGCAATTCACTGCGTTCATCGCGCCTTGCCTCGTAGCGGCAGGGCGCGATGAACGCAGTGAATTGCGCCGCATTGGTATGCAAACCGCTCAGGCCAGCACGTGCACCGTATCGCCTACACGCACGGTGCCGAGGTTGCGCGCGATCAGGTTCTGGCCGAAGGTCACACCGCTGGGCGTGCGGCGGTAGCTGGTCAGGGTTTTCAGCGGCTCGCCGTCGCTGCTGCGTTCGCCGCGCAGCGGATCGACGGTAGTGAAGATGCAGCGCGTACACGGCTTGACCAGATCGAATTCCACCTCGCCGATGCGGACGCGCTTCCAGTCGTCTTCCGCATGCGGCGCGGTGCCGGCGACGACGAGGTTGGGACGGAAATTGAGCATGCCGACCGGATTGGCCAGGCGCTGGTTGAGCTGCTCCAGCGCCGCCTGGCTGATCAGCAATTGTGGATAGCCATCGGCAAAGCTGACTTCGTCGCCGGGCTGGCCGTAGTCGGGGTTCACCGCGCGATGCGCGGCGTCGTCCATATGCACCAGATGCAGGCTGGTGCCGAGATAGCGGCCAAGCCATGCGCCTGCAGCGGCATCGGCGCGCAAGGCATCGACCTGGTTTTTCCACACTTCCACGCTGAGCCGTGCTGCGGTCGGCGCTGGCGTGGCTATTTCCAGCGCCGGCATGCCGGGTGCTTCCAGGCGCAGGCCCTGCGCCAGCGGCGTGGCGCAGATCAGCGGCATACGCGCATACAGGCGTCCGGTGACGAACTTGCCTTTGTCGTCGACGATCATCCAGCGCCGGTCCTGGGCCAGGCCGCGGGGCTGTACGTCGATCTGCTGCGGCGCCACGGCGGCGCAGGACTTGACCGGATATATATAGAGAGCGGAGAGCGTCGGCTGCATGCGTCGATTATGCATCGCCACCATGCCGCCCGCCCGCCCATGGTAGGCTTGCGCGGCCTTGTCGCCGGGGATGTCGCGTGGCGTTGATTGGAAAGGTGCGCGCTTATCTCAAGGCCACCGTGCGGGACTATGAATGGCCCGCGGTCGTTATCGGATTCATCTATTTCTTCTGCCTGCTGGCGGCGTATTACGTCGTGCGGCCGGTGCGCGACCAATTGTCCGCCGCGGTCGGTTCGACCAACCTGCCGATCTTCTATATCGCCACGTTTATCGTGACCTTTCTGCTCACGCCGGTTTTCGGTGCCCTGGCCGCGCGCTTTACGCGGCGACAGTTCGTGCCTGCCGTATATGGGTTCTTTCTGCTCTGTGTGCTCGGCTTCATTCCTCTTTTCCAGATGCAGGAAACGATCGGCGCGAAGGTGCTCGGGTCGGTGTTCTTCGTCTGGGTCAGCGTGTTCAATCTGCTGGTGGTGGCGCTGTTCTGGAGCCTGATGGCCGACGTGTTCGACCGTGAACAGGCGCGGCGGCTGTTTCCGCTGATCGGCGCCGGCGGCGCGCTGGGGGCGATCTTCGGCCCGCTGATGACCAAGCAGCTGGTCTTTCTGGTCGGCATCACCGGCTTGCTGATTATTTCGGCGCTGCTGCTGGCCGTCTGCATCGGCATGATCTACCCGCTGTTCAACTGGTCGCGACGGCATCCGGTCGCGGGCGAGCCCGATCGCGACAAGCGCGTGATCGGCGGCAGTATCCTGGCAGGCCTGTTTGCCACGCTGCGCGAGCCGTTCCTGCGCAAGGTGGCCTTGCTGATGCTGCTCGGCGACGGCGTCGGCACCGTGGTCTACGCATTGGTAGCCGACTACAACGGTGCAGCCAATCTGACTGCTGCGGCGCGGATCAATTTCTCCGCCAGCCTGGATCTGGCCGCGAATTCGCTGCAGATCATTTTCCAGCTCGTCATCACGCGCGAGTTGCTGGTGCGCGTCGGTCCGATCGGGCCACTGGTGCTCGATGGCGTGATCAAGGCTTGCATGCTGCTCGGCCTGTTTGTGGTCGGTGGCGGCTGGATCGTCGTCGTGTCCATCGTCACGCGCGCCAGCGCGTACGGCATCTTCAAGCCCGCGGCCGATTCGCTCTACACCGAAGTGGATGCAGAAACGCGCTACAAGACCAAGAATTTCATCGATACCACGGTCTGGCGTTTCGGCGACGTGGTGGTCAACGTGGGCTTGAACAGCCTGCGTGGACTGGGCGTCGCCACCGGCGGGCTGGCCCTGATGGCCGCGGCCGCGGGTCTGACTTCGGCCTGGGTCGGCTGGCGCCTGGCGCGTTCGTTGCCGGTGTCCGCAAAGCAGGCCGGGGATCGTTCCAGTTAGCTGCGCTGCGGCGCGCTAACCCTTTAGACTGATTGCCGTCGTTGCAGCAGTCCCTTCGTCGCGATCAGGGAGTCGGTCATGCGTCGAGCTTTGCGTCTGTTGTTGCTGCTTTGCCTGGGTTTCGGCGCCGCTCAGGCGCAATCGCCGGCGCCCACGCCGTCTGCCGATACCATTCCCCCCGTGCTGCGCGACTGGCGCAGCTGGGTGCTGAAGAATCAGGAATTCCGCGCCTGCCCGTTGATTTCAGGCAGCGATGCGAACGAGGCCGGCAGTTATGTCTGCGCCTGGCCCGGGCGCCTGGGGCTGGATGCCGATGCC
Source organism: Tahibacter aquaticus (assembly GCF_004363655.1). Classification (GTDB taxonomy): domain Bacteria; phylum Pseudomonadota; class Gammaproteobacteria; order Xanthomonadales; family Rhodanobacteraceae; genus Tahibacter; species Tahibacter aquaticus. Next base: position 305,641 of record NZ_SNZH01000003.1, read on the forward strand.
GCCGGGCTGCGGTTCGTGCAGCAGTGGCGGGTAGATACCCCGAGCTGGATAGGCCTGCCTGGCGATGCCGACAACTGGCCGCAGGACGTACAGGTCGACGGCCAGCCCGCCGCGGTGCTGGAACGCGAAGGCGAGCCGCAGTTGCGCCTGGGGCCGGGCGTACACCGCATCGAAGGTCGCATTTCCTGGGTGCAGCGCCCGCAGCAGCTGCAGGTGCCGCAGACCATTGCACTGGTCGACCTGCGCGTAGACGGCAAGCCGGTGCTGCCGCTGGAGCGCAACGGCGAGCAGCTCACCCTGGGGCGTGGCGAGGCGAGCGAGCCCCAGGCCGACGAAATCAGCATCGAAGTATTCCGCAAGCTCAGCGACGATATTCCGGCGCGCCTGGAAACGCGGCTACGCCTGCATGTGTCGGGACAGGCGCGCGAGGAAAGCGTGGGACCCGTGCTGCCGCCGGGTTTCCTGCCGCTGGCCTTGCAAGGCGGCATCACGGCGCGGCTGAGCAACGACGGCCGCCTGCATATGCAGGTGCAGCCTGGCGACTGGGATCTGAGCCTGACCGCCCGCGCCACCGCGCCGCTGCTGAAGGTGGTTCTGCCGGCTATAGAGCAGCCCTGGCCGGCGCAGGAAATCTGGAGTTTCGAGGCCGTGAGCTGGCTGCGCGTAGGCACGGCCAGGGCCGAGCAGTCGATCGATCCGGCCCAGGCCGGCGTACCGGCGGAGTGGCGCAATCTGCCGGCCTTCGCCCTGGCGGCGAACGGCGAGCTGGCGGTGGAAGAACAATCGCGCGGCCTTTCCAGCGTCGATGCCAACCGCCTGCATCTGCAGCGCGATGTATGGCTGCAGTTCGATGGTGCGGCGATGTATGCCAAGGATCGGGTCAGCGGCAGCATGAATCGCGACTGGCGCCTGGACGTGGCTGCACCGTATGTACTGGAACGCGCCGAAAGCGGCGGCGAAGGTCTGCTGGTGACCCAGTCCGGCCAGGGCCTGACCGGTGTCGAGCTGCGCGAATCGGCAGTCAATCTCGGTGCCGGCGTGCGCATAGGCACGCGCAAGGGCGAGCTGCCGATCGCGGGCTGGCAGCAGTCGTTCGACAGCATCAACTGGAGCCTGCACCTGCCCTATAGCTACCGCCTGCTGGCCGCGCCAGGCGCGGACCGGGCCGGCGACAGCTGGATCGCGCGCTGGAGCCTGCTCGATGTATTCCTCGTCGCTGTCACCGCCTTGCTCGCGGCCCGTTTGCTGGGCTGGCTCGGTGGCGGCCTGGTACTGGGCTATCTGATTCTCGGCTACCACGAGAACAATTCACCGTTGTGGACCTTGCTCAGCGTGATCGCGCTGGGCCTGGTGGCCAAGGCCTTGCCGGCCGGGCGGCTGCGCGACGTGGTGCGCTGGGTGACTGTGCTGCCGGCGGTACTGCTGGCGGTATGGGGGCTGTTGTTCGTCGCGCAGCAGGTGCGCTACACGCTGTATCCGCAGCTGGAAGGGGAGTCGGGCTGGTCCGAGCCGTTCCAGGCCAGCCTGAATGCGCCGCCCCCGATCGTCACCGAAGAAGCCAGCCCGATGTCGGTGCCGGCGCCTGCTGCGCCGCCGCCGCCGCCGCAGATGGCGAATGATGGCTATCTGTCGAATTACGCAAAAGGCGAATCGTCTGGCGGCGCGCCATCGTCGCGATCGCTCGCACGGCAAAAGGCGCGCGTGGAGAACAATGCGGTGCAGCGCTACGCGCAGAACACGGTGATCCAGGCCGGCCGCGGCGAACCTTCGTGGAATTATGGACGCGTATACAGTTTGTCCTGGAGCGGCCCGGTGCTGGCCGAACAGACCGTGCGCCTGGTGATTTCGCCGCCCTGGCTGACGCGCCTGTTGCGCATAGGCATGCTGGCGCTGCTGCTGGTCACGCTGGCGATGCTGGCGCGGCGCTATTGGGCGGCGCGCACGCCGTCGCCGTCTGTCGCGAACGCCGCCGGTCTGGGCGCGGCCGGCTGGTTGCTGGCGCTGAGCCTGGCCAGTCCGCTGGCACCGGCCCAGGCCCAGGGCACGCTGCCCGACCAGGCCATGCTCGACCAATTGCGCCAGCGCCTGACCGAGGCGCCGCCCTGCCTGCCCGACTGTGCCAAGGCGGCGCGGGTGGAAATACGCCTGGCCAACGACACGCTGGCGGTGATGCTGGAAGTGCATGCGGGCGAGCGCGTCGCGGTACCGCTGCCGGTGGTCGACGGTAGCGTGGCGCTGCAAGCCGTGCGTATCGACGGCGTTGCCGCCGAAACCGTAGTGCGCCACGACGAACAGGACTGGCTGGCCCTGGATCGCGGCGTGCATCGCATCACGCTGGACTACCGCGTGGTGGATTCCGACCACGCGGCACTGAAGTTCGTGCTGGCGCCGGCGCAGGTGCGCCTGGATCTGAACGGCTGGCAGGCGGTTGGCGTCAGCGAGAACCGGCTGCTGGGCGATACCGTCACCCTGTCGCGGGAACGCGATGCGAGCAGCAGCGGACCGGCCCGCGGTGGCGCGCAGCAGTTTCCGCCTTATGTACAAGTGGAGCGCAGCCTGGCGTTCGACCTGGAATGGCGCGTGCTGACCACGGTGCGGCGCCTGGCGCCGGCCGAAGGTGGCTTCTCGGTGCGCGTGCCCCTGCTGCCCGGCGAACAGGTGATGAGTTCCGACACCAAGGTCGAGGCCGGCCAGGTGCTGCTGTCCTTCGGCGCGGACGAAAGCGAGACCAGCTGGAACAGCACGCTCGCGCGCGGCGAGGCGGTCGACCTGGTCGCGCCGGCATTGGCCGACCGCGCCGAAGTCTGGAGCGTGGTGCTCAGCCCGACCTGGCATGCGGAGTTCTCAGGCCTGCCCGAGGCGCGGGCGCAGGCGCCCAGCGGCCAGTGGGTGCACGAGTTCCATCCGCTGCCGGAGGAAAAATTGCACATTGCCTTGTCGCGGCCGGATGCGGTGGTCGGCAAGAGCATCGCCATCGACGATGTAGCGGTCACCACCGAGGCGAGCAAGCGCGCGCTGGATACCACGCTGGAGATGAGCCTGCGCAGCACCCAGGGCGGCGAGCATTCCATCGTGCTGCCGGAAGGGGCAGAAGTGCTGTCGGTGGCCAAGAACGGCCAGCCCATGAACCTGCGGCCGCGCGACAACAAGCTCAGCCTGCCGGTCACGCCGGGCAGCAACCGCTTCGTGGTGCAGCTGCGCCAGGCCCAGGAGCTGGGCCTGCGCACGCGCACGCCGGCGTTCGATCTGGGCCTGCCTTCGGCCAATCTGCGCCTGAACCTGAGTCTGCCGGCGGATCGCTGGGTGCTGTTCACCCACGGTCCGATGGTGGGGCCGGCGGTACTGTACTGGGGCGAGCTGATCATCATGATCGTGTTCGCCTACGGCATCAGCCGGCTGCGCCGCACGCCGCTGAAACTGTGGCAATGGCTGCTGCTGGGCTTCGGTTTCTCCACCGCCTCGTGGTGGGCCTTGCTGGTGGTGGTGGCCTGGCTGTTCCTGCTCGACTGGCGCGAGCGCTGGCAGACGTTCTCGCCAGTATGGTTCAACCTGGTGCAGGTCGGCATCGTGCTGTTCAGCGTGCCGGCGATGTTGTGCCTGGTGGCGGCAGTCTGCATGGGCCTGCTCGGCGATCCGGACATGAGTGTCAGCGGCAACGGTTCGTATGCGCGTGCCCTGCACTGGTTTGCCGACCAGAGTGCAAACGTGTTGCCTCAGGCCGGTGCGCTGACCTTGCCGCTGTGGCTGCATCGGCTGGCCATGCTGGCCTGGGCGCTGTGGCTGGCCTCGGCCCTGGTGGCCTGGCTGCGCTGGGCCTTCGCCGCCTGGACGCACGGCGGTTATTGGCGCAGCGGCCGGCGCGAAACGGTGTCGTTGCCCGATCCGCCGCCGCCGCCGGCGCAAACCTGAAGCGGCGCCTGCACAAGGAAGCGATGTTGCGATGAATGTGCGTGAATGCCTCGCCGCCGCGGCCGCCCGCCTCGGCGGCGAGGAAGGCCGTCTGGAAGCCGAAGTACTGCTGCTGCACGTGGTGCAGCGGCCGCGTGTCTGGCTGTATGCACACGCGGACGACGCGCTCCCCGCCGCGGCCTTGTTGAAATTCGACGAATTGATTCAACGCCGCGCGCAGGGCGAGCCGGTCGCCTATATCGTCGGCCGGCGCGAATTCTGGTCGCTGGACCTGCTGGTGAATCCGGCTACGCTGATTCCCCGCGCCGACACCGAACGCCTGGTCGAACTGGCCTTGCAGCGCCTGGCGCCCGGGCAGCACGTCGACGTGGCCGACCTTGGCACTGGCAGCGGAGCGGTTGCACTGGCCATCGCCCACGAACGCACGCAGGCCAGGGTGGTGGCCACCGATGCGAGTGCTGCGGCGCTGGCAGTGGCACGCGAGAATGCGCAGGAAAACAGTATTGTCAATGTGGAGTTTGTGCAGGGGTACTGGTTTGCACCGCTGGACGGACGCCGCTTCGGCCTGATCGTATCGAACCCGCCATATATCGCTGCGGACGACCGGCACTTGCAGCAAGGCGATCTGCGCTTCGAACCGGCCGCTGCGCTGGCAGCCGGCCGCGACGGCCTGGACGATATTCGCCAGATCGTGGCCCAGGCCGGCGGCCATCTGCTGCCCGGCGCCTGGCTGCTGCTGGAACATGGTTACGACCAGGCCGAGGCAGTTCGCGCGCTGTTGCAGCAGGCCGGTTTCGTCGAAATCGACAGCTGGCGCGACCTGGCCGGCCAGGAACGGGTCAGCGGTGGCTGCTGGCCCGGCCCGGAAACCGCGGAAATGTGATGTGGTTGGCAGTTGCCGGGTCGATTGCATCAAGGCTCAACCCGCGCGCACCTCACGGACAGGCTGGCTGCCGAAGCGGAACATACGCTCCAGGCCACATGGCTGGTGTGGCCCCCGCCCGGAGCAGCAAGATCAGGCTCCAGTGCACAGCGACTGTCGTGAGGCAGGCGCGGCGGGAACCAAGGTCGCGACGCTTGTCGCACCCATCGGAACGTGCTCATGCCCCCGCCTTGCGCGGGGGTATTTTTTTGGCGGCGGGCCGATGCCGGCAGGCGGCAGCGATGCTTATGCTGCGCCGTCGAAACCAGGGGAGAACACCGATGCGGAAGGGATGGCTGGGGTTGGGGCTGTTGCTGTCGGCGACGTCGCTGCAGGCGGCCGATTGCCCGTCGCTGGCGCCTTTGCCGGGCTGGACGGCGGCAGCGGCGGAGTTGAAAGACTTCGATCAGGTCGAAATGCGTGCCGGTGAGGCTGGCGTCGACGGCTATGCCAAGGTCGCCGGCAGGGTCTGCCGGCAGACCTACCGGCCGGTCGCTGCCGTCACGCCCGACGACGCCCAGGTGCAGGCGGCGTATCGCACGCGCCTGGACCAGCTCGGCGCGGAAACGCTGTACGCCGCTGACGGCCAGGTCACCGGGCGCCTGAACAGCGCGGAGGGCGAGCGCTGGATGGTGGTCTACAACCAGCCCGGCGAGGTGTCTGTCGTCGTGGTCGACCGGCAGTTGCCGCGGCGCATCCTGACCGCTGCGTCGGGTGCCGACTACCGCCTGCTCGGCCATATGCCCGACTACGTCGCGGCGGCGCCGCAGATCGACGACAACGGCAAGATTGATTTCCACGTCGAAGACTCCGCCGGCGACATCGACGTACCAGTGCAGGGCCGCGCCATCCATATCCAGTACACGCCAAAGCCCGGTGCGGCAGGCAACAGCGACGTGGACGTGGCCTACAACTATCGCGAACGCCTGCGCGAGCTGGGCGCGCAGTTCCTGTCCACCAAGGACGATGCACGCACCGTGGCACGTATCGAGGAACAGGGCAGGGCAATCTGGTTCGCTGTCTACAACCAGCCCGGCGAAATATCCGTGTTCGTGCTGGAGGAAAAACCCGTCCAGGCCAAGCCGGAGGCGCCGTCGCCGGCCGCTGCGCTGAAAGACCGGCTGGACCAGGACGGCCGCGTCGCCTTGTACATCAATTTCGCTTTCAACAAGGCTACCTTGCTGCCCGATGCGAAGCCGGTACTGGCCCAGGTGACGGCGCTGCTGAAGGCCGATGCCACGTTGCGCCTGGCCGTTGAAGGCCATACCGACGCCGTCGGCACGCGTGACTACAACCGGAAACTGTCGGCCCAGCGTGCCGCCGCCGTGGTGCAGGCGCTGGTGCTCGGCGGCATTGCGGCGGATCGCCTCAGCTCGGCCGGGCTGGGCTCGGCCCAACCGCTGGCGCCGAACGACAGCGCCGACGGCCGTGCGCGCAACCGGCGCGTGGAACTGGTCAGGCAGTAGTCGCTTGCGCCGGCCTGGCGCGCGCCGGCATTCAGCCGGCGCTGCGCAGCGGTGCGGCCATCGCCGGCAGCAGGGCGGCAAAGCGCTGGCGGATGCCGCGGCGGATGCCGTCGGCATCGATACCACTTTGCGCCAGCAGGTCTTCACGGCTGGCGTGGTCGAGGAACAGATCCGGCAGGCCCAGCAGCAGCACGGGTTTGCTTACGCCTTCGGCGGCGAAGAATTCCGCCACGGCCGAGCCGGCACCGCCCATCACAGCGTTGTCTTCCACCGTGACGAAGGCTTCGTGCGTGCGTACCAGCTGGCGCAGCAATTCCTCGTCCAGCGGCTTGACGAAGCGCATGTTGACCAGGGTCGCGTCGAGTTCCCGTGCCACGGCTTCTGCCGCTGCCACCGGGCTGCCGAAGGCAAGGATGGCGATGCCGCGGCCTTCGCGGCGCAGCTCGGCCTTGCCGATGGGCAGTTCGGTCAATTCCTTGTCGACGGCGTGCCCCGGGCCGCTGCCGCGGGGATAGCGCACGGCGGCCGGACCCGCGTGGCGGAAGCCGGTCGTCAGCATCTGGCGGCACTCGGTCTCGTCGGACGGTGCCATCACCAGCATGTTGGGAATGCAGCGCAGGTAGGAAAGATCGAAGCTGCCCGCGTGCGTGGCACCGTCAGGGCCGACCACGCCGGCGCGGTCGATGGCGAAGGTGACGTCGAGGTTCTGGATCGCCACGTCGTGGATCAGCTGGTCGTAGGCGCGCTGCAGGAACGTGGAATAGATCGCCACCACCGGCTTGGCGCCTTCGCAGGCCATGCCCGCGGCCAGTGTCACGGCATGCTGTTCGGCAATGGCCACGTCGAAATAGCGCTGCGGGTATTCCTGCGAGAAGCGCACCAGGCCCGAGCCTTCGCGCATCGCGGGCGTAATGCCGTACAGGCGGGCGTCCGTGGCGGCCATGTCGCACAGCCAGTCGCTGAAGATGTCGGTATAGGTCGGTTTGCCGGGCGCTTTCTTGGCCAGGCCCTTGACGGGGTCGAACGGGCCGACGGCGTGGTATTCGATCTGCTCGGACTCGGCCGGCGCATAGCCCTTGCCCTTGGTCGTGACCACGTGCAGCAACTGCGGGCCCTTGAGTTCCTTCACGGTGCGCAGCGCATGCAGCAGGGCCGGCAGGTCGTGTCCGTCGATGGGGCCGGTGTAGTGGAAGCCCAGTTCCTCGAACAGGGTGCTGGGCACGAACATGCCCTTGGCATGTTCTTCCCAGCGGCGGAAGAAGCGCCAGACGAACGAGCCGCGCGGCATGGCCCGCTTGGCCCGGTCGCGCAGCTGGTTGAGGCGGCGGCTGGACAGCAGGCGCGCCAGCATCTTGCTCATGGCGCCGACGTTTTCGCTGATCGACATGCCATTGTCGTTAAGCACGACCAGCATGTCGGGTTCCACGTCGCCGCCGTGGTTGAGCGCTTCGAAGGCCATGCCGGCGGTGGCGGCACCATCGCCGATCACCGCGACGACCTTGCGCCCGTCGCCCTTGCGCTGGGCCGCGATGGCCATGCCCAGGGCGGCGGAAATCGAGGTGCTGGAATGACCGACGCCGAAGGTGTCGTATTCGCTTTCCTCGCGGCGCGGGAACGGAGCAAGGCCGTCCTTTTTCTTCACCGTGGTGATGCGATCGCGCCGGCCGGTGAGGATCTTGTGCGGATAGCACTGGTGGCCGACATCCCAGACCAGGCGGTCGCGGGGCGTGTCGAACAGGTAGTGCAGGGCGACGGTAAGCTCGATCACGCCGAGGCCGGCGCCAAAATGTCCGCCCGAGCTGGCGACGGACTCGACCAGATAGTCACGCAGCTCCTGCGCCACCGTCGGCAGGTCGGCGTCGCCTAGGCGGCGCAGGTCGGCCGGGCTTTCCAGCTGGGACAGGCGCGGGTAGCGCTCAGAATCGATCATTGCAGGCTAGATCCGTACGACAAGGCGCCATTTTCGGCGAGCGTTGCGGCGGGGGCAAGGAAACAAACTTGCAAAACACGGGCAATGCTGCGGCAAGCTGCCGCAGGGCATGGACCAATGCCCGCACCGTTCAAACCGGGGGAGGCGGACGCAGCTAGCTCGCGCGCCGGTGCTTGGGCAGGTGTCCGACCAGGAACTCCATCTGGTCAGCCAGGATATTGCGGTTGGACAGGATCAGGTGTTCGACCCAGCTTGGCCGGTACGGCACTGCCAGCAAGGGCATGCTGGCCTGCTGGGGCGTGCGGTTGCCCTTGCGCACATTGCAGTGCAGGCAGGCGCTGACGACATTCTCCCATTCGTCCAGGCCGCGCTTGGACAGCGGCAGCACGTGGTCGCGGGTCAGATGGCTCTTGTGGAAGTGCTGGCCGCAGTAGAGGCAAAGATGGCGGTCGCGGGCGAACAGGGCGGTATTGGTGAGTGCCGGTGCCGGCTCGTAGCTGCCGGGCCGTGCATGACCGCGGCTGGCGACGATGGGATGCAGCTCCAGCAGGCTTTGCAGGCCGCTGTCGCGGCTCATGCCGCCGTGGATGGTGAGACAGGGATCGCCGAGGGTCCAGGCGACTGCGCCGCGCACGTACAGACAAACCGCGTCTTGCCAGCTCATCCAGTCCAGGATGCGGCCGGTCGAGTCCAATGACAGCACCCGCGTAGTGTGGATGTCATTGCTGGTACGGATAGCCCCGAGCATTCAGTTCTCCGTTTGCACGCCGGTGCTCCGGCGCCTACCGCTAAACGGGCGTTCCTGCCACTGTAACTCCCTGATTCCTCGACCAGCATACCGGTTGTGCGCGGCCGGTGTCGATTGCGGCCTCAACGCACGGCGCCCGGCCAGGGCCGGGCGCCGTCTGCAAGCAGGGAGCGGCCTTCAGGCCGATGCCATTACTGGGTCGGCGTGACCGGCGCGGTCGGTGCGCCCGGCGTGGTGTTGGCCGTGTTGCGGTTGTCGCCGAAGGTCTGGATGACGCCGCCGGCAAAAGCGCTGAGGCCGCCGGCATTGTTCGCGATCAGGCTGCGCGACAGGGTGATGACGCCGTTGGAGAAGGCCACCACGGCCGTGCCGTTGTTGTTGCTGGCATCGGAATTGTCGATGACCATGACGGCACCGGCACCGGAGGACTGGAAGCCCGACAGATCGTTGTTGCTGGCCGAGCTGTTGCGCACGGTGGCTCTGCCCGGACCGGTCAGCTTCAGGCCGAAGGTGCTGCGCGTCATCTGCACATTTTCCAGCAGTACGCGGGCGGTGGCGCCATTGGTCGCTGCGACGTTGATTGCACCGCCGTTGGTCGGATCGGCCGCATTGTGGATCTGCGTATCGGTCACGACCAGGCTCGGCGTAACCACACCGGCTTCGCCGTTGGGGATGAAGTTGATGCCCTTCTGCACGATGCCGTTGATGACACAGCGTTCGACCGTGAGGCTGCCGCCTTTAAGGAAGCGAATGCCGTCGAGGCCCGAGCCGCCGCCGTCGATGGACAGGCCGCGCAGTACGACTTTGTCGGTCTGCGCCGCATTGACGATGATGCCGTTGGTGCCGGCGCTGAGGATGCCGCCGATGGCGCCGTCGTTTTCGATGGTGATCGATTTGGTGATGGTGACGGCGCCGAAGCCGCCCGGGTCCAGCACGCTGATGACGCCGGAAGCGGCGGTCTTGGAAATGGCGCCGGCAAACGTCTTGCACGGTGCCGTGCGGCTGCAGGGATTGGCATCGTCACCCACGCCGGAAACCCAGGTGCGTGTGGCCTGCGCATAGGCGGCGGCGTTGAACAGAGCGAACAGCAAAACTGCCGCGAATACTTGGCGGATCGAAACTAGCGATTTCATCGGATACCCCTGTTGGGAAAAATCGACACCGCGACAGGCGCGGACCATTCCTTACGCAGACAGCAAGCGCAGAAAGGCTGTAGCAACTATTGCAGGCAGCCACGGGACCGGTGGTCGTCGGGCCGCTGGCGGCGGTTTCTCGGTTTACCGGCGCCCGCGGTTGGCGGCTCGGGTGCGCCCCCCGGCGCGTCCCGGCGCGATTGTATGCCTAGCCGTATGTGTTGGCGTGAGGGTTTTTCACGAGTAAATCTTCAATTGGCCCTGAATTCACAACAATGAACGAGGGCGCGGTTTCCGGCCGCTTCGCTGTTGAAATCGCGCCTGCTATTTCACCGGCTTGACCATGCGCAGCAGCTCTACGCCATAGCCTTTGCGCTCATACAGCGCGCGGGCGCGTTCGTTGCCCTGGAATACTGCCAGCGTGACGAAGCGGCAGTGGTGGTCGCGGGCGAAGCGTTCGCTGTAGGCGAGCAGGGCACTGCCTATGCCCTTGCCGTCCTGGCCGGGGGCGGTGACCAGATCGGAGATATGCAGGTTCTGCGCGCCGGTGAAGAAATCGGTCATCAGCTGCACGTGCAGGAAGCCGACCCGTTCGCCGTCGTCGTTTTCGGCCACGAACAGATGCGATCCGGCCGGCTGCTCGCGCAGGTGCCTGGCAATGTCGCGGCGTATGCCTTCGGCCGTTTCGCCGCGGCGGCGCCAGCGCGGCAGTTCGAAATCCACGAAACGCTCGACCAGGCCGAGGATGAAATCGTCGTCGCCGGCATCGGCCAGGCGGATATGGATACCGGCTTGCGCGTCCATAAACCTATGGGTTCGGCAGGGGCGGGAAGGGTTGCGCGGCCGGCGGTCCGGCCGCGCTGCAAAAGTAGCGGATGCGATAGCTGTCGCGCCAGTCCTGGCCATGGCGGCATGGCAAACGCCGCCATGGTGCAACACGGCTTAGCCGAATAGCGCGTCGGGCATGGCCATCAGGCTTTCTGCGCCGGCGCGGATCGCGGCGATATGGCCACGTGTGCGGGGCAACAAGCGCGAATAGTAGAAACGCGCAGTCAGGCGCTTGCTCTGCTTGAACTCAGCACTGTGGCTGGTCGAGGCATCGGCGGCGGCGACGCTGCGGGCCCAGAAATACGCCAGCGAGATATAGCCTGCATAGAACAGGTAGTCGACCGCGGCCGAGCCCAGCTCTTCCGCATCGCTCATCGACTTCTTGCCGATTTCCTGGGTCAGGCCTATCCATTCCTGGGTCAGCTCGGCCAGCGGCTTGATGAACTCGATCAGCCCGGCATTGGCCTGCTGCTCGTGGCAGAAGGTGCTGATGTCCTCGACGAAGTGGCGCAGGCCAGCGCCCTGCAGCTGCATGATCTTGCGGCCCAGCAGGTCCAGCGCCTGGATCTGCGTAGTGCCCTCGTAGATGGTGGTGATGCGCGCGTCGCGCATGAACTGCTCCATGCCCCACTCGGCCACATAGCCGTGGCCGCCGAAAATCTGCATGGCGTTGTAGGTGCATTCCTGCGCGGTCTCGGTCAGCAGGGCCTTGACGATGGGAGTCAGAAAGCCGAGCAGTTCATCGGCGCGCTGGCGCTCGGCCGCATCTTCGCTGCGCTCACCGATGTCGACCAGGGTGGCGGCGTAATAGCCCAGCACCCGGCCGCCTTCGGCGAAGGCCTTCTGTGTCAGCAGCATGCGGCGGATATCCGGATGCACGATGAGCGGGTCGGCCGGCTTGTCCGGGCGCTTGGGGCCGCTGAGCGAACGCATCTGCAGACGGTCGCGCGCATAGGCCAGCGAGTTCTGGTAAGCGCGCTCGGTCAGCGCCAGGCCCTGATAGCCGACCGCGATGCGCGCGGTATTCATCATGGTGAACATCGCGTTCAAGCCCTTGTTGGGCTGGCCGATCAGATAGCCCTCGGCGCCGTCGAAATTCATCACGCAGGTCGACGACGCCTTGATGCCCATCTTGTGCTCGATGGAGCCGCAGGCCAGTGCATTGCGCTCGCCCACCGTGCCGTCGCGGGCCACCTTGAACTTGGGCACGATGAACAGCGAAATGCCCTTGGTGCCCGCAGGCGCATCCGGCAGGCGCGCCAGCACCAGATGCACGATGTTGTCGGTGAAGTCGTGCTCGCCCGCGGTGATGAAGATCTTGGTGCCGCTGACACGGAATGTGCCGTCGGCGTTCGGCTCGGCCTTGGTCTTGAGCAGGCCCAGGTCGGTGCCGCAATGCGGTTCGGTCAGGCACATGGTGCCGGTCCACTTGCCCGATACGATGGGCTTGAGGAACACCTCGCGCTGCCATTCCTCGCCGTGCTGCTTGAGCGCTTCTGACGCGCCGTGGGACAGCAGCGGGTAGTTGCCCCAGGACAGGTTGGCCGAGTCGATCATTTCCTTGACCACGGCGCCGATCGCTTCCGGCATATGCTGGCCGCCGTACTGTTCCGGTGCATTCAGCGCGGCCCAGCCGCCGTCGCAGAACTGCGCATAGGCTTCCTTGAAGCCCTTGGGCGTCGTCACTACGCCATCGGCGAAGTGGCAGCCTTCCTGGTCGCCGCTCTGGTTCAACGGCGCCAGCACCTGCTCGTTGAAGCGCGCGGCCTCGTCCAGCACGGCATCGACCACATCGCGCGTCGTCGCCTCGCCGCCGGGCAGGCGGGCGAACAGGGCTTCGGCGCCGAGCACGTCATACAGCACGAAGCGCATATCGGTCAGCGGGGCGGCGTACTTGCTCATGATTCTGCCTTTGTTCTCAACGATAAGTGTCGGCTCGGCCCGGCACCGGCGACAGCCGGCTGGACTGAGTAACGGGGAATTTGTTCTTGGGCTCGCTGGTGGTGACGCCACCACGCAACTGATAGCCGAAACTGCCGCTGCGTACCGTCTCGGCCAGGCGCGTGGCCGCTTCGCGGCTGGGCGTAATGCTGAGGCTGACAAGGTCGGCCGACTGGCCCGGAATCTCCAGCGCCGGCTTCACATAGATGCTGCCTGCATTGGCGCCTTCGATCTCCAGGCTGGCCTCGACCGTGTCGAACACCGTCGGCACGGTGCTGAAATTCTGGATGCGCAGCTCGATCTGCCAGCGCCCGTCGGGCTGCACGGCCAGTTGCTGGATGGTCACCGCCGGTGGATTGATGCGCCGCACCGGTTTGCCGCTGCCGCAGGCTGCCAGCAGGGACAGGATCAGGAAAACGAGGAAGGCGCGGATCGGGAACGACAGCTTCATCGGTAGACCTCAAACGATTGTTTGAATGTTAGCGTGGGGCCGGTGGCCGGAGCAAAGGGCCTGTGGCTGGGACCATAGTTTGGCCGAAATGGCCAGCCTTTGATCCTGGCTGGAGCTGCTATTCGGACTGGGCTACGGCAGTTGCATCGCGCTGGCCGTCGTGTTTTTCCATCTGCGGATGGCTCGGGCTTTCGGCGGGATGCGGGTGTCCTGATCCACGTCGGTCGGCGTGATGCGGGCGCCCTGGTCCGCCGTGCTGGCACACATCGGCTCCGGCGCGCCCGATCGAGGCACGCCTGAGTGATCGACGGAGCGGGCACGCCGTCAGCCGGCGGTCGGTCTCGGTTCGCCAGCAAGCGCGAGCGCACCGCCAATCAGCGCATGCGCATCATCGGCCGGAGCGAGTCGGATCATCGCGTCCCAATCCTGACCCTGCTGCCAGCCCTGCCCGGGAAGGCGCCGGACGATCGCCGCGCGCAGCGGTTCACCCAGCCCTTCGGCCAGGCCGCCGGCGAACAGGAAGGTTTCCAGGCCGAGTGTGTAGTGGATCATGGCGACCGCTCGCGCCAGCGGCTCGGCGAAGGCATCGAGTTCAACCGCTGCGCCTTCGCCTGCGGCGGCGTGTTCGGCCTGGCGCTGCCAGGCGCGACCGGACGCCAGTGCCCCCAGATGACCGCGACCGCCACAGTCGCACATCGGTGCGTCGGCTGACGCATCGAAGACCATGTGGGTCAGTTCGCCGCCGCGGCCGTGCGGGCCCACCTGGGGCTGGCCATTGATGAACACTTTGAGGCCGACGCCGCTTCCGAGCGTGAACAGGGCGAAATCGGGATGCTCGGCGACGAAACGGAAACCGGCTGCGCTCACGTCGTTGTAGATGCGCACCGGCATGCCGGGCAGGCGCTCGGCGAGCAGACGGTCGAGCGCCAGTGGGCACAGGCTCGCGCCTTCGCTGCCCCACAGGGTCGGCAGGGCGGCGACGCGCCCTTGTGCATCGAGCGGACCGGGAAAAGCCGCGGCCACGGCATCGGCCTGCGCACGCTGACGGGCCTGGTCGGCGAATGTCACCATGAAGTCGATCACGTCGGCGAGCCGCTCCTGCGCGGTGACCTCCGGGGCGAGCAGGTGGCTTGGTGTCGGCCGGCGGTGCTGCTCGAGCACTTCCGCACGGCGGCCATCGACGGCGACAACGGCCGCGCGCATGTTGGTGCCGCCGATGTCGAAACTGGCGATGACCCGGGTCGCCACGGGCTCAGGCTTTGCCAGACGGCGGCGGTGCGATCGATTCGCGCAGCACGAGCCGGGCCGGATGCATGCTCGGATGTTGCTCGGCCTCGCCGGAACGCAACTGCTCGAGCAGGATGCTGGTCGCGGTCTTGGCCATGTCGCGGATCGGCTGCTGGATCGTGCTGATCGACGGCCAGACCTGGCGCGAAATCGGCGCATCGTCGAAGCCGACCACGGACAGCTGTTCGGGGATGCGCAGACCGTGGACGAGCGCCGTCTTGATCACGCCACCGGCCATCTCGTCATTGGCGGCGAAAATTGCAGTTGGCGGCGACGCCAGTTGCAACAACTGGCGGGCGCCTTCCTCACCGGCATGAAAGCGGTTGTCGCCGACGACCACCAGCTCGCCCTGGAAGGGAATGCCATTCGCGCGCAGGGCCTTGCGATAGCCCTCGAAACGCAGGCCGACTGCGCGGTGATCGGGATGGCCGGTGATGAAGCCGATGCGGCGGTGGCCGAGGCCGATCAGCACTTCGGCCAGATCGAACGAGGCGTCGAGATCGTTCGTCTCGACAAACGGATGCGCGGCCTTGTCGATGGTCGGTGCGATCCGGACCAGCGGAATGCCGGCGTCCTTGAGCAGTGCGATCGCCTCCATGTGATCGGAGATCGGCGGCGACAGCAGCACGCCATCGATACGCCGGTCGAGAATCAGATCGGAGATCTCATTGGCCAGGTCGCCGTCGCGGAACTCGCCCGGGTGGATCACCAGCTCGTAGCCGTGCGGCCGGCACATCTCGAGCACGCCTTCCTGGATGTCGAGCACGTAGTGCGCACCGGGCTTGCCGTAGATCAGGCCGAGCATGAAGGAGCGATTGCCGGCGAGGCCGCGCGCTGACAGTCGCGGCCGGTAGTTGAGTTCGGCGATGGCCGCCTCGACGCGCTCGCGCGTCGGTTGCCTGACGTTGGGTTCGCGATTGACGACGCGCGAGACGGTCTTGATCGACACGCCCGCCCTGGCCGCCACATCGTCGATGATCGCCTTGCTCATCGGTTCGGACTCCACGCCGAAGCGCTCCGTTTGCACCGATTGTATAGGCAAGCTGCAGATTGGGCCGGCGTGGCGCGATCGGTCATGGAGCCGGTCGCACTGGCGTGCGTGCGGCGACTTCGGCGACCAGCCGCGCATGCGTGCCGGCGTCAAGCCGGTAGAACAGCATGACCGCACACGAGGCGAGCATGCCGAACATCGGGAACAGCGTGAACATGACCTTGAGGCCCTCGACCGTTGACGGCGTCTGTTCCTGGTTCGGCACATAGCCGATCCAGACCAGATAGAGGCCGACGAAAGCGGAGGAAAGGCCGAGCGCTGACTTCTGGATCAGGGTTACCAGGCCGAATACAAACCCCTCGACGCGCACGCCGGACCGCCACTCGCCGTATTCGACGGTGTCCGGCACGATCGACCAGAAGTTGACGGCGATCGCGGCCGAGCCGAACGCGGTCATCGCGACCAGCACGAACACCGTGGTCGGATCGGGTCTGTCGAACAAATTCAGCACGCCGAGCGCCGCCGTTGCGATGAGCAGGCCGATGATCCACGCCGCCCGCTTGCCGATATAGCGGCTGATCAAGGTCCACGGCAGGATCGCCAGCATCTGCACGAACGGGATCATGCTGGCGAGGTCGCCGGTCATGGTCGGCTCGCCGCGCATGTAGTACTGCACGAAGTACGGCAGGCTCGCGCTGGTGACCGTGCTGGCGAAGCCGAACAGGGCGATCGCCGCGGCCGCCTGCAGGAAAGGCGTATTCCTGGCCAGCATGCGCAGCAATTCGCTCAGCGGCGGATGAGCTTGCTGCTCGGCGACCGGTTCGAGGCGTTCCTCGGTCAACCCGTAGCTGGCGAAAATGACCAGTGTCGCCAACGACGAGAGGATTGCCGCCGACCAGAAATAGGCCGAGTCCGGATTGCTGACACCGAGCCAGGCCACCAGTCGCGGAGTCGCATAGCCGACCACGGCCGAGCCGCTGAAGGCGAACAGCATGCGCGCGCCAGCCAGCCAGTTGCGCTCCATCGAATCGCGTGTCATCGACGCCATCATGGCGCCGTAGGGGATGTTGACGGCGGCGTAGACCGTGCGGAACAACAGCTGGGTGACCAGCGCATACACGATCAGCGCGGTATCGTGGAACGGCACCGGCAGGAACACGAGGCTGAAAGTCACGGCCAGCGGAATCGCGCCGAACAGCATGTACGGGCGATAGCGTCCGAAGCGCGTGCGCGTCTTGTTGGCGACGATGCCGATCAGCGGATCGACCAGGCCGTCCCAGATCAGGCAGATCATGACGATGATACCGGCCGCGCCGCTGTCGAGGCCGAGCACGTCGGTGTAGTACTTGAGCAGGAAGACCTGCAGCGGCAGCCAGTAGAAATTGAAGGCGAAATCGCCCAGCCCATAGCCGAGATAGCGTCGCGTCGGCAGCCGCTGCGGGCGTGCCGCGAGAGGGATGGCGTTCATGGTTTCGGATTCACTCCGGCTGGGGACGACGGGGCGGCGCGACAGCGCAGCGCGCCCTGCCTGTTGCGCGATGCACGCGACCGGCTTTCGGCGAGGCGCAGGTCAGGCGACGGCATTGGCGGCCGCGACCTCGGCAAACCATCGGCCCGATGCCTTGAGCGTGCGCGCCTGGCTTCGCTCGAAATCGACGTGCACGATACCGAAGCGCTGCGAATAGCCTTCCGCCCATTCGAAGTTGTCGAGCAGGCTCCACTGGTGGAAGGCTCGCACCGGCACGCCCTCGGCCATTGCCGTGGCCATGGCCTTAAGGTGCTGGCGCAGGAAATCGATGCGCACCTGGTCGTCGATCTGGCCATCGTCGCCGGGTCCGGTATTGAAGGCCGCGCCGCATTCGCTGATCTCGATCGGCAGGTGGCCGGTATGCTCGCGCATGCGCATGAGGATGTCGCGAAAGCCGTTCGCGTCGATGTCCCAGCCGATGTCGGTCTGCGGCAGGCGTCCGCGTCCCTTCGCCCACTCGCCGATGCAGTCCAGGCCCGGAATGTCGCTGCCGCCGGGGGCATGACGGACCAGCCATGGCGAGTAGTAGTTGAGGCCGACGAAGTCGAAGTCGGCGCGCACGGTGACTTCGTCGCCCGGCAGGAAGCCAAGCAGCGCGTCGATCTCGTCGACCGGCAGCACGCCGTCCGGATAGGTGCCGTGCAGGGCCGGATGCAGGAACCACAGGTTGAGAAAGCGATGCCAGCGCTCGGCGGCGGCGGCATCGGCGGCACTGTCCGACTGCGGATACATCGGCGCGACATCGAAAGCGCTGCCGATTTCGCAATCCGCGCGATGCGCCTTGAGTGCGCGAAAGCCGTGCCCCTGGGCGAGGTTGGCGACGTGCGTCGCGCGCAGGAAGTCCCGCGCATCGCGTCGCCCCGGCGCATGCACGCCGAGCCAGTAGCCGGTCGACGTGAAAGTCTTCGGTTCGTTGAGGACGATCCAGTGGCGCACGCGATCGCCGAGTGCCGCAGCGACCAGATCCGCATAGTCGCCGAAGCGCGCGGCGGTATCGCGCTGGGCCCAGCCGCCGGCATCCTCGAGTTCCTGCGGCAGGTCCCAGTGATACAGCGTCACGAGTGGGCGCAGGCCTGCCTCGAGCACGCAATCCGTCAGCCGCCGGTAGTAGTCCAGGCCCTTCGCATTGGGACCGCCGCGGCCACCGGGCTGCACGCGCGGCCAGGCGATCGAATAGCGATAGCTGTCGAGACCCATGGCCTTGACCAGCGCCACGTCCTCGCTGAAGCGGTGGTAGCTGTCGCAGGCAAGGTCGCCGTTGTCGCCGCCACGAACCTTGCCCGGGGTGTGCGCAAAGCGGTCCCAGATCGATTCTCCCTTGCCATCGACATTCCAGGCGCCTTCGATCTGGTAGGCGGCGGTCGCCACACCCCAGAGGAAATCCGCGGGGAAGCGCTCAGGCTGCATTCGATTTTCGTCTTTCGGCATCGTCTCGCTCATGGTTCGCTGGGGTTTCGCGCCTGCCGTTGTGGCGAGGCGACGGGGAATTCGCGCCGACCCGATGCACCGCCGGCGACATCGGACCGGAATCCGTGGACGCGGCGGGAAGGCACGTCCACGGATTCCGGTCATCGCCGGGGAGGGGATTTGCCCGATGCATCGGACGGGCAGTGCGGCGGATGCTCAGAACCAGAAGCCGAAATTCATCCCGACGGTTCGTGGCGGGAGGTATTGCGAGAGGTATTCAAAGCCGCTGCCGACGGCTGTCCTGCCCGCACTCGTGCGCACCTTCTTGTCCTCGGCGTTGTCGACGTAGAGGTCGACGTACCAGGTGCCGTCCGGATTGAGATAGCGCGCGCTCAGGTCAGTGCGGGTGTAGCTGGACTGCTTGTCGCCGTCGCCGAGGTTGAACGCACTGAGCCAGCTTTCGGTTTCGTAGTGGGTACTGATGCGCGGGGTCAGCCGCGCGCCGCTGGCGAAGCGGAAATCGTGCTCGTAGACCAGGGTGAACGCGGCATCCGGGGCATGTGCGAGTTCGTTGCCCGAGACATCGAGACAATTGCCGATGCCGGATTCGGCCGGGCAGGGCGGCAGCCCCTGATAGTCGTTGGAGCCGGCGTACAGCAGGGTGCCGAGCTTCTTGTGCGGAATCGCCGAGAACACGAACTGCAGGCGATCGACGTCGCTCAGGCGCGCATTCAGTTCGGATTCGAATCCCCAGACCTTGGTGCTGCCCTTCACGTTCGAGAAGCCGAGTCCGCGGCTGCCGTCGACGAACGTGATCGGTGCGGCAAGCTGGAAGTCCTTGAAATCCTCGTAGTAGAAGGCGTTGTTCCAGACTACTTGTCCATCGAGGAAGCTCGACTTGGTGCCGATCTCGAAATTGGTCAGCTCTTCGTGCTGGTACGGCACGCCGCCGTCCTGCAGACCACCGGATTTGTAGCCGGTCGACACGCTGGCATAGACCAGGAAGCCCGCAGCCACGTCGTAGTCCGCGCGCGCCAGCCAGGTCAACTGGCCGTGGTCGTACTGGCCGTCGTTGATGCCACCGATACCGAATCCGAAACCGTTCGCGTTGCTCGGAATGGTCCCCGGGGCGATCGGTACCTGGGGAATGTCGGGATTGCCGTAACCCTGCCAGCCCCAGCCGCGACCGCCGATGTTTTCCTTCGCGTCATCGGTGTAGCGCAGGCCGCCGGTCAGGCGGAACGCGTCCGACACGTTCCAGGTGGCCTGGCCGAAAATGGCTTTGGAATCGACGGTCTGCTTGGGCTGGATAAACGAGCCTTGCCAGGCGACCGTGCCCTGCTGCGTGCCATTGAAGATCGGGATATCGAAACGGATCTTGTTCTTCTCGGCGGCGTAGTAGAGCCCGAGGATCCAGTCGATGGTGTTCTCGCCGTTCGACGTCAGGTTCAGTTCGTGGCTGTGATTGCGATACACCGAATAGTTGGTGCGGTCCTGCTGGTAGGTCGCGCCCGTCGCGAAACTGGTCGGCACCTGCACGCCGCCGTCCTGATCGAAATCCGCCGATCCTTCGAAGCGGCTGATGCCGGCAATGTAGGACAGCGACAGGTAATCGCTGAGCTCCCAGTCCATGCGGCTGCGCAGGCTGCTCACCTCGCGATCCAGGGACGGCGCCGTGTCGACCAGCGAGGACCAGAAATCCTGGCCCGCGCGCGGCTTCTGCATCAGGTTCATGCTCGGCGTGCCGGTATCGCGGAAGTATTCGTAGGAAAGGTTCCAGCTGAATTTGTCGCTCGGCTGGAGCAGGCTGCTGATCCGCACCGCGGTCTGGTTCTGCGCGTTGTACTTTTCGCCGCCGGTGACGAACAGGTTCGGATTGATTGCCTGGAATGCGGCCGGATCGCCGCCCGACGCCAGGTAGGCCGTCCGCTGTGATTCGAGCGACGGCAGCAGTGCGCCGGCATTCTGGTAATCGACGTAGCCCTCATGCTGCTCGTGGGCGAAGGCGACGCGCATCGCCCAGCTGTCGCTGATCGGCAGATTGAACGCGCCGCGACCGCCGAGGCGCGCATAGCTGCCGAGGCCGAACTGCACCGTACCCGAGTTGTCGCCGATCACGGGCTTGGCGGTCTGCATGTTGACCGCGCCGACGGTCGAATTGCGGCCCCACAGCGTGCCTTGCGGTCCGCGCAGCACCTCTACCGATTCGAGATCGAGCAGCAACGAGGCGGCACCTTCCGCGCGCGGCGTGTAGATGCCGTCGACAAACAGGGCGACCTCGGGATCGGCGTATTCAGTCTTGGCGCTGTCGTTGCCGATGCCGCGCAGGGTCAGCGTGATCACGCCGTGGTCGCCCTGGGTGGTCGCGGCGAAGCCGGGTACCAGGCTGGTGATGTCCTGCACCGTGATCACGCGTTCCTTGTCCAGCGCCTGCGCACTGATCGCGGTGATCGCGACCGGGGTCTTCTGCAGCGGCGTGCTGCGCTTGGTCGCCGTCACCGTGACAAGGTCGAGTGCGGTGGTCTCGGCATTGCCGCCGTCCGGCGCCGGCGGCGAATCCGCGCCGGCATTGCCTTGCGCCGCCGCCATGGCCGAACTGGCCGCGAGCACCGCGGCGATGGAACGGTGAAGCAAGGTCTTGCGAACGAACATGGGTGCATCCCTCCCGATGATGACGCCCTCTGAGACAGTCCCCGAGCGTCTGTGATTACCCGCTGGCGACGCAGAGTGCATACCGATGGCAGCGCTGTCAATCAAAGTTTGATAGCGCTGTCATTCGACGAAAATCGCTGTTGCAACGCAAAATGACAGCGCAGTCATTCGGGCGTACGGTGCGCGGCTTGGCGTCAGACTGCACGCCGTCAGCGCACGAATCGGGAGCTGCAACCATGCTGCGGAGCGTATTGATCGCGGGCGGCGGAACGGCAGGCTGGCTGTGCGCCTGCTATCTGGCGAAGACCCTCAATATCCGGACACCGGGTGCTGTGCGCATCCAGCTCGTCGAGTCACCCGACATCGGCATTCTCGGTGTCGGCGAGGGTACGTTCCCGTCGATCCGCGGCGCGCTCTCGCAGATCGGCATCAGCGAGGCGCGTTTCATCCGCGAAACCCAGGCCACCTTCAAGCAGGGCATCCGCTTCGTCGACTGGGCCCGGCCGGCCGGTTCGCCCGGCCGCAATCACTACTTCCATCCCTTCAACCTGCCCAGTTCGCGCGTCGACGGACTTGATCTGGTCCCTTACTGGCTGCTCGGCGAGGCCGGCGAAGGCATGGCATTCGCCGATGCGGTGACCCTGCAGGCCGCGGTCGCCGATGCCGGCCGTGCGCCGAAGCGTCGCCAGGATCCCGACTACGAAGGGCCGATGAACTACGCCTACCACTTCGACGCCATGAAGGTCGCTGCGCTGCTCGCCGCGGAAGGTCGCGCACTCGGCGTCGACCATCGGCTCGCCACCATCTGCGATGTGACGCTCGACGCGAACGGTGGGATCGCCGGCGTCGTCACGCGGGAAATCGGCACCCTGCAGGCCGACCTCTATGTCGACTGCACCGGCATGCGTGCAGCCCTGATCGGCAAGGCACTGGGGCAGCCGCTCGTGCCGGTGAGCGACGTGCTCTTCGCCGACCGCGCCGTGGCTATCCAGGTGCCCAACGCAGGCCCGGACACGCCCATCGCATCGCATACGATCTCCACCGCCCACGAAGCCGGCTGGACCTGGGACATCGGCCTGCAGGAGCGTCGTGGCGTCGGCTACGTCTACTCGAGCCGGCACACCAGCGATGATCGCGCCGAAGCCGTGCTGCGCGAGCACATCGGTCCCGCGGCGCAGGGATTGAATGCGCGCCGCCTGCCGTTTGAAACCGGCTATCGGCGAGTGCAGTGGCAGCACAATTGCGTGGCGATCGGGCTCTCGGCCGGTTTCCTCGAGCCCCTCGAAGCGACCGGCATCGGTCTCATCGAGATGGGCACCTATCTGCTCGCCCACCTGCTGCCGATGGACGCCTGCTTCGATCGCGCCGCGGCGCATTTCAACCGCATGATGAGCGAGCGCTACACGCGCATCGTCGATTTTCTCAAGCTTCACTACTGCCTGACCCAGCGCCGCGACAGCGCGTTCTGGATCGACAACGCCGATACGGCCAGCGTTCCGCCATCGCTGCGCGACCGTCTCGCCGAATGGCGACAGCGCGCACCGCACCGTCTCGACTTCGTCACCGATCTGGAAATGTTCATGCCGGCGAGCTGGCAATTCATTCTCTACGGCATGGAATTCCGGACTGACCTGCGGGATCAGCGTGGGCGCTATCCGCGCGCCGAGGAAGCGCGCCGCGAATTCGCCATGCTGCGCGCCGTCAGCCAGCACGCCATCAGGGATCTGCCTGCACACCGCGACCTCGTCGAGTCCCTCGCCGGATCCCGCACCGCGCAGCGGGCGACGGCCTGAGTGCGGGCGCTGGCCAAGCTATGGTCCCAGCCACAGCCGGTCCGCCAGGGAATGTAGTGTGGCGGATCTGGCCAGAACCTGGCTTCAGGAAAGCGCAATCGGGTTACGCGTAGCCGAATTTTGACAGCAGCGGCTGGCGGGCGTGTTCAGGCAGCGCCAAGCCATGCTGCTGCCTGCAGAACCTGCGCTTGTCCCGGCTTGTGCTGGAGTGAGGCGCCATTCCCTGGCGCCTGGACTTCCTGTCTGTCCTGCCTGCCGTCAGCGCGCTTACGGCTGCTGGAAGCCGTTGGCGAAGATGCGGTCAAGCACGCCGACGACCTGGCTGAAGCTGCGCGAGACCGTGTCGATACCGCCGCTGGAAGTGCCACCGCTGTCGGTCACGCTGACAGTGATGATCGCCGTGCCGTGCTGTCCGGGCTGTGGTGTGTATGTCAGCGTGCCGGTGGCACCGGGGCTGGTATAGCTGACGGCGGGGTTTGCGATCAGCGAGGGGTTGTCGGAAACCGCGGTGACCATGAGCGTCTGCGTGGTTTCGCCGCCGCCGGGTCCGATGCCGCCGAGGTTCACCGTCTGCAGACCGGCGTCGACGCTGATGAGGGCCGGGTTGGGAATGGCGTCCAGCGTCGGCGGATCGTTCACTGCGGCGATGGAGATGGTGATGCCGCCGCTTTCGCTGACGCCGCCGGAGTTGACGCTGTAGCCGAAGCTGTCGCTGCCGCTGAAATTCGCTGCGGGCGTATAGCTGATGCTGCCATCCGGGGCGAAGGTCGCCGTGCCGTGGGACGGGCTGCCAATCGCGCTCAGTATCGGCGTACCGGCAAAGTTGTCGGGCGATGCACCTCCGGTTCCGCTGATCACGTTGAAAACCAGGCTACTGTCTTCAAGCACGCCGACGGTGTCGTCGACGATATCGGCTTGCGCTGCGATGGCAATGGCGATGCTGCGCTGTACCGCTGCCGCTGCGCCGTCATCGACGCTGAAGTTCAGCGTCGCACTGCCGTTGTAGTCGGCGCTGGGGCGCAAGCTCAGTGTGGCGACGGCGGCGTCCGCAGCGGCAGGGGTGGCGTTGAAGCGCATGCTGGCGTCGTCGCTGCCGTCGCCGTCGAGGAAGCTCAGGCCGGCGAGCGTGGCCAGGCTCAATCTACCGTTGTTCACAGTGAGCGTGACCTGCACGCTGGCGCTGTCCGCATCGCCGAGCGCGAGTCGCTCGCTGCCGCTGAACGTGCGTGGCGTGTCTTCGTCGGCGCCGACGTTGGCCGGTGCCGTGGCAACAGGCGGATCGTTGATGGCCATGATGCCAACGCTTGTGGTCTGCGGCCCGGAGCACAGGTTCGGCGTGCCGCCGTCGCAAACCTCGACCGAAACGACACAACCCGCTGGTGGCACCGGGCCCGCCGGCGTGAACGAGAACGCGCCGGTGGCCGGCACGATGGAGCCGCCGCAGGTGTGCGCGGCGGACAGGCTCCAGCTCTGGCCGGGGCCGTCCGGATCGTTGCGCGAGGGGTTGTAGCTGTACGCCGCGTCTTCAATGGCCAGTGCCGGCGCGCTGCTGCTGATGACCGGAGCATCGTTGACCGCGGCGACGGTGACCGTTGTCGTCTGCGTGGCGCAGAGACTCGGCGTGGCTCCGTCGCAGACCTGCACCGCGACGACGCAACTGGCGGGCGGCAGCGGGCCCGGCGGCGTGAAGGCGAACGCGCCGCTGGACGCGTTGATCGAACCGCTGCAGGTATGCGTCGGTGCGACCAGCGACCAGCTTTGGCCGGGGCCGTCGGCATCGCTGCGCGTGGCGTTGTAGGAATAGGCGACATCTTCGGTTGCCGTCGTCGCTGCGCTGCTGTCGATCACCGGTGCATCGTTGACGGCGGCAATGCTGACGGTAGTGGTCTGCATCGCGCACAGGTTCGGCGTGCCGCCGTCGCAGACCTGCACGGCCACGACGCAGCTGGCCGGCGGCACAGGGCCGGCCGGCGTGAAGGTGAACGCACCACTGGACGCGCCGATCGAACCGCCGCAGGTGTGCGTGGGCGAGACCAACGACCAGGTCTGGCCGGGGCCGTCCGGATCGCTGCGCGTGGCGTTGTAGGTATAGGCCAGGTCTTCTGTCGCCGTCGCCGGTGCGCTGCTGGTGATCGCTGGTGCGCTGTTGACCGCGCTGATGCTGACGCTGGTCGTTTGCGCAGCGCACAGGTTGGGCGATCCGCCGTCGCAGATCTGCAATGCGACGACGCAGCTGGCCGGCGGTGTCGGGCCGGCCGGGGTGAAGGTGAAGGCGCCGCCGGACGCATTGATCGAACCGCCGCAGGTATGCGTCGGTGCGACCAGCGACCAGGTCTGGCCGGGGCCGTCGACATCGGTCGCGGCAGGCGCGTAGTTGTAGGCCACGGCTTCGGTGGCCGTCGTCGGCGCGCTGCTGGCGATGACGGGAGCATCGTTCACCGCGGTGACATTGACGGTGAACTGGCGCGTGACCAGATCGTTGCCGCCGTTGGCCCAGCCGCCGTCGTCGAATACGCCGACGGTGATGACGGCGCTGCCAGACTGGTTCGGCTGCGGCGTATAGCTGATCGAGCCGGAACTGTCGGGATTCGTATAAGTGACGGCCGGGTTGGCAATCAGCGCCGTGTTGCCCGACACCGCCGCAACACTCAGCTCCTGCACCAGCGCATCGTTGTCGCCGATTCCGCTGAGGCTGACCACCTGCGTGCCGGCGTCTTCGAGCAGGTTAACCGGTGTGGGCAGGGCGTTGAGCGTAGGTGTCGCGTTGATCACCGTGGCGCAGCGGCTGTCGATCCAGCCGATGTCGGCGAACAGGCAGTCGGTGAGGTCGGTCTGGGTGAACACGCCGGCACTGAGCGACGGTTCCATCAGCAGGCTGGGCGATGCGTCAGAGTGGAAATGGGAAATACTGGAGCCGGGGACAAATGTGCTCGGCGCATACATGCGCAGGCGATCTTCGTTCTTGGCGATGGCGGCCTGGCCGGCGATATTGCTGCTGACGGTCATGCCGTTCCAGACCAGGAACGGATCGTGGGTAAAGGAGACCACGCGCTCGGCGGTGGTCAGTTCCGACCAGCGCCGGCTGGTGCCCAGGCCGTCGATGTCGTTGTCGCGGATGGTGTCGGACCAGATGTCCGGCACGTTGAAGAAATACGCGCCGTAGGGCGTGGCCGGCGAGGTATTGGTGCATTGCGGACTGGTGCGGCAGATAAACGCGGCGAAGCCCAGGCCGTGTCCCAGTTCGTGCAGCACCACCGGGTACAGCGCGATGGTGCCGGCGGGTGCCGGCCCGGTAAGGCCGTAGTAGAAGCGCGTGCTGCCCAGGCAGCCGGTGTCGTCCAGATCGACGCGCGCATTGAAGGTGGCGGAGATTTCGTTGGTGTTGCTGGCGGTGGCGTTGAGGTTCTGTCCGGTCAGTGCCTCGGCCAGTGCCACGGCGTAGTAGCGGTCGTCGACCCCGTCGGTGAGGATGTAGTTGCCGGTTGCGCCGGCCGAGCCCAGCGTGCCCGATGCAGCCGAGCAGGTCAGGGTTTCGAACGCGGCCTGTACCTTGATCGTCTGCGTGCTGGTGAGCGCGGCGCCCCAGACCTGGGCCGCCGCGTTGAACAGGTTGGTGCGCTGCTGGCCCAGTGTGGTGCCGTTGTTGCCGCCTTCGGGCGTGCGCGGCGTGGTGTCGGAAAAACCGTTGCCGGGCACCAGGGTGACGGTGGCGGCGGAGACGGGCAGGGCGAAAGCGCCGAGCAGCGCCAGCGTCGCGGCCAGGCGCGGCAGTGTCGACAGGATGGTCATGATTACTGCTCCGCCGGCGTGGACGTGGGCGCAGGATTCGCGGGCGCTGGCTGCAAGGCAGCGCCTGGTTGACGTGGCTCGGGCCTGGCGCCGGCCGCCGTGGAAGCGGCGCCTGGTTCGCCTGCCGAAGCCGGCCGATGCGCAGGGCTTGACCTGTCGTTCGAGGCGGCTGCCGGCGATGCGGCGGTAACGTCGCTCGCCGCGACGGCAGCGGCGAGGCGTTGCTGCCGCGCCTCGGCCTTTGCGGCAGTGGCGGATGCGGGCACTGCCGCAGCACCGGCCGGATCAGGCGGTGCGGGCGCCAGGGCATGGGCATGAGCGCTGTGATCGCCCGGCACCGCTGGCGCGGCACGGCCGGCCAGACGCGCCGCCGAGGCGGCATCCTGCGGCGGGTCCGTGCAGTCGAGCCGGGGCTGTCCTTGCGCATCCAGCGTCACTGTCGCCGTATGGCGGTAGCCGCTGGTGTCCACGTAGAGCGCGCCCGACGGCGATTTCTGCAGCACCAGACGCGGTGCGCCGGCATCGATGTCGGCATTGGCTGCTGCCTCTGTGCTGGCATCGGCCGCCGGCACGATGGCGCCGGTCGCCTGATCGATCTGCACGCGCTGGGCCGCGGAATCGACCGGCGCAAGGCCTGCGCCGGCCAGCGTCGCCGACTGTATCGGCGTGCCCGCCGGCAGGTCGGCCGCTGTCGCCGGACGCCAGCGGCGTGCTGGTTCGGCAGCGTGGAGAAAGCAGGAAAACGCGGAAATGGCGATGGCGAATGCCAGCGCTTCAAGCGCAACACGGCGCGTCAACATGGCTTGCTCCCCCCTGGAGACAGTCCTGTCGTTGCGCGGCAGTCTAGGACGATTCTGGGCGCCAGGCGAGGGAAAGCCGGTTATTGCGCCAGCGCCGTGGCGGCAAGCGGGCGCTGGCCGTTTTTTCTAATCCACGCTGAAGGACTGCAGCGCCACCGGCAAGGTGTCGTAGTTGTAGTCGTCGGCTGCAGTGTTGCTGCTGCTGCCGTCGGGCGTGACCACGGTGACATCGACGATGCCGAGGCCGTGTGCCGGTGTTACGGCAGTGATCTGGGTGTCGCTGACCACAGTGATGCCGGTGGCGGGATTCGCGCCGAAGTTCACCGCCGTGGCGCCGCTGAAATTGATGCCGGTGATTGTCACGGTGGTGCCGCCGACCGCCGGACCATTGCCCGGCGAAAGGGCCGTGACCTGCGGCCCGATGGCAATCACGGAAACGTTGTCGGACACCGAATTGACGACATAGGCACGGGCGCCGTCTGGCCGTAAAGCCACGCCGTAGGGAAATCCGCCGACCGTCGTCGTCGTTGCCACCGTGTTTGTGGCTGTATTGATCGCCGACACGCTGTTGGCGCCGTAGTGGGTCACATAGGTGCGGGCGCCGAACGGCCGCACGGCGATGCCGCGGGGAGCGGTGCCGACAGGAATCGTCGCCGTCACCGTGTTGGTGGCCGTGTCGATCACCGACACGTTGCCGGAACTGGAATTGGCTGCGTAGGCACGGCTGCCGTCAGGGCCGACGGCGATCGCAAAGGGAAGGTTGCCGATGGCAATCGTCGCCGTCACGGTATTCGTGGTGGTGTCGATCACCGACACGCTGTTGCCGTCATAGTTGACGACATAGGCGCGTGCACCGTCCGGCCGGAAAGCGATCGAGATCGGGCTGCCGCCGAGCGTGATCGTCGCTGTCACCGTGTTGGTGGCCGTGTCGATCACCGACACCGTGTTGGATCCGGTGTTGGCGACATAGGCGATGGCGCCATCCGGCCGCACCGCGGCTGCTCTGGGCTGGTCGCCGACAGCAATGGTTGCGGCGACCGTGTTCGTGGCCGTCGCGATCACCGACACGCTGTCGGAATTGTTGTTGGTGACATAGGCGCGAGTGCCGTCCGGATGCACGGCGACGCCATAGGGCTGGCCGCCGACCGCGATGGTCGCGGCCACCGTGTTGCTGGCCGTGTCGATTGCCGACGTTGTATTGGACGCGAAATTGGTGACGTAGGCGCGGGAGCCGTCCGGCAGTACGGCGATGCCGTAGGGGGTCTGCCCGACCGGTATGGTGGCCACTACCGTATCGGCCGTCACCGGCCCGGCGGCCAGCAGCAGGCAAAGCGCGGTCAGCCTGCAGCGCAGGGACAAAAGCACAGATGCGGCGAAAGCAGCGTTCGACATGGTCGGTCCCTTTTTGATGCTTTAGCGTACTGAAATTGTGGCGACTTGGCCGTACGGCGATGCAAATCGCCCGGCTGGGGCCTCCGTGGCCGGCCAGTTCGGCTGCAGGAGCGCGAGTGCATATCCGTCGAGGGTGCGATACAACCGACGCATTTCCCGGCCCTTCGCGCCGCGGCTATTGGCCACTCTGCCTGCCTTGGGCCGTCGCAAGGCCCGGCGCACAGACTTTCCGCAGGGGGATTCACCGCATGATCGCGCTTCAACCGCTGCGCTCACTGATGTTTTCCGCGCCGGCTGTCGCGCCGCCCTACCTTAGCGCCGCCAGTGGGCTGGTCGTCGCTGGCGACTTTGTCTATGTGGTCGCCGATGACGAGCTGCACCTGGGCGTATTCGACCGCGCCGGGAAAAATGGTGGCAGCCGTGTGCGGCTGTTCCCTGGCGACCTGCCCGACGAGGCCGCGGCGCGCAAGGCGTGCAAGCCTGACCTGGAAGTGCTGGTGCGGCTGCCGTCGTTTGCCGGCTATCCGGCGGGCGCCTTGCTGGCACTGGGCTCCGGCTCCAGGCCCAACCGGCAGAGCGGTGCCTTGCTGGGGCTGGACGACTCCGGCGCGCTGAGCGGCGGGTCATGCAGGGTCGATCTGACCGCGCTGTACGCACCTTTGCAGCGGCGCTTTGCCGCGCTGAACATCGAGGGTGCGGTGGTCTGCGGCTCGCAGCTGGTGCTGCTGCAGCGGGCCAGCGGCAGTCATCCGCAGAACGCCCTGATCGGGTTTGCCCTGGCCGATGTACTGCTGGCCTTGAGCGCCGGCGATGCGCCGCGCCTGCCCGAACTGCCTGCTGCCCTATGCAGCGTCGAGCTGGGCGGCGTCGATGGCATTCCCTTGGGTTTCACCGATGCGGCGGCGCTGCCCGACGGCCGTATCGTCTTCAGTGCCGTCGCCGAACACGTCGACGACACCTACCACGATGGCCCCTGCGTCGCCGCGGCGATAGGCATCGTCACGCCGGAGGGGCAGGTGCAGGCTTTGCAGTTGCTGCAGCCGGTGTACAAGGTCGAAGGCATCGATGCCATCCAGGACGGCGATGTCATTCGTCTGCTGCTGGTGACCGATGCGGACGATCGCCGCGTGCCGGCAGTGCTGTTCAGTGCTTCGTTGGCGCCGCGGCCGGAAGATTCCCAGCCGCCCCCGCGTGCCGTGCCGACGCCGGCCGCTTGATCGATCCGTTAGCATGGGCGGATGAATCCCCACGCTCTTGAAGTTCTGCACCGCGTATTCGGCTATGCCACATTCCGCGGCGAACAGGCCGCTATCGTCGATCACCTGATCCAGGGCGGTGACAGCCTGGTGCTGATGCCTACCGGTGGCGGCAAGTCGCTGTGCTACCAGATTCCAGCCCTGGTGCGCGACGGCACGGCCATCGTGGTGTCGCCGCTGATCGCGCTGATGCAGGACCAGGTCGATGCCCTGACCCAGCTTGGCGTGGCCGCGGCCTACTTGAATTCCTCGCTGTCGGCCCAGGCCCAGCGCGAGGTCGAGCAACGCCTGTTGCGGCGCGAACTGAAACTGCTCTACGTGGCGCCCGAACGCCTGCTCGGCGAACGCACGCTGGAATTGCTGGAGCGCGTGCCGGTGTCGCTGTTCGCCATCGACGAAGCACATTGCGTGTCGCAATGGGGCCATGACTTCCGTCCCGAATACCGCGGCCTCAACCTGCTGCACCAGCGCTTTCCGAACATCCCGCGCATCGCGCTCACCGCCACGGCCGATGCGCCGACGCGGGGCGAGATCGTCGAGCGCCTGGCGCTGGAAGACGCGCGCCAGTTCATCTCCAGCTTCGACCGGCCGAACATCCGCTACAACGTGGTGCAGAAAGACAATGCGCGGCGCCAGCTGCGCGCCTTCCTGGAAAGCCATCGCGACGAATCCGGCATCGTCTATTGCCTGTCGCGCAAGAAAGTGGACGAAACCGCGGCCGCCCTGGTCGAAGACGGCATCGAGGCACTGGCCTATCACGCCGGCATGGACCAGGCCGCGCGCTCCAGCAACCAGCAGCGCTTCCTGCGCGAAGACGGCATCGTGATGGTCGCCACCATCGCCTTCGGCATGGGCATCGACAAGCCCGACGTGCGCTTCGTCGCGCACCTGGACCTGCCCAAGAGCATGGAAGGCTACTACCAGGAAACCGGCCGTGGCGGCCGCGACGGCCTGCCCGCCGAAGCCTGGCTGTGCTACGGCCTGGGCGACGTGGTGACCATGAGCCAGATGATCGCCCAGTCCGAATCGGGCCAGGACAGGAAGCGCGTCGAGCGGGCCAAGCTGGAAGCCTTGCTCGGCTATGCCGAAGCCACCGGCTGCCGGCGCCAGCTGCTGCTGGGCTACTTCGGCGAGAAGGCTGCCGCCGCTTGTGGAAATTGCGACAATTGCATAGATCCGCCGCGTACCTGGGATGCAACCGAAGTGGCGCAGAAGGCCTTGTCGGCGGTGTATCGCACTGGCCAGCGTTTCGGTGTCGGCCACCTGGTCGGCGTGCTGCGCGGCGAAGACAACGACAAGATGCGCAGCTGGAACCACGACAAGCTCAGCGTATTCGGCATTGGCCAGGATCTGGACGCACGGCAATGGAGCGGCGTATTCCGCCATCTCGTCGCCGCCGGCCTGCTCGCCGCCGACCACGAAGGCTATGGCACCTTGCACCTGACCGAAACCAGCCGCGCCGTGCTCAAGGGCGAAACCCGCATCTGGATGCGCCATGAAGCCGCCAAGGACGAGCGCCGTGCCGAACGCAAAGCCGCGCGCCAGGCCGGCAAGGGCAGCAAGCCCGGCGGCCGCACGCGGCGCAACAGCCTGGAAATCGCCGACGACGAAAAGCCACTGTGGGATGCCTTGCGCGCGGTACGCTCGCGCCTGGCCAAGGAACAGAATGTACCGCCCTACGTGATCTTCCACGACGCAACCTTGCTCGACATGCTGCGCGAGCATCCGACCTCGTTGCGGGAAATGGCCTCGGTCAGCGGTGTGGGCAGTACCAAATTGGACAAGTACGGCGAGGCGTTTCTGGCCGTGCTGACGGACGAGCAGATCGGCGCCTGAAGCCACCGTCGGCGGATGTTGCGGAAATGGTGCGAAGCGGGCTTGGCGTCCGGCCGTGCCGCGACGGCGTGACGGGATCGGCAGTGCCCTGTCGTCCTTGCCATTCATTTCACTGGAGTGCATAGCGATGAAACCTGCAGCCCTGGCTTTTCTCCTGTTCAGCGCCACGCTGTCTGCCTTTGCCCTGGCACAGCCAGCCGTAGCGCCCGCTGCAGTCGAACTGCCGGCCGATCTCGCGCGCGTGCTGCGCGATTACGAAAAAGCCTGGAGCGCTGGCGATACCGCCGGGTTGGCCGGCCTGTTCGTGGACGGCGGCTACGCCCTGCCCAACGGCCAGCCGCCGGCCGCCGGTGCTGCAGCGATCCGCGCCGCCTACCAGCGTAACGCCGGTTCGCCGCTGGCCCTGCGTGCGCTGCACTACGACCAGTCCGGCGACATGGCCTATATCGTTGGCGGCTTCGGCGCGCAGGCCGGCAAGCCGGATTTCGGAAAATTTGTACTTGTTCTTCGTCGCGACAAAGACGGCACCTGGCGCATCGCCGCCGACATCGACAACGCCAACGCGATGCCGCGCAAAGTGCAATAGACGCGACCAGTCACCTGCGCGCAGCGCTATGCTCCCGTAGGGCGCCAATGAGCGCAGCGAATGGCGCCGAACAGCCATGCGACGCAGCCCGGCTGCGACACCTCGCGCTGCGATCCGCGTTCGCTCATCGCACCCTACGGGTTGCGTGCACCACGCCACTTCTGCAATACCCGATGCGTAGGCCAGAACACCAGCACCGGCAAGCCCACGAACAGCATCAGCAACCAGGCCCAGCCGGGCATGAAGGTTTGTGCCGCCGCATCGCCGAAGCCGTAGACGTAGTTGATGTTCACCGGCACGTTAGGCTGCGCCGGGTCTGGCGGCGGCGCCGGCATGGCCAGGCGGCAGAACGCCAGCAAGGCCCAGGCCAGCACCGTCCAGTAGACGAAGGCTCGGCGGTCGTAGCCCAGGCGTGCGACCAGGAATACCAGCACGAACGGCAGCCAGGCATGGAACGACGACAGGCCGCGGGCGAACAACGCGATGCCCGGGTCGAACATGTAGGCCGTCATGCCCAGCAACGGCATGCCCAGCCAGCTCGCGACGAAATCCACGCACCAGACGAATTGCGGAACGATCAGCCCTACCGCTGGCATCGACGCCAGCAGCGGCGATTCGGTCCAGATCGCGGCCAGGGTGAAGAACATGGCCACGTCGCAGAAATACAGGAAATTGGTCGGCCCGTAGGTGATCCAGTAGAACGGCACCAGCACGGCCATGAAGGCTGTGAAGGCAAGCTTCAGCGTCAGTGGAATGCGTGGTGCGTGGACCAGTTCGACAGCGGTTGCGGACATCGGCACTCTCCCCCGGGACGGGGCGATACTACCGATCCACTGCCGCCGCGACAGCCCCTCGCCTTGGGCGAAGCTGGCCAAGCGACAGCATTGCCGAGGCGAGCCGCGCTACTGGCCGCATGACGCCGGATTCGCGATGTGCGTGCCGCGCCGGCAATCCCGCAGACACGCGATCGCATGACGTACCGGGGCTCAGGGCTTGCGCTGCCTCACGGCGTCGCTACATCCGGCCGCGCGATGCGCAGAATGGCGCGGTTGCGATCGTCCGTGACCCAGATCGAGCCGTCGGCCGCCACGGCCATGGCGACCGGTGCGCCGCGCGGCTGCCTGCCGGCGATCTGGTCCCAGCCGGGCGTCAACACTTTGCCTTTTACACTCGGTGCTCCGGCCGGATAGGGCAGCGAGCCGCGGGGATAGATGGCGTAGTGCCCGCCGATGTCGGTCAGCGGCTGTCCGCGGGCATCGGTCTCCACGGCGACGATGCGTCCGCCGGCACGGCGATAGCCGTGCCAGGTCGTCAGCAGCCGGCCGCGCAGGGCGGGAAACATCGCGCCGTCGTAATAGATCAGGTCCAGCGGCGCCGCATGCGGCGGCAGCAAGGCCAGTGGCCTGTCGCGTTCGGCGCAACGCGCGATGGCGGCGTCCCAGCCCGGCAGCGGTGTCTGCAGATCCACGCAATACGGCCAGCCGTAATGGCCGCCCGGCCGCAGCACATTGATCTCGTCGTAGGGATGTTCCGGCGTGTCGAGATCGACCGAGTTCTCTGCCTGCAGGATCGTGCCGGACGGGTGGCGCACCAGGGCCACCGAATTGCGCAGGCCGGCCGCGAGCACCGTGCTGTCTTCGCTCCAGCGGCCGTTGCCGAGATAGGCGTGGCGGCGCACCTGCGCCGTGGCGGCGTCGTCCACGCAGGCACCGCTGGCATCCGTGCGTGGCTGGCCGTTTTCGTCCAGGCAGCGGTCGGTCGGTGCGCCGACGTTCACCAGCAGCGCGCCGTCGCCGTCGACGACAAAGCTCGACAGCGGGTGGCGGTTGTCGTGCAGTTGGTTGTCCGGCAGGCCGCCGATCACGGTGGTCAGCGTTGCTGCCGGATCGGCGGCGTCCGGGTCCATGCTCAGTATGCGATTCATCTCCGACACGTAGACGCGCCCGTCCGGTCCGCGCGCTACCGTGTGCGGCATGCTCAGGCCCTGCACCAGCACGCGCCAGGCGACCGCGCCGTCGGCGGCGACAGACAGGCGCCAGACCGCACCCAGTCCGGCCTTCCAGCCGCCCAGGTCTGTCACCAGCCAGCTGCCGTCCGCCAGCGCCAGCAAGGCGCGCGGCATGCGCGGACCGTCCGCGCCCTGGCCCTGCCAGACCAGGCCCAGGCAATAGCCCTTGGCCATGCGCACCGTCGTCGCCGGTCGGCCAGCACAATCGCCGGCCAGCGCATAGCGGTGATCGATAGCCGCCGGTGCCGGCGCAGCAACGAACAGTGCCGGCAGCAGGGCCAGCACCAGCCGCCAAACCCCTGCCGCGAACGGCATACAGCGCAATATCCCCATGCGCCGATGCTGAGGCCAGCGCTGCGCCGCTGGCAAGCCGGCCGCGCGGCGGCAGAATCGGCAGCGACAAATGGCGCAGAAAAAATGGCCGAATATTCAATCGCCACCGCACTGCCGCGTCACCCGGCAGGCAAGGTTCGCCGCTACGCCTGTCGCGCTAATCGAAGCCGTCGGCAAACAGCCCGACGCCATCCGGTCCATCGGTCGCGCTGTCGTTGGCGGCGACCGGATCGGCGACGCTGTTCGGCGCGATGATCGTCACGCTGTTGCTGGACGGCACTTCCGGCAGCGCGGCGACCGTGGCGCTGAGCAGGAAGCTGACGCCGGCGTTCGGCGCAAGGTCGACCAGGGCATCGATGCCGCCGCTACCGCTGGCGGGACAGCTGCCGCCACTGTCTGCGCTGCAGATCCAGCTGACATCGCTGAACTGCGCGCCCGGCACATCGTTCACGCGTACGCCGAAGATGGCGCGCGAGCTGCCGTTGTGGACATCGATCAGGTAGCTGGTCTGGCTGCCGCCGGCAATGAAATGCTGGCCGTTGTCGATGCTCACGCCGAGGTCGGCGACCAGGCGTGGCACCACGCTCAGGCCGGCCGCTGCCGGTCCGCTGCCGACCGCGTTCGTTGCCACAACAATACAGGTATACGTTTCTCCATTGCTCAGGCCGGCGACGGTGAGCGGCGAAGCCGCGCCGCTGCTGTTGTGAGTGCCCGGCGTGCAGTCCGCGCGATAGCTGCTGACGCTGGCGCCGCCGTTGTCGGCGGGAGCGGTGAAGTTCAATTGCGCCGAGCTATCGCCGGATACCACGCCGGTCAGCGACGGCGCGCCGGGCACCGTTGCTGGCGTAACCGGTTCCGAGGGCGCAGAGGCGGCGCTGTTGCCGACACCGTTGAGCGCGCGCACCGTACACGTCACCGCCACGCCGTTGGCCAGATTGCCGACCGGCAGGCTGAGATTTCCGCCGAACACGGTCTGGTCGCCGCAGGTGGGCAGGTAGCCCTGTACCGGATCGCCGCCGTTGCTCGCCGGTGCGGTGAACGTCACCGTGACCTGCTGATTGCCGCGTACGACGCCGGTGATCACCGGCGCATCGGGCACGGTTGCTGGCGTGACTGCGGCGGCCGCGGTATGCGGCCCGGCGCCGACGCTGTTCGTGGCCCAGGCCTCGCAGGTCACGCTGACGCCGTTGACGAGGCCGGTCACCAGCAACGGCGAAGCGGCGCCGCTGATGCTCTGCGTGCCGCATTGCGCGTTGTAGGTTGCCGGCAGGCCGCCGTCGTCGCCGGGTACGAAGGCGACGCTGACTTGGCCATTGCCCCGCGTGGCGACCACGTCGGCCAGCGCAGCTGGCGGTCCTGCCGGTGTGACTGGCGCCGAGTCGGCCGACCACGGCCCGTCGCCGATGCCGTTGCGCGCCCGCACGCGGCAGGTGACCGTGACGCCGTTGGCCAGCCCGTTCACGGGCAGCGGATTGTTGCCGCCGAAGACGGTCACGTCGCCGCAGTTGATGATGATGCCCTGGATTGCCGAACCGCCGTCGCCGGACAGGCTGTAGCCCACGGTCACCTTGCCGTTGCCCGGTACCACGCTGGTAACGGTCGGGGCCGGCGGCACGGTGGCGCCGGCGGTCGCCGCGGCAGAGGGCAGCGCACAGCCCAGCAGCACGAAAAGCGCGGCTGCGCGGCGCAGAAACAAGGACGATGGCATGAGCTGGACTCCGGATTCGCCGCCGCGAAGGCGGCACGCTGGGCTATTGCGTTATTCGGCGGGTGTGACTGTCACGGCGGAGAGCGGAATGCTCTGCTGCCGGATCGACGGGCGGTCTTCGTCGCGGCTGCCGCACTGGCTGTGCCGCGGTGAGAGTTTCCGGGTTCTGGGCACACTCCCCGAACGATGCGGACAGAGGCGTATCCGGAACGGGTACGAAGCGGACCCGCACAGCGATGGCGAAGTCGGCGCACGAGCTGTCCGCTGCTGGTGGCCAGCGGCATTTCGTTCATCGGTGGCAAAGGCATAAACGCCGTCGCCAGCTGCCTGCCGGCGCATTGGCGCAAATCGAATCAGGGGAAAACATGCAACGACTGGTCCTGAGACACCGAGCCGGCGCGGACGAGTGGACCTTCGAAGTCCAGCGCGTGGACACGCGAGGTGCCAGATCGGCGCCGCTGGTGGCAGTGGAAGATCCGCTGACGTCGATGTTGCCCGGCACAGCCCAGCGGCTGGGCGAGGAACTGACCTGGTACCTGGAGAGCTACCTGGACTACCCGTTCGGCGGCAGCGTGATCCGGGCCGAACGCGTGCAGTCGGCGCTGAGCGAATGGGGCGAGCGTGCCTTCGATGCCCTGTTCGGTCATGGCCAGGCGCGCGATTTCTACCGCGATGCCACGCGCGACGGTCACACCGCGCTGCAGCTGCAGATCGCCAGCGACGATGCACGCGTACTGTCCTGGCCCTGGGAGGCCTTGCGCGATCCGCAAGTCGGCAACCTGGCGCAGCACTGCCGCATCGAACGGCAGCTCGACAGCGCCGGCGATCCGCCGCCGCTGTCGCCGGACCTGTCGCGCGAGCGGGTGAATATCCTGCTGGTCATCGCGCGGCCCTATCGTGACGATGTCGCTTACCGCAGCATTTCGCGGCCGCTGGTCGAACTGATCCAGAGCGAAAACCTGCCGGCGTCGGTGAAGGTGCTGCGCCCGCCCACGTTCGACCAGCTGCGCCGCGAGCTGCAGGATCATCCCGGGCAATATCACATTGTGCATTTCGATGGCCACGGCGGTTTCGGCAGCATCGGCACCGATACCAGCGACAGGTTCAAGGGGCCGCAGGGCCAGCTCGCCTTCGAAAACGACGACGGCAGCGAGGACGCTGTCAGCGCGGCGAAGCTGAGCGAACTGTTGCGCGAGCATCGCATCCCGGTTGCGGTGCTCAATGCCTGCCAGTCGGCGATGCTGAGCGAGCAGGCCGACGACGCTTTTGCCTCGGTCGCCACCGCACTGCTCAAGGCCGGTGTGCGCAGCGTCGTGGCCATGGGCTATTCGCTTTACGTCAGTGGAGCGCGACAGTTCCTGCCGGCGTTCTACCGCGGGCTGTTTCGCTCTGGCAGTGTGGCCGAAGCGGTACGTAGCGGGCGTCAGGCGATGCTGGCCAAACCGCAGCGGCATGGCGATATAGCGCTGCAGGACTGGCTGGTGCCGGTGCTGTACCAGCAGGATGCGCTGGCCTTGGACTTTGCCGCGCGGGCAGGCGCGCAGCACGTCGATACCAACGCCGGCCTTCCGCAAGAAGCCCAGGTCGAACCCGGCCACGCACCGCATGGCGTTATCGGCCGGGACAGCGCCGTGCTCGAGCTGGAACGCGCCAGCCGCGGCGCACCGCCTGCACTGCTGCTGCACGGGCTGGGCGGTGTGGGCAAGACCACGCTGGCGCGCGGCTATCTGCAGTGGCTGGCGCATACGCAAGGGCTGCCGGAGAAAGTGATCTGGCAGAACCTGGCCGAAGTGCGTTCGTTCGACTATCTGCGCAACCGGCTGGTCGAGGAACTGTTCGGCACCGATGCGATGGCGTTGCCCGATGTGCAGAAGTGGACAGCGCTGGAACAGGCGCTGCGCCAGCGGGCGCTGCTGCTCATATGGGACAACTTCGAAAGCGCCAGCGGTGCGGCCGATGCAGGCGGCGCTGTCGACGCGATGCCGGTCGCGGACCGACAGGCGCTCAAGCAGTTTCTGGTCAGGCTGCGTGGCGGCAAGACCAAGGTGCTGATCACCAGTCGCAGCGACGAGCAGTGGCTGGGCGCAGAGATATGCCGGCGCCTGCCTTTGAGTGGGCTGCAGGGCGAAGAGCGCCAGGCCCTGGCCCAGGCCATCCTGGCCGACCAGGGGCTGCGGCTCGACGCCAAGGACCAGGACACAGCCGATCTTATCTACAGCCTGCACGGCCATCCGCTGATGATGCGGGCGATATTGCCGCGGATTAGCCGCAGCGGAGCCAGGCAGCTGCTGCAAGAACTTGAGCAATACGTGCCGCAGCAAGGTAGCGACGATCCGGTCGAGCAACGGCTGTTCGCAACATTGAACTTTGTGGAAGAAGGGATGCCTGCCAGGCTGCGCCCCCTGCTGCTGCCCATCGGGTTTCACGAGCGCTACGTCCAGGCTGACTTTCTGGCTGGCATGGCTCGCCATGCACAACAGCCGTATACAGTCGAACAGGCGCAGCAGGCGCTGGAGCTGCTGGAGGGGGCAGGTCTGGTCCAGGGGCAAGGCAATAATGTCTATGAGATGCACCCTGCCTTGGAGAGCTATGTCAGGAGGCAGGGCGCAAGTCTCATGGTGCCGGAACGAGAAAGGGAATGCTGGCGGCGTGCCTTCGTCGAGTACATGGCCGCTGTGGCAGATAGCTACGCGCCTAAGGCATTGCACGAACAACGGCCGATCTTTCATCGCTTCGGCGGCAGCTTCGAACGTGCATTCAGCATGGCCCAGTGCGAAGGTGATCTGACGTACTGCGGGGCACTGATGCAGGCGATGGCGACATACGCGCAGAACCGGCGCAACTTGCCGCTGGCAGCGATTCGCTTCGAGGCTTATGCGGCAATCTGCATGCGTAGCGGGCGGGAAGACCTTGCCGCTGCTCCGTACCACCAGATCGGAATAGTGACTCACGATCGGCGTGACTTAGTCATTGCGGGGGACTGGTACCGCAAGTCGCTGGAAATCAACGAGCGATACGGCAACGAACACGCCGCGGCGAGCAATTACCACCAGCTCGGCATACTGGCTCAAGAGCAGCGCGATTTCCCCGTCGCCGAAGCCCGCTACCGCAAGTCGCTGGCGATCGAAGAACGGTTGGGCAGCGAGCGCGGCGCGGCGGGCACCTACCACCAACTTGGCGTAATGCTTGCCGAGCAGCGCGATTTTGCCGCTGCCGAGGACTTGTACCGCAAGTCGCTGGAGATCAATGAACGGTTGGGCAACGAGTGCGGCGCGGCGAGCGCTTGCCACCAGCTTGGCATAGTGGCTCAGAAGCGGCGCGACTTCGCTGCTGCCCTTACCTGGTATCGCAAGTCGCGGGAGATCAATGAACGGCTAGGCGACGAACACGGCGCAACGGGCACTTACCACCAGCTTGGCATGATGGCTGAGGAGCAGCGCGACTTCGCCGCAGCCGAGGACTGGTACCGCAAGTCGCTGGAGATTAGTGAACGGTTGGGCAACGAGTACCGCGCAGCGATAACCTACCACCAGCTCGGCATAGTGGCTGAAGCGCAGCGTGACCTCGCCGCAGCCGAGGCCTGGTACCGCAAGTCGCTGGAGATCGAGGAACGGTTGGGCAACGAGCAGGGCGCAGCGAGCACCTATTACCAGCTCGGCATGGTGGCTGAGAAACGGCATGACTTTGGCGCTGCCGAAGCCTGGTGCCGCAAGTCGCTAGTGGTTTTTGAGCGAACAGGCAACGAACACAACGCGGCCATCGTGGAGCATTCGCTCCGGCGCTTGCGTGAGACCGGCACCGACGGAGCGTCCTCTTGATTGGCTTTTTCACTGTGGTCCAGGCCCGGTCGGTGCAGGCGGCGCAGGCATCCCGCGCCATGTGCGCTTCTGGATATCGGTACCCGCCTATCAGGCCAGGTGCATCGGGTGCGCAAGTTGCAAAGGAAAGAAGGAGATCGCCCAGCTATTTTCCCGCACGCTGCCGGTGTATTGCTGAGCGCCGAATGAGGGAATGCGCATGCGGCGCCTAATCCTCAGGCATCTGGGCGGCGAAGAAACGTGGACCTTCGAAGTCCAGCGCATAGACGCAAATGGCGCAAAGCCAGCACCGCCAGCGATTGTAGAAGACCCCCTGACGCTTGCGCTGCCCGGCACCGCTCAACCCCTCGGCACCGAACTGGCCTGGTACCTGGAGCACTATCTCGACTACCCCTACGCCGGCAATACCATCCGCGCCGAGCGCGTGCAGTCTGCCTTGCGCGGCTGGGGCGAACGCGCCTTCGATGCGCTGCTGGGCCATGGCCGGGCGCGCGACTTCTACAACGATGCCACGCGCGACGGACACACGGCCTTGCATCTGATGATCGCCAGCAACGATCCGCGTGTGCTGTCCTGGCCCTGGGAAGCGTTATGCGATCCGCAGATTGGCGACCTGGCCCATCATTGCCGTATCGAGCGGCAGATCGACAGCGTGCGCGATCCGCTGCCGCTACCCGAAGGCCTTTCGCGCGAGCGGGTGAATATCCTGCTGGTCACTGCGCGGCCGCATCGCAATGACATCGCCTACCGCAGCATTTCGCGCCCGCTGGTCGAGCTTATCCACAGCGAGAACCTGCCCGCAGCGGTCAAGGTGCTGCGTCCGCCCACCTTCGAGAACCTGCGCCGCGAGCTGCAGGCGCATCCTGGGCAATATCACATTGTGCATTTCGATGGTCACGGTGGTTTCGGTCCGCCGGGCGTGAGCGGTGTTGGTGGTGCGGACAGGTTCGAAGGCTCGCAAGGCTATCTGCAGTTCGAGCGCGACGACGGCGAGCCCGATCCGGTCACCGCCAATCAGCTCAGCCAGCTGCTGCGCGAGCACCGTATCCCGATTGCCGTGCTGAATGCCTGCCAGTCGGCCATGCTGAGCGAGCAGGTCGACAGTGTTTTTGCTTCGGTGGCGACGGCCTTGCTCAAGGCCGGCGTGCGCAGCGTCGTGGCCATGGGCTATTCGCTGTATGTCAGCGCGGCACGGCAGTTCCTGCCGGCGTTCTATCTCGAGCTGTTCCGCTCCGGCAGCGTGGCCGAAGCCGTGCGCGGCGGTCGCCAGGCGATGCTGGCTCGGCCGCAGCGGCGCGGCGAGATCAAGCTGGACGACTGGCTGGTGCCGGTGCTGTACCAGCAGGATCCGCTCGCGCTGACCTTTGCCGCGCAGGCGCGCATTGAATCGACCGACTGGAACGCCGGTATTCCGGAAGAAGCCCAGGTCGAGCCAGGCCAGGCGCCGCACGGCGTGATCGGCCGCGACAGCGCCGTGCTCGAACTGGAGCGCGCCAGCCGTGCCGCGCCGCCGGCGCTGCTGCTGCACGGCCTTGGCGGCGTGGGCAAGACCACGCTCGCGCGCGGCTATCTGCAATGGCTGGCACATACGCAAGGAATGCCGGCGAAGGTGATCTGGCAGAACCTGTCCGATGTACGTTCCTTCGACTATCTGCGCAACCGCCTGGTCGAGGAACTGTTCGGTACCGATGCGATGGCTTTGCCCGATGGTGAGAAGTGGAAGAATCTGCAAGAGACGCTGCGCCGGCAGACGCTGCTGGTGGTGTGGGACAATTTCGAGAGCGCCAGCGGCAGCGCCGATGCGGGCGGTGCCGACGAGGCCATGCCGGCTGCAGACCGGCAGGCACTCAAGCAGTTCCTGGTCAAGCTGCGCGGTGGCAAGAGCAAGGTGCTGATCACCAGCCGCAGCGACGAACAGTGGCTGAGCACCGAGTTGTGCCGACATTTGCGCCTGGATGGTCTGCAGGGCGAAGAACGCCAGGCGCTGGCCCAGGCCATCCTGGCCGACCAGGGACTGCGGCTGGATGCCAAGGACCAGGACACGGCCGACCTGATCGACAGCCTGCACGGCCATCCGCTGATGATGCGGGCGATATTGCCGCGGCTGGGCGGCCGCGGCGCCCGGCAGTTGTCGCAGGAGCTTGAGCAGTATCTGCCGCAGCAGGGCAGCGACGATGCCGTCGAGCAGCGGCTGTATGCAACATTGCGCTATGTGGAAGAAGGGATGCCGCAGGGGCTGCGTCCGCTGTTGTTGCCGATTGGGTTGCACGAACGCTACGTGCACTCTGACTTTCTGTCCAACATGGCAGAGGTCGCGCAGCAGCCCTATGTCGCCTGGCAGACGCGGCAGGCACTGGAGCTGCTGGAAAGCGCGGGCCTGGTGCAGGGGCTGGGCGACAATATTTACGAAATGCATCCGGCGTTCGAGCGCTATGCCAGGACGCAAGGTGCGCGGCTCGTGGTGTCGGGCCAACACCGGGAAGCCTGGCAGCACGCCTTCACCGATTTCATGGGTACGCTCGCGGATAGCTATACATCCAGGCCTGTGCAGGAACAATTGCCGGTATTCCATTATTTCGGAGGAAGTTTCGAGCGCGCGTTTCGCATGGCCGAGCACAGGGAGGATCTGCAAAACAGCGGTGCACTGATACAGGCGATGGCCACCTACGCGATGAATCGGCGCAACCTGCAGTTGGCCGCCGCCCGCTTCGAGGCCTTTGCCACGATCTGCCAGCGTTTAGACCATGAAGGTCTCGCCGCCGCGTCCTATCACCAGCTGGGCAGAGTGGCAGAAGCGCGGCGCGACTTCGTTACAGCCGAATCCTGGTATCGCCGTTCGCTCGAGATCGACGAGCGTCGCGATAACGCGTTTGGCATGGCGATCACCTCTCAGCAGCTTGGCAGCGTGGCCAAGCTACGTTGCGATTTCGAAGCAGCCGATACCTGGTACCGCAAAGCGCTGGCGATTGCGCAGCAACGGGGAGACGAGCAGAGCGCGGCAGCCTCCTATCACCAGCTCGGCAGCATTGCCAAGGAGCGGCGCGACTTTGCTGCCGCCGAGAACTATTACCGCAAGGTGCTGGAGATCAAGCACCGTCTGAACGACGAATACGGCATGGGCATGGTGCACTACCAACTCGGCATGCTCGCCGAGGAGCGGCGCGACTTCGACACAGCCAAGGCCGAATACCACAAAGCGCTGCAGATCGAAGAGCGCGAGGGGCTCATGGAGCACAGCGCAGCACTGATCTATCACCAGCTCGGCACCGTTGCCCTGGAGCAGTACGACCTAGAAACTGCCGATGCCTGGTACCGCAAGTCGATCGCGATCAAGGAGCGCCAGGACAACGAGTTCAGTGCGGCGCTCACCTATCACCAGCTGGGCAGAGTGGCTGAGGAGCGGAGCGACTACGCAGCGGCAGAGGCCTGGTACTGCAAGTCGATCGCGATCGCCGAACGACAGAGCAACGAGCGGGGCGCAGCAAAGTCCTATTGCCATCTCGGTGCCGTGGCCCAGGCGCAGCGCGATTTCGCCACCGCTGAGACCCGCTACCGCAAGGCGCTAGAGATCGAACAACGTCAGGGCAACGAGGATGGCGCGGCTATTGCCTGCCACCAGCTTGGCCAACTGGCCGAACAGCGCCGCGATTTCGACCTCGCCGAAACGTGGTTGCGCCGTTCGCTGGCGATCTACGAGCGCCAGCGCAACGAGCAAGGCGCGGTACCCATCTACCAGCGGCTTGGCCGCATGGCGCAGGCGCGGCGTCAGTTCGACGCGGCGGTGGCCTGGTACCGCAAGGCTCTGCAGATCGCCGAGCGTCAAGGCGACGAGCATGCTGTGGCGCTCGCCTGCAATCAGCTAGGCCAGGTGGCCCAGGAGCAAGGCGATTTCGCTACTGCCGAGGCTTGGTACCGCAAGGCGCTGGAAATCAATTTGCGCCTGGGCAACCCGCGTAGCGCAGCGGGCGCCTACCATCAGTTCGGCATGATGGCCGAGGAGCGGCGTGACTTCGTTGCCGCGGAGGCTTGGTACC
This sequence comes from Tahibacter aquaticus, assembly GCF_004363655.1. Lineage (GTDB taxonomy): Bacteria > Pseudomonadota > Gammaproteobacteria > Xanthomonadales > Rhodanobacteraceae > Tahibacter > Tahibacter aquaticus. Next base: position 350,187 of record NZ_SNZH01000003.1, read on the forward strand.
GCAAGTCGCTCGATGTCTCAGAGCGCTTGCGCTATCCGCACGGTGCAGCGAACAGCTACCACCAGCTTGGCGGCTTGGCCGAGCGGCAGCGCCACTTCGAAGCGGCCAGGGCCTGGTACCTGAAGGCTGCTGCGGTTTTCGAGGAGCTGGAGGACGACGCGCGCCTGGCGATCGCGCGGCAATCGCTGCAACGCGTGCAGATGCCCGGCAGCGACGGGGCACGCCGCTGAGCGTTCTTGCCAACGCGCTCCAGACTCAGCCGGCGATGGCACTGCTGTGCCGTTTCCGGTGGGCGGTGCAGACGGGCGGTGCTGGTTTCGGCTCGGTGCGAAAATCTCAGGTATTTCGCATCGCGCGCCCATTCCGAGGGCGCTGCCCGCCGCCTTGCACCTGCTGTCTCACCCCCTGAGACCCCAACCCGCTATAGCCGCCGTCCCGCCCCGGACGAAAGCGCCCCATGCCCACCGATCTCGCCCGCCTGATCGCCGACAAACTACCCGTCCCGCCCAATCCCTCGCGCCTGCTCGCCCGCCTGGCCGAACGCTACGCCGACCGCATCACCGGCCAGTTCAGCGTGCCGGCGCGCGAAGGCCGCTACGCCGAGCTGCCGCCGGATCTGCATCCCGACCTGCGCCGCGCTTTGCTCGCACGCGGTATCCAGCGCCTGTACAGCCACCAGGCCGAGGCCTGGGCCAGTGTGCAGCGCGGCCAGCACACGGTGGTGGTGACGCCGACGGCATCGGGCAAGACGCTGTGCTACACCTTGCCGGTAGTGCAGGCGGCGATGCAGTCGCGGGCCAAGGCGCTGTACCTGTTCCCGACCAAGGCGCTGGCGCAGGACCAGGTCAGCGAACTGCTGGAACTCAACCGTGCCGGCAATCTGGGAATTCGCGCCTGTACCTTCGACGGCGATACGCCGGGCGATGCGCGCCAGGCGGTACGGCTGCACGGCGACATCGTGGTGAGCAATCCCGACATGCTGCACCAGGGCATGCTGCCGCATCACACGAAATGGGCGCAGTTCTTCGAGAACCTGCGCTATGTGGTGATCGACGAAATCCACAGCTACCGCGGCGTGTTCGGCTCGCACCTGGCCAATGTGCTGCGCCGGCTGGCGCGCATCTGCGCGTTCTACGGCAGCAGCCCGGTTTTCATCCTCTGCTCGGCCACCATCGGCAATCCGCGCGAACATGCGGAAAACCTGCTTGGACAGCCCGTGCATGCGATCACCGAAAGCGGTGCGCCGAGCGGCGAGAAACATGTGCTTTTGTGGAATCCTCCGGTTGTTAACCATGATCTGGGCCTGCGCGCTTCGGCACGCTCCCAGGTCACGCGGGTGGCGCGGGCGGCGATACGCGCCCGGCTCAAGACGCTGGTGTTTGCACCGTCGCGGCTGATGGTGGAAGTGCTGACCAAGTACCTCAAGGACGTATTCGATCACGATCCCCGCAAGCCCGCCCGCATCCATGCCTACCGCGGCGGCTACCTGCCGACCGAGCGGCGCCGCACCGAGCAGCTGATGCGTGCGGGCAGCATCGACGGCCTGGTCAGCACCTCGGCGCTGGAGCTGGGCGTGGACATCGGTGCGCTCGACGTGGTGCTGCTGCAGGGCTATCCCGGTTCCATCGCCGCGACGTGGCAGCGTTTCGGCCGCGCCGGCCGGCGCCAGCAGGCGTCCATCGGCGTGCTGGTGGCGTCGAGCCAGCCGCTGGACCAGTACATCGTGCGTCATCCGGAATTCTTCCGCGCAGCGCCGCCGGAGCAGGCGCGCATCGCACCGGACCAGCCACTGATATTGCTCGACCATATCCGCTGCGCCGCGTTCGAGCTGCCCTTTGTCGATGGCGACGGCTTCGGTCCGGTGCAGCCCGAAGCCTATCTGCAGGTGCTGGCGGAATCCGACGTGCTGCACCGGGAAGGCCAGCGCTGGGAATGGATTGCCGATGCGTATCCAGCCAATGCAGTCAACCTGCGCGCGGTCGCCGACGGCAATTTTGTCGTGGTCGACCGCAGCGAGGGTCGCCAGCGAATTATTGCCGAAGTGGATTATTCCAGTGCCGCGCTGACCCTGTACGAAGGCGCCATCCATATGGTGCAGTCGCTGCCCTACCAGGTGGAAAAGCTCGATTGGGACGGACGCAAGGCTTATGTCACGCGTACCCGGGCCGACTACTACACCGACGCGATCGACTACACCAAGCTGAAAGTGCTGGAGCGTTTCGATGGCGTGCGCGCCGGCCAGGGCAATGCCTACCTGGGCGAAGTGCATGTGGTAAGGCGCGTCGCCGGATACAAGAAAATCCGCTACTACACCCACGAAAACATCGGCTACGGCCCGGTGACCCTGCCTGACCAGGAATTGCACACCACGGCGCTGTGGTGGCAGTTGCCGCAGGAAGCGCTGGATGTGGCATTCGCTTCGCGCCAGGACGCGCTGGACGGTTTCCTCGGCGCCGCCGCGGTGCTGCATACCGTTGCCAGCGTGCGGGTGATGGCCGAGGCGCGCGACCTTATGAAGTCGGTCGGTAGCGGCGATGCCAGCGCTTTTGTCGAGCGCGACCCGCATGGCCGCGGCCGCTGGCGCGCGGGCGAGGATGCGGCTGCCGGCGACGCGGAGCGCTTCACGCCGACGGTCTATCTCTACGACAACTATCCCGGCGGCGTAGGCCTGAGCGATCCGCTGTTTCGCGTGCAGGCGGAACTGCTGCGCGAGGCACAGCAGTTGATCGCCGCCTGCGCCTGCCGCGCCGGCTGCCCGGCTTGCGTAGGTCCGGTACTCGCTGCCGACGAAGACAGCAGCAACACGCCGAAGTCACAGGCCGCGCGCGTGCTTGCCCTGCTGGCCCAGGCATGAGCGCGCTGCAGGAGAAGTTGCGGCGGCTGCAGCGCCAGGCCGGTGCCGCGGGGGTAAAGCCGGCGAGCGCGGAAATGGCAGCGCCGATGACAGGCGAGCCCGCGACCGATGCCGCCGCGCAACCTGCCGCGGCACCTCTACAAAGTCACAATGCGGCAAGGCCGGGAGTCCAGGCCGAACTCGACCGCCTGCGCCGCCTGCTCGATCTGCGCCCGGCCTCGGCGCTGCCGCGGCAGCGCGATGTGCTGCCGCTGCGGGGCGAAGCGATCGCGCCGGGCCTGTACTACGTCGAGCACAGTGTCGACGACCCGGGCCGCAACGCGCTGTTGCCGCCGCGCTGGCCCGAGGCGGAAGCCGTCGCGCGCGAACGCTTCCTCTGCTTCGATACCGAGACTACGGGCCTAGCCGGCGGCAGCGGCACGCGTGCCTTCATGATCGGCGCTGCCGACTGGTATCGCGGCCGTCTGCGCGTGCGCCAGCTGTATCTCACGGCCATGGGCGGCGAAAGCGCCATGCTGCAGCACTTCGTGCACTGGCTGGCGCCCGATACCGTGCTGGTCAGCTACAACGGCCGCAGCTACGACGCGCCGCTGCTGGCCACGCGCTACCGGCTGGCGCGCCTGGCCAATCCGCTGGCAGGAAAGTCACATGTGGATCTGTTGCATCCGGTGCGGCGCGTCTATCGCGGCCGCTGGGAAAACTGCCGCCTGGCCACCATCGAACGCCAGGTACTGAAGATCGTGCGCGAAGACGATCTGCCCGGTTCGCAGGCGCCGGCCGCCTGGCGCGCCTATCTGCGCGAAGGCGCCAGCACCGATCTCATGCGCGTGCTGGAACACAATCGACAGGACGTGGTGACTCTCGCGCGGCTGCTGGAGCACATGGACCAGGCGGCAACGCCGTCGGCCTGGCTGGGCAGCTGAGGGATAGCGCAGAAAAAACGGACGGAATCGCGGGAGGTGGCGGGCTTCCTTGCGACTGCACCGCGATTCCGTCCGTGGGGTTAAACGGCAAACGTTTGCTCAGAACGCTCGCTGTGGCCGCGGATTCACCGCAACGCCGTTGCCGGCGCGGCCAGACCGGTCAAATGATGCGGCACTGCAGGCCGCAAAGCTGATCCTCGTGCAGGGCGTCGGCAATCAGCCGCCAGGTGGCTGCAGGTGCCAGATCGCCGTGATACAGCCCGGTGTCCAGTTCGATGGCAAAGGTAGGCCACTCGTCGCGCGGCGTCGGCATCTGCCGTACGCGGTAATGGCCCTGGGGCATGGCTTCGTAAAGGATATTGAGCAGCGTTTCGCGGGCGATCTCCGGCTCCTGGTTGATCGCAACGGCGCGTGTGCCGGTCCAGTTGAAGCTCATGGAGTTCTCCCTGGGAACTCGTACTGCATGGGTTAAATGTATCTATTTGTACGCGCCGCGCCGCCCGGGGTTTCCACTAGGCGAAGGAGGGGATTAGGCCCACAAATGTCCGTGGCCGGTGCCGCGGAGTGCTTTGCCCACAGCGGCGGCGTGCGCTGAGGGCAACGCCGGGCTGCGGCAACGACGGCAGAAAGACCGGCGCCCGGCCACACCGCGCCGCGGCCTTCGCCATGGGCACGGCGCCGTCCGTCCGGCGAGCCTGGCGAACGCGGCTGTACTACACGTTGTTCTCACATTAGCTGTCGCATCTTTTCCGCCCGGCAAGGGGACAGTGGTGTCCCAGCGAGGCAACCATGGCGGGATCCATACCTTGGCAAGGCGGTCGTACCGTGGTGGTCGACGACAACACGGCGGCGGCATCGATGCTGGCGGATTTCCTGCGCCTGATCGGCCACGATTCCGAAGTTCTGCCGATCAGCGACGTGACAACGCTGGCCCGGGACATCCTGGCGCGCGCGCCCGACATCGCTTTCCTCGACCTGGGCCTGGCGCATATCGACGGACGCGATCTTGCCGCCACGCTGCGCGCGATGGGCTGCACCTCGCACCTGGTCGCCATTACCGGCTACGGCCGGCCGGAAGACATGGAAAGCACGCGCCAGGCCGGTTTCGACCAGCACTGGACCAAGCCACTGGATGTGGATCGCGTGGAGCGCTTCATGGCCAGCCCGCCGCGGCGCTAGGTGGCATTGCAACGATCGCTGCAAAATCCCTGTTGGGAATTTATCGCAATTTACTGCTGTAGCCGCCAATCGCCACCACTGGCGGAAGGCCGGCAACGCCGTGCGGTGCACTGGGGGCTGCCAGCAGCACCGCAGCGGCGGCCTTGGCCCGGCGATGGGCTTGCGGCCGTGTCAGCGCGCGAGAAAGTCGGACCAGGCCCGGATGCCTGCGTCGATGCCCAGCCGTCCGAAGCCCACCCGGAACCGGTCCGCGGGCACGGGCAGCAAGGCCGATACGAACAGGCTGGACGGCAGCAGCAATACGCCGGCTTCCTCGATCAGGCCGCGGCAATGTTCTTCCACACCGTCGCTGCCCAGATAGCGCGCAAAGCCGACGCAGCCGCCATCGGGTTCGTTCCATTCATAGCGGTCTGCATGCGCGGCGAAGAAGGCGCCTAGCCGTGCCAGGTTGTCGCGGCACAGTTCGCGGTTGCGGGCCAGAATCGGTTCGCGCGCGTTCAAGGCTATCGTCGCCAGCAGTTCCGACGGGCGCGAATTGCAGATCGACAGGTAGTGCTTGAGCCGCTCCATGCGTGCAAGCACGTCGCGGTCGCGGCAGGCAATCCAGCCTATGCGCAGACCGGGCAGGCCATAGGCCTTGGACATCACGTTCAGCGACAGAGCCTTGGCATAGCGCTCGGCTGCCTGTGGCAGGCGCCTGGCCGGATCGCGCTCAAGCCCGCGATAGACCTCGTCGTGGAACAGGTAAATATCGCGTTCGGCGCAGAGATCGAGCAACTGCTGGAAAATGCCCGGATCGGCGACGGCGCCGGTCGGGTTGTTCGGGAAGTTGACCGCGATCAGGCGCGTATTCGGCCGCAGCGCTGCGCGCACTTCGTCCATGTCCAGCTGCCAGCGGTTGCCGGCGTGCAAGGCGATGCCGCTGACAGCACCGGCCCTGTCCAGCGCCAGCGTTTCCATCGACTGGTAGTTCGGCACGCTGACGATGGCATGGTCGTCCTTGTCCAGCAGAATCTGCATCGCGCAATAGATGCCTTCCTCGGCGCCGGCGAAGGTGAGCACATCGGCCGCATCGATGCCCTCGTACGTCGAGGCGATAGCGCTGCGCAGTGCCGGCGTGCCCCAGGTTTCGCCATAGCCCAGACTGAGCTGGTCCCAGCTTTCGCGCTCGGCCTCGCTGGCCATGGCCAGCAGCTCGCTCATGCGCAGGGTCTGCGCATCGCTGGCCGTCATATGGTGGCGGGCAGTGAACTCCCATTTCGAGAAATAGGTTTCCAGGCGAAAGTCGGGCAGGGTGCTCACGAGCGGCGTCTCCAGGCGGCAATCGGCGATTCTACGGTTGCCGCGTCGGTCGAAGGCAAGCCTGCCGGCCCGCGCCATCGTGCGGATAACCCGGCACTCACGGTCGCCCCGTGCAATTCGCCGGGTGGCCGCTTGTCGCCATCGCTGAATCTGCTGGCGAAGAGGCCATCCGCCGCGCTGGCACGGAATCTGAGTCGGACCACCCCTGCGCCGATTCGTGACCGCCCTGGCGGGCAACGCGCCCGCCGTCGCGACAGACGGCCAGCCGCAGCAGCGTGGCTTCTCGCCGCGTACCGTTCCATCCACCCGGAGACAGCCATGAAAATCCACACCGTGATGAGCAGCGACGTCGTCGTCCTCGAACAGCACCAGAGCATCCGCAACGCCGCCGAACTGATGCGCAGCCGCGATATCGGCAGCATTCCCGTCAGTGCCAGCGAAAAGCTGGTCGGCATGGTCACTGACCGCGATATCGTGCTGCGTGCCGTCGCCGAGGGACTCTCCCAGGAAACACCGCTGAGCCAGGTCATGTCCCAGGGCGTGAAGTATTGCTATGCCGAAGACGAAGTCGACGACGTTGCGCGCAACATGGCCGAACTCGGCGTGCGCCGCCTGCCGGTGATCGATGCGGACAAGAAGCTGGTCGGCATTGTATCTTTGTCCAATATTGCGCAGGCCGGCGACCGCCGGGCGACGGAAAACCTGCTGGAAGGGACCGCGCAGCCGCATTGATCCTGCCGCTTCCTCAGCGGCGCTGGTGATCCGCGGGGCGCTTCCTCGTGCGCATTGTTGCCGGCCACGCAGCAGAGTCTTGCCTGGGCGGGGAGTAATCCGGCTGCGGTGCAGGCGCTATGCTGCGTGGACCATCTATCGGGAGCGCTCACATGGATCTGCAACTCAACGGCAAGACCGCCCTGGTCACCGGTTCCACCGCGGGGATAGGCCTGGAAATCGCACGCACGCTGGCGGTCGAAGGCGCGCAGGTGATCGTGAGCGGGCGCAGCCAGGCCAAGCTCGACCAGGCCATTGCATCGATCCGTGCATCCGGTGGCAAAGACGTCCGCGGCGTACTGGCCGATGCGGCCACTGCCGCCGGTGCGCAGGCGCTGGTCGATGCCGTGCCCGCCGTGGATATTCTGGTCAACAACCTCGGCATCTACGAAAGCAAGCCCTTTGCCGAGATCAGCGATGCGGACTGGCTGCATTTCTACGAAGTGAACGTGATGAGTGGCGTGCGCCTGTCGCGGGCGTATTTTCCCGGCATGCTGCAGCGCGACTGGGGCCGCATCATCTTTGTCGCCAGCGAATCGGCGCTGGTGATTCCGCCGGACATGATCCACTACGGCATGACCAAGACCGCGCAACTGTCCATCGCCCGCGGCCTGGCCAACCTGACCAAGGGCACGCGCGTGACGGTGAACTCGGTATTGCCCGGGCCTACGCGTTCCGAGGGCATCGTCGATTTCCTGCGCAGCGTGGCCAGCGATCCGAACGGCACGCCCGAGCAGATCGAAGCGGAATTCTTCACCCAGCACCGTTCCTCGTCGCTGCTGCAGCGCATGATCGAGCCGCAGGAGATCGCCAGCCTGGTCGCCTATGTCGCCAGCCCCCTGTCGGCGGCGACGAACGGCGCGGCCTTGAATGTCGAAGGCGGCTTGTACAACGCGATCAAATGAAGCGTGCGAACAGCGGCAGCGACGCGGGCATTGCTGTCGTAGGGCGCAGATGAGCACAGCGAATTGCGCCGCAGGGGCTTGCGACGGAGGCGAGTGTCGCGGCCTTGCTGTGCAATTCGCGCTCGCTCATCGCAGTCTGCGATGATTGCGCCCCGCGCGGCGCAACACCCTCGCTTTCAGGCCGGCTCCGCCGCTGTCAACGGCAGTGTCACGCGTATCACCGTACCGTCGTCGCCGCCTTCGCCCGGCAAGGCCTGTACCGAGCCGCCGTGGGCGCCGATCATGCCCTGGCAGATCGACAGTCCGAGGCCGGTGCCCTGTTTGCCGCGGTCGCCGCGTTCCACCGAATAGAACAGGTCGAAGATACGCGCGCGCTCGTTTTCCGGAATGCCGGGGCCGCGGTCGATCACGTCGATCAGTAGCTGGCTGGCGTCGCGCAGCACGCGGATGCGGATCGCTGCGCCGGGTGGCGAGAACTTCGCCGCGTTTTCCATGATGTTGAAAAGTGCCTGCTCGATCAGTGCCGGATGCACGTACAGCAGCGGTAGCGGCTCGGCCGGCAGTTCGCGTTCCACCGCCACGTCGGGAAAGACCTTGCGCAGGCGCAGCGCGCAGGAGCCGATGATTTCCTCCAGCGCCACCCAGTCGCGCGCCAGCTTCAGCGTGCCATGGCCCAGGCGCGTCATGTCGAGCAGGTTCTGGATGTAGCGGTCCAGGCGCTGGCCTTCGGCGACGATACCGTCGAGCAGTTCGTCGCGTTCGCCGGCGGGAATCTGCGTGCCGAAACGCTGCAGGCTTTCGGCCGAGCCCAGCATGGCCGACAGCGGCGAGCGCAGGTCGTGCGAGACCGAGGACAGCAGTGCCGCGCGCAGGCGTTCGGTTTCGCCCTGTACGCGCGCATTTTCCAGCGCATCGGCCAGGCGCGTGCGCGCCAGGGCCTGGGCAATGTCCTGCACGATGGCGAGGACCAGGTCGCGCCGCTGTGGCGACAGCACGGCTTCTTCCCGCGGCAGGCGCAGGGCAACCACGCCCAGCGTGCTGCCGTCGCCGCTGAGCGGCAGCAGCCAGCAGGTGGATGCATTCAGCGTGTCGGTATAGCGGCCGGCGGGCTGGTCGTGCTGCAGGCACCAGTCGGCGGCGGCGCGGTCGGTTGCGCTCAAGGCCAGCGACGGCGGGGCGGAGGCGCTGGCAACGAGCAGGCCGGTCATCGTATCGGGTGTCAGCACGGCGGCTTGTGCGTCGAAACTGCGCGACAGGGTGCGAACGCCGATCGCCGCGACCTGGCCGGCGTCGGCCGCGGCGGCCAGGTCGCGCCCCAGCCGGCCCAGCGTGCCCGCATGGGCGTTGGCATCGCGCAGCATCTGCACCTGGGTGGACAGGCGCGTGGCCAGGCGCGAACAGATCAGCGCTGTGGCCAGGAACAGCACCACGGTCAGCGCATCGCTGCCGTTGGCAATGGCCAGGGTGTAGCGCGGCGGTGCAAAAAAGAAGTTGTAGCCAAAGAAACACACAATGGCGCTGAACACCGCCACGCTCATGCGAGAGCGCACCGCCACGATGAGCACGGCGACTGTGAAGATCTGCGACAGGTTGGAGACCGACAACACCCGGTCGGCGACATGCGCCAGCCCCAGCGCCACCAGCGAAACCAGCAGGGCGATGCCATAGTCACGCAGCGGCGCGTTGGCGCCCTGCAGCAGGGCGCGGCGTGCCCGGGCACGGGCCATCGGCGTGGCCACGATGGTCAGTTCGAAATGCGCGCCGCGCTGCAGCAGCTGCTGGCTCAGGGTGCGGTTGAGCAGGCGTGCCCAGGGCCGTTCGCGCGTGCGGCCGATGACGATGGTGGCGACGCTGTTGCGGCCGGCATAGCCCAGCAGTTCGCCGGCTACGTCGTGGCCGCGCAGGGATTCAGTTTCGCCGCCGAGCCGGCGCGCCAGGCGCAGCGCCGCGTCCAGGCGTGCCTGCTGTTCGGCGTCGCCGCTATTTCTGCCGGAATCCACATGTACCACCGTCCACGCCGCCTGGCGCCGCTCGGCGATGCGGCGTGCGAAGCGCACCAGGTATTCGCTGTTGTCGCTGCCGTCGATGGCCGCGAGTACGCGCCGCCGCACCGGCACCGGCCCGCTGCCCTGCGCGGCCTGTACTTCGCGCAGGTCGGCGTCGACGCGGTCGGCCGCGGTCTGCATGGCCAGCTCGCGCAGCGCGGTCAGGTTGGACGCGGTGAAGAAGCGCTCCAGCGCACTGCTGGCCAGTTCCGGCAGGTATACCTTGCCCTGGCGCAGGCGCTCGATCAGCTCGCGCGGCGGCAGGTCGATCAGCACCACGTCGCGGGCGCGGTCGAAGAACGCATCGGGCACGGTCTCGCGCACGCGCACGCCGGTGATCTGCTGCACCACGTCGTTGAGGCTTTCCAGGTGCTGGATATTCACCGTGGTATAGACGTCGATGCCGGCGTCGAGCAGTTCCTCGATGTCCTGGTAGCGGCGCTCATGACGGCTGCCGGACACATTGCGATGGGCCAGCTCGTCGACCAGGACCAGCGCCGGTTTGCGCGCCAGTGCCGCATCGACATCGAACTCGTCATGGGCGCGCTCGGCACCGGCGAAGGCACGGCGCGGCAGTAGCTCCAGGCCGTCGAGCAGGGCCTGGGTCTCAGCCCGGCCATGGGTTTCGACCAGGCCGACGACCACGTCCAGGCCCTGGCGCTTCAGTTCGCGCGCGGCCGACAACATGGCGTAGGTCTTGCCGACGCCCGGCGCGGCGCCGAGGAACACCTTCAGCCGCCCCGATGCCTCGCGTTCGATCTGGTCGAGCAGGGCGTTCGCCTTGGCGTGGCGCTCGTCGGTGCGGGTGGCTTCAGGCATGCGGCAGTTCCGGCGAAGTGGGTGATAGCGGCGGCACCGGGCGCCAGCGTGGTGGCTGGCGCCGGGCTATGCAAGCCTCAGCGTTGCAGCTGATCCAGCGCGAGGTTCAATTCCAGCACATTGACGCGCGGCTGGCCGAGCACACCCAGGGTGCGATGCTGCGTGTGCTGGTGCAACAGGGCTTCGACCTGGTCCGCGCGCAGGCCGCGCGCCCTGGCCACGCGCGCCACCTGCACCTGCGCCGCGGCCGGTGACAGGTGCGGATCGATGCCCGAGCCCGATGTGGTCACCAGATCGCTGGGCAGTGATTCCGCTGCCACGCCTTCGCGCGCGGCGACGGCGGCGGAATCCTGGGTCACGCGTTCGCGCAGGGCAGGATTGCTGCTGGCGAGATTGCTGCCGGACAAGGCTTTCGGATCGTAGCCTGCCGCCGACGGCCGCGGCTGGAAATAGCGTGCATCGGCGAAGGGTTGTGCCACCAGGCGCGAACCGACGATCTTGCCGTCGCGCTCGACCAGGCTGCCGCGCGCCTGCTGTGGAAACAGCAGGCCGCCAGCGACTGTGGCGACGGCGGGATAGATCAAGCCGCAGATCACGACCAGCAGCGCACTCCAGAGCAGGGCAGGCCAGAGGCCGCCGCCGCTGTTGTCGAGTTCGGTTTTATACGTTGCAACATTCATGCTTTTTCTCCGGAACGGAATCAGCGCGCGCCGAACACGGCGGCCAGCACCAGGTCGATCAGCTTGATGGCGATGAACGGCAGCACCACGCCGCCGACGCCGAACAGCAGCAGGTTGCGCCGCAGCAGCGACTCGGCACTGCCCGGGCGGAACGACACGCCGCGCAGGGCCAGCGGAATCAGCGCGGGGATGATCGCCGCATTGAAGATCAGCGCCGCCAGCACCGCATTGACCGGGCCCGACAGGTGCATGATGTCCAGCGCCGCCATGCCCGGAATCGCCGCGACGAAGATCGCCGGAATGATGGCGAAATACTTCGACACGTCGTTGGCCAGCGAGAACGTGGTCAGCGCGCCGCGGGTGATCAGCAGCTGCTTGCCGATTTCGACCACGGACAGCAGCTTGGTCGGATCGGAATCCAGGTCGACCATGTTGCCGGCTTCCTTCGCCGCCTGGGTGCCCGAGTTCATGGCCAGGCCGATGTCGGCCTGGGCCAGCGCCGGCGCATCGTTGGTGCCGTCGCCGACCATGGCGACGAGGCGGCCTTCGGCCTGTTCGGCGCGGATGCGCGCGAGCTTGTCCTCGGGCTTGGCCTCGGCGAGGAAATCGTCGACGCCGGCTTCGGCGGCGATGGCGGCGGCGGTCAGCGGGTTGTCGCCGGTGATCATCACGGTGCGCACGCCCATGGCGCGCAGGCGGGCAAAGCGCTCGCGCACACCGTGCTTGACGATGTCCGCCAGGGCGATCACGCCGAGCACACGCGTGTCGTCGGCCACCACCAGCGGCGTGGCGCCACCGCGGGCGATGCGGTCTACCGCGGCATCGAGATCCGCCGGTACGGCGACCGAGCCGACCCGCGCCCAGGCCACGATGGCCGAGCGCGCGCCCTTGCGGATGCGCCGGCCGCTGGCCAGGTCGACACCGGACATGCGCGATTCGGCGCTGAATGGCACAAAGGTGGAACTGGATATGTCGCCGGAACTGGCGCCCTGGGCCTGCGCCAGCGCGACAATGGACTTGCCTTCGGGCGTGGGATCGGACAGCGAGGCGAGCAGGGCGGCTTCGCGCAGATCCGGCACGCGGGCCCCGGCCACGGCAATGAACTCGGTCGCACGGCGATCGCCCAGGGTGATGGTGCCGGTCTTGTCCAGCAGCAGGGTGTCGATATCGCCGGCCAGTTCCACGGCCTTGCCGGATTTCGCGATCACGTTCGCTTCCAGCGCGCGGTTCATGCCGGCAATACCGATCGCCGGCAGCAGGCCGCCGATGGTGGTCGGGATCAGGCAGACCAGCAGAGCCACCAGCACGACGACATCGATTTTTACATCTGCAAATTGCGCCAATGCGGGCAGGGTGACCACGACGATGAGAAACACCAGGGTCAGTGCCGCCAGCAATACGGTCAGGGCCAGCTCGTTCGGCGTCTTCTGCCGCTGCGCGCCTTCCACCAGGGCGATCATGCGGTCGAGGAAACTGGCGCCGGGCTGGGCGGTGACGCGCACCTTGATCTCGTCCGACAGCACCGTCGTGCCGGCAATCACGCCGGAGCGGTCGGTGCCGGCTTCGCGCAGCACCGGTGCCGATTCGCCGGTGACCGCAGCTTCGTTGATCGAGGCCACGCCTTCGACGATTTCGCCGTCGGCGGGAATCTGCTCGTTGGCGCTGACCACGACGATATCGTCAGGCCGCAGCTCCGCCGCCGGCAGGTATTCGAACTGGCCGTTGCGCCAGCGCCGGCCGACCAGCTGCGAACGCGCCGCGCGCAGGCTGGCCGCCTGGCCGCGGCCGCGGGCCTCGGCCACGGCCTCGGCGAAATTGGCGAACAGCACGGTGACGAACAGAATCAGCGCGACCACCAGGGTATAAGCCCAGGGCTGGCCCTTGGCCAACGCCTGCAGCGACAGGCCGGTGGTGAGCACGGTACCGACCAGCACCACGAACATCACCGGGTTTTTCATCATCGTGCGCGGCGCCAGCTTGACGAAGGCGTCGCGCACGGCCTCCTGCATCGCCTGTGCGGTAAAGCGTGCCGCATGCACCTTGATGCCATGACGGGAAGAAGTATCCATTGTCGTTCTCGATATCGATTCGGGTGCCGGCTCAACCGCCGGCCAGCATCAGCTGTTCGCCTACGGTGCCGAGCACCAGCGCAGGCAGGTAGGACAGCACGGTGATCAGCACGATGACGGCGATCATGGTGGCGCCGAAGGTGGCGCTCTCGATATTCAGGCTGCCGGCGCTTTCCGGTGCCTGGCGCTTGCGTGCCAGGCGGCCCGCCACCAGCAGCGGAATCAGCAGGCAGGGATAGCGGCCCAGCAGCAGGGTGGCCGAGGCGCTGAGGTTCCACCAGTAGCTCGCATCGCCCAGGCCTTCGAATCCAGAGCCGTTGTTGGCATAGGCCGAGGTGTACTCGTAGAAAACCTGCGCAATGCCGTGCAATCCCGGATTGGAATTTGCCGCAACGCCGGGAATGACCAGGGCCAATGCCGTGAAGCCCAGGATGACCAGGCTTTGCAGCACGATCAGGAACGACAGCAGCCGCACTTCGCCGGTTTCGAGTTTCCTGCCGAATACCTCTGGCGTGCGCCCTATCATCAGCCCGGCGATAAAGATGCTGAGCAGCAGGAACACCAGGTGTCCGACCAGCCCGCAGCCGATGCCGCCCCAGATCGAGTTGATCAGCATGTTCACCAGCGCCACGGTGCCGGCCAGCGGGTTGAGCGAATCGTGCATCGCATTGACCGAACCGTTGGATGTCTGCGTGGTGACGGCCGCCCACAGCGCCGAGCCAGACGCACCGAAGCGCACTTCCTTGCCTTCGAGGTTGGGGCCGGGCGCGGCCAGTCCGGCGACGGCCGCATTCGGCTGGTATTCCGACCATTGCGCCAGGCCCAGCGAAACGACCGACAAGGTCGCCATGACGCCGAATACCAGCGCGGTCAGGCGGCGCCGTCCGGTGAATGGCCCGACCATGAACACGACCGCGATGGGCAGTACCACGATCGCGATAATTTCCAGCGCATTCGCCAGCGGCGTCGGGTTTTCCAGCGGCACGGCGCTGTTCGGGCCGTACCAGCCGCCGCCGTTGGTGCCGAGCTGCTTGGTCGCGACCATGGCGGCGACCGGGCCTACCGGTATCGTCTGCTCGGCCATGCCTGCGCTGGCATCGATGGGCTGCGCGGTCTGCGCGCCAGCGAACGTGCTGGGCACACCTTGCGAGGTCAGCGCCAGCGACAGCACCAGCGACAGAGGCAGGAATACGCGCAGGGACAGCCGCGTCACGTCGACCCAGTAGTTGCCGAGATTGCGTTCCTCGCCTTCCTGCGCCGTCGCTGCATTCAGGCCGCCGAACAGGCCACGAAGGATTGCCGCGGCGATGCCCAGGCCCATCATCGGCGTGAGCACTTGCAGGCTGACGATACCGACCATCTGCGACAGGTACGACAGCTGCGCCTGGCCGGAGTAATGCTGCTGGTTGGTATTGGTGATGAAGGAAATGGCCGTGTGCAGGGCCAGATCCCAGCGCATGCCGGGAATGCCATCGGGATTCAGCGGCAGCCAATGCTGGAACATGAACACCAGCCAGGCGAAGACGCAGAGCAGGGCATTGCTGACCAGGAAGGCCAGCGCATAGCCGCGCCAGCTCATGCCGCGGCGCGGGTCGATGCGCAGCAGGTTGTAGATCGTGCTTTCGATCGGCACGAACAGCGCATCGCTGCGGCTGGGCGTGCCCTTCAGCACGCGGGCAAGGTAGTGACCCAGCGGCCAGGCCAGCAGCACCGACAAGGCAAGAATCAACAGGATTTCGGCCATGGCAGGCTCCGGCTCAGAATTTGTCCGGCCGCAGCAACGCGACCAGCAGGTAGGCTCCGAGCGCGCCGCTCAGGAGCAACAGGAAAATCGTCAAGGCGCTCATGCACAGGTCTCGCTGACGGAAAAAAAGCCGCCGCCTGTCCCCAGGCGGCGGAGGACTAAAAGTTCCAGCTCACCGCCGCTTCGAGGCGGCTGCCGGCGACACCGGGGAAAATGCGCCTGGCGCTGTCGCTGGTCCAGTGGCCGGAAGCGCGGAAATCCACTTGTCCGACCGTATAGATTGCCGATACCTGCGCGCGGCTGTAGCTGGCGCCGTAGGCATCGTCGAGGTCGTAATGCGCGGCGACGGTTTCGAAGCGGAATCTATCGCTGAGCGGGAACTTGGCCCCGACCTCGACATAGACACCGCGCTCGCCGGTGGCCAGCACGTTTTCCGACCAGCCCAGCATCGTCCACCAGCGCTGGTCCAGCGTCAGCGTGGCGATGACTTCGTTGTAGTCGAGATTGACCGGCTGGCGCGTGCCCGGATAGGTGAAGCGCGTGAGGTTCACATCCAGGTTCCAGCGTTCGGCCAGGGTCTTGTTCCAGCCGGCAACCAGGTCCACTTCCGCGTCGGTACCCAGGGCCTGGCCGTAGTCGACGGTCGAGCCCCACAGTGCGCCGTAGAAGCCGGAATCCAATGCGGCCTTCACGCCCAGTTGCGGTGCTGCATCGCCCTGGGTCTGGGAAATGCCGCGGAATACATAATCGCTGGTCAGCGTGGCGGAGCCGCTGAAATCCAGTGCCTGCGCCAGCGGCGCAGCGGTGGCGGCAGTCAGTGCCGCCAGTATGCAAAACATCTTGCCAGTAGGGGCGTTCATCGCCGCATTCGACTCGTTCCAACTCCGAAATGGAGCAGCGAAATTGTCCGGTCGACGGGCGTAAACAAACCAGATGCAGCATCGGCCTGCGGCGTAAACACGGCGTAAATTCGCGCCGTCATGGCGCTGCTGTTCGCGCACGTGGCGTGGAGTTTACGCGGCGTTTACGCGCAGGCCGCTGCGCGTGCATGGACCCTTTACTCGGCGCGGTGCCAGACTGGATCGACGTTTTCGCGAGGCTTTGCACATGCACAGTTTGGGCATATTGCTGATGTTTCTGCTGGGTCTGCTCGGCTACGCGCTGCTGCTGCAGCGTGCTTTGCAGCGGCGCAGCCGCAAACCCGTAATTGCAGCAAGCCGGCGGCGGCAGCCGGCGCAAGCCGGACATCGACGCTGACGCAATACAGTCCGCGCGAGACTGCGCTGGCTTTTCGCGCAGGCACGCGCCCGCACTACCGGCGGCAATCGGCCGCAAACCCGAGCACCTGTTTGAGCACCTTGTCCTATCGCTGGGCTGTTGCGGCCGATTGCGCCGAGCTGGCCCGCCTGAATCAACAACTCGTGCGCGAAGGCGCCGATTTCGGACCCGACGATTTTTCTTTCCTGCACGAACGGCTGCAGGCATGGCTGGACAGCGGCGCCTATCGCGCCGTGCTGTTCACCGACGCCAGCGGTCGCACCGCCGCCTACGCGCTATTTCGCGAAAGTGCCGACGAAATCTACCTGGCCCAATTCCTGGTATTGCCCCACGCACGCCGCCACGGCCTTGGCCAGGCGGCCGTCGATTGCCTGCGCCGGGAAATCTGGCGGCCGGGCAAGCGCCTGATCCTCGATGTGCTGGTACACAATCGCGCCGCGCTGGAATTCTGGCATCGGCTGGGCTGGCGCGATTGCGTGCTGGTCCTGGAGATTCCGGTAGTGCCTGGGGCCGACTCCGCGGTGCGGCCGCCAGCACCCAGAGCGGCCACCGCCGATACGGCGCGGCAAGCCGCATCGGCTTGATCCTGGTCAAGGCGGGGCGGCCGGGCAGCGTTCAGCATGCCCGCATGAGCACACTTGCTTTCGACTCCGACCTGCTGCGCCGCTACGACAAACCCGGGCCGCGCTATACCTCGTATCCCGCCGCGCCGCAGTTCAACAGCAGTTTCGACGCGACGGCGATGCGCCAGCAGATCGCGCGCAGCAACGGCGACCTGATTCCGCGGCATTTGTCGCTGTACCTGCATATTCCCTATTGCAGCAGTCCGTGTTTCTACTGTGGCTGCAACCGCCTGATCACGCGCGATCCGGGCAAGGGCGAGGTGTATCTGCAGCGGCTGCTGCGCGAGATCGAACAGATGGCGCCACTGTTCGACCGCGACCGCGAAGTGGTGCAGCTGCACCTGGGCGGTGGTACGCCGAATTTCCTCGGCCCGGCGCAGCTGCGCGTGCTGATGCAAAGCCTGCAGCGGCAGTTTCGTCTCAGCACACGGCGCGAACGCGACTTCTCCATCGAACTCGATCCGCGTTTCGTCACGCCGCAGGACGTGGCGCAACTGGCAGCACTGGGCTTCAACCGCGCCAGTCTCGGCATTCAGGATTTCGATGCCGGCGTGCAGCAGGCGGTGAACCGCTTCCAGGGCGTGGCGCAGACCCGGGCGGTGATCGACGCCTGTCGCGAACATGGCATGGCCTCGATCAATGTCGACCTGATCTACGGCCTGCCGCGGCAGACCTTGCGCGGCTTCGGCGGCACGCTGGACACGGTGATCGCTGCGGCGCCGCAGCGGCTGGCGGTGTACGGCTATGCGCATATGCCACATCTGTTCCGCGCCCAGCAGCAGATTGCTGCGGCAGACCTGCCTGCTGCCGAGGCCAAGCTCGCGCTGCTGCAACTGGCGGTGGAAAAGCTCGGTGCCGCTGGCTACCGGCATATCGGCATGGACCATTTCGCTCTGCCGCTGGACGAACTGGCGCGGGCTCAGGCCAAGGGCAGCCTGCAGCGCAACTTCATGGGCTATACCACGCATGCGGACACCGATCTGCTCGGGCTGGGAGTCAGCGCGATCAGCCGCATCGCCGATGCCTACTGGCAGAACCCGCGCGCCTTGCGCGACTGGGAATCGGCCGTCGATGCGGGCAGGCCCGCACTCTGGCGCGGGCTGGCATTGACCAGCGACGATCTGCTGCGGGAAGACGCGATCCAGCAGCTGATGTGCCAGGGTGTCATCGATATTGCTGCGCTCGAATCGCGCCACGCTATCGTATTCGCCGAGTACTTCGCCGACGCGCTGCAGCAACTGCAGCCCCTGCAGCGCGACGGCCTGGTGATCTGCGACAAGGCGCGCATTACGGCCACGCCGCGCGGACGCCTGCTGTTGCGCGTGATCGCGATGTGCTTCGATGCGTACTTGCAGCTGCCATCGGCGCAGCCGCGGTTTTCCCGGGTGATCTGACAGGCGCAGCGCACGAACCGGACCGGCGTTCTTCAAGCTCGGCGCGATGCAGTCGTTCCTTGGATCTGATTTTCGCCAATGGTTTTGACCGGCCTCGATGCCATCCCCGATGTGCACAGATTGCGATCGTTGCAGTCATGGCCAGACAATGCGCTGCTGCATACCCAGCGCGAGGCGAAGCATCGCTGGCGATGCCTCGCCCGTAACGTCGGCTAAGCGCTCGCCTGCCAGTGCGCGCGCAATTCGCTGTTGAATTCCGCCCAGCGTTCTTCCGGGAAGAAGATGCGTGCAGCCTCGAACTCGACGCGCTTGCGCGTGCCGGGAATCGTCGCGGCCAGCCAGTGCGACCAGCGCAGGTCGAAATAGATATCGTCCGTGCCCCAGGCGATCAGCGTCGGTGCCTGCAACGTCTTCAGCCGGCTTTCGATGGCGAGGGTATGGCTGTTGTCGAACTGGCCGAGAAAACGCTGGAAGTCGCGTGTGCGCTGCTCGCTGCGGACCAGCGGACGCAGGTAGGTCTCGATGCTCGCATCGCTGAGGTTTTCCGGCTGCTGGTAGGCTGGCCCCAGTGCCTGTGTGGAACGGTAGATGGCCTTGTCGGCCAGCATCGCGTCGAGCAGGTCGCGCAGCCCGCCGGCAGCCGCTGTGGCCAGGAACGGCTTGAACGCTTCCGGCGGCCAGTTGTCGTGCGTGTCGCAGTCGGTCAGGGTGAGGCTGCGCACGCGCTGTGGATACAGCGCCGCAAAAATCTGCGCGATACCGCCGCCACTGTCGTTGCCGACGAGATCGACCCGGTCGATATCCAGCGCATCGAGAAACTGCGCCAGCATATGCGCGTTCGCTGTTACGGAAACGTCCTGCGCGGCGTCGATCTCGGTATCGCCGTGGGCAAGAATGTCCAGCGCGATGCAGCGCCGCATGTCCGACAGGTGGGCCAGTTGATGGCGCCACAGGTGGCTGTTCAGCAGTACGCCGTGTACGAACAGCGCGACGGGGCCGGCACCTTGTTCGGCATAGGCAATGCGCCCCGAGGCGGTGTCGACGAACTGGCGCGTTGGCGATGACAGATTGCCGTGCATGATTCAGCTCCTTTTCGGCGCGGTGGCGGAAGCATGGGCTTCCTTGAGCGTTGCCGCGCATTCGTCGCAGCACACCTCGAGGTTCCTGCCGCCGATGCGGACACTGACGGAATGTGCGTCCAGCGTGCAGTCGCAGGCGGCGCAGGTGGTATTGGCCATGATGTTCTCTTGTGGAAAAACCCGCAGTCCGGGTATGGCCAGTAGACCAGCCTGGGGCGTTGCGGCGCTGTCGGAATCTTTAGCGACTACGCCTGGCCCGCCTCAGCGCTGTCGCGCGAGTTCGCGGTACTGCGTCGGCGAACGGCCATAGGCTTGCTGGAATGCCGCGCTGAAATGGCTGTGGCTGGAAAAGCCCAGGGTGAGGCTCAGCGCAGTCAGGTCGTCGTACTGGTGCATCAGGTCGAGCGCGCGGGCCAATCGCAGGCGCAACTGGTAGCGATACAGCGGCAGGCCTTCGACTTGCTGGAATACCTGGGTCAGATAGACCGCCGAGCCGCCGACTTTGCTGGCGATATCGGCCAGCGTCCAGCGTCGCGACAGGTCGCTGGCGATGACCAGCTTTGCCCTGTCCGCCAGGCGTTGCCGTCCTGTGCTTGCCGTCGCCGCGCGCGCGGTGCGCGTGCCGAGTGCGCGCTGCGCCAGCGTCAGTGCAAGGCTTTCCGCTTCCAGCGGTTCGGCACTGCCGACGCGCAGGCTGTGCCGCAGAATGGCGACCAGCGCTTGCGCGCGCGGATCGATGCGTAGGCGCCGCTGGCGAAAAGCAAATTCAGGACCGTCGCGCCGCAGTGCTTTCGGCACCATCTCCTGCAGCTGCGCCGGCACTATCGCCAGCACCAGACTGGCATCGCCACCGCCGGCTGGATGGCTGACGCGAAAGCGTTCGGCGGCGTTGAGAAGCAGCACCTGGTTCGACTCGGCTACGGTTTCCACGGCGCCGAACTGCCAGACCGACACGCCGCGATACGGAAACACCAGCTGCATCGCGTCGGCGCTTTCGGTAGTGCCCACGTTCGCGGCGATGCCGCGGCGGCAGACGTCGCAGACGGCAACCATCGACGTCTGCAGAAGACGATGGCGGGTGAGTTCGATGCCGGGCATGGCGCAGGTTCCATCGCCGCGGCGATGCGGGTCAATGACCTGGCAGGTCATCAGGTGCAGCGTCGCGGCAGCAGCGACGCCGGCAGGCGGCGCAAGAAGCCGCTGACGATGGGCGACGCAAGCGCATGACATTGTGCCGTTCCCGCGAAGGGTTCGGGCCGCAAAACAAGCGGTGAGACAAACGCGGAGGTGGCGGCACTGTCCTTGCGGGATGTGCCCTCTGCCCAGGGAGGAGAACCGCGCGAGCCGGCTGCTGACCGCCGCCGGCCAGATTTGTCTGCTTTGCACAGCCGGCGACTCGCCTGCTGTGCGAGACGCGCGGCCGCGTCAGTAGCGCCGCGATGTTTTTATTGGGTAAATCACTACAAATTGATTTGCATTCGATCAGGCGCGACTGCGATTGCCGGCGGCGCTGCGGGCAGGTTTCGCCTTGCGTTTCTGGATATTCCACGACGGTGGGCGAGCCGCGGCATGCGCGGACAGCCTGTCAGGTGGCGATGACTTTCTCTTTCTGGAGAACCCGACCATGAGCTTCATGAAAATCCTTGCCCGGAAAAACGGCGTTCTTCTGCCGTTTTTCTCGCTGGCCTTGTTGTTTGCCACACCGGTCGTTGCCGGTGATCCGCGGCCGGGCGAGCCGGGATACCAGGCCTATGCACCGCCGAAACAGAATTCCGTCCGGCATGTGGGGAACTCGCCGTTCACACCGCCGCAAAGCAGCGATCTGCGCTATGTGGTGGACACCGCGCCGGGCCTGGATACGGGCTGCGTCTTTCGCGACGCCGGTCCGTTGATCTTCGACATTCCCGTCGACCGCGCCGTAGGCAATCTGGCCCAGCTGCGGGCCAAAGGGCTGATTTCCGAAACCGTGCTTCTTTCCATGCCCGCCTACGACGTGGACTTCACCGGCGATGCGGGGCCAGGCCGGTTTCCCGAGCGCAACCGCGTGGTGTTCAACGGCCACGTCGTGCCCGGCGAGTTTCTCAAAGGCGCCAACGGCGTCTGGCGCCAGAACACATTCCGGGTTCCGGTGGAATGGGTCAGGTTTCCCGCCGACCCCGGCCAGGGCGGCAGTGTCGCTACGGAATTGAACCGGGTCGAAGTGCATATCGACGTGCTGAATACCGATCTGGTCTGGTGTACCGAAATCGACTGGGCGGCACTGGAGCTGGAAAAGGCCGTGCGTCCCGTGGTCGGCGTGCACGGGATATTTTCCGGTGGGTATATCTGGGACGCGCTGTGGGTTCCCCGCCTGGCGGCATTTGGCGTTCCCATGACCCATCTCAACCTCGGTGCGCTGGGCGGCATTTCGGCCAACGCAGCGCAGATTGCGACCCACGTCGAAGCGGTCAAGCGCCGCTGGGGCGTGGACAGGGTGAATATCGTCGCGCATAGCAAAGGTGGCCTGGATTCGCGCGAATTTGTCGAAAACAACGACAGCGTCGAGAACCTGCTGCAGCTGGGAACGCCCAATGCCGGCAGCCCTCTGGCGGACAAGATACAGGCCTCGTCGGTAGTCCTGTTCGGACTGGGCGGCACGCTCGTGGCCAACGCGCTCGCCGGGCCGGCCGGGTATCAGCTGACGACGCCGTACATGTATTTCTACAACCGCAATCACGGCCCCAACGCGAAGGTGGACTACACCGCGGTGGCAGGCGATTACAATCCCGATTGCCTGGCGATCAATATTTTCTGCCGTCCGCTCAGCCGTCTTCTGCTCAGTCTTTCGGAAGCGCCAGGCGACACCATCGTACCGGTCTGGTCGGCGCATGCCCTGAGCTATACGAGAAAAGTGCCCGTCGTCAGCCGCGGCGAAAATTTGGACGCGACGCATTCGGGCCTGCATGCGTCGGCCGGCGTGTTCAGCGACAACTACCGGTTCCTGCTCGAAGCGGGCGCGGGCAAACAGGAAAATGCAGCGGGTGCCGGCGCAGAGAAAAGCGCACAGGGCTCGTCGCCGTCGATGATCGCCACCGGTACGGTCGGCGGCGAGATCGGCTCGGGTCAAAACCGCACGCATGCCGTTGCCGTCGATCAGCGTTTGCCGACTCTGTTTACCCTGCTCTACCCGTCCGGCGCGCTGGGCATGTCCCTGATATCGCCTTCCGGTCGGCGCATAGATCCTGCCGTAGCGGCTGCAGATCCCGACATCGAGTACGAACAGAGCGACATTCCCGGTGGCCGCGCTGCGGTCTACGGCCTGCTCGCTGCGGAAGCCGGCATCTGGACGGTAGAGGTTGCCGCGGGAGCCCTGGGCTCCAGCGTGGCCTACGCAGTGCAGGCGCAATTGCAGAACGCCGATCTGGTGCTGAGCAGCCCTTCCATCGGTGAGGCCTTGTCCATTGGCGGGCAGGTAGTGCTGAAGGCTGCAGTCACGGACGCGCAGGTGCCGGTCACTGGCGCATCGGTGACTGCGCGCGTCAGGCGGCCCGATGCCACTGTGCAGAACTTCGCGATGCGCGACGACGGCATTGCCCCGGACACGGTCGCGAACGACGGCATCTACCAGGCCACGGTTGCTGACAACAAACTGGCTGGGTTCCAGCCGGTCGCATTTTCCGCTTCCGGCGTGCGCGCCAACGGCGCGGCGTTTTCCCGCGAGATCTTCGGCCTGATCGCCGTCTCGTCGGCAAATGCGTCGTTCACCGGCACGCTGAGCGACGCTGGCGAAGACAGCAACAGCGATGGCCTGTTCGACCATCTCGTCCTGCGTGCCCAGGTCAATGCCGGTGCAGCGGGCGAATACCGCATCTACGGCGAACTGACCGATAGCGCGGGCAACCGGCATGAAGCGGCACAGGTCATTGCCCTGCAGGCCGGCACCAACGTTGTCGAATTGCGGTTCGACGGTGCGGCGATTTTCGCCAGGGCCATCGACGGTCCCTATACCGTCGCGGTGCTGCGGCTTGCGCAGAATACGCCGGAAGGCGCGGTCCCCGCCGCGGAACTTTCCTCGGCATTCCAGACCGCTGCCTATCGCTACACGGCATTTCAGCACGAGCCGATCCGGGTATCCGGCAGCGCGACTTCCGCTGGCGTCGACAGCGATGGCGACAGGCTGTTCGATCTGCTGAACATCCATGTCGATGCCGATATCGATCGCGCTGGTTTCTACCAGTGGTCCGGTGTGCTGGTCGACAGAAACGGCAACGAACTGGGTTTTGCCTTCGGTGCCGCCGACCTTGTGGCCGGAACGAACCGGCTTCTCTTCAGTTTCGATGCCGTGCCTATCGGCCGCTCAGGTGTCGACGGTCCTTACTTCCTGCGTGACGTGCTGATTTTCGGTGCCGGTGCGAACGCCGTGGTCGACCTGGCTATTCCAACCTTGCCATTCAGCGCAAACCAGTTCGAGGGCTTCGCCGGCGGTCCCGTCGTACCGGCTGTGCCGGTGCCCTTGGGCGGGCCATTCGTTCTCGCGACGATCGGCCTGTTGCTCGGCGGATTCGGCCTGTCGCGTCTGCGTAGGCGGCAGATCGCAGGAACTGGCCGATAGGCGGGAACAGCCTTCGCCGCCCGGGCTTTGCAAAAGCCCGGGCGATTTCCGGATATCGATGCGCTGCGCTTGTCGGACGCACTGGCACTGTTCGCACCTGCCGCAGTGCCAAATCGCCTGTGCCGGCCGGTCGCTGCGCTGGGACAAGCGGATCGACGGCGACACCCATAGTGCCAATTCGTGGAAACGCCGCTTTGCAGGCAGGTCAAGCCGCGCCACGTCGCGCAGTCAGCGCAACTCGTACAGGACGCCGCCCATGCGAAAGACCAGGCAACTGCTTGACGGCATCATCCACTACGACAAGTTCTCGACGATTTCCGGCGGCCTGTACGCGATACTTTTCGCCGCCATCTTGGCGGGCGCGGCTTATGGCCTGAGCGCACTGTGCTTTTTCCTGAGCGGACGGCGCCTGCAGGGCTATGTGTGCGGCGAAATGCAATCGCCCTGAGCGGCGAAGGTTGCCGCTGGCCCCGCGAGAGACGCGACGCTCGTCGTTACACGCCGTGTGAATGCATTCCTGCCAACGGCCTGCTGCTCCGGCGCCTCGTCGGCGCAGGTGCATCGCAAGGTGCGAGGCAATTGTGCGAACCGGTTCGCCGGCGCAGTCATGACCCGACGGCATATCGATAGCACTTCGCGTGGATTGCTGCCCGGCGGCGTAGCGGCACCGTGCGCTCGCGGGCGCGGCCTGGCGGGGGTTTCGTCGCGGTGCATCCGGCGACGCCGTTAAGGCAGTCGCGCCCGATCCTTAACCGTGCACTAACGGCGTGCCGCCAATCATGCAGACGCAGCAAGCGCGCTGCCTGCCGGAGTTCGACATGTTCCCATCGCCGTCGCGAGACTCTTCGTTCCTGCATCAGGCTGGCCGGACTTCTTCATCGCAGCCGCGCGGCGAATTTCCCGGGCTGCGGCAGATCGTGCGCGAGGTCGAAACTGCCTGGGCGCTGCGCGAGACGAGCGAAGTGGTGGGCGCGCTCAACGCACGCATGCCGTCGCTGATCGAAAGGTATCGCCCACAGCTGGCGGGCTGGAACGCGACGACGGCGCGCAGCTACCGACGCGTCGAACTGCACCACTGCCCGGTGCAGGGTTTCCAGATAGTGGCGATGGTGTGGGCGCCCGGACAAGGCACGCCGGTGCACGACCACCGCGATCAGTGGGGCATCGAATCTGTCTGGCAGGGTGAACTCGAAGTCGTCGACTTCGCCGTCAAGGAGGATGCGGGCCATTTGCTGCGTCTCGAACCGAGCCGGGTTTCGCTGGTCGCTGCCGGGCAGTCGCTGGGGTTCACGCCCGAACACGGGCTGCACCTGTGTCGAAATCCGTCGCCGCGCGACGTGACCGTGTCGCTGCACATCTATGCCCGCACGCTGGATACGTTCAATGCGTATGTCGACGTGGCGGATGGTTGGTACGAGCGCCGCGAACACACACCGTCGCTGGAGTTCTAGCCGTCCGGTACAGGTCTGTACGAGCGCCTTCATGGGTTTTTATGTACGAGTATAAAAACGGACTGGGCGGCAGCTTGGCACGCTGCCCGGACCCGCTGCGCGCTGCGGCTGTGGCGGTCTGGCAGCAGGGCCAATCGCCGCGAGGAGAAATGTGCGCTGCCGCGCAACCGTCCGTGCACGTTTTTCTGACAAGGCATGCAGCAATGTCCGTCCGTCGAGCCCACACCGGTCGATGACGTCAGGCACCGGTGGAGCGGGCCTGCGACGACGGCGCCGCATCGCATTACTCGGGAATATTCAGATGAACCAGGCAGATGTTTGGAGCGGCGGCAAGGCCGTCGTAGTCGACGACAATGCCGCCTCGGCCTTCCTGTTGGCCGATTTCCTGCGCATGATCGGGCACCGCGCCGATGTTCTCGCCTCGGCCCAGCTCGACGTGCTGGTCGATGCCATCCTCGCGAAAGAGCCGGACCTGGTGTTCCTGGACCTGATGCTCGGGCAGCTCAGTGGCCACGATGTGGCGCGTGTCCTGCGCGAGCGCGGCTGCGAGGCTTATCTGGTCGCGGTAACCGGCTGGGGCGAGCCCGACGACCAGAAGTTCTCCCTGGATGTCGGCTTCGACGAACATTGGACCAAGCCGCTGGACACCAGTCGCGTCGAAGTGTTCATGCGCGAGAAGCCGCGGCGCAGCAGCAAGGCTGCCGCGTAACGGCGGCCGGGTAGCAGGATTCTCGGCGCGGTTGTGCCGCGACGATGCGGCGATGTTCACTTCTTGCCTGCCGGCGGCGGATTCGCGTATTGCGCATTGCCCAGCCCGGTGCCTATGGTGACGACGGCCCATTGCCGTGCCTGGGTCATCTCCGGCAGCGCGCTCAGGCCTTGTACTACTGCATCGTTGTGCATTGTGACGATGGTTCTGCGGCCGTCGATTTCCGGTAGCGCGTCGCGCAGCAGCGTGGGTAGATGGAAGCGTCTGGCGCGCCAGTTGCCCGGCAGATTGGCATCGCCCTGTTCGATGCGGCCATCCAGGCGCACGCGGCTCGGACAGCCGACTCCGATGAACGGCGCAAGACGTATCTTGCGCCGCTGCGCCAGCTTGACCAGGGTGCGCAACATTCCTATGGTTTCGTCGAGCATCTGGTCGCGCGACGGATCGTCGTCGGCGTGGCGCCAGAGCAGTAGTTTTTCCACGCCGGGCTGGCCACTGCGCCGGGATTCGAAACGAACGATGCCGCAGCGCACATTGGTACCGCCGATGTCGACCGCAAGAATCGCGTCGAAGCCGGCAAAGATCCAGCGTGGCATCAGATAGATTGCACCGATCAGGCCGGCCTCGTCCGGATCGTGCCGGATAGGCATCAGCTCCACGTCGAGTTTGTCGGCTTTCAGCAATGCCTGTGCGCGGCCTATCGACAGCTCGCCGACGCGCGAACCGCGAAAGCCGCCGCCGACCACGACATGCGAGACGCGGCGCCAGGATTTGTCGTGGAAGAAACGGATCACCTGGAACAGCGACTGGGCGAAGTCCTCGATCGCCGACTGGATGACGCCTGCGGCGGCGGGATCGCCGTCCCTGAGGACTTTGTCCACGGTCTTTTTTGCCAGCTGTTCGCTGGGCAGGTCGCCGAACGGATCTTGCGCATTGCCTTTGAGTGTCGCGCGCCAGTTGTCCAGCCGATCGAAGAACACGCGTTTGGCGGCCTGGTCGCCCACGTACTTGCCCTGGCGGCGCAGCTCGATGTTGTAGCTCTCCACCGTGACGTCCGGCAGCAGCGCAGCACCGTGGCCGGGAAACGGCAGGCGTGGCGAAAGGTCCTGCTCGAACTTGCGGAACAACGGTTCGTTGGCCACGGATTCGGTTCTCCTGCGATGTCGATAGCGAGGACTACTAACTCACGTCGCCGTGAAGCGTTGTGAAGGCAGCGGACACAGGTCGGCGAATGCGTCCATGTCGAACTCGATGAGGAAATGCTTGTGCGGGAACACAGTGCGGTCACTGTCTGGCTTTCCAGCCGATTCTTGTCGAGGCGTGTGTTGTCCGATGCCTGGGTGATACGCAAGGCCGGCCAGACGGCGGCTTCTTCGCGCAGGGTGACAATGCAGGGACCCTTCGGACGTGCCGGTACCGACTAGGCCGCAGCTGGCGCGACTGCTGGCCGGGAGCGACGCTGCTTCCAGCGGTCGGAAACCCAGCTGGTCAGTCCGGCGCCGACCAGAACGATGAGCGAGCTGTAGTAGACCCAGACCAGCAGCAGAACCACGGACCCGGAAGTGCCGTAGGCGTCTGCCTGGTCGGTAGAGGCGAGGTAGGCGCCCAGCGCCCACTTGCCCAGGTCGAACAGCAGCGCTGTTGCGAATGCGCCCAGGACGATGGGTCGCCACTGCTCCCTCTCGTCGGGCACGAAGCGGAACAATGCGGCGAAAGCCAGGGTGAAAATGCCCAGCGTGATCGCTTCGTTGAGCACGACCCAGCCCCAGCCCTCCTGCGTGAGGGCGGCGCTGAGCAAGGTGCTGACGACCAGCGTGATCACCAGAAAGAAGCCGATCACTGCAATCATGCCCAGCGAAAGCAGGCGGCGCCGCACCCATGCCCACAGCGCGCTGGTCTGTGCCGGCGCTTGGATCATCCAGATGCGGTTGATCGCATCCTGCAATTGTGCAAAAGCGCTTGACGCCGATACCAGCAAAGCGCCCAGGCTGATGATTCCGGAGGCGCTGAAGACAAACCGTTCGGTGCGGCCGCTTTCGATCACCAGCCGAGCAACATCGCGAACCTGTGTGCCGAGCAAGGTACCCAGCTGATCCACCAGGCGCATCTCGGAACCGGGCCAGAACTGTGCTGCGACGGCCAGGCTCAACACCACGATGGGAGCAAACGACAGCGCCGTGTAGAACGCGATGGAAGCTGCCAGGGTCATGGGGTCGGCGCGATACAGTGCGGCTACGGCACCTGTCCAGCGCATCGGCTCGGTTGCCGACGACGCTGCGGGCGCACTGCGACTGCGCGTTGCCGCTTCGCGCCGCTGTTTCGCCGCCGCCGCGCTCGACGCCGTGTTCCGGGAAACCGGCCTGGTCATGGCGAATTCCTCCTGTCATCGATGCGAAAGCCAAGCGGTTGTGCTGTCCTTACGCGGCGGCCTCGGGCGCCCGCGCCACTTCACGGGAGACAATTTCCAGAATGTCGGGATCCACGATCAGGCCGAGATGCGTGGCATCCACTTCGAGGGAACGGCAAGATCCCGCGGCCTCCGCGCAGGCCTGCCAGGCGACCACGCCGTCGTTGCGGCTGAAGATGGAGGTCACGGGTGCACGGGCGCCATCGCGCAGCATGGTTTGCACGGCACGGCCTTGCAGCGAGTCGCCGCCGAACCATCCGTAGATTCGCGACAAATGGCTCGACGCGGGATCTGCGGTCAACGGCGAGCCGAGCGTGACGACCCGGCCGACATGCTGCGGGATGCGGCCGGCGATGACGCGCGCCATCAGGCCGCCCAGCGACCAGCCGACGATGCGGACGCGCTGCCGCGTCTTGCGCGCGATGGAGCGCACGCGCGACGAAAGCCTGCGCATCACGTCGCCGCGTGGACCTCGGTTGATGCCGAGATCCCAGGTATGTACGTCGAACCCCGCGGCGTCGAGATAGCCGCGCAGCAGAACGGTGGCGACATCGGAGGTGCCGAAGCCGGGTACGACGAGTACGGGCTGTCCCTGCCCACGCCGGCGGGGACGCCGGCGCGACAGGGCAGACTTGCCGATATTCAGGAATACACGCATCTCCCCGGCTGCTTTCCATAGCGGTGGGGGAGCGATCTTGGCAGTGGGCGTAACGTTCCGTGTCATGTCAGAAGCACTATTTGATGGCGTGGAGTATTTCGGGGCCTGCGTTCGGACGGCGGCGACGGGTGGAGTGAACCCGTTGGTGCGACCACCTCGGCTCGACCGTCATCCGCCCTAGCGTGACTTGAGCAGGCCGAGGGCCATGGGCACTGCCGCCTTGAGCACCGGTTTCTTGAAACGGCGCGGCAGCAGCACGAACGCGGCAATCACGCCGACGATCACCCAGGGGTTCATCAGGGCGCTGCGTGTCGGCCGTTGCTCCACTGCATGGGCACAGGCAACCAGGCGGTGGTCGAGGCGTTGGGCTGCCCGTTGCACGGCTAGCGGCGACGAATCACGCTTCATCGAGTACCTCCAGCAGGGCGCCAAGGCGGCGCCGGGTTTGCGGAAATGTCAGGCGTACAAAACGCGTATAGCCGACCCAGCCTGCGGCGATGGCTGTGCTCAGACCGAGGCCCGCCGGCAGCGCCGTTGCGGCCCAGACCGGCCATCCCAGTTCGCGCAGGCCGAGCATGGCGCCGCCGACCAGGGCGGTGAGGAAAATCAGCGCGCCCGCCACGCCGACAGCGGCCGCTAGCAAAAGGCCTGACAGGCTGTCGCGCGCCACATCGCCCTCGGCCCGGACCAGCCCGGCCCAGGCGCGAACGATGGGCAGCGCGTGCCGCCCGACAATCACCACACGCGCTGTGCTATCGAGCATCGAGCGGGCAGCTGCGCCATCGTTCGGCGGAGCCGGCGCATCCATCAGCGCGAGCGCCTCAGCAGCAGCGCCAGTACGAAGCCGGCCGCGCCGGCGGCAGCGAGTGCACCGAGCGGTTTGGCGCGGATGTAGTCCCTGACTTCTTCGCGCGCGTCGGCCAGCGTCTCGCGCGCCGATACCAGCGCATCGCGCGAGACTTCGCGCACCGCGTCCGTTGCCTGTGTCCAGGCTGCCTTGCCGGCGTCCACGGCGTCTTCCAGGTCGTCTCCTGCTTCCTGCATGCCTTCCTCGATCTCGTCCTGGGCGCTCTCTACGCCGTCCATGATGTGCGCACCTGCATCGTTCGCCGCGTCGCGCAGGCTGTCGCGCGCGGCAGTGGCGCCCGCCTTGGCTGCATGTGCGGCACGACGGCCGTGCTCGCGTGCGGTTTCGCCAGCGGCTTGCGCCGCGTCGGCTGCGTCATCGGCTGCCCGGGCAACGCCGGCACGCACCGCTGCGGAGCCTTCCGCGAGGCTGTCCTTGATGTCCCGCAGTGCCGCTTTGCCGTCTTCGAAGGTGTCTTTGCGCTCGGCCACGATGTTCTCCTGAGGTAATGTTTGTTGATGAAGCCGGTGATCGGCAGTGCCGCCGCGCACGATGCGTGCGCGGCGTTTTGCTTATGGCTGGCGTGGCCATTCCTGGCAGTTGCTGCCTTGCGGCAGGCTCAGTGCCGCTTCAGCAGCTCATCGCGCGCCTGCTCCGCCCGGGATGCACCGATCGCGGTTTCGACGTTCTTGACCTCTTCCGGCGGAGGCAATACAGCAGGCAGCCCCAGCGACTCGATCCACAATTCTCGGCACCATCCCTTGGTGTGGTAGAGGTGATGGTCCTCGTCTTTCTCGACCGCCTCGTGGGCCTGCTTGAGGATCTTCGTGGCCGGGCCGGAGGACTTGTCGGCCACATGACCGATGAGTTCCCAGTTCTGGTGATCCTTGGTCTCGGCCAGTACTACGCATTCGCAGGCCACCAATTGCGCAGCTGCAGGGTCGCCCGCGGCCTTGGCCATTTCCATGGCCTGGACCAGCGAACTGCCGATGTGCCCGACCACCTCGCGGCCCGGCGGGCAGGCGCCGGGGTCGAGGCCCAGCGACTCGAACACGTTCAGCAGCACTTTCTCGTGCGTGCGGGTTTCTTCGAGGTATTCCCCCCACTCCTTGCGCAGGTCGTCGTTCACCGCGCAGGTGATGGCCGTCTCGTAGATCTTGATGCCGCCCTGTTCGGTTTCGAGGGCTTGGTAAAGCAGTTGTTCGACCTGGGCTTGATCGTATTTCCTGGCCATTGCAGCTCTCCGCCGGGGGTTAGGGATCGGCAGATGCCCACAGCATCAAACGGGCCATGTTCAAGGCATTGATCGTAAAGGGCTTATATTCGACGGCCACGGCAGTTTGCACGAAGGCGTGGCCGACGGGATTGCAAGAAGCGGCTGCTTGCTGCCGGCTTGCCTGACGGCGGCACGCGGGATCGGCTCGGCGGCCAGCCTCTGCCCGGTTTCGGTAATGCTGCGTGCCAGCCCAAGAAGCGGCGTTGTCAACAATGCGTCAATAGGATCACCGCCGCCATTTGCGTCGACGAACTCGCATTGCGGGCAGGTGTCGATGTCTTTTGGTGATAAATATACTTATTCTGGTTCGGTGCGTGCGGCCTTTCCGTGAAGCCAGGGATCTCTTCGCGGCGAAGATCGGTCATGTCGGGGCCGCGGAACTCTTGCACATTCCCCTGCGTGACCGATTCTCCGCAGGGGCCGGGGCTCAAGCGCGGGCTTTCCCTGTCCGAGCTGCAGTCGCCGCCAGCCATCGGCTACGACTTTTTGCGTGGGGTGCGGGAGTCGGCACCGTTCCCCGGAAGTTTTTCCACAATGCGCTCGAACATCGACTGTCGCGTGAGTACCGCGTCCAGGCGGTCGAGTGCAGCCACTACGTCGCCGGCCGCAGCAGCTACCTCGAGCGCGGCAGCGTCCATGGCCTGCCAGAGCGGTTTCAGGCGACGAATCAGGACTGATCCTCCCTTGGTCAGCACCAGATGGCGCTGTCTGGCGTCCGACGGATGTTCTTGCGTTGCGACGATGTTTGCCTCTTCGAGGGACTGTCGTGTCTGGCTCACGGAGGCGCGGGTGGCCATCGCAGCAGCTTCCTGCAAGAGCTGGCGCGCGACTACGCCAGCAGGCTGTGTCCCAACGATGAGCCGCAGCGGCTGAAGGTGCTGGAGATCCTGACGCAGCCACTCGAGCCGCCGCGCCCGAAGTTCGCTGTGGTGGGCGGTACCGACACGGCGCCTGCTGCAGGCCAATCCGATGGGCTCCAGCAGGTGGAGCCCATCGCCTGCGCGCCGGCGCAGGAACCCGTACCCCCGATTGCCGGGGACCCTACGACGACATGACGTAACCGCGGGTGCAAAGGACCGCGGTGCTCGACAGTTTTCGGGCCGCTGTACGCCGCAGCACCACCAGATGGTCGCACTCGCTGCCGCCGGCGCCAGCGTTGCCTCCGCGGCCTGGCGCCAACAACAGCCACATGCGATCAGCAAGGCGCTGATCCGATTCAACTGTGGCAGATAGCCACTATTGGCAGCAGGCCGGCCCTGGTGCTGGAAAGGTCCGGTTTCAAACCGGAGCTTGAGCACGCTGCGACCTGGTTTTCGGTAGGGTACAGGAGGCAACCTTTGCTTGGAGGCTCGCATGAAGGCAATGGCAAGGAAAACGGTTATCGCCTATTCGTTGTTCGGCCTGGTGGTGAGCAGTGTTGCAGTAGGGTGCACAGCAGCGGCTCTGGAGCGCTGGGTGAATCCGATCTATTCGGGACTCGGCCCATCACATCCGTTAGTAACCGTGATAGTTGTGGTGCCGGTGGGATGCGTTCTGCTCTTGATAGCCACGTCAGTTGCGGCATTGTTTCGGTGGCCTCCTTTGCGGTCGCCGCGGGCAGCGGCCACACTCGGAGCAATAGCTGGACTGGTGCTATTCGATGGCGTGCTCGAGCGTCTCGGCGTGCCGATATCCAGGCTCGCTAGCAGCGTTGGCGATGCGTTCGTTGGGATAGTGCTGCTCGCCGTAGTATTTGCGCGATGCCTGCTTGGGGACCGGTCGGGCGGTCCCACGTCCTAGGCAATGCCAACGGGCTCGTCCGCCCCGTAAACCATTGAGCGCACTGGATTGCTGGAATTCCAGCAATTGCCGCAAACCCCTGATTAGGCTCAATTCCGGCAGAAAGCCGGAATTCCGTCTATCGCCGCACGCCGCTGATCCGATTCAACTCCTGTAGAAAACAGGAATTGCCAGCAGGCCGCCTTGGTGCTGGAAATGGTCAGATTTTTAGGGCGCTTATCGAGGTTTGCATCGCTGGTTAACATCGTCGTTGCACTGCATGCGGTCAGGACAGCAGTATTTTGTTCCCGGATTCCCTAGTCCGCTGAGCTGGCATACTTGAAAACCCGATCCGCAACCAGTCACGGAACTCCATTCACCGGTGATTGGCAGTAAGGTGAGAGGTATTGTGTACTGGCGCCACAGTACGGTGAGGCCCAGAGCTAGGGCAGAAGGGGAAAGCGAATGCGCCATGGAGATGAGACGTTGCCGGGCCCAGAGGATTCCGATTCTCTGGCTGACCGCGTGTTGCGACTGGAGGAAAGTGTCCGGTACATCGAG
This sequence comes from Tahibacter aquaticus, assembly GCF_004363655.1. Lineage (GTDB taxonomy): Bacteria > Pseudomonadota > Gammaproteobacteria > Xanthomonadales > Rhodanobacteraceae > Tahibacter > Tahibacter aquaticus. Next base: position 384,110 of record NZ_SNZH01000003.1, read on the forward strand.
TCCACGCTGCGGCATACGTCGCGCGCCCGGGACGGGGTGATTTCCCACTTGAAGGAACAACTTTCGAGGAACGCGACCCTGCAAGCGCAGCAGAATAGTCAGCTTCAGATTGATATAGCGAAGCTGAGCGGAGAACTGAAGTCCCAGATGGAAAGTGTCCGGGCTGACGTTCACAAATCGGAGTCCAGCGTCACGCGGTGGGTCGTGGTGGCGGGCGCGACGGTGGTGGCGGTGCTGGGTGGGCTGGGTTTCATCAGCAAGAGCGCGGATCACGAGCCGAGGGCGCCGACGGCAATTTCGGCGCCATACGTTCCATGGGTGCCAACTCAGGTGCCTGCACTCCCTGCGCCGACTCAGACAACTCCGGCTGCCCGCCAGGCTGACGCGCCCCCTGGCGTTCCCGAAACGAAATAGCCACGAAGGTTCAGGCCGGAGCAGGGGCGATGTTAATTTTTGCCGGCCGCGATGTAGGCCCAGAATCTGAGTGTTGCCCCCGGCGAGGGTGTCCAATCTCTGGACGCCCTTCGGATGGGGTGGTGTTTCACCACCCCACGGCAATGCGTCTGTCAAAACCACGCGAGATTATTCAGCAATTTATTCACAGCCCGGCTGCGTGACCATCAGCAGCGATATCGGAGTACCGATGTCAGGAAAGGTTGGAATTGAAATCGGACCTTTCGGCCAGGCCGACATGGGGATTCCCATATCGGCAAGGGGGCACCACGCCCCTCAACCTCCTTTTCTTCTTCAATGCATACCAAGCTCGGACAAGAGAAGTTGCACCTGGCCCGTTTTCGCAAGCTCCACGAATCTATCCGAGCTATAAGTCAAGAACCTTAAATTTCGCAATTTTGGCCCAGATTCGTCAATGAATATGCCGCCTCCCGAGCAAAGGACGAAGTTAGAATTTCCGACGGCGAGCCCGTTGCGATTCCATAGCTCAAATCTATCTGGTCGGAAAACCACGCGGCTCGTTCCGAAAGCGAAATCGAGGTGCTCAAAATAGATGCAGTTCGGGGCAATCACCGAAAATCTCAGCGAGATTCTTCCAGCGGATTCCCGAACAATTGCTTGCTTGCCAACGAACTGCGCGTCCCACGTATCTCGGCAAATGGACAATTCGTTGTCGACAATCTTTATAGTCGGACGGCCGGCGTCATCAAAAAATGTCGCATTCAGCAATAGCCTGCCTTCTTCCACGACGATCTTAAGTGCAGGCTCGCTGCCTACAGTGATGAGGTCCCCCGTACCAAAGAATATTGCTGTCCCGGCAATTACGTATAGTGGCGCCTGCACTCGCACCAGGCGGTGTGCGTCTTTACTCTGACAATACGGTGCGGCGTTGTGCTTGATGACGTCTTGATCTGATAGCCAATTGCCCACCTCTTGGTGGTGGGTTCCGCAGAGAAGGGTTATCCCTTCCGGGTCGTGGTCCTTGGCTTCGGAAAAAGCAGGCGAAAAATGGTGGTATTGAATGACCGCTGACCCGCAAACCACGCATCCGAAGCCGCATCTTTGGCGCACTAGTCGCTTTCTCGGCTCGGGAATGCTGCGTGGTAGGCCGTGCCGGTTATGTTCGCTCATGCCGCTGCTCCGCTGAGGTGATCTACCGCGTCGGCCGTACAACGATCGCCGGGGTAGCCGGGACGAAGTCAGTAACTCTTTCCAAGAGTCCATGTTTTGACGTGTCCCACAAGACCGCTGACTAACGGCCGAACAGGTCCTTCTTCAAAATCGGCCAACCCAGCCAGAGCCAGGGAACGTACAGGACTGCGCCTAAGATGGCTGTGCCGATCGCCGCGCCGAAGCGCCGGTGTTGCGCATGCGCGACGACCGAGGCGAGGACCACGCCGAAACTGGCGACTCCCCAAAGCGTAATACCAAGGGTCCGAAGGCACACGACTAGCGTCGACCTCAGTTTAGGGCGGGTGTTGGCGTACCTTTCAAGACCAATGATCAGTGCGCGCTTTGCTGCCCGTGAGAGAAACAGTTAGCACGCGGCAGACCTACTGCACCACTCCTGGAGGAATGCATGGTCATCACCTGTCCCAAGTGTCGACACGAGAACGTCGCGGCCACCGGCCAGGCCATGGAGGCGTGCCCGCAATGCGGGGTGATCTACGCCCGCGCCGCGCTCGCGCAGCACCAGCAGCGCCAGGTGGAATCCGTGCGAGCCCGCGTGGCGGCTGCCGTGCCGGATGGGAATGCGCCGGGGTTCGTTGAGCGCTTCGGCTGGTACCTGACGATCGCGGGGGCGTTGTACGGTTCGGTAATGCTGATTTCGACCTGGGTGCTGGCGGAGAGCGCGCCGCAGCAGGCGGCCGGCGCAGGCCTCGCCGCGGCCGCGGTGGTCGTCCCGTACTGCCTGGCCAGGGCTCTGCAGCAGCTGTTCCGGAAATAGGCCATGCCGCCGGCGAATCGACTCCTGGGGCAATCGCACTACCTGCAGCTCACCTCCAGCAGCGGTGGAGTTGTTGACCTTGGAGACTATCGACTGCGGCGCTTCGACCCCGACGATCTGGCGCGCTATGCAGAGCTCATGTGCGACGAGGGAACGCGCGGGGTGTGGGCGATAGCTGAGCAGCCCGAGGTATATGCGGCCCGCTGCGCGCACTTCCCGCTCCCGTGGGTTGCAGCGGTCGAATCGCGGCCAGTCGGGGTGATCGTGGGTATTGTCGTCGCGCACGGCGACTTGTGCGGCGAGTATTCCGACCTAGCCGTCTACTTGGTTTCCGAGCATCGAGGTCAGGGCCTAGGTCGACTCATCCTGAGCGTGCTGGTAACGCTGGCGCGCGACTACGGCACGCAGCCCACGGTCCGCACCATGAGCGGAGACGAGCGTGCGAGCGCCGTTGCAGGTAAGTGCGGTTTCCGAGTTGTTGGGCCGGATCCGGACCATCCCAGGCAGATCCTGTGGCGGTACGTCGTACCTGCCGCCATCGCCGACGTGGGCGAGTGATCACAGCGGACGAGTAGAGGAGTAGCGCTCAGGGTGTCGATTGCTTTACACAAGTGCAAAAATGCGTTGTGTAATTCGTGTGTAACCGTGTCGCCAAAACCCGGCAAAACGGTGCAACAGGAGGCAACGAAGCCACTGCTTATTTGCTTGATTCTGCAAGGATAAGTGGTGGCCGGGGACGGAATCGAACCGCCGACACGGGGATTTTCAACGGAAGGTCCGATGAATTGTTGATCGAGCCTCGGACACGTAATATTTATTAATCAATAGGTTACGGAAATATCGCTTGGCAACAGGCCGTCGGTAACCGCGGCTGACCGAGGGTTTTAGGGAGCCATAGGGGAGCCAGGACCTCTGGTAGCCTACGCGCCATCCCCCAGGCGCGCGGCTTCCCATGGCCACCTCCGTTCACCTCGACCTGACCCCCAAAATCCTCGACATCCTCCGCTTTGACACGATGCTGGATGCGCAGGGGAGACCCGCCGGGCCGACGCCGGCCAGCGCGAAGGAGTGGGTGGTTCGGGACAAGGGCGTTCGAGGCCTGCTCCTCCGCCTGACGCCGCGCACGATCACCTGGTATGTGCAGCGAAAGGTTGCCGGGGCGCCGATGCGCCGGGCCATGGGGCACTGGTGGAGCGCGGACGAAGGCTACCGGCGGCTCTCCCTGACCGAAGCGCGCAAGCGAGCCAAGATTTGGCTCGGGCTGATGGAGCAGGGCATTGATCCGCTCGTCGAGAAAAAGAAGCGGCAGCGGGCCGCGCAGTCGGAGCGCGAACGCGACGGCCTGACGCTCAAAGTGGCGTTTGACGATTACGTGGAAGCCCGCGCCCGGAAAGCCAAAGCCAGCACCACGGCCGACCGAAAGAAAGTGCCCAAATGGATGACGGGGGCTCCCTTGTGGGTGATGCCCGTGCACGACATCGACGAGGCGGCGGTGGAGGCAACCCTCGGCCCGCTGCTGCGCGCGGTGGCCGATGGAACGAAGCGGCCGGCCTGGGGGCCGAAATCGCTGAGCGGCGGCACCGTCGCCAAGCTGTTCGCCTATTGCTCGGCGGCCTACGCGCGTGCGTCACCCAAGGTCGGTCTTCCGTCCGGGCGTGGGGTGGGCCCGTTCGCGGCGTGGCGTGCGGATCAGCGATGGCCGCAGCCGGTGCGGCGGGAGACGTATCTGGCCACGGCCAGCGACGCCGGACAGTCCTGGCTGAAGCAGCTCGTGGATCTGCGCGCCCAAGCTCACGATCCGGACATCCTGCGGCAGCGGCCGGATCCGCGCAGCCGCGAAGTCAAGCCTCACGCGAGCGTGCTCCTGGATTTCTTCCTATGCGTCCTGCTGTGGGGTTCGCGGAAAGAGGAGACCGCGCGGCTGAAATGGGACGACGTGGACCTGGAGCGCAACCTCATCGTGTTCCCGGCCTCGGTCACCAAGTCGGGCAAGGCCGGCGTTGTGCCGCTGACCCCGTGGGCGAAAGAGGTCCTGGTCGAGCGGCGTACCGCGAACAGCGCATGGCGCCCTGACGACGAAGCGTGTTGGGTGTTTCCGTCCCGTCAACGGGGCAAGCCGTTGAACAACCCACGATCGGTCTTGCTGGCGCTCCAGAAGCACACCGGCCTCTGGATCACCGCGCACGACCTCCGTCGCACGTTGGCAACCGAGCTCGGCCAGGTGCAGGTCTCGGTTGAGAGTCTTGGGCGTCTGCTCATCGTCGGCGCCGCGTTGAACCACAGCCGGGGCGCAACCGGCGCTACGCCGAGCAACGCGACGTCGGGGTACATCCAGGAGCAGGCGGAAGTCCTGCGGCCGAGCTACCAAGCGCGGGAGAACAAGCTGCGTTCGTTGGTCGGTTTGCCTGCCTTGTCAAAGAGAGCAGCGGCTCAGGTCTCAGCTTCCGAGTCGATCGATTTGGCGGCCCTGTTGCATCGGCTTGAGACCGATGGTGTCGCCGCACAGCAAGTCCTCGAGGCATTGCTGCGTCGGCGCGCGACAACGTCCTGAGCAACCGCGGACCGAAAGGTTTCAATCTGGGGCAAGGCAAAGAAAGCTTGCGACGGGCGCACTACCAGTCCTTCCCGACGATGTCGCCTTGTATCCAACGTTTCTTTATGTGCATATAGCAAAGAAGGCGCTCCGTTCGCTTCTCACTGGCCGCCGCAGTCGTGTTCAAAAAACTATTCTTCCGCCTCATCAGCGCAGAGGCAGGTAGGGGGCTCATGGCACAGTTTGAGTTGATCACATCGCAGAACGACATCGGCGTTGCGCAGCGAGCGTTTGAACGGTTGCTCGATTCAGCAATGCCAAGGTGTCCGGGCACCTTCATGATCGGCTATCAAGGGGGCAATGTCGAAACAAAAAGCCTTCGATCCAACAGAGACATCTGGCACCACCGACAGATCGTCACCGAGGGCGTGAAGTACCCGCGGTACTGGAACGCGTTCGGACTTGCCGCGGATCTCCGATCTACCGGCTCAAACAAGATAACGGTCGAGATCAACTCTCCGATCGTCGGGGCTGCGCCGGCCGTGGCCGGTTTGTTTGCGCGCGAAGTTTCAAGCGGACGACTTGCCCTGCTTCACAGCGGCAAGGTAGGAGGAGGGAAGGCTGGCGTGGGTCAATCGGCCTTCGTTGGCTGGTTCGATGGAACACCTGTGCAGGTGTCGAACGCGGAGCGTCGTGGAAAGAAGCGGGAAGCTTTTTTGATCGCCCTGCTCGATGACCCCAAAGGAGTTCGCGGTGTCTCCAAGTTCGTTTCAGCGGTCGCGGCGTTCAAGGCCCGGGATTCAACAATCGACTTAAGACGCATGACCTTGCAAGAGCTTCGAAGGCGTGCGCTTGCAGCTGAGCGTCTTCCGAAGAAAAGTGCGCGCACTTCGTTCGTGTTCAAGCGGAATCCGTACGTTGCTGGCCACGCGAAGAGGCGCGCCGATGGGCGGTGCGACCTTTGTTCGAAACCAGCTCCCTTCGTGTTCGACAACGAGCCGTTTTTGGAGTGCCATCACGTCCTGCCGTTGTCCGACGGCGGGACGGACACCATCGACAATACCGTTGCGTTGTGCCCTAACTGCCACCGCCGTATGCATCTTGATCCGGCGGACACGGACCTTGAGCGGCTCCGCCGGCGAGCCGTTGGTAAAGGCTAACTTTCAGGAGGAGAGGTTCGTGCGCACACGACTTTGCTTGACGATTCTGGCAATGGCTGGCACGCCGGCCGCCTACGGTGCCAACAGCTGTGGTTCTGCGCCTCTGCCTACCACGCCCGTTGGTCCTACCAGTTCGGTTGTATGGCGGGCCAGCAATTCGGATTCGCCCGTCAACGCCACCATTTGGCGCATACCATGCAGCGCCACGGATTCGATGGTCGTAGTAACACTCACGCCATCGCCGGGGGCTACGTCTCCCTTCATTTGCTACACGAGCATAACGCTCCTTCAGGCAGGTGGGCTTCAAACCACCGCGTTCAACTTGCGAACCGATCCGCCAACGAGCTCAAATATTTGCCGGAGTGTGGTTTCTACGGTGACCGCGGCGCTTGTTCCCACCGTTGCCACGCCCGCAGCAGTGGACTTCGATCAAGGCTTCAGCCTTGATTACGACGGGACCTCATCGGGTCATCACGTTGTGGCCGTTTCCGCGTACAACCCAGCTGCATACAACTTGACGCCGCCACCGGGTCCGAACAGCGTGAACGTTTTTGTGGGAGGAAAAAACGTACTCTTTCAGAACTGCACGGTGGCTTCGGCGCCTGTGGGTGGCAGCACGCAATACACAGCGAGCTGCGCTTTAGAGGCCCCGATGAAAGCATCAGGATTCGAGCGTTACGACTATTAGTCTGGACGCTCAGTACGTCGCTCAGGCGACCTCGTCGGATCCTTTGTGGCGAGCACGCGCGCCATGCGGCGGCGCGCAGCGAACACGGACTGCGCTTCAGCGAACACTTCGGGATCCACGATGCCCGCGAAAGCGCCCTTCGATCGAACCCATGTTGTTTCTGGATTGATCACGATGCGCGATCGCAGTTTGCGCGAGCGGCGGTTGTACACGTTGTTGCCGATGTAAGCCTCGTTGCGAAGGATGGCCCGGATCCGCTTGGGTTTCCACGGCCGACCTCCCGGACCGGGAATTCCTTCTGCGTTGAGGTCTGCAGCGATCCGGTTCATGGAGTGTTTCAGCAGGGCGAAGTGGCGGAAGATGCGCATCACCACGGCCACTTCGAGTGCTGGGCCGGGAACGAGTACCGTCCGGTCCTCGCGCAACGATTTCCGCTCGCCCGGGTGCAGCACACCTTTCCGCTCGCCTCGTTCGTTGACCAGCATCCTCTGCAAACCGTACGCCGCTTCCGCACCCTGCCAGTAGCCTTTCTCCACAAGTCGGGATTGTCCGGTGAAAACCCGCACCGACAGCTCGCGGCCGAACTCGCTCGCCATGGTCCGCTTGATCGACTTGATGAGCGCGGACATCGGACTGCTGTCGTCCTCGAACGGCTCCGCGCAGTAGAGCACGCGGATACCGGCCCGCCGGCAGGCGAACTCGTAGTACGCGCTTTCGTCCGCGTCCTGCGATCGTCCCCACCGGCTCACGTCGTAAACGAGCACCACTGAGAACTCCAACTCCGATTCTCCCGCCGTCACGTCGGTGATCAGCTGCTGCAGCGCTTCGCGCCCATCGAAGGTTCGTCCGCTTTTGCCGGCGTCGGCGTAGGTCTTGACCACGCGCATGCCGCGTTCGTCGGCGTAGGCGCGGATCGCGGCGCTTTGGTTCTCCAGCGAGTAGCGTTGGTGCTCCTTCGACATGCGGATGTACTCCGCTACGTGAACGACGTTCCGATTGCTGGAGTTGTTGGGACCAACGGTTGCACTCACGTTCGTTTCCTTCTGCATGCATGGGTCGGTTGCAGAGCCGTCCGGGCGCGCCGACGAAGCGCGGTGGACGATGACGATGCCCTCCGGAGCCACGCGCTCGTCGCGCTCGGCCGGTGATCGCTTGCACGCCGCTGCACGGCGCGTTCTTTCTGTTGCTCGGGCTACTCGGGCTGCCGTGTGTCGGTCCCGCTGTCGTGCGAGCCCATCGCTGCCGCGAGGGTCGCCGCTGCAGCTTCGTCGGACGCGTCGGTTCCCTCGATCGTCTCCGCACTGCCGCGGTCGCGATCAACGGGCTTCGGTCCGGCGATCCCCGACTGCACGGAACCGCTCCGGCGACCTTGGGCCAAGTAGCCTTCGCCGTGGCGTAGGTAGGCGACACGTACCGTCGGCGAATGCGACGCCCGTGCTCGTCCGTCGATGAGCGCACCCGCAACCTCCGCGAGCCCCCAGTCCGGGACCACGGCTTGCACCAAGGAGCCGATCTCCAAGCGCAGGCGCGTTCCGCTGCGCCGTGCCGCTTCTTTTTCCTGCGCCGCCTCGCGCAGTTCGTGAAACAGTTGCCGAGCCTGCAGCTGCGCTACCCGTTTCGTCGCCCGCGCGACCTGCACCGCCATGCGTTGTTCCGCTGCTGTGCGTTTTGTGCGTTTGTCGATCACGGTCGTGGCCTCGGCGGTCGCGGTGCGTTCGTCGTTGGCTGTTTTGTTGCTTCGTCGAGATTTGACTCAGCGTTCCGGTCGTCGGTTTCGGGCGCGAGTTTCGGCACCAACCTCAGCTTCGGCGCGGGCGGCCATGCGTCCAGCTGGTTCTGCGCGAGGTGGTAAACGGATGCGCTGCACTGCATCAGCTCCCACAGGTCGGCTTGTTGCAGGCGACGCTGTGGATAAACCTCATCGTTTCCCGCAATTTCCAGAAGGTTGAGGGCAACCTGGTGAAAGTACGTAATTGCAGTTTGGAGTTCGAAGGTCAGGTGCATCGGTTCGTCCTTGATGTTGTGAGGATCGAACTCATCGAATCACAACGTGCTCCTGCCGCAAGACGACAGCTGCACGCCAACGTGCGCGCAATGCGTGCATGGGAACCCCGCTCCGCGCTGGGGACTGAGCGTTCTAGTTGTCGGTCGCGGGTGCAACCTTTCGTCGCAGGCGGGCTGTTTGTCCGCGCGTGCCTGCCTGTTCGTTCCGCGCTTCAACCAAAACAGAAGGCATTCCGCGCGTTCGATGTGCGTGCAGCATTGAGAACGGCGGCTGCGAAACGGCCGCTAGGAACGTGCGCAAATCGTGGTGGCTCCGTTCGTCCGGTCGGCGTCGCACGCTCGCGTGCATAGCCGACGCTGGACGGTCCGGCCGTGTGCACGAGGTCGTGGCAAAAGCTTGGCACGACGCCGGGTTACTTTTTGAAGCAAGAGCGCATCTACGCAAACCTCCGGTTTGCCCGCCGCCTTCGGTCGGCGGATGCGCTGGAGCGTTGCCCCAGACCCCGGCGCACGCGCCGCACGACGAGCAGGAGCAAACCGTACCGATCGGCACGCGGCGTGCGCACAACGTCGCGCACTTGTCGTCTTGCGCAGCTCGGTCCGTCTTTTACCGTGCAATGCAGGGCAGCAAAGGAGCGTGGCGCGGCATGGCGATTTTCTACGTCGATCTGAAAGTGTTCAGCCGCAGCCAGGGGCACACCGCGACCGCTGCTGCCGCATACCGTGCCGGCGTACGCATCAAGGACGAGCGCACCGGACTTGTGCACGACTACCGAAAACGTACCGGTGTCGTTTCGGTAGCGATGCGTGCGCCCGCCGACGCCCCGGAATGGGCGTGCGATCCGTTCAAAGTTTGGAGCGCCGCGGAGATGGCGGAGTTGCGCGCGAACGCGCGGGTCGCGCGGGAACTCCTCGTCGCACTGCCCGCCGAACTCGATGCGTCCCAACGAAGCGATTTGGCCGAGGCCATCGCGCAATCTTTGGTCGATCGTTACGGCGTCGCCGTCATGATCGCGATCCACGGACCGGGGAAAGGCGGCGACGATCGGAACCATCACGCGCACCTGCTCATGACCACGCGCACACTGCGTGCCGAAGGGTTCGGCCCCAAGGTTCGTCAGCTCGACGACCAACGGAGCGGCCCCGAAGAAGTACGCGCGTTACGGCAGCTCGTCGCTGCGCTCACGAACCATCATCTGCAGCGAGCAGTTCTGGATGCACGCGTTGATTTCCGTTCGCTCGACATGCAAGCGAAAGAGGCCGCAGAACGGGGCGACGTCGAGGCGGTCGCGCGGCTGGCGCGCCTGCCGCAGCGGCACGAAGGCAAGGCCGCGACCGCGGCGCTTCGGCGGGGCGAGCACAGCGGCGCGCGCGAAGCGAACCAGCAGGTGAGCACGGACAACCGCGCGCTCAGCGAATTCGCGCAGCAGCGCGCCGCGGAACTTCGCCGCGAACGGGAACCTCAGCGTCGCGCCCGGAAGCCGGTTGCCGGCCAAAGATCGCGCGCACGTCCCACGACCTTCCAAGCACCGGCTCCGCGACCGCGGCGTCTTGCTCAGGAGTCACGAGATCCTTACCTGGCCGGTCTCGCAGAGACCGTGGCGTTCGTCCGTCGTTTGTCGGACGAGACGGTGCAGAACGATCGGCGAAGGGCGCGCCAAGCCGCGCAGGATCTCCGTAGAGCCACGCGCACTCGGGCAGGGGCTCGGCTTTCGATCAGCGATGATTGTGGCGCCGCCATCGGTGCGGCTCTTGCTCTGATCCCAGAGCATTCGTCGCCTCCGGGTTCGTCGAACGGACGAACGGTGCTGCCCCCGATTGCGGAAGACGGTTCCGCTGCTTCGAACAGCGTGACGCCGGAGGGCGAATGTGCCACGCGGCCGATCGATCCCCGTGCAACCGCCAGCACGCTGACACCGGCATCAGAAGGCGTGACAGCCGTTGCGGGTGCGTCCGCAACTGCGAACAACACCGGCCCTCGTGAGGCGCGTCCCGTGTCGGCAGCGATCGCCGAGCCAAGATCGTATGCGCCGGCCCGTGGGCCGCAGAACCGACGGGAATGGGCCCAGTTGCGACGCCAGCAGCGGGCTGCGGCTGCCAGCCACGTCTCACCGTCCGCTGCAGAAAATCCCACCGCTGCAGCGCTGTCGCCGGCGTCCCCTTCTGCGGTCGTGTTGGTAGCCCCTTCGACCATCACGCCGAGCGGTAACGGAGGTCCTGCACCGGCACCCGAACGACCACTCAGCTCGCGACGGCCACGTCCGTGATGAGCTCGACCGCGGAGGTGCGGGCTGGCTCAACAGGTCTGTCCGATTCGTCAGGGGGACAGCAGCGCACGTTGGCGCACAACTTCCGGGCGTCCGCCCGTGACGCGTTGCATCGAGAGATTACATAGGCACGAAGTGCCCAACGCGACGAGTCAGCGTTTGAAGGCGCGGCGGTCGATTCTCCTGGCGTCGCCTCTACCTACCGAACGATGGGGCGTTCGGCTGGGCGGGACGGATCCTGGGGGATTCGCTGGCGAGAAAGTTGTTGGCGCGGGCTCAGGTGGTTTCGACGCAACACCTGCAGGTAGCGCGGCCTTGACCTACTACAGCGGACATTCGGTGGTTCGTGCTGACCTTAGCGCTGTCGGTACGCGACACGGTGTTGCTCCGAGATTTTTTGAGAAAGGCGCACTTGCCCAGTGATTCAGGTGTCGATTCGGCGGTCTAAAAAGCCGCAGTGGTTGAAAGGTATACTTGAATGCGAGACTATCGAATCGGATTTCTTGCGGGAGAGCGGTGCTTTGAACGCTTGGTCCGAATCATTTACTCGACCGGTTGGCTACAACAACGGTCATACGCTTTGGCAGTCTTGTACCGAGCTTTTCCAGCTTGATGCGGCGGGAAATTCGGTGCTGGTGACGACGCGGTCAACGTACTTCGTAACCAACGTTGGCGGCTTGCTCGTCAACGGATCATTTCAGTCGCTAGGGCGCGCCCAACACTTTCTAGCGAGAATTCCGCATGCCACGGTCTCCCATTTTGTGCGACGCTCCAAGGTGATCCGCGCGAGGTACGGCTACTTGCTCTGGCACTTGGCAGAGATGCGTGTTGACTTGAGAGGTAACCAACCCCTTCTCGAAAACATCGTGACAGAAGAGTTCGCTGTTCAATCTCCGGACGGCGGGTTCGAAGTTTTAAAGGTCGCCAGTAGTGATGAGGCTATCGCGGCTTTGATTGAAAGGACCCGCGACCCTCCCGCACCGTCCACAGGCACTCGGCCAGCGCCTTGAAGCAGATTGCGTTTGCTATGCAAACGTTCTGCCTACGGGGTAGTCGTGTCTGTTGTTCAGACTTCCGATGGTGGGCTGTTGGCCACTCCATCGGCCGTTGCAGACATCCACGGCCTCGTCAGCGTCAGCTGCCGCAGCCTTGGGATCTGTACGATGCAGCGAGGCGATGAACGCTTTGAACCAGAGATCTTTCTGGGTCAGGTCAGAGGCTTTCGACTTGAGCACGTGGGACATGGCGGGCACCCTGGTTGAGCTGTGTCTTGATCTAACAGAAAACGGTCGTCGCGCAAGGGGGGCGGCTTGTCTTTGTTGCTCCGCAAAGCGGCAAGGCCCAACGCGCGCTCGCAGCCAGAGGCTGCGCACCTATTGGCCGGGTCCGCGGACGAGGGTTTTTCCCGATGATCCGAGGTCGAGCCTTCGCCCGGACCGTGATGCTGCGGCGGCGCCGTTCAGTTCTGGCTGGCCCACCCGACCGCCCGCGCCCGCGCCGTCCCAAGCGCGAATCCAGTTGCAGCCCACGGGACGCCATCATCGCGCGCCGTGGCGTCCGAAGACGTCGTGCAGGTGGTGAGGACCAGTGCGTTGCCGCCCGACGTTCGTACGCCGCGGTGATCCTGCGGCTGGCGCACGAGCGTCCAACTTTCATCAGACCCCGGCGCTCAACTTGGCTATTAAACGCAGTCGAGAGGAGAGCTCCGTACGGACAGGGTTCCGTCGCCACCCCCATCTCCGCGTCCGCCTCGGCCGCGCTGAGCAGCCCCGACCGCTTGTGCCCGGGCGAAGGAAGAAAAAGCAATGTGACCGCGGGCGCGAAAAAGGGAACTCAACTTGCTGGATCCGTACGGTTGACGCGTTGCAGCAGCGGACTATGGTGATCCGGACCGAGCCCGTCTCTCGGCCGTGTCGACGCCGGCCGCTGTTCGCGCGCGGCCCCCGTTCCACCGCCGGATGGGCGGTGCCCGCATTCTTCAGGAGGAAGTCATGTAGCGACCGCCCGCTGTTCCGATCGTAGGTAGCCTGCGGCAGCGCAAGAGATGGAGACGGTGGCTCGGAACGTCTAGGTTCCGAGCCACCGAAGCGTGGTTTCCTGGTGGTCCCCACGCTTGAACTCTAGCTCACCGTGTCGGCACGTCAAGCGAGTTTTCCGCTCGCGCGGCATCGTGCGCTCGCCGTTTCCCGCAACTTTCAGCAGGAAACGCCCCGTGAACTTGAAGCAGTTGATCAACCTCATTCTCGACCATCCCGAACTGTCCAACGCGCGCATCGGACGCCTGTCGCGTTCGAGTACGCGCACGGTGTACCGCTACCGCAAGCTGTTGCAGGACGTCTCCCTTTCGGCTGCGGAACGCAGCGACGAAGAGTTGTTGCGAGCCAAGTTCAATCGTCCGCGTCATGTGCCTGCAGGCAAGACCCCGATCGACTGGTCGCAAACCCGTGCCGTGCTCTGCACACCGAACGTCACCGTACGCGACGCGTGGGAGCAGTACCGTGCCTCGCGGCCCCTACCGCATGTGGGCTACTCGCGGTTCCGTCGCCAAGTGCGGGCTCGGTTCGGCAAGGTGTACATCGTTTCCAGCCCGGGCAGCGGTGGCGACGCGTTGGTCAACGGTTCGCGGTCGTGATTCCCGCCGGGATCGCACGCTGGTCCGCCGGTGCGTTCGTAGCGTGTACACCCTTCCACATGGTGGCGTTTGCGGCGCAGTTGCTTTCCTGTGCGCAGGCCATCGCGTTGCTGTTCGGCGCAACGTCCGCCCGTCTTCAGTTTCGAGCCGCTTGTCGGGGGGCTGTCGGAACGATCGGGGAGAACCGGCTGGTTCGGCGCTGCGCCCGCAGTATCGGAACAATCAGTGGGTACGGCCGATCGGCGCGGTTGGGTGGGGGCGGAACGTGGTGCGGGACGAGTACGGCGCGAGGGGCTTGCGGGGTTCGGCAAGCCTGTTATTCGTACGGGACCCCAATCACGGAGACGCAGCACAGCACGAGACGCCTGACTTCGTCCGCAGGACGCGCATCAACGAAAGAGACCCAGCACCTTGGCGGGTGCTGGGACTCGCTGAAGCGGAATTTTCGAGCACCGCATCGGCATCGTAGCGCGAAACCCACCTTCGTCAAGAGTGCCCGAGCATTCGGGAGGGTGGCCTGCGGCTTCTTGTTTCTGGGAGAACGCCGATGCCCTACCTGATGACAACCGTTTCCGATGTTGACGCCGTTTCGCCCGCCTCCCATCCCGGATGCCACGCGGTTCGGTCCTGCCGCTTCCACCACGTCACGCACGAGCCCGTACCTTCGGTGCTGGACCCGCACCGCCTTCTCTACGTCCTCTGGACGTGGGACGAGCACAGCAAGCCGGCTCGGTTCGAACCGCTGGTGCAGTATTTCGAGCACTTGGGTCGGCGCTGCAAGCCGGAGCGTCAGCGCCGCACCGCGCGGATGGTCGGCCTGCTCAGCGACTTCGTTCGGGCGCACGCCCGCAGCAGCAGCCCGGAACCCGTGTGGGCGGCGTTCCCTGAAGCGCTCGTCGGCGGTACCGAGCACCTGACCGGGCCGCTGCGGGACCTGCTCTGGCCCCCGGCTTCGCCGCGTTCGGCCCGGGCCCGACTCGGCCTGCTCAACGGGTTCCTCGAGTGGCTGGGCGACCGGGCTGGTTCGCGGACGTCGTTGGCGCCGTGGATCGATCCGTTGTTGGCGGCGCGGCAGGCCGCTCATCGCGCCAAGCACGCCACCTTGCCCTTCCGGGCGGTGAGCTGGGGCGCGCACGCGCGGGGCCGTGCTGCGGCCTGGGGGCACAAACCGGTGGTACACGACCGCGACGCCGTGGCGTTCGACGAAGCCCGTCTGGAAGATCTGCTGTTCTTCGGGTTCCGCCGGCGCGGTGCGCGGGCGGAAGACGGCGAGTTGGGGCTGGATCTGCGCGACGTCCTGATCACGATCCTGCTGCACGCCGGCGGCTTACGCTCGTGCGAGCCGTTCCATCTGTTTGTGGACGACGTGGGGGTGGATCCGAACGATCCGGAGAGCGCGGAAGTGCGGCTCTACCACCCCGAAGAAGGGTGGGCCCCGGCCCACGCGCAGGCACCGCGCCGACGGCGCGACGCCGTGCGGCGCGAGGAATACCTGCGCGAATGGCACGGCCTTGTTCCGCGGACGGACGGGCCTTCGGGGCAGCGCGCGGGGTGGAAGCACCTTCGCCTGGATCGTCCCGCGGAGTCCTACGCCGTGGTGCGGTGGTTTCCGACCGAGTGGGGGCGGGTCTTCCTGCGCTTGTTCGGGCTGTACCTGAATCAACAGCGTCCTGAATCGGTCGGGCATCCGTATCTGTTCGTGTGCGACCACGGTGCGCAAAGCGGGCGGCCGTACACCCTGCAGAGCTACCGCCAAGCGCACGCGGTGGCGGTGCGGCGCCTCGGCCTGAACGTGGCCAAGGCTTTGGGGACCACGCCGCACGCGCACCGGCACGCCTACGGGCGGCGTCTTGCCGCCGCCAAGCTGCCGAAAGGTACGGTGCAGATCGCCATGCACCACCGCTCGCCGCTGTCCCAAGAGGTCTACACGCAGCCCACGTTGCAGCAGGTCGCCGAGGGGATGGAGGAGCACAGCAAGCGCTTGCGCGGGCGGCGGGGGAGCGTCTCGGCGCTGCTGTCGCACGGGGGTGAAGCATGAGCACGTCTTCGATCGTCGCGAGCAAGACCCCGTTGCCGTTTCGGCTCGGCAAGGACGACCCCACGTTTGCGTGGGTCACCGACCACGAGCCGGCGATGGAGCCCTGGCGGATGGCGTTGGCGGAATGGGTGCGCGGGGCGGTGTACCCGGCACCGGCGATGCAGCACGGCCGGGAGTTGGTTCGTTACCTGTGGAGCTGCCCGACCGCCGCGCGCGACCCTGAGCGGTTCTGCCGCGCGGACTACAGCGCTCCGATGGAGCTCGCGTCGTTCCTCGACAGGCCCAACAGCCGCTCGAACACCGCGGCAAAGCTCCACAACGGGATTTATCGCTTTTTCGACTGGCTGCTGCACGACCGGCCGTCCGGGCCGTTGGCCGACGGGAGCCGGGCGTACCGCAACCCGCTGAGCCGAAAGCCGTTGGTCGCGGGGCCGGCGCGCACGCACCGCACGGCGATGCCGATCGCGTTGCTCGATGCGTTGGCCGAGGTGCTGACGGCCGACGATTACGCCTGGCCGAAGACGATCGCCGCGGACTGGGGGACCGATGTGCACGGCAACCGGGTGTGGTGCCCGGTGCGCGCCGTCGCGATGCTGATCAAGGTGCGCTTGCCTCTGCGCAACGCCGACGTGCGGTTCCTGGAGTCGGGCGAAGGCGATGCGGAGCGGTTCACGCCGGCGGGGTGGGTGGCGAACCCGACCCCGTGCTGCACGGGCGGGCGCGGGAAAGCCCCGCAGCGCGGGTTTCTGCGTCGGCTGCGGCGCACCGAAGGAACCGACATGACCGTGTTTTTCGTGAACACCGACAAGGGTTACGACCGCATGCAGTTCGCGCACCACCCCGGCCGGGTGGTGCCGTGGCCGCAGGACGACGTGGCGCAGGCGGTGCACGGTCTCGAGGCGTGGCAGCAGGAACACAACCCGGTCGCGGCGCCAACCCGGTGGACGACG
This sequence comes from Tahibacter aquaticus, assembly GCF_004363655.1. Taxonomy (GTDB): domain Bacteria; phylum Pseudomonadota; class Gammaproteobacteria; order Xanthomonadales; family Rhodanobacteraceae; genus Tahibacter; species Tahibacter aquaticus. The sequence continues at coordinate 400,783 of NZ_SNZH01000003.1, forward strand.
CTCCAGGACGGGCGCGTGCGCAAGGACCCGAAAGCCTACGAGAAGCAGCCCGACGCGTTCTTCCTGCTGCGGGATCCGCTCGGCACGCTCCGGAACGAGCCGCTCAGCGACGCCCGGTTGAGGACGATGTGGCTGGCCCTGCTGGACGAGACGTCGCGGCGTTTGACGAGGGGCGATTACCCGGAGTTGGCCGCGGCGATCCCGCAGCTGGTGGACGCACGCTCGCCAAGCGGGCGGGCGACGCACGCGGTCTACGACCTGCACACGCCGCGCGTGTCGTACACGACGGCGCTGTACGACGCCGAGGTGCCACCGGCGACGATCGGCTGCTGCCTGGGCCACACGACCGAACGGATGACCAGCCACTACTACGCGCCGTCCGACGCGGCCGTCGTGGGCACGATGAAGGAGGCGCAGCAGCGGTTGCAGGAGAACCGCAGCGCCAACCTGGCCGCGTGCGAAAAGCCGGGCGGCGGGTCGCTGTGGTTGCCCGCAAGCTGGGTGGTTGGGTTGATGGGGGCGGCCGCATCCGGCGGCAGCCCGTCGGGCCTGGCGTCGCCGGTCTCGTCCACGACGGGGTACGGCGTGTGCCCGGTGGGCGCTGGCCGTTGCCACGTGGGCGGGCGGGTGACGGCGGACGGTGTGCCCGGCCCGGTACCCGGTGGGCCGAACCGGTGCCTGCAGTGCCGCTTTTTCGCCACCGGGCCGGCGCACCTGCCGGGTTTGCTCGACCGCCTCAACGACCTGAGCGCGGCGTTCGGTCGACGCATCGCCGCGTACTGGCGCCGGGAGTTCGACGCGCGCCTGTGCGAAGACAGCTTGAGCGCGGTACAGGATCCGGCGGCGCGGCCGGCGCTGCGCGCCCAGTTCGTGACCGCCCAAAAACGGTCGGACGAAGCGCTCGGCGAGCTGGTCGCGTTGCAGCCCGCCTGGGAAGCCGCCTTTGCGGCGGCGACGCGGTGCCAAGCGGTGGCCCGGACGGGTAGGGCCGGGCTGGATCTGGTGGTCAACGGGACGGCGGAGGATTGGGCCGAAGCGCAGGCGGCGGCGAAGGAGCCGAACGTGCTTCGCGCCATCACTAAGGATGCGCGGGTGCATTGCGGGCCGGACGCGGCGTCGGCGGAGACGGCCCGTCGGGTGGCCGATCGTCTGGTTGCCGAGCACTGCGTGGAGCCGCCGCCGGCGACGCTGGGACCGGAGCACGCTCGGGCTGTGGCGTCGGCGCAGGTGGCGTGGCGGCTCCGGGTGGCGAGCGGAGCGGCGGAGGGTAGGGACAGCTCGCGGCGGGATCTGTGGTCGTGGGCGGAGGACGGGTGCGCGACCTGACGGCCAGCACGGACACGGGGGCGCTGTGCGCCCGGCTGCGCGCCGCCCACCCGCGGCGGGCGGTCGTGGTGCAGCGGCTGCACGACGTGTGCACGGTCATGGCGCGAACGCCCGGCGCGGTGTTCACCGTCGCGGCGGTGGCGGCGGCCTGCGCGAACGCGCGGTACCCGGGCGACGTGCCGGGCCCAGCCGAAGGCACGATCCGCAACCCGGAGGGCGAACCGTACCGGAAGCTGATCGCGGCGTTCGCGACGCGGAACCCCGTGTCGAAGCGATCGCGCGCGGTGGACCCGAACGACGCGGAGCTGGCGCGGGCGCCGCCGGTGGTGCGGCAACGGGTGCGTCAGCTGGAGCGCGCGGTTGCCTCCCTGAGCGCCGAAAACAGGGTGCTGAGGGAACACGCGGTCCGATCGGCGTGCGCGGTAAGGCCTGCGGCGGCTACCGTGGAACCGGCGCTGTCGCCGGAGGGGCTTGAGGGGCTGCGCGACTGGCTCTCACCCGATCATCGGGCGTCGCTCGGGTGGCGCGTGGACGCCGGAGGAAGGCTGCTCGATGCACGGGGCACGACGTTGATGGCTTCAGAAGCCTACCGGACGCTGCGGGAGATGCTGGCGCACTGCCGATCAGGCAACGGCGCTAGCCCGTAGGCTCCGCCGGCGTTGACTGCCGCCTCTACGCTTTAACAGGAAGGGTTGCTCGGCGCTCGACGTCGATGGGCGAGGCAATGACGAAGGCGGGCGGTGCTTCTTGAGCCGATGTCGACGGGTCCGACAATCGTGCAGCGTTGCCGCCATCGACGAACCGCTGACTTGGCACATGGGGACCGATTGGCCAAACTAGTGTCGTGAGGGGTGCTCGGGGGCAGTTGTGGATCGTTCGGATTCGGCATCGCGCTGGCGCAAGCTGGCGCAGGTATTCACTCGTCCCGTGTTGTCCGCGGTCGCGCGGGAGGGGTCGGTGCGACCGATGCATGCACGGATGCGGGCCGCCGGGATGACCGTCACCAAGGGCTCGCCGATTGCGCCGTTGCTGGATGAATGCCTTTTCAACCTCCAGCGCAACTACCGATGCGAGTATGTGTACAAGGCTGCTGTTGGTGATCGCATCGTTTTTGGTCGCCACAGCCCGCGGACGGCAAGCCTGCAGGTCGAATTGCCGGTGGGCCGTTCCATCGTGGATCTTGCTGTCTTCAACGGCACCTCGACGGCTTACGAAATAAAGACCGAGTTCGACTCGGACAAACGCCTTGTTTCTCAAACCCCCGATTACCTCAAGGCCTTCGACCAGGTGTTCGTGGTGACCCATGCCGACATGGCCGAACGGTGCCTGAGCATGCTGGACACGCGGGTGGGCATCTTGGTCCTGAACGATCGGGGCCGATTGACCACGGTGCGTTCGGCGGTAAGTGCGGACGGCCGAATCGACTCCGCCACGCTTTTTCGAATGCTCCGGCGTGCCGAGTATCAAGCAGCTGTCGGCCGCCTCCTGGGGCCCCAACCCGACTTACCCAACGGCCAAGTCCATGCCCACTACAGCCGGCTCTGGGCGACCCTTTCTCCGGAAGAGGCTCACCGTGCTTTTGTAGCGGCCATGCGCGACCGCACCACCCAACCCCACTCGGTGGATTTTTTGACCGCGCTCCCTGCGAGCCTGCGGGTGTTGGGTTACGCAACACCGCTGTCCGCGGTTCAGCGACAGCGCATCTTGAATGTTTTGCATTAAGTAATTAGCCTCTTTTTCAAGACGGCGCGGGACGCGCTGATCGGGAGGTCCGATGTATTTCCCGTTCTTGTACGGCCGCGGCGCGGAGTTGCTGGCCATCCGATCCCTTCTCCGGGATCCGCGCGATCGAAGCGCACTCGTTCCCATCGTCGAACCCGTCAACGCGAACATCGCGCCCTTGCGCCGCTGCTTGGATGCTTGCGAAGAAGCTGGGCAGCCCGTCGTCGTTGTCGTGAACCCCGGCAGGCACCAGCTGGCCAACCCGGGCGAAGCGCGCGGGTGGTTTCGGGAGGCCGTTGAGGGACTGGAGGCCTGCCCGTCTGCGTATCCTGCCTTCCGGACCAACGACCGCACGTCCTTGGCGGCCGCCAACGCTGTTCTCAACGCGTTTCCGGAGAGGGAGGTGGTGCTCATCCACGGCGGCGCGGGTCTCGGCGATCAAGAGCTCCGCCAGGTTGCGCGCGACCCGCGGGTGGCTTGGCACGTCGTGCTCGACGGCACATGTCCGGCGCGGCAACAGGATCTGCTGCCGGGAGGAAAAAAGGTCGTCGTGCGGGATCGCTTCCGGAAACTGGACCGCAACGCCGACTACGCAGGGACCGAGTTCTTCACCGATCAACACCGGACGTTCCCACCCCATGCGGGCTTCGGCGACTACCTGTGCCTGGGTTCTGAATTCAAATCCGGAGGTTCCACCCCGGGTGCCGTGGCGATTCATGGGGTTTTCAAAAACCCTTTGAACGGCGATGTTTGGGTGGAGCACTTCGTCTCGGACGACCGAGATCGCAACGACGGGGACGTAGCGAGCAAGTTCCTTCAAGCTGCGGCGCACTTCGTTCGCGCTGCACGTCGACGTCCGCGTGAGTTCGGAGCCAACCCAGCGTTGAACGCGTACGCGTCCTACGTCCGGCAGAGTCAGTATCCGGGGCTTTCGAAGAACAAAGAGCACCAGATCGTTCATCACATCTGCGTGGTACTGGATCTCCTTTCGGGGGCGTTGTAGCGGCGTGCGGCGTTTTACACATCCTACATTCCTGGCAACGCGAACCAACGCAGGAATGACGGCGGTTGCCGAACGCGCGTGGGAGTACCGTTGAGTTGCATTCGATGCAGCGGCCCGATGAGGCGTGGGGTAGGCAACCCTGCCGACGTTGCCCCGTAGCGAAAATGCATCCGTGCTGCTGCAGCGATTGGTGAAGGGAAGTAGGAGAGTCAGTGAAAGCAGGAGATGTTGTAGTGCTCAACTCGGGCGGTCCGAAAATGACCGTTGTCGGTGCTGGAAGTGAAAAGGTCCGCTGCAAGTGGTTCGACTGTAGGAACGCGGTCCAGATCGGAGCCTTCATCAACGGCTCGGGGCCGGCTGCGTAGCGTGGGCCGTCTGAGATCCCCGCCGCGGGCATGCATCTCGCACGGGTTGACATATATCATGAGTGGATATATATGGTAGCGCATCATGAACTTGCGTGGTTCGTTGACCAATCGGCTGTCTACCGACTCCCGTGCGGCTGGGTCATGGCGGTTCGCGTGGACTGGTGCGACGAGACTCCGGGGCGTCCTCAAGGGATTTCCTACGGCCTGGTCCTCAACGATGAGCTATCGGAGCGCATCTTGGGGTTCGACAACTCCCACCAGTTCGATGGCGCGAGTCCCGGCGACCCATTCGACCACGAACACCGACCGGGCAAGACGGGTCAACGCTTTCGCTACGACTTTGTCTCCGCTCCCCAGTTGTGGGACGACTTTTTGGACAGGGTAGAACAGCATTGCGAGCGGGCCGGTGTGACGTTCGCTTTGGAGATGAAGGATGACCAAGATCATTTCAGGTAAGGACTTTCGTGCCAGGACGCACGCGCGCCGGGACGAGGCCGCCAAGCCGACCAACCGCGAAGACAATTGGCTGGAGGTATTGGGCAGCTCTGCCCAACGTGAGCTTCTTGCTTTAATCGGCAACCTGCACCCGCAAAGCATCGGCGAACTGGCAGACGTTGCGGGAAGGGCACAGCCGAACATCAGTCGCTCGCTGTCGGCTCTTTTGAAAGCGGGCTTGGTTTCGGTGGAGTCCAACGGGCGGACATCGGTGCCGTCGTTGACGGCGTTCGGCCAGCAGAAAGCGGAAGAAATCGGCCTTTTGCTAGTCACCGAGCCCGGGGTTACCGGCAAAAGTGGATCGCCCGATGTGGGCGCGCCGGAAGCGTCTGCGCCGTTTCTCTTTGCGTCGTTTGAAAACAGTACCGATGAGAACCTCGGGCAGCTGAGCATCAACGCACCCATTCACCAAAAGATTGTGGTGGGGCACTCACGCGAGGCCTTGGGCGATGCCTCGCACCGCTTGGTCGATAACTGGTGGCGCATTTGGTATCGCCGGGATGCGCCTTACAGACTCGGGGCGTTTTGCTTGGGCGACAAGGAAGCGACGCTTCATGTGCGATCCAGCGGTCCGCGGGTCGAACGATTTTTGAGATCGCATACCGACGGTTCGATGTTCGCACGCGCGACGGTGGATTGCCTTACCTTCCAAAAGGAAGTGCTTGATGCCGTGGTGCGTCCCACCGTGGCCAAATGTCGGGCTTCGATGAAGCATTTCGACGAAGCATTGTGGGGCAAGCTCGCCCGGTTGGACGACTCGTACGCGCACGCGGCAGAGCGGGAGTTTTGCCGCACCGCAGGCGCGCTCAATCTGTCGGCGTACGATCTGTCGGACGACAGAGCTGAGCGCGTGCGCGGGCTGATTGCTTCGATGCCCGACGAGGATTCCCGGCTTGACTTTGCTTCGGTGGTCCTCATCGATGAAATTGACGAGGCTTCTCGCCTGATTCACGACGGCATACGCCAAGCCGAGGGCCGCAATACGCTTTCGGCTCTCCCGGAGTTTGCATCTGCGGTTCGGAGCAAGCATCCGGGGCTTGCAAACAGCGGGGTGCGGCCGTGGCAAAAAGGGATTTCGGCCGCGAAAGCCCTTCGTAAACATCTGATGCTGGGAGCAGACGCCTGCGTGGGCACCGCATCCGAGCTGGCGGCAAAATGCGGAGCGGCCCACTTCGCTCCGCGGCCGCTTGCCTCTTCGGGCCTTCTTGCGTTCCAGGAACGTGTCAGCGATGGGCCGGTGGTGCTGGTTCGGGAAGACGGGAACGCGCAGTTTTCGGCTTTTGTGTTGGCGCGCGCGGTGGGCGACTACCTTGTTTTCCAAAGTACGAAGTCGTGCGTGGCAGACGCCTACACCGACCGACAAGCCGTGGGACGAGCGTTCGCAGCTGAGTTCATGGCGCCTGCAGAGGGGGTCATCGCCATGATCGACGACGAACGATCTGCAAGTGTCGTGGCGCAGCATTACAAAGTGCCCATCGACGTCATCGAGCACCAGTACAAGAACAACTATGGGGCGCACGAACACGCGTAAGGGCATCGGCAGAGGACGAGTTGCGTCGGGTGCCCGAGCTCCCGACCTTCGAAGTAGCTTTAGCGCTGCGTCGTTTCGTTCCCAATGGTTGGGTTGGGCGACTCGGTATCCACAGCCGGAGGAGTAGCTCATGACCAAACGACTTGTCAGCGGACAGCGGGAGCAAGGCGATTACGCCATCCGCCGTCCCAACTTCGAACGGGCCAGCGACATCCTTCCGAATCAGGAAAAGGCCATCGAACGCGCATGCGCGATGGAGCCGTGTTCGTACCAGAATTGACGGAATCGTGCGCGAAACAGTTGATAGCTCTACCTCGGTCGACCCTTGCCGCCTCTGAAGCTGGCGGCCGAACTTGAGCTGACGATCCCCGCTTTGAGAGCCTTCAGGCTCGCCTGTCAAGCAGCGCGTCGGTCGCAGACCGGGTTCTCGCCATGAAGTCTAGCCTTGTAGTGGGGTTCAACATGGAGAATAGGAGGAGCAGTGAGCAACCTTCTGAAAACAGCACTGCTGGTCATGATTGCGTTTCCGGCGCTCGCCGCATCGCATCACCCTGACACCAAAATGGCCAAGTGGCTGAAGCTCAGCGCGGTGGATCAGTTTGATACCGCGCAGACGTTCGTCAGCAAGCTGCACGCGCTGGATGCGTTACCGGCCACGAAGCGTCGAGCACCCGCTCAGATTGCTCGGGAACTGGTGCTTTGCGCGAAGAATCAGGCCGATGGCCGGGACACGTTCAACAAGGAAGCGACCATCGGCTACTACTTGGCCATTTGTGTAGAACCCTACATGACGCATTAACAGGCCGCCCGCAGGCCTACGGATAAACAGCATTGAAAGCCCATGGGGTTGTGTGCCCGCAGCCGTCGTGGGCCGCTCTCGGAGGACTTGAAGGCGAGCCGGCGGTTGTTGGGCGGTCTATAGTCGTGCGGAGCGCACATCGGAACGCTTCGGACGAATATTTTTGGTAAGAGAGGGGGGGCGCTCCCGCCGGAGAGGTCGTTTGGACGGCAATGCGCTCAAGACCGGATACATGGGTCCGCATAGTCGTACCTGCTTCCGCCTGTGCTGCTTCAGATTGATCCTGAGCGCATTCGAAGCCAGTGCGTCGTAGCCCTTTGGGTTTCAGGGTCGAGGTGTTCCGTGATTTTTCCGTTTCAGCCTTCGGAACAAACCGATCTACAGCTCCGCTTGCGCGAGACGCCAGGAGGTCGCGCCAAGCTGTCGGCGGAAGTAGGTTCGTCGACCTGATCGTGGCCGATTGCGCTTTGAAAACGGTGAGGCAACACTACAACCGCCGTAGGGACAAATCGGAACAAGCGTGGGACTGCCCTATCCGATACTTCCGTTGTCGTCCGCAGCAATCCTGGCTCGGGTTTGCGGGCGAGTTGTTGGCTACGGGTCAAGATCTCGAGGCAGAAAGTTTATCCGATGCGGCCGTGAGCGGTGGCCGCAGGTGTTCAACGACGGATGGACGATGCAGGTCCAACCGATGGATCGAGGGCGTCTTCTGCCATGAACGAGGATGAAATTTTCGCCCTTTACCAAGCGCTGTCCTACGGTGCTCGGGACTTTGGAAGGGACGAAGAACGCCTCACTGCTCTTGCGCCTGAAGCTCGCGCCCGACAACTCGATCCGGCGACGCAACAGAACTGGGCCGCGGCGCTGAGGAACTGCCTCCACGCAATCGCTGAAACGCCGACGTTGCTGGTTCGGGCGTTGTCGATGTGGTTGACCGTGGATGCGGACGTGCCGCTTGCTGCGGCACTGTTGGCGCATGCAAATCGAGAAGCAATGACGTTGGACCATCCGACCGAACTACCGTTGGACGCTGTGTCCATCGATCAAGCCATACTGGTTGCCTACCGGTTGTGCTCCCGACATACGTCGCCTCAGCTTTCGCTGGGATGGCTGCTGAGCATGGCGCGTACGCATCCCAACGACGGGTCGGTTCAGCGGGCGGTCGAGAAGCTGTTGAAACACCTCGCGGACGAGTTTCCGCGTACGACGCTGCAACTTCTTGAGTCGGATGCGTGTGTCTTTCGGAACCTTCCGGCCGTTCAGGCCACCACAACCGTGCTGGTCGAGCAGGCTGCTGCCAGCAGGGCGCGGCCGCGGCTGCGGGAGTTCGCCATGACCGCGTCGATGCGGCTGCAGCACGCGAGCCTCAAACGCGATGAGCAGCGGGACATCGAACGCGGCACCCGTCAACGGTCGGTCATGATGCAAATGGTGCGCTCCCAGCGGGTGAAGTACGCCAGCAGAGTGTCCATCCAGGTAGCCGACCATGACGCCGTTCGCGAGGTGCCGATGGCCATGACGGAAATGCGCCATACCCTCGAGTTGCCGTTGTCGGAGTCGACGGATCCACTTATCGGGTTTTGGGTTCGCAAGAAGCTCGGGCGGGGGCCGGATCGATGAGCCTGCGGTTGGTCCTGAACCACTACCTCGCGGGTCTTCGGGAACGCGACGAACTCGATGTGCTTTTGCCCGAACTGCTGGAGGCGATGGGGCACACGGTGATCAGTCGCCCCCAGGTCGGCGTTGCTCAGGCGGGCGTCGACATCGTCTCCACTTTTGCGGAAGACGGAGCGCACGAGGAGGTTTTCCTGTGGGTTCTGAAGTTCGGAGATGTGGGCCGCCCAGCTCTGGTGGCCGGACCCCAGGCCATCGAGCCGTCGGTGCGGGAGGCTTGTACGGATTTCGCCGAGCATCGTCTTGACGCGGTGCGCCGTGCGTTGCCCAAACGCGTCGTGGTGGTGTCGAACGGCGAGTTGCGTCAGGAGGCGCAAGCGTTGTTTACCGGGTTGGTCGACCAAATCGAGAGGTACCACAGGATCCGGGTTGAGTTCTGGGGAGCCAGCGAGCTCACCCCGCTCATCGAGGAGCATCTCTTCGATGAAGCTCTTTTACTGGGTCCGGCCAAGTCCGATTTACGTGCGGCACTGGCAGGCCTCGAGGACACTGAAGCAGCAGTCCACCGGTTTGTTCGGTTCGTCGATGGTTGTCTCACCGCGCCAGCGGAGGCTGAACTGCGTACACCGGCGGCGCACACGAGGGATTTCCTTCGACGTTGCGCAGCGGCGGCGATGGGCTTCGGCGTGCTGTGCGTTTGGGGGCGTACTGAAAACAACCTCAAGCCCGGCGCCATCGGCGGGGACTACCTCGTTCTCCGGTTGTGGGCCGCCGCCGCTGCTCGAGGACTGGAAGGCGAGCCAGCGTTTGTAGAACGGTTCATGGCTGTGCTGGGCGCGCATCTGGACGGCTTGGATGAATACTTTGGAAAGGTGAGGGAAGTATTGCTCTCGCCACGGGAGCTCGTCGGGTATCGGCCAAACCATGTTTTTTACACGCAGCTGCTGTTCGAAGAGCTCGGACGATTGGCGACGTTTTTGATCGCGCTGCAATACCGCGACGCTCCTGCAGCTCCACGACAGGGAGCACTGGGTTTCCTTCACGAGGTTCTTCGGGCGCACGCTGCGTGGAGGCGTCCGGTGCTCGACGAGCAGAGCATTGATTTGGCGCTCGTGTTCGTGGCGCTGCTCCGGGCCGGTGACGACGCTGCCGTACGCGGCGCGGTGCAGGAATTGCTACGCGTGTTGCGTTGGGTGCTTCGAAAGCAGGAGTTCCTGCCCGTGGATTCGGACTTGCTGGAGGACGCGATCGCCACGCAAATCACCCGCGCGGCCCCGCCTGACGCATTTTTTGAAAACTCCAACTTCGTCCCGATGTTGGGCGCTGTGTCGGCGCTGATCGGGGACGAAGCGCTCTTCACGCAGGTGCGGGAGCTTCAGCCATCGCTGGAGGGCGTCACGCTGGAACGCTGGTGGCCCAGCGCCGCTCTGGAGACCTTCACCGGGTCGGGCCAAAATATGACCGCGGTTGGTGTCTCTCAGACGCTCGATGGCTTTCGCCCGACCGCTGCGGAAGAAGCACGATCGTGCCGGGAACCTCCTGAGCACGCAGCCGCATGCACGGACTTCCGGTGGCACGGTACTCCTGCGGAAATGCTAGTGGCCATTTCGGCGCGGCTGCACCGTCATCCCGTACCCACGTGGTTGCTGTCGCTCGCCGTGGAGGAAGGTGCGAGGCTCAGGGACGCCGAACCAACGACGGGCGGCGAAGTCGGTGCCGGAGTTCCCGCTGCGTAGCGCTGCGCCGCATCGACGCGCGCCGCCGACTTGATGCCGGTCAGCCGCCGTTTTCTAAAACCAGAGCCAGGCTTAGCCGAAGCCGTTTCGCGCTTTCTAGCATTTCGGAGGAAGCGGTATACGTGCGGCAGCCCGGAGCTCGTTGGCGCCGAGGGCTTCCTTACGCTCCGCTTTTTGCTGGAGATGGGCGCAGTAAGCCTCGTAGTTGTCAACGATGGGGTCGGGAGGGGGCGGCCCTTGAGCTACCAACTCTGCGGGCATTCGGCCGGAGGCCCGGAAGCGCTCCCAGATTTCTTCCCGTACTCGCTGAATCTCCTCGGCGGGGGTGATCCCGAATCGTGCGACGAAGTATTCGTAGAAGGTCATAGCGCAATCTTCCGTTGAGCCAAATACATCTGGAAACGTTGCCAGAACGCTTGATCCTGGGGGTAGAACCAAACGTCCACACCCATGCCTCTGCTTTTCCATAAAGCTTGGCCCTGCAGATCAGCCATCAATTCAGACAGGAGCGTGGCGCCTCTCAAATGGGAAGGGAGGCACGGGAGGAGCCAAGAGGGAATCGGTGCCTCATAGCCCAACCTAGGCCAGATGTGGTAGCCGCGCAAGGGGTCGGACGGCAGGCCGGACATGTCCAAGCTGCCGGCGGCGGTCGCTGTAATTTTGTGGACTTTCAGCTTCCTCGCTGTAGTGATCTGAAGGGCGGCTGCACGAACTCCGATACCCTTGTTGGTCCATTCGTTACGCAGTTCCACGTGGTCGTTCTGGATCACCGCTCCCGCGACCGGTCCGCCAAGATAGACCTTGAAAGGTAACGCCAAATACCTGCTGGTTGTCTCCAGAATGACTCCGTAACCTCGCCCACTTCTCCGTACTTTGACCAGACTTTCATCGGGTGCTCCTGCCAGATCTCGGATTTCGATGGTGTTGAGATGTTGCGTCAGAAGTCCGTCCCTATCGTCGACCTGGATACGGCCGGAGAAAAATTCTGCGGTGATCGGGTCCATGGGGGCTCCACATGTGTACGAACAGCATGGGAGCACGATTCTCAGCGAACAACCACATTTATCTTTTGCTCGGATGAAGGGGCGGTGCTCGAGCGTGGTCGTCGAGCTGGGGCGCCAAAAAGCATGCGGTCGCCGGGTTGGAGATGATGAGCCACGGCGTCCATTCGGTCGCGCGCCATCTGCGGGCGCGCCTTACGTCAAGCAGTCTTGCCGTCTTCCGTCGTTTCCATCCGCACGACCGAGGGTAGAGTTGAAGCGGGCTGCAACGCAGCGCACCGTAAGCCCTCGTGGGTTCGCGATGTGCCGTGATTTTCCTGTACTCACAATTTCTACCCAAATTGTGAGTACAACTTAAGAAGCTCAAGCAATTCATGGGGTTGGAATCGTGATGTCACGACTCAGCCCGTCCACCATCACGACTCGTTTCCTGCAGCCGCGGGTCGCCCTGCCCGCGCCGTCGCACCGGTCGCGTCTGTGTCGGCTCCGGTCACAGGGTCGGACGACGTGGCGTCGCTGTGCGGCCGCGATGGAGACGCGACGCTCGGTACCGCATGGCCGTGTTGGCCCTCGCCCTCTTGTAGCGGAAGGGGGCGGAGCGGCGGCTCCGCAAGATTTGGGAAGAGCCGCCGTTCCGGTCGATCGCGATCGGTCACCCACGGCGACGCCGACCGCCTTTCTTCCGCGACTTGGATGTGCGTGTTGGGACGAACACCTTGTGTCGCACGATGGTTGAACCCCAGGGGCTCAGGCACAGGGTTTCCTTCGCCCTGCGGGTGACGCACGGCAACATGGCTGCGGGGCCGTTCCTGGTCCAGATCGTCATCGACGTCGGTGTCGGGTCGTCGGCGATCCTTCGGTCGCACTGCTGGGCGCTGCACAGGATGACGAAGGGAGAATCGGAGCCGTCCTCAAACAGGATCTCGATGGCCTCCAGGCCTTGCACGGTGGTTGCCGCGGAAACCACCACGTGGCGCGCCGTAAGCATCTCGTTCACGGTATGCGCCTTGGTATCGGGCACCAGCAACCGCGCGATGCCGTGGTTCCAGCTGAGGAAGACGAAACCGCCGCGGGCGATGTCCGAATCCCAGAAGTTGGTGGATAGGTCGTGGGGACCGTTGCTCATGATCGTGAACATCGTTGCTCCTGGTGCGGTTGAAAGGGCGGAACTGCGACCCCCACGGCAGCTGCTGGCGCTGCCCTGAAGTGCAGGGGGCCAGAGTTACCGTTTGCGGCTTCAGGTACTGCAGCAGGAAAAGGCGGGGGTTTTTTGACGCAGATCGCCGTGTGTTCGCTTGTTGACAACCAAGACCAAGACCAAGACCACAGCCACAGTGGGTGCGGTGAGTTTTATGGAGGAAAGCGCCCGAGTTAGGTCCGCTCTTCTCCTTGCTGCTTCAGGTGGAAAGAGGTGCACCTGGTTGGTGCGAATTGGAACGCCTCGCTCTGCTCTGGATGCGTGGTTCACGGGGATGTACTCTGCGGCTTACTGCAACAGTGCAGTCCGTGCAGAGTTATCTTTTGCCCCTTCAGGTGCTGCAGCGGGAAAAGGCCCGGGGTTTTTGACGCAGCGAGGTCGCGCGCCGTGGCGGACAGATGGTTGGATCGAACGGTGTTGCTGAAAGCGTTCGCCGGCCGCCGGAGCAACCCGCCTTCGGCTCTGTTGAGAAACCTCGCGTGGATGCGCTACCTGCTCAACGAGCTGCATCGGGTGGAGCGTTGGGCGTGGGGTGATGAAGCGCCGCCGACGGCTTGGACGAACCAACGCGCCCTGGACGCGCAGCGGCTGGGCGAGGTGTTCCGTGCGTCGCCTCGCAGGGTCGTCCCGGACGATCTGAGCCAGCGGCGAGCGTCCCTGCTCGACCGGGTGTTCGCAGGCGTCCTGGGCGGCACGAGTGGAGGCGGTCGCTACTTCGGGGATCGGCTGTACCGCGGCAAGACGCAGCCGAACGAGACCCACCTTGCGTGGTTCGACGACCTCGTGCCGGGTTCGCGCGCCGCGTTCGACCGCGAGCCGCCCGGCATGGATCGGTGGTTCTACGACGCGTTGGATTTCCAGTCGCCCCGGTTCGGCGAGGTTTTCTTGAATCGCGCCGGCGATCCCCAATTCCGCCAGTCCGAATGGACCGACGAAGGAAAGCTCGCACCGGGCGATTCCGGCCAACGCTTTCCGGATGCCGACGTCCCTATGCTGAGCGCGGCGGTGCTGCGGCTCCGCGATGAGCGGTGGCAGCTTTCGGATGCAGACGACGAGTCTCTGGCCAAACTCGCACGGGGTGCCGCTTTTGAAGCCTTGCGGCCGGACTTGGCTTACGACACAGGCTCATCGATGTCGGAGGCGGCCTGTGAGTTGGCTGCTGCTGCAGCGTCAGGCTCGGACCCGGAGCACTGTTCGACCGTAAGTGAGCTCAGGGAGGCTCCCCTCGGCGTGCGGTGGGCGGCCTTGAGCAACACCATCGGCGCTCACCGTCTGGCGGCGATGGTGTATGGGAGCACGGAGACCACCCGATGGTGCTTCCGGGCGGCTCGAGGGGCCATCCAGGCGGACATCGACAGGCTGCAGCCAATGCTCTTCTGCACGGTGGCGGGTCGAACCGGTCCGCTTGATGCCGCCCTCAACGCGGTGGATGCCTTGCGTGCGTGACGTCGAGCGTCGGTGCGACCGGTACACCCGGGCGGGGCTCGCGGTTTCCGCTCGCGTGGTGGCGAGGCCCCCTGCCGGTCTGGTCAGCCAAGCCGCAGCTAGCACGATCGCGCTGCAAGCGTGCTCGCACCCAGCGTGGCGCTTGAGCCCTTGGCTCTCACTCGTAGCCCACTACGCGGGCTTTCAGTGGGCCTCCTCGCGGACCGGAAACGGCGCCGGCCGCCGAATCGGGCATCCTCGGTGCCGCTGAGGACATTCTGCTCCGCCGGTTCGACCGGCAGGTCGGCGCGCCGGAAGCCGACCGACGCAGCCGATTTTTTGCGCGTGCGCATCGGGCAGTATTGCTAACCTTCGGGCTACCAGCGCGGTTGCTCGAAATCGTTGAAAAAGATGATTTCGGATTGATCCAGGCATTGCACAGCTACGTTACCGATGTTGCTAGCACCGACGGTGCCGCTGCCATTTTGCACCGTGCAGTATTGCCCTGTCGGTTGGGTCGCGATGCTCGCGCTGAAGCTAGCCCCTGAGGGCAATGCACTAGGGAACGTAAACGGACCGTTGTTGGCGACGACGAACGATGATCCGGAATTCAGTTGCAGCGCTACGGTGTTGCCACTTGCTAGGCCACTGACCGTCCCACCCACGGAATACGTGATGCAAGCCGAGACTTGCACGGTCCGATTGAGGCTGTTCCAGCCGCGCGTCGCATCCCAAAGTCCAACGTTTGCGGTTTGAATGGAATATTGTGGAACCGCTGCAAGGTCCGGATGGCCGTCGGGCATGAACAGGTGCAGCGCGTAGGCCCCCGGCACCACATTGGGGAGCTGATTCCCAAGCGTTACGACGATCTCACCACTATCAGCAACGGGCAGCCAGCGGCGCGGATCGTGCGTTGGCGAGTTTTGCTGCAGCAGATCGACGAATGTCGCAGCACCGCCGTTGGTGGGTGCCAACACCAACTTTAGTCCTCGCGGATTGAAGGGCGAAGCGAAGCCGGAATTCCGGAGCGTGACAGAAGCGTTCCAGCCGCAAACTCCTACTTGGGCAGCCGTGGGAATGCTCGAGCGAATAAGTTCGATGCGATAGCCCAGTTGTTTCTTGAAGTCGGCGTAACAGTTGCTGCCCTGGTGCCACAGCCCGTTGGGTGGAAGAACGAGTGGGTCAAAGTATCGAGTGTTGAGCAGCGACCAGCGTTGCGTTTGCATTGCAATTCCTGCGTTAGCGCAGCTTGTCAAGTTTGCACAGTTTTCTCCTGGGCCGCAGACCTCCCAAGGAAAAACCTCGAACAATCCGCATGTCTCTCCTGACTGCGGAAGAAATCTGTTCTCTGCAGAAAGGTACGCTTTCTCGTCAGCGCGGAGCGCGAAATCCTGCTCCGCGAACGTTCCGCTGTCTGCGACGGACCTGAGAAAGCAGTCGTTGTGGTGGCCGACACGCGCAGCAGGTGTGCCGTCAAATCCGGACGAAATCGCCGCAGCTCCGAACATCGCGCGCTTGTAGCGTGGCGTCCGCACATCCACCGCTCGATCAGCCGGCAGCGCAGTCAGCCACGCGTTCACCACCGCAGTGCGCAAGTCCTGGGTTCCCGGCGGCTCCGGGAATCCGGCATACCACTCACCGTAGGCGCCCAGCATGCCAGCATCAATGTGGGTGATGAGTTCTGAGTTTTCGGTCAGTAACGGGCCAAGCTGATTGATGTGCGAGATAATCCGTGCTATCGGAACGGTTGGAACGGTTCCCTCGAAATCGTAAGCAAAGCGCAGATACAGCTTGACGTTCAGCGCGCGTGCGTCGGCGAAATCGGTTCTGATGTTCTGAAGGAAAGCGGCCGGCAAGAGATCAGTATTGGTGTAATTTTTCAGACTCATTAAGCGTTGCACGACGCTTATTTTTCGACTGGAAAGCGGGCCAAACTGCGTCAGATTTAGATTTTGACTCAAGCGGGTATACGGTGTGCTCGGAGTTTGGGCACCAAGATAGGCATAGGTTGGCTCGTAGAAGCCGCGCTCGGGATTGTTGATGTCGGCCGAGCTCACCGAATAGTTTTGTTGCTGGGCCGTTGCCAACGGCGACAATGCAGTCAGCAAGGCAATCGCCAGTACGTATTTCACGTAATAAGACATTGATGCGTACCCCGATAATTTACATCTACACTTAAAAAATGTTGAGCGCAATGAGGGGCGATTGCGTGTGTCGTCCGCAACCAGCGCTGCCGACTGACAGCGCAGGCTCTCGCCCGACGATCGTAGTGGCCTAGCCGGTTCGGGTCACTCCGGACAACACCTTGGCGCCATCGTGCTACAAGCGCGCTCGCACCAAGGGGAATGGCGGCCAGCGAGAACGCCGCCGGCGATATGGCCGCTGGCGGGACCGTCCGACCTGTGCGCACCGGCGTTTTGGTTTCAACCGCCCGTACGGTGTTTGCGCACGTCCGATTCAGCCTCGCCTACGACGCGGTAGAGCTTCCCGGCTAACCGCCCAGAACCTCGCGCGCTCGCGTGGATTCCATCGGCCCAATTTCGCCGGAGGCAGCGGGCGGCTAGCACGGCACCAGACGCCATTCGCAGATGCGCTCGCCGCCGATGTTAATGCTAGTAGCGGAAGCCCAGCGCCGCTCTCCACAATTTTTCGTTCTCGCCCGTGATGCCGTCGCGGCCGGTGGTGTAGGACAGATCAATACCGACGAGCTTGGCCTTGTCGAACGTGTAGGAGAACACGGAGGAGAACTGGCCGATCGAGCGGTAGGGGCCGCTGAGCGCGTAGAACCATGTCTCTTTCGTGGTCCACGTCCAAGGGTAATTCTCACCACCCCCACTCATAGAAAAGCCCACTTGGCCGCCCAGCCGTTCGTAGTCTCGGCTTTCTTCGGGCTTGAGCAGGCCGCGGTCGGTGTAGTTGCCATGGTTGAAGCGAACGTCCAGCAGGACCTGGTACTGAACGTCGCCGCCAGGATTGATGGGGGCGTTGATTCGCTGAGGGAGTAGGGGTTTCCACATCAGCGATGTCGTGAACAGACGACTGTCTTTGCTTACATCCCACAGTTCCTGCGGCCGGATGCTCCACCAGTAGCCCATGGACTTGGACCACGCCGTTCCTTCGAAGGCGATGCCCACTTCGCGCTCGTTCTTGTCAACTTTGGGCAGCGATTTTTCCGCCTTGGTGATGTTGCTGCGTATACCCCAGTAGGGAACCAGCTCCATTCGGCCCGACCAGCCCTTCAGCGGGACCAGGGGACGGTCGCCGACGGGGATGGCAACACCTACCACGCCGGAGACAACCCGGGTCCGTTTGCCTTTGCCGTCGTCCTGGGTCAGCGACAGCGTTGCCTTCTCGACCGGTGAGAACGCGTCTGCGCCTTGAGGTTGTCGATTGCGGTCGATGTAGAGGTCGTCCGCTTTCCCGCGAACCCGGAACGACAGCGCGCCCAGCCCGGATCCACGCTCCGTTTTGTCCACCACCGCAGGCGGCGGAGGTGTTTCGGGCGGCTTGCACCCGATTTCCGGGCTGGCCAAGGCGAACACTTCGCTTGGCGATTTGCCCTCCATGGTTTTTTCGATCGTGAAAGGCGGGAGCAGTCCAATGCTCAGGGTGACGAAGCGCATTCGTGCACTGTTCAATTTTCCACTTTCCTTCTCGCACAACGCGCGTAGACCGGCGGGAAGCGACGCTTCCTCGCAGAGCTTTGGGCCGAGTTCGATGACGTAAGCGGCAGCGTTGAGAGCCCATTCGGGGTGAGCACCGCCCGCCCATGCGATCAGCAGCGGGTTCACCTCCGCGTCCTCGAGCATGCCGGTTGCGAGAAGCGGCTTGCTGGCAACTTCCTTCTCGCAGATGAGCTTGGGATTGATCTCAGCTGCCGCATCCATGCTTAGGCCGACGATCAGGGTTGCAAAAAAAATGCGCGTGATTCGAGTCATATCAGCTCCCCTAAAGAATCACGACCGTTGCTACTCAATGTTCGTGCTGATGTCCGCCGCGGTGTCGAATCCGTTGCGTGTGAAGTTGCGCTGGTAGAGGTCCAGGCCTCCAATCTTTTTAGCCGGGTCAAACCGGTAGGGCGGAACCGAGTTTGCGAGATCGTCCCGAACGCCAGCGATAAAGATCTCGAAGGAGAGAAGGTCCATGCCGTAGTCTTTCTTGAACGTTCCGTTCAGGGCGACTTTTTCGAAGACATGGGGCCAGCCCTTTTTGAGGCGGGTCGCCATGCTGGAAAGGATCGCCTTGTCTTGCGCGAACTGCTCCTCCCACGTCAGCGTCGAGGCAGGCACTGCGGCCGTATCAGCCGTGAGCGCATGAACAGTTGCCAGAACATGAAGCATGGAAAAGACGCCGCCACTGTTCACGGCGGTGTTGGCTGCAACTAGGTGGCTAGTGGAAGCAGTCATTTCCGTTGACTTTTTCGTCGAAGCACGGCCGGACTTGCTGCTCGCGGTCTTTTTCGTACGTGCGGCTGGTTTGGCGGTGGATGCAGTATTTTGATGATTTGGCTTGCGCGGCATGATGGACTCCATCGGTATGCGGAACGAATTCGCGTGTCGGCTTCGGCAGCCAATCGGTCGGATTTGAAAAGTCTTCCGAAGAAAACAGTGGCGTTGAGCCGTCACTCCTCTCACCCTCTGACTATTTGCCGATGCATCCTCGTCAGGCTGATCCGCCAAGCTTGTTCAGCAAGGTCAGCGCGCCGGATTCTGGACGAAATCGGTTTGCGGCCCGCGCCGCGTTGCTCGAAAGCCTGCAGGCGGGCGGCTAGGTTTTTCGGCGCAAACATGCTTTCGATCGCTCTCAGCGGTCAACACCGCATCGACGAATTCGCCGGCGAGTTGTTCGTCGTAGCCCGTTTTGGCGCCACGCTGGCCAATGCGGCAGCGCGGCGCCAGCACGAAAAGAGTGGAAACGCGGTCAAGCGGACCTGCATTGAATGCGGATGTAACTGGATGCCGCGCACGCTGCAGCGCGGCCGAGTGCCCCGGATGGTAGCGGGCGCCCGGCGGCTCGATCTGAGCCGGCCTGGAGCGAGCAGCGCCTCGTCCAGATGAGCGCTGCTCGCTCGTCTACTTCTCTGCAATTGCGCTAAGACGGATCTTCGCGAATTCCAGCCCTAGCACGAGGCGCTGCTTGTTCGCGTCGTCCAAGCGTTGGACGGCTACCGGATCAACGTGCTCGTTGCCGATTTGCGCGAGAAACCGTTCGACAGTGTCCGGACTGGCGCTTACCACGCCACCAAGCAGGATGCGCTCGAGCGTGTCGGCAACGACGCGCTGTTCGCCCATGCGCTTGCCGATACTCTCCCACAGGTACGACAGTGCATCCTTATCCTGACTGTTTCCCAGCAGCTGGATTACTCGGGCGCCGTCTTCCCCCGTTTCGCGTATGTATTCGACGACCGACTGGAACACTTTCTGACGGCCGGCCGCGCCCATGAGCCAGTTGGCGACGTTGATCGCATACTGCTCAACATGCAACCAAGCCGGCGTGAAGCGCAGGCGCACGGCGTTCTCGTCCGTCCAGTGGTGAAAAGTCGAGTCGACCACGATGTTGCCCCAAGGCGAGTCCGCTGGAGCTTCGTACGCCGACACGACGGGGTACGAGGCGCAGTCGATCGGGTTGTTTTCGCTGTTGAAGACGGAGCAAGCCGAGCGCGCAACGATGCGCGGCATCGGTCCTGAACGGTATTCGGCTGCCAATGCAGCCAGCTCACTGCCTACCGAAGCAGCGTAATCGTGGAGCTTGCCTTCGTGCGCGTGGTCCGGCAAAAACCGGATCGCCGTCTTCCGGCTGCCCTTGACTGGCAGCTGCAGCAGTTCATGTGGGGAGCTGTTGGGCTCATGGAGCACCCAGATGGGCTTCGGCAGGGCATCGAAGTCATCTCGGTCCTCGCGTCCGTCTGCGGCGTGTTGCCCGCGGCTGTACAGATCGCGGTCCGCCGATCGAATGGTCGATTCGATGTTCATCGGGCGTTGCTCTGTCGGCGCCCGCACGCCGCTCCACGTGCGCATGTTCGCTGCCCTCGGGGGAAGCTCCCCGCACAGACCGGAACCGATCGCTACGTGGTCGCCGGTAGCGAAGACGCCGACCCCCATGTCCATGCGCACCTGGATCAGCGCGGATTCCTCTCGCGTGAGTTTTACCGTCGGTTCTTGACCGTCGCACAACGCTGTGCCGAAGAACCAGAGTTCATCGGCGTTACCGATCAGGTCTTCGTTGATCAAACCGGGGCGGTACACGTGCACATCGACCTGGAAACGGTAGCCGAACCCGCGCCAGTTGCGCACAGTATCGAGCAGCGCGTTGAACGAGTACTCACCGTCCGCTGCGTTCGGTTCGATGAACACGACGATGTTGACCGGTGTCAGCCGGTCCTCCGGATAAAAAATCATGGAAATTCCCCTCAAGGCTGAAAGCCAAAACCTCAGGTCGATGCGGTAAGCCACGCCGATCCCTTAGGGGCGTTTGCCATCCCACTGGCCGGTGCTGCTTTCGGACGCTCCCTTGCGAGTAGTAAGGCCGGAGATCGTTTCATCGCCGCCGGCGATTTTCAGCTCGGCTCTGATCGTGTAACGGGCTCCGTCCGTGAACGTGCCGGAGACTTCATCGCCGGCAGCATTGAGATCGAGGTCCCCGCTGAACTCGACCATTCCGCCCCGGATGCACGTGTAACGCGCTCTGCGTGGGTTGACCGGGGGATTCCGCTCCTCGATCCTGACCAGATCGTCGACTTGTTCCACGACTCCATCGGGAGTCGGTTCCACGACTCCATCGTCAACCGCGACCGAACTGCTGATCTTCCATTCGCCAAGAATGCTCATGGTCTTCTCATCGCTGAATCGCCGCATAAGCGCGGCAATTTCAGAGTGCATGGGCAATGGGCTTCCTCTCACCCCCCTGTGCGAAGGACGGAATACCCTGCCCAATTGCGCATGTGGCGCGTTCCACCGCTGCGCAATGCCTCGCGCTGCGCTCGCGCAACGGCCTCGCCAAGATCGACCGGGGACCTGTCGAGTTCCGAATACACCTGCTCGGCGAAGCGCGCCGCTCGGCTGTCGTCGATAGGCCACGACGCAGCGATCACGGCGCTAGCGCCCACCTGCAGGAAGAGGCTGGCCAGCGACGTAGGCGGCTGCGTTTCGAACAGCCGTCCCGATAATCCTTCGCAGACGTTGACGAACACCACCGTGGGCGGACGATCGCCGAACTGCAACGAGTGGCCGGTCACGAACGTGAAACTGCCGGGCACCGACGCAGGCAACGCGAGTGCGGCCGCGTAAGGATGCATGCCGCTGGCAATACCATGTCCGGCCACGTGCAGCATCCATTGCGCAGTGCTTGAAGGCGACGCCACCGCGCGGGGATCTCCACTGAAAACGCGACGGCCGCCGAGCACGCGTTTCATCGATCGCATTTCCACCGACACGGCCGGCAAGTCGGCCAGAACGATGCCAGAGCGGAAGATGGGATCTCCTCCTTGCTGTGCAACTTCGAACCTGCCACCGGCCTCACTCCCCCAGACCACCACCGGGAACTCCGGAGCCAGACCGGCCGGCAGTAACTGCGAGGGGAGCGACGGGGGCCTGCTCAGCAGCTCGATGCTGCTGTGCTCAACCCAGAGTTCGCCGTCGGGTTTGCGCAGCGCCGCAAACGGGATCAGGTAGGACGGCCCGTCCGGCACGATCAGCACGCGCCGGCTGTGCCCCACGGCTATAAGCAGCGGGGCCAGAACCGTCGACAGCTGTTCGAACGACGATCGGTCCTGCCGGCTCACGACGTCCTTGATCGGTGCAATCAGTTCAGCCCGTCCCGGCAGCGTGACCCAGCGCGTCGCCGTCGCTGTGCTCACCCAGGCGCCACTCGCTCGCGCGCCAAGGCTCAGGCCCACGACCACATCGTCGGGCCCCAGTGACGCCCTTATCTCGGCCAGTCCAAGCGCTGGACGCGCCGATTCGGCACCGTGTGCCCGCCGCGCATCGAGCTGCGACTCGATCACCTCAACGCGCTGGGCGATGCCCGTCAGCACATCAGGCGGTGTTGTTCTTGCTACCGAGCTGCCCGTGTTCTGCTTGCCCGACAGCTGCATGACCTTGGCGCGTAGCTCGTCGAGCAGTTCAACTTCGCCCGCAGCGACCGGGGCCTTCGCCGTTGCATCCGGGGCGCGGGCGTACTTCCATTTGAGCGTCCAGGCCTGTTGCAGGGCTGCATCCCTGACCACATCGCGGCCAAGGAGAATCTCCATGGCCTCGTCCAGCAGCTCGATGCGGCGGTCGTAAAGGTTGGCCGCAAGCACAGGACTGCTGGGTACACGCTCTCCGCGCTGCAGTTCGCCGAGCGCGCGTTCGATTTCAGTCAATGCCGCGTCGTCGTCGCCGGCGCGGCGTGCGATGCGTGCCAGGAGCAGGCGTGCGGCCGACAAACCGTCAATCTCGCGCGTCTGGCTGCGCCATTCGATGGCTTGCTGCGCGTAATGGCGGGCCTGCACCAGATCACCCGTTCGCAGCGCCACGCGGCCTCGAAGCGTCGCTACGCGCGCCTGGTACGAGCGTCCGGCGTTGATCTTGAGCTGCGCTTCGCACGCAGCAAGTGCGGCATCGCGACCGGCGGTGTCGCCGAGCGCATCAAGACGTTCGGCCAGCAGCATCCACTCCTGTCCTGCCACGCCGTTGCGTCCGATCTCGACGTAGTACTCGGCGACTTCCCGGTGCGCCGCCGCCGCGGCTCGGTCATCGGTTTCGATCAGTGCCAGGGCCGATCGCGCGCGCGCTATGGCACCGCGATCTCCGCTCTCTTGGGCAACTCGGACTGCCTGTTCGAGGTATTCGCGCGCTCGTGCCGGCTCGCGCAGTTCGCTGTAGATCAGTCCGCGTAAATTGAGCACATAAACCGTGCGCAGGCGGTCGCCCAGCGCCTCGAAGATCTGCTGCGCTTCGAGGCTGTGTTCCAGCGCATCGGGCCAGGCACCGATCTTCGATTCGTAGTTGGCGAGATTGAGCAGTACCAGCCCCACGTTGCTGCGGTCCTTGCTGCCCCGGCGCAGTTCCAGAGCTGCGCGGTAGTTCTTGAGCGCCAGGTTCGGTTCACCCAGCGTATCGGCCGCCGCCGCTAGATTCAGCATGGGCGCTGCTACATGGTTGGGCGCATACGTCCTGAATTCCGGAATCACCGCGATATAACAATCCCGAGCTGCAGCCAGCTTGCCGTAGCTGTGCAGGACCAGGCAGCGGTTGTTCTTGGCCGAAACCCATTCGTAAGGGTCTTTGCGATCGCGGCCGTAGCGCACGGCGTCGGCGAAGGCCCGATCGGCTTCGTCGAGGCGATCGAGCTCGCGCAACGATAGGCCCTTGCCGTTGTTCGCACGGGTCAGCCATTCGGTGTGGCTCTGCGGATCGAGGCCGCGCATGAGCGTGTCGTAGGCTGCAAGCGCTTCCTCGTGCTTGTCCATTCGACGTAACAACACGGCGTTCCCGAACTGCAGAAAGCGCAGCTCTTCGGTGCTGCCGCGCGCCGCAACGACGCGCTCAACTTCGCGCAGCTTCGCGAGTGCACGCGCCAAGCTTGCCGCGTCGTCTGCACCGCTGTCGTAGTACGCCTGAGCCCACTGTTCCCAGATCACCCGAGGCCAACGTTTACCTTCGTCGCTTTCGAGCGCGAACGCGCGCGCGCGATAGTCCAGCGTCGGCGCACCCAAACTGCGTGCGCGCACCGTCAGCAGGCAGCGCTCTGCGACGACCACGATTTCTGAAGACCACGGTCCTGAGGGCGAGTTGCGATCGTGCGCGTCCTTGTCGCAGCGCACAACAACGTCGATGCCCCGCTGCTCGACCACGACCACCAACGGTCCGGCCGCTGCATCGATGAGGAGTCGGTCTTCACTGTCGCCTGGCACGCTACGCGCAACGCGACTGCCGGCGCTCAGTACGGGGTGTTCGGCTGCCTCGGCGAACGTCGTCAGCACCGGCATTATAGTAAACACCAGCAACGCCAACGCCATTGCAGCGCGCGCCAGCGGCGACGCCTCAGGGCACGCCTCGCTTCTGCTTATCGCCATCGACGCCCCCTCGGACAGCCAGTCAGTCTGGACTGGCACGGACTGGTGTACTTTGGCACAAGAAGATCGGGTGTCGTAGACGATCGTTCCTAAAGCGTACGCGGCCTACCGTCCGGCTTTGTCTGCAGAGCACCCGAACGCCGCGGGCTCCTCGATCTGTAGTCGGCGACGGGCTACTGAACGTCGTCGTCCATTTAAGTATGCTTTGTGCGCTCGGTTGCGGTCTGGGGTTCTGGCGGAAGGCGTGTGCTAGAATCTTGGCAGCCAGTCGCTAGTGCACGAGTTCGACGGTGTAGCTAGCACGCACCTGTCCGTCGCACGCGACGCTGACCTCCAAATTGCCCGGTGCGAGACGGGTAGCCGGCACGCTGAAGTTGGCGAAGCCGTAGTCGTCCGGAGACGCTAGCGCTTCCAGCACGATACCGGACTGGGAGACACGTACCAGCGAGATACAGCTGGACTCGGTCGTCACGGGCACGCTGAGCACGATCTGCCCTTCGACCGGAACACGCAGCTTTCTAACCTCACGATCGCTGCCACGTATACGATCAACGGAAAATAGGGTGGTCGGAACCAGTCCTGTCGATTGCGGTACCCACAGTCGACCAAGACCCATGCCCACGGCCAAGAGCACGCTGGCCGCAGCGAGCAGAGGAAACCAATGCGGTCTGCGCGTGCGTCCGAGTTTGGGCGACGGAGCCGCCGTATCGACTGGCGTCGTGAATACGGCGGAACCCTGCGCTGGCAACGCGGCGTCTGAGGATCCGAGAGCCATCCGTAAGGCCGTATCGGCGTCGACCAACTCGGCCAGCTCCGGGCGTTCGATCATCAGGACTTCGAACGCCTCGGTGGCGGCCTCGTCCATCTCACCGTCCAGGTAGGTGCGCAGGAGGTGATTGTCGAGCGCAGAAATCATTCGGACCTCGATCTGCCGTTGAATGGGAGAGTAGGCGATGCCGTTTCTCTCATCTTGCTGCGGTTTTCCAGCATTTTCTCTCGAAGTCGGTCACGCATTCTCGTTCGGGCGCGAAAAATTACTTTGTCAAAGTGCTCGGCCGTCAGTTGCAGCCGCTGCATGAGGTCGATCTTGTCGACGCCATCAATGTAGAAGCCCGTCAGTAGGTCCCGGTCGCGCTGGGCCGGTAGTTCGGCGAGCACTTCGTGCGCTATCCGACGCAATTCGTCCTCTTCACAGAGTTCCAAAGGTGTGCGCGGTCGTTCCACCCCAACCGAATCCTGCTCGGGCAGGGTATCGAGGGGGATCGGCTGTACCTTGCGGTTGGCGGCGTAGACCATGTGGCGTGCGCATTGATGCATGTACGCAGCGAGTGCCGCGGGCTGACGTAGACGGCCTTCACGGATAGCCAGCATCACTGCGATCAGCACGTCTTGGGTTAGATCGTTGGTGAGTGTGGGATCGTGCGTCATGCGCAGGATCAGCGCGCGGACGCCAGGCAAGCGCGCCACCGCGTCGGATTCCGAGATCTCAACCGCAGATGCGTGGGTTTCCTCCCTGCCGTCAGCGCCACCTTCCATTTGACTACCCCTGGCGAACCCGCGTCGCGCACAGGTTTCTTGATTGAAACGGTCTAGAAAACGCGCTAGGTGCATCGTACAGGGTGCGTTTTGCTGTCTCGCCGCACGTGCTTTCTATAATATCAAGCATAACGAAAAATTAAGAATAGTTCACGTTGAAATATGCTGCATTGCAGCGCAGTGTCGCCTGTGGGATGCGCGGCTGGCCCGTCCATAGGTGATGTCGCAGGCAGTCACCACTTTGCCGCAGTAGCACCCGGTACCGACTTAGCCGTGAATCACGCACGGAAACAATTTGGAAGGCAGCCGTCTTGAGTCGGATCTGAGGTTCGTCGGAGCGTCCCGGTCGCCGAGAAAATTGGAAGGCCAAGTCGGTTGCGGCCGGAAAGCCGACGCTCTCGCACAACGTGAGCGGACGAACTACGCGTTGGGTTTGCTCGAGGGCGACATGCAACTGTTGCGCGAGCGCGCTGCACGCAATCGATCGTCGGGGCTTCGGCAAATCGCCGGCATCCGTTTGCAGGATCTTCACGCCGCTTGGGTCGACGTCGACGTCTACGCGACGCTGACCCCGTCCAAGAGGCCACCTGTAGAGCGCGCGTGGCGCATACTTCGCGACACGCAAGCAGCATCGCTAATTCCATCAGCCAGGCAGCCCTCGCAGAAAACACAGGACAGCAGCGGCCCAACAAGATCTCGTACGGTAAATCGCTAAGCTCCCCGTTTGATCGTCATTGAGCTGCGTCGATCGTGTTCCTGCGGCCGCGCCGCCGCCGGATAGGGTTCCTCAGTCCTCGAAATCATCCCGAAAGATCAGATCGTCGAGCAGCCATTGGGTGATGGGCTGTGGAACCGCCAACGACGCGGTCATGCTGCCGTTGCCCAGCCGGCCATAGTCGTTGTTGCCCCAGCAGATGCCCTCGCCGCCAGCGAGTACCGCGCAGCTGCTGTCGCCACCCAGGGCGAGGCTCCGAATGGTTCCGCTGACATTGCTGGCGAGGACTGGTTGAAGGCGTGTGACCGTGGCACCGTCGCCGATCTGCGAGCTGCCGTTGAAGCCCCAGCAGAAGAATTTTTGCGTATTGCGCAGCGCGCAGTTGTGGGCCCTACCTCCGGCTAACTGGGTCACGCCGCTGCTGACGATCCGTTCCGCTAAGATGTCGAGCATCACAAGCAACGCCTGCTCCACAACCTCACTGTAACGATCGCGCTCGACCTCTCAGCGAGGGCGGCGGGTCGGCGTCGATCACCGCGAACGCCGAGCTCCAAAAGGCTGTGATGACGGACAGTCTGAGGAACCGCGGCGCTCCTTGGATGCAGCCTAAGATCGGGTCGGCAAGAGCTGACTCTCCCTTCGGAGGAGTACCTCTTGGCAAGCGGCGCCCCTGGTGGCGTGAAGGAAACCCCGGCTTGTGCCCGGTTGCATGTTTCGGGACGTCGTGATCAGCCAGTGCGAAATGATCTGATCAGCACATTGGCAAGCGTTGATCACGGGTGTTCGGCGACATGCGCAGCCTGGGGCCAGGACCACCCGGCGGTATCGACCGCCCCGGCCAACGAATTCGGTGACGTGCATAAGGTGTTCGGCGCGGTGAACAGCCACGCCGTTGACGTGCACACTCGCTTCAGCCATAGAATGGTTCGTTCTTCCATCGCAGCGGTGCGAAAGTTCGGACGCCTACGGCTACGCGTCAAAGCCCAGCCCGCATTTGAATGCGTCCGTCTGCATCAAAGCGTTTGGTTGCGTGGCGAGAAGAATTAAAGCGACTGGAGCGATCTCGCGAGCTCAACTGTGTCACGGGCATAGAATCGACGAAGTGGGGTTTTTGAATGCTCATACGCCTGCCAGCTGGTCAACCTGGAAATGCATCTATGTGGATTCGTTTCGCTTGTCTCCGAACGATCCTTGGCTGCGCAATATTGGGAGTAGCTGGGGCAGGATCGGTCGTATGCGCCCAGACTATTGCCACGGTGGCAGGCAGCGGCACTGGGGATAGTGGCCCGGCCAGGAATGCGCAATTTAGCTCACCCACCGGTGCGGCTCTGGACTCGGCAGGCAATCTCTTCATCGCCGATTCCTACGGTAGCCGCATCCGCAAAGTCGACATCCACGGCACCGTCACGACCGTGGCTGGCAACGGAGCCCTTGGTTTCTCAGGCGACGGCGGTCGGGCCACAAGCGCGGCGCTCAACCAACCCGCCGCCGTAGCCGTGGACCTTGCGGGAAATCTCTATATTGCCGATTCAAAAAATTTCCGAGTTCGGAAGGTCGATACTCATGGGACCATCACAACTCTGGCCGGGGGCGGCCCCAACTTGTTCAGTGACGGTGGGCCGGCGACGAATGCGGCACTCAATGTCCTGAGTGGCGTGGCCGTGGATGGCGCGGGCAACGTATACGTCGCCGATCACGGGATGAACGTCGTCAGAAAGATCGATGCCGTCGGCATCATTACCACGATAGTCGGCAGCCTCTTCAACTTCGCAGGCCCAGGCTATTCAGGTGATGGCGGCCCAGCCACCAGTGCGACCCTCTATTGGCCATCAGGCTTGGCGCGCGATAGCGCCGGCAGCCTCTACGTTGCCGATACAGGAAACCACCGCATTCGCAAGATCAACCCGCAGGGCACCATCACCACGGTGGTCGGGATCGGCGTCGACGGCTTTTTTGGCGACGGCGGCGCGGCAACGAATGCGGGGATCAGCTCGCCGACCGCGGTAACCGTCGGCGCAAACGGAAACTTCTTCGTCGTGGATACGGGCAACAAGCGTGTTCGTAAGATCAACGCGACGGGGATGATTGGGACTGTTGCCGGCAGCGGCTCGGGAGACACTGCCGGATACGGACATACGGATTACAGCGGTGCCGCGACGAGCATGGATCTCAACCCAGCTGGCGCCGTCGTGGACGCTTCAGGGAATCTGTATATCGTTGATTCTGTCAGCGCGGTCGTGCGTCGGGTGGACGCGGCAGGACTGGCAACCACCATCGCCGGAATCGGGTCGTTTGGGTATTCGGGCAACGGTGGTGCGGCCACGAGCGCTCGACTCAGCAAGCCCACAGGCGTAGGCACCGACGCCGCGGGCAATCTCTACATTGCCGATACCTACAACCATGTCATCCGCAAAGTTGATATTCACGGCACGATTTCGACTGTCGCTGGAAATGGCTACATGCAAACCAGCGGTTTCGGTGCATATGGCGGGTATTCCGGAGACGGGGGGGCCGCAACAAACGCAAGGCTCTTCTGGCCCGCTGCCGTGGCGGTAGATGCCGTCGGCAATCTGTATATCGCTGATACGGCCAACAACCGTATCCGCAAGGTCAACACGAGCAACGTGATTACGACGATAGCCGGCGGCGGAAGCCCCCCCGACGGTCTCGGTGACGGCGGTCCGGCAACGAGCGCAGCACTATCAAGTCCGTCCGGAGTCGTCATCAGCGCCACGGGCAACATTTACATTGCTGACTCGCTGAATCTCCGTGTTCGAAAGGTGTCCACCAACGGTACTATCACCACTGTAGCGGGTGGAGGAAGTCCACCGGACGGAATAGGCGATGGCGGTCCGGCAACGAGCGCAGCCCTCTGGCCCACCGCATTGGCGCTGGATCCAGGCGGCAATCTCCACGTGCTCGATTTTTACCACGGTCGTGTACGCAAAATTGGTGCGGGCGGAACGATTGCGACCGTCGCCGGTGGAGGAGGTGCCGTCGGAAGTGATGGCGACGGTGGTGCGGCGACAAATGCCAGCTTCCTTTCGCCGCATGGGATCGCAATAGACGCAGTGGGAAATCTTTACATTGCAGATTTTGCAGGAATGATCCGCAAGGTCAGCGCCAGCGGCACGATAACGACCGTCGTTGGAGGCGCTGACTTTGGATACTCGGGTGACGGCGGGCAGGCGACGTTGGCAAGAGTTTATTGGCCTTACGGTCTGGCCGTGAACTCGCCAGGCGACCTATACGTCGCAGACTCTTCGAACAACGTTGTGCGGAAGGTGTTGTTTGGCGAAATCTTTAAGGACGGATTCGATCCCAGGAACTGATCGAAGGGGGACGGGTTAAGTGCGGCGTTACCGATCGGAGTCTGTGGCTGCGGCGCCGACGAGCTCCATCGTCTAGGCGCTCATACCACGAGCCAACTTCATACCGAGGCCTACGCCGGCGAGCAGACCAGCCCAGTCACTCTGGAATAACTGAATGGGGGTCGATCCGCGCATAAGAAGCAAGCCAGCGGCTTCCCACTCGGTTTTCCACATCGATCCTGTCGTGAACAGGCGACTGTCTATGCTAGCGCCCCACCGTTCCTTCGGTCGAATGCTCCACCAGTAACCAGGCAACAGTTGGCACCATCGCGCTACAAGCGAGCCCGCACCAGCGTGGCGCCTGAGCCCTTGGCTCTCAACTCGTAGCCCACTGCCCGAGCGGTCAGTGTGCCTCCTCGCGGCCCGGGAACGGCGCCAGTTACTACCAGCTCAACGTCAAGCGTCGCACCGCCGTAGTTTCCGAGCTTGTCCCTGACGACCCGCGCCTCTTCCGGCGTCGCCTTCCACATCTGCGCGGTGCTGCCGTTGTCCAGCTTCACCGTAATTTTTTGCGTAAATGCTTCGAATGGGAAGGTTGAACTCGGGGAGAGCGCGCGGATGGTGAACTCACCGTAGGTAGGGTCGTAGGCGCTGAGACCGGCGTCATGGATAGAAAGGCGTATGGACCCAACCTCGCGCACCGCTTCGGCTGCAGATAAGAGCTCCGCGCGGATCGTCGCACGCACGCTCGCCTTGTCCGGCGCCGTCGCCCCGCTCAAGCGCGGGTCGCTTTCCACCCCACTGGTCGATCGGTGCCGGGATGCCGGCCACGTCGTAGTACAGGAAAACCAAGTCGGATTCCTTGGGCGCCACCAGCTCGCCCTTGCGGCCCGAAAGCGGCGCCGCCCCGCCGGGGGGGCGGGCTGCTTGGCGGCGCCGAGGCGGCGCCGGACCCAGGCGCCACCTGAGCCGCCGCTTCGCTCTTTCCGGACGCAGCGCCAGCGGGCGCAGGCTCCGGTCCACGGGAGCCGCAGCCGGTCACGGCGAGCGCGCCCAGCACCGCCAGGACGAGGCAGAACGAAATCCGTACGGTGTTCATAGGGTCGGCCCCTTCGCGTTCTTGCTCGCTTCCTTCACTTCTTCGGCGCGCTGCGCGGCGCCCTGCTGTTGAAAAGCAAGCTCTGTGGCCTTGATCCGCTCGTAGGCGAACGCTTGGTTGAGCGAGCGGACGCGCAGATGCTCCGCCACGCCGGCGTTGCTCGACAACGGCTCGATGGAAGCGGCCACGGTGGCGCCGCAGTCGGGCGAAACGGTGAGGCGCGCGTTCAACACCGCGTGCAACTCGCATTGGCGGTACAGCGGTGAGGTTTCCGTAATCCGCCGGCCCAGGGTGTCGTAGGCCCACACCAACCGAAGATCGCTCCCCAGTTGTGACCGCGTGGTCGGTGGGCCGTACTTCGCGATCAACAAGTCGGCAACCGCGGCAACCGGTGGCTGGCGCTCCAGCTCGAACCATTCCTCACGGTAAACGCTCAGCACCTGTTCGTCACCAGGCATACCCATCGCGGCAACGTGCCATTTCGCTTGGCCCGGAAGCACGTCCCTCACGCGGCTGAACGATTGCTGTGCCGACGACTCGGCGCGCATCTTCTCCATCTGCTCGGCTTGCGTCAGCGGGGCTCGCGCCTGTGCAAAGCGCGCCGCGAAACCGAACCGATATTTTGCGCCGTGCGGCTCGATCACGAACTGCGCTCGGCTGTCCGGTTCCAGTACGACAAGGGGGTTGGTGCACATCACGCGCTTGGCTGCGTCGTCGTAGCGGGCGCCCGGCACAACGCCCACGACGTCGTCGACGGGCGCGGTTGCATCCAACGTCGGGGCGGGCGGCGAAGCCTTGCAGTCCACACCACCGCGCATCTCCTGCGCTACTTGTTCCGGCGTGGCCACGGCAGCGGGGGCGCGTGCCGTACCTGCCTGCGGCCGGCCGGCGTCGCTTTTTCCAACCGGCTTGTCCGACCCATCGCAAGCGCACAGACCGGCGGCAACCGCCGCTACAAACAACAACGACGCCATTCGCATCAATTTCCCCTGTTCCGTTTCGGTCCATCAGCTACTGCCTCGCTGAGCCCAATCCTCTCAGCGCTGTGGCCTCGTCGGGGCTAAGCCTCCGCATGCTCGCTTGCCGTCGGGGTTAGGGTTCGACGGTCCGTGCGATTGCGCCGTCGATGGGCCGTTGCCACGCGTCTTGACAGCATCGCAAAATCTGGTTGGCTGGGTCCGAACCAATCGGGTTTCGGGTTCCTGGGAAAACATCGCATGCACCTCACGGATGAACCGCTCAACCGCGACGGCTCGTCGCAACCGGAACCGCCGGACCCCTTGGCGGTAATGGGGAACCTCGCGGTCGACCGTGTTTCGATCACCGGGGACGATCACCTCAGCGTGCTGTTTCCGCTGACCTACGCTTCGGCGGTCTACGAGCAGCCCGATGCGCTCGTGGCGTTGCTCGCCCAAGCCCCGAAGGGCACCTGGATCGACGTGCCCTACAACGGATCCGTTCGATGGGTCTACAACGTCGAGACGGTTGCGGTCGAGGACAAGGTTAGGCGGTTGGAGGATTGCGGCGTGACGGAGGATCCGAACCCGGCGAGGGACGTGCTGCGCTGTTTGAAGGAGGGGGACACCGCGCTGCACCTGGCCGTTCGGCTGGGAGCGGACGAGGTCGTGGCGGTGCTGCTGCGCGCCGGGGCGTCGAGGCACGCGGTCAAGGAAGCGGGTGAAACCCCCTTCGACATTGCCATGGGCATGACCGAGCCGAACCCGTTATTTTGGAAGCTGCTCAGTTGCGCCGAGATGTTCGCGCAGCGTCCCCGGAAGTTGCGTACGTTCTTGACCGCTTAGCTCGACGCTTCCTGGCGGCCCGACCGGCCGTTCGTTCGTATCGACGTGGCCTGGAACAGGGTCTGCAGCCCGCCCAGCCATTCAGCGTACCGGTACCACTGATGGGCTCGAAAAACCGCGCTGCTGAGCCATCTGCAACTTGCCGCCCTACGCAGCGATCGAGGCGGTACGGTTTTTTCTGCCGCATGGCCTGACGCTCGGACTCGACTCTGGCGATGTTGATGATCAGCGCCGGATGCTTCTCGCGAGAGTGGGGCAGCGCCGTGGGTGACGTGCCGAATGACGAACGGGCCGTTCGAGAGCGCCATGATCGCTCAGGTAGCGACCTATTAACGCGCATCCGCCATTAGTTCTGCGCACTTAACCGAAAAACGCGTCATCGCTGGCTTCCTTGACCGAGCTGCCCGAACCGTCCGGCTCCAAGTGCGGCACGCGCGCACTCGCAAGTTTGTGTTGCGCTCGCGCTTTGCGCGACCAACCTCAGCCGGGACTGCTGCCGCGTTTGAAATTTGTCTGCTGGGAACGCACGCCATGTTGCAAGAGAACAGAGTTTCAACCTGAAATTCCGCAACTCGCTACGATTAGTTTCGATTGCAACGATTCACAAGTGCGCCATCATTCCAACACGGAAGGCGAGGAAAGGGAAATTCCAAGTAGCGGTTTCTTAGTTCCAACTGGTGATTTCCGTGGAGGGGATTCGTATGAGCTTCGAATTTCGCAAGCATCGCAATGGTTCTCGTGAAACCCGTGCAGACGCGAACCGCGCGACCGGCCGAGTTTCAATGGCACCGGCCACGCGGGCTATCCGAGCGGCCGCGACAGCGCGTCTGGCGCCGCGAAGTGATCGCGATCCTATCGCGTTCTCCACGCTAGCCGCAGAGTTGGCCACAGAGCTTCCCAGGGCGGTTCACGCGGCCCTGGCTGGATTCAAACTGTGGGGCGGGGACGAAGGCACGTTGCTGCTTACCGAAGCTCCACTAGACAACCCCTTGCCGCGGACTCCCACATCGCGTGGCACCGAGATCGAATTGCCGGTCGCGGAGATGGCTCTCGCGACGGTTGGCATGGCGCTCGGCGTTGTTCTCGGATTCCGCGGTGAAGCTCAGGGGCGCGTGATTCAGCGTCTTTATCCAGTACCAGAAGAACGCGATGCCCAGACGTCAGCAAGCTCTGGCGTACGATTGCAGTTTCATTCCGAAACCGCGTTCGATCCCAACCGCCCCGACGTTCTGGTGTTGCTTTGCCTCCGCGCGGATCCTGGCGGCGCTGCTGTAACGACATTCGCATGCGCTGGAAAGGTTCTTGCGCATCTAAGCGACTCTCAGATTGGAATACTCCGCCAACCGCGCTTCAAGACCGGCGTCGACGCGTCTTTCGGAGGGTCCACGAATTCCGATCACGATCCGACGGTCTCACCGATCTACGGAAGCGATACGGACCCCGGAATTCTCATTGATACAGACCTAATGCGTGCCGCTGACCCGAACGATGAACTAGCCATCAAGGCGTTGATGGCATTGAACAGGGCAGTTGAAAACGCTTCCCTTGGAGTTGTTATGCGTCCGGGCGATATGCTTCTCATCGACAACCGGCGCGCTTGCCATGGTCGTTCGGATTTCCGCGCGAACTATGACGGTCGCGATCGTCTCTTGCTACGCGCGATGGTGGCATATGACCCCTGGCGGAGATCCGGAGAGCGTCGGCAGCGATCACTGGTACAGGAGCGGGTCGGTCGGTAAGGCGTTGAAACCCAGGAGACCTCGGGCGCCACATCAGGCGTGGTACCCGAGGAAACCGTTAACTCTCGTCGAGGGCCGGTCTATGCTTGGTCTATTGCATGCTCGACAGCGGATTTTCGCCGATCGACCGCAGCCGGGGTTCGGACACGCCGGCTCTATCAAATTCAGTATCGCCGTCAACCGCGCCACTTACACCGAGCTCTGCGACATGTCATCAACCCGTTCACAGTGCAGGCCGATCACTACTATATCGGGCCTTCAGCATACCCAGCGGAGATCACAATCGATGGTGAGTTGAAGATCTGCGCGGCAATACATCTGGTCTGCCAAATAGTAGGCGAGACCGCACTTTACAGTCGGCGTATCTGGTCCAGTTCCGCCTGCAAGCCCTCTACGGAACAAAGTCTGGCAACCCAGTCATCCGATGCGAAGGTGTCAAACGGGATACTCGGATCGAGGTCAACAGTGGAGCCATCATTTGGCTGAATGCCGCCCCTGCCATGGAGTTCTACGCTCAGTGTGCCCTCCGAAAGGGAATGCGAGCTTTCAGCCGCTTCGACCAGCATTTTCTCTAGGCACATTCGTGCGTAGCGTCGCGAAATCTCGGTGTGGCGGACATAGCCTCTGGACCTCGCCCGATCAAAGCAAGGGCGCAAATAGGCGGCGTAAGCTCTAGCTAAACGGCGCTGGGCGAAAACAATCCGTCCAGCCTCAAGTAGCAGCGCTAGATAGGTGCGTTCTGAGCATCCGTAGAGCTGAACGTCGTTATACACTTGGTCAAGTACAACCTCGGCAACATCGAGCATCCCGAGCTTTCGGAATGCATGCCCCAGAGCAACTCGGAAACCGAGTGCTTCGTGATGAAGGCCGCGCGTCGTGTTGTCAAATACGTTTCTGACGCAGATGGCCGTTGCACGTGTGAGTCGGTCCGCGCCCCCGAGAGCGCCCAACGTAGCGATGTACGTATGCGCCACATCCCGGCCAATAGCGCCGGGATTGACGGTCTCGATCCTCATGCACGCTTGCAGTGCGCCATCAAGGTCGCCTTCGAGGTACCTAAGCTGCGCTTCGCGTGCGTCCACCCTGGTCTTGATTCTGATACGGCTGCGGCGCGCGAAGGAGTTTCCGCCTTCTGAAGGAAGCGTGCCAAACTCCGCTCGCACTTCTTCGAGGGTTTTGCGTGCAGCAGCAAGATCATTCATCGCAGACAAAGCAATTATGAGGTCGAGTTTGAAGGCGATTCCTTCTGCGGGGTCTCGATGTTCGCAACGCCATGCTTCGATGAGCATTTCGAAGCTAGTCTTCGCCGCCTGGAGCTCACCGAGGTCCAGTTGCGCATACGCGACTTCGCGCAGATAGCGCTGGACGTAAACAGGATGCAGTGCCCAATGAGGCTTTCCTAGTATCCCGTCTTCGCTCATCAGTTGGAGGAGTTCAGCGGTGAGATGGTATGCCCCATGCTGGCGGGATAGCTTTCGATTGTGGATAGTGCCAGTGACCCTGTTGGCGTTGAGCTGCAACCAGTAGATCTGACCAAAACAGTAGTTAATGACATCTGCTGCATATCGCGGACGCCACTTGCCATTTTGTCCGAATGGGGGCTTTGGAAACTCATCAAGATCCTCGCTAATGTTGCCCCGATCAGCATCCGTCCTCGGCGCCTGTTCGCAAGACCTGACAAGGTGCCGAAGACACTCAGCGAGGAAATGCATTCTAGAGCGACCCCAATGAGGACGAAAAGGGTACTCCGCACTGAGCAATTCTTTACTGTGACTTGACTCGAATAGGCGGAGTGCAATTCGATGATGGACGGTCGCTCTGCCGAACGCGTCGCGATTGGCCCACCTATTCTGGACAACTCCGCGAAGTGCCATGTCCATTTTGTATGCAGGCGACCGCTCGTTTTCGTGTTGCTCAAGGTCGATGTGCTCATCAAATGTTTTGATCGCAGTACGAAAACTCTCGAGATTCGTACGCGGGAGCAGGCGACCTAAGTCTTCTGCCGCGTCTTCCGTAAGCCAATAGAGCGCCGTGCTACACCAACGAAGCGCCCGCAGCGATGGGTTTCGCTTACCGCCTTCCTTAATAGCTCGCGCATGCGCGATGACCTCGAATAGATGAAGTCCGACATCGACGGGAAGCGCGGACGGCGCCATTCCAGACTGTCGCAGCCATCCGGATGTCGGATCGAAGTTACTTAAGTTTGTGTCGTTTGAAGCGAGGAAGCCCAGCATGCGTAGCGTGCTCGGAAATACGACATAGCTATTGTCTGCGTTGAAGTGGCCTTTGGCCTGTTTAATACGCGCGTTTTCTGGTGCGCCGGCCGGCGTCGCGCCTCGAAATTCCCCGAACCGCTTCAGCTGGGACTCAAAGAAAACGCTTCGCTCGCGACTCGGTTTCGCCGGGAAGGCGAGGCCTTCCTTTAAGTTCGTCAAGTACTTTAGCCGCCGTGCGCGTAGTTCTCCCGGCGGCTGTCCCACAAGTATTACTGGTACCGGGCTTCCTGGCTGGCGACGAAAAGCGGGGCGGCACGCTGCGTCCAGTAAGTCTCGGATGTAGCTAGAGCCACCAAGGGCTCGTTCTGGAATTGACTTAGCAGCGAGCACTATGAGAACACTGCTTGATACAGACAGTGCGTTTAGTAAGGCGCCCGCCGATGGGCGCCCTGAAAGACCCAGGCGTTCGGCGACCACAAGTAGGGCTTGCTCGAACGGCTGATCGTAGGTTAGGGGCTCGCTGGACGTGAGGTATTCGTCGACCATTCCCGAATGCGGCAGGATCATGAACGCAGAGCGGATTTCTTGGCGTGACAATTGGCTTGTCGCCAGAGCGTACGCGAGGAATGATGCACCCGGCGGCGGGTCAGCCAGACACAGGACGTTGTGTTCTGCGCTCATCGCCATGAAGAGAAGGTGCTTTATCGCTTTTTCTTCTCTTGCGCTCAACTGCGCTGCTTCTGTCATCTCCGTTGCTGGAATTATGACGCAGTCTGAAGATCGCGAAGTCGAAGGACTAGGATGACTAACGTAAGATCGCTCGTTGATTAGCTTCTCAATCTCCGTCGCGGACTTGCACTGAAATAGACCCGGGTAGTCCAGCGCGCTTTCGATGCGCTCCAGGACGGCGGGCCTGCATATCGCTGTCATAAGTTTTTTTGTGCACGTTCCATCTTTTGTCAGGCGCGAGTAGTCGGTCGGTGTCAAAACGTCGATCTCTGGCTGTACCAACCTCTCGAAAGAAGCGCGGTCTAGCCCTCTTTCCACTCGCCAGTAGTGCTTTGCCAGTGAATGCGTGGCGCGTATGATCTCTGCTGGATGCATGTGGTTGCAGTCGCTTCTTAGAAAGTTTTGTTATTGAATTGGTTGCAGGAAGTGTCCTAGGTGGCTTCTGAACTGAAGTGCCACATTGGAACTTGATTTTGAGAATTGGCATTGGCCCACACGGACGTCTGTCGATCGCGATGCTGCGTGTGGGGTACGTTGCGAGGGCGTGGCGTTCTGCCATGAGCCGCCGCAACACCGACCGTGGCGTGCGCGGGGCTGTCTCGCGACGGTAGCGGGCGGTTGGGGTTGTGGAGCGTTTCCGGCCCATCGAGCGATGTCGACAGTTCGAAGCGGTGCTCACGGAAGAATGCCAGCTGCTCGGCTGTGATGCCGTGCAGGGTGGAGGCCAGCACAAACGTGATGGAACGATGCCCTGCTTGGTTGCGCGCGGTGATGTCTTCCACAATGCTGCGGATGCGGCCGAACGCGAGCAGTGGCTCCCCGCCCTGAAATTCAACCGTGAGCCGGCGCGCCGGTGTTTCGAACAGGCGGTCGACCGATGCTTGAGCCGTGGCGTCGTCCATGTCGAAGCTGGTGTCGTCCTCGGCCTGGCGCGATACTTGGCAGTAGCTGCAACTGTGGTGGCAGCGCAGCGAAACCACAAAAATTTGGAGCGTCGGTCCCTCGAACACGAAGGCTTTCCGGGTGCGCCAAGCAATGGCGTGGCGGTCGAGCGGTATTGGGCCGTCGCCCCGATGGACGAGGTCGCGGCCTTCCAAGTTCACGGCAAGCTCGGATGCAGGATCCAGGCGGTGGTCTGCGAAGGCAGAGAAGTCGCTTTCAGTCAGGAATGTGAAGCGGCCGCTGTCGCCGGCGACCAGGATTTCGTTGGGGTGGGTGGGTAGTCGGCCGAATCGGAACGGCAGCAGGCGGTAACCGCTGCCAGCGGCTGGCTGGAAGGCTTCCATCGGGCGGAACTTCACGCGATGTCCGGCTCGCGCAAGGCAGAGCGCAGGGCGGCTTCAACGATGAGGCGCCGCAGCGGCGCGGTTTCGTTCTCGATCCGCATACGGAGTATGTCGTCGAGGAGCGCTGCCCAGAACTCGCGCTCGAGTTGCTGAGGCCCGTCGATGGAACCCGCTAAACACACTAGGAATGCGTCGCCTCCATTCTCGACGGACACGGCGTATCGCCCGGAAAAGCGGTGTGTTGTCCGCTGCACGACCGAATGATCGGCTTCACGATGCTGAAACGTGATTCGAAGTTCGTTGATGCTCACGCCAGTCCCCCTGTGCAAGCGCGCTCAACGTACCACGTCGGGAAAAGGTATCCAACCACGCAAACGCGGCGTTGTCGTATCGAGCCATCTGCGGACGAGAATGGGCTATGGCATCGAAAGTAAGATGCTTCTGCTGTCTCAGGGCCAAGCCTCTCACCGGAGAGAGCAGGAAATTTCGTCCATAGTCACGATGTATTGGATAGGCAGCCCGACTGCGTGCTCGGCTCTCGTCCTTGTCTACATCATTGGCGGCGGACGGCACTTGGTAAAGCCGCGGAATACTCGGGCAAGTACGTGAGAGATCGTGGTGCGTTGCGACACCCTGTATGCAGACGCCAAGCCGATTCGACCAGTGAGGTCAATGCGGGGCGTGAGACGCGTGCGCAGGAGGATGGCCATGAAGAATTGCGACGACGGAAGTCTCGTCCTATCGGGTGTTAGTCGCTGGGCTTTTGCAGCGATCGTCGCGATGGTATGCGGCGCCTGCGCAAACAAGGCGACCCGGTACGATCTGGCGGCGCTGGATGTCTTCGATGAGCGCCAGGAGAGCGGAGCGTGCGATCCGGGAAGACAGGGTGAGCGCAACCCCGAGTTGTGTTCGGCCGCATACTTCAGCGACGCCAATCTGGACAGTTGGTTTCATGTCGAGCGTTGGCGAGACGCACAGCGTCCGGCTCAGGCTCCGATCGGCCTAGCGTTGAGTGGCGGAGGCACCAAATCAGCAAACTTTGCTATGGGCGTCCTTTCCGGAAGCTACGACCGGCTCCTCAGGCCTGGTCACATTGGCCTCATTTCAAGTGTTTCGGGCGGTGGCTATTCGGCCTTTTGGTACATATCGCGTTTGCTGGACGCCTACGGAAACTTGCCAGGGGCCGCAGGCTCATCGTTGCGCGATGCGAAGGGTGGAGAACGGGCAGTGAGCGACTTCCATCAAATCTTCGACGATTGTCTGCCGAAGCACTATTTCGCCCTAAGCGAATATGCCACCGACAAAGAGCGCTGCCCGCTCAACATGGCTCACTATGAAAACGGGACGCACGACAGGTTCCGGTATCAGACCCACCTCCGCGGATTTCAAGACCTCCTATCGAACAATTACAACGTGGAGCTGCCAGGCAACGACAGCAACGCGCTGACGGCCGACGTCGCCAAACTTGGCGGGTTGACGACGTTGTCCCTGATACCGCACCACGTAGCGAATACTCTGTTCGATTGGCGCCGCGAAAGCCCTTCGCGAGAAACCTACATGCGCGGCATAGAGCGGACCTTCGGTCTGATGCCGCCGGATTGCAACGGCAGGGAAGTTCAAACCTATCTCGACGCGGCCTCGTGCCGCGATTTTCGCCTCCTGCCCAACCGGCTGCTGGGTCGTGGCCACACGTTTGCCGCGATACGCTTGTTGCGTGAGTTCCAGTGGCAGGTGCAGCAACGCGCCGGCCGAGACATAGATGAAGAGCAGGCTAAGAACCAGGCGCTGCCCAAAGCGCTGAACAAGCCCCAGCCACTTCCGCCGGTGCCATTCTGGATCGTCAATACCACCGCGGCGACCCGCTCGAACCCTACTGAGCTGTTGAGTTCCGGACAGTACGACGTGCGCGATGCGGTGTTCGAGTTCACACCCACGGGGTTCGGTTCGCGGCGTTTCGGCTACTGGGAAGGTAGTCATCCGAGTATGGACACTTTGGAAGCTACGGTTACCTCGGGAGCATTCTTCGACTCCCAGCAGCGTTCCATAAGCCAGCCCTGGCGCGCGGGCGTCGGCCTGGGCATGCGTCTGAGTTCTCTCGAATGGGGCAAGGACATCGAGAACCCGGCGCAGATCGACAGCGTGCGAGGGTGGCACACGCTCCTCCCGATTCCTCTGTACTACCTGGACCCCCAGGCGACTGGCGCCACCAAGCCCGGCAAGATACACCTGAGCGATGGCGGCCAGTCAGAAAATACTGGCATATATTCGCTAGTGCGGCGCGGCATCACACAGATTGTTTACGCCGACGGCAGCCAGGATGAGTTTGGCCAGTTTGGCGCTCTATGCCATCTGAAGCTGCAGCTGGAAAAGAGCCATCTCCGTTTAACAATGACCAGCCTTGAGAACTTCGACAACCACTGCGCCGGAAAGAACGGCGACTTGTTTCAGCGTGAAACTTGGGGCTACGACTTATGGGCATCCAACGGCCGCGTGCTCAGCGGATGCATCAGCTCTGATTTGAACTTGGAAAGCTGCTCTCGGCCTAATGCGCACGGCTACTTCGCCACGCTGTTCGTGCTCAAGCCCATGCTTCCCTG
The DNA here is from genome assembly GCF_004363655.1 of Tahibacter aquaticus. Taxonomy (GTDB): domain Bacteria; phylum Pseudomonadota; class Gammaproteobacteria; order Xanthomonadales; family Rhodanobacteraceae; genus Tahibacter; species Tahibacter aquaticus. Next base: position 442,088 of record NZ_SNZH01000003.1, read on the forward strand.
GCACAAGCTCGCGGCTCACGTTGCTAAATGTAAAGTGATAAAAAACGTGGGACTGGATCGCGCCAGCTGTGCGGAGGCGTTTCTCTCCGCGAGGGTCGAAGTAGCTTGGATGGATCCGGAGCTTTTCGGGTTTCTCGCGCGCAAGCGCTGCGATTTTCAATTGTTTCCGCAGAACAAGACGTGGCGTGTGACCTTGAATTCGACGAGCTCGTTGTTTGGTAGCTACCGCGAGCTGGGCAAAGTTAGCGCCGATGCCCTAAGTGTTGATGTTCAGGGCCGTGTCTCTTCGACGGATGTTGCGACGTTGCGCTGGACGAAGCTTGAGGCGGATCCTGGGCTGACCGGGAAAGGATTGTCATGCGGAGATTGAGACGAGCTTTCGGTTGCGGACGCGGTTGCGGCGGCCAGTACCGGACCTTGCCGCCAACATCGGTCTTAGGTCAAGAGGCCGCGAGCTGTAAACGGTTTCCCCGACGCGCACGCCGCCGAGCCGCCACGCCTGCAGCGACCAGCGACCAACGACGATCGACGGGGTCGGCAGCGCGCCAAGCGTCCAGGAACTGCTCCACGCGGTGCAGGAGTCTGGGCTGGCTTTCGATGTGGCGAGCGATGCGGTCGATCTGCTGCGACAGCCTCGACGGATCGTGCCAGGTGATCGCCCGGGTCGAGCGCCGCGGCGCCAGGGCGAGCAGCTCGCCGAAGTCCTTTTCCAGTTCCCAGCGGGACCGGGAGCGGAGCGGGCTGCGGGCCTGGTGCTTTGGGCGGCCGGATGTGGTTGGGCGCGCCGTGGAACGGGTCGGGTGAACGCGGAAGGTGGCGGTGGGCATGGTGGCTCCGGGCGGGAGCATCCACTTTAGAGACGACGGGAATGTTGTCGAGCCAGGAATCAGCGACGCAGTCGGCAGTGCCGAGGGCGATTTCCCGAAGGGGAGTAGGGGATTTCCTGCGTTGTATACAGGTTGCCTTTACCGCAAGCTCCTGAGCCTTGCGGGCCTGTTGGCGCACGTCCACGGCCCGCTGCCCGCGTTCCGACCGCCCGAGATCTGAGAGGGTTCATCGGGCGCGATCGCATGCTTTGCTGGGCTCGCGGACGTTGCAGGGGCACGGGGCCTAAATAGCGTATTCATACACTGCACAGGGGAAGAAACATGGTCGACGTTTTCTCGGTTCCTGGAAGTGTCACGGTGATTGTGTGTGGGGCCGTCTTAACCTCAGCGATCGTCGCTGTTCAACTGTTGTCGACGAAGACACTCAACGCGGAGTTGGCCGCACTCATTTCCGGAGTCGCCGGCGCGGTGTGGTATCTGACCGGATTGCGGGAATGGGCGATGACCACCTTTGGGGTACTCATGCAGTCGGTGCTCGACGGGGGACGCGCCATCTGGTCCGTTGTGATCTGGATTGGCGGATCTGCACTGGCTGCGTATTTATTGAATCAATGGAACGAAAAACGCTCCTAGGAGCGTTGGAGCGGACACCATAAGCGCCAAGAAGGCCGCGTACATAATGCCCGCTCGATCGTATTCACGCATCGTGGGATGCCATCGAGGGAGCAAGAGAGGAAACGGCGTAAAGCGCCTTTCCGTCGTAGCGTGTTCCGCAGGGGCGGAGGGAGCAGCAACGCGCGGTGCGTTCATGGAAAATTCTACGTCGGGTTTGATGTGACCCAGACAAACAGATTTCTGACGCCTGTCAAGCGACCTGCCGCGCGGGTAGGGCGTCAGTCTGAAACAGCCGATGCTTGAGCGTTCAAGCAGGGCGGAGTCACGGATTTCACGAGAACGTCGAGGACCGATGTCAGTTCTGCCCCCTCCAGAACGTCAGCGGAGTGTTCTTTGCCTAAGACTCCTTGGTCGATCCAATCGCAAACGCGCTTCCCGATTCCATGATCCACCAAAAACTCGGCGTTAGCGTCTTGTCTCTGCACCATGCCGCGATAAGTCAAGCCAGCACCCCAATACGGCCCGGCTGCGGGTCCCGACTCGCTCCCGATGGGATGGACTGAGCTAGACTCGCTCCGACCTCATTGTTCCGCAGCAATGCGCCCGAGTTCCGTTTGAAATCCATTCCCGTTGCACTCGGTCTGTCGTTTCGTCTTGCGACCATGGCCTTCGCGCTGTCGCTGATCGGCGCCTGCACAGGCGACGCGCCGTCTGAGGGTTTCGAGCCCGTGACCGCAGCGACCTTGCAACCCGGACAACAGGTCTGCCCGGACCTCAGCGGCACCTTCGACCTCGCCGGAACGTCGCTGGCGAAGGCCATCGCCGGACGCCAGCCGCCGAACACCCACGGCTTGCCGGTCCTCATGACGTTCCAACCGGGGCCGATGACCATAGAAGGCTGGTGGGTCGTGCCGCGCAAGCGCCTGGTCGCCTTCGCCACCACGATGAGCGAGGACGCACCGAAACGCTACGCGCGCTGGCGCGGCCTCGTGCTCAAGGACCCGCTGGCGGAAAACCTGCGGCAGAACCCCGACGCCTACCTCGCTGCAGTGGCCGAATTGGGCCCGCCCGGTCCGACCTATGCGCTGGTCGTCAACCAGGGCTGCCAGGACAACTGGATGCGCGTGGTCAGCGCGACCGAACAGGTTCCCGCGGACGATGGCTCGATGCGCAGCCAGGAGCGTGAAGTCTGGCTCGCCCGCGATGCGTCCGGCGCGCTGCTGGTCAAGGGGGTCACCTACACGCTCAAGCACTACAGCATCTGGGCACCGTCGACCCAAAGCATCCGGACGTCGCGCAGCACCACCTTCGAACGCATCGCGCAGACCGATCCCGAAAGCGCGGCGGCACTGGTTGCGGCCGACCTACCGGCTGATCCGCAAACGCAACCGCGTGCGCGGATGGCCTGCGTCGACGTGCCGGCGCACGTGGCGGCGTTCTCGCAGCGGCTCAAGAGCCTGCTGCCGCCCAAGGTCGACGTGACGCGGTTTGAACTGAATCCGGTGCGCCAGCGCGATGCCGACGGTAATTGTCCCTACGCCGTCGTCGACGTGGAAATCGTGGGTGGGGACGCCTATTTCCTTTCGCGCATGCGGGACTGGATCAAAGCGGAACCGAACGTCGACAGCGTTGAGACGCTGCGCATCGAACCCGCACAGCGCCGCGCGAACACGCTCCGTTTACGCGTGGTGCTGCGCTGAATGGGAACGGATGGCGCTGAGTTCGCGTCGATCTGTCGGTCACACTGGTTGACGTCGATCAGGATGGCGAGCGGCGAACAGGTGCCGCCTTCAAACATCATCTCGATCGCAGGACGCCGTGGCGCGTTGGGCCGGCGGAGATCACGGTGCAACGTTTGGCTGCACGGCTCCAGCTGCGTAGCGCGCATCCAAAAGTCACGGGCCGATCCAGCCCAGCAAGGTTGGGCTAGTGCGCGGGTAGGGCGGTGCCGCGACCTTTCCGCTGCAGTTCGCAGACGCGGTAGGCGCCGCCGCTATTGCGGCATCATCGTCGGATGAGAAGCTCGAGCCCCTGCGAACCTTTGGGCCGATCACCCGTTAACTGTCGCGCTTGCTGTAACGGGGGCAACACGGTTTGGGACTCGGCATTTGCCGCGCGTCACTATGCGGGTGCAGATCTGTTGACGGTGGCGCGCAGTTCCGATTTGATAACTGGCCGCAAGATGTCAGCAGAGCCTTTGGGCGTCATGGAGTGGTATGCGCTTAGCGGACTTCATTGAGCAGCACCATGGGCGCATCCTCGAAGCGTGGGAAGGGATTGCGGCAACCCTGCCGCCGTTCGTCGACGGCAGGGTTGCATCGGCGGACCTCCGTGAGCACGTGGGCCGAATGCTCGACGCTATGGTGGCCGATATGAGATCGCGCGCCCGCGTGGCGCTGAGCGATCCCTCGGTGGGCGTGCCCGACGTTGGTGGTGCATCGGAGCATGGACTGGCCCGGCATGCTGCCGGACTTTCGTTGATCGCGATGGCCGCCGAGTTCCGTGCGCTTCGCGCTGTGGTCTCCCGAATGTGGCTTGGCTCGGATTTCGTGCGCACAGCTCAGGCGCTCGACGATCTCGTTCGGTTCAACGAAGCTTTGGATCAGTTGACTGCCTCTGCGGTGCTGGCGTTCTCGCAAGCGGTTGAACGTGATCGGGCGTTGCTGATGGGCATCGTGGCGCACGATCTGCGTGGACCTCTTCACACGGCGTCCATGGCGTTGCACATTCTGGCCCAGCGGCATCCCGCTGCCAGGGAAGACGCCGCGCTGGGACAGGCGAAACGTTCGCTCGCTCGCATGCTCCCCATGGTGGACGACCTTCTGGGTGTAGCAGCTGCGGGGATGCGCGCTCAATTGCCTGTGCGACCGCAGGCTATGGACCTGAAGGCGCTAGTACAGGAAATACTAGCCGAAGCCGCGGGGGAGTTTCCGGAGCACGCGTTCGCGCTGGAAGCGGTCGAGTCGATCTCCGGGTTTTGGGACCGCGCGCGCCTGGGGCAGCTGATCTCAAACCTGGTGCGTAACGCGGCCGCACACGGAGTCGCCTCGGGCACCATTCGCGTTAGCTTGCATCGCGAGGGTGAGGAGGTCGTTCTCGCGGTTCACAACACCGGTGCGGTCATTCCAGAGCACGAGCGTCAGTCCCTGTTTTCTGGCGATGCGCGGGCGGTGAACGCACGAAATGGCCACCATCTAGGATTGGGGCTCTTCATCGTCAACGAAATCACCCGAGGCCACGGTGGACGGGTCAGCGTGACATCCAACGCGGAATCGGGAACAGTTTTCTCAGTAGTGCTGCCCATAGACCCGGAACCCGATCTCGCCGCTTCCGGCCCCGCCTGAGTCCGACAACCCAAGTCCTCGTTCGGCGCCCTGGTTCAGAACATACCAGGCCATCTAAAGGAACGCGCGAGGCAACCGCGCTAAAAGCCGCGCCAAAACATCAAGGTCGATGGGTTTGGCCAAGTGTTCGACCATGCCGGCTTCCACGGAACGTTGGCGCATGTCTGGGGTATTCCAGCTCGTCAAAGCGACCAACCAAACCGCGTCAAATTCCCTCTGTGCGCGCAGACGGCGTGCAACTTCGTGACCGTTGAAATCGGGGAGGTCGAGGTCGAGCAGTACCAGCGTAGGACGAAAAGCCAACGCCTGTTCCAACGCGGCTGAGCCCGTCGCGGCTACGCGCACTTCGACACCCAAGTGCGCCAGGCCAAGCGCTGTCACCCGCGCCACATCAGGCTGGTCTTCTACCAACAAAACGCGGTGGTTCTCAGGCGACGCGCCTCCGCTCGACCGACTCCCTTCTTCTGCAAGCAGTGTGAACTTCACGGGGTCTCCCGATCCTGCGTTCGCCGGCCTTGGCGCATCGTCGAACGATGAAGTGTTGTCCTTTTTCATGGTCTGTTCGCCGCTCGGTGGACGCATTCGTAAGGGATTGGGTGTATGCAGGTTGTAAGCGCCAGCCGAGGCAATGGAAGGCTGCAGTTAGGCGAGCCCAGCGGCACAACGATGGTAGGGCAAGTAAACGGTACCCTCGTGAGGCACAACCGCCAGGTATTACCCGTGGCGGCTCCACGCTGGCCCGCATTGCATCCGCCGCAACCTGATCCGAAAGGTCATTGGTGCCAGAAAATAACGCGGTAGCTCCGCGTGGTCTTTCGTGCCCTCGATCAACGGGGTGAGGTATTCCACTTTGTATTCCGATCGGATCTGTCAGCGTGCGGGCACCTGGCACAGGGGCTCGGGCTGGGCGGGAGCTCGCGAGCTAGATGCCCGCTTGAGCGGGCGGCAGAGTTGGTCCGTCCAGGTCTCGCTTACGGTAGAAGAAGTGCTTGATCAACTCCACCAAGCCCACGTAGGCGAAAGTCACGACGATCAAGTAGCCGAAGAACCATAAGGGTGGTGCTACGAAACCGAACCAATGTCCAACCGGAGACAGGGGCAGAGCGACGGCGATGATCACAGCAACCAACGCCAGGCCGACCAACAATCGATGGGGACGGCTGTTGTAGAGCCGACGGCGTGTGCGGATGGCGACGACAATCAGCACCTGAGTGACGAGAGACTCGACGAACCAGCCTGTCTGAAACAGGGCCTCTCCAGCATCGAACAACCTCAGGAGCACGTAGAACGTTATCAGATCGAAAAGTGAGCTGGCCGACCCGAACACCAGCATGAAGCGCTCGATCATCATCCGCAGCTTGTACGCCACGACGCATCACATGACTCGTGCCGCCCTCGCGCAAACCGAGGGCTTCGCAGAGCGCAACCAGATGAGCTTGCGCTTCAGAGCGATTCCTCCCTGTTGCCCGTATGGAGGAACGCTGGCGTTCGACCAGGCTGAAATGCGCGAGCTCCTCGCCTACGGCCAGCGCTGCGCTGAGGAAGGACGAATTTGGCTTGACGCCAAGAGAGCCCTTGCGCCGGTGGCGCCGACTCAGCGCGGCTTTCCGTCTGACAGACTTTGCGCGCGATTGCCGTAGCGGTCCTGATTGCGAGCGGCAGGCTGCGTCGAACAACGACCACCGATCGCCCACCGAAAACCTGCGCGTTTTCAACGCGTTAGCGTCGGCATCCTGGATGGCAATCGGCAAGAACTGCAGGCGCAGACAGAAGTTCGGCTAAAGTGAGTTGCCCAACTTTGTCGTCTCAACCCCGCATGGCCCCAGGCAAGGCGTATCGATTCGGCGAGTTTCTCCTCCGCCCCGCAACGCGCCAGTTCCTGCGCAAAGGCGAGGCCCTGGCCGTGCCGGTTCTCCTGTTCGACTGCCTGGTGTATTTGATCGAGAACCGCACGCGTGCCGTGGGACGAGACGAACTGAGCTCGGCCGTCTGGGGGAGGACCGACGTTTCAGAAGCGCAGCTGACGCAAACCATTTTGCGTGCACGCCGTTTGCTCAACGAAGAAAGCGGTGCGACCAGTTGTATCCGCACCATTCCCAAGTTCGGGTATCACTGGGTCGGCGACGTTCAGGTCGACACGGACGTTGAACCGTCCGCTCCCACGCCTCCTTCATCGGCCCTCGTCGAGAACGAGGAGCCTTCGCCTGCCAACACGCCCCGCCAGTGGCAATGGCAATGGCGCCGCTGGCTGGGGTGGATGGCGATCATCGCGGCGGCAGCGGGAATCGGTCTGGCCTGGATGCACGCCGCTCCGCAGCCGCAGGTCGCTGCCGATAAGGTCCGTGCTGGGATTCTCGTGCTTCCGCTCGATGTTGCATCGAACGACGACGCAGCCTGGGTGCGGCTGGGCGCGATGGACGTCGTTGCCGAACGATTGCGGGGGGCAGGGGTCGCGGTCCCGCCCAGCGAAGACACGTTGGCTCTGATGCGCGCCAACGGCAGCAGTAAGGAGCCTGCGGATTTCCTGCGCCGCACCGGCGTGGCTTGGGTGATTTCCGGTCGTGCGGAACGCAGTCCGAACGGCTGGCGCGTCCATCTCGACGCAACGAGCGCCGCGGGCATCGGATACGAGGCATCGAACGAAGAAGACGAGGTGCTTCCCGCCCTGCGGGCCAGCACCGACGCGCTGCTCGGTCAACTCGGCATCAAGTCGGCCGATTCTCCGAGCGGGGACGAAGCCCTGGAAGAAACGATTCAGCGCGCGCAGGCCGCCATGCTGGCGAACGACCTGTCCACGGCACAGCGCATCCTGACGCAAGCGCCGGCGCGCGTGTCGGAGCAGCCCGAACTGCGCTACCAAGTTGCCGTGCTCGCGTTTCGCGCGGGGCGCCTGGGCGACGCGGAGAACGAATGGCAGGGTTTGCTGAGCGACGAGTCGACGGCGAACAAGCCCTACCTGCGGGCACGCGTGCATTACGGCATCGGCGCGGTTGCGATGATGCGCGATGACGCCAACAAGGCCGAGCAATCGTTCGACACGGCGCTGAAACTGCTGGCCGGTCGGGAAAACCTGCTCGAATACGGCAAGGCGTTGGGCGGACGCGGCGGCGCACGGTTTACGCTCGGCCGTGCCCAGGAAGGCATGGACGACATGAGTCGCGCCCGGATCGTTCTGGAGCAGGCCGGCGATCGGCTTGCCCTGGCCCGTTTGAACGTCTCTTACGGCATCGCGGCTACCGCTCGCGGTCGACCGCGAGCGGCCATCCCAGTGCTGATCGACGCTCTTACCGCCCTACAGCCCTTTGGTGCGGTGAACGAACGCGCTCATGCCTACTCGGCGCTGGTCAACGCCCACCTCGCGCTCTTGGATCATCCGAAGGCCGCGGCCGCCAACGACGCGGCGCGAGCGCTGCTGCCGCTCATCGGCGACCCGCTGAACCGCGCAGAAACCCTGATCGACCGCACGGCAATCCTGCTGTCCGAAGGACGCATCGATGAGGCGGCCTTGCAATTTGCGGAACTCGACGCGCTCGACCTGACGCCTTTCGCAAGCCTGGATGGCCGGCGGTTGGAAATGCACGTCCGTTGGTCCTGGAGCCGTGGCGATGCGCAGGCCACGTCGGATCGGGCAACCCTGGCGATCGACAGGCTGGCCGCGGTCGATGCGGCAACCGCGGGGGAGATGGTCCTGATACGCCAGCGCGCCCTGCTGGCGCTTGGGAGAACCGAGGATGCCCAAGTCGCCCTGCGCGGTCTGCCCGCCGCGCTGAGCGCACCGCGCCCCGGTTCCGTGCCTCTTGGTGTGCAGCTGGCCCGAGCAGAGCTGGCGGCGGCCCAGGGCGATGCGAGCGCGGCCGACAGCGCGTTTGCCGCAGCCGCGTCCGAGGTCGATGCCGACGACGTTCCCGCGCGCGCGCTGCTGCTTGCGGCCTCGCACGTGCCCGTGCTCCTGGCCCAGGAACGATGGGACGCCGCCAGCGCCTTGGTCGGCCGTCTGCCGGAGGCCGCAGACCGCGACTTCGAGGGAGCGCTGATCCGTGTCCGGCTCTACCACACCCTCGGCCGCAACCCGCAGTGGGCGGACGCGTTGCAGCGCGCGCAGGCGCTGGCCGGCCAGCGACCCATCCCGGCTCTGCTGCTGGTCCCGCCGCTTGCCCGCCCTCTACCCCGTGGAAGTTAGGCGTGACGCCGCTGGTTGGCCGCCTGTTGGCGTTTGGTTAGATCGCGCAAAGCCTGCGGCAACCTGATGCGCAGGACAAACTCATCGAACTCCCGAGAATGAAAACCGATCGCGCCGGGGCTACGGGGCCTGGGCTGAGCGATGCCGTCATAGGCGGTGGTGGGTTCACTCAATCTGGGGACAGCGACACGATGAACACGATGAAAACAGCGCACGAGCGATCGGAGCCTTCCCGGCGCGGACAGCGGAGCGCCATTGAAGGCAGCCGGCGTCACGGAACCACGCCGTGGGTGCGCCTGCTGCAGGTGGCCGCTTTGTGCTGGGGGGCGTTGGGCGCGTCTGCAGGGGCCCAGGCTGGCGGATCGGCACAGGTCCACTTGGAAAGGAGCGAAATCGTCGAGTATTGGCTGTGGGCCAGCGGCGTTGCGGTTTCCGGCACCGGGTTCGCCCCGTCGACGACGGTCGACGTGACGATCACCGATCCGAACGGCGGAACCCGGCCCTTTGCCGCGCCGACCGACGCGGCCGGCGCGTTCAACACCCGTGTGAACGCTATGAAGATTCGCTCGGTGCTGGGAACGCACCAGGTGTCCGCCGTTGACCCTTCCGGCGGCAACGCTCAGGCGTCGCTGTCGGTCGTCCGCGATCCGGACGAGGTGTTGAACGTGACGGCCGGACCGGCCGAGATGCCGCTCACGCAGTTCGCATCGGGTACGCGGGTCCACATCGGCGGCCTGACCCCGAACGGTCGCGTGCGCATCAACCTCGCTGACCCGGCCGACAACATCGGCGAGCTGATGGTCACCACCCCACTGTTCGCCGACGCGAACGGGGCGTTCGATTTCCTGCTCGACCCGAAGACGGAGATATGGGGTTTCGGCGTCGTCGCCATCGTCCCGACGGAAGGCGTGTGGATGCTGAGCGCGCACGGGTTGGCCGGCGGCAACGAGCTACGGGGCTCGGCGACGTTCCGCCTGCTGCCGGACGCCCCGAGCCCGAACGCGTACTGCGCCATCAGCATGACGCAGCAGGCCCAGCCGATCACGCGCGTCCGATTCGCCGGTATCGATAAGGCCTCGGCGGCCGACTCGCCGGATGGCTACGAGAACTTCACGAGCACGCACGGTGCGGTGACGGCCGGACGAACCTACACGATGCGCTTGAAGGGCAAGGCGGACCAGTCGTTTGAAGCGAACACGTATACGGTGTTCTTCGACTGGAACCGCAACGGCGTCCTCGACGAGCCGAACGAGATTTACAGCGCGGGCTCTCTCATCGGCTCGACCGGCAGCGATGGCATGGAAGTCGTGTACGACGTCGCTGTGCCGGGCGGCGCGCAAGCGGGACCGACGCGCATGCGCGTGCTGAAGGTGTATTCGCCGTCGTCGTTCTCGATGTACTGGCCCTCCGGCGGGTGCGGCAGCTACCGAGCGGGGCAGGTTGAGGACTACACCGTGGATGTTGTAAGCGCGGATGCGGTCTTCGCGAACGGCTTCGAGACGGGCGCGACGGCTGTCGCGCCTACGCTTCGGAAAAACTTTGCTGCGCCCAGCGTGGCAACGAACACGCCGATGCGCTTGACGATTACGCTCGCTAACGCAAACGCGACACCGGCGACCCTAACGTCCGACCTCGTCGACGTGTTCCCGAACGGTCTCGTCTCGGCGGCTGGCGCGTCGACGACGTGCATCGGCGGGCCGGGCATCGCGCAGACCGGCGCGTCGGTGACGCTGAGCGCCGGCGCTTCGATCCCGGCCGCGGGTTCGTGCACGATCGCGCTCGACGTTGCCGCAACGGTTGCCGGTAATCTGACTAACACGATTCCGGCAGGCGGGCTCGTGACCGATGCCGGCACCAACGCGAACGCCGCGACGGCGACGGTGGCCGCGGTCACGCCGCCGACGTTGACCAAGAACTTCGCCGTGCCGAGCATCGCGACGAACACGCCGACACGCCTGACGATCACGCTCGCGAACACAAACCCGTCACCGGCCACGCTAACGTCCGACCTCGTTGATGCGTTCCCGAACGGCTTGGTTTCAGCGGCGAACGCGTCGACGACGTGCATCGGCGGTCCGGGCATCACGCAGACCGGCACGTCGGTCACGCTACGCGCCGGCGCCGCAATCCCGGCTGCGGGTTCGTGCACGATCGCGCTCGACGTCGCCGCAACGGTTGCCGGTAGTCTCACCAACACGATTCCGACCGGCGGTCTGGTCACCAACGTCGGCAGCAACGCGTCCGCCGCGGCGGCAACGCTGACTGCTACGTCGCCCTAACTACGCGCCACCCGTCGACGCAGTCGATCGAGCTCGGCAACCGGATGGAATTCGGTTGCCGAGTGTTCGCGTCTGGGAACGCGGGTACAAATCAGAGCGCGCCGTGCGTGACGTCTCGCCGAAGCGTTCGACGCGTGCCCGCGCCTACGCGCGCTGCGTCGATGCTGCGTATGCTTGCAGAATACTTGGATTCATTGCTTGGGCTGTCGCACGTGGTCTCGAGTTCACGGCTTGCGTACGAGTAGGCGAGAAGGGCTGCACGCTCGGTGGGCTGAATATTTTCGCCACGCATCGCAGTGACGAGTATTCAAAAAGACGTTCTTTTGCCGCCACGTTTTTGCAAGCTGCTTGTTCGTGTCGAGCACGGAATAGGTGGTTTTCGACGAGCATGCCACCTCCTCATCGCGAGCTGCTGTGCTTCAGATATGTTCGGGAGCAACGTCGTGATGGGGGAGGGCGCACGGCACAGTAAGGCGCTTTGTCGTTCGATTCTCGCGACGCCTGCGGTTTCCAAGGAGCGTTTCGGTGCAATACGTCAGGACGATCCGCCACGGCACCAGTCCGCAGCGATGGCGTTCATTTCCCACGCCGAGCCGAGAGCCAGCTTGCTCTTGATGCTCTCGCGGTGCGACTCGACGGTCTTCACGCTGATGCCCATCTGAGTTGCAACGTCCGAGGCGCCAAAACCCTTACCGATGGCTACAAAAACCTCCATCTCGCGGGCGGTCAAGTTCGGTTTTGGCGGTTTCAGTGATTGCCGGACGGGGCAACACAGGCAGAGCATCTGCTTCGCATCCATGGTCGGCAGTTGACAGCGAGAAACCAAGTCGATGAGCGGAAGATAGTTTTTAGCTTGTACGAAATAGCTGATATAGCCACAAGCCACTTGGGAAGTGGCGTGCGCGTTTGCGCCCAGGTGTGGCCTCGACCCGAATGCGATCAAGCGCGTACGAATATCGGTCTCAAGCAAGAATTGTCGGGCTGTTTGCACCCATTCCGGAGCGATGACGACGACTTCGGGTGCCTGCCTTCGCAAAGCAACCAAACCGTCATCCAGCGAAAGTGCAGTGGCCAGAACGTGCAGTTCGGAGCGAGACGACAACGCTACAGTCAGCCCCACCGTCGCAACCTCGGAAGGGACCATGATGAGGAGGGTGATCTCCCGATAGCGGCTATCGCTCATTCGCACAACCATTGTTGTCCACCAGATTTTCGATGCGATTTTCCGTGCGATGGCGCCCGAAAAGTGAAAATAACTGTGACGGAATATTTTGACTTGACATAAAACATCGCGTTGCCAGTGTTTCTCGCCAAGCGGATCGGGGGATCCCCCATGGTGGGTTTTACCACTTCTTGCCTATGCTGAGGTCACGTTGCGAATGCCCAGCGGCTGAGTTCCTTCGCCGCCCTCAACGGCGCTGGATATGGGCTGTACGCGCTGCGCTGCGCGACTGGATCGACACAACGTTAAAACGGACCGCTCAGCTTGGGTGGTCCCACAGGGTTCCGCTGCAACTGCCTCTTCAGGGGAGGAAGTGATGCCAGGGATTGATACGACCGGTGGTTGCGCTGTCGGGAACGTGGCTGCGGTTTCCGCCCCACAAGCCGAAGCGCTCCACCCCTATGCTGGCTACCTCCAGGCTTTCTTTGCGACCTCGCCGGCCATGGAGCTGGTAAGCCTCTGTTACGTCGACGGGCGTCCGTTGGCGACCGTCGGCGAAGCTCCGCCGAACCACGCAGAGCGGGTTGCTGCCATGGCCAGCTCGTTCCTTGCCCTGAGCGAAACCTTCGCCAAAGAGGCATCGCACGGGCGTTGTTCCTACGCGACGATCACATCGGCTCAGGGACTTCTCGTGGCGGTGCGCGTTCCGTCGCCCAAGCAGTTGCACGTTCTGTGCGCTGCAGCCAGCCGGAGCGATAACTTGGCGATGATCTTGCGCCGTACCCTCGACTGCGCGGACTCGTTGGCAACAGTTCTTCCGTAACTTCTCTTCAATTTTCCCCGAAAGTAACCGTGGGCCGTGCGTCTCGCCCGGCCTCTATTTCTCCATTTTCAATAGGAATACCAGTCATGGCAAAAATCAGTCTCGAAACCCTTCGTAGCATTGATGGCTACGTTGCCTCCGCGTTGGTCGATGGTGAAAGCGGCATGCTCCTGGCAGGAGATGGCGGCGGCATCAACCTCGAGGTTGCTGCGGCCGGCAACACCGAAGTCATCCGCGCCAAGCGAAGGGTCGCCAACAGCCTCAAGTTGAACGACACGATCGAAGATGTCCTGATCAGCCTCACAAAGCAGTACCACTTGCTGCGTCCGCTGGAGTCGAATCAAAAGCTTTTCCTCTACGTGGTTCTGGATCGCACGAAGGCCAACTTGGCCATGGCTCGGCATGAACTTCGGTCGTTCGAAAAAGCGATCGATTTTTCCTGATTGCCCCATCGCAGCGTCATCGGATCCTCATCCTCGGCGGCCCGGGTCGCCCAACATCGGGACAGCCTTATGCGCATCGACCTTCGAACCGCGGCGCTGACCGATTCGGAAGACCAGAGAGTGAGGATCGCTGCGAGCCTTTTGGGTGCGGTTCGCATCGAAGCGAAACCGTCGCCGTGGGACGGCACGCGGTGCGATGTGGTCATCGTGAACGCCGACGACGCGTACGGCCGGCAGGTCCTGGCGCTGGCGCAAAAGCGTGGCATCGGACTCGTCGCTTACGCGTCGCAGATCATGCATTTTGACCAAGCGTTGAACCGCCCCGAGATTCCCGGAGACTCCGGATTGTGAGTCACGCCGTCATGGCGGACTCGCGGATTGCTGCGTAGTAGCGTGCCTCGGCTTCTGCCGGTGGAATGTAGCCGATCGGCCCGAGCAGCCGTCGACGATTGAACCAGTCGACCCAGACGAGTGTGGCCAGTTCGACCGCCTGCGCATCGGGCCATGACGTTCTGCGGTGGATCACTTCGGCTTTGTACAGCCC
>NZ_SNZH01000004.1:0-255892 GCF_004363655.1 Tahibacter aquaticus
CCGGGGGCGAAATCGGCGTGGATGGTGACGCGACCGTTTTCCGTGACCGAGGCGAGCAACGCGCTGGACAGGGCGTAGACCGTGCCTTCGCTGCGCGGCGTGACGTCGTGCTCGGAGCCGTCGGCAGCCACGGCCGTGGCCTTGAGCTGGGACTCGGCGCCGGCGTCGAGCTGCCGCTGCGGCGCGCTGAGGCTCAAACCCTGCGGCGACGGTGTGAACTGGCCGAACTGGATGGGGCCAAGTTCAACCTGGGCGTCCTGCAGCGGGTCGGTGAAGCCGGCGGCGCTCTGGCCCAGGGAACCGTCGGAACAAACGGCGCGGGCGCGGATTGCGCCGAGGGAACCGGGAATGCCGAACACGATGTAGCTGCCGTCGGCGGCCAACGGGGCGTTGCGGTTGCCGGCGGTGACGACGCAGCTGGCACCCGGCGGCGGCACGCTGTTGGCCTGGGCCAGCGCGGTGCCGGACAGCAGCCAGCAGCAGGCGCCCAGCAGCGCACGACGGAATCGCGTTCCCACGGCAGTTCCCATGATGTCCCCTGTAGCTCCCGACCGCATTGACTGCCGCAACGACGCTGCTTCTCGCACCCCGAGGTGCATCGCCGTATGTGACGGGCGAGTCACCCGCCTCGCGCTGCAACGAAGCACGGTGCTGACCGAGGTAGCTGCTTCTGTGTAAAACGCGAATTCGCGCCAAACGTGATCACGGCATCCGAGCCGGCCACCATCCCAGAACGGTCGGCGCGGCTAACCCATAGTCCGATCGACTTCCCCAGGGAGGCAAGAAATTCCCGCCATGACGTCAAAAAGCCCCCGTTCGCCAAAAACGTACTGCTACGCCAACAGTCGCCAGTCGCTGAGCAAGTTCCGCGCCTAGCGTACTGGAACCATGAACGGCCTGCCCCGCGCCGACGCCATCTGTCCGTGTGGCAGCTCGGCAGCATTAGCCTTCCGAAGGAACACTGCCGACTGCTTGCTCGTATGCTGACTTTTTAGGCTCTTACTTGCTAGCTAAAAATTGCCAGGCACGCTCACGTTCCTACGCGCGGACGACCCGCCTGATTGCGCGCGTACGCAGACGTACGGCGCAGCAAAGGAACTAGCCGCAACATTTCCGTGCGCTTCAGCTTGTGAGGTCGCGCTCGATACATCCGCTTACGTTGAGATGGATGCCCCGCACTGCGATAGCGAGGTCTACGTGTCCACCGCTCGCTCAATCTCGGCGAGAAAGGCATCTTGTCGCCCCTTGGACAACGCAGCGAAGGCCAGAAGCAAACGCGCTTGGCGATCGTCATCGGCGAACAGATAAGCCAACGGAACACCCAAGGCTTGCGCGAGGCGCCCAGCCGTCTCGAGGTCAGGCTCATGCACACCGGTTTCATACCGGTTAATACGCGTGCTGGCCACGAACTCATCCAGTCCTGCTGCAATCCCGAGGTCCTTCTGCGACATGCGCGCACCCGTGCGCGCAGCTTTCAGCCGTGCGCAGAAAACTGCTTTGGGCGACGACTTCCGCATGCTCCGACCAGACTGAACGGGAGCCTACGAGAGTCGTAGTTTTCGCTTGTACACGATACTACGTTTATCGTAGCTTTCAGCGCAACCAGGGCCGCCTTGGTATCGCCGTCCTGCTCACGATCATCAAGGGGAGTAGCCAATGAACGCCGCAGTCGCGAGCCGGCCCCGTGCCAGCATTCATGAGAGTTCGTATGTCGCTACGCCCACGGCGGATGGCTGGACTCAGTTCAACGTAGTCGGCGCGAAGGGCACCACTGCCCCGTGGTTGTTGCTGCCGATCGGTACATTTATGGGCGGTTACGCCGCTTCGGGGATGTACAAAGGTTTGCTCCCGGCGGTCATTGTCGGGATCGTCATGGGCTTCATTTTGGCAGGCTCCTACGTCTTCAGCCGCGCCGGTTCATTGTCCAAGTTTCGCAGCCGCCGTGCACCTGCGGGCACATTTTCTGTGGGTCTGCACGGCATCCGATTGCGCAACGGTCGCCTCATCGAAGTGCGACGAATTCGCCGTTTGATCTGCCGGAATGTGCAGACAGCGGGCACTGGAATTTTCGTCGGTGGCAATGGTGTAGCAGGTGGACTGGCCGCCGCCGGTGCAGCACGACATCTCGCTGATGCCGAGGCATACGTCCCGATCTCATTTCAGCTGGAGTTGGAGGCGGACGGCCGCACGGTCCCAGTTGTCGGGTGCCTGACGGTGGCGACCGCAAATGCGCTGATCGAAGACGTTTCGCGAGCGATGAATTTCCGTCCGTCGTTCCATGAAAGCGGAGGCGAAGCCTCATAGCTAAGGCCGTCGAGCCCTCGGCGGCACTGCGGCGCAACGTGGGCCTGAGTCTCGCGGCTTTAGTGACCCGCGGCGGCACTGTGGTTTGCTGCGTATAGCCAGCTGTCATGGTGGCACTGGGCGCCGGGGCAGCGCTCGCTGGGCTGGTGTCCGCTGCGCCTGCCCTAGTCTGGATGTCGGCGCACAAGCGTGGGTGTTCGGTGTGTCGGCTGCAATGCTCGCTGCATCGGGCCTAGTGCTGTGGCGCACGCGCCGGCTGCTGTGTCCAGCCGACCCGAAGTTGGCTCAGCATTGCACGCCCATCAGGCGGGCCAGCGTGGTGCTGTGGATCGTCGCCTTGAGCTGCACGGCTATCGGTGCCCTGCTCGCTTTTGCGCTGCCATTGCGGCGGTAACCGGCAAGACGTGGCGGCGGCAACCGCTGCCGCCACGAACACTATGCGCCCCGCTAGCTCGACTTGCCGTGGTAATCCCACGAATTTCCTGTTTTCGACCGATGCTGTGCATGGCTGAGCTGCGCCAAAGCCGTCACCGCCGGGCGCGATCACGCCCGGCGGTAGGTGGCTCAGTGCTCGTGCTCGGCCTTGACCGCCTCGTCGGCCTTCGCCTTTGCTGCTTTCTTGGCCGCTTCGCACTTGTCGTGCGCGGCCTTCACTGCCGGCTCCTTGAGGTCGATGGTGGCCGGATCCTTGCCCTGGAACTGGGCACATTCGGCCGGTGCCGCAGCGGCGCGGCGGTGAGCAGCCGGGTCGTGGGCGAGCGCCGGAAAAGCGGCAGCCGCCAACAGGGCGGCAATGAGCAAACGGGTGTTCATGATTTTCTCCTAGAAATCTCGCCGCTATAGAAAAAGCACCGCCTGCCGGCGGACGGGCGGTGCCGTGGGTCAGCTCAGGGTCGGAACAGCTCGCTGTAGAAGCCACTCACGGTCACGGTGACCGTGACCGGCGCGGTGCCGTTGTTGTGCCAATACCAGCCGTGCGTGCCTTCGAACGGCGCAGTGAATGTCCCGGCTGCGGAGGCGGCATCTGCCTGCCAGTAGCTGGTAAAGACGTCTTTGGCGGCGTTGATTTCCTCGCCGTGCATGTCGAACTCCACCGGACCGGCACCGGTCGACCAACTGAAGGTGTAGTGCTCGCCCTTGCGCATGCGCGCCTTGATTTCGGCGCCCTGGTCCGGCGCGAGCGTGACCTGCATCTCGCCCGTGCGGAACGGCGTGGCGATCTGGATCACATACGCGTTGCTGACGAGGTTAGCCGGCACCGCAGGCGCTGCGCCCGCAGCTACAGCGGGCGCCGGTGCAACGGTCTTGGGCGGCGGGGCGCCGGCACTCATGCCGAGCAGGCCGAGCTTGCGGCCGATGCCGGTCGGATCGATGTTGTGCTCAGCGGGCAACACGGTGGTTACGAGGATGACGGCGGCGACCGCCATCGCGATCAATGTGGCCTGGACGAGTTTACGCCGCGTCGGCAGCGGATTGAGGATAGTGTTGAACGTCATGTGTCGGATCTCAGGAGGTGAAGTAGCCGGCAAGCTGGTGGCCGATGAGGACGAAGCCGGCGGTCATGAGCACGGCGTTGGCGGCGAAGGCCTGGCGCTGAAACGCCGGCGTGCGGCGCCAGAAACTGATGGCGATGAGGATGCCGCCGAGCGCGATGAGCTGGCCCAGTTCTACGCCGACGTTGAAAGCCAGGATGTTGGTCACGAGACCATCGCCCGACAGCGTGAACTCCTGCAGCTTAGTGGCCAAGCCGAAACCGTGGAAAAAGCCAAAAATCAGCACGGCGGCCTTGGTGTTGGGCTGGACCCCGAAGAAACGCTGGAACGCACCGAGGTTATCCAGGCCCTTGTAGACCACCGACAGACCGATGATGGCGTCCACCAGATATGGATTGACGTGCGTACCGCTGAGCACACCGTAGAGCAGCGTGACGCTGTGGCCGACGGCGAACAGCGTCACGTAGATACCGACCTCGCGCATCCGATACAGGAAGAAGATCACGCCAAACAGGAACAGCAGATGGTCGTAGCCGGTGACCATGTGCTTGGCGCCGAGGTAGACGAACGGCAGGATGCGCGCACCCGTGCTGTTCTCGATGAAGGCCTTGTCGTCACCGGCCACGCCGTGGGCGAAAGCTGCAGACGACAGGAGCAGCATCACGAGGGCGCTGAGCCAGGGGAACACATGACGCGCGAGCGTCTTCATTCCTCCGGGAAAGCCCTGGCGCGCGAGCGCGCCAGGGCTAAGGGAAACAGCTGGGATCATGCAGTCACTCCAGGTCGGGAAGGATTCGGATCGGCAGGAAGTGCGTCGCCTTCGCGATGCAGCAGGCGGTAGAGCGCGGGCAGCACCAGCAATGTCAGCAAGGTGGACGAAACGATGCCGCCGATGACAACGGTGGCGAGCGGGCGCTGCACTTCCGCACCGGTGCCCACGTTGAGCGCCATCGGCACGAAGCCCAGCGAGGCCACGAGTGCCGTCATCAGCACAGGGCGCAGGCGAATCAGTGCACCGTCGCGGATCGCATCGTCGAGGCGATCGCCGGCCGCGCGCAGCGAGGCGATGAAGCTGATCATCACCACACCGTTCAAGACCGCCACGCCGGACAACGCGATGAAACCGATGCCGGCCGAGATCGAGAACGGAATGTCACGCAGCCATAGGGCCAACACCCCCCCGGTGAGCGCGAGTGGCACACCGCTGAACACCACGACCGCGTCCTTGCCGGAACCAAACGCCATGAACAGCAGGCCGAAGATCAGCAGCAGCACGATCGGCACGACCAACTGCAGGCGATTGCTCGCCGAGATCAACTGCTCGAACGTGCCGCCGTATTGGACCCAGTAGCCTTCGGGCAACGACAACTTCTCGCCAACTTGAGCGCGCAGATCCTCGACGAAGCCGCCGAGGTCACGCCCGCGCACGTTGGCCGTCACCACCACACGGCGCTTGCCGTTCTCGCGACTGACCTGGTTCGGCCCCAACGCCACCTCGATGGTGGCTACCTCGCCCAGTGGCACGTAGCTCACGCGCTTGCCGGTGGGCACCGGTGCGGACTCGTCGCGGCTATCGTCGTCGGGCAGCGGCACCGGCAAGGCACTCAGGCGTTCGATATCGGTGCGCACGTTTTCCGGCAAGCGCACCACGATGTCGAAGCGCCGATCTCCATCGAACAGTTGCCCTGCTTTCTCGCCGCCTAGCGCGATGGACACGGTCTGCTGCAGATCGGCCAGCTTCACGCCGTAGCGCGCCAGCGCGGTGCGGTTGGGCGTGATGGACAGCACCGGCAGGCCGGTGATCTGTTCCAGCTTCACGTCCGCCGCGCCGGGCACGGTCTTGGCCACGCCTTCGACCACCTTGCCCAATGCCAGCAACTGATCGAGATCGTCACCATAGACCTTGATGGCCACATCGCTGCGCACGCCAGCAATGAGTTCGTTCATGCGCATCTGGATCGGTTGGGTGAACTCGTAGTTGTTACCGGGGATGGCCTTGACGGCCTTCTCCAGCTCGGCCACGAGTTGCGCTTTGGGTTTGCGTGGGTCGGGCCAGTCCTTGCGGTCCTTCATGAGGATGAAGGTGTCGGCCACCGACGGCGGCATCGGATCGGTCGCCACTTCGGCGGTGCCGATTTTCGCAATGACTTTGTCCACTTCGGGAAACTGCTTGATGCGCGCTTCCAGCGCCGTCTGCATGCCGATGGCCTGGCTCAGGCTGGTGCCGGGAATGCGCAATGCATGCAGCGCGATGTCGCCCTCATCCAGGTTCGGAATGAACTCCGAGCCCAGGCGCGTCGCGAGCAACCCACTGGCCACGGTCAGCACCACGGCACCGGCCACAACAGCCAGACGCCAGCGAATCACCAGATCCAGCAAGGGCTCATAAACCCGCTTGATGCCCAGCACCACGCGGTTCTCGTGCTCGGCGACGCGGCCGGTTACGAACAACGCCACCGATGCGGGCACCAGGGTCAGCGAGAGGGCCATTGCGGCCACCAGCGCGATCACGACGGTGTAGGCCATCGGATGGAACATTTTCCCTTCCACACCGGTGAGCGCGAAGATCGGCAGATAGACGGCCGTGATGATGAACACGCCGAACAGACTGGGCTTGATGACTTCCGTGGTCGAGGTCGCAGCGAGTTCGAAGCGCTCGTCACGCGTGAGCAAACGCCCAAGTCGGTGCTGCGCCTCACCGAATCGACGCAGGCAGTTCTCGACGATGATGACCGCGCCGTCGACGATGAGGCCGAAATCCAGCGCGCCCAGGCTCATGAGGTTGCCCGAGATCTTGTTCTGCACCATGCCGGTGATGGTCATGAGCATCGCCAGCGGAATCACCGCCGCCGTGATCAGCGCCGCGCGGATGTTGCCGAGCAGCAGGAACAGCACGACGATGACGAGCAATGCGCCTTCGAGCAGGCTCTTTTGCACCGTAGCGATGGTGCGATCTACGAGCGCCGTCCGATCGTAGATGGCTTGCGCCTTCACGCCATCGGGCAGACCCTTGTTGACTTCCTGCAGCTTGGTCGCTGCACGCTGCGAGACTGCGCGGCTGTTCTCACCGACCAGCATGAACACGGTGCCCAGCACGACTTCGCGGCCGTTCTCGGTGGCCGCCCCCGTGCGCAGTTCGTGGCCGTCGTTGACCGTGGCAACGTCGCCGACGCGAATGGGCAGGCCGTCGCGACGGGTCACCACGATGTTGCGCACGCCGTCGAGGTCCGTCACCTGGCCCGGCACGCGGATCAGGTATTGCTCGCCCAGCCGTTCGATGTAGCCGGCGCCCACGTTGGCGTTGTCCTGGGCGACTGCATCGAGCACGTCGCGCAGATCCAGATCAAGCGCGACGAGCTTGGCCGGATCGGGCGTGACGTGGATCTGCCTCGTGTAGCCGCCGATGGTGTTGACCTCGGTGACACCTTCGAGGTGTCGCATCTGCGGCCGCACCACCCAGTCCTGCAGGGTGCGGATATCGGTCTCGCTCCAGGGCTTGCCGTCGGGCCGCTTCGCATCGGGGTCGGCCTCCACCGTATACATGAAGATCTCGCCCAGGCCCGTCGTGATGGGACCCATCTGCGGCTCAATGCCGGGCGGCAGTTGGCTTTTCACCTGCTGCAAGCGCTCAGCGACGAGCTGACGCGCGAAGTAGATGTTGGTGCCGTCCTTGAAGACCACGGTCACCTGCGACAGGCCGTAGCGCGAGATCGAGCGCGTGTATTCCAGGCTCGGCAAGCCGAACAAAGCGGTTTCCACCGGATAGGTCAGGCGCTGTTCGGCCTCCAGGGGCGAATAACCCGGTCCTTCGGTGTTGATCTGGACTTGAACATTGGTGATGTCGGGCGTGGCATCGATGGGCAGGCGCGTGTAGTTCCACGCGCCGAGCACGGCAAGGCCGAGCGCCAGCAGCACGACCAGCCAGCGGTGCCGGATGGCCGCACGAATAAGGGATTCGAGCATGGCGGTGTCCTCAGTGGTCGTGGCTCGCGCCGGATTTATCGATGTCGGCCTTGATGAGGAAGCTCTGCTCGGTCACGTAGGGAATGCCCGGCGCGATGCCTTCGAGCACTTCCACCGATTCGCCGTCACGCGCGCCAAGTTCCAGCATGCGCACCTCGTAGGTGCCGCCGACCTGCGTGAACACGACGGTGAAGTCACGGAAGCGCTGCAGGCCGGCGACTTTCACCGCCAGCGGCACGTCCCGCGTGCCTACGACCACGTCGGCGCTGACCGCCAAGCCGGGTCGCCAACGCCCGTCGTTGGGCAGGCGCACGCGCGCCGTCACGCTCTGGCTGCCGGCAGCGGCGATGGGCAGCACGCGGTCCAGCGTGGCTTCCGCTTCCAGCTCGCCGAAGGACGAGCGGATCGTTACCGGCTGACCCGGCTGCAGCTTGCTCGCGCCGGTGCCGAAGGCGTGCAGGTCCACCCACACTTGGGTGAGGTCGGTGATCTCGAACAGCACCGAATCCCCGGCTACATCACCCGCGTTGGTGCTTCGCGCCGTGACAACGCCAGCGATCGGCGAGGTGACCGTATAGGCGCGCAGACTCTCGTTGCTCTCCACCGTGGCCAAGGCTTGCCCCGCCGTTACTGTGTCGCCAAGGCCGGCACGCACTTCACGCACCAGCCCTGGGAAACGAGCTCTCACGCGCGCCTGGCGGTTCTCGTCAATGGCGACCACGCCCATGAGATGGAGCTCGTCGCGGATCGTGGCCGGACCGGTCAGTTCGGTCTTGATGCCGGCGGCTTCAGCCACCGCCGGTTCGATGCGCGTGCGGCCTTCGTAGGAGTCGTAGCTCCACTGGTGCGACTTGCCACCGTAACTCGCCGACACCTTGACGTCGAACGAATGCGGCTCGATCACGCGGGCGCTGCCGGTGAGGTGATCGCCTTCGGCTTTGAAGGTGAAGCGGTCCACTTGGCCACCCAGGCGGGTGAGTTCGACGGTCACCTGCACCTGGGCCGGATCGATGGGCTTGTCTTTCTCGTAGGCGTAGAGGCGGAATTGCGGCGGGACGCCGGTCTCGAAGATGGTGACCTCAATGGCGAAGTCGCCTTCACGTAGCATGCGGCCGCGATGGGGGCCGCGCTCGTAGTCGTCCGACGCCGCCGGCTTTTCGCCTTCGGCTATGGCACCACCGCACAGCAGCAGGGCAGCAAAGAAAAACCACGTGGCCAGCGTGGCCACGACACCGCGATGGGAAACCGTCATGGGGTGACCTCCGTAGCGGTGACGCCGAGGCTTCGGCCGGCCAACCGCTCAAGTTCGACGAACAACAGGTGATAGTTGCTGGCGGCCGATACGGCTTCGCTGCGCACGATCAGCAGCTGCTGCTGGGCGTCCACCAGTTCGAGGTAGGAATAGCGGCCGGCACCGAAGCCTTTTTCAGTGGCCTTCAGCGTGCGCTCGGCTTCCGGAATGACCTTCTCGCGCAGCGAGGCGACTTGAGTGCGGGCGTGCAGCAGCTCCTGGTAGAGCGCATACATCGTGCGATAGAGGTCCGCCCGTGCCGCTTCAGCATCCGCATCGACGGCGTCGCGGCGAAACTCCGCCTCGCGCTCATACGGTGCGGCGCGGGCCGCACTGCCGAACGGCACCGACAGGCTGAACACAAAGGCTTGATCGCTGCTCGCCTGCAACCGACGCACACCGGCGTTGAAGGTCAGATCGGGCTTGCGAGCGGCTCGGGCCAGTGCCAGCCGGGCTTCTTCGACACGGCGCGCCGAGGCGTAGCGCGCCAGATCCGGATTGCGCTCCAGCGCCTCGATCAGGCGGTCCAGGGACTCGGGTTCGGGCAGGTCGAAGAACGCGGATTCGGCCCGGCTGAACTCGGGTTCGCGTGCGTTCCAGGTGGCCGCCAATGCCACACGTGAACTCTTGAGCTCGTGCTCGGCGTGTTCTTCGGCGATGGTCGCTCGCGCCACGAGGATGCGGGCCTTGCCGGCTTCGGCTTCGCCGGCCTTGGCCGCGCGCACGCGCTGCTCGACCAGTTCGCCGCTGCGGTTGGCCAGAGCCGTAGCTTGGCGGGTCAGTGCCAGCGCCTCCTGGTCGGCCGCCACCTCGATGTAGCGCCGGGCGACTTCGGCCAGCAAGTCCAGACGGGACACGTCCTGGTCGGCCATCAGTAGTGCCTTGTCGGCATCGACCTGATCGACGCGGCGCTCACGCTTGCCGCCCCGCTCGATGACGGTGCCCAGGCGCAGCGTGGCTTCCAGCCCGCTGGTGCCGCTGACGCGGCCGGTGCCGAGGAAGTTTTCCGCTTCAACAGTGCCGTGCCAGGCCGGCTTGAGGTTGGCTTGATCGCGGCGGGCGTCCTGCGCCCGCAGGGAGAAGCCGGCGGCCCGCAGGGCCGGGTTGTCCTGCAATACGCGCTGGATCGCGTCGGCGAGGGTGAGTTGGGGGTAGGTTTGAGACGCAGCCATCGGCGCCACGGGCGCGCGCGGCTCGGTCGCCGCAGCGGCCAGCATCGGGCCTGCCAGTAAAGCAAGTCCGGCGAATAGGAAACGGGACACGAGGAAATCCTCTGACGAAGAAAACGAGCCGTGCAAACGCACGGACCGGACGGCCGTTAGGGAAACGGCCCTGGACGTCAGGGATCAGGCGATGGGAGGGCGGAACGGCGTGTCGGGGTGGCTGTCGCGGGGCGGCTGCTCGTTGGCCGGCAAGGCGAGCAACAGCACTTCGGGCGCAGCCCCCTGGAACGACCACGTCGGCGGCATACCGGGAGAAGCGCCACCGGTGTGGGTATGGCCGAGGTTCTGCAGATCGGTCTCGGGATCGCCGCTGTGACGGTGACCGTGCTCGTCGGCACCGGAAGACGCCACGGCTTCGTGGGCATGCCCGTCAACGTGATCGTCGTCGTGCTCGCCGGTGTCGGCCATCGAAACAGCCAGCCCAGCCACCGCGTGACGATGCACGTGACCGTGAGAGGCCACCACGTTTTGCACCAGCAGTCCCAGCAGAGCCAGCCACGCCAACGCGAAGGTCACCGCGTTACGGCGGACCTTGAACGTGCGGGAGTGGCGACGGGATGAGGGCATGGTCCATTCATCTTAGGGGACGGCCAGCAGCGGCCGCAATCGCTGGAAGTCACCTGAGACGGAACGCCGCACCCCTGCCCGGCCCTCAGGCGGACCGACTTGAAGCGAGAATCGTTCTCAGGACGTATGGCGCCGTTTTGACCAGGGGTGGCTGCGGTGCTGAAGAAAATCCTGTTCCAGACCCATTGGCTCCTCGGCATTACGGCCGGTGTGGTCCTCGGCATCGTCGGGGCGACCGGTGCGCTGCTGTCTTTCGAGGGACTAATCCAGGCCTGGATCAACCGCGAGGTGCGCACGGTCGAAACCCGTGCCACCCCCGCCCTGCCCCTGGCCCAGCTGGCGGCTGAAGCGCGGCGGCAGATGCCCGATCACCGGCTGGTCAGCCTCGCGCTGTCGGCCAGCCCCACCGACAGCGTGCGCGCGACGTTCTCGCCGAATGCGCCGCCCGTGCCCGGAGCCAATGCAGTGCGTGGCGGCGGCGGTCGGGGCAGTCCGCCCACGCAAACGCGTTACCTTGATCCCTACACCAGAGCCCTAGTCGCCGCCGCCCGCACGCGCGGCCAGGAGTTCTTTCGCGGCACACGTTCGCTGCATCGGTGGCTGGCCTGCGCCAGCTGATCGAAGAAGACCGCTACCGCCGCGACCTCTATCAATGCCGGCCCTCCGCCGCAGGCTGGGCCTGGGCGGAGATTTCTCAGCGCGGCCAGCGTTCGTGCTGGGCGTCGATGACGAAGGCGTGCGCATGCCCCCCACGGGTGGTGCGACCGTGCTCCGCCCAATGCGGATCGTCTTCCGGCAACCCCTCGTGCCGGTGCGGCACCACAACGGGATCGTGGGCCGGCCAAGCGCGCCAGGCCAGGAGCAGTCCTACCGCAGCCAGCACGGCCAGCGCCCCGAGGGCCGTCCCAAGTCCAAAGCGTGCACCCACCCAGCCGGCCAGCAGGTAGGCCACCAGCCAGCAGATGTGGGACAGCGAGAACTGTGCGGCGAACAGGAACGGCAGGTCGCTCTGCTGCGCCGAGCGCCGCAGCAACCTGCCCCCAGGCGTGACCAGCGCGGCGTACGCCCCGCCGAGCAACGGCCACGTCAGCCCGATGGCTAGCCAGCCGCCCGCGAGACCGGCTTGCCAAGCGGCGGTCAGGCCCGCCAGCACGAGGGCCATGGCCAGGGCCGCCGTCAGCATGATGCGCCGGTCGCTCAGGCGATCCAGAAGCTTGGGCAGGACCAGCGCTACAGCCATCGAGCCCGCACCGAAGGCCGCCAACGCCCAGGCCACTTGGCGCTCGCCGCCGCCGAGTACTGTGCGCACCAGGACCACGGTATTGACGAACACCATGGCACCGCCCGCTGCAGCGACCAGGTTCAGGGCCAGCAGGCCGCGCAGCCGGGGCGTGCGGACGTAGGTGCGGATGCCCCGCAGCGCCCGCGCATAGGGGCTTCCCGCTTGCGCAGCCGCAGCCGCCACCGGAAACGTCGTGCCGAGCACCAGGGCCGCCGACGCGAGGAAGCCCAGCGAGGTGCCGGCAAACAGGCCATGGAAGTTCACCACGGTCAGCAGCGCCGCCGCCAAGGCCGGGCTGAGCAGGCTTTCCAGGTCGTAGGCCAGGCGCGACAGCGACAGCGCCCGCGTGTAGTCACGTTCGTCGGGCAGCACTTTCGGGATGGTGGCTTGGAATAGCGGGGTGAAGCAGGCCGATGCCGACTGCAGCAAGGCGATCACCAGGTAGATCTGCCAGATGTCGTTCACGAACGGCAGCGCCACGGCCGCAGCGGCGCGTGCGAGATCCAATGCGATCAGGGCGCGCTTTCGCCAGTGGGGTGGCACGGTCGCCCCAGCCAACGGCGCAAGTAGAATGTATACCGTCATCTTGATGGCCAGCGCGGTGCCGAGAACGGCACCGGCCTGGGCACCGGCCAGGTCGTAGGCCAGCAGCGCGAGCGCCACCGTCGCCAGGCCGGTGCCGACCAGCGCGAGCACTTGAGCCAGAAATAGCCGCCGGAACGTGGCGTGTTTGAGCACATCGATCATCGAAACCTCCCGGGCGCGCGCCGACTGACGGCGCGGCCGCTTCCGCTTAGTCGTTCAAACCCGATCGCGCAGCCCGTCGGGCGTTCGCGAAGCCGCTAACAGGGCCGGCTCAGGCGATGGGAGGTCGAAAAACGGAGTCGCGGGGATCGTCGCCCGGCGGACGGAGCGGTTCGGAGGAACGCGGCATCTCGGCCAACCCGTCAGCCGGAACGAGCCGCCACGGCGAGGACGGCAACAGTGGAACGGCGCCGGCGGCGTGCGTGTGCCCGATGGTCAGGAGGTCGTGGAACGGGTCGCCCGAATGCCGGTGTTCCGGCACTCCATCCGCAGCGTGGTGGGTAGCCAGCGTCCCCAACGATGCCTCGGCGACGTGATCCGACCCAGGCCCATACACGCCAACCAGCATCGGCATCCCGTTGATGGCCTGAAGGACCATCAACGCCATCAAGACGCGAGCAAACAGCATCCAGCCCGAAGGTCTGGACCCAGGCCATACGCGAACGCGGCGGAAGCGACGGCAGTGCATGGTCACGATGGTAGGGGGCAGTGGGTGAAGGGGCAATGTGGCACGTCGGAGAGTCAAGCGATCGCGCACCGATTCGGCAAGCTTTTGGACCATGCAGTGCGCCACAAGACTGCGAAATGCAATGGTAGGCTGCATCCGAAGCTACACAATGTCGCCTAACAGCACGGTGAAGTCATGAAAGGGCCTGAACTCTCTCCTTCTCAGAAAATCGGAGGCCTTGGAAAACGCGTTTTTACTGGGAGTCATCCGGACTCTTGGCATCAAGAGGGAGAGCCGCAGCAAGGCGGAGACTTCGGATTCGACGTCTCGATGTGGCTGACAGGCCTTGGCGAAATCAGGGGTAGGTTCTCTGTCCAACTCAAATCGACTACGGACGCCAAGGTAAGAGGACAGAACGGCGACTCCTACTATTCAGTGGTACTCACCAAAGAAGCCTGCGAACTCTACTTCCAGGACGGACAGCCCGTGATGCTGGTACTTGTCGTTCTGGACGGCGAGAAAACCGACGGCGCAAAAATGTACTACGCGTGGATTACCGATCAAATTGCCCACAGACTGGGCGGGAAAACGGAGTTCAGCAATAGCGACCCGCAGGAAATGTCTTTCCATGTCCCTGTGGCCCAAGCCCTGACCAAAGGCCTTGACATTTCTGATTACTTGGACGCTTTCTGGACCCAGAATCGAATTGCCAATAACCTGAGAAACACCGACGCGATACCGGCGCTCAGGACGATCGCTGCACTCAGTCCGACAGCGATCACGAACCTCGGCGAACTTGTTCCGACCAACTTCAATCGCTGGCTGACCAATCAGGCCCTTGCTGGCGACGCATTGTGGGCGTCGCCCAAGAGTGATTCGCTAACCGCGAAGATCAAGCAAATATCCGACTACCTATCGCATGGCAACGCAGTGGCGGCCAGGCAGACAGCGAACGAAATCGGAGACCCAGACCAACTTGAGAATGATCCGAAGGCAGAGCTGCACTATCAGCTTGGCGTCCTCGCGCAGCTGGACAGTGATACGCCCCTCGCACTGGAGCATTTCCGAGCAGCAACACGGGCAAATCCCGATTCGGCGAAGTATTTCATTGCTGAAATCGAGGCTGAGCTCATTGTTAACGCAGAGAGTGCTTCACCCGTTTCCGACGACACCCTCAGCCGATCGAAGAGATTCAGTGACAACCAGGCCGTCAAGTTTCAACTCGTGAGGATCCATGCGCTTTCTGGAAATCGAGATGAAGCCGAACGGATTCTCACGCAGATGCAGGGTTTCGAACACCGCGAGGCGTGCGTGATGTTCCACTCCATCCAGCAGGACTGGACTACCGCCATAGCGATCGCGCAGGAAGGCATCGATTCGACGGCAAACAGCAAGCATCGCCGACTCCTCAACTTGCTGAAGGCCCGATGTCTACTCCACCTCGTCATGGGAGATCGGGACGGCGTGCAACACGGTGGACGCCCTGATCTTCAGATTGAGCACGTGGAGCAGTTACGAGACACCACGTTGGAAGCCCTGAGAGACGCAAGTCTGCATGGCTGGCCGGCCAATACCGAACTTCTGGTGGATTGCGCTTCTGTCGTATCTCTGACGACAGGCGTTGACTCTGAACTTTACAACCTGGTGAATGAGTTTGCTGACCGACGCCCCAGAAACCGAGCGCTTCGAGAAGCAGTTGCGAGGATTGCAACAACGCTCGGCTGGCGAGAAGCCGCAGCCGAATCCCTGCGAAAGCTGCCCGGCCGCACCATTGAGGACACCGCGAGGTTGATCATGGCGGCGGGAGAGGCGGGAAATTTCAAAGAAGCGGTGTCACTTGGCATAGAACACATCATCGACCAGCCTCATAGCAAGCTAGTCGACATGGCCGCCGTTGTGGCTACGATGTCCGCCTATGAACTCGGGTCGATTGCGGAGGAAAACAGGCTTCGTGCATATGTTGAAAACGGTAGCGATGCCGCAAAGGCGCTACTCAAGTTCCTCGAGCTGACGCGGAAGAATCCCGCCACCTTTGCAGAGCACCTGGACGAGCTATGGACGGCCGCCACAGCCGGTGCAGGGGACGAAGCGATTCAGGACAACCTGTTCCTTCACCTTCGTCCGACACGACGAAAAGACGTCGAAAGGATTCTCTCTCTCGGCAAGCTCATTCAGGGGCGTCGAAGACTGACGAAGATGGAGAGCGGGAAATACAGCGCCGCGCTTCTCAACGAGCAGAGAGATAAGGAGGTCGTTGATTTCACCGACCAGGCTTTGCGACTCTTTCCTGGAGACGAAAACCTAGCCCTGAGCAAGGCCATCGCCCTAGACAAACTAGGCCAGACTGCAGCTGCGGAAAGCCTGCTAAGTAGCTTCTCGGATTCCGACCGGCTGGACCTCCTGAAGCTGCGTTCTCAGCTTGTGCTGCGAACCGGAGACATCAAATCCGCCGTTTCGCTTATCCAGACAGCCCTGGGCAAGTCGAAGAACCCGAAAGACAGATTTCAGCTTCAGAGAAACCTGGCGATTCTGTATTCAAAGCTGGATCCCTCTCTCTATTTCGAAGCGGTCTGCAGGCTGGGCGAAATATCCGATCGTAACGAGGAGTCAGAGGAAGGAACTTATCTCGCCCAGTTTGCCCTGTCGTCGCTGGGCCTGGGAGAATCTGTTCAGACAAGCCGCATAAGCGAATATCACGAACGAATCGACGCTTTCACCAAGAAGTTTCCGCAGTCCTGGTTCTTCAGAGTCGGAAGCATTGGCGCCGAAGGCGGCTCCGGTGACGCGCTTGCCGCTATCAGGCAACTCGCCGACATCAGTGACGCCAAGGTGCTTTCTCAGAACAGACTACGGAAGCTCGGCGAGCGCGCTGGCTCCCTCATCCCACTAGTGCTGAGACCCGGTGGCATTGCACCATACTGCACAAATGTTGTCGATCTTCTCAGTGTCTGCTTCTACGGCAGGCACGACGGGCAATCGTCAAAGATACTTGTCGGTGCGCCAGAAATCGAGTCGCGCGATGTCAGCCGATCACCCGTCATCGACTTGGCCACGGTTGCTGTCTTTGTGCGCCTGAACCTGTTTGACAAGTTGTTTAGTCTTTGGGGCGCCATAGCCATCCCTAAAGTTTCGTTGGAGGCCATCAGTCAACTTGGTCTTGAGTATCTGCGATCCGGCGCCAATGAGCTGACGGACGCAATTCTCGTGTCGATTGGACGCAGGAAGTCGCAGATTCTTCAGCCCGGATCTTTCGACGAGGAAGCACAGAACTTCGCCGTCCGCGAAACCAGCGCCATCGTGGCCGAACTCGTCGCCGGCCGGCACGACTATCTGACAGCGGATGTCGCCGCATACGTTTACGTCGAAGGGATGGGGAATCTCGCAGGACGCTGCTACTCACTGTGGGACTTTCTCACGTATGCAGAGAAAGTCGGCGTATTGAGCAAAACCGACACCCGGCTGATTCGCCTACAGGTAGCCGCATGGAACTCAGATGGCGTGCCACTGACGCCAGAGGACGTTGCGGCAGCAGTAAACGGCTTCACTGACACAATGAATGATGAAGCAGACGATGCAGCCACAACACGAGTGGTTAGAAGATTTCTCGAAGGTTGCGATTCGGGTGCAGCCGTTCATCGAATCGGACTGACGCTGATTGAACTGATGGTGTCAAAGGACGAACGTCGTGAGGCAGCGGCGCGTTGGTTCGGTGCTTGCTGCTTCCGCGAGATTTTGTTGGCACAGTCGTCGAGGTTCCCTGCTGGTGCAGACACGCTGGCCGCGCACATTCTTGCAGTGATCGCTTTCTTGCTCAATCCCAGCGAAGCGGCTGACGTGCAAGCGATTTGTCGTACATTGAACTCGGTGAGACGGGGTTTCGGTGGGAATCCTGACGACGATCACTTTGTCCGACTGCTGGGCCTGCGGTCTGCCGAGTACCTCGACAAACTGTTCAAGAGCGGTGAGCTAGGTGACTCAGCTGAAGAAGCAAGGCGGCGAAGCCTTCTTTTCTCGTGCGTTACCGGAGGAACGCACGCATACGACTGTCTTACGCAAGCCTACTTCCAGAGGACTCAGGAATTGCAGAAGGCGTGAACTTGAAGGCTGCGTGGGCTTCAGAGCCTGTTGCTTCGAACTGGCAGCGAACGTTTTCCGTCCGGCATGGCCTCGAAGCAAAGTCAGCCTGAATCGGCTGCAGCGGTATACAGGCGATCATCAGCCGCCGGAGGCATTCACGCGCCCCGAGTCGCACCGAATTAACGCATCAGTAAGTCCAATGTAAATCGAAGCCGCGCAGGATGCGGGGGGATCCGATTTACGGAATTACCGATCAACGCCGATCGGCATCAAGAATCGCGCGGAGATCGTCCGGAATGACCATCGGCTGCGTGGCACTGACGTTAGCCCCACCCGTGTTTCCCTCGGGAATCCAGATGCAGGAGAAGGCCCCTGCCGCGACGATTCGGGTCAGCTGGCCGATTATTTCGCGGACCTCCCGCCGCTGCCACGCAATGCCCAGCATGCCGACATGACTGCGCACATGCAGCCATGTGTGGCGCTGACCAAGAATGTGCGCACGCTCAAGGTGCGCGAAAGCTTGATCCAGCTCTCCCGCCTTTCTAGCGATCTTCGCTGCCTGCCATTCGTTCGAAAAAGCCTGCGCGATGGTCTGGTTCATGGTCTGCTCCTGGCCGTGGCGGCAATGCGCTCGCAAGCACGGTGTCTGTTAGTCGATTTTCGCGGCCCATCTGTCAGACGGCAAGAGCGGGCGCAACAGTTGGCCATCTATCGCTGGCTGCGGCTGGAACGGCTGCAGAGCCTTGCTCAAGACACGGAGTGCAAATGAACACTGCGAGCAAAGACGACTCTGACGATCACGGAATTACGACCGCGCCCGAACGGTCGCTGCGCATCGCGCTCGTGCTGACAGGGACGTTCCTGATCGCAGAGGTCATCGGTGGCATCGTCACCAACAGCCTGGCGCTGCTGTCGGATGCCGCGCACATGTTCACTGATGTGGCTGCGTTGGCGATCGCGCTGCTTGCCATCCGCATCGGCAAGCGCGCGGCGGACCGGCGGCGAACGTTTGGTTATGCCCGCTTCGAAATCCTGGCCGCCGCCTTCAACGCCGTGCTGCTCTTCCTGGTCGCCCTCTACATCCTGTGGGAAGCCGTGGATCGCTTCCGCACACCAGCACCGGTCCAGTCAACGGCGATGATGGTGATCGCAGCGCTGGGCCTCATCGTCAACCTCATCTCGATGCGGCTGCTCCAGGCCGGCAGCGAGAAAAGCCTCAACGTCAAAGGCGCCTACCTTGAAGTGTGGAGCGACATGCTCGGCTCGGTCGGCGTGCTGGTGGCCGGCGCGGTGATCCAGTTCACCGGCTGGACGCTCATTGATCCGATCATCGCGGTGCTGATCGGTTTCTGGGTGTTGCCGAGAACCTGGGTGCTCCTGAAAGACAGCCTCAATGTGCTGCTGGAAGGTGTGCCGTCGGGGATGGCTCTGGAGAACATCGAAGCCGAAGTGCGGACCATCCCAGGCGTAGTTGCTGTCCACGATCTGCATGTCTGGGCAGTGTCGTCGGGTAAAGCTCTTCTGACCGCTCACGTCGTGCGTGACGGCACGACGGAGATTGCCGATTCCGCACTGCTGGCCACCGTGCGTGCGCGGCTCAAGGGACGCTTCGACGTGCATCACGCCACCTTGGAGCTGGAACGTGCGGCGCCGGGAGATACAACGACGGAGGAAACCTTTGACCACGCGTGAGCCGTCTTCGACCGTGCGGCTTAAGACACTAGAATCCGCACGTTGAGAACCACGCCTGTGGTCTTCGGGTTGGCCTTTGCACTGGAAAAAATCCTGCAGAGTTCCGTATTGCGGGACTGAGTTTGAGCATTGAGCCGGCTCGCCCTACGGGACAGACTACATCGGCCGACAAGGCGTAGTAGCCCGGGCGCGGGAAACGTAGCCAAATCACAATGCGACCGCCCGATGCAGCAAATGTCTCATCGTTGAACTCTTCCATGGTTCGCTCGACTGTTGCGACGCGTGTCCGCCGGTAGCCGGCTACCGCAGGACCGCATTCGATGGCGAGCGTCAGGCACAGTTCTTCGCTGCGGTGGAGTTCTATCAGGTTTGCGGCCCGCGACCCCACGCGTTCATCCCGCTCGATCGCCATGCTTTGCTTCCTTCGCTGAAACCATCGCTGCAGCTGCTTTTCGTTCAACACCGGGCGTCACTCCCCTTTCGCCCACGCTCCGCCATCGACGTGCGGCGCGGCATAGCTCCGCCTCATCTGCACCGTTTGCACGATGAAGAACTCAGTCTGCTGGCGGAGGGCATACGTGGGACTTACAAGCGCGTTAAGGGCGTCGATGCAGCGGTGCTCACACCACGTCGAGGATGAAAGCTGCAGCTGTCCCGATACCTTTGCTTGCGCCCTTGGCGCTCGCATAGCAGCGGTAGATTTCGACCGGCCCCATCGTCAGCTTGATCATGGAACCGGCGCGCGCACCGATGCAGACGACATCGGCCGCCAGGCAATGCTCACCGGTCCGATAGAACCGCAGCGGCACTGCCACGCGGCCACCGGCCTCCGCGAACTGCGCTGTGTCGAACTCCATGGTGCGCCGCTGCCCGCTTTCCGGACACGTCAAGCGGTAGCCCCCAAGTCCTTGGCCGCTTTCGACGGCGAAGATCAGGATCACGTGTTCGCTGCTCGACACTGTGAGGCGCGGCGCTGTTTTGGAACCCGTGCGTTCGATGCGAAAAATCGTCATCGCTCAACGCCACCCGGGATCGTCCTCGCACCAATCACCGCATTACCCCTCACTCTGGCCGGCCAAACCCAGCAACAACGCTGGCGTCAATCCGAACAACCGCAAAAATGTGGCCTGGCATTGGCGCATCGAAGTAAAGCCACTGCCGCGCACTGCGCTACTCAGTGTGGCGCCACGCCGGCAGGCGGCAGCGACATCGGCAGCGCGATCCCATTCGCGAAGCGCTTCTGCAGTCTCCTTCTCCGACGAAGCCGCTGATTCATCCCCACTGCTGCCTTGGTTCGGCAGCAGCGTTCGCACGACGCGCGCCACATCGTCGTCCCGTGCAAGGCTGTAGATCGCACGACGCCAATGACCCGCGCGTTCCCGCCCAATCGCATCGACGCTGTTGGTTCGTTGGGTAACGATGCGATGCGTGATCTCGAATCGCACATCCATGAAAATCACCTGTGCATACAGTCGGACCGGATCGACGGCCAGGTCCGCGTCGGGCGCGACGACAACCCCGGGAACGCGGCGGGGCG
Source organism: Tahibacter aquaticus (assembly GCF_004363655.1). GTDB lineage: Bacteria > Pseudomonadota > Gammaproteobacteria > Xanthomonadales > Rhodanobacteraceae > Tahibacter > Tahibacter aquaticus. The sequence continues at coordinate 20,682 of NZ_SNZH01000004.1, forward strand.
CGGCGGTATCCCCGCAGGACACACCAATCCAGCTGCACATCGCTACCGCGATGCGCGTCGACGCGCACGCTAGCGAAGGTGCAGGCCCCGCCCGCCCAACAAACCGCGCCCAACCCGGCCCGATCAGCAGATCACCACGCCAGGCTGTTTTCGCTGGCACGTTCATGGCCTACCCCCTAGGCGCGGACTGACGTCTCCGGCTGCGAGAACGTCGGCTGCGCCGTATTGCGGGCGTTCAAGACTACGCATGGGGATGGGTGCTCAGGCGGTAGCCCACGTTGGGCTGGTTGGCGACGAACACGTTGGCCTCGGCCGCACTGAGCTTGCGGCGCAAGCGGTGCAATGTGACATCCAGGCCGCCCTTGCCCACGTCGGAGCAATGCCCGTAGACCTGGTCGAACAAGCGCTGCCGGGTCACTAACTGGCCATGCGCCTCGGCCAGTAGCCGCAGCACATGGAACTCGCGCGCAGTGAGTGCGAGGCGACGGCCTGCCAGAGTTGCCGTCATGACGTCCACATCAATAACCAGCTCGCCCACCACATGGAGGCGTTGCGCCAGCTGCGGCGGACGACGCAGCAAGGCCCGCATGCGTGCCAGCAGCTCATCGGGCGCAAACGGCTTGGTGAGGCAATCGTCCGCGCCGGCCGCCAGCCCTTCGATGCGCTCGTGTACGGCATCACCGCCGGTGAGCACCAGGCACGGAATCGGATTGCCCGCACTGCGCCAGCGGCGAACCAGTGACAGGCCGTCGCCGTCGGGCAATCGACGGTCGAGGATCACGCCGCTGTAGTGCTGAAGGCTCAGTGCGTAACCACCTTGAGCGATCGTCGCGAACGCGTCGGTTTGGAACTGCGCGCGCGCCAAGGTCTCTTCCACGAGGTGGGCGAGCCGCGCGTCATCTTGGACAAGCAGGATCCGCATGCCATTAACCGAGTGAGTCTGAAGGGGCGTCCGCAGCGCGGACGGGCCAAAGGCGGGGCTGCAGTCGCGACCCGATGGCCGCGACTGCAACGGATGTCAGGCGTGCGCCGGCGCGTCGTCGCTCTGCGGCTCGCGCCGCGCTTCGCGGCGGTGCGCGATGCGGAACAGGCCAGGCAGCACCAGCAGCGTCAGCAAGGTCGAGGAGACGATGCCGCCGATGACGACGGTGGCCAGCGGCCGCTGCACTTCGGCACCGGTGCCCGTATTGAGCGCCATCGGCACGAAACCCAGTGACGCCACCAGTGCGGTCATCAACACGGGTCGCAATCGCGTTAGCGCACCCTCAACGATCGCATCGTCCAGTCCCCTGCCTGCCTGCATCAGGCTGCGGATGAAGCTGACCATGACGAGGCCGTTAAGCACGGCCACACCCGATAGCGCGATGAAGCCGACACCGGCCGAGATGGACAGGGGGATGTCGCGCAGCCATAGCGCCAACACGCCACCGGTGAGCGCCAGCGGCACACCGCTGAAGATGACCAGGGCATCGCGCACTGATCCGAAGGCCAGCACCAACAACCCGAGGATGAGGATCAGCGTGACCGGCACCACGATCATCAGGCGCTGACTGGCCGACTGGAGCTGCTCGAAGGTACCGCCGTAGCCGAGCCAAACGCCGGTGGGCAGCTTCACCTGGCTGCGGATCACCTGCTGCGCTTCGGCGACGAAACCGCCCAGGTCACGTCCGCGCACGTTGGCCGTGACCACCAGGCGGCGCTTGCCGTTCTCGCGGCTGACCTGGTTGGGGCCGGGCGCGATCTGCAGATCCGCCACCTCAGCCAGCGGCACATAGCCACCGGCAGGCACAGGGACCGGGAGCCGCTCCAGCACGCGCAGGTCTTCGCGGCTGGCTTCGTTCAGGCGCATCTGGATGGCGTAGCGCGCATCGCCTTCGAACACCTGGCCGACCTCTCGCCCGCCGATGGCCGTGGCCACCACGGACTGCACATCGGCCAGTGCGATGCCCAGCCGTGCCAGGACTTCGCGCTTGGGCTCCACCGACAGCACCGGCAAGCCGGTGGCCTGTTCGACGCGCAGGTCAGCACTGCCAGGCACGTTCTTCAGCACCGCAGCGATGGCATTACCGGTCGCCAGCAGTTGCTCCAGGTCGTCGCCGTAGACCTTGATGGCGAAATCCGAGCGCACGCCGGAGATCAGCTCGTTGAAGCGCAGCTGGATGGGCTGACTCATCTCGTAGGCATTGCCGGGCAGCTGTTCCAGTGCCTCTTGGATCTCCACCGTCAGCTCGGCCTTGGTCTTGTTTGGATCGGGCCATTGGTCATGCGGTTTGAGCATGACGTAGCCGTCCGAAATGTTCGGCGGCATCGCGTCCGTGGCGACTTCCGCCGTGCCGGTGCGTGCAAACGTCGTCAGCACTTCCGGGAATGCCATCAGGCGCTGTTCGATCTGTTTCTGGAACTCGACCGACTGGGTAAGGCCCGTGGCCGGAATGCGCAGCGCCTGCACCGCCAGATCGCCTTCATTGAGGTTGGGCACGAACTCGGTGCCCATGCGCGAGGCCAGTAAGCCGCAGACCACCACCAGCGCCATTGCACCGGCGGCGAAGATCCAGCGGGCGCGCAGGGCCACCGCCAGCAACGGTTCGTAGGCGCGGCGGATGACGCGCAGGAAGACACTCTCGTGCTCCTTGACCGGGCCACGGAACAGCAGGGCCACACCTGCAGGAATCAGCGTCATCGACAGGAACAGCGCGGCGACCAACGCCATCACCACGGTCTGCGCCATCGGGTGGAACATTTTCCCTTCCACGCCTTGCAGCGCGAAGATGGGCAGGTAGACCGCTGTGATGATGCCGATACCGAACAGGCTGGGGCGGATGACCTCGGCGGTGGCCTCGTAGACCAGCTGCAGGCGGTCGGACAGCGACATTTCCCCTTCGTCGCGGCTGGCCTCCGACAATCGGCGCAGGCAGTTCTCGACGATGATGACCGCGCCATCGACGATGAGGCCAAAATCGAGCGCGCCCAGACTCATGAGGTTGGCCGACACGCCGGTTTCCACCATGCCGGAGATCGTCATCAGCATGGCGATCGGGATGACCAGTGCGGTAAGCAATGCCGCGCGCAGGTTGCCCAGCAGCAGAAACAGGACCACGACGACCAGCAACGCGCCCTCGACGAGGTTCTTCTGCACCGTCGCCATCGCCTTGTCCACGAGCACGGTGCGGTCGTAGACCGGCACCGCCTTGACGCCCTCGGGCAGGCTGTCGTTGACGATGTCGAGCTGTCTGGATACGGCCTGCGACACCGTGCGGCTGTTGGCACCGATGAGCATGATGGCGGTGCCCAGCACGGTCTCGTGGCCATCGCGCGTAGCCGCACCGGTGCGCAGCTCCTTGCCGATGCCGACCTCACCGATGGTGCCCACCGTGATGGGCACGCCGTCGCGCGTAGCGACCACGATCCTCATGAGATCGTCGGCCGTGCGCACCTGACCCGGCACACGCACCAGCAGTTGTTCCTTGTTGCGCTCGATGTAGCCCGCGCCCTGGTTAGCGTTGTTGCGCTCAATGGCTTCGGCCACTTGGTCGAAGGTAAGGCCGTAAGCGAGTAGCCGCGCCGGATCAGGCATGACGTGATACTGCTTAGCCCAGCCACCGATGCTGTTGATCTCAGTGACGCCCGGCACCTGCAGCAGCTGCGGGCGGATCACCCAGTCCTGCAGGCTGCGCAACGCGATCGGATCCCAGGCTTTGCCGTCGGGCTGGCGTGCCGAGGCGTCGGCTTCGACCGTGTAGAGGAAGATTTCGCCCAGGCCGGTGGCAATCGGACCCATTGCGGGTTCAATGCCTTCAGGCAAGCGGCTGCGCGCCTGCTGCAAGCGTTCGTTGACGAGGTTGCGCGCAAAGTAGATGTCGGTGCCGTCGTCGAACACGACGGTGACCTGCGACAGGCCGTAGCGCGACAGCGAGCGGCGGTAGCTCAGGTGCGGCAGGCCGGTGATGGCCGTCTCGATCGGCACCGTGATGCGCTGCTCGACCTCGAGCGGGGTGTAGCCGTCGGCTTGCGTGTTGATCTGCACCTGGACGTTGGTGATGTCGGGCACCGCGTCGATGGGCAGCTTGCCGTAGTGGTAGACGCCCAGGGCGATGAAGCCCAGCATCAGCACCAGGACCAGTCCGCGCCGCGCGATGGACATACGGAGGATGGCGTCGATCATGAGCGCGGCATCCTTTGGGGCAGTTCACACCAAATCGGGTCAGTGGCCATGTTCTGCGCCCCCCTTGCCCTGCTCGGCCTTCAGCACAAAGCTGCCTTCGCCGACAACCGCATCGCCAGCTGAAATGCCTTCGATAATTTCAACAAAGCGGCCATCGTTGCGGCCGGTCTTTACGGGTCTGGGTTCCAGGCCATCGGCATCGTCCACGAATACGGACAGGCCGCCCTCATCAAGTTCCTGCAGCGCGGCGACGGGCACGGCCAACGGCACGTCGGTCTTGCCCACCGCGACTTCGGCGCGCACGTAGAGTCCCGGCGCCCACTGGCCTTCCAGGTTGTCCAGCAGCACGCGCGCGGTGATGGTTTGCGTTGCCCCGGTGCCCAGCGGCGAGACGAAGACGATCTTGCCGTCACCACTCAGGCCGCCGTCGGTGGCCTGCACGCGCACGTCCTGGCCCAGCTTCACGCGGGCGCGGTCGCGCGGAAACAACGACAGCTCCACCCACACCGTGCTGAGGTCGGCCACGGTGAACAGCGGTGCAGCCTCGGCCTGCTCGCCGGGATTCGTGAGCCGCTCGGTGACGACACCGGCCAGAGGGCTGGTGGTGGTATAGACCTGCAGGCTTTCGTTGCTTTCCACCGAGGCCAGAGCCTGGCCCTGCCGCACACTGTCGCCTACCTTCACGGCAACGCTGCGCACCACGCCCGGGAAGCGGGCGGTCACGCTGCGCATGCGCTCCGCATTGGGCTTGACCACACCGTAAAGCGGCACACTTTCAACCAAGGTCGCCGGTCCCGCCGGTGCGACAGTGAGGTTGGCCGCTTTGCGGGCTTCCGGCGTGAGCTTGATGGCTTCGGCGTGGCCGCCTTCACCGTGCTCGCCCGACTCGCCGCTTTCGTGGCGATCGCCTTCACTGTGCCCTTCGGTTTCCGCGTGGGCTTCGCCCTTGTCGTGCCCCTTGGCATCATCGTGCGCGTGGCCTTTTTCGTCAGTGTGCGCCGCCGGCGGGGCTTTCTCGGAACTCCCGCAGGCCGCCAGACTCAACGCGAGCAGCAGCACGGGGATGGAACGCAGCAGTGACTTCATGGGAGGGTCCTTGAGGTGCTCAGACCGGTGCCCGTCAGGCGCTCGATCTCGATCAGGGTGAGGTGGTATTGGGTGGCCGAGGCGATGAGGTCACGCTTGACGGCCAGCAGCTCACGCTGCGCATCGACGAACTCGAGGTAGCCGTAGCGGCCGCGCTCGTAGGCGTATTCGGTATTTTTCAGGGCCGATTCGGCACTGGGGAGCGCGCGCGCGGACAGGGCTTCGACTTCGCGGCGGCGATCCAGCAGCTCCTGGTAGTAGCCGAACAACCCAGTGCGCGCCCTCACCAGCGCGGCACTGCGATTCGCTTCGGCGCCCGAGCGCCGCGCTTCGGCTTCGGCGATCACGCCCTGGTTGCGGTTGTAGACGGCCAGTGGCATGCCGACGGAAAACATCAGTGCGGTGTCGCCGCTGGCCTGCAGACGGCGCAGGCCCACGCCGACCTCGATGCCTGGGCGGCGATTGGCGATGGCTAGCGTGATCTCCGAATCGCGCAGACGCGCTTCGCTCAGATAGCGCGTGAAATCCGGTGTGTTCTCGAGGTCTGCCAGTAACGAGGGATATTCACCGATGGTGGGCAGCGCGTAGAGATCGGCGGAAATGGTCTCGAAATCCGGCTCCGTCGCGCCCCACGACGCTGCGAGTTCATAGCGCGCCGTCTTCAGTTCGTGCTCGGCGTGGGCGTCATCGTTGCGGGCACGCTCCAGGGCTACGACGGCGCGCTCCTGTTCGGCCAGCGGCGACTTCGCCGCCTTGACGCGGCGATCCACCGCTGCCGAGGTGCGCTCGGCCAGCTCCACCGCCTGATGTGTCAAGGCGTGCTGTTCTTGCTGGCTGACTACGGCGACGAAGCGGCGCGCGGTTTCAGCAACCACATCCAGGCGCCGCACGTGGCCCTCAATCTCCAGCACTTCACGTTCGCCACGGCTTACCGCAACACGCCTGTCGCGCAACCCACCCAGTTCGATCAGCTGGCTCAGCGACAGACTCAGCTCGGCCGACTTGAACGAACGCACTTCGCCCGTGCCCAGCACGTTTTCCAACGACGCGGATAGCGTCGGATTCGGCTTCAGGCCCGACTGCGTGATGCGGCCGTCTTGCGCTTTCAGGACGTATTGGTAGGCGGACAGATCTGGGTTGGACTTGAGCGTGCGCTCCAGCGCATCGCGCAAGGTCAGGCCCGATTCCTGGGCCAGAGCGGGTGTGACGGCGGCCAACGACAAGGCCACGACGGCGACAAACCGTCGCAAGGCAATTCGGGAAAACATGACGACTCCACGGCAAGGTTGAAAAGGGGTAACGGACTGCGCCTGGCGCAGCCCGGTGAACTCATGAGGGGGCGCGTTCGCGGAAGGCGAGCAAGCGCAGGGCGTTGGCGACAACCAGCAACGTCGAGCCTTCGTGGAACAGCACGGCGACGCCCATCGACATGCCGAAAATCGTCGCGGGAATGAGGAAAGCGACCATGCCGAGGCTAGCCCAGAGGTTCTGCCGGATGATCCAGCGCGACTGGCGGCTCAGGCCGATGACGAACGGCAGGTGTTCGAGCCGGTCGGCCATCAGGGCTACGTCGGCGGTTTCCAGCGCCACATCCGAACCGGCAGCGCCCATGGCGATGCCCACCGATGCAGCAGCCAGCGCCGGTGCGTCATTGACGCCATCGCCGACCATCGCCACTTCGCCTGAGGCACGCAGCTTCTGGATCTCGGCAACCTTGTCTTCGGGCATCAGGTCGCCCACTGCGCGCTCCAGGCCGACACTGGCCGCGACGGCATCGGCCACGCGCTGGTTGTCGCCTGACAGCATCACCATGCTCGTCATGCCCAGTGCGCGCAGCCGCTCGATGGCGTCGCGTGCAGCCGCACGCGGCGTGTCCATCAAGCCGATGGCCCCCAGGTAGCGGTCACCGTGGCGCAGCGCGAAGACGGTGCGGCCTTCGCCCTCCAGGGCCTCGATGCGGGCAGCCAGCGACACCGGAAGGCCTGGACCTTCTATTTCGCTGAAAAGTACCTTCTTGCCCAAGTGAACCGTCTTGCCCTCCACTTCGGCCTGCAGGCCGCGACCGGTGAGGCTTTCCAGACTGGTGGCGGTCGGAATCGGTGTCTCTGGCAAGCGCTGCATGCCATCACGCACCACCGCAGCCGCCAGTGGGTGGTCGCTGAGGCGCTCTACGGCTACTGCGATGCGCAGCAGTTCACGCTCGCTGCTGCCTTCGGCTGCCACCACATCGGTGACCTGGGGTTTGCCTTCGGTCAGCGTGCCGGTCTTGTCGAACGCGAGCGCATGCAACACACCAAGGCGTTCCAGAGGGCCGCCGCCTTTGATCAGCACGCCGCCGCGCGCGGCGCGCGCTACACCGCTGAGCACCGCACTGGGTGTAGAAATGGCCAGCGCACACGGGCTGGCTGCCACCAGCACTGCCATGGCGCGGTAGAACGACGCGCTGAACGGTTCGTCGATAACGACCCAGGCAAACATCAGCAGCACCGCTAGGCCGAGCACGGCGGGCACGAAGTAGCGCTGGAAGCGATCAGTGAAGAGCTGCGTCGGCGACTTCTGCGCCTGCGCTGAACGCACCAGCTCCACCACGCGAGCCAGCGTGCTCTGATCGCTGCGCCGCGTCGTCTCGACTTCGATGACGCGCTCACGGTTGATCGTGCCGGCGAATACCCGGTGCTCTGCGGAAAGGGCATCGCCGCTGCGCCGAGCGTCCTCGCGGCTGGCCACCGGCTGCTTGTCCACCGGCACACTTTCACCAGTTATCGCCGACTGGTCGATGCTGCTCTCACCGAGAATCACGAAGCCGTCGACGGCAATGCGCTCGTCTGGCTTGACCACAACGATATCGCCGACCTGGATTTCCTCTACCGGCGATTCGAACAGCTGCGAACCCCTCCGCACCAGCGCCTTTTCCGGGCGCAGCTCGCCAAGCGCCTCGATGGCGCGGCGTGCGCGGCCCATGGCGTAGCTCTCGAGCGCGTGGCCCAGCGAAAACAGGAACAGCAGCAGTGCACCCTCGGCCCACTGGCCCAGCACCGCCGCGCCGGCCGCCGCCACCAGCATCAAGGCATCGATCTGCAGCTTCCGGGCGCGCAGGTTTTCCCAGGCTTCCCGGACGGCGAAAAATCCACCAGAGATGTAGGCGCCGACGAAGAGCAACCAGGCAACGCGGCCGCCCTCGCCGGTGAACTGGTCGACCAACCAGCCCGCGAGCAGCAAGACTCCGGCCAGCACCGAAGCCACGAGTTCGGCGTAGTTCGCCGAGCCGTGCGCGTGCCCGTGATCGTGACCGTCGTCGGCGTGGTGTTCGGCCGTTTTGGACGGCGCGGAAGAATCAGCGGACATGGAAATTCCTTGCGACAGAAATGCAGAAAAGGGCTGGATTTACGGGACGTGCGCGATCGGCGGTGGTTCACCGGGCACAGTTGCGCGCAGCACATCGACGGGCAGGACATACACACTGCCGTTGCCGAGGTTGCGGCCGTGCACAACGCGATGGATGGCATTGACGACGGCGGAAAGCTCAGCGTCTTCGCAGAGAATTTCCAGCTTGGCGTCGGCAACGCTGGCACCGCCGAGTTGCGGCAGATGAAACCGCTCGTCGCCAACGACGGGCCACAGGGCTGCTCGGATTTCCACCACGCTGACATCGCGCAGCCGCAACGAACGCACTGCATCGACCACCGCCGCGACGCTGTCGCGGGCGATGTAGGCAAAAATGGCCTTCATGAAGAGATTTCTCCGGCGGTCCCGGTGCGAAGCACGCAAGACCGCTGACACAACGCAGGGTGTCGGTCGGATGAACCACGGAAAGCACGCTGCAGGGCGCTCGCTCAGGAAGAGCGTGGCGTCAATGCACGATTGCGGTCACCCGGTCAGGCCAGGCACAAGCCCGGCGAAGGAGAAATCAGGCGATGGGGGGACGCAGATGATCGTCGCGCGGGGCCACACGGACGGCAGCGGGCGCAACAGTGAAGCGGAAAGAAGAAGCAGCCACCGTAGGCAAATCCAACGACTGCAGCTGGAGCGGCGTCACGTGGACGCAAGCGCAGTGGCAACCGCCTGCACCCGCATGCCAGCAGCTTTCGGAAGCAGCCTCGGCAACACTGGTGGCCTTGCCCGCTATCGTAGTCTGAGGCTCATCGGCTGCTGTGCCTGCATCCGGCACGGATGCGACGATGGCCGGCAGAACCACAAGCGAGTCGGCCGCGCATGCTGCAGCGAAGCCCGTTTTCATCACCATCAGGCCAACGAACAGCAGTGCCACGACGCGCAGGTGGCGTCGCAGACGACTGAGCACGGTGGATGACAGGGTGGGCATGTTTGAACTGTAGCCTGCGAATACGCCGTTAGACAATCACAAAATGTGTAAGCGAATGAAGTCGTTATGTTGTTGCGTTTGATGCGGCGTTCTCGTGCGCGTGCGTTCACACATACCAACTTACATCGAACTTACAAGTCGACTTAACGATTTGGCACACAAACCCAGACGCGTGCGCAACTACTGATCGGCTGGCGCAGGTGTGCCGAAGTTTGGATCTGTCTTTGAAGGCCCATCTTTCACCGCATCACGATTGCCGTAAGTCGGACGAAAGCGGGGCCTCTTGAGAATGCGCGCCCACTGCGCACCTGGCGCAGGCCAGGGTTCGCCGCCGTGCCGCTTTCTCGAAGCATCTTTCTGGACAACCCGGCATCAGCGGGAGGACCCGGCCTTGCAAGCGCGCTGCGCGCCGACCGCACGCTTACGGTGCTGGTTGTCTTGCTCACGGTCGTACTGCTGCTTCGGCTGGCCACGTTGGGCCTGTATCCGCTACTGGATCCCTCTGAAGCACGCTATGCGGAGATGGCGCGGGGCATGGCCACGGATGGGGGCTGGGTCACACCGTGGTTCGCAACCGGCGTGCCGTTCTGGGGCAAGCCCCCGTTGGCCTTCTGGACCCAAGCAACGAGCATGCTGGTGTTGGGCATCAACGAGTTCGCAGCTCGACTACCGGCTTGGCTGCTGCATGTCGCCACCTGCCTGATGATGATCCGCATGGCCAAGGAAGAGGGCAACGCGCGCGCCGGAGTCCTGGCCTCAGTGATTTTTTCCAGCAGCCTGCTTGGCGTGGTGGCCAGCGGCGTGGTCCTCACCGACCCGGCGTTGAACTTCTCCACGTGGCTGGCCTGCTACGGCTTCTGGCGTGGCGTCGCTCACGGCGATCGACGTGGTGCACTGTGGGGCTTCGTCGGACTCGGACTGGGCCTGCTCGCCAAGGGCCCTTTGGTTTTCCTCCTATGCGGTGTTCCCGCCGTGAGCTGGACGCTCGTCACGCGGCGTTGGATTGCTTGGCGGCATCTGCCGTGGTTTACAGGCATCAGCATCGTCCTGCTTATTGCCGTTCCCTGGTATGTGCTGGCAGAACTACACACCCCAGGCTTTCTCGACTACTTTTTTGTGGGCGAACACTGGAACCGGTTTCTGGTCAGCAACTGGGCAGGCGATCGCTACGGCACGGCGCACGCGCAGCCACACGGGATGATCTGGCTGTTTCTCCTCGGTGCCCTGCTGCCCTGGTCTCTGCTGCTGCCATTGCTCTACACGCGCCGACACGCGCTTGCACGAAACCGCGATTGCACCCTGTTCCTTGCCGCCGTCGCGCTGACGACCCCGGCGTTCTTTACGCTCGCCGGCAACGTGCTGTGGACCTACGCCCTGCCCGCCCTACCCGCCGCGAGCCTGCTGCTGGCGCATGCGCTGTGTGCCGAGGCGCAGCAGCCCCGCTGGCACGCCGGGCTCGCACTGGTGTTCCCACTCGGCCTGCTCGTGGTCGTAGCCGACGGGCGATTGCTTGAGCGCGGCGAGAACCAGCGAAGCGTGGTTGCTCTGTGGGAACAGCGTCGAGAAGGCGCGCCCGATCCGCTTTACTACACACCGAAGCGTTCTTTCGCCGGTGAGTTCTACAGCGCTGGCCACGCGCGGACGGCGGATGATGCCGCCGGGTTGCCGCGCCAGGGTTCGTTCTACGTTGCCGTCAAGGACAGCCGCAAGACCGCGTGGCCGTGGCCGGACGGGGTGCGCTGCGACGACGTCGGGCGCACCAGCAAGACCGTGCTGTATCGGTGTTCGCGTCAGGAACGCGGCGGACTGGAGGAACTCGCGCTGCGCCATGCGGCTATCCCATCGTCGGCCGCGAGAAATTGAGTCGCCGTGGCTGGCCGCTACACGATGGCGCAGGCGGCCGCCTCGGCAGGCGCTACCGGAAACGTCTGCCCAGGACGCGCCCTCGTCACGAAGTGTTGCTGCACTGCCTCCCATTCCGTGCGCGGCACCAAAATTCCGTTGTTGATAGACCAGCTTTTATCGGGTTTGGGTCGGCCGGATATGAAAGTTCGCACGTATTGAAGCGCAAAACCCGGCGTCCAGCTGAAGTCGCGACGGCCGGCGTGGAGGTAGAAGTTGGTCCAACGATAGATCTTGGCGATGTCGTGCCGGTCCACGGCGAAGACGGCCGACGGACAATGCAGGCCGATCGCCTCCAGCAGCTCCGAGATGCTGATGGGCTGGATACTGTGGTTCCTGGAATCTTCGTAGGCGTGGACGTGAAAGGCCTCGCGTAAGCGCGTTTCGATCGCCACGCGTAGCAAGGCAATACCAACGAATGGTGCACGATCGATGTGCGTCAGCAGCGAGAACTTGCCGTAGGTGACTTGCTCAGCTGCCTTGTAGATCTCAAAAGGCATGTCGAAACCGCTGCTCCATACGCCGTAGACGCCGGACATTCCAACAGCGCATGCCCGGCCTGCTCGAGCATGGCCAGCGCATCCAGGAGAAGATCGTGCAGCCCTTCGCTCAACTCATGCACCGATGCATCACCAAAACGCACCATCGTGGAAAAATCTGCGCGAGCGATGATATTGGTGTAGCGCGTGGCTTCAGCGGCAAACATTGCTGTCTGCGCCTCGTAAAAGCGCGCTGAATGAAGCAGTGTGGTTTGCTCGTGCGCGGTAGTCACCAGCCCTTGGCGCACCGCCTCGCACGCGGCCATGCTGGGCAGATACTTGAGGCCCAGAATGCCCGACATTTCCGTCCGCACGTGCTCGATGCCCTCGTGCGCGAGCCAGGCCGCTGCGGCGGTCAACGCGTCGACCTGATGCGACGCCAATGCGTCGATGTGCTGATTCAGCAGCTGACTGGACATGCGTGCCCCCGCTCTGCATTCCGCAACGTGATGTTAGCTTCCCGGAATCAGGCGTCATTCGTGTGAAGCCCCGCGTAAGCCGGCTGTAAGCCGCGATCCGCCTAGACTCGCGGGTGTCTCCCGCCCCGCATTCCGTGCCATTTTTTCCTCGCCCATTCCCACCGGTGTGGATGGCGCTGTGGCTCGGCGTCGTCCTGGTTTCGGCGTTCCAGCACCGCCCCGCTGACTGGGCATCGGTGCGCGTCCTGGGCACCGCCTGGGACATGTGGAACCACGAACAGTATTGGGTACCGCTACACAACGGGCAACCCGATCCCAACGTCATGCCGCTGATTTACTGGCTGATCCACGCTGGCTGGACGCTGAGTGGGGTCAATGACGCGTGGCCCCGGCTGCTTCAAGCGGTTTTGGGCGCCATCTGGCTAGGCCTGGGTGCGGCCCTGGCCCGGCAGTGGGCACCACTCGAAAAACACGATGGGGTTCCGTGGCTGCTCATCGCCGGCGCCCTACCACTGGTGGCAGCACTCCAGATCAGCAACGACCTGCTGACCGCCGTGTGTGTCGTCGCCGCCTTGTTGGCACTCAGCGGTCGGCCCGCGTGGTTGGGCTTCACGCTTTCCCTAGCTGCCGGGCTCCTGACCGCCGGTCCGTTGATGCTGGGCTTTGTGGCGCTACCGCTGCTCCTCGGGCCGTGGTGGAGCGCATCGGCACGGGAGGACCGCCGCCGCTGGTATCGCCGCGCACGCCTGTCCACGCTCACCGCCATCGTGATCTTCCTGACGTGGGCGAGTTTCGCGGGCACCGTCGGCGGTGCGGCCTACCGCGTCCGATTGATGGCGATCGAACCGCTGCGTTCGATCCTGGAGATCTTCGAGGCACTGACACAGCCTGCGGCGCTCGCCCTGTTGGCCGCGCTGCTGTTGCCGTGGGCGCTGTGGCCGCGCCTGTGGCGCGCCGTATTCGCCTGGCGGAGGCCATTCGACGACGCAAGCCGCTTCGCGCTCACCGTGGTTGCGTCGGGCCTGGTGCTGGCACTGTGGGTGCCCCGCGCGAGCTTCGGCAGCGTTCTCGCGATTCTGCCAATGGCCGGAATCGTGCTCATCGGTGCACTGCGCGCGCACGAAGCCACCGGCGCGCCTCCCTCGCGGTTCTGGGGACCCTGGCCATTTGCCTGCCTGATGCTGATGGTGGCCATTTTGGTTGGCTGGGGCGTGCCGTGGCTGGCCGCTCGTGCGGATGCACCGCCGTGGATCCACCTACTCGCGTCCTGGAGCGCAGGAATCACCTTGGTGCTGGCGATCCTGGCAGGTCTGCTGCTGAGCGTCCCGCACGCGCTGGGTGCACAGCTGCGCACTACGGCGACCGTCTCGCTGCTCGTGCTGGCGCTCGGCTACGGTCTGTTCGCCAGGCTGTTTGCCGCTGCGTTCGATCCTGAGCCCGCTGCGACACTGATTGCGCGTGCGGCGGCCGCAGGGCAGCCCATCGCACGCATCGGCCGCTACCAAGGCGAGCTGCATTTTTACGCACACCTGACTGAGCCGGTCGCCGAAATCACTGAGACCGACGTGCTGGTCTGGGCACGCGCACACACCTCTGGGCTGATCGTGCAGTATCCGGAACACGCCGATGCCACGGCGTTGCGCGCCGGAGCACTCCTGGTGGCTCCGTTTGGCCGCCGCTGGATGGTGATTTGGCCAGCCGCTGCCCTTCTTTCAGCGCCTACACCGTTGTCGGCTGGTCGGCCCAATCGCGCAGCGCTGCCACTACACGCCCGTCGCTGTAGCGGCAATCGCGGTACTGGTCCTTCAGAACAGCAGAAACTGCATCGTGAAATGACCTAGTAAGTCAGCTGTAAGTTGTGCCCTGCCTACACTGCGGTGCTCCAGCCTACGCGTGCAGCATGCAACCGGCTCTCTTTCGCTTTTCTCCACCGGCTTGGCTGGTTCTGTGGGTATGCGCCTTGCTCTGGGCCATCTTCCAGCACGGCCCACTGCCGCTGTACTCCACGCGCACGCTCGGTGTCGCCTGGGAAATGTGGAATCAGGGCACATTTCTCGTGCCACATACGAATGGCGCGCCCTACAGCCACAAGGTTCCATTGCTGTTCTGGCTGATCCACGCTGGCTGGGCGGCGTTCGGTGTCAACGACGTCTGGCCGCGCATCCTGCAAGTGCTCATCGCTGCAGCTTGGCTGTTCACGAGCGCGCGGCTGGCACAGGCTGCCAACATCGGCAAACCCTCAGCCGCGTCGCTCGTGCCGTGGCTGCTCATCGCCCTTCCCTATCCCTTTTTGTTCAGCCTGCAGATCATGTATGAGGTGCTGCTGGCACTGTGCGTCGCGGCCGCCTTGTGCGCCCTGACCGGGCGACCACGCTGGCATTGGTTTGCCTTGGCTATCGGTGCCGGCCTGCTGACCAAGGGGCCGGTGATGCTGCTGCACGTAGTGTTCCCATGGCTGCTGGGACCATGGTGGAGCGAAGCCGCCCGAAGCAACCGCCGGCACTGGTATAGCGGCGGGCTGCTGGCCATCGCCGGGGGCATCGCCCTCCTGCTGGCCTGGGCAGTTCCGGCAGGCTTTGTCGGTGGCGAGGACTATCGCCGCGAACTGTTCTTCCTTCAGACCGCCGGTCGGGTCGTGGCCAGCTTCGACCACGCTCGCCCGGTGTTCTGGTATCTGCCGATGCTGCTCGTCCTGATGCTGCCTTGGGCAACCTGGCCACGTGTCTGGCACGCCCTCGCCACCGCACGCGGCCCGATGACCGACAATGAGCGATTTGCCGTCAGCTGGGTCCTTCCGACGTTTGTGGTGTTCTGTCTGATTTCTGGCAAGCAGGTCTACTACCTGCTACCCCTGGTGCCGGGTATGGCGATGTTGCTCGCGGCCGCCCTGCGCCGGCAGCAATCCCGCATGCTCGGCAACGGGCGGCGCTGGCGCGCCTGGCCGATCGCTACTGTCTTGATAGGCATTGCACTACTGCTAGCCGCACTGCCCGTCTGGCGCGCCCACGCGGCAAACGCGCCCCACTGGGTTGCCGATACGTATGCCACCGCGCCCTGGTTTGCTGCCGGATTCCTGGCGCTTGGCGCGGTGTGTCTGCTGGGTGACCCCCGGCACGAGCTGCAACGCATCGCGGTTTGCGTCCTGCTCGGCGTCGCGCTCGTGCACACCGTGTTCGCCCGTTCCCTGTTCCACCACTTCGACTTGCGCCCGGCCGCTGCCGTGCTCGCACGTGCCGAAGCAGAAGGTCGCCCTATCGCCAACGTCGGCCGCTACGAAGCCCAGTTCCACTTTGTCGCGCGTCTCAACCGTCCATTGGTGGAAATCGAAGCGCACGATATTGGTGCCTGGGCCAAGGCCAACCCTGATGGCGTCATCGTGCGCTACCCGGCGCGCACGGAACCCGCCGACGAGAAGGCGGCTCTGCTGGTTCAGCCATTCCGGTCCCGCTGGATCGAAATCTGGGACGCGCAAACGCTGGCGATGACAACGGCGTCAGCGTTCGACGAGACCACTACTCTCTTTCCGCAGGAATAGAGCAACGAATCTGGCCAACGACCTCGGGGGGAATGCCTCGCTTTCTGTTCCCCATCACGACTGCAGATCGGTATCCCCATTCGAGCGCCGTTCCGACGGTGCAAGGCGGATAGCCGCCAGCGTCAGGACAGTGATGGTCGTCGCCAGCAGAGCCAGACCAAGCGCGCCCAATCCCACCGTCACCCCGATGGCCGCCGTCATCCAGATACCGGCAGCTGTGGTGAGGCCGTGGATTTCGCGCTCGGCGGCCAGCTTGAGGATGGCACCGCCACCGATGAAGCCGATGCCTGTCGTCAGTCCCTGCACGACACGGGAAATACCGTCTGACGACATGCCGCTACCCTGGCAGGCGACGACGAACAGGGCCGTTCCCAGGCAAACCAGCATATGGGTTCGCAAACCCGCCGACTTACCCATGCTTTTCCGCTCCCATCCCACTGCAGCGCCCAGCAGTGCAGCGGCAATCAGACGGATGACCACATGCGCTAGCTGTCGCGCATCGGGAAATCCGGCGGCGAGTTCATCCCAAAGCACTTCCATAGCGACCTCTCATTTTTCTGTGATCGGGGGGCACGGGCCACCACGATGGAACTGACGCCGGCATAGCGCGATGCATAGCACGCAACGCGTGAGGCGTTCCTGCGTTCTGCCTTCGCGCACCGACTGTCGTCCAGGCGCACTTACCGTGGAATTACGGCCGATTTCACCCTCCGGGAGCCAACAAGCTGGCCAACCCGAACGAAGGACGGCCAGCGGTTCTACCGGGTAGCGCGGCTAGGCACTGAAGACCACAGCCGGCAGAGACCCCAAGCGTCCAATGGCGCAAGGAAGAACACCGTCGCCATGCCCGGGAAATACCCGTAAGCGTGCCGGGTCAGCAGAGGAACCACGAAATGGGCGAGCTCACTCACCGCCATCGAGGCGAAGAACGTGTAGGCGAGATAGGCTCCCGAGGGATGCCGCCGGTTTATTAGCCAGGGCACCAACAGCCAGGCACCTGCGGAATCACGAGCAGTAGCAAGAACAACAGCGGCGTGGTTTCGGGCACCGGGATGCCGGTGATTTCCCGGGAAAGGGTTTCGAAGAACCCAGCGCGGTTTTCCTCAACCTTGTGCAGGACGAACGCCGCCAGCGTCAGCCAGTACGGTGCGCGGATCGAGGCAAACGGTGTATCCGTGGGACGAAACCACCAGAAGAGAAAACCGCTGCCGTAACCGATGAGGAAAATGCCTGCGACCAGTGCACCGAGTATACGTAGCCCACCGCCGGCACCGGCAGTGTAAAAGCGAGCGCAGCGAAGATAGACAGTGGGGTTCGCTGCAGCCTCATTGTCGATGCTCCGACGGTCAGCAACGCACGACTTTACGCGACACGGCGCAAGGGATCGTCACCGGTGGTTTCAAGCACGACCGTCACGCACGGAACTCGGGCCACGCCGAACGGATCACGCGAATCGCCGAGCGCAAGAACAGCAATGCGATGGCGAGGCCAACCACGATGTCCGGCCAGCCAGCGCCAAACCATGCCACCGCGCCGGCCGCCACGAGCACACCGAGGTTAGCGATCACGTCATTGCGCGAGCATTCGAACGTGCTGCTCATGTTGACGTTCAGCGCGCGGAAGCGCCACAGCAGTGCCAGGCAAGTCAGGTTCGCAACCAGTGCCAGCGAACCGAATATCAGCATGAGGTGCGTCGACGGCGGCACGCCGTGAACGAGCTTCAGCGCAATGTCGATGACGATAACGGCAAAGAACACCAGGATGAGTCCACCCTTAGCCAGTGCTGCGCCGGCCTCCCAACGTTGGCCGCGCCCCAGGGCAAACAGGCTCAGACCGTAGACCACGGCGTCACCGAGCATGTCCACAGCGTCGGCCTGAAGTGCCGATGATCGCGCGACCAAGCCCGCAGAGAACTCGGCGAAAAACATGACGGCGTTGATGACCAGCACGATGATCAGCACCCGCCGCTGCTCAGCCTGTGCAGCCAGCTTGGCGAGCGCTTCGCCTTTCTTGTTGCAGCAATCGTCACCCATGAGACACGCCCAGCCTCACAGACCTTGAATTTCGCATGTGCTCGGCCAGCACCGGTGGATACCCTGGCGTACGACGCGCAGATCTGTGGGCGAGAAGGAAGCGTCTCGAGGGAAACATGATGGGCTGCGTTGACTGGGGGAGCAGGCCGCCCTTATAAACCCTGGAGTTACTCCAGGGTCAAGAGATGAACGAACGACAGACCATTGGCCAGGCGGCTACCGCCTCGGGCATGCCGGCGGACAACATCCGCTACTACGAGAAAATAGGCTTGGTCGCCAAGCCATCCCGGACGGAGGGCAACTACCGCACCTATGGCCCGAACGAAGTGCGCCGCCTGGGCTTTATTCGCCGTGCCCGCGAGCTCGGGTTTTCCATCGAGCAGGTACGGGAAATGCTGGAGATGACACCGCATCACGAGCAAGATTGCGGCCGGGTGGACCAGCTCACGCACGAGCATCTCCTGAGCATCGATCGCAAGATTGCCGATCTCACGGCACTGCGGCATGAGCTGGAAGCTATGCTCACGTCCTGCCATGGCGGAACGGTGCGCGACTGCAGGATCCTGGAAGCTATCGCCCCGTCCAAATCCGCAGTCACTCCCCACCGTCATGCGGTCGGCCAAGCCAAAATCTAGATTGATTCCGCCGACATAGGCTTTCGGTAACCGCACGGTGTGATTCCCCGACGGGCGACGCGCGAATAGCTGTCACTGTGTTGGTGTTGGCGTTATCGCTTTTCTCTTGTCGGGAAGACGGTCTATGCGCTTCGCGCTGGATCTACCTCGAGTTGTTCGACTCGACCGGCAGGCAAAGATTTCCAGCCGTATATGCCAACCGCTTCTGCGGGTCGGCGAGATGCAAACCCCAGTGATCCCGATTCCCTTAACCCTGAGGTCACGCGGGTCAGTGCGACGTGCGGCCGGGTTTACCATACTCTGCGTCATTCTTGGAAAGGGAAGCCGCGCGCATGACCAGCACCTCGACTCCCGCTTCTACCAATACAGCGGACACTTCCGATCATTGGGAGCAGGTATACCGCACGCGTCCATCTGATGAAGTCAGCTGGTATCGTCCGCATTTGGAACGTTCGCTGAGCTTCATCCAAGCCGCATCGCCTGATCACCATGCTCGCATCCTGGACGTCGGGGGCGGCGCCTCGACCTTGGTGGACGATCTAGTTGCGCAGGGGTACCAAAATCTGTCAGTGCTGGATCTGGCCGAGGCGGCACTGCAGCAAGCCCGTGACCGGCTTGGCGAGTCGGCTTCCGCCGTGAAATGGATATCGGCTGACGTGCGCACGGTTTCGTTCGACTCGCACAGCATCGACCTATGGCATGACCGTGCCGTTTTCCACTTCCTGACGGATGAGGCGGACCGCGCCAGCTACGTGCGCCAAGTCACCGCCGCACTCAAGCCAGGCGGCCATCTGGTAATCGCCACCTTTGCACCCGATGGCCCCACCCGCTGCAGCGGCCTGGAGGTTGTTCGCTACGATGCGACTGGCTTGGCACAGGTGTTTGGCCAGGCCTTTCGCCTGGAAGCACAGGCGGCCGATGCGCACACCACGCCCAACGGCAACACTCAGTCCTTCGTCTATTGCCGCTTTGTGCGCGTGGCGTGACCGAGAAGGGACGCTGACGTCCCGCCAGGGACGCAAGGAGAGCGCGGATGTCTTCCAGGCTCACGGCTATACGAACTCGCCGCGTGAGGAAAATCGTCTGAACACCGTCTTGATCTACATCGGCGCCGCCCTGGCAGAAATCGCCGGATGTTTTGGCTTCTGGATGTGGTTGCGGCAAGGCCGGACTGGCTGGTGGCTGCTGCCAGCCCTGCTGTCCTTGGCGGCGTTTGCCTATCTGCTCACCCTGGTGGAAAGCAACGCTGCTGGCCGGGCCTACGCGGCTTACGGCGGCGTATACATGGCCGCATCCCTGGCCTGGCTGTGGACCGTCGAAGGGGTACGCCCTGATCGCTGGGATCTCACCGGTGCAACGTTGTGCCTGATCGGGGCGGCGATCGTGCTCTGGGGACCGCGTGCGGCGGCTTAGGCGCACCCTGTAGAACACTTTCTGCTTCGAACAAGGTCCGCGCAGTGCAGACCAAGCAACCCGGACAAATCCCGCTTTACCTACGCTGACAGCTCCGGGCTGAACGTGCGCTCCGCCACCACGGTACCGTCTTCCGCCTCGATATGCAGATAGGCCGCCATCCCCGCCGCCACGATTTGCGAGCAGATGGACTCGCACCCTGCGATCGCAGCTTCCTGCGTGGCATAGCTCGCCACGACGTCAGATGCCTGCCGATCGGATGCACCTCGAAACAGTTCCCACTCGGTGCGCTCTGGGTTATAGCGCACGGTGTAATGGCGTCGATACATCGATTACCCGGCTCGAAGTTCAGTCAGTCAGTATCAGCTACTACGCGCCAATTGGGATGACAGCGGATCACGGACTATCGGCGTCAACGGTCGCAGTGATGGCCGCACAGTGGCGCGCACCGATCGCTCCTGCCCTGTCGGCGAACTCGACTGCAGACGCGAAAAAAGGGGGCGCATCCGCGCCCACTGAAAAACGGTCGCGCGTGTCCACGACCGTTTGATGGAGGAAAGAGCTCAGACGCCCGTGCGTCGACACTCCTGCTCGAGCCATTGGCGCAGTGCAGGTAGCCATTCGGCGGCCTGCTGTCCAACGACGCTGCCCGTAAGCACCGCTTCTCGAAGTTCAGCGGGAATGGCTTCATCCGGCACGTCGCGAACAACCCGCTTCAGTTCCTGCCGGAGCCGAAACTCGGGGTCGAAACCCACCTGGTGCGGTGAGGCCGCCTCTGCGGCCAGACTGACGATGCGTTGAATCTCGAAGTACATAGGTGTTTCCGATCAGCCAGCGGAATGCCCATCACGGCCGTGTCGGTTGTCGCGTCGACCATGGACAGCCGCCGCCGCGTCAAACAGAGACCGATCAACCTCAGTGACGCCCAACAACCGGCAAATCGTTCTACCGTCCAACCCGATGACGACGGCATGCGCATGCGGTGTGGCCGCCGAAATCACGCCAGGCGCCGAGTTGCGAACGATGGGCACCAAGGTGCCGTCCTCGACTGCTGCGACGAGTCCTGGCCCGATCTGGAAAGCCAGTCGCTGCGCGCCGATCAACTTTGGGCACGGAGCAGCGAACGTCAGCCGCAAGAAACGTTCACGCGCCTCCCGCACGACCACGCTACGGTCACTCTCGACGGCGAAGGCACGCACGCGATCCGGACGAAAGCTCGGGATAGCGGTCAGCTGGTCGACCGTTCCTGAGCTGCCAACAGGCGCAGAAAACGCGGTCATTACGAATAGAAAGGCGAGCGCGGTCGCGGCCGCCGGAAGGCACCGTGTCATAGGAGATTCCTCGATCAGAAGGGATGGCGCCCAGGCGGTGTCGGATTCCGACATGAGCGAAGTACATATTATTTGTGTACTGAAAGTTTCGCTAGTGAAAAAGCGTTGGTTACGCTAGGGAAAAACCCTCAGGCCGACGCCATGAAGTCGATCCATAAGCCCGAATTTCTGCTGTTCCGCACGCTGCTGCGCGAGACCCGGATAGCCGCCGACCTAAGCCAGATCACGCTGGCGGAACGCTTGGGCGTACCGCAGGCATACGTTTCTGCGTTTGAGTTAGGCAAAGTCAGGCAGGACTTCATCCAGATCAGGGATTGGTGCACGGCATGTGGGATCGCCGCAGCCGACCTGGCAAACCAGTTCGATCAGCGATGGGCTGTCGAAGGCCCCGCCTTGACGCGGCTTGTCGGCAAGCCCGCCAAGAAAGCCGCCACGCGCACGACGACGACGCGTGGCGCTGCGGAGGCAAAATCAATGGCGAAAGTGGCTGGAAAGCCCGTTAGGAAGCGCTCTCGCGGGAAGTAAGTGCTTACTGAAGCGACAGATTCGGCAGCGGTGTCCCCGCGACCGCCAACCGCCGGTCATATTCGTCGGAGAATGCGGGAAAGCTCAACCCGTAAACGGCAAGGAGGGACCTGACGTCCCACCAGTCCGGCGGGTCAGTCCCCGCTTCTACCGCCTCGAGACGTTCACGAGTTTGGCCCCAACGTGAGGCAGCCTCGGTCAGATCGAGGTCGGCTTGCACTCGCGCGCAGCGCAGCAGGTAGGCCAGCAGGTGGTGTTCCAACAGACGTAGCGAGCGGCGTTGCTGCTCCGTGTCCAAGACGAGTCTCCTGACGGTAGACCCGCGTCGGAATGGATGGGAGATCGCCTGTGTCTCCACAGGCGACCCGGGTCCACCGCCAGGAGCGCAGGTCGTTAACCACTGGCGGCCGCACGGCTTCCGACAGCAGTGCGAGACGAGAGGCTAACCAGTACAGGCCATTGAAAGCAATTGGGAAATCCTTCAAACGGCCGCGCTCCCGGTCCGAAGCATCCCTGCCTGCCAACGCACAAGCCGCCCTGCTCAAGTCGCCCATTTAGTTGCTACTTGCAATAATCGGTCGACGCGATATAGTTGTTACATGCAACGGAAACTGAAAACCGCTGATGCCTCCGAATCCGAACGCCTGCAGGCTGACGCCGAGGCGCTCAACGCAGTGCTCGCCGATCTGGTGCGGGTGTATCAGTTTCGGGATCGGGATCGGATCTGTTGCTTCGACATCTCGGTAACCCAGTGCTATGCGCTGGAGGCCCTGGCCGAACACGGCCCGATGCGCAGCCAAGCCCTGGCAGCGCAAATGCTGTTGGACAAGAGCACGACCACGCGAGTGATCGATGCGCTCGAGCGTAAAGGCTATGTGGAGCGGCGTCCCGATGATCAGGACGCTCGGGCCGTTTCCCTACGCATCACCCGCAGTGGCCGATCACTCTACGACACCATCAACCGTGGACTCGTCGCGCAGCAGGCGGAAATGCTGGCCGAACTGGACCCTGCGGTTCGGGCCAGTGTCACCGACGTAATCCGACGCCTCGCCAAGGCCGCTGAAGCCCGATTCGTCTCCGGCATCAGTGTGGGTAGCGGTGCGTCCGCGTGCAGCACCTCCGGCTGCAGCTGATCTTTTTATTTGCCCAAATAGTTGTCACTAACAACACTATGCCCACACCCCTCTCCACTCGATACGCTATTGCGGCCGACGCCCCAGCAATTACGGCGATCTACAACCAGGGCATCACCGGACGAAGTGCAACCTTCGAGACTGAGCTACGCACGGTCGATGATGTGTTGCCGCGCATTGCCGATACGCGCCACCCGCTTCTCGTCGCTGCCGATGCTGCTGACAGCGTCGTCGGCTGGGCTGGCCTGAGCAGCTATCGATCACGCGCCTGCTACGCCGGCATCGCGGAGTTTTCGATCTACATCGATACCGATGCTCGTGGACACGGCATCGGACGCATGTTGCTCGATAGCCTGCTCAATGCAGCCCGTGAAGCCGGATTCTGGAAAGTCCTATCGCGTGTCTTTCCGTTCAACACGGCAAGTCTTGCACTTTGCCGCGCCTGCGGTTTCCGCGAAGTCGGCCTGTATGAAAAGCACGGCCAGCTCGATGGCCAATGGCTCGATGTCGTGATTGTCGAACGCCTGATCCCCGAAAACCTGGCCGGCACTAACGCCCGCCTGCCCACCACTCCGTGAGGTGCCTCATGTCCAACTCATTGCCCGTCGTCATAATTGGTGCCGGTCCCATCGGATTGGCCGCTGCCGCTCACTTGCGCGCCCGAGGTCTCACACCCTTGGTGCTGGAAGCAGGCACCCAGGTGGGTGCCGGTATGCGGCAATGGGGACATGTGCGCATGTTCTCGCCATGGGAATACAACATCGATGCGCGCTGCGCGGAACTCCTGGCCGCGAACGGCTGGCAGCCACCCGATCCGGCGCGTTTCCCCACGGGCGGTGAAGTCGTCGAACGCTACCTGGAACCCCTGGGCACCACGCCAGAGTTATCACCGCACATCCGCCTGAACACAAGGGTGAGCAGCGTCACCCGACAGCGGCGTGATCGCATGAAGAACGCGCAGCGTGACACCACGCCCTTCGTGATTCGCTATCTGCAAGACGACCAAGAGCAGGAGGTGCTGGCGCAAGCCGTCATCGACGCTTCCGGCACTTTCGCCTCACCCAACCCACTCGGTGCTGCAGGCATTCCAGCGCTCGGTGAACAATCCGCCGCCGCGCATATTTTCTACGGCATCCCCGATGTACTGGGCGCCGACAGGGCGCGCTATGTCGGCAAACGGATACTGGTCATTGGCAGTGGTCATTCCGCCTTCAATGTGCTGACCGATCTGGCACGCCTCGCTGAAACCACCGCCGGGATGGAAGTCCATTGGGCCGTGCGGCGTCCTTCGCTGCAACGCGTGCTCGGTGGTGGTGAAAACGATCAGCTGCAAGAACGTGGCAGGCTGGGGCTCCGCATTGCGCGGTTGGTCGAACAAGGCCGCATCACGGTGCACACGAATATCCACATCGACCGTATTGAGCGCGCGGAGGCTGGATGGGTGGCCTACAGTGACACTACGGTGCTGCCACCAGTGGACGAGCTGATTGGCGCCACCGGCTTTCGCCCCGACCTGAGCCTGTTCGGCGAGATCCGGCTTGATCTGGATCTCGGCACGCAAGCACCGGTGGCGCTCGCACCGTTGATCGATCCAAACCTACACAGTTGCGGCACCGTCCGGCCGCATGGTGCGATCGAACTCCAGCACGCCGATTCGAACCTCTACATTGTCGGCATGAAGAGCTACGGCCGCGCGCCCACATTCTTGCTGATGACGGGCTACGAGCAAGTGCGTTCCGTCGCGGCGGCGCTGGCCGGAGACTGGGAAGCCGCTCGGCGCGTGGAGCTGGTGCTGCCGGAAACCGGCGTGTGCAACACGCAGTTTGCCGACGACACGACATCTGTCTCCACCAGCGCAAGCTGCTGTGGTGGTCCTGCTCCTGCTGAAGCAGCTGCCTGCTGCGTCGCTGACGCTGAAGCCAAGGCCGAAGGCCGGGGTGGCTGTGGCTGCGGCCCCACCACAGCACCCACGCCCGTGGTGGCGGTTGCTGCCCCAGCCAAATCCTCCTGCTGCGGCGGCGCACGCGCATGAGCGAGCCGCGCCCCTCCGCGATTGCGGTGTTGGGCGCGGCCCAGTGTGTCTATTGGGGCATCCTGTATTACGCCTTCTCGGTCCTGATGGTTCCCCTGCGTGAGGCATTGGGAACGAGCGATGCGGCGATTGCCGGTGCCTTCTCGTTGGGTCTCACGGTCAGTGCATTGCTGGCTACCACCGTCGGCCGCCGGCTCGACAAGGGACAGGGAATCGCCCTGCTACGGGGTGGCGCATTCACCGCTGCAGGGTTGCTACTGGTCTGGTCTCAGGTAGAGAGCCTAGCGGCGCTGTATGCCGTCTGGGTGGGCCTCGGTGTCTGCATGGCGCTGGTTCTCTACGAGACGGCGTTTGGCCTGGTAACGCGCGCTCACGCCAATGCCGGCGTCCGCATGCGTGCCTTGGCGGTGGTGACCGTTCTGGGCGGCCTCGCGAGCACGCTGTTCCTGCCGCTCACTGGAGCAGGTGTGACGTATCTGGGCTGGCGCACCACATTGCAGGCATTGGCCGTCGTCTGGCTGCTGATGACGCTCTGCCTGGAAGGGTTCGCCCTGCCCCACCTGAGAACAGTGGATCGCCGTGAGGTGACTCCTCTTTCGCCGTCACCCAGTCCTCCAGATCGCGCCTTGTTGCGCTGGGCAGGTACGCCCTTCGTGGTTGCCACCTTTGCCGGCATGGCACTGACGACCCTGGTCGTTCCGCATATGGTCAAGCATGGCCACTCGCTTGAGCACGCAGCGTGGGTGCTGGCGGCACTGGGCGTGATGCAGCTGCCCGGCCGTCTGTGGCTGTGGCGTGGCGGCCATCTCGCACTATCGCCCCGTGTGCTGCTGGTGATGCCGCTAGTACTCCAGGTGCTCGGATTGGCACTACTGGGCATTGCCGACACGCTGACAAGCGCTTTTCTTGGTGTAGCGATCTTCGGTGTCGGTGCCGGTCTGCACACGCTGGCCAGACCGTGGATCGCTCCGTTCATTTTCGGAGTGGAGTCGGCAGGGCGCGCCAACGGTGCGATTGCCCAGGCGCAGGGTTTTGCCCGTGCTTGCGGCCCTTTCGTGGTGGCCAGTTCATCCGGTTTCGTCGGCAGCAATGCCGTGTTTCTGATCCTTTCCCTGGTCCTGCTCGCGTGTTGTCCGCTGGCCTATCGGCTGTCACGCCATCACCACCTCACTGCGAGCAGCTCGGCGTGATCCCGTTCGACTACCTATCCAGAAACCCTCCATGCACGCATTCCTGAGAAACCTGCCGCGCGTCGCCGCCTTTCCCCTGCTGTTTGGTGGTGCAGGCATCGTTGCCTGGACAGCCTACTCCGCCGACGCCGTCACTTGGCTCATGCCGCTCCTGATCGTCTCCGTGCTGGTACTCACCGTCGGGCTCGAACGCGTCATCCCCTACGCCCAGCAATGGAACAGGGGACCAGGCACTGCTGAAGATCTTGTTTACCTGGGCACGACATCAGCCTTCGTGAGCGTCGCTGAAGGCGCCGTGTGGGCGCTCGCCCTCGGCCTCCTGCCGTTGTTCGGATTTGGACTGGACGCGAGCGCGTCGCCGTGGCCCGACGCATGGCCGGTCTTGGGTCAAGTTTTCCTGGCTCTGGCCATCGGTGATGCCCTGCCCTATCTCTACCATCGAGCCAGCCATGAATCGGCAGGCTTTCTCTGGCGTGTGCATGCCATCCATCACGCACCTGAGCGCCTGCATGCCCTGAACTTCGCCCGGTTTCATCCGCTGAACGCCTTCCTGACAGCAGCATTGACCTTGTTGCCGCTCGCTTTGTTCGGTGCACCACCGCCGATCCTGTTCACCGCCGCCGTTCTCCACAATGTGCACGGGGTGGTCAGTCACGCCAATGTCGACTTCCGCCTGGGACCACTCAATGCCGTGTTCAGCATGGCCGAGCTGCACCGGTGGCACCATGCCCGCGATCCTCGCCTGGCCACCGGCAACTACGGTGCGACGTTGCTGCTCTGGGACTGGATCTTCGGCACTCGCCGGAATCCAGGCCATGGCGTGGCGGATGACGGTGTAGGGCTGTGGCACGGCAGCAGCGTGCCGCCACGGCTTGCCGCCCAGTGGCGTTATCCGTTCTCAGGCACAGGTCAGCAGTTTGTGCGCCGCGTAAGCATCCTGCTGAATACTCCCTGTTGCCGCCGAGCCTGAGCTGATTGCGCATCTGCGCTGATGCGCTCGCCGTGCCTGGCTAGCCGTCCACATCACTTGCAGCAGGCGCAGCGGTGATGGTTGCGTGGTGCTTCGGCAGGGCGAGCGAAATCAATGCCGATGCAGCGACGAAGCCAGCGGAGATCCACAGGCAGGCCGTCAAGCCGCTTGCTTGGAAGACCGCGCCGGAGAGCACCGTGCCGAACAGGCGCCCCAATGCATTGGCCATGTAGTAGAAGCCGACATCAAGTGATACGCCGTCTTCCGAGGCATAGCTGACGATGAGATAGCTGTGCAGCGACGAGTTGACGGCGAACAAGATGCCGAAGACAGCCAAGCCGACCACCAGCACATGGGTTGGATCAGCGTTGCTGCCAAGCAATAGCGCCATCATCGCCGGTATCGCCGCCAACGCCACGGCCCATCCAAACGCGCTGCCTCCACCAGGACTACCGCCACTACGTCGACCGGTGAAATAGGGTGCCAGCGATTGCACGATGCCGTAGCCGATCACCCAGCTGGCGAGGAATGCTCCGACGGCCCAGTCACTCCACTGCAACACGGTCGCCAGAAACACCGGCAGCGCAACAACAAACCAAACATCGCGCGCCCCAAACAGGAACAGCCGTGCCGCCGACAGAACGTTTACCGCACGACTCTTGGAGAACAGGTCACGGAACTTCGGCTTGTTCTTGGCTTTTCCGAGATCGCGCTGCAACAGGAGCAGGCTGGCTAACCACACGAGCAACAGGCCTACGGCCATGCTGGCGACGGCTACGCGAAAGCCCAGTGTGCTCAGTAGTGCACCGCCAAGGAAAAAGCCAATGCCCTTCAGCGCATTCTTGGAGCCGGTCAATGCAGCGATCCAACGATAGAGCGCGCCAGGCTGATCGCCAGCGACGAGCAGCTTGATACTGCTCTTGGCGCTCATCTTGTTCAGATCCTTGGCGATGCCGGATAGCGCCTGGGCGGCCATCACCCATGGCACGGTCAGTGCCGCAGCAGGCAGGGTGAGCATACCCAGCGCAATGACCTGCAACACCAGGCCCAGGTTCATCGTGCGATTGAGGCCGATGCGGGCACCGAGCCAGCCGCCGACTAGGTTCGTGACTACACCGAAAATTTCGTAGAACAGGAACAGCAGCGCGACCTGCAGTGGTGTGTAGCCCAGCTGATGAAAATGCAGCACCACCAGCATGCGCAGGGCGCCATCGGTCAACGTAAATGCCCAGTAGTTTCCCGTGATCAGGAAATACTGGCGTGCCGCCACCGAACGAAATCCTTCCATCGGACTACAGATCGGCCATGCCGACGAGGCGAACCAGCTCAGCCGTGCGGTTCACATAGCCCCATTCATTGTCATACCACGCGTAAATCTTCACATGCGTACCGTTAACGACCATTGTGGACAACGCATCAACGATGCTGGATCGCGGATCGCCTTGGTAGTCGATCGATACCAAGGGACGCTCTTCATAGCCGAGGATGCCCTGCAGCGGACCGTCGGCCGCCGCCTTCAACAGACGGTTCACTTCTTCCACGGTGGTTGCCCGTTTGACTTCAAACACGCAATCAGTCAACGAAGCGTTGGTCAACGGCACACGCACAGCATGTCCGTTCAAGCGACCTTTCAGCTCAGGGAAGATTTCGGCAATCGCAGTCGCCGAACCCGTTGATGTCGGTATCAGGCTCGAACCGCAGGCGCGCGCGCGGCGCAGGTCCTTGTGCGGTGCATCGACGATAACCTGAGTGTTGGTCAGACTATGAATGGTCGTCAGACTGCCGTGCCGGATGCGCAGATTCTCGTGAATGACCTTCACTACGGGGGCCAGGCAGTTGGTCGTGCAGGATGCCGCCGTAACGATGCGATGGATGGCCGGATCAAAGCGGTCGTGATTGACGCCAACGACGCAATCGAGAACACCGGGTTCTTTCACCGGTGCCGTCACCACAACGCGTTTTACGCCCTTGTCGAGATAGGGACGCAGCAGCTCTGTCTTGCGGAACTTGCCCGACGCTTCAATGACCACGTCGCATCCTGACCAGTCGGTTTCGCCAATCGCCTTGTTGCGGGTGACCGGAATACGCTGCCCGTCCACGACGAGGGCACTGCCTTCTGCTTGCGCTTCATGCACCCAACGGCCATGAATCGAATCGAAGTTCAGGAGATGAGCCAGGGTTGCGGGATCGCCCGCCGGGTCATTGATGTGCACAAACGCCAGATCGGGATTGCCCCACGCGGCCCGCAGGGTCAGCCGTCCCATGCGGCCGAAGCCGTTGATGCCTACACGAATCGCCATGGTGTTTCTCGACCAGGAAGGAAAAAGCGTTATTAAGCCGGCGCGTCACCGTCAGCTACACGGTCGGCATCCGGGAGCAAGCCTTCCAGCCGCGTGCGCAGCGCCAGGCGATCCAGTGATTCCGGCTTCAGTTCGGTCAGCAGCGAGATGCGCTGCTGCAAGAGGAACATCACTTCCCGGAAAGCTGCCTTGTTCGCACCATCGGTCAGCGCCGGATCGGGAATGCTCCAGTGCGCCGTAACCGGATGTCCGGGCCAGGCCGGGCAGACTTCACCAGCCGCCCGGTCGCACACCGTGATGATGAAATCCATCGGCGGCACATCGGGCGCTGCGAACTCATTCCAGCCCTTGCTGCGCAGCCCTTCGATCGGCAGTCCAACGCCGCGCAGCAGCTCCAGCACCATCGGATGGACCTCGCCCCGGGGTTGACTGCCCGCACTGAACGCCTCGAAGCGACCGTGTCCGATTTGGCGCGTCAGCACCTCGGCCAGGATGCTGCGTGCCGAGTTGCCAGTGCACAGAAACAGAACCCGGTAGACCCGTGGTGACAGGGCAGCATTCATTGCGGACGTCCTGGTTTGCGCTTGACGGTGGGCATCGGCAGCGGCACCGCGACCGGCACGCACATTTCGGGCTTGCCGCCACAGCAGGTTTCGGTCAGATACCCAACCATCGCCTGCACCGTCGTCAGATTGGCGGTATAGCGGACGAATCGGCCTTCCTGCCGACTGTCGACCAGCTCCGCGTGATGCAACTCTTTGAGATGGAACGATAACGTCGCTCCTGGCAAGCCCAGGGCTTCAGCGATGGCGCCCGCATGAATCCCCTCTGGCCCTGCCTCGACGAGGTGGCGAAAGATGGTCAGGCGGGTTTCCTGGGCCAGCGCGGCCAGGGCTTTGAGGGCGAACTTCGTTTCCATCATTCTATTATGATGGAAACATGGAAGCCGAGCAAGTCCGCTCCCTATTGGCGGATGTACTCGAACACGTG
The DNA here is from genome assembly GCF_004363655.1 of Tahibacter aquaticus. Classification (GTDB taxonomy): domain Bacteria; phylum Pseudomonadota; class Gammaproteobacteria; order Xanthomonadales; family Rhodanobacteraceae; genus Tahibacter; species Tahibacter aquaticus. Next base: position 51,198 of record NZ_SNZH01000004.1, read on the forward strand.
CGACTTGGCCTGCTCGCGTGGCGCTGGGTGCTCGCCGTTCGCTTCGACCTTTGAAGCTGTGGTCCCAGTTCTCCATCGCCGCGTTGTCGCAGCAGTTGCCTTCTGTGTGGCCATACCTAGCACCTCTACATGTGGAGAGGCGAGCATTGACGCGTCGGAGCAGCGGCAGTAGATGGGGTGGGCGTCCACTTACCTTGACACTCGCGATTTCGACGGATGTCTTGCCTACGTCGGCGACAAGAGCGAACTCGTCGTCGAAGTGAGCAAGAACCGGACGAAGCGCGGCACTCCCTACCTGTTCATCAACTTCGCACCCTGGAAGGGTCGGGCCGTAGAGCTCAACATCTGGTCCGAAGGTCTCAAACAGCTGGGAGCAGCTCCTGACAATGCCTGGATCGGCCGTTGGATAAGCGTGACCGGTCCTTGTCGGCCGACGCGAAGCAGCTACCGGCAGTTCACTTGCGAAGCGCCAGGAATCTGTTTTGATGGGAGTTAGAGCTAAACGTACCGGTGAGATATGGGTAAGAAAATAGCATCGACGCCCGACAACTACCACGATCTGATCGCAGCGGCCGAACGCGGCGACAGTGATGCCGTGCGTGCCCTGCTTCTGGCGGGCGACCCGAAGAAAGCCGCTACCAACAATTGCGCCGCACTGTGCAGAGCCGCCGAGGAGGGACATCTGGAAGTCGTGCGCTTACTCATTCCGGTAAGTTATCCGAGAGCCGACGACAGCATGGCCTTGAAACTAGCGGCGGTTGCAGGCCATGTAGAGGTCGTGCGCACACTGATCCCGGTCAGCAATCCCAGAGGCAAGAATAGTGAAGCATTGAGCGCCGCCGTGAAGGCCGGGCACCTTGATGTTGTGCGTGAGCTGATCCCTTTCACCAATCCCAAAGCCGACAATAGCGCAGCCCTGCGCTGGGCCGCCCTACAAGACCATCTCGAAATCGTTCGAGAGCTGATCCCTGTCAGTGATCCGCGATCCAAGAACAGCGAAGCGCTACGGTGGGCGGCTGCTAGCGGAAATCAACAGATGGTGGCAGAACTCATTCCAGTGAGTGACGCGTTGTCAGTGTTTCGTGACGCGCGAGCTCGTGCTGCGGCAGGTGGTGATAAGCTCGACGACATATCCACACTGTTTTGCATCGCCGTTTTGGACGCACTGGCGCTGCACGTGGACGAGGCTGAGCGAGATCAAGCGGCGGCCAACCTCCCTGCACCAGTGATCGAGCGCATGCCACAACTCAGGGCTTGGCGAGAGGCTCAGGGGGTGCGATCGCACCTTCAAAAGCGGAAACCGATCGGCGCTCCGCCACGCCGCCCTCGTCTCTCATAGTGAGGCAATTCGGCGACTGAGACCGCCACTTTACGTGCTGTAACTCAAGACAGCCACCATGGACAGAGGTTTCCAACGCAAGCCGCGTTGAGGTGCGCAAGGGATCACGTGGTGCAAGCCACGTCGCTATGCCACCGTCCGCGGTTTCGACACCCTGGTGTGTTCCGTGCGCTTCGATGTGCAAGAGGATCGGTACTTCAGCGTTCATTTCGTTCGCTTTTTTTGAATGGTACCCAGAAGTTCGTTCACGCTGCCGACTTCAATGCGGCTCAGCGCCCCCCCTTTTCCCGCCCCACGTTGCCGTAAGCGCGCTCGATTTCTTCACCATTGGTCTCAATGCCCCGTTTCAATTCCGCTGCCTTCATCAGCACGGAGCGCCGAGCCGCACTCGCGCCGAGCCTACGGCTTCGCACCTGAGGGCACGAACCCAGTGCGCAAATCAGCAAAGTGCCGCGGAAAAGATGGAACAGTGGTACGGTCGAACAATGCACTGCTTCGCCGGCAACGTTGCGCGGGTGACGCCCCCCACAACGCAACAATACCTCCCGCTTCGACCGGTCGAATCAGTCCGCACCGACGTCACGCCGCCACTGCACCGATGGGCGCATTCCGCACCTCGATGGTCGCATGCACGATTTCTTCGTGGACGCAGATCGCCCGACGAAAGTGATCCGAATCGACAGCCGATGGCGTCACCACTTCCGCTGCACAGGCAAACTTGCCTCGGCCAACCTGCCAGACATGGAGGTCGCTGATACGGGCTGGAACCTCGCCTCCCTCGATCGCCTCACGAATCTCTGCGACAACCGGAGCATCCATTTCAGCGTCCAGCAAGATCCGACTGGAATCGCGGATCAGACCCCAAGCCCACAGCGAAACCAGCGCCGCACCGACCAGACCCATGACCGGGTCGAGCCAGACGGCGCCGAAATACATACCGCCGAACAAGGCCACGATCGCCAGCACCGACGTCGCCGCATCCGCTGCGACGTGCAAATAAGCAGAGCGCTGGTTCAGATCGTGCCCGTGGTGGTGGTGGCCATGTCCATGGTCGTGATGGCCGTGGCTGTGCGCGGGATGGTCGCGGAGCCACCAGACGCACAGGAGGTTCACCGCAAGCCCGACGATGGCGATGGTGATCGCTTGCGGGTAGTGGATGGCGCTCGGGTGGAAGAGCCGATCAACGGACTGAACCGCCATCAGCGCAGCCACGCCCAGCAGCAGGATCGCGCTGGTGTAACCGCCGAGGATCTCGATTTTCCACGTACCGAAGGCGAAACGGTGATCTTCCGCATACCGCCGGGCGCACGCGTAGGCAAACGCCGAAAGTCCTAGAGCCAACGCGTGCGAACTCATGTGCCAACCGTCCGCAAGCAGGGCCATAGAGTTGAACCACCAGCCCCCGGCGATCTCCACCACCATCATGACCAGCGTCAGAGCCATCGCCCGCCGCGTGTTGTGCTCCGCAATAGGATTGCCGTCGTTGAAGGCGTGGGAATGCCGCCGGGACGCGGCAAGGGAATCCAGGTTCATTGGTGTGCCCTTAGCAATATACCCCCCTAGGGTATATCATACCGACCCATGGCACATGTCAATCGAGACAAAAAGAAGCTCCTCAGCCGTGTCCGGCGCGTCGCCGGCCAAGTCGCTGCGCTGGAGCAGGCACTGCAAGCCGATGCCGACTGCTCGGCGGTACTGATCCAGATCGCCGCTGCGAAAGGCGCAATGCATAGCCTGATGATGGAGGTATTGACCGGCCATCTTGCGGAGCACGTTGTGGCCGAGCGGGACGAAGCCGTGCGTATCCGGGAAACCGCGACGATCGTCGAGTTGTTGCGGGGCTACACAAAGTAAGCAACGGAACTCGTTCGCCGGTCACCAAGCCGCCCGACGTGGTGACTGTGCGAGTCCTGTGGGTGCGTACCTAATAGGGAAAAGAAGTACATAGAGGTTGCGCCGAGGCGCGACGACACTGACGGCATGCGCTCTGCTGGAACCGTCAACACGCCTCTTGATCCACTACTTAACCTTGCTAGAAAAGCGTAGTCCGTCGGCGGGCAAGCCGCTCACGGCTTGGTCCATCAATGCTCGTGTTCGGCCTTGGCAGCGTCGCCGCCCCTCTTCTTGGCGTACTTTTTCGCCGCTTCGCGCGTGTCGTGGGCCGCCTTGACGGCGGGTGCACGCGACGATGACAGAAATCACCAGAATGATCGCGTGCAGAACAATATGAAAAAACTGGGCTACGGTACTTCCCCATCCCCCCCGTAGCCACGGCCATACCGTCACGACGAAGCCGACGATGAAACACGCCGCGCCCGACGCCATGAGGTAGTCGGACGCAGCACTGCTACGTCCCATTGCCAATCGCAAGACGATGCTGTGCAGCACCAGAATCCAGCCGGCGGCGTGTGCGCGCTGCGCGTAGGTCAGCACCGAAAGGCGGCGATCCGGCTTGCGCGGTTCAGGAGACATAGGTGTACTGGGCGACAGGCTCAGTGTCCCACCATGCCTGGCATACTCGACTCCGTGTACGTGAGCATCAGCAATCCGAACGCCAGGAGCGGCAACCACCAGCCGACCGTCAGAGCGTGACTGCGCGCCGCAAGAGCGACATCAAGGGCGCGGGCGCCAGCCGTCACCACAAGGCTGATTGCAATCGCGCGGTGCTGCACCATCAGGACCATCGGATCGACGCCGGTGTTATGTTGCGAATGTAACCAGAAACCGATGCCGACAGCGACGAGCGCAATCGGCAACGCATAGCCCCACGCGGATGCTTTGAGTGTGCCACGCAGGCGCAGTGCTTCAACGACACCCGCGACAAGCATGGCGCTTCCTTGGGCGACGTGTTGCAACGCCTGCATGAAGTAGTTCGCGGGCCTTGCTTCGCCGTGAATCCACCAGTCTGCGCCGCTCTCAATCCCGTAGCCGATCATCAGGGCAGGAAGTAGCCACGGTATCCAGCGGGTAGACCAAAACCCTAGGCCTTGCCCAATCGAGAGCGTCGCGACGGCAACGAACGCGCCGCCGCCGAGCCAATGCACTTGTTCAGATGTCAACTCCATGACGTGGCTCCTGTGGTTTCGTCGTTCCGATGCTCGCACTCGACCATCGGCGGCGCTTGCATGTAGCGGAAGCGCGTCCGCGAAATCGTCGTGCACGTCTCGCATAAAGGTGATTGGTAAAACGGACAGCGCTCGCGAAAATGACACGTTTGTAATGTTCAGGTCATCGCGCGAACCGTGAGCGCTTGCCAGGATGGGCTACCAGCCGACCCTTGGGGGGAACCATGTCGAGGCGGTGGAGCGGCACCATGTGGATCGGTTCCGGCGCAGCGTATTTTGCCGGAGATGTTCGGGACAATGACCTTCACGCTCACTACGTACTGCAGATAGCGATTGCATCGGGAGATCCGCTGCGCGTGACCGAACGCCACGGACTCGAACACTGCGCCTCGGGGATCATCATTCCATCCGGAAAACCGCATTGCGTGCGGGGTTCGTCGGCGGGTGAGACGGAAGCGCTACTGTTATTTCTCGAGCCGGCTACGGACCTTGGACGCCTCGTCACCACACACTACGCGTTGGATGCCGGTCAGATTGTCGATATCAGTCCGACGCGGGTCGAGGCTGTGCGCCAGATATACGCAGATTCAGGCGAAACCGGCGAGCCGTTGCTGCGGGGGCTAGTGGCAGCACTAACCAGCAGCGCCTGGCGCTCCCGGTCAATTGATCGGCGCGTAGCGTGCGCTTTGGATTACATCGACCATCATTTGTGCGACGCCGATTCGCTCGATCATGTTGCTGAACGACTAAGCGTGACTTCTCGCTATTTGCGTAAATTGTTCGAACGTGAGCTGGGTATTTCGCCCCAACGCTACCGGCAATGGTGCAAATTGCGCACGGCACTCACCTGTGTGTTGCGTGGCGATACGTTTACAGACGCCGCCGCTACGGCCGGATTCACGGATTCAGCGCATTTCTCGCGCACGTTTCGCAGCATGTTCGGTTCATCACCGTCGGCAGTGTTCGATTCAGCCGCGTCGCGACGTTCGATCTCGCCGGTTGATCCGGGGGATGAATCGGCATTGTGTGCTTTTAGTAGTACATCATTTTTGAATAAGTAGCGTAGTTCCGCTAGGTGCAAAATCTTAGTTAACAGCAACGCGAAAATTCCGCTGCATACAAGCTGAATTCGCCTCTAGCGTTGACAATGGTTCACACATTGATGAACTCGGCCTCGGCAGTCCTGTCGGCGGCTATCCCTTCTGGATTCCAACCAGTCATGTCAGCCACGCTCCGTCGTGGCTGGTATGGCGCGACTTGGCTACTCGAATGTCCATTGCACGAAGCCGCGGTATGAACCCCACGCACTGGCTATGCATCGTCACGCTTTGTGCGTTTTATGGATCATTGCTGGCGTTCCACGGCGGATTCATTACGTTGGTCACAGCCGCTGTCATCAACGGGATTTCGCTCTACGCCATGTACAGCGTAACGCACGATGCAGTCCACGGCATTGCTGCACCGAGTAAACGACTCAACGACGCGATGGGACGGATCGGCGCCTTTCATGAAGGACTGACGTTTCCGATCTTCAAGTTGTCGCACATGATGCACCATCGCTATACGAACGATCCGCAGCGCGACCCCGACTGGGTCATCGGGCGACGGCCACGGGTACTGTTGCCGCTGTGGGTAGTAGTGCGGTTGCTGCACGACAACAGTTACATGATCCGTCAGGGACTCTGGCGGGGACGCCCGGCGCACCTGGCCGAGCATGTCCTCACGCTGGGCGCACAAGTCGCGTATTTCGGCCTGCTGGCATTCGTGTTCGGAACGATGAACGCCGTCGTGCTGTGGATCATACCGCTCGCTATTGCAGGCGCCGCCGTCGAACTGCTGGTCGCCTGGCTGGTTCACTACCCTCAGGAATCGCAGGAGCGATTTGAACACACACGACTTGTCCGCTCGCGCGTGCTGCAGGTACTGATGCTCAATCACAACTTGCACATCGTGCACCACTTCTGGCCGCGCACGCCGTGGTTTGATTACCCCGCACGTCTTCCCGACGCCGAACACTTGATGGCGCTTGCCAAAGCCTCACGCGCTACACGCGCTGGCGCGCCCTCCCCCTGATCGCAAGGAGAGTTTCATGAGTCTGAAAAACAAACGCGTCGTCATCACCGGCGTGGCGGGTGGGCTGGGCCGTAAGACGGCCGAGCTGCTGGTGGAGCACGGCGCCCGAGTCGTCGGTATCGACGTCCGAGAACCAGGCGATGCAGGCCGTGTCGGCCGTTTCCTGCGCTGCGACCTGACACGGCGTGAGGAGTTGCAGCCGACGATCGCACAAGCATTGGACTTTCTCGGCGGCGGCATCGACATTCTCATTAACAACGCCGGCACGTTGTCACTGCAGGACGCCGGTATTCGTCCGACGACAAGCTCGCGCAACAGCGTCGACGTGAACTTCTGGGCACCCTGGACGTTAACCGCGGAGCTGATGCCCTATCTGCTCCACTCACACGGCAAAGTCATCAATATCGCTTCGCTGTTCGCGTACATCAATGCCCCGCTCATTCCCTCCTACGGCGCCGGCAAACGTGCCGTCTCGGCCTTTTCTGATTCGCTGCGCATGCAGTATCACGGCCAGATCAGCGTCACGACGATGTACCCGGGATTCATCGACACCGGTATCCACACCGACGCCGTTCGCCAAGGACTGTCGGTCGCCAAGATCATTGATATTCGGCCGCTAGGGTTGAAGCTGCTGAGCTTCGAGGAATCGGTCGAATCGGCCGCGCACGGTGTACTGCGGGCGTGCCGACGCAACTACCGCGATGTCGGAACGACGCGCTTGGGCACCCTCTCGCTCTGGTTTGCACGCCATATGCCACGCTTCGTCGACGCGTTTATTCGCACGCGCGTCAACTACCTAGTTCGGCGCGGCACGCTGAAGATCGAGCTCGACCAGCCGACGTTTCCCTGATCGTTCACTGAGCGAGCTTCTTACGTGAAAACATCAACGACGGTTCTGCTCACGGGCGCAACGGGTGTGGTAGGTAGTGCGCTCGTCCCCGCGCTCCTGCAGCGCGGCATTCGCGTCATCGCATTGATTCGCGCCAATCCGATCGCCGATCCGCGCGTGATCGCGGTCGAAGGCGATATCTCCGTCCCCGGCTTCGGGCTCGATTTAGCAGAATTGCAGCGCGAACACGGAAGCATCGACTGCGTAGTGCATTCGGCGGCGCTGACGCATTTCGGGAAATCCGAAGAGCAGATGCAACGCGCAAATGTGCTGGGCACCGTGCACGCGATCGAGGTGGCTAATACCCTCGATGCACGACTGCTCTATGTCAGCACGGCCTATACGCACGATCTCAAGCTGCCGGAATACCTCAAGGAATACTCGACGTACTGCGAATCCAAGCGCCGGGCGGAGCTTCAGGTAAAGACACTCGCTCGCGATTGGACGATTGTGCGGCCGTCGATCGTCGTCGGCGATTCGGCAACCGGCGCGATCTCACGATTCCAAGGCCTACATTCGATCGTCGGCGCCGTATTGCAGGGGTTTGCGCCCGTGATTCCGGCCAAAGACGGCGCACTGGTTGATCTGGTACCGCAGGACGTGCTGGCGGAGGCGATTGCCGCACTCAGTGAGCGCAATGGTCGACATCGTGAATACTGGATCACGCGTGGGACGCAGGCGAGCAAGGTTGCCGATGTGCATCAGCTCATGGATCGGTTCTCGCAGTCGTGCGGCTATACCCGCCCAATGCCGAAGATCGTCGATCCAGAAATTATCGACCGACTGTTCATTCCGGTTTTCCTGCCCAGTCTCCCCGAGTTCGCGCGCCGACGGCTCAACGCGCTGGTGGACCACGCTTGCTACTTCAACATGAGCGAGCCGTTTCCGAGCAACTATGCCGAACTCGCGGAGGAGTTTTCGTTGCCGGCCATGCCGGACGACGAATACGTAATTCTCAACAACATGGCGTACTGGGCCGAGCAGACCCGCTATCGGGAGCGAGCCGCATGACGCTTACCGACGTCGAGGAAGTGATCGACACTCACTACGACCACGTCAACAGTGGGATGGCGCGATTGATGCGGCTGCTCAATGTCGGCGTAGAGCAGACCGCTGAGGGTGCGTATGTCGAAGATCACAACGGTGTCCGTTATCTCGACTGCGGCGGCTATTGTGTATTCCTGCTGGGACGACGACATCCTCGCGTGTTGCAGGCCGCCTATGCGCAGCTCGAGCACATCGCGCTGGGTTCTCGATTATTGGTGAATCGGCAACAAGCCGATGCAGCCAAAGCACTCGCCGCCATCGCGCCAGCCGGCTTGCGATACGTGTGGCTGGCCAACTCCGGTGCCGAAGCGGTCGAAGCCGCGATCAAGCTCGCGAAGCTCAACGGACGTACGCGCTTCATCGCGATGGAGGGCGGCTTTCACGGCAAAACGCTGGGTGCGCTGAGTCTGACGCACAACCCCAAGTACCGCACACCATTCTTGCCCTTGCTGCCGGACGTGACGTTCGTTCCTTTTGGCGATGCAGCAGCGCTCGCCGACGCGCTGGGAAAGCACGCTGCTGATGCGGCCGTCGTCATGGAGCCGTTGCAATCGGAAGCCGGTGTCATCATCCCGCCGATGGGCTATCTGAGCGAGGTCGCCCGCTTGTGCGATGAGCGCGGCAGCCTGCTTGTGATGGACGAGATCTCCACCGGGCTGGGACGCACCGGTGCCTGGTGGTACTGCCAGGAGGAGGGCGTGACCCCGGATATCCTCCTATGTGGTAAGGCACTCAGCGGCGGCCTGGTGCCGGTCAGCGCACTGATGTGCGGGCCGGCATTGTATGAAGCGTTCAACTGCAATCCTCTGGTCCACACCTCGACATTTGCAGGTTCACCACTGGTTTCTGCGGTAGTGAAGGCGACCATCGATACCTTATCCGAGTTGGACGCGCCACAGCGTGCGCGCCGACTGGGTGATCGCATTCTCAACGGACTCATCGCAGCCCAGCAACGCTGGCAATTCCCGTTTGTGCGAGACATCCGCGGTCGCGGGCTTTTGATGGCCCTCGAATTCTCCGACGATGCTTTCGCCGGCGAGTTCCTGCTCGAGATGGTCGCGCATCGCGTCCTGATCTCGCATTCGCTCAACGCTCACGCCACGGCGCGCCTGACGCCGCCGCTCACGCTCAACGACACCGACGTCAGTCTGCTGCTGGCTGCGGTTGAGTCGTCGCTGACTGCCATCCACAAACGCTATTTCGAGACGCAAGGACATCGCTCATGAAGACCGCGACTCTGCAATTCCTCATCAGTCAGCCGGCAACTTCCGTCTACGAAGTGATCGCTGATTTTCCCTCATACGAAACGTTCGCCGATGCCGTTCGCAAGGTGGAAATCTACAATGTGAAGCCCGGCTCGTGCGAGAGCTTTTGGGAGGTCAAATTCCGCGATGGTCTGCTGCGTTGGCACGAGCGAGATGCCTTCTTTCCCGAACAAGGCCGCATTCTTTTTTCGCAAACCAAGGGTGATCTTGCCGTCTTTGACGGCAGTTGGCAGGCGCAGCCGCACGACGAATGCACCACGCTGCTGACGTTCCACGCAGTGCTGGACTTGGGCTTGCCACAATTGGCATCCCTCCTGGAGCCGATCGCCGTGCAAGCGCTTCGCGAGAACATCACGTCGATCGTCAACGGTCTGTTCGAAGGACACGTGCATACAGCACCAGTCCCCAGTGCCGCGCAGATGGCAGTCACCTCGGAGGACGATCGTGCCGTTTCTGCGCTCTGAATTTGAGGTTCTCGAGCGGGTGATGCCGGGCTTTGCCGCTCAGGTGCGCAGCCGCCCGTTCGACGAGCGCGAAAACGAAGGCTCGGATGTCCTGTCGCTGTTCAAGGCGCATGGTGGCGTCGACCTGGCCATTCCCGCACTGCATGGCGGCAAGGGCTTGTCGGCACGCGAGTTGGTCATGGTGCAGCGTGCACTCGGTGCACTCTCACCCTCGCTCGCGATTGCCATCAATATGCACCAGTTTTCGGTCGCCACACTCGTGGAAATGGCCAAGACGACCTCGGGTGTGGAATGGATGCTGCTGCAGGCCATAGCCGAAGGTCGCATGCTCGTGGCGTCGGCCTTTGCTGAAGGAGCGGCTGGTGCGAGCATCCTGGAACCCTACCTCACCGCCGAATCGCGTGACGGTGAGTTCGTGGTCAACGGGTCGAAGAAGCCGTGCAGCCTGTCGCGATCAATGGAGCTGATCACGCTGAGTCTACGTGTGCCCTCCCCCGACGGCCCGTTGCTTGCCGTGGCGCTCGTGCCCGCCGACACAGCCGGAATTCGGGTACGGCCCTTCTGGACCTCGCCGGTACTGCGTGCCGCGGAAAGCGACGAGGTCGTCTTCGACAACGTCGTCGTCCACGAAAAGATGATTTCGTACTCCGGGTCGCGCGAGGAGCTTGACCAGGTGCAGATCGCAGGCTTCGTCTGGTTCGAACTGTTGCTCACGGCGAGCTATCTCGGCGCCTGCAGCCGGCTGCTCGAGAAGCTCCTCGAATCACCGCGTGCGCTCGGTGTCGATATCACAGGGGTTGCCGCCCGCATGGAGTGCTCGATGAACGCGCTGCTGCAGCTGGCAACCGAATTCGATGTCGCAGAATCCGACCGAACAAGCTTGCTGGGACGCATTCTGCTGACACGCTACGCCATCCAGGATGCGATCGACACGTCCAGTGCGCGTGCGGTCGAGGCATTGGGTGGCATGCGCTTTCTCAGCGACCCTGAAGTTCCGTATCTGCTGGCCGCCACGAAGGCACTGGCGTTTCATCCGCCCTCGCGAACCGCCATGCAGGACAACCTCGCGAGCTGGCTGCGCGGCGGCGAGCTCGTGCTGTGCTGATCGCAGTCGACAACCGCTTCCACTTCCCCAGGATTTTCACCATGACGGCTTCGCATATTGTTTGTGGCTCGACCTTGGCACTGCTCGTCGTCGGCTCACTGGCATCGGCAGCAGTACCGTCAACTATGACGCCGCTGGCGCATATCGAGGCCAACATTCGTGCCGAAGCGTCGAGCGATGAAACTACGCGCGTGACGATCACGCTCAAGAACGCGCAAGGAAAGACGCAGGAACGCGTCCTGCACTGGCGCACCGTTACGTTAGCGACAGGCGACAAGCGATCATTGCTGTACTTCGATCGTCCGAAGTCGATCGAGGGCACGGGGCTTTTGACGCACGAAAACAAGAACGCCGAGGACGAGCGCTGGCTCTACCTGCCGGCATTGCAGAAGACGCGGCGCATTTCTGGATCGGACAAGTCCGATACGTTCATGGGTACGGACTTCAGCTACGAAGATCTCGTCACGGAAGAGTCGGAAAACTACGACTACGCATTCGGTGAAGTCCACGAATGCCCTACCGCGTGCGTAGCGGTCGTGGCTACGCCACGCACGGAGAAAGAAAAGACCGAAAGTGGATACTCCAAGCGCGTGCTGATCCTCGATAGCAGCACGCACATGGTCGTGTCGGCCGAGTACTACAACAAATCCGGCACGCATGCGAAGTCGTTTCGAGCGAGCGAATTTCGGGCGGTCAAAGGTGAAGGTGCCATTCGTCCGTTCCGCATGGAGATGACCGACCTGATCAACCAGCACTCCACCGTCATGGCGTTCGACGCGTATCAGGTCGACACGGGTGTGCCTGAGGACGAGATCTCACTGCGCTCGTTGACGCAGGGGCACTGAACGATGCGGCGGTTCGTTGTTCTCACGGGTTTACTCACCGGTGGCGTTCCTTCAGTCGCCATTGCCCTGGAGTCGACGTTGACGTTGACCTATCTCGGGCACGCCACGTGGGATCCACCTGCAGGGGCCTCCCGGGAGCGCCAGGGGCTCTACGCCATGCTCAAGCTCGACCAGACGCTCGGCGCTTACGATGTGCGCGCAAAAGTGTCGGTGAATCGCAACCCCGAAGCAGACGCGCAGGTATACAACGACCGACTTTATCTCGACGAGTGGTATGTCCACCGCGCGTTCGGTGCGCTCGATCTCACGGTGGGGCGCCAACCTGTGCGCGGCGGTCGTGCGACGTTAGTCAATCCGACCGACTATTTTGATCAACGCGACTACCGCGACGCGCTGTTGTCCACGGATCGCGTGCGTGCGACGGATGCCGTGCGGGCAGTCGTGTTCGCCGGCAGTTACCAGTGGAGCGCGGTCTATGCGCCGCGCCACACCAAAAGCCTGATGCCGAACACCGATTCGCGCTGGTTTTTCCAATTACCGCAGACCGTGGACGCCGAGGGTGCTTCGGTGCCGCTGACCTACACGTGGATCGACTATACCGGCAGTCATACGGATGGGTCTCGTCCGCAGGTGCTGCTAAAGCTAGATCGCGAGGCGCAGGGGTTCAGCTACGCGGTCAGTTACTTTGATGGCGAGGACAATCTGCCCGCGTTTGAAGCGCGGGATCCGGAACCGACGCCGGGTGGCCTTCTCGTCGGCATCGATCAGCTGTATCCGGATAAGCGCGCGCTCGGTATCGATACCGAGGTGCTGCTTGGCAAGGCCGTGCTGCGTGCCGAAGCCACGCGCGTGGATCTTTCCTATGCCGACGGTACGCGTGATCGCTACGACCATCTGGTCGCCGGAATCGACCTCAATGTGGAGCATGGGCTGTTCGGCGAGGAGACATATTTTGCCCTGGAGTACAGCAAACAATTCGCGCGCGACGGACAACGCTATGGCAAGGAAGACCTACGTCACATCCTGTCAGATGCGCTTCTGGCTCGCGTGGAAGTTTCCTGGGGCACGCGCGATAGCGTCACCACGGATGTGGTGTTCGATACCCGACGCCGCCAGTCGGCCGTGATGCTGGAGTGGCGCCACGAACTCAGCGATCGCCTGACCCTGCACGTCTCCGGCGATCTACTCTCGGGCCGCAGCGACACGTTCTTCGGTCAGTACACGCGCAATGACCGCCTTGGTCTTCGTCTGGAGTACACCCTGTGAACGCACTCTTCCGCCGTCTCGCCGGCTTGCGACCCGCGGGAGTTCTAGCCGCGCACACGGTGCTCTTGCTCGTGATGCTCGCGGGCATGTCGCGGTTGACGTTGCGCAACAACGATGACGCCGATCTGCCCGCCAATGACCCGATTGTGCAGACCAACAAGAAGTTCGAAGCGATTTTCGGCGGCAAGGACCGTGTGCTCATCGGCCTCGAGAGCGCCGATGCGTTTTCCCCCGGCTCACTCACCGCCACCCGGGAGATCACTGACGCCTTCGTCGGCCTGAAATGGGTCGTGGGCAATGAGATCAAGAGCCTGTCGACGATCAAGAACATCGAGGCAAACGCTGACGGCCTTGACGTCGACACGCTCTACGACGGCCCCCCCCTCTCCGCTGCCGACGCGGCGGATGTGCGGCGCAAGGCGCTTGCCAATCCGTTGATCCAGGGACGTGTCGTCTCTGATGACGGAACGGATTCGTTGATTCTCATCAACGTCGTGCGCGGTTCGGACCAAGCCCAGGTGTTCGAAGACACCTACCGCATTCTCGAACCCTATCGGGATCGGTTCACGGTGCGTGTGATCGGTGACCTGATCTTGTCAGAAGCGATCGATCGCGGGATTCAGGACGATGCGGTCGTGCTGTTCCCGATTGGCATCTTCGTGCAGCTCCTCATCCTCTGGGCAATCTTCCGTAACGTACGTCTCGTGGCGGCCAGCGTGCTCGCCACCGTCGTTGGCATCGCGTGGACGATGGGTCTCATGGGCTGGCTGGGCTATCCCGTAACAGTCGTGACCACGTCGATTCCTATCCTGATTGCGGTCACCGCCGGGTCCTATGCGATCTACTACCTGCATGCGCTCCTGGAGGAGCGACTCGTACAGAACGATCTCGTCACGGCCAACCAAAGCGCGATGAGTAAGGTGGCCTACCCGTTGTGGATCGCCTGCTTGACCTCGGCCGTCGGCGCCTATTCGCTGATCGTGTTCAAGGTCTCCGCGATAGCCGAACTGGGTGTTGTCACCGCCATCGGTACGGTGGCCTCGTTGATCGTCGTGATCACGCTGCTGCCGGCGTTGATTCGCTGCTGGTGGAAAGACAGTGCTCAGTCGGGCAAGCCTACCGGCCTGGAAGCGAGTTCGCGGATCATGCGCTGGGCTGAAGCGGGCTTGACCCGCTTGGCGGCAGCCAGCGTGGCGCGGCCAGTCACGACGCTGATTGCTTACGTCGTGCTGTTGGGCATGACACTCGTCTCGCTCACGTTTTTGCGCACGGGTGCGAATTTCGCTGAGTACTTGCCTGACGGACACCCGATCAAGACCGACATGGCGTACTTCGACGCGCGCCTGGGCGGCTCGCGCTATTTCGACGTGTTAGTGGAAGCCGGTGCGAACGAAGGCGTGCAGGATCCGGCGTTCCTACGCCGTGTGGAAGCCATTCAACGCTATGCGGAGACGCTGCCGTCGGTCGGCCACACGCTCTCGTTTGTGGATGTGCTCACGCGCATTGACGGCGTGATGAATAACAAACCCGCCGGCGAGATTCCTGCCACGTTCGATCAAGCCGCGCAGTACCTGCTGCTCTATTCGATTTCCAGCAGTCCCGAAGATTTCTCGGACCTCGTCGACTATGACTACCGGCGCGTCAAGATCTTCATTCCGGTGAAGACCTCCGAACAGGACACGCACATTGCGATCTACCGGCAGCTCAAGGACTTCATTGCGCAGCAGCCGACCGACGGCATCTTGGTGGAATACGGCGGCAACCTGCTCGTGTGGCTCGCGCAAATGGACTACATCATCATCGGCAAGATACAGAACATTATTTCCTCGGTGATCACGATCGTATTGCTGTGCGCGTTCTTCTTTCGCTCGTTGCGCTACGCGCTGCTCGCGGCGGCTCCCATCGTGCTGGCCATTCTCGCCACGTTTGCTCTGATGGCGGTGCTGGGTCTGCGGCTGGAAGTTTCGACCGCAGTCATCACGGGCATCACGATTGGTATCGGCATCGATTTCAGTTACCACTTTCTCTACCACTACCGAAGAGCACGAGAACGATCCGGAGACGCGCACGCGGCGATTGTCGACGCGATACAAGCTTCCGGTGCCGCCATTCTGTTCACTGTCGTTGTAACCGTGCTGGGCTTTACCGCGTTCATCTTTTCGGCCTTCACGCCGATTCAAAACTTCGGCTACCTCGTCTCGGTGAACATGATCTTCTCCGGGCTCGCGACGTTCACGCTGATTCCCGCGTTGCTCGCTGTGCGTCGGCCGCAGGCCGGTGTGACGCCGGTCATGGCGGTGGAGACCGGTCATGCAGGCTATTAAGCTTCGCTATGAGGCCGAACACACGTTCTGCGCGCCGGCGCACGCCGTGGCAGCGGTGTTCCACGATTTGCCCTCTTTGGCGCGATGCACGGCCGATGTCGAATCGTTCGAGTGTCTCGATGCAGTAACAGCACGGTGGACGCTCGCCACTCAGCGGGACCTGGGGATCGTTTTCCAACCCCGCTACTGCTTGCGCTATTCCTGGGAAACGCCGCGCACGTTGTGCTGGCGAACGCTACCTGAAGACAGCGCCACCGTTGCGATCGATGCGCGCGTGCAGTTTGTCGATCTGTCGGCTTGCCGTTCGCGCGTCTGCATCACCGAACAAGTCGAGTTCTCACTGCCGGTGTCCTTGATCACCGCCAAGATCGTCAAGGTTATGGCCCATCGGCAGATGCTCGCTGACATGAAGGAATTTCTCCAGCGCATTGACGTGATCGTCGTCGCGCAGACGATGGCGGAGGCATCTCGGTGAACTCTCAGACCGTCACGCTCGAGGTTGAGCAGATTGCAGCGTTGAGTCGTCAGGTGCTGCGTGTCGGCCTCAGGGCAGCCGATGACAGGCTGCCTCGCTACGAAGCGGGCCAGTACCTCAAGTTGGTGATGCCCGACGGCTCACTGCGTGCCCTGTCCATTGCCAGTGCACCGGAGTCCGAGGGTATCGAGCTTCAGGTTCAGCAACGCGCCGGTGCGGGAACCGGTGCCGTGGTCGAGCACTTGCGCCGCAGCGCTACGGTCGACTGTCACATGCCCTACGGCTCGTGTCGCCTGCCCGGGGATCAGCGCCCCGTCGTGATGATTGCCGGCGGCACGGGTATCGCACCGATGCGGGCGATGCTGACTTCCTCCATTGCGCGCGCGGAAACCCGTGCGATCTGGATCTACTGGGGTGTAGCGACAGCCGAAGCGTTGTTCCTGCACGAGGAATTGCAGGCGCTCGCCACGCAGCACCCCCGCGTGCGTTACCGGCCGGTCGTGGAGCATCCCGACGCAGGCTGGCGCGGTGCGATCGGGCTACCGCACGAGCGCGCACTCACCGAGCACCCGGCGATCGCGCAGATGACGATTTTCTGCAGCGGATCACCAGCGATGGGCAGAGCCGTCTTTCACGCACTCCACGCGCACGGTGTCCCTGCCGACCAGTTTCACTGTGATTGGTTGGACATTTTGCGCGCACGCAACGAGCCCATCTGACCCGTGCAGTCATGCACGACGCGTCGATGCAGCCGACGCGGTTCCCTGCTGCACCACCCTGACGTTTGAGGACTGATCATGCAAGAAGCCACACTTTCACTTTTGGACCTGTCGCTGCACGAGCAGTATGCGCGCGCGAACGCTGACTTGCGGCAGGCAGGGCATGCCCTGCAGCACCATCGTGTGTTCTCCATGGTGCGCGACATGAACGACCTGCGCACGTTCATGCGCTGGCACGTGTTCGCCGTGTGGGATTTCATGTCGCTCGTCAAGCGGCTGCAGATTGACTTGACCTGCGTATCGTTGCCCTGGATGCCACCGCGCCATCCCAAAGCCGCTCGCCTCATCAACGAAATCGTGTTGGGCGAGGAATCAGACGAGACGCTGACGGACACGCATGCGAGCCACTACGACTTATACCTCGATGCGATGCGTGAGGTCGGTGTGGAGCCGATGGAGATGCGACAGTGCTTGAAGGCGTTGGCCGACGGCGCCGACCTTGATGAGGCCTTGCGAGTCGCGCGCGCGCCGGCAGCCGTGGGCGATTTCGTGCGCGCGACGATGTTGACCGCTCAGACCGGCAGCACCTACGAAGTACTGGGCAGCTTCTTCTACGGTCGCGAGAACGTTATTCCGGCGATGTTTTCCGCGCTTCTCGCCGAGTGGTCGATTGACGAGGCGACGGTGCCGACGTTCGTGTACTACCTCAAGCGCCACATCGAACTCGATGGTGACGCGCACGGCCCTGCAGCCGAAGCCATCATTGATGAGTTGGTCGCCGATGACCTGGAGCGTCGACTTACGGTGATTCGCGCCGCCGTCGCTGCGGTGCAGGCCCGTATCGCGTTGTGGGACGCACTCGCTGAAACATTGGCTGAACGCGAAGCCGTCGCCGCGTGAGACGCCTACTGCCGATCGCTATGCCGCGAAGGATGGTATATGGCCTTCCTTCGCGTCGGCGGGAAACTGCACCGCAAAGCGAGTAATGCCACCGAATGAGACCACGGATACGTCGCCGCCATGGGCCTGCACGATGGATTGACAGATCGCCAATCCGAGGCCCGCGCCCTCCTCCGTGCGCTGCCGCGAGGCGTTGCCCCGGTAGAAACGGTCGAAAATGCGCACAATCTGATCCGGCGGAATGGTCGGCCCGGGATTCTCGATCGTAATCGTCACTGCGCTCGTGCTGGTTGATACGCACACAACGATGGCCCCGCCGTCCGGCGTGTAGCGGATCGCATTGGTGAGGAGGTTGCCCAGTGCACGACGCAGCATCACCCGATCGCCGTGAATGTGTCCCTCGCCGTGTTGCACAAGACCGACACGGCGTTCGGAAGCCAACGCGTCGTAGTACTCAAACAGCGCCGCGACCTCGCTCGATAGTGTGACGACTTCGCGCGAGGGAATGATGAGGCCATGGTCAGCCTTGGCCAGAAACAGCATGTCAGCAATCATGCGTGCCAGATGCTCGTACTCCTCAAGATTGGAATACAGGATCTCGCGGTAGTCTTCCGCGCGGCGCGGTTTGGAGAGCGATACTTGCGTCTGCATCATGAGATTACTGATCGGCGTGCGCAGTTCATGCGCCAGATCGGAGGAAAAGTCCGTCAGCCGTTGCAACGCGTCACTGAGTCGATCGAGCATCGCGTTGAAGGCCTGCGCAAGGGGCCGTAGTTCGACCGGGATTTCTGCATCCGACAAGCGCTGGTGCAGGCGCTGCGCGGAGATGGATTCGGCGACGTCGGCCATGTCGCGAATGGGCAGCAGCCCACGCCGCGTCGCGACCCAGGCGAGCACGGACATCAGCAGCAGCGCAATACCACAAATTAGCGCTAGCTGGTAGTCGAATGAGGTCAGGAAATCCTGGTGGTGTGACGTGTCCGACGCGAGGTACACGAGCATATCGTGGCCTTTGCTGCCGGTGGGGACCCACGTCACCACGCCGCGAAACGAGGCATTGGCGCCATCCCAGGCGATGGGCTGGAACGGAACGTTGGCATCACGTGCGGGGCGCCAGGCACCGGGACCGACCGGAATCTCGGCATGGCCGCTCGCAAAGCGAAACGTACCGGCTGGATCTTCGACGCGTACCAATAGGCTGTGATGCCCCACCATGGCGTCGGCTAGGGTGCGAAAAATCAGCTCGTCGTTGGCCGGGGTTCGCCACGTTTCGAGAATGTGGCCCACGAGTTCAAGCTTGCCTTCCCAAGCTTTGCGGTCCTGTGACTCGAAATGGTGTTCGACCGAGGCGTGGATGAGCAGAGCAACCGTGATGAAAATCCCCGCCGCCAGCGTCGTGTACAACAGCGTGATGCGCCAAGCGATGGAGCTAAGCGGCGGAAGACGGGTCACTCTGACTCTCCAGGACATAGCCCATGCCGCGCACGGTATGAATCAAGCGCGTATCGAATCCGGTATCGACTTTCAAGCGTAGACGCTTCATCGCGACTTCCACGACGTTGGTATCGCTGTCGAAATTCATATCCCAGACTTGGGAGGCGATCAGCGTGCGCGGCAATATCTCGCCTTCGCGCCGCATCAGCAGTTCCAACAGTGCAAATTCCTTGGCGGTCAAATCGATCCGACGTCCGCCTCGAAACGCACGCCGACGCCGCACGTCCAATTCCAGATCGGCGACTTGCATCGTCTCACTGTCGCGGCCGGGATGCCGGCGCAACAGGTTGCGCACCCGGGCCAGTAGTTCAGCGAACGCAAAGGGTTTGACAAGGTAGTCATCGGCGCCGAGTTCTAGACCGTGTACGCGATCTTCGATCTGATCGCGTGCCGTCAAGAACATGACCGGCGTTTCTTTTCCGGCTTGGCGCAAGTTGCGCAAGAGCGACCATCCATCGCGCTGCGGCAACATGACGTCGAGTACGACCAAGTCATACTCGTCCTCGATCGCCAACTGCTCGCCGGACAGGCCGTCTTGCACCCAATCGGTCGTGAAGCCGGCTTCGGCCAGACCGCGTTTGAGGTAGTCGCCCGCCTTTCCTTCATCTTCGATCAGCAAAATTCTCATCGGACGTGCGCGTTTTTCGACGGATTGACGACAAAGATACCGCGTACGCGACGGTTTCATGACACCGCGCCGCGGTTCAATTGCAAACATGCGCCGCGTGTCGCGGCGAGACGATTGAGGCATGGGTTAACGAGACCCTGTGCGCACGAGTACGGCATGCACGAGACGACGAGTGCGCTCCTGGAGCGACACGGAAAAATCTTCATGACAACTCCACACACGCCCTATCGCGTTGAACGCGATGCGCGATAGACAGCTTGACGAGCCGGCGGCATGGCCGTTCCGGCGCTATAGCACGTGTCGGTCAGGCCGCGGGCGGTCGAAACGGCGGAGTGGGAGAAGGACGCGGGGCGTGTGCGGCCACCACGGTAAAGCGGACGTCCGTCAGGCGATAAGCGCTGAACACGCGGGGTGCGAGGGCGACGGCATGCGGCAGAACGCAGCCGCAGTGGCACTGCATACCATCACAACACCGGTCGTCTATCGCGGTTGGCGACGGCGACGTTTTTGCCCCGTGACGGGGGTGTTCACTCAAGCCGGATCGTTCCGACGTCGCCGCTGCGCGTTCCGCTGCGTGATGTGCGTGCGGTGCCGTGGGCGAGTCGCCGATTCGTGCATCGTGCGTCATCGCCGCCATAGTCAACGGCGCTGAAAATCCGTTGAGGACCAGCGTTAGGGTAAGCAGCCAGTGGATCAGCCATCGACTCATGCACTGACAAGAGTGCGTCGCGCACGCACAACTTGCAACCGTCGGTGGTTGTCGCCGCCCCACGCGATGGGCGACCGGGGAAAATCGGAACGACCGATCGAGGCGCGAAACTCGTGGTGCACTGGCTCATCGCCACATCGCGCATTCAATCCACAGACCCTCATCGCGCAGCGCAACACCGAGGACCGTTGCGTACAAGCTCAATGCGATCATGAAGACTATCGTTGGCGGATTTATGTCTCGCGATCGACGAGATCCCGTCGACCGCCGTGGTGGGTAGGAGCACGTGATCGGCACGCGGCTTCAAGGCATGGTTGGGTATCGGGAGTTCAGATGATTTCGCAACGCGCACTGCGGCAATGGCATCGTGCCTTGGGCTGGTTCGTGGGGTGGCAAGTCGTGGTATGGATGATGTCGGGCCTCTATATGTCCGCCGCACCCATTGACTGGATTCACGGTGACCACTGGGTGCATGAAGACGATCGTGTGCTGGAGGATCGTCCAGTCCTCTCGCTCGCAGCACTGCGCACGCAATTTCCCACGCTGACGGGATTCACGTTGAAGTCTCTTGCACAGCAGCCGGTATTCGAGATTCGCGATTCCACCGGCGTGCAGATCATCGATGCGCAAACCGGCGATCGCCTGTCGCCGCTGTTGGCCGATACGGTGCGTGCGTTGGCGCAAGCGCGCTTTACGGGCACACAAGCCGTGGTGTCAGTCGATTGGCTCGAGCATGCACCTGCCGAAGTCAGCACCCGTCCAGCCCCGCTGTGGCGCGTCACATTCGCTGGCGCCGCGAAGCCGACGTTGTACTACTCGCCCGAGACCGGCGAATTACTCGCGAAGCGATTTGCCGGTTGGCGCCTTTTCGACGCGTTGTGGATGCTCCACATCATGGACTATGCCACGCGCAGCGATGTCAACAATCCGCTGCTGCGCGCCGCCGCCGGCGTCGGCGTACTGTTCGCCGGCAGTGGCCTCCTGCTCTTGATCGTCGCTCGCCGCCGCCCGCGTCCCGGTCTTCGGTTGCCGGCGCGTCCCTGGCCGTATCGCCTGCATCGCGGGTTTGCTTGGGCGGTCGGGGTCCAACTCATTCTGTGGATCGGCAGTGGTTTGACCATGAGTCTGCTCGATCACTCGCTGGTCGACGGTTCGCGCTACGCCCGAGTTCCACCGTCCGCGGCGCCGATCGACCTCTCTTCCCTACTGGAACCCCAACAGGTACTGGCGCGACTGGGCCAACCGGTTCGTCGCCTCACGCTGCAATCCTCACCCCAGGGTCCGTTCTATCTCGTGCAGACGGCCGATGCGGTTCACCGATTCGATGCGCGCACCGGAGCACACGCACCGGTGGATGCCGCGGCCGCACTCGCTGTGGCGCAAGCCGACTATTTGGGGTCCGGCCAACTTCAAACACCCGAGTGGTTGCCGCAGGCCGATCAGGAAACCCGTGGGCATGCCGGTGCGTTCTGGCGCGTACCCATCGACGATTCGATCAACTCGACGCTGTACGTGTCGGCCGACAATGGCACCGTGGTGGAACGGCGCAACCGTATCTGGCGAATCTTTGATGTCGCTTGGATGCTGCACATCATGGACTATCGCCATCGCACGTCGTTCAACCATCCCCTGCTGATTCTCATGGCCTTGGGGGGTATCTGGCTCGTGGGTTCCGGAGTGTGGGTTGCCGCGCGCCGCTGGCGCAAGGAAAGCTCGGCCCGCCCGGCGCGGTAACGCCGGGAAATACCCTTAGGATCGCGTGCGCCCCAATCGCAAAGCATTGGTCACCACCGAGACCGAGCTTAAACTCATTGCGAGCGCTGCCAGCATCGGGCTCAGCACCCAGCCGAACAGCGGATAGAAAACACCGGCTGCTATCGGTACGCCGAGCGCGTTGTACAGAAATGCAAAACCCAGGTTCTGCTTCATATTGCGCACCGTCTCTTCGGAAATGGTCCTCGCCGCCAGGATGCGTCCGAGATCGCCCTTGACGAGCGTGACGGTGGCACTGGACATGGCCACATCGGTGCCGGTGCCCATGGCAATGCCGACATCGGCCGCGGCGAGTGCCGGGGCATCGTTCACACCGTCGCCGGCCATTGCCACGCGGCGGCCTTGTGCTTTCAGGCGCTCGACCAGAGCGACCTTGTCGGCTGGCTTGACCTCGCCGTGGACCTCGTCGATCGCCAACGTCTTGGCCACGGCCTGTGCCGTGGCCGCCGCATCGCCCGACGCCATGACGAGGTGGAACCCCGCGGCGCGTAACGCCGTCAACGCCGCGGGGGTAGACGCCTTGATGGGATCCGCGACGGCGACGGCACCGGCGAGCTCGCGGTCGATCGCGAGGAACATGACGGTAGCGCCGGACGTACGCAGGGCGTCGGCGCGCTCGGCCAACGGGGCGACGTCAGCACCGACGCTCGCCATCAGCGCGGCGTTGCCCAGGGCCAGCGCGCGATCGTCCACCCGGCCCACCACACCCTGACCCGTGATCGAAGAAAAATCGGCAGCCGTCGAGAGAGCGAGCGAACGCTGCTCGGCCTCGGCCAGGATCGCCGCGGCAAGCGGGTGTTCACTCCCCCGTTCCAGGCTTGCGGCGAACTGCACGACCTGCTGCTCGGTGTAGCCCGGGGCGACCATCACATCGCGAAATGCAGGGCGTCCTTCGGTCAGCGTCCCGGTCTTGTCGACAACGAGCGTGTCGATGGTGCGCAGGCGCTCGATCGCTTCTGCGTCGCGGAACAGCACGCCGGCGTGCGCAGCGCGCCCAGTGGCAACCATGATCGACATCGGTGTGGCGAGCCCGAGCGCGCACGGACACGCGATGATGAGCACCGAGACAGCATTCAGGACGGCATAGGTCCATGAGGGCTCCGGGCCAAAGAGGCCCCAGCCGAGGAAGGTTGCGATCGCCGCGGCCAGCACGGCCAATACGAACCAGTAGGCAACGGTGTCGGCCATGCGCTGCATCGGCGCGCGTGAGCGCTGCGCTTGAGCGACGAGCTGCACGATCTGCGCGAGTACCGTGGCAGACCCGACCTGGTCGGCCCGAATGACCAAGCTGCCGGTACCGTTAAGGGTCGCGCCGATGACCCGCGCGTCGGGCACTTTTTCGATCGGCAGCGACTCGCCGGTCAACATCGACTCATCCACGCTCGAGCGGCCGTCGAGTACCGTGCCGTCAACCGGAATTTTTTCGCCGGGTCGCACGCGCAGGCGGTCGCCCGGATGCACCTGCTCAAGCGCGATGTCCTCTTCGCTGCCATCGGCACTCACACGGCGGGCCGTCTTGGGCGCCAAGCGCAGAAGCGCTTTGATCGCGACGGAGGTCGCCGAGCGCGCGCGCAGTTCCAAGAGCTGCCCCAGCAAGGTCAGCGACACGATGACCGCGGCAGCCTCGAAGTAAACGCCGACCCGCCCGTGTTCGCGGAAGGAATCAGGAAAGAGCCCGGGCGCCAGCGTGGCCACAACGCTGTAGCCGTAGGCTGCGGCCACGCCGATGCCGATCAGAGTCCACATGTTCGGGCTACGAAGGCGCAGCGAGGCGATACACCGCTCGAAGAAGGGCCAGCCGGCCCACAGTACGACCGGGGTGGCCAATACCAGCTCCAGGCCCGTGCGCAGCTCGGTCGACAACCCTGTCAGTCGGTGGCCGAGCATCGCCAGCCCCAACACGATGAGCGTCAGCGGCAACGACCCGATAAAGCGCCGACGGAAGTCGGTGAGTTCCGGCAACTCGCCGTCGTCCTCGCTCGGCATGACCGGTTCGAGTGCCATGCCACAGATCGGGCATGCCCCGGGGCCTTCCTGGACGATTTGCGGGTGCATCGGACAGGTGTAGGTCGTGCCCGGTGGTGCGGGGATCGCTGGGGCGGCGGTCTCGGTCGACAGATAGCGCGCCGGATCGGCCACAAATTTGGTACGGCAGCCCGCCGAGCAGAAGTGATAGTCGTGGCCAGCGTGGTGCGCGTGGTGCGGCGAGTCCGCGTCGACTGTCATGCCGCAAACCGGATCGTGCTCGGCTTCGCGCGGGGCGCCCCGGGTCGGGGCATGGGCAGGGTCATGAGCGCCGTGGCGGACGGCCGCCGCCGCCGCGGCGTGGCCGCCCACGGAGGCTGGGGATGATGGCGAGTGCGGCGCGTGGCAGCACGCGGGTTTATGGGAAGGGGCGGTCATGGCAGGTCCTCCTGCGACAAGGCGTTGAGTATCGGGCAGGCGTCCGCCCGGCCGTGGCCGGGGCACGCCGTGATGAGGGTTTGCAGTCCGGTGCGGATGCGGGTCAGTTCGGTGATGCGCTGATCGACGTCGGCGAGTTTGTCGATGGCGGCACGTTTGACCTGGGCGATATCGGCGTTGTCGCTCAAGGCGAGCAGCGTCCGAATGTCCTCGAGCGAAAAGCCCAAGGATTTGGCGCGCCGGATGAAATGCAGGCGCTTGAGTTCGGTCTGCGTGTAGTGCCGGTAGCCCGAGGCCGAGCGTTGCGCGGGCGCAAGCAGTTGGCCGCGCTCGTAGTAGCGGACGGTGTCGATGGCCACCCCGGCACGTTTGGCCAATTCGCCAATGGTAAAGCTCGTCATGGTTGCGCCTCCGGTGACACATCGATTGCGTGAGGAGACAGTGTGCAGTCTGGACCCGGGTCCAGAGTCAAGCGCTGTTCGCGGGCGCTCGGTACTTGCGTTTACGTGGGGGCTCAACCTGCGCCGTACACCGGACGCAGACTAAGGCGCGGTGCGCACTGGGACCGTCGGTGATGCCGTAGGAGCGCTGACGGCTACTTGAAACTTGTGGCACCGGCGCGCAGTCTATGCGCCGTCCTCGTCGTTCGTGGAGAGCGCGTGCTTCGCACCGCCACCAACATTCTTCTCGCGATCGTGTTGTGCCTGAACGGGTTTCTCATGCCCGTGGCGATGGCACAGCATCACGTCGCGTCGGAGAAGGCGAGTGCGGCGGTCGCCGACGCCCCGTGCCATGGCGATGCAGCGGTACCGGACATGGCGATGGGCGATACGTCCGGACATGCACAGCACGGTGAAAAAGCCCCTGCTTCCAAGCACAGCACCCCGTCGTGCTGCACCCACGGCCAATGTGCCTGCGGCTGCCTGTTGTCGGCCAGCGCCGCGCCCGCCATGGGCGTGAACGTGCGTCCGCAGCGCGCAACGAAAGACCGCGACTTCTCCCGCCCCCACCTGACCGCCTCGCGGTACACGGTGCCTTTGCGACCTCCGATCGCCTAAGCGTTGGCTAGCAGCCCGACCGGGCTGCCGATGCGGTGCGCATATGTGCACTGTCACTCTTTTCGCATGTGCGCGAGACCGCCCGGTGTCGCGACGCGTGCCTGCCAACGAGTCGAGATGATGGAACGAATGATGTTGCGGCTGCCGCTGGCGGCCGCGTTGACGATCCTTGCGGGTTGCGTCGGGGTGTCGCGACGGGAGGGAGCCGATCGCGTCCAAACGCTGTTGAACGAACGCGTACCCAGCGCGGTGCAATGGCGCACCGACCCCGAAGGTGCTGTGGCAATCGATGCGCGTGTGGCCGAACTGACCGCCGCGAAAATTACGCCCGCCACGGCGTTTCAAGTCGCCCAGCTGCGCAATCCACGTATGGCGGCGGAGTACGCGCGATTGGGCTTGGCACAAGCGGACGTGGTCGAGGCCAGCCGCATTGGCAATCCAACCTTCAGCGGTTCCGCGCTCAAGGACGGCGGCCCGTCAAAGATCGCCACCGGACTCACGGCGCCGCTCGCGGATTTGTTGCTGCTACCCGCCCGGCGTCGCCTGGCGGCGGGCGAGTACGAGCGCGCCCAACAGACGATTGCGGCGGATCTCGTGAATCTTGCCGCGGATGTGGAAGTACAGTGGTACGAGGCCGCCGGCGCCGAACAGGTGGCGCTCATGCGCGAAGCTGTCGCCACGGCCGCCGCGACTTCCGCGGAACTCGCCCAGCGCTTCTTCGACGCGGGCAACATCAGCGCGCTGGAGCTCAAGCTCGAGCAGGCCGCGGCGAGTCAAGCGCGCATTGCCGCGCTCTCGGCGCGGGCGAACGCGACACGCGAGCGCCTGGCGCTCAATACGCACATGGGCCTGTCCGGCGCGCAAGCCGCGCAGTGGCAGATGGACGTGCCGCTCGCGGCCCCGGTGCCAGCCGAGGACGGGCTGGAAACGCTGCGGTCCCTGGCCTTCGAACAGCGGCTCGATTTGGCCGCCGCGCGGCGCGAGGTCGAATTGCTCGGCAGCGCGCTGGGCTTGGCGCGACGCTGGCGCCTTTTGGGTGCGGTCGATGTCGGCGTGGAGCGCGAGAAGGAAACGGACGGATCGAAGCTGACCGGCCCGACGTTGTCGTTGGCCATACCGCTCTTCAACCAGGGTCAAGCAGCGATCGCGCGTGCGCAAGCGCAGTGGGAATTGGCCAAGAGCGCACTGGCTCAGCGGGAACTGGAAATCGACAACGACGTTCGGCTGGGAATGGAAGGTGTCAACGCGCAGCGAGGGATCGTCGAGCAGTACCGGACCGCGCTCGTTCCGCAGCGCGAAGCCGTCGTAGCGCGCCAGGTCGAACGGCTCAACTACATGCTGATTGGCGCGTTCGAACTGTTGCTGGCCAAGCAACAGGAATACGACGCCTACCAGGGCTACCTGGAAGCCGTGCGCGACTACTGGGTGGCGCGGGTGGAACTGGGCCGCGCGATCGGGGCGCGACTGCCAAGCGCCGCGACCGTGAACGCGCGCACGATCGGGGTCGACGCCATTTTGACCCCCTCCGCGCCGAACGGTGCGGGCCACGGTGGTCATGGTGGCCAGGGCGCTGCGATGCCTGGGATGAATCACGGCGGCCACGACATGTCGTCGATGAAGCCGGCCCCCACGCCGTCGCCAACCGCGGGCTCCGTCCGCGACGACGGCATGCAGGGGATGGATCACGCTGGCCACGACATGTCGTCGATGAAGCCGGCGCCTACGCCGTCGCCAACCCAGAGCCCAGCCCGCGACGACGGCATGCAGGGCATGGACCACACTGGTCATGACATGTCGTCGATGAAGCCGGCTTCCGACCCAGTCAACGCAGCGTCGCCTCGCGACGACGGCACACAGGACATGGATCACGCCGGTCACGACATGCCGATGAAGGCGACACCACCGCCTGCCCGTGACGCCCCACCCAAGAAACACTCGCGCGGGTCGAACGCCGCGAAGAAGCCGACCTCGCCGCCGGCGACCGAACGTCCGAAAGACGACGACGGCATGCCCGGTATGGATCACGGCCAGGACAACGCCACCCCTACCCCCGCACCGGCGCGCGAAGACGACAGGCGCACATCGTCATCACCCGGCCCCTCTTCCACCGCCCGAACGATCGGGCATACGGCGCTGCTCGGTGCCGTGACCGTTTCACTGACCGTACCTTCCTTCGGAGATCACCCATGAATACCGCTTCCCTGCGTATTGCGCTTGCCCTGATTGGCCTGACGTTCGCGCTGAACGTGTCGGCGCACGACCCCAAAGAGCACGAAAAAGAGGCGGCCGCGGCCAAGGCCAAGCCCGACTGCGCCAAGTTGAAAACCATGGACACGTCCAAAATGGACCCGAACGACCCGGTCATGAAGGCCATGATGGCCAAGTGCGCCAAGGCCGATGCGGCCGGCGCGGCGCAAGGTCACGGTGACGGGCACGCGCCGGCCAAGGACGCGGTGAAAGACCCGAAAAAAGACGACAAGAACGCACCGACGTCGACCGACGATCACGGGGGGCACTGATGACCTCACGACGCGACCTGTTGCAATGGATGGGCGTAGGCGGCGCGGGCCTGTTGGCCGGCGCGGTGAAGCCCGCCCAGGCGCAACACCCCGCCGGCCACACGCCGGCGGCCTCGCCCGGTCCCCGCGATGCCGCTCCGCCGCCGCGTGCGGCGGCCGGTTACCGGCCCGTGCGCACGCTCAACGGGTGGACGCTGCCTTTCCGCATGAATGACGGCGTCAAGGAATTCCACTTGGTGGCCGAGGAGATCGAGCACGAGTTCGCACCGGGCTCGCGCGCCTTGTGTTGGGGCTACAACGGCACGTCACCTGGGCCGACGATCGAAGCGGTCGAAGGCGATCGCGTGCGGTTGTTCGTGACGAATCGGCTGAAAGAGCCAACCTCGGTGCATTGGCACGGCATCGATTTGCCCAACGGGTTCGATGGCGTGGCCGGTCTCAACCAGCCGCACATACTGCCCGGCGAGACCTTCGTCTACGAATACACGCTCAAGCAGCACGGTACGCACATGTACCACCCTCACGCCGATGAGATGACCCAGATGGCCTTCGGCATGATGGGCTTGTTCATCATTCATCCGCGTGCCGGTGAAGAAGAACCGATCGACCGCGACTACGCGTTCCTGCTGCACAACTGGGCGCTGCACCCGGGCACGTATCGCCCGGACCCCAGCATCATGCAGGATTTCGATTTGTGGACGTTCAACTCGAAGGTGTTCCCCGCGATCGAGCCGCTGGTGATGCGTACGGGCGAGCGGCTGCGCATCCGGATCGGCAATTTATCCATGTGGAACCATCCGATCCACATGCATAGCAATCCATTCTGGGTGACCGGGTCGGACGCGGGCCGGTGGCCGCGATCGCAATGGCGGCGGGAGGTCACCGAGATCATCGGCGTCGGGCAGATGCGCGATTTGGAGTTCGTGGCGACCGAGCCGGGTGATTGGGCACTGCACTGCCACATGGCGCATCACACGATGGGGCCGATGGGCCACGGCATCCCGAACCCGACCGGTGTCGATCAGCGCGGCGTGGAAGCCCAGATTCGGCAGTTGCTGCCTGGCTACATGGCCATGGGCGAAAACGGCATGTCGGAGCATTCCGAGCACGTGGCGATGGGCCTGACGGGCCCGGAGAACACGTTGCCGATGATGGCCGGCCAAGGCCAGTTCGGGCCGATCGAAATGGGCGGCATGTTCACCGTGGTCAAGGTCCGCGACGACCTGGCGGCCGGAGATTTTCGCGATCCGGGTCCGTACCGCTATCCGAAGGACAAGATCGCACGCCGCGTGAGCAGCGATGTCGATTTCGGTCAGCCTCATCGGCGTACTCCCTACGGCCCCGCTCGGGCGACACGACCGGCCCCGGCAACGGACCCAATGCCGGCGATGGATCACTCACAACACGGCAAACCTACGGGAGGCTAGCGCATGAAAACGCTCAAGGTGATCCTCGTTTTGGCACTCGTTGGCGGACTGGGCGCGCTGGGATTTTTATACTCGGGGTTGTATCCCATCGGCGCCGATACGCCGCACAACGCACTGACGTATTGGGGTTTGGAAACGTTGCGGGAACGCTCGATCGCCCGCGCCAGCGCCGATCTGAAGGTGCCCGCACTGGACGATCCATCCATGCTCCTGGCAGGCGGAGCAGACTACAACGACATGTGCGCGTCGTGCCATTTGAAGCCGGGCAAGACCACGTCCGACATGGCCCAAGGGCTTTATCCGAAGCCGCCGAATCTGTCCAAGCCCGCCTCCCAGCAGGCTCCGTTGACGAAGGACTTGGCGGAAGGCGCAGCGGCGCGGCAGTTCTGGATCATCAAGCATGGCATCAAGGCATCGGCCATGCCCGCCTGGGGGCCTACGCACGATGACGCGCGCATCTGGGCCATGGTGGCGTTCCTGCAGAAGCTGCCGACCCTGACGGCGGATCAGTACCAGATCCTGACCGCTCGTGAAGGCAACGAACCGATGGATCATGAGGGTATGGACATGGGCGCTGCGGCGTCCCCAGCGAGCGCTGCAGAGCCGGCACCATCGCACGGTGCGCAAGGCGCGAACGAACCCACGGCTGTCGTGGAACAGTTTCAGAAAGCCTTGTCGACGGGCGACACCGCGGCGGCGGCAGGACTTCTCGACCCTGAGGTCAAGATCTTCGAGAGCGGCGGCATCGAGCGCTCCAAAGCCGAATACGCCTCGCACCACCTCACCAGCGACGCGGCTTTCCTGAAGACGGCGACGCTGGCGCTTCAGTCGCGCACTGGTGATGCGGTCGGCGATCTGGCCTGGGTCGGCAGCGAATCGCGCATCACCGCGTCGGTGAAGAACAAGCCCGTCGATCTCATCAGCACCGAAACCATGGTGCTCAAGAAGACGCCGCAGGGCTGGCGCATTGTGCACATCCACTGGTCGTCCCGACCCAACAAGACCTCGTGAGGCTGTGATGAATCTTTTGCTGCGATGGGCAAGCTCGCTGAGCCTGCTCTTGATTCTTTCCGCCGGCCCCGTGTCGGCGCAATCGTCGTCGACGGCCGCGACCGCGGCCAGCGCTCACGTGGTGGTGCACAAGAGTCCGACCTGCGGATGCTGCACGAAGTGGGTGGAACACCTGCGGTCGAACGGTTTCACGGTGGAGGTACACGATGAGGCCGATGTCGCGCCGAGCAAACGCCGTTTGGGGGTGCCGGCACCGATGGCGTCGTGCCACACCGCCGAGGTCGGCGGGTACTTCGTGGAAGGGCATGTGCCGGCGGCCGACATCCGGCGTCTGCTGACGCAGCGACCCGCGATTCGAGGACTCGCCGTGCCGGGCATGCCAGCCGGCTCGCCCGGCATGGAACTCCCAGACGGCCGGGTCGCACCCTATACCGTGCACCAGGTTGACGGCGACGGCACCGTCAGCGACTTCGCGCGACACGGTCAATGACACCGCCGCTAGTGCCGGCGTTGGCGCGAGTGGTTTCGACGAGGCTCGGGAATCGTTCCCCACGATCCGTGGGCACTCGTCGATGAGGCGCCGCACCGACCCACGCTGGAGCGCGACGACGCAACGCTCTCCCGTGAGGCGTCGTCCCCTCTCCCTCCTAGCGCTCGCGGGGGTCGGTGCGGCTATGCTGATCGTCCTGGCCGCGTTGCTCGTGCTGGGGCGCGGTCTCCCGGTGCGCGGTGACATCACGGTGTTCCGGCGGCCGGGCTGCTTATGTTGCCTGGCGTGGGTAACGCGGTTGCGCGAGGCGGGGTTTCGCGTCGCGGTGCAGGAAGAGCCGCACCTGGGCGCCCTGCGGCGACGCCTGGGCATACCGGAGGCCAAAGCCAGTTGCCATACGGCGCTGACCCGCGAGGGCTACGTGATCGAGGGTCACGTGCCGCCGCAGGACATACGGCGCTGGCTGCAAGAACACCCTGCCCTGCGCGGCTTGGCGGTACCGGGCATGCCAGCCGGTTCGCCGGGCATGGAAAGTGCCGTTGCCGAAGCTTATGACGTGTGGGCCCTGTCGCCGCGCGGGGAAGCCACGGTATACGCCCACCACCCTGCCGTTCCGTCGCTGCCGTGATGCACCTTCCTTCGGCACCGCGAGGCGTCGCAGGGGCTGTTGTCCCGCCCGAGGCACCATGCTCCGTTTCCTGAATTCGTCGCCGGAGTCCGCCACGGCACGGGCGGTCGAAGCCTGCCTGCGGTGCTACAGCACTTGCATGAGCGCGGGTCTTTTGCCCTATCAAGGCGCCAGCGAGGCCTGGCTGGACGACGAACTGCGCCAGCTCCTGATCGTCACGGCAGAACTGTGCAAAGTGACCGCGAAATACCTTCGGATCGGCAATCCCGAAGCGATTGCGTTGTGCGACGCGTGCGCCCAGGTGTGTGAGACCTGCGCGAGCGCTTGCGAGGCTCGCGGCGCGTTGACCGAGTGCGCCCGGGACTGCCGCCTCTGCGTGGTGCACGCGCGCGACGCAGCGCAGGCCTAGGCACTGAGGAGCGGATCGGGTCCGCGCGGGGTACACATCCGCAGCCTGACCGACACACCGCACCGACTGCGGTACAGGACGGCGCTGATCAACGCGGATTGCTGCCCAGCCGGTGATGGATCGCGGTCGCGGCAATCGCGGCGTGAGCCATCCCCACCGTCATCTGGTTCAAGGCTTTGACCAGATCCCCCGCGGCGTAGAGCCCGGGGACGGACGTACTTTGGTGCGCATCCACGAAGAGCTCGCCCTGCTCGTCGCAGCGGGCGCCCAGCCCAGTGGCCAGGTGAGAACGGGCCGCGCAGCCCACGAGCGGATAGACCGTGTCGAAATCGGCCACCGAACCATCGGCGAACTGCACCAGAACGGCGGAGGGCGTGTCGCGGACGGCGGTGATCGGCTGGTCGATGATCAGCACGTCCAGAGTATGCAGGCGACCGCGGTCCTGGGTGGACAATGCACCGCCGCCTGGCGCCAGAATGAGCGTCAGGTCCCGGGTGTAGGTGCGCAGGAATTCCGCATGGCCCAGTGCCGTCGCCGCCGATGCGATGAGGCCTACGCGCCTGTCGCGGACTTCATAGGCATCGCAGATCGGACACCAGCGCACCAAACCGTCGAGCGTCATCGCACGCCATTGGGCCGGGGGCGCGCCGGGCGGCAGCTGATCGATCACACCCGTAGCCAGGAGCACCGTCGTGGCGTGCCGATGCTCTTCACCGAGGGTTGCGACAAAGCTGCCCCCGTCACTACGCAGCGTATCCACCGTGGCATGCTCGATGGGTACACCGACGTGGGCAACCTGACGGCGCAATCGCAGCAGCAGGGCTTCCCCACCGATGCCCTCAGGAAACCCCGGCAGATTGTGCGACACGGGGATCTGTGCAGCGCGGCTGGCGTTCGCATCGATGACCGTGCACGAGCGCCCAAATCGCGCTAGATACAGCGCCGCCGTGAGGCCTGCCGGGCCGCCGCCTACGATCAGGCAATCGAGCATCGCCCCCTCCCTGCGTGCCTCATGGGGCGGCCGGATCCGTGTCGACCCGCCAGATCACGTTGCCGACGTCATCGGCTACCAGCAGGGCACCATCGTGGGCCAGGTGTACGCCGGCCGGACGCCCCCGCGCGTTGCCTTGGGCATCGAGAAATCCGTCCAGGACAACCGTGGGCGAGCCGCTGGGGCGGCCGTTGGCAAAAGGCACGAAAATGACGCGATAGCCGACCGGCGGTTTGCGGTTCCAGGAGCCGTGCTGTCCGATGAAGGCGCCGGCGTGATAGCGCGCTGGCAACGTGCGAGTCGTGGTGAACGCAAGCCCCAGCGAGGCGGTATGGGCGCCCAACGCGTAGTCGGGGACGCGGGCGCCGGCGACGAGATCCGGGCGTTGCGGTTCGACGCGTGCATCGATGTGGTCGCCAAAATAGCTGTACGGCCAGCCGTAGAAGGCGTTTTCGACCACGTGCGTCAAATAGTCGGGAACCAGATCGTTGCCCAGTTCATCGCGCTCGTTGACGACAGTCCACAAGTCCCCAGTGACCGGTTCAAAGTCCAGTCCTACGGGATTGCGCAGACCACTGGCAAATACCCGCGCGCTGCGTTGCTCGGGATCGATCTGCAGCACCGCGGCGCGATTCACTTCCTTGTCCATGCCGCCCTCGGCGACGTTGCTGTTGGAACCGACACCCACGTAAAGGCGCGTTCCGTCCGCGCTGGCCACCAGACTCTTGGTCCAATGGTGGTTGAGCGGACCTGGCCCGTGGGGCAGCGGCAGAACCATTTCCACGGCGCTGGCCGCGGTGACGTCGCCCTCGTGGTAGGGCACCCGTACCAGTGCATCCGCGTTGGCGATGTACAACGTCTGGTCAATGAGCGCCATTCCGAATGGCGAATTCAAGTCATGGGCGAAGACGTGACGCTGCTCGGCCACGCCGTCGCCGTCGGCATCGCGCAGCAGCGTGATGCGATTGGGGCTGGGCACGCCCGCGCCCGCGCGCTTCATCACGGCTTTCATAACGGCACCTTTGATGCCTTTGGTGGCGCGCGAATCGGGCGGCGCATTGCTTTCCGCGACGAGCACGTCGCCGTTGGGCAGCACGAGCAGCCAACGCGGATGATCGAGCCCGCGCGCATACGCGCGCACCCTCAGTCCGGCCGCTGCGACGGGCGCCTGATCCGCTGACCAGCCGACGGCCGGCGCAATATCGATCACCGGGATCACGGAAGGGGCCGGTGGCGGAAGGCTGGGGCTTACGCCGGTGGACTCCATCAACGGACGCGATGCGGGCGCGCATGCAGCCAAGCTCGCCGCGGCAACAACGACGGCGTACGGCCAAACGTACCCGGGCAGCCGAGAGGACTCGCCTCGCGACCTAGACGGATCGACGATGTTCGGCCTCATTGCCCTTGCCGCTCGGCCGCCAGCAATGCCTGCATCTGCGCAATCTCGGCGCGCTGGGAGCGCTGGATGTCGCCGCATAGAGTGCGGATCTCCGGTGAGGTGATCGCCGCCTCTTCGCACATGAGAATGGCACCGGCGTGGTGCGGAATCATCGAGCGCAGGAACTGCGAATCGCCAATGCCCCATTGGTAGCGAACACCAAACCAACCCACGCCGACGACGACTACGGCAATGGCAGCCAACAGAGCGTTGAGTTTGGGGTCTGGGTACATCTTCCACATAAACGCCAGTTCGATGAGGACCATGGCCCCAGCCATAAGAGCAGCCATGTAGACCTGATTCAGGTTGCTCAGGACGTGCGCAAAACGATCGACCATCACATACATCAGCGCGAACATCGCGACGAACGAGGCCGCAACCATGGCAGCAAAGCGGGGGTAATGGTTTTTCGTGCCGCTCATCCGGTGTTCGGCGTGAGAAGAGGCGCTTGGCGGTGCTGCGTGCGCAGCGTGCGGGGTTTTCATGAGAGGCGCTCCTTGCGTGAGAAACGTGGGTCGGATGCCGGCGGTTTGCACCTCCGTAGTGGTCGAATGCAGGGCGCATACCAACTCGGCGCAGGCAAGCAACACGACGCGCGCCCGCAGTCTGCGCGAGACCCGCGCGGTTTCAAACGACTATTCCGCAACACATTTCGGTGAGCCAGGAACGCATTTAATATCCAGAGATTGGAGCCAACTCCAGACTTCTATACGGCCAAACTCGGTCGCCTGTGACCGCGCAATGCACGGCGGCCCCATGGCTTCATGGCAAATTGCGACGGCGAGCGGCACGAAAAACTGCGGAACAGTCTTGCAGCGGATGGCTGGAGAAAAAGAAACCAACCCGGGCGAACGCGTCAGTTCGGATTGCGAGCGACGACTCGTTGTCGAAACGACTGCGAACAACAAGATTCCCACACCGTGCATTCGCGTTGATTTCACACGGCGCGCTCATACTCAACGCGCGCCGCATCGGATTATTGTATTTTTACACTTTTATTAATCCGCTTTGTTTGGCGCCCATCCAACCCAAGGATAAAACAACCATGTCCACTCTACGGAAATCCTTCGCTGTCGGCTCCACCCTTGCACTGTTGGCGATCGCCGCCACAGCGTACTCCCGCGAAGACAACGCCAAACCCGCCAAGGCAGGTTCTTCGGAACTGCAGAAGATCATGATGCAAGGCATGCCCTCGATGGCGATGAGCGGCGACGTCGACAAGGATTTCGCGACGATGATGATCGCGCATCATCGCCAAGCGATCTCGATGGCCGACATAGAAATCCGCGACGGCCACAATTCCGAATTGCAGGCGATGGCAAAAAAGATGAAGGAGCAGCAAAAGCAGGAAATCGCGGATCTGGAACGCCTCGCGAAGGTGCACTGACCCACGACGGGCGGCCGTCGGCGCGCCCGCGTCAGCCGGCGACCGCCTGGGCTGTGGCGGGTACAGTCAAGGCCCGATCTCTGACATGGCATCGACTTGGTCGATGGCGGGTATGCCACACAGGCCCGAGTGGTGGCTACACTTGCCCTACGCCCACTTCCAAGACCCGCCGATGACTGCGACGCTGCCCGGCGCCACTGACGCTGACGCTTTGAGCACCTTGATTGCACGCTGGCGCGAGGACGCGGGCGGGGCCTATCGCACGTGGTTTTTGTGGGAGGAACGGCTCAACAATTTTCGAGCGATTCGACGTGGCGTCCAAGCCGTGGTCACCGAGATTGCCCACGGCACGTTCGGCAGTACCTATCGGGGCTCCTCGTTGGAGACTGTGGTTCGTTCCGTGGCCGAGCAGCGTCAAATCTTCAAGGGCGCAGATCATGCTTTCTTGTGGAAGCCCAAACTGCGCATCCCCGACATCTACGAAGATGCCGAACATCAGCGAGCGTTCGGGCGGTTTCTCGACACGTGCCTGTGCTGCAGCGGCGACGCATCGATCATCGAAGCGATCCATGCGCTGGACCGCCGACGCATCAAGGGACTGGGACCCTCGACGGCGAATCTCTTGTATTTCCTTCACCCGACGCATATGCCGCCCTTCAACACGGCGATCGTCAACGGCTACAACGCCGTTACCGGTGCTCGCGTCAAGCTCGGCCGCTGGGAGGAATACCTGGCTATGCGCCGAGGGATGCAGGAGCTGGTAGCCCGACACCGGGGACAACTTTCCAACGACTTCGGCGCGATCGCCGGCTTCCTGTTCGATGTAGGTAGCGGACGCTACCCTGCGCCGCCGCGCGCGGGCGACACGGCCGCCGTGGCGCGCTGGGCGGAGGACTTGGCGTGCGTGCGTGAGGAGAGTGCCGCAAGGCGCTCGCGCTCGCCCGTGAAGGCGATCACACGCACACGCAGATCCAGGCCTGGTTGCGCGATCTGGGCAAGGCCCTGGGATACGCCGTATGGATCGCGAGTAACGATCGCAGTCGTGCGTATGCCGACGCGCCATTGGGCACTGGCTGCGTGACGCAGCTGCCGCCCGCCCTTGCCGCGCATGCCGCGGCCGACACGTTTGGCCTGATCGACGTGCTGTGGCTGGAGGCCGACAGCGGCCGCGTCGCGGCGGCATTCGAGGTCGAGCATTCCACCAGCATTTACTCGGGCATCGTGCGCATGCTCGATCTTGCGCTCGGGGTGCCCGAGCACGCCGACGGCGCGTATTTTCTGGTGGCACTCGATGCGCGCGAGGCGGATGTGCGCGCGCAGTTCGCGCGGCCCGCCTTTAGCCGGGCGACGGACCTCAATTTGCATTTCTTGCCCTACAGCGAGCTCACGACGCATCGCGAAGCCGTCGGTCGCTTTGGATCGGGCTTGAAGGGCGTACTCGCGATCGCGCGTGCGCTGCGCTAAGCGGTAGTCGTAATGAGGAGCGCGGCATGAACGCCTTG
The DNA here is from genome assembly GCF_004363655.1 of Tahibacter aquaticus. Classification (GTDB taxonomy): domain Bacteria; phylum Pseudomonadota; class Gammaproteobacteria; order Xanthomonadales; family Rhodanobacteraceae; genus Tahibacter; species Tahibacter aquaticus. Next base: position 88,841 of record NZ_SNZH01000004.1, read on the forward strand.
GACGTTTTCGAAGCGCGCGTCATCAAAGCCCTGCCCCGGCTGTTCCGGGAATTTGGCATGGCGCGGCTGTATACCGAGACCGCCGATGTAGCGCTCGAGGTCGCCGATCGGCTGCGATTGAACTCGGTGCCGCACGATCACGTCGTCTCGGCACGGGTGGATCTATCTCCGCGCTACGCCTTCGTGCAGGCGGTGAAGATTCTGGAGGCCGGATTTACGATCGAGCCGGAGGGTGAATCCGGCGCGCCGCTGGTGACGGATACCGATACTTTCGCTTTGACGTTGGATCGCGCCGAGCCGCGGCGCCTCGACGCCCAGGTCGTGCTCTCAGGCGTGCTGCGCGGCGGCACGGATCTCGAAGCGGAGCTGCTGCGCTGTGTCGCACGGCTGCGTATCCAGGGCCTGAAAAAAAGCGACCTTCCGCCGGAGTTTTTCAAAGAGACGGCGGTCGAAGCCCGCGCTTTTGCAGCCGATGGCCGTACCAAGCAGGCGTTGTTCGCCTACGTCACCGCGATCGACAGCCTGATCAATCACGCCCTGCGCGATCTGACAATGTACGAGGAGCTGCGCGAGCCGGTCAGCCGACTGAAGTTGATGGACAAGTTCCAGCTGATGCTCAAGCGTGCCGTGCAGTGCGACGTCATTCGTGACGAGCCGCTGGTGAGTCGTCTGGCGAGCGGGCTCGAACAACTGCTCGAACAGCGCAATCTCATCGCCCACAGCATCGCCCGTACCCACGCCACCACCCAGGATCTGCGCAAGGCCGTGTTCGTGTTCCTGACGCTGATCATGATCCGCGCCCAGGGCAGCGTAGCGATCGCCACCCTGACGGCCGCGTATGCGCTCAAGCCGCCGGCACGTGCATCGCACACGGAGCCGCGTGCTCCTATGAAGTGATGCTCAAGCCGCCACAGGCAAACAGCAGCCGGTCCGCCGCGGCTGCCACGGTGCCGCGGCCGACCGGGTGCCCTTAGTTGCCGTCGTCGTGACCGTGATCGTCCTGACCTTGCCCCAGCAGCCAGTCAGCGCGGTTGTCGTGATGATCCAGCTCAAATACCTGCCGCAGCAGCGGTTGGCCATGGTGATCACGCGCGTCGCAGCGCACGCGCAACGACTCGCCGCCATGCACATTGATCGACCGCGCCTCGCCGGGCCGCAACATCACCGACGGCCTGCCACTGCAGCTCACCGCGACGGTTTCGTTCAACCCATTTTGCACGTCCACGTAGTACTCGTAGTGACGGTGATTTTGCGCGCTGGCCGAGTTCGTCGTCAGCAGCAACACCGCTCACCCCGCACCTGCATAGCGAATCCCCATGATCTGTCCCCCGTGTGCGCCCTGGCGTGGCGCATGCAGCCTAGCGAACGTTGCGCTTGTCACAAGATCGCATTGTCCACGATGGAAGCTGAAGTTGAGATCCAAATTCAGTATCGAGCGACACGCGCGGACGGCGCGCACGATCCCGCTGTTTTTCTCGGCGGTCCGGTTTATGCCACGGTGCCGAGTCCCACGGCCTCGAGCGTGCCGATGGCGCGGCGCGGTAAGCGGATGAGGTCCGCGGCGCGATCAGTCCACGCACTGCGCGCGGACGATGCGCCCGTCCTCGACTTCCGACAGGCAGGTGCCGACGGTAAGAAATGAGGCGTAGCAGTGGCCCTCGGCCACTGTCGCCGTGTCGGCATCGGCGCTGGCGACGCACAGGCTCTCGCATTGCGCACTGCGTTGACACGATTTACCGGCGTCGCGCGTGGGGACATCGCAGGCGTCGAGCTGCTGCACGCCGACCTTGCGCCACGTGCCCTTGAGCGCAACGCATTGTTCGCGCGAGGTCACGACCGGCCCACCCTTGCCCGCCACGGCCGACGTCACGGACGTGGCTGGCGGCGCCGTTTGCGCGGCCGCACATCCGGCCAAGCCGATCCACACCATACCCAACAACAATCGCATCCCGCTGTCCTCGTGCTTTCGTAACGAAAGACCGCGGCGTCTCCCTGGCATGACGCCGCGGTCGAGCAACGCTTATTCCTCGATCAGATCGAGGTTCTCTGCTTCCGGTGCGAGGGTGATGTGGTGGATCCACAAACCGCCTTTGCCGTCGGGAGCCACGTACGTTTCCGCGAAGCGTTCGCGCTTGACCAGATGCCCCAGCGGCACGCCACCGGCCATTTCCAAGCGGCCCATCGGGCCATCGCTCAGCGCGATTTCCTGCGCGCTGAGGGCCATGCTGGAACTGGCGCTACTGTAGCTGTCCAGATGCCCGTAAAGGCTGGTCAGTTCCGCGTAGTCATGCGCATTGGGTGCGATGCTGCTGGCCGACTGGGAGTAGTCCATGCAGGTGTTCTGTGACGTGCCATTCGTGCTGGTGTGATCCAGACCGAGCACATGGCCGATCTCCTGGCACATGACGTGATAGCGCGCATTGCTCGTGAAGCTGTAGCTGTCATTCATCTTCGCGGTGCCCTGCGAGATGTGACCGCGCGAGTCCAGGTTGATGGACGCCAGCCCCGACCAGCCGTTCTGGCCGTACGTGTAATTGCACACGCGCAGCTTGCCGGCGATCGGCGTGCAGGCGCTGCGCGCGCTCGCCGTCTCCGTGCCCTGCGAGGCCACGAGATTGAGCTTGGCCGACGAGGACCATTGCGACACCGACGTGTTGAACATCGGCTGCCAGGTCGCCGTGACGCTGTCGACGGTGGCGAGATTGAACGAGGACGTGGTGCGGGCCCAGTGATAGTTGTTCCAATCGTGGCTGGCCGACGCGGTGCTGGCGATGATCGAGAAACCCATGCCCAAGGAAAGTGCAAGCAAGGAACGACGCATACGATCTACCCCTCCGAAGAATGAAGATAAGCGCACGATCGCCGCGGCGCGGCGAACGGGATGTCCAGAGCGAATGCCCTGTACCACGCCCCTGTCGTGGGCCTGTCGATCCCCTCCCGGAGCGACAGGCGCAGGCACGCTACGCAGCCGCGAAAAAAAAGCATTCTGCGCTGCAATACACCGCCGCCGTTGCGGCCGTGGATAGCGGGTGGACCTCGCGTGCGGATTCGGCGGTAGCGCCGACGTCCGCTGCTCAAATCACGGGCGCCAGCAGCCGCCGATGTTCGATACGCCGACGGCATCGGTTGCCAAATCAACGGACTAGCACGAACGCGCCGCACCGCGCGCGGGTTGCTATGCATGTGGCAAAAACGCACTGTTCCTCTGTGCACAGATGGAGCCTGGAGCAGACTCTAAACCTGTCACTACACTGAACGCCGCAAACTGCCCGACGTGTTTGGCCAGTAAAACCGTGGACGGTGCACGCAGGCTGCGCGTCCGGCAAGCCAAGTTGGCGTACCCGTCATGACGTGTCGTGCAGGATGAGGCGCTTGCTGCGCAGCAGGGGGCATGCTGCATGACGCAGCATCGCACTGCAGGTTTGGAGTTGGCTCCGACGTCCAACGAATTCAATCACCTAGCGCGACAAGGCAACTCCCTGAAGCGTGACCGAATTGTCGCAGGCCCGTCGCGTTCATGGCCGTCCGCGCGTGACGGCCACACGCAAGAGCGCCTCATGGCACAGCGCGTGCTGCCTTGGAATCTCCCCTTGCACGGACGCTTTCGCGATGACGCACCCTGCCCTGCCTCACCGGCTCCGCTCCCACGGCGCTCCCGTGCTTCTAACCGGCCTGCTGGTGCTCATCAGCGGCACGCTCGAGGCGCAGGATGCGCCCACTCACCCCCACGAATCGGCGCCGGCGATGCCGGACATGGCCGAGCACGATGGCGCCACGCCGATGCGCGGTTTGCTGGGGCCCTACGCCATGAGCCGCGAAGCCTCCGGCACGAGTTGGCAGCCGCAAGCCACCCCGATGGGCGGCAGCGCACCGTGGATGACGGGCGAGTGGATGTGGATGGCGCATGGTTCGGTCAATCTCGTCGCGACCGATAACTCCGGCCCGCGCGGTGACCGCGACACGGTGGTCCAGACGATGGGCATGCTGATGGGCATGCGCCCGCTTGGTCCGGGCACCCTGGGTGTGCGTGCCATGGTGTCGCTGGACGCCTGGGGTGTCGGCAAGACCGGCTATCCGCTCCTTTTCCAGACCGGCGAAACCGCCGACGGTCGCACGCCGCTGATCGATCGGCAGCACCCGCACGATCTTTTCATGGAACTGGCGGCCAGCTATTCCCAGCCGGTGGGCGAGTCCAGTTCGGCCTTTGTGTACCTGGGATTGCCCGGCGAGCCGGCATTGGGCCCGCCGACCTACATGCACCGGTTCTCCGGCATGGCCAACCCCGAAGCGCCGCTCGGCCACCACTGGCTCGATGCCACCCACATCACCTTCGGCGTCGCCACGCTCGGCTGGGTGTGGAAGGATTTCAAAGTGGAAGGTTCCGCATTCAATGCGCGCGAGCCCGACCAGATCCGCACCAACATCGAGCTGCGCGCGCTCGATTCCTGGTCTGGCCGCCTCTCCTACAACCCGAGCGATCGCTGGGCGCTGCAGGTCAGCCGCGGCCTCCTAAAGAGCCCGGAGCAACTGGAGCCCGACGTCGACATGCGCCGCACGACCGCGTCGGTCATCTACCACCGCCCGTTCGAGCGCGCGCAGTGGCAGACGACGCTCGCCTGGGGGCGCAACCAAAAGCTGCCCGGCCACGCGACCGAATCCTTCCTTCTGGAAAGCACGCTCGTGATCGACGAGATGCACACCCTGTACGGGCGCGTGGAGCGCGTGGACAAGGACGAGCTCTTTGGTGAGGACGAGCCGCTCGCGGGCGAGGTCTTCACCGTTGACAAGGCGACGCTCGGCGCCATTCACGATTTCCCGCCCACGCGCCTGGGGCGTTTTGGCCTGGGCCTGCAGTACAGCCGCTACGCGATTCCCGCGGCTCTGAAGCCCGTCTACGGCCGTCAGCCGGACGCGTGGCTCGCGTTTGCCCGGTGGCGCCTCTGACGACCGCCGTTGTCCCTTCCCTAGGAGAAACCCATGCCGCATCAGACCCACATGTCCTCTGCCATGAACGAGTGCATCCAGCAGTGCCTGGCCTGCTTCACCACGTGCCAGCAGACGGCGCTGACGCATTGCTTGGAGCTCGGCGGCGAACACGTCGAGCCGACGCATTTTCGGCTCATGATCGATTGCGCCGAGGTCTGCCGCAGCGCGGCCGCGCTGATGGCCAACGGCTCGGCCTTCCACGCAGCGCAGTGCGTCGTGTGCGCAGACATCTGCCGCGCCTGCGCAGAGAGTTGCAAACGCCTGGGCAACATGGACGCGTGCGTTCAGGCGTGCGAGCGCTGTGCGGAGGCTTGCGAAGCGATGGCCGGCGGCAGTGGCACCGATCAACGCGCTGGCACGGCCGCTCACTCATGAACACGCCCATGACACCCCGTGCGCGACTGTTCGCCAACCTCGGTCGCGGCGCACTCGCGCTCGGTTTTCTGGCCATGCTGGCCGCCTGGATCAGCGCGATGACAACCACCGGCGCATGGCTGGGCTTTACGACGGCCCACTGGTTTGCCGACGCGACGGTGATGGCGCTGCTGGGCATCGGTGGCCTGGTCGACGCCCTGGTGCACGCACGCACTGGCGAGTAACGCCGCTGACCTCGTTGACCCAAGCCTCATCAGGTGTCCAGGAGCACGCTGCCGCTCGTCTCGTGGGTACAGGCATAGGCCTGCAAGGTCGCCAGAATCGGGCACGCCGCCAGCGTCGGCGGCGGACCCCGTCGGCAGTTTTCGACCGCGGCGGCGAGCGCCTGCAATGCGGCGCAACGATCGGCGAGCTCTTGCTGCAACGCTTTGGCACACGCCCGTACTGGCGCCGGTCGCGCGCTCGGTAGCGCCATGATGATCAGCGTGCGAATCGCCTCCAGGGTAAGCCCCAAGGCTTTGGCGCCACGTATGGCTTGCAGGCGGAACACGTCATCTGGCTCGTATTTGCGGTAGCCGCCGCCACGTCGCGCCGGTGTGGGGAGCAAGCCAATGCGTTCGTAGTACCGCACCGTGTCGACCGGCACACCGCTGGCGCTGGCCAGTTCACCGATACGCATCGGGCCTTTGGTAGTCCTCGAGGCCGTAGCGCCCGGTGCGTCGCTGGACGCAGGCGTCTTTAAAGAATCCATGGAAAATACTCCGCTGAGCGTGCGCGCAGGCGCACCCACGATCCGCTGCATCAAGCGGCAGGCAGCGGATCGGCTCGAAACCGGCTTAGGTTCGCGCGGTGTTAGGCGGTCGTAGGAGCGCGGTGGGACGTAGATCCAACGACCACGCCGGTGCGTCCGACGATCGCGTCCGTTGCCGGTCCGGTGCATGCAGGCCCAAGGCTACCGATGGCGCCGCGACAGGTAGACAGCCGCAATGGCAGAGGTGATCCGCGCAGCACGGCATAGACGGCGACGGCGCATGCGGGGCCGCTGGTTCGTTCCCCCCGTGACAGGCATGGGACGAACGCTGGGGCGTTGCGCCCTTGGTAGCGGGCCGGCCACTCGCTCCTGTCGCGCCGGTCAACACCAACAACAGACTGAGCAGGCTGCGCCACAGCAGTCCGCGCCACGTCATAGAGGAACGAGCACCCATCATCGCCCTAGCGTGCGGCAGGACCGGGCAAGTCGCAAGCGTTCTCAGCGCCATGTGGCTACGTCTACGGATGAGCAAGCGGGTTACAAAAACAATGCCTCAACCCGTCGGTTGCTACGCCCCTGCTTTGGAAGAGTTCGGAATCGCGACGCCGGCTTCGTTCCGACACGCTCCAGGGCAGAATGGCATCGAAGCTGTGACGATCTGGGCACGTGGCGGTGCGTTCGCGCTCACGCGTTACGCCCGTAGGTAGCCGTGTGCTACCCCCATCGGCGTCACGCGCCAGACCCAGCGGACGGCGAGTTCGTTACGGTTTGCCCTCATCGTGCAAACCTCATTCACAGCTCCGCGGGAACCTTCGGTGCGAACCGAAGTTTCGTAGGATGACCCTACCGGCGCAAACAGCGCGTAAGCTGTCGCTGTGGTTACCGGTCTGTTCGTTGCTCGCTCTGGACATCCGTTGTCTTCCATGCCGTTTCGCTACCGCCGCCATCGTCGCTGGATCGCGTTGTTTGCGCTGATCGGTCTGCTGTTCCAGCAGTTCGCAATGGCCGCGTACGTCTGTCCTCAAGAGATCGCGACAGCGACGGCTCAAGTCGTCGCAGAAATGCCGCCGTGCCACACACCGGATACGTCGGATCAGGCACGCTGCCACGAACATTGCCACCCTACGACGGCCTCGGCCGACCATGCCCCGGCGCTGACCGTGCCACCGGCGTTTTTACCGGCAACTACCTGGTCGCGAGAGCTTGCGTGTACGGCCGCGCTTGACCAGGCGAGCCCGGAGTACCCTCTGCGCGTCAGGGCGCAACCGCCGCCGCTGAGCATTCAGCACTGCACTTTCCAGATTTGAGCACCCCTCGGGATTGACCGTGGCGCCGCGTTGTGCGCGGCCGTTTCGTCGTTGCCGTGGAGTTCTCATGTTTGCCCTTCCTCGTTTTTTTCCGCGCCCCTTTTGCCGGCGGCGCGCGTCATTGCGTTTTGTTTTGGCGGTACTCACCGCTCTCGGTGCTGGCGCGGCCGTGTCGGCGGATCTGAACCCCTTGTCGCTTACGGACGCCGTTCTTTCGGCCGAACGCCAGGCGCCCGAGCTGCAGGCGCGAGCGGCGGGCGTGACGGCCGCGGAGGCCGCAGTCGGCCCCGCCGGTCAGCTGCCTGATCCCGAGCTCGTCGTCGGTCTGCAAAACCTGCCGGTGACCGGCGACGACGCTTTCAGGACGACGCGCGACTTCATGACCATGCGCACGATCGGTGTCATGCAGCAGTTTCCGCGGGGCGAGAAACGCCGCCTGCGCCGCGAGCGCGCCGCGACCGACGTGGACCGCGAGCGGGCTCTGTTGACCAACGAGCAACTCGTCGTGCGTGAAGGCGTCGCGCGAGCCTGGATTGCGGCGGCATCCGCCGAGCGCCGACTGAGACTGCTGGCGGCGCTGCAGCCTCAGGCGGATGCACAGCTGGCTGCGACCACCGCCGCACTGACAGCCGGGCGCGCGACGGCCGCCGAGGGCATCGCAGCCCGTTCGGCGATCGGGGCGCTGCAGGACCGGCTTGATGCCGCACGGGCCGGCCAGGACATGGCACGCGCGGATCTGGCGCGCTGGCTGCCGGACCTGGGCAATCGCCCGCTGGGCGAACCGCCGGACTGGCGCGATCTGGGCGGCGATCCCGATGCGCTGGTAGCGAACATCGCGCACCACCGCGAGTTGCTGGCCTACGACGCTGCGGAGCGCGCGGCCAACGTCGATGCGGCGCTCGCCCGGGCCGAGAAGCGGCCCGACTGGTCGTTGGAGCTCGCATACGCACGACGCGGACCGCAGTTCTCCAACATGGTCTCGGTGCAGTTTCGGGTGCCGTTGGCGCTGTTCGCTGCGCATCGACAAGACCCGCTCATAGCGTCCAAGCAGGCGCTGGTCGCACGCATCGACGCCGAGCGTGAGGCGGCGCAGCGGATGCACGGCGCCGAACTGCACAAGACGCTGACGACTTGGCGCAGCGCGGTGGATCGCCTGGCGCGCTATGAGCGTGAGCTGCTGCCGCTGAGCGAGGACCGCGCCGACGCGGCACTGGCAGCCTACCGCGGCGGCCGCGGCGACCTCACGGCGTCGCTGCGCGCGCTGGACGAAGCCATCGAGCAACGGCTGGCCTACACCGATCTGCAAAGCACCCTGGGCCAGGCCTGGGCGACGCTGTATTTCGCGTTTCCGACCGAGCGCACGCCATGAGCCGTCTATCCGTGTTCGTCGCACTCCTCGTGGGTGTCGTTGTCGGCGCAGGCTCGACCTGGTGGCTCGTCGGCCGTGGACACCGCGGCATGCCGGCCGCGGTGCCGGCACCGACTGAAAAAAAGGTGCTGTACTGGTTCGACCCGATGGTGCCGGCGCAGCACTTCGACCAGCCCGGCAAATCGCCGTTCATGGATATGCAACTGGTCCCGAAATACGCCGGCGACGGACCCGAGGAAGCGGGCACCGTGCGCATCGAACCGCGCCTCGTGCAGAACCTCGGCGTGCGCACCGCGCTCGCCACGCGTGGCACGCCGGTGGCCGCAGTCCGTGCAACAGGGTCGGTGACGTTCGACGAACGGCGCGTGGTGGTCGTGCAGGCCCGCGTCGCCGGCATCGTCGAGCACCTTGCCGTGCGTGCACCATTGACGACGGTCACTGCTGGCCAGGACCTGCTGACGTTGATCGCGCCGGAGTGGACAGCCGCGCAGGCCGAGTACCTGTCGCTGCGCACGGCCCGTAGCGAAGGGCTGGATGCCGTGCGTGCGGCCGCACGCCAGCGGCTGCTGCTGCTCGGCATGAGCGAGGGCCAGATTCGCACCGTCGAGCGCCTCGGACGCGCCGAGGATCGCATCACCATCGTCGCGCCGCGTGCCGGCGTCGTCAGCGAGCTGCTCGTGCGCGACGGCGCGAGCGTCATGGCCGGTACGCCGCTGCTGCGCATCAACGATCTCGACACCGTGTGGGTCAACGCCGCGATTCCCGAAGCGCAGATCGGCCGCGTCGCACCCGGCAACACCGTGATGGTGGAGCTGCCAGCTTTCCCGGGCGACTCGCTCGCCGGTACCGTCGAGGCCTTGCTGCCCGATCTCGATGTCACGACGCGCACGCAGACCGCCCGCATCGTCGTGCCAAACCCGACACGCCGCTTGGTGCCCGGCATGTTTGCGCGCGTCGCCATCACCGGCCGGGCCGCCGATGCAGAGGTTGTGCAAATACCGACCGAGGCCGTGATAGCGACCGGTGCGCGCCAGGTCGTCATTGTCGACGTTGGCGACGGGCGCTTTCGTGCGCAGGAGGTGCGCATCGGCGACGAGAGCGACGGCCGCACGAGTGTGCTCGAAGGCCTCGACGACGGCGACCGGGTCGTGCTGTCGGGACAATTCCTGATCGATTCCGAAGCGAGCCTCGCCGGCACGCTGGCGCGACTCGATGCGCCGGACGCCGCAATGTCGCCAGCGACCGCCGCGGCGCCGCGCTATACGACCGACGGCACCGTCAAGCAAATCGACGGCAGCACCTGGACCATCGCGACCGACGCCATCCCCGCGCTGGAGATGAGCGCGATGACCATGGCCTTCGAGTTTCCCGACACCGTGTCCGTCGACGGCCTTCGGGTCGGGCAGCGCGTGCGCTTCACCTTTGTGCGCAACGCCGACGACGCGTTCGAAATCGCGACGATCGCCGCGCTGCCGACAGGAGGCTCGCCATGATCGCGCACATCATCCGCGGCTCGATCGCGAATCGATTCCTCGTGTTGCTCGCGGCGGTGTTCCTGGCCGCCTGGGGCGTGTACGCCGTGCGGCAAACGCCGGTCGATGCCTTGCCGGACCTGTCGGACGTGCAGGTGATCATCCGCACGACCTGGCCCGGGCAGTCGCCGCAACTGGTCGAGGACCAGATCACCTATCCGCTGACCACGACGATGCTGTCGGTACCGGGGGCCAAGACGGTGCGCGGCTTCTCGTTCTTCGGCGACTCGTATGTCTACGTGCTGTTCGAGGACGGCACCGACTTGTACTGGGCGCGATCCCGCGTGCTGGAGTACCTCAACCAGGTGCAGTCGCGGTTGCCGCGCGGTGCAAGCGCCGCGCTCGGGCCCGACGCCACGGGGGTTGGCTGGATCTACGAATACGCGCTGGTCGATCGTAGCGGTCAGCACGATCTATCCGAGTTGCGCGCGCTGCAGGACTGGTTCCTGCGCTACGAGCTGAAAAGCGTGCCGGGCGTCGCCGAGGTGGCCACCGTCGGCGGCATGGTGAAGCAGTACCAGATCGTGCTCGATCCGGATCGCTTGCGCGCCTACGGCATCACGCAGGCCACGGTGACCGAGGCCGTGCAACGGGCCAACGGCGAAGCTGGCGGCTCGGTACTGGAACTGGCCGAGGCCGAGTACATGGTGCGTGCGAGCGGCTATCTGAAAACGCTCGACGATTTCCGCGCGATTCCGCTCACCGTCGGCGCCGTCGGCGTGCCGGTGCGACTTGCCGACGTCGCGCGCGTGCAGCTCGGCCCCGAGATGCGCCGCGGTGTCGCCGAACTCAACGGCGACGGTGAAGTCGTCGGCGGTGTGATCGTGATGCGTTCGGGCAAGAACGCGCAGGCGACCATCGCCGCGGTCAAAGCAAAACTCGCGAGCGTACGAGCCAGTTTTCCCGTCGGCGTCGAAGTGGTGGAAACCTACGATCGCTCGCAGCTCATCGAGCGTGCGGTCGACAACCTGAGCGGCAAACTGCTTGAGGAGTTTTTCGTCGTCGCCCTGGTCTGCGCCGCGTTCCTGTTCCACTTGCGCTCGGCGCTGGTCGCGATCGTCGCGTTGCCGCTGGGCGTGCTCGCCGCATTCATCGTGATGCACTGGCAAGGGCTCAACGCGAACATCCTGTCGCTCGGCGGCATCGCGATCGCGATCGGCGCCATGGTCGATGCCGCGATCGTGATGATCGAGAACGCGCACAAGCACCTGGAAGCCTGGCAGCACGCGCATCCGGACGAAACCCTGGCCACCGACGCGCGCTGGAGGCTGATCGGCGACGCTTCGGCCGAGGTGGGCCCGGCACTGTTCTTCAGCCTCGTCATCATCACGCTCTCGTTCGTGCCGGTGTTCACGCTCGAAGCGCAGGAGGGCCGGCTGTTTGCGCCGCTCGCGTTTACCAAGACCTACGCGATGGCGGCCGCTGCGGGCTTGTCGATCACGCTGATTCCCGTGTTGATGGGCTACTGGATTCGTGGACGTATCCCGGACGAGCGCGCCAATCCGTTGTCGCGCGCCTTGATCGCGCTCTACCGTCCGATCCTCGAGGTCGTGCTGCGGTTTCCCAAAGTGACGTTGTTCACTGCAGCGCTCCTGCTCGCGGCGACGGCATGGCCGATCAGCCGCCTCGGCGGCGAATTCCTGCCGCCGCTTGACGAAGGCGATGTGCTCTACATGCCAAGCGCGTTGCCAGGCCTGTCCGCCGGCAAGGCCGCGCAGGTGCTGCAGCAGACCGACAAGATGATCCGCTCGGTACCGGAAGTCGCCAGCGTGTTCGGCAAGATCGGCCGGGCCGAGACGGCGACCGATCCGGCGCCGATGGAGATGGTCGAAACGACGGTGCGCTTCAAGCCGCGCGACCAATGGCGCGTCGGCATGACGCCAGAAAAACTCATCAATGAACTCGACGCGGCGGTACGGCTGCCCGGACTGACGAACCTGTGGGTGCCGCCGATTCGCAATCGCTTGGATATGCTGGCGACCGGCATCAAGAGTCCGATCGGCATCAAGGTCAACGGCAGTGATCTCGCCGTCATCGACCAGGTGGCCACCGCGATCGAACAGGCGATCAAGACGGTGCCGGGCGTCACCTCGGCACTGGCCGAGCGCCTGACCGGCGGCCGTTACGTCGACGTCGATATCGACCGCGAAGCGGCGGCACGCTACGGCCTCAACATCGCCGACGTGCAGAGCGTCGTGAGTGCCGCGATCGGCGGCGAGACGATTGGGGAAACGGTCGAAGGGCGCCGGCGGTTTCCGATCAGCGTGCGCTACCCGCGCGAGCTGCGTGACAGTGTCCAGAAGCTGCGCGACCTGCCGCTGCTGACGGCGGCGGGCGCGCAGATCACGCTGGGTAGCGTCTCGCGCATTGCGATCACGGACGGCCCGCCGATGATCAAAAGCGAGAATGCACGCCTGTCCGGCTGGATCTATGTGGACGCGCGCGGCCGTGACCTGGCCTCGGTCGTGCACGACCTGCGCGAGCGCGTCGCGCGAGACGTCGTACTGCCTGCCGGCACCTCGATCACCTGGTCGGGCCAGTTCGAATACTTCGAGCACGCAATGGCCAAGCTGCGCGTCGTGATTCCGGCGACAGTGCTGATCATTTTCGTGCTGTTGTACGTGACCTTCGGGCGCGTCGAAGACGCGGTTCTGATCCTCGCCAGCGCGCCGTTCGCGCTGATCGGTGGGTTCTGGCTGATGTATCAGCTGGGCCATGCGTTCTCGATCGCTACGGCAGTCGGCTTCATCGCGCTGGCAGGCGTTTCGGCCGAGTTCGGCGTGATCATGCTGCTTTACCTGAAGCAGGCGTGGGAGCGACGCCTTGCCGCCGGCGAGCCGGCCACGGCCGATACGCTGCTGGCAGCCATCCGTGAAGGAGCGGTGCAACGCGTGCGCCCCAAAGCCATGACCGTCGCGGTGATCCTCGCCGGTCTGCTGCCGATCCTCATCGGCAGCGGCACGGGTTCGGAAATCATGCAGCGCATCGCCGCGCCCATGGTGGGCGGGATGATCACCGCGCCACTGTTGTCGATGCTGGTGATTCCGGTCGTGTTTCGCCTACTGCGCACGCGTGACTTCGGAACGGCGAGCGTCTCGACGCGCGGTGCTCACTCATGCCCACCGAGCAACCGCTCCGCGAACAAGGACGCGTGAGCGCCTTCGCGCTGGTGCGGGAAAGCATGCTTGATCTTCGCCTTGTCGCAGCTTTGGCAGCGCGCCCAGCAGCTCTTCGTGGTGGGCGCTTCGCGGTCGAAATCCTCGTGAGGGCCGCCCAACGTCGGCACGGAACGCTGCGATCCCGATGCGCTGCTCACGCCCATCGACGCCAAGCATCAGGCGTCTCTTCGCTTCGCTGGCGATGGTCGCGATCGCTGAAATCGGCGACAAGACCCCGTCGCTGTCGTCGTTCTCGCGAAGCGTTTTCGCGGCCAGCATCGGCCGATTGTTGCGGCCATTTTTGCGCAGACCGTTCCAGCAGCGACCCTCGGCGACGAAGTACACGCCGTTGAAGCATTCGCGGATGCTCCGCCGCGTGCGTGCCAGCGCGGAGCTAGGAAGTAGCACCCAACAACGGCGGCGTACGCAAAGCGCGGGCGGCGATCAGCGGCAACACAAGCAAATTGAGCACGGTCGACGACAGCAGGCCGCCGAGCAGAACGATCGCCATCGGGCCTTCGATTTCGCGGCCGGCCTCGCCGCTGCCCAGCGCCAGCGGCACCACGCCGAGCGCGGTGACCAACGCCGTCATGAATATGGGCGTGAGCCGCTCCCGGACACCCCGCAACGCCGTGTGGCGGCTCCAACGCAGGCCTTCATTCAGCATGAGATGCTCGTAGTGCGACAAGAGCATGATTCCGTTGCGCGCACTGATGCCAAACAGTGCGATGAACCCGACCAGCGCGCCCATCGACAGCGCCTCGCCGCATACGGCCAGCGCCAGCACGCCACCGACGAGCGCAAACGGCACGTTGATCAGAACGATCAGCGCACTGCGGCGTTCCCGAAACGACAGCAGGAGCAGCACCACGATCACGATCGCCGCGAGAACGCTGTAGCGGGCCAGATCCCCACGCGCAGCGGCTGCTTCACGGGCGGTACCCGCGATTTCCACGTACATCCCCGCGGGCAGTGGACCCAGCGCCGCCAACGCCGCGCGCGCATCGGCTACAAACCTCGCTGCATCGTGCGGTGCCGGCGACGCGGTCACCTTCTGCCGCCGCCGCGCGCCTTCGTGCGAAATGACCGCGCGGCTCTCGGACAACGAAACGTCGGCGACGCCGCGCAGCATCACAAGCCGGCCGTCTGCAGCACGCAGCAGCACGTCGCCTACCGACTCCGGTGCGGTCCGATTTCCCTCGCCGACGCTGACGCGCACATCGATCGTTCGGCCATCCGCATAAATCTGATTGACCACGGCGCCGCCTATTGCCGTCGCCACGGCATCGAGCACGTCCAGGGCGCGCAAGCCGTGCGCTGCAAGCTGCGCAGGATCGAGGCGCGCACGGACCGAAGGCAGCAACGCCGAATCGCTCGCGCGCACATCGCCGGCCCCGGCCAGCGGCCGCAGCGCGCCAGCGATGCGCTGCGCCCACTCATCGAGCAGGGTGAGATCCGTGCCGAACAGGTTCAGCACGAACGGCGCCGCTTCACCACTCAAGGATTCACCGACACGATCGCCCAGAAACGTCAGTACTTCCGTTTGAACTCCGGGGAAATCCGCGAGCAGCGCGTGCAGGGCCGCTTCGATGCGCACTTCGTCAGCGCCCGATGTATCCGGCGACAGCTCCACATGTGCCTCGGCGCGTTCCGGCCCCCAGGCATCCTCGCTGGCGGTCGCGCGGCCGGCCTGCAGCGACACGGTCGAGATTCCGGGTACCGCGAGCATCCGCTCGGACACCTGCACACCGAGCCGCAACGTCGCGCTCAGGGAGGTCCCCGGCGTGCCGCGCAACTGCACCACGAAATGCCGTTCACGAAAGGCCGGCAGCAGTTCGGTGTTGAGGCGCAATAGCAGCCCGACCGCCAGGACACCGACGGCGAGCGCCACGATCCACAACAGCGCCGACCTGTGTTGCATGCGATGCAGCACCCGCCGATGGGCGAGCTTCAACCGACGCAACCACCACGGTTCGCGCTCGAGAAACGAGGTACGCAACAGCACGAAGCACAACGCCGGCACCAGGGTCAGCGCCAGCACGAGCGACGCGAACACGGCGATCAGAAACGCCACGGCCAACGGCGCGAAGAAACTGCCTTGCAGACCCGGCAGCGCGGCGACCGGCAGGAATACCAGCCCGGCGACCGCCGTGGCCAGCAACACCGGGCGACGCACCTCCATCGACGCATCGAGAATGACCGCACGCCGATCGGTTCCGGGCGGCGCAGCACGCAACCGCCGCACGATGTTCTCGACATCGATGATGGCGTCGTCCACGACAACACCCAGCGCGACCGCGAGCCCGCCGAGGGTCAACGTGTTGAGCGTCCACCCCATCGCCGACATCGCCAGCACCGCCGTCAGCAGCGACAACGGTATCGTCACGAACGAGATCAGCGCCGTACGCCAGCTGCGCAGGAACACGAGAAGCACCGCAGCCACGAGCCCACCACCCAGCAACAGCGCGTCGCGCATGTGGGTCAACGCGGTTTCGATGAACGTCGCGGGCCGATGAAGGGCCGGTGTCACCCGCACGCCTGCGCTCGCCAGCACCGGCCCCAACTCGGCCAACGCCGCCTCGACGCGGTGCGTCACGTCGAGCGTGTTCGCGCCGTGCTGGCTCAGGAGAACCAGCAGTACGCCCGGTTTGCCCATGATCAAGGCGTCGCCAAACGCAGGCGCGGCAGCGTGCTCGACGTCGGCGATGTCACCCAGCAGAGTGGCGCGGCCGTTCGTGTTCGATACCACGGTCCGAGCGAGCCGTTCCACCGTGTTGGCCTGCCCTTCCGTTTCCAGCACCACGCGTTGGTTCGGGGTGTCCACGAAACCCGCGCCGCGCACGCCGCCGGCCGCGCGCACCGCAGCCAGTGCGTCGTCCAGCGACACGTTCAAGGCCCGCAGACGCTCAGGTCGCAACCGAACGTCCAATTCGTGCACCACGCCCCCGAACACGGTCGCGCGTGCAACACCGGGCACGCCGAGCAACCGGGGCCGAACGGTCTGTTCGACCAGCGCGCGCAGCGCCGTCGGGGACAGCTGCTCGCTCATGAAGCCTATCTTGAGCAGATCCATCGTCGAGGACGTCATTGCACTCAGCGTTGGCGCTTTCACGCCGGCCGGCAGGCTCGCTGCCGCTTCGGCGATTCGCTCGGCCAGAAGCTGGCGCGCACGGAACGGATCAGCACCGGCGGTAAACACCACGGTGACGGCCGACAGGCCCGGCGTCGATTCGGAGCGCACCGCAGCAATCTGCGGCGCGCCGTTCAACACATTTTCCAGCGGCTGGGTGACCAGCTGCTCGATCTGCTCGGCTACCATTCCCTGCGCTTCGGTCTGTATCTCGGCCTGCGCCGGCACGAACTCCGGAAACACGTCGTAGCGGGCCCGGCTCACTCCAGCAGCGCCGCCGATCGCCAGCGCTGCCGCAGACAGCAGTACCCACGCGGGGCGGCTCACGGACGCGTACACCAGCCAGCGCAGCATGTTCAGGGCACCTCGCCGGCCGGCACTTGGGCACGATCGGCGCTCAGCAGCGCTGCTGCTCCGGCCACCGCGACCGCGTCGCCGGTTTTCACGCCCGTGGCCAGCCAGTCGCCGTCGTCCAGCGGGTGCACCAGCCTGATCGCCGTGCGCACGAACGTCTGCGCGTCGCGCTGCCGGTATACCCACGTTGCCTTGTTCCAGCGCAGCAAGGCCGCTGCGGGCACGCGCGCGGCCACCTGCGTACCGGGCTTGTGCAGCCGCGCACCGATCACCTCGCCGGGCGACGCGTCGAGCCCGTGCGCGATGCCCAGAAAGCCCGGTGCAAGATTCGTTGGATTGGCCTGCGGTGCGCGTCCCAGCCATTCGATCGACGGCGCTGACGCATCGTCCACAAGGCTTGCACCGTCGAACACGGTGCCGGCGGGTTCGATACCCAACGCTTCGAACCGCAAGACACGGGCACGTCCCTTGACCAGATCGTCGAACAACCGCCGGCGCGCCGCATCGCCCAGGCCAGCCAGACCGGCACCCATCGTCAGACGGCGCTCCGCGTCCAGGCCGTCGCGTCGAGCGTTCTCCGCCACCACTTGCGCATCGGCGGCTTCCAGCGCTCGGCCCGACACCGTGCTTTCTGCGGCATGCAACCGCTGCGAACGTTCGGCTTCGCGCTGCGCAGCCTGCGCTACGGCGACCGCAGCGCGCCAGTCTCCGTCGAGCTTGATCCACGGCAAAGGATCGACAACCCGAGCGATGGCAGAGACCTGCTGCGACGCCGCCACAGCCTGCAGCACCGTGGTCCGCACACCCAGGTTGTCGCGCTGTGCCGGCGTCAACGACACTTCGGCGCTCGCCGCCGATGCGCAGGCGAGCCCCACGCACAGCCCGAGTTGAACGACCCGGCTTCTACTCATTGGGTTGATCCTCGCGGTAGGCCACCGAACGAGCGAACGCGCGCTCCTCGGCATCGAGCGGGAGACGCAACGCGTCTTCGAGCGCGGCGTGAGCGGTGAGCTCGGACTCCAGAGCGGTGAGCTCGGCCAGTTGACCGTCCAGCGCTTCAACCTCGCTGGCGCGCAACGCGGCACGGTCTTCAGCACCCGCGTCGCGAGCGCGTCGAAGCCGGTCGAACGCGCGGGCCGTCGTCCAGCGCTGTTCGCTCGCAGCGATCAGCGCCGCATTGGCGGTGACCAAGCCCGTGACGGCGCCGTCGAGCTCTGCGGCGATCGTCGCCTGGACAGCGTCCACACGGCTTTCCGCAGTCTGCCGTCGGGCCTTGGCCTGCGCGATCGGTCCGGCGTTGCGATCGAACAGCGGCAAGGTGGCGCTCAACGCGAACGTGAGTTTGCGCGCTCCGTGGTCGTAGGTATAACCCGGGCCGATGGATAGTTGTGGGTACTGCTTCCTCACCTCGCCCTGCAGGTCGAGCTCTCTGGCGTCGTAGTCGCGCAGCGCCCGTGCGAGGTCGGCGCGATGCGCCAAGGTGTTCCGTCGCAACGCGTCGAGATCGGCAACGGGCGGAGGCGGCAGCGTCCACGCCTCCTGCCACCGCGTCGACGAAAGGGCGCTCGGCAACAGCCCCAGTGCTACGGCCGCGCGCGTGGAAGCCTCATCGGCGCGTTGGCGGGATTGCGCCTGCTCGCCCAACGCGCGGGAGAGCGCCAGCCGGGGAGCTCCGCGTTCGACAGCCGCCGCCTCGCCGTCGACGATCCGCGCCTCGATGGCCGCCAACCAATCCCGCGCGGCGGCTGTCATCCGCTCGGCCACTTCGGTTCGCTGACGCGCCATCAGCATGCTGCGGACCGCTGCATGCACGTCACGACGCAGCGCCCAGCTTTGCTCTGCATAGTCCAGGCGTGCCGCCCGCACCGCTACATCGGCGGAGGCCATGCGAAGTTTGCGCCGGGTACTGCCGTCGAGCGGAACATCCAACACGAACCCCCACAGCCACGGCAAGGCGGAGACGCCTGCCGTGCGATCCAACGATACCGACAGCGTAGGGTTGGGGCGCGCACGCGCGGTGATCGCACCCGCCAGCGCCTCTTCGACCGCGCCTCGTGCCGCACTCATGCGGGGACTGCGCGCGAGCGCCACACAGGTGAGCTCCGCTTTCTTCCATTCGCGGTGGGGCGTGGGCATCCCCATCCCGCATTGATTCAGCAAACGTGCAGTGGCTTCGTCATCGAGCGACGCCTCCGCCAACAAAGCGTGTTTGGCCGCTAGATCGATGGGACGCGGCGTGTAGGCCACGCACCCCGCGATCCCCGCGAAAACCGCCATGCCGATCCATCGCGCGCCTGTTCGCACCGCTCGCTCCGTCGTTGTGTCGACGCGTTGCAGTCTGGCCGACGGATTTCCACGCCGGCTGTCCCGGTTCTTACCAATCGGTAAACCAACCTGCCGGCAAGCACCTTACGAACTCGTAAGCCCATGGAATGCTGGGCACAAGGACTGCTTCGTAGGCTTGCTCCGCCCGGACCCGCCGACCGGCGGGGCACGTTGCGGAGAAACTCCATGAACGGTATGCAACGCATCGCGTTGGTTTTGGCGTGCCTGTCGATCGTGCCCGTCGCGTCGGCCGGTGGCGGTCCCTTCGGCATCGACCACCGGTTGAACTACGACAACAGCGGCATCTGGCGTCGATCGGTTCAGACCGGTCTGCAGATTGGCGTCGGTGCTGCGGTGCTGGGTGGCGCCGTGTGGGAAGGTGGCGAAAGCCGTCTGGGCCGCACGTTATGGCAATCCGTCGATGCCATGGCCCTGTCCGGCGCAACGACACAAGTCATGAAGTTCACATTTTCGCGCGAGCGACCGAGTCGGACCGACGATCCCAACGCCTTCTTCAAGGGCCGCGGCAATCAGAGTTTCCCCAGCGGCGAAGTCGCCCAGATGGCCGCGGCGGTCATGCCGTTCGTCCTGGAATACGGCGACGAGCATCCGGCCGTCTACGCGCTGGGCGTGCTTCCTGCCTACGACATGGTCGCGCGGATGAAGGTCCGCGGACACTGGCAGAGCGACGTGCTCGCCGGGCTTGCGGTCGGCGCTGCGTTCGGATGGTATGCGCACGGCCGCGAACAACCGCTGGTCCTCAACGCGTTGCCGGACGGCTTCATGGTCGGCTGGAGCAAACACTTCTAGGCGGCGATTGCGCTACCGTTGACGCCAACCCAGCCGTGGGTGCCCACGATACCGATGCGCCTCCTGATCATCGAAGACGATCAACAGACGGCCGAATGGCTTGCGAAAGGCTTGCGCCAGGGCGGGCACGTGGTCGACCTCGCCGCCGACGGCCGCGACGGCCTGTATCTGGCCAGCACAGGTGAGTACGACGTGGCCGTCATCGACCGGCTGTTGCCCCGCCTGGACGGACTGAGCATCGTGCGCACCTTGCGGGGCGCGAAGAACGCGCTGCCGATCCTCGTCCTGACGGCGCTCGGCGAAACCGCGGAGCGTGTCGAAGGACTCAACGCAGGTGCGGACGATTACCTGACCAAGCCGTTCGCTTTCAGCGAGCTGACGGCGCGCGTACATGCGCTGGCGCGTCGGCCGCCGCTCTCGTCGGTAGAGACCACGTTGAGCGTGGGAGGGCTGACGGTGGATCTGGTACGCCGTACCGTCGTGCGCGACGGCCATCCGATCGACCTGCAGGGGCGTGAGTTTCAGCTCCTTGAATACCTCATGCGCAACGCCAACCGGGTGGTCACCCGCACCATGCTTTTGGAACATGTGTGGGGGTTTCATTTCGACCCGAAGACCAGCGTCGTGGAGACGCACATAAGCCGGCTGCGCGCCAAGATTGGTCGCGGCTCGGCCCCGGAGCTGATCCATACGATCCGAGGCATGGGATACAGCCTTCGTGAACCTCGCTGACTGGCGCCCCAGTTTCTGGCTGCGGCTGGCGGCGTTGCAGGCGCTGGTGTTCCTCGCGCTCGCGGCCTTGTTGTTCGCGGGGCTTTATGGGGGCATGACCGCGTACGCCCAAAATCAGCTGCACCGCGATGTCGAGCGCGAGCTCGCAGCGCTGATTGCGGCGGACCCCGCGGGAGAAACCCCGGACGTGGAGCGCGTGCTGCGTTATCGAGGGAACGACGATGCGCGCCTGGGCTGGTATGCGTTGTTCGCTCCGGACGGAAAACTGCTCAAGGGCGATTTCGTGCTGCCGGCGCTGCGCGCCGGCTGGCACGAGATTCCCTATCCGGATACGGCAACGCCGGTGGCGGATCAGGACGAGCACCGCCTGCTCGTTCTCGCGCAACCGCTCCCCAACGGCCGATGGCTGGCGGTCGGTCGGGATACATTCCTGCTGACGGAACTGGAAGAACTCTACGCGGGGTTCTTCGGATGGATGAGTCTGCTGACGCTCGTACTCGCGGTGGCCGGCGGAACGATCGTGAGTCGCCGTCTGCGGCGCCGAACCGATGCGCTGCGCTCGGTCACCGAAGCGGTCGGTGCGGGTGAGCTTTCCCGTCGCGTCATCCTGACGCCCGGCAACGACGAGTTCGACAGCATCGGCGGCCACGTCAACGAAATGCTCGACCGCATCGAGCAGTTGATGGAACGATTGCGCCAAGTGTCGCTCGACGTCGCGCACGACCTGCGTACGCCGTTGTCGCGTCTGCGTCAGAAGCTCGAGTCGGCGCAAGAGGCGGCCGCGGACGGATCGAGCGAACGCGATACGATCGCCGCTTGCCTGACCGACGTCGACGGCATCCTCAGCACCTTCGGTGCACTGCTGCGGATTGCGCGCATCGAGGACGGCTCGCCGCGCCGCGGTTTTGCACGCCTCGATCTCAGTGAGGTATTTACGACGGTGGTCGATGCGCTCGTACCCGTCGCCGAGGACGCCGCACACCTGCTGACGGCCGACATCCAGCCCGACGTCTTCGTTGAAGGGGACCGTGACCTCCTGACACAGATGCTCGTCAACGTCGTTGAAAACGCGATCTGCCACACGCCTTCAGGGACTCGGATCCGCGTGAGCTTGGCCCGCCAGGCAGAAGGTTTCGTTGCCGTCGTCCAAGACACCGGACCCGGCATTCCTGTCGGCGAGCGCGAACGCATCTTCCGGCCGTTCGTGCGTCTGGATGGGTCCAGGACTCAAGTGGGCAACGGTCTGGGTCTGGCCTTGGTCAAAGCCATCGCCGATGTCCACAATGCGACAGTTGCTGTCGTCGACAACGAACGCGGAACGTCGTTCCGCGTCGTGCTGCCGCCTTCCCTGTCCTCGGATTCTGAAGCCGTGCACACGCCGTTGAGCACCGCAGAGCGTCGTTGAGCCGTAGCGAAATCGATTGCACAACATCCGCCTTCCGGCTGGCGCGTCTCCGTGAACGTGCAGCCGCGGATGCGTCGATGCAGGTGCCGCGTCGACTCATCTCATTCCCGCGAGGTGCGCAACCGGTGTGGACCCGCCGGATGCCTGGCGTTCGTATCGCCCGGCACGTTGCGCACCGCTTCGGCCGCTGGAAACCGGGGTTCGCCGCCAAGATGCCGCAACAGCACGTATTTGCCGGTGCGCGAAACCGCGACCTCATCCAATTGCGCGCGCAGATCCGGCGGCAGCAAGTCCAACGCGTTGACCTCGGTCGCTACATACGAGTTCGGCAGACGTGCGAGGTAGGCGCGCATGGCGTCGGCGTCGTCAACGCGAGCGGCCTTCCCGCGCGAATAGAACTCGGCGGAATGGGGCCGTTGGCGGAAGTAGACCAGTGCGCCGTCCTTTGCGGAGTCCTGGCGGTACGCCGCCACGATGTCCTGCTGCGACTGGAAACCCGATTGCGCCCACGCGGCCAGCAGCACTACCGCCAGCGACGGCGTCACCAGCGCCAGCCAGCCCGTGCGCCGCGCTGCCGCCGACGCAGCCTGCGCCTGCCATACCTGCGCCACGAGCAGGCCAAAGCCAATCAGGCCGGGCAGGAAATAGGTCGGCAGGATGTTGCGCGAGAACGTAAAGAACACCGCGGGCGCGAGCATCCAGCAGATCAGGTAGAGCGTCCAGCCGTCGCCGCCGCGCAGGGGCGCGAGCGGCTGAACCGCGCCGCGCCGGAACAGTTGCCAGACCAGCCAAGGCGACCACGGCAACGTGCCGAGCAACGCATACAGCCAGATCGTGCCACGCGGGTACGCATGGCCCACCCCGTAGAGATCACCCTTCCATCCCGGCGTGAGAAAGCGCTGCAGGTGTTCGCCAACGATGAAATAGCGCAGAAATCCTGGGCTCTGCATTTCCGCCGCCCAGTACCACGGCACGACGAGAACGCCGAGCAGCACAGTGCCACGCACCCACGGGAGCCGGCGTCCACTCTCGGCCACGCGCCCGGTCAGCACCGCCCACGCGCCGATGGGCAGCAGCGTCAGTACCGTCGCCACCGGCCCCTTGGCGAGCAGTCCGATGGCGAGCCCCACGAAGAACAAGTAACCCCACCTTCGCGAGGACGTGGTCAATGCGAGCCAATAGCCGACCATCGACAGGGTCGTACCGAGCAGCATGGCCGGGTCCGTCATCACTCCGCCCGCACTCACCAGCATCAGCAAGCTGGTCGCTACAACGAGGCTTGCTCGCAAACCATATTCTCTGCCCTTGTATTGCGCACCAAGCCGGTAGGCGAGAAAACAGACAGCCAGACCCAGCAGCAGCGACGGCAAGCGTGCGGCGAATGCGTTCACGCCAAACAGTTCGTACGAAATCGCCGTCAGCCACATCGACAGCGGCGGCTTGCCCCAGAACGGCACGCCGTAGTCGATCTGCGGCACGAGCCACTGCCCCGTCTCGATCATCTTGCGTGCGATCTCCGCGTAGCGCGCTTCGGTGTTGTCGGTCAGCGGGTAGAGACCGAGCGTGAGCAGACGCGTAAGGAACGCGAACACGAGCAACCGATAGAGCAGCCGCGGTACCGTCGCGCCCAATCCGCCGGGCCGTTGCGCATGCCCTTGCGCGGGTAAGTCGACAACATCGGCCGAGTTCGTCCCGCCCATCCGGCGTGAAAGCCGCGGGCTCGCGTGCAGTTCGATGAGAGGCATGGGAGTGAGGCTGACGCCGGAGGATTCGGCTGCGCCTCACTATCGGCGAGCGTTTGTAAGCCGCGCTAAGGCGACGCTCAGCCGCGTGTTAAATCGTCCTCTTTCCGAGGCGAACCGCGACGGTGCGATGCACGGAAATTGCGGGCGGTTTGTGCCGTATTTTTTCAGAAAGGGTGGACAAAATCTCATTCGTGGAGACCCACGCAGCAAGGTTCCGCCGCTCGTCGATCGACCCGGCGGCTGAGGCGGATGCGTTGCACCGGGGCCGGCGTTAACGAACGCCTGAGATTCGCGTGAGGCGCCCTTACACATACGCAGCGAACCTGTCGTGAGTGGCGCGGTCGCGCGCGAAATTCAGGAAGTTCTTTGTATCCAATCAGCTCCGTCTGGCCGCGGTTCCGGCCGTTGGCATGGCTTGCCGCGGTTTTCTTGAGCATTTCGACGCTGACGCGGCTCGCCCTGCTGATCGCAACCGGCGACGGCCTTCCTGCGTCACCGGGCTATTGGTTGTTCTCGTTCGTGGTCGGTTTCGGCTACGACCTGGTGACGTTTGTCGACTTTGCCTGGCCGCTGGTACTGCTGCTGTGGCTGATGCCCCGGCGCTGGTATACGGCGCGCTTCGGCCGCAGCGTGCTAGCGGTGCTGTGCTACGTGCTCGTGTTCGTGCTGCTGTTCGTCGCGGGGGCGGAATGGACGTTCTGGGACGAGTTCCAGACACGCTTCAACTTCATCGCCGTGGACTACCTGATCTACACCAACGAAGTGATCGGCAACATCCGGGAGTCCTACCCGATCCGCACGATCGTCGCCGGCATCCTGTTCGCGACCGCGGCGATCTTCATGCTCGGGCGCCGCTGGCGCCGGCCTGACGACACGTCCTCGACGTTTGGCTCGCGCAGCGTGGTGGCCGGCGGATGGCTGCTGATCACGGTGCTGACCGCGCTCGCGGTCAGCGGCAACCTCAAGCAGCAGACGTCGAACGAATACGTCAACCAACTCGCCGGCAACGGCATCTACGAGTTCTTCGCCGCGGTACGCTCCAGCGAGCTGTCGTACCCGCGGTTCTACACGACGCTACCCGAAGCGACGGCGTTCGCGAATCTTCGCACCCTGCTGGAGACGCCCGACGCGCAGTTCGTGAGCGACGATCCGCTCGACATCACGCGGACCATCCGGGCCGACCGCGACGAACGTCGGCTCAACGTCGTGCTCATCAGCATCGAAAGCCTGTCCGCGTTCTACTCCGGCGCCTACGGCGGCAATCCGAGTCTGACGCCGGAACTCGACAAACTGTCCCGTGAGTCGCTCCTGTTCACGCGTTTGTACGCCTCCGGCACACGCACGGTGCGCGGCCTCGAAGCCCTCGCCCTGTCGGTGCCACCGACGCCGGGCGAGTCCATCGTCAAGCGGCCGCGCAACGAAGGCTTGTTCAGCATGGCTACGGTGTTCAACGACAAAGGTTATGTGTCGGAGTTTCTCTACGGCGGCTACGGTGCGTTCGACAACATGAACTACTTCTTCGGCAGCAACGGCTACGAAGTGCACGACCGCGGCGACATCGCGCCGGACAAGATCCACCAGGCCAACATCTGGGGCGTGGCTGACGAGGACCTCTACAGTCTGGCGCTGGATGAGTTCGACCGCGCCTACACGGCGGGTAAGCCGTTCTTCGCCCACGTCATGACGACCTCGAACCACCGTCCGTATACGTTTCCCGAAGGTCGCGTTGACGCACCACAGGGCAAGCGCGAAAGCGCGGTGCGCTACACCGATTGGGCCGTTGGCGATCTGCTACGCCGCGCGCGCGGCAAGCCCTGGTTCGACGACACGCTGTTCGTCATAACGGCGGACCACTGCGCATCGTCGGGCGGCATTGCCAGCCTCCCGGTGTTCCGTTATCACATTCCGCTGATCATCTATTCGCCAAAGCACATACCCGCGGCACGCATGGAACGGTTGATCGGTCAGGTCGACATCGCGCCGACCGTGCTCGGCCTGCTCGGCATGAGCTACCGCAGCCGCTTCTTCGGCGCCGACATTTTCCGCCTCGAACCGGGGCGCGAACGGGCTTTCATCGGCAACTACCAGCGCTTGGGCTATCTGCGCAACGACCAGCTCATCGAACTTTCGCCCGGCGGTCATCTCGGCAGCGTCAAGCCGGACTACGAAAAGAACAACGTCCAGCCGGAGGTGGCCGTCGATGCGACGCTCGCGCACGAGGCGATCAGCTACTACCAGACGGCCAGCTATCTCTTCAGCAACGGCATGCTGTCAGCGAGACGTGCCGACGCCGCCCTACCCCGCTGACGCGATGCATCCGCGAGAATTCGACCGTTCTGACCACACCTGCACGGTAGCCGCATGAGTGAGTGGCTGGAGGATGGGTTGGCGCTTTTGCTGGGTATTGCCGGCTGTTTGATCGTTGAGCATCGCTTTCGGCGCCGTTGGCCGGCACTCGCAGAGGCGGCCGGTGTGCGGCCCGGCATGACCGCACTCTTGATCCTGCTCGCGGTAGTCGCCATCGACCTCGGCGAAGACGCCATCGCCGGCACGTCTTCGGGCGTCGACCGAGAGCTGCTGCTGCGGCTGCATGCGTTGGTGCCGGACGCATTCGTGCCCTATTTCTCACTGGCGACGATGACGGCGTCGTGGTACGCGCTGGTTCCCGGCACCGTGGTTTTGACGCTGCTGATGTTCGCCCGTCGCCGTCGCTCCGAAGCAGTGCTGTTGGCAGCCACCGCGACGGCCGCGGCGCTTAGCGTCTACCTGATGAAATCGGTCGTAGACCGGCAGCGGCCGGCACTGTGGCCAACCGAGTACGACTGGGGATCGAGCTTTCCCAGCGGGCACACCCTGGTTGCCACGGCGATCGCCGTCTGCCTCGTCTTTTGCCTCGGCCGCATAGCGCCGCGTGCGCAGCCCGGCGTGCTCGCCATCGCCTTAGCTTGGGCCGGCTTGGTAGGTCTGTCGCGCCTCGTGCTCGGGGTTCACTGGCCCACCGACGTCGCCGCCGCTTGGTGCGTAGGCGCCGTCATCGCGTTGCTTGCCTGCGGAACGTTGCGTGTGTTCGAACTGCGCGCTGCAGTGCAGCGGACGCTGCGCGCGAACAACTGACAGCTACCGTCGTGTCAGCCGATGATGATCACGATCGAACCGGCCACGATCAGCACGCCACCGATCGCGAGCTTCCAGCTCAGCGTTTCGCCGAGAAAGACCAGGCCCAGGACGATCGCGAACGCGACGCTGAGCTTGTCCACCGGCGCAACCTGGCTCACCGGTCCCAGCTGAAGCGCGCGGTAGTAGCACAGCCAGGAAAGGCCCGTAGCCACACCGGAGAGCACGAGGAAAACCCAGCCGCGAAGTGGGATCGATGCCGGCTGCCACTCGCCGCGCCACGTGACGAGTGCCGCGGTTACCCCGAGGACGACGACGGTGCGGATGAACGTCGCGACGTTCGTGTTCATCCCCTCGATACCGATCTTGCCGAAAACCGCGGTGAGGCTCGCGAACACCGCCGAACCCAACGCAAAAAGAGCCCATTGCGGAAGTTGCATGGATCACCTGCTCAGCGTGCGATGAAGGGAACCATCCGACGCTCTCAGCGGCACGCGCTGCGGTAAGACACATGCGCCGGGTCGGTTTGCGCAGACCGCCTTACCCCGAGGATTCAGCAGGCAACCGCACGACGATGCGGTGTTCGCCGGTCTCGGTTGCCTCTTCTTCCAATCGCCACCCCAGATGCTGCGCGAAACGTCCTATCAGCGTCAGCCCGAGATGACGGTCGCTGCGCGCAGCGTCCGGTCCGTTGGGCGTCGCCGGCGCCGTGGATGCGCGGTAGTGCAGTTCGATCCGCTCGCCGTGCGCACGCAGGCGCACGGCACCACCGGCCCCGGGCGGCAGAAGCCGGCGAAGTATTCCACGCAAGGCAAGCACGGCTTCCGCGCGTGGAACCCGCAGGTTCCCCGTGGCCTCGATGTCGATTTGCACCAAGCGCGGCTCGACCGCCGACGCCAGGGAGGCAGCACTTTCTTCCAGCAGGGTGCGGGCATCGACGCTGCCGGCGAAGTAGGCGCTGCGCCGGGCCAGGCCGAGCAACACATTGATCAGATCCGTCAGTTCGTTCATGCCGCGTTCGAGCCGCGCCAACCGCCGGCGCAGCGCCGGCTGCGCGCCGGCTTCATCGAGCAGCACTTCTGCGGCGCCCTGAACGACGGCGATCGGCGTGCGCAGCTCGTGGCTGGCGTCGGCGAAAAAGGCGCGTTCGGCCGCATCGGCATCGACCAACCGCGTTTGGTAGGCGTCGATCGCTTTGGCGAGACGACCCAGCTCGTCTTCGCCGACGAGACCCGCCAGCTGCGTCGGCTGGGGCCGCGACGGCAAGGCATCCACCGCCGCCGAGAGCCGGCGCACGGGTTCTATGGTGCGGCCCGCCAGCAACCAGCCTACCCAGCCGCTGGCCGCCGTACCGAGTGCGACGACGGCGAGCATGAACCAAAGCAGATAGTCTTCCAGCGCCTCAATCGAGTTGAGGTTGATGACGAAGGTCAACCTGCCCGCATCGATGTCGAACACGCCGGCGTGCTTGCCAGGGTCGGAAGCATCGTCGACTTCGTGGATGCCGGGCGGCAGATCGGCTACATCGGGCGGGACGAACCCGCTCCCATCGTGACGTCGCAGGTAACCGCTGAGCCGGTGCGTGACCGGCAGCGGGAGATCGGGTTGTTGGCGCAGCCGCTCGGCGTAGTCCTGTGCTTGCCCGAGCAATATTTCGTTGACGACGATTTCTTCGTAGTCTTCCGTAAGGTAGGTCGACGCCAGCGCGAACAGCAAGCTGAGGATCAGGCCCAGGGCCGAATACGCCAGCGCAATTCGCTGACGCAAGGTCAACCGTCGTGCCATCGGTCTTTCTCCATACGGTAGCCAACACCGCGCACGCTGAGGATCAACGCTTCGCCGAACGGCCGGTCGACCAACTTGCGCAACTCGTAGACGTGGGTATGCAACGCGGCCACCGTGGCGTCGCCGCCGACGTCGCCCCACACCGCCACGATCAACGACTGGTGGGTCAGCACTTGCGGTGAATGCAGCATCAGCTGGTGCAGGATGGCCGATTGCGCCCGGGTCAGCTCGATGGAATGTCCCCGTCGCGTCGCGCGCAGCGTCTTGGGGTCGTAGCGCAGATCGCCGACGACGAGCGGCGCGTCGGTGGACGGCTGGCAGCGGCGGTATACCGCACGGATGCGCGCCTCGAGTTCGCGCATGGCAAAGGGTTTGACGAGGTAGTCGTCGGCGCCCTCGGCAAAGCCACGCAGCTTGTCGTCGAGTGTGTCGCGCGCGGTCAGCATCAGCACCGGCGTCCGCTGGTCGGTTTCACGCAGGCGGCGGCACAGCTCCAGCCCGTCGAGGCGCGGAAGGCCGAGGTCCAGCACGATCACGTCGAAGTTTCCGCGCAACGCGGCCGCCATGCCCGCCTCCCCGTCAAACGCGTGGTCGACGTGGTAGCCGCGCCGCTCCAGGAAATCCCAAATGTTGGCGGCGATGTCGCGCTGGTCTTCCACCAACAGGACGCTGCGGGGTTCTTTCATGACGGCAATCGGCAGCAAAGCAGCGTTGAGTTTGCCCCATCCAGCAGCGCTTAACGTTCGCCTGAGATTGCCCTGAGACGACTTTACATTTGTCCGCCGAAGCTCGCGGCGTGTTTCGGCCCGCCGGCACTTGGTATCTTTTTTACTTTGTTCGCTTTGCGGTAACGGCAACATTGGTTTGCGTGCGCGTCCCAGCCGGAACGCCCGCAGCCCGGCGGTATGCCCATTCATCCACGACGCTCGTCCTCCATGTCACTACGCGCTTCGCACCTCCCACCCGTATGGCTGCTGCTCTGGTTTTGCCTGGCGCTGCTGGCGATCTTTCAGCACGGCCCCATGCCGCTGTATTCGACGCGCACGCTCGCCGTCGCCTGGGAAATGTGGAACACCGGGCAATGGCTCGTGCCTCACATCAACGGGCAGCCGTACAGCCACAAGGTCCCGCTGCTGTTCTGGCTGATCCATGCGGGTTGGGCGGTCTTCGGCGTCAACGACATCTGGCCGAGCGTCCTTCAGATCGGCATCGGTGCCGGCTGGCTGGCCGCGTCCGCCGCGCTTGCGCGACGCGTTCTGGACCTCCGACCGGCGGCCGCGGCGAGCGTCCCATGGTTGCTGGGCGCGTTGGTCTACCCCTTTCTGTTCGGCTTGCAGATCATGTACGAGACGCTGCTGGCCTTGACCGTCGTGCTCGCGCTGTGGGCGATGCACGGACGTCCGCGCTGGGGCTGGTTCGCCCTGGCACTTGGCGCCGGCCTAATGACCAAAGGGCCGGTCATGCTGCTGCATGTGGCCTTTCCGCTTCTGCTCGGCCCGTGGTGGAGCGAGTACGCGCGAGCCGATCCTTGGTGCTGGTACCGACGGGGCGCACTGGGCGTCGCCGCCGGCTTGGCCGTCCTACTCGCCTGGGCCGTTCCGGCCGGTATGGCCGGTGGCGAGGCGTATCGCAACGAACTGTTCTTCCTGCAGACGGCGGGGCGTGTGGTGGACAGCTTCGATCATGCGCGCCCGCTGCACTGGTACCTGCCGATGCTGCTGGTGCTGCTGTTCCCGTGGGTCGCTTGGCCGCGGCTGTGGCGCGCGGTGTTCGCGCAACGCCCCCAACTGGACGACAGCAGCCGGTTTCTTGCCAGTTGGCTGCTGCCGACGTTCGTCGTGTTCTGCCTCATTTCCGGCAAGCAGGTTTACTACCTCCTCCCGTTGTTGCCCGCCGCCTGCATAGCGATCGCCCTGGTTCTCGCACGCGCGCAGCCGGCAGGAACCGGTCGTCGGCGCTGGAGCGCGTGGCCGCTCGCCCTGCTTCTGTTCGCAGTGGCCCTTGCCTTGGTGGCGCTTTCCCTGGGTCTCCTCGATGCGCAGAGGGGGCCGCGGTGGCTCGGCGACGTTGCTGCCGTCGGCGGTTGGTTCGCGCCGGGTCTCATCGCGCTCGGTGCCGTCCTGCTGGTGTGGGCGCACGGTCGTCACGAGATCGCTCGCATCGCCAGCGTGACGCTTGGCGCCGCCGTGCTCATGCAAATGCTGTTCGCCCAGAGCATGTACCGAAACTTCGACCTGAGGCCTGCAGCGGCTCGGATCGCTCTCGCCCAGACGGCCGGCCGGCCGGTCGCAAACGTGGGAGGCTACGCCGGCCAGTTCCACTTCTTCGGCCGTCTTGCACGACCCATCGACGACATCCACACGCACGACCTGCCCGCGTGGACGCAGCAGCATCCGCACGGAATGATCGTGCGTTACCCCGTCCGCTCCGATCCTCATGCGCGGGATCGCGCGGAATGGATGCAGCCGTTCCGTTCGCGCCAGCTCGAAATCTGGGACGCGACGGTACTGGCGGAGTTCGAGCGTGCCTCCGCGCCCAGCCAGGACGATGAGGACGTTGAGCGGTAGGAGAAAACTCTGAACAACCCCAAAGAATCGCGCACGAGAAGGCAGTTCCGCTACCGAGGTCGGCTCTTTGGGTATGCTCGCAAGAAAACACCGAGAAGGTTACGACTGCAGCACTTTCGTCTTGAGAAAGCTGCTAGCGGACGCAACTCGCCATCGTGGCCAGCAACCGCTTTCGCGCCATCTACAAATGCGCAGTGGGGTAGTTTGAAATTTGCGAACGCAGCGGATGGAATTGCGATGGCTTTCGCGTCGCTCAAAACCTGGGCAAAAAACATAAAGCGTGACGTGGTGGCGCTCTGGATAGCCGCGCGCGATCCGCGCGTCCCTTGGTATGCGAAGCTGACGGCGGGCGCCGTCGCCGCTTATGCGTTGAGCCCAATTGATCTCATACCCGACTTCATACCGGTGATCGGATACGTTGATGACATCGTCATCGTGCCGCTCGGAATCCTACTCGCCGTCAAGCTCATACCTTCGTCGCTGATGGATGAGTTCCGGCAGGAGGCGATCCGCCGCGAAGGCAGACCGAAGAGCTATTGGGGCATGGCGGCGATGGTTGTTATTTGGCTGGCAACTTCCGTTTGGTTGGTTTGGATGTTTTGGCCGGGCCGCAGCGGCCACATCCAAAATTGACCCACTACTCACAAATCGGACAGCGAGCAGCGTGATCCTGTGCCGTGTTCTTTGCCAGTCCCTTGAAGCGAACCTTCACGCGAGCTGACATTGCGCCAAATGGATTCTCCCCGCGAGCTCGGATGCTCGCTTGGCGCTTTTCTGCTTTCTGGCTCGCTTGCTTCTAACGTCCGTTTGCATCGCCTTGACCGCGCCTTGCTTGCGCGCAATCTCCAGTTCAGTTCCTTTCCGGCGGCGCTTTTGTCCGCACCGGCGTAGCCCGCATCCGATAGACCCCGCGTTCCTTGCGCGGCCTCCGCTGTCGCGCGTACGGCACGAGCGAGCGGGGAATGTTCCGGCAGGGCCTCTTGCCGTTCAAGACGATCGCGGGATCGTGGGCGCGTCGTTCGTGGGGTGATGTCGATGTTTCTTACGGTCGGGCCGGCACGGTGTTTCTGGCTGATCTACGGGGCACCCTCGCCGACGCGGCCGACGGGGTGGGCGAGATCCACCCCAACGCGCACGGGTTCGCCCGGTTGGCCGGGAAAGTCGATGGAGTCGTGCGCGGCGCGATCGCACGAAAGGCTTCAACCTAGTTTGATTGGGGGACTTGGCACATTTGTGCAGGTGCAGATCGGGCTGATCCGATGCCGTGGGGTCAGCCGCAGCCATGCATCCGTTGCGTCAGATCGAGATTGCAGGAGGCCACTTCGTGGAAAAATCGAAGCCGCGCGCAACGAAACTTGAGAGCTCGGGGTTATCCGGGCATCGACGCTTGGCGTGCGCGATCAGCCCATCGACCACAAACATCCAGTGCGCGCCCGTCATGCCTCGTTGAGCGGCTTGCGCGGCCAAAGCAAACATCGCCTGTTCGACCTGCTCGGCGGTTGGGTCGCAATCCGCCGCCCCGTCGAGCCAGTGGACGAAGGCCGCATGCGCGTCCAGATACGTCTGCATTCACTCCCCCCTTGCGGAACCCCGCTCCCGACGCGACCTCATTTTATTGAAAGCGCCCCGCGGCGTCACCGGGCTGGACGGGGACGATCGAAGGCGCTCAACGGCACGCCGACTCCGAAGCGTCACTGGTGAGCCCCGTTTGTGGGACACGAGACCCGTCAACCATCGCCCGAGCCGAGATCGAGGCGCCGGCGGGAGGTCGGCTGCCGCGTCTTGATCTCCGTGGACCAACGACGAGGAAGACCGGCCCACACGGAGTCGCTCCCATCGGCGGCCATCAGGTGGAGAACCGGACGAACTGCTGGCCGACGCTCACGGCCGACAAGCGAGGGATTCATGGGTGGCTACATCGGGATGGACATGAACCATGGATCGGTGCCGCATACCGTCGTCGGCGCGCTCCTGGGCTTGATCCTCCTGGGGTCCTACGTCGTCGGCCGCGCTGGATCCCTGGCGAAGTTCCGCAGCCGCCGAGCACCAGCTGGGACGTTCGCGGCGGGCTTGCACGGCGTGCGTTTGCGCAACGGCAAGGTGATCGCGGCCTCGCGCATCCGCCGCCTCGTCTATCGCAACGTCCAAGACAGCAGCGTGATGCTGTTCGCCGCAGGAACGGGCATGACCGGTGGTCTTGCCGCCGCCGGTGCCGCACGCCACGTTGCCGACGCCAACGCCTACGCGCCCATTTCCTACCAACTCGAACTGGAAGCCGATGGCCGCACGATTCCGATCGTCGGCAGCCTTACCATGGCTACCGCGCAGGCGTTGTTCGAAGACGTGTCGCGCGCGCTCAACCATCGCTGAGTTGCAGCGCTTACCGCACGGCAACAACCGTAGGGTGGGATCAGGTCCTCAACACGATGGTTCGGGTCGCTGAATCGTTGGCGAGGGTGGAAATCGCCCAACCGGGCAGGAATTGGGGCGCCCGTGTGCTCATCCGTCCTGGCGTGCAGGCACGCAGCTACAACGATCGACGGAGCTCGCGAGTAAACCGCCCCCGCACCGGCCGGCGATCCTGACGCTGGGCATCCCGCTGAGCCGCACCGCGTTTCGATCGTGAACCGGCGAGGTCGCTGACCGCTGACTGTTCGCTCCCGGCGTCGACCAGAACTGCGACCTTGTCGCAGGTTCGTGCCTCGACAAACTACCGGGCGGGACTACAGTGGTCCGTCCCAGTTGGAGAAGACCGTGCTGCCAACCGTCGCCACGCGCGTTCGCTCCGCCCGCTCAAGGGCACACCGAATCACGCCCCGCGGATCGCCGCGAAGCGACCGAAGCCTGCTCCGATGCATGTCGCGCTGGGAACTGGAGAAAGCGTTCGGCGAACTGGTCGCGATCGCGCCTCCTCGCTCAACGCGAACGCTGGCTTGGCACGATCCGGTACGGCTGCAGCAGCAGATCGACGCCATCGCGCGCCAAGTCGGGACGAAGCCTCTGCTGCCCCGAGTGCGGCGGTTCCTCGACGCCTGGCGGGATGCGTCCGACGACGTCCGACGGTGGTCGCTGCGGGCGTGGCAGGTGAGCTGCGTGTGCGCCGTCGAAACCGTTTACACACCGCCGGTCGACCGGCAGGGAAAGCTCCGCGCTCGGCCCTCGGCCGCCGTGGCTCGATAGTGGCTCGATAACGGTAGGGCCGCCCGCTCGCCTTCGCCGCGCGTCAGCCGCGTGCCGCACGGATCGTGGAAGGGGAACGCCAGGGGTGCGGAGGACGAGCCCTGTGCGTCGGCAGGACAGCCTACGGCGGCGCGCGGGGCCGGTGGACCGGCACGACTCGCTGCAAAATCAGGAGTCATGGCAGCTCCGGAAACTGCGCCGGGGGGGCGTTACGGGTGTGGCCTGGATTTCTCGTGGGTAGGACAGCTCCCAGCCTCCCGACCAGCCCTCCTGAGAACTAATCGGGCATCGGAAAAACGCTGACGCGTGATGAACGACGGCGGCGCACTCGGGTTTCGAGCGGCGGAACCGCCGGTGCGCCGCCCTAGCCTGCCGTGGCGATGTCCGAACCGGGATCGGTGACGACATGGGTGCCGTCCTCGCTCACGGTGCCGCGGCGCAGGGGATGAACGCGGCGAGGTCGTGGTCCTACTGCTCGTCCTGTCCACCCCGGGTTTGCGCGGGCAACGCAGGTTAGAGTTTCAGCGACGTAGACGCCCAGCTTGAATGCATGGGCTGATGAAGACGCCGTCCCCATCCGAACTGGATGGGGAGTGAGCCCATCGGTCGTGCCGCGTCCTGCTACGACTTCAGGTGAGACGCCCGTTACGACGAGCTCGTGACGCACCCAGTAGCCGCTGGAAGTGCGCGCGCTCCGCTGTTCACACAACGGCGAATTACTGGGTGCGTCTGCGTGGGCGGCGGCGCCCTTGCCCAGGGGGAATTTCTCCGGCAAAAACTATCTGCAGCCCGAGATCTCCTGAAGCTCGATCCGGACAGGGAACGCGGGGGCTTCGCCGGCCGACGCCGCTCTGCAGGAAGGCGCTAGCAAACGAGGGCTCTGTTCTCACTTCAAGTTGGTGTTTCAGAAACCATCGATTTTCCGGCAGTTGCAGCAACCTACCCCCGATCCGTTATCAGCTTTTCAAGGGCACGTACCCTCGACCAACTTGAGGTGAGAACAGAGCCGCAAACGAGGATTGAGCGACTCTAACCCACCGCGTCCGCGGTGCGTCGCTCAAACGGCTCTGCCGCTTCGATGAGGCGCTGGCTGCCTACGAACAGGCCCTAACGCTGGAAGACAAGCTGCGCGTCAAGCTTTCGTGGCGCTGCGTCCGCCCACGTCTTGGCGTTCGACCGTAGAGCACCGCGGCGCCGTGCAGGCGAACCGCGGGTGATGAGGCGCCATCACCCGGATCGCGGTCGACATCAACCCGGCCGGTCGGGGCTGCATGCTGCATGACGATCAACGGCCGGCGGAGGCAAATCCGCAGCTACAAGCTGATCCTCTTCTCAGCCGCCTGACGATCTTCCCATTGCGCGTGGAGCAGCCAATCCTTAGCGCTCTCCCGAAGTACGTGCGCGGTCCTCGGCCATTGGTCCTGCAGTTGGTCCGCCCAGCCGTCGGCTATCAGTGCGCGCGCCCGCTCTGATTCTCCACCGCCGTCCGCGGACCTTGTATGCGCACCGCGCTTGTTGAACAACTCGATCACGATGGCCGACTCCATTTCGTCGTTCGCCAACGCTTCGATGAAGTCCCGGGCAACCCGATGCGGCCACATGTTGTCGTCCGAATCATCCGGACTGCAAGCCAAGAGCTTACCTATCTCGCGGGCAGCCACGCCAACGCGTCCAACCTGGCTCGCACGACGAAGAACTTCCTGAGCCCAACTCAACATGCTCTGACAGCCCAGACCACTCTCGGCGTTGAGCCATGGAAGCCGCCGCCAAGAATCCAGCAACTTGTACGCAATCTCCGCCTTGGCGCGCAGATTGGCCTCAGCATCGGACTCATCGGATTCATCGGGCTGGTCCACCGCTCCGCCCTCGTCATCCTTGATTTCATCGTCCGCGCGGTAGAGATCGCTCAGCACTTGCACGAAGAACTCGGGGTTTTCAGCCATGTGGTCATGAAGCGCGAACTCACGCGCCGCGCCGTATGCATGGAGGGCGGGAAACCAGTGGTATTCAAGAGCTCCGAGCTCTTCGAGGCCAACATCGGCTCGCGCCCTTAGCGCTTCGAAGATCTCGCCCAACCAATACCTGTCGATGTGTTGCGCCCTCTCGGGCTGCGCAATGACTTCTTCGAGCGCTCCAGCGAGCAAGCGCACGAGGGCCGTGCTTTCGCTCTGCTCCAGCCGACCCCCAACGAACGGGATCAGATCCACGCTGCGTCCGTGCTCCATCATGCGCTCGACGGCTTCGGCAACGAGAGCCTCGTCGTCGCTTCGCACAAACGCATCCCGCGATGTCCAGTACGCAGACTGCACTTCCGCCGATTTCGACGCGACGAGGTTGAGCAACGCGTGCGTGTCGTCCCATGCGCGCAACAAGGCAGCGAGTTGAACGGACGTCGCGCCTCGACGCTCCGCGTTTTCTACCAAACCCTGACCCCATGAGAGGCCAAATCGAGAAACGCCGATTCCACTTACCAGCGACGAAAGCCACGCAATCCGATCGTCCCCATCGAAGGTGGATAGAACGAACGCTGCGACCGTCTCTGGCGAACCGGTCCTGACAATCGATGGAGCAAGCAATCCCGGTGCCTTAGCCTGGCGCGAGAGCTTGATAAGGGCCTCAGCTCCCTGCAACACGATCTTGGCCACGGCATCGTCCCTCTGGCCTTGTCCACGCGCGCGCCGCTGCTCCGATGTTTCTTTCGGGTCCATGCGCTCGAGCAACGTTGCGTCGAACAGATGACGGTAGAGGTCGACCGGGTCGCTCGGCTCGAAACGGGCGGTGGTGGCGTTGATCTTGTCGACCATGGCAACAGGCATCGCCCACCCCGCTGACGCGTAGGCACGATGCTTGGCAACGAGCGCCGACAGCGCGTCCCACAAGGACGTGTCCTGGCCTTCGGCTACGAACGTCGAGCGCTTGCAGTCGATCTCTGCCAAAAGCGCATCGAGCTGTGCTTCGTTCTTGATGCTTGCAACCGCCTTGATCAACTTGATCCAGCGTGTCGGATCGGTTCCTGCCAAAGGCGTAGCGATTTGCACGACGAACTCGTGGTCGCACGCTTCGGATTGGTAGGTTGTATCAGGCCTTTGCGAAGATCCGGACTCCCGCCACTTCGGTTCCGCGGTACCGAACGAAATGCCTTGCTGTTCCGGAAGCAGCTTGGCAAGTAAGGTCCACGCGATGCTCGGAAACCCGGCGCAGAGCTTTTCCAACGCACGGTGCCTTGCCGTATGCGAAACGTTGGTATGCGGCGCCCAAGGGAGAAAGATCCGAGCCAGGGAGTTGATGGGGCGGTTGTTCAGTCGGCCACCCGGATCGATCTCGGCCAGTAGGGCGAGCAGCCGCGTGGCACGAACGAAATAGGCGGGGTCCCAAGCCAACACCTCGAGCCCACGCAGGGTGCCGAGATAGAACGTTCGACCGAAGACCGGATTGTCGCTGCCCTCGAAAATTGGGGCCAACTTCGCGCTGTCACCACCGGTCAATGTTTCAAGAGCCGAGAGAAAAGGGAGGGGCGCGGCCTCCGCCAGATCCGGCAACAGCGAATCGAGGCTTGCAAGGGTCTGGTAGTCAAGCGCCAAACCCGGCAAATCCTGCACCACGCCATCCGCAAAGTGTTGGGCGGAAAAACTTCGATCCACGTAGGTGAGGTTCTCAGCGTTGATGGCGATCAGACGCAGCACTTCAACGATTCCCCGACGCAGGGACGACGAGTACTTCATGCCCTTCCCTTCGATCCGAGCGTAGGCCCGCCGATCGGCAGGCAGATCAAGGGCCGGATCCCGCTCGCCAAGAACTGTGATCGCCGCGTCGCGGAACCGGCCAAGATGGGCTCGGGTGATCACGCGGTGTTCGATGCCGATCTGCCAGAGATCGGCGGGGGCACTGAGCGCCGTGAGATCGCCTTCCCTGCGAACCGGGGAATCATCGAGGTAGAGCACGTCGCGGATACCTTGCTCTACCTGCTCGTAGGGGGAGCCGGCGAGTTCGGCGACGATCTCGCCATCGGCAGCGCTCAGGTGCATCCACGCACCGCACAAAAGTGGCCCGAGCAGGCGGCTCAGTTGTTGCGGTGTCGCCCAATCCGGTCGCCGAGAGTGAGCGAGATCACGAATGCGGTAGAGCACGGTGATGCTGCAATGGCATTTCCCCGCCGTGGTTCGCGCCTCGCTCTCGTGCAGCCCCATGTCTTGCAGCGCCTGGACAAACTCGTGCCGCTTTGGTCGGCGCAAGTCGATCAGAGCGCTGTTGTTTCCGCGCGCGGTGTGCGAGCTACCGTAGGCCACCGCCACGGTGTGGCCCCGCGCCGCAAGCCGACTCGCAAGATCGATCGCGCGCCCCAGCACAACGACGAACAACTTTTGGTCGGAATCGGTCAGATACGCTTCCGATTCTGGCTTGGTGATCACCACGCCCTTGGCGAGCAAGGCGGCGCGATGCGGCGCTTCCTCAGGGAGCATCAACACCGACGCTGCCACGAAAGCTGCTGCTTCGTGGGGTGAGTCGGCTTTGACCCGGAAAACCTCACCGCGCACGGCCGACTGGATTGTTCTTTCGGCATCGGCGTCGCGGTTGAGCAGCAGGAGCCGCTCACTCATACGAGGAGAGATGCCGTGGCGGTAGTCGTCCCAAAAGGCCTCGATGCTTTTCATGTCCACCGACGCGATTGCCATCTCGCGAGCGAGCCATGCGCGGACCGTGGGGCTGTGGTCCAGCCAGTCCTCGAGATGATCGGCATCGAAGATTTTGACGTCCTTCCACACCCCTCGAGCACGCTGCACACATTCGAACCCGTCGCGATCCAGGCCGCCGTCGGTGTGCCACCGCCGCATGCTGAGCGCCACGAAGGTAACTTGCGAGCGATCCACATCAAGATAGCGGTCGCATGCGTCCGGCTTGCTCCGTTTCTCGAAGTCGCGCCGACCTTTCTTTGGCGGATCCTTTTCGGTGGAAAGTTCCCATACGGAGACCCCTGCGGGGACGTAGGGTGGCTTCCCTTGTGCTCGCAGCACGCCGTCGGCCCCCGGGCGGAACGTCGATTCGCCGGAGGGAAAAAATACATCCTCAATGCTGTCGGCGGTTGCCCGGATGAGCCGCCGAACCAGCTCCGGCAGCAACCTCTGGGCGGGGCTCCTGGAGGCGAAGTCTTCGAGTTGCTGAGCGCTTATTTTCACAGGGAGCCTTGGCTCTTGTCCGGATGCATCCAGAGTATCCTGCGAAGCTTGTCCTCTCGAAACAGACGCCGGGGCATGGGCTCTGCGTTGTGAACACCTGAGAACAGCCGGGTGCAACCCGGCCGCTGTCCGTAGCGAGTGGGAAACCCGTACGGTGGACCTAGCGGCTCACAGCCCGGTTGCCGTTTCAGCCTGCTGGGATCAACGCTTCGGCCAAGGCAGATGGCCGGTCAGCTCGGGCAGCAAGTCCTCGCTTTCGTCTCGGTCCGCCGCGCCCCGCTGGGAAGGTCCGACCCTTTCGAAGGTGAGGAGCGAAAGGGTTTGGTTCCATGCGCGCATGTGCAGCGCTTCTTCGCTGCAAGCAAACTGCATCGCTGCGTCGCTCGAACTCCAGTCGGAACCGTCCAGTTCTACGCTTTCGAGGGTCGTGTCGCGCGCCAGGGCTCGCGCGGCGGCCGAGGCAGCGGGGACCATCCCACCTTGGATGAAGATGCGCTGCTCCCTGAGCGCCGCCGACATGATCGCGCTCTGCACGCGACCACCTTCAGCAAAAACGTAAGCGATCAGCTCACGTGAGGCGCGCACGTAACTCGAAGCAACGCAGGGCCGTGATGCCTGAAAATGCGCGGAAAGCCGCTGCACCGTATCGACGCAGAACGGTGCGGTTGCTGCCAGCGAGCGAATCAAATGCGTCGGCACCAAGCACTCGGCGGCAAACACGTCGCACAGCTTTTCCTCCGGAGGCCGCCCGGAAAAGCGTTCCAGTTCACTCGCAGGAATTGTGGCTCCGTGGTTCGACGGCAAATCCAGGACGTGGTGTGCCAGTTCGTGCAGGACCGTAAACCTTCGGCGGAACGGGTCGTCGTTTTTGTTGACGACGATGAACGTCTTCGCCCCTTTGCGGAATGTGTTACCGGCCTCGCCTTCGGCAAGCTGGTCGCTCTCCTTGACCTCCATGTTGTGCGCAGAAGCCAACGCAATCACGTCCACGGGCGCCGAACTGATCCCGGCTACCAGCTTCCGGGCACGGGTGATGGCCGTGAGTTCGTCCATCGGCCTAGAAGGACTTCACCATCTCGATCAAGCGCTCCCACCCGGGCTGATCGGTGGGCCGGTTGCCGCGGAAGCTCATCGTGGCGACCGGCTCGACGTCCTCAATGGCGATGTCGGGTCGCTCCACGATCAGGGCAAAGAGCTGGTCGTCGATTTCGGTTTTCAGGAGAAGGCTCACGATCTCATGCTCCCTGGCCGACAGTTCCAAAGCTTTGGCGAGTTTTTCAACCGTCGCCGCGGACGGAGCGTCGCGATCGCCCTTCTCGAGGCGCCAAATATAAACATGGCTCAGATCGCTCGCGCGTTTCTCCAACTCTCTGAGACTGAGCCTTTTTTTATCCCGAAGATCCGCAATGTAGCGCCCGAAATCCACTTAACACCTCGTCAGGCTTGAACCCATAATCCGAAGAGTATAGGCTCGTTGCCCAAGTCAGTAACACCCACCGCCCCACAGGGCGGTTTTTTAGACAAACGGTGTTGCCTGGCTCTGAAACAGCCCCGCCGCAAGGCGGTTTTTTGAACCCCGACCGTTGCCTGAAACGGTAACGAGGAGATGCGTGCGATGAGCAAAACGAGCGGGTTGAAACCAGGCCAAGCGGCTCCGGCCTCCGGCCAATACCGGATCCAAGGCCCCCGCGGAGGCAACGGGCCGGAACGGACGGTGGTTCGGAACGAGCCGTTGCCGCCCACCCCCAAGCCGAACTCGACCTACAAACTGGTCGATCGCACGAAGACCAAATGACCCCGTCATGGCTTCGCGGCCGCCGACGCGAAAAACGTCGATCGGCTGCGAGGTCCCTTTCACGCTTCGATGGAGGACCCTATGAACACGTTTCCTACCAGCGGGCTTCCTTTGTCGGAGCCGATTGATTTCCTTCTGGCCGATGTGGCCATACGCGTACAGTTGAGTGCGACGAACCACAAGCTCGCCGTGGCTCGCTACGAGGCTGTGAACAAATGGATTGAGCGGCCGGGAAGCCCTCTTGAAGGCTGCGTTGATGTTTTCTACGCGCAAGGCTCGATGGCGATCGGAGCGACGATCGCGTCCAAACTGGTGCACGATGAGTTCGACATTGACCTCATTGCGCAGCTGAACCTGCCCGCCGACACCCCGCCGCATCGGATGCTCGATCTGCTTGAAGCAGCGATTCGCGGCGAACCTGGTTCGCGCTACCACGAGATGACCGTGCGGTGCACGCGCTGCATTCAGATCCGGTACGCGGACGGCATGCACTTGGACGTCACCCCCATGGTGCGGCTGGCCCATCTTCCGGAACGATGTGGCTTCATCTTCCATGCGCGGCACCGGCACGAAGATCGCGATGACCGCCGGATCGTTGCGAACCCGTGGGGTTTCGCGCAATGGTTCATGGAGCACACGCCGGCTGAACTGGCCTTCGCCAACGTTTTTGAAGCGCGCGCTGCGGACTACGAGGCAACGCTCTTCGTCGCCAAAGCCGAATCAGAACCTGTTCCGGATTTGGTCGCTCCGCACAGGAAATCGATGGCGCTGATCGCGTTGCAACTGCTCAAGCGTTGGCGCAATGTGCAGTACGACCAGCGAGAGGGCCGGTGTCCGCCCTCGGTCGTGCTCGCGAAGTTCGTCGCGGACAACGCCAACTGCACGCGGACCCTGTCGGAAGAACTGCTTCATCAAGCAAAGCAGCTCAAGCTTGCGTTCGCACGCGCCCAGCTGACCCGGGAGTTGATCGTGGTGAGCAACCCCGCCTGCCAGAGCGACGTGTTCACGGATCGCTGGCCCGAGGGGCTGGAGGCGCAAGGCGCCTTCCTCAGCGACCTCATGGTGCTGGTCCGCAAGCTGGAACAGCTGACGGGCGATTGCGATCTCGCCACCATGCAGCAGATCCTGTCGGATCTGTTCGGCGAGCGCCCCGCCCTGGAAGCGATCCGAGCGTTCAACCGGCGGGCCGGCCTGGCGATCGTGCAGGGCGAATCTCGGCACGTTCCGGGGAGCGGTCGCTTCGACATCGCCGCCGGCGGGTCCGCAGCGGCCGCCACCGCCATTACGACGGGGGCGGCGGCGGCCAGCCGCGTGACTCCGAAGCACACGTATTTCGGAGGACCGGCACCCCGATGACGATGTCGATGGAAAACCAGATACGCCGCATGCTGCAGCTCTACCCCGGGTTCGAGATCCGGCTCAACGGTGGCTGGCACGTCGTCTGGGAGGGAAGCTTAAAGCCGTTCGCCAAAACCTACCGCGTCCAAATTGCGCTAACGTTGAAAGACTGGATCGACGACATGCCGGTGCGATCGCTGTATCCGCAAGTCTGGCTGATGAACCCCACGCTGGAAATCGTTTCCGAACAGGCACCCGATGTGCTGGTCCCGCACATCTACCTGAACACCTCGGACGCGCGCCGCTCGACACTGTGCCTATTCGACCCTGCACAGCGCGAATGGACGCGCTCGATGGCGATCGCTGAAACCACCATTCCGTGGACCATCGACTGGCTGGCCAGCTACGAGGGATGGCTGGCCACCGGTGAGTGGACGGGTGGTGGTCGCGACCATACGAGACCGGCGGCATGATTACCCCCCTGCCCGCTCCAAGATCGTCGGGCGCACTGAAGCAACGCCGCGTTCAGCAGCCCTGGCCGCGTGATCGCGAGTTCCGGATCCTCTCGATCGACGGAGGGGGGATCAAGGGTATCTTTCCAGCGTCGGTCCTCGCCGAGCTCGAGGAACGCTACCTCGGCGGCGGCTCCATCGGCAGCCATTTCGACTTGATCACCGGAACCTCCACAGGCGGCATCGTCGCCCTGGGTTTGGCCATCGGCATGCCTGCTCGCGAGATCGCGGATCTCTACATCGATCGCGGTTGCGGCATCTTTCCGCCGTACCCGAAGACCCTGCTCGGCCGCCTGCGGGGTCGCTGGGACCGCCTGCGCAACGTTGTGCTCAGCCGTTACGACCGAGCAGCACTCACCGCTCTTGTGGACGAAACGTTCGGCGAACGCCTGCTCGGCGTCGCCAAATGCCGGCTGTGCATTCCGTCCACCGACGGTCGTCACGGCAACGTATACATCTTCAAGACACCGCACCATCCCGACTACACGAAGGATCAGCACGAACGGATGGCCACCGTCGCCTGCGCGACCTCAGCTGCGCCGACGTTCTTCAAGCCCTTGGAGTCCGGAGGGTACCGGTTCGTGGACGGCGGCGTTTGGGCCAACAACCCGATCATGGTGGGGCTCGTGGACACTTTGGCCTGCTTTGACGTTGATCGCCACAAGGTCAGGATCCTGAGCCTTGGTTGCGGCGACGAGCCCTACACCGTCAGCGAGCGGATGCTTCGGTGGGGCGGACTGTGGTCGTGGCGCACCGTGATCGACGGCGCCATGGCGTTCCAGTCCGAGAACGCTCTGGGCCAGGCCAAGCTGCTGGTCGGTGCCGAGCGCGTTCTGCGCCTGACGCCGACGGCAGTTAGCCCGCCGATACTCCTCGATGACTGGGCTCGGGCCAGAGAGCTACTTCCCGGCGAAGCAGTTCGGGTGGTTCTCGACCAGGGAGAAGCTGTTCGTGAAGCCTTTCTTGCCCGCGCCTGATTGGGGCCGCCGCGAGGGTGAACCGCCCAGGTTTTTGAGACGGCCGTCAGCCGTCCACACACACGCTATCGAGGACTCGATGAGTAAATACAACTCCCGCAGGAGTGCCTACGGCTATCGAACTGCGTTGCTTGTCTAAACTTTCGGGCGGCAGTGCGTCACGGACTCGAGTCCTAAAATTCGCCGGATTGATGCCGGTTTTATCGTGCTTTACGCCTTCTAACTTCGTTGGCCCAAACACTGAAAGCTTTTTCGATGACGGCAGTGATGGCGAAAGCATGACCCATCAGCGCGTTCGATTTCCGACCTACGGTGGCGTTCGTCTGCGCCGACGCACCAGGAGCACACTCACCA
Source organism: Tahibacter aquaticus (assembly GCF_004363655.1). GTDB lineage: Bacteria > Pseudomonadota > Gammaproteobacteria > Xanthomonadales > Rhodanobacteraceae > Tahibacter > Tahibacter aquaticus. The sequence continues at coordinate 133,616 of NZ_SNZH01000004.1, forward strand.
AAATACTCAAGGGTGAAAGGTACGCTCACTATACGGTTGGTCTTGAATCGTGTTGAGGCATCCAGGCCACTGTCCCCAAAGTTCCTATGGTTCTGATCGAATACGAAGTCCCACGGGTATTCAACCTCGGAACTTGGCGGTTTTGAGGTGCCGGGAATCACGGTTAAAGCCAGCGGGTGCCCACTCTCATCTGGGAGTACGGTCTTGATGAAAGCAGGGCGGTATTTTGGTCCGGGGGGCGGAAAATGGATCGGTTGTCGACCTTCCGGGACCAAGCACCAAACGATCATTCCAGGTTCTGGAACAAAGCCGAGAGGATCGTTCTCGGCAGGCTGAGCTGGATGAGCAGCCGGGAGCACTGGTTGCCCCTCAGCATCTGCCATGTCGGTTAGAGGCCCAGCAAATCGTATACATCTTCGGTGTTGCCGAAGTGTTTGGCCGTCCGGCGCTGTTCCGCGGTGGGTCGCCACGTGGAGCTCACAATGAGGGGGGCAAGTTCTACCGTCGTCATGTCCGGCTGGGGAATCGCACGCTCGTCACGAAGCGTTACCGATACGTTCGGCGTGGCTGCATAGGAAACGAGAGCAGGCCCTAACGTGGAGACGAACCCCATCGTGCGATTGTTGCTCTTTACGGACATTGCGATTCTCCTGTTGACAGCGGGATTATAACATGGCAAGCAATTTTTGGGCCGCCCTTTTCCTAGAGTGCGACGAATCGGCGCATTGTCAAGTTGGCCCTGTTGATGTTGGACGATGATGCGTTGGAACAACCACGTCGCACCCCACCGTGCCGCAGCGCCGGCAACGCCGGTCCGGCACCTTTAAACGATCCAAACCGTTGTCGCCCCCCTCCTCGCCCCGTCAACCCTGCACTTGCTGAGCAGTCGAGCCGGCGCCAAGAGCGCTGATTCCGGTTGAAGGTGGTCATCGAGCGACGCCTTCGATTCTTGGGATCGCTTCACGCCGGACGGCGGTGAAACGCTTGCCGGTGAACACCACGCAGGCCGACGGTCGGCACTCAACAACGAGTTCGCGCGGTGCACCCGGAACTGGCGACACGGACCCAACCGACGGATAGCGCTCTTCGGCGCCTGAGGCGCGTACCGACTGCAGGAGGGCTTGCGCGTCCCACTTGCCGGCCTCGCCGGCAAGGAACGCCGGGAAAACCAGAAGCCCCAAGGCGAAAAGGAACAGCATCGGGGCAACGGCAGCGATCCATGTGCTTATGACGACCGCCAGAGACGCCTTGAAATCCGGTGATCTTGCAGCACGAAAGGATTCTGCTCGTGCCTTCAGTCGGCTCATACGCTGCCCGATTGCTCGAGTAAAGCGACTGGTCGCAAAAATTACAAAGGTGACGATCATGCCCAGGCCGAGGTAGGACAGGTACCACCCCGTAGCCAGCTCCGGCGAAACGCGAGCGAGCAGATGGTCTGCGAGCGATATGAGGGCCATGAAACCGCGGTAGACGTATTCATCCGGCGCCAACGTCAAGTCCGATTCCAGCAGGCCGAGATGGCCGATAAAACTCTCGCGGTACGCCCGGCCCGCCACGTAGCCGAAGGGGAACAGGAAAACCGTGCCGGGAAGCCACCACAGTGGACGGTCTTTTTCCTGCTTGGACGGCTCGGCGGTTATCGGTGCGGCGGGTTCGACGGCCGCAGTAGGGTTCGACGGCGAAGGCTGAGATGGGAACGAACGAACCGGCACGTTGCTCATGAAACGACCCTGGCGGCGTGGCGGCGATGCCACCCCGCGAACGTGAGGTCCGGCTGTCTCACACTATGAGACAGCCACTTCTGCGATCCCGCCGAGCGCCTACAAGTTTCCGGAACATGACCGGGAAGCTTTCATCGCGGCTGACTTTGCGGGTCATTTTCGTGCCGGGAGCAGAATGGTCCCTCACGCGACAGCAGGGCCACGGGCAACTGTGGAAAAGCCCGCGGTCACGGGCTCTCGTGCTTACGGAAAGAGCCTTCAAGCACCGAAGCAATCCAGTCTGAGCGCAGGTCGGTCCCGTTGGCTCGTCGAGCCCGTCAGTGGTACCAGTACGCTGAACGGCTTGGGGGCATGCAGACCCAATTCCACGACACGGCGATCCGAACGAACGGTTGGTCAGGCCGCCAAGAACCGTCGAGCCACGAGGCCAAGAACGCACGCAACTTCCGAGGACGTTGCGCGAACATCCGCGCGCAACCCAGCAGTTTCCAGAACAGTGGGTTGGCCTGGGCCGCGCCCAAGGCGACGTCGAAAGGGGTTTCACCTGCTCGGTTGACCACGTGCGTCGACGCTCCTGCGCGCAGCAGCACCGCCACGACCTAGTCGGCTCCCAGCCGAACGGCCAGATGCAGCGCGGTGTCGCCCTCCTTCAGGCAGCGCAGCACGTCCCTCGCCGGGTTCGGATCCTCCGTCACCCCGCAGCCCTCCAACCGCCTACCCTCGTCCTCGACCGCAGCTGTCTCGACGTCGTAGACCCATCGAACGGAGCCGTTGTAGGGCACGTCGATCCAGGTGCCCATCGGGGCCTGGGCGAGCAACGCCAAGAGCGCCTCGGGCTGCTCGTAGACCGCCGAAGCGTAGGTCAGCGGGAACAGCACGCTGAGGTGATCGTTCCCGTTGATTCGAAACACGATCGACCGCAAGGACACCCCATTCTGCACGGTGGTCCAGGAGTTCAGGTTGCGACGAGCCGTCGCCGTTGAGCGGTTCATCCGTGAGGTGCATGCGGTTGCTTCCCTGGAACCCGATTGGTTCGGCTAGCCAACCGGATTTGGCGACGCAGTAAGGCGCGCGGCAGCGGATCGGTAACCGGCGAGGCTGCGGCTCCGCGCCACGTCGAGGCTATGGGGAGGAACCAAGCAGCGACCGCCCAAAAAGCCCGGCGGACCTGTTTTCGTCCAACAGCAGCAGCGACGTCCCGCTTCGGCAGGCCATCTTTTTCGAAAGCAGCCCCGAGGTAAACGGGCTGGACCGGCAACGCCGCCCAAGACAGTTCCCCGATAGATAAAATCGTCAACTTGACAGTTCCCAATTCGGGAACTAAACTGGCCATCCGCCCAATAAGAACGACGTCCTTTCATGCGGATTCTGGGCTTGCCCGTTCTCGAATCGTTCAAGAAAAGCCACGCGGACTCACGAGGCCAGTTGGAAGCGTGGCAGGCTGAGGTGACGCATGAGCAATGGAAAACAACCCACGACATCAAGCGAAGGTATCGAAGCGCCGATTTCTTGGCCGACAACCGAGTCATCTTTAACATCAAGGGCAACACGTATCGGCTTGTGGTCAAGGTCCGTTTTCAGAACGAATTGGTGGTGGTGGAGTGGGTGGGCACGCATGCGGAATACAGCAAAAAGAAGTTCAAGTAATTCTGGTGACGTGTGCGGCCAACGAACGGAGACAACCATGAACGTGAAGATCATTAAGGGTGCGAAGGACTACGAAGCAGCCATGGCGCGCTTGTCTGCACTCATGTCGCTCAACTTCAAGCCCAACTCCAAGGAAGAAAACGAGCTCGAGCTGCTGGCGTTGGTCGTTCAGGATTTCGAGCGTCAAACCGTCCCGCCTATCCAAACCGACCCGATCGAGTCGATCCTCTTCCGTATGGATCAGATGCAGCTCAGTCGTAAGGACCTGATTCCTTACATCGGATCGAACTCGAAAGTCTCGGAGGTTTTGTCGCGCAAGCGTCCGCTGTCGCTCCCCATGATCCGTCGGCTCAACCGTGGGCTGGGCATCCCTGCAGACATCTTGATTGAAGACATTGAAACCGATAGCTCGGTCCTCGACGAGGACCCGGAAGTGGACTATTCACGCTTTCCGCTCAAGGAAATGCTGGAGCGCGGCTACTTCGGTGACTTTGAAGGGAACGTCCAGCGCCTCAAGGACTACGCTGAAGATTTGATCAGAAAGTTCATGCAGGAGCTCTTGCCCACGCGCGTGGAGCCGGCTTTTTTGCGTGCCCCAATGCACCAACGCGGCGATCGCCAAGCGGACGAAACCGCCATCCTGGCTTGGCGCATGTGCGTTCTGCGCAAGGCGCGCGAAGTCATACCCACCAAGGAATACAGACAGGACATCGTTACACCAGCTTGGTTGCGTGAGCTTGCCAAACTGTCAGCCTTCGATGAGGGACCCAAACTTGCCAGGGAATACCTGGCCCGCTACGGCATCACGCTCGTCATCGAGAAGCATTTCAAACACACTTTTCTCGACGGAGCCGCCATGCTGGACGGCGGTCGACCGATCGTTGCGCTGACCCTTCGGCACGACCGAGTCGACAGCTTCTGGTTTGCGTTGCTTCACGAGTTGGCGCACGTTGCCCAGCATCTGAACCCTGAGTTGCCGGTTTTTGTCGACGACTTGGAGCGCACCAACTCACAGAGCGTCGAATCGGAGGCCGATGCGATGGCGCGGGAGGCACTGATCCCTGAAGCGACGTGGACCCACGCCAAGGTGCGGCAAACCCTAGCGTCCGAGGATGCTATCGAGTTGGCGCACGAGATCGGAGTGCATCCGGCGATCGTGGCCGGCCGACTGCGCCACGAGGAGAAGAACTTCCGCTTGCTTTCTCACCTCATGGGCAAGGCAGGAGACATCGGTCGGATGCTTTCTCCATGAGCAGATGCGGATGACGACATGACGCATCCGTTAGGGATTCGCCTAGCAACAGCGCTCCCGCAGTCCGGCCACGGCTGGGTTCGACCCTGGCCTCGACGCATCAGAACGTAAACCCGATCAGTTCGGCGCCAGCCAACCGGATTTGGCGAAGCTGTCGAGGCGCGTGGATATTCCGGTCCATGAGAAGTCACCTCGTCGTGCCTCAGGTCAACCGGCATCGCTCAAAGGCACGACGTTCGGCGACGATGGCCCATGCCAAACTTGAGCGAACCAAGGGTTGAGTCTGGCTCCTATGCGTCCATCACAGACGCGCTTGCCCCGTCGCAGAACCTTCTTTCTCCGGCACCGATACTTCCAGCGCTAGATGGCTGCACTTCTCCGACTGATGCGTAGCTCCAGCGCATCAGCCCACCCGCCTGCGCGCGCTAACAAATACGTGTACTCTGCAGTCTGAGTCCGCGTATAGAACGCTCCTGCAAGCGCCAGAGCCTTCAACTCGGCTTGGCTGCAACTCATCGCTGCGTAATCGAGTGCAGTGAATCCCTTCGGATCGGCTATTGCCGAGTCCACACCCGCGTCAAACAACAGCCTGACAACCTCATCAGCCCAGCCCTTGTTCTCCCAATAGTTTCCTCGGGCGAACCAGTGCAGTGCTGTCATGTGCTCCCTTCCATCTAGTGCGTTCACATCTGCGGCCCACTCGATCGCCAGCTTGATAACTTCAACTGGCGCTCGCTGCTTGATAAGCACGTGCAGATCGGTCGCGCTGTAAGCGTAGGCCAACATGGTGATACCCGGCGCTTCCCACTCCGGCATCGGTGAATCACCGCGCTGCCGGTGCTCGCGCCTGCATGCTTGGTCAAACGTCCACGCATCGAAACACCGCACTTTGTTGTTCAACGCCCCGTGAATCAGCGCCAGTTGCAGGTCTCTGGAAGCTTGGAGGAAATAGGCCTTACCTGGATTAGGCAGCCCTTCGCCCATGGCAGCGCAGACGGCAGCCAAAGCTTCGTCCAGTCGGTGCCAAAGCACCGGGACCTGCAGACGATCGATCGCCCACTTGATCAACGTTAACTGCACTACAGATGGAGGATCGGCGAAGAACCGAAGATGGCTATACGGTTCTTCGGGCGACAACAGCACATCGGTGATCTGCTGGGTCTGCTCAACAGCGGCGAGATGATTGGTGAAGGTCGTATTCATGACCCCAACCTAACAAAGCAACGGAGTTCGTCAATACGCACTTTCAACAATTATATAAAACCATATTAGCGTCAAACCTTCTCGGCCCGAAAAAGCCCATGAGCACCTGGTTTGCGTAAGCGCGCAGGCAAGACAGGTGCCACCCGCCGCTATGCGCCCCTCTTCCGTTGAACTCAGAGGTGATCGCCGCCATTTGGTTCTGCTGTCCTTCTTATTCATTGATCCGCTATGTCTGCAAGTAGCACGCGATGCGGCTGGATGCACTTGCCAGAATCCGGAAATCTGGTTGGATGCATCACATTTTCTATTCCGGCCAAAAAGTATGAGAACCGCGCCACCGAAACCAAAAAAAAAGGCGCCCAACGCCACTCGCGCGGGGAACAAGCTTCTCCGACTTGTCGACAGTGTCGCTGTCGATGTCGATGCCGTTCGCCAGCTGCTCCCTCACTGCATGCCGGCAGCACTGTCAGAGTCGCTGAACGCAGCAGCGGATCATGGCCATCTGGAAGTGGTGAACGAAATTGCCGGCGCCATACGGCCCGGATCGAGCCACGTCACCGCACTAGGATGCGCCGCACAAGCCGGACATATGGACGTGGTTCGTGCGCTGCTTCCTCTCGCCAAAGCACTTAGCGAAACTGGCGCCGTCAGCCAGAAAAGCATCTGCGAGGTCCTAAACGCGGCCGCAAGTAGGGGCCACCTTAACGTCGTGCGTGAGATTGTCGCGCATGAGTCGTTGCCTTTTTGCCTATGGGAGGCACTGCGGTGGGCCGCGAGGGGCGGCCGTCTGGAGGTTGTACAAGAACTGCTCTCGCTCAGAGGACCTAGCAGCGACAACAGTGACGCGCTCCGTGGTGCGGCAATGTTTGGTCATCTCGACATCGTGCACGTCCTCATTCCGTTCAGCGACCCGGAAGAAGAGGACTCGAAAGCACTCCGTCTCGCCGCCGGCAACGGCCATCTTGAGGTCGTGCGCTTGCTACTCCCTCTGAGCCATCCGAAAGCCGACGACAGCGACGCGCTGCGCCAAGCGGCAAAGAATGGACATTTGGAGGTAGTGCGGGAGCTATTACCCGTATGCGATGCCCGAGCCCGAGATAGCGAAGCGTTGCGATCAGCGGCAGCGTCCGGCCACTCTGAAGTTGTGCGGTTGCTTATCCCTGCTAGTCAACCGAAAGCCCTGGAAAGTGAAGCCCTGCAGGTAGCTGTAACGCGGGGCTACCGGAGTATTGCGCGCCTGCTCGCCCCCGTGAGCGACGTCAGCGTAGTGCTTGAGGCTCAACTCAAGTCCTTATTGACGTTTCACAACGGAACTGCTCCCGTTTCCAGTTTCGATGAGGTGATATGGATCCTGGATGACAGCGAACGGGAAAAGGCCTACACCGGCCTGATTGATGGACTCCTGGCCCTGATGCCGAACTTGTCAGCGTGGCACGCCGCCCGTGAGCTGAAGAGCGCGCTCCATGAGGCAACCCCCCGCGCCACTCCAGCCTCAAGCCACCGACGTTCACTCTGACGCAACGGCCTCTCGCCGCAAGGATATGTTCATGGGCAGCTCGTGTTTCACGGTGCTGCGAGCCCTCCTTACATCGCAGCGCGCTCGAGCCGCGCCCTCCGTTGTGACCAGCTTGAATCGGTCCGGCAGAACCGAACCGCCTCTGCTGATATCTTCGAAACCGGGAGGTGGGCAGACCAAGTGGCCTGTTCGCTTAGTAACTGCCGGTCACTTTCAACAAGAATGGGTGCCACTAGACAGTAGCCAACAGCTAGGGTCACCCTGAATCTCTCGACTAACCGCCGACGACACGCTTCAGAACTCCGAACGCTGGATGCTTTTGTTCCGTTGCTACAGCGGCAACTGCCCTAGGTCCACTCGGCTGTTCCTTCTCAGCTTCCGCCGCAAGATCTTCGTAAAAGCGGAACTCATGACAGCTTTGCACCCAATGCCGATTGGTAGATTTCCTCGTTCCAATGCCAACGACAGTTCGACCAGTCGCTTTGATCTTCTGGGACAGTGGCATGAAATCGCTGTCCCCGCCCACGATGACGACGGTGTTGATGTGGCCTAGGCGAAGAACGTCTTCGTACGCGTCCAGACAAAGTTTGATGTCCGCGCCATTTTTGGTTCCAAAGCCAGGCGGAAAAAGCTGTATAAGTTCTACCGCTCCGTCAAGGAGGTCGTACCGGTAGCGTCCATAGAACTGCCAGTTACAGTAAGCACGATTGACGACCAAAGGACCGAACGAGGCCGCAAATTTCAGAATCGCCCGAACGTCAATCAACGCGTCCTGCGGCCTGAACCGGAGGTCTCCGCCTGCATAAACACCTGCGCCATTCTTCTCGTCGAACAGGGCGGCATGCAGATTTTCAAAATCCCAGTAAATAGCGACATTTCTTACACTAAACAGATAATCGACGGCACTCATTGCGGAAACCTCTTCGAAATTTCCTTTTTCATAAGCGCAATTGACGAATCTGACAACAGCCTGCCAGATATCGGACTCGCAATCGTTTACCTTCCAATCAGCTTTGCAGACACACGCACCGCGTTGCGGCAGCGCGGTCGGATTTATCGGCAGCTGCAACCACTGACCGCAGAGAAGGCAGGCGCTACGGCATCCGCGCTTTCGCAACTCTGCGGCCCTTCGTGATCGCCGACCGGTATGGCCTCTGCTGACTTCGCGTTCTGCACTACTGCGTCGGAATTCGCCCATGAGGCAGGATCCCAGGGCGGGAATGCACGCATTCAGCACACGATCGCGGATTTAATGACGCCGATCATTGACAGCAAGAGCTTCGCGGTCACTTGCCCGCGTGTCCTGATCGGCACAGCATCGGTTTTCCGGCTCTTGTCCATTCGACCTCGGCTACGCTCCACGCTTCCTACCCACGCTCGGTCGCCCTCACGCAGTTGCGCTTCGCTTAGCTCGCTGTGGCCAGTTCAGCACAGGACTTGCACCACCTAGAGCGAACAAAGCAAAACGCCCACGTTTCCGTGGGCGCCTGCATCCTTCTATGTTGCCATCCTCACAAGGAGAGCAACACGCTCCAAGATCTCGAAATTCGAAATCGTCAAAGCTCTACCCATACCGGGAAGTCACACATTGTGGCAAACCGAATACCTCATAAAAGATATCTGCAAGCCACGGAATAACACTAGCGTACTATCCCGATATGTCAAGAGAACTTTTTTCGAACCGCTTGCGGAATCTAGCTTCAGCGATCAAGATTTCCGAATCTGCGGTCACCATCGTGAAACGATAGCTTCATTGCTAAACTTCGAAGCGGCGAGCGAACTACGAACGCGATCGATACTTGTGGCGGCCGCTCAATGCGACCTGATTTTTTCCGGGTCTCGGATCTCCATACTGTTCCTGCGCTTTCGCGCCCATCAGTCCGCTCGAGATAGCGGACTTTTTTTTCGTGCAAAGATGACCGAAAATGCAAGCAGATGTAGTTCTTCGCCTTAAGAAGCTAAAAGGACGATGGCAACTCTGCGACTACAGGGAGCGACGACGGCAGGGTGTCGCTGCTGCGTATGGCGCTGTGGCTTCGCGCACCACTAAGCGATCGCGCCTCACACACAGACGTGGCAGCAGATTGGCAAGACCGGCCGGCAGGTCAAGCACAGCCCGATCCAGAAAATCGTCTTCGAGGTGAGGGATCAAGGCCTTTATGTCGCGAAGCGGAGGATGGTAGAGCTGCTGTTGCTCTACTTCTTCGATGCCGTGTTGTCGAACGATCTCAACTAAAGCGTTTAGCAGTTCCCTAAATACGTTCACGGCATCACTCAATGGAAGAAGCATCCCTATCACGTCGACCTGATCGTATTCCGCCGCCATACGCAGGGCTTGGCTGTTGTTGGCCTTAGGATCACTCACTGGAATGAGCGCTGCCACGATCTCGCGGTGGCCGGCCGCCGCTGCACGACGCAGAGCCTCGCTGTGGTTGGCCTTAGGATCGCTCAACGGAACGAGGATTTGCACAATCTTTAAGTTGCCGCGCTCTGCAGCGGCGGACAAGGCGCTGTTGTTGTTGACGGTTGGATCGCTGAATGGAATCAGTGCACGGACAATCTCGATGTGGCCCCGTACTGCCGCCCAAAACAGGGGTCTGTTGTTACCCTCCGCTACATCACTGACTGGAATCAGTGCGTTGACCACGTCAAGGTGACCGTACATTGCCGCCAACCGTAAGGCTTTGCTGTCGCCAGCCCTTGCGTCGCACCTCGGTATCAGTTCGAGGACAACTGCCAAGTTACCATTCTTGGCCGCTTTGCACAGTGCCAAGTTGCGCTCATGAATTCTGCACAGCGGGATCAATCGCCGAACGGCTTCTGGCGAGCAGTCGAACTTCGATGCTTCTGTCAGTAACGTCCGTCCGTACCTATTCTTTGCTTTTCTTCTGCTCATACCCAATGCCTCTGCGAACTGGTGTTTGGAGGCAAACCGATGCACTGGTTGAGCCGAGGTCCCATACAAGCAGAAATGGGAACTTTGGCAAGGCCCCGTTGTTGTGGGCAGAACGAATCGCGGACTTTCTACAACGGCTCATGGCCTCGGCGAATCACCGCGCCAGTGATCCGAAAGCAAAAAGCCATTACAGTTTTTTAGGTTGCGTCCAGCGGAGGCCAGGACTTCCGTCCCTACTCGTTTCGACTGGGCGCGATTGGGTTCTTGAAGGTCGGGGCTCGACCGGCTTGCTGTCGGTCGTCACCCCTCGGCATCACCCGCAGGATTGGCAGACTGTGACTCGAACACATGTCCACCCTCAGCTCGCTGCGGTGCACCGCAAGGGGGAGCGTGTACTTGTCTCGGCACACGCATAAGGGGCTGCGATCTATTCGTGGTAAAGCCGCCAAATGGCCGCGTCGAAGCTAATTACCGGCCTGCTGTTCGAGCGCGTCGGCGCCTCCGATAGCATATGAGCTGAGCTCTCCAAAGCACATTGAATGGCTGGAATTGCTCTAGTGCTAGGGAAGGTCTGAACAAGCCCCGCCAATTGTGCTGAGATAGCACAACACTGCCGCCAGGAACACGAACGATGGATCAGATGAGCTTCGGCGATGGCGAGTATGCGAGCAAGCGCAAACGCACGCGCCGGGAAACGTTTCTGGCGGAGATGGAACAGGTCATTCCGTGGACGATCCTGCTGAACCTGATCGAGCCGGTGTATCCGAAGGCCGGCAACGGTGTTAGCGGCAGTGCAAAACTGACCCATTCGGCAAGTTAAAACTGACCCACCTGTGACCCGTAGTTTCTCCGCACCGGCTGCGCGCGGAGGGACACATGATCAAGGTCGAGGTGTTTATGACGATCTGGGTGTTACATCAGCAGGGCGCCAGCGTGCGGGAGATTGCGCGGCGGCTATCGGTTTCGCGCAACACGGTGCGTCGTTATCTGCGCGGCGGGGAGGAGATGCCGCGTTATCAGCGACGAAGCGGGCGGTCGTCCAAGCTGGACGGGGTGCGCGCTTATCTAGAGCGGCGTATTGATCAGGCACTGCCGCATCGACTGCCGGCTACGGTGTTGTTTCGTGAAGCTCAGGCGCTGGGCTATGTCGGCGGCGAGCGGATCCTGCGTCAACTGGTCTCGGCGCGCTACGCCAAGGCACCGGCGGCGCCGGTCGTGCGCTACGAGACCGAGCCGGGTGAGCAGATGCAGGTGGATTGGGCGGTGATTCGGCGCGGGGTGGCGCCGCTGTCGGCATTTGTCGCCGTGCTGGGCTACAGCCGGTCGACGTATGTGGAGATCGTCGACAACGAACGGATTGAGTCGCTACTGGGTTGCCAGGCGCGCGCACTGGCCCATTTCGGCGGCGTGCCGCGCAAGGTGCTGTACGACAACATGAAAACGGTGGTGATCCAGCGCGGCGCCTACGGTGAAGGGCTGCACCGGTTTCATGCCGCGCTGTGGGATCAGGCCAAGACGTACGGTTTCGAGCCGAAGCTGTGCGCGCCGTATCGGGCACAGACCAAGGGCAAGGTGGAGCGGTTCATCCGCTATTTTCGCGAGTGCTTCTGGATACCGCTGATCACTCGGCTGCAGGCGGCCGAGGAGGCGCTGACCATCGATCTGGCCAACACCGAGCTACGCCGCTGGCTGGCCGAGACAGCCGATCAGCGTCCGATTCGCGAGATCGACGCGCGTCCGGCGGATCGGCTGGTCCAGGAGCGCCAGGCGCTGCAGCCTCTGCCGAACACCACGATGCCGGCGACAGGTCTCGTCGCAGCCACCTGGCCCTGCGAGCGCCTGCAGCGATCGCCCAAGGTCTACCAGCACCTGTTCGAGGTGAACGCATGAGCACACGACTGGAAGCGCTCTGCGAGCAGCTCAAGCTGATGACGCCGGCCACCGAGTTTGCCAACTTGGCCGATCAGCTGGCCGCCAAGGAAACCTCCCTGCTGGGTTACCTGGAAGCCGCTCTCAAGCAGGAGATCGACATTCGCGTGGGCCGCAGCCGGCACACGCTGACCAAGCTCGCCGGCTTCCCGACCATCAAGACCCTGGACGGCTACGACTTCGAGTTCGCCACCGGAGCACCCAAACAACGATTGATCGAGTTGGCCGGCCTCGCTTTTGTCGAACGACGCGAGAACGTGATTCTTCTGGGACCCTCAGGTACCGGCAAGACGCACTTGGCTATCGCGTTGGGCTATGCCGCCGCACAGGCCGGCTGCAAGGTGCGATTCATCACCGCCGCCGACCTCGTCCTGTTGCTGGAGAACGCCAAACGCCAGGGACGCACCAAGGAGTTCATCAAGCGCAGCGTGCTCGCACCCAAGCTCCTGATCATCGACGAAGTCGGCTATCTGCCGCTCTCCACCGATCAGGCCAACCTGTTCTTCCAGCTCATCGCCAAACGCTATGAAGCCGGGTCGGTCATCCTGACCAGCAATCTGTCTTTCGGTGACTGGGAAGCCGTCTTTGGCGGCAATGCAGCCCTGACGTCAGCCATGCTCGACCGGCTGCTGCACCACGCCCATGTCGTGCAGATCCGTGGCGAAAGCTATCGACTCAAGGACAAGCGAAAAGCCGGTGTCATCGGCCAGTCGATGACGATTCCTTCCATGGAGCAGTGAACCAAAACCACGCAGCCGGTGGGTCAGTTTTCGGCTGCCGGGGTGGGTCAGAATTGAACTGCCGTTGACAACGGTCGGCGTCCCTATCCGCTGAAGGTGATGCTGAAGATCCATCTGATGCAGAACTGGTTCGGACTGAGCGATCCGGCGATGGAAGAGGCGCTGTACGAGATCGCGTCGATGCGTCAGTTCGCGGGTTTGTCGCTGACGAAGCCGATTCCGGATGAGACGACGATCCTCAACTTCCGTCGATTGCTGGAGACCTACGAACTTGGCGCAGAGATACTGGCGCGAGTGAACGGCTATCTGTCGCGCAAGGGACTGATGCTCAAGCGAGGAACGATCGTGGATGCGACGATCATCGCGGCACCCAGTTCGACGAAGAATGCGGAAGGCGAACGCGATCCGGAGATGCACCAGACGAAGAAAGGGAACGAATGGTTCTTCGGCATGAAGGCGCACATCGGTGTGGATGTCGATTCGGGTCTGGTGCACACGGTAACGACGACGGCGGCGAACGAAGCGGACGTAAATGAAGCGGAGTATCTGCTGCACGGCAAGGAAAGCGTGGTGCACGCCGATGCGGGTTACACGGGCGCGGACAGCCACGTCGCGCGCAAGGGACTGGACTGGCAGATCGCGCGTCGTCGTAGCACGGTGAAGGCGCTGCCAGAAGGCCGTGAGAAGCGAGCGATCGAGAAAGCGGAGAAATGCAAGGCGAGTATTCGCGCGCGTGTCGAGCACCCGTTCCGTGTCGTGAAGCGTCAGTTCGGCTACGTGAAAGTGCGCTTTAAAGGGCTGGCGAAGAACACCGCGCAGATCCTGACGCTGTTCGCGCTATCGAATCTGTGGATGGCGCGAAAGCGACTACTGGCGATGACAGGTGAGTTGCGTCTGACGGCCGCGTAGCGCGGCAGAAAGGCTGCAATTTGCAGCCTTTGCAAGGCAATCTTCGGTACTCGGAGCCGATTTTCATCACCACCGATAGCGATTGAGTCTGCAGGCAAGCAGTTTTCGGGGGTTGTTCAGACCTTCCCTAGCAACAGACATGCGTGTCCTACGCAGCCAGCTCGCCCAAAAAGCAAAACGCCCACGTTTCCGTGAGCGTTTGCAACGCCTGTTTACCGCAATCCGTCTGAGGAACGAAAACTGGACCCTAAAACTTTCTCTCACTACCCCCTATTCGGGGAATACACTGGCCTTTACTTGGAATTCGAAAAGAACTCCTAGTCAGTCTTCACTACCCCTCAGGAAGGGATCCAAACGTATGGCGGTCGCTTGACACTTAGGAGGATATCTTGCTAGCCACGCAATGATAGTAGCGCCCCATTTCGATCTGTCAAGTGTGTACAATGTATTTTTTTTAATTACTAGTTACACAATGCGATCGCGGACAGTATGACCTGATGTTTGGCAGTAGCGATTCCGTTTCATTTCTGTCAGCGAGGCATGGTCTAACGCAATATGACGTATTGACTCGACGCACTGCAGATCTGCCTTACATCGACTGCCCGGCAAAAATTGCTACGAACGGATCTGCGACGCACGGAGCGCGGTGAGGCGATCGGCCTCAACCGAGATGTCACGCCGCTCGGTGCAGACTGCAGCGAATGATAGCTCTCGTGCATACGCCTGGGACAAGTGTATGTGGCCTTGATCGAGATCCCATCACGGTGTTTGTCACCACTTTTGCTCTTCATCCCAAGCAACGCGATGCTGCTGAGCTATCTCGCTTCGACCTCTCGGCTCGTCACAACCGTATGTATTGAACTTGGGGCAGACCGCCGCCATTTGGTTCCGATCACGCTACTCAGCGCGCTTTTCACGTCTCAGGTGATCAATGCCCTCCCCGCACCAAGTTCGCGCGCGTGGCGCGGCGGCAGAAACGTCTCATGTCCGACGCGTCCTCGATATTGAAACTGTCGAAGCCGACATAGCCCAGAAGCTGCCACTGCTTGATGCGCTGAGCGCCGCCCGGATCCAGCGGTCCCGGAGCGGTAGTAATGCGACCTTGCCTACGGGCCTTCGCCTACTCGCCCAGGCCGACTCGTGGCTCGACCACCGGCCAACCGACCTTGCTGATTGCCTAAGGGGGGATGGCGGGCACGCGGTGACGTCCCTGGCTATCTCTGCTCGACGCTCGATCAAGTCGCCTACGGTGCATTGCCGCGCGACCACCTGGGGGTCACTGGCGCCCATCACGTTTCGCGCGCCGAGGATCTCGTCTACGCGACGCCTCGTCCCCGGGAAGCTACTTCCAGAGAGCTCCGCGAACGGTTCCTCAACTGCCCGACCCGGCTTTCACCGCTTCCACCTGCGGCGCTCGGTTACGCAGAATGTGCGCCGCCAGCGCCGGTCTCAAACCTCGTGGACGGCGATGCGTGCGCGATCCTAGGGCCGCGGTTCTCCAACAGGAGAACGGAGTACAAGCCAACACATGCATCTGTATACTGCTACTTCCGACATTTGCGAGGAACTGAAGTGGCCACGCGCAAACATTCTGTCGCCCATCCGTTTGCCAAATACACAGATCGCACCGGTAAGACCATCCAGGTGAGCTACTTAACCTTGGGCCCGCCAACCAATGCACATATTGCTCTCGCGGCCGAGGTTTTCCGGACACCGAACGGGCAACAGCCCCTCTATATAAGACGTAGCAGTTCGGGCCTGTACCATTTCGCCACTTTCAGCGGAAATCCCGCCAGACGTCGACGCTACACCCGCAAGGAACTGGACGCTGCGCACACACAGGCGGTGCAGGACCTCCTTAATGCGATCGGATCGTCGACTCGCATGGAGATCGTCACACGAGTTTTTAAGAAAGATCAGGCGGGAAAGGTTAACGCAGTAGACGAGATTTTGGCGCGAACGAAAACTGTTTCTTACGATTGGGGCAAAGAGCGCTCCCGGATTCTGACCAACCGTGCGACCGTTCGACACGACGTTTTCGGCGCCGCCAAAGGGCCCAAGATGTCGGTTCGCACGCCGATGATCGCCATTGAGGTCATCAAGGACCACGCTCCTGAAACCCGAGCATTGCTCGCGATGCTGTCAGCGACCAAACACACACCTTACATCGTCCTCCTACAGTTCCTTGATGCCAAGAAGGGTAGGCACTTCGAAATGACGTGGCCGGATCCGAAGACGCTGCGGATTCGATCCACGTTCGTCCTAGCGGAAGGTAAAGTGTTCAAGAACGGGATAGAAGTGAAGAAAATCTGGCGGCAGCGAGATTTCAAGGTGCTGGTGGCAAAGGCTTGCGCCTAGTTCTGTGCCGCGGCCCTGAGCACCTCCACGCCGAACCGCCATCGCTGGCAACCACCCAACGACTTGCCTTCGACTTCCTTCAACAGTGCATCGAAGTCAGCTCGCTCAAGGTCGATGTCGCCCCACAGGGCCACGCAATGGGCGACGTTTTCAGCGTCCAGCTCCGCTTCGTCTATGCCGTCGGAGAGCCGTTCACGACGGTCTTCGCCTGTGGCTTTCGCGAGTCGGCCTTCAAGGCGCGAAGCTTCTTCGAGCTTCGCTTTGTAAACATCGGACGCATTCATCAAGTTGCTCGAGTACGGGATCGTGTTCGACATTCAAACAGATTTCCCGACACGCGCAACCCCGCACGACGATCCGCCGCCGGCGATCGTGCAAGTCTCCAAATCGGACGCGCGCCCACCATCAAGTAAAAATATGAATTTAGTTAACTATAGAAAATTGGCCAGCTCGCTTAGCAACTGGCGGTCGCGCCAAACGACAATGCGTAGCCAGTAGGACAGTAGCCAACAAGTCCTGTCTTGCTCACCGCAATCAAGAGCTCAAGTGGCTATGAGCACCAACCCGTCCGAGGTAGTGGGAGTCGTGATACCCACCATTCTGAGTCGTGATATCACGATTCCAACTCAATGAATTTTATCAAAAAATTAAATTGTACTCACAATTTGGCGGGAAATTGTGAGTACAGGAAAATCACGGAACGTCGCGAACCCAAAAGGGCGCACAAGCCACCTGCTTGCAACCCGCTTCCCGTCGACCTGGCCCGCGCGGACGAGCAACATGCGGTGCACTCGGGCGGGTCGGGCGCTCCCAACACATCGTCACCACCGCTCCTACGAGAGCGTCACGAAACCGGCATCTTCGTGTTCGTCGGTGCTCTTCCGGACAGGCTCCGCCCCCCTTGCGGATCGGTCGATTTCTGCTTCAATCAGAATCCCCGAGTCGACGCCATGAACGCACCCCCTCCGCCTTCCCCGCCGGCCTCGTTGGTTGGCTTTCCGATTGAGCTCGGAGACATGTCCCTGCAGCAGATCTACCTGGCCCTTTTTTGCCAGTCGCGCGGCATCATGGACGAAGCGAAGGACGTGCCCGCTACCGAGTGGAGCATCTACAGAGACAGGTCGGTCGCTCTGGAGCGCAAGGCAGCCGACGTCGCGCAGGTCATGGCACGCTTCGGCGACATGAACGTCGCGTGCTTTCGGCGTATCCGGCCCCTAAACCTCAGCGCATTTGAAACGAACCGACTGAATCCGT
The DNA here is from genome assembly GCF_004363655.1 of Tahibacter aquaticus. Lineage (GTDB taxonomy): Bacteria > Pseudomonadota > Gammaproteobacteria > Xanthomonadales > Rhodanobacteraceae > Tahibacter > Tahibacter aquaticus. Next base: position 151,041 of record NZ_SNZH01000004.1, read on the forward strand.
CGGGCACAGCCCTCTCCACAACGGTGCGCGGTGGATCCGCCAGGTCACCAGAAAATGGAAACCTTCATCAACTTGCCCCGCACCCTCAACTTCTCCTCCGTCGAAATCGGATAAGGAGCGTTGTTGAGCTAGATCTGGCCCTCAACGATGACACGGTACATCCGACAATCTACGCCGGCCGGTCATCGTTCCGGCTTCGTGCGTTCGAACAACCTGAGCACTCAGGCCCCCTAGGGCGGTAACGCGCACCGCCCTTGCAAAGACCGCGCGCCAAAAGGAAGCACATCGTGAGCACTACAGCTAATCGTGTATTGTTTTTCATTGATCATGTATTCTTAATTGTGGACGATGTAGGGCCGTACCTTATTGGAGGCGCCTATCTCGGCTTCGGAGTCGCGACGCTTACCGGAGGAACCCTGCTCGTTACCATGGCCGGGGTTCTCGCAGGTGGTGGCGTCTGGCACCTGAATCGAAACGCCAGGAAGATAAACGATGCCTCCCGAATCGGCGACAGCAGCCACACATCTTGCTGAGTCAAACGCCGGCGTATCGCAATCGATAATTGTTTGCTGCGCCGTGATGGTTGTTCTCGTTGTCACTTACGTGTGGACTGCTTATCGGCGACACCGGATTACGCCCGCAGCCGGCAAAATATGCTTGATGACCGTTCACGCCGTAGGTCTGTACGGAACGTTTCATATCTTCTACAAGCTCTTTTCGGGTGCCATGAACGCGTGCCTTCAGGGCGAAGACACGTTGTTCGTGGCGGTTGGGGGCTTTGTTCTCACCTTCGTTCTGCTGAAAGAAATTCTCAGTATTTTTTCCAACGTGCTTCGAGCCGAACCCGGGCAATGGGATCCGAGAACCGAAAGTTAGCACCGAGTTTTTCAATACAGCTCAATGCAGTGCGCTGCTGCGGCTTTGCATCCAGCACCTCGGGCGCATCGAAACCAGCACCGCAAACCGTCCGGAACCGTCGCGTGCGAACGTCACGGCTTTTGTGTGCGGTCTTCCGTCAGCAGCGTGCTGCTTCCAGAGCCCAGTTCCGACAGGCTCTGAGCCGGCTTACCCGCGCCGGCCGATCGGTGGTGAGCGTTACGGCACCATGTCAGGTTCTGCACAGGGCACAGCAACCACGTTGGAGGAATCCGGGGGCCGGCGCTTGGTCGAGCTTGACGGTGCCGGCGCGGGTGTACCCAAGCCTCCAGAATGCTAGGAAGTGCGAAACGGCTTGGGCTGAGCCTGGCTATAGTTTTACAGAACGGCGGCTGTCCGGCATCCAGTCGTCGGCGTGCGTCGATTCGGCGCATCGCTACGCAGCGGAAACATCCGCACCAGCGCCCTCGCCACCCGGCGTTGGCTCCATGCCCCGGAGCCTCGCACACTCCTCTACGGCGAGCGATATAAACCACGTGGGCACGGGATGACGGTGCAACCGCGCTGAAACGGCTACAAGCATCTCCGCCGGAGTACCGCGCCATCGGAAGTCGATGCGTGCGGCTGCGTGCTCAGACGGTTGCCGGCACGCGATTGCTTCCTCCGCTGCAGTGGTTCGAAAGCCATCGAGCGTTTGTGAGACACCGACAGCAGTTAGATTCAAGCCCGATCCCGTAAAAGTCTCCAGAGCAACGCTGGGCCACCAGCGTTCCAGGGTAACCCCTTCTAACGATGGCTGAAGCTCTCGCACCTGCGTAAAAAGGATTTCGTCCCCGATCAGCGCCGACACAGCACCTAGCATTGGAACAAAACTCGAGTTCTCAAAGAATGCGTCAGGCGCCGCCGTGCGCGTGATTTGCGTGGCGATTGCGTCTTCCAGTAAATCGGAATCCACGGGAAGGAATTCGTGCTTCCGAAGAACCCAGCGGAGAACATGCAGCCATTCCTGCACCGCGCCGCGTACAACAGCGTCGTCGCCGGCGCGGAGCAGTGCCACACACACGAGAGCCAAATCAATACTCTGCTCGTCAAGCACCGGACGCCTCCACGCCACGTGAGCACTAAGAACTTCGCGAAGAAATCCCAGTGCTCCTTTTCGTGGAGCCGCAGGAGCATCAAGGTATTGCAACGCAATCAAAAATGTCGCCAAACGACCGAGTTCTTCGAACAGTAGTTGCGTGTAGAAGACATGATTAGGCCGGTAGCTAACGAGCTCCCGTGGTGAGAGCAAGGCTTCCCTCACCTTTCCAAAGTATTTGTCCAAGCTGTCCAGATGCGCGCCCAGCACAGCCATGAACCGTTCTACAAACGCTGGCTCGCTTTCAAGTCCACGAGCAGCGGCGGCGGCCCACAACCGTAGAATGAGGTAATCCCCGCCGATGGCGCCGGGCTTGAGGTTGTTTTCAGTGCGCCCCCAAACGCACAGCACGCCGAACCCCATCGCCGCCGCTGCGCAACGTCGAAAGAAATCCCTCGTGTGGGCCGCCGGTGTACGCAGTTCTCCCTCCGCCGTCGCGGTGAGACAACCATCGACGAACCGAACAAATCGGTGGACTGCTGCTTCAGTATCCTCGAGGCCTGCCAGCGCTGCCCGTAAATCGGATTTGGCCGGCCCCAGTAAAAGCGCCTCATCGAAGAGATGCTCCTCAATGAGCGGCGTCAGTTCGCTGGCTCCCCAGAACTCAACGCGGATCCTGTGGTGCCTCTCGATTTGGTCGACCAAGCCGGTAAATAACGCTTGTGCCTCCTGACGCAAGTCGCCGTTCGAAACAACCACGACACGTTTGGGCAACGCGCGGCGCACCGCGTCAAGACGATGCTCGGCGAAATCCGTACAAGCCTCCCGCACCGACGGCTCGATGGCGTGGGGTCCGGCCACCAGAGCTGGGCGGCCCACATCACCGAACTTCAGAACCCACAAGAATACCTCCTCGTGCGCTCCGTCTTCCGCAAAGGTGGAGACGATGTCGACGCCCGCCTGGTTGACGCCGACCTGGGGGCGACTAATCACCGTATGCCCCATAGCCTCCAGCAGTTCGGGCAGAAGCACATCGAGTTCGTCGCGTTCCCGAAGACTCGCGAGATAGTGATTCAGAACCAACCGCAGGCTCATCGATCCGGCCCTAGGCCGAGCTTCTTGCGAACCCAACGCCCGATAAGTGGATCTGTCGATTCCGACAATGGCAACTCGAGGGTATGGCTCATTTCCGTCATGGCCATTGGCACCTCGCGGACGGCATCGTGATCGGCTATCTGGATGGACACCCTGCTGGCGTACTTCACTCGTTGGGAGCGCACCAGTTGCATCATGACCGACCGTTGACGGGCGCCGCGCTCAATGTCGCGCTGCTCATCTCGCTTAAGGCTCGCATACTGCAGTCGCATCGACGCGGTCATGGCGAACTCCCGCAGTCGCGGCCGCGTCCTACTGGCAGCAGCCTGCTCGACCAGCACGGTTGTGGTGGCCTGAACGGCCGGAAGATTCTGAAAGACACAGGCGTCCGACTCGAGCAGTTGCAGCGTCGTACGCGGAAACTCGTCCGCGTGGTGTGTCAACAGCTGCTCGACCGCCCGCTGAACCGGCCCCTCGTTGGGATGCGCACGCGCCATGCTCAGCAGCCATCCCAGCGAAAGCTGAGGCGACGTATGTCGGGAGCACAACCGGTAGGCAACCAGTATGGCTTGATCGATGGACACAGCGTCCAACGGTAGTTCGGTCGGATGATCCAACGACATGGCGGCTTGGTCGGCATGCGCCAACAGTGCCGCAGCAAGTGGTACGTCCGCATCCACGGTCAACCACATCGACAACGCCCGAACCAGCAACGTCGGCGTTTCAGCGATTGCGTGGAGGCAGTTCCTCAGCGAAGCGGCCCAGGTCTGCTGCGTCGCCGAATCGAGTTGTCGGGCGCGAGCTTCAGCCGCGAGAGTCGTAAGGCGTTCCTCATCCCTTCCAAAGTCCCGAGCAGCGTCGGACAGTGCTTCGTAAATAGCGAAAGTTTCATCCTCGTTCATGGAATGAAATAGCCTCGATCCATCAGTTAGACCTGGGTCATCCGTCCGTCGCCGAACACCTGTAGCCGACGCTCACGCTCGCATCGAATAAACTTTCTGCGTCGAAATCTTGACCCGTAACCAATGACTCGCCCGCAGACCCGAGCCAGGATTGCTGCGAACGACAACGGAAGTATCGGATAGGGCAGCCCCATGCTTGGTCCGATTCGTCCCTACTGCGGTTGTAGTGTTGCGTGACCGTTTTCAAAGCGCAATCGACCACCTTCAGGTCGACGAACCCATTGCCGCCAACGGCTGGGAGCGACCTCCGAGCGTCTCGCGCAAGCGGAGCCGCACATCGGTTTGTTCCGAGCCGAACGGGCATACGAAGCGCTGGCTCCAAACCCGCTCCGCGTCGATCTGAGGCAGCACAGGCGGAAGCAGTGCGACTAAGCGGACGTAGTACGGGTTGTTTCCGGTCTTGAGCGCATTTCCTTCCAAACAACCTCCTGCGGCGGGAGCGAAAACCTCGCTTGCCTGGAAAAATATTCATCCGAAGCGTTCCGATGCGCACTCCGCACGGCTAAAGACCGCCCAACGACCGCCGGCTCGCCTTCAAGTTCTCGAGAGCGGCCCACAACGGCAGCGAACACACGACCCTAATGGCCTTCAATGTTGTTCATCCCTCGGCCTGCGGGCGGTGTGTCACGGCGTCATGTAGGGTTCTACACAAATGGCGAGGTAGTAGCCGATGGTTGCTTCCTTGTTGAACGTGTCCCGGCCGTCGGCCTGATTCTTCGCGCAAAGCACGAGTTCCCGTGCAATCTGGGCGGGTGCTCGGTTCTTCGTGGCGGGCAACGCGTCCAGCGCGTGCAGTTTGCTGACGAAGACCTGCGCAGTATCAAACTGATCCACCGCGCTCAACTTCAGCCACTTGGCCATTTTGGTATCAGGGTGCTGGGATGCGGCGAAGACGGGAAGTGCTGTCAACACCAATAGTGAAGCTTTCAAGAATCGGCCCATGCTCATTCCCATTTCTTTGCTGAACGCCATGGCAGGGCAAGGCCCTGTCGCACGAACCCATCTGCAGCTACTGCCCTGCTTCACCAACGGGAGCTGAGACAGCTCTCAATTCCAGATTGCACCGCTCAAGTGCGGCGCCGAGTTTCAAGGCGCCAAGAGGTCACTGAAAAGGCACGCAAGAATGATCTCATCCTCATGCACTTTGAAGAAGCCCTCAAGCCAGAGCAGTTTTCCAAGCCGGCAGCGCCAAGAAGGCACGATATAGCTTGCCGCTTCGATCTTGACCTGGCTTCTCTATCAACGTCGCGCTTCGCGCTCGCTTCGGCGGAATCAGCTCTGCAGCAAGCCCGCGACCATCTCCCGCAACGTTCGATACGCGGCCGACGCCATCAGGGTCGTTCCTCGCGCATCGAGCAATCGCCCTCCTCCATCCACTGTCCACCCGCGCGACGCCAAATGCGCCGGTGACAGCCACTCCCGCAAGCCGTCCAGACCTGCGGCAGACAGTTGCGGTTCGACCGGCATAGCGGCGTCAGGCGTGGCAGCAGGCGAACGGAATACCTTGTCCTTGAGCACCTTGTTTTCCGCGCGCAAGCTCGCCACCGAGCGCTCCAGCTGGCGAACGCGGTGCCGCACCACCGGTGGCGCCCGCAACAGTTCTGCCTCACTTGGATCCACCGCACGCACCGGCTTCCGAGCGGGGTGCCGCTGAGCGAACGCCGTGATCAACCGCCTATAGGGTTCACCCTCCGGATTTCGGATCGTGCCTTCTGCGGGTCCCGGCGTATCACCAGGGTGTCGTTCCTTGGCGCACGCCGCCGCCACCGAGGCGATCGAGAAGACCACGCCCGGCGTCTTCTCCAGTTCCGAGCACACGTCGAAAAGCCGCCGCACCACCGCTGCTCGCCGGGGATAGGCGGTGCACAACTCAGCGCACAGGGTGCTCGGATCCGTGCTGGCCGTCAGTTTGAGCACTGGCTTTCCGCCAACGACCACAGTGTCCGTTGTGGCAGCCCTTTGCTTGCCTCCTGAGCGCTTGCTACCCGCTCCCGCCAGGCCAGCTGCGCCACCGCGACAGCTCTCGCGTCCTCCACGCTCAACGGGGCGGGTGGCGGCTCCACACAGTGCGTCATGACCAGGTAGTCGGCCAACTCGCGAGCGCGATCGGCACACGCTACATCCGGGCCGTAGTGCACTCGCGCGTCCTCCATTAGGGCACGCAGGACGTCAGGCTCCTTCGCGGCCGCTTGTGCCTCGGCCCAATCATCGGACGTGCCGTTGAGCACCAGGTCGACGCCCTGTGCCGCTGTGTGAGACGTTGCTCGGCACCGGGTCACCGCCGTCAATGCGGCTTCCCACGACGGCTGCAATGCGGTCAGTGCGCTGAGCGCTTCGTCCGAGCGTTGCTTCGCCGCCACGAACCGCTCCTGCAGATCCGAACGTGCCGCCGCATCCTTCGCCGCGTTCCAGCCGTCTTCGCACTCGCGCGTATCAAACTCCCGTCGCCAGTAGGTGGCGATGCAACGAACGAACGCTCTGCTCAACGTGGTGAGGCGATCCAGCAACCCCGGCAGGTGCGCCGGACTGGTAGCAAAGAAACGGCACTGCAAACACCGATCGGCGCCGCCCGGTGCAGGACCATGCACGCCTTCGGCGGTCACCGGCCCACCAACATGACAGCGGCCAGCACCGACCGGACAGACGCCAAAGCCCGTTACAGCCGACACCGCTGATGCCAAGCCGCCTGCTTCGCTACCGGAGAGCCCGGGACTGATAGCGCTCCGAGCCGGCACCCACAAAGACCGGATCCCAGGCACCTCGCAGGCCGCCAAGTTGGCACTGCGACTTTCCAGCAACAGCTGCTCCGCTTCGCTCAAGGTCGCGGCAATGCTGGCATCGGACGGCGCCAAGTAGTGACTGGTCATGCGCTCGCTGGAATGACCGAGGCATTTCGCGATCGCGCCCAACGGCACCTTGGCTTTTTCCAGCTCCGTCGCGTAGGTCACGCGCGGTGTGTGCGTGTCATAGACCGCGCGCAGCGGCCGGCCTTTGGCCGAGCGCGCGCTAATCAACCGGGGAACCGCAGCCGCCAGCGCGGGGTAATCGCCTCGCTTCAACCGCCGCTCCGTTTCGTCCATCAGCGCCAGCCACATCGACCGCATATCGGCGTCGGTAACTGGCTCGGCTGGCAACGTTCCCCGAGGATCGCGGAAAAGGAAGAACGCGTCGGGTTGCCGGTTGTAGGCTTTCGGATCCCTGCGCACGCGCCGGTCCTGCAACGTCGTCCACCGGGTTGGTGTAGTCACCGGGTTGTGTTGCTCTTGCCACGCCTCAAGTTCGTAGACGGCTTGCTCGACCTGCGGTTGGGGCCATGGCATTGTCCGACCAGGATGGTGCGCATGTTTCAGGCGGTCGTAGCCTTTGTCCGTGTTCACGAAGAACACCGTCCGATCTGCGCCCTGCAGACGTTGTAAGAAGCCGCGTTGCGGTGCCGAGCCGCGCCGCCCAGAGCAGCAGGGTGTGGGGTTCGTTACCCAACCGTCCGGCGTGAATCGCTCCAGGTCGCCTTCGCTCGACTCCAGGAACCGCACGTCTGCCAGCCGCAGCGGCAGGAGCACCTTGATCAATGCCGCTATCGCGCGCACGGGGCACCAGACCCGCACGCCGTGGACATCGGTGATCCAGTCCACAGCCAGCGTCTTCGGCCACGCATAGTCGTCAGCCGTCAGCACGTCGGCCAAAGCGTCGAGCAACGCCAGTGGCATCGCCGTGCGGTGGGTACGCGCCGGGCCGGCGGCCAGTGGTTTTCGGCTCAGAGGGTTGCGATAGCTTCCCCCGTCAGCCGTCAACGGTCCCGATGGCCTCTCGTGCAAGAGCCAGCAGAAGAATCGATAAATGCCGTTATGCATATTGGCAGCGCTGTTTGAACGGCAATCCGGTTTGTCGAGGAACACCGCCAGATCGACAGGGGCTTGATAGTCCGCACGACAAAACTGCCGAGGGTCGCGCGTGACGGTCGGATACCGCCACAGATACCGGATCAGTTCGCGGCCGTGCTGCATTGCCGGTGCTGGATGGAGCAGCTCGCGCACCCACTCGGCCAGCGCCGACCGCCAGAGTTCCATCGCAGAGTCCTGCGATGTCACCCAACCAAACTCAGGATCCTGGTTGCCGAGGCGAAACGGTGAAGTGTCCGCTTTCAGGAAGTTCGAAGGAACGCTCATTCGTCACCCCCATCCTCGGACGGCTCGCTGAGGGCACCGAAGCGTCCTAGCAAGCGGCGGCTAAGCCGCTCTATCTCATCCGCGATCTCTCTTGTCGTGGGTGCGGTGTAGACGAGCTGCGAGAGCGGTGAGCGATGGTGCATGGCGACCTGCACGACACCGGTCGACACCTCGGCGGCGGCGAGACGCCGCCCGTAGGCGTGCCGGTGCCCATGCGGAGTAGTGCCCAAGGACTTGGCTACCTTCAATCCGATCCGTCGTATCGCAATGGCGTGCGCTTGCCGATAGCTCTGCAGCGTGTAGGGCTGCCCGCGCTCAGGGCCATGGTCGCTCACCAACAGAAACGGATGCCCGGCCGCAGTAGGACGCTGATGGGCCAGATACAGATTAAACAGATGCAGGAACACGCGCCCCCACTCGGACGGAAACCACCGGACGACTGAATACGCCTCACCAGGACGATCAAGGCGAAGATGCTTCCACCCGGCGTGCTGACCAGAAGCATCACGGTTGCGCGGAACCCTGCCGTACCACTCGCGCAAATATTCCTCGCGCCGCACGGCATCGCGCCCTGCGCGCTTCAGCTGGGCATGAGATGGCGCCCAGCCATCTTCGGGATGGTAGAGCCGAACTTCTGCGCTGAGCGGATCGTTCGGATCTATCCCTATATCGTCCTCAAAGAGGTGAAACGCCTCGCACGACCGCAGGCCACCACCGTGCTGCAGAATGGTGATCAGGACATCCTTCAGATCGAGGGACAGCGCCCCGTGCTCGGGGAGCGCGCCAGTTCGGCGGAAACCGACGAACAACAGTTCCTCCAAATGCCTTTCGTCGAAAGCAACGGCATCACGATCAATCACCACCGGTTGGCGTGCTGAAGCACGGCCACGCTCATGCGCATCCCACGTATGTGCCCGATACGGCAAGGTCGCGTGGCGCGCTCGCTGCGAGGCACGACGGGCGGTCAGCAGTGGATCAAGCCAGGGTGCGGACGTCACCGGCGACCCCGCGCGGTCGCTCACCCATTCCAGGAATCCGTTGAGCAAACCGAGCCGCGCGCGCGCCGACACCGGCGAGGCGGGAGGCCACATGAGATCTTTCAGTGGACCCGTCAAATGCTCGGTCCCGCCCACCAATGCCTCGGGAAACGCGACCCACAGGGGTTCGCTGGAACCGCTGAGGGCATGTGCCTGGGTGAAATCGTGCAGCCGACCCACCATGCCTGCGATCCGTCGCTGACGCTTGGGCTCGCAGCGCTTTCCAAGATGATCAAAATACTGGACCAACGGCTCAAATCGAACGGGTTTGCTGTCGCTGCCCCAGGTCCGCAGGACGTAGATATGACGGCGGGGATCAGTCAGCGACGGCACCAGTTCGTGGCTGACGTGGTAGAAACGTCCAGGCTGAACCGGGGTGGTCTGAGGACCGTCAGTCGAAGGGACGGAAATCGTATTGAAAAGGGATTTAGCGGCATTGGACATCGGCATGCTCCAGGTAAAAGGAAGCCGTAGGCCATCGCCGAATGCCTGAGCACTCTTGACGACGACGGGTTTCGCGCTACGATGCCGATGCGGTCCTGTCAAAATCCGCGTCAACGAGGCTCGAACTCTTCCTACGGAGTTCGGGCCTCTTTCGTTTGCGCGTCCCTGCGGGGACGGTGGTCTACGACTCTCCCCAGTGGCGGGGAGACCCTTAGACATACCAGAAAGTAACGAACCCGCAAGCCCCTATTTTCAAAACCTTTTTCGCATTTATTGCCGATTTTACTGTCGACTAAAATACTTGCAACTCGCTGATTTAAATTACTTTTTTTGAACTTTTTCTGACTTTTTTTCGTAAACCAGCAGATGCAGAGGTTGAGAAATTATCGAGAGATTCCCTGTCTTCTACGAATTGCTTTCCCTCCCTAGGCGATCGGAGTGTTCTGCAGTACATCCAAAATAAGAAAAAGCTTCTCGGAATAATGATCCCAGGTTCGATATCAAATTCTCGCCGCTTCATAGCAAGGAATTCTCTGACGCAGAATCTATGCCCGGCTTTCGCGTCCACCGGGTTTCCGTCCGACCCAACCGGGCACGCACCTTTCGCCGAAACCGTGAACAACTCAGATGAGGACGGGGCTGGTTCGCCCGGTAGTTTTCCCACGCGTCACGTAGCGTGACGTTCGGCTGGCTCAGCACTTTTTCTGTTTCAGCCCAATCGATCGCGGTTTTGGTCGGTGGCGTGTAGCGTGGCTGATTCAGCCGCCGTCGCAGCCGCTGCTCGTCGCTGAGGTCTAATTCGGAAAGCGGCTCAACCGCCGTCGCCTGGGCAACGCGTCTTCGATAGCGACAAACGGTGCGTGAACTGGCACGGCACAGACGCCCGATACGGACGTTAGTTAGCTCAGGGTGGTTGAGGATCAAACTGATTAATTGCATCAAATTCATGGGTAACTCCGACTCTAGATGAGAAGAAGCAGCGCGCACCACACGACAAGCCGAGTTCGGCTTGACGTAGTGGCCCGGTGAGCTAGAGTCGAGGTGTGGGGACTTCTGGAAACCACACCCTCGGTGGCCCGGAATTTTGCGTATTCCGGGCCACTGACTCTATCCCTACGCTGCCGCGTGTTTGTACAACAGCAGGACTCTCTGTCCTTACTTCTGGGTTCCTTCCTAAGCGTGAAACATCGCGCGGCAACCAACGACGACGATCAGTTTGATCGTATGGGCATGGCAGCTATCGGCTACCCCATCCCGGAACAACATAAACTTTCGCTTTTTCTTGTCAACAGCTCTAAGCTCGACATTTGAACGCCCTGCAATAAATGCGGAGACTGTCATGCTTCGCGTCGCAAGCACGAGCGCTTCTCGGCTTCCTATCGCGGCCGTGGTCGCCGTGGCTTCGCCGGCACTGTCGGCTGCTGCGCAATAGGAAGGCTATCCACCGTGGAGTCCGGGAACACAATCGAAGGCAGTTTTTCCGCACCTGGAAAAGGTGCGTTCGCGATTCCCTTTTGCTCCTTCGCATGGTCAGCTCCTGCTGCACGTTGTCTGCGCCGCAACTCTGCCCACTGACGCCGGTTCTGCGGCTGGCTCGACTGTGGTGAATGTTCTTGCCGTTGCGACGCTGTTCGACGCACAGACTCCGGGTTTTTGTTCTCGGGGAATTCTCGGTGACGAACTTCACCTACTACCGACTGAACTCTTTCCACCGCTTCAGTGCATGCCTGAGGTGCAGGAGTGACTTCGGCCGAAGGAGGATCGCTCAGTGCGATGCGCTCACTCGCTAGCACTGGATCAGCTGCAGAGACGTCATCGATTGTCTTCGGGGCTATCCGTGGCGCTGGCAATGCTTCCGGTGAGCGCAACACCGAATGGCCCGCGCTTGTCTGTCGTGATTCGCGGTCGACTGCTGTGCGCCACAAGTCCGTATCCCAGCGATCGGTTGGATGTAGCCTTGCTCGATCTCCCCGCAGCCTAGCCTCCCGAAGTTCGCGTTCCAATTCGTGCCCTCGCCTGCGACCAAGGCGCAGTGTTTCTTTTGCTTGGCGTTTCATGAGTGCGACAGTTTCCGCGAGCGCTGCCAGATAGGGGTTGCGAGACTCTTGAGGTAGCCGGCGCGGCCTGTGAGGTCGTGGTGTTGGCAAACCGGCGGGGCGGCTGCGGCGAGGTCTGCGCTTCCGATCAATACCTGCTCGATTCTTCGCCTCGATCTCCTGACGTAACTCCACGGTACGCAGTCGAGCGAAGTGAGCGAGCGCACGGTTGTCGGTTCGAATAGACGAATTGGCGTCCCGTGCACCACTGCTTTCTCCCCGGCGCCGCGCTGCGGTGGCGGCTTTGCCTTCGTGTCGTTGCGGGACACGTACAAGCCGGGCCACCGCTTCCATGTCACCGCGTTCCGCTGCTTCTTCGGCCTGGGCCACCAACGAGCGGGGGTCAACGCGCGCACTTTTCCCCGCGCCAGCCAAATGCTGATTGATCAGCAGTGCAATGCTCTCGCGTAGTGCTTTCACCTCGACGGGGCCGGTTGCCTGATCGTCGAGCAGGCGAACTTTCGCACCGAAGCCTTCCAAACCTACTACTCGTGTGGTCATCAACAGATGGCAGTGATGATTGCGATCATCTCCTCCTTTCCCTGGTTCATGGATAGCCGCCATAACGGCCACGCTGTAGCGCCCCACCAGCAGCTGCGACATAGCAGCGGTCAATTCCTTGCGTTGGCTCCCATCGAGTTCAGCGGGAAGGGCCACGACAAGCTCACGAGCGACACGCGAATTGATGCGTGTTTCTGCAAGTTCGGCTTTATTCCACAAGACGTAGGGATCACTCGCCCAAAGTGGTGCATCTGCCGGTGCGTGAGTCGACACCGAATCCACACCGCTGCGGCGACGATAGTCGTGCACGAGTCCCGTTCGTTCGTCGGCGACACGAAGCCCCGCGCGATAGGCAGCGGCAGCGGTAGCTGACTGCCCTTTCGCACGGCTAAATACCTTGATATCGACGTAAAAGAGGGCCACCGATGTAATCGCCACTGCGCACTGTTCGTGTCGACGGTAAATCGCGAAACAGCAATGGCAAGATGACGACCGAAGGCCCACTGCGGCAGATCAGTGACGCGGCAGGCTTCGCTCCGTTTCTTCTTGCGGCGCGCAGCGCCGGGGTCTGGGGCGAAGCTCCAGCGCATCGCCGACCGAAGGGCGGCGCAAACTCGAAGAGTTTGCGTAGATGCGCTCTTGCTTCGAAAATTTCCCCGTTGAACTCGACGAAATCGCGACTTTCGAGACTCGATCAGAGCACCACGCTGTGACTTCATTCTGACGCTGCATACGATGCTGCGGCGTTCTGTATTCGTGCGGAAAACGACGGATCGAATCGAGCATCTTTTTCGCAAAGCCCGCTCTACCGCAGGCGCAACAAGGCACACGTGGGCGCATATTTTTCATATTGCGCAAGTGGTTGGCCTGCAGTTTTATGGGGCTACCACCCACAACACATGGACACACCATGCATCTCAGCGTCGAATTAAAATCAGCAATTCTCTACTTCATTCACACGTCATCTCTGCTGCCCGGCATGCCCACGGAGTATCGGGATCCCGACAAGCACCTGTCACGCGACGATCTTCGTGAACTCATGGATAACGCGACGATGGTTTACTCATTGGCTCGCCATATTTTCGAGCGTTGGCCCACGTCACCATCACTGAAACTCGTGCCCGAACCAGGGCGCAAACGAGTCACGGAAGAAGCGGAACCGAATGGGGATCAAGAGGCACCGCTTCGATCAGATCCAGCCGCTCCCACGAAACCTCGCAGGCCCCGCGTATGAAGGACGATTCGGCAGCAGAGCAGCGCATGAATGACGAAGTTGCACGGGCAGCGCGACGGGAAGCACAACGGCAAGCACGGAAGCTTTTACGTGAAATGCGGGAAGTTGATCGACACCGAGCAGAGGCACGACGCAAAGTGTCGCGAAGTCGAGCAGCAATCGGGTCACTCGTGATGCGTCTCGTGCCTGATTGGACAACAGCAGAGGTAGCGGGCGCCGTGTTGGATAGCCGATCTCGTGTGGCGAAATCCACGACGGTGCGAGTGGCGTTCCGTCGCTATGGCGAACAGCACCTGGGCGGTCGGCGTACCGCTCCGGGTGCGCAATCGCAAGAGGAAATGAAACCGTCTGCCGATCAGGTGATTGACCTACCGGGGCTCGCTCCGGCTTCTACTGAGGAAGATCGCGCGAAGTTGGCTGCAGCGATGGGAAACGACCATCCCGATTGGCCGTTTGAGTAAGCACTTACCAGTAGTAAAGAGGCATACAGGTGTTCAACCTGCCACGCGAATTCTCCGTGGTCCCTGTGCCCTGCCCCAATCCGCTTTGTTTTCGCCTACTGTTCCGGCCTCTCCAGCGCCTGACGCAAGGCAGCCGCCTCGCGCATAGCTCTCATCGCATCATCGGCACGATCTGCCAACGCACGCAGAGTCGCGGCGTACAGCTCACTCCATTTCTTGCGCTGCTCGACATCGGCCCAAGGCTTTTCCAGTGCGTCAGGCAATGCCAGCACCTCGAACAGTGCGGCTTCGCAAACGTGCTCCAAAATCGCCGTCTCAGCGGTGAGGACGTGGTCCATCAGATAGCCTTGGGCGTCGGTCACCCAGGGCTGGGGTTCGAGGATCTGCGCCAGCGTGTCGAAGCGCATCACCCGGCCGCGTAAAAGTATCCGCTGTAGAACATCGATTGCCGCTTGATGGCGGCGGCTGTCGGCGGTCAAACGAAGGATATCGATGGCCTGGTTCGCACGCGCATCGGCGGCGGCGCGGCGTTGCGCCAAGGTGTCAGCTGCCTCCCTAGGCGTCCTTCGGACTTCAATCGCCCCCACGCTTGCGTCCTCGGTATTTGGGTACGTTCAACGGCGTGTCGTCGCGCTCGTCCAAGCGAGGATAAGCTTCGTTGCCTGCCTCACGCAGCAGGTTCCAGGTCGAAGGACTCGTGGCAATGATGGCTTCATCCACTTTGGCCATCGCCGCACGCAGATCCGGCCACTCTGCCTCGGAATAGCGCTGACTGACTTCGGCCATCGCCGTCGCCTTGTCGTCGGGATTGTGGTGCCTGAGCAACTGACTGACCATGTGACCAGAAAGCAGCTTGGCGGCGAACCGGCCCATGGTCCGCCGGAAATCGTGCATCGTCAGGCCAATATCCGACAAACTCGCATCTTCTCGGATGGTGGCCAGGATCGATTTGCTATCGAGGTAGTGACCGGCAACGGCGTTCGGATTGCGCGCCGGGAACACCCAGCGCCCCACCTGCTCCAAGCGCCATTCGGCACGCTCTACTACGGCATCGGCCTTCGCACGCACCACAACGTCCCGCGTGCGGGAACGAACGGCAGCAGCTGCCGAGCGGCCTTTCTCGATCTCGGCGGCCAGCGCCTGCTCCGCTTCCCTGCGTGCGTCCACACGCCAACGCAGTACGCGCTCAGCGAAGTAAGCCACAGGCAGCAGTTGAGCTTCGCCGGCTTTCGTGTCGTGCAGGAAGACTTGTGAGCCGCGCAAGCCGGTGATGGGATTCTTCGCCGTCGATGTCGGTGCCAGCCACACCCATGAGGCTAGGCCGCGCAATTCTTCCGGCGAGCAGCTTTCGAACCAGCACAGCCGAGCGGATTCGCTGCGTCGCGTTCCCCATAGCAGGGTCAGCAAGATGTAGTCGATTGCGGTGGCATTGCGGCCGTTCTGCATGTCGCGACGCTCGACTAGCGATTTCAGCACCGTCGGCAGCGATCGTTGCCCCGTAGCGGTGTCATCGACGCCCAGCGGATTTCGCACCCGTGCCGCCTCGTAGTGCTTGCGCAGCTCACGGGTCGACCGATAAAGACCTTCGTCGGCCAGCACAGTGAACGGGTTGTGCATCAACGCGGGGCGGCGCAATGCCGCATCGGCCGCCTTGCGCTCCTGATTGATGACCCGGTCGACCGCACGCGAGGCATCGGCCATCGTATGCTCGGCCGCTGCCATTCCGGCCGCGTAGGCCAGCTCCACGTTCTTCCCGGTAAGGCGTAGCTGCGAGACCAGTGCAGCGCGGTCTAGACACCACCAGGCTCCGGCCTGGATCAGCTTCTTCTTGACCTCGGTCGGCACGCGATTGGACCGGGTCATCGCGGAATGCCGGAGCCGATTCCAAGCATCTTTGATCAACTCGTCGGTCAAGCTGGTGATCGCCACATCGGCCAGATCGACCTCAGGCCGGGACAGGCGGACCAGCGAATCCTCGGCGCCCTCAACACCGGTGGCCTTGACCTTGCCCCGCGCCTGCAAGCTTTTCAGATAGTCGACATAGCCTTGCAGGGCGCGGCCCACCGTGAGTGCGCGCGCATCCTGCGCGGCCTGGGCCTCCACCAGGACTCGGCGGGGATCCTCGCCGGTTTCCCGGATGAAGGACCGCTTGGCACCGGCGAGTTCGTGGGCTTTGGAAAGCGTGAGTTCAGCAACTGATCCGAGCGAGATGCGCACCGCCTTCGTTCCGACTCTTGACCGGATCTCGTAGAACGCGCCCTTGGGGCCGACATAGATGGTGAAGCCAGCTGGAGCACCTTGCGAACCGTCGGCGAAGCGATAAGGACTGCGGCCGGGATTCGGCTCAAGCGTCGTCTTTCCCTGCGAGTCCAGCACCGGGCGCTGCCCGACGTCCAGCCCCCGCAGTTGAGCTTGCGACAGGCGATACTTCACAACCTTAGGTTGCGGCATCCTGCACCCCGTGTGTCCATGGCCAGCTAATTGTGCCACGCCTCCATGTTCTATGGACACAAGGGCCAGTGCAATCAAAGGCCCATGGACACCATATGGACACACATTACCCCGAAAAATGACTACATCGGAACACAGCTCATTGATTATGACCGCCCAGACAAGCGAACAACCAATTGTTTCAAAAGATATTTTAACGGGCAAGTCCGGCAGCAGTGAGCATACCCCACTCATGCGCCAATACTTTGCCGCCAAGGCCGACTATCCCGAGACGCTCGTGTTTTTCCGCATGGGCGATTTCTACGAACTGTTTTACGACGACGCCCGCAAGGCGGCACGGCTGCTCGACATCACCCTGACCCAGCGCGGCAATTCGGCCGGCCAGCCGATTCCCATGGCAGGCATTCCGCATCACTCGGCCGAGGGCTATCTGGCACGGCTGGTCAAGCTGGGCGAGTCGGCGGCGATCTGCGAGCAGATCGGCGATCCGGCACTGGCCAAGGGTCTGGTCGAACGCAAGGTCGTGCGCGTCATCACGCCGGGCACGGTGACCGACGAAGCCCTGCTGGAAGAACGCCGCGACAATTTCCTGCTCGCCATTGCCGCCGGCAAGACCGGCTATGGCCTGGCCTGGGTCGATCTGGCCAGCGGCCGCTTCTTGCTGACCGAAGCCGCCAGCGCCGAAGCCCTGGCCTCGGAGCTGGCGCGGCTGCAGCCGGCGGAAAGCCTGGTCAGCGAGGACGTGGCCTGGCCGCGCTTCGTCAGCGAGCTGCCGGGCCTGCGCAAGCGCGCACCCTGGCATTTCGACGGCGAGACGGCGACGCGCCAGCTCTGCCGTTTCTTCGGTACGCGCGACCTGTCGGGCTTCGGTTGCGAGGGCCTGCCGCTGGCGGTTGCCGCGGCGGGCTGCCTTCTGGGCTATGTGGAAGAAACACAAAAGAGTGCTTTGCCACATCTGTCCGGCCTCGCGGTGGAGAATGCCGCCGAGACGATTGCCCTGGATGCCGCGACGCGGCGCAACCTCGAACTGGACACACATGCCAGCGGGCGCAGCGAACACACCTTGCTCGGCGTGCTCGACCACAGCGTCACTCCGATGGGCGCGCGCCTGCTCAAGCGCTGGCTGCACCGGCCGCTGCGCGGCCAGGATCTGCTGCGCCATCGCTACCAGGCCATCGCCGCGCTGATCGACGAACGCCGTGGCGGCGGCCTGCGCGAGGTGCTGCGCGGCATCGGCGATCTGGAACGCATACTCGCCCGCGTCGCCCTGCGTTCGGCGCGGCCGCGCGATCTGTCCACCTTGCGTGACGGTCTGCAACTGACGCCGCAACTGCGCGAACGCCTGGCCGGCGCCGACAGCCCGCTGCTGACTCGCCTGCTCGACAGCCTGGGCGAGCATGCTGCCACTGCGCATTACCTGGCGACGGCGATCGTCGATCAGCCACCAGCCCTGCTGCGCGACGGCGGCGTGCTGCGCAGCGATTTCGACGTCGAGCTGGACGAGTTGCGCGTCCTGTCCACCAATGCAGACCAGTTCCTGCTCGACCTGGAGCAGCGCGAGCGCGAAGCCAGCGGTATTGCAACCCTCAAGGTCGGCTACAACCGCGTTCACGGCTACTACATCGAAATCACCAATTCCCATGTCGATCGCGCGCCTACGCACTACACCCGGCGCCAGACCATCAAGGGCGCCGAGCGCTATATCACCGAGGAACTGAAAAGCTTCGAAGACAAGGTGCTGTCGGCACGGGAGCGTTCGCTGATGCGCGAACGCGCACTGTACGAAGGGGTGCTGGATAGCTTGAACGCGCAGTTGCAGGCGCTCAGGCAAGCCGCTGCGGCGATGGCCGAGCTGGACGTACTGGCGTCGCTGGCCGACCGTGCCGAAGCCCTGAACTGGGCCGCACCGGAGCTGACCTCCGAAGCCGGCATACATATCCGCCGCGGCCGTCATCCGGTGGTGGAACAGGTTCGCGACGATCCGTTCGAGCCCAACGACCTGCTGCTCGATGACAGCCGCCGCATGCTGGTCATCACCGGCCCGAACATGGGCGGCAAATCGACGTATATGCGCCAGGCCGCGCTGATCGTGCTGCTGGCGCATATCGGCAGTTTCGTGCCAGCGGACGCAGCCCGCATCGGGCCTGTCGATCGCATCTTCACCCGCATCGGTGCCGGCGACGACCTTTCCCGCGGCCAGTCCACCTTCATGGTGGAAATGTCCGAGACGGCGAACATTCTTCACAATGCCACATCTCACAGTCTGGTGCTGATGGACGAAGTCGGCCGCGGCACCTCGACCTATGACGGCCTGGCCCTGGCCAAGGCCTGTGCGGTGCAGCTGGCGGACAAGAATCGGGCATTCACCCTGTTCGCCACGCATTATTTCGAGCTGACCGAACTGAGCCAGCAGTACGCCGGCATCGCCAACGTGCATCTGGATGCGGTCGAATACGGCGACAGCCTGGTGTTCATGCATGCGGTGAAGGAAGGCCCGGCCAATCGCAGCTTCGGTCTGCAGGTGGCCGCGCTGGCCGGCCTGCCCAAGGGCGTGATTACCAATGCGCGGCGCTATCTGGCGGCGTTGGAGCAGCAGCCGGCCTCAGTGCCGGCCGCCACCAGCGCCGCAGCGCTGGGCATGCCGCAGCAGATGGGCTTGTTCGCGCAATCGTCGGCAGCGGAAAAAGCGCTGCGCGAGCTCGATCCGGACGAACTGACGCCGAAGTCGGCGCTGGAGGCGATCTACCGGTTGCGGGCATTGCTGTAGGGCCTCGCGGCGCAATTCGCGCTGCTCATCGCGCCCTACGTGGAGGTTGCGGCGGTGTAGAGGAAATTCTCCAGCGCTGGCAGCACGTCGGCATTGTGGAAAAGACCGGCATTGCACTGTTCGATCTGCGTACGCAACTTCTGCCGCGCCGCTGGGTCGGCGCACAAGGCGACAGCCTTGGCGACGTAGTCGTCGTCGCTGCTGGCAACCAGCTGCGGCAGGTCGAGCATGCGCAGCATTGCCGCGGTCTGCCTTCCACGCGCGAAGAAGCCGTCAAAGGTCAGCACGGGCGTGCCCATGCCCAAGGCATCGAGACTGGTACCGCCACCGCTGAAGCCGGGCGAATCGAGGATGAGATCGGCCTGCCGCACCAGCGCGAGGAATTGCGCATAGGGCCGCGCATCTTCCATGTGCAGGCAATCGTCCGGATCCAGTCCGTACAGGCGCAAAGCCGTCACCAGCCGCGCACGATAGCGTGCAGTGATGCCGTGGCCGCGATTGAACATCACCAGGCGTGCGCCGCTTTGCACCAGCACGCGCGCGAGTACATCGTCGAAAGCCGGCGGCAGCTTGATCAGGTTCTGCAGGCACAGCAGCAAGGGCCGTCCATCGGCACGCAATTCGGCGGCGACATCGAATGCGGCCGCGGCAGCCGGCGGGCGAGGTTCGCAGCCCAACCCCGGCAATGACAGCAGCGATTCGCTGTAGTGCGCGGCGGCATCGGCCGGTTCCAGCGCCTGCGCCGATAGGAAGTAGTCGATCGTCGCCAGGCCCGTGCTGACCGGATGGCCGTAGGCAGCGCACTGCAGCGGCGCCAGGCGCAGCGCCGCCAGGGCCTGCTGGCGCGGGTCCAGGCCAACATCGAGATAAATCACTACATCCAATTGTGCCGAATGCAGCGCAGCGGCCAGTTCGTCGAAAGAGCCCTCCGGTTCGGCGTAGTGATCTACCGCTGCACGCAATGCCGCCGTGCGCGCATCCGCACTGGCGCCGGTATACCAGACATGGCGCTCGAAACGCGCCGGGTCCAGGCCGAGAATCCAGCCGCCGAAATACCGTTCCACCACATGCTGGTGCAGATAGGCACTGACGAAGCCGACGCGTAGACGTCCACCATGCGCCAGCGCGCGCCAGCCGGGTGGCTGCGCGTAGTGCGGCCGCGCCTGCGCTGCGACAGTCGTAATCAGTTCGCCGAAACGGCGCTGCCGCGCCGTGTGATCGCCCGGCAGGTAGTGCAGGCCGAAAATCCCGACACACTGCGCAGCCTCGAAGGCGGCCTCGGGCCGGCCCGGATCGCGCAGCAGTGCGGCGATACCACTATCGAAATGCGCCAACGCTGTCGCCACTGCCGCATCGTCGGCGGGAATCGCCGGCACGCTCAAGGCAGCTTCCCAGCGCGCGCGCTCCCACTGCGGCGCCAGGGCCAGAGCCTGCGCGAAAGACTGCTGCGCTGCATCGGCGTTGCCGCTTTCCTGCTTCGCCAGCGCCAACTGCAGATGGATGGCGGCCACATCGGGCGCCAGTGACGCAGCACGCTGCAAAGGCGCCACAGCCGCATCTGCGTCCTGGGCCAGGCGCAAGGCCGTGCCCAGCGCTTCCCACCAGGGCGCCGCCTGCGGCTGCAGTCGCGTTGCGGCTTCGGCCAGTTCGCGTGCCTGCGCATGCCGTGCCTGGTCCAGGCGCAGCAGGGCGAGATTGCCGTTGGCTGTGGCGTCCTTGCCGTGACACTGTTGTGCGCGCAGCAGAAAGCGTTCGGCTTCGTCCAGACGGCCCTGCTTGCGCAGCAGATTGCCCAGATTGGTCAGCGTATTCAGTGCGTCGGGTTCGCCCACCAGGGCCTGGCGATAGGCCTGCTCGGCCGCGGCCGCATCGCCGGCCTGCTCGCGCAGCAAAGCGAGGTTATACGCCGCCGGCACATATTCGGGACGTGCGCGCAGGGCCTGGGCAAAGTAGTCGGCGGCAGCGGCAAGATCGCCCTTGGCACGCAGCGCGAGCGCGAGATTGTTGAGCATCTCGGCCGCGCGCGGACGTAGCTCCACCGCGCGGCGATAGTGCGAAATCGCCTTGTCCACCTTTCCCATCTGGTAAACCGCTACGCCGAGCAGATGCCAGGCCTCGGCATTGCTGGCATCGAGCTTGGTTACGCGCAGGTAGTGGCTTTCGGCCTGGCCGAACTGGCCGCTGCGGTGATAGGCCCGGGCCTTGGCGAACAGTTCCAGTACCTGGCGATTGGGCGGTGTCGACATGGCAGCGGCGGCAGCGGGTGGAGGCGCATTTTACGTAGGTCGGGGCAGGCGTAGCGAACCCGCCGGCGACGTCGCAGGCCGCGGCGCGAAAAATCCGGTGGCGATGCGACAGTGCCTGCGGACCCGCCGTCAGCCCTGCTTCGCCGCGCTACAGACTGTCGATGTCGCCCAGGGCCCGGATCAGGCGGCGCGCGCGCTTGTCCGGCTTGGTCGCAGGCTTCTCGTAGCCGGTCGCTTCGTGCCGGCGCTGCTGCGCGGCGGCCAGGCGCGCCTGAACGCTTTCTTCGCTTTCGCGATACAGCGTCTGCGCCACGCTGGCGGGCCCGCGTTGCTCGGACAGGGCTTGCACGCTGATCGTATAGCGGTCCTCGCCCCGCAGGATGCGCAGTTCGTCGCCGACACGCACAGCGCGGCTGGCCTTGCAGCCGGCGCCATTCACTTCGACCTTGCCGCCTTCGATGACTTGCTTGGCCAGGCTGCGCGTCTTGAAGAAACGCGCGGCCCAGAGCCATACATCGAGGCGTACGCTGTCCAGCGGCGCGGAATTCTGTTGCATGCAAAAGCTCTCAGCGGTTGCGGCGGCCGAGCAGGTCAGCCAGTGCGTCCAGGCCTGCGCCCGCGTCGAACAGGCGCGGTGCGCGGGCGCGCAAGGCCTCGCGCAGGTCGCGGTTGGCGGCGGCATCGTCGATCAGCTCCAGCGCACGGGCGATGTAGCCGTCTTCGTTGTCGGCAATGCTGCCGGGCAGATCGAGCAGACGCAACATGCCCGCAGTCTGGCGCGAACGCAGGAATTCGCCTTCCCAGGTCACAACGGGCACGCCGACATGGCAGGCGTCCAGGCTGGTCGCGCCGCCGCAGAACCAGGGCGAATCCAGCACCAGGTCAGCGCGGGCCAGGTCGTCGAGGTAATCGGCGTAACTCGTGCGCGCGCGCATCAGCAGATGCTGGTCCGGATCGAGTCCGCGGTCGCGGAACGCGCTGCCGATGCGGGCGAGAAAGCGCTGCTCCAGCGGCTGCATGCCGGCCGGACCGGTGTAGAACGCGATCTGCGCACCGCTCTCCGCGGCAATACGTGCCAGCGTGGCATCGAAGGCGGGAATCAGTTTGCCCAGGTTCTGCGCACACAGCAGCTGCGGCGCGGCGCCGGCGCGGCGCGGCTGCCAGGACGCGCGCGCCTGCAGGCGGGGCTGACGCGGCAGGGCGCCCAACCCCGGCAGGCGCAGCAGCGGCTCGCGATAATGACCGTCGGCGCCAGCGCTTTCGAGCCGTTCCGAACTGAGGAAGCCGCTCAGGCCCGGCAGGCCGCTGCTGACCGGATGGCCGTAGGCCAGGTATTGCCGCGGTGCCAGCGGCAGCGCAGCCAGCGCGTGCATGTGAGCGTCCATGCCCACGTCGAGCAGCACCACGACGTCGAGCTGGGCGGCACGGATGCGTTGCGCAATCTGCAGAGGTGCAAACGGCGCGTGCTGGAAAAAATCTACCTGTTGCGCGATCTGTTGCGTCGTCGCATCGACGATGGCGCCGCAATGCCAGGCATGCCGCTCGAAGCGCTGCGCGTCCAGCTGTTCCAGCCAGCGGCCGAAATAGCGCGTGACCGTGTGCTCGCGCAGTTCCGCGCTGACGAACCCCACGCGCAGACGCTGTGCTTCGGCGCGTGGCACAGGAGCTTCGCCCAGCGCACCGCCAGCGGCCTGCATCACGCGCTGGACCAGGTCGCCGTAGCGCCGGCCCAGCGCGCAGTTGTCGCGCGGCTGGTAGTGCAGCGGAAAGGGCAATACGCGACAGATCGCCTCGTAGGCACCATCGATCTGCGCCGGCGTATCGAGGCGCAGTTCCGCATGGATGCGTTCCAGCTGTGCGGCGAAATCAGCCCGGCTGGCGTCGATTTCGTCGTCGCTCAGCGGCAGTGCCGGCAGCGCCAGCGCCGCGAGCCAGTCCAGCGTGCGCCGCTGAGGGTCCAGCGTCGCCGCTTGCTGCAAGGTGCGGCGGCCAACAGCGAAGTCGCCGGCGTCAATCTGGGTCTGGCCCAGGTCGGCCATCAGCCCGGCACGCTCGGGCGTCATCGCCAGCGCGCGCTGCAGCGCCGGCAGCGCGGTGCTCAGATCGCCCAGGTGACGTGCAGCCTTGGCGAAAACGCGCAGGGCAGCCGCATCGTCGGCCGCCAACAGCAGCGCCGCGCCTGCCAGCGTGCGGGCGCGTGCCGCAGCACCCGACTGCAAGGCAAGTTCGGCTGCGGCGACCTGCAAGCCCGCGTCAGCCGGATTGAGTTCGATCAGGCGCTGCAGCAAGTCCAGCGCCGCAGCGGGCTGCTCGTTGCGCGCGAGCAGGCCGGCCAGGTTGTGCAGGCTTTGCGCATGGTTCGGGTCGCCTTCCAGTGTGCGCCGGTACTGCGCGACCGCGGTGGCCAGGTCACCGCCGAGTTCGCACAGATAGGCAAAGTGGAAACCGATATTCGTATCCTGCGGCCAGCGCTGTGCCGCCTGCTGCAACAGCTGCCGCGCCAGACCGCCCTGCTCCGCCTGGAAAGCGCTGACAGCGGTCTGCAGCCACAGGCCGGGCTGCTGTGGCTGCAGCTGCAGGCACTGCTGCAACGGCGGCAGTGCCGCAGCGGCATTGCCGCTTTGCAACGCCGCCTGCGCCTGCGCCCAGGCGGCCTCGAATGCCGCGCGCGGCGACTCGCTCATGCGTTCCACCCGCGCCCGGCAGCGCGCATCAGACGCCGGCCAGCAACGCGTTGATGCGGCGGACGAAACCGGCCGGATCGTCCAGCTGCGCGCCGTCCATCAGCTGCGCCTGTTCGAACAGCAGCAGGCTGAATTCCGCCGCGCGGGCCGCATCGGCCTCGCCTTCGATGCGCTTGACCAGCGCATGCTGCGGATTGATTTCAAGGATCGGCTTGCTCGCCGGCATTTCGTGTCCGGCTTCGCGCATCAGGCGCTGCATGTGCGAGGCCATGTCGTACTCGTCCAGCACCAGGCAGGACGGCGAGTCGGTCAGGCGCTGGCTGACGCGCACGTCGCGCACGCGCTCGCTCAGCAGTTCCTTCAGCTTGGCCAGTACCGGTTCGGCGGCTTTTTCCGCTTCTTCCCGAGCCTGCTTGTCGCCGCCGTCGCCGAGCTTGTCCAGCTCCAGGTCACCCTTGGCCACGTTGCGCAGCTTCTTGCCGGCGTATTCGTGCAGATAGCCCAGCATCCATTCGTCGATGCGGTCGAACATCAGCAACACTTCCACATTGCGCGCACGCAGGGCTTCGATCTGCGGGCTGCCCTTGGCGGCACCGTAGCCATCGGCGCTGATGTAGTAGATCGCTTCCTGGCCGACCGTCATGCGACCGATATAGTCGTCCAGCGACACGGTGCGGGCCTGGCCTTCGGACGCGGTCGAGGCAAAGCGCAGCAGCTTGGCAATGCGTTCGCGGTTGGCCGTATCTTCGGCGATGCCTTCCTTCAGCACGTTGCCGAAGTTGTCGATGAAGGCCTGGAACTTTTCCTTATCGTCGTTGGCCAGCTTTTCCAGCAGATCGAGCGAACGCTTGGTGCAGGCGGCGCGGATCTGCGCGACGAGACGGTTGTCCTGCAGGATTTCGCGGCTGACGTTGAGCGGCAGGTCGTCGGAATCGACCACGCCGCGCATGAAGCGCAGATAGGCCGGCAGCAACTGCTCGCTCGCGTCCATGATGAAGACGCGGCGGATATACAGCTTCAGTCCCTTGCGCTCGTCGCGGCCGTTGAACATCGCATCCAGCGGCGGCTTGGCCGGCAGATACAGCAGCAGCGTATAGCTCTGCGAACCTTCGACGCGGTTGTGCGTCCAGCTCGCTGCGTCATTGAAATCGTGCGACAGGGATTTGTAGAAACCCTGGTAGTCCTCGTCCTTGAGTTCGGACTTGGGCCGCGTCCACAGCGCGGCGGCATGATTGACGGTTTCGAATTCGTCGGTGGATTTGCCGTCCTTCTGCACCGGCAGGCGGATAGGGAAGGCGATGTGGTCGGAATACTTGGAAATCAGGTCGCGCAGTTTCCACGCGCTGAGGAATTCGGTTTCGTCCTGCTTCAGATGCAGGATGACGCTGCTGCCGCGCGGTGCCTCGATCGCTTCCAGGGTGTATTCGCCGCTGCCGTCGGATTCCCAGCGCACGCCCTCGCCCGGGGCATTGCCCGCGCGGCGCGTGATCAGGGTGACCTTGTCGGCGACGATGAAGGCGGAATAGAAACCGACACCGAACTGGCCGATCAGCTGGGTGTCCTTGCGCGCATCGCCGGACAGCGACTCGAGGAACTTGCGCGTGCCGGAGCGGGCGATGGTGCCGATGTTCTCGATCACCTCGTCCTGGCTCATGCCGATGCCGTTGTCGCGCAGGGTCAGCGTGCGCGCCTCGGCGTCGAAGCTGATGTCGATGCGCAGCTCGGCGTCACCTTCGGTCAGGGCCGGATTCGCCAGCGCTTCGAAGCGCAGCTTGTCGCAGGCATCGGAGGCATTGGAAATCAGCTCACGCAGGAAGATTTCCTTGTGCGAATACAGCGAATGCGTGACCAGGTGCAGCACCTGGGCCACTTCGGCTTCGAACTTGCGGGTCTGGGGAGCGGTGGTTTCGGTCATGGTCGAAGATCTCAAGTGGTTCGGACGACGCCGCGATGTATAGGGCCGGGCCGCAGGGTTTCAACAGCCGGCCGGGGATTTACGTTGTGGACTTTCCACCAGCCGGCGAGAAGTCCACAACGCAAAAAGCCGCCCAGCGGCGGCTTTTTGCGTACGGCAGAGGCGGATTACTCCGACTTGCCGCTGTTGTGCTTGCCCAGGTCTTCCTGGATGCGGGCAGCCTTGCCTTCCAGGCCGCGCAGGTAATACAGCTTGGCGCCGCGCACCTTGCCGCGACGCTTGACCGACACGGAGTCGATCACGGCGCTGTGGGTCTGGAATACGCGCTCGACGCCGGTACCGTGGGAGATCTTGCGCACGGTGAAGGCCGAGTTCAGGCCGGCGTTCTTCTTGGCGATGCAAACGCCTTCGTACGCCTGCACGCGCTCGCGATTGCCTTCCTTGACCTTTACGTTGACGACCACCGTGTCGCCGGGGCCGAAATCCGGCAGGGAACGCTTGATCTGGGCGGCTTCGAATTGCTGAAGGAGGTTGCTCATAACACTCACCAATCTGGTCTGAATTATCTTTCCGGCGCCGTGCCGGCCCTAGGCTCTTGCTGCAGCGGCGCCGTTGCCGGCTCTGCTGCAGCGGCCGCGAGCCACTCGCGGCGGAATTCTTGCAACAACTCGCGCGACTGCTTGTCGAGCGAGGTACGCGTCAGGAGGTCCGGACGGCGCAACCAGGTGCGACCCAGCGATTGTTTCAGGCGCCAACGCCGGATCATCGCATGGTTTCCCGATTGCAGCACTTCGGGCACATCGCCCAGTTCGTCCTGCATGGGACGCGCGTAATGCGGGCAATCGAGCAGGCCGTTCGCGAACGAGTCCTGTTCGGCCGACGCCGCATCATTGAGCGCGCCTTCCTGCAGCCGGCCGACCGCATCGATCAGCACGGCCGCTCCCAACTCGCCGCCGGACAGCACGTAGTCGCCGATGGAAATTTCCTCGTCGACCTCATGCGCCAGCAGGCGTTCATCAACCCCTTCGTAGCGGCCGCAGAGCAGGATCAACCGCTCCTGCTGCGCCAGCTCGACCACTTTGGCCTGAGTCAGGCGTACGCCCTGGGGACTCAGGTAAATCGTTCTTGCCGTGCCGGCTGCAGCCTGTCGCGCCGCCGCCAGGGCAGCGCGCAACGGCGCAATCAGCATGACCATGCCCGGACCGCCACCACAGGTGCGTCCGTCCACGGTGCGGTAGTTGTCGCTGGCGAAATCGCGCGGATTCCAGCTTTCCACCGCCAGCAGGCCGCGTTCCTGGGCTCGCCCGATCACGCCGACCGCCGCACATTGCCGCACAAACTCGGGGAACAGCGTGATGACGTCGATGCGCACCGCGCTGTCCTCGCTTAAAGATCCTGCTGCGAAACCTGGCTAGAAATCCGGATCCCAGTCGACCACGATGCGGCGTGCGTCCAGATCCACCTGCTTGACGTATTGCTCAAGCACGAAGGGAACCATGCGCTGCCGCTCGCCGTCCTGCGCAACCAGCACGTCGTTGGCTCCGGTCGCGAACAGGTGCGAGACCTGCCCCAGCGACTGGCCGTCGACGGTGAAGACATCCATGCCTTCAAGGTCGGCCCAGTAGTACTCGCCCGGCTTGGGCTTGGGCAAGGCCGAACGCAATACCCAGATTTCCGTTCCGATCAGGCTTGCGGCCTGGTCGCGATCGTCGATGCCGGGCAGCGCGGCAACCATGCCCTTGCCCTGCTCGCGGCCGCGGCAACCCGCAATTTCCCGTTCGGTCTGCGCAGATTTCAGTATCCAGGGCTGGTACTTGAAGATCTGCATGCGGGGCTCGGTCCAGGACTCGAGCTTTATCGCCCCGGCCGTTCCCGAAACCCCGACTATCTTGCCGACCAGAACGCGGCGTTGCTCATCCGCGCTCATTGTCTGCACCGGCTCAGGCTGCTACAGCAGCAACCTGCTTGGATGCCTGCTTGATCAGCGCGCGCACCTTTTCGGTCGGCTGTGCGCCCTTGGCGATCCACTCGTTGGCACGGGTGACGTTCAGTTCCAGCGGCACTTCCTTGCCGGCGGCGATCGGGTTGAAGAAACCCAGGCGTTCGATGCTGCGGCCATCGCGCGCATAGCGCTCGTCGGCAACCACGATGTGATAGAACGGGCGCCCTTTGGCGCCGCCGCGGGACAGGCGAATCTTGACCATTGCTTGATCTTCTCTATGGAGATGGGCCGGTCGCGGACGCAACGAGCCCCGGGAAACGCGGCATTCTAGGGCAAGCGCTGCGGAAATTCAAAGCGCTGCCTGCATCCTGCCGGGGAATTTCGGCCGGGCCGCGCCAAAACTGGCGAACCCGGCCGTATAAAACACAGTTCAGCGCATCGTGCCACCGCCGGGAAAACCACCGCCGCCCATACCCTTCATCGCGTTGGACATGGTGCGCATCAAGCCCTTGATACCGCCGCCGGCAAGCTTGGACATCATCTTTTCCATCTGCGTATACTGCTTCAGCAAACGATTCACGTCAGCCGGCTGGGTACCGGAGCCACGCGCCACGCGCGCCTTGCGCGAACCGTTGAGCAGGTCCGGATGGCGGCGCTCTTTCTTGGTCATCGAGTTGATGATGGCGACCATGCGCAGCACTTCCTTGTCATTGGCCTTGGCCTTGACGTGCTCGGGCAGGGAATTGACGCTGGGCAGCTTGTCGATCAGCGAGCCGATGCCGCCCATGCTGACCATCTGCTGCAGCTGGTCGCGCATGTCGTTGAGATCGAAGCGCTTGCCCTTCATGACCTTGTCGGCCAGCTTCTGCGCCTTTTCCTGGTCGACCTTCTGCTCGACCTGCTCCACCAGCG
Organism: Tahibacter aquaticus; assembly: GCF_004363655.1. GTDB lineage: Bacteria > Pseudomonadota > Gammaproteobacteria > Xanthomonadales > Rhodanobacteraceae > Tahibacter > Tahibacter aquaticus. The sequence continues at coordinate 179,908 of NZ_SNZH01000004.1, forward strand.
ACAGCACGTCGCCCATGCCGAGAATGCGCTGGGCCAGGCGGTCGGGATGGAACGGTTCCAGCGCCTCGGTCTTTTCGCCGGCGCCGATGAACTTGATCGGACGGCCGGTGATGTAGCGCACCGACAAGGCAGCGCCGCCGCGGGCATCGCCGTCGGTCTTGGTCAGGATCACGCCGGACAGCGGCAGCGCCTCGGCAAAGGCCTTGGCGGTATTGGCTGCATCCTGGCCGGTCATCGCGTCGACCACGAACAGGGTCTCGATCGGATTCAGCGCCGCATGCAGCGCCTTGATCTCGGCCATCATGGCGGCATCGACATGCAGACGGCCGGCGGTATCGACCAGCAGCACATCGGCGAAATTCTTCTTCGCCGCATCCAGCGCGCTGCGCGCGATGGCGACCGGATCCTGCTCGCCACTGCTGGGGTGGAACAGCACCTCGACCTGCTCAGCCAGCACACGCAACTGCTCGATCGCGGCCGGACGATAGACGTCGCAGCTGACGACCATGACTTTCTTTTTCTTGCGCTCTTTCAGGAAACGCGCGAGCTTGGCCGTGGTCGTGGTCTTGCCGGCGCCTTGCAGGCCGGCCATCAGCACAACGGCCGGTGGCTGGGCGGCGAGGTTCAGGTCGGTGTTCACCGTACCCATGACGGCCGTCATCTCGTCGCGTACCACGCGCACCAGGGCCTGGCCCGGGGTGAGGCTTTTCAATACATCCTGGCCGACGGCGCGCACCTTGATGCGCTCGATCAGCGCCTGCACCACCGGCAAGGCCACGTCGGCCTCGAGCAGGGCAATGCGTACTTCGCGCAGCGACTCGCGGATGTTTTCCTCGGTGAGGCGGGCGCGGCCGCGCAGGCGTTCAATCGTGGACGACAGGCGCTGACTCAGGGACTCGAACATGGAGACGCTTCGACGCTGGACAAAAGGGCGGCGATTATAGCAGCGGCGGACTGTCGCCGCTGCGTAGCCACCTAAACCGCCCCAGTGCACTTTTCCGGGACGGCGCGAACGCTGGCGGCGCCGCGTGCACCGTTTGACCGGTTTGTTGCATTCGCACGGCAAGGCCCTGGAAAAGTGCGCGCGCAAGGCCACAGCCCGCCTCCTGCTGTGCCAAACTCGCCGGCATGCTGATTTCCGTCCTGGCCGCGCTGGCGGTCATTGCTTATCTTGCCGCCGCCCTGCTGGTCGCCCTGCCGGCGCTGAGCGCGAAGACCTTGCCGCGTTCGCTGGGCTTGGTCGTGGCCGGCATCGGCGTGATCGCGCACGCGGCCTATCTGCTTGGCGCTCATCGCGGCGGCCTGGATCTGCACTTCTTTGCCGCGTTGTCCTTCGTTTCGGCGCTGATCGCGGCCACCACGCTCGTCGTCAACCTGGTACGGCCGGTCGCAGCGCTGGGCGTTATTGTGTTCCCGCTCGCCGCCTGCCTGCTGTTCATCGACGCCTGGATCGCGCCACCGACCCAGCCCAACGCGATGGGCTGGCAGATCAAGCTGCACGTGATAGTCGCCCTGCTCGGCTATGCCGTGCTCAGCGTCTCGGCCGTGCTGGCCCTGCTGCTGCTGGCGCAGGAACGCGCGCTGCGCAACCGCAATGTCGCCAGTCACTGGCTGCGTGTGCTGCCGCCGCTCACCCTGACCGAAGCACTGATGTTCCGCCTGGTCGGCGCGGGTTTCGTACTGCTGACCGGTACCCTGCTCAGTGGCGTGCTGTTCGTGGAAAACCTGTTCGCCCAGCACTTGGTGCACAAGACCTTCCTGTCTATTGTCGCCTGGGTGGTCTTCGGCACTTTGCTGCTCGGACGCTGGCGCTTCGGCTGGCGCGGCCGCCGTGCGGTACGCCTGCTGCTCAGCGGTATGGGCGTGCTGCTGCTGGCCTTCTTCGGCAGCAAATTTGTGCTCGAACTGCTGCTGGCGCGCACGCCGTAGCGAAGCCACGGGCCGGGCTGCCACAGCCACAGTACGCTTTGCGCGACATCGCAGTGCGCCTGACGATGTCGGGTTTCCACGCAACCGATGCGGCGAGCCGATTGTCGGCCCTGCCTTCCGTGCAGAGGCTCACCGCAGCGGCATAGCGACAGGCGTCGCGGTTTGCGGCGACGCATGACCGAAGACGCTTGCCGGCCGCGCACGCCCAGCGCAGAATCCCGGTCCAGCAGATACTTATGTGATTGACTTGAGGCCATTTCGCAGCCCATGAAGTCCGATCCAGCCGCCGAACGCCGCCGCTTCCAGCGCTTCAATTTCGAAGGTACGGTGCGCCTGTATTCGGGCACTGCAATGTGGGAAACCAAGTTGGTCGACGTATCGCTCAAGGGCGTGCTGATCGAGCGCCCAGCCGAGTGGAACGGCAAGATCGGCGGCGGCTACCGCATGGACCTGCGCATCAATAACAGCGTGATCATCAGCATGGGGGTGTCCATCGCCCACATCATGCCGCACCGCCTGGGCTGTCGCTGGGAGAAGATCGACCTGGACAGCTTTGCCCAGCTCAAGCGCCTGATCGAATTGAACCTGGGTGACCCGGCCCTGCTCAATCGCGAGCTGTCGGCTCTGGGCAGCTGAGTCCGGCAGGAAATTGCGGAGCCAGACACTGCTGTGCGCGAGTATCGAATCATCCACTAGACCAAAGTCGTAAGCAGTCGTCGTCATTGCGGTTTAGATGGCCTGCTCCAGTACCCTGGTGCATGTTGCAGTGCATGAAAACCGCCGCCAGTGTCACCCTTCCCATGAGCACTTACCGGTCCCGCACCCGACCGCCCGAACGCCTGCGCTTCGGTGCCGCAAACGACGCGCCCATGCCCGACGGCGAAATATTCACCAGCCGCGACGGCAGCCGCCTGAGCATCCGCCCTATCCATCCCGATGACGTTGCTGCACTGCAGCGGGGCTTCGCCCAATTGCAGCCTGACGAAGTGCGCATGCGTTTCCTGCACACCTTGACCGAACTGCCCGACCAGTTGGCGCAACGCCTGTGCAACCTCGACCCGGAACAGGAACTGGCCTACGTTCTGGTCGGCCCGGCCGACACGACCGAACCTGAAATCCACGGCGTGGCGCGTGCCTACATCGACCCCACCACCGACAGCGCGGAATTCGCCCTGATCGTACAGCGCCGCTTTACCGGGCAAGGCCTCGGCAGCCGCTTGCTCAACAAGGTCATCGCCAGTTGCCGCCACCGCGGCGTGCACGAGATCTGGGGCGACGTGCTGACCGAAAACCACGCCATGCTCGAACTCTGCGATGAATTCGGCTTTCGCCGCGAAAGCGTATTCCACGATGCCTCGCTGACCCGGGTACGGCTGGCCCTGTAGGCCGGTGGCAGACTCCGCCGCCCCGCAACGCCGGCTTGGCGACAACTGTTAGACTGCGCGGTCCTGCCGCCGGCACACCTGCCGGCGGCGCACTTCCTGTACCGCGATGAACCCTATCCTGCTTCCCGCTCTTCCCACCTCCGCCAAGGTTCGCCGCTACTGGGAGAATCCGCCCGGCTCGGCCCTGGCCCTGGTACTCGAAGAGCTGGGGCGCAAGCATTCCGGCCTGGTCGTGGCGGTGACGCGCGATACGCAGTCGGCACATGCGCTGGAAACCGAGCTGGTCAGCTTTGCCGACAACGGCGTGGAAATCTTGCATTTTCCCGATTGGGAAACCCTGCCCTACGACCTGTTTGCGCCACACCCGGAAATCGTTTCGCAGCGCATCGCCACGCTGTACCGCCTGCCTGCGCTGACCCGCGGCATCCTGGTCGTGCCGGTGGCGACGCTGCTTCAGCGACTGGCCCCGCGCAGCTATATCGGCGGCACCAGTCTCGCCCTTGACGTAGGGCAGAAGCTCGACCTGGGTGCAGAGCAGCGGCGTCTCGAAGCTGCCGGCTACCGGCATGTGCCGCAGGTGCTGGAGCCGGGCGACTTCGCCGTACGCGGCGCCCTGATCGATATTTACCCGATGGGCGCGGCCGAGCCGTACCGCATCGAGCTGTTCGACGAGGAAATCGAATCGATCCGCAATTTCGATGCGGAAACCCAGCGCTCGCTGCACAAGGTGCAGTCGGTCAAGCTGCTGCCGGGGCGCGAATTTCCGCTCACCGACGAATCGGCCAAAACGTTCCGCACGCGCCTGCGCGAGCGTTTTCCTATCGACATCCGGCGTTGTCCGCTATACCAGGACATCAAGGAAGGCACCACGCCGGCCGGCATCGACTACTACCTGCCGCTGTTCTTCGATCAGACGGCAACGCTGTTCGACTATCTGTCCAGCGACTCGCTGTTCGTGCTCGGCGACGGCGCGCTGGAGGCAGCCGAACAATTCTGGCGCCAGACCGCCGACCGCTACGACCAGCGCGCCCACGATATCGAACGTCCGGTGCTGCCGCCGGCAGAGCTGTACCTGGCACCGGAGCAACTGCGCGAACGCCTCAACCGCGAGCTGCGCATCGAGCTGGTCGCGCGCGGACATAATGAACATGTACAAACCCTGGGCCTGCAGCCAGCGCCCAGCCTGCCGATCAACCGCAAGGGCGACGCGCCGGCGCAGGAACTGATCCATTTCCTGGCGGCCTATCCCGGCCGCGTGCTGATCGCCGCCGACTCGGCCGGCCGGCGCGAGGCCTTGATCGAACAGTTGCACGCCCACGGCCTGCGCCCGCAGACGCTGGCATCGTGGCAGGAGTTCGCCCACGGCGAGCAGCGTTTCGCCATTGCGGTAGCGCCGCTGGCGGCGGGCTTCGCGCTGGACCAGCCAGCACTGGCCGTGCTGACCGAACGCGAACTGTTCGGCGAGCGTGTGCAGCAGCAGCGCCGGCGCAAGCGCGCCGCCCGCGATCCGGAAACCATCATTCGCGATCTGACCGAACTCGGTCTGGGCTCGCCCATCGTGCATGTGGATCACGGCGTAGGCCGTTACCAGGGACTGATCAAGCTTGATGTCGGCGGCAGCGCGAACGAATTTCTCGCGATCGAATACGCCAAGGGCGACAAGCTGTATGTGCCGGTAGCTCAGCTCAACCTGGTATCGCGCTATTCCGGCACCTCGCCGGACTTGGCGCCGCTGCATTCCCTCGGCGGCGACGCCTGGGACAGGGCCAAGCGCAAAGCCGCGGAAAAAGTCCGCGACGTCGCTGCGGAGCTGCTGGCCATCTACGCCCAGCGCGAGGCGCGCCAGGGCGAAGCCCTGTCCATCGACCGGGTCAGCTACGAGCAGTTCGCTGCTGCTTTCCAGTTCGAGGAAACACCCGACCAGATCAACGCGATCGATGCCGTACTGGCCGATCTGGCCTCGAGCAAGCCGATGGACCGCGTGGTCTGCGGCGACGTCGGCTTCGGCAAGACCGAAGTCGCCCTGCGCGCCGCCTTCGTTACCGCCATGGCCGGCAAACAGGTCGCCGTCCTGGTGCCGACCACGCTGCTGGCCCAGCAGCACTACCAGAATTTCCGCGACCGCTATGCCGACTGGCCGATCCGCGTCGACGTGCTCAGCCGCTTCAAGACGAAGAAAGAAGTCGACGAGGCCATGGTCAGGCTGGCCGCAGGCCAGATCGACGTGATGATAGGAACGCATCGCCTGCTGCAGCAGGACGTCAAGTTCAAGCAGCTAGGCCTGGTCATCGTCGACGAGGAACAGCGTTTCGGCGTGCGGCAGAAGGAACAATTAAAAAAATTGCGCGCCGAGGTCGACCTGCTCACCCTGACCGCGACACCGATCCCGCGCACCTTGAACATGGCCATGTCGGGCATGCGCGACCTGTCCATCATCGCTACGCCGCCGGCGCATCGCCTGGCAGTGAAGACCTCGATCGCCCCCTGGGATCCGGCCCAGTTGCGCGAAGCATTCCAGCGCGAACTGCAGCGTGGCGGCCAGGTGTATTTCCTGCACAACGAAGTCGACACCATCGAGAAGATGGAGCGTGACCTGCAAGCGCTGGTGCCCGAAGCGCGCATCCGCATCGCCCATGGACAGATGCCGGAGAAGGAACTGGAACAAGTGATGCTGGATTTCCACCGCCAGCGCTTCAACGTGCTGCTGTGTACGACCATCATCGAATCGGGCATCGACATTCCCAGCGCCAACACCATCATCGTCAACCGTGCCGACCGCTTCGGCCTCGCACAACTGCACCAGCTGCGCGGCCGCGTCGGCCGTTCGCACCATCGCGCCTATGCCTATCTGGTGGTACCGGACAAGCGCCAGATGACTGCCGATGCGGAAAAGCGCCTCGAAGCCCTGGCCTCGATGGAAGAACTCGGCGCAGGTTTCACCCTGGCCACGCACGATCTGGAAATCCGTGGCGCCGGCGAACTGCTCGGCGAGGACCAGAGCGGACAGATGCAGGAGGTCGGTTTCTCCTTGTATACCGACCTGCTGGAGCGCGCGGTAAAAGCATTGCGCAGCGGCAAGGTGCCGGATTTCGAGCTGGTCAGCGCCCACGAAGCCGAGGTGGAACTGCACCTGCCTGCGCTGATTCCCGACGACTACCTGCCCGACGTACATGCGCGCCTGACCCTGTACAAGCGCATCGCCAGCGCGCGCGACAGCGACCGCCTGCGCGAACTGCAGGTGGAAATGATCGACCGCTTCGGCCTGCTGCCCGACCCGGTCAAGCAGCTGTTCGCAGTCACCGAGATCAAGCTGCGGGCAACCGAACTGGGCATACGCAAGATCGATTTCGGTGCCCAGGGCGGTCGTGTCGTATTCGCGCCGCAACCGAATATCGATCCGGTTCATCTGATCAGGCTGATCCAGGCACAGCCGCGCACGTACAGCCTCGATGGCCAGGACAAGCTCAAGGTGCGACTGGAAATGCCCGGTGCGACCGAGCGCCTGCGTTCGGCGAACGACCTGCTGACGGCGCTGGGCGCACGCAAAACCCTCTGACCGTTTCGCTGCCGCGTGCGCGACGCCGCGCACCCTTCTGGAGTTTGTCCGCACCATGCATACCCGCGCCGAAGAACTGATTCGATCGCTGCAACTGGAGCCGCACATAGAAGGCGGTCATTACCGCCGCATCTACGAATCGGCGAGTCGCATCGCCTATGCCGACAGCGCACAGCGCGCCGTGGCCACCTCGATCTATTTCCTGCTCGCCGACGGCGAATTGAGCCGCTGGCATCGCGTCGACGCGGATGAGATCTGGCACTACTACGAAGGCCAGCCACTGGAGCTGCTGCGCTTCGATCCCGCCGAAGGCGTGCTGACCACCCATATGCTCGGACCGGCATCGCGCGAATCGGCGCCCGTATTCGTCGTACCGGCCGGCATGTGGCAGGCAGCACGGCCGCGCGGCGCCTATACCCTGGTCGGCTGCACCGTCGCACCAGGCTACGAATACCGCGGCTTCGCCCTGCTCGACCAGGATGCCGAGGTCGCCCGGCGCCTGGGCGCGATCGACGACACCCTGCTGGATCTGGCCTGAGCCATGGCACTCGGATCGACGGTATACAAAGTGGAATTGAACATCAGCGACATGGACCGGCACTACTACGCCAGTCATTCGCTGACCCTGGCCCGGCATCCTTCGGAAACCGAAGAGCGCCTGATGCTGCGCCTGCTCGCATTCGCCCTCAATGCGCAGGAATCGCTGCAGTTCGGCAAAGGACTCAGCGACAGCGACGAACCGGCCCTATGGCGCAAAGACCTCACCGGCGTCATCGAGCAATGGATAGAACTGGGCCAGCCGGACGAACAGCGCCTGCGCCAGGCCAGTGGTCGTGCGGGCGAGGTGCTGGTCTACTGCTATGGCCGCGCCGGTGAAATCTGGTGGGAACGCCATGCGACGGCGCTGGCCCGCATACGCAATCTGCGCGTCTTCGAGATCGGCGAAACGACCTGCCGCGAACTCAGCGAGCTGGCCGCGCGCAAGATGGATCTGCAATGTCTGATCCAGGACGGTGCAGTGCAAATGATGGATGCCACACGCAGCGTCGATGTGGGCCTGATCGCGCGGTAACGCGGCGGCGAGCCATCGCATCACGGCTCGCGTAGGTTGGCGGTGAGCCAATGGCGAATCCCGACATCGAGGTCTGCGCCACCCGCAAAAAACTCCGCCGAAGCGCTGTCGACGTCCCGCTGCCAAACCCGGCACCTTCAGTGCAACAGCACTCTTGGTCGGCGCCGCCAGATCTACCATCTTCGGCGCAATTCGCTGCGCGCATCGCGCCCTGCCGAGGCCCTATTCGGCGACCGATTCACCACCGCCCAGGCGCAGGTGCAGATCGCCCTTGCCGCTGTCGTCCATGCGCTCGGTGATCAGGCTCTGGCGTTCGTCGTCGTTGCGCGGCACACGTACGAATACAACGCCGCTGGCACGCAACGCCGCCGTGTAGTGGGCGAACACGGCGGCGTGGATTTCCGTAGCCAGATCCAGCTCGCATTCGGCCGTGTCGGCCCAGGCGAAATAGCGCTCGTCGCCGTTTTTCTCGTCCATCTCCGGTTCGAAGAAATCCGCGATGCGCTGGTGTGCACGACCGCTGGCGCAGGGCTCCCCAGGGCGCGGCACGATGAGGTAGGCGGCTTCGCCGAACAAAGCGCCCAGCCGTTCCTGGCTCCACTCGGCAGCGAGCCGCTTGCGTGCCGTCGCCAGTTCGTCGGCGTGAACGCGGAAGCTGTCCAGCATGTCGTGATCGCGCGGGCTCAGCTTGATCTTGCCGTCAAGCTCCGAAGTACGCGCCATGGCCTGCGCCACCCAGGCTTCCACACTGGGCATTTGTTCCGGCGTATACAAGGCAACCGAGGGATAGCGGCTGCCCGGCTCACCCAGGCTGAAGGCGCCCAGTTCGCCGATCAGCTGGCGATACGCCAGCGGCAGTTTCCGGCCTTGCGCCGCTTCGTAGGCATCCAGCGCCGCGGCATCGGCAGAATTACCGCGCTGCAGCTGCACGCGGACATCCAGCTGCGGCAGCACTGCACGCACGGCTTCGACGGCCGCGGCATAGGCCTGCAACAAACCCTGGCTTTTCGCCGCGGCCTGGAAATCGGTTTCCACGCCCTGCGCGCTGACGACGATGGCACCTTTGCCCACGAAGTTCCGCGCACCGCCTGCGACAACGCGCATGCTGCCGCGCAATTCATAGGCGTGTACGCCAGGCATCAGTTCCAAAGCCACCTGGCCGCGATGACTGCGCGCACTGGAACGGTCCAGGTCGAGCACGGCGACGCGAGCGCCGTCGACCCACAGTTCGGTATGTTCGTCGACCTGGTCGCTGCCTAGTTCGCTGATGAAGACGACACGCGCGGCGCCGGCCTTGACGGCGGCGCTGGGCGCCGGCAGCTGGCGTTGCCGGTCCAGCGCGACCGGCAGCAGAGTGTCGCTGGCGCTGCCGGCCTCGAAGCCGCCGACGCTGGCCGCATTGGTGCCCCAGCCCAGCATGCTGCCATCGGCCAGACGGGCAAAGGCGTTGTAGTCGCCGGCGAACAGCGCCGTCACTGCCTTGCCATCCAGCGCCTGCACCCGGCGCAGATCGCCTTCGAGTTCATCGCCGCCGTCGCCGAGCGTGCCGTAGACGTTGCCGCCGCGCGCCCAGACGCTGCCATCGCGCTTGAGTACCAGGCTGTAGTCATCGCCCGCCGCGATCACGCCGGCGCCTTCGAAACCTTGCAGCACACGCGGTGCTTGCGGATAGAGATCCAGCGCCGGTGACGCCAGCTGGGCCGATTCGTTGCCGCCCCAGCCCCAGACCTGGCCGCGCGCATCCAATGCCAGCGCATGGAAACGGCCCAGGCTGATGGCCTTGATCTGTTCCAGCCCCTGCAGGCGAATGGGTCGGGTCTGCGGCGGGTCGGCGAAATCCAGCGGTTTCCACAGGCTTTGCCGCCCAAGCAGGCCGAAGCGCGAGCTGCCCATGCCCCAGACCGTGCCGTCGCCCCGCAGGATCAGGCTGGTGTCGCCCTGGGCTGCCACCGCAACGATGTCGCTCAGGCCTTCGATCACCCGGGGCAGGCTCGATTGGTCGCGGGCGCCTTCCTGCATTGTGCCTTGGCCGAGCTGGCCGACGTCATTGGCGCCAACGCTGCGCACCTTGCCGTCCAGGCCGATCGCCAGCAGATGGTTTTCCCCCAGGGCCACGGCACGCACGCGGCCGATGGCGCCGTAGCGGCGTGGCAGGTGCAATTCATCGCGGCATTCCTTGGTACAGGCGAGCGAGCCGATGTTGCCCCAGAGCCACAACGCGCCGTCGGCGTCGACGGCCGCGGCAGAGTCCGACGAGTTGTGATTGATGGCGATGCTCTGGATGCGCGCCAGCCCAGCGATGGGCCGGAAAACGCGGCGCGGTTCGGGATCCTTGTCGCCGCGCACGGGATCGGCGTCGCCGCTCGCCCATACCGTTCCGTCCGACTGCAGCCACAGTACCTGGCTGCCGGCAACGATCTGCGCCGATGCCTCGGCCAGTGCCTGCAGCGGCAAGCACAGCACCAGACTCAGGAACATCCTGATCATGAGCAAGGTCCAGCTACGCCTATCCATTAGGCGCCGGAGTATAGCGGCGCACGTTACAGGCCCGGGTGTAATACGCCGCACAATTTGCACAGGACCGGCCGATCAGGTCATGGCGCCGCGCAGCGGCTTCCCGCCCGCCACAGACAGCGGCAGGCAACGCCAGCACGATCATCTCGCGCCGTTGGCCTACGCATTTTCCAGGGCGGCCGCAGTCGCTTCCTTTTCGCGCCACAGTTCATTCAGCCAATGCTGGAAACGGGTACGGAACGCTTCATCGTTATCGTAGTCGCCACCCAGCAGCTCCGGCGGAATCGGCAGGCTGCGCAGATGCACCCGCACTTCGCGCACGCGGCCGGCGAGCAGATCGATCATGCCGGGGCGGCCCTGCGGATAGACGATGGTCACGTCGACCAGCGATTGCAGCAGGTTGCCCATGGCGTCCAGCACGAAGGCCACGCCGCCGGCGCGCGGCAGCAGCAGATGCGCATACGGCGAACCTTGCTGCGCCTGCTTGGCCGGCGTGAAGCGCGTGCCCTCGACGAAGTTCATCACCGATACGGGCAGGTCACGGAATTTTTCGCAGGCGCGACGGGTGGCTTCGCGATCCTTGCCGCGCAACTGTGGATTTTTCTCCAATTGCTGGCGCGTGTAGCGGCGCATGAAGGGAAAATCCAGCGCCCACCAGGCCAGCCCCAGCAGCGGTACCCAGATCAGTTCGCGCTTCAGGAAAAACTTGAGGATCGGAATGCGGTGATTGAACACATGCTGCAACACAGGTATGTCCACCCAGCTCTGGTGATTGCACAGCACCAGGTACCAGCCCTGCGCCTGCAACTCCGCCTGTCCGTGCACCACGATACGGGCGCCGCCGATGCGGCACATCATCAGGCTGTTGCAATCGATCCAGCTGCGCGCCAGAAATTCGATCGCGTAGGACAGCTGGCGGCGCAGCCACGGCAACGGCAGGGCCAGCTTGAGCAAGGCCAGCAGCAACAGCGGCGTCGCGTGCAATACGGTGTTCGCCGCAATGAAGCTGAATGAAAAACCGACGCGCAACGGCGTCGCCAGGATGGAAAGCATGCGAGAAAACGTGCAACGGCCGGAAGCCGGTGCAGCCAGCATACGCGATCAAACGAGCGTTCGCGCTACTGCAGCGGGCGCACACACCGGACTGCAAACGACGGCAGCCGCACGTCGCGATGCTGCCAGGGCGACGCAGGGCAGACCCGATCCCGGCCATCTGCCTCTGGCATTACTTGCGCACAAAGGCCGCCTGCGGCGACCGCAGCGCAGGAACCAGCCAGGCCAGATTGGCCCCGCGCATGCCGCTCTGCGCCATCAGCCGGGCATGACGCTCGATGCTGCAGAGCTGCGGCAGCGTGTCGGAGCCGATCAGGCTGTGACTGAGCAGTTCGGTCAGCACGTCGCCATGCTCGCGCGCGTCGTCGTGCAGCGCAGTCAGTTCTGTCATCGCCTTGTCGCCTTGGCCCTGGTTCTGGTCGATCAGGATCTGCAGGGCACGCAGGCGACGCCGCCCTATCCAGTCGTCGGAACTGACCAGCTTGTCGGCCAGCTTTACCTGCTTCAGCGCCTCGTCCGGCTTGCCTTCGGCCAGGAAAATTTCTGCCAGGGCCGAACGGGCGTCGCCTTCTGTCACGCGCTGGCCGGAGCGTTCGATTTCCGACAACAACGGCACGAGCAGCGCGCGTGCCCGCGACAGATCGCCGACCTGGACCAGCATCGGCGCAATTTCCACCGCGAGCGACCAGCGCTCGGGCCGGATCGACTCGTGCTCTATCTCCACGAGTACCGAGTCGAGCAACTTGCGTGCAGCGACAGTGTTGCCAGCCAGGATTTCCAGCTCGGCCTCGCCGATATCCGCGTACTTGCTGAAGAACGGCAATTCCGGCGAACGGCACCCCTGCAGGGCCGTACCGGCATCGGCCATGCGCCCCTGCGGTGCATAGACGGTCGCGCGCATGCACGACAGGCCGGCGGCAATCTGCGGCAGGCTGCGTGCCTCGGTCGCGCGCAACTGGTCCTCGGTGGCGGCGATGGCCGCCAGGGCGGCGTCGTATTCGCCGCGACGGAAGTTGTGCCGCGCCGTGACCAGGCCTACCCAGAATGCCAGGCCGCCCTGCAACTGGTCCGAGCGCAGGCGCTGCAGGCGCTTCTCGACCAGTCCCGAATCGCCACTGAGCGCCTCATGGCGCAGCAGATGCACTTCGATCAGGCGCTGCAGGGACAGGTCGCCAGACGACTCGGCGATGGCCAGCCCCTGATTGAAGTGCACGATACTTTCCTGAATTTCACCGGCACGGAAGTAGTAAAGACCCAGGCGGCGCAAGGTATCGATTTCCACCGCGACGTTGCCGGCCCCGCGCGCTTCGGCCAGCAGGGGGTCCAGGTGTTCGGGCACCGAGCGCGGCCCCGCGAACGGCTGGCGCAGCTCGCGGTAGAACTGCGCCCGCAATACACCGATCTGATCGCCGCTGGCCTCGAATCCGGCCATGGCATCGTTGACCAGACCGTCATCCACAACCATGCCGCTGAGGTACAGCACGTCCATCAGCAACAGCGCGGCATAGGCGCGCTCGTGATCCCAGCCCAGCTGGCGCGCCAGCTCGATCGCGTCCGTAGCGGTTTCGCGTGCACGCGCGAGGTCGCGGTTGGCCAGCTCGATCTCGGCGCGTTCGATCAACCACGGCAATGCCTGCGATGGCGCCTGCGGCATCAAGCCCGCCAGCCGCTCCAGCGCATCGCGCGAACGTCCGGCCTTGCGCAGATTGGTCGCTTCGGCCAGGCGATAGTCCAGCCGCTCGCCAGCACTATTCTTCCACAGCGCGCCGAATGCATCGGCAGCACCGACGTAGTCCTGACGGATGGCCAGCGACTGCGCATTCAGCGCGGGCCTCAGGCCCGGCGGCAGCCGTGCTATCCAGGGATCGGCCTGATTCAGCTCGGCCTGGGCCGCGTTGGATTGACCCAGCTCGGCCAGAACCTGGGCCAGGTGTACGCGGGCGAAACCGAAGTCGGGGGCATTTTCCAGCACCTTGCGATAGGAGACTACGGCCTCGTTCCAGCGCCGCCGCTGTTCTGCCGCAAGTCCGCGCACCAGTTCAGCCGCGGCTGGCGAATTCAGCAGCAGCGGCGGACGCGGCGGCAGCTGCGGCAACAACTGCAGCATGACCTTGCGGCTGACTTCATCGATCGTCGCCACGAGTTTGTCCGGCGCACTGCCGCGATGAATGTCGGCATCGTCGTGTGGTCCGTGGAAATTTGCACTGACCTGCCATTCGCCGTTGCGCTCGGCCGGCATCGCGACACTGAGCAGCACGACGACTTCGTTGTCGCTGTCCTTGCTGTCCGACTGGGTGTCACCGACGACGATGCTGTCCGACAGGCTCCTCATTTGCCAATCGAGCCAAGCGTGCATGAGCTCGACCGGCCAGCGCGCCTCGACCGCCAGCGAGGCATCGGTCGGCGCCACCAGCACGACGCGGCTGACTGTCCCGCTGCCGCGCGGCAGGAATGCCAACGCCAGCAGCGTGACTGCCAGCAGCAGCGCCGCGCCGACCGTTGCACGCAAGACCAGATGCAGCCGGCCGGTTGTGCGCTCTGCCGGAAGCAGCGGGACAGCCGTGGGCCGCGGGTCTGTCTGGCGCAATTCGGCAACGGGCGGCTCGACGGCAGGGGCTACCGCCGGCACAGGCTCGGCCAGCCCCGTATCGGCGGCCAGCGCCATGTCGGCAGCGGCGGCCGGTTCCGGCGCGCCCGGCGGATCGAACACATAACCCTGTTTGGAAACGGTACGTATCCAGCCTTTTGCGTCTTCGCCCAAGGCTTTGCGCAACAGCCAGATACTGGTCGTGATATTGGCGTCTTCCACCACTACGCCAGCCCAGACCTTGCGGAAAATTTCTTCGCGCGTATGCACTACGCCCGGCTCGCGCAGGAACAGCAGCAGCAGGTCGAAACAGCGCTGGCTCAACTCATGCACACCGCCATAGCGGTGAATGCTGCGAAAACGCAGGTCGAATTCGATATCGCCCAAACGCAAGCGCTGCGTACTCGTCGGCCACGGCTGGACTGATGCCTCGGACATTGATTCTCCTGCGCCTCGACGCCAGGCACTGGCGGCGCCACATTACGCTCACCGAATGCCAGCGTCCATACATCAACGTATGCAACTAACTTGATTGGAAATATCGACTTAATCAAGTAGCCGATACAAGTAAAAATGCGTGAACCCCTGTAAAAATTACTGCGGTTAAATCTCACACTGAACAAAGCGCAATAGTTTTACAACGCACCGTCAACAAGCCCGGCACACGTTCACCCGGCCAGGTCATATGAGTTCCTGCAGAAGGCCGAAAGGTTGCCGAAAATTGCGCTATTGACCGGAAAATTGCTCTGATTGCCCTGAGGGCTTTCCCGAGAGTGCAGCAACGGTCCGCTTCCATACATACTCGTATAAGCGCGGAAAAGTGGATCGCCAAAACCGCGATCAGAAGAGCTAGAACAAAGAAAAAAGTTAATTGGAAAATCAATTAACAATCGATGATCACAGGTACAGCCCTGAGTCACATTTTGATTTGAATACGCCGCCACGGCGGCATTGCCACACCGCGGCAATTTTCCTGCCCCCGCGATGCGGGCGGACGAATCTCACCCGAAAGCAGACACAGCAATATCAGCTATTGCAGATCGGCGAAGATGCGATCCGAAGCACCGGCGAGGTCGGCCAGTACGGCCACATTGGTCTTGAGAATGGCACCGCCCATGGCCTGGGCGTTGACTCCCATATTGACCGGCGTATCGGTGCTGCGGTGGTAGTGCGGATATACGTCGTAGTCCGACTCGATCGCCAGCACCGTTTCCTTGTTCGCCTGCAGATACGGCATATGGTCCGAGCCGAACGGATTGGTGCTCAGCACGACGTTCAGGGCAGGCGCATAGGCCGCCGCAGCGGCGCCAAAGCGATTCAGGTACGACTGATAGGTCGAATACGATTCGTAGTCAGCATTGAGCTGGTTGTCTGCGCTGTAGCCGATCATGTCCATGATGATGACCGACTTGACCTTGGCCAGATCGCTGCTCGCGGTGAGCGCCGACACATGCCCCTTGCTGCCGTACAGCCCCTGTTCCTCGCCCGCATAGCACATGAACAGGATCGAGCGGCGCGGCTTGAACGCGAGCACGGCGCGGGCCATCTCGATCACGCCGGCGCAACCGCTCGCGTTGTCCTCGGCCCCCGGCGTATTGGTGGTACTGCTGCCAGTCTGGTTGCGCGAATCGTAATGGCCACCGACGACGATCCATTCGTCCGGCAGCGCAGTTCCGATCCAGGTGCCGATCACATTCTGCCGGCTGATGCTGCCGCCGCCGGAAGCCGGCATGGTGAATGCCGGCTTGGTCACCGTCAGGCCGAGTCCCTGCAACTGCGTGCCGATCCAGTCGCGCGCGCTATTCAGGCTGGTCGTGCCATAGCTGGATCGATCCCAGCTGGCCAGCTGGGTGACGTCGGCGAACCAACGTGCCGTATCGATCCGGTCGACCAGCGGCTGGACCAGCGGGTCCGGCACCGCGACCTGCGGCGCATCCAGACGGTACTGCCGCGCAATGGTTTCGTTGAACGCCGGCCGGCGCCAACGCTCGTGCGCGGCATGCGCAGCCACAGGCAGCGCACTGCCGCTTTGCAAGCGGCGCAACTGCCAGCGTCCGCCCCGCGCCAGCAACTGCCCCGGCGCCGGTTCGTCGACGGCGCAACCGACGGCGCGCAAGGCCAGGTCGGCAGGGTCCAGCTGGTCGACTTCGCCGAGCACCCCAGCTTTCGCCGTCAAACCCTTGAGCTGCTGCGGCTCGCCGCCGATCACCAGCTGCGTCCCCAGCTCCAGCCACCAGCGCACACCGTTGCCCTGCTTGTACTGGGCAACTTCGGCCGCGCTGGACTGGCGAATATCGATGACAACCGCATGGTCGGCAGTCGCCGCCGGCAGAGCCAGGAACAACGCAAGCGCGGGCAGCATGGGAAACCTCCAGGTGAATGGGAATCTGGTCGTTCTTGCACAGCCCCCGATTCAAGGCGGCAATCCACGCTTTTCACCACAAGAGAGCGGCTAGAACGGGCAGCGAGCACGGAGGCAATGCAGCCGACACGGAATCGAACCCAGCCTGGCGCGGCCCCGCAGTCAATTGCGCAGTTTAGCAGCCGAGGCAACGACAACGGTTATCCGCATTACCACCGCGACGTACAGGCGGCTGGTGAAATCAGCGAAGAAATTACAACGCCGGCTTACGCAATCCGTGTGGCTTCTGTGCAAAGCACGGTACCGACGATGCAAGTCTGCGCAGCAAGTCCGTTACGCCGGTCACGAATTTGCCGTCGGTGGCGAATTGACAGCGCATTTCCCCCCGGCAGCAGCTCTTGTTGCTATACAGCAATTCGAGGCTGGACTGCGTCCGGCGCAACCGCCTTCTGCCAAATTGAACGACTGAGGAAAACGTATGTTGCCGTTGCTGCGCCACCGGGCATTGATTGCCTGCCTGCTCCTGGGCGCCCTGCCCATCGTGTTCGCGAAACCGGCGCCGGCAGGCACGCAGCCGGCGGTGGACACCTTGCTTGCTGCCGATCGCGCCTTCGCCGCTGCAAGTGCCAAGACCGGCCTGGTCGACGGGCTCAGCGCGATGTTCGCCGACGATATCGCGATGCCAGTGCCCGGCCGCTTCGCCCGCGGCATCGCCGAAGTGCGCGACTATCTGCTGAGCAATTCCGACCATGCCAAATCGCGCATCGACTGGGCGCCGCAGCGCGGCGGCATTTCCGCCGACGGCCTGCATGGCTTCACCTTCGGCTACATGACCCTGCACAAGCCCGACAACAGCACGCAGCCGCTGAAATACCTGTCGTACTGGGTCAAGCGCGACGGCAGCTGGCGCGTCGTGGCGTACAAGCGCGTACGCGCCAATGCCGCCCCTTCGGCGCCCGAACCCATGCCGCCGGCGCTACCGGCCCCCTGGGACGGTGCCGCCACCGACCCAGCGCGCACGCAGGAATACACGCGCAGCCTGGACCAGGCCGAACGCGCCTTCTCCGATGAGGCGCAGAAGATCGGCCTGGGTCCGGCTTTTGCCAAATATGGCAGCAGCGACGCGATCAATCTCGGCGGTCCGGACGATGCGCAGGTTGTAGTGGGAGCCGACAAGATCGCCGTTGCCGTCTCGGCCGGATCGCCGCCGAACAGCAGCCCGGTGAGCTGGGCACCGGACGAAGTCATCGTCGCCGGCAGCGGCGATCTCGGCATCACCCTGGGTTTTCTGCAGCCCAACGGCGCCGCGGCCGATACCAGCCGCAAGCCGATTCCGTTCTTCACCATCTGGCATCGTGCAGACACGTCGGCTGCCTGGCGCTATATCGCCGAATAGACCTGCCGCCGCCAAGCAGCCGGGCACAACAGCCGTCCCCTCGCCACGTGATGCAGCGCTTGCCTCTAAGGCTGCACCAGCCCCTTGCGCACCGCATACATCGCGGCCTGGGTGCGGTCGGCGATGCCGATCTTCTGCAGGATCTGGCTCACATAACCCTTGACCGTGCCCTCGGTCAGCGACAGCTGGCGCGCAATCGCCTTGTTGCTCAGCCCTTGGGCAATGAGCTGCAGCACCGAGTGCTCGCGCGCTGTCAGCGCGATGGCTGCGTCGGCCGGACCGCGCAGCCGCGCCACCAGTTGCCGCTGCACCGTCGTATCCAGCCAAGGCAACCCGCTCGCCACCTGGCGCACGGCAGCAACCAGATCGCTGCTCAGCGCGTCCTTGAGCAAATAACCAGTGGCACCGGCAGCCAGTACGTCACGCACCAGGCTGTCTTCGGCAAAGCTGGTGAACACGAGTATTTCCAGCGCCGGCCAGGCGCTGCGCAACGCGCGGATAGCCTGCACCGGATCGCCGCCCGGCATTTTCAGATCCAGCACCGCAACGCCTGGCCTGAGCGCGGCCACGGCGGCGATGGCGTCGCGCGCATTGGCAAAATCGGCGACCACGCGCAGGCCGTCCTCGTCCTCCAGCACCGCGCGCAATCCTTCGCGCACAACGGCGTGATCGTCGATCAGGATGATGTCCAGCGTCTCGCTCATACGTCCCCCTGCAGACCTGCCAAGCTGCGGCTGCGTCGCCGGCATACAACGATACAAGGCGACAAATCGGACACCTGTCTCACCAGCAGCACCTACGGCGGTGGCCTGTCCCTGCGCGGCAGGCGTATGCATACCCGCGTACCGCGGGGCCGGCGCGGCCCTATGCGCACGTCGCCGGCCAGAGCCTCGGCACGTTCGCGCATGCTGCGGAAACCCATGCCCGGCGCAGCCGCGGCCGCCAGACCGATGCCGTCGTCCGCGACACTCAGCTCGCAATAGGCGTCGCGCACTGCCGCCACAATCCACAGACGCTTGCCGCGGGAATGGCGGATCGCGTTGGACACTGCCTCCTGGCAGCAGCGCAGCAGCACGGCTTCGGCTTCGATCTGCTGCGCCGCGTACTGGGCGAAATCCAGGCGCAGGCGCATACCCTCCGGCACCATAGCCTTGAGCAGCTGCTTCACTGCGCCGGGCAAGTCGTGTTCGCGCAGCTGCTCCACGCAGATCACCGCACGGCCGCGGCGCGAACGCGCCGGCGCCGACGGCGGCTGCAGCTCGCGCAACAGATTGCGCATTTCCCCATGTGCAGTACGCGCCAGTTGATGCAGACGCTCCACCCGGCGCCGCCCCTCGGCCGGATCGCGCTGCCAGGCGGCGGACAAGGTCTGCGTCAGCAGGCCGATGGCCGACAGCACCTGGGTCACGTTATCGTGCAGCTCGCGGCCGAGATTCTGCCGCTCGCGCACTATCGCGATCTCGCGCGATGCACTGGCCAGGCGCAGGTTGCGCACGGCCATGGCGAGAAAATCCGCCACGATCTCCAGGCTGCTCACATCCAGTTCGTCGAAGCGGCTGGAGCCTTCCACATTCAGCACGCCGATGACTTCCTCGCCTACGCGCAGCGGCACGGCCAGTTCGGCCTGCGGCACGCGCAGGCCCGGCGGCGTGATATAGCGCGGATCGGCGGCCACGTCGTTGACCAGCTGCGTGCGTTGTTCGCGCACCGCTGCGCCCATGATGCCGCGGGCGACCGGTATGCGGTCTTCCCCCTGGATCTGCTGTTTGTAGTTCCCACCGCGCGTGCGGACCACCAGCACCTCAGGCTGCTTTTCGTCGCGTAGCGGAATATCCACGTTCTCGAAGCCGAGCAGTTCGTGGATAGCATCGGCGCTGCGCTGCAGCAGCGTATCGACATCGGCTTCGGCCTGGATGATCGCGGCGACACTGGCGATAAGGCGAAAGCGGTCGGTGCGGCGGCGTTCGTCCTCGTAGCGTCGCGCATTCGCGATCGCGATCGCTGCATGCCGGGCAAACAGTTCCAGAGCGGCAACATCGTCGCGCCGGAAACGTCGCGGCGGCGCCGCGCCGATGCCGAAGAAACCAATCAACTCGCCGGCCCAGCGGATCGGAATGCCGGCGACCTGGTTGTCGGCAAGCTCCGGCAAGGTGAGCGTGGCCAGATCGCCGTAGCGCAACAATGCAGCCTGCCCCGTCGCCAGCACATGCCCGGCCAGGCCGACACCGCGGCGCATGAGCGCCCCCAGTTCGCCTTCAGGCATGCAATAGACCGCTACCGTGCGTATCCCGTCGTGCTCGGCCTCGTACAGGCCGATGGTGCCGTCGTCTGCGCCAATCAGCTGGCAGGCGCCGGCAACGATGCGCGTCAGCAGCGGCTGCAGGGCCAGCTCGGAAGAAATGTCTTCCACCAGCCGCCAGAGCAGATTCAGCTGGCGCGACTGTCCGCGTAGATCGGCGTGCAGCAAGGTCATGCGACGAACCCGCAGTGGTTGGCGTCTGAACAAACGGACGATCGCTGCGGCGGTCGGCACGCGATCGCTGCAGGCGTACGCACATAGTACGCCGCTTGCGCCGGCTGCCGGCCTGCAAGAAACCAGTCTTCGTCCACAGCACCCCGCGCCGGCACCGCCGGCAATTCCCAGCGACCGTCCGCACGGCCGCATTTGGCAAGTGTTGCCGAAAATCAGGAGAAAGATCCATGTATACATCGCGCCAATCGTCCGCATTCTGCGCTGCCACGCGGGCATCCGCCTGCGTCCTCGTCGCCCTGGCCGTGCTGGCTTTCCCCGCCGGCGCCGCCCAGGCACAATCGCCGCAGCCGCAGGCCAAGGCGGAACGCAGCCAGACCGGCTCGCGCATCGTGCGCAAAACCGAAAACAGCGCAGAGCCCACGCAACTGATGGAAACCGTCACTGTCGGTTCGGTGCGCAATGCACGCGAAGCACAGCTGGAGCGCCGCGCCGCCGACACCGACACGCACATTCCGGCACTGCCGCAGCGCGCCGGCGATGCCTTTCTCGATGACGATGCCGCTTCCAACTGAGGAGTGCGCATGAACTGGCGTTTTTTCGCCATGCTCGTGCTGGCGATGCCGGCGGCGTTCGCGCCGGCGGCATCGGCCCAGACGTTCGATGGCCGCATCGAGCACGAAGGCCGCCGCCACGGCAGCGTGGAATTCGAACGGCGCAGTACGCGCGACGGCATACAGACGCGCGAAACCGCACGCATCGCCATCGCTACCGGCAGCGCGCGCGAATGGATGAACTTCGAGACGCGCAGTGCCGAAAGCAGCGACGGCAAACCACTGCGCCAGTCACTGCGCATCCAGGCCGGTGCGGCACCGCGCGAAGCCAGTGCCCAGATCGGCGCGAACGGCATACAACTGCTGGTTCGCCACGGCGAACGCCGCCAGCAGCTGCAGCTGCCGTTGCCGCCACAATTGCTGCTCGATGCCGGTCTGCAACGGCGTATCGCTGCGCAGGCGCCACAACACGCCTGGTCGTTCGAGTACGACGAACTCGACCTGTTCGCCGCACGCTTGCGCCAGGTACGCCTGAGCAGCGACGGCGACGTACGCGACGGCGTGTTGCAACTGCGTCAGGAATACCTCGGCGACGACGGAACGCCGCCGCGCATACGGCCCTGGAGCGTGGCCGAAGCGCATTTTCTGCCGCGCTGGACCATCGCCGGCAGCGAATTCGCCAGCCGCACCTGCGACGCAGCCTGCGAGCGCGAAGCGATCGAAGACTACCCGCTGCTGGATACGCTGGCCCTGGCCGCGCCATTCCGTATTCCGTCGCTGGCGCGGCGCAAAATCTTGCGCTATGTGTTCGAATCCAGCGACGCCGATGCAGCAGCCCTGCCGGCCACAGGCGAACAGCGCGTCGTGCAGCGCGGCAATCGCAGCATTGTCACGGTCTGCGCCGATTGCGGCAGCGAAGCACCGCCGACCGCCGGGGAACTGGCGAACTACCGCAGCGCCAACGCCTGGGTGCAAAGCGATCACGCACAGCTGCGCAGCCTGGCGCGTTCCGCACGCGCCAGCGGCAGTGTGCGCGGACGCATGCACAAACTGGTGCAATTGGTACAAGTACATATGAACGGCGACCGCCAGACCATGGGCTATGCCAGCGCCCTGCAGGCCGCCGACAGTCGCGCCGGCGACTGCACTGAATTCGCCGTGCTGCTGGCCGCGCTGGCCCGGGCCAACGGCATAGCCACGCGCGTCGTGGCCGGGCTGACCTATTCCAGCCGTTTCACCGGTCTGCAGCACGTATTCAGTCCACATGCCTGGGTACAGGCCTGGGACGGCCAGCGCTGGATCAGCTATGACGCCGGCCTGGGCGACTTCGACTCCACCCATATCGTGCTCGCCATCGGCGACGGCTCGCCGCAGGACTATGCCGGCGTACTCAATCGCGTACGCCGCCTGCGTCTGGTCGATGCGGCACAGATCGAACCACTGGCGCGGTCAAGCGCCCTGCACACCACCGCCGCAGCAACCGCGCCGGCCTACCCCAGCTCCAGCGCGAAATAGACCGTGCCCGGCACGGGATTGTGGCCATAGGCGGAAATTTCCCGGAACCCCAGCGCACGATACAGGCTCTGTGCGGCACGCATGGACGGCAAGGTGTCGAGCAGCAGGCGCCGGTAGCCCAGTTCCCGGGCGCGGACCACGACGGCCTCGACCAGATGCCGCCCCACACCGCGCCCCTGTGCGGCCGGCAGCACGTACAGGCGCTTCAGCTCAGCAACACCGGCCGCATGGCGGCGCAGGCCGACGCAACCGAGGCTGGCGCCATTCTCCCGGGCCAGCAGAAAAGTCCCGCGTGGCGGCGCGTAGTCCTGCGCCAGGCGTTCCAGTTCGCGGGAAAAATTCTGCAAGGCCAGGTCTACATCGAGCGAGGCCGCGTAGGCCTCGACCAGCAGCCGCGCCTGTGACCAGTCGGCCGCCGTCTGCGGCTGCTCCACTGCTATCGCCATTGCTCCTCTGCCCCCCACACTGCGCAAGCGCCGCCAGACTCGCGATGGCGGCGTCCAAGCATAGCGGAGCTGCTGCTTCAGTCGGCAATGACGTTGTAGCCGCGCCCGTGCATGCATCGACCGACAATGGCACGCTGCTCCAGGCTGCCGTCCACGCCTTCGCCGATACCGCCGGTGGTTGCGCCCCAGGCCGCCACATGGGCGACATCGCGCCCGCGCAAACCCACCGCCAGGCCGAACAAGGTGCCGAGCAGAGCACCTGCCGTGGCGCCGGCCACAGCCCGAGCCGCCGCCGGGCGCTGCGCGGCCAGGTGCTGGCAATCGGCCAGATCGTCTTCGTAGTAGCCGCGACTGACGCCGCTGTCGACCACAGGCCGGTAGTTGACCGGCGCACAGCCGGCACAGACGAGCAAGGCAACGGGCAGTAACAGAACTTTCATGGCAGACCCCCGAGTTACGAACGCGCAGATGCGCAAGCCACCTGACGCGGCGGCATGGCCGCCCACGCCGCCCATGCTAACGCCGGCGCGCGCGCAAATCGAACGCGGCCGGCCCGCGCCTGGCCGCCGCCACGATGGCGCCGCACGGCGACCCGGCGCACGCCGCGCAAAAATGTCTGCATCTGCCTGCGAAGTTACTTCTCCCATTTACGCTATGTAGATTTGGATGCCGAAGACGAGCACCGATCGCCGCCCGCCGTCGCTACCGAGCCCGCACCTGTCAGCCATCGCCGCCGGCGCCATCGCGTCGGCGCACTTTCTCAACTCGTGGACAAATGGATACTCCAATGGCCAGCCCGCTCACTCTCTTGATGCCCGTGATTCCCGGCACCAGCCCCGAAGCCATCGCCGCCACCCTGGCCCAGTACCAACCAGTACTGGACGCAGCCCTCACCTCCATAGGCACAGTGCACTATGCCCGCACCCTGCTGCTGGACGCCGCCACGCCCAACCTGCAGCCCGGCCTCGAGGCCAATGCCAAGTACGTCATCGCCGTCATCACCGAATACGACGGCTCTTTCGATGCGTATATCCAGGACTTCGTCTCCCAGGTCGGCACCGTGTTCGATGCGCTGCTGCAGTTCGTCGTCGGCGGTCCGGCGCTGATTCCAGTGGCCAACAACGTCGCCGCGTTCGAGGCCTTCATCACCGCCAACGATGCCTCGGAACACCAGCCCAATACCGGCTTGTACCAGGCCTATACCGCCACGGTGCAGCAGATTCTCGCCGCACTCTGACGCTTTGCAGCCAGCCTTGACGACGCGCGGCCCGCACTCTGCGGTGCCGCGCGTCCCTGTGTTTCCGACGCCAGCCTGCGGAGAAACGCCATGACCGATCCCGTTATCGACTACGCCGATGTGCAGGGCACGCTGCTGCGCGGCTACCGCGTCGACCTTGCCCGCCATTTCATCCTCAGCATCACCAACGCAGCCGCGATGGGCCAGTTCATCCTCGCCCTGGTCGAGGGCACGAACGGCCTGCCCAGCATCACCACGGCCAAGCGCTCGCTGCCGCACCGCGACGTCTTCGTCAATCTCAGCTTCACCTGCACCGGCCTCGCCGCACTCGGCGTCGCCGCTGGCGACCTGACTACCTTCGACGCCGCCTTCCAGCGCGGCGCCACCAGCACAACCACGGCCGGCATCGTCGGCGACACCGGCAGCAGCGCACCGGCCAACTGGATCGGCGGCATGAGCAACGGCAGCCAGGTACATGCGGTGCTGAGCCTGTGGGTCGATGCCGACCCGGCCCAGCTCGAATCGGTCTCCGCCCAGCTGCGCGCGGCGTTTGCCGGTGCCTGCACCGAGCTTTCCGCCCAGGACGCCGAAGCCCTGCCCGACAACCACGTGCATTTCGGCTACCGCGACAATATCGCCCAGCCCACGGTCATCGGCGCACCGCCGACCAAGCGCTCGGTACCCGACGACCAGCCAGCGGTAAAGACCGGCGAATTCCTGCTCGGCTATGCCAACGAAAGCGGCGGCACCTACCAGGTAACCCCCGCGGCACTGAGCACCAACAGCAGCTACGCGGCATTCCGCCTGCTGCAGCAGGACGTCGCCGGCTTCGAGACCTTCCTGCAGCAGTATTCGGCCAAGGCCGGCATCGACGTGGAAACCCTGGCGGCGAAAGTCTGCGGACGCTGGCGCAACGGCAATCCGCTGGAACTGTTCCCCGATGGGCCGGGCACGGTGCTGCCGTCGTCACAATTAAACAATTTTAACTATGTCAACACTGCCGACCCCGGCCAGGACGACACGCTGGGCATCAAATGTCCCATCGGCTCGCATATCCGGCGCAACAACCCGCGCAACGGCGCCGTCGTCGGCACCGACAGCACGCACCATCGCATCGTGCGCCGCGCCATGCCCTACGGCCCCGTCTACGACCCGGCCAAACCCGACGACACGCCGCGCGGCCTGGTCGGATTCTTCATCAACGCCAGCCTGACCAACCAGTTCGAATTCCTCACCAGCCAGTGGAACAACCTGTCCGACTTCGTCAAATCGGCCACCGGCCCCGGCGGCTCGGCCGACGGCAATGCGGTCTACAACATCAGCGGGCAGGACGTATTCCTCGGTACCAACGATCCGGCCAGCAGTTCCTTCACGCTGGCCGCCATCGGCTCCAAAGGCAGCAACAACACCACCATCACGGGCTTCGACCGTATGATCGTCACGCGCGGCAGCATCTACTGCTTCTTTCCAGGCATAGGCGGCCTGCGCTATCTGGCCGGCCTGAACTGAAACGCGTATTGATCCGGGTCGCGCCATGGCAGTTCTGCGCCAGGGCGGCGTATGTGCAGATCGGATGCGGCAAGCGCCGCATCCGATCTTCGGCCGCCTACGGATCGCCCTATGCAACGTCTTTCTGCGGGCCAGCACTGTGCTTGCGCCCCGTCAACGATGTCGACAGACGTGACGATGCGGACTTTTCCCTTTATTCAAAGGAATACCCGCATGACTCCGTCGACCGTCCCGCGCCTGGTCCTCGCCGTTCTCGCCTTCGCCCTGTGCGCCTGCAGCAGCGGCAACAGCACCGGCGGCGCTGCACCGGCCAGCCCCGCCGCCACGGCAGCAGCCCCGGCAGCCACGTCCGCCAAACCTGCCGAGCAGGGACGTCCGCAATTGCGCATGACCATCGGCGGCCAGCCCTGGCAGGCGGATCGCGAATTCTTTGCCGCCTTCCATCCCACCGGCTATGACCGCGCCGTGCTGATGGCCGCCTCGCTGGGCCCCAAGGACAAGAACGAGCAGGCCTTCAATCTCAACCTGTTCGGCGTGGCCGGCCCGGGCAACTACGTCGCCAGCGGCAACACCCTGAGCCTCAAGGGCATCAGCAGCAGCGCGATCCAGCTCGCCAACCTCGACCCATCGCGGTATCTGATCGGCGGGCCTTTCGGCTATACGGTCGACATCCAGCTGTTGCAGGCTGATGCGCACACGGTCGAGGCGAAATTCCACGGCAGCATGGGCGCCAGCGACGGCAGCACGCTGCAGATCAGCGACGGATATTTCTTCTATCGGCAGTAAGCCGCGGCGCTGTCTGCGCAGCTCGCCGAACGCTTGCGGCGTGTTGCGGCGCGAGGCTTGATTGCGCCTCGCGCCCTGCATGCTTCAGCGATAGTCGCGCGAATCGTGCCGGCCGACCTCGGTGGCAAAGACGCCGCGGCAACCACTCCTGACCCAGATGCTGCGCCGGCCGGTGCCCCAGCTACGGCCCTCGACGCAGGCGGCATTGCTCAGCTGCCGCACGAGGCGCACTTCGCCCCGCGTATCGATGGGACATTCGACCTGGCGGTTGTCGCGGGATTCGCAGGTCACTTCGACCGTATCGCCGCCGTCGCGATAGCCATCGTCGTCGCGGCCGTCATGATCGTCACGCCGGTCTTCGCGGGCATCAATATAGCCGCCATTGTGGCCGCCCCGGTCGTCGCGGCCGCCCCTGTCGTCGCGACCATCCCGGCCGCGGTCGTCGTCCCAGTTGCTGCCCCTGGCCTCGACCCGGCCGTCGGTCTCGAATATCGCGCGGCAACCGTCCTTCACCCAGACGCCGCGCCGCGACTGGCCCCAGCTGTCGCCTTCCACGCAAGGCGAGCGGCTGATCTGCCGCACCAGCCGCACGTCGCCGCGCGTATCCAGCCGGCATTCCACCTGCTTGCCGCCATTGGACTCGCAGGTCACCTGGTCCGCCGCGGCCAGCGCCGGGCACAGCAACACCACGGCCATGGCCGTCCAACGGATAAATCGGTTCATCGTTGCGCTCCCCGGCTGCCGATGCAGCCCCAAGCGGGCAGGGTGCCGATGCGCCGCAGCCAAGTCAACGGACGCTGCAACACGGCCAAGCAAGCTACATTTGGAACAAATAGCATTGCCAGCAGCGACTGCCACAGGCTGGTTGCTCGCCGCGGCGACGGTGCAATTCGCGCGGCTTGTCGCAGCCAGCGGCAACGCGGTGGCCGCGCTATCCGGCAGGGCTCGCGGCGGGGGCATTCTCCTGGCGAAACGCGATCCAGCCGTCGACGCCGTCCTGCAGCGGCCGCACCCGGCGAAAGCCCTTGCGCATCAGCTTGCGCGCCACCAGCGCGGCCGAGGCTTCGTTCGGACAGGCGCAATACACCACCACCTCGCGGTCGGCAGGTACCGGCGGCATGTCCTGCGCGTCCAGGTCGACGGCCACGGCGCCGGGAATGCCGGCTTCGCGTTCGCGCTGCAGCGCCGGGCGCACATCCAGGATCAGCGGGGGCGTGCCCGCGTCGATGAGTGCCGCCAGCTGCGCCACGCTGATGCGGTCCATGCGCAACTGGCGCAGCAGCAGGCGCCGCTTCCACCAGCGCGTCAGCACATAGACCGCGACCAGGGCAGCCACCAGCACACCGCCCCAGCGGCCCAGGCTGGCCAAGGTATCCAGCACCTGGTCGATCGCGTCGCGGAACAGCACGCCGAGCACGACGGCGACGCCGGCCCAGAGACTGGCGCCGATCAGGTCATAGGCGACGAAGGTGAGCAGCCGGGTCTGCGTCGCACCGGCCAGCGCAGTGGCGAGCGAGGCGAAACCCGGTACGAACTTGGCAAAGCTCAGCGACGGCGGACCGTAGCGCGTATACAGCGACTGGGTCTGGCGCACGCAGGAATCCGGCGACAGCGACAGGCGGCACAAGGTACCCAGCACGCGCGAGCCATAGTGGCGGCCGGCCGCATACCAGGCCAGGTCGGCAATCAGCGCGGCAATCGCCGCCACCGCCAGCACCTTGAGCGGCCCGCCGACCGTCGCTGCGCTCAAGGCAGCGGCGACCAGCAGCACCGGATAGGCCGGCAGCGGAATGCCGGCCTGCTCCAGCAGCACGCAGAGGAATACCAGCGGCAGACCGTGAAGTTCGATCAGGGCGATGAAGCTGCGCACGTCCGGCCTGCGGCGATGGCGAGTCCAGCCGCGAATGTACCGAAGAAAGGGCCGCGCCAGTATCCGCTGCGTGGCTCCTCTACCCAGCGGCCTGCCGCCACCGCTACGCCGGCAAAGCGCGCGGCAATCGTTCGCCGGTGACGCCTGTACTCGGCTGCCAATCGCACAGCCTCGCCAAGCCCTCGCGCCGCAAGGGCCTGGCGGCGCCTTTGGTGCACCAGGGTCGCAGTATCAAAAGCAAAACTTCAGCATCTTCCTGAATCCCCGCGGCGGAACTGTCGACTGTCCGCCCCAGCCGCCCCAGCCGCCCCAGCCGCCGCGCCGCAGCGCCTACGCCGCCAGCCCGAACGGATCGTCGATGGAATGCGCCGGCTGGGTGAACCAGCGCGGGCCGTGGTCCGTCATGTAGAAGTGGTCTTCGTGGCGTATGCCGAATTCGCCCGGCACGCAGATCATCGGCTCGTTGCTGAAGCACATGCCGGCGGCCAGCAGTGTCGTGTCGCCACCGACCAGGTAAGGCCATTCGTGGATGTCGAGGCCTATGCCATGGCCGGTGCGGTGCGGCAGGCCGGGCAAGGCATAGGCCGGCCCCAGGCCGTCGGCCTCCAGGCTGCGCCGTGCCGCGGCGTCGACGGCTTCGCAGGGCACGCCGATGCGCGCCGCGGCAAACGCCGCCGCCTGTGCGGTTTTTTCACTGTTCCATATTTCCCGCTGGCGCGCACTGGGCGTGCCGAATACGTACGAGCGCGTGATATCGGACATGTAGCCGTGTACCAGGCAGCCCGTATCGATCAGCACCATATCGTCGCGGCGCAGCGGATTGGGCTGGCGCACGCCGTGGGGAAACGCGCTGTCGGGACCGAACAGCACGATGCAGAAATACGAACCGGCCGCGCCGACCTTGCGGTGCGCCGCCTCGATGAAATCCTCGACCTCGGCCGCGCCGATGCCTTCGTACAGCATGCTCGCGGTGGCACGGTGCACAGCCAGGGTCATGTCGTGGGCACGCTGCATCAGGGCAATTTCCGCCGCCGACTTGTGCATGCGGCAGGCCGCGGTAACCGGCCGGGCATTGCGCAGTTCCAGTTCCGGCGCCAGCTGGCGCAAGGCATCGACGACGAAGAACGGCGTGCTCTCGCACAGCCCCAGCACCGCACCGGCCATGCCCAGGCCATGGCCGGCCAGGCGCTGCTGCAACAAGCGGTAAGGGCTCTCGTGCTCGTGCCAGGTATGTACGGCGCCGGGCAGCACCTGATAGTCGCGGATAGTGCCCTCTTCGAACGCCGGCGCGAGGTATTCCACCTCGCCCTGGGCCGGCACGATCGCGCCGACCAGGCGTTCGCTGCCACGCCAGACCAGGCCGGTGAAATAGCGCAGGCTGGTGCCTGCATGCAGATACAGCGCGGCCAGGCCCTGCTCGCGCATCAGCGCCTGGGCGCGGGCAATGCGGCTGCGGTATTCGTCCAGGCCTATGGGCTGGGCGCCCTGCAGCATGTCGCTCAGTCCCGCCAACGCCTGCTCGCGGCTGCTGCCGCCGATGCCGATTGCCATGATCTCGTTCCCTGTCTGGGCGCCGCCGCGCCGATGCGGGCAAAAATTACGCAGCACTTAAATTCGAGTCAAGCGGTTTTTAAGTACGGCTAAAAATATGGGCCAGAACTGGCCTTGCACCTACACTGAGCCGCGTCGCCGCCGGGAGCGGCAGGTCGAGGGAACGCCATGAGCACGGATCGAATCGGCGAACGCCTGCGCCGCTACCGCCGCGCGGCGCGCAAGACCCTGCTCGACGTCGCCAGCGAAGCCGGCCTTTCCGCGGGCTTCCTGTCCCAGGCCGAGCGCAACCTGTCCGGCGTGTCGCTGTCCTCGCTGGCGAATATCGCCAAGGCGCTGAATGTGCCGCTGCGCCTGCTGCTCGACCAGCCCGAGCAGCGCTCGGCCGACTCCCATGCCGGGCGCCGCCAGCGCTATTCCACCGTCGACCAGGGCCAGAGCTACGAACGCCTGTCCAGCAGTTTTCCCGGCAGCCAGATCAACGCGGTAAAAATGTGCCTGCCGGTCGGTTATGCCTCGGAAACCGTGTCCCACGACGGCGACGAATTCGTCTACGTGCTGAGTGGACGCGTGCGCTACCGCGTCGGCGGCGAGGAATACCTGCTCGAAGCCGGCGACTCGCTGCATTTCGACGGCCGCCAGAATCACGACCTGGCCAATGTCGGCGACATCGCCGTGGAAGTGGTCTCGGTCGGCACCCTGGCCCTGTTCGACGATGCGCCGCCGGCCTCGTAGCGCGGCGCCGTTACGTCTATCGTCCGCTTCCGCCCAACGACGCCCGAGCCCATGAGACCTCCGCGACTGCTGCGCCGCCATCCTTCCGCCCTGCTGCTGGCCGCGCAGCTGGCCAGCCTGATCCTTTACCCGCTGACCGATGCCAACGAAGACAGCCGCGTGCTGTTCGGCGTGATCGGCCTGGTGGCGGTATCGCTGTCGGTATGGGTGGTCGACCGCAGCCCGGCACGCACCTGGATCGCGCTGCTGCTCGGCGTACCGGCCGTGCTGGTGACCCTGACTGCGATCGTCCTGGGCAGCAATGCGCTGCTGGTCTATTCGGCCCTGCTCGAATCGGCGCTGTACTTCTATGCCGCGAGCAGCCTGATCGCCTACATGATGCGCGACCACCGCGTCACCACCGACGAATATTTTGCTGCCGGCGCAACCTTCACCTTGCTCGCCTGGGCCTTCGCCTATGCGTTCTTCGTCTGCCAGGCCTGGTATCCCGACAGCTTCACCGGCCTGCGCGCGCCGGCCGAACCGCGGCGCTGGATGGAATTGCTGTTCCTCAGCTTCACCACGCTGTCCGGCGTCGGCATCGGCGATGTGATTCCGCTGGGCATGCCGGCGCGAGCGCTGGTCATGCTCGAACAGTTCGCCGGCATCGGCTACATCACGGTGGTGGTGTCGCGCCTGATCGGCCTGGGCATGCTGCGCGCCGGCATCAGGCCCGGCGGCGAATAGGCCGCGCGCCGTGCAACCCAGGGCGCGACACAAGGCGCGATGAGCGCAGCGAATTGCGCCGCGAACTTTGGCAGCCTTGACAGAAAAATCGAACGCCACTCGCCAAGGCCATGGCCTCGCCACACGATCGTCGACAGGAAACAACCTCGCGGGCGGAGTTTGCCTGCGGCACGGCCTAGGCCATCTTTTCGACCACGATCATGTACGTCCCCAGCAGCACCATCAGGCAGAACAGCCCGCCCAGTACGATCCAGACAATATTGGCCCCGCTGAAATCGTCGTTGCTGCTGCCGGTAGGATCGTGGTCGGCATGGTTCGCCGCAATCTGCGCCGCGCGCAGCGGTATGCCCAGCGCCGGTATCAGCATCAGGCCGGCAATGTCGTACAGCGGCGATGAAAACTCGAAGAAGCCCGTGAGCCCGTTCGCTACATAGAGCACCACGTACAAGGTCGCCATGCCGCTGGCATTCCAGCTATGGCCGCAGCGTTCCTCCCGCAGCCGCCGCTCGATCTGGCCAAACAGCGAATGGGCGAAGAACAGGCTGAAAATACCGCGCCATACCGGCATGATCCTGAGCTTGCGCATGCGCTTCTGCTGGCTCCAGTGCGCATAGAACCAATAGATCGCGTACAGGCCCAGGGTGATCAGGTACAGCACCAGGAATTTGCGCTGCGAAACCACGTAGAAATACTGCGCGCGTACCTCGGGCTGGTCGTCGACGCGTGCTTCGGGCGGCTGGTAGTTGAAGTCGGTCATGGTCTCGGGCTGAACCTGGCAAGGGGGCGCCGTGCATTTGCCGATGGCAGAGACCTGCCACAGCGGTCAGGCAAGCCTAGCAGGCCGCAGGGCCACCGCCCTGTCAATATCGGCGCGGTACACGACAATACAGCATTGTATACAGCGTCAACCGGCCGCCGTATGCCGCGTTGTCTGGGCATCCCCTGCCGGAGTTCACCCATGCCACCGCTATCCTGCCGCCCAGCATTGCTGGCCCTTGCCTTGTCGCTGTGCAGCGGCGCCGCTGCCGCCTGCACCTTCGACGCCGTCGACGTACGCATGAACGAACTGCTGCAGAACGCCGGCCTCGACGGCGGCGCCGTACTGATCGGCCGTGCCGACGGCGTACTGCATGAGCGCTATTTCGGCAGCTATGACGCCAATACGACCATCGCCATCGCCTCGGCGACAAAGTGGCTATCGGCGATACGCATCGTGCAGCTGGCCGAGCGCGGCAGGCTCGATCTGGATGCGCCCGTGGCCGGGCTGCTGCCGCAGTTCACCGGCCTGAAAGGCAGCATGACCCTGCGCCAGATGTTCTCCCACAGCGCCGGCTATGGCGACGACGAAGACTCGCCGGTGCTGCGCACCAACCAGCCTTCGCTCGCCGCCGCAGTAGACAGCATCGCCTGCTGCATCGCATTTCCGTCGAACTGGACGCCGGGCAGCCAGTTCGCCTACGGCGGCATTTCCATGCATGTCGGCGGGCGTATGGCCGAAGTGGCCACGGGCCTGGACTGGCAGCAATCCTGGCGCGACGACATCGGCACGCCGCTGGGCATTGCCAGCATCGACTGGCAAGGCCTGGGCGCGACGGCGAACTACCGCATCAGCGGCAGCGGCCGCTCCACCCTGCGCGACTACGGCCGCGTGCTGCAGATGCTTGCCGGCGACGGCGTCGGCAACGGCCGGCGCATTCTCGGCAGCGCCGCGCTGCAGGCCCTGTACGCCGACCAGACCGCCACCCTGCCGGTTGCCTATGCGCCGCCCTCGGCGCCGGCCGAGGTGCACTACGGCCTCGGCAACTGGATAGATCCGCAAGCCGGCGCGGCCCTGCCGCTGCATTCCA
Source organism: Tahibacter aquaticus (assembly GCF_004363655.1). Taxonomy (GTDB): domain Bacteria; phylum Pseudomonadota; class Gammaproteobacteria; order Xanthomonadales; family Rhodanobacteraceae; genus Tahibacter; species Tahibacter aquaticus. Next base: position 213,008 of record NZ_SNZH01000004.1, read on the forward strand.
GCCTGGGCGCGTTCGGCTTCTTTCCGTGGCTGGACCGGCAGCGCAAGCTGTACGGCGTCTTCATGCTGCGCGGCGGCACGGCCATCAACAGCCTAGCCTATCCGGAATACCGCCAGATGATCGACGACGCTCGCCAGGTGGTCGACAGCAGCGCCTGTACGCCAGAAATTGTGGAAGACTACATTCTGCGCGACGGCTTCGACAGCGGCGGCTGATTGGCGCCGGCCGCCGCAGGGCCTACCATCGCGGCGACTTCCGCAGCGGCGAAACCCGATGGGCATACGACTGGTGGCACGGCAGCGCTTCGCCGTACCGATAGCCGAAGTATTCGCGCTGTGTACCGACGCGCAGCGTTTTCCCGCCGTTTTTCCCGGCTACGGCCCGATACCGGCAATACGCCGCATCGTGCTGGACGGGCCGCTGGCCGTCGGCAGCCGGCGCCAGATCCACAACAGCGACGGTTCGATTCTCGACGAAACCATCCACGTACTGCAGCCACCGCTGCGGCATGCCTATCGCCTGAGCGGTTTCCGCGCGCCGTTCGCCTGGCTGGTGCGCCAGGGCGAGGCCGACTGGCAGCTGCAGCCCGACGGCGATGGCTGCAGCGTCGAATGGAGCTACCTGTTCGAGCCCGTCTCGGCGCTGGCCCGGCCCTTCGCCGGGCTGCTGCTGCGCGGGTTCATGCAGCCGGCCATGCAGCGCTGCCTCGGGTGCATGCAGCAGGCGCTTGCCGCGACGCGTTGAAATTCCGGTCCTGGTTTCAACCTCACTGTGCCTTGGCCGCCAGCGCCGCGACGCAGGCCACCAGCGGCGGTGGCATGCCCTTGAGGTTTTCCTGCAGCCAGCGGCGGATGGCCGCTTCGCCTTCGGGCAGGGCGAACTCGCCGATCGCATCGCGATAGCGCTCGCTGTGCGGGTCGCCGGCAAAAAACACGTAGCTGTTATCCGCATCGCGCGCGGCGATATGCAGCACCAGCCACGATTCGCTGCGCAACGCCTGCAGCAGCTTCACGCCGCGCAGCTGCAGCTGGCGCGCCACGACGGCGCCCAGGCCAGCCCTGTCCTCGTCGTTCAAACCGCGATCGACGCCGGCACAGGCATCGGCCGCCGCGCGCAGGGGCAGCACGGCGACAGCGGCAAACAGCAGCGCGGCAGCAGCATTCATGACCGTGTTCGTGCAGAAAACCGTTGGCCTGACGATGGCAGCAAAGCCTGCGCCTGCACAGCACCGTTGTGTGCAGCGCTTGCGCGTCGGCCGCCCTCAGCGCAGCAGCGCGACGATGGCCAGGCCCAGATGGAACCAGCCGATGCCCAGGCCGAAAAACAGCAGCAGCAACACGATCAGCTGGCTGCGCAGCGGGCCAAGCACCAGTTCCGCCAGATGCCCCGACACCTCGGCTACGGTGCGCTCGCGCACCTTGGCCAGGTCTACGCCACCGCCGCCCTGTTCGCTCTGCTCGGCGCGGTAGGCCGCCAGCAGGCAGGTCTCGACCTTGGCCGTGACCAGGCTGCGCACCTTGGCCACGACCCAGCCGAGCAGGCCGCCGGCCGGGCTGGCCTCGCTGCCGAGAAAGCGCTGCACGCCCTGCTTGATCGCCGCCTCGGCCTGGGCCAGCGGCAGGTTGTGCAGGCGCGCGCCCAGATGCTGGTCGACCAGCGCAACGACGCGGTCGACGATCTGCGCCACCAGTCCCCACTGCGCCTCCAGCGCCAGTGCAGCATGGGCGACGCCGCGATGCAGGCCATGTACGAAGAACAGGGCCGCGCCCAGCAGCGGCAGCAGCAACGGCACGGCGATGCGTGGGCCGGCGAACAGCTGGCCGGCGCTGCCCAACGTGAGCCAGGCCAGCAGCGCCGACAGCAGCACCGCCAGCAGGCCGGCGCCGAAGCCGGACAGGCCCCACAGCAGGGCACGCAGCGGCACATGCCGCACCACGCTCATCGCCGCGGTGCCGGCGCCCGCAAGCAAGTTCTCGCCCAGGCGCAGGGCGGACGCGGAATCGACACGTATCGGCATGGACCATCTCGGCAAGTGCACAGGCGCGGCAGCGGATTCTACGGCGCTGGCACTGATTGACGACGCAGCGCAACGCCGGGCGACAACGGCGGCAGCGCCGCGTCCGCGCGCAGGCCAGCGCGCAACCGCTATGATCAGCGGCCGATGCCTCTCCACCTGCAGGCCGGCAACCGCCCCGGCGCGGTGCCGATGCGCTGCCGCAAGGCCAACAATGCCCATGACTGCGTCGCCTGTCCGTGCCTGCTCCACCCGCTGCCGCCCCGCGCAGGCCAGGCATGGCCGCTAGCAGCGCCACGCCGTGCCTGACGCGGCCCGAGGCGACGGCCATCGCCCAGGCCTTCCTGCCCCCGAGCCGCTTCGGCAATCGCTACAACTACTATTACGTGCGCAGCAAGCTGGCCAGCGATCCGCTCTACGACGGCATTTGCGCCATGCTGCAGCACAGCCGGGCGCCGCTGCTGGACCTGGGCTGCGGCCTGGGCCTGCTCGCCCATGCCCTGCGCCAGAAAGGCATTGCCCTGCCCTATCGCGGCGTCGACAACGATGCCGGCAAGATCGCCAGCGCGCGCCAGGCAGCCGGGCGGCGCGCCCTGGACGCAGTGGAATTCGCCCACATCGACCTGGCCACGCAACTGCCCGACCACTGCGGCAGCGTGGCCCTGCTCGACGTGCTGCAATTCCTGCCGCCGGTGGCGCAATCGCGCCTGCTCGATGCGGCCATCGGCATGCTCGCTCCCGGTGCCGTGCTGCTGCTGCGCACCGGCCTGGACGACGGCAGCTGGCGCGCCCGCACCACCCGGGCCGTCGACCGCTTCTCGCGCTGGACACGCTGGATGAATGCCGGTCCGCGCCGCTATCCCGATCCCGACGACCTGCGCGCGCGCTTTGCCGCTGCCGGCCTGAGCGCGGAATTCTCGCCGCTGTTCGGCCGCACGCCGTTCAACAATTGGCGCATTGTGGCAAAACACGCTTAATCCACCGACGGGCAAAGCTCAGGGATTGCGCATGGCATGGCCCTGCCGGGCTATCTCCTGCAGCACCGCAGCGACAATGGCCACGCTGTTGCCGTGCGGCGCGCCTTCGTGCAGCAGCACGATCGCGCCAGGACGCAGGCCGCGCCGGATGCGCGCCACCACGCGCGCCGGGTCGGCTTCGCGCGCGTCGAAGCCGCGCGCGCTCCAGGCCACGCGGGCCAGGCCCAGCGGCTTCAGCGCCGCGGCCACGAAGGGATTGGCCATGCCGACCACGGCGCGGAACCAGCGCGGCGCACGCCCGCCGAGTTCGGCCAGCACCTGCTGCGCGCGGTCGATCTGCGCGCGCATCGCCGCCGGCGGCAAGGCCCAGAACCATTTCTCGGGATGACTGAAACTGTGATTGCCGACCTCGTGCCCGCGCGCCAGGATTTCCCGCAGCAATTGCGGCCGCGCCTGGGCGCGCTCGGCGACCAGAAAAAAGCACGCCTTGGCCTGATGGCGATCGAGCAGATCCAGCACCGCCAGCGTGTCGTCGGAAGGACCGTCGTCGATAGTCAGCCAGACCGCCGCCGTCGGCAGCCGCACCAGCACCGGACTGAACAAGCGCGACTGTGGCCATAGCGTGGCCCAGAACAGCAGCGCCTGGCCGCCCAGCAGCACGAGCAGTCCCCAGGCCCAGCCGGCGCCCCAGCACAGGCCCAGTCCAGCCAGCTGGCTGGCGCCAAACCCGTACAGCCAGGCGTGTGGATGGCGCGGCGGCCGGTGCACGGCAACGGTAGCGGATTCGGCATTCACCAGGATGCAGTTCCTGCGGGGCGGCGAGCGCATCCTACCGGAATCGCCGCGGCCGACGACCGGGCCGGGCGGTGGCATTTTCCACGATGGCGTTTTCTGTCCTGCCGCCGTCCTGTACCGGCATTTCGAGCGGCGCTGCCGCCGCGCAAGATGGGCTACCATCAACCACCGGAGCACGCCCATGTCCCTTGCCGATACTGCCCTTATCGTCATCGACGCGCAGGAATCCTTCCGCCAGCGTCCTTACTGGAGCGACGCCGACACCGCGGCGTATTTTGACCGCCAGCAGGCCCTGATCGACGGCGCGCGCCAGGCCGGCATCGCCGTAGTGCAGATCTTCCATGTGGAGCCCGCGGGCGTCTTCGCGCTGGACTCGGGCTTCGTCAAGGCGCTGGCGCCGCTGCGCGTCGAAGCCGACGCGGTATTCCACAAGACCCGCCACAGCGCCCTGGTCGGCAGCGGCCTGGACGTATGGCTGACCGAACACGGCATCCGCCGCCTGCTGATCAGCGGCATCCGCACCGAACAATGCTGCGAAACCACGACGCGACACGCCTCCGACCTCGGCTATGCCGTCGATTTCGTCAGCGAGGCCACCCTCACCTTCGCCATGCGCGACGCCCACGGCCGCGACTGGAGCGCCGCGGAGATCAAGGCACGCAGCGAACTGGTACTCGACCAGCGCTTCGCCCGCATCGCCACGGTGGCCCAGGCACTGGCCGGCCCGGCACAACGCCAGGCCGCATGAGCACGCCGGCCACCCGCACGCTCGACGTCTGGGTGGTGATACCGCCGCGCTGCCTGCTGCTGGACATCGCCGGCCCGCTGGAAGTCTTGCGCCGGGCCAACAAGGAACAGGACCAGCTGCGCTTCGCCGTGCACTACGTCGCGGCGCGGCCGCAGCTGGACTGCTCCATCGGCCTGAGTCTTGCGGGCCTGGGAGCCCTGCCTGCCGGGCTGCCCGCCGAGGCGGCCGTGCTGATCAGCGGCAATGTGGACGATGTCGCTTTTACCACTACCCCGCAGCGTGCCGGCGACGACGCCGACGAGGCATGTATCGTCGCCTGGCTGCGCCGCTGCATCGCGCCGGGCCACCAGCTGCTGTCGATCTGTTCCGGCGCACTGCTGGCGGCGCGCGCCGGGCTGCTGGACGGACGCCATTGCACCACGCACTACGCCTGCCAGGACGAACTGCGCGCACTGGCGCCGGCCGCGCGCATTGCCGACAACCGCCTCTACGTCGAAGACGGCAACTGCTGGAGCAGCGCCGGCGTCACCGCCGGCATCGACCTGATGCTGCACTGGCTGGCCCAGCACACCTCGCCGGCCTGCGCCCTCGCGGTGGCGCGGCACCTGGTCGTGTATCTTCGCCGCAGCGGCACCGATCCGCAGCTGTCGCCCTGGCTGGAAGGCCGCAACCATATCCACCCGGCCGTACATCGCGTGCAGGACGCCATCGCCGCCGCGCCCGAGCACGGCTGGAACCTGGCCGCGCTGGCGCAGCTGGCACATACCAGCCCGCGCCATCTGTCGCGCCTGTTCAACGAATACGCCGGCATGAGCCTGCCGGACTACATCAACCGCCTGCGCGTGGCGCTGGCGCAGGAGCTGCTGCGGCATACTCGCCTGGACATGGAGCGCGTGGCGGAACGCAGCGGCTTCGGCTCTGCACGCCAGCTGCGCCGGGCCTGGGCCCGCAGCCATTCGCTGACCCCGCAGGAGCTGCGCAATGCCGCCGGCAGCTAGTGTCCTGTCTCGTAAATACGTTAAAGAAATTCCGGATGAATTTCGCCGGGAGACCAGGCGCGATGAGGAGGCGTAGCAGCGCTACGGCAACGAATCGCAACGACGTATCGCGGCGGTTTTCAACAGCGAAGCTGGTCAAGACACCGGAATTAGTTAATGGTATTGGCGAGACAGGACACTAGTTCTGCACGAACCCGCTGGCTCGCCGCGATTGCCGCCGCGCTGCTGGTCGTCGCCCTGGTGCAGCTCTACCGCAGCGTGACCAGCGACGGCCGCGCCGATGCGCCCGCCGACGGCCGCCTCGCCCTGGCGGTGCTCGGCGATTCGGACAGCCATTCCTACCAGGACACCGTCGCCATCGCCGACGACGGCGAATCCCGCGGCGGCGCCCAGCGTGCGCAGACCCTGCAATGGACCGAAGTACTGGCCCGGCTGCGCGGCAGCGAAATCGATCCGGGCCGCTGGGACCGCTGGGGCAGCAACGGCGCCATCGCGCGCCTGCGCACGCTGTTCGGTGCCGTGCAGCGGCGTCCGCTCAAGCTCGACTACCGCTACAACTTCGCCGTGTCCGGCGCGGTCTGCGACGACCTGCTGCGCAGCGGCGAGCGGCAGACCGGCAACCTGCTGCAGCTGATGGCGCTGGACCCGCTGCGCTGGCGCCACGGCGTGGTGGTGATCCGCATCGGCATCAACGATGTCGGCGACGAGGAAAGCCTGGACGCCGTCGCCCGCGGCGAGCACCGCGAAGTCGATGCCGACGTGGACGCCTGCATCGCGGAAATCCAGGCCAGCGTGCAGCAGATCCTTGCCGCACACGCGCAGACGCGCATCGTGCTGGTCGGCATTTTCGACAATGTGCACTGGCCGCCGCTGGCGCAGCGCTGGCCGCAGGCGCTGCCACAGCAGCGCATCGCCACGGCGATGCAGCGCTACGACGACTCACTGAAGGCGCTGGCCGCGGCCGATGCGCGCCTGGTGTTCTTCGACGACACCCGCTGGTTTGCCGCGCATTGGGGCGGGCGCAAGGCCGACGGCAGCGCGGACTACCATGCCGCCGTGCTGGCCGATGGCCGCCGCATCCAGGCACGGGTCGGCGACGATGTCGCCAGTGCCGTCGTGGCCGACGGCCATTCCGGCCTGGCCTGGAACGCGCTCTGGGCGCAGGCGCTGGTCGACACCTTGCGCGAACAGGCGCAGCTGTCGCTCACGCCGATCGGCGATGCGGAGCTGGCCGCCTTCGTTACGAAAATATCCACTTCACCACAGAAGTAAAACGCCGCGGCATGCCAGGCATGCCGCGGCGGGGTCAGGCAACTGCGCTCATCGCCGTCCCTGAGCGGCGCAGCACAACGACCTCAACCCGGATCGAACTGGCAGCAATAACCCTGGTCGAACGCGTCGAACTCAGGCGTCTGTGCTTCCTTGATGCTGGGCATCGACTTCACCGGCGGGGTGAACTCGACCCGCGGCAGCTGCGCCGGCGACCAGGTGTGATCCCACTCGCGCACGCATTGGGTCTTCTTGTTCGGGTCGGTCTGCACGAAGTAGAAATCCTGCCCGTCGCCAACCCCGTCCCAGTCGCTGAAGGTGCTGCCCGACATGACGAAGCGCGTGCCCTTGTTGTCGATGGCGAGCAGGGTTTCGCGCCGCGTGCTCTGCGTGCTGTAGCGGAACTGCGCGCCCAGCGGACCGAGGTTGCCATCCTGCGCGGTCAGCGCAAAACCGTCGCCCTGCACGGTCGCACCGGCGATGGTGCCGGTGGCGACGATGGACGGTGCCAGGCCGGTCGTCAGCAGCGGCGATTCCACCACATCGAACGCGGTGGCGCCGTCGGTTGTATCGCGCCACTGCGACTGCACCAGCGGTGCGCAGCCGCCGGCGCTGAAGCGCGTGAGATAGACCAGCGGCGCGGCGGTGTTCGCCCGCGAGGCGCCGACCAGCACGCTTTCGCCGGCGAAATTGTTCGCTGCCAGCGCGGTGATGCCGTAGTAGTCGTCGCTGCTGCTGTCGGTCGCGCCCATCGCCACATTGCACAGCGGCGCGCCGTTGGAGCGCGTGCGGAACAGCAGCGCGCGGCGGTCGTTGACCCAGTTGGTACTCCACGCCGCCGAGCCGGCGACAACGATATCCGCCAGGTTGGACGAGCTGGAGCGATTCTCCGTCACCGCGCGGAAACGGATGCCCTGCGGATTGGCCGGCTGGCTATAGGCGAAATTGAACACCAGCCCGCCCAGCGACGTGATGCGCGCGATGCGGCCGTGGATCGCGCCGGCCGGCGCGGGCATGTTCTCGTCGCCGACCACGATCAGCTCGGTCTGCGCCACCGGACCGATGACCGGGCCGGTCGATTCGACGATGTCGAAGCCGACCGCACGGCTGCCCGTGCCCTGGTTGGCCAGCAGCCGCGTCCACAGCACCTTGCCGTCGCAATTGACATGCAGCACGTAGAGGAAGGTATCGGCGACCGTGGATGTGGGCTGCACCGCACCGGTGAGCACGAAGCCCGCACCGCTGCGCAGTTCCGCCACCGCATTGGCCGTGCTGTTCTTGCTGCCGGCGATGTTGTACGCGCGCTGCCAGATCGCCACGCCGTTGTCGTCCACGCGCGTGGCCAGCACTTCGATGACGCCATTGCTGCCGTTCACCCGCGTGCCGACCAGGATGCTGCCCTTGTTCGGGCAATAGCGCACCGACTTCACATCTTCGCTGCCGTCGCGCGCCGGCCTTTCGCCGTAATAGGTTTCGAAGTTCTGCGCCTGCGCCAGCGGCGCCACCGCCAGCAACGGCAAGCCAAGCAGGCACAGCCGCGACACGCGGCCAGCCGTGGTATTCAGGGATCTCATTGGTTGCTCTCCGTCATTGCGAACGTGAATGACACGGCGGGCCCCGCGCCGTGCGACCGGAGCAGCCCGCGCCCCTGACGCGTCTGCCTCCCCCCAATTCCCCAACGCGAAACGGCGCCCATGGCGAACGCTTCTTTTCGCACAAATTGCCAAAGTTACTTAGCTTCAATACGCATCTTTTGTTCAATACAGGACAAGTGCAAGACGTGCCGCACAATGCGGCGGCGCAGCAGACGGTTTTTCAAGCACTTGGCCGGGTTGTGCCAGGCCCGCCGGCGCCGCACGGCGCCCGGCAGCGGCAAAATATGCGCACGGCCCGGCCCGGCGGACTACACTGTGCCCGCGCAAAGGCCCGGCGCCGCCACGATGGCACGCCGGTGCCGCCGGCAGTGGCCGGCGCAACAGTCGCCACCATCGCAGGAAGCGGTGCGGCGGCAGGGGGAGCAAGGGTGTTTCGTATCCTCGTCGCCAACAGCAAGGGCGGCTGCGGCAAGACCACCATCACCAGCACGCTGGCGGGCTATTTCGCCCGCGCCGGCCGCCAGACCACCCTGGTCGATTGCGATCCGCAGGGCTCGTCCCTGGCCTGGTCGCAGCTGCGTCCCGCCCATCGGCCGCCGATCCGTGCGCTGGCCAGCAACGACCCTGCCCATGGCCTCAGCCCCGGCTGGGTCTTGCGCCTGCCGGCCGATACCCAGGTGCTGCTCATCGATACGCCGGCCGGCTTGCGCGCCCACGAGTTCGTGCCCTTCGCGCGCCATGCCGACGTATTGCTGGTACCGCTGGTGCCCTCGCCACTGGACCTGCGCGCCACGCTGGGCTTTCTCGACATCGTGCGGCGCCTGCCCGAAGTGCGCCAGGGCAGCCTGCGGGTCGCCCTGATCGCCAACCGCCTGCGCGAGCGCGCCGTCGCCACGCGCGAACTCGATGCCACGCTGGGCCGGCTGACCCAGGCCGCGCTGATCCGTGTGCGCGATTCGCAGACCTATGTACGCCTGGCCGGCAGCGGCCTCAGCCTGTTCGAAGACGACAGTGCCGCCGCGCGCAGCCACCGCGACGACTGGAACCCACTGCTGAGCTGGCTGGAGCAGCGCGCCGCCGAATGCGCCACCAGCGGCAAGGTCGCCTTTCTGCCGGCCGTGCGGCGCCGCTGAAACGCTGCGCATTGGCAGACCCCGCATCCGCTCGGTCCGTCACCGTTCCGGTGCGCAGAAACCGGCACGGCGCGGCGTTGGCAATCGACTAACACCTGCCACGACAGGCTGCGTATACAACACCGCGTTGCAACCGCGCGGCGTTCTTGCATGCGCCATACCCTTTCTTGAGTGAGTGCGCTCGCGCTGGCCTTGACCGCGAACCAGGCCCAGGCGGTCCCTGTCAGCCCCAACGGCAGCGGCCAGGTGCTGCTGTTTCCGTATTACACCGTGCAATCGCGCCAGAGCACCCTGCTCACGCTGAGCAACAGCAGCGAGCACGCCAAGATCAGGCAGGTGAATTTCCGCGGAGGCTACACCGGCCGCCACGTACTCGGCTTCGATCTGGTGCCGGGCACCAGGGACAGCTGGAGCGGGACCGTCTTCTCCCGGCCTGACGCCGACGCCGCAGCGCTAGCGACCAGCGACAGCAGCGGCACCCTGCCCGCATTCGCCGCCGGCTCGACCGGCCCGGCGCTGCAGATACGTTCTACGTTTGCCGTTCAGGGTTGAAACCCGTCTTTCATGATGACGTCCGAGGCGCCCAGGGAAATGATCTCGAACGCATCCAGGCGTGCCTCGCCCGCGGCACCGGCGCTTTTCGCCACGGCGATGTTCAATGTTCCATCGGAAACATTGGTCACAAATCCCATGCGCAGCGCCTGGCGCAGCCCGGCCCAGCGGTACAGGTCGAAGCCAGCCAGCACCGGCGCGCCTTCGATGGCCACGTCGATGCCGCGCGCCACGGCGGTGAACCAGCGCCATTCGGAAAAATGCAGCGCGACCAGGTAGCGCCCGTTCGGCACCGTCCGCGCATAGCTGAAACTGTTGCCGCGGCGCGTGGCGCGGTACAGCGTGTCGTCCTGCGTGCCCAGCAGGGTCGTCACGCCGCTGCCCAGGCTCTCCACGGCGCCGCCGCTGAAACCGCTGTCGGCCGCGTAGCTCACGCCTTCACTGCTGGTGAAGGCGGCGCCGCCGGCATTCACGGCACTGAGCACCGGGCGCGGCACGCCAGCCGCCAGCACCAGCACGCTGCTGACCGTGCTGGCCTGCAGGCTGCCGTCGCTGGCCGTGGCCTGGATGCGATACAGGCCGGGCTGGCCGGGCGTGATCCAGGCCAGCGCCGGGCTGGCCGCATCCACGTCCAGCGCCGTCACGGCCGGGCTTTCCAGCACCTGGAACGTCACCGTCGGCACGGCCTGCGGCTGTTCGTCGTCATCGACCAGGGCACGCAGGCGCAGCGGCTGGCCGACGCGGGCCACCGGCTCCAGCCACAGGGCGATGCGTGGCGCGCGGTTGGCCGGCGCCGGATGCACCACCCGCACACTGCGCGAAAACGTGCTGTTGCCACCGAGGTTGGCCACATAGCTGGTGCCCATGGCCTGTACGCGCAAAATCGTCGCTGTATTCGCCGGCACCGCCAGCGCCGGCGTGGTGAAGCTGCTGGTGCCGCTGGCCTGGCCGGCCAGCGCGCCGAAACCGTAGGCCACGCCGCTGGCCTGGGCGTCGGCGCTGACCGTGCCGGCGACATTGATACTCGCCGCATTGGTATACAAGGTGGCGCGCGTCGTCGGCGCGCTGAGGCTCAGCGCCGGCGCAGTCGCCACCATGGGCAGCCGCCAGCGCTGTGCCAGCATCCACGGCACCAGGCGCGCAATGGCGTAGGACTGGCTCCAGATGCCATGGTCGCCGCTGACGTATTCGGTATAGATCGGATCGCCGCCGCCGGCTCGCAAGGTGGCGACGCTGGTGCGCGAATTGTCCACCGGCACCGTGCCGTCGTTGGCGGCGTGGAAGAACCAGCTCGGCGTATTCCACAGACGGTCGCGGTCGATCGTCGAGCTGATCACGCCGGCCGGACAGACCGGAATCGCCGCAGCCGCCACCGCGTCGTAGCGCTGCAGGAAGCCGATGGTGCCGCCGCCGCCCATGGACAGGCCGCTCACGTACACACGCGCCGGATCGAAGCCGAACTCGCGCTGCACGTCGTCGAGAATATCCGCCAGCCCGGCGGTGGGATTGTCGTTGCCCCACCATTCCGGCGTCTGCGGCGCCACCATCACTACCGGCGTGCCCGCGGTCGCTGCAGCTTCCGCCAGCTGGAACGCGCCGTTGGCGCGATTGCCCAGCTGCGCCGTGTTGTTGCTGCCGGTCTCGCCGGCACCGTGCAGGAACAGCAGCACGGGACAGCGCCGGCTGGCACAGGCGGCCGGTACATGGATGCGATAAGGCAGCGGCAGCGCGTTGCCGCCGTCGACCGAGCCGGTGCGATAGACGAAATCGCTGGCCGTCAAACCCCAAAGCGGCGTGCTGGTCAGGGCCAGCGCCGCAAATACCATTCTGCGCATGATTGCATTCCCCGTCCGCCGGTCGTCCATGCTAGCGGCCGGTTCGCGCGCTATCGTGACGGCCATCGCGAATCGGATCTGCGCCGTCGATGTCCCCGGCGGACATTCCTGCCCCTGCGCCGCCGAGCGGCCTCGTACACATGGCAGCCAAAGCGCGGCACAGGAATTCCGCACAAGTACACTGCTCAGGTCAGCCTTGCGACAGCTGCCATTCTTCCCGCGACAGCCCCATCACCAGGCATTCGTCCGCGCCAAACTGCTGCACGCCCTGGGCTTCGAAGCCCAGGCGCTGGTAGAACAGCTGGGCGCGCGTATTGGCGAGCAGCGGGTCGATGATCACCGCCATCACCTCGGCCGCGGCGAAACAGCGCTGCAACGCCTGCTGCATCATCTGCGTGCCCCAGCCCTGGCCCAGGCAATCGGCCTCGCCTATCCACAGGTCGATCGCCCGCAGCTGCGGGCCGCAGTCGCCCCAGTAGTGCGAATCTTCCTGCTCCGGATCGATGATCTGCACAAAACCTATCGGCCGGCCGTCCAGTTCCGCGATCAGCTGCTCGCGCCAGTCGGGCCGCCGCGCCAGTTCCACCGGCCAGCCCCAGTCGTCGTGCGGGTCGGCACCCCAGACGTGCGGCTGTTCGTCCCAGTGCTGCAGCAGGGCGAGGTCGTCCAGGGTGGCCGTGCGCAAGACAAGACTGGGCATGAATGTGCTCCGCAGCAGATAGGTTTTTGCGCTGCTCCGCGCTTAGGTAACTTGCACCCAGCCGAAGCGTGAGCGAGCTGAATACACGCCGCGCACATTTTGCACAAGTAGTCGCACAGGCGAAATCCACTTCACGCGGAGGACAACCCATGCAAAAGCCGACGAGCCATCCGAACATCCTGCTGATCCTGGTCGACCAGCTGCGCTTTCCGCGTTTCAGCTACGGCCCCGACGGCGGCTTCGCGCCGGGCCTGAAGGACGTCATCGGCTTCCAGGGCGACGCCGGCGGCATCAACCCCTGGCGCAAGTTCTTCCCCGGCTTCCAGGCCTTGCGCCAGAACGCCGTGGTGCTGCGCCAGCATACGATCGCCTCGTCGGCCTGCATTCCCAGCCGCGCCGCGATCATGACCGGCCAATACGGCACGCGCACCGGCGTCACCCAGACCGACGGCCTGTTCAAGAACGGCGACGCCGCCGCGTTTCCCTGGCTGGCCGCCGACGGCATCCCCACCCTGGGCCACTGGTTCCGCGCCGCCGGCTATCGCACGCACTACTTCGGCAAATGGCATGTGAGCAACCCGCCGGACCACAGCCTGCAAAGCTACGGCTTCGACGACTGGGAACTGTCCTGGCCCGAGCCGCACGGCTCCAGCATCAACAACCTCGGCGTATACCGCGACGTCGGCTACGCCGACCTGGTCTGCGGCTTCCTGCGCGGCCAGGGCCTGGGCCTGGACTACAACCGCAAGCTCGCGCAGCAAGACCAGAGCAAGCCGCTGGGCGAACCGCCGGCGACCACGCAGAAGCCCTGGCTAGCCGTCGCCTCGTTCACCAATCCGCACGACATAGCGACGTATCCGGCGCTGCCCCGCGGCGTGGATCCGGACGGACCGAAGTTCGGCCCCCTGGCCGTACCCGCCGCTGGTGCGCGCAGCAATCCGCCGACTGCCGGCAGCCTGCGCGTGGATCTGAATCCGCTCGGGTTTCCGCAGGAAAACGCCCAGATTGCGCCCAGCACGGCGGAAACCCTGCACAACAAGCCGTCCTGCCAGTACGACTACGCCTACAAGATGGGCCTGGCCCTGGCCAGCAAGACCGGCCTGAGCGCGCAGGAACAGGCCGGCCTGGATGCGGTCACCGCGACGCTGATGTCGGGCATTCCGTTCCAGCTCACGCGCGACCCCGACCAGGCCGCGCAGCGCTTCCTGCAGTACTACGCCTGGCTGCAGCACCTGGTCGACGGGCATATCCACCGCGTGCTGACGGCGCTGGAAGAATCCGGCCAGCGCGAAAACACCGTCGTCATGTTCCTGGCCGACCACGGCGAGTACGGCGCCGCGCACAATTACATGATTGAAAAATGGCATACCGCCTACCAGGAAGCCCTGCACGTGCCGGTGGTGATCCAGGCACCGCATATCCATAGCGGCGCCGAGCCGCGCCAGATCGACGCGCTGACCAGCCATGTCGACATCGTGCCGACCCTGCTCGGCCTGGCCGGCCTGGGCCCGCAGATCGACAGCCTGGCCGCCGAACTGCGCCAGACCCGGCCAGTGCCGCCGTTTGCCGGCGCCAACCTGGCGCCGCTGATCCACAACCTCAGCGACACCGTGCACGAAGCCGACGGCGCGCCGCGCCTGGGCGTGCTGTTCGCCACCGACGACACCATCACCGAACCGCTGAGCGACAAGACCGACCCGCACCAGCTGCACTCCGAGCACGAGTTCGCCGTGTTCCTGCAGGCAGTGGAAGCCGTGCGCAGCGGCGACAGCCGCGTACCGCACAACGGCCCGGTGCCCGGCCTTCGCCCCGGCCCGGTACGCCAGCCCAACCACGTGCGCTGCGTACGCTCGGGCGGCTGGAAACTGTCGCGCTATTTCGACCCCAGCGGCGAACATGCCGACGAATGGGAAATGTATAACCTCGACAGCGACGGCAACGAACTGACCAACCTGCTGCGCTTCGACGGCGCGTTCCCGACCCCGATCGACGACCTGCCGCAGGGCTATACGGCCGAACAGATCCGTGTGCGCGCCGAGGAACTGCACCAGCTGCTGCGCAAGCTGGAGGCAGAGAAACTGTCCTGGCCGCAGCCGCCGCAGACCGAACAGATGGACAGCCGGCAGACGGCCGGCGTGGCGTAGGCCTACGGACACGGCGCCGAAACGGCGGCGCTGCACGGTGCCGCCGTCGCAAGCTCGTGCGGCGCCATTCGCTGCACTCATCGGCGCCCTGCCGGGGTACGGCATCGCCGTGCGAATGCGGCGGATGCTTCCCGCGCAAGCTTCCCCCACACCGCTACGCGGCGCGGAACCAGGCCTCCGTCGCCGCATCCGCCGGCACCAGGAATTCCACGCGCAGGTGCTCTACCCGCGTATCCAGCGGTGCATGCAGGCTGGCGATCACGACGAACAGCGCAATACGCACGTCGTCGAAACGGTATCTGAGCAAAACCACCGGCGCGGCCTGCGCGCCGGGGTCACTCTGCAGCAGCTGCTTCACTTCCTCGTTGGCGGCCAGGCTGGCCACCCGTTCGTCGAATTCCGGCCGGCGCAGCTGGGCGTGTTCGGCCATGTAGCGGCGCAGCAGGCAGGCCGCTGCCTCGCTCCAGTTTTCCAGGCGTTCGCGGCCGGGGCCGCGGCGCAGCATCAGGTCGAAAAGATTTTCCTGCGGCACGTCGTCAATGGGCTGGCCACGCACCGCCGACCACAGTTTCGCCGCACCGCGATTGCCTTTTTCGATCCACACGCCATCGCGCAGCAACAAGGCCGGATAGGGTTCGTGGCTATGCAGGAAGGCCGCCATCGCGCGTTCGACCAGGCCGACTTCCTCGGCACCGCTGGCACTGCCTTCGAACATCGGCGCAAAACCCGCCGCCAGCAGCAACTGGTTCTGCCGCGTCACCGACAGGCCCAGCGCCGCGCTCAAGGCCAGCACCACGCCACGGCCGGGCCGGGCGCGGCCGCTTTCGAGGAAACTCAGATGCCGCTGCGAAACACCGGCAGCCAGCGCGGTCTGCAGTTGCGAACGGCCCAGGCTGCGGCGATTCGCGCGCAACTGGTCGGCAAAGGAATCGGCAGCGGGCAGCAGTACGGCATTCATGCAGTCGTCCGATTGCGAGGGCAGCCGCCATGCTAGTACGCGCCGTTGCTGCCCCCGGCCGGGCCAGGGCGTACTGCGCAGACTCGCAACACGCCGTTTTTTCCCGCGCCGAAGCCGCCGCGCGCCGCCATGTGCTTCCTACCCATTTTCGCAAACTGCGTTTATCCATTTCTTGCGCGCTCGCCGCGGCACAGCCAGCAACCGCGCGGCTGATTACTTCGCGGGTAATTGTCGGTCTGCGCTGCGGCGGCTGAGCTAGGCCCCGCGGCCACCCTGCGCCGCCAACGGAGACCTCGCATGAACAGCATCCTGAACAGCCTTGCCCTCGCCGCCCTCGTCTTCGCCGGCAGCGCCGCCGCCAGCGGCGCCGACGCCAACCACCACCCGCGCTGCCGCACCATCCACGGCGTGATCAACGACACCCAGGTCACCACCGGCTGCACCAGCCCCAGCGGCTTCTGCGCCGAAGGCACGGTCGACGGCAACCGCGGCTTCCACGGCACCACGTATTTCGTCATGGACGGCGCGGTACGCGGGCCGGCCACGGCGCCGAATACCCTGGCCACCTCGGGCCTGCTCACCTATACCTTGAGCAACGGCAGCCTGGTCGTGCGCGAAAGCGGCCTGTCCGGCCTCAAAGTCGGCGACGACGGCTATTTCACCGCGTTCCAGCAGGTGCAGTCGGGCAGCGGCCGCTATGCCGGCGCGACAGGCTATTTCTACGTCCTCGGCCAAGCCTTCCCCGACCATTTCGAGGCCGAGATCCAGGGCGAAATCTGCACGCCGTAAATCGATTGCCGCGGCGGCGGGTACAGCCGCCGCCGCCGGCTGGAAATCTTTTCGACCGGTTTGCCGGCAACGCTGTCATCGTTGCCGCGCTGGCCGTATAGGCCATGGGCAAGTCCCCATCGCCTACGGAGCTTTCCATGCCTGTCACCCGTCTCTTCCCGCTGTCTGCGCTGGCCGCGCTGCTGTTGGCCGCCCTGCCTGTCTGCGCCGGCACAACCGACTATCGCGACAGCCAGCGCGCACGCCTGGCGCAGGCGAACGACCGCGACAGCCTGGTCGCGGCCGTGCTGCTGGCCTTGCCGGCCGATATCGATGCCCCGATCGGCGCAGAAGTCGACGCGCCCCTGCAGCGCCTGCGCCAGGCCCATCCCGACGATACGCTCGCGCTGTACCTGGCCGCCGCCGTCTGCCAGATGCAGCCCGCCTGCAGCGATACCGCAGCCGCGCAGCGCCTGGTCGAGCGCGCACCGGAGAACGCGCTGCATTGGGTGTTGCTGCCGCACAAGGCCGCGCCGGACGCGCAGCGCCTGCACCAGGCCGCGCAGGCCAGCCAGGCGCAGCCGCATCTGGGCGAGCTGGTGCAGATCCTGCGGCGAGCCCTGGGCGAGGACGCCGCGACGGCGAGTGCGCGCGCCGCCGCGCTCGATGCGATCCCCGTGCCGCGCCTGAGCCCGCTGCTCGACGCCTGCAAAGGTGCGCAGACGGCACAGCGCGACGACTGCATCGCCATCGGCCGCCTGCTGTTGCGCGACGAGCAAGGCGCCATCCTCAGCCGCATGATCGGCAGCGTGCTGCTGCGCCGGCTGCTGCCGGGTACGCCGGAAGCGGACCAGGCCAAGGAATTCCGCCGCCAGTACGTCTGGCTCAGCGAACACGTGGCAGAGAAAGACCCGGCGGTGCGCGTCACCCTGCAACGCGACATCGTCGCCCTCGGCGAGTGGGAAGCCTGGCAGCGCGCGGCCGAGCGCGCCGGCGCGGCACGCACGCCGCCGCAGGGCTGGACACCGGCCAACCCGCAAACCCTGCTGCTGTCCGAAGAGCGCAGCAAATAGCCCGGCGCCGCTCTACCATCGCCACGCCATGGCCGCCTTTCCCACCACCCGCTGGAGCCTGATCCGTGCCAGCCAGCAGCCGCCGCGCGATGCCGCGGCGGCCTGGTCGGCGCTGGTGCAGGATTACCGCCCGGCCATCGTCGCCTACTTCCGCCGCGGCACCCTGGCGCGCGAGGCGGAAGACCTGGCGCAGGAATTCCTGCTCGCCTCGATGCAGGACGGCTGGTGGGCCAGGGCCGACAGCGAGTTCGGCAGCTTCCGCCGTTTCCTGCTGGCCCTGCTCAAACGCTTCCTGGCCAATCGCAGCAGCGCGGCGCAGCACCGCCTGGAACAGACCGGCGACATCGACGACCTGCGCATCTCGGCCGATTCGCCCGAAGCCGAATTCGACCTGCAGTTCGCCCTGTGCCTCACCCGCAGCGCATTCGATGCCCTGCAGCAGCGCTATGCGGCAGAAGGCAAAACCGAACTTTTCCAGAATCTTCAAGCCTGGCTGGGCGAACCGCCGGCTCACGGCGAACTGGCTGCACTGGCCGCCCGCTTGGCCGTGGCGCCGAATACGCTGGCCGTGCAGCTCAAGCGCCTGCGCCAGCGCTTCCGCCAGGCCATCGAAGCGGCCCTGGCAGAACTGTGCGAGGACCGCACGCAGCGCGACGCCGACCTG
Organism: Tahibacter aquaticus; assembly: GCF_004363655.1. GTDB lineage: Bacteria > Pseudomonadota > Gammaproteobacteria > Xanthomonadales > Rhodanobacteraceae > Tahibacter > Tahibacter aquaticus. The sequence continues at coordinate 231,231 of NZ_SNZH01000004.1, forward strand.
ACCGCGCTGCGCCAAGCCCTCGCAGGGCGCCGATGAGCGCGGCGAATTGCGCCGCCGACCGTTGCGACGGAGGCACGCCGTACGCCGCGCGCTGCCATTCGCTTTCGCCCATGCCACCCTGTGCAAGGCCGTCGCACGAGCCCGCGCATGACTGAACCCACACCACCCGCCGCGCTGCTGCAACTGGCGCGCACGGCACTGCTGCACAGCGGCGGCGCCGCCGAATCGGCGCTGGAAGCGCTGGACCTGGACGATCCGGCACAACGCCTGTTCGGCGACTACGAACTGCTGCAATGCATAGGCCGCGGCGGCATGGGCGTGGTGTTCCGCGCACGCCAGCTCAGCCTGCAGCGCGAGGTGGCGCTGAAGGTGATGGCCGGCCTCGGCGACGATGCCGCGGCGATTGCGCGCTTCCACGCCGAAGCCCGCGCCGCGGCGCGGCTGCATCATCCGCATATCGTGCCGGTCTACGAAGTCGGCATGATCGGCGAGGAGCATTTCTTTTCCATGCCGCTGCTGCGCGGCGCCACGCTGGCGACGCGCCTGGCCGGCAGCCGGCTGGACGAAGCCGCGGCGATAACCCTGCTGCTCACCCTGTGCGGCGCGGTGGACTACGCCCACAGCCTGGGCCTGCTGCACCTGGACCTGAAGCCCGACAACATCCTGCTCGACGACAACGGGCGCCCGCTGGTCGGCGACTTCGGCCTGGCCCTGGCCTTCGATCCGCAGCGGCCGGCAGCAGCAGCCGAACTGTCCGGCACGCCGGCCTACATGGCGCCAGAACAGATCGACCGCGATCTGGCCCCACTCAGCCCGCGCAGCGACATTTATGCACTAGGTTGCATATTGTACGAATGCCTTGCCGGCGCACCGCCGCACGGACGCGGCGGCGCGCCGACGCTGCTGCAGCGCCGCCAGCAACCGTTGCCGGCCACGCCGCCACGCCTGCGCCCCCGGCTGAGCCGCGACCTCGACGCCATCTGCCGTCGCTGCCTGCAGCGCGATCCACAGCAGCGCTATGCCAGCGCCGCGGAACTGGCCGCCGACCTGGCGCGGGCACGCGACGGCAATGCCGTCGCCGCCCGGCCGCGGCAGTGGCCGGAAAAGCTCTGGCACAGCCTGCGCCGGCATCCGGCCCTGAGCCTGGCCACGGCGGCCGCCCTGGCAGCGCTGGTCGCCGGCGGCACGCTCAGCGCCTGGCAGTGGCGCCGCGCCGAGGCCGCCCTGGTCCAGGCCGAGGCCGAGCGCGCCCGCAGCGAGGCCGCCGCCGCACGCCAGCAGCAGCTGGCGGCGATGCTGGCGGCGAGCTTTCCCAGCGGCATCGGCAGCGACGAGGAACGCCAGCGCCGCGCGCAGCAGGTTGTCGCCTGGTTGAATCGTCAGGTTCACAGCGGGCACGAACAGGCCGACGCGGCCGCGCAAGGCGAACTGTTGCGCCAGTTCGCCCAGCAATTGCGCAGCGCCGGCAAGGGCGATGGCGTCGACAGCCTGGTCGACGAGATCGTGCAGCAGCTGGGCACCCGTTATCTTTCTTCCTTTGTCGACAAACTCGCCCGTAGCGACCGGCGCGAAACGCTGATCGCCGCGGTGCTGCTGGGCAGCAGCCAGCCGGACAGTGCCGTGCTGCAGGCCGCCACGGCGGCCGCGCGGCAGCGCCTGGCGCAGCGCTTCGGCGACGATGCCGAAGCCCTCTACGCGCTCGCCCTGGCTTGCCACGTGCAGTCGCAGCCCTGTGCCCAAGGCGAGTATTTCCAGCGCCTGACCGCCATCGACGGCGCCAATGCGGTCAGCTGGATCGTGGTGCCGCAAGGACTGGCCGAAACGGATGACCAGATGGCCGAACGCCTGGCCCGCGCCGCCGCCGCGACGCAGTTCGACGACCATTCCTGGCGCCACGCCGGACTGATGCGCGCGGAGCTGGCCGACCTGCAGCCGCCCGACTCGCTGCGCCTGCCCCTGCGCGGCATGCTCGACGACGCGGAAATCCCGCGCCTGCTGCGACGCAGTGTGGTGCAGACCGTGCCGCTGCCGCGCTTCGTCGGTTTCGTGCGCCTGTGCCGGCCCGACAGCCTGCTGCTGCAACAACGGGCCAGCCTGCGCGGCGATTGCGAGCGCTTTGCGCACTTGCTGCTGACCGCACCGAAAGCGTCGATGCTGACGCGCATGATCGGCAGCGCCATGACACGGCGCCTGTTCAAGGGCCGCGCCGAAGCCGCGGCCGCGCTGCAGATGCGCCGCCAGTACGTGTGGCTGTCGGAGCATTTCGACCGCCAGCGCATCGACGCGGAATTCCTGCAGGACGACATGGCCGCCTACGGCGAGTGGAACGCCTGGCTGCGCGCCGCCGACCGCCTCGGTATCGCGCGCGAACCGCCGGCCGACTGGCAGCCGCAACAGCCACAGTCCCTGCTGCTGAGCGAAGAACGCAACGCGCCCGCGCGCTGAAGGCGGCGGCGAGCCCAGCGAATGACGCCGCAACGCCGGGCGGCGACAGCCGAGCCCGCGGCCCTGCGCCCCGGGGATTTCCACCCGAGTGATCGGCCGCTGCGCAAACCTGCGCTAAATAGGTACGCAGGCTGTCGGTACCGCAGACAGCTGCCTTCGCGGCCACTGGGGCCGTCACTCAACTCCTGGGGGAGCAGATCATGACTACGCACGCATCTTCGCGCCGCGCGCTCGCGGTGGCATTGGCACTGGCTTTGGGTCTGGCTGCGTCTGCCGGCATCGCCGCCACGCCCAGCCTGGGCGGCAACGGCGTCGCCTTCGCACCGGCGATTGCCGCTCCGGCGTATTTCCTGCGCGTGACCGGGCCGGCCGGCTTCCTGTTCGAACATCAGTTCGGCCCCGGCCAGCCGGTCGGCCTGGACACCCCGCGCGGCGGCTGGACCGAAGGCGCCTATACCTACGAAATCACCCCGCTGGCGGCCGCACCGCGCCAGCGCAACGAGGAAACCACGCAGACGGCGGCATCCACGCCCAGCGAATCGGGCAGCTTCCGCGTGCAGGGCGGCCTGATCTACCTGGGCGACCACCTGGTCACACGCAACGACAGCGGCCACAGCGCGCCGCCCGTACCGAACGACCAGGTCATTGCCGACGACCTCATCGTGCAGGGCAGTACCTGCATCGGCCTGGATTGCGTCAACAACGAAAGCTTCGGCTTCGACACGCTGCGGCTGAAGGAAAACAACACCCGCATCAAGTTCGAAGACACGTCGGCCGCCGGTTTCCCCACCACCGACTGGCAGCTCACCGCCAACGACAGCGCGTCCGGCGGACAGGACCGCTTCTCCATCGAAGACGTCACCGGCGCGACCATTCCGTTCACCGTCACCGGTGGCGCACCGAACAATGCCGTATTCATTTCCAGCACCGGCCGCATCGGCTTCCGCACGGCGACGCCGGTACTCGACCTGCACGTCAATACCAGCAATACACCCGCCATCCGGCTGGAACAGAACAACGCCGGCGGCTTCACCGCGCAGACCTGGGACGTGGCCGGCAACGAGGCCAACTTCTTCGTGCGCGACGTGACCAGCGGCAGCCGCCTGCCGTTGCGCATACGCCCGGGCGCGCCAACCAGTTCCCTCGACATCAGCGCCGCCGGCCTGGTCGGCCTGGGCACCGCTTCGCCCTCGGTACGCCTGCACGTCAACGGCAGCGACGGCACCACCACCCAGGTACTGGTACGCGAGACCAGCGCCACGACCGCCCCACGCGACCTGTTGCGTCTGGAAAACGGCGGACCTACGCGCATGCGCATGAAGAACACGGTCACCAACAACGAGTGGAGCCTCAATGCCCACGATGCGGATTTCCGCATCACGCCGGCCGGCGCCGCCTCGGTGGCCATGACCATCTTCCCCAATGGCAACGTCACCATCGCCGGCACGCTGACGCAGAACTCCGATCGCAACAGCAAGGAAAACTTCCGCCCGCTCGATCACAAGGCCTTGTTGCAGAAGATCGCCGCTCTCGACATCAGCGAGTGGAATTTCAAGTCCGAGAACAAGGACGTGCGCCATATCGGCCCCATGGCACAAGACTTCCATGCGCGCTTTGGCCTGGGCGAGCGCGAAGACCGCATCGCACCGCTGGATACGTCCGGCGTGGCATTGGCCGCGATCCAGGGCCTGCAGCAGGAACTGGGCGAACGCGACCAGCGCATCGCTGCACTCGAAGCGCGCCTGCAGAAACTGGACCGCCTGACCGAACAGCTCGCCCGCGACAGCGCCGAGCGCACGGCAGCAATGCCGGCCGCAGCCACGGCCTGCACGCCGGACATCGTCGCCACCGGGCTATGAACCGCCTCGCCGTCCGTCGCGCGGCACTGGCTTTGCGTAGGGTGCAATGAGCTACGCGAATGACACCGCGCGGCATCAGGTTCAGCGTCCAACGCACAACTGATGGCGCAATTCGCTGCGCTCATCGCGCCCTACACCCGCAGGAATCGCGCTGCGTAGGGTGCGATGAGCAACGCGAATGGCACCGCGAGGTGCCGCGGCCAGCCGCTGTCGTGCCATCCGCGCGCGGTGCTCAGAACACGACAATATCGGTATCGCTGAAATTCGTCGTGGTCACGCGCAGGTCGACCGCCACGGTTTCGCCGGCTGCACAATCGGTGCAGGCGTAGACGCGGGAAATGGCATCGCCGCCGAGCAGCTGCAAGCGCTTGCCCGCGCCGAACTCGACCTGGGCCGGCTGCACGAAGAAGGCCATCGTCGAGATGGCCAGCCGCTCGCCCGCATCGAGCTGTACGGTGAAGCTACGCGTCTGCAGCGGATTGTCCTGCGGCAGGTGGATCGGATAGACCGGCCTGTCGGGAATCACAAACGCATCGCCGCCGAGCACGCGCCTGACCGCAAACAGCTGCAGCGGCCCTACCCGCTGCTGCGCCATCAGGCCAGCCTCGCGCGCGAGCGCCTTGGCCAGGCCCAGCCAATGCTGGCGCTGCGGCTCGGCGCCGCCAACCTGCGCATCGCTGCGGCCACAGGCCAGGCGCATTTCCATCGCATAGTCGTACAGCAGATGCCGCGCATAGGCGCCGTGCACGCTGGGCGCACCTTGTGAACAAAGAAACCTTCCACTGTCGCCCATGGCATACGCCGGCAACAGCAGCAGGCGCATGGGCTCGGTGCCGGGGTGGCTCACGTCGTACAGCGCCTGGAAATTGAATGGCCAGTTGCCGCTGGCGAGATAGCGGTTTGCCACCAACGCGGCGGCGAGATTGAACGCCACGGCCAGCACAAACAGCGCAGCACGCCCCAGCACAGCGACGCGCACGCCACCCGCAGCCGCCAGCCCCAGCGCAACACCGCCCAGTGCGATCGCGCGCACGGCCGTAGTCATGTAGTAAGTGCTGACCGATCGGATCAGCGCCGTCGTCAGCGTCACCGCGGCTATGGCCGCGAGCACCTGCAGCAGCCGCACCCGTGTCGCCGGTTCGCGCCACAGGCGCACAGCACCGCCCAGCGCTGCCGCGATGGCCAGCGCAAGCCCGCTCATCACGGCCAGGCCGAGCCAATGCGGCGCACGCAGCAAGGTGTCCAGCCAGTAGCCCGCACCGCCGAGCACTGACTGATACAGCAGCGCCGGTGCCGTGGCCAGGCTGCCGGTGCTCTGCGCATCGGCCAGGTAGGCGCCCCCGGCGCGCAGGTCGGCGAAGTCGTTTTGCCAGCTCCATAGCAGGTAGGGCAGCAGCGGCAGCAGCGCGACAGCCACCGCCGCCAGCAGCGGCAGCAGGCGCAGCTGCCGCCGCCACGCCGCCGCGCCGACGGCCGCCAGCACGATCCAGACCAGCCCTGCGCTGCTCGGATGCGCATGCAGCGCCAGCACCAGGCCCAGCCCCAGCCCGGCCAGATAGCGCCAGCGGGGCCGCTGCGTATAGCGCAGGGCGCACAGCACGACCGCCAGCACCAGCGGCGCGGTCAGCACATAGTGCTGCGGCAGCATCGCTTCGAACGCACTCCAGGCCGGCAGGCCGAGCAGCACGGCCCAGAGCAGGCCGGCGCGGCGGCTGTGCATGGCCTTGCCGGCCAGATAGGCGAGCGGATATTGCAGCGCCGACAACAGCCCCAGCAGCAGCACCGTGCCCAGCCAGCTGCGCGCCATGCCCAGCAGCGCTGCCAGCAGCCAGTACCAGGCCGGCCCCAGATGAATCGTCGCCGCCAGCACCGGCCCGGCCAGCGGCACTTCCTGGCCCTGCAGGAAACGCCAGGCAACGAACATGTCCCGGGCGAAATCCAGATGCGTGGCCGCATACGGCGCGCGCAGCAGCGCCAGCAGCATCAGCGCGGCGAGCAGGGCCCAGCGCAGGCCGCGGCGCGATGCGTCGTTGTCCCATTTTCCCGTTATCTGCATATGCGCCGTCGTTCCCCGCCTGCTGACCTGATCAGTCCCCGCGCCGGACTGCACCGCACCCCGGGCGCGAACTCTACGGAAAAAATCTCCCGCCGCGTGATCCCTGCACCGCTTCCGGCGCGTATGCCTGGACGCATGCAACAAGCGACAACCCAATTTCCCGTCATTTCACTGCCTTCCACCCCTGAGGAAAACGCCATGAAACGCTTCATCACCGCCAGCTCCCTGCTGTTGCTCAGCGCCGCCTGCGGCGCCCAGTCGCTGGACAATCGCGACCTGGTCATTATGGGTTCCGACGCCGTCGTACCGTTCGGCGGCTCCACCGTGCTGTCCGCCGAAAGCCTGGCCGACGCCAGCGGCGCCGCCATCGACGGCAGCTGGCACCTGGACGGCGATCCGGCCAAGGTCGGTTGCCTGCGCGCCGTCGGCAGCAGCCGCTGCAGCAGCAATGTGCGCGGCACGCGTGCCGAATTCCTGCCGCCCGCAGCCGGCAGCAAGCTGATGTCTTCCCGCGTGGAATTCGTGCCGGTCAACGGCGCCAAGACCGCTACCGACATCAAGGCCGGCCCGCCCGCCGGCCTGCCCATCAACGGCTGGGCCGACGGCGACACCCTGCCCTTCGTCGACCAGTTCACCACCTTCATGAAGGCGCGCTGCGCCGGTGCCGGCACCATCGGCGTGTCCAAGTACGGCAAGGTCGTGCTGGCCCTGGGCATCGGCATGAAAGACGGCCGCAATGCCGAAACCATCTACAACCCGGCCTGCGGCAGCGACGCGGCCGATCCGTTCAAGCCCGCTGCCGGCGAGATGCAATACAACACGCCCTTCATGTTCGGCAGCGTGGCCAAGGCGACCTCGTTCGCCACCGTGCGCTGGGCACTCAAGCGCGAACTCGGCCGCAACGATATCGACGTACGCCTGATCAACCAGTCGGCCAACCGCCTGGTCAGCGCCACCCGCGTCAGCACCGGCGCCCTGCGCATCGACGTGTGGAATATCGACGCTGCCGGCACCTTCACCCGCCTGGGCAGCCATATGCCTGAGACGGTGAAGGACTATTCCCTGGTACGCATGGGCGATACCCGCTTCGTCGTGATCACCCGCGACGCCGACAACAAGCTCGGCATGTACGGCTACGCCATCGACACCGCCGGCAACCCCATCGTCACCGACACCATAGCCGGCGTGACCGAAGTGAAACAGGTGCAGGTGACCGCCGTGATCAACCAGCGCGTCGTCATCGGCATGCGCCGCAGCGACGACAGCCTGCAGGTGCGCAGCTTCAAGTTCGAGACCAACGGCAGCCTGACCCAGCTCGACAGCGAAACCGGCGGCACCGCGCGCGACCTGCGCCTGGCCGCCCTGCCCGGCACCTCGCGCGTCGTCGGCGCGGTGCGCCTGGGCAGTACCGATACCATCAAGTTCATCGTCTGGGACGTGGACGCCGCCGGCCAGCTCAGCCGCATCCACGAGACCGACCTGGACAACCTGTACTTGGATACGAATCGATTCGACCTTGCCGCCCTGAGCAGCAGCCGCATCGTATTCGGTGCCCAGCACGGCACCCAGCCGGTCAACCTCAGCGTGCTGTCGGTCGGTACGGGCGGCGCGATCGCCAGCGTCGGCGGCACCTTCCATGCGGGCGCCAGCGATTTCCGCATCGACACGCTCGACGCCACCCATTTCGCCGTCGCCAGCAAGGACGCCAACGACAACGGCAGCGTGCAGCAGTTCGCCATCGGCACCCAGGGCTTTCCCTACAAGGTCGGCGCCAGCGTCGCCGGCGGCAAGTTTGTTTCGATGGACGTGGCCAACGCGTCCGGCGCGGGCTGGGGCGCGGGCTTCGTCACCGCGGCGCGCGATGCGAACGATGTCTTGCGCCTGACCTCCTGGGACGTGACCGCCAGCAGCATTGCCAAACTGAAGCTCGGCACCGGCGCCAACCCGGTCAAGGACTACGCCTGGAACGACGCCGACGTGGAAGCCCTCAACCTGGTCGGCTTCGATTTCCCCAACGCGCTGCTGCCGGCACGCCTGCACGACATCGTCGCCGGCTACAAGCAGCCGCCGCTGCATTTCGATGCCAACGATTCGCGCACCGACAACTCCTGCGTCGCGACCCAGGCGCCGGGCTATCCGTTTGCCGATGCACGCTTCAAGACCATCGCCCTGCGCGACTTCTTCTCCCACCACAGCGGCCTGAACGAAGGCACCGTGTCGGCCGAGTCGCTGTACCGCAACAACATCGACGAACTGCGCGGCCTGAACAACGCGCTGGACTGGAACGCCGAGCAGAACCGCCTGATCGACCAGTGGGGCGCACAAAATGTGCAGAATGCGCGCCAGGCCATGGGCCTCAGCGCCACGGTGAACACCAGCTCGCCGGACGGTTTCGTCGTGCCGCGCCTGGACCTGATCGACCTGCTGGTCGGCTCTGCCTCGATGTGCCTGCCCAATCCGCAAGGCACCTTCGCCTACTCCAACACCGATCCGCAGTGGCTGCGCGCCATCGCCGAACACGTGACCGGCCAGGCCTATACCGCCCCCGTCGGCAACCCGGCTGCCGTCGAAGGCACGCTGCTGAACGATTTCACGAAGTCGGAGCTGGGCTTCGGTTCCAACGGCTTCGATGCCATCTCGGCGCGCCCCGCGGCGATGGACGCCCAGGGCAACGATCCCTGGAAAGGTGCCCGCCCGCGCGCCTGGCAGAACGCCACCCAGAGCAACTACAACCAGTACTGGGACGTGAAGCGCCCGTCGTGCAAATGGCAGAACGGAAAATGTGTATTCAATGACCCGAACGTCGGCCCGACCCTGAACTGGAACGGCGACAAGTCCCTGGTCGACCTGCCCATGAACAGCTCTGCCGAAGGCGCCGCCACCGGCGGCCTGCAGGTGCAGATCCTGCCGCAGCTGAAATTCATGTCGAAATACTGGTCCGGCGGTTACGACAGCGGCACCGTCGGCCCGGGCGTAGACCCGAGCATCGGCGAAGCGCGCAACGGCGTGTGGACGACGAGCAAGTCGCACGACGGCAGCCAGGGCGGCGCCTACGCCTTCGCCATCCAGTACGGCGGCAACGCGAGTTGCCCGGGTTCCGAAGGCGTCGATGTGATCGTTGCGGTGAACCAGAACAACGACAAGCTCTGCCCCAACGGCGGCAGCTGCGGCGGCAGCGACCCCTATGCCTACAACCAGCTGAAGGCGCTGATGGACCAGGCCGTCTGCGCCATCGACTGGACCCAAGTGACGCCGGTGCCGTGGTTGAACGACTGATCGCTCGCTGCTGACGCACACGGCGTGACCGCCAACGCCACCGCTCCGGTGGCGTTGGCATTTCCGGCCTGCGGCGACTCGGCGTATCGTTTCGGCCCCGCCCCCGATGCCCGCACTATGCAAGCCATCGTCGATTTCATCCTGGAACTGGACAAGCTCAAAGGCGTCACCCGCAAGGTCAAGCCGCACAGCCTGGACCGCTACGAGAATTCTGCCGAACACAGCTGGCAGATCGCCCTGCTCGCCGTCTCGCTGGCGCCGTATGCGCCCGAGGCGATCGACATCGACCGCGTCATCGCCATGCTGCTGGTGCACGACATCGGCGAGATCGACACCGGCGACACCCTTGTCTTCGCCCACGACGGCTGGGCCGAGCGCAAGGCGGCCGAACGGGCTGCGGTACACCGCATCTTCGGTTTGCTGCCGCCAGCGCAGGCGCAGAAATTCCTCGCCCTGTGGGAAGAGTTCGAACACGGCGAAAGCGCCGAAGCGCGCTTTGCCCATGCCGCCGACCGCGCCATGCCGGTGCTGCTCAACCTCAACAACAACGGCCAGAGCTGGCGCGAGAACGGCATCAGCTACGAGCGCGTCACGCAACGCGTAGGGCCGCCAATTGCGGCTGGCTGTCCGGCCTTGTGGACGTATCTGCAGCAACGCCTTGACCATGCCCGTACACAAGGCTGGTTTGGCGCCTGACAACAGGTCGCTGGCGATCGACAAACACAGGCACGATCAGAAAACGGATTCAGGACTGCAAAAACATGCGAACCCGCCTGGACGGAAAAACCATCGACACTGCATCGCGCGTCATCCACGCATCCCCGAAGCGGATCTACCGCGCGCTGCTGGACCCTGAAGCGCTGGCCGTCTGGCTACCGCCGAAGGGAATGCGAGGCACGTTTTTCTCGTTCGACGCGCGCGTCGGTGGCGGCTATCGCATGGCGCTGATCTACGATGCGCCGGATCGCACAGAACCGGGAAAAACGTCCGAAGACGCTGACATCGTACAAGTGCACTTTCTCGCACTGGTCGAGGACGAAACGATCGCGCAGGCAGTCGACTTCGAATCCGACGACCCGGCCTTTGCCGGAACGATGCGCATGACCTGGACGCTACGTGCCGACGGTGAAGGCACCCTGGTCTCGATCGTTTGCGCGAACGTGCCCGTTGGAATCACTGCTGACGATCACGACGAAGGCTTGCGGTCGAGCCTGGCGAATCTCGCGGCGTTTATCGAGTAGCGGTCTTGCTTCAGCAACCTTCGACGAAACCCATGGGCCGGGACTGGGTCTGTCAGTCCAACGGTGTAACTGCCGCCAAAAACACCGCCGGCAGTCCGGCTGCACGCGCAGAAGCCGCTCGCCTGGCCGGCGGTAGCAACGACACGCTCTAAAGGTCTGAACAAGTCACGATGAGAAATGAGGTCTGGTTAGCTTTCAACGGCTAAAGACAACCCACGCCGCCACGCTCCTGCGAACTCTTCGTCGCCACCGCCCCACCCCTGTCACGTTTTCCACCCCCACTGCGTACTACTCCGTCATCCTGATCGACACGGAGTCCTGTATGCGCCTTGCTCTGATGTTTGCCGCGCTGAGCCTTGGCGCTGCCGGCGCGGTATCCGCTGCCGAGCAACTCGACAACACATTCCGCATCACGTCCAGCGGCCCGGTGAGTTACACGGCGATTGCCTGGCTGCCGCAGCCGAATGGGGAGTCGGTCGAGGTGTATGCCTCGCCGACGCAGTCGGGTGTCTGTGGCGATACGGTCTGTATCGGTCTGCAGCGCTGGTCGGCGAATGCGGTTGCGATCGGCAACTCGCGCGTGAAGGCGGCGGCGCTGCAGTCGGTGAACGCGGCGACGGTGGACAGTCGCGGGCGCATCATTGTGATCGGCAATTACCAGGGCGCGGGTGCGGACGGCGTGGATTTCGGCGTGGTGCGCTTCAACGCGGACGGCAGCGACGACACCAGCTTTGCCGGCGACGGTGGCACGGTGGTCAATTTCGGCCTGGGCCAGGGCAATAACGATTATCCGCTGGCGGTGGCGGTGGACCGTGACGACAACGTCGTGGTGGCCGGATCGGTGCAGCGCGGTTCGGTGGGCGATACGGATTTCGGTGTGGTGCGGCTGCGTGCGAGTGACGGCAGCCTGGATACCTCGTTCAGCGGCGACGGCAAGGCCACGGTGTTTTTCGACCTGGGGCCGAACATGCGCATCGATCAGGCCAACGCAGTGGCCGTCGCCAACGACGGCAGGATCGTGCTCGGCGGCATTGCGCTGGATAGCGCCATTTCGCGGGTGCGTCCGGTGGTGGCGCAGCTGCTGCCCAACGGGTCGCCGGATACGGCGTTCTGTCCCACCGGCTGCACCCTCAATGCAGGCTATAACACGGTGAACAGCGGGCGGCGCGTGTACTACTTCGGCGCCAACGACGCGCATTCCGACGAGATCCGTGGGTTGGATGTGGCGGGCAACGGCGATATCGTGGTCGCCGGTTATACCTTCAGCGTGGACGCCGCCACGCGCCGAGGCGCGGTCGCGCGGTTTGGCGCCAATGGCGCGCAGCAGGCGGAAAGAATCGAAGCCGGCCTGCTCGGCGGCGGCGGCTTTGAGGCCGTGCGCTTTGCCGATGGCAACGGCTCGCGCATCCTCGCCGCAGGCCAGAGCGGCGCCGGCCCGAACGTGTTTGAAGTGCAGGCGTTCGCCAGCAACCTGTCGCTCGACACCAGCTATGGCAACTGCCTCACCAGCAACAGCGGTTTCTGCTTTATCGGCAGCAGCAGCGGCCTGGCCGATGACGGCCCGGACAACGCGGCCAGCCTGTTTCTGGATGCGCGCGGCCGGCCTATGTTCTATGGCACGTTCACCCTCGCCAGCACGCCGAACCGCGGCCGCCTGCTGATCCAGCGCATCACCAATACCAGCGGCCCGCTGCCGGACCGCATCTTCCGCAATGGTTTTCAGTAAGGTGGGGCTCGACCCACCGCTTTCGTCCGCCCTCGCTTAGTGGCTTTCCATGAGATATTTCTTCGCCCGTACGCGGAGAAAAGTTCAGTTGCGCAATACGGCGATTGCCGCGAGGATCGCCGCTGGAATTTCCTGGACGACAGCGCGATGAACAATCCATTTCCTGCCGATAGCCCGCAGACGGCACGGATCAATCCGGCACGCCGGCTGCTGCCGCTGCTGCTGATGGCATCCACGCTGGTCACGCTCACGAGTGCAGTGGCGGCCTCCAGCAACGATCCGGAAGTAGCGAAGTCCGGCGTGGCGGCCGCTGCGGCCAGCCCCGCACGCGCAGCCGGCGAAACACCGGCCGACCTGGCCGCCGATGCCACCTACCTGCTGCCGGGGCTGCTGCGCAAGGACAGTTCGCTGGACACGCTGCGCCGGCGCTTCGGTGCGGAACACGTCAAGGCCGCCGACATCGACGGCGCGGAAGGCGAGACCTTGCGCGGCATCGTCCTGTTCGCCGATGACCCGCTGCGCCGCGCCGAGATCTTTCCGCAGGACGACACGAAACTGCGCGGCATCGCCTCGATACGCATTTCCGGCAAACAGTCGCGCTGGCACCTGGACAACGGCGTGCATCTGGGCATGACCCTGGCCGAACTGGCCGCGGCGAACGGCAAAGCAGTCACCTTCAGCGGCCTGGATTGGGACTACGGCGGCAGCATCCTCGATTGGCACGGCGGCCGTCTTGCGCCGCGCGACGGCGATACGCTATTCCGCTCGGTGGTGCTGTCGCACGACGAGGAAAGCCAGGCCAACCGCTTTCCCCTGGGCGACGGGGAATTCCGCAGCGACGACAGACGTTATCCGCAGCAGGGAAAGGCATTGTTCGTCGGACAGCTGACGCTTTCTTTCATCGAAGCGGACGGCGACTGAGGCCCTGTCGCCTGTCGATGCACCCGAGCCCCTGACAACAGCACCTCGAACACAAAAATTCAGACAGGCCCATGCACCCGCTTTTACCTGCACGACGCAAGTCTGATCTGAAGCGATCCAGCTTTTACCTGAGCCGACGCAGTTCCGAACTGGAGCGATCCAGCTTTCAACTGCAACGACGCAGTTCCGAACTGGAGCGATCCAGCTTTCAACTGCAACGACGCAGTTCCGAACTGGAGCGATCCAGCTTTTCATCTGCAACGACGCAGTTCCGAACTGGAGCGATCCAGCTTTCATCGGCAACGAGGCAGTTCCGAACTGGAGCGATCCAGCTTTTCATCTGCAACGAGGCAGTTCCGAACTGGAGCGATCCAGCTTTCAACTGCAACGACGCAGTTCCGAACTGGAGCGATCCAGCTTTCAACTGCAACGACGCAGTTCCGAACTGAAGCGATCCAGCTTTCATCGGCAACGACGCAGTTCCGAACTGGAGCGATCCAGCTTTTATCGGCAACGACGCAGTTCCGAACTGGAGCGATCCAGCTTTTATCTGCAACGAGGCAGGCCTGAAGGGAAGCCATGACCTGCCACGCCACGCATGTCAGGCTTGCCTGCCGCGCTACGTAATCACCCGGCACGCTTTCCTTGCCGGTAACTGCCCATGCCCCGTCCCCTCGCCGTCGCTCTCTACGTCCTTTCCCTCGCCGCCGGTGCAGCCTCTGCCGGCACGATCTATTCCGACCAGATAGCCGACCCGCGTTTCGCGCCGCTGTCCTCGCCAGCGAACTGGCGCCGCGTCTACAGCAGCGGCACGGTGGACGAGAAAGGCGTCGCCGTCGCACGTACGCCGGACGGCGGTTTCGTCGCGCTGATCTCGGTACCGGGCGGCGCGCTCGGCAGCCAGATCGGTCTGGTGCGCTACGGTCCCGACGGCGCGCTGTTCAACGGCAGCTTCGGCAGCAGCGGCAAGGTGATCAAGGACGGTTCGCTGGTCGAGGTGCGCGCGATGACGGTGGACAGTCTCGGCCGCATCGTCGTGGTCGGCACGACGCCGGGGCCGGGCGGCGTGAAGGACTTCGGCGTGCTGCGCTTCAATGCCGACGGCAGCGACGACCTGAGTTTCGGCGGCACGGGCAGCGTTGCCATCGGCATGGAGCCGGTGGTCGCCGCCAGCGACGACCAGCCGATCGCCGTGGTGGAACAGGTGCTGACCGGCGGCGCGACGCGGCTGGTCATTGCCGGCAATAGCCTGACAACCATTTCCGGCAACCCGCTGCAGCGCTTCAGCCTGATCGGCCTGCGCAACAACGGTACGATCGACCCGGATTTCGGCAGCTATGTCGACCCGGCCTTCGAGGGGCGTACATCGGGCGAGTTTGTCGCCAGCGAGGCGGCCTATGCCGGCGGCCTGGTCAAGCTGCCGAACAACACCTTGCTGGTCGTCGGCACCTCGGTGTTCAGCGGTGCCGACACGGATTTCGGCGCGTGCTATTTCGCCGCCGTCGGCGTGCCCTTCAGCAACAGTTGCGGGCGCTTTGCCATCGACGAACCCGGCCCGGGCGGCTCGCTCTACGACGGCGCCACGGCGGTGGTGCAGACCAGTGCGGATACCTTCGTGCTGGCCGGCACGGCCAGCAGCAAGATGGCCGCGCTGAGGCTGAAGCTGGTCGGCTCTGCCCTGCAGCTGGATACGACGTTTGTCGGCAGCAGCATTGCCGGGCGGCCAAACCGGTTCGTGAGCCCGGCAGCCGACTCCTACGTCAACGACGTGGCCGTGCGCAGTGACGGCAGCCTGTTGCTGGCCGGGCGCATCAACGCCAGCGGCAGCATGTACGGCGCGCTCACGCGGCTGCGCCGCGACGGCGTGCTGGATACCGCAGGGCTGCTCAGCCCCAGCGGCCTGGCTGCTTTTCGCGCGCCAACCCTCAGCGGCGGCAGCAGTTTTGCCACGGAGTTCAGCAAGGTGCTGGTCGATGCGGGCAAGCCGGTGCTGTTCGGTTCGTCGCCGGACAGCACGACAGGGCTGACCGACTACGACGGCGTGCTGACCCGGCTGCAGTCGGACCTGATTTTCGCCAGCGGCTTGCAATGAACGAAAACGGCCGGCGCTTTCGCGCCGGCCGCCGGTTTCGCTGGCCACGGATTACCCGGGCGATTTACTCGGTAGCGCCGTCGTTCTGTGCCGGCCAGGCGGCACTGCCGGAGACCAGCTGGTTCTGGATGCCGCGGTCGCAGGGGCCGGTGCAGGCTGCCGTGGTCAGCGGGTTGGTCAGCGAGGCGTAGACGATATTGAGGAAGTAGGTTTCGCCCGGCGTCAGCTGGCAGACCAGGTTGCCGTCACCCGGTGCATAGCCCCAGGGCAGGCCGTCGCCGAGGCGGATATTGCTTTGTGCACATTTCGCATTCATCGGCGCGGCCGGCGTGGGGCTCAGGTCGCCGCAGTTCTTGCTGATGGTGAACGACACGGCACCGCCGACCGGAATGGTTTCGTCGTAGCGGAACAGGCCGCGGGTGTTCAGGGCCAGGTTGCCCGGCACGGTGAACTGCAGCGACACGTAGTAGTTCTTCGGAATGTAGACGCGCTGGATCAGGTTCTGCGTGCCGGGGAAGCTGCGCGCCGTGCCGCCGCTGAAGTTGTAGCCGAAGGCCGGGCCGAACTGGGTGCCGTCGACGGTCTGGGCGCCGCCGCCGTTGTTGAAGGTGGTGAACAGCTCGGTCACGCGCGACATGCCCGCCGGTGCGACGCAGCCGCCGGTCGGCGGCGGATCGGCGGCAATCGTGGTGGTGCGGCTGGATGTCGCCACGACGCTGGAACCGCTGCGGCGGCAGGTCAGCTCGAATTTGTAGCTGCCCGCGGTGTTCGGCATGGTGATCGCCACGTTGTGCGTGGCGGCGCAGCTGGCGGCGTCGGAGCAGACGTTGCCGCTGGTCGGCCAGGTGGCGATGGCCGCAGCGAGCGAACTGGTGGAATAACTGCAATTGTCCGCATCGGCCGACCAGGCGATGGTATGCGTCGCGCCCTTGCTGGTGGTGGCGGGAATCTCGCTGGCATCGATGCCGTTGCCGATGGCCGGATCGGTCACGCCACCGCCACCGCCACCACCGCCACCGCCGCCGGTACTGCCGCTGGGGCAGTTGGCGCCGAAGCTGCCGCTCATGACCAGGCGGCCGTTGCTGTCCATGGTGACGCCGCCGGCATCGGCGGTGAATTCGCACACGCGCGGCGCGCCGCCTTCGGGCGGGGTCCAGGTCTGGCGAATGACAGTCTGTGCAGCGGCGGGAAGGCTAAGGCAGGAAACCAGCAGAAAGGCGGCAAAACCGCTACGCAACACAGGCATCGAAAGGTCCGGCAACGACAACAGACCTGCAATTCTGCCCGCCTCGGCGCTGGCCTGCGCAAAGGGTTTGTTAATCGGTCGTGGAGATTTCCAGCAAAAAGGCCCGCCTTGCGGCGGGCCTTGTCTGGCTGAGTTCGCTATTTGACGGCCCGCAACGCGGGCACAGCAGGCTTATTCGACCTGCCAGTCGCTCATGCTCGGCCAGGTGGAACCCGACACGAACTGGGTCTGGATGCCGCGATCGCAGTTGAGCGAGGCGCCGCAGGCCGGCGTGGTCGACGGGTTGGTCAGCGAGGCAAAGATGATGTTGAGGTAGTAGGTCTCGCCCGGCTGCAGCTGGCAGCGCGTCGCACCGTCGCCCGGCGCATAGCCCCAGGGCAGGCCATCGCCCGCACGGATATTGCTCTGTACGCACTTGGCGTTCAGCGGCGCGGTGACGGTGGTGGCCAGGTCGCCGCAGGTCTTGCTCACCGTCATCGAGACCGCGCCGCCCACTGGCAGGGTTTCGTCGTAGCGGAACACGCCGCGGGTGTTCTGGGCGAGGTTGCTCGGCACGGTGAACTGCATCGAGACGAAGCTGTTGCGCGGAATGTTCAGGCGCTGGCTCAGGTTGACCGTGCCCGGAAACGGGCGCAGCGACCCACCGCTGATGTTCAGGCCGAAGGTGGACTCGTAGACGGTGGCATCGACGTTGCGTGCATCGCCGCCGCTGTTGGACGTGACGAAGATGGAACTGGCACGCGTGGTACCGGCCGGGCCGGCGCAGGAACCGCCGCCACCGCCGCCGATGACGGTGGTGCGGCTGGACGAGGCCACCACGCCGGAGCCGGTCTTGCGGCAGGTCAGTTCGAACTTGTAGGTGCCTGTCGTGCTCGGCATGGTGATGGGCACGGTACGCGCGGTAGCGCAGCTGGTCGCGTCGGAGCAGACATTGCCCGTGGTCGGCCAGGTGGCGATGGGCGCCGCGAGCGAGCTGGTGGAATAGCTGCAGTTGTCGGCGTTCGCGCTCCAGGTGATGGAATGCACGGCACCGGCCGTGGTGCTGGCGGGAATTTCGCTGCTGTCGATGCCATTGGTGATCGACGGATCGCTGGGCGGAGTCACCGTGCCGGTGGGGCAATTCGCGCCGTAGCTGCCGGTCATGGTCAAGGCGCCGTTGGCGTCCATGACGATGCCACTGGCATCGGTGGTGAAGATGCAGGTCTGCGGTGCGCCGCCGGACGGAGTCCAGGTCTGGCGCACGGTGACTTGGGCCGAGGCCGGTACAGACAGGCAGGATACGAGCAGAAACGCAGCGAAACCGGAACGAAAAGAAGGCATTGGCAAATCCTGAAAAAATGCGGCTAACGCCCAATAGTGCCGGCTACGCAGAAAGTAATGCGCAAAGCGTTCGTTAATTGGCCGGTACAGATGCCGGAACAGGGCGCTACGACACACACCCCGCGCTGCCGAGTCCGGCTTATCCGGTGCTGCCGGGCAGGTCCGGCGGCCAGGGGTCGATGCCTGCAAACTGCCCCCGGCAGGCGGGCGACGCTTGCGCGAAAGCAGTGGCGGCGCGCGGGCGAAGCGGTACTAGGCAGCGCCGCAGCAGGTTGCGAGAATCGGCGGCTTCCCCACCCCGCCCTGTCTGCCATGCGCCTCGCCGGCACCTATCGCTACAGCCCCGAGCTGCGCAAAGGCTCGCACCAGCGCCGCGACGGCGGCAGCACGCAGTGGTGGCTGATCATCGATGCCGAGGCCGAGCTGGGCCGCTACCTGCGCCACCTGTTCGGCCTGGCACACTACCGCACGCGGGCGCTGAAAGACCCGCTGTGGGGGCCGCATATCTCGGTGATTCGCGGCGAAACACCGCTGCAGCCGCAGCACTGGCGCCACTACGACGGCCAGCGCGTGGAATTCGAACTGGACTGGGCGGCGCAGGAACACAGCGGCTTCGTCTGGTGCCCGGTGCAATGCCCGGCCGCGCTGGATCTGCGCGAAGAACTTGGCCTGGCGCGCTCGCCGCAGCCGCCGCTGCACCTGACCATCGGCAACGGCAACGGCTGAGGCGGCGGCTTCAGCCGCCGCGAATCATTTCGCTGACCTTGGCCGCCAGCAGTTCCACCGTGAACGGCTTGGCAATCAGGTCCATGTTGGCGCCGAGGAAATTGGAGCGGATCGCCGCGTTTTCCGCATAGCCGGTCGCGAACAGGATGGGCAGTTCAGGGCGGTGCTTGCGCGCCACCTCGGCCAGCTCGCGGCCGTTCATGCCGGGCAGGCCGACATCGGAAATCATCAGGTCGATGCGCCGGCCCGAGGCCAGCATGGGAATCGCCACCAGCGCTTCGCTCGCTTCCAGCACGGCATAGCCGAGCTGTTCCAGCACCACCTTGACCAGCATGCGCACGGCCTGGTCGTCCTCGACCAGCAGCACGCTGCGGCCGTCGCCGTCTGACTCGACTTCGGCGGCGGCTTCGGGCTGCATCTGTGCGTCGGCCTCGGTGGCCGGAATGTAGAGTTGTACCGAAGTTCCATGTTGCGGCTGGCTGGAAATGCGCACTTCGCCGCCGCTCTGCTTGACGAAGCCGTAGACCATGGACAGGCCCAGGCCGGTGCCGTGGCCCAGCGGCTTGGTGGTGAAGAAAGGCTCGAACACTTTTTCCAGCAGCTCCGGCGACATGCCCACGCCGCTGTCGGCCACTTCGATGACGACATAGCGGCCAGGCTTGAGCGCAGCCTTGTCGGCGGTATACGAGCTGTCGAGCTGGGCCACCCGCGTGCTCACGCTCAGCGAGCCGCCGCCCGGCATGGCATCGCGCGCATTGATGGCCAGGTTGAGGATGGCGCTTTCCAGCTCGTTCGCATCGGCCACGCCGGCAGGCAGGGCCGGGTCGAGCTGCAGCGACAGGGCGATGCTTTCGCCGATGGTGCGCTTGAGCAGGTCGCCCAGCGAAGCGACCAGGGCGTTGATGTCGATGGGCTTGGAATCCAGCGACTGGCGCCGGGAAAACGCCAGCAGGCGCTGGGTCAGCGCGGCGGCGCGGTTGGCCGAGGCCAGCGCCAGCTGCACGAATTGCTCGATGCCGTCGCGCTTGCCGGCGGCCAGGCGCAGGCGCACCACGTCGAGCGAACCGATCACGCCGGTCAGCATGTTGTTGAAGTCGTGCGCAATGCCGCCGGTCAACTGGCCGACGGCTTCCATCTTCTGGCTTTGCCGCAGCGCCGCCTCTGCCCGCGTGCGGCTGGCCATCTCCACGTTCAGCGCCGCGGTGCGCTCGGCCACCTTGGCCTCCAGCTCTTCCTCAGCCTGGACGCGGGCGGTGACGTCGTGGGCGAAAATGTGGAAACCGTCAACGGCGCCGGCATCGTTGATGCGCGGCAGATAGCGTACGTCTGCTTCGCGGCGGCGGCCGTCGCGGTGCGGCCAGCTCACGCTCAGCTGCACTTCCTCGCCGGCCAGTGCCCTGTCCATCAGCGGTTTGCGCGCGGCGAAAACCGCCTCGCCGACGACCTCGGCGATGCGCAGGCCGAGCACGCTGGCCGGCGTGCGATACAGCCAGTCCTCGTAGGCGCGGTTGGCAAAGCGGTAGCGGTAGTCGCGGTCGATAAAGCCGATGAACACCGGCAAGGCATCGGCGACGCGGCGCAGTTCCGCCTCGCTGGCGGCCAGCGCTTCGCGGCTGGCACCGAGCGCGTGCGCGGCCTGGGCGACTTCGGCCAGGCGGTCGCGCATGGCGAACTGGCGCTGCCGGCTGCGCAGGGTGCTGTCGATCGCGCTGAGCAGCGAGCGAGCGCCCAGTGGCCGTTCCAGCACCACCACGTTGGTGGCCAGCTCGGACAGACGGCGCACCGCCTGCGGCGATTCGGGCAGGCGCTGCGACGGACGCGCCACCAGCAGGATGAACGGCACGTCCGACCAGGGCGGCTGCCGTTGCAAGGCTTCGCCCAGCTGGCGCAACTCGCCGCGCATGGCTTCCTCGGTCAGCACGATCGCGCCGGCGTGGTCGTCCAGGACGCCGGCCAGGGCATTCAGGTCGGTGCACGTGCGGGAGTCATAGCCGTTGTCGCGCAGCAGGCCGGCCACGTGTTCCGCATCGCGGCCGTAAGGCGCGCAGAGCAGAATGCAATGTCCTTCGGGCGCCCGCCTATGCACTCACGTTCCGGTCTTCCATGAGATAGCCCTCTGCACCGACATAGACCGGCGTGCCGGTCATGATGCCGCGGAACTTCACCAGCGGCTCGCCCAGGCGCAGTCCCTGCGCGTCGATGCGCAATTCGCGGATCGCGTCTTCGTGCGGACCGCTGCGGTTCTTGATGATGGAAATGGCCTTGCGGATGCGTCCGCCCGATTCGAAGAAGCGCGTCAGCACCACGGCATCGGCCACATAGGAAATATTCAACGAGCCGGTCGACATGGTGCCGACCAGGCCGTGCTGGGTATTCACCACAAACGTGGTCACGCCCTGCTGGTTCAGATACGACAGCAGCTCGTGCAGCTGCAGCACCAGTTGCTGTTCCTGCGGCATCGCGGCGAGGTAGCCGTTGATGCTGTCGATCACGATCACACGACAGCTTTCCAGTTCCACCAGGTCGCGGATGCAGGCGGCGAATTCGCCCGGCGACATTTCCGCCGAGTCGATCTGGCGCACGCGCAGCAGGCCTTTCTCGACCAGCGGCTCCAGCGGCAGCCCCATGCTGGCCGCGCGCGAATACAAGGTGCCGATGCGCTCGTCGAACTGCAGGATGGCGCCGCATTCGCCCCGTTCGCAGGCGGCGACCAGGTATTGCAGAGCGATGGTGGTCTTGCCGGTGCCGGCCGGCCCCGTGACCAGGGTGCAGGTGCCGCGGCGCGGACCGCCGCCGAGCATGGCGTCCAGCTCGGGCACGCCGCTGGACGTGACATCGCCGACAAAGGGCCGGTTGTGGTCTGAGGCGATCAGGCGCGGATACACCACCACACCGCCGGTACGGATGGCGATATCGTGGAACCCGGCGATGAAATCGATGCCGCGCAGCTTCTGCACTTCCAGGCGCCGGCGCGCGGCGCCGAAATCCAGGGTCAGCCGGTCGAGCGTGATGACTCCGTGACACAGGCTGTGCAGGTGGGAATCGCGCCCGCCTTCGCTGGCACTCAGATCGTCCAGCAACAGCACGGTGCTGTCACGGCCGGCAAAGAATTGCTTCAAGGCCAGTACCTGGCGCCGGTAGCGCAGCGGGTCCTGCGCCAGCAGGCGCATCTCCGACAGGCTGTCGAACACCACCCGGCGTGGCTTTACTTTTTCCACTTGTTCGCGGATCAGGCGGATGATGCCGCCCAGCTCCAGCTCCCACGGATGCAATACCGATTGTTCGCGGCTTTCGCCCAGCACTTCGTCGGCCGAGGCCAGTTCGAACAGGTCCAGCCGGTCCAGGCTCCAGCCATGCGAAGCAGCTACTGCATTCAGCTCTTCGGTCGTCTCGGACAAGGTGATATAGAGCACGCGCTCGCCGTGCTGCACGCCTTCGAGCAGAAATTGCAGGCCCATGGTGGTCTTGCCCGAACCCGGCGGACCTTCCAGCAGGTAGAGACGATGGGGCGGCAGGCCACCGCGCAGGACTGCGTTCAGGCCTGCATTGCCGGTGGAAATTCGCGCTATCGATTGCGTCATTCAGGTCTCCGACAGGGCATGCGGCAGCCGTCGCGGGCCGCACGCAGGCGGTGGCAGTCAACGCAGTGGTTTTGCGCCGTTGCGCCGTTGCGCCGGGCTGGCCGCCGAGCGGAAGGTAGCTGGCCGCAGCCGGGGATAAATGATGTTGAGGCCGCAGTGAGGGCTGCGTGATGGGCCGTATTACGGTTTGCGGCCGTGTCTTGCGTAAGGACAGGCAGCACGTCTGCTGTGGAGTCCTGTCATGCCTCGCCTGTCCCTGTTCCGACCCCTGCTCGCCTGCGCTGTCCTGACCGGCACCGCAGCCGCGCAGGCCGCCACCCCGCTGCCGTCGGCAGCGACTGCGCCCGACCAGGTGCTGCGCTGGTTCAACGGCTCGATCAACTTCGCCATCGGCAGCAATATCAATTGCCAGACCCAGCAGATCGAAAGCACGGCCAGCGCCTATGCCGGCTATACCTTGCTGCCGCCGAATTTCACGCCGTCGGTCGGCGAAGTGTTCTATACCCACCTCGTCGTCAGCCATCAGGGCAACCCCTGCACCGGCAGCGCGCTGGGGATCGAATTCGCCCTGCCCAACGGCGTGACGACGGCGGTGTCGAGCGACAATCCGGCGTTCTGCTTTGCCCGTACCAACAATTTCCAGGGTACCAATCCGGTGCTGATCAACCTCGGCACCGACATCGGCTACGGCTGCCCGCAGAGCTTTCCCGCCAGCAGCAACGGCCGCCGCCTGATCGCGCCGAACGGCGGTGCCGGCGGCAGCGGCGCCTGGGGC
This sequence comes from Tahibacter aquaticus, assembly GCF_004363655.1. Taxonomy (GTDB): domain Bacteria; phylum Pseudomonadota; class Gammaproteobacteria; order Xanthomonadales; family Rhodanobacteraceae; genus Tahibacter; species Tahibacter aquaticus. The sequence continues at coordinate 254,495 of NZ_SNZH01000004.1, forward strand.
ATGGCTTTCGGTTTCTACCTGGAATTCCTTATCCCGCTGCGCGCCACGACACCGCTGCCGGGCATCAGCCAGATCGTCTGGACGATCAACCCGGGCGTAGGCCAGTTCGGCCAGGTCGGGGTGGCCCCCACGGTCAACAACGAGGTGATCTTCCGCAGCACCATGGAAGACAACCAGCTCACCCTGGACCTCTGCAGCGTGACGCCGCTGGCCGCCGGCTGCTGAGCAAATCAAGCGGGCTCAACTATTTACACATATCTACCAATATCTACGTACGAATCTTTTCGTTGACAGTGAAACGAACGTGATACTAGGCTCTGCGGACGGACAATCCGTCCTCAGGGGAGAACACCATGATCGCGCACCGTTTCATTCTGTCGCTGGCCGCGGCAGCCTTGTTCCTGCCGCTGGCCTGCGGCGCCGCCAAGCCTGAAGCCGAGAAACACATCGACGTGGCGCGGCAGGAACGCTTCGAAGACCAGGCCGCGGCAATCCGCCAGGAAATGAAGACCGGCGGCCGCTTCGAATTCCTTACCGCCGCCGAACGCGGCGGCGTGGAAAAACAGCTGGATACGATTGCTGCCATCCTCGAGGCCCACAGCGGCGCCAAGCTCGACGACGATGCGCAGCTCGATGTCTACGCCGCGCAGGAAACCGCCAATTCCATCCTCACGCAGAAAGACGGCCGCCGCCTGATCTGCGAATACACCGCACCGACCGGCTCCAACCGCAAGGTCAAGCAGTGCATGACCTTCGCCGAGCGCACCCGCGCGCACAAGGAATCGCAGAACACCATGCGCGACAACCTGCACAAGAACGCGCCGGATATGCGCGGCCCGAACGGCTGAGCAGCGGCGCGGCGCCGTTGAACGGCGCGGCGGAATTTCAAAACAAACCCATCGCATACTGCGGGAGAACACGCATGCCGTCCCATCGCCCCCTGCTGTCGCTCGCCGTGGCAGCCCTGTTGCTGCCGCTGGCCTGCGGCGCTGCCAAGCCTGAAGCCGAGAAACACATCGACGTGGCGCGGCAGGAACGCTTCGAAGACCAGGCCTCAGCGATCCGCCAGGAAATGAAGACCGGCGGCCGCTTCGAGTTTCTTACCGCCGCCGAGCGCGGCGGCGTGGAAAAACAGCTGGATACGATTACTGCCATCCTCGCGGCCAACACCGGCGCCAAGCTCGACGACGATGCGCAGCTCGATGTCTACGCCGCGCAGGAAACTGCCAATTCCATCCTCACGCAGAAAGACGGCCGCCGCCTGATCTGCGAATACACCGCGCCGACCGGCTCCAACCGCAAGGTCAAGCAGTGCATGACCTTCGCCGAGCGCACCCGCGCGCACAAGGAATCGCAGAACACCATGCGCGACAACCTGCACAAGAACGCGCCTGACCA
>NZ_SNZH01000004.1:255984-387727 GCF_004363655.1 Tahibacter aquaticus
ACCGCAAGGTCAAGCAGTGCATGACCTTCGCCGAGCGCACCCGCGCGCACAAGGAATCGCAGAACACCATGCGCGACAACCTGCACAAGAACGCGCCTGACCACACGAAGTGAACCGGCGCGGGCCAACCGCAGCAGCGAGGCGGCGTTGAACGCCGCCTCTGTTTTTCAGCCGTCGAGATCGTCGCGGAACAGCAGGTCAGGCACGTGCATGACGATGCAGTGGATAGCACCGGAAAGCCCGATGATGCCGCTGCAATCCACGCCGACCACGCTGCGCTCGGGCAGTGCCGCGGCGAACGTGGCCAGCGCCGCCGCATTCTGCGTGGCATAGCCGCTGAACTGGCAGACCAGGGCCACCTTGTTCAGAAGTACCGCATTGGCATAGGTGTAGTGCGTACCGCCGCTGAGCCAGGCCGGCGTGCGGTAGACGGTATAGCCGCGTCCCGTCATCAGCGCGGCGGTGTCTTCGGTCACCGTATACGGCACGCCATCGGTGCTGGCGTGGCTGCTGATCAGCACCTTGTCGTCGGCCAGCGGCAGCATCCACATGTCGATGTGCTGGGTGGAATCGTAGCTGGCCGGGAACGGCGTGGTCAGGGTCAGGTTCAGTCCCTGGTAGTCGCGGTAATAGTCCTTGATCTGCTGCTCGCTCACGCCGGCGTTCTCGTTCACGATCAGGCGCGTCATGAATGCGTCGCGATTGCGGAACAAGTGGAAATTGCCGCCGCCGTGGACGAGCGGGATATCGTATTTCGCCTCGCCGGAATAGCCGGCCCAGACCCCGGGAAACGCATCGTCGATCGGGCGCGGCCGGTTGTAGCTGTGGTCGACCGCGGCGCGGTGACCGGCGGCGTCGATGAAGCGCGGGCCGTAGTCGCGCATCCACACGCTGCAGCCGCTGCTGCAGGCCTGGCTGATGAACCTGATGCGGCTCATGACTGCACCGGCGCCGTTCAGGGTGGCGCTGGCGCTGGATTGCTGGGTGGCTCCGGTCACCACCACGTAGACGAAGGCATCCGGGTCGCCCGTGGTGATGGCCACGGCCATCTGGGTCAGCAGGGCATTCTGCGTGCCCCAGCGCACCAGGATGCCGCTGTTGTCCTCGTACTCGGCCTGCGCCCGCACCGGCCCGGCCGGCGGCGCCTGCGGCGCGCGGGACAGATCCGGCGGCTGCCAGCGCGCGCGTTCCTCGGCGCTGAGGTTGCGCGGCAGCGGATACGGTTCGTCGTCCTGGATCAGCGCCAGCACTTCCGGCGCCACCGTTTTCGGCACCTGCGCCTGCGCCGCGGCGGCGGCCCAGGCAAGCACCAGCATCAGCCCAACACCCATCGACTTGCGCATGCCATCCCCAGGCAGTGTCCGTACGGACGCGTAGAGCGCGAGCCTAGCAGAGGCGGCGGCGCGATGGCCCCGCCCTGCACAGGCCGGCCGCAACGTACAGTGCATTGGGCTGCGCCGCCGATTGCCCCACAATGGCGCTCTTTTCCGCCTGCCCCGAGACCGCCATGGACTACGCCGCCCGAGACCGACTGACCGAAGAACTGCACGCCATCCGCGAGCAAGGCCTGTACAAGACCGAGCGAGTCATCACCACGCCGCAATCTGCCGCCATCGCCACCGCCGACGGCCGCCAGGTGCTGAATTTCTGCGCCAACAACTACCTGGGCCTGGCGGACAATGCCGAAATCATCGCCGCGGCCAAGGACGCGCTGGACAGCCACGGTTTCGGCCTGGCCTCGGTGCGCTTCATCTGCGGCACGCAGGATCTGCACAAGCAGCTGGAAGCCGCCATCTCGCGCTTCTTCGGCACCGAGGACACCATCCTCTATACCAGCTGCTTCGACGCCAACGGCGGCCTGTTCGAAACCATCCTGTCCGAGCAGGACGCCGTGATCTCCGATGCGCTCAACCACGCCTCGATCATCGACGGCATCCGCCTGTGCAAGGCCGAACGCCGGCGCTATGCCAACGGGGACATGGCCGAGCTGGAAAAACACCTGAGCGAAACCCAGTCGCGGCGCACCCGCCTGATCGCCACCGACGGCGTGTTCTCCATGGACGGCTTTATCGCCAAGCTGGACGAAATCGCCGCGCTGAAGGAAAAGTACGGCGCCCTGCTGATGGTCGACGATTCCCACGCCACCGGCTTCGTCGGCGCCACCGGCCGCGGCTCGGCCGAACTGCACGGTGTTATGGACAAAGTGGACGTGTATACATCGACCCTGGGCAAGGCGCTGGGCGGCGGTTCCGGCGGCTTCACCACCGGACGCCGGGAAATCATCGACCTGCTGCGCCAGCGTTCACGCCCGTACCTGTTCTCCAACACCTTGCCGCCGCCGCTGGTGGCGGCCTCGCTCAAGGTGTTCGAGATACTGGCGCGCTCGACCGAACTGCGCGACCGGGTCGAGGCGAACGCCAACCGCTTCCGCGCCGGCATGAGCGCGGCCGGCTTCGACCTCAGGCCCGGCCAGCACGCGATCGTGCCGGTGATGCTGTACGACGCCAAGCTCGCGCAGCAGTTCGCCGCGGAACTGCTGGAAGAAGGCATCTACGTGATCGGCTTCTTCTATCCGGTGGTGCCGCAGGGCCAGGCGCGCATCCGCACACAGATGAGTGCGGCGCATACGCCAGAGCAGATCGACCAGGCCGTGGCGGCATTTACCAAGGTCGGGCGCAAGCTCGGCGTGCTGAAGGACTGAAGCAACGGCACAGCGGCCGCGGTGCGCAGATGCGCCGCTGCCGCAGGGCGCGCGTCCACTCAGGCCGGCGTTGAATTCAACGCGGAAATTTCAGCCGCCGCCAGTTGCCGCCACTTGCCCTTGGCCAGCTCGCCCAGGGCAAGCTGGCCTATCGCCACGCGCACCAGGCGCAGCACGCCGATGCCGTGGGCGGCGAGCAGGCGCCGGATATGCCGGTTACGGCCTTCGTCCAGCACGATTTCCAGCCAGGCATTCTTCTCGCCACTGCGCAGCAGCGCGACCGACCTGGCCGTCAATGGCTCGCCTTCGTCGCTGATGCCGTCGCGCAGGCGCTGCAGCAGCGCGGCATGAGGTACGCAGTCGATCTGCACGTGGTAGGTCTTGTCCACGTGGCTTTCCGGCGCGATCAGCCGGGCCGCGGCAGTGCTGTCGTTGCAGAACAGCAGCAAGCCTTCGCTGGCCTTGTCCAGCCGTCCTATCGGTGCCAGCCAGGGCAGGCCGGCATCGGCGAGCAGGGCATATACCGTGTCGCGGCCGCGCTCGTCCTGGGCCGTGGTGACGTAGCCCCGCGGCTTGTTCAGCATGATCCAGACAGGTGCCGCCGCGGCGATATCGGCGCCGTCGACGGCGATGCGGTCGGCCTGTAGCCGGGCCGGTGTTTCCGGATCGCGCACGATGCGGCCGTTGAGACTGACGCGGCCGGCGCGCACCAGCACTTCGGCCTGGGTGCGCGAGCAATAGCCGCGCTTGGAAATGATGCGGGCCAGGCCATGGCGGACACCGGCCGCGGGCGACAGCGTGGCGGATGGCGCAGCGCGCGACGGGGAACGCGGCGGCAAGGCGCGCGGCGGGCGGGAATCGGAACGGGACATGCGCACACGCTGCCGCAAGCGGCCTCTTTCGTCAAAGCCCGGGCCCGGGCCATCATGCGGCGACTGCGCCGATTCCCGGCCATGCAGCGAGGCCTTCATGTCCGAACACCGCACTTCCGTCCTCTGGCAGCGCAACGACGCTGCGTTCGAACGCGGCAACTACCTGCGCGAACACCGCCTTCGCTTCGAGCGCGGCCAGCAGCTGACCAACTCGGCCGCGCCGGGCTACGGCGGCCTGGACGACGCGACCGACCCCGAGGAACTGCTGCTTGCCGCGCTGTCGTCCTGCCATATGCTGACCTTCCTCGCCCTGGCCGCGAACCGCGGCTACGTGCTGGAAAGCTACGCCGACGACGCGGTGGCGATACTCGACAAGAACGCCGAGGGCAAACCCGCGGTGACGCGGGCCATCCTCAATCCGCGCACGCAGTTTTCCGGCGAGAAGATTCCCACGGCAGCCGACATCGAAGCCCTGCACCTGCGCGCGCATGCGAACTGCTTTATTGCCAATTCGGTGAAGACCGAGGTGGAGGTGAGGCTGGCTTGAGCACTGGCGCCGCCGCCGCAACACCGCGGCTTCAGCGGCGCACGCGCATCGCGACAAGCGCGCTGCCGCCCGTCGACCAGACGTCGCCGATGCGCGGCCCGTGCAGTTCCGCGCGGGTAGGACGATCCATGCGGGCGGGATCGGGTCGAAACCGGGTTTCGAGAAAACCGACCGGTGTGACGATGTCGCTGTAAGCCGCCGTGGCGGCATTCGCATCGACCTGTTCGATCGTGATGAACTCCGCCGCATCGAAAACGCTGCTGAAGTCGCGTTGCAATTGCATGCCAGCGACTATGCCGTCGCCGGCAGAAAGGGTCAGGCGATAGTCGATACGGCGCACATCCTGGAAGCCGCCGTCAATGATCTCGTTGTGCACAATATCCACCGACGTCACGTGCAGCAGCAGCGGCTGGCTGCGCAGGTAAGCCTGCGCAGCAGCCGGCAGCGGTGGCAAACCGGATACCGGACGGGTTTCGTCGCCGCGCCGAAGCGCGGCACCGTTCTGCGCGGCATAGGCCTCGCTGCCGCTGAAATTCACGGCGCGGGCAAAGCGAGCCAGCTGATCGGCACCGACCAGATAGCGCCGCTCGCCCCAGCGCAGGGGAATCAGGCTACTGGACAGGGTTTGCGGCAGCAGCGGCCAGGCCGGTGCGACGTAGTCGTCGTGCAGTTCGATGCGTCCGTCACGCCACTGGGCCGAGCCCAGGCGCAGCAGATCGCCCTCGCCCAGCCCTTCGCTGTTTTGACGTGCGATGAAACCGCTGCCCGGCACCAGCAGCAGTGTGCGCGAGGAGTTCTCACCGTCCCAATAGGTGTAGACGCCGCTCCATTCGTCGTGACCGGCACGCAGCAACGCCTGCTCGAGGCGCGGGCGCAACTGGTATTCCGCCGCCGCCGCATCGAATGGCGGCCGAACCTGGGCCAGCACAGTCTCGCCCGCTCGCCGTGAATGGACCACGCTGGCGAAAACAACCGCAATCGAAACGACAAGGAGCAAGACACTCCAGACCAGCACTGCCCTTCGCGACAGCGGCAGCACGGCGGTGCAGCCCCTCAGCCTCAGGATCTGCCGAACGGCCGCTTCAGGCGCGACAGCAGCCCACCGCTTGCTTCCGGCTTGGCGGGCGCACGCAGCGAGGCACGCGTTTCCCATTCCACCAGGCCGATCGCGTAATACGCGTTGACCACGTCGAACACATCGGCCATGGGTACGTTGGCCGCGGCGGAAATTTCGTTCAGGCGCGCCGGCTGCAGCATGGCGCGGGCGATGCGCTGGTGCTGGCGCACGTCGCGGTCCAGTTCGAGCCAGCGCTTGAGCTTGTAGCTGCCACCCGGATCGAGCTGCGCCGCCAGGCGCCCGCCAGACTGTACCAGCGCTTCCAGCCAGACCAGGTTCTGGTAGGGCTGCGCGGTCTGCGTGTCGCGCACCTGGGCCAGCTCGGCCGTGGTCAGCGCGCGCCAGTCGCTGCGGCTCAGCGGCGCGCGGGCGTAGATTTCCAATTGTCCCAGACCGCCTTCGGTATAGAACTGCTCATTTTTCGGATCGAGCGTGAGCGCGGGCGCATCGCCGAGACGGATCTGCGCCGGCCCCGCCAGCAGCTGTCCTTGCAGGTAGGCGCGCAAGGCATGCCGGCTGCCGTCGAGATTGACGTTGCTGCCGCGCTTGACCGGCGGCAAGGTATTCGGGCCCGGCGCCGATGGCTGGCGTGCCATGCCTTCGGCGCTGTCGCTCACGCGCGATTCGCTGCGCGAGGTGGCGCCGCCGCGTTCCACGTAGGTGTCGTCGTCAAGGGTGAGCGGCACGCTGAAACGCGGCTTGTGCGCGCCTTCGTCGCGCTTGAACAGCTCGTCGGCGCCGATCGCGACCGGTTCGTCCGCCGCCAGGCCCAGGGCCTGTGCATCGACATCGCCTTCTTCGTCGAACAGATGACGCAGGCCATCGGGCGGATCGAGCCTGGACGACGACGCGTGGGCGAATTCCAGGTACATGTCGTCGCTGATATTGCCCATGGCCGGCGCCAGGGCGAGGCCGCCGCCGGACTGGTTCAGCACATCGATCACATTGGCCAGCTTCAGCGGGCGGTTCAGGCGCAGCTCGGTGGTCGAAGGCCCGGACTCGTCGGTCAGCACGGCGACGCGCATGCCGGCGGCGAGGGCACGCGTGCGCGCCATCTGCCCGGCGAAGACGTCGGCATCGACGATGACCAGGTCGGCACCTTCTTCCGAGCCCCAGCGCCAACGCTGCTGCAACTGCTCGGCAGCCTTGCGGATCAGCAGGCGCAGATGCGCGGTGTCCTCGTCGCTGAGGCCGATGACGACCAGATTCTTGTCGATGCGCATCGCCACTCCCCTGCCCCGTCGAATCCCGAAACTGCCGCGCCATCCGGGCGCTGCAGTGTGGAAGCAATAGTACTCAGTATCCGGCCAGCCGGAATTATGTTTTGGTTCTGCCGCCCGTCGCGCGGATGGGTGCCCGGGCCCAGGCAAAACGCGGCCTGGGCCTGGCGAGCCGGTCCTGCCGCGGAAATTCGCGCAGATGTTTCCTAGACAGGCGAAAGTCTGCGCGCCGGCCTATCAGGCTTTTGCCGCCGCCTTGCGCTTGGGCTTGAGCATGGTGCCGCTGCAGGCCGGCATGCCGCAGCGGCAGGCCCAGATCGCCTTGAGCCTGGCCGTGTGCTTTTCCGCCAGGGTGATGCCGTAGTCGTAGCACAGCTCTTCGCCGGCGCGGATGTCGCGCAGGGTTTCGATCAGCACGCGGTCCTTGCGCGCATCGCCCGCGGCGTGTTCCTTCAGGAACGACTGGCAGTTCGGCGCGCAGGAGTGGTTGATCCAGCGCGCGATATTGCCCTGCTCGTTGGCGTCCAGCACGTAGCGCTCGTTGAGGGTGAACAAGAAAGTGTGGCCGGAATCCGCATTGCCCGGATAGCGCTTGTCCGCCTGGGCGTGGGTCAGCAGTTTGCCGCGGTATTCGCACACGGTGGTGCCGGCGGGAATGTCGCTGACGGCAAAGACGCCGTTGCCATGAATGGGAGAACGGCGGGCGGCGATTCGACGCATGGGTATCGGCTTGCGGTCAGGGGACGGCGATTGTGCCGTGTCCGGCACGCACTGCGAAGGGCCGGCCGCTGCGCAATGGCGCCGCAACCGCGGGCCGGCCGGGCCGCCCATTTCTGTCCGGCTCGCCTTTTCCACCGTGAATTTGTGCCGTTCGTCGGCGCCACGGCGACGCAGCGAGCCGCGGCGCAGTGCCGATTTCGATTAGGTCGTTAGCTCTATCGCACTGCAGCAGCGTTGCGGCGTGCTCGCAGCCACCTTCGGGGAATTGCCATGATCCGTCGCCTCTTCTGCCTCGCCGCGCTTGCTGCCGCTTCGCCCCCGGTCCAGGCCGCCACTTTCGTCGTGGCCGACCACGACAGCAAGGCGTTGATCGCCGCCATTCAATCGGCCGAAGCCACGCTGGAACCCGATCGCATCGAGCTGGCCAGGGCCGGGCTCTACATCATCCGCGACGCCAGCGACAGCACACGCCGGCTCGGCCTGCCGCTGATCCGCAGCGCTATCACCATCGTCGGCAACGGGGCTGAAATCCGCCGCTATTCCGACCAGGAATTCGCCCTGCTGAGCATCGCCCCCAGCGGCAAGCTCGCCCTGGAAAACCTCGGTCTGGCGGAAGCCTCGCGCGGCGCCCTGATCAACCGCGGCGTAGTCCACCTGGACCGCGTACGCATCACCGACAGCCTTGCCGACGGCACCAATGCCATCGTCGTGAACTACGGCACCTTGCGCGGCTGGGACAGCGAAATCAGCCACAACGCCGTACTCGCGGCCAAGCGCGATGCCGGCATCGTGATGAATTTCGGCCGCATGGAACTGGCCCGCTGCCGGCTGTCGGGCAATACCGTGACCGGCCGGCGCAGTTCGGTACTGACCGCCTCGGCCCTGCTCAACCTCGGCGACATCGGCCTGCGCGACGTGACCATCGAAGGCAACAGCGCCCTGGCCGAACCCAATGACACCTCCAGTGCGCATGCCGTGGTCAATCTCGGCAACGGCGTGCTGCGCGGCGAAGGCGTGGTACTGGCGAACAACTGGCCGGAGGAAGCCAACACGCTGCCGGTGGCCGATCCCGACGCGTTGAATTAGGTAATCCTGCACAAATACTCAATGTGCGGCGCGCGTATTCGACGGCGGTATCGCCGTCCATACCGGGCTCGCCATGCGGAGCCATGCACCGCAGGCCTGGGGCTGCCGCCGGATAGAACGCAAGTTGCCGTCCATGCAGCCTTTTCCCGCCGGCCCTGGCGCGGCCTGGCGCCGGGGGCGGCATTCCGTCCCGGTGCCTAGCCCGCCCCTGCCACTGGCACGAGAACGCCCCAGCGGTCACACTCGCACGACCTTTGCCTGTGCCCCGCCATGTCGCAACGCCGCCATCTGCTCCAGGGGCTGACGTTCAAGCTCGCCCTGTTCTACCTGTTGCTGTCGGTGCCTGCCTTGGCGCTGATCCAGTGGACCATTGTCACCTTCGAATTCCACGAGCTGTTCGAGGCGGTGGATTCCGGCCGCATGAGCCTGATGACGCGGGACGCGGCCGACGAGATCGGCCGCCATTGGAAAGACGGCAAGACGCCCAGCGAAATCGAGCTGGCCACCCGCGCCGAAGCGCTGGTGCTGCGGCTGGAACGTCCGCAGGACGGCCTCGCACCCAGTTCCTACGTGATGCTGGAACTGTCCCGCGTACCGGTCGCCGTCGGCGCCTACGACGGCGACGGACAGCTGCTCGCCAACGCCCCCGACGGCGGCTGGACCGCCACGCCGCCGCCCGCCGGCGATCCGGCCTGGGAGCTGGCCAAACGCGACGGTTCGGCCGACCTGCCCGGCGAGGAAACGCCGGAACGCGTGCGCCGCGTGCTGGCGGTGATCCGCGATCAGGCCGGCCATCTGCGCGGCTTTCTGCTGACCGAGCTGCGCCTGCCGCTGCCCTGGCAGCGACTGGCCGGCGAAAAAAGTTTCGAATGGCCGATCCTGCTGATCTACCTGGTGGTATTCAGCATCGCCACGGCGTTTTTCATGGTGCGCTGGGTCACACGGCGGCTGAATACCATTGCCGACGCGGCGGAATCGTGGAGTGCCGGGGATTTTTCCACATTGATTCCGGACGAATCCGGCGACGAGCTGGGCCGTCTGTCGCGCGACCTCAACCGCATGGCCTGCGAGCTGATGAGCCTGATGCAGTCGCGCGCCGACCTGGCCAGCCTGCAGGAGCGCCAGCGCATCGCCCGCGACCTGCACGACACGGTCAAGCAGAAGGCGTTCGCGCTGAACCTGCAGATTCGCGCCGCGCGGCGCCTGCTTGGCAATGACGATGCGGCGGTGCAGACGCGGCTGGACGAGTCGTACGAACTGATCGTCGGCATCCAGCGCCAGCTGGTACAGGTGCTGGACGAACTGCGCAGCGAACGGGCGCCACGCGGCTTTCTCGCCCCGCGCCTGCTGGAGCTGGCCGAACGCTGGGCGCGCATCAGCGGCCTGCAGCGCGAGTTCGAACTGGACGACTCCATCCTCGACGACGCTGTCCACGGCGAGGCCCTGCTGCGCATCGCCGAGGAGGCGCTGGCCAATGTGCTGCGCCATGCCCGCGCCACGCGAGTCTCAATCAAGCTCCACCGCAAGGACGAGCAGATTAGCCTGAGCATCGCCGATAATGGCATCGGTGGCGCCGACTCCAGCGGCGGCATGGGCCTGGCAAACATGCGCGCCCGCGCCGAAGGTCTGCCCGGCGGCCAGTTCGAATTGATCAGCCCGCCCGGTGCCGGCACCGAGGTAAGGGTTCGCTGCAACTACGGAGCACGACTGCAATGAGCCAACCGATTCGCGTCATCATCGCCGACGACCATGTCCTGGTGCGTCAGGGCATCCGTGCCTTCCTGGACACGTGCGACGACCTGACCATCGTCGGCGAAGCGGACAGCGCCGAGAGCGCCGCTGCCGTATGCCGCGAACTGATTCCGGACGTGGCCCTGATCGACCTGGTCATGCCCGGCGGCGGCGTCGAGGCGACGCGCCTGATCCGCACCTCCTGCCCCTCTACCCAGGTGCTGATACTCACCAGCTACGAAGACGATGCGCAGATCGTGCATGCGGTACAGGCCGGCGCGCTGAGCTACCTGCTCAAGGACACCGATGCCGACACCCTGGCCGATGCGGTGCGCCGCACCGCCCGCGGCGAGGCGATCCTGCATCCGCGCATCGCCACGCGACTGGTACAGGCAGTGCGCACGCCCGCTTCCGACCCGGCACCCAGCGCGCTCGACCGCCTCAGCCTGCGCGAACGCGAAGTGCTGGAGCTGATGGCGGACGGCCTGTCCAACCACGTCATCGCCACCCGCATGGGCATCGGCGAGAAGACCGTCAAGACCCACGTCAGCAATGTGCTGGCCAAGCTGGAACTGCAGGACCGCACCCAGGCCGCCGTCTACGCCTGGCGCGCCGGTGTCAAACGCTGAGCCAGACTCCTGCAGGAATGCACCGAGCCCCACGGATGGCCTTGAACGATGCCGGGCACGGCGAGCAGCGCGAACAGCGCCGCAAGGTGTAGGGTGCGACAGGCATCGCGAAGTACACCGCAAGGTCTGCCCGCCGCGATCGAGCCCGAATCACGGGCGGCTTCTTCGCCGCCCGCAGGACGTCCTACCGAAACCAGGAAGCTGTCGATGAACACTGCGTACTGCCGCGTTGCCGCACTGTCCCTGCTCGCCCTTGCCGCCGGCTCCGCCAGCGCGGCGCGGCCGTCCTACGACTGCACCAGGAAGCTGCAGAGCACCGTGGAAGAACAGATCTGCGCCGACGAAAAGCTCGCCGCGCTGGATCGCAAGCTGGCCGAGGTGTTCAAGGCTGCCCAGGGCAAGAGCAAGGGCAAGAGCGGCAGCACGCTGAAGGCCGAGCAGATCGGCTGGATCAAAGGCCGCAACGAGTGCTGGAAAAGCCCGATCCAGCAGCAATGCATGACGGACAACTACGAACAGCGCATCGCCGAACTGCAGGCGCGTTTCAGCCTGGTCGCCGCCACAGCCAGCGTCGAATACGTCTGCGACGGCGACAGCGTGCCGGTCAGCGCCAGCTTCTTTGCCACCGAGCCACCGTCGGTACTGGCCCGGCGCGGCGACGACAGCCAGACCCTGCTCAGCGTGCCCAGCGCCAGCGGCAGCCGCTACGAGGGCCGCAATGTCTCGCTGTACGAGCACCAGGGCGAGGCGCTGATCACCTGGGGCCCCGACGGCAGCGAGCGCAATTGCCGCAAGAAATAGCTACAAGGCGGCACTCTGGCGTAGTACAGAAATTTGAACCGGCGTAACCGGGCCGGCCGGCGCCGGACCTGACGCCTGCGCAAACCGGCGCAGCGCCGCCAGTTCGGTACCGGCGCCCTACCGCAGCCCGCGGCAGGCCCGTGCAAATCACTGCCCGCGCAGGCGCGGCACCAGCCGCGAAAGTATAATCATCCACAAGGCACCAATGGCCCAGCCGGCCAGCACGTCGCTGGGCCAGTGCACGCCGAGATAGATACGGCTGCAGCCGACCGCGATCGCAACAATCCAGGCCACCAGCAGCAGATAGTCGCGCACGCGCCGGTCCTGGAAATCCGCGGCGAGCAGCATGGCAAAGGTGACCCAGGTCACCGTCGCCATCAGGGTATGCCCGCTGGGAAAGCTGGCGCTGTAGATTTCCGCCTCGTGCGATACCAGGTCGGGCCGCGGCCGCGACACCAGCAGCTTGGACACGGCGCTGACGATCTGCGCGCCAGCCACGCTGCCCGCCAGGATCAGCACATCCATTCGCCGCCGCTGCAGCCACAGGTAGCCGGCCAGCAGCGCGCTGCCGCCGATCACCACGCCAATGCCGCCCAGGCCGGTCATGTCGCGCATCACATCCTCGAACCAGGCCGGCCCGAGGGGATCGTTCAAGGCCTGCGGATTGCGCAGCAGCAGCATGATCTGCCGGTCCAGCGTGTGCGCACCGCCGTCGGCGAACAGCGAGGAAATGGCCAGCGCCAGCAGGGCCAGCGCCGCCACGCCGATGATCATGCGCCGCGGCCAGCGCCGCGCGGCAGGCGCGGCGCTGGCCGGAGTCGATACGCTCATGCGTGCTCCTGCGCCGCGTTCAGCAGCAGCCGTGGTCGCCGTGATGGGTGTGCGCGTCGCTGGCTGCAACGCCGCTGGTCAGGCCAGCCTGGCTGGCGACGAAATGGTCGGCCATCACCTGGGCCACGCACATGGTCACGCGCTTGCCGGTGGGAATGTGCAGGAACTCGTTCGGGCCATGGGCATTGGAGTGCGGGCCCAGCACGCCGGTGATGAGGAACTGCGCGCCCGGGAATTTCTCGCCCAGCATGCCCATGAACGGAATCGTGCCGCCTTCGCCCATGTACGCCGGTTCCGGGCCGAAAAATGCCTTGGAGGCGGCGGCGACCGACTGTTCCAGCCAGGGCGACAGCTGTGGCGCATTCCAGCCGGTGGAAGCTTTTTCCAGATCGAAGCGGACTTCGCAGCCATAGGGCGGGTCTTTCTCCAGCAGTCCCTTGAGGAATTCGCCCGCGCTGGCACCTTCCCGCGTCGGCGGCAGGCGCAGGCTGAGCTTGACCGCCGTGAACGGACGCAGCACGTTGCCGGCCGAATCCAGTGCCGGCATGCCGCCCACGCCGGTGATCGACAGGGCCGGCCGCCAGGTGCGGTTGAGCACCAGCTCGGCGCGGTCCTCGTTCATCGGCCGCATGCCTTCCACGAAGGGAAATTTGGAATACACCGCATCGCCGAGCACTTCGGCCGAACGCCGTGCCTGTTCGGTGCGCTGTTGCGGAATGTCGGCGTAGAGTTCCGGCGGAAGGATCTTGCCGCTGGCTGGGTCTTCCAGGCGCGACAGCAATTCGCGCAGGATGCGGAAGCTGGAAGCGACCACGCCGGACGCGTCGCCGGAATGCACGCCTTCTTCCAGCACCTTGACCGTGAGATTGCCGCCGGTAAGACCGCGCAGGCTGGTGGTCAGCCAGAGCTGGTCGTAGTTGCCGCAGCCCGAATCCAGGCAGACCACCAGCGACGGCCGGCCGATGCGCGCGGCCAGATGATCGACGTAATAAGGCAGGTCGTAGCTGCCGGATTCCTCGCAGGCTTCGATCATCACCACGCAGCGCGCATGCGGAATGCCCTGCTGCTGCAGCGCCAGGATGGCGGCGAGCGAACCGAAGATCGCGTAGCCGTCGTCGGCGCCGCCGCGGCCGTAGAGCTTGTCGCCCTTGATCACCGGTTTCCACGGGCCCAGGTCATCGGCCCAGCCGGTCATTTCCGGCTGCTTGTCCAGATGGCCGTAGAGCACGACGCAATCGTCGTTCTGGCCGGGGATGTCGATGAAGATCAGCGGCGTGCGGCCTTCCAGCCGCACCACATCGACCTGCATGCCAGCAATCGGCTGCTGCCGCGCCCAGCCGGCCATCAGATCGACCGCCTGATCCATGTAGCCATGCGCCGCCCAATCGGCGTCGAACATGGGCGACTTGTTCGGAATGCGGATGTAGTCGACCAGGCGCGGCACGATTTCCTCATCCCACTTGGCGGAAACGAAGGCGCTGAGCTGTTCGGTATTCATGCGGTTTTCCTGGGCTGTACGGCAAAGCGCGGATCTTACCGCGGCACCGGCCGGGCCACGAAACCGCTGGGATTTTTCCCAGCGCCGTACGCGGCGTCTGCGCAGGGTTCGACGGGGTGTCTGCCTGACGAAGGCAGCGGCCGCACTGCCTAAAGTTTGCACCGTCGGAGCCGCAGCGGCCCGGCACCAAACCCACACAATCGATCCGGAGCAAACCCATGAACAAGTTCATCCAGTCCCTCGTCCTGTCCCTGGCCTTCTGCCTGCCGGCCTTCGCCGCCCAGCCGGTGAACGTCAACACTGCCGACGCCGCCACCCTCGCTGCCAACCTCAAGGGCGTGGGTCAGAGCAAGGCCGAAGCGATCGTCGCCTATCGCGAGCAGAACGGCGCGTTCAAGAGCGCCGACGACCTGGCCAAGGTGAAGGGTATCGGCGACAAGACGGTCGAGGCGAATCGCGAATTCATCCTGGTCGAGGGCGGCGCGGCCAAGAACAAGTAAGACACGGCGTATCGCCAGGCCGCCATCACCGCGCCGCCGTCCATCGCCTGCCGGCGGCGATGGACGGCGCCCCCCGACAACCCGCGAACCCCGAAGAACCGCCTTGTGGCGGTTTTTCGCTTTTCCACATCAATACAGAATTGAAATCGCAGATTGGGGCAAGCCGCTGGCACACCCCACCATCGCGGCGTATCCGCCACAAAAAGCCCATGCCGAAGGAATGCTTTGGCCGGTGTCCCGGCGAAACGAACATTCCTTCGGCATGGGTTCTTTGATGATGAGCCACCTTGCTGTTGGGGTGCGCCTTGTGGCTTACCCCACCTACGTCGCTGCCCCGCGCACTTAGTCGTCGCCACGCGCCAGCAGCTGGCGCAGGAACGGCACGGTCACGCGGCGCTTGGCCGCCAGCGATTCGCGGTCGACCCGGTCGAGCAGCGCACCCAGGCTGCCGAGGTCGCGCGCATAGCGGCTGAACAGGAAATCCAGCACGGCTTCGTCCAGTGCGATACCGCGCGTCTCGGCGCGGGAACGCAGCACCTCGCGCCGCTGCGCATCGTCGAGCGGGCGCAAGGGTAGCTGGGTGCAACTGGACAGGCGCGATACCAGGTCTGGCAGCTGTATGCCGATCTGCGCTGGCGGTGCGCTGGCAACGAAGACCAGGGTGCTGCCTTCGGCACGGCAGCGGTTGTACAGGTCGAACAGGGCGTGTTCCGCCGCGGCGTCGCCGGCAATTGCGTCGAGATCGTCCAGCACCAGCAGATCGCTGCCGCCGAAGCCGCGGATGGCACCGTCCACCGGCGCGGGCAAGGCCGCCAGCGGCAGGTACTGGGCACTGATTTCCTGCGCGTTGGCCGCCTGGCAGGTAGCCATCAGCAAGTGGGTGCGGCCGCTGCCTTCCGGCCCGAACAGGAAGATCCAGCCGTTGCTGCTGCCGTCAGCCAGCTGGCGCAGCAGCTCCACCGTGGCCTCGTTGCCGGTGGCGAAAAACGTATCGAAGCGCTGCTGTGCCGGCCAGCGCCATCCCAAAGGCAACTGCTGCACGTCAATGCGCGCCGGGCTTGTCGTTGCCGCCCGGCAGCACAATGCCGGGTGCGGCTTGCGCCACCGTCGGCAGCGGCTCCAGGTCGCCCGCGGCAACCACGCTGCCATGCGATACCACCACCACGCCGGACACTTCGGGTTGGGGCTGCTCGGCCTGGTAGAGCGTGCTGGCGGTGTATTTCTCGTGCAGGTAGCGCAGCACCACCATGAACACGGCCGCGGCCGGCAATGCCAGCAGCACGCCGAGGAAGCCGAACAGCTCGCCGCCGGCCAGGATGGCAAAGATCACCGCGACCGGATGCAGGCCGATCTTGTCGCCGACCAGCTTGGGTACCAGCACATAGCCTTCGATGGTCTGGCCGACGCCGAACACGGCCAGCACCATGATCACGTGGGTCCAGTCCTGGTATTGCACCACCGCGGCGATCAAGGCCATGCCGACACCGACGATGGCGCCGAGGTAGGGCACGAAGCTGATCAGGCCGGCGATCATGCCGATCAGCGGGCCTACGTCGATGCCGATCGCCCACAGTCCGACTGCATACAAGGTGCCCAGCGCCAGCATCACGCTGAGCTGGCCGCGCAGGAAAGCCCCCAGCACTTCGTCGGACTCCCGCGCCAGCCGGCTGATGGTCGGCTCTATCGTGCGCGGCAGCAGTTCGTTCACCCGCGCCACCAGCACGTCCCAGTCGCGCAGAAGGTAAAAAGTGACAACCGGAATAAGTACCAACTGGGCGACCCAGCCGAGCACGGTCAGGCCCGACTTGGATACCTTGGCCAGCAGCGCCGTGGCCACGCCGCCGGCTTCGCGCCAGTGTCCGCTGAGCATTTCGATCAGCTTGTTCGGGTCGGCGAAATCCAGCGTGATGCCGAAGCGCTTTTCCAGCTGCGGCTGCGCCTCGGCCTGGATCCAGGCGAGCCAGCGCGGCAGCTGTTCGAGGAACTTGGCGATTTGCCGCTCAGTGAATGGAATCACCAGCAGGATCAGCGCCACCACGCCGACGATGATGAAGAAGAACACCAGCGACACGGAGAAATTACGCGACAGCCCCAGCCGTTCGAGCCGGTCGACGACCGGATCCCACAGGTAGGCGAACAGGGCCGCGATGGCGAACGGCGTCAGCGCCGGCGCCAGCAGGTAAATCAGTCCACCGCCTACCAGGGCCACAGCCAGCCACTGCCAGCGTTCCGTCGTTGTCATTGCGGCCTACCCCGTTGTGAATGCGTTTCGCGCCAGGCTTTGAGCGACCAGCGCGCGATGTAGTCCAGACCGCTGGCCAGCGTAGCGACGGCGACGGCGGCCAGCAGCCACTGGTTCAGCCATTGCGGCCATTCGGCAAAGCGCGACAGATGCAGCAGCGTCGCCAATACCAGCAGGATCTGCAAGACCGTGGTCAGTTTGCTCAGATAGCTTGGCGCCGCATGCAGTGGACCCACCAGGTTATGGTAGGCCACGGCACCGGCAACGATGATGACGTCACGGCCGAGTACCAGCAGGGCCAGCCACCAGGGCAGCGCGCCCGCATCGGCCAGGCCGAGGAAGCAGGCCAGCAGCAGCAGCTTGTCGGCGACCGGATCGAGCAGTCCGCCCAGTTCGCTCTGCCAGGAAAACCGCTTGGCCAGATAGCCGTCCAGCGCATCGCTGAGACCGGCGAACAGGGCCAGCAGCAGCGCTGCGTCGAAACGACCGTTGCGCAGCAGCCAGGCCAGCGGCACCGTCAGCAGCATGCGCAGCAGGGTCAGCAGGTTCGGAATGTGGCGCATGCGCCCGATGCGTCTCAAGGATTCAGCGCCAGCGACGCCTCCGCGCCGTCGCTCGCTGTTGCACCGACCACGCTCAGGGCGCCGTCCGGCGGCAGGTAGGCCATCCAGCGGTCCAGTGCCAGGTTCAAGGTGAGCTTGAGCATCACACTGTCGCCGCGCGCCTGTTCCGGCTGGTACTCGCGCACCAGTTCGTTGCCGCTGAGGGTTTCGAACAGGCGGGCGTAGTCCTGGGCGGATTTCAGCCCGCCGACCCAGACGCGCGCGGTCGTGATGCGCCGCTCCTCAGCCTGGCTGGCGCCACGCCCGCGGGTCTTGTCCACGGCACCGTCGGCACCGGCGACCAGGGCCGCGGCCAGGTCGGGATCGCGCGATTCCCAGACCGGCTGTGCCTGTCCACCGAGGACCAGGGTCCAGCGCGCTATCCAGTCGCTGCCGACGCGGCGCAGCTGGCCGATCAGCACGGTATCGGTCTGGTAGCGCACAGCGTCCGCAGCCAGGGTCATGGAGTCGCCTTCCCAGACGATCTGCGCCGTGGTCTGCGCCTGGTCGGGCGAATCCAGGCGCGGCCAGACCAGGGTCACGCCGCGCTGTTCGGCCATCTGCTGCATGGCACGGGCGGCCGGATCGGTGTTGTCGAGCAGGCGCGGCCCCTTGCCATCGTCGATGGCCAGCCAGGCCACCACCGGCGCGCGCGCCGCGGGCGTCCAGACCTTGAGACCCCGATCGCGCAGCACGCGATCGATGGCGCTGCGGTCGAAACTCGCCACCAGGCTCAGGCGCAGCAGCGGCTGGCCGTCGACGGTCTCCACCGACTGGCGATAGGTGTACTGCTGCACATAGCGCTCGGCTGATTCGACCAGCTTGGCCACGGCTTCGCTGCTGGCCGCCGCCCGGTCGCCGGTCAGCTTGACCACGACCTGGGCCAGCGCGCTTTTCAGGGCGACAGCGCGCTGTTCGTCGGACTGGTCGGATACCGGCACTTCGCCGGTATACAGCGCGTTCGGGCTCTGGGCCTGGGCCAGGCCGTTCCCCAGCGGCAGGCACAGGAGGAAAAAGAATAAGCTGAGCAATCGGGCGTAACGCACGGACATTCCCTGGTCGGCGAGCGGAATCGTGCCCAAGTCTGCCCAAAGCCCGTCGCGACGTCCATGTCGGCGCAGGCCAGGCGCGGCGGTCGCTGCTATCATTGCGCCCCTTTTTGTGCCGGCCGCCCCATGTCCGACCCCAAGACCGCCCTGACCTACCGCGACGCCGGCGTCGACATCGACGCGGGCAACGAAGTCGTCGAGCGCATCAAGCCGCTGGTTGCCCGCACCTTCCGCAAGGAAGTGATGGCCGGCCTCGGCGGCTTCGGCGCGCTGTTCGAACTGGCTGGACGCTACAAGGAGCCGGTGCTGGTGTCCGGCACCGACGGCGTCGGCACCAAGCTCAAGCTGGCGCAGATCCTCGGCCGCCACGACACCATCGGCATCGACCTGGTCGGCATGTGCGTCAACGACGTGCTGGTACAGGGCGCCGAAGCGCTGTTCTTCCTCGACTACTTCGCCACCGGCAAGCTGCACGTGGACACCACCGTGGCCGTGGTCGGCGGCATTGCCAAAGGCTGCGAGCTGGCCGGCTGCGCACTGATCGGCGGCGAAACCGCGGAAATGCCCGACATGTACCCGCCGGGCGAGTACGACCTCGCCGGCTTCTGCGTCGGCGCAGTGGAAAAATCCAAGCTCATCGACGGCAGCCGGCTCGAAGCGGGCGATGCCATCCTCGGCATCGCTTCCAGCGGCGCGCATTCCAACGGCTATTCGCTGATCCGCCGCATCGTCGCGCGGGCCGGCAATCCGTTCGAACTGGATCTGGGCGGCAGCAGCCTGGCCGATGCGCTGATGGCGCCGACCACGATCTACGTCAAGCCCATCCTGCAACTGCTGGCGCAGCAGAGCGTCAAGGGTATGGCGCATATCACCGGCGGCGGGCTGAAGGAAAACATCATCCGCGTCGTGCCCGATGCGCTGGGCATTGCGCTGGACAGCAGCAGCTGGAAACTGCCGCCCCTGTTCGACTGGCTGCAGCGCGAAGGCGCGGTGGCACAGGAAGAAATGTGGCGCACCTTCAACTGCGGCATCGGCTACTGCGTCATCGTCGGCCGCGACGAGGCGGCGAGCACGCTGGCTGCCCTGCAGCAGCTCGGCCTCGACGCCTGGCAGATCGGCGAGGTGACCCAGGCCGGCGGCGACGAGCGCGTCGTCATCCGCTGATGTCTGCCGTGCTGCGTGTCGCGGTGCTGATCTCGGGCCGCGGCTCCAATCTCGGCGCGCTGATCGCTGCGCAGCGGCGCGGCGAATTGCCGATCGAGATCGTCCTGGTCGCCAGCAACAAGACGGCAGCCGAAGGCCTGCGCCTGGCCGAGGCGAATGGCATCGCCACGCTGGCGCTGGACCCGGCCAGCCAGCCCGACCGCGCCCGCTACGATGCCGAGCTGTTTGCCCGCGTCGGCGCGTTCGCGCCAGACCTGATCGTGCTGGCCGGCTTCATGCGCGTGCTCGATGCCGCCGTGCTGGCGCCGTGGGCCGGACGCATCATCAATATCCACCCGTCGCTGCTGCCCAAGTATGCCGGCCTGCATACGCACAAGCGGGCGCTGGCCGCCGGCGACACCGTACATGGCGCCAGCGTGCATTTCGTCACTGCCGAACTCGACGGCGGCCCGCTGCTCGCCTGTAGCGAGATCACCATCGAACCCGGCGATAGTCCAGATACCCTGGCCCAGCGCCTACTGCCGCGGGAACACGCCCTGCTCTGCCGTTGCGTGCAATGGCTGGCGCAAGGCCGTGCCGAATGGCGCGACGGCACGGTGCATTTCGATGGTGTGCCGTTGCTGCAGGTCTTGCGCGTCTGATCTGCCGCACCAGCCGATTCGACGGCGCCGATCGTGCTCTCGGAAACACCAGGCAGCGGCCGCATGGACAACGCCACACTCAACCTCGAACACCCCGGCCAGCGTTCAGCCATACGCCGCCACACTGCGCCGTCCCCGCCTGGAGCCCGTCATGCGTATCCTCGCCCTGCTCGGCCTTGCCGCCTTGCCGCTGTTGTCTTCCGCCGTCGAACTGAACCCGCCCGGCATCGCCGATCCCGCCGTCCGCGCCGATACCTTGCAGCCCTTCAGCGCCAGCTATGACGTCAAGCGCGGCGACAAGGTCATCGGTCAATCGACCATGACCCTGCGCCGGGACGGCGACAATCAATGGTCGCTGGTCACCGAAACCAAGGGCACGGCCGGCATGGCCCGGCTGCTGGGTCTGGACGTGCGGGAAGAATCGAAATTCCGCGTCGGCAGCGACGGCCGCCTGGAAAGCACCGACTATCGCTATCGCCAGGACGCGACGCTGAAATCCAAGCAGCGCAGCATCGTGTTCGACACACAGGCACGCGAAGTGCGCGTGACCGACAAGGACCAGCTGTTCCGCTATGCCTTGCAGCCGGCCATGATCGATCGTCAGGTTGTCGTCGTCGCACTGGGCCGCGACCGGGCACAAGCCAGCCAGCAACTGGTGGTGGCGAACAAGGACGCAGCGGAAAACCAGCGCTACGAGCGTCGCGAAACCAGCAATCTGGCCCTGCCGGCCGGCAACTTCAGGGCCATCCGCTTCGAACGCAGCGACAAGCCCGGCAAGAGCAGTACCTGGTACGCCGCCGACCGCATCGCGCCGCTGCAGGTGGAGCAGGCGCAGAAGGACGGCGAGAACATCGTGATGCTGCTGCGCGAACTGAAGTAACCGGGAAAACAAAAAAGGGACAACATGATGTTGTCCCTTTTTTAACTCACGCGAGACCAGCGCTGCCGCAGGGCGGCACCGCAGCAGTCAGGACGGCAGGCGGCGGATGCGCGCGCCCAGCGTACCGAGCTTTTCCTCGATGCACTCGTAGCCGCGGTCGATGTGATACACGCGATCGACCGTGGTATCGCCTTCGGCAACCAGGCCTGCCAGCACCAGGCAGGCGGAAGCGCGCAGATCGGTCGCCATGATCGGCGCACCGGTCATCTTGCTGACGCCCTTGATGATGGCGGTATTGCCTTCGAGGCGGATGTCTGCGCCCAGGCGCTGCAATTCGTGCGCGTGCATGAAGCGGTTTTCGAACACCGTTTCGGTGATGATGCCGACACCTTCGGCGACGCAGTTGAGCGCAGTGAACTGCGCCTGCATGTCGGTGGGAAAGGCCGGGTACGGCGCAGTGGTGATGTTCACCGCCTTGGGCCGGTTGCCGCGCATGTCCAGCTCGATCCAGTCGTCGCCGGTATTGATATGCGCACCGGCCTCTTCGAGCTTGGCCAGCACCGCATCCAGCGTCTTGGGCCGCGCCTTCTTCGCCAGCACCTTGCCGCCGGTGATCGCGCCGGCGACGAGGAAGGTGCCGGTTTCGATCCGGTCGGGCAGTACGTCGTAGTCGGTGCCGTGCAGGCGTTCCACGCCTTCGATGACCAGGGTCGCCGTGCCCGCACCGCTGACTTTCGCGCCCATCGCATTGAGGCAGTTGGCCAGATCGACCACTTCGGGCTCCTGCGCCGCGTTCTCGATCACCGTGGTGCCCGAGGCCAGCGCCGCAGCCATCATGATGTTCTCGGTGCCGGTGACGGTGACAATGTCCATCACGATGCGCGCGCCCTTCAGGCGCTTGGCCTTGGCGCGGATATAGCCGTTCTCGACAGTGACATCGGCACCCAGCGCCTGCAGGCCCTTGATATGCAGGTCGACCGGGCGCGAGCCGATGGCGCAGCCGCCGGGCAGGGAAACCTCGGCCTCGCCATAGCGCGCAACCAGCGGGCCAAGCACCAGGATCGATGCGCGCATTGTCTTGACGAGGTCGTACGGCGCCGAGCAACTCTTGATCGAGCGCGGATCGACATGGATCTTCATGCGCTCGTCCAGCACCAGCTGCACGCCCATCTGGCCGAGCAGCTCCATCGTGGTGGTGACGTCGTGCAGGTGCGGCACGTTGCCGATGCTGACCGGCCCGTCGGCCAGCAAGGTAGAGGCCAGAATCGGCAGTACCGCGTTCTTGGCGCCGGAAATCCACACGTCGCCGTGCAGCGGTTCACCGCCGGAAATTACGATCTTGGCCATCTTGGGAAGGAAGTCTCTCTCTAAAAGGAACGGCGAAGGTGGAGACGGCAGCGACGGAATCCAGCCAGGGCCCGGGCTTTGGGGGAAGCGCAGCCCGGCGGCGTCAACAGTTACGGATTCCGGCTTCCGGCTCCCGCCTCTTCAGGTGTCACAGTCTTGAGTGCCAGCGCATGGATAGCGCCACCCATGAGATCGCCCAGGGTTGCATAGACCAGCCGGTGCCGGGCCAGCGGCAGCTTGCCGCGAAAGGCGTCGGCCACGACCACGGCGTCGAAATGCACGCCGTCGGCGCCGCTGACCTCGGCTACAGCGCCGGGCAATCCTTGCTCGATCAGATTCTTGATGGTGAGGCTGTCCATTTCGGGGGTAATCCGTGGCGGATTCAGGGCAGCGGCGATTGGCCGCGACGAAGTGCGGGTTTGCGCCGTCCCTGCGACGGGGACGACTAACCGGCTACACTATGGGGACGCGCATGTTACCGAAAATCCGCTGGCGCCAAAACGTTGCACACGACAGACCCGTCTCCCTGCTCCATCCAGCCCTGCTCATGAATGCACAGATCCTGCCCCTGATCTCGTCCGCCGCGGCACATCCTCCACTCAATACTGCCGCCCTGGTGCAAAGCGCACTGCAGGTGGTCGAGACCGAGGCCAGGGCAATCGAGCTGCTCAAGTCCCGCATCGACGAAAACTTCCTGCGCGCCTGCCAGCTGATGTTCGACTGCAGTGGCCGCGTCGTGGTCTCGGGCATGGGCAAGTCCGGCCATATCGCGCGCAAGATCGCTGCCACCCTCGCCTCCACCGGTACGCCGGCCTTCTTCGTCCACCCGGGCGAGGCCAGCCACGGCGATCTGGGCATGATCACGCAGAAAGACGTGGTGCTGGCCCTGTCCAATTCCGGCGAAACCGACGAACTGCTGACCATCCTGCCGCTGATCCGGCGCCAGGGCATACCGCTGATCGCCATGAGCGGCAACGACAGCTCGTCGCTGGCCCGCCTGGCCGATGTCCATCTCGATGTCAGCGTTCCGACCGAAGCCTGCCCGCTGGGCCTGGCGCCGACCGCCAGCACCACCGCCGCCCTGGTGATGGGCGATGCGCTGGCCGTAGCCCTGCTGGAGGCGCGCGGTTTCACCGCCGACGATTTCGCCCGCTCGCATCCCGCCGGCTCGCTGGGCCGCCGCCTGCTGATGCATATCAGCGATGTCATGCATACGGGCGAGCAGGTGCCGAAGGTCGGCGTGGAATCCAGCCTGTCCGAAGCCCTGGTGGAAATGTCGCGCAAGGGCCTGGGCATGACGGCCGTGGTCGATGCCCAGGACAAGCTGCTCGGCGTGTTCACCGACGGCGACCTGCGCCGCGCCCTGGACGATCACGCCATCGACCTGCGCAGCGCGCCGCTGGCCCGGCTGATGACGACCAAGGCAAAAACCATCACGCCGGACAAGCTCGCCGTTGAGGCGGCACGGCTGATGGAAGATTTCACCATCCATGCCCTGCTCGTCGTCGACCACAGCAACAAGCTGGTCGGCGCGCTCAATATTCACGATCTGCTGCGCGCCCGGGTAGTCTGAACGCTGGCCGCTTTACGGTACTTGCCGGCATGGACGGCGGTGGCGGCTTTGCCGCAGCATGCGCAGCCTGTTGTCATCGCGGCGGCCCGACCCGGTCGCGGCCGCCCTTCCCGCCGCTGCGGCGCGATTGAAAAAATCCATCATGTTCAACGACCTGTCCGCTGAAATCCGCGCCCGTGCCGCGGCCGTCAAACTGGCCGTATTCGATGTCGACGGCGTACTCACCGATGGCCGGCTCTGGTACGCCGCCGACCAGCGTGAGCTGAAGTCCTTTCATGTACACGACGGCCTGGGCCTCAAGCGCCTGCGCAGCAACGGCGTGGAAGTGGCCATCATCACCGCACGCATGAGCCATACGGTGACCGAGCGCATGGCCGAGCTGGGCATCGCCCATGTTTACCAAGGCCAGAAAGACAAGCTGGCCTGCCTGCACCAGCTGTGCGAGGCGCTGCAGCTGACGCTGGACCAGGTCTGCTATACCGGCGACGACCTGCCCGACCTGCGCGCCATGCGCCAATGCGGCCTGGCCATAGGCCCGGCCAACGCCCATGCCTGGCTGCTGCCGCATCTGCACCTGCAGACGCGGCAGCGCGGCGGCGAAGGCGCGGCGCGGGAAGTCTGCGACCTGCTGCTGGCCGCCCAGAACAAGGCCGAGGCCGAACTGGCGCAGTGGCTGTGACGGACGAGTCGCGCCTGCGCCTGATCCTGCTGCTGGCCGTTGTCGCCAGCGCGATCTGGGCTGCGCTGTGGTATCTGCGCCCGCCGGAAGAAGTGCCCGCCTTCGTCGGTCCGCCGCGCTCGAACTACACCCTCGACAATTTCACCCTGCATGCGCTGGACGAGGAGGGCAAACTGAGCTTCACCGTCTCCGCGCCGGCACTGGCGCGACGCAACGACGACGGCTCGCTCTGGGTGGACGCGCCGGATTTCCTCATCGCGGCCAAGCAGGGCGAACCCTGGAAAGGCACGTCGCAATCGGCCTTCGTGACCAAGGACGGCACCCACATGCTGCTGGCCGGCGCCGTGGAAATGCAGCGCGCACCGAGCCCGGAAGCTGCCGAAGCGCACATCGCCACGCGCGATGTCGATGCCTACCCGAAAGAGAACCGGCTCGAGACCGCCGCCGCTGCCACGATCACCCAGCCGGGCTCTATACTGCGCGGCACCGGCATGAAGGCCGATCTCAACACGCACCAACTGGAGCTGCTCTCCGATGTCCATGCTTCGTTCGCGCGCAAGCGCAAGCCTTAGCCTTGTCGCGCTGCTGGCCGTGGCCGCTCCCGCAGCACATGCCCTGAAGACCGATGCCGAGCAGCCGCTGGAAGTGGCAGCGAACCATTTCGCCACCAACCAGAACAAGCACCTCACCATCCTCACCGGCGCGGTCAAGCTGACCCGCGGCACGATGAAGGGCGAGTCGGACAAGGGCACGGTCTACCAGGACGATTCCAACGAGATCAACCGCGTGGTGCTGGAAGGCAAGCCGGCACGCATGCAGCAGCAGCTCGACAGCGGCGGCCTGATGCGCGCGACCGCGGCCAACATCGACTATTCGACCGATTCGTCCACCGCCATCCTCACCGGCAATGCGGTGGTGATCCAGGAAGGCCGCGGCGAATTCCGCGGCGAACGCATCGTCTACAACACCGAATCGGGCGAACTGACCGGCGAAGGCGGTTCCGGTGGCGGCATCACCATGAAAATGCAGCCCAAGCCCAAGACCGACGCCAAGCCGTCGGCCGACAAGGCCAAGCCGGCCGACGCCGCCAAGCCCGCCGCCACGGACAAGCAGAAGTAATGCTCAGCGCGACCGGGCTGAAAAAGCGCTACAAGCAGCGCGAAGTCGTACGCGACTTCTCCTGCCGGGTGGAACAGGGCGAAGTGGTTGGCCTGCTCGGTCCCAACGGCGCGGGCAAGACCACCTGCTTCTACATGATCGTCGGCCTGATCGGCGCCGATGCCGGCAGCATCCGCCTGGACGATACCGACATCACCAGCCAGCCCATGCATGCGCGCGCGCGCATGGGCGTGGGCTACCTGCCGCAGGAAGCGTCGGTATTCCGCCGCCTCAGCGTGGCGCAGAACATTCTCGCCATCCTCGAACTTCGTCCGCAGCTGGATGCCAATGCCCGCGCGGCCGAGCTGGAAAAACTGCTGGACGAGCTGCAGATCGGCCATATCGCCAATTCCAAGGGCGGCAGCCTGTCCGGCGGCGAACGCCGGCGCGTGGAGATTGCGCGCGCGCTGGCCGGCGAGCCACGCTTCATGCTGCTGGACGAACCGTTTGCCGGCGTCGACCCGATCTCGGTCGGCGAGATCCAGCGCATCGTGCGGCATCTGAAAGAACGCGGCATCGGCGTGCTGATCACCGACCACAACGTGCGCGAAACCCTGGGCATCTGCGACCGCGCCTATATCCTTTCCGAAGGCAAGGTGCTGGCCAAGGGCGCACCGGCGACGATACTCGCCAACGAACAGGTGCGCGAAGTATATCTGGGCAAAGAATTCCGGATGTAGCAACGTATACGTTGCCACAGATTGCTTCGCAGAATGCTTTCGACCCGCCTGCGCCGAACCTCCCCTGCGGCGCCGCTGCAATGCCGATCCTCCCTCAATCGGAACGGCTAAGCAAGTTTCGTACTTTCACGTTTCGTTGCGGTTCCCGTTGACCGTTTTCCGCATTAGGATGGCAGCGCGTGGCCACCGCACTGCCGGCCGCGGCACCGCCGATACGGGATCGATGATGAAGCCAGCGTTAAACCTTCGCCTGCACCAGCAACTGGCGCTGACGCCGCAATTGCAACAGGCCATACGTCTGCTGCAGCTGAGCAGCATCGAGCTGGAAATGGAGCTGCGCGAGGCGCTGGAATCCAATCCTCTGCTGGAACTGCCCGAAGAGAACGGCGAGGCGGCAAGCGCCGATAGTCCCGACCAGGCCGAAGCGCCCATCGCGGAGTTCATCGACAACCGCAACAACTCCAGCACCGAAACCAGCAGTAGCAGCGAAAACGACACGCGCGAAAACGAGGAAGAGCGTTTCGACACGCTCGACAACACCTTCGATACGCCGGCGCGCAACGCCCCCTCGGACGACGAATTCGAAAGCCAGGAACCCGAACAGCAGGACCTGCGCGACCACCTGCTCTGGCAGCTCAACCTCACGCCGATGTCGGCGCGCGACCGCGCCATCGCCGTCGCCGTGATCGAGGCAATCGACGACGACGGCTACCTGCACGAGCCGGTCGAAGCGATCCAGCAGGGCCTGGCCAGCCTGTACCAGATCGATGCAGACGAAATCGAAGCGGTACGCCATCGCATACAGCGCTTCGATCCGCTCGGCGTCGCCAGCCGCAATCTGCGCGAATGCCTGCTGGTGCAGCTGGATTCGTTCGAGCCCGACGTCGACGGCCTGGCCATCGCCCGCGCCATCGTCGCCGACCACCTGGAAGTACTGGCCAAGAACGACCGCGCGCGCCTGAGCCGCTCGCTCAAGGCCGGCAGCGACCAGATCGACACCGCAGTGCAGCTGATCCGTGCACTCGACCCCAAGCCCGGCTCCAGCGTGTCCTCGTCCGCCCCTGAATACGTCGCGCCGGACGCCTACGCCTTCCGCAGCGGCGGGCAGTGGCAGGTCAGCCTGGCGCCGGGCTGCCAGCCGCAGCTGGCGATCAACCGCCACTACGAATCGCTGATCGCCCGCGCCCAGCGCGACGACGCCTCCTACCTGCGCGGCCAGCTGCAGGAAGCACGCTGGCTGATCAAAAGCCTGAAGACGCGTGCCGACACCATCCTCAAGGTGGCCCAGTCCATCGTGCGTGCGCAGAGCGCCTTCCTCGACTTCGGCCCCGAGGCCATGAAGCCGCTGGTACTCAAGGACGTAGCGGAAGAGATCGGCATGCACGAATCCACCGTTTCCCGTGTGACCACGCGCAAATTCCTCTACACGCCGCGCGGTACTTTCGAGTTCAAGCACTTCTTTTCCAGCGGCGTTTCCACCGTCGACGGCGGCAGCGCCTCGGCTACGGCGATCCAGGCCATGATCAAGAAACTCATCGAAGCCGAACCCACCGGCAAGCCCTTGTCCGACCAGGGCCTGGCCGAAGAGCTCAACCGCCGCGGCATCAATGTCGCGCGCCGTACCGTCGCCAAATACCGCGAGGCAATGAACATCGCCGCCTCGAACGAGCGTTGCCGGCTTTCCTGAACTTGAACGCCAGCCGGGGAACCCCAATGCCAATAGCAGGTCAGTGCTAACAGACACCCTTTTCGCACGGCGCGCACAGCCGCACCGTGCCGACCGCGTTCCGCGTCAGGAGCGCTCTACCGTAAGGAGAAGCACCATGCAGATCAATGTCAGCGGCCCCAAGGTTGAAGTGACGCCGGCCCTGCGCAGCTATGTCGAAAGCAAGTTCGAGCGCATCCTGCGCCATTTCGACCATGTCCACGACGTCAATGTGACGCTCAGCGTGGAAAAGCTGGTGCACAAGGCCGATGCCACTCTGCACGCCGCCGCCGGCAAGATCATCCATGCCGAGGCCCTGGCCGACGACATGTACGCCGCCATCGACGCGCTGGCCGACAAGCTCGACGTGCAGATCCGCAAGCACAAGGAAAAGCTGACCGATCATCACAAGGGCGAAGCCCTGCGCGCCGCAGAGCGGATTGCCTGAGCATTCTCGCCTGCTAGCAATTGGGCGCCAATTCGCGCCCTACGCAACACCATTCCCAACCAGCCCTCCCCTTTGCCGGGGAGGGTTTTTCATTTGGGGGGTGACTGTACAACCGGGCGCTGCCATCGCCTGGACGAAGGACAGTCGCGCGGAAGTGCCGGCCCCGATCGATCCGCAGAGGGTGAGGAATCGTCGTTCCAAATGCCCATTGGCCGCAAATCCGGTACGACAACGGCATTCGCCCGAGCCTGCTTTCCAGCCCACCGCCCACATGCGCCACGGCGAAACGCCTGAATCGGCCGTTTCGCTCCGTGCATCGCCCATGCGGACGATTCCGCCCCCGACGATTTTCTTCCGCACTGCCGCATAAACCCGCGCTATGATCCGCGCCTTCGCGACTACCCGCCCAGCGGCATGCGCTTCAGCGACCTTCTGAACCCCGAAAGTGTGGTCGCCGACCTGCGCGCCAGCTCGCGCCGGGCTGTATTGGAAACCTTGGCGCAACTGCTCGCTCCGACGGATCAGGCACTGTCCGTACTGGAAGCACTGAGCGAACGCGAGGGACTGGGCTCGACCGCCCTGGGCCAGGGTTTTGCACTGCCGCATGGCCGCAGCGGCGTACTGGAACAGCCCCGCGCCGCGTTTGTGCGACTGCAGCGTCCAGTGCCCTTCGGCGCCGCAGACGGCCAGCCGGTAGACCTGTTCGCCGCCATCGTCACGCCCAGCCATTTCAATACCGGCCACCTGTCGCTGCTGGCCGACATTGCAACCCGTGCCGCAGACCCCGCCACGCTGGCCCGCCTGCGCGATGCCCGCCATGCCAGCGGTCTCTACGCCGAACTGGCACAATGGGGACTGCAAGCCTGAACGCCGCCATGGATAGACTGACTGCACGCCAGCTGTTCGATAGCCTTTGCGAACGTCTTTCCCTGCGCTGGACCGCCGGTTCCCAGGGCAATGGCCGCACGCTCGACCCCGGCGACCATCACGCCCGCCGGCCGTCCATGGTCGGCTATCTCAACGTGATCTATCCGAACAAGGTGCAGATCATTGGCACCGAAGAGCTGAACTATCTCGACGGCCTGGATTCGCGCCAGCGCTGGGAGTCGGTGCAGAAGATCATCAATTACCGCCCCACCGCGCTGATCGTGACCAAGGACCAGACCGTCCCCAGCGACCTGCGCGACGCCGCCGACGAGTCGAATACCCCGCTCTGGTCCAGCCCCAAGCGCGGGCATGAAATCCTCACTTTCCTGCAATACCACCTGGCCCGCCTGCTGGCGCGGCGCGAAACCCTGCACGGCGTGTTCATGGAGGTGTATTCCATCGGCGTGCTGATCACCGGCGAATCGGGCTCGGGCAAGAGCGAACTGGCGCTGGAACTGCTCACCCGCGGCCACCGCCTGGTCGCCGACGACGCCCCGGAATTCACCCAGATCGCCCCTGACGTGATCGATGGCCATTGCCCCGAACTGCTGCAGGACCTGCTCGAAGTGCGCGGCCTGGGCGTGCTCAACGTGCGCGAGATGTTCGGCCATACCGCGGTAAAGCCGTCCAAATACCTGCGCCTGGTCGTGCATCTGCGCCCGCTCAATCCACTCGACGACGTCGATGGCATGAAGCGCCTGACCGGCGATGTCGGCTATCGTGACATCATCGACACGCGCATCCCGCAGATCGCCATTCCGGTCGCGCCCGGGCGCAACCTGGCAGTGCTGGTGGAAGCGGCCGTGCGCAGCCATATGCTCAAGAGCAAGGGCATAGACCCGGCGCAGACCTTCATCGACCGCCAGGCCCACCAGTTGCAGAAACAGGCACCGTGGTGAACGCGAACAGCGACGACATCGGCAACGGCAACGGCGCAGTGCGCCTGGTGGTGCTGTCCGGCCTTTCCGGCGCGGGCAAGACCATCGCCCTGCGCACCCTGGAAGATTTCGACTTCTACTGCGTCGACAACCTTCCCGCCGGCCTGATGCCGGCCCTGGTCGATGCCGTCAGCACCGGCGGCCACCGCCGCATCGCTGTCGGCGTGGATGTGCGCAACCGCAGCGAAGACCTGAACCAGCTGCCGCTGGTGCTGGCCGACCTGGCCCGCATCGGCGTCGACTACCAGCTCATCTTCCTCGACAGCCGCGACGACGTGCTGTCCAAGCGCTTTTCCGACACCCGCCGGCGCCATCCGCTGTCCGCCGACGGCCTGCCGCTGCACGATGCCATCGCCCTGGAACGCAAACTGCTGCGGCCGCTGGCAGCGATTGCCGACCGCGTCGTCGATTCCAGCGAGCTCAACGTGCACCAGTTGCGCCGCCTGATCGCCACCGAGCTGGGCATGGCCGGCGGCGAGCTGTCGTTATTGTTCGAATCGTTCGCCTACCGGCGTGGATTGCCCATCGACGCCGATTTCGTGTTCGATGCGCGCGTACTGCCCAACCCGCACTGGGACGCGGCGCTGCGTCCGCTCTCGGGCAAGGACCGCCCGGTGCGCGAATGGCTGCTGCAAAAGCCCGAAGTCACGCGCTTCCTCGACCAGCTCACCGGCTTTCTGGACGAGTGGCTGCCGCGCTTCGAAGCCGACAACCGTTCCTACGTCACCATCTGCATAGGCTGCAGCGGCGGCCGTCATCGCTCGGTCTACCTGGCCGAACGCCTGGCCGAGCATTTCCGCGGCACGCGCGAACAGGTACTTACGTTCCACCGTGAACTCGAGTGAAAACGCCCCCATATTTCCGGCGACCGGCAACTTTCTTGCAAGCCGCCTCCTATCCCGACCTACCAGGCATTGCGATGGCAACCTTCCAGTTCTGCGCACTTCAGTCCCGCGACCGTGACCGAGGCGCCCGCATTCGTATGGCGGAGCGACAATCGTGAGCGTAGGCGTACTGCTGCTGACTCACGAATGCATGGGCGATGCGCTGGTCAATGCGGCGCATCACGTACTCGGCAACTTCGCCCTGCCGCTGGAAGTGATGGAAGTCGGCGCCTCGGCCGATCCGGAACGGGCACTCGGCGATGCCTCGCAACGCGCCCGCCACCTCGACCAGGGCGAGGGCGTGCTGGTACTGTCCGACCTGTACGGTTCCACGCCGTGCAATATCGCGCAGCGCCTGGCCAGCCTTGGCTTCCGCACCCACTGCGTAAGCGGGCTCAACCTGCCGATGTTGCTGCGCGTGCTGAACTACCCGAATCAGGATCTCGACCAGCTGGCGGAAACCGCCGCCAGCGGTGGACGCTGCGGAATCTGTATCGATCATGCTTGAGCGCGACATTGTCATCAGCAACAAGCTGGGCCTGCATGCCCGTGCCTCAGCCAAGCTGGTGCAGTTGCTGCAAAGCTACAAGTCCAGCGTGTGGCTGCGCTGCCGCGGACGCGAAATCAATGCCAAGAGCATCATGGGCGTCATGATGCTGGCTGCCGGCATCGGTACGCCGGTCAGCATCCGCGCCGAAGGCGCGGACGAGGCCGACGCACTCGCTGCCGTCGTCGATCTGTTCGAACGTAAGTTCGACGAGGGGCAATGACAATCCGGCGGTGACGGCGGCGGGGCTGGACGGCCTGGCCGGCGTCGTCGCCATGGCCGTGAGCGCCTGCCGGGCGTGCCGGGCCAGAACACCGACCACTGCCGACAAGGATCCGTACTACCCGTGAGCATGCGCATCGTCCTCAATGGCATCGGCGCCTCGCGCGGCATGGTCCTGGGACGGGCACGGCTGGTACAGCCCAGCCAGTTCATCATCGACGACACCCTGCTCGAACCCGGCGAGATCGAAGCCGAAGCCAGCCGCCTGCAACAGGCACTGGAAACCGCCCAGACCGAGTTGCGCGCCATCCGCGACAAGCTGCACGGCGCCCTGGCACGGGAAATCGGCGAATTCATCGACGCCCACAGCATGCTGCTGAACGATCCGGAGTTGCTCACCGGCCTGTTCGACCTGGTGCGCCGTGGCCGCTATCGCGCCAGCACGGCGCTGAAAATGCAGCGCGACCGCCTCGCCGCCGTGTTCGAGGCGATGGACGATCCTTACCTGCGCAGCCGGCGCGAAGACATAGACCATGTCATCGGCCGCGTACAGTCGGCGCTGGCGCGGGAAACCAGCCCGGCCGAACGCCAGATCGCCGCGCGCGTCGGCACCATCCTGGTCAGCGACCAGATCGCCCCGGCGGAGATGACCCACCTGACCGAGCAAGGCGTACTGGCCGCGGTGTGCACCGGTTCCAGCGCCCTGTCACACAGCGCCATCCTGGCGCGCAGCATGCGCCTGCCCATGGTGGTCGGCGCGCACGAGGCCCTGGCCGAGGTACACGACGACGACCTGCTGCTGGTCGACGGCGACAAGGGCCAGGTCGTGGTACACCCGACCGCCCAGGATCTCGCCCGCTACCGCCAGCACCAGCGCGACGCGCAGCGGGAAGGCCGCCGCCTGGCCGAACTCGCCCACGCACCGACGCGCACCCGCGACGATGCCAGCATCCGCCTGTTCGCCAATGCGGAACTGACCGGCGACGTAGCCCAGGCCCGCGCCCATGGTGCCGACGGCATCGGCCTGTACCGCACTGAATTCCTGTTCCTGCAGCGCCACCACCTGCCCGACGAAGACGAGCAGTTCCAGGCCTACCGCGACCTGGTACTGGGCATGGGCGGCCTGCCGGTCACCATCCGCACCCTGGATCTGGGCGCTGACAAGGCCGATACCACCGGCCTGGCCCTGACTACCGAACCCAACCCAGCCCTGGGCATGCGCGGCGTGCGCCTGTCGATACGCCGGCCGGCGCTGTTCGCAACCCAGATGCGGGCCATCCTGCGCGCCTCGGCGTATGGCCCGCTGCGCATTCTCGTGCCCATGGTCACCAACGCGCAGGAAATCCTCGCCACGCGGCGCCTGATCCAGATCTGCGCCCGCGACCTGCGCAGCGAAGGCCATGAAGTGGCCGACCATTTCGAACTCGGCGCGATGATCGAAGTACCGGCGGCAGCCATCGCCCTGCCGTTCCTGATCCGCCATGTGGATTTTGTCGCCATCGGCACCAACGACCTGGTGCAGTACACCCTCGCCGCCGACCGCAACAACGACGCCCTGTCCGAGCTGTACGACCCGCTGCACCCGGCCGTGCTGCAACTGCTGTCGGCCACCATCAAGTGCGGCGAGAAGCACGCCAAGCCGGTAAGCCTGTGCGGCGAGATGGCCTCGGACGCGCGCTATACGCCGCTGCTGCTCGCACTGGGCCTGACCGACTTCAGCATGCATACCGGCGCGCTGCTGGAAGTGCGCGACGCCGTCGGCCGCTGCGACCGCGGCCGCCTGCGCAAGCTGGCGCCGCGCCTGCTCAAGGCGGAAGACCGCGAGTCCTTGCTGCAGGTGCTGGCCAAGGCAGCGACCTAGTCGCAGCGCCCGGCCGCGCAGCACACCGGTTGCTGCAGCATGGAGTCGTCGGCCGCTGCGCTGCTACTGCCTGCGTCTGTCAAACCAGTCTGCATGCCAGGCCGAACCATGGCGCCTCCGCGCCAGAGCCGTCGCAGGCCTGCGGCAAAGGCCGATCGCGCTCTTCCGGCGGGCGATGCCGTCGCCGCGTATCGGGTGCTGAGACCCCGGGCCGGCAAAAAAGTACATGCGGTTTCAGCCGACCCGCTGCCGCTCGCGTCGACTCGCTGCAGATCCTGCGACGAGGTCATCGGACACGCACTATCCGCTCCCGCCGACGATCAGATTTCCTAGCTGGCGCAGACGCGGATGGGCTCGTGAAACCCGCTTCGCAACTCACAATGGACTGAGAGGTAATACATGAAACATATCCTGCAATCCCTGCTTGCCGGTGCAGCCTTGCTGCTCAGCAACGCCGCGTTTTCCTGCGATATCACGCTGCCGTCGGGCACCAGCGGAACGGTGATCCAGCAGCGTCTCAATTCGATCAAGTTCCCGGCGTATGCCTCAGTGCAGGTAGCTACAACCTCGGCTCGACCACGTTGACGGTTCCCAACGGGAAAACGCTGAAGGGAATGGGCACGACGCGCGACGATGTCGTCGTCGAATCGTCAGCCACCCGGCTGATCTCCATCGAAAGCAATACCACACTGCAGAATTTCACTTTGCAGCCGACCAGCGGCCACCTGCCGGAATTCGGCGTGTTCTCCTACTACCAGTCTGCCCAGACTGTCTGGGGGCTGCGCCTGAAGGGTTCGCTGATCAACCTTGCCTCGGTCGGCTCCAGCGATGTCAACGTCTGGGATACCTACATGTCCGACAACGGCGGCAGCCCGTCGGCAGATCCGAACGTTTGGATCACGGACTCCACCGATATGGAATTTCCCTGGGGAGCAGTCTACGGCGAGGTCTATCACCCCTGGGGCGGCGGCGATGGCGAGATCGCCGCCTACAATTCCACCAATGTAAGGATCTACGGCACCCAGGTCATCGATTCCGGCGCCAGCGCAATCTATCTGGTCAATTGCGATTCGTGCAGCGTGGAAAATGCAACGCTGCTGCGGGCCGCAGGCTGGGGGCTGGACGTGGTGCAGGGTTCGGACAATTTCACAGCCATCAATAACCTGGTGCAGCAGAGCCAGTACGGCGGTTCGGTGTTCGATCAGCTCTACCAGACCGGCGGCACGTACACCGGCAACACCTTCATCGGCAACAACACCGGCGGCAACGCCAACTGCAATGCCATCAATGTGGCAGGCAACCCCGCAGCCTTGACCCTGAGCGGCAATACGGCGACTCCGGCGCCCCTCACCTGCGTCTATTGAACGTAGAATAACGGCCCCCTGCCCCGCCCCTGCTGGCCTTGCGCTGGTTCGGGCGGGGTATCCGCCGAAGAACTCGACAGAGTGGAAGCGCCCGTGCCCCTCAAGACCCAGCTAGAAACCATCCTGCGCCCGGTGGCGCGGCTGTTGCCCCGGGCCATCAAGATACCGCTGGGCCGCTGGTGGTACGGCCCTGCCGTCGCACCGCCTGACACCTCCAGCTACGACAGGCGGGTCCAGCAGGAAGTCTCGCGCTTCGCCGAGGAAGAAGTCATCAATGACCTTCCTCCCATTTTCCACTATTGGTCAAACACCTATCTGCGACCGCAGCTGGAGAGTTTCGGTTTTTCCTATCCGGAAGACTTCTTCGCACGCATGATCGAGGCGCACGCCCGCGCAAAGGGCAAGAGCGTGCGAATCGTCAGCATCGGCGCCGGCAACTGCGACAGCGAGATGACGATTGCCCGCCTATTGAAGGAACGCGGCATCGCCGACTTCCGTTTCGAATGCCTCGATATTACCGACGCGATGCTCAAGCGCGGCCAGACGCTGGCGAACGAATCCGGCATGGCGGCGAATTTCTCCTTCGTCAACGGCGACTTCAACCGATGGACGCCCGACGGTCACTACGACGTCGTCATGGCCAATCAGAGCCTGCACCATGTGATGGACCTCGAGTCGCTCTACTCGGCCATCCATCAGGCTATCGGCAACGACGGCATCTTCATCACCTCCGACATGATTGGACGCAATGGTCACATGCGCTGGCCCGAGGCGCTGCAGATCGTGCAGGAGTTCTGGAAGGAAATGCCGGAGTCTTACCGCTACAACAAGCAGCTGCGCCGGACCGAGCACGAATTCGGCAACTGGGATTGCTCGGTGGAAGGCTTCGAAGGAATTCGTGCGGAAGAAGTGCTGCCACTGGCGATGCAACGTTTCGGTTTCGATTTCTTCCTGGGCTACGGCAACATCATCGACCCTTTCATCGATCGCGGCTTCGGCCCGCACTTCGATCCGTCCAAGGAGTGGGATCGCAGTTTCATCG
Organism: Tahibacter aquaticus; assembly: GCF_004363655.1. Taxonomy (GTDB): domain Bacteria; phylum Pseudomonadota; class Gammaproteobacteria; order Xanthomonadales; family Rhodanobacteraceae; genus Tahibacter; species Tahibacter aquaticus. Next base: position 292,191 of record NZ_SNZH01000004.1, read on the forward strand.
ATCGCATCCATGCTCGCGACGAGGAAGAAATGCTGTCGGGCCGGATCAAGCCAACCCATGTGCTGGCTGTGATGCGTAGAGACCGGACCGTCACGCCCAAGGTATGGCAGCACATGACGCCCGAATTCTGCGTGCGCCCGCCCACGGGGAAATAGCGTCACGGCGTCTCTGTTCCAATCCGGTACTCACCATGACCGACGCGGCAAACCTGCACTGCTGGACCCGGCGGGAGCGCTACGCGCTGCTGTTCTGCGTGTTCGTCTTCGGCCTCTGGGCCATGTCGCAGGGCCAGAGCAATAACTGGGACCTGCGCAATTACCACTGGTACAACGGCTGGGCCTGGCTCAACGGCCGTGGCGCACTGGACCTCGCCGCGGCGCAGGCGCAGAGCTGGTTCAACCCACTACTGCCCGCAGCACTCTACCTGCTGCTGTCGTCGCTGAAGCCCTGGCTGGGCACCTTCCTGCTGGGCTGTCTGCAGGGTCTGAACCTGCTGCCGCTGCATCGCATCGCACTGCAGCTGCTGCCAGCGCCCTGGCTGCAGCAACGGCGCTGGCTGGCCCTGCTGATCGCCCTGGTCGGCGCAACCGGCGCCACTCAGCGCGGCGAGCTGGGCGCCACCTTCGGCGACAACCTGGTCAGCCTGCCCTTGCTCGGTGCGCTGGCCTTGCTGCTAGGCGCACCGGCACGCGACTGGCGCCGTCCGGTACTCGCCGGCCTGCTGCTGGGCCTGGCCGTCGGGCTGAAACTCACCGCCGCTCCGATGGCGGCCGGCATCGTGCTGGCCGCGCCGCTGCTCGCCGCCGATGGCACTGCGCGCCTGCGCCTGTTCGTTTGCGTCGCCACCGCCGCACTGGCGAGCTTCCTGCTGGTCCACGGCCACTGGATGCTGGAGCTGTACCGTCAGTTCGGTAATCCACTCTTCCCCATGTTCGGAAATTTCTTTGGCGGCGACTTCACGCCGCCGTTCGAACTGCGCGACGACCGCTGGCTGCCGCGCACTGCGTGGCAATGGCTGTTCTACCCGCTGGCCTGGGCCAACAATCCGCGCCATGTGTCCGAGCTGTGGTTTCTCGACCTGCGCATACCGCTGCTGTTCCTGGCCGTGCTGGCCCTGCCGCTGTGGTGGCGGCGCGCGCGCGATCAGTCGCCACGGCCTCAGGGCCTGCGCTTTCTGCTCGCTGCCGTCGCCGTCGGCTATGGGCTGTGGCTGCTGCTGTTCGGCTATTACCGCTATCTGGTGCTGCTGGAAATGCTGGCGCCGCTGCTGCTGACTCTGGCGCTGCTGACCCTGCGTTCGCGCCTGCTGCTGCCGGCCCTGTGCACGGCGGTGGTCCTGCTCGGCCTGGCCACGCGGCCGCCGCGCTGGGGGCGGACGGCACACTACGCCGAGCATTACGTCGAGGTGCAGCTGCCGCCGCATGCCGACTATGCCCAGGCCATGATCGTGTTCGGCGGCGGCGAGCCGCTGAGCTTCATCGCGCCGTCGTTTCCGTCCAGCGCGCGCTTCGTGCGCATCGCCGGCAACCTGGTCGGCCCGCCGCAACCGGAATGGGCGCTGGACCGGGCCGCCCGCAAACACTTGCAGCAGCACGCGGGACCGCTCTATCTGGTGGCGCTGGAACTCGACAGCGAATTCCTGCGCGAGGCGCTGCTGCGGCAGCAGCTGGCCATCGTCGCCGGCAGCTGCGCGCCCATCGACAGCAACCTGTTCCGCAAGGAACGCCTGCCGCAGCTGTGTGCACTCCAGCGTATGCCCAAAGCGTGACCTGCTTAACCAAGCACAAACCCGGCGCTGCACCGGCCGGTGCTAGACTTCGGCGCCGCTGGGTCCCGCTATGCCGTTGATTGCGAAGGATTCGCCGCCAAGGCTACCGGATCGCCCAGCAGTCTCGGCCCAGTTTTCCCCTTTTTGTATCCGAACCTGACCGGCAGCCTGGCCCCGCATGCTTTTCAACTCACTGCATTTCGTCGTCTTCTTCGTCATCGTGCTGGCGCTGAACCAGAGCCTCAGGCCCTGGCCGACCGCACAGAAACTGATGCTGCTGGCCGCGAGCTATTACTTCTACGGCCAGTGGAGCTGGATGTACCTGGGCATCATTGTGTACTCCACCTTGCTCGACTACAGCATCGCGCGGGGCATGGTGCGCGTATCGCGACCACGCTATCTGTTGCTGCTGAGTCTTTTTACCAATCTGGGGCTGCTCGCCTTTTTCAAATACGCGAACTGGCTGATCGAGAACTGGAACCTGGCCAGCGGCGCCGCCGGTGTCGCGCTGCAGATCACGCCGATGGATATCGTGCTGCCGGTGGGCATTTCCTTCTATACCTTCCAGAGTCTGTCCTACACCATCGACGTCTATCGCGGCATCAGCCAGCCGCGGCGCAATCTGCTCGACTACGCCCTGTTCGTATCGTTCTTCCCGCAGCTGGCCGCCGGGCCCATCGTGCGCGACTACGAATTCTTCAAGGAACTCGACGGCGACAAGCACGTCGATGCGGGCGACGTACAGCGCGCGCTGGTGCTGATCGCATTCGGCTTCGTCAAGAAAATCGTGTTCGCCGACAACCTCGCGCTGTATGCCGACCCCATCTTTGCCAACCCGGCGCAGCACGGTTTCTGGGACAGCCTGCTCGCGGTCTACGCCTTCAGTTTCCAGATCTACTGCGATTTCTCCGGCTATACCGACATCGCCATCGGCCTGGCCCTGCTGCTGGGCTTCCGCTATCCGCAGAACTTCAACTATCCCTATTTCGCCGACAGCGTGCAGGAGTTCTGGCGCCGCTGGCATATGACCCTGTCGCGCTGGCTGCGCGACTATCTGTATATCTCGCTGGGCGGCAACCGCCACGGCAATCTGCATACCTACTTCAACCTGATGCTGACCATGCTGCTCGGCGGCCTCTGGCACGGCGCGAGCTGGAATTTCGTTATCTGGGGCGGGCTGCACGGCGGCTATCTCGCATTCGAGCGCGCAGTGCTGTTCCGCCTGCCGTTCTGGAACGCAGACACGGCGCTGATGCGCTGCCTGCGCTGGCTGCTCACCTTCAACCTGGTCTGCTTCGCCTGGATCTTCTTCCGCGCCAAGACCTTCGGCGATGCACAAACGCTGATCGGCAACATCATCCACAGCAGCCCGCTCGCCTTCGACCAGGGCGCACACCTGGGCATGCTGGTGCTGTTGCTGGCCATGCTGGCAGTGCACCTGCTCGGCGGCTGGAAAGGCTTCAAGGACTACCTCGGCCGCGAGCGTGGCCCGGTCTTCGCCGTCACGCTGGCAGCCATCGGCCTGCTGCTGATCTGGTTCACGCCAGCAGCGACCGTGCCTTTTATCTACTTCCAGTTCTGAGCGATGCCGATGAAGACCTTGCTCAAATTCGTCGCGCCGCTGGTGCTGATCCTGCTCTGCGAAGGCCTGTTCCGCCTCGGTGCGTGGGAGCCCATGACCAAGCCCGAGAGCCACGCAGGCACCAGCGTGCGGGTCAAGCGCGCACTGCAGGATCCGGCGCTGCAAAAGCTCGATTTCGTCACCCTGGGCAGCTCGCGCCCGGTCTACGGCATCGACCACGAAGCGCTGGCCGCGCTGGCGCAGCAGCATGGCTATCTGCATGCCAACCTGAGCATGCCCGGCTCGCACTGGCTCACCATCGACGTGGTCACCGACTGGCTTGCGCGGCACCGGCCAGCCTTGCGCGGCGGTGTCATCGCGACGGATCTCACCTCGTTCCTGTATGCAGGCAACGGCAGCTACGAGCTGGGCATTGCCGCGCCATTCCGCACCTTCGCCGACGATGCCACGGTCGCCGTGCACGTGCCATTCGAACTCAAGGACATGGCCAGCTGGGGTACGCATTCGGCGCTATACCAGTATCGCGAAGACATCCAGGATTTCGTGCGCCACCCGCGCCAGCGCCGTTCCGCACTGCAATGGTGGCGAGAGCGTCCGGCCGAGGAAATCATATTGCGCAATGCCAGCGATACGCGCGACATGTGCGCCTTCGGCGTGGATACGGTCGCGGCCTGCGACAAGGTGGAAGCCTCGACCGATCCCGCAGCCGACGGCCTCAAGCACCAGTGCAAGGAACTGCGTGGCGCCCTGGCCGGGCGCGCCGACTTCAGCGCGCAGGCGCGCCAGCAGCCCATGCCCGAGTACATGCAGCGCACGCGCGACGCGATCCGCAATCGCCTGAATGCGCTGCGCTGGCAGCAGCCGCCGGTAGTCGTGCTGATGCCGCTGACCGGCGCCTGGAAAGAAGTCAGTCCGCTTGGCCTGCACGAGTGGACGCTGAGCGTTCTGCAGCCGCTGGCCGACAGCGGACGCATCCGCCTCATCGACGCGACCGACTTTCTGCAAGATGATGCAAATTCCACCTGTCGCTATTATTTCGATTTCTACCACCAGAACGATGCCGGCCGGCAGCAGCTGATGGGCAGACTGCTGCCGCTGCTCGGTGCGGCGCTGTATCCAGCGTCCAGCAGCGGCACGGCGGCGGCACCATGACGAGCAGCGCCGCGGCATGAGCGCGGCCGCGCCCGGCTGGCGCGAGCGCGCAGGGGTCGACCTGCCCGGCCGCCTGCTCGCCGGTACGTTCCTCGCCGCTGCAGCGCTGTACCTGCTCACCGCATTCTGCGCGGTGGTCAATTTCGCCTGGCTGCAGCCGCTGTTCGACCAGTTCCGCCTCTACGATATTTATCTGTCGCAGCCGTTTCCCGACAACGTGCTGCAGCTGGAAAACGGCCACCGGCCGATAGTGCCGGCGCTGCTGCGCCTGGCCGAAATCCATGCCTTCGCGGCCAACCAGAAACTGCAGGTCGTGCTGGGTACGGGCTTCGCCTTTGCCACGGCGCTGACGCTGGCGCTGCTGGCCTGGCGCGCGCCGCTGCCGCTGCCGGCACGCGCTGCCGGCGTCCTCGCCAGCGTGATCGGCGTGCTCTGGCTGGCCAACGCACGCATGCTGCTGCACGGCAACGAAGCCGTGCACGCCTACCTGGTCGCCCTTTGCGTGGTAAGCGCAGCACTGTGCTGCTACCGCGCGGGCCGCGATAACGCAACGCTCTGGCTGGGCCTCGCCAGCCTGTGCTGCGGCCTGGCCACTTTCAGCTTCGGCGGCGGCATTGCGTCATTCGTCGCGGCCATCCTGCTGGCCTGGCTGCAGCGCGTGAACCTTCGTGCCCTGCTGTTGCCGGCAGTGACCCTGTTCGCCTGCATCGGCGTCTATCTGTTTGTCCTGCCGGGCGACGCGAGCGTGCGCGAACAACTCGATATGCGGCCGCTGGCCCTGGCAGGCATGACTGCGCGCTGGCTGTCCTCGCCCTGGATCGTCGCCTGGCTCGGCCTGGGCGATGCCGACCTGTATGGCTGGGCACAGGACTACGTGCGTGCACAGCCGCTGTCCGCCGCCATGATCGCCCTGGCCGAAGCGCCGCAACGCTGGACCGGGCTGCGCTGGACACAAACAGGTAGTGTCGGCATCGGCGCCGCAGGCATCGCCACCTTCGGGCTGTTGCTGCTGCGACGCCTGCGCCAGCGCGAAAAACCGGACCGGCTGGAAACCGTCGCACTGGGCCTGTGCCTGTTTGCCCTGGCCACGGCGCTGGTGGTCTGCCTGGGCCGCCTGCAGTATCTGCAGCAATGGCCGATGCAGGCCTTTGCCGACCGCTATCTGGTATGGCCTTGCCTGTTCTGGCTGGGGCTGGCCCTGCTGCTGTTGCGCAGCATCGCGACACACCTGGGCAAAGCCGCACTGCACTGGGCATTGCTGCCTTGGCTGATACTGCCCGCCATCGCCTGGCCTGCACACGAACTGTGGACAGGCTGGGGCGCCAGCGTCTATCGCAATCTGCAGCAGTCAGCCGCATCGGCGCGTGCCGATGCGCTGGACGAACGCCATTTCGGCAGCAACCCTGCCGTGGCCGCAGATGTCACTTTGCGCACATTGCAATTTTTTCGCAACCGCCGCCTGGCCATGTATGCCGAACCGGGCAGCGACTGGCTGGGCCAGCAATTCCGCGGCGGGCTGCAAGCTGCCGGCACGCGCATCGCCGCCCACGCCCACACGCGGGAAGCGCTGCGCGATATGCGCGACGGCAGCCCCATTGCGCATTTCGACGGCTGGATCAGCTCTGGCGTACGCGCAGCCCACAAAACCGGCGAACTGGTAGTGCTGGACGCGGACAGCTACGTCGTCGGCTTTGCCGAGTTCAGTTTCATCCAGCCGATGGCCGCAGCCCTGCGCCTGGACCTGCCCAGAAAACGCGGCTACGACGGCTACATCCGCCATTACGACCCCGCGGCGCGCTACCGCCTGGTGCTGCTGCGCGATCTCGACGCAGATGGCGTGCTGTTGTATGAGTTCTAGCCACCCAACGCCGCCAACGCCGCCAGCGGCGTACTTGCGTCCGTATCGAGCCTGAGGAATGAGCACAACCACCCTGCCACCGGCTACTCGCACCGGCACACCGCCGCAACCCGCGGCGTATCGCCATGTCATCGCCGTGGGCGGCGCACTGGCTGCCTGCGCCATCGTCGCCTGGGGCCTGATCGTGCCAGGGCCGTTCGACTGGCAGCTGTCCCTGCCGCAAACCGTCGAAGGCGGCGCCGAAGCCATTTTGCTGATGCTTGCACTGGCCCTGCTGCAGGCCGTGCCGGGGCAGTCCTGGCGTCTGGCACTCAGTGGCGCCGTGGCCGCGCTCTACCTGCGCCGGCACGGTGTCGATGCGGCGGTGCTGCTGACCGTGTTCTATCTCGAATTCGCCATCGCCCTGGGCGCTGCAGTGCAGCGCGCCGCCGGTGCGGGCCTGCCGCGCAGCATCGAAGACTATCTGCGCTGTTTCCTGCTCGGCCTCGCTGCCTGGAGCGTGAGCGCCTGGAGCCTTTCCGCTTTCGGTCAGGGCCGCGCCCTGGATCTGCGCTATCTCAGCCTGCTGCTGCTGATTCCCGCACTATGGGCACGCGCACGCCCGCTGAGCCTGCACCTGTGGGCACGCAGCCAGCGCTGGGCCTGGGGCGAGCGTGCCTTGTTCGCCGTGCTCGCCGGCTGGATGCTGGTGCTGTATGCGCGGACCGAAGTGGCCTTCAGCTTCGATGGACTCTGGTACGGCCTGCGCCCGGAAGATGTACTGACCGCCGACGGCTCGGTGTTCGACGCGCTCGCACTGGTTTCGCCAGTGCATTATTTTCCCAAACTGTACGAAGTATTCCTGTTGCCGCTGAGCGGCCTCGGCGATGCCAGCGCACTGTCCGGCGTGACCATCCTCGTGCTGGGCCTGATTGCGCTGACCAGCGCGCGCATTGCCGCGCGCCTGGGCATCGCCAGCCGGCGCGCGCAGCTGGCCCTTGGCGCACTGGTACTCAGCCTGCCGGCCCTGGCCAATGCTGCGCTGGAACCCAAGCCCGACATTCTCTGCGCGCTGGCCCTGCTGCTGGCCTGGCTGTTCGGCGGCGACTGGCTTTTGCAGCGCCGCCCCGGCGATCTGGCCTGGGCACTGAGCGCAGCCGCCATTGCGCTGTCGTCCAAGCTGATCGCCGTGCCCTATCTTGGCCTGCTCGGCATCGCCCTGGCCGCAGGCTGGCGTGCCTGCGCACCCTCGCCCGCGACGACGCCGGCCGCGACATCGCAGCGCCTGGCCTGGATAGCCCTGGCGCTGGCCACGACGGCAGCCGCCTTCGTCATGGCACGTACCTGGCTGCTCGCCGGCATGCCGACCATAGGTCCCGACCCGCTTTACAAACTGTGGACAATGCTCGGATTCCACCTGCACGAACCGGCCGGCACCATGACCTGGGCTACGCCGCAGCAGTGGGACCAGGTACCCGGCCTTATCCTGGACTGGCTGCTGCGCCCGCACCGCATGGAACACATCGCGATCAGCTGGCCCGGCAATGTCTGGTTATGGCTGCCGCTGTGCGGCCTGCTGCTGCGCAACCCGACACAGCACAGTGCCGCGCCTGCCGGCGCGTATCGCCTGAGTGGCGCAGCGCTGGCGCTGTGCGGCGCCGTGCTCGCGCTGGGCTGGCAGTACCACGCCCGCGGCAGCGACGGAAACTACTTCATCGTCGCCGTAGTCGCGGCGAGCACACTGGGTTTTGCCTTCGCCTGGCGCTGCGCCGGCAGCGCGCGCGCGCCGCGCGCCAGTCTGCTCGGCATCGTGCTGCTGTTTGCGGCGTTCCAGGCCGGCTATGCCTTCGTCAGCGCGGCCTGGACACCGGGTACGCGCGCTTTCGATCTGGATTTCCTGCGCAGCCCGCGCGACCTGCGCCAGGCCGACGAAGAGGCGCTCAAGAGCGCCACGCTGCAGGACATCGCCTATTTCCTGCGCGCCCGTGACCATGTCGCCCGCGTCATCGGCTGTGCGCCGTTCCGCCCGGGAGTCGCCTTGCCGGCGCGTTTCGAAGACCTGCCTGCCATCACTCTGTCGCGGCCCGAATACACGCGCAACCCTGCTGCGGTACTTGCCTATATGCGCCGTTTCGGCATCCAGTATCTGCTGCTGCCGCGGCCAGATCCGGACAAACCCGAAACGGTACACACCGCCGACGACGATCTGTGCAAACCCGGCCAAGGCGCTCCTGCGGGAACGCGCCTGCTGATCGAGAGCACACGTTTCCGCCTGCTCGAACCCGTGCCCGCCACCGCGGCGCACTAGGAAGCAACAAATGGAAGATTTCCACTGGATACTGCTGGCCCTGACCCTGATCGCCGCCGCCCGCGCTTGGCTAGGCCCGCCCCCCGTGCGCATCGAGACCGCCGCCGCGCCGGTGCGGCGCTGGCGCAGCCTGGGCCAGGCCATGGCCGCGCCGGGCGACAATCTGTTGCTGCTGCGCCTGCTCGCTGCCTCGGCGGTGATCTACGGCCATAGCTACGCGCTGTGCGGCATTCCCGGTGCGGTCGACCATATTGCGCGGCATAACTGGGGCTACGGCCTGTATTCCGGCTCCATCGCGGTGCAGGTGTTCTTCGTCGTCAGCGGCTTTCTCGTCAGCGGCGCCTGGCTGCGCCGGCCCGACCTGGCCTTCTTCCTGCGCTCGCGCGTGCTGCGCATCGTGCCGGCTTACCTGGCCTGCCTGGTCATCAGCGCGCTGGTCCTCGGCGGCCTGCTGACCACCTTGCCGCGCAGCGACTATTTCGCCCACGCGGACACCTGGCGCTACATCTGGAAAAATCTCACTTTCAGCACCGAAATGGCCTGGACTCTGCCTGGCGTATTCACCGGCAACCCGCTGCCGAACACCGTCAACGGCTCCCTCTGGACCCTCGTCGTCGAAGTGCGCGTCTACCTGTGGCTGGCCATCTTCGGTCTGCTCGGCCTGCTCGACCGGCGCGAGCGGCTGTTCTACGCCCTGGCCATCCTGGCTGCGTACCTGTACGCGCCGCTGACCCTGCCGATGATGCCGATGAACGAATTCCTGCGCCTGGGCGGCTTCTTCGCCGCCGGCTGCGCCTTCTATCGCTGGCGCGACGACATTCCGTTCCACGGCGGCCTTGTCGTCGTACTCGCCGCGCTGGCCGTGATCGCCCACGGCAGCGAATGGTTCATGCCGCTGTACGGTCTGGCGCTGGCCTATGCCGTGTTCTGGTTTGCCTACGGGCCCCGGTTCCTGCTGTTCTTCAACCGGCTGGGCGACTATTCCTACGGCGTCTATCTCTGGGGCTTTCCACTGCAGCAGCTCGTTGCGCTATGGCTGCCCACGCCGACACCGACGCGTATCACCCTGATCGCCCTGCCGCTGGCGCTGATCGCCGGCGCCTTGTCCTGGCATCTGCTGGAACAGCCCATGCTGCGTTTCAAGCGCCGGCGTGCGGCGGAGTCTTTCCCCGCGCCGACACCGGCACCGGCAGGCGCGGCATGATGCGGCGCCGGCGCCTTGGCGCCGGCGTACTCCCATAATGAATCTTCGCCTGGAAATTAACCGGCCGGCGCATTGCGCGATGAGCGCGCAATGCGCCGGCGCCGCCAATAGTTCACTTTTAGGATAACTTCCGGCGCTTTCGGCTCGTTGCACTGTGCCTGGTACGGTTCCGGTATGGTTCGCTCGAGATAGCCTTGCGCAATGGGAATAGGCTGCCGGCTGGCGGCAAACCGGTAGAGTATCGCTGCCAAAACCAGAGCAGCGGCGTAGACGAGATCGACCCAGCCTGAGTATTCGTGGATTCGCGACCAGGAGCAGTTGACGAACTCCAGCACTGGTCCGCTGCAACTCCCCGGGACGAAACTCGCCACGGCAAGGAAATAGCCCGCAATCGCCAGTGCCGCCAGCAAGAAGGTCGTCGCCCACCGCGGCGTGGAATAGCTGCCGGCAACCGCCCAGGGTTGCTGGCGTTCCAATACCAATGTATCGGTAGCAAGTTTCGGCAACGATTTCAGGTGCAGCACTTCCGCCAGATTCAACGGCGTTTCCGCGTCTCCCGACGCCGCTCGCTCGTCCTGCGCAGCGACCAGTGCCGGCTGCAGCTTGGCGACGACCTTGCTCATGATTTCCGGCGCATCCAGTTCGAACAACCAGGTATCGAGTGCCGGAAGCGTATCGAAATAGATATCCCAGATACCTTTGTGGAGCTTCGTGCTGTCTTCCTTGATGTCCTTGGGGCCGGCACGGATCGCCGTGTTCTGCAGATCGTCATGCGGGAAGACCTCGATACGCAGGCGGTATCCGCCGTCCAGGTCCACGTCTTCCAGATTTTGCAGGAATACACGCAACCGCTTCTTGTCGCCGGCGCCGATGCCGCGTGTGCTGTACAACGCGATGGAATGCTTCGATATGTAGCCCAGAAAGCGATAGCCGAACAGAAAGTAGATCAGCCAGGGAAGAATCTGCAGGAACAGCAGAAACAGAGGATTGATCATCGGGCAGTATTCCTTCAATTTGCCGCAAAAAATGCCAGGCACACACCAGACTTCGCCCAAGGCGCGCTCAGTCGTCGTTGGCTTCGTCGCGGGGAACCACCTGCCCGGTAGAGAGAGGTGCGCAAGGCGTATTGTGTCTGCGCTTGCGATGCCAGATCTGCCACTCGGCAGCCAGTGTGCGGATGCGTCTGCTGGAGGCGCGTTCCATAGTGCCGTAGGTTCCGACAGCCTTGGTTTCGTGGGCGCGTAACGCATAAGACCAGGGCCGCAACAGGCCGGAAATATGCGGACTGGTCTCTCTGACCAGGGGACCGGCCTGGACAACCAGCCAGCCTTCTTCGGGCGCCTTGTCGCGCAGGTGAATCCAGTACCTCGACGTCCGCCCTTGGGTCCTGCGTCGATAGATTTCCGCACCGGAGAGCTCGCGGTAGCTGGGCGGATTGGTGTCGACGCTGTCTTTCACGTCCGGCCACCTGTCGCCGATTATTTCCAGTGCCAGATCGAACTGGCGCGTATAGACGAGAGGCGAATTCGTCGCAACCGTGCGCACCTTGGGCAAGGTAATGCCGAGCAATTCCTCCGCCCTGTCGTTGGCACGCACGATCTGCTCGCCGTCGATCATGGTCTCTATCACGCCGGTCTGCAGGCTGCGGAAAATCACCAGATCGCTGCGCACGGCTTCGTCTTCGCGCCGCTTGATGACGCCCATGATGGTGAAGGCGGCATAAGCAAAGCCGCTGATTCCCAGCACGATGGTCAACAGCGACTGGCGACTGCCCAGGCCGCGGCTTTTTGCCGGCGAAACCACCAGTGCCTGCATCTTGTTTTCGCTGACTTTGCCGATCGGCACGATAAACGCTGCTTCGCCGGCAACGTCGATGCTGCGCACGGTCTGGGAGATTTCCGCAATGCCCGACTTGCTGGCGTCAATCGCGGCCGTCAGAGCCCTGCGGTCGTAGTACGGCGGTGCAATCGTCAAGTTGATCGAATCGACCTGGGTCGCGCCGTTGTGCATCGATACGGTGATCGGCTCGATCTGCAGAAAGCGGTTGGATACCAGGCGTTTGAGCAATTCCTTGTTCTGGGTAATGTTCAGCGTGAGGTCGGCGCATACGGCACCGAGAAACACGCTGGAGTCGCCTCGCCCTAGCCATAGCGGCCTGCATTCCGTGCTGACCAGACCGTTGCCGCCGAGGTCGAGATAGGCCCGGGTCCGCACCGGCGAACGCGAGCCTTCGACGATGAACGGTCGCATATAGGCCGCTGCAGACCACTGGCGGGTGCGCGGCAAATCCTTGATCGGATCGCCGTCGACGGTCCAGATGCGCAGGAAATTGTCGGGTGAAATGAAATAGGCCTGGCGCAGCTCTGCCCCCTCCAGCAGCGACGTCACGGCGCTGTCGCCGGGTGGCCCAGTACCGTCGGCGCCGCCGACCTCGCCGTCAGCGGCGACTGCCGTTGTCTTGTCGCCGACGATGGCCATGGCGTTGACAATGGCGACATCGATGAGTTTGGCAACTCCGGCGATTTCCTTGGCGTCGCCTTCCCAGTCGGGTATCCAGTCGGCCAGGACTTTCGCTTCCTTGACGAGCCTATGATCCTGGATGCGAGCGGCGACGGCGAAATCGGTCAACTGTGCCGGGATCAGGCTGGCAGGGCTGCCAGGGCGGCGAAACACCTCGCAGGCGGCCTGACCAACACCGTGCGATTTGGCCACGGCAGGATTGGTCGAGTCGGGGCAGGGAATCATGACCTCGCTATTTTTCTCTGTGCGCGCCGTGGCAATGCTCTGCAGCGCAGCCCGCATCCACGCACAACGCCGGCCCTCGTCGCCGGCGGCTCCAGCCCACAAACCCAGCAGCAGATCGCGCACACCGCCGGTAAGCTTCTCGCCACAGTTGCCTGGTTCCTGCGATTGGTCATACGGCAGTGCATTGATATCGAGCGCCAGAGCGAACAAACGGTCTACGGTCTGCAGCAGCGCCTCTTTTTGCCGGCACGCGAGCAAGGGCGAACCGGACACACAATGCACGTCATCGACCTGGTAGTTGATCGTTCCGAGCAGTCCGGCCACCACGCCGGGATAAGGCAGCTCGCGCTCTTCCTGGCGCACACCGAAGGTCTTGGTGAAAAGCTCCTGGTCCTGCTGAATCGCCTGCGCCCGCTCGATCAGCAGCAGGCGCAGCGCCGCCGCAGCGACGAGTGCACAGGCAACCGCCAGTATCAGATAGAGCACGCCTTCGTTGCGGGCACGGCGGGAAGTCGACTGCAGGCGCTTGAGCAAACGCCGCCAAGACTCGGCAGATACCGCGCTTGAAAACGACAGGAAGCTCATGCTGCACGATCCTTTGCTCGCCGGGTTATCTGCCCGGTGTTGCCGGCAAGGAAAAAGTCTCAGCTTCCGGTAGTCGCGACTGCTGTCGCCGGTCGCTACGCCTTACCAGGCCCGCGCACCGAACGGCGTACGCCACCAGATCACGCCGCCCAGCAACAGCAAGGCCCAGCCCAGCCAGCGCAGCAGCTGCGGCCAGGCGGCACCACGGCGCAATATCTCCACCTGCTGCACGAATACGGTTTCGCAGGCACCGTCGCCTTCGTCATCGCGCGAGACCGAGGTGCCGCGCTGGAAATGAAAGCCTTCGTCGTGGCTGTAGCTGACCAGCTGGCCACGCAGGCGCACCTGGTCGCCGACACGCACGCCCAGCAGCTGGCGCGCAATATCGTTGCGGTCGGTCAGCAGGTGGTTGTTCGACAGCGCGCGCAGATGCGCCGCTTTTACCCGGCTGCTGTCGGCGTAGCGGAAATAGCAGGTCCACTGGCCGCTGAAGAAGGACATGTGCTCGTAGGCGCCTTCGGCCGCATTCGCCCCCCATACCACGCACAAATCCACAACGTTGAGATAGTCGTTGGCTACCCAATGACGCATATCCCACCAAGTGCGCGTGTCGTGCCGGCTGACGACCAGCCCGGCGATCTCGTAGTCGGCGACCGGCGCGATGCGGTAGTCGATGCCGCCGCGATGCACGGCGAAGGCCGGCGCGGCAACCGCCTGCTGCTGCGGTTCCTGCAGTACCGGCGGCAACAGCTGCGCGGGGCTGGGGCGCTGGCCGCCGAACAGCCAGCCCGCCGCCAGCAGCGAGAGTCCTGCCAGCAACGGCGTACGTGCGGGCGACATCAGTCAGGCCTGCGGCGAGGTTGGCGCCAACTGGCGAGGTGCATCGGTGTTTCCCCTGGAATTCACAGCCGCCCTGGTCGCGGCCATCGCCGTTGCCGGCACGGCGATCAGAAACCAGATTCGCCACCGCCGCAATCGGCCACAAGGCGTGGCCGGCCACCGGCGCAAGCCTGCCGCCCAGCCGGCAGACGGGTGCGCGCAGCGGCAATCGCCGCGCCGGCCGCTGCATCCAAAGCCGCCGCCGCTGCGTAAGGGTGGGACAGAATTCCTGGGCGAAACCCGATGAAGCCAGCGCGCGCCGCCTCCACTGCCTACATCGCCCTGCTCTGCCTGGGCGCGACAGCGACGGCCTGCGCCGACGATTCCGCCACGGTGGAGCACTACGAAGGCCAGGCCTATGCCGCGCGCAGCGGCGACGCGGTCTATCGCGAATCGCACTGGCTTTATCGGCAGGACGGACAGCGCCATCGCCTGGTGCTTTATCGTTGCAGCGACGGCACACCGTTCGGGCGCAAGCAGATCAGCGAAGGCAACAGCGCACTGGCGCCAGATTTCGATTTCGTCGACGCCCGCGACGGCTATCGCGAAGGTGTGCGCAGCAGCGGCGAAGACCGCCAGGTGTATTGGCAGGCCGCCACCGGCAAGCCGGCCAGACAGGAAGCCGTGGCGCTTGGGCCGCAGGCGGTTGCCGATGCGGGCTTCGACGCGCTGGTGCGCCAGCGCTGGAATGAACTCGCTGCCGGCGAGGCCGTGCATGCCGCGTTTCTGGTGCCGGCCGACTTCAATTTCCTGCCCCTGGTCTTACGCAAGGACAACTCCGCCTCCGATGCGCAATTCAGTGCTTTCCGCCTGCGCCTGCAGGCCTGGTATGCCTTCGCCCTGCCCGAGTTCGTGCTGGTCTACCGCAACAGCGACCAGCGCCTGCAGCGTTTCCAGGGCATCAGCACCATCCGCGACAGCCAGGGCCGCCGCCAGAATGTACGCATCGAATTCGGCGAGGCGCAGAACCCCCTGCCGGCCAGCCGCGCCGACGTCGATGCGGCCGCGGCCGAACCCCTCACGAATCGTTGTCGTTCCTGATGTCATGGTAACGTCGAACCTGTCCACGCCAGATCGGCACGGCCCGCCAGGGGAATGCGCAGTCTCCGGATTGCGCAGGCGGGCAGCAGCTGTGCCGCTGCGATCGGACCATCGCCGTTTCACCGTATACCGGGCAGCACGCCCGCGGGGAATTCTACGGATGCATGCATCGTCATTGGCTCAGGACTCGCTCGCCGAGCAGGTCGACCAGCTGTTGGTACGCGTGGCCCAGTACGACCAGGCTGCGTTCGAGGCGCTTTACCGCGCCACCGCCGGCCTGCTGCTGGGCATCTGCCTGAGAATATTGAAAGACCGTGCCGAAGCCGAGGATGTAGTACAGGAAGTCTTCGTCTCAGTCTGGGCCAAGGCAGCGCAGTTCGACCCGCAGCGCGCCAAGGGCACCACCTGGATAGGCTCCATCGCCCGCCATCGCGCCATCGATCGCGTGCGCTCGCTGCCCGCCGGTATCAGCGCACCGATCGAACTGGCCGACACGACGGCCGACACGGCACCGTCGCCGCCGAGCATTGTGGAAAACCGCGCCGAACGCGTACGCCTGGACGAATGCATGGAACAGCTCGACGGCCGCCGCCAGAGCCTGATCCGCACGGCGTTCTACGAAGGCGCGACCTACGATGAGCTGGCGCAGCGTTCGGGTTCGCCGCTGGGTTCGGTCAAAAGCTGGATCCGCCGCGGCTTGCTGCAACTGAAGGCGTGTCTGGAATCATGAATACCTCGCCGCCACGCCACGACGACGACACCCTTACCCCGCCCAGCGACGACGTCCGCGCCGGCGAATACGTACTCGGCGTGCTCGATGCCCCGGCCCGCCGCGCCGTGCAGGCACGCATCGCCAGCGATGCCGCCTTCGCCGGGCTGGTGGAAAACTGGGAACGGCATTTCGCTGCCTGGCTGGGCCGGGTCGATGCGGCGACGCCGTCGCCGCATGTCTGGGCCGGCATCCGCCGCCGCCTGGGCTGGCCGGCGGTACAAAGCGTCAAACCCGGTCTCTGGAACAATGTGTCGTTCTGGCGCGGCGCCGCCGCGCTGGCTGCGGCGGCGGGCATCGCGGCAATTGCCTTCGGCCTGCGCCAGCCCACCCTGCCCGGGCCGGCACCGCCGCTGGCCAGCGAGGAAGCCGCGCCCAGGCCAGTCACGGTATTGGCCCGCGACGACGGCAGCACGGGCTGGATCGCCTCCATCGATACGCGCAGCGGCAAGCTGGTCATCGTGCCGGTGCCTTCGGCCCTGGACAGCGGCGGCCGCGTGAACGAATTGTGGATTATTCCCGCCGGCGGTGCGCCGCTGTCGCTGGGCATGGTCTCGCACGACCGGACACATACCATCGCGGTGCCGCAAGCGCTGCGTGCGGCCATCGTGTCCGGCTCGCTGCTTGCCATCACGCTGGAACCGCAGGCCGGCATTCCGCATGCGCAGCCTTCGGGGCCGATCGTGGCCAAGGGACAGATACAGGCAATCTGAGGAAGTACTGCATCCATTCGTGGTGCGGGCCCGTATAGGCCCGCACCAACAGCGAAGAGGGAGCAATGCATGGACGGCAAGCGGGCATTCGGCGGATACGCAACGCGCTGGACGACGGCGCTGCGACGCTGGATCGATACCGGCGCCGACGCGGCCGCAGCCGCCGAAGCCGGGCAGCGCATCGACTGGCTGCGCGCCGTGCCGTTCATCGGCCTGCACCTGGCCTGCCTGGCGGTGTTCTGGGTCGGCACTTCGGCCGTAGCCGTCGCGGTTGCCGTTGCCCTGTATGCGGTGCGCATGTTTGCGCTGACCGCGTTCTATCACCGCTATTTCGCTCACAAGACCTTCCGCACCTCGCGCGCCGTGCAGTTCGCGTTCGCGCTGATCGGCGCCGCTGCGGCACAGCGCGGGCCGCTGTGGTGGGCGGCGCATCACCGCCATCATCATCGCCATGCCGACACCGCGCTCGACCCGCATTCGCCGCAGGTACACGGCTTTCTCTGGAGCCACGCCGGCTGGTTCCTCACGCCGCAGGCCTTCCGCACCGACTGGGAACGTATCGCCGATTTCAGCCACTACCCGGAGCTGCGCTGGCTGGATCGCTACGACGTGGCCGCGCCACTGCTGCTCGCGCTGCTTCTCTATGTTGCCGGCGCCGCCCTGCAATACGCGGCGCCGGGCCTGGGTACCAGCGGGCCGCAGCTGCTGGTCTGGGGTTTCGCCATCTCCACCGTCGTACTGTTCCATGCCACGGTCACGATCAACTCCCTCGCCCATCGCTTCGGCTCGCGGCCGTTCGAGACCGGCGACCAGAGCCGCAACAACCCCTGGCTGGCCCTGCTCACCTTCGGCGAAGGCTGGCACAACAATCACCATTTCTTTCCGGGTTCGGCACGCCAGGGCTTTCGCTGGTGGCAGCTGGACCTGAGCTGGTACGGCCTGCAGCTGCTCGCCGCGCTGGGCCTGGTCCACAGCCTCAAGCCGGTGCCGGCCTGGGTGCTGGCCAAGGCGCGGCGCTGAACATGCGCATCGCCGTGATCGGATCGGGTATCGCCGGACTTGCCAGCGCCTGGCTGCTGTCGCGCCGGCACGAGGTCGTGCTGCTGGAGGCCAACGACTATCTCGGCGGCCACACGCATACCCATGCGATACACCTGCGCGACCGCGACTACGCCGTCGACACGGGCTTTATTGTGCACAACCCCGCACATTACCCTTTGCTGACGCGCCTGTTCGCCGAGCTGCGCGTGCCCACCCGGCCGACCACGATGAGCTTCTCCGTGCGCAACGACGGCAGCGGCCTGGAATACAACGCCACATCGCTGGACGGCCTGTTCTGCCAGCGGCGCAACCTGGTGTCGCCGCGCTTCTGGGGCATGCTGCGCGACCTGCGCCGCTTCTACCGCGAGGCACCGCAATTGCTGCAGCAGCCCGGGCCCGGCCCCAGCCTGGGCGACTATCTGCAGCAGCGTGGCCTGGGCGAGGCCTTCCGCGACGATCACCTGGTACCGATGGCCTCGGCGCTGTGGTCTTCGCCGGCCGAGCGCATCCTGGCGTTTCCGGCGCGCTACCTGGTGCAGTTCATGGCCAATCACCAGATGCTGCAGATCGCCGGCCGGCCGCAATGGCGCGTAGTCGCCGGCGGTTCGCGCCGCTACATCGATGCATTGCAGCGGCTATGGCAGGTCGAGGTGCGGCTGAATGCCGGCGTCACCAGCCTGCGCCGGGACACGCAAGGCATAGAGCTGGTCAGCGGCGGGCAGCGCGAACGCTTCGACCAGGCCGTGCTGGCCTGCCATTCCGACCAGGCTCTGGCCCTGCTGGCCGACCCGGACGAGCGCGAGCGCGACATCCTCGGCGCCCTGCGCTACCAGCATAACGACACCGTGCTGCATACCGATGCGCGCCTGCTGCCGCAGCGGCGCAAGGCCTGGGCGGCGTGGAATGCCCATGTATCCGCCGCGCAGCCGGATCGCTGCACGGTCAGCTATTGCATGAACTTGCTGCAAGGCATCGATGCCCCCGAACCGCTGATCGTCACGCTCAACCGCAGCGAGGCGATAGCGCCGGAAAAAATCCTGCGCCGGCTCAGCTACCGGCATCCGGTCTACGATCATGCCAGCGTCGCTGCCCAGGCGCGCAAGGCGGAAATCCAGGGCCGGCGCCGCACCTGGTTCGCTGGTGCCTACTGGGGCTGGGGCTTTCACGAAGACGGCATGCGCAGCGCCGTGGAAGTGGCCAACGCGCTGGGCGTGGCCTGGCCGGGCACCGCGGCATCGCTGCCGCCCACCAGTGCAGCAGCGCATGCCGCCGCCAGCGTCGCGGAGACCACATGAACGCCGCGCTCGACGAGCCGCTGCGCTACAGCGCCGTCTACGAAGGCAGCGTGCGGCATCGCCGCTTCGGTGCGCGGCCGCATGCCTTCAGCTACCGCATGGGCCAGCTGTACCTGGACCTGGACGAACTCGACCGCGTCTTCCAGGGGCGCTGGTTCTGGTCGCTGGAACGCCGCAACCTGGCCGCCTTCCGCCGCACCGATTATCTCGGGCCGCCGCAGCAGCCGCTGGCCGAAGCCGTGCGCGACCGCGTCGCCGCCGTCACCGGCACGCGACCACGCGGCCCGGTGCGCCTGCTTGCGCATCCGCGCTACGCCGGCTACGTGTTCAACCCGGTCAGTTTCTACTACGGCTTCGACGACGACGGCGAAACCCTGGCCTACGTGCTGGCGGAAATCACCAACACGCCCTGGGGCGAGCGCCACAGCTACGTCCTGCCGGTCGCCGAGGCACAGCAGCACGGCCGCGCCCTGTGCTGGAACTTCGCCAAGGCCTTCCACGTATCGCCGTTCCAGCCCATGCAGCAGGACTATCGCTGGCGCTTCACCCGCCCGCAAGACGATATTTTTATACACATGGATATTCTGCAGCGCGACGCGCGCGTGTTCGACGCCACCCTGCAGCTGCGCCGCCGCGCCCTCGACGGCAGCGCGCTGGCCAGGCTGCTGTGGCGCTATCCGCTGATGACGGCCCAGGTGATCGGCGCCATCCATTGGCAGGCGCTGCGCCTGTGGCTCAAGCGCATTCCATTCCATCCGCATCCCAACTCGCTTCCGCCGGGGTCTTCTTCATGAGCGAATACGCCCAATCACTGTCGGCCTATGCGCCGCGCTGGACTGCGCTGGACCGCCTGCTGCGCCGGCGCCTGCTGCAGCAAATGGCACAACTGCACGATGGCAGCGTGCGCATCGCCGATTCCCTGGGTACGACGAACCTTGGTACGGCGGCGGCCGACAGCGACACCATCGAAATCCGCGTCAGCGATGCCGGCTTCTACCGCGCCGTTGCCGCCAACGGCAGCGTCGGCGCCGGCGAGGCCTACATCAAGGGCCTGTGGCAATGCGACGATCTGGTCGGCCTGGTGCGCCTGCTGGTGCGCAACCGCGATCTGCTCGACGGCATGGAAACCGGCCTGGCCCGCCTCGGCGGCTGGGCGCTGCGCAGCTGGCACGCGCTGCGGCCGAATACGCGCTCCGGCGCGCGGCGCAATATCGCCGCGCACTACGACCTCGGCAACGCCTTCTTCGCCACCTTCCTGTCGGCGGATCTGATGTATTCCTCGGCCCTGTTCGCGCCGGGTGACGATCTGGAGCGCGCTTCGCTGCGCAAGCTGGAACGCCTGTGCCAGAAGCTGCGCCTGCAGCCCGGCCAGCGCCTGCTGGAGATCGGCACGGGCTGGGGTGGTTTCGCGCTGCATGCCGCACGCCACTACGACTGCCATATCACCACGACGACGATTTCCCGCGAACAGCACGCACTGGCCACCGCGCGCGTCGCCGAAGCCGGCCTGCAGCACAAGGTCGATGTAGTGATGCAGGACTACCGCGACCTGCACGGCCAGTACGACAGGCTGGTGTCGGTGGAAATGGTCGAGGCCATCGGCGCGCTCAACCTGCCCGGCTATTTCGCCGCGCTGGGCCGCCTGCTCAAGCCCGATGGCCTGGCCGTGCTGCAGGCCATCACCATCGAAGACCACCGCTATGCGCAGGCCCTGCGCGTGGTGGATTTCATCAAGCGCTACGTATTCCCGGGCTCGTTCATTCCTTCGATCGCGGCATTGCTGAGCGCAAAGACGCACAGCAGCGACCTGGCCCTGGTGCATATGGAAGATTTCGGCCTGTCCTACGCCCAAACCCTGCAGTGCTGGCGCGAGCGCTTCCTGGCTCGGCGCGACGAAGTACGCGCGCAAGGCTTCGACGACGAATTCCTGCGCCTGTGGGAGTTCTACCTGGCCTATTGCGAAGGCGGTTTCCGCGAACGCTCCATCGGCGTGGCCCAGCTGGTACTGGCCAGGCCCGGCTGCCGCGACGCCGAGTTCGTGGTCGGCCTGGCCGGCGGGGCGGCCTGAATGCGCTTCTGGGCCAATATCGCCGCTTACCAGCTGGTCTGGTTCTGCGCCGTGCTGGGCGCAGCACGCGGACAGGCCTGGCCCGGCATCGCAGCCGCGCTGTTGTTTTCCATCATTCACTTGTACACATCGCCATCGCGCCGCAGCGACGCGCGGCTGATCGGCTGCGCCCTGCTGGCCGGCCTGCTGATCGACGGCGGGCTCGGTGCCAGTGGCTGGGCACACTACGCAGCCGACCAGTCGGACGCATTCGCACCGTTGTGGATATTGGCCATCTGGCTCGCCTTCGCGCTGACCTTGAACCACTCGTCGGCCTGGCTGCAGGGCCGGCCACTGCTCGGCGTTGCGCTGGGTGTGTTCGGCGGCCCGCTGGCCTATCTCGCCGCCGAGCGCCTGCATGCCATCGCATTTATTGCACCGGCCTGGCGTGGCCTGCTCTGGCTGGCGCTGGCCTGGGCCGTGGCAATGCCCTTGCTCGCCGCCGCCGCCGCACGCTGGCGCCACACAGCTGGCCGCACGCCGCTATCCGGAGCCTCCACATGAGCGCTACCGGTGCGCTACTGCTGGTGTGGCTGGCCGCAGCGCTGGCGCAGGGCGCCGGCTGGTATTGGCAGCAGCGTCGGCGCAATGCCGGCATCGTCGACGTGATCTGGGCCGGCGGCGTCGGCGGCGCGGCCGTGCTGCTGGCCAGCCTCGGCGACGGTGCCCTCGCGCCACGGCTCACGCTGGCGGTACTCGGCGGTGTCTGGGGTCTGCGCCTGGCCTGGCATCTGTGGCAGCGCGTGCGCGGCGAAGACGAGGATGGCCGCTATGCCCAGCTGCGCCAGCGCTGGGGCGACGGTCCCTGGCTGTGGTTCGCGTTTTTCCAGTTCCAGGCTGCGCTGATCGTGCTGTTCTCGCTGCCGTTCCTGGCCGCCGCGCGCAACCCTCAGGACGGCATTACGCTGGCACTTGTCGGCGCTGCAACACTGTGGATTATTGCCGTAGTGGGCGAAAGTATCGCCGACCGCCAGCTGCAGCAGTTTCGCGACAATCCGGCCAATCGCGGCCGCACCTGCCGCACCGGGCTATGGCGCTATTCGCGCCATCCGAACTATTTCTTCGAATGGCTGCACTGGTTTGCCTACGTGCTGCTGGCCCTGGCTTCGCCCTGGTGGTGGCTGGCCTGGTCCGGGCCGCTGGTCATGTATGCCTTCCTGCGCTGGATCAGCGGCATTCCGTTCACCGAGGCACAGGCCCTGCGCAGCCGCGGCGACGACTACCGCGACTACCAGCGCAGCACGTCAATGCTGTTTCCCTGG
Source organism: Tahibacter aquaticus (assembly GCF_004363655.1). Taxonomy (GTDB): domain Bacteria; phylum Pseudomonadota; class Gammaproteobacteria; order Xanthomonadales; family Rhodanobacteraceae; genus Tahibacter; species Tahibacter aquaticus. The sequence goes on from NZ_SNZH01000004.1 coordinate 314,479, forward strand.
TTTACGAGGAGTTCCCATGAGCACCGCCAGCGTAACGACTGAATTGCCGGCCCAGCACGCCGCGCCCGGACTGCTGGGCCTGGCCGAACGCGGCTGGCTGCCCGATGCGCTGCTGCGCTGGGGCATACGCCGGCAATGCGCGCAGCGCCTGCAGGACGAGCGCCGCGGCGGTATCGAGGCGGAAAGCGCGCGTTTCCAGGCCAATCTGCGCCTGCTGCGCGACAGTCCCGTCGCCGTGCATACCGACGCGGCCAACCGTCAGCACTACGAATTGCCGGCGGCGTTCTTCCAGCACTGCCTGGGGCCGCGGCTGAAATATTCCTCGGGCTATTTTCCCCAGGGTCACGAAAGCCTGGACGAGGGCGAGCAGCAGATGCTGGCCCTGTACGAACAACGTGCCCAGCTGGCGGATGGCCAGGCTATTCTCGAACTGGGCTGCGGCTGGGGTTCGCTCACCCTGTGGATGGCGCAGCGCTATCCGAACGCGCAGATCACCGCGGTATCCAACTCGCATTCCCAGCGCCGCTTCATTCTGGAACGCTGCGCCGCACGCGGACTGGACAACGTGCGCGTGCTGACCCAGGACGCGAACCAGCTCGACCTTCCCGCCGACAGCTTCGATCGCTGCATCTCCATCGAGATGTTCGAACACATGCGCAACTACGGCCCGCTGCTGGCACGCATCAGCCGCAGCCTGCGCCGCGACGGCCAGCTTTTTGTCCACATTTTCTGCCACCGCACAGTGTTGTACCCGTTCGAGACCGACGGCGAGGACAACTGGATGGGCCGGCATTTCTTCACCGGCGGGCTGATGCCTTCGGCCGATACGCTGGCCTGGTTCCAGCGCGATCTACAGCTGCAGCAGCGCTGGCTGCTGGACGGCCGCCACTACGCGCGCACGGCCAACCTCTGGCTGGCCGAGCAGGACAAGCACAAGGCTGCGCTGATGCCGGTACTGCAATCCGCCTACGGTCCCGCCGCCGGACTGTGGTTCCAGCGCTGGCGCATGTTCTGGATGGCCTGCGCCGAGCTGTTTGGCTATGCCGGCGGCAGCGAATGGGGCGTCGCGCACTACCGCTTCAGCCAGCGGGAAGCATCGTAGAGCGCCGTCCCAGGTGCGGTGAGCGCAGGCGAACTGCACCGCACGGTGCGCACTAGACAGCGGTGCAAATCCTGCGGCGCAATTCCCTGCGCTCATCGCGCCCTACCGGACACGCCACGCCTCATAGGGTGCGATGAGCGCAGCGAATTGCACCGGGCGGTGCCACTGCCGATCAGCTCGCAAAACCCTGCGGCATCTTGGCGCTGCCGCTGTCCGCCGAGTGGCGATGCCGCACCCGCATGTCCTCTACCCGGACCGAACTGCGCTTATCCGAGCACCCCTGTCTCGGAGCGTTGCCATGCGTGTGCGAATCCAATCTCTGCTGTTGTGCCTGATTCTGTTGCCCGCAACAGTCCAGGCTGGCGTCCTGCCGCCGACCTGGCCCGGGCCGGCGCCGTGCAATACCACCTTGCAAGCCTGTATCGATGCGACGCCCGACAGCCAGACGATTTCGATCGAGACCGATGCGCCGATCGCGGAAAATATCAATCTGTACAATCGCAGCCTGGCCCTGGTTGCTGGCGAAGGACGCCGGCCCACCTTCGCCCCGGGCAACTGGATCTCGGTAAGCTCGGCGCCGATTCTCGGCAACCAGAACGTCACCCTGCGCGGACTGCGCCTGAGCAATGCCTACGTACGTGCCGTCTATCTGGGCACCGGCACGGCCACCTTCGATTTTTCCGGACTGGTGCTGGAACAGACCAGCAGCGCGCCGACCTATATCCGCGTCGAGGCGAATAGCGGCAATACCGTGCAGGCACGCCTGTACGACAACCGCATCCGCGGCGTGCCGGCGGCGCTGAATGCGGGCTCGATCGAACTGGTCAATGCCGGTGGCACGCTCAACGCGAGCGCCTATTACAACCAGATCAGCAGCACTTCGGCCGTTGCGACCGACGGCGCCGGCATTTTCGTCGATGTCACCGGCGGCGGCGGTGGCACGGTAAAACTGCACGGCAATACGATACGCGGCGGCTATTTCCGCTCCGGCCTGTTCGTCTCCGAAGGCTTGTTCTCCAGCACCACCAGCAGCTTCAGCGCGCGTGTCTACAGCAATGTCGTGGTCTGCGCCGATCCCGCCGTCGCCGGCAGTTCGACCGGCCGCGGCATCGGCTTTACCGCGAACAACGGCAGCATCAATGCGCAGGCCGTCAACAACACCCTGACGCGCTGTTCCTCCGGCATCAGCGCCACGCAATGGTCCGGCGGCAGCGGCAGTGCGGCCGTCACCGGCCTGGTCAAGAACAACCTCGTCGTCGGCGAGCGTGGCCTGGACTTCACTCCGGCACTGACGCCTTCGCTGAGCAACGACTACAACCTGCTCAACGTCAACAGCAATATCGCCACGCCCGGCGCGAATACCATCACCAGCAACGCGCAGCTGGCCAGCCTGAGCGCACCGCGCCTGCGCTACAACTCGCCGGCCATCGACGCGGCGGACAACGCCACGCTGGCACTGGGACTGATCTTCAACAGCCTGCCCAGCAACGATGCCGATGGCCTGCGCCGCATCAAGGGCGGCAGCGGCGGCACCGCGGACATCGGCGCCTATGAGTTCGGCGACAGCGGCCTGCTGCATGTAGCGACCAGCGCGAACATCGTGGGCGGCTACATCACGCGCATCGACAACCCCGTGCTGGACAACCGCTCCGGCGCCAATCCCATCGCCACGCCGAACTGGCACGGCGGCAGCAGTGGCGGCACGTCCAACGACAACTACCTGGGAATCTACTATTTCAGCGGCAACTGGCTGCTGTTCAACGAAGACCAGACGACGCCGATGCCGCTGCGTGCCGCGTTCAACACCTTCGTGCCCGCGGCCGGCAGCGGCTCGTTCCGCCATGTCAGCAGCGCCGCCAACACTATCGGCTTCGGCACACGCATCGACGACAGCACGGTCAACGGCCTGCCCGAACGCATCGTCCTCGCCACGCAGAACTGGAGCGCCGGCAGCAATGTATACAACGCACATCCCATCGGCCTGAGCTACGTACCGGCCGGCAGCTCCGGCAACTGGCATATCGTCAACATCGACCGGGCCGGCGGCGGCGCCATGCCGGTCAATGCGGGCTTCAACGTCTACGCCCAGGAAGCCAGTCCCAACGCATTCCGCGTCAGCGCCTATGCGGGCGGCAGCAGCATCGCGCTCGATCATCCCCTGCTCAACGACACCGCCTGCGCCCGCGTACAGGTCACACGACTGGACACCGGCAACAGCGTGCCGCGCAACTTTGACGTCTACTACGGCAGCGGCCGCTGGCGCATCTTCAGCTATTCCGCCCTGGCCAGTGGCACGCAGTTCAATGTGCTGGTAGACCCGGCCCAGGTGTTCGAGTGTACCGACCGGATATTTGCCAATGGCTACGAGTGAACACACCGGCAACGCAACAGCGCGTCGGCCGCGCTGGCGCTGACCCCACAGGACTCTGCGGCCGCCGGCCCGCCGGCGACGGCGGCCGCCGCGGCTCAGCCCTGTGCCGCGCGGCTGCCGCCGGGGCGGGACAGCGGCCGGGCCGTGGCATATACCCGCGCCACGCCGGCATGGTGTGCATGATGGCCGCGCAGCTCGCTTTCCCAGGCCCGGCGTGCCTTGACGGCCATGGCGAATGCGCCCTGTTCGCCATGCGTCAGCACGCCGAAGGTGCGCTGTGTCATCTTGCCGCCCAGCCCTTTGGGCTTGCGTGCTATCCATTGCCGGTACTGGCAGACCGAACCGTCCTTGCGCACGCGCACGGTCAGGCTGACCGACACGCCGGAAACTCCCGAGGTATTCGTCGCCAGCCTTCGCGCCGCCAGATCGCGCTTGGACGCGGTGCGGTGGCGCGCGACCGTGAGATCGCGCCACTCCTGCGCAGCGCGCAAGGCGGCCTTGCTGCTGCCGAAGTCCGACACGCGGAAACGCCGCAGGTAGTCGCGCCCGGCGCGATGCACACTCACCTGCCAGGCAATCGGCGCGCCGGCCTTGGCGCCGTTCGCGCGCGCCGAGTGGGCGTACTTCGGTGCAATGCCGTACATCGCCTCGGTCTTGCGGTAGTGCACGCCGGCGCGCGTACGTGCGGCCTTGATCTGGCGCGCATTCAAGCCGGCGTAGGCGCGCTTCCAGCGTGCGATGGTGGCAGCACTGACGCCGTAGCGCTTGGCAATGGCTTTCTGCGTAGCCGACGCCTGGGTGCGCTTGCCGGCGGCCAGCGCATCGCTGACTGCCTGGCGCACGATCGAACTGGGTATCGACCGGCGGATTTCGACAACAACCGCGCTGTTTTGCGCCATGACCATGGTCTGCCTGGCCTCGAAGGATACATTTTCCCGGACGGGCCGCCGTTCGGGCAATAGACCTGGCCTGCGGCAGATCGCCAGCTGCTTGCGGCAGCGTTCGCTGTTCGCTGATCAGTTCGCCAGGCTCTGGTTCGGCCAGTCAAGCGCCGAACGCGAACCGCAGGCCGTTTCGTACGCCACGTGGCGATGGGCGTCAAGCGCAGGTGTGCGCTGAGCACGGAATTGCCCCGGCGCACGGGCGCGGTTTCATGCCATCGCGGCAGACGACCGCCCGCCGCCGGCGCTGCACGGGCGGCGGCTTGGTCAGCGGCCGCGCTTGCACACCTGAATGCGCAAAGCCGCGTCCCGGCCGGCGGAGAAACGTCCGCAACAAGCCCCGCGATCACGCGGGGCGTGTTGCCAGCGCCATGCGCGACTACTGCAACGCCTTGACGATGCGCGGATCGGAGAACCAGCTTTCCATCTTGCGCTTGTAGGCGTCGAGGATGACGCCGCGGCCGATATTGTCGTTGCCCTTGAAGTCGGCCGAGCCCAGTTCATTGCCACCGCCATCGAACACCCGGATCACCACGTCGAAGAGCAGGCTGGTATTCATGAACGTATCGCTCTTCCATTCGTTCAGCACCACGAAGACCGAACGCTCCGCGCCCTTGGCAACCAGCTTTTCCTTGGCCGCCCGCGTGCTATCGCTGCTGGCGATGGAAACGCTGCTCGCAGTGAAGCCGCGCGCCGACAGTGCCGACGACAGCGAAGCATTGATGTCGTCGGCCAGCGGCGCGCCGCTGACGGTGTTGACGTTGAACGGATTGCCGTAGCCGCCGCGCATCAGGCCGACGAAGGTGGGGGTCTTGTCGCCCGAGACGATATACGGCCGCTGGTCCGACGTGCCTACCGCGACCGACAGCGTGCCTTGGGGCTCGATATCGGGAACCGTGGTGCTGTAGGCGATTTTGCGTCCGTAGGCGCAGGCGCTCAGCAGAACGGCGGCGCACAGCAGCAGCGCCCAGCGCAGCAGGCGGGTGGTAGTCGTCATGCAAGTTTTCCCCTGATTTCAAAAAACACGTCCGGTCGGGCGTGCCGGCATATTTTTGCAAACCTTCCATTACGACTACAACGCGCGCGGATACCGGCTGGCAACTCGCCGCCGGGTTGCGCGACGGCGCAGGGCATACAAGCCGAGCATGACGATACCGATGCCGAGCATCCCCGCCGCGCGCGGCCCCAGCACAGGAACGGGCATCGGCGGCGCCAGCGGCGCACCGCTCAGACGTGCGGAATAGATCAGCCAGCGGCCACCCAGCAGCGGCTCGTCGGCCCGGTGGCGCCAGCTGAATGCGACGGCGGAACCGTCTTCCGACAGACTGATATCGGAGACATGGTATTGATGCGGTTCGCCCAGCGCGGCCGATACATTGACGATATCGCCGGTGGCGCGATCTTTCACATACACCGCAGGGTAAGGCTGCGGCGTCGCCGTCAGGTTGCGGGCACGGCTATAGAAAGCGACATAGCGGCCATTGCCACTGACCACGCTGTTGAAGCTGGCGTTGTCGGGCGCCTGGCCCGCATGACCGGTGGAGATCAGCTCGAACCGGCGCGTGGCCAGATCGACTACGTAGGCATCGAGAAAATCCGGCGCACCGCCGGGCACCAGTTCTTCGCTGTCTGCCGTGATCGCCAGATAGCGCCCATCCCCGCTGAATTGGGCACTGCCCCATTGATAGTAGGCGCGCGCAAATTCTCCACCGTGATACGGCACGCTGATGCGCTGCGTGGTCTGGTTCTGGCGATCGCGCAGCAGCAGCTGGCTGTCGCCGGTCGGATTGGCCGGCCCCAGATCGCTCGCGCCCGACAGAAATGCGATGTAGCGGCCATCGGGGGAAATGCTCGGCGCGTAGGCATCGAACGCGCTGGCACCGCCGTCGGGCCTGACGTTGATGCGCTCCAGCGATCCGCTCTGCCAGTTGCGCAGGTAGAGCTGGTTGGGCTGGGAGAACGGCAGTGGTGGGTCGGCCATCAGGTCTGTCGATGCGTCAAACGCCACCAGGCTGCGGGCAAACGCGACATCGAGCAGACGCGCGCCGTAACGCGGTGGCGCTGCGCCGCGTGGATCGCGCGCGATCAGCTGGGTGGTACTGGCCGCAAGATCACGCAGGAATACGTGGCTGGGAAACACGTCGGCCGGGCCGCCGATCGGACGCGGCGGCACATCGGGATGCAGGCGTGTCGATGAACTGAAGACGACCTGGTTGCCGTCGGCAGAAACAAAGCCACGGTCGCCGCCACCGCTCTCGGGCCGGTTCTGGCTGTCGATGCTGACCCGCGTGACGATGCCGGTGCTGCGATCCCGCCGGTATGTGTTGTAGGTGCCGGCGAACTGGCCCGGCACCAGGTCGCGTGCGATACAGGTAAACACCAGATAGCGCGCCGTGGCGGAAAGCTGCGGAAGGCCGCAGGGGCCTTCAGACGGCCCGCCAAGGTAACTGACGGTTTCCCGTTGCGGCACTGTCGCCTGCAATGCCGCTACGGCAGTCGACCCCAGGCACAACAAGACGGCGCAGGTGCCGCGCATCGACAAGGACATTCGCTGAGGCATCGCAGGCTTAAACCAGTGTGAGCGGCAGGAGATGTTTTTGCCCGGACGCGACGTCGTGCCGGCACGGATGCGGTGCCGGGCGTCCCCTGAATCGCTCGCGGCGGGCTTCACCTATGCTGCCGCATGCTGGTCGCGCACATGTTCGGAAGATGTTAGGCGGCGCGACGGCGCGTACGGTGGTAGCGCCCGCATCCCCGCCCGGCATGCGGGACGGGGATGCGGCGGCGCAAGGAGCGAGGACGGTTTATCGGCCGGCGATGCCGGCTAGTTTCCCGGCGTCTGCTCCGGCCAGTTCGTCGTCGGTGCCGCATTCATGAAGCGCCGGCCCTGGCTGTAGGTGCCGACGATCTGGATGGTGCTGAGCTGGTCGACGTTGTCCTGCATGCTGAGCGGATTGGCCGACAGCATCACGATGTCAGCGAACTTGTTCACTTCCAGCGTGCCGCGGGTGGCTTCCATGCCATATTGCCAGGCCGCGTTGACGGTATAGGCCTGTACGGCCTGGGCGATGCTGATGGTCTGGTTGCCGGTGCCGCTGCTGGACACCATGGTAGGCGGGCAGTTCGCCGGATTGGTATTCGGATACCAGCTCGGCTGCTGCGCGTAGCGCCGCGCCGCGGCCCAGATGGCGAACAGCGGCGCTGGCGGCGTGACCGGGCTGTCGGTATGCAAGGTGAAGTTGACGCCGGATTTCGCCGCCGTGGCGACGGGATACATGTTCACCGTATCGGGCGCGCCGATGATCTGCTGGCACTCCGGCAGGCCCCAGTAGTACACATTGGGCAAAAGGAAACTTACGGTGACCTGCTGTGGGTTGATCGCGGCGAGCTGGCTGGGGGTGATCATGGGTGCGTGCACGACCACGTCGCGCGTGCCCGCCGGCGGCGGGGGAGCGGCAGCCAGCGCCGCCAGTGCCGCGGTCGTGGCGGCATCGCCGTTCTGGTGGATCAGCATCGGAAAGCCGGCCTGGTGCGCGTTGGTAAGGCGCGTCGTCATTTCGGACTGGGTGACATCGGGCAGGCCGGTATACGGCTGCTGGAAGATATTGGGGTCGGTGAAAGGGTTGTACAGGTTCAGATAGCTCTCGCTGAGCCAGGCGGTAAAGCCCTGCGGCGAGCCGTCGGCAAAGGTCTTGACCGCGGCCACGTTGAGCAGCGGGTTTTTACCGAACAGCACGCGCCCTGCCCTGGCAGCGTTGATTGTCTTGGTGTAGTCGCTGCTGGTGGCATCGTAGGCAACGATGGCCATGGTCAGCGGATAGGCTGCCTGTTCGGCCGGCGTATCGAGCGCCGAGAAGTACAAGGCCATCAGGCTCGCCGCGGCGGCGCCTTCCTGCGCCACCGTATAACCATGCTGGGCGTAGATGGTGGCCGCTTTCTGGATCAGGGAAGCGCCCAGGCCCTTGTTGGCGTCGAGTATCTTGGTCTGGAAGAAACTGATCGCGTACAGGGCCAGGTCTTCGTCGAGCTGGCCCAGGTTGGCCAGCTGGGTTTCCTGGGTCGGGTTGGTCGTCGGCTGGTAGCAGCCGGAAATCGCGCCAGGCGTGCCGCAGATATTCAGCAGCGTCAGCGCCGGCGTGTTGACGTAAGCGATATGGCCGGACTGGCTGGCCACCATGATCGGCACCTGGTTCGAAATCGCATTGAGCTGGGCCAGGGCCTGGCCGTTCTCGAATGTCGTGCACTGGAACGACACGCCGCTGCTGCAGCCGCTGCTTTTGCCCAGGCGCGCCGGATCGTAGTTGAAGGCGAGTACGTAAGGCGTCAGGCTGGATGGATCGACCTGCGACAGCGCGGTGGTCAGGCGTGCGTTGACGTCGTCCTGGGTCTGTACCGGAATAAAGCACACTTGCGGATTGGTCGGCTCGGTACAGGCCTTGCTGCCGGGCAGCGGCTTGAACAGCAGGTTGGCGCCGGACACGTCGGTCCAGTGCGCCGTGTCGCTGTAGAAGCCGACCGCCGACATATGCGAATGCGGATCGATGAAACCGGGCAGCAGGGTCGTGCCGGCTGGTGGCGTATAGCTGACGGTATTCGGGCCGACCAGGGCCTGCATGGCTGCCGTCGTGCCTATCGCCGTGATCTTGCCGCCGGTGATCGCCAGCGCTTCGGCCGTGGCCGCTGCCGGCGCGGCGGCCAGGGTGACGATATTCGTATTGATGATGATGGTATCGGGCGGCGTGGTGCTCGCCGCCGCAGGCCTGGCGCTACGCGGTGACGGCTGCGAGGCACAGGCGGCAAGGCACACCGCCGCTGCGGCAAAAACAGCGACAAAAGCAGGCGACGAACGGAATTTCTGCATACGCATAGCCAACTCCTCTGCGGACCAAAGGCGGCGCGCTGCCGACAGGGCGACCGGGGGTCGCCCCCACGCCGGGCATGAATTCGAAGCACTGAAACAGACAGCCGCTACGCTCCCCGCAAGACCGACTGCGTCGTTTGGGAAAATAGCAAAGGGCTACAAGCGGCGGAATGCGCAAAACCCTCAGAAAGAGGCGTTGTTGTCCCTACTGCTGTGGGTGTGTCGCGGGCGCCCGCGCAGGTCCGCTGCGCGGGCGGGATGGCACCGGCCAGTGCCGGCGCGGCACAGGCTTCAGATCACATCCCAGCCGACCGCGCCCTTTTCCAGCACCGCGCTGGCCAGTGCTTCGATCGCCTTGTCCTCGTTGATCGTCATGCCGCGCACATTGCGCATCAGGCGGCGGCGCGCCTGGCGCGTGAAGATTTCGGCGATGCCGATCGCATTGTGCTGTTCCGCGTGGTTTTCCCGCACAAGGCTGTCGGCGCGCGACAGCACGCACAGGCCGACGAACAGGTCGATGGCCATGTCGGCGATACGCTTCTGTGCGTGCTGCTGGTCGGCGATGGCCTTGCCGAACTGGCGCAGCAGGCCATCGGCGGCCTTGCTCAGCTCGACCACGTACTTCTCGTAGGTGGCCGCCGCCTTGCGCAGGCTGGGATGCAGTTCGCGCAGGATCTTGTCGGTGCCGTAGCCGGTGGTTTCGCTGGCCTTGCGCCGCACGTAGGTGCTGAGCACGCCGAAGCCCTTGATCGGATCGTTGAAAATATTACCGACCGCGGATTTGAGTTCGCCCAGGTTGGCGCCGACGTCCTTCAGGCCCGACAGGGCGATATACAGGCGCAGGATTTCGTTGGTGCCTTCGAAGATGGACAGGATGCGTGTGTCGCGGGTGATCTGCTCATACGGAAACTCGCGCATGAAACCGTTGCCGCCGGCGATCTGCAGGGCCTCGTAGCTGGCGCGCTGCACGGCTTCGCTGGCGAATACCTTGCTGATGGCAGCTTCGGTGGAATAGTCGGTACAGCCCGAATCGATGTAGTGCGCGACCATCCAGACCGCGCTTTCGGCGGCGAAGCAGTCGATGCTCATTTGTGCAATTTTCTCCCGCACCAGGCCGAACTCGGCGATGGGACGGCCGAACTGCTTTCTGTCCTTGGCCTGGGCACAGGCGAGCCTGATCAGTGTCTTCATGCCGCCGACGGCGCCGCCGCCCAGGCCGGTGCGGCCGTTGTTGAGGATGGCCATGGCCACCTTGAAGCCCTTGCCCACCTCGCCGAGCACGTTCTCCGCCGCCACGCGCACGTCGCTGAAGGCGACGGTGGTGGTGCTGGAGGCGCGTATGCCCATCTTGTCTTCGTGCGGGCCGTGGCTGACGCCTTGCTGGCCGGCCTCGACGATGAACGCGGTCATCTTGCCTTCGGGCGTATCGGTCTTGGCGAATACGGTATAGAAGCCGGCAATGCCGCCGTTGGTGATCCAGATCTTCTCGCCATTGAGCAGCCAGCTGCCGTCGTCGCCGCGCGTGGCCTTGGTGCGGACCGAAGCAGCGTCGGAGCCAGCACCGGATTCGGTCAGGCAGAATGCCGCGATGATTTCGCCGCTGGCCAGCCTGGGCAGGTATCTGGCTTTCTGCGCGTCGCTGCCGAACAGCAGCAGGCCCTTCATGCCGATGGAACTGTGCGCGCCGATAGTCAGCGATACCGACGAATCGTGCGAACTGGTCTGCGCCAGCACGCGCGCGTAGGCGGCATTGGAAAGCCCGAGACCGCCGAATTCCTCGGGAATGATCAGGCCGAACAGGCCCATGTCGCGCAGCGCCTGGATGAACTCCGGCGGCTGCTCGGCATTGCGGTCGTAATGCGCCAGATCTGCATGCTTCGGCGCGAGAAAATCGTCCAGCGCGTCGACCATGGCGCCGAGCATGTCGCGGTCGCGCTCGCGCATTTTGGGATAAGGAAACAAATTCTCTTCGACGATCTCGCCGAAGAACAGGTTCTTGGCGACGCTCAGGTCGCGGCGCAGGGTATCGGCGGCAGCGCTGACGGCGGGGATGGCCGGGGTTTCCATGGCAGGCTCCTTTGAGCAGTGCAATGGCCCAGTGTGGTATTGCCGCGTTGAAGCACGCAAGCAGATTAATGGGTTGAAGGCTTGATTCGGATACGTCCTGCCGGAGTGTTGCACTGCGGCATTGCGTACAGCCGGCGTGGAGCGGCTGTCGGGCACGTTTTCGCCGCAGCCGCACAGAGGGGATTCGCGCAGTCGGCTCCACGGTCTGTTGCCGCTGCAACCAGGCGGCAGCAAGTACCGCCGGCAGCCGCGCAGGTCGTATGCCGCAGCGATGGCAGATCGTCAGACGCATGCTCACGGCGGGTGCTCATTTTCGGGACGGCAACTGAGCAGGGCGTTGCAGATGAGACAGCAGCGCCGCGACTACAGATCTCGGAGGCAGGATGAAGCGGATCGAGCCGACGGCACAGGCTGGGCTCTTTGCGCTGGACTTTGTCATCGCCCTGTTTGCCTTGATGCTCGGCATGCCGGCGCTGATAGCGCTCGTCGTGCTGGGCGACGGACTGGCTAGGCTGGTGAACGCTTGCCTGCCTTTCCGTGCGCCGGACACTCGCGCCAAACAGGGGACGCGCGATGAATGATGCGATGCGTTGCGTGGCCGACCGGAAGGCGGCCATCACGATTTCGCTGCCGCCGGCAGAGAATGGTGCGCCGGCAACGGCGGAACATATCGACACGCCCCGCGTTCGCAGCATCCACTACGCTTCTTTCGCCGCGCTTTCCACCTTACAACTACGCAGCGCAGCAGTTGCAGCGAACTGCAGCGTGCATCGGCCTGTGCCTGATGCACGCTACGGCGTTTCCTACTCGTCGCCGAGTCCGTCGGCGAACAGCACGTCGCCGAAGTTGCTGGCGATGAAGGCGTCGAGGAAGTGGTTGTTGCCTTCGCCGGCGACCAGGTTGCCGGCGCTTGAATTGAACACGAGATAGTCGCCATTGCCGATCAGCTTCAGCTGGTCGGCAGGGTTGTCGGCACCGGTCGGAGTGATGCGCTGCAGGTGACGGCTGCGCCGGTCGAATACGTAGGGCTGGGCATTGTAGTTCAGGCTGCCCGTGCCGTCGTCGCCGTCGCAGAGGCAGCGCTGGGCGACGAGAGCGCCATCGTCCGACATCGAGGCGTCTCCGCCGTAGTACCCCAGCGGCTCGCCGTCGCTGTCGACGCTCACCAGGTCCAGCGCTCCACTGACGCGGTCGCGTACGTAGAAGCCGCTGCCACCGGCTCCAGGGACAGCCCCGTAAGACCCGAACAGCACCAGGCGGCCGTCGGCAGAGATGCCGGCAGCTGTGCTGCCTCGTTCTTCCAACTGGTTTCCCGCGGCATCGAGATTGACGCGCTCGGTCTGGGCCGTCAGGCGGTCGAATACGTAGACATCTTCGACGTCGTTGGTATCGGCAGGAACCAGCCTGAGGGTGTGGGAGAACACTGCGTAGCGACCCGTCGCAGAGAGCTGCAAGTCCAGGCCGGCGCCTGCCGACTGTCCGTCGGCGCGGCGGCTTACGGCTTCCACGGTACCGGCGTTCAGGTCGCTCACGTAGCTGTCGCCGTAGGGATTGCCAGGAACGGCGAGCAAGTTGGTAGCCAGCGACACGTAGCCGACGACGCCGCCGTCGGAGGAGATATCCCTGAGGATGGAAATGTTGTTGCCGATAGCCCCCTGCGCATTGCGGCTGACGACGGCAATGACGCCGCTGGCACGGTCGTAGCGCAGGATCTGCTGGTAGCCGTTGTCGACAATCCCGGGTACCAGGTGCGCGCAGCTTTCGAACACGATGTAGCGGCCATCGGCGGATATCTGGGATCGGGTAGCGCCACAGGGACTCTCGCCGCCGCCGGGCAGTCGGTTGATGCGTTCGGTGGTACCGGCGACGCGGTCGCGCAGGAACACGTCGCGCCGGCCGTTGAGATCGCCGACGACCAGATTGGTGGCAACGGAATCGAAGACCACGTAGCGCCCGTCGGCGCTGGCACTGACGCTGAAGAAACCGCTGTCGTGGTTGGCGACGGCGCTCGGCGTGTCCAGCGGCCGGCTGACGCGGCGCACATCGGTCTGCGGGAAAGCGGCGAGATAGAGGTTGACGAAGCTGTTGTGGAACAGGTCATGCGCCGAGCCGCTTTGAAATTGGCAATACGCCACGGAAGCATCGCCGGCGAGATGGCATGCGCTGACAGCGTCGACTTGGCCGGGCGGGCGCAGCACGATCGGTTGCGGCTCTACCTGGGCAAGCGCACGGCGATAGCTGCGGCTGATACCGGCGCTTTGTCCCGGCAGCACGGCGCCGGGCGACGTGAAGGTAACAACACTGCCGTCGGCCGAGATCGAATTCACCATGGCCTCGTCGGCGATCTGTCCGCCCGTCGAGGCCAGCGTGATGCGGCGCACGGAGAGCGTATCGCGATCGAACAGATAGCCGTCGTTGCGGCCATTGGTGTCGAGCGGGTCAAGCGCGGCGGCGGTATTGAATACAACGTAACGGCCATCGACCGACAGGCTCGCACCTGTCGCCAGCATGGGCTGGCGGTGGCCCGAGAAGAAGGACCCGGCCGTGGTCCGGCTGGCCAGCAACGTGGTGCCAGCATCGACATCGCGCAGGAAAAGGTCATTGGTACCCGGCGTGTCGCCAGCAACCAGGTTGACCGCGCTGCTGTTGAACGCGACATGGTGCCCGTTTGCAGAGAGCTTGCCGGTGGTGCTGAACCGATTGGCCGGCACGCCGCCGATGCCGGCGCTGACCAGCGCGTAGGTGCCATTGCTGCGGTCGAGCCGGTAGAGATCGTGAAGGTCGTTGGTATCGGCCGGCAGCAACGGCAGCACGGACGCCAGCAGTACATAGCGACCATCCGCGCTGATGCCGTTGAAGACGATGGCGTCGTCTAGCGGCGCGCCATTGCCGTCCTGCGAGACGAGTTGCGTGGTTCCGGCGACGCGGTCGCGCACGTAGATCTGCGCCGTGCCCTGGTCGACGCCCGCGACGAGATCGCGCGCGGTGGAGCTGAAGAATACGTAACGGCCATCGTCGGTAACGGCGGCGTTGTCGATGCTGCCGCCCATCGACGCTTCGCCGCTGTCGCGCAGGCTGACGCGCTCGACGCTGTCGCCCTGCGCGTCGTAGAGAAAGAGATCGGCGCGATGGTTGGTATCGACGGCAATGAGGTTGTTCGCGTACGACACGAACACGGCGTAGCGCCCGTTGTGGCTGACCGCCAGCGCTGCGCCGGTATGGCCATTGCTTTCCTGCGCGACGGAAAGGTTCGTGACACTGGCGCTGTCGATGCTGATCGCAGCGGCAGGGCCGGCGGCAAGCAGCAGCGCCAGCGACAGCAGGCGGCTGGGCGGGATCAGGGTCATGGCGAGACTTCGTGGCGGGTGGTACACGAAATCCTAGGGATGCGGCGTGCGCGCAGCGTGGGTTTTCGGTTAAGCGGCGCGTCTATTTTTCTGTACGCCCGCTGCGCACGAGCCGCTACAACTTGGGAATACGCAGCGTCTTGCTGATCATGAGCGAACCGCTGACGGCGTAGATCAGCGCGAACGGGTGCAGCGTCCAGGGGCCGATTTCGACGGCACCGAACCACAGTGCGTTGTGGCTGTGGCCTGTCCACACGGCAATGGCGACGACGACGACCAGCAGCAGGCTGGTCGGAATCGGTGTGCCTTCGAAATACTTGACCTTGCCGCTGTCGTTGCTGGACAGCGCCTCGGCGGTGATGTTGTAGCGCGCCAGGCGGCTGACGCCGCAGCAGACGAAATAGCCGAGGATCAGGCAATCCCACATGCCGTTCATGCCGGCGGCATAGCCGATCACGGCCGGGGCGACGCCGAAGGAGATCACGTCGGCCAGGGAATCGAGTTCGCGCCCCAGCGCCGACTGCTGCTGGCGCCAGCGGGCGATGCGGCCGTCGAGCACGTCGAAGACGAACGCGGCGGGAATGAAGGCAGCGGCCAGCAGCAGGCTGATGCGGCTGCCCGGCGCGATGCTGGCCATGGCGGCGAATACGGCCGCCATGCCGCAGCCGGCATTGGCCAGGGTGAACCAGTCGGCCAGGTGGAAACCGCGAATCATGGAAAAGTGGTTTTGTTTATTCAAGGCCGGGCCTTCCCTGAGAAATGGCTGTGAACGGGCCGGCGGCCGCCGCCGGCCAGTGCGCCGATGCTACATCGCGGCGCGTCGATTGGGCATGAGGACGGCGCCAGGCGGCGGGGCGGGGAAACCGCGGCGCTGCTCAAGGTTCGAGGATGCGATTCGGCTGGATCGGCAGGCGCCCGCGCCAGTATTGCACCAGCAGATAGCCGCCGAGCATGCCGCCCAGATGGGCGAAATGGGCGACGCCGGCATTGGTGCCGAACACGCCGTGCAGCACGGAAATACCCGCCAGCAGCCAGGCCAGGGTGCGCGCCTCCAGCTCGCCGGGCAGCGGAATCAGCAGCAGCTTGCGCTCGGGATAGAGCGAGGCGGCCGCGGCGAGCAGGCCATAGATCGCGCCCGAAGCGCCTATCGTGGCAGCAGCTTGTGCATCGCCCAGCCCGACCAGCAGTTGGGCGACGCCGGCACAGACCAGGCAGAAGCAGTAATAGAACAGGAAATGCCCCGCGCCCATGCAACGTTCCAGCAGCGGCCCGAACAGCACCAGGCCTATCAGGTTGATGCCGATATGGAAGAAATCGCCGTGCAGGAAACCGTAGCTGAGCAGTTGCAGCGGCTGGAACCCGGCACTGAAGGTACGCGTGCCGATGCTGGCGACGACGTGATCCCCCGGCGGCCACAGCGCGAGGTATAGCAGCACCTTGTCGCCGAGGAACAATTGCGCGGTGAACATGACCGCGTTGAGGATGACCAGCCAGACCACGACGACAATACTGGAATTCATGCAGGCGATGCGGCCGCGTGCGCAGCGGCCGGTCAAAAGTAGCGGGATTGCGGCAAGCTTGTCGGCCAGGCGCCCTGTTGGCAAGCTTGGCCTTTCCCCGCGCAGTGCCCTCATGCAAACCGATCAGCTGGATGGGCTGGAA
The DNA here is from genome assembly GCF_004363655.1 of Tahibacter aquaticus. GTDB lineage: Bacteria > Pseudomonadota > Gammaproteobacteria > Xanthomonadales > Rhodanobacteraceae > Tahibacter > Tahibacter aquaticus. The sequence goes on from NZ_SNZH01000004.1 coordinate 330,830, forward strand.
CGCGCCCTCGCCGCCTCGCCCGACAACCTTCCCCTGGCCGAGCTGCTGCTGGGCGCCTGTGCCGATGCCAACGAACATGCCCGCGCCTGTCGCGTGCTGGACGGGCTGCCCGCAGCGGCGCTGGCTGCGCTGCCGCTGAATCTGCGCCTGCGCCTGTCGCGCCTGGCCGGCGTTCACGGCGACAACCAGCGCGCACTGCAGCTGGCCGGCGACGAGACGCCAGAAGCCGGCATCGCCCGGGTACGCGCCCTGCTCGCCCTGAACCGGCGCGAAGAAGCCGAACGCGAATACCGCCGCGCGGTACAGGCCAATCCGACCCTGGAAGACGAACGCATTGCGGCGGAATTGCGCGGCAAGGTGGTGTCGCTGGATGCGGCTCGGCGCTTCGGCGCCGAGCGCACCGTCGCCGCCGACGAGATCGACGGCGACGACGTGGTACGCCGCCTGGCGCCGGAAACCGAGCGCATCGGCTTTGCCGACGTCGGCGGCCTGGATGCGGTGAAGCAGCAGATCCGCCGCCGCATCATCACTCCGTTCCAGAAGCCGTCGCTGTTCGAGCGCTTCCGGCGCAAGGCCGGCGGCGGCATTCTGATGTACGGCCCGCCCGGCTGCGGCAAGACCCTGCTGGCCCGCGCCACGGCCGGCGAGTGCGGCGCGAAGTTTTTCAATATCGCCATCGAAGACGTGCTGGACATGTGGATGGGCGAATCCGAGCGCAAGCTGCATGCGCTGTTCGACCAGGCCCGCCGCAGCGCGCCGGCGGTGATGTTCTTCGACGAGATCGAGGCGCTGGGCGGCAAGCGCGAATATTCGCGCGAAGCGACTACCTCCAAGCTGGTCAGCCAGTTCCTGGCCGAACTGGACGGGTTTGCGCAGAACAATCAGGGCGTGCTGATTCTCGGCGCGACCAACGTGCCTTGGGCGGTAGACCCGGCCTTCCGCCGGCCCGGGCGCTTCGACCGCGTGTTGTTCGTGCCGCCGCCGGACCAGACGGCGCGCGAAGATATTCTGCGCGGGCTGCTCAAGGGCCGGCCGCTGGCCGCCGCCGTCGACATCGCCGGCCTTGCCCGCAGCACCTCGGCGTTTTCCGGCGCCGACCTGCGCCATCTGGTCGACACGGCCGTCGACGAGGCCATCGACGCCAGCCTGGCCGCCGGCGACGAAGTGGCGCTGGGCGCGGAACACCTCAAGGCCGCATTGAGCCAGGTCAAGCCGACGACACTGGAATGGTTGACCACGGCGCGCAATTACGCGCGCTATGCGAACGAAGGCGGCCAGTACGACGACGTGCTGGAGTTCATTCGTCAACATGGAAAGAATTGACATGGCTACTTATAAACTTCCCGACGAACCGCGGCCGGGCGCATTGAGCGCAGTGGTGGCCGACCCGATGTGGCCGTTCCTCAGCAGCATGCTGGTCGGCGCCTGGTTCGGCCTGGCCTGGTTCGTGCTGAACAGCGTGGCCCTGGGCAGCCCGACGCTGAAGCGCGAGATCGGCCTGGCTGCGCTGGCCCTGGGCGGCAAGGCGGTGCTGGTACTGCTGATGATTGCGGCATTGCAGGCAGGCTGGATCGAAAAAGGTGCACTGCCCTACGTCTATCTGATCGCCGTAGGCCTGATGCTGGCCTGCACCTACAGCCTGTACCTGACCCAGTCGCGCACCTTCGAACTGTTCGCCTATTTCGGCGGCGAGGTGAAGAACGGCGTCGTCGTGCTGCTGGTCGGCATGGCCGTGGTACGGCCGTATGTGGCACCGCTGTTCGGCGACGGCCTGCTCGGGCTGGTGCTGCGATGAACAGCCAATCCGCCAATGCGCTGATCGGACTGGCACAGCAGCAGCTGCAGCGCGGCCAGACCGACGCAGCCATCGAAAGCCTGGCCCAGGCCCTGGGCCAGGACGTGCAGAACGCATTTGCCCACGCCCTGCTCGCCATCTGCCTGTTGCAGCGGCATCGCCTGACGGCAGCCCTGCATGAAGCAAATGCAGCGCTGGCGCTCGATCCGCAGCACTGGTTCAGCCATCTCGCCGCGGGCAAGGTGAACTATGCGCAGCGCCGGCCTGCGCAAGCCGAGGAACACCTGAAGAACGCGGTGGAACTGGCACCCGGCACCGACTGGCCGCTGCGCGAACTGGCCAATTTCTACATGGCACAGGATCGCCCGGCCGAGGCCAGAACCTTGCTCGACGCCGCCTGCGCGATCGATCCCGACGATGCGGCCAACCAGGCGGCACTGGCCCGCTGGCATCTCAACGAGCGCGACCCGGTCCGTGCCGAAGCCATAGCCCGCGACGCGCTGCGCCGCGATCCCGAAGACGAAGATGCGCTGCTGGTGCTGGGCTGGGCCATTCTGCAGCAAGGCCGCAGCGACGAAGCCTACGAACACGCGATCTGGGCGGTACGCAACTCGCCCGCCGACGGCGATACGCTGAAGCTGCTCAGTGCGGTAAAGGCGCGGCGCAATCCGCTGCTGGGCCTGTGGTTCCGCTTCAGCACCTTCGTCGGCGGCGGCAGCGGCAAACGCACGGTGCTGCTGCTGGTCGGCATGTATCTGAGCGTGCGCCTGCTCTCGCTGGTACTGGCCGACCTGGGCTATCCGACAGCGGCGAGCGCAGTCACCTATGCCTGGCTCGGTTTCTGCGTCTACAGCTGGGTGGCACCGACGCTGTTCCAGCGCATGCTGCGCAAGGAACTGGACCAGGTGAAGCTGCGGCCGGACTTCTGAAGCGGCCATGGCCGAAACTGATTTTGTGAACTATGCGACAATCGCTGCGGCGCTGCGCGACGACGGGCATGCCCTGTTGCCGCAGTTCCTCGACAGCGACACCGTCGCCGCCCTGGCGGCGCACTGCCGCGCACTGGCCACGGCGGAGGCCTTGCAGCCGGCAGCAACCGGGCGCGGCACCTCGCTGCAGCGCAGCGGCGTGCGTGGCGACAGTACCCGCTGGCTCGACGCCGAAGCACCGCTACCGCTGGAACAGGCTTATTGGTCGGCGCTGCAGCCGCTGCGGGCGACACTGAACCGGCAACTGCTGCTGGGACTGGAAAGCGTGGAGGCGCATTACGCGCTGTATCCGCCCGGCACCGGCTATGCGCGCCATCGCGACCGGTTCCGCGACGACGATGCACGCGTGCTGTCCTCTGTGCTGTATCTCAACCAGGGCTGGGACGCCCGCGACGGCGGCCATCTGCGCCTGTACCTGCCGGGCGGGGACGTCGATGTCGTGCCGCAGGGCGGCACCCTGGCGCTGTTCCTTTCGGCGGAAATCGAACACGAAGTGCTGCCGGCCACCCGCGAGCGTCTGAGCATCGCCGGCTGGTTCAGGCGCAGAACCTAGTGCGCCGTTGCGTCAATAGCTTGAGTAAATTTTCGATGGATTTCGCCGCAAGACAAGGCGTGGCGAGCAGACGCACTACCAGTGCGGCGACAAGCCGCAACGCAGGATTGCAGCGAAAGACGCCTGAACTATTCGAGCTATTTACACAACGGCACACTGGACCGGGAGTGCCGCCACGGCGCGCTCCCGGTCCATGCCGATCAATTGCGCGGCGGCGTGTTTTCGGCGAAGTACTCGTGGCTGTCGGCGTTATGGATGGCCTGCGACGGCGAACTCAGCGCCAGTGCATGCGCATCGGCTTGGCCATAGGCATAGTCGTCGGTGCCTGCGACCACGTTGAAGTGGCTGACTTCATGCACCAGCGTGCCGGCGCGGGAGTCGGTGCCGGTGTTCGCCGCCGACCAGAATGCGTTGCACAGGGTGACCGTATAAGGCTGGTTCGGATTGACATAGGCATACACGCCCGGCGAATTGCAGTTGCAGTCGAAGGTGAACGGCTGCGTGCTCAGCGCACTGTGGATGGTGTTGAACTGGTTGCGCACCGTGCCGTAGCGCGTGCTGTTGTAGCTGCCGAACCACCAGGTGTAGCGGCTGCCGGTGTTGTTGGCCGTCAGGTAGTTGGCCGAATTGCTCGCGTAGCCGACGGCAGAATTGCGCGCCGTGGCAATCTGGTTCTTGCGCGTGGTGCTGCAGCCGACAAAGGTGTTGGTCGGCGCCAGCACACCCGTCGATGCCTTGGGCGCGAATTCTTCGAAGGCGTCGATCGCGGCATCGGCGAAAACCTCGACGCCGCCACGCTGGGCCATGTCGAAATCGAGCACGGCGGCGGCGGCCCCGCCACGCGCCGCCTCGGCCGCTTCGCGCACGACCTGGCGCGCATCACGATTGTAGGTGACGCCGAATTGTCCACCTTTGCGCATGTCGTAATAGGCTGTCAGATCGACTTCGGCACTGATGCTCTGGCCCGGCGCCAGCGGCAGGTAGTCTGACTCGGTCGGCGCGGCGCGCTTGACCAGGCGCCCGGTATACGCAACGGCCCGGCCATCCTGGCTGACGCGGAACAGATTGTTGGAGACACCGTCGAGCGGCGTCATCCAGCGCAGCACGTGTAGCGTTGACGTGCCGGTGTTGCTCAGCGAGTAGACGATCTTGCCGCTGCCGAATTCCTTGGCAGACGCGGGTTCGAGACGCAGTTCCAGGCCGGCGGCGCTGGCCGCGGACACGCCGCCCAGGGCCAGCAGCAGCGCGGCAATACCTGCATAAGGCTTATGCATGACTCAATTCCTCAATGAATGGATGCGACGCCGCCCCCGCAGCGGGCAGCCGGACGGCTGCCGTTTTTCAGCGTAAGCAGTCGACTTGCAGGCGGCAATCTGCGCTGCATCAAGGGGGCAAGGTATGGAATTGTTCATTAATTCATATTGATTTGAGCCGCAAAGGCGCCCCCGACATCGAGGTATCAGCGCGACAGAAGGCCTGTAGCGAAGAGGTGCTTTTCGTTGGGCCGGTGCGGCAGATATTCCTTGGCATGGTTTGTTTGCACCGGGCTGGCAAACACTGCTTCGGCATGGGTTCTTCGATGGTGCGATACCGCGATGTCGGGGTGCGCCTGCGGCTTACCCCAACCTACGTCGCGCACGATTTCACAAAAAAAAAAGGGCCGGATGACCGGCCCTTTTTTCTGGCTGTTGCGTTATGTCAGTTGCGCGCCGGCGTGTTCTCGGCGAAGTACTCGTGGCTGTCGGCATTGTCCACGGCACGAGCCGGGTTGCTGCCAGCCAGGCTGTGCGCGGCGCTCTGGCCGTAGGCCCAGTCGTCGGTGCCGCCCATCACGGTGAAGTGGCTGACTTCGTGCACAATGGTGCCGGCCTTGGAGTCGGTGCCGGTGTTGGGGGCCGACCAGAACGCATTGCACAGATAGACGCGATACGGCTGGTTCGGATAGACGTAGGCGTAGGCGCTGTCGGTGCAGCTGCAGTCGAAGGTGAACGGCTGCGTGGTCAGTGCGCTGTAGATGTTGTTGAAATGCGTGCGCACCGTGGAATAGCGCGAGCTGTTGTAGGTGCCGAACCACCAGGTGTAGCGGCTGCCCTGGGTGCCGGCGGTCAGATAGCTCTTGGAATTGTTGGCGTAGGTGGCTGCCGAGTTGCGCGCCGTCGCGATCTGGTTCTGGCGCGTGGTGCTGCAGCTGACGAAGCTGTTCGTGGCGGCGAGGATGCCGGCGCCGGCCTTGCTGTCGCCCTCGTCGCTGGCATCGGCCGCGGCGTCGGCGAACACGTCGACGCTGCCGCCCTTGGCGATATCGAAGTCGATCACGCCGGCCTGTACGCCGCCGCGGCTGGCTTCGGCCGCCGCACGGATCGCCTGGCGACCGTCGCGATTGTAGCGGACGCTGTATTGTCCACCTTTACGCATGTCGTAGTAGGCAGTCAGGTCGACTTCGACGCTGACCGTCTGGCCAGGCGCGATGGTGACGTAGTCGGCTTCGGTCGGCGCCGGACGCTTGACCAGGCGGCCGGTATAGGCCACCGGCGCGCCGTTCTGGCTGACGCTGAAAATATCGTTGGAAACGCCATCCAGCGGCGTCATCCAGCGCAGCACCTGCACTGGTGCCGCGGTGGTATTGCTCAGCGCATAGACGATCTTGCCGCTGCCGAAATCTTTCTCGGCGGACTGGCTCAGACTCAGTTCGATACCAGCCGCATTGGCCGCCATCGTGCTCCCCATCCCCAACACAAGCACGGCAAAACCTGCATACAGCTTCTGCATGTCATGTTCCTCAGTGGATTTCGAATCACTGCCCCCCGGCAGCGGGCGCCGGATGCGGCGCCGTCGGGCAGCGTATGCCGATATTCCCTTGACAGCAATCCCCCTGAATCCCGCTGATTTCGACGCGCTGCAACATTTACAGCGCCGTATGAAGAAGTGGAACTTGTTTACTTTCCACTGTTGCCCTGGCGTGGTACGAATGGCGCGGCTCGCCAGCCGGGACGGCGGCGGCCAAACCGGTCCGGCGTCGGGACGATGCGCCGGCCGCGGTCCTACCCGGTATCGTCCTGGCGATGGGGAGCAGGCAAATGAATGCGACAAAGCGTCTGGCGGCCGAATTTCTCGGTACGTTCTGGCTGGTTCTCGGCGGTTGCGGCAGTGCGGTACTGGCGGCGGCATTTCCGTCGCTGGGAATAGGTTTCACCGGCGTTTCGCTGGCCTTCGGCCTCACCGTGCTGACCATGGCCTACGCGGTCGGCCATGTTTCCGGCGGGCATTTCAATCCGGCGGTGTCGCTGGGCCTCGTGGTCGGCGGGCGCTTTCCGGCCAAAGACCTGCTCGGCTATGTGATCGCCCAGGTACTCGGCGGCATTGCCGCCGGCGGCGTGCTGTATCTGATCGCTTCGGGCAAGGCCGGCTTCGACGTATCGGCAGGCTTCGCGTCCAACGGCTATGCCGAGCATTCGCCGGGCGGCTATTCGCTGCAGGCGGCGCTGATCTGCGAGATCGTGCTGACGGCGTTTTTCCTGATCGTGATCCTGGGTGCCACCGACGGCCGCGCGCCGGCGGGTTTTGCGCCGATCGCGATCGGCCTGTGCCTGACCCTGATCCACCTGATCAGCATTCCGGTCACGAATACCTCGGTCAACCCGGCGCGCAGCACCGGCGTGGCGTTGTTCGTCGGCGGCTGGGCGGTACAGCAGCTGTGGCTGTTCTGGATTGCGCCACTGGTCGGCGCAGCGCTGGGCGGGGTGATCTACAAGCAGGTGCTGGCGAAGGACTGAGCTTCACGCATGCGAACATTGCGCCAGGTAGCGCATCTGGACAAGTAAAAAAGGCGGCCAAGGCCGCCTTTTTTATTGAAACGGAAAACGCGGGTTACTTGGCGAACAGGTGCTCGACGCCGGCGCGCTCTTCGCGCAGTTCCTTCTCAGTGGCATCCATGCGGGCGCGGGAGAATTCGTTGATCGCCAGGCCCTGCACGATGGCGAACTTGCCGTCCTTGCAGGTGCAGGGGTAGCCGTAGATCACGCCAGGCTCGATGCCGTAGCTGCCATCGGACGGAATGCCCATGGAAACCCAGTCGCCCTCGGCTGTGCCCAGTGCCCAGTTGCGCATATGGTCGATCGCCGCCGAAGCAGCGGAAGCAGCCGACGACGCGCCGCGCGCCTTGATGATGGCGGCGCCGCGCTGCTGCACGGTCGGAATGAAGGTGCCTTCGTACCAGGCCTGGTCGATCTGTTCCAGCGCCGGCTTGCCCTTGATCGAGGCATGGTGCACGTCCGGGTACTGCGTGGAGCTGTGGTTGCCCCAGATGGTGACCTGGGCGATGTCGGTATTGAGCGCACCGGTCTTTTCGGCCAGCTGGCTGATGGCGCGGTTGTGGTCCAGGCGAACCATGGCAGTGAAGCAGTTCGGATCGAGGTCCGGCGCGTTCGACTGGGCGATCAGCGCATTGGTATTGGCCGGGTTGCCGACCACGAGCACCTTGACGCTGCGCTTGGCGTGGTCGTTGATGGCCTTGCCCTGGGGCGCGAAGATGGCGCCGTTGGCTTCGAGCAGATCCTTGCGCTCCATACCGGGGCCGCGCGGACGCGCGCCGACCAGCAGGGCGAAATCGACATCCTTGAACGCAACGTTGGCGTCGTCGGTCGCGACCACGCCGTGCAGGGTCGGGAAGGCGCAATCGTTGAGTTCCATCACCACGCCCTGCAGCGCGGGCAGCGCCGGGGTGATTTCCAGCAGGTGCAGGATGACCGGCTGGTCCGGACCGAGCATGTCGCCGGCGGCGATTCGGAACAGCAGCGCATAGCCGATCTGGCCGGCGGCACCGGTAACGGCAACTCGAACGGGGGCTTTCATGGGTAACTCCTGGCTTCGTGGCGGCCGGGTCGGGCACGCCGGTCATGAGGGACGGCACTGCGCCATCCCCGCGGATGGTTATTGCAGGCGCACGTCGTGGCCAAGTTCCTTGAGCAGGCTGGTCAGCCGCGGTGCGTTGTAGCCGTGTACGACATTCTGGCCGATGACCGTGACGGGCACGCCACGGCCGCCGACGGCGTTGTAGGCGTTTTCGCCGGCAGCGCCGTCTTCCACATCGAGCTCGCTGTACGGCACATCGGCCTCGTCCAGCGCCGCCTTGAGCTGGTCGCAGTAGCCGCACCAGTCGGTGGTCAGCACGACGATGCCGCTGGCGCCGGTGGCGCGGCGCGGATCAGCCTCGCGGGTCTGGCGATGCTTGTGCGCTGCCGCCGCCGCCAGAAACACCACGGCGGCGACGATGCCCAGTACCTTGAGCGGACTGAGGTCTTTCATGCCTCAGGCAAGTTCGGCAAAGAACTCGGCAAAGCGCTGCAGCCCATCGGCCAGCTGCGCCGTGGGACAGGTATAGGAAATGCGCAGGCCCTTGGGTTCGCCGAAGGCCGAGCCGGGCACGCAGGCCACGCCCTTGGCCTGCAGCAGGGCATTGCAGAAGTCCACATCGTTGCCGATGGCGACACCGTTGTGCGATTTGCCGAAGGCGCAGGAAATATCCGGGAATACGTAGAACGCACCCTGCGGCCGCGGGCACTTCACACCGGGGATGGCGTTCATGACGGCGAGAACCTGGTCGCGCTTGGCCTGGAACTCGGCGTTCTTCTGCGTCGGCACATCCTGCGGGCCGGTCAGCGCGGCGACTGCGGCGGCGGTGACCATTTCCGGGATATTGGTGATGTGGTTGGAGTTCATCGTCACCATGGCCTGAGCGACCGGTTCCGGCGCCGCAATGAAGCCGACGCGCCAGCCGGGCATGCCGTAGGTCTTGGAGATCGAGTCCACATGGATCACGCGATCGCGAAGTTCCGGACGGGCATTGACGAAGTTGTGGTAGCCCAGGCCGTCGAACACCATGCGATTGTAAATATCGTCGCAGATGATCCAGACGTCCGGATGCTTGGCCAGTACATCGGCCAGTGCGGCGATTTCTTCCTTCGTATAGACCATGCCCGTCGGGTTGGACGGGTTGTTGAACAGGAACACCTTGGTGCCGGGCAGGGCCGCGTCGAGCTGGGCCGGCGTGAGCTTGTAGTTCTGCTCGGCCGGACACGGCAACAGGCGCGCCTGCGCACCGACGATGTCGGCGATGTCGACGTAGGTGGTCCAGTAGGGAACGCTGAAAGCGATGATGTCGCCCGGATCGAGCAGCGCTTCGGCCAGGTTGTACAGCACGTGCTTGGCGCCGATGCCGGTGGCGATGTTCTTGCGCGTATAGCCGGTCAGGCCGGCTTCTTCGAGATGCTTGAGGTAGGCGTCCAGCAGGGCGTCGGCGCCGCGGTTTGAGCCGTACTGGCCCGAGTCCTTGTCCAGCGCCTCGCGCACGGCAGCGTAGACATGTTCGCCCGGCAGGAAATTGGGCACGCCGATGGAGAAGCTGACGATGTCACGGCCCTCTGCCTTGAGCTTCTTCGCCTTCTCGGCGACGGCCATGATGGCGCTGGGTTTTGCCCGACCCATACGCGCGGCTAACTTGAGCATGTGCGTTCCCGGAGACTGTGAAAAATCGCGCAAAAGACTAGCACATTGCGCTGCAGCACCCCGTCCGACTTTTGGCCATAAGCGCGCCGCGGTAGAGTGCGGGGGCTGCAAAAACCCTGACCACGGAGGAATCGCACATGATGTACTGGATTGGAATGTTCATCGCTGGCCTGATCGTCGGCTTGATCGCCAAGCTGTTGATGCCGGGCAAGGACCCGGGCGGCTTTTTCGTCACCGGTCTGATCGGCATCGCCGGCATGTTCCTCGGCGGCTTTCTCTACAGCATGATCTTCGGCACGCCGACCACGGGCTTCCAGCCTTCGGGCTATATCGGCGGCATCATCGGGGCGGTGATCCTGCTGCTGATCTATCGGATGGCGATGAAGCCGCGGTAAGACGGGCGCTGAGGCAGGCACCATCCCCATCCCGGCCTTCCTGTTGAAGGGGAAGGAGAAGAGCCTGGGGCTACCTGGGCATCGAAGGCCAGCGACTGCGCGCGACGGCCGATGAAGCGAAGTGCGTGCAAGCAACGAGGCGACGGGGCCGCAATGGCCCCGTCGCTTTTTGTTTATTTGGCCTTGAAGCCCGACGCGTCCAGCGTGGCATTCCACTGGTCTACGCGCGCCTTCTGCGCCGCCAGCAGCGGGGCGGCATCGCCTTCGATGCGGATGGAGGTGATCTTGTCGCCGCCGCGGACCGCATCGACGACGGCCTGGCCGTCACCGATCACTTCGCCGAACACGGTGTGCTTGCCGTCCAGCCAGTTGGTCGGCACATGGGTGATGAAAAACTGGCTGCCGTTGGTGCCCGGGCCGGCGTTGGCCATGGACAGGATGCCGGGCTTGTTGTGCTTGAGCTCGGGACGGCATTCGTCCTCGAATTTGTAGCCCGGGCCGCCGGTGCCGCTGCCGTGCGGGCAGCCACCCTGGATCATGAAATCCGGGATGACGCGATGGAAGTTGAGATCGTCGTAATAGCCGCGCTGGGCAAGGTTGACGAAGTTGGCCACGGTCAGCGGCGCCTGTTCGGCGTGCAGGCGTACCTTGATGGTGCCGCGGCTGGTGGTGAAGTTGGCGATCAGTTCGTTGCTCATGGGGTTGCAGTTCTCCACGTTGGGGCGCGAATGATAGCCGGCAGCGCCGCGCTGGACAGAATGGCCGGGCGAACCGCCGAGGCCTTCGGGTAGCATGCCGACCCGGCCGAGCAATTGCGGCCGCCCTACCCTGTTTGCAAGGAAGACTGTCTATGTCCCTGATTCGACACCCGTCGCTGAGCCGTTCCTCGGCCCTGGCCCGCCGTACCGCCCTGGTCGCCGCCATCGTGCTGGGCCTGGGCCTGGCCGGCTGCAGCGACAAGCCGGCCGCGCCCGCCGCGGTAAAGCTCGATGCGGCCGCGGCGCAGCGCGCCGCCACCGCGATCGCCGGCCCCGCCTGGCTGCGCGAGCGCCTGCCCGAACACACCGTCGGCTATCTGCGCATTCCCACGCTGTGGAGCATGACCGCCGCGCCGAACGGCCGCGCGCTGGATGCGGCACTGGCGAGCGAGGCGCATACCAGGCTCATCGCCGAACTGCGCGCGAACATCGGCAAGGACGCACTGCTGCAGAAGGCCGGCATCGCTCCGGCCATGATGTTGCTGCTGGACGACCTGGCCGCGCCGGTGGAAATCGCCGTGATCGACGGCAGCGACATCGCCAATCCAGCCAGCAACATGCTGCTGTCGGCGCAACTGAAATTCGCCGACGTGGCCGCACTGAACGCACGCCTGGCCGAGCTGAAGGTGCCCCTGCTGCAGGCTCCGCTGGACGAGCACGGCAAAGGCAAATTGACCAGCAATGGATTTGTCTATTTCGATGCAAAAACCGGACGCCTGTACGCGCTGCTCGGCATGGCTGCCTCGGCGCTGGCCCTGGATGGCCTGGTGCAGCAGACCGCACAGACCCGCAGCCACCCCATGCACGCGCAGGAAAAGCAGATCGACGCGTCCGGCCAGGGCCTGTTCTACTGGATGAGCCTCAAGGGCGTGACCGGCATGGCTTCGGCCCAGTTGCCGGCGGCCAAGCCAGGCACCTTGCTGCGCGACTTCCTCGACCGCGGCCAGAGCATCGCCGCGGGCTGGGGCACGGTCGAGGGCCGTGGCCGCCTGACCTTCCAGATCGTCGCGCCGGAAGCACGCCTGCTCTCCTACATCGCCCCGACCGATTTCAAGGCCGCGGTGAAGACGGCGGGCAAGCCGCGCTGGGCGGTCAGCATGGCGTTGCCGACCACGGCGCAGTTCGGCCAGATCGAAGCCAACCTGGACCAGGACTTCGGCGCCGGCACGCACGAGCGCTATGCCGAAGCGAAGAAGGGATGGCTGGACACTGTCGGTGCCGATCCGCAGGAGCTGCTCGGCCTGCTCGGGGGCCAGGCGGTGGTGTTCGAAGACGAGGCCGGCCTGTTTTCCGCCCTGCATGTGGCCGACCGCAAGGCGCTGTACGCGCGCCTGGACGAACTGGCGGCCAAGCACCATTGGAAGCGCGAGACGGTCACCGCGGCCAATACCAGCGTGAATCACCTGCATATGAGCTGGGCCGAAGCGATCAAGCCTGCAGCCGATGCGGCCGACACGGAAGGCGCGCTGGACGCCTGGCTGGGCCTGTACGGCCGCGTCGGCAATCATCTGTACTGGGTCGAGGAAGGCGAATACCTGATCTTCGGCAGCGTGCCCCAGGCACTGGCCGACCGCGCCCAGAGCAAGCTCGATACCGACCTGGGCGCGTGGATGCGCAACAACCAGTCCTACGATCCGAACGCCACCTGGCTGGGCCTTACCGCCACGACGCGCAACGCCCAGCGCGAAATCTACTACGCCTACCTGGGCGGCCTGCAGTCGCTGGGCGATTTCCTCGGCCAGGAGATCAACCTCGCCTCGCTGCCGAACGCGGCCGGGCTGAAGCTGCCGGTCGAGGGTGCGACCGGGCTTTCCATCGATGCGACGCGCGATCGTCTCGGCCTGAGCCTGACCTACGAACAGAATCCGGCCGAAGTACTGATGAGCAGCGGCGGACTCGGTGCAGTGGCCATTGCCGGCATTCTCGCCGCCGTCGCCGTGCCGGCGTATGACGACTATGTCGTGCGTACGCAGGTCAGCCAGGTCATCGGCGATGCCGCCGCGATGAAGACCTCGATCGCCGAGATCTACGCCACTACCGGCAAGCTGCCGTCCAGCGAAGACGAGCCCGCCGACCTTGCCGGCTTCGGCGAAATGGCCAAGTACCTCGACAGCTACTACGTCGACAGCGGCGCCATCGTGATGGTGTTCGGCGACGAGGCGAACGCAGCCTTGCACGGCAAGACGCTGATATTGCGGCCGTACCAGCAGGGCGGCCAGTTGATCTGGCAGTGCGGCGACAGCGCGGTCCTCGAGGATGCCGAACCGCTCAGCTCGAATGAAGAAACGAATACCGTGGCAACCAAGCACTTGCCGTCGGAATGTAAGTAGTTTCAGTTAAATCAATGGATTGAAACGGAATACCGATGCCCGCGTCGCGCTCGCTGCGCGGCGGGCAGTTGCCCCCGCCGCGACCAACATCGTGCGGCGGGCAGGTCTGCGGCACAGGCTGTTGCGATGCCGCAATTCTGCCGCATATGCGGTTATAATCCGGCTTCTCTCTCTCACGCCAGTCCTTCCGGCTCCCCGGCGGGCGCATCGCTATGTCCATTGAAAAACTGCGCAATATCGCCATCGTCGCCCACGTCGACCATGGCAAGACCACCCTCGTCGACCAGTTGCTCAAACAGTCCAACACCCTGGGCGAGCGTGCCGTTCTGGCCGACCGCGCCATGGACAGCAACGATCTGGAAAAGGAACGCGGCATCACGATTCTGGCCAAGAACACCGCGATCCGCTGGAAGGACTACCGCATCAATATTGTCGACACGCCGGGACATGCTGACTTCGGCGGCGAAGTCGAACGCGTGCTGTCGATGGTCGACTCGGTGCTGGTGCTGGTCGACGCGTTCGATGGCCCGATGCCGCAAACCCGCTTCGTGACGCAGAAAGCGTTCCAGATGGGCTTCAAGCCCATCGTCGTGATCAACAAGGTCGATCGTCCGGGCGCCCGCCCCGACTATGTGCTCAACGCCACGTTCGACCTGTTCGACCGCCTCGGCGCAACCGACGAACAGCTCGACTTCCCCGTCGTCTACGCCTCCGGCCTGCAGGGCTATGCCGGCCTCGACGACTCGGTGCGCGAAGGCAACATGGACCCGCTGTTCCAGGCCATCGTCGACAAGGTGCACGCACCGCAGGTCGATCCGGACGGTCCGTTCCAGATGCGCATCAGCCAGCTGGACTACAACTCCTACGTCGGCGTGATCGGCATTGGCCGCATCCAGCGCGGCAAGATCAGGACCAACCAGACCGTGGTCGTGATCGACCGCGAAGGCAAGAAGAAGCAGGGCCGCGTGCTGCAGGTGCTGGGCTTCATGGGCCTGGAACGCCACGAAGTGGCCGAAGCCGAAGCCGGCGACATCGTCGCGATCAGCGGCATCGAAGGCCTGGGCATTTCCGACACGGTCTGCTCGCTCGACGCGCCCGAGGCGCTGCCGGCCCTGACCGTGGACGAACCCACCATCAGCATGACCTTCCAGGTGAACAACTCGCCGTTCGCCGGCAAGAAGGAACATTCCGGCGGCAAGTTCCTCACCAGCCGCCAGCTGCGCGACCGCCTCAGCCGCGAACTGCTGCACAACGTGGCGCTGAAGGTCGAGGACACCGCCGAATCGGAAAAATTCAAGGTTTCCGGACGCGGCGAATTGCACTTGTCGATTCTTATCGAAACCATGCGCCGCGAAGGCTACGAACTGGCCGTATCGCGCCCTGAAGTGATCATCAAGGAAATCGACGGCCAGATGATGGAGCCGTACGAGCAGCTCGTGGTCGACCTGGAAGAACCCTACCAGGGCGGCGTGATGCAGCGCCTGGGCGAGCGCAAGGCGCAGCTGAAGAACATCGAGCCCGACGGCCGCGGCCGCGTGCGCATGGAATACCTGATTCCGGCGCGCGGACTGATCGGCTTCCAGACCGAATTCCGCACCATCACCGCCGGCACCGGCCTGCTGTTCCACGTGTTCGACCACTACGGCCCCAAGGCCGACGGTGCCATCGCCGCACGCCAGAACGGCGTGATGATCTCCAATGGCACCGGCCCCTCGCCGGCCTACGCCCAGTACGCCATGCAGGAGCGCGGCCGCCTGCTGATCGACGCCGGCGAAGACGTGTATGAAGGCCAGCTGGTCGGCATTCACGCCAAGGACAACGACCTCACCGTCAACGCCCTGCGCGCCAAGCAGCTGACCAACTTCCGTGCCTCGGGCAAGGACGATGCGCTGGCCTTGACGCCGCCGATCAAGATGTCGCTGGAGCAGGCGCTGGAATTCATCGAAGACGACGAACTGGTCGAAGTGACGCCGCTGGCAATCCGTCTGCGCAAGAAGCACCTGACCGAGAACGACCGCAAGAAGAACTCGCGCGCTGCATAAGCGCCAAAGCACGACCGGAACGGCGGCCCCAGGGCCGCCGTTCTGCTTTCTGCACCCTCCACGACGACTGCCGACAGGCACGCCATGAGTTCCGACAGCGAATCTTCCGCCGCGCGCTACGGCGACGGCTGCGCCGAGTTCTACGACGAGATCTATCCGCCGCCCTCGCCGCTGGCGCTGCACAGGCTGGTCGAGCTGGCGGCCGGCGGCGCGGTACTCGAAGCCGGCGTAGGCACCGGCCGCTATGCCTTGCCGCTGGCTGCGCGGGGCATTGCGGTACATGGCATCGATGCGTCGCCGGCCATGCTCGCAGCGCTGCGGCGCAAGCCCGGCGGCGACGGGATCGCCCTGACCCTGGGCGACTTCGCGCTTGTCCGCGTAGCAGGCCCTTTCCAGCTTGTGCTGTGCCTGGCCAATACGCTGGCGCTGCTGCCCGACGGCGCTGCGCAGCGCCAGGCGCTGGCAGGCTTCGCCGCCTGTCTGCAGCGCGGCGGCCGCCTGCTGCTGGAAACCAGCCATGTGCCTGCGACGCAACCCACTCAATCACAATGGAATATTGAATTAAATACACAAGTAGGCAAACGTCGCTACAGCGGCCATGTTCGTACGGTCTTGCCGGCGGAACTGGACGACTGGGCGGCAGCCTGCGGATTGGCACTGAAGCAGCGCTGGCGCAACTGGTCAGGGCAGGCCTGGAGCGGCGAGCAGGGCGCACTGTTTTCGCTGTTCGGCCACAGGGAAGACTGAGCCCGCACGCCTGCGCACCCGACTCCGGTGCCTATATGCCGCGACACGGGGAAAAACCCTCAGGGCGCGTCCGGCGCAAATCGGCTCTGGCATGATCCAAGGTGGAAATCGCCACGGATGCCGACTATGCGCCATACCATTTCGTACGCCTCGTTGCCTGCATTGCTGGCCTCGCTGCTGCTTCTGGGCGGCTGCGCCACGGCCCCGCCCAAGCCGGTGGAACCGCCCAAGGACACTTCGCCGAACGCACCGTTCGAACTTGAAGAGGCCAGCGTCGCAGAACTGCAGCGGCGCATGACGGCAAAGGAGTTCACGGCACAGGCGATCACCCAGCTCTACCTGGAGCGCATCGCCCGCCTCGACGATGCGGGTCCGCAGCTCAATGCCGTCATCGAAATCAATCCCGAGGCGCTGAAAATCGCCGAGGCACTGGATACGGAACGCGCGGCCGGCAAAGTGCGCGGGCCACTGCACGGTGTGCCGGTGCTGCTCAAGGACAATATCGATACCGCCGACAGCATGCAGACCAGTGCCGGCTCGCTGGCCCTGGTCGGTCACCCGGCACCAGCCGACGCCGGCCTGGTAGCGCGCCTGCGCGATGCCGGCGCGGTGATCCTGGGCAAGACCAATCTGAGCGAATGGGCGAACTACCGCGCCAGCCGTTCCACCAGCGGCTGGAGTGCGCGCGGCGGACAGACGCGCAGTCCTTACGTACTGGATCGCAACCCCTGCGGATCGAGCTCGGGCAGCGCGGTTGCGATCGCCGCCAATCTCGCCGCGCTGGCCGTGGCGACTGAAACCGACGGCTCCATCGTCTGCCCGGCCGCGGTCAACGGTGTGGTCGGCATCAAACCCACCGTGGGGCTGGTCAGCCGCAGCGGCATCGTGCCGATAGCGCCCAGCCAGGATACCGCCGGGCCCGTCGCGCGCAGCGTCACCGACGCCGCGCTGCTGCTGGGCGTGCTGGCCGGCGCGGACTCGCGCGACAAAGCCAGCTGGGATGCCGACAAGAAAAAGACCGACTACCTGCGCGCGCTGGACCCAGCCGCGCTGCGCGGCGTACGTGTCGGCGTGTTGCGCAGCTATTCCAGCTTCAATCCGGAAGTCGAGGCGGCCTACGAGCGCAGTATCGGCAAGCTGCTCGAAGCCGGCGCCGCCCTGGTCGACCC
Organism: Tahibacter aquaticus; assembly: GCF_004363655.1. Lineage (GTDB taxonomy): Bacteria > Pseudomonadota > Gammaproteobacteria > Xanthomonadales > Rhodanobacteraceae > Tahibacter > Tahibacter aquaticus. The sequence continues at coordinate 348,112 of NZ_SNZH01000004.1, forward strand.
GGTCAAGCTGGCGAATACGGACAAGGTCGCCGCAGCCGAGCAGGTGGTGCTGGCCTACGAGTTCAAGACCAGCCTCAACGCCTACCTCGCCACGCGCAACGGCATGCCGGTAGCCAGCCTGGCGGAACTGATCCAGTGGAACAGCACGCATGCCGCCCAGGAGCTGGCGCTGTTCGGCCAGGATCTGCTCCAGGCCGCGCAGAAGCTCGGCGGTCTCAACGACAAGGCCTACAAGCAGGCACTGGCCAACCTGCGCCGCTATGCGCGCAAGGACGGCCTCGATGCGCTGATGAAAAAACACAAGATCGACGTGCTGGTAGTGCCGACCAACAACCCGGCCTGGGTTACCGACCCGGTCAACGGCGACCACTACACCGGCGGCAGCAGTTCCATCGCCGCCACCGCCGGCTATCCCTCGATTACCGTGCCCATGGGCCAGGTTCGCGAACTGCCGGTGGGCCTGAGCTTCATCGGGCCAGCCTGGAGCGAGGCCAAGCTGCTCGGCTACGCCTATGCATTCGAGCAGGTAGTCAAGGCGCGCAAGCCGCCGAAATTCCTGCCGACAATTCCGGAATAGCCATCGCACAGGCTGGGGTAAGCCGAAGGCGCACCCCAGCCTGCACTCCTGCGGTGCCGCTCCGCATCAATCCTTAGGCTTGCCGGAATACTTGCCGCGGTACTTGTCGTTCAGTCGCGTATGCCGATTGGACATATCCACTTCGCGGCCTTGTATCCAGGCACGCTCGACATGGGTGAAGTTTTCCAGCGCATCGTTGTCGGCAACGAACAAGGTGGCGTCCTTGCCCACGTCGAGCGAGCCCAGGCGATCGGCCACGCCGAGGATTTCCGCCGGCCCCAGGGTGATCGCACGCAATGCCGCCTCGCGATCCAGGCCAAAAGCGGCATAGCTCGCCGCCTGGTAGGGCAGATTACGTTCGTTGGACGAGCCCGATTCGTTGGCGATGGCCAGGCGTACGCCCGCCGCGGCGAGCTTGCCGGCATTGCTGTAGAGCGTGTCATACGACTCCCAGCGCCGCAGTGGCAGGTTGTGCGAAGAACCCAGGATCACCGGCACGTCGCGCGCTTTCAGCGTGGCGGCGAAACGCCAGGCGTCCATGCCGCCGACCAGTACCAGGCGCAGGTTCTCGCGCTGGGCAAAGGCCAGGCTGTCGCGGATCTGCACCGCGTCGTCCGCGTGCACGAACAGGGGCTGCTGGCCGTCCAGCACGGGCAGCATCGCTTCCCAGCGCAGATCTTCAGCGCCTGCCAGCTTGCCCTTGCGCGCGGCCTGGTAGCTGCGCGCTTCGCGGAAGGCAGTATCGATCGCCGCCAGATTCTTGCGCAGCGCTTCGGCGGCTTTTTCCTGTGCCTTGGCCGGCAGCCAGGGCGGCACGCGCGAGCTCGGCCAGACCAGGTGTACGCCGACCGACGGCACCAGACTCATCTCTTCCCAGGTCCAGCCGTCGAGCTTGACCAGCGCAGACTGGCCGGTGAGCAGGCCGTCCTCGCCGGCACGCGGCACTACGTGCACAGTCAGCACGCCATTGCTGCGTGCTACCGGCAACAGTTCACTGTCGGCATCGATCGCCACCAGTGCGCGCGCATTCGGATTGACCGAACCGGATTCGGCCATGTCGACCGTCGCACGTACTGCGTCGACTTCGGTCAGGCCGAGCAGGCTGTCCGAGGCAATCAGGCCCGGATAGATGCGCTTGCCCTTCAGGTCGATGCGCAGCGCATCGGCGGGCGCATCCACGCGCGCGCCGATCGCGGCGATCTTGCCGTCGCGGATCAGCAGCTCGCCGCCAGCAATCGTACCGTGGCTGACGGTGTGAAGATCGGCACCGCTGAGCACATACGCTGGCGACGCCGCCTGCAGCGTAGTGGAAAATGCCGCAAGGCAGAACAATGCAAGACGTTTCATCAATGTGCCTCCTGCGCCGAGCAGGTGTTGACCGGCTCGCTGTCGTGATACGGCCCGCGCAAATTCGCGTAGTGGACTTCGTCGTCGGCCAGGCCGAGGAACTCGCCCGGCGCCGCTGGCGCGTCATCTTTCTTGTCGCCGTCCTTCTTGTTTTTCTTCGCCAGCGCCTTGATGCGCTCCGGCAGAATCTTGGCGACCAGCCGTTCGCGCTCGGCGGCGATGCGCGAGCGCTCAGCGATGTCGTCGTTGCGGTCGAAGTATTTGCGTCCTTCGATCCAGGTCTGCTCCACGCGCGAGAAGGCCGACAGCGGGCTGCCGCTCCAGACGGCGAAATCGGCGTCCTTGCCGGGCTCCAGCGAACCGACCTTGTCGGCTACGCGCAGTTGCTTGGCCGGGTTCAGCGTGACCAGGTTGAAGGCATCGGTTTCGCTCATGCCGCCGTACTTGATCGCCTTGGCCGCCTCGGTATTCAGGCGCCGGCCCAGTTCGTCGGAATCGGAATTGAAACTGGCCACCACGCCCTGGGACTGCAGGATCGCCGCGTTGTAGGGAATGGCGTCCTTCACTTCCATCTTGTAAGCCCACCAGTCGGTGAAGCCGGAAGCGCCGGCGCCGAGCTTGGCCAGCACGTCCGCCACTTTGTAGCCTTCGAGAATGTGCTGGAACACCGGCACGATCTTGAAACGCTGGGCAATGCGCGCAAAGGCGAGAATCTCGTCCTGGCGGTAGGAATGGATATGCACGATGCGCTTGCCCTGCACCACTTCGGCCAGCGCTTCCAGGCGCAGGTCGCGGCGCAGCGGTGCGGCATTCTTGTCGGGCTTGGCCTGGGCCTGGGCATAGGCCTGCGCGGCGAGCAGGCTGTCCAGATCGATCTGCTCCACGCCCATGCGTGTCTGCGGATAGCGCTGGTTGAACTGCGGGCCCCAGTTGGACTGCTTGACGTTTTCGCCCAGGGCAAACTTGATCGACGGCGGCGCGGCGGCAAAACGCAGGCCTTCCGCATCGGCGCCCCAACGCAGCTTGATCACCTGAGCCTGTCCACCGATGGGATTGGCCGACCCGTGCAGCAGCTGCGCTGCGGTCACGCCGCCGGCAAGCTGGCGATAGACGGTCATGTCGGTGGGGTCGAGCACGTCGCCGACGCGCACTTCGCTGGTCACCGCATGCGTGCCTTCGTTGACACCCTTGGCAATGGCCATGTGCGAATGCGTGTCGATGATGCCCGGCGCAACGTGCTTGCCGCGCGCGTCGATTTCCAGCGCATTGGCCGGCGCCTTCAGCCCCTGGCCAATCGCGACGATGCGGCCGTCGGCGATGGCGACATCGGCATCGTCGAGACGGCCCTGGGCCGACTGTGTCCACACCGTGGCGTGGCGCAGAATGACATTCTGCATTTTTGCCGGCGACACACGGCCGAACTCGCCGGCCGGGAAACGCGTCTCGCCTGCGGGCAAGGCCGGCCGGGCCGCTTCCTTGGCCAGCGCGCGCGGCTTGGGCGTTGCCAGGCGCACATCGACGCGAAACTCGCGTTCGCCCTCGACCAGACCTCGGCCCTGGCCACCCTGGCCGTCCAGCAGCAGGCTGACCGGGAAACGCTCGCCGCGCTGTCCCAGCAGCTTGCCCGGCGGATACAGGGTAAGACGCCGTTCGCCATACACCGCCGGGAAAGTCTGGTCGCCGGCCTTGGCGCTGAGATCACCGATCTCGCCGCTCAGCTCGATGCTGGCGGGGCCTTCGATGCCGCTCCAGCTCAAGGTCCAGCTGCCGCGCGGATCGGGCGCGCTGCTGTCGAGCAGCACATAGCGCTGGCCGTCGATCCAGGATTCGTAGATGCGCGCCTTGTCGGAACGGAACAGATCCGCGTCGGCGACGACCAGCTGGGCCGCCTTGCCTGCTTCCAGCGTACCCAGCCGCGCGCCCAGGCCGAGCATGCTGGCAGGCTGCACAGTCAGCGCGGCCAGCGCGTACTGTTCGTCCAGGCCGCTGCTGACGGCTTTGCGCAGGTTGGCCCAGAACTGTTCTTCGGGCTTTTTCAGGCCGGCCGCGGTGAAGGCGAACGGTATGCCGCTTTCGGCCAGCCGGCGCGCATTGAACGGCGCCCATTCCCATTGCTCGAGTTCGGACAGGGGCAGGTCCAGCGCTTTCTCTGGATCTTCCACCGCCGGCGCCTCGGTGAAATTCAGCGGCACGATCAGCGGCACGGCGGCAGCCTTGAGCCGGGCCAGTTCGCGGTACTCGCGGCCGTTGCCGCGCAGTACCAGCTTGAGGCCAAATTCTTCGCCGATCGCCAGGGCGCGGGCATAGTCCAGCTCGTCCTCGGTGCTGAACACTACCGGCTGCTGCGCGGACAGGCCGTCCTTGAGCGCATCCAGGGCAAGATTGGCTTCGTTGCGCAGTGGCTGTTTCTGCTTGGCGGCCCAGGCGCTGTAGTCGCGCTGCCAGCGCGCGTCGTACCAGGTCTGGCGCACGAGGGCGATCGCGCCCATCAGCGAGGTCGGATACTCAGCGACGCGAAATCCGCTGAACTCGAAGCCGATATGCTGGGCAACGCGCGGCTTCAGCAGTACTTCGTTCAAGCGGCTGGAATCGGCCAGGGTGAGCAAAGCGCTCTGGCCACGGAATACGCCTTTGTCCGGCACGCTGAGTACGCTGGTGAAACCCAGCTTGCGCAGCACTTCGGCCTTTTTCGCATCGGGCTTGAGCAGTTGCGATAGGTCGCGCTCGGGACGCACCTTGCTGCTCCAGTGCCGGGCCCCTTGCTGCGGCTGCGGCGTATACGGCGCAGCGGCTTCCTGGGTTGCGCTGGCGGCCGGCGTATCCGCCGTCTGGGCATAGTCGCTGTCGGCGTCGATAAAGCCGGCGAAAACCGTCTTGCCGCCGAGATCGATGGCCAGGGCGCCGGCCGGAATGGCATTGCCGGCATTGGCACTGACAATGATGCCGTCGCGCACGACCAGAGTGCCGTCCTCGATCACGCTACCGGGCTTCACTACCAGTCGCGCATGCGTCAGCGCGATAAAGCCCGGCGTGTTGTCGCGCAGACCCTCGACCGGATTCGCATTCGGCAGCTGCGTCGCCGCGGCGAGACTCGCCATCGCTCCCGTTATCGCACCTGCGATCAATCCCCACAGACGCGGTCGCGCCATCGCCATGCCCATGTCTTCCCCATGCTGGTCGGCAAAAAGGCAGCATAGCGACCTGCCCGGCAGAGACACAGGACGAAAGTCATGCTTGCGGGCTTTGCATGAACAAATCGCTGCAATGGGCGACACGCCGACGTGATCGGGCGGGGGAAATCTGGCGTATGGAACGCAGGCTTAGGTAGGGCGCAGGCGCTACGCAGCATTGCGCTGCGCCCACGACAAAAAGCCCCTGCCGAAGGAACGCTGTCTCGTGCCGGAAATCTCGGCCGGCACGAGTTCGTCCATAAGTTCGTCAATATGGCCGCGTACCGAAAACTCCTCCGGCACGGGTTCTTTGACGGGGCAACACCGCGATGTTGGGGTCTGCCTGCGGCTTACCCCAAACTACGCGCCATCTCGGTCGATCAGTTTCCCGCAGGCGTGACGGACGCGGACTGGGTCTGCTTGCGCACGATCAGCATGGCCATCTCGATCGACTGCTCGTAGTTCAGGCGCGGGTCGACGTTGGACTTGTAGGCGCGGGCCAGATCGACCTCGGTGAGATCACGCGCGCCGCCCAGGCATTCAGTGACGTCTTCGCCGGTCAGTTCCAGATGCGCGCCGCCCAGGCGTGTACCGCAAGCCGCATGGATATCGAAGGCGCGTTCGAGTTCGTTGCGGATATTCTCGAAACGGCGCGTCTTTATGCCCGACGAGGTGGATTCGGTATTGCCATGCATGGGATCGCAGCTCCACAGCACGCGCGCACCTTCCGACTTCACCGCTTCGACCAGCGCCGGCAGATGCGCTTCGATCTTTTCCGCACCCATCCGATGCAGCAGGGTGAGGCGTCCGGGCTCGTTGTCCGGATTCAGCGTCGCAACCAGGCGCTTGAGCTGCTCGGGCTTGACCGACGGGCCGATCTTGACCGCGATCGGATTGCGGATGCCACGGAAATATTCCACATGTGCGCCGTCCACGTCGGCGGTGCGCATGCCGATCCAGGGAAAATGCGTGGACAGGTTGAACCAGCCCCACTGGCGCGGCACCTGGCGCGTCTGCGCCTGTTCGTAGTGCAGCACCAGCGCTTCGTGCGAGGTGTAGAAATCGACGCGGGAAAAACTGCCGATCGGCGCGCCGTGCAGGGTTTCCATGAAGCGCAGCGAATCACCGATGGATTCGACCATGCGCTGGTACTCGCTCATCAGCGGCGAGTACTTGACCCAGTCCAGATCCCAGTATTCCGGGTGATGCAGGTCGGCGAAACCGCCATCGATCAGCGCACGCACGAAGTTCATCGTCAGGGCCGAATGCGAGTGGCCTTCGATCAGGCGCTGCGGATCGGGGCGACGCGCCGTGGGCGAGAATTCCACCGCATTGACGATATCACCGCGGTAGCAGGGCAAGGTGACGCCGTCGCGGGTTTCCGTATCCGCCGAACGCGGCTTGGCATACTGGCCGGCAAAACGTCCCACCCGCACCACCGGCAATTTGAGGCCGTGCGTGAGCACCAGGCTCATCTGCAACAGCACCTTGAGTCGGTTGGAAATCAGCGCGGACGAACAATCGTCGAAGCTTTCGGCACAGTCGCCGCCCTGAAGCAGGAAGCGGCGGCCTTCCTGGGCCTCGGCGATCTGCTTGCGCAGCGCGATGACTTCCCAGGAAGTAACCAGCGGCGGCAGATTGCCGAGCTTGACCAGCGCGCGTTCCAGTTCGGTCGCGTCGGCATAACTGGGCTGCTGCACGGCGGGGCGGGTTTGCCACGACGAGGGCGACCAGTCTTTGGCTTCGCGGACGGGTTGGATATGACGCTCGGACTGACTCATGACACGGCCTTGCTGCAATGCGGAAATCGATCTTGCCACACGGCCGCGGCGACGCAAGCGCATGAGCTATGCCGCCGCCGCATATGGCCAATTATCGTAAGGTGCCGTACGGACGCGGCGGTTTGCGCCAGGCGGCAATCAGCGCGAACAGGCTCAGGCCGACGAACCAGACCAGGCACCAGGCCGGCATATTCAGGCCGAGGAAGGTCCAGTCGACCTTGGCGCATTCGCCCGAACCGGTCAGCACCAGTTGCAAGGTCTTGGAGAGCGGAAATGCGTCGAGCATGAAGCCCAGGCCAGGACCGCAGGCCGGAACCTCGTCGGCCGGCAGCGTGGTCAGCCAGACATGCCGGCCCGCGATCAGGCCGCCGACGATGCCGCCGAGAGTCACCAGGATGGCGTAGACCTTGCGCCCGCCGCCACGCGGCCCGTGCAGCGCACCAAGCAGGAAGAACACGCCCATGACGAAGAACGCGACGCGCTGCAGGATGCACAGCGGGCAAGGGTCTTTGCCGAGCTGGAATTGCGCAAAGAAAGCGTAGCCGAGCAGTGCAGCCACGCAGATCGCTCCGAACAGATACTGCACACGGAACGACCAGGAAAACGGATTGAGCTTCATGAGGCGGTATCTCTCCAGCAAGGCAGGAACACGGCAGGCAATACCCAAGTATCGACCCAGCGGCGGATGGACCGCCAGCGTGATGAAAAAGTGCCGGTGTTGCGACGCAATGCCGCAATGGCGCGCTCGACAGCGCCGCAAAGCCAGCGCCGCACTACGCGACGATGTCTGGCCTGGTCACTCGCTCGTCGCCGTGCCGAACGGCTATGGGGTACCCGGGTTGACCGAATTCCCGCGGGCAGATGGAGCGCCACGCGGCCGCCACTACACCACGGACAAACGAAAGGCCTGGGCCGATTGGCGTACTCGCAGCGGACACGAAAAGGCCCGGGTCGTTGCCAACCCGGGCCTTCACGTTCAAACGGTAAGACGATTACTCGGCGTCGACGGCGGCGACCGGACGGTCGACCAGTTCGACATAAGCCATCGGCGCGTTGTCACCAGCGCGGAAACCGCACTTGAGAATGCGCAGATAGCCGCCTTTGCGCTCGCGGTAGCGCGGGCCCAGGTCGACAAACAACTTGCCAACCGCAACCTTGTCACGCAGACGGGCGAAAGCCAGACGGCGATTGGCGACGCCATCGGTCTTGGCCAGCGTGATCAGAGGCTCGGCGACGCGGCGCAGTTCTTTGGCCTTGGGCAGAGTGGTCTTGATCAGCTCGTGCTTGAACAGCGAAGAAGCCATGTTCTTGAACATCGCTTCGCGGTGGCTGCTGGTCCGATTGAGCTTGCGGCCCGATTTCATGTGACGCATGGTGTGTTTCCTTCGTGATCCCTACTGGGATCAGCCCATCATGCCGTGGGTCAGACCCATCGGCGGCCAGTTCTCGAGCTTCATGCCGAGCGACAAGCCACGCGCACCCAGCACGTCCTTGATCTCGGTGAGCGACTTCTTGCCCAGGTTCGGCGTCTTGAGCAGTTCGACTTCCGTCTTCTGCACCAGATCGCCGATGTAATAGATGCTCTCGGCCTTGAGGCAGTTGGCCGAACGCACTGTCAGTTCCAGGTCGTCGATCGGGCGCAGCAGCAGCGGATCGACTCCGCCCTTCTCCGCCTTGGTATCGGCGCTTTCACGGCGGGTGAAATCGCCGAATACCGACAGCTGGTCCTGCACGATCTCGGCAGCCTTGCGCACGGCGTCTTCGGCATCGATCGTGCCGTTGGTTTCGACGTCGAGCACCAGCTTGTCCAGGTCGGTACGCTGTTCGACGCGGGCAGCATCGACTTCGTACGCAACGCGGCGCACCGGGCAGAACGACGCGTCGAGCTGCAGGCGGCCGATCGGACGCGTCTCTTCTTCCGGCAGACGACGCGCGGTAGCCGGCTGGTAGCCGACGCCGCGAACGATCTTCAGGCGCATGTTGAGCGAGATGTCTTTCGTGAGATGGCAGATCACGTGGTCGGGATTAACGATCTCGACGTTGTGGTCGACCTTGATGTCGCCGGCAGTGACCACGCCCTTGCCCTTGCGGGACAGACTGAGGGTAGCCTCATCCTGTCCGTGCATGCGGATGGCGACGTCCTTGAGGTTCAGCAGGACTTCGATGACATCTTCCTGCAGACCTTCAAGCGTGGTGTATTCGTGCAGCACGCCATCGATCTCGACTTCCGTGATGGCCGCGCCCGGAATGGACGACAGCAGTACGCGTCGCAGCGCATTGCCCAGCGTGTGGCCGAAACCGCGTTCAAGCGGCTCGACAATCACCTTGGCGCGATTGGCGCCGACGCGCTCCACGCCAATACCGCGGGCGCGCAGGACGGTGGTAGACGAATGGGCCATGTACCCGACTCTCCAGATTACTTCGAATAAAGTTCGACGATCAGCGCTTCGTTGATGTCGGACGGCAGGTCCGAACGCTCAGGCACCGACTTGAACATGCCGCTGAACTTCTTCGCATCGACTTCGACCCAGTTCGGCGCCAGATCCATCTCTTGCGAGAGGGTCAGGGCTTCCTGGATACGCAGCTGGCTGCGGGAATTTTCAGTGATCGTGATCTGGTCGCCGGCCTTCACCTGGAACGAAGCCAGGTTGACCTTCTTGCCGTTCACTTCGATCGCTTTATGCGATACGAGCTGGCGAGCCTGGGTGCGGGTGACCGCAAAACCCATGCGATAGACGACGTTGTCCAGACGCTGTTCAAGCATCTGCAGCAGCGATTCGCCGGTATTGCCTTTCTTGCGCGAAGCCTTGGTGTAGTAGCTGCGGAACTGACGTTCCAGCAAACCATAGATGCGCTTGACCTTCTGCTTCTCGCGCAGCTGCACGGCGTAATCAGACAACTTGCCCTTACGGGCGGCGCCGTGCTGGCCGGGCTTCTGCTCCAGCTTGCACTTCGAGTCGAGCGCGCGAGCCGGGCTCTTGAGGCTAAGGTCGGCGCCTTCGCGGCGCGCCAGCTTGCAGGTGGGACCGATATAACGTGCCATTTCGGAGCTCCTTACACGCGGCGACGCTTGGGCGGACGGCAGCCGTTATGCGGAATCGGCGTGACGTCAATGATGTTGGTGACTTTGTAGCCCAGCGCGTTGAGCGAGCGCACGGCCGATTCGCGACCCGGGCCGGGGCCCTTGATGCGAACTTCGAGCGTCTTCAGACCGTAGTCCAGCGCGGCGCGGCCGGCCTTTTCGGCGGCGACCTGTGCGGCGAACGGAGTCGACTTGCGCGAGCCGCGGAAGCCAGCGCCACCGGAGGTTGCCCAGGACAACGCATTGCCCTGACGGTCGGTGATGGTGATAACGGTGTTATTGAAAGAAGCCTGCACGTGGACGATGCCATCTGTCACAACGCGCTTGATCTTCTTCTTGGTCTTGCCTGCTGCCGGCTTATTCATGAGTTCTGTCCGAATCCATTACTTCTTGATCGCGCGACGCGGACCCTTGCGGGTACGAGCGTTGGTGCGGGTACGCTGGCCGCGCACCGGCAGACCGCGACGATGACGCAGGCCGCGGTAGCAGCCCAGGTCGATAAGACGCTTGATGCTCATGCCCACTTCGCGGCGAAGATCGCCCTCGACCGTGTACTTGGCGATCTCATGGCGCAGCTTTTCGACTTCCGCCTCGGTCAGGTCCTTGATTTTGCCAGACGACTTAACGCCGGCAGCATCGCAAACCTTCTTCGACCGCGAGCGGCCGATACCGTAAATACTCTGCAAACCGACCCAGACATGCTTCTGAACCGGCAGGTTGACACCTGCAATGCGCGCCATGTAAATCTCTCCGAAACGGGCTTAAAGCGCAGTGAACTGAAAATTGTACCTTGGTTCGCGGGATTTGACAAACCCCGTCACGGGGCAAGCCCCGAGGTAACCCCTAGACTCCCTTCTGCAGGGAGCTGCGCGGCTCAACGGCCGCGCAGATTCGATTTCTTCAACAAGCTGCCGTACTGGTGCGAGACCAGATGAGCCTGGATCTGCGCGGTGAAATCCATCACCACGACGACCACGATCAGCAGCGAGGTTCCGCCAAAATAGAACGGCACATTCCACGCATTGCGCAGGATGTCCGGAATCAGGCAGACCGCGACCAGATAGACGGCACCGGCACCGGTGAGGCGGGTCAGAACACCATCGATATAGTCGGCCGTCGACTTGCCTGGCCGGATGCCCGGAATCAGGGCGCCCTGCTTTTTCAGGTTGTCGGCGGTTTCCTGCGAGTTGAACACCAGCGCGGTATAGAAGAACGCAAAGACGACGATAAGCACGGCGAACACGATCATGTAAACCGGCTGGCCCGGCGTCAGCGCCGTGGTCAGCATCGACAACCAGCGCACTTCGCCTGACCTGCTGAACCAGGTCGCGGCGGTAGCCGGGAACATGATCAGCGACGAAGCGAATATCGCCGGGATCACGCCCGACATGTTGAGCTTCAGCGGCAAATGCGAGCTCTGGTTCATGTAGGCCTTCGAGCCCCCCATGCGCCGCGCGTAATTCACCGTGATGCGGCGTTGACCGCGCTCGACAAACACCACGAAAGCGGTAACCAGCAGCACAATGGCCAGAACCGTCACCACCATCAGCGGATTGAGCTGGCCTTCCTGCGCCATGTTCAGGGTATGCACGACGGCGCCGGGCAGGCCGGCAACGATGCCAGCGAAGATCAGCAGCGAGATACCGTTGCCGATGCCGCGCTCGGTGATCTGCTCACCCAGCCACATCAGGAACATGGTGCCGGCGGTAAGGCCGACCACAGATGCGAAGATGAAGCCTGGGCCCGGGTTGTAGACCACGCCAGCCTGGCCGGACAAGGCCACAGAGACGCCGAATGCCTGGAACGCCGCCAAAGCCACCGCACCCATGCGCGTGTACTTGGTGATGGTGCGCCGGCCGGATTCACCTTCCTTGCGCAGCTGCGCAAGGCTGGGAACGACCGTAGTGAACAACTGCACGATGATCGAGGCCGAGATATACGGCACCACGTTCAACGCGAAAATCGAGAAGCGGCTGAGCGCACCGCCCGAGAACATGTTGAACATGTCGATGATTCCGCCCTGCTGTTCCATCAGGCGGGTCATTGCTTCGGGATTAACGCCGGGCACCGGAATAAAGGTACCCAGGCGATAGATGATCAACGCACCAATCACAAACAGGATGCGCTGCTTGATCTCGGCAAATTTGCCGAGCGAAGCGAGTGCATTGGCCTGGTTTGCTGCCATGGACTTACTCCACGCTGCCGCCGGCTGCCTCGATCGCGGCCTTGGCGCCGGCCGTAGTGGCCACGCCCTTCAGCTTAACCGCGCGCTTGATGTCGCCCTTCTTCACGATCTTGGCGTGCTTGGCGCGAGCCTCTACCAGGCCAGCCGCACGCAGCACGTCGAAATCGATCACGTCGACGTTGAGCGAATCCAGCTTGTACAGCAGGACCTCGCTGGTTTCGTGGGCGGTCTTCGAACGGAAACCGACCTTGGGCAGGCGACGCTGCAGCGGCATCTGGCCGCCTTCGAAACCGGCCTTGACCTTGCCTTTGCCGGTGCGCGCGAACTGACCCTTGTGACCACGGCCGGCAGTCTTGCCGAGGCCGGAACCGATACCGCGACCAACGCGAACGCGGTCTTTGCGGGCGCCGTCTGCGGGCTTGAGCGTATTGAGACGCATGATGTACTCCGAATTCCTAAAGGGCTCAGGCCTGGTTTTCCACGGCTACCAGGTAGTAGACCGTGTTGATGAGGCCACGCACCTGCGGGCTGTCTTTCAGTTCGCGCACGTCGTTGATCTTGCTCAGGCCCAGAGCCTTCACGCTCAGACGATGACGCGCCTGTACGCCGCGCAGACCCTTTACAAGGCGCACGCGCACGGTCTTTTCGTTGTTATTCGCCATGACCAGTCACCTCAGCAACGCTCTTGCCACGCTTGGCGGCAATGCGATCCGGCGAGGCCATCGCGACCAGGCCCTTGATCGTTGCACGCACCAGATTGATGGGGTTGCGCGAACCCACGGCCTTGGCCAGCACGTTCTTCACGCCGACCACTTCCAGCACCGCACGCATCGCGCCGCCGGCGATGACGCCGGTACCGGCCGACGCCGGCTGCATGTAAACCTTGGCAGCGCCATGGTTCGCCTTGACGGCATGCCACAGAGTACCGTCGTTGAGCTTGACGCTGGTCATGTTGCGACGCGCGCGTTCCATCGCCTTCTGGATGGCAACCGGCACTTCGCGCGCCTTGCCGTAGCCGAAGCCGACTTTTCCGTCGCCATCGCCGACGACGGTCAGCGCGGTGAAGCTCATCTGCCGACCGCCCTTGACCGTCTTGGCCACGCGGTTCACGGCGATCAGCTTTTCCAGCATGCCATCGCTATTTTCACGTTCGTTAGAGGACATAGTGCACCTTGGTGGTCCCGACGGAGCGGGACACATTGCTTACGGCCTGGGCCGCTTGGAGTTGTGATGGATCTTGTCGGACGCGGCAGCAGGATCGAACTGTAGACAACCTGTCCGATCCCAAGTGCGCGCGCCCGCTTTTGCTGCTTAGAACTTCAGGCCAGCCTCGCGTGCCGCATCGGCCAGAGCCTGGATGCGACCGTGATACTTGAAGCCCGAACGGTCAAAAGCAACTGCCTCGATACCGGCAGCCAGGGCGCGCTCGGCAATAGCCTTGCCGACTGCAGCCGCAGCCGTCTTGTTCTTGGTGCCCTTGAGACCTTCGGCGACCGAATCCTGCAGGGTGGAAGCCGCTGCAATGACCTTGTCGCCCGACGGGGCGATGACCTGGGCGTAGATATGCTGGCCAGTGCGGTGCACGGTCAGGCGGGCAACTGCCAGGGTACGGATGCGAGCGCGCGTGGATTTGGCACGACGCAGGCGGGAAACGTTCTTGTCCATCGTCATTCTCCGAAGCTGAAGGGTATGCGCAAGCCCTGGCATCGCCGGGGCTTTCAGGCATTAGGCCTTCTTGGCTTCCTTCAGGGTGATCTTCTCGCCGGAGTAACGCACGCCCTTGCCCTTGTAGGGCTCCGGCGGACGGAAACCGCGGATCTTGGCTGCAGCCTGGCCGACAGCCTGCTTGTCCGCACCCTTGATCAGGATCTCGGTCTGGCTCGGCGTTTCCAGAGCCACGCCTTCCGGTGCCTTGAACAGGACCGGATGGGAGAAGCCCAGCGTGAGGCTCAGATCCTTGCCCTGCATGGCGGCACGGTAACCCACGCCGACCAGTTCGAGCTTGCGGACGTAGCCTTCGCTGACACCCTTGACCATGTTGTTGAGCACAGCACGGGCCGTACCGGCGAGCTTGTCGTTCGCGGCGGCAACCGGCTTGCAGTTCATTTCAGCGCCATTGACGGCGATATCGACACCCGGGAACGCGACAGACTTCAGCGTGCCCTTGGGGCCTTTCACGGTAACGCCGTCAGCGGCGACCGAGCATTCGACGCCCTTCGGCAGGGCGATCGGCAGTTTTGCTACGCGTGACATTGGCTATCTCCTTTTAGGCGACCAGGCCGATGACTTCGCCGCCCAGGCCCTTGGCCCGTGCCTGCGCATCGGTCATGACGCCGCTGGACGTCGAAACGATGGAGATGCCCAAACCGTTCAGCACCTTCGGCAGCGCATCCTTGCCGCGGTAAACGCGCAGGCCGGAACGCGACACACGCTGCAGGCGTTCGATAACGGGCTTGCCTTCGTAGTACTTCAGGGCGATTTCGAGTTCTGGCTTGCCTTCGACGGTGTTGACCTGCGCGTCGCGGATGTAGCCTTCGTCTTTCAACAGCTTGGCCAGGGCCAGCTTGATCTTCGAGCTCGGCATGCGCACCGTTGCTTTGCCCGTGAGCTGGGCATTGCGAATACGGGTAAACATGTCGGCGATGGGATCAGTCATGCTCATTGCAGTGAATCCTTAAGTTAGCACCGATATCCGCTGGCAATTACCAGCTGGCTTTACGCAGACCGGGCACGTCACCGCGCATGGTCGCCTCACGCAGCTTGTTGCGGCCAAGGCCGAACTTGCGGTAGACGCCGCGGCTGCGGCCGGTCTGTACACAACGATTGCGCTGACGCGCTTCGCTCGAATCGCGAGGAAGTTTCTGCAGCTTCGCAGACGCTGCCATCTTCTCTTCGAAGGACGCGCTCGGGCTGCTGAGAGTCTTCTTCAGTTCCGCACGCTTTGCAGCATGCTTCTTGGCCAGCTTTTCGCGCTTGACTTCGCGATTGACCATGCAGGTCTTTGCCATTACAGAATCCTCGGAATCAATTGCGGAACGGGAAGCTGAACGCTTCCAGCAGGGCGCGGGCTTCTTCGTCGGATTTCGCAGTGGTTGCGATCGAGATGTCCATGCCGCGCATCGCGTCGGCCTGGTCGAAATCGATTTCCGGGAAGATGATCTGTTCCTTGATGCCCATGTTGTAGTTGCCACGGCCATCGAAGGCGCGACCGGACACGCCGCGGAAGTCGCGTACGCGCGGCAGCGCGACACTCACCAGGCGGTCCAGGAACTCGAACATGTGGGCGCGGCGCAGGGTCACCTTGCAGCCGATCGGCCAGCCTTCGCGGATCTTGAACGAGGCGACGGAAACGCGCGCCTTGGTCGAGACCGGCTTCTGGCCGGCGATCTTGCTCATGTCGTCCAGCGCGTTTTCAAGCACCTTCTTGTTGCCGACCGCTTCGCCCACGCCCATGTTCAGCGTGATCTTGGTCAGGCGGGGTACCTGCATGACGTTGGCGTAGCCAAAGCGTTCCATCAGCTTGGGCACGACGACGTCTTTGTAATGTTTTTGGAGGCGGGTCATTACGGCAATCCTCAAGCGTCAACCATTTCGCCGGACTTCTTGAACACACGCACCTTGCGGCCGTCCTCGAGGACTTTGTAGCCGATGCGTTCGCCCTTGCCCGTCGCCGGATTGACCAGCAGCACGTTGGAATTATGGATGGACGCCTCACGCTCGACGATGCCGCCGGCCTGCTGGGCCTGCGGATTCGGCTTGGTGTGGCGCTTGATCAGGTTCAAGCCAGCGACGAACACGCGATCTTCCGTGGTCCGCAGCACTTCACCCGTCTGACCCTTGTTCTTGCCGGTGGTCACGATGACGCGATCACCCTTGCGAATACGTTTCATGGCGGAAACCCCGTTACAGCACTTCGGGCGCGAGCGACACGATCTTCATGAACTTCTCGCCACGCAGTTCGCGCGTGACCGGTCCGAAGATGCGCGTGCCGATCGGCTCGAGCTTGTTGTTGAGCAGTACGGCGGCATTGCCGTCGAAGCGGATCAGCGAGCCGTCTGGACGACGCACACCTTTCTTGGTGCGCACGACCACGGCGTCATAGACCTCGCCCTTCTTGACCTTGCCACGGGGGATTGCGTCCTTGACCGTGACTTTGATGATGTCGCCAATTGCGGCGTAGCGGCGCTTGGAGCCGCCGAGCACCTTGATACACATCAGTTCGCGCGCACCCGAGTTGTCGGCAGCGGCGAGATAGGTCTGCATCTGAATCATGATTGTTTCTCCTCAGACCTGTCTTACGGCGCGGCGCGGGTGACGATCTCGACCACGCGGAAGTTCTTGGTCTTGGACAGCGGCGCGCATTCCTGGATGCGGACGACGTCGCCTTCCTGACACTCGCTCTTCTCGTCATGGGCGTGATACTTGGTGGAGCGACGGATGATCTTGCCGTACAGCTCATGCTGCACCTGGCGCTCGACCAGCACAGTCACCGTCTTGTTCATCTTGTTGCTGACCACGCGCCCCTGGATGGTGCGAACAGCCTTTTCGTTATCGGTCATGGCGTCGGTCCTTACTTCATCTGGCCGAGCAGCATCTTGACCGTCGCGATCTCGCGACGAACGCGCTTGATCTCGTGTGTCTGGGTCAGCTGGCCGGAGCCTTTTTGCATGCGCAGCTTGAACTGCTCGTTGCGCAGTTCGCCGACATGGGCGGTGAGGTCCTGCGCGGACTTGGTACGAAGTTCTTTCAGTTCCATCACAGCACCGTCCGGGTCACGAATTGGGTCTTGACCGAAAGCTTGGCAGCTGCGAGGCGGAACGCTTCGCGCGCGGCAGCTTCATCGACACCTTCGATTTCGTACAGCATGCGACCAGGTTGGATCGGGGCGACCCAGAACTCCACATTGCCCTTACCGGCGCCCATGCGGACTTCGATCGGCTTCTTGGTGATCGGCTTGTCCGGGAACACGCGGATCCAGAGCTTGCCGCCACGCTTGACGAAACGGGTGATGCAACGGCGGGCTGCTTCGATCTGACGCGAGGTCAGCTGGCCAAACTCGGTGGACTTCAGGCCGAACTGGCCGAAGCTCACCTTGTTCGCGACGAAGCTGAGGCCATCGTTGCGGCCCTTGAATACCTTGCGGTACTTGGTTCTCTTGGGTTGCAACATGATCAGGCTCCTTGCTTCGGCGCGCGGCGCTGCGGACGCTCTTCGCTTGCCTCTGCCTTGGCAGCTTCAGCCGCCTGGGCGAGGTCGAAGATTTCGCCTTTGTAAACCCACACCTTGATACCGATGATGCCGTAGGTGGTGGATGCTTCCGCGAAGCCATAGTCGATGTCGGCGCGCAGGGTGTGCAGCGGCACACGGCCTTCGCGATACCATTCCGAACGGGCGATTTCTGCGCCGTTCAGACGACCGGCAACGTTGACCTTGATGCCCAGCGCGCCGATGCGCATCGCATTCTGCACCGCGCGCTTCATGGCGCGACGGAACATGATGCGGCGCTCCAGCTGCTGCGCGATCGATTCGGCCACGAGCTGGGCGTCCAGTTCGGGCTTGCGCACTTCGGTCACGTTGATATGAGCGGGTACGCCCATGATCGCCGAGACTTCCTTGCGCAGCTTCTCGATGTCCTCGCCCTTCTTGCCGATCACCACGCCCGGGCGGGCTGTGTGAATCGTCACGCGGGCGGTCTTGGCCGGACGCTCGATCAGAATCTTGGAAATGCCAGCCTGGGCGAGCTTCTTCTTCAGAACCTCGCGCACCTTGAGATCGGCGGCCAGATAGCCGGCGAAATCGCGCTTGTTGGCATACCACTTCGAGTTCCAATCCTTGGCGATGCCAAGGCGGATACCGGTAGGATGAACTTTGTGACCCATCGTTCTAAGTCCTTCGCTTAGCTGCCGGTACCGACAACCACAGTGATGTGGCTGGTCCGCTTGATGATGCGCGTACCACGGCCCTTAGCGCGGGCAGCGAAACGCTTCAGGGTCGGGCCTTCGTCGACGAAGATCTTGGCGACCTTCAACTCGTCGACGTCGGCGCCGTCGTTGTTCTCGGCATTGGCGATAGCCGACAGCAGCACCTTCTTGACCAGGTGTGCCGCCTTCTTGTCGCTGAACGTGAGCAGATTGGTGGCGCGGTCGACGGGCAAGCCACGAACCTGGTCAGCGACCAGGCGGACTTTCTGCGGCGAAATGCGCGCGCTGCGCAGGATTGCTTTGGTTTCCATCGCAGTGTCCCTTACTTCTTATCGGCTTTTTTGTCGCCGGAATGACCCTTGAACGTACGGGTCATGGCGAACTCGCCGAGCTTGTGGCCGACCATGTTTTCATTGACCAGCACCGGGATGTGGGCCTTGCCGTTGTGGATGGCGATCGTAAGACCAACCATCTCCGGCAGGATCATCGAACGGCGCGACCAGGTCTTGATCGGGCGCTTGTTGTTTGCGGCTGCAGCGGCCTCCACCTTTTTTTGCAGGTGCAGGTCGATGAACGGGCCTTTCTTCAGTGAACGAGCCATGATAAGTACCTATCAGCCGCGACGATCGCGCACGATGAACTGGGTGGTGCGCTTGTTCTTGCGCGTCTTGTAACCCTTGGTCGGCATACCCCAGGGGGATACCGGGTGCGGGTTACCCTGGCCGGCGCGGGCTTCACCACCGCCGTGCGGATGGTCGACGGGGTTCATCGCCGCACCGCGAACGGTCGGGCGAACACCACGCCAACGCTGAGCACCGGCCTTGCCGATGTTCTCCAGGTTGTGCTCCGAGTTGCCAACTTCACCCAGCGTCGCGGTGCAATCGGACGGAACCTTGCGCATTTCGCCCGAGCGCAGACGCAGCGTGGCGTATCCGCCTTCGCGAGCGACCAGCTGAGCCGAACCACCGGCAGCGCGCGCAATCTGCGCACCCTTGCCCGGCTTCATCTCGATGCAGTGGACGGTCGAACCTACCGGGATATTGCGCAGCGGCAGCGCGTTGCCGACCTTGATCGGCGCGTCGCGGCCAGCCATCAGCTGATCGCCCTGCTTCACGCCCTTGGGAGCGATGATGTAGCGGCGCTCGCCGTCGGCGTAACACAGCAGCGCGATATGCGCGGTGCGGTTCGGATCGTATTCCAGACGCTCGACACGGGCGGGGATGCCTTCCTTGTCGCGCTTGAAATCGATGATGCGGTAATGCTGCTTGGAACCACCGCCCTTGTGACGGGTGGTGATGCGGCCGTTATTGTTGCGGCCACCGGTCTTGTTCTGCGCTTCAGTCAGCGCGGGCAGCGGCGAGCCTTTATGCAGGCCCGGCGTAACCACGCGGACCATCGCACGACGTCCTGCAGAAGTTGGCTTGTAATCAATCAGTGCCATGGGTGTCCCACCTTAGGCCTTGGCCGTTACGTCTATGCTCTGACCATCGGCGAGGCGGACATACGCCTTGCGCTGGTCGGAACGACGGCCCGAGCGGAAACGGAAGGTCTTGGTCTTGCCCTTGGCATTGACCACATTGACCGCCTCGACTTTGACGCTGAACAGCTGCTCGACAGCGGCTTTCACGTCGGCTTTGGTCGCGGTCGACGCGACTTCAAACACATACTGGTTCGATTCGGCCAGGCGCGCTGTCTTTTCAGAAATGCGCGGAGCACGAATCGTGTTCAGGAGACGCTCGTTCATGCCAGCCACTCCTCGATCTTCTTGACCGCGTCCACCGTCACCACGACGTGATCGGCGCGCACCAGGGCGACCGGGTTCAAGGCATTGGTATCGACGACTTCGAGTACTTTGTGATTGTTGCGAGCGGCCAGGTACAGGTTCTCGCTCACGCTTTCGCTGACGATGATGGTCTTGCCGGTGAAGTTCATTTCACTGAGCTTGGCCACAAGGCCTTTGGTCTTGGGCGCATCGACGTCGAAATCGGTGACGACCTTCAGGCGATCCTGGCGAATCAGTTCGGACAGGATCGAGGCGAGCGCGCCGCGAAACATCTTCTTGTTCACTTTCTGCGAAAAATCGCGCGGCTTGGCGGCAAACGTGACACCGCCGCCGACGAAGATCGGGGCGCGGTAGTCGCCGTGACGGGCGCCGCCACCCTTCTGTTTCTTGAACTTCTTGGTGGTACCGGACACTTCAGCGCGGGACAACTGCGCCTTGGTGCCTGCACGACCAGCATTGCGATAGGCCGTAACGACCTGGTGCACGAGATCACCGCGAAATTCCTTGCCAAACACGGCGTCGGAAACGTTCAGCGGCGAAGCACCGATAACATTGAGTTCCATGGCGTCGCTCCTCAGGCCTTGGCGGCCGCGCGGATGATGACGTCGCCGCCGGTCGCACCCGGCACCGCGCCCTTGATGGCGATCAGGTGACGTTCGGTGTCGATCTGCACGACCTCGAGGTTCATAGCCGAACGCGTGACGTTGCCCATGTGACCGGACATCTTCTTGCCCGGAAACACGCGGCCTGGCGTCTGGCGCTGACCGATGGAGCCCGGCGAGCGATGCGACAGCGAGTTACCGTGCGTGGCGTCGCCCATGGTGAAGTTCCAGCGCTTGATCGTGCCCTGGAAACCCTTGCCTTTGCTGACACCCTGCACGTCGACCTTCTGGCCGACCTTGAAGATCTCGTCGACCTTCACTTCGCCGCCGACATTGAAACCACCGACCTCGGTGGCGTCGACGCGGAATTCCCACAGACCGCGGCCAGCTTCGACCTTGGCCTTGGCGTAATGCCCGGCAGATGCCTTGTTCACCAACGAGGCGCGCTTGCTGCCTGCGGTGACCTGCACTGCGGTGTAACCATCGTTCTCGACCGTCTTGATCTGGGTGACGCGGTTAGGCGTCGCTTCGATCAGGGTCACCGGAATAGAGCGACCATCTTCGGTGAAGACTCGGCTCATGCCGCATTTGCGGCCAACCAATCCGATACTCATGTTCGTGTCCTGTTGCCTGTGTTATGCCCAGACTCAGTAAAGCTTGATCTGCACGTCCACGCCGGCGGCGAGGTCGAGCTTCATCAGGGCATCCACGGTCTTGTCATTGGGATCGACAATATCCAACACGCGCTTGTGGGTGCGCGTCTCGTACTGGTCGCGAGCGTCCTTGTCGACGTGCGGCGATGTCAGGACGGTATAACGCTCGATCTTGGTCGGCAGCGGAATGGGACCGCGCACCTGGGCGCCGGTACGTTTCGCGGTCTCCACGATTTCACTCGCGGAGCGATCGATCAATCGATGATCGAATGCCTTCAGTCGAATACGGATCTTTTGGTCCGCCATGGCCGAAATCCTTAGTAAAAGAGCGACGGGAGACGGCAACTTCATGTGCCGATCCCCAAAAAATCGGGCGGACCAGAAAACTGGTCCGCCCAGACATGAAAGTGTAGTACGCGCACACGCGCCCGTCAAGCGGGCTGAATACGCGACGACTCCGTGTCTGGCGAACACGAGACACATCCTGTGTCTCTTTTCGCTGTTGGGGCCGCCCCGTCTTAGGGGGCGGCAAATACTGCGTTACAGCTTAAGCAAAGATCTTGGCGACGACGCCTGCGCCGACGGTACGACCGCCTTCACGGATCGCGAAACGCAGACCTTCTTCCATCGCGATCGGGGCGATCAGCGTCACCACCATCTTGATGTTGTCGCCCGGCATGACCATCTCGACGCCTTCCGGCAGCTCGACATTGCCCGTCACGTCCGTCGTACGGAAATAGAACTGCGGACGGTAGCCCTTGAAGAACGGCGTGTGGCGGCCGCCTTCGTCTTTCGACAGGACGTACACTTCCGCTTCGAACTTCGTATGCGGATTGATCGACGCCGGCTTGCACAGCACCTGGCCGCGCTCCACGTCATCACGCTTCGTACCGCGCAACAGCAGACCGACGTTGTCGCCCGCCTGGCCCTGGTCCAGCAGCTTGCGGAACATCTCAACGCCCGTCACGATCGTCTTCACCGTCGGACGGATACCGACGATTTCGATTTCGTCGCCAACTTTCACGATGCCGCGCTCGATTCGACCCGTCACCACCGTGCCGCGGCCCGAGATCGAGAACACGTCTTCCACCGGCATCAGGAACGGCTTGTCCAGCACGCGCACCGGTTCCGGAATGTACGTGTCCAGCGCTTCCACCAGCTTGATGATCGCCGGCACGCCGATTTCGCTCTGATCGCCTTCCAGCGCCTTCAGCGCCGAACCCTTGATCACCGGCGTGTCGTCGCCCGGGAAATCGTACTTGCTCAGCAGTTCGCGGACTTCCATCTCGACGAGCTCCAGCAGCTCGGCGTCGTCCACCATGTCCGCCTTGTTCAGGAACACCACCACGTACGGCACGCCGACCTGGCGCGCCAGCAGGATGTGTTCACGCGTCTGCGGCATCGGACCGTCGGCCGCCGAACACACCAGGATCGCGCCATCCATCTGCGCCGCACCCGTGATCATGTTCTTCACGTAGTCCGCATGCCCCGGACAATCCACGTGCGCGTAATGACGGTTCGGCGATTCGTATTCCACGTGCGCCGTCGAAATCGTGATGCCGCGCGCCTTTTCTTCCGGCGCCGCGTCGATCTGGTCGTACGCCTTGAACTCGCCACCGAAACGCTCGGCACCGATCTTCGTCAGCGCTGCCGTCAGCGTCGTCTTGCCGTGGTCCACGTGACCGATCGTGCCGACGTTGACGTGCGGCTTGGTGCGCTCGAATTTACCCTTAGCCATGACTCAAAACCTCAAAACAGTGAATATTCGGTCGACAACTCAGCCAGCCTTCTTCATCACCTGTTCGGCGATGTTGTTCGGCGCTTCGGCGTAGTGGTCGAATTCCATGGTGAACGTGGCACGGCCCTGCGACATGGAGCGCATCGAAGTGGCGTAACCAAACATCTCGCCCAGCGGCACCAGCGCGTTGATGACCTTGCCCGACGGGCTGTCATCAGAACCCTGCAGGATGCCGCGACGGCGAGACAGGTCGCCCATCACATCGCCCATGTAATCTTCCGGAGTAACGACCTCGACCTTCATGATCGGTTCGAGCAGCACCGGACTGGCCTTGTGGAAGCCTTCCTTGAAGCCCATCGAACCGGCGATCTTGAACGCCATTTCGTTCGAGTCGACTTCGTGGTACGACCCATCGACGAGGCGGACCTTGATGTCGACAACCGGGAAGCCCGCGAGAATGCCGTTCTGCATCGCTTCGCGAATGCCCTTGTCTACTGCAGGCACGTATTCCTTCGGCACCGAACCGCCGACCGTCGCATTCTCGAACACGTAACCGGCACCGCGCTCCTGCGGTTCGATCTCGAGCACGACATGGCCGTACTGACCCTTACCGCCGGATTGGCGAACGAACTTGCCGTCCTGCTTGACCATCTTGCGAATCGTTTCGCGATAGGCCACCTGCGGCTTGCCGACATTGGCTTCAACGTTGAACTCGCGCTTCATGCGGTCAACGATGATTTCCAGATGCAGCTCGCCCATGCCGGCAATGATGGTCTGGCCGGATTCTTCGTCACTGCGCACGCGCAGCGAAGGATCTTCCTGCGCGAGACGCGACAGCGCCATGCCCATCTTTTCCTGGTCGGACTTCGTCTTCGGCTCAACCGCCATCGCGATGACCGGCTCAGGGAAAATCATGCGCTCAAGCGTGATGACGTTGTTCGGTGCGCACAGCGTATCGCCCGTCGTGACATCCTTCAGGCCGACCGCTGCAGCGATATCGCCAGCACGGACTTCCTTGATCTCATCACGCTGGTTCGCGTGCATCTGCAGAATGCGGCCGACACGCTCTTTCTTGTTCTTGACCGGGTTGTACACGGTGTCGCCGGAATTCAGCGTGCCCGAATAGACACGGAAGAACGACAGCGAGCCGACGAACGGGTCGGTCATGATCTTGAAGGCCAACGCCGAGAACGGATCGGAGTCGAGCGCAGCGCGCGATGCTTCCTTCTCGTTTTCGTCGATACCCTTGACCGGCGGACGATCCGACGGTGCCGGCAGATAGCGGATGACCGCATCCAGCATCGCCTGCACGCCCTTGTTCTTAAACGCCGTACCGCAGAACACCGGAATCAGGCTCGCCGCCAGCGTACCGGCGCGAATACCCTTCATGATTTCCTCTTCCGAGAGCTCGCCCTCTTCGAGGTACTTGTTCATCAGGTCTTCGGACGTTTCTGCCGCGGCCTCGACCATGAAGCTGCGAGCAGCCTCGCATTCCTTGGTCAAATTGGCAGGGATGTCGCGGTACTCGAACTTCGTACCCTGGGCTTCCGGATCCCAGTAGATCGCCTTCATCTTGATGAGGTCGACCACGCCTTCGAAATGCTCTTCGGCACCAATCGGTACTTGCATCGGCACCGGGTTGGCGCCGAGACGCGACTTCAGCTGGCCCACCACCTTGCCGAAGTCGGCACCGGTGCGGTCCATCTTGTTGACGAAGGCCAGGCGCGGAACGCCGTACTTGTTGGCCTGACGCCATACGGTTTCCGACTGCGGCTGTACGCCACCAACGGCACAGAGCACGAACACCGCGCCATCAAGCACGCGCAGCGAGCGTTCGACTTCGATGGTGAAGTCGACATGCCCCGGGGTATCGATGATGTTGAACCGGTGTTCCGGGAAAGACATGTCCATGCCTTTCCAGAAGCAGGTCGTCGCGGCCGACGTGATCGTGATGCCGCGCTCTTGTTCCTGCTCCATCCAGTCCATCGTCGCGGCACCTTCGTGCACTTCGCCGATCTTATGGTTGACGCCGGTGTAATACAGGATGCGTTCGGTCGTCGTCGTCTTGCCGGCATCGATGTGAGCCATGATGCCGAAGTTGCGATAACGCTCGATAGGGGTAGTACGGGCCACAGTCGTTCCCTCAACTCTTACCAGCGGTAGTGCGAGAACGCTTTGTTGGCTTCCGCCATACGATGCGTTTCTTCGCGCTTCTTGACTGCGGAACCACGGTTCTCAGCAGCTTCCAACAGCTCGGCGGCGAGCTTGCGCGGCATCGAATTCTCGCTGCGCTTGCGCGCGGCATCGATAACCCAGCGCATAGCCAGCGCGGTACGGCGAGCCGAACGGACCTCGACCGGAACCTGATAGGTCGCACCACCGACGCGGCGCGACTTCACTTCGACCGCCGGAGCGACGTTGCTCAATGCCTTCTCGACCAGACCCAGGGAGTCTGCGTTCTTCTGGCCGATGTGATCGAGCGCACCGTAGACGATGCCTTCAGCGACCGACTTCTTGCCGCTCTTCATCACCATATTGATGAAACGAGCGATCAGCTGACTGTTGTGCTTGGGATCGGACAGCAGCACACGGGTGGGGGCGGAACCTTTACGCGACATGATTCAGGCCTTTTCTAAATTACTTCTTCGGGCGCTTGGCGCCGTACTTCGAACGACCCTGGCGACGCTTCGCGACACCAGCAGCGTCGAGCGAACCGCGCACCGTGTGGTAGCGCACGCCCGGCAAGTCTTTGACACGACCGCCGCGGATCAGGACCACCGAGTGTTCCTGCAAGTTGTGGCCTTCGCCACCGATGTAGCTGATGACCTCGTAGCCATTGGTCAGACGCACCTTGGCCACCTTGCGCAGAGCCGAGTTCGGCTTCTTCGGGGTGGTGGTGTATACGCGAGTGCAGACGCCGCGACGCTGCGGGCAACTCTGCAGCGCCGGCGAGGCGCTCTTGTAGGTCTTCGGGCTACGCGGTTTACGCACCAGCTGGTTAATAGTCGCCATTCGTGGATGCCTTAAGAAACAAAAGACAGGCCGAAACAAATCGACCTGCCAAGACGCAAGAGTTTAACAAGCGGTTGACAAGGGCGTCAATAAGACGCCCCGGCCTTCACATCCTTGTAGACGAACACGAAGCACATCCTGTGCTTCATTTCGATGTCGTTTTTGCGCCGCGAGGACGCTGGTACTTAGCCGTTGTCGTCGGCGGAGTCGGCCACGAATTCGGTCACGCCACCACGAAGGGTTTCGATATCCGAATCCGACAAACCACCGGCCGCGAGGCGGCGACGTGTGGCGTGATAGGCCAAGCCAGTACCGGCCGGAATAAGACGGCCGACGATAACATTCTCTTTCAGGCCGCGCAAGGTATCGCGCGTGCCGCGCACTGCCGCTTCGGTAAGGACACGGGTGGTTTCCTGGAACGAAGCCGCCGAGATGAACGACTCGGTGGCGAGCGAGGCCTTGGTAATGCCCAGCAGAACCGGATCGAATTGCGCCGGCAACTCGCCACGCGCATCGGCACGGCGGTTTTCCTCGATCATGCGGATGCGATCAACCTGCTCGCCACGCAGGAAGCGGGTATCGCCGGCCACCGTGATCTCGATCTTGCGCAGCATCTGGCGAATGATCGTCTCGATGTGCTTGTCGTTGATGCGCACACCTTGCAG
The DNA here is from genome assembly GCF_004363655.1 of Tahibacter aquaticus. GTDB lineage: Bacteria > Pseudomonadota > Gammaproteobacteria > Xanthomonadales > Rhodanobacteraceae > Tahibacter > Tahibacter aquaticus. The sequence goes on from NZ_SNZH01000004.1 coordinate 374,628, forward strand.
ACGATAGACGTCCTGGATTTCCTTGACCAGGTAAGCCGCCAGCGGCTCCACGCCGAGCAGGCGCAGGATGTCGTGCGGATTGGGTTCGCCGTCGACAACGGTTTCGCCCTTTTCCACATGTTCGCCTTCGAACACGATGACGTGACGCCACTTGGGAATCAGTTCCTCGTGCTCGTTGCCATCGACGTCCTTGATGATCAGACGCTGCTTGCCCTTGGTGTCCTTGCCGAAGCTGATGATGCCCGAGCGTTCGGCCAGAATTGCCGGCTCCTTGGGCTTGCGGGCTTCGAACAAGTCGGCCACGCGCGGCAGACCACCGGTGATGTCGCGGGTCTTCGACGTTTCCTGCGGGATACGTGCAACCACGTCACCCACGCCCACTTCCACGCCGTCCTGCAGCGAGACGATGGCACCGGCCGGCAGATAGTACTGTGCCGGAATGTCGGTACCGGGCAGTTTCAGCTCCTTGCCCTTCTTGTCTTCGATGCGCACGGTCGGACGCAAATCCTTGGCCTGCGTGCCGCGGCGCTTCGGATCGGTAACCACCGCGCTTTCCAGACCGGTCAGTTCGTCGGTCTGCGCCTGCACGGTCACGCCATCGATGAAGTCGATGAAGCGCAGCACGCCCGCCACTTCCGAAACGATCGGGTGGGTATGCGGATCCCAGTTCGCCACGATCTGGCCAGCCTTGACCGGTGCGCCGTCCTTGACGGAAATGGTGGCGCCGTAGGGCACTTTGTAGCGCTCGCGCTCGCGGCCGTGAGTGTCGAGTACCGATACTTCGCCCGAACGCGACACCGCAACCAGGTGGCCCTGCGAATGCTGCACCGTCTTCAGGTTGTTGAAGCGCAGCGCGCCAGTGGTCTTGACCTGCACATTGTCCACGGCAGCCGCACGAGACGCCGCGCCACCAATATGGAAGGTACGCATGGTCAGCTGCGTGCCCGGCTCGCCGATGGACTGCGCGGCAATGACGCCCACCGCTTCGCCCTGGTTGACCATGTGTCCGCGAGCAAGGTCACGGCCATAGCAATGGGCGCAGACGCCGAAGCGGGTTTCGCAGGTGATCGGCGAACGCACCTTGATCGACTGCACGCTGGCCTGGTCCATCTTGTCGACCAGTGCTTCGTCGAGCAGGGTATTGCGCGTCACCATCGGCTGATCGTCATTGCCCGGGGCATAGACGTCTTCGGCCACGACACGGCCCAGCACGCGGTCGCGCAGCGGCTCGACCACGTCGCCGCCTTCGACGATGGCGGTCATCGTCAGGCCTTCGTAGGTTTCGCAATCCACGCTGGTGACGACCATGTCCTGCGCCACGTCGACGAGACGACGCGTCAGGTAGCCCGAGTTCGCCGTCTTCAGCGCGGTATCGGCCAGGCCCTTACGTGCACCGTGGGTCGAGATGAAGTACTGCAGTACGTCGAGGCCTTCGCGGAAGTTCGCCTTGATCGGCGTCTCGATGATCGAGCCGTCCGGCTTGGCCATCAGGCCGCGCATACCGGCAAGCTGGCGGATCTGCGCCGCGCTACCACGCGCGCCGGAGTCGGCCATGATGTAGATCGAGTTCATCGACTTCTGCTCGACCGTCTCGCCCTTGGCGTTGACGACCTTCTCGAAACCGATGCCGCGCATCATGGCCTGGGCCACCTGCTCGTTGGTACGCGACCAGATGTCGACGACCTTGTTGTAGCGTTCGCCCGCCGTGACGAGACCGGACTGGAACTGCTCCTGGATCTCGACCACTTCCTTTTCGGCGACTTCGAGAATCGCGCGCTTCTCGCCCGGAATCTTCATGTCGTCGATGCCGATGGAGATACCGGCACGCGTCGCGTAGTGGAAGCCGGTGTACATCAGCTGGTCGGCGAACACGACCGTGTCCTTCAGACCCAGCTTGCGGTAGCAGGCGTTGATCAGGCGCGAGATGTTCTTTTTCGTCAGCTCGGTGTTGACCAGCGCGAACGGCAGGCCGGCCGGGATGATCTCGTGCAGCAGTGCGCGGCCGACAGTAGTGTCGACGATCGCCATGCGCTCGCTGCGCACGCCGGTCTTGTCGTCACGGTCGGTCAGCTTCAGACGCACCTTCACCTTGGCATGCAGTTCGACTGCACGGTTCTGGTAGGCGCGGTGAACTTCGGCGACGTTGGCAAACACCATGCCCTCGCCCTTCGCGTTCACCAGCTCGCGCGTCATGTAGTACAGACCCAGCACCACGTCCTGGGTCGGCACGATGATCGGATCGCCGTTGGCCGGGGACAGGATGTTGTTGGTCGACATCATCAGCGCGCGCGCTTCCAGCTGCGCTTCCAGCGACAGCGGCACGTGCACGGCCATCTGGTCGCCGTCGAAGTCGGCGTTGAACGCGGTACAGACCAGCGGATGCAGCTGGATGGCCTTGCCTTCGATCAGCACCGGCTCGAACGCCTGGATGCCCAGACGATGCAGGGTCGGTGCGCGATTGAGCATGACCGGATGTTCGCGGATCACCTCTTCGAGGATGTCCCACACCTGGGCTTCTTCGCGCTCGACCAGTTTCTTTGCCGCCTTGATCGTGGTGGCCAGACCACGGCGCTGCAGCTTGGAGAAGATGAAGGGCTTGAACAGCTCCAGCGCCATCTTCTTGGGCAGTCCGCACTGGTGCAGGCGCAGGGTCGGGCCGACCACGATGACCGAACGGCCAGAGTAGTCGACGCGCTTGCCGAGCAGGTTCTGGCGGAAACGCCCCTGCTTGCCCTTGATCATGTCGGCCAGCGACTTGAGCGGGCGCTTGTTGGTGCCGGTGATGGCGCGGCCGCGGCGGCCGTTGTCCATCAGCGCGTCGACCGATTCCTGCAGCATGCGCTTTTCGTTGCGCACGATGATGTCGGGCGCATTCAGTTCCAGCAGGCGCTTCAGGCGGTTGTTGCGGTTGATCACGCGGCGGTACAGGTCGTTCAGGTCCGACGTCGCGAAGCGGCCGCCGTCCAGCGGCACCAGCGGACGCAGATCCGGCGGCAGCACCGGCAACACGGTCATGACCATCCATTCCGGCCGGTTGCCCGACTCGAGGAAGCTCTCGACCAGCTTGATGCGCTTGGACAGGCGCTTGAGCTTGGTTTCCGAGTTGGTGCTGGCGATTTCCTCGCGCAGCTTGATCAGTTCCTGGTTGAGGTCGATGGCCTTGAGCAGTTCGTAGACGGCTTCGGCGCCCATGCGCGCGTCGAATTCGTCGCCATGCTCTTCCACTGCCTGCAGGTACTGTTCTTCGGTCAGCAGCTGGCCGCGCTCGAGCGCGGTCAGGCCGGGCTCGACCACCACATAGGCTTCAAAGTACAGAATGCGCTCGATGTCGCGCAGGGTCATGTCCAGCATCAGGCCGATGCGCGAAGGCAGCGACTTGAGGAACCAGATATGCGCGGTCGGGCTGGCCAGTTCGATATGGCCCATGCGTTCGCGGCGAACCTTGGCCAGCGTGACTTCGGTGCCGCACTTTTCGCACACGACGCCACGATGCTTCATGCGCTTGTACTTGCCGCAGAGGCACTCGTAGTCCTTGATCGGACCAAAGATCGCGGCGCAGAACAGGCCGTCGCGTTCCGGCTTGAAGGTGCGGTAGTTGATCGTTTCCGGCTTCTTCACTTCACCGAAGGACCAGGAACGGATCAGGTCCGGCGACGCCAGTCCGATGCGGATCGAGTCGAAGTCCAGCGTCTGTCGCTGCTGGTTGAACAGGTTGAGCAAGTCTTTCATTTCGTAATCTCCTCAATCCGGCCGCTTACTTCGTCTCTTCCAGCTCGATGTTGATCGCGAGCGAGCGGATTTCCTTCACCAGCACGTTGAAGGATTCCGGCATGCCCGCCACCATCTCGTGGTTGCCGTCGACGATGTTCTTGTACATCTGGTTGCGGCCCGGCACGTCGTCGGACTTGACCGTCAGCATTTCCTGCAGGGTGTAGGCCGCGCCGTAGGCTTCCAGCGCCCACACTTCCATTTCGCCGAAGCGCTGACCGCCGAACTGCGCCTTGCCGCCCAGCGGCTGCTGCGTGACGAGCGAGTACGGACCCGTCGAACGCGCATGCATCTTGTCGTCGACCAGGTGGTTCAGCTTGAGCATGTGCATGTAGCCGACCGTGACCGGACGGTCGAACTGCTCGCCGGTACGGCCGTCGATCAGGATGGTCTGGCCCGACGAGGGCAGACCAGCCAGCTTCAGCATGTACTTGATTTCTTCTTCGAACGCGCCGTCGAACACCGGCGTCGCCATCGGCACGCCCTTGGTCAGGTTCTTGGCCAGCACCTTCAGCTCGTCGTCGCTGAACTGATCCAGCTCGACGCGATCCTTGCCGAAGGATTCCTTGTCGTGGTTGTAGATCTGGTCGATGAACTTGCGCAGTTCGCTCGCCTTCTCGTTCGCCACCAACATGGCTTCGATCTTGTGGCCCAGGCCCTTGGCGGCCCAGCCCAGATGCACTTCCAGCACCTGGCCGATGTTCATACGCGACGGCACGCCCAGCGGGTTGAGCACGATGTCGATGGGTCGGCCATCGGCGGAGAACGGCATGTCCTCCACCGGCACGATCATCGAGACCACACCCTTGTTGCCGTGGCGGCCAGCCATCTTGTCGCCCGGCTGGATGCGGCGCTTCACAGCCAGGTAGACCTTGACCATCTTGAGCACGCCCGGCGCGAGGTCGTCGCCCTGGGTGATCTTGGCCTGCTTTTCCTTGAAGCGGCGATCGAACTCTTCGCGATGACGGCGAATCTGTTCGGCGGCGCGTTCGAGGAACTCGGCGGCGTCATCGTCCTTGACGCTGAGCTTGAACCACTCGTCCTTCTTCAGCTCGTCGAGGTATTCGTTGTTGATTTCCGAGCCACGCTTGAGGTTGTTCGGGCCATGATTGGCAACCTTGCCAAGCAGGGCCGAACGCAGACGTGCGTAGATCGCGCTTTCGAGGATGCGGAACTGGTCGTCGAAGTCTTTCTTGACCCGCTTGACTTCCATTTCCTCGATCTGGCGCGCGCGCTTGTCCTTCTCGATACCGTCGCGCGTGAACACCTGCACGTCGATGACCGTGCCGTCCATGCCCGGCGGAACGCGCAGCGAGCTGTCCTTCACGTCGGACGCCTTCTCGCCGAAGATCGCGCGCAGCAGCTTTTCTTCCGGCGTCAGCTGCGACTCGCCCTTGGGCGTGACCTTGCCGACCAGGATGTCGCCCGCCTTCACTTCGGCGCCGATGTATACAACGCCACTTTCGTCCAGGCGCGACAGCGCCTGTTCGCCCACGTTGGGAATGTCGGCGGTGATTTCTTCCGGACCGAGCTTGGTGTCGCGTGCGACGCAGGTCAGTTCTTCGATATGGATGGTGGTATAGCGGTCTTCCTCGACCACGCGTTCGGAGATCAGGATCGAGTCTTCGAAGTTGTAGCCGTTCCACGGCATGAACGCGATCAGCATGTTCTGGCCGAGCGCCAGCTCGCCGATATCGGTCGAGGGACCGTCGGCCAGTGCGTCGCCGGTGGCCACCACATCGCCTACTTTCACCAGCGGGCGCTGGTTCATGCAGGTGTTCTGGTTGGAACGCGTGTACTTGGTCAGCGTATAGATGTCGACGCCGGCGTCGTTGTCGCCGACTTCGACCTCATGTGCACGCACGACGATACGGCCGGCATCGACCTGGTCGATCACGCCGCCGCGCTTGGCCAGCACCAGCACGCCCGAGTCGCGCGCCACAGCGCGCTCGATGCCGGTTCCGACCAGCGGTTTCTCGGCACGCAGGGTCGGCACGGCCTGGCGCTGCATGTTCGCGCCCATCAGTGCGCGGTTGGCGTCGTCGTGTTCCAGGAACGGCACCAGCGCCGCCGCGACCGACACGGTCTGCATCGGCGAAACGTCCATGTAGTGCACGTCGCCGGACAGGCGCAGTTCGGATTCGCCGCGGTAACGGCAAGCGACGTATTCGTCGACGAAGCGCGCGTCCTCGGTCATCGGCGAGTTGGCCTGGGCGATGACGAACTCACCTTCGCCGATGGCCGACAGGTAGTCCACTTCGTTGGTGATGCGGCCATCGGTCACGCGGCGATACGGCGTCTCGAGGAAGCCGTAGTCGTTGGTGCGCGCATAGACGGCGAGCGAGTTGATCAGGCCGATGTTCGGGCCTTCCGGCGTCTCGATGGTGCAGACGCGGCCGTAGTGGGTCGGATGTACGTCACGCACTTCGAAGCCGGCACGTTCGCGGGTCAGGCCGCCCGGGCCGAGGGCCGACACGCGACGTTTGTGCGTGACTTCCGACAGCGGGTTGTTCTGATCCATGAACTGCGACAGCTGCGAGGAACCGAAGAACTCTTTGATCGCAGCAGCAACCGGCTTGGCATTGATGAGTTCCTGCGGCGTGAGGCCTTCGGACTCGGCCAGCGACAGACGCTCCTTCACGGCGCGCTCGACACGCACCAGGCCGATACGGAATACGTTCTCGGCCATTTCGCCGACCGAACGCACGCGACGGTTGCCCAGGTGATCGATATCGTCGACCACGCCGCGGCCGTTGCGGATTTCGCACAGCGTACGGATGACGTCGAGGATGTCGGAAGTCTGGCCCAGTTCCTTGACCAGCGACTTGGAGTTCTCGTCGTTGCGCTCGGCCAGGTACTTGTGGTCGTAAAGGATGCCCGGACCATTGTCGTCCTTGCGGCCGACGCGACGGTTGAACTTCATGCGGCCGACACGATCGAGGTCGTAGCGCTCGAAGGTGAAGAACAGATTGAAGAACAGGTTCTGCGCAGCTTCCTTGGTCGGCGGCTCGCCCGGACGCATCATGCGATAGATTTCGACCAGCGCTTCGAGCGGCGTCTTGGTCGAGTCGATACGCAGGGTCGAGGAAATATACGGACCGCGGTCGAGGTCGTTGACCCACAGCGTAGAGATCTTCTCGACGCCGCCCTTGCGGAATTTCTCCAGCAGGACTTCGTTGATTTCCTCGTTGGCCAGGGCCAGCAGCTCGCCGGTCTTGCGATCGATCACGTCATGCGAAACGATGCGGCCGAGCAGGTAGTCGTCCGGCACTTCCAGCGAATTGATGTTTTCTTTCTGCAGGTCGCGCACGTGGCGCGCGGTGATGCGCTTGCCCGCCTCGACCACGACGCGCTCGCCGGCGCGCAGATCGAAGTTCAGGGTTTCGCCGCGCAGGCGCTCGGCGACAAGCTCAAGCTCTGCACCGCCCTGCTTGCCCAGGGTGAACACGTTCTTTTCGAAGAACAGGTCCAGCATCTCGGCATTGGTATAACCCAGGGCGCGCAGCAGCACCGTCACCGGCAGCTTGCGGCGGCGGTCGATACGGGTGAACAGGCAGTCCTTGGGATCGAATTCGAAATCGAGCCAGGAACCGCGATACGGAATCACGCGGGCCGAGAAGAGCAGCTTGCCCGAGCTGTGCGTCTTGCCGCGGTCGTGGTCGAAGAACACGCCGGGCGAACGGTGCAGCTGCGAGACGATGACGCGCTCGGTGCCGTTGACGATGAAGGTGCCGGTGTCGGTCATGAGCGGCAATTCGCCCATGTAGACTTCCTGTTCCTTCACATACTTGATGGCCTTGTTGTTGGCCGGGCTTTCGCGATCGTAGATGACCAGGCGCACGGTGACGCGCAGCGGCGCACCGTAGCTCATGCCGCGCTGGCGGCATTCGCGCTCGTCGAATGGAGGCTCGCCCAAGCGATAGCTGACGTATTCGAGGGCAGCATTGCCCGAATAGCTCGTGATCGGGAACACCGACTTCAGCGCCGCATGCAGGCCTTTGTCTTCGCGGGCGGTAACACCGCCGGCGTCGAGCTGGAGGAACTCCCGGTAGGAGTCCACCTGGATGGCGAGCAGGAAAGGCACGTCAAGCACAACAGGGCGCTTGCCGAAATCCTTGCGGATACGCTTCTTCTGGGTGAACGAGTAGGTCATGGTCGGGTACCGCCTCGGGTCGTCATAACCGCCGCTGCGGAAACAGCGGCGTGGAAGGGAAAACGGATATCGGCAAACAGTGTCAAGCTGGCTCCGTCACCGCTTGCCGATAGTCGCAATCCGTGCGAACAACAGTGAAAGCCCGGGAGCTTACGCCCCCAGGCTTTCGTCTTGCCTGGACTAGCAGGCGACGCAACGCGTCGCTTACTTGATCTCGACAGCGGCGCCAGCAGCTTCCAGTTCCTTCTTGAACTTGGCCGAATCGTCCTTGCTGACGGCGTCCTTGACGGTTGCCGGAGCGGACTCGACCAGATCCTTGGCTTCTTTCAGGCCCAGGCCGGTGATCGCGCGGACAGCCTTGATCACTTCGACCTTCTTCTCGCCGGCCGACTTCAGCACGACGGTGAACTCGGTCTTTTCTTCGACGACGGCAGCCGGGGCGGCCGGGCCAGCAGCGGCGGCGACCGGGGCAGCGGCGGACACGCCGAACTTTTCTTCCATCGCCTTGACCAGCTCCATCACTTCGATGAGGGTCTTGCCGGCGATCGCTTCGATGATCTGCTCGTTGCTGAGAGACATAGTGTTAACTCCTGGAAATTACGGCTAAGTGGTAAATTTCGTGACCGGCTGGCGTGTGGCTCAAGCTGCCTGCTTCTCACCGGCTGCCTTGGTAACGCGCGCAATCTGCGACGCGGGTTCCGAGAGCAGGCGGACGAGCATGGTGGCAGGCTGGACGAGCACGCTGAGGAACATGCTGAGCGCCTGGTCGCGGGTCGGCAGCGAGGCCAGCACGTCAACGTGCGAGCCCGGATATGCCTTGCCGCCCATGGCGACTACAACGGGTTTCAGCTTGTCCGCACCCTTGGCGAAATCCTTGATCAGACGCCCGGCAGCACCGGGATCTTCCTTCGAGAAGGCATACAGCAGTGGACCGACCAGCGAGTCTTTGACGCACTCGTAATCGGTACCCGCAACTGCGCGCGAGACCAGCGTGTTCTTGGCAACTTTAAGATACACACCGTTCTGACGCGCCTTCCGGCGCAGCTCAGTGAGCTGTCCGACGGAAAGACCCGCGTACTCGGCGGCGACCAGGGAATAAGCCGAGGAAGCCACATTCGCCAGTTCGGCAACGACCTCTTTCTTTTGCGCAAGATTGAGCGCCATTGCGTTCTCCGAACCGGATTGCAGAGCACTCCTGTGCCCTGGCCCTCCATCAGCGAAACGGATCATTCTTCCTTGACGATCCGCTGGTATCTCGCGATACCGTTTTGGTGGCCGTTCCAGGAAAACCTGTTACGGGCAACACCATCTGCGCAGGCTTGCGGTTTAAGACCTTCACGCCACGACTGGGAGCTTCCTTCGCAATGCTGCGCTTCCGTGCTCTCCCAGACGAACCGCTAGGGTCGCCTGCGGTCTTTGACGGCTCCCGGTGCACTGCACCGGGTGCCCTCAAAATGAATCCGACGCCAATCCCGGCATCGTTGCGGCTTGCGCCGCGAAAACTGAATTACAGCTTCAGACCCAGGGTGGACTGGTCGACGATGACGCCCAGGCCCATGGTGGTCGACAGCGAAACTTTCTGCAGGTACTGACCCTTCGCGCTCGACGGCTTGGCCTTGAGCAGGTCGGCCAGCAGCGTGTTGAGGTTGTCCTTCAACGCGTCGGACTCGAAGCTCGCCTTGCCGATGGTGGCGTGGATGATGCCGGCCTTGTCGTTGCGGAACTTGACCTGACCCGCCTTGGCGTTCTTCACCGCGGTGGCGACGTCGGCCGTGACCGAGCCGTCTTTCGGATTCGGCATCAGGCCGCGCGGGCCCAGCAGCTGACCGAGCTTACCGACGACGCGCATGGCATCCGGCGTAGCGATCACGCGGCCGAAGTTCAGTTCGCCGCCCTGCATGCGCTCGGCCAGGTCGTCCATGCCGACGGCATCGGCACCGGCAGCCTTGGCAGCCTCGGCCTTCTCGCCCGGCGGGCAGAACACCGCCACGCGGATGGTCTTGCCGGTACCGTGGGGCAGCAGGCTGGAGCCGCGCACGCCCTGGTCCGACTTCTTTGCATCGATGCCGAGACGGATGGCGACGTCGACGGACTCGACGAACTTCGCCTTGGCGTTGTCCTTGAGGATCTTCAGCGCGGTTTCGACCGGATACGACTTGCCCGGCTCGACCAGATTCTGCATTGCTTTGAAACGCTTGGTGATTGCCATTGCCTTAGATCTCCGTGTTCAGGCCCATGCTGCGCGCGCTGCCGGCGATGGTACGCACGGCGGCTTCGAGGTCAGCGGCGGTGAGATCCGGCATCTTGGCGGTAGCAATTTCCTCGAGCTGCTTGCGCGAGACCTTGCCAACCTTTTCCGTGTTCGGGCGCTTGGAGCCCGACTGGATGCCAGCGGCCTTCTTCAGCAGAATCGAGGCCGGCGGGGTCTTGGTGATGAAGGTGAAGGAACGGTCCGAATAGGCCGTGATCACGACCGGAATCGGCAGGCCCGGTTCCAGCTTCTGCGTGGCGGCATTGAACGCCTTGCAGAATTCCATGATGTTCAGGCCGCGCTGACCCAGCGCAGGACCGACCGGCGGCGAGGGGTTGGCCTGACCGGCCTTCACCTGCAGCTTGATATAGCCGACTACTTTCTTTGCCATTGTCTCTTCTCCGGGTATAGCGCCTGGAACTCAGGCTCCCCATCGCACCAGGGATAGCACGTGCCCTGGCTTCACGCTTTGTCGAAACTTCGCGGATTCTTCAGGATGAGCAGCCGCCATGCAGCGCTGGACCTGGAGGCATCCGATCGTGCTTACGCCTTCTCGACCTGACCGAACTCAAGCTCGACCGGAGTCGAACGGCCGAAGATCAGCACGGCTACGCGCAGGCGGCTCTTTTCGTAGTTGACTTCCTCGACCACGCCGTTGAAGTCGTTGAACGGGCCTTCCGTGACACGGACCATTTCGCCCGGCTCGAACAGCACCTTGGGCTTTGGCTTTTCCACGCCTTCCTGCACGCGGCGCAGGATCGCGTCGGCCTCGGAATCCTTGATCGGCAGTGGACGGTCGGCGGTGCCGCCGATGAAGCCCATCACCTTGGAAGTTTCCTTCACCAGATGCCAGGATTCATCGTCGATCTTGGGCGCCTTGTTCTCGGTATCGGTCTCGATCTGCACCAGCACATAGCCGGGGAAGAACTTGCGTTCGCTGCGGCGCTTCTGGCCACCACGCATTTCGATGACTTCTTCGGTCGGCACCAGGATGTCGCCGAACCGCTCTTCCATGCCCGCACGGATGACGCGGTCGCGCAGGCCCTTGGCAACCTGGTGTTCGAAACCCGAATAGGCGTGCACTACGTACCAACGCTTGGCCATGAGTCGTCCTTACAGCTTGAGCAGCCAATCCATGACGACGACCTTGAGCAGCAGGTCGATCAGGCCAAGGATGATGCTGATGATGATGACGACGACGGAAATCACACCCGTGGTACGGATGGTTTCCTCGCGAGTCGGCCACACTACCTTGCGCAGTTCGAAGCTGGATTCCTTGAGGAAGGAACGCAGATCTCGACCTTTTGCGGTAGCGCTGCCGACGACGGCGGCCAGCACGAAACCGGCCAGCAGGCCTAGTACGCGCAACACCGGGGCGGATTCAGCAAAATAGTAGAAGCCCACGATGCCTGCGATCAGAATGATCGCGGCCAGCGTGAGCTTGGCGATATCGGCGGCGTTAGTGCCGGGAGCTTGTTCGACTTTCGCGTTCATGTCCTTGCTGCCGATGCGGCCCTCGCGTCGGCGCGGAAGCGCTTTGCCAAGCCGGACTTGCTACCAAATGGCACGCCAGGAGGGACTCGAACCCCCAACCTGCGGTTTTGGAGACCGCTGCTCTGCCAATTGAGCTACTGGCGTACCGCGTAAAACCCGTTATTTCGGAAACGGCGATGGCGGCTTGCGCCGCCAAGGCCAGTTTCGGCCGCCTGGCGCGATTTCAAGTCGCGCCAGGCGTTATTTTCAAGCGAAGATCTTGGCGACGACGCCGGCGCCGACGGTACGACCGCCTTCACGGATCGCGAAACGCAGACCTTCTTCCATCGCGATCGGGGCGATCAGCGTCACCACCATCTTGATGTTGTCGCCCGGCATGACCATCTCGACGCCTTCCGGCAGCTCGACATTGCCCGTCACGTCCGTCGTACGGAAATAGAACTGCGGACGGTAGCCCTTGAAGAACGGCGTGTGGCGGCCGCCTTCGTCTTTCGACAGGACGTACACTTCCGCTTCGAACTTCGTATGCGGATTGATCGACGCCGGCTTGCACAGCACCTGGCCGCGCTCCACGTCATCACGCTTCGTACCGCGCAACAGCAGACCGACGTTGTCGCCCGCCTGGCCCTGGTCCAGCAGCTTGCGGAACATCTCAACGCCCGTCACGATCGTCTTCACCGTCGGACGGATGCCGACGATTTCGATTTCGTCGCCAACTTTCACGATGCCGCGCTCGATTCGACCCGTCACCACCGTGCCGCGGCCCGAGATCGAGAACACGTCTTCCACCGGCATCAGGAACGGCTTGTCCAGCACGCGCACCGGTTCCGGAATGTACGTGTCCAGCGCTTCCACCAGCTTGATGATCGCCGGCACGCCGATTTCGCTCTGATCGCCTTCCAGCGCCTTCAGCGCCGAACCCTTGATCACCGGCGTGTCGTCGCCCGGGAAATCGTACTTGCTCAGCAGTTCGCGGACTTCCATCTCGACGAGCTCCAGCAGCTCGGCGTCGTCCACCATGTCCGCCTTGTTCAGGAACACCACCACGTACGGCACGCCGACCTGGCGCGCCAGCAGGATGTGTTCACGCGTCTGCGGCATCGGACCGTCGGCCGCCGAACACACCAGGATCGCGCCATCCATCTGCGCCGCACCCGTGATCATGTTCTTCACGTAGTCCGCATGCCCCGGACAATCCACGTGCGCGTAATGACGGTTCGGCGATTCGTATTCCACGTGCGCCGTCGAAATCGTGATGCCGCGCGCCTTTTCTTCCGGCGCCGCGTCGATCTGGTCGTACGCCTTGAACTCGCCACCGAAACGCTCGGCACCGATCTTCGTCAGCGCTGCCGTCAGCGTCGTCTTGCCGTGGTCCACGTGACCGATCGTGCCGACGTTGACGTGCGGCTTGGTGCGCTCGAATTTACCCTTGGC
>NZ_SNZH01000004.1:387824-447283 GCF_004363655.1 Tahibacter aquaticus
TTCGTCAGCGCTGCCGTCAGCGTCGTCTTGCCGTGGTCCACGTGACCGATCGTGCCGACGTTGACGTGCGGCTTGGTGCGCTCGAATTTACCCTTGGCCATGCCTGCAAAACCCCGAGAGATCTAAGGAGGTGGATGAGTTCAACGGTGTTGCGACTCAAAAGATGGTGCTCACGAAAGGAATCGAACCTTCGACCTCTTCCTTACCAAGGAAGTGCTCTACCGACTGAGCTACGTGAGCCTAAAACGTCAACCGCGACAGCAATTCAATGGAGCGGGAGACGGGAATCGAACCCGCACAATCAGCTTGGAAGGCTGAAGTTCTACCATTGAACTACTCCCGCTCAAGCAGAACCGGCTGGTGGAGGGAGGTGGATTCGAACCACCGAAGGCGTGAGCCAGCAGATTTACAGTCTGCCCCCGTTGGCCGCTTGGGTATCCCTCCAGCGCGGAGCCCGGCATTCTCGTCATCCGCAGTACGAAAGTCAATGCCATTGCGGCAGGAAGTTCGCGGCTGCAGACATGAGCGGTTTGCGGGGCGCGGACAATACCCGGATCGCGGGCGCGATGCCAGCCCTTGCCGGAAATTTTTCCGCTGAGCCGATCCGTACTGGAATTGCGCGTACGGCGCGGCCGATTGTGACCAATTGTCATAAAGCGTGATGGACATCACATTCGGGCACGTACTGTGCTTTGTTGCCGTGCCTGCCAATAGGCAGTTCCTGATTGTTCCCAGGGGGCAATAACCGTGGCCAGGCACCAACCCACCGCTCAAGGAGTCGTTTCCGTGACCACCACCCTTTCCCGCCTCGCCCGTCGTCTGGGCTTCGCCGCTGTCGCCATCGCCGGCGTCAGCGCTTTCCCGTCCGCCGCGTTCGCCCAAGCCAATGTCGACGTGAACATCACGATCAGCAACGGCATCACCATTCTTTACTACTACTCGGCACTGGACATCAACCTCGATTCCACCACCCTGGCCAGCCTGCTGACCACGGGCTGCACCGCCGGTACCGTTGCCGGTACCTTCAACTGCGACGTGGGCGCTGCCGGCCCGGTCGTCGCCACCGCCGCGGGCGGCGTGGTGACGGCGTCGTTCGCCGGTCCGGGCGGTGGTGCCATCAATACCGCCGCCGTGCCGCTGGTGCTGTCCAACGTCTGGTCGGTCCGCGCCGTCGGTGGCGCCAGCGCCAATACCACGGTGCAGATTTCCCGCGGCGCCGACAATTCGCTGGTCAACGGCGGCAGCTCGATCGTGATCAACGACAACTACGGCATCAACACCGGCGCCACCTCCGCCCTGGCCGGCGCTTCGCCGCGCATCGTGCAGTTCCCGGACCCGGGCCTGGGCGGCCTGGTCACCGGCAGTGTCGCGCTGTCGCTGAACCTCACCAACGCCACGGCGACCGGCACGTACAGCTCGGCACCGGGCAACGTCAACTACGTTCTGACCGTCACCAACACCTGAACATGAACCGGCACGCCATCCCCATGGCAGCTGGCGTCCTGGCCGTGGCGTTCTGCGCCACGGCCGTGGATGCCTCCAGCCTTGCCGCAGGCGCCGTCCCGGGCGTGCGCAGCCTGGGGCTGAACCGCACTGCCGGATCGTTCGAAACCAGTGTCAGCCGGCTCGACCTGGACACCATACGCAGCACCGAAGTAGCTCCCCAAGGCGCGCTCAATGCCAGCATTGCCAGTGCCCAGGCGCGTCTGGCGGGGAATGGCCTGGTGGTGGACTTTCCCGGCCCGGGACAAGCCCAGGTACCGGCGATCGTACGGCCGCTGGGCGTGCTGTGGCGCTGGTCGCCACCGGCCGGCGGCGATCGGCGCGCGCCCAACGTGCGCGTGCGCCTGGTCGGCCCGAATGGCCAGCCGGACGAAATTTCCACCGTGGAAAACCCGAGCCGGGGCGTGCGCGCCCAGTTGGTCCTGCGCCAGCCGTTGCTGAGCAATGACGCGGACGGCCCGTTCTGGAGCGGCGAGGCCGAACTGCGCATCCAGACGACTGACGTAGCCGAACCCGGCACCTACCAGGGCCGCATCGAAATCACCTTCGAGAACACCTGACATGCGCCGCTTTTATCTCTTTTATCTTTTTTTGACATTTCTCATCTGCGGCACCGCAGCAAACGCACAGGTCGGGCTCAGCCCGCAAATACTCGATATTTCTTTGGACGGGCCGGCGGGCTCGCATTCGTTCCGCCTGTTCAACTACACCAAGGAAGACAAGGCCGTTAAGGTTTCCACGGCAAATTGGACCATGGACGCCGACGGCAAGGTTTCGACCATCGCCACGACCGAGCAGTCGCTCGACGGCTGGCTGGTGATCAACCCGGTCGAATTCGTGGTCAAGGCCGGGCAGAACCAGGTCGTGCGCATCGCCGCGCGGCCGGCCGTTGCCCTGGGCGCCGGCGAGCATCGCGCCATGGTCTGGTTCGATGAGCAGCCGCTGCCTGGCGCGCCGTCCGCCGCGACCACGCTGCGCACCGTGTTCCGCTTCGGCGGTGCCGTCTATGGCCATGTCGGCCCGGTTCAGCGCCAGGGCGAATTGATCGACGTGCAGGCCCGCGACGGCGACGCCACGCTGCAGCTGCGCAATACCGGCAACGCCACCAGCCGCTGCAGCGGTTCCTACGCGATCTGGCGCAAGGCCGAATTCCCGGGCGATGCCAAGACCGGCGTGGTGGAAAAAGTCGGCACCGATGACATGGTGCTGCCCGAAGGCGCGGTCATGGCCGGCCGCCTGCCGAATGACGCCGTGCTGCCGGAAGCCAGCCGCCGTGTCGTCTTCGCCTACACGGGCAATCGCCTGCCGCCGGGCGAATACGTGCTCGATCTGAACGGCAGCTTCGGCGATTCGACAGTCGATCGCAGCGTCGCCTTCCGCGTTCCCGCCGCGGCGCACTGACCCCGGCAACCATGGCAAATCCTCCCGTTCCAGCACGCAAGCTGCAGCACGGAGCCTGGCTCTGCGCCGGTTTCAGCATGGCGCTGGCCGGTGCAGCCATCGCGGCGCCGTCACCGGCCCCCGGCCCTTCGCCGGAAGCCAGCGGACCGGACTTTCCCTTCGTGCGCAGCACCGACGGCCGCTCGTCCTCATCGGCCCTGCTGGTCGGCCTGCTGGTCAATGGCGTCGATCGCGGCCGCGAGATCGCCGTGCTCGGCGGCGAGCTGGATGGCGAGACCAAGGTCGCCATCGGCATGCTCTGCGATGTACTCGGCCTGCACGCCCAGCGCGGCGAGGATGCCTGGCGCATCAGCACCCCCATCGGCGATGCGGTCATCGCCCGCGCCCAGATCGTGCGCATCGGCGAGATCGACTACGCTCCCCTCGCCGCCAGCGGCGAGGCCCTTGGGCTGGACATCCAGTTCGACCGCAACGAATTCGCCCTGCGCGCCCGCGGCGCCTGGCTTGACCAGCTGGACGGCAGCGCCGGCGCGGCGCCCGTGACCGAAGACCTGCCCATCGACGTACCCGCGCCGCGCGCCAACCTGTCGGCCTGGCGCAGCGAGCTGATTACCCGCCACGTCGCCGGCAGTACCGATACCACGACGCTGACCGAACTCGGCGGCGCCCTGGGCAGCGGCAACTGGCATCTGCGCTATTTCGACGACCTGCAAGGCCAGCGCCGCCTCGACGAATGGGGCTGGCTGATCGATCGCGGCCGCTCGCGCTGGTTTATCGGCCAGCAGCAGGTCACCTTGAGCTCACTGCTGCCCGGCCTGTCGCTGACCGGCGCGCAATGGGCCAATACCAACCGACCGGACGTCGCCTACGGCGACGGCGTGATCGGCAACGAGGTGATCGCCAGCCGCATCGCGACCGGCCGGCAGATCCAGGGCGACGGCCCGCCCGGCGGCATCGCCGAGCTGCGAGCCAACGGCGCCGTGGTCGCCCGCACCATCGTGCGCCTGGACGGCCACTACCGCTTTCCCGAGATTTCCGGCATTCCGTCCGATGCGATGCTGGAAATCGCCCTGTACCGCCCGGCCAGCAACGACGTGCCGGTGCGGGTGGAACAAGTCACCCTGCGCGCCAGCGACGATCTGCTCGCCGCCGGCACCTATGTCCTCCACGCCGGCGCCGGCACGCAGGAAAACCCGCTCGACAGCGCCGATCTGGAAAAAGGTGAGGCCGGCTTTGCCCGCGTCCGCGCCGGTATCAATCGCCGTCTCAGCGTCGACGCCACCGTGCTGCGCGCGAACGAGCAGGACTACGCCTC
Organism: Tahibacter aquaticus; assembly: GCF_004363655.1. Lineage (GTDB taxonomy): Bacteria > Pseudomonadota > Gammaproteobacteria > Xanthomonadales > Rhodanobacteraceae > Tahibacter > Tahibacter aquaticus. Next base: position 392,044 of record NZ_SNZH01000004.1, read on the forward strand.
GGCCGGCATTGCCTTGAATTTGGGCCGGGCCGGCGTGTGGTCTGGCCATCTGGCGCAGAGCAACGGCGCCGGCGCCGCCGAACTGCTTGGCGAAGGCGGCCGCGGCGCCGTGTTCTGGACCGCCAGCCTGCGCGAGTTCCAGAGCGACTACTTCGCCGACAACAGTCCCGCGCGGCGCGACAACCAGATTGAAGCCGGCTGGCAGCGTCCGCGCCTGCGCCTGAGCCTGATTGCGCGCGATTTCCAGGATCCGGTGCTCGGCGACCGGCGCTACCTCAAGCCGGCGCTGGCGGCACAGCCGCTGGAGCGACTGTGGCTCAGCGCCCGGCCCGACTACCTCGGCAACTACAGCTATGCCGCCACCTGGCAGCCGTTTGCGCGCACGCGCCTGGGTGCCTCGCGCTATGCGCAGCGCAAGCAGATCGACTGGCAGCAGCAGCTGACGCCGCGCTTCGATCTGACAACAGCTGTGGTCGATGATGACAACTATGGTCAACGTCAATCTGTGGTGCTGTACCGGCGCCCGCCCGAGCGCTACGGCTGGTGGTGGGGTGCGGGTGCGCTGCACAGCCGCGGACGCTACGGTGCGCTATTCGACGCGGGTTCCGAGCTGCGTCCCGGCCTGAACCTGCGCCTGCAGTACCAGAACGATCCGCTGTATGCCGGCGCCGGCATCGACAGCAAGGTGATCTCGCTGCAGCTCACGGCCGACTTTGCGGTCACGCCCAGCGGCCTTACCCGCGGCGCCTTCAATCCGGAGCAGCGCCGGGTCGGAGCGATCGCCGCGCATATCGATGCGAAGAAGCTGCCGGCTGGTGTCTCCGCCGCCACGCTGGAAGGCGTCGGCGTGCTGGTCGACGGCCAGGTGCGCGGCGAACTGGACAAGGACGGCCGTGCGCTGATCTACCGCCTCGCGCCCGGCGTGCATCGCGTTGCGCTGGACATGGAAAACCTGCCGATCGATCTGAATCCGGCGGATGCGACGCGCAATGTCGAAGTCCGCGCCGGTTCGACCACGCCGCTGGAATTCACCCTCAGCGTGCAGCTGGGCTGCGCCGGCTTTGCCGGGATCGAGGCGGCCGGCTGGCGCGTCGTTGCCGTCGACGCCCAGGGCACCGAGGCGGCGGCCAGCGCCGTCAACAGCATCGGCTACTACCGCCTCGACGCCTTGAAAGCCGGCACCTACGAACTGCGCCTGATCGACGCCAGCGGCAGCATTGCCGCGCGCCGCCCGCTCGCCCTGGACACGGCCTTCAAATTCCAGCAAGACCTGACCCGCCCGCGCACCACGCCGGAGCCATCGCCATGAACGCACGACTTTGCCTGCTAGCCCTGTTCGGATTCGCCAGCGCGGCCCAGGCCCAGGTACCGGCCAACGGCAGCTTCGAAACGGGCGATCTCACCAGCTGGACCACCGGCGGCTATACCCGCGTCGGCGCGATCCGCGCCAGCAATATCACGCCCACCACGTCGCTGGTGATTCCCGACGGCACCTGGGCGGCAGCCATCTCCACCGGCCCGGGCGAACGCGCCACCGGCACCACCGGCGGCGTCGATTTCGACGGCCTGGGCGGCGTCAACGACTACGACCTGAGCTACCTGCAGTCCGTATTCACCCTGCCGGCCAACTCCAACTACGTCGCCTTCAACTGGGGCTTCGCCTCGGGCGAACAGAACGAGCCCGACCAGTACGACGACGTGATGGATGTCACCGTCAACGGCACGCGCATCATGACGCGCTCCAGCTGCAAGTTGAACGGTTCGAGTTATTCGCCATTTCCCAACGCCAACTGCCAGAGCGCAACCGTCGTCGATCACACCGTCAACAACACCGCGACGGCCAACCTGCGCACCATCAACCTGCGTTTCGGTTCGCCCGTGTTCCAGCGCATCTGCCTGCCGCTGCCGGCGGGGCTGGTCACCGGCAGCAACGTCACGCTGCGCTTCAACGTGGCCGACCAGAATGATCACCAGGTCGATTCCACCCTGTTCATAGACGACGTGGAGATCAAAAGCTCCTGCAACGAGGTCGGCACCATCGTGCAGCTGACCACGACCACCGGCCGCAATGTCGAGGTCAAGGGCGGTGGCTTCCTGTTCCGCCAGGCCAGTGCGCGCGCGCTGGCCACCGATGCCACCGGCAAGACCGTTGCCTTCATCACCAGCGCCGATCACGGCAGCAATGCCAACCTGCTCGACCAGATCTATATCTGGAACGGCACCAGCTTCAGCCGCGCCAGCTGGACCGGCACCCAGATGGCCAGCGGCGGCCAGATACAGAACCTGGCACTGTCGCCGCTGCAGGACAGCACCCTGCTCGGCCGCTATATCGTCTTCGCCGCCAAGCTCAGCGAAACCGACAACTACGAGATCTACTACTACGACCGCAGCACCAGCGCGCTGGCCACGATCACCACGACCAGCGGCTGCGACAACACCGACCCGACTGTCGACGGCGACGGCGGCGTGATCGCCTGGGTGTCCAACTGCAATGCACTGACGTCCGCCGGCAGCCTGCGCCGCATCGTCGTGCGCAACATGGCCACCAGCGCCAACACCATCGTGCCCGGCCCGGCAATGTGCGCTGCCAACCGCGAAGCACGCGGCGTGCGCCTGACCAAGAACGCCAACGGCCGCTACCTGGTGTTCGAATCCGACTGCCAGCCGGTGGCCTCCGGCAACACCGATCTGAACTACGAAATCTTCCGCTACGACCGCAACGGTGCCGCCACCGCCGCCGCCAGCTACCTGCAGATCACCAGCACCACCACCAATGCAAGCGCCGCGCAGATCACCCAGAACAGTTTCGCCGTGCTCGACGGCTCCAGCGACGGCCGCTATACGTATTTCATTTCCAACGGCAACCTCACGCCCAGCGGCAGCATCTTCAATGCCGACTACAGTTTCGAAATCTTCCGCTACGACGCCAACGCAGCGCTCGCTTCGCGCACTGTCCAGCGCACCAACGGCTCGGACAGCGACTACATCGGCGTCGACACCGGCGTCGACGGCGCCACCGACTACGCCTTCGAGCGTTTCGAGCGCAATACCTTCAATACCAGCGTCGGCCGACGCCGCATACCGACCACCGGCACCGACAGCGAAAACCTGCTCGCCAGCGCCTCGTTCGTGTTCGGCGCACGCATAGGCCTGGACGGCGTGGTGCCGGTGGTGAATTTCCTCTCGCCGGAAAACTTCCTCGGCACCAATGCCGACGGCAATACCGAAGTCTGGCAGGGGAGAGTGCAATGAGCCGTCGTCCGATACTTGCGTCTGCGCTGCTGCTCGCCGCGGTGTCCGCCCACGGCAACCGCTCCGATGTGCTGCAGGGCGACGCCTACGGCCACCGCATCAGCGCCGACCCGGCCCTGTGCGCCTACGAACCGATCGACATGTCGGCCGCGGCCAGCCTGGCGCCGATCGCCGCCGGCGGCAGCGCGAGCGCGCTCGACGACGGCGCTGCCGTGGTCGATCTGCCGCAGGCGTTTCCGTTCTACGGCACGGCACCGACGCGCCTGTCGGTTTCCACCAATGGATATATCGCTTTTGTCAACGCGGCCGACGAAGAAGACGGCGGCGACTACAACAACGATCCCTACGTACCCAGCCTGCCGGACAATGCGCGCGCGGGCTCTGCGCGTCTGTACGTCTACCACGACGAACTCAACGGCGAAGGCGGCGGCGCCAGCCTGCGCAGCGCCTATTTCGCCCACTGCCCACGCACCTCGCTGATTCCGGACGAAGCCTGCAGCGTGATCGCCTGGAAAGGCTGGTCGCGCGGCGGCAGCAGCGGCAGCCTCGACGTGACCGCGGTGCTGTACCACGGCAGCGGCAATATCGCCCTGCAGTACGCCAGCCTCGACGCCAGTGCCGGCAATTCGGCCTGCATCGGCGCCCAGTCCGACGGAGCCATCGACGGCGTCAGCTGGAGCTGCAACGGCGGCCGCAGTCTGGCCGCGGCCACGGCGGTCTGCATTTTCGACCCGGCCTATGCGCCGCCGGTGGTGGAAGACGCCCTGTTCGCCGACGGTTTCGATCTGCCCGAATGATCGCGCCGCCGTTTCAGCCGTTGCGCTCGATGTTGTGCCGCACGCGTTCAATTTCTGCCTGCTGGTCGCGCGACATGGCGATGATCTTTTCCGCATAGGCAGACAGAATCACATCGTCTTCGGTCTGCGGCAGCCAGGGCGGCACACCGGTCGGCCGGCCTTCCGGCGCATCCAGCGCGACGAAGCTGATGACGCAGTGGGTAGCCAGCCGCTCCAGCCCGGACTTGAGGTCGCGCGCAATCACGTCGACGGCGAAGTGCATGCTGCTGGCTCCGGTACGGATGAGCTTGCAGCGTACGACGACAATATCGCCGATCAGTATCGGCTTGACGAACTGGATGCCGCCCAGCGCCACCGTCACGCAGTACTGCCCGCTCCAGCCCACGGCCGCGGCGTAGCCGGCCTGGTCTATCCACTTCATGACCATGCCGCCGTGCACCTTGCCGCCGAAATTGACGTCGGTGGGCTGGGCCAGGAATCGGAACGTGGTTTCGCGCTGTTGGCCGGGCATTGCTGGGGCTCGCTGGGCTTGCTTGACGGGCGCTCATGCTAACCCAGGGCCAAACGTGACGCACGTCACATTTTGACATTAACCGTTTCTATACTTTTCGAGACGCTCAGGGGTTATCGCAAGAACCAATTGGGGTGATCCATGAATCGCAAGGCGATCGCGCTGGTGACAGCGCTGGCGTGTACGGGCGCGGGCGCGGCAGAGGTAACGGTCAAGAACGATTCCCTTGGCGATTTCGACCCCGGCGCCATCGTCTGGGGCTTTGCACCCGGCGAAGCGGCAGCGTCCTGGCTGACCTCGCCCTGCAACGGCAATCTGCGCGCGGTGCAAGTGTTCTGGCGCTCGCCCAACGCCAATTCCGCCGTCGAGATCCACGACTCCATCACTGTCTTTCGCGGCGGCACCTTTCCCAATCCCGGTGCCGAGGCAGCCGTGATCGGCGGTCCCGTGCTCAACGACGGCGTGATCAACCAGTGGCGCTTCCTCGACGAGAACAACACGATTCCGCTCAACGTGCCGCTGAGCAACGGCGAGGTGTTCGTCATCTCGTTCAAGTTCTTCACCGAGCCGCTGGCCGGCAGCGGCCCCAGCGTGGTGCGCGACGCCGACGGCATCCAGTCCAACCGCAACGCGCTGCTGGCAGACTTCGGTGGCACCTTCGTCTGGTTCAACAGTGCCACCCTGGGCCTGACCGGCGACTGGGTCATCCGTGGCGTCGTCGACTGCCCGGTCGTGGTGCAGAACGCCGATGTCGCGGTGAATCTCAGCGCCAGCCTGCCGCTGTACAGCCCCGGCGCCCCGCTCGACTACACCGTCACCGTAAGCAATGCCGGACCGGTCGCCGCGGCGAATACCAGCATCGTCGACATCTTCCCCGCCGGCTATACCGCCACCAGCTGGACCTGCAGCGCCAGCGGCGGCGCCAGCTGTACCTCAGGCGGCAGCGGCAACATCACCCAGAACGTGAGCCTCCCCTCCGGCAGCCAGGTCATCTACCAGGTCAGCGGCACGGTCGATGCCGGCACCACCGGCAGTCTCAGCAACGCAGCTACCGCCGTCGTCGGCGGTTCCGTCACCGATCCCAGCCCCAGCAACAACACCATGTCGCTGCTCCTGTTGCCGGAAAGCGACCGGCTGTTCAAGGACACGTTCGAACCGGTGAACTGAAACGCTCGCCGCTGTCGCCTACGTCACGCCGCGCACCGCGGCGTGACGCCGATCCGCCCGCCTCCTCTGCGCCACCATCCGCATCCCTGCGCAGGCGCACCACAGCCATACCATCGCCACGCCGCCGTGATCCGGGACTGACCGCGCCTGCGCTTCGCACTACGCAGCCGGCACGACACAACGCCCGCTGATGCCCTGCGGAACTCCGCGCCCGACCCGGGCGGCCCGCTGTATTCCGTGCTGAATTCCGCGCTGAGACATCGACAGCGCTCGCGGCACTACGCGTTATGGCTTTTGCCACGTTTTGGCAATCGCGCCATTTCCTGGTTTTTCCAATCGCGCGGACTTCATGCCGGCGCCGCCGGCGTCGGCTGCCCTCAAGGAGCTGTACATGGCCGTCCACCGCAACATACTCGTGTTTTCGCTGGTCTTGCTCGCCCCGATTCTCGCCGGCATCGCCAGGACCAGCACTGCCGCCACGATCGCCGCCGGCGGCTACCACACCTGTGCCATCGGCGAAGCCGCTGGCGAAATGCGCTGCTGGGGCAGCGGCAGCTACGGCAAGCTCGCCAACGGCAGCGGACCGGAACTGGACCGTGCCGCGCCGGTCGCCATATCGTCGCCGATAGCGCGCTGGCGCTCGGTTGCCGTCGGCGACAGCCATGCCTGCGCGATCGCCGCCAGCGGTGCCGTGTATTGCTGGGGCTATAACGGCTTCGGCCAGCTTGGCGACGGCACGTCGATCACGCGACCGGCACCGGTAGCCGTGGTTGGTCTGGGCAGTGGAGTGGCGCAGCTCAGCGTGGGTCTGAACCACAGCTGCGCGCTGATGCACAGCGGCAAGGTCAATTGCTGGGGAGCCGGCGAGTTCGGCCGCCTAGGCTCCGGCCAGGTCGCCAACCAGACCACGCCTGGCGAAGTTCTCACCTTGACCGGCGCCATCTCCGTCGGCGCGGGCGCATACCATACCTGCGCCGCCATCAACGATGGCAGCGTGAAATGCTGGGGGCGCAACGGCAGCGGCCAGATTGGCGACGGGTCGGCGGTAAACCGGCTCACTCCCGTCTTCACCTCTATCACCATCGCCGCGACCGAAGTCGCCATCGGCGGCTACCACGGCTGCGCCCGCAGCGCCGCCGGCGCAGTGCAATGCTGGGGTTACAACGCCGACGGAGAACTCGGCAACGGTACGACGGCAACGAGCACTGTCGCGGTGAACGTCGAGGGCCTTGCCAGCGGCGCTACCAGACTGGCCGCCGGCATTTACCACAGCTGCGCGCTGACTGCGGGCGATATCCTCAAGTGCTGGGGTTACAACGGCTATGGCCAGATCGGCGATGGCGCTACGGGCCCTGCGGTAGTGCGCCCTACCAGCGTGGTCAATCTGCCTATCCCGGTCGCCGAAGTCACTGCCGGCAACGACCATACCTGCGTACGCGCCAGCGGCAACCGCATCCAATGCTGGGGACGTGCACTGCATGGGCGCACCGGTGTCGGCAATACCGCAACCAGCCCAGGCTATGCGCAACGTCCGCTGGCCGTCTCTGGCCTTCCCGCACCAGCAGTCAAGCTGTCGCTGCGAACCAACAATGCCTGTGCCGTAACCGTCATCGGCTCGGCCAGCTGCTGGGGTAATAACGAGTCCGGCCAGATCGGCGACGGCCTGGCGCTGCCGCATGCGACGTTTGTCTATCAAGCAGGCCCGCGCGACGTGGCAGACCTGAGCTCCGGCGTGCGCGATATTGCCACCGGCGATCTGCATGCCTGCGCGCTGAAGACCAACGGCACGGTCTGGTGCTGGGGCAGCAATATCTACGGCCAGCTCGGCGACCAGACCGCGATTGCGCGGCGCACACCGGTACAGGTCATCGGCATCGTCAATGCGGTACAGATCGCCGCGGGCATCGGCTTTTCCTGCGCCCGTACCGCGGTCGGCGGCGTGTGGTGCTGGGGATTCAACACCAACGGCCAGCTCGGCAATGGCACGAATACCCACAGCCTGCAGGCGGTTCCTGCGATCGGCCTTGGCCAGGACATCGTCGACCTGAGCCTGGGCAACGCGTTTGCCTGTGCTGTCAGGAACGACGGCAAGGTGCTGTGCTGGGGCAGCAACACGCGCGGCCAGCTCGGCGATGGCACCGCGACAGCGCGCAATGTGCCGACCCTGGTCAACGACAATTTCGGTATCTATGCCGGCATCGCCACCGGTGGCGAATTCAGCTGCGGCCTGACCAGCGCCGGACAGGCCAAATGCTGGGGCTACAACGATGTCGGCCAGCTCGGTGACGGTTCGCTGATGCAGCGATCTACGCCAGCCGGTGTCGCCACATTGAGCAGCGGCGTGGCGCGGTTGGCGGCAGGCCAGTATCACGCCTGCGCTCTGCTCTCCAGCGGCCAGCTCAAGTGCTGGGGCTACAACGCGAACTATCAGCTCGGCGACGGAACCCTCGTCAACCGCACGCAACCGGTGCCGGCCGCCAATGTCAGCGGCAGCATCCACAGTCTGGCGCTGAGCGGCCAATCCAGTTGTGTCGTGCTGGCCGACGAAAGCAGCCGCTGCTGGGGGCTCAACAGCGCCGGCCAGCTCGGCAACGGCAGTATCGCGGCCAACTTCGCCGTGCCACAGGAAATTGCCCAGTGGCTGCGCGACGACCTGATCTTCCGCGACGATTTCGAGCCTTGAGCGCAGGGCAAGCGCCGCCGCTGGGCCGCTGTACGGCTGGCTCGCCCATGGCGGCCAGCCACAGCCGACACAAAGAATAAATTTAATTTTTATATTTTCTGGTGAAAACCCTCTCGCGTCGAGCGCCCGGCATGCATGGCATGTCGAAGCATCGTCGACGGCATGTATCGACGGAAACTCCTACGGAGAAAAACCATGGCGCGACGAAATGGAATTTCCTTGTTAAATTTTTTGCTTGTTCCACTACTACCGGCCGGCGCAAACACCGCCAGCGCAGCGACCATCGCCGCAGGCGGCTACCACAGCTGCGCCATCGACGACACCACCGGCGAGATGCGCTGCTGGGGCCGCGACAACCTGGGCCAGCTCGGCGACGGCAAGAGCGTGGACCGCTCAGCTCCGGTCGCGGTCAGCACCAGCGTGCCGCGCTGGCTCTCCGTCGCCACCGGCGAAAGCCACAGTTGCGCCATTGCTGCCAACGGCCCGGTGTATTGCTGGGGCTACAACGCCTTCGGCCAGCTCGGCGACGGTACCCTGACCAATCGCCAGACGCCGGTAGCCGTGGCCGGTCTGAACAGCGGCGTCCGCCAGCTCGCGCTGGGCAGCCATCACAGTTGCGCCCTGATGCACAGCGGAAAAATCAACTGCTGGGGCAATGGCGCCAACGGCCGCCTCGGTTCCGGCCAGACCACCAACCAGGCCACGCCGGCAGAAGTGCTGACGGTGACCGATGCGGTTGCCATCGGCGTGGGCGGTGGTCACAGCTGCGCGGTGCTCGCCGACGGCAGCATGAAATGCTGGGGCCTCAACATCGACGGGCAGGTCGGCGACGGCACACAGACCGACCGTGCCATACCGGTATTTGTCTCCGGCAATATCACGGCACACGCCATTTCGCTCGGCGGTTTTCATAGCTGCGCACTGAATACAGCCGGCGCCTTGCAGTGCTGGGGCAGGAACGCCTCGGGCCAGCTGGGCGACGGCACCACCATCCGGCGGCTGACCCCCGTCGCCATTGGCGCAATCGGCAGCGGCGCGAGCCAGCTGGTCACCGGCGCCTATCACAGCTGCGTCCTCGCCAGCGGCAACGTGCTCAAGTGCTGGGGCTTTAACGACACGGGTCAGCTCGGCAACGGCACGGTCACCGGTTCGACCGTTCCGCTCAACGTCGTCAATGCAACAGCACCAATCCTCGCGCTGAGCGCGGGCCTTGCACACACCTGCCTGCGCAGCAGCGGCAACCGCATCCAGTGCTGGGGCAATGGCGACTACGGCAGGACCGGCACCGGCGACAGCAGCGCCAGCTCGCCGCTGGTCTCGCTGCCGGCGCTGATCTCCGGCCTGCCCGCTGGCGTGGCCAGCCTCAGCCTGCGCAGTAACACCAGCTGCGCGAGCACCAGTCCCGGCTCGGCGCACTGCTGGGGACTCAACAGCCCTGGCCAGATCGGCGACGGCGGCGTAGTACGGCATGCAGGACCGCGCAACGTTGCCGGCCAGCAGTCGGCCGTCGCCGGTGCAGCCATCGGCGACGCCCACGGCTGCGCCGTCAAAACCAATGGCACGGTCTGGTGCTGGGGCAGCAACACCTACGGGCAGATCGGCGACCAGACCACGCTGGCGCGACCGATCGCCGTACAGACCGTCGGCATCACCGACGCCGTGCAAGTCGGCACCGGCCTCGCCTTCTCCTGTGCACGCACCGCGGCCGGCGCGGTCTGGTGCTGGGGGATCAACAGCTACGGCCACCTGGGCGACGGCAGCACCACCAACCGTTCCCAGCCGGTGGCCGTTGTCGGTTTGAACGGCGGTGTCGTTGCCCTCAGCGTCGGCGACCGTCATGCCTGCGCCGTGCGCAGCGACGGCAGCGTGCGTTGCTGGGGATACAACAACCTGGGACAGGTCGGCGACGGCAGCCAGACCAACCGCCTGGTTCCCGTGGCGATCAACGACGGGTTTTCCAGCTATGTCGCCGTAGCCGCGGGGAACGAGCACAGCTGCGGCATCACCACGGACGGACAAGCCAAATGCTGGGGCAGCAACGTCTACGGGCAGCTGGGCGACGGCAGCAATGTAACGCGTTCATCGCCAGCTGGCGTAACTACCTTGACCAGCGGCGTGAGGCAGATCGCCACGGGCGACTATCACAGCTGCGCGCTGCTGAGCACCGGTGCGCTGAAGTGCTGGGGCCGCAACAATCTGTACCAGCTTGGCGACGACACCGTCGCCAACCGGACGCAGCCCGTCACCGCAAGCACCATCGCCGGCGATATCCAGACCGTGGTGCTGGGCATGCAGGCCAGTTGTGCCGTGCTGTCCGGCGGCAGCGCAAAATGCTGGGGCCTGAACAGCAATGGCCAGCTGGGCAACGGCAGCATCGTCAATACGCGTATCCCCGAGCCTGTCGCCCAGTGGCTGCGCGACGACCTGATCTTCCGCGACGGCTTCGCGCCTTAGCCTATGCAGCGGCGCGATCTGCACCGATCGCGCCGCCGCTGTTCAGACGTTGAAACGGAAGTGCAGCACATCGCCTTCCTTGACGATGTAGTCCTTGCCTTCCAGGCGCAGGCGGCCAGCGTCGCGACAGCCGGATTCGCCCTTGTACTTGATGAAATCGTCGTAGGCGATGGTTTCGGCGCGGATGAAGCCGCGTTCGAAATCGGTGTGGATCACCGCGGCGGCCTGCGGCGCGGTAGCGCCGACCTTGACCTGCCAGGCGCGCACTTCTTTCACGCCGGCGGTGAAATAGGTCTGTAGTCCCAGCAAGCGGTAGCCGGCACGAATGACCCGGTTCAGGCCGGGCTCGTCCAGGCCCATGTCCTGCAGGAAGGCGTCGCGGTCGGCGTCTTCGAGCTGGGACAGTTCTTCCTCGATGGCAGCGCAGACCGGCACCACTTCAGCACCTTCGACTTCGGCACGCGCGCGCACTTTGTCCAGCAGTGGATTATTGGTAAAGCCGTCTTCCAGCACATTGGCGATGTACATCAGCGGCTTCATCGTGAGCAGGAAAAGATCGCGCACCAGCGCCTTCTCGTCCTCGTCCAGACCGGCGGCGCGCGCCGGCTTGCCTTCGTTGAGCGTGGTCGCGAGCTTCTGCAGCACGGGACGCTTGGCCATGGCCTCCTTGTCGGCGGCCTTGGCTGCGCGCTCGGCGCGGTTCAACGCTTTCTCCACCGATTCGAGATCGGCCAGCGCCAGCTCGGTGTCGATGGTCTCGATGTCCGAGATCGGATCGATCTTGCCCGCCACGTGGATGATATCGGTGTGCTCGAAGCAGCGCACCACATGGGCGATGGCATCGACTTCGCGGATATGCGCCAGGAACTTGTTGCCCAGGCCTTCGCCCTTGGACGCGCCGGCGACCAGGCCGGCAATGTCGACGAATTCCATCGACGTGGGAATGACCTTCTGCGGCTTGACGATATCCGACAGCGCATTCAGGCGCGGGTCCGGCACCGGCACCACGCCGATGTTCGGGTCGATGGTGCAGAAGGGGAAATTGGCCGCGGCGATACCGGCCTTGGTCAGCGCGTTGAACAGGGTGGACTTGCCGACGTTAGGCAGGCCGACGATGCCGCATTTGATGCCCATGGGAAAAATCCAGTATTTGGTATTCGTGAAGGTGCGCGGACGGTCAAGGCTTGGTCGTGTGCAAGCGCTTCATCGCCTCGTTGAAATCGCCCGACAGCGCCAGCGGCAGCACGTCGAAGGCGAGGCCGATCGAGGCCATGATGGCCTCCTCGTCGCGGGCTCCGGCGCGTCCGAGCACCCAGCCGGTGACTTTGTCCTTGTGGCCCGGATGGCCTATGCCTACACGCAGGCGATGGAACTTGCCGTCGCCCAGGTGGGCCATGATGTCGCGCAGGCCGTTCTGGCCGCCGTGGCCACCGTCGAACTTCAGCCGCGCCGTTCCCGGCGGCAGATCGAGTTCGTCGTGGGCGACCAGCATCTCGTCCGCGTCGATCTTGTAGTAGCGCAGCGCGGAAGCCACCGCGATGCCGCTCTTGTTCATGAAGGTGGTCGGCTTCAGCAGAAGCACCGATTGTCCACCTATGGAAACTTTCGCTGTTTCTGCATGCAGCTTTGATTCCACGCCGAAGCGCGCGCCCAGCTGCTGCGCCAGGGCGTCAATAAACCAGAACCCGGCGTTGTGCCGGGTTCTGAGATAGTCGGCCCCGGGGTTGCCGAGGCCGACGAGCAGGCGCAGTTGAGCCATGCGAAGCAGCTACGCGTCGTAGGACGCGGAACCTTACTTCTTCTTGGCCGGAGCCGCCGGAGCCTTGGCTGCCGGGGCCTTGCCTGCCGGCGCCTTGCCGGCAGCCGGAGCTGCTGCCGCCTTGGCCGGGGCCTTGCCCTTGGCCGGTGCCGCTGCAGCGGCCGGCGCCGCGTCGGCCACAACTTCTTCGACTTCTTCGCGCGCCAGCTTGGCCAGTACCACGGCCACGTCGTGTTCCTTGCCCAGCTTCAGTTCCGGAATTTCCAGACCGGCCGGCAGCTTCAGGTCGGACAGATGCACGATATCGCCCTGCGACAGCTCGCTCAGGTCGACTTCGATGTACTCCGGCAGATCGCGCGGCAGGCAGGAGACGACGATCTCGTTCAGCTCGTGCGTGACCAGCACGCCAGCGGTCTTGCCGGCCGGCGACTTTTCCTGGTTCAGGAAGTGCAGCGGAACGCGGATCTTCAGCGCTTCGTTTTCGTTGACGCGCTGGAAATCCAGGTGCAGCAGGCGCTGCTTGTACGGATGGCGCTGCATGTCACGCAGCAGGGCCTTCTGGTTCTTGCCGTCGATCTTCAGGTCGAGGATGGCGGAATAGAACCATTCGTGCTGGGAGGCCATGAAGACGTCCTTGTGCACGAACTGGATGCTCTGCGGCTTGTCGGTGCCGCCGTACAGGATGGCCGGGACGACGTCGGCATGACGCAGGCGGCGGCTCGCACCTTTCCCCTGGTCTTGGCGCAGTTCGGCCGGAATTTCGTGGATTTTTGCCATGATGAAACTACCTTCGATGATGAAACCGCCTCGCAGCGGCTTGAAGGCTCTTCCGCGACCAGAAGAGCCGGAGCGTCGACTGACGGATCAATCGACGTAAAGCGAACTCACCGATTCGCCGAAAGCCACGCGGCGTATCGTTTCGGCCAGCAGTTCCGCCACCGTCAGCTGGCGGATGCGCGGGCAGGCCTGTATTTCTGCAGTCAGCGGGATGGTGTCGGTAACAACCAGCTCGTCCAGCTGCGAATTCATGATGTTGCTCATGGCCGAGCCCGACAGCACCGGATGGGTGCAATAGGCGACGACCTTCTTCGCGCCCTGCCTCTTCAGCGCATTCGCTGCGGCGCAGAGGGTACCGGCGGTATCGACGATGTCGTCGACCAGCACGCAGGTCTTGTCGCGCACGTCGCCGATGATGTTCATCACGGTCGATTCGTTCGGACGCGGACGGCGCTTGTCGATGATGGCGAGGTCGGCATCGTCGAGGCGCTTGGCGATCGCACGGGCGCGCACCACGCCACCGACGTCGGGGCTGACCACGATCAGGTTGCCCGTGCCCTGGCTGCGCCAGATATCGGCCAGCAGCACCGGTGAGGCATAGACGTTGTCGACCGGAATATCGAAGAAGCCCTGGATCTGGTCAGCGTGAATGTCGACCGTGAGTACGCGGTCGGTGCCGACCGTGCCGATCATGTCCGCCGCCACTTTGGCGGTGATCGGAACGCGCGCGGAACGCGGGCGGCGATCCTGGCGCGCATAGCCGAAATACGGAATCACCGCGGTCACCGTGGCGGCCGATGCGCGCTTGAGCGCATCGATCAGCACCAGCAGTTCCATGAAATTGTCAGCGGTCGGCGCACAGGTCGGCTGGATCACGAACACGTCCTGGCGACGTACGTTCTCTTCGATCTCGACCTGTACCTCGCCATCGGAAAAGCGCCCGCACAGCGCCTTGCCGAGCGGAATGCCGAGCCGGTGCGATACGCTCTCCGCCAGCCGCCGGTGAGCATTGCCGGTGAACAGCATCAAACCCTGCGTATTCATGCGAATCTCCACCAACTGCCGACGATCGGGCCTAAACGCCCAAGATGATGTGATTCAGTGGCTGGGGCGGTAGGACTCGAACCTACGAATGCGGGAATCAAAATCCCGTGCCTTACCGGCTTGGCGACGCCCCAGCAATAAAACGTTCCAGTTCGACCTGCAGCGGCGAGCGGTTTACGCCGCGCGCCACGTGGGCCGACCACTCCTGCGGACAGGCTGCTGCCAGCGCGATTGCCTCGTCTTCGCTGGCCACGTCGACAAAGACGCAGCCACCGGAACCGGACAGGCGCGGACGACCAGCAGACGTTTCCAGCCATCTCAATGCAGCCGCTATCGCGGGATAGCGCGCGCTGACTACCGGCTCGAACGCGTTCGAGGTTTCAGCCCCAGCAAGGAAGCGCGGAATTGTCGTGGGCGGCGCATCGCGTGTCAATTCCGCCGCCTGGAACAACGGCCCGGTCGGCACTGGGGTGTGCGTATCGACAATCACATACCAGCGCTCGGGAATTTCAATCGGCACAAGCACTTGGCCTACGCCTTCGGCCCAGGCCGAATGTCCGCGCACAAAAACCGGCACATCGGCGCCCAGGCTCAGGCCCAGCTCGGCCAGCCGGTCTTCGTCCAGGTCGCAGCACCACAGCCGGTTCAACACCACCAGCACGGTAGCCGCATCGGAACTGCCACCGCCGAGGCCGCCGCCGAGCGGAATGCGCTTGGTCACATCAATGTCGGCGCCAGCCCGTGGTCTTGCAAAGGCCTGCAGGCAGCGCGCGGCGCGTACGACCAGGTCGTGCTCCGGCGCCACGCCATCCAGCGCGGACACGCGGTGGATTTCGCCGTCGCCGCGCAGGCGCAGACGAACGGTGTCGCCGCGATCGAGCAGCTGGAACACGGTCTGCAGCAAGTGATAGCCGTCGTCGCGACGGCCGACAATATGCAGGAACAGGTTCAGCTTGGCCGGTGCCGGCCAGGCAGTCCACTCGCTCATCGGACCTGCCAGTCCTCGATGAACAGGCGCACACGCTGCTTGCCCTTGGTGGCGAATACCTTGCGCGGCAAGGCGGGTTCGCTGCCGGCGAAATAGTCGCGGTATTCGATGGTCCAGCCCGCCTGCAGCAGCTTTGCCGGCCGTTGCGCCTCGTCGAACACCAGCTCAGCCTTGCCCTTGGGCGCACGCAGGCCGCGCACCCAGAACTCCAGCTCGGCCACGGGCAGCTGCCAGTTCGCTTCGCGCGCCAGCAGTTCCGCCGCGCTGGTGCCGGTCAGTGCCTGCTCGCGCACGCCTTCCAGCGTGGCCGAACGCGCATCGCCGTGCAGGCGCCAGTTCTTGCCGCTGATCGGAGCGCGCAGGCGCAGATCGTAGCGCTCGCCCTGCTGCAGCCATTCCACATCTGCATTGCCGCCGTCGTCGCCGTTGCTGACCGCGATGCGTCCCGTGAGCTGCCACTCGCGCTGTGCCAGGATCGCTGTCTCGCGCTGCTGCTGCACGCGCAAGGTGGCATCGTCTTCGCGCAGGCGCAGCGGGGCGCAGGCACTCAGGCTCAAGGCCAGCAGCGGCAGCACCCAGCGCAGCCCCGCGCCACCCGGGCTCAGGCGCATCAGACGCCCAGCCTGCGCATGGCCTCGACCACCGCTTTGTTCTTCGCGTCCTTCTTGCGCGCCGCCTCGAACACCGCGCGCGCTTCGTCGCGCTTGCCCTGCACCCACAGCACTTCGCCCAGGTGCGAGGCGATTTCGCCGTCGGACTGCTTCTCGAAAGCCTTGCGCAAGGCCTTCTCCGCTTCGTCCAGGTTGCCGCGGCGGAACTGCACCCAGCCGTAGGAATCGATCACCGCCGGATCTTCCGGCTTGACCTTCAAGGCTTTCTCGATCAGGCCCAGCGCTTCGTCGAGCTTGCGATTCGCATCGGCCAGGGTATAGCCCAGGGCGTTCATCGCGTCGAAATCGGCCGGCTTGAGTTCCAGCACGCGGCGCAGGTCGGTCTCGGCGCTGTCGGTGCGATTGTTCGCCGCCGCATGCAGCGCCCGCGCATACAGCAGGCGCGTGTCGTCGGGCATCTGGCGCAGGCCGCGCGCATAGACTTCCTGCACTGCCTCGGGCTGCTCGCGCTTGTTCAGCAGTTCGGCTTCCAGCATGAAGGCATCGCCGAGCTGCTCGGGCTCGTCGCCGACCCGCTGCTGCAGCTCGTGCGCCAGCCCCATGGCCGCTTCGTGCTTGCCCTGATCGTCCATCAGCACGGCAAGGCGCACCTGGCTGGCGAACCAGTCTTCGTTGTCGTTGCCGACCTGTTCGTACCAGCTCAGCGCAGCGGTTTTCTGCTCCAGCATTTCCGCCAGCTGGCCCAGCAGATGGGCACGCGCCGCGCGCTCTTCGACCGGGCGCGACTTGAGTTCGTCGTACAGCGACTGGATCAGGCTCTTGTCGTTGCTGCGTGCGGCATAGGCTGCGCGTGCCTGATAGCTGTAGTCGTCCTGCGGACCGTCGGCGAGCAGCTTGGCCGCGGCCTTGTTGTCGCCGTCCTGGCCCAGCATCAGCGCATAGGCGGCGCGCAGGCGAATGTCCTTGGGCGAGCGCTTGATCGCCTCGCGGTAGTCGCGGCCGGCACGCGCCTTGTCGCCTTCGTCCACCGCCAGCTGGGCCGACCAGGCATAGGCATTGGCGCTGGCGAATTTCTTCACCGACAGGTCGGCCAGGGTGCGCGACTGTTTCTTGTCGTCCAGCTTGAAGGCGAGCTGGCTCATCGCGACCCAGGTTTCCTCTGCCGCTGTCGCCAGGCCCAACGGTGTCGCCAAGCGCTGCAGCAACAGGGCAGCGGCCGGCTTGTCCGGTGCACTCAGCAATACCTGGCCGATCAGGCGCCAGCCCTGCTGGTCCGGCAGCATCGCAAGCTTCGAAAGCGCCTGGAATGCAACATCCGAATTGCCGTCGCTCAAGGCCAGGCTGGCTTCAACCTGGCCTTGCCCCGGATCGGTAGCACGCAGGCTGCGCCAGCGCGCCAGGGTTTCGCGGGCCAGGGGGTAGTCCCTGGCAGCCAGCGCGACGCGCGTCGCATGCGCGGCAACCAGGGGGTCGTTGCTGAGGCTGGCGGCTCGCGCATAGCGCTGCGCCGCTGCCTTGAGATCAGCCTGGCCCAATGCAAACTCGCCGGCCAGCAACTGGGCGAGCAGATCGTCGTCCGTGGGCAGCGGCTTGACCACGGCCTGGCCCGGCTGTGCGGCGGCCTGGCGCGGCGGCACCGTGGTGCAGGCCGCCAGGGAGAAACAGGCCGCCGCGGCGACCGCGACAGAGCGCGTCCAGGCACGTTCAGCGCGAAATTTAATCCACATCCAGATGCACCATCGTCGTTGCGCACCCGCACCAGGCGGTTTGCGATTGCCCGCCCCGGAGGACGGACTTGCTTGATCTTGCCGGACCGCGCCCGCACACTAGCTGCGATTTTGTGCGATGCGGCAGCCTGTTGGCCGCATTCCTGGGCCTAGCCGGCCCCACTACGCGTCCAAGCTTAGCTGATTGTTGCCCGCGCGGCCCCGTCATCCATGGCATTGCTAGCCCTCGGTCTCAATCACGTCACCGCCCCGCTGGACCTGCGCGAGAAAGTCGCGTTCGGTCCCGAGCAGGCCCGCGCGGCAGTCGAAGAACTGGCCGCGCAAGCTGGCATCGAGGAAGCTCTGATCCTGTCCACCTGCAACCGGACCGAACTGTATTGCTCGGTAGCCGATGGTGCCCAGATAGTGCCGGCACAGTGGCTGCACAAGCACCACCAGTTGAACCTCGGCCGGCTCGACGAGTTCCTCTACCGCCACGACAACGAAGCCGCGGTGCGGCACATGTTCCGTGTCGCCACCGGGCTGGACTCGCTGATCCTGGGCGAGCCGCAGATCCTCGGCCAGGTCAAGGACGCCTACCAGCTGGCACGCGCTGCGCGCACTCTGAAAGCGCCGATGGAACGCATGCTGCAGCACACCTTCGCCGTGGCCAAGCGCGTGCGCACCGACACGCGCATCGGCGCCAGCCCGGTGTCGGTCGCCTATACCGCCGTACGCCTGGCCGAACAGCGCTTCGCCGACCTGGCCGGCGCCTGCGTGCTGCTGATCGGCGCCGGCGAAACCATCGAACTGGCCGCACGCCACCTCAGCGATGCGAAGGTGCGCCGGCTGATCGTCGCCAACCGCACGCTGGACCACGCGCAAAGCCTGGCCCATCGCTGCGGTGGTTACGCCATCGGCCTGAACGACCTGCCCGCACACCTGGCCGAAGCCGACATCGTGATTTCCTCCACGGCCAGCCGCGAACCCGTGCTGACCCGGGCCATGGTCGAGGCCGCGCTCAAGGCACGCCGGCGCAAGCCCATGTTCCTGGTCGACATCGCCGTGCCGCGCGACATCGAAGCCGACGTGGCCAAGGTGGACGACGCCTATTTGTATACTATTGATGACCTCAGGCAGGTGATCGACGAAAACCTGCGCTCGCGGGAAGCCGCAGCACGCGAAGCCGAAGCCATCATCGACCTGCAGGTCGAGCGCTACATGGCCTGGCGCCGTGCCCTGGACCGCGGCAATCCGGTACAGGATCTGCGCCGCCAGGCCGAAACCGAGCGCGACGAAGTGCTGGCCCGCGCCACCGCCATGCTCGCCCGCGGCCGCAGCGCAGAAGAGGCGCTGGCCTTCCTCGCCAACACCCTGACCAACAAACTACTGCACGCGCCCAGCGCCAACCTGCGCGCTGCCGCGCTGCGCGGCGACGGCGAACTGATCCAGGCTGCCGCCCGCCTGTTCGACCGCGCTGCCGCCAACGACGACAAGGACGCATGAGCCCTTCCATCCGCCGCAAACTGGAACAGCTGGCCGAACGCTTCGAAGAAGTCGGCGCCCTGCTCGCCCAGCCCGATGCCGCCGCCGACAACAACCGCTTTCGCGCGCTCAACCGCGAATACGCCCAGCTCGAGCCCGTCGCCGCAGCACTGCAGGCCTTCGACACGAACGAAGCCGCCTATACCGCGGCCCAGTCCATGCTCAAAGACGCCGAGATGAAAGAGCTGGCCGAGGCCGAACTGCCGCAGCTGGCCGCGCGCCGGGAGGCACTGGAAAAAGACCTGCAGCTGCTGCTGATTCCGAAAGATCCCCGCGACGACGCCAACCTGTTCCTCGAAGTGCGCGCCGGTACCGGCGGCGACGAGGCGGCGATCTTCGCCGGCGACCTGTTCCGCATGTACAGCCGCTACGCCGAGCGCCAGCGCTGGAACGTGGAAATCATTTCGTCCAGTGCCGGCGAACACGGCGGCTACAAGGAAGTCATCGCCCGCGTCGAAGGCAAGGGCGCGTTCGCGCGGCTGAAATTCGAATCCGGCACCCACCGCGTACAGCGCGTGCCAGCAACCGAAGCGCAAGGCCGCATCCACACCTCGGCGGCCACGGTCGCCATTCTTCCCGAAATGGACGAAGTGGACGATGTGGAAATCCGCGACGCCGACGTCAAGGTCGATACCTTCCGCGCCTCCGGCGCCGGCGGCCAGCACGTCAACAAGACCGATTCGGCCATCCGCGTCACCCACCTGCCCAGCGGCATCGTGGTCGAATGCCAGGACGAACGCAGCCAGCACAAGAACCGCGCCCGCGCGTTCTCGCTGCTGAAGGCGCGCCTGCTCGACAACGAACGCTCCAAGCAGGCTGCCGAACAGGCGGAAAACCGCCGCCTGCAGGTCGGTTCCGGCGACCGCAGCCAGCGCATCCGCACCTACAACTTCCCCCAGGGCCGCATCACCGACCACCGCGTCGAAGGACTGACCCTGTACCGCCTGCCCGAAATCGTCGAAGGCGACCTGGACGACCTGATCCAGCGCCTGACCCAGGAAAACCAGGCCGATCTGCTGCAGGCGCTGACGCAGAACGGCTGATGCGGCCGCTGCGTGCGCGACAGGGCGTCAGCGCTTGCGCCCCTGCCGGAACCCGGCAACCGCGCCGAGCAAGGCCACGCCGACACCGATGTGCGGCAACCACAGCGGCCAGGGCAGCAGCAGCGCAAGGCCGCCGAACGCCGCTGCAAGCAGAAACAGCCAGGCCGCCGCGCGATTGCGCCAGAACAACAGCAGGCCGGCCAGCACCAGCAGCAGCGTGGACAGCCAGAACAGCAGCACCATCAGCGACGATAGCTGCCCTTCGTACACCATGTTCAGCATGCTTCGTATCGAAACCAGCGTAGTAACGCTCTGAAGCAGCGCGGCAGCCAGTACGACAACATCGAGTACTGCCCGCGGCGCGTTCGCCGGCGAAGCGACCGGTGCTTCGGGTGTGCGGTATGGATCGTGTTGGGTCATCGGTGTACTCCTGTCATCGCATTCCCTGGAATGGCCAACCGTATTTTGCCCCGCGCCCTCAGCGCGCCGCACGCCAGACCGGTTCGTCCAGCTGCATCTTCTTGCATAGCACGCGAAACAGCTCGGTCACGCGCGCGATGGGACGAATCGCGCGTTCCTGTACCTGCAGGCCAAGCAATTCCACCGCCAGGCGGTACTCGCCGTCGACGACCAGCTCGCTTGCCGCATCGACGTCCGGCCAGGGCAGCAGGTCGGACAGCAGCTCGATCAGCACGCCCACTTCCCATTGCAGCTGGGCATTGACGAGGTCGACTTCGGGCTCGGCATCGGTATCGCTGTCAATCTCGTTTTCAATCATGGCGGTTCCGGAAAAAACAGCATCGACCCAGCACAGCAGCGGGCTTCGCAGCAGGCTTCCTGCCCTTGGCCCACGGCAAGAAAATGCACCCCGTTTGGCGTGGAACGCTATCACAGTCGCCCGCCCGGCCGCTCGGCCGGAACCCTGTGTATGCTTTGCCCATGCTGATCCGCCCCTGCCTCGCGCTGCGTCCCTACGTCCAGTCGATCTGGGCGACGCACGGTACGACCGGCCCGCCGCAGTGGCCGCGCGAACGCGTTCTGCCCGGCGCGCAGATGCATCTGGCTTTTCGCCTCGACGGTGGCGGTGTGCGTCTATACCGCAACGCCGACGACGCGCCTGCGAGCACACTCGGCCATGCCGTCGTCGCCGGACTGCGCAGCAGCCCGTATTTCAAGGACATTTCCACACCTTCGCGTTCGGTCGGTGCCTTGCTGCAGCCCGGCGCCGCACTCGCCCTGTTCGGCTGCGGCGCCGACGAACTGAGCGAACAGCATGTGGCGTTGGACGCACTCTGGGGCAATGCCGCCGATAGCGCGTACCAGCAGCTCGCCCACGCCGCCGGCCCGGAACAACACGTTTTCCTATTGCAAAAATTCCTATTGCATCATCTGCGCCCGGTACGCGGCCTGCACCCGTCATTCGCCCGGACCCTGCAAGCCTTCCGCCACGACAGCAGCATCGCGGCCGCCGTGCAGGCCAGCGGCTGCAGCCACCGTCATTTCATTACCCAGTTCAAATCCAGCGTCGGCCTGCCGCCCAAGCGCTATGCGCGCCTGCTGCGCCTGCAGCATGTGCTGCACTGGCCGGATCGCTCGGCACCCTGGAGCGAAATCGCCCTGGCTGCCGGCTTCAGCGACCAGGCCCACCTCAACCGCGAATTCGGCCAGCTCACCGGGCTTGCGCCCCAGCAATGGCGGCGCGCACGCGCGGCGTCGCCGTTGCATCTGCGCGTGGACTGATCGCCGGGCACCGGTCAAATTTATCCAAGACAGACGCCAGAGCCACTCGCTAGGCTGCGCTCACCTTCACCGCAGGAGACCGCCATGGCCGTGCACGAACTGTTTCCCTATCTCTGTGTCGCCGACGCCGATGCGGCAATCGCCTTCTATGCCCAGGTATTCGGCGGCGAGGAAAAACTGCGCCTGGTCGAACCCGGCGGACGTATCGGTCATGCGGAAGTCGATCTCGGCGGCGGACTGCTGATGCTGTGCGAGGAATTCCCCGAGTACGACATCCGCAAACCCGACAACGCCACCGGCACCAGCGTCAGCCTGCATATCCATGTGGACAATGCGGACGACGTGATCGCCCGCGCGGTCGCCGCCGGCGCCACCGTGCTGATGCCGGCGCAGGACCATTTCTACGGCGAACGCTCCGGCACGATCCGCGATCCCTTCGGCCACCGCTGGAATATCGGCCATTCCATAGAGCAGGTCAGTGCCGAAGAAATGCAGCGCCGCTACGATACGACCGAACAAAGCGGCTGATCGCCACCACCTGTTGCCCTCCTGGCGAACTCAGGCCGGTTTGCCGCCGACCGTGCCGGCGGCGCGCTGCATCGTATACATTGGCGAAGTCGCCCGACCGCATCCGCCGACAGCCACAGGAGCCGCCCGCATGATCGATACGCCGCACATCGTCCGCAGCGACGCGCAGCAGACTGCCGTCATCCACCTGACCATCGCCCGCGAGGACATGCCAGCCTTCATCGGCGCCGCCGCGAACGAGCTGATCGGCGCGATAGCCGCCCAGGGCGCCGGCCCGACCGGTCCCATGTACTCCTATCACCTGCGCAACCCCGGCGACACCTTCGATTTCGAACTCGGCTTTCCGGTCAGCAAACCCATTGCGCCGGCCGGCCGGGTCAAGCCCGGCCAGCTGCCCTCGCTGCGCGTGGCACGCACGGTCTACCGTGGCGGCTACGAAGGCCTGGGCGCCGGCTGGGGCGAATTCATGGACTGGATCGAGGCCAACGGCCATCGCCGTGCGGAAACCCTGTGGGAGCGCTATGTCAGCGGGCCCGAGTCGGGCAACGATGCAGCGCAATGGCAGACCGAACTGAACCGGCCGCTGCTCGGCGGCGAATAAGCGGGGCGAATAAACGCGGCGAAATAGCACCGGCGAAAACCGTCGGCGTTGCGACCGCCTGGCACCGTCGTGCATCCAGCAGGAACATCCGGCGCAATTCGCTGCGCCGCCAATCTCCCTCGCCCTCACGGACACCGCGCTGCCCATGTCTATCCGCCGGTTTTTCCTGCTAGCCCTGTTCGCCTGCACCAGCACCGCCCGCGCCGCCGAAGAACAGTGGCTGCTGAACATCGATCTGTGGGGCACGCCCTACTACCAGCTGCTGCAGCTGCAAGACCAGGCCGGCGCACTCAGCGGCACGCTCGACAATGACCCGGTCGCCGGCCAGCGCAAAGGCCGCAAATTGCATTTTTCCGCCACCGATGCACAGCAGGCGCGCTACGTCTTCAACGGCGAGCAGCAGGCCGGCAGCCTGTCCGGCAAGGCCGACTTCCCCGACAGCAACCATCCCGAACGCCGCGCCGTGCACGCCTTCAGCGCACGCCGCCTGCCCGCACGTCCGCCCGGCCCGCCGCGCCATCTGAACTACCAGGCCGACAGCTATGCCAATACCTTCAGTGCCGAGCGCACACCGGTACTGACGCTGTGGCCCGGCGACAGCGTCAGCACCGCCACCATCGATTCCGGCGGCGTCGACCAGCACGGCACTACCGTCGCCCTGTTCGGCAATCCGCAGATCGGCCCGTTCTATGTCGCCGGCGCCATGCCCGGCGACACCCTGGTCGTGCGGCTCAAAAAGATTCGCCTCAACCGCGACTATGCCGACAGCCTGGACAGCATCGTGCACCGTGCGCTGGGCATCGCGCAGGCAGGCAAGGCCACCGAACTGGGCAAGCCCGTGCGCTGGAAACTCGATCGCACGCGCGGCATGGCCAGCCCTGAAAACGCCGGCGCCAGGCTCGCCGCGTTCGAGGTTCCCGTGCGCCCCATGCTCGGCGGCCTGGCCGTGGCACCGGGTTTCGGCTCGCCACCCATGTCCACCGGCGACACCGGTAGAAATGGTGGAAATATGGATTTCAACGGCGTAGTCGAAGGCACTACCGTCTACCTGCCGGTCTACCAGCCCGGCGCCCTGCTCTATCTCGGCGACGGCCATGCCCTGCAAGGCGACGGCGAAACCTCGCAGTACGCGCTGGAGACCTCGCTCGATGTGGAATTCAGCGTGGAAATTCAACGCGGCAACAGCGTCGCCATGCCGCGGGTGGAATCGCCCAGCCAACTGATGGTGCTGGGCCAGGCCGGCTCGCTCGACGAAGCCCTGCGCGCCGCCACATCCGGCCTGAGCCTGTGGCTGCAGCAGAGCTACGGCCTGAGCCTGTCCGAAGTCGCCCAGGTGCTGGGCAGCAGCGTGGAATACCGCATCGCCAACCTGGCCGGGCGCAGCGTAGGCCTGGTGGCCGCCATCGACAAGCAGCGGCTGCAGAACATCCCGTCACACGCTGCCGCACCATCGCCATGATCTTGCCGCGCGTTTAAACCCTGGACACGTACGGCGCATCCGAGCTGCCGCGCGCGGGCACTTGCGCCCGCGTTTCGTCTGCTTCCTGGGGAAAGCCATGTCACTGTTGTCCCGTCATCGCCGCCGCGGCGGCGTGCTGTTCGCCCTGCTCGCCTGCAGCCTCGCCGTCCACGCCGCCGAGGCACCCAGCGAGACACCGGAACAAGCGCTGGTACGCCTGCTCGATGCCAACCGCAGCGCCTTGAGCATAGGCGCCGACGGACTGTCCGGTCCCGGCGCCAAGAGCCTGGTCGAACGCGCGCGCCATGCCCAGTTCGTGCTGATCGGCGAAGACCACGGCTTTGCCGACGTGCCGCAGTTCGTGCTGGCGCTCAAGCAGTCGCTGGGCAAGGACGCGCCGGAAAACCTGGTGCTGGAAATCGGCCCCTATGCCGCCCAGCGCCTGACCCAGGCCGTACGCACCGACAAACTGCGCGAGCTGGCGCTGGAATATCCGGGCGCGATGCCGTTCTTCGACTGGCAGGACGACGGCAAGCTCGCCGGCGCCTGGCAGCGCGGCAATCCACGCGACGTGCTGTGGGGCCTGGACCAGGAGTTCCTCTTCGGTGCGCGCATCAGCCTGCAACGCCTGCAGCAACTGACCCAGCCCGGCAAGGCCCGCGACGCCGTAGACCGCTTGCTCGCGCGCGATGCCGCCGCCAGCAAGGAATCGCTGGACAAGCACGATGCCGGCCCGGCGCTGCTGCTCAATCTGAGCGACGCCGACATCGCCAGCCTGCGCGACGCGCTACAGGCCGCGCCCGGCAGCGAAGCGGCGCAACTGGTGGACGAACTGGACCAGAGCGCACAGATCTACCGTAGCCAGAACAGCGACGGCTACGCGTCCAACAGCCAGCGCTCCCAATTGATGAAAAAGCACTTCATGCGCTACTACCGCGCCGCCCAGCGCGCCGGCAGCGCAGTACCGCGCGCCCTGTTCCGCTTCGGCGCCTATCACATGACCCGCGGCATCACGCCGACCAACCTGTACGACATCGGCAATTTCGCCAGCGAATTCGCCGCCAGCAACGACAGCCAGTCCCTGCATATCCTGGTACTGGCCGGCGGCGGCGCCAGCAACAAGTGGATGCCCTTCGTCGCCGACACGGCACAGAAATCCGTCGCCTACGACGCCAGGAAGGAACTCGCCGAACTGGGCGCGCTGCCGTTCCTGCAGCAGTCGTTTCCGCAAGGCGCAACCGTGTTCGATGTCGACGCCCTGCGCCGCACCGGCAAGGCCCGCCGCAGCGGCGGTGAAGATTTCGCAAAACTTGTATTTGGCTACGATTTCATCGTCATCGTCGCCGAGATGAAACCCGCCAGGAACTACTGAGCGCATCCGGCCGGTGCCGGCGCCACGGCACCGACTGCTTCCTGCAAACCACGGGCCGACAGCCGCCGTCGCCAAGCGCATACCCGGCACAGCACGTAAGGCGCATCCGTAGGGCACGATGAGCGAAAGCGAATTGCGCCGTCTTCACCACGCCGCTGCGCACCTGCAGCGGCGCTTCACCCCACATGCTGCTGCAAGCCCGCGAACAAGGCATCGAACGTCACCTTGCAGTGCGGACTCTTGCGCAGATCCTCGTGCATGGTCAGCCAGGTTTCCAGCTTCAGCGAAAACGACCTGGCCAGCACGCGCACCAGGCGCGGCTCGCGCCGTGCCAGGGCTACCTGGCAGACGCCGATGCCCGCACCGGCGCGAATCAGCGCCAGCTGGGCCAGGTCGCTGTCGCAGCGGAACGCAAATGCGCGGCGCTGCCAGGCCGGCAGCGTTTTCTTCGCCGCACGCAGGAACGGCGTTTCCTCGTCATGGCCGATCAAGGCATGCCGGGGCAGATCGTCCAGGCTGCGCGGCGTGCCGCAGCGCTGCAGGTAGTGCGGATGCGCATGCAGGCCCAGCTCGACCTGGCCGACGCGCCGCGCAACCAGCAGCTCCTGCCGGGGCGCGGTCATGCGCACGGCAATATCCGCTTCGCGCCGCAGCAGATCCTGTACGCGGTTGGACACGACCAGTTCCACCGTCAGCAAGGGATGCGTGGCCTTCAGCGCCGCCAGCAGCGGCGGCAGTACCTCGCAGCCGATCACTTCGCTCGCCGTGACACGCACGGTGCCCTTGACACCGTCGCCGTGGCTTTCCGCCGCGCGCCGCAGTGCCGCGGCGCTGCTGTGCATCGCCTCGGCATGGCTGCGCAACTCCAGCGCCGCCTCGGTCGGCGCCAGGCCGCTTTGCGAACGCGTGAACAAGGTCAGGCCCAGGGATTTTTCCAGCGCAGCGATATGCCGGCCTATGGTCGGCTGGGCCACGCCCAGGTCGCGCGCCGCGCCCGACAGCGAAGCCTCGCGCAGCACGGCGAGGAACGAGCGGTACAGCTCCCAGCCAATCGGCTTATCCATACAAATCTGTATAGCTGCCATGAAGGTTTCGACAATTTCATGCTAGCACGCACAGCGGCAGAATGGCCTCACCCATCCAGCAGCGGAGATAGCCATGAACAACACCAGACTCGCCTTGGTCCTCGGCGCCAGCGGCGGCATCGGGGGCGAAGTCGCCCGCCAGCTGCGCGACCAGGGTTGGCAGGTGCGCGCCCTGCAGCGCGGCCTGGCCCAGGCCAGCCTGCAACGCGACGGCATGCAGTGGGTCCGCGGCGACGCGATGAACCGCGACGATGTGCTGCGGGCAGCGCAAGGCTGCAGCGTCATCGTGCATGCGGTAAACCCGCCCGGCTACCGGCGCTGGGCCGAACTGGTACTGCCGATGCTGGACAACAGCATCGCCGCCGCCAAGGCCGCACACGCCACCCTGCTGCTGCCCGGCACCGTCTACAACTACGGCCCCGATGCGTTTCCGCTACTGGACGAAGAATCGCCGCAACATCCGCAGACACGCAAAGGTTCCATTCGTGTAGAAATGGAACAGCGCCTGCACGCCGCCAGCGGCCACGGCTGCCGCGTGCTGATTGTCCGCGCCGGGGACTACTTTGGCCCCCACGCCGGCAACAGCTGGTTTTCCCAGGCGCTGGTCAAGCCGGGCAAGCCGGTCGCTGCAGTACAACTGCCCGGTGACGCCGGCGTCGCCCACCAATGGGCCTACCTGCCCGATGTGGCACGCAGCATGCTGGCCCTGCTGGAACGGCGCGACAGCTTGCCGGCATTCGCCCGCTTCCATCTGCAAGGCCATTGGGATGCCGACGGCCGTCAGATGGGCGAGGCCATTGCCCGTGCCGTACAACGCCACAGTGGCCGCACACCGCGCCTGCGCCGTTTTCCCTGGTGGCTGCTGGCCCTGGCCTCGCCCTTCGTCGCCACGCTGCGCGAGCTGCGCGAAATGCGCTATCTCTGGCGCCAGCCGGTGCGCCTGAGCAACCGGCGCCTGCTCGACGTACTCGGCAGCGAGCCACATACCCCGCTGGACGAAGCCGTCACCGCCACCTTGCAGGGGCTGGGATGCCTGGTGCCGTCTGCGGCGCCGGCAGCACTGCCACCGCGCGCGAGCTAGAGCCTGCAGGCTCTCCACCTTGCAGCGGCGCATGCCGACAACACCTTGCGAGCGTTGGCACAACGGACACATCGTTTCCAACGTAACCGCACCGCGCCTTGGCAGGGCGCGGACCGGCGCAGCAACGTCCCGCAACGGAAGCAACATCCGGCGCCGTCACAAATCCGACATGTCCCGCCTCTAGGCTGCGCCGCCTGGGCTCCGCATCGGCGGTGCCGGCGCCGGCCAACCCGGCAATGGAGAACCGATCATGCCGGTAGCAACCCGCTTCGTCGTACTGCTGGCGCTGGCCATCGCCTCGCTGTCTGCCCTGGCCGCACAGCCCTATGTCGACCTGGAGCAACAGCTCACGCCCGAGCAGCGCCACGCCACTGGCCTGGACACGCTGACATCGCAGCAGCTGGCATTGCTCAACCGCCTGTTGCGCGAGAAGTCCGAGTCCGTTCCGGCCGGCACGGTCGCCGATGCCGCAGGCAACGAAGCACCACCGCACCGGGAAAGCGACAGCCCGCGCGCCGTTCCCATGGACCTGGAAATCCGCACCATCAAAAGCCGCCTGCGCGGCCCGGTCAGCAGCTGGGAACCCGGCACCGAGTTCCGCCTGGAAAATGGCCAGACGTGGAAAGTGCTAAAAGGCGAAATGACCCTGCGCAAGCCGCTGGAGTCGCCGGAAGTGCTGGTCGTGCCGGGCCTGGCTGGACGCTGGTTCCTGCAGGTGGACGAGGACTATCCGAAAGCGCGGGTCTATCGCATCGATTGAGCGGGGGCTTGGCGGCTTCGCGCGCCGATGCCTGGGCGCTTTAGCTCTTTTCCCGAGGCTCGCCGAAGGAAAGAGCGCTACAAAACCGGGAAGCCCGGAGCGCGGCGCCCGTCACGGCCTCCTGCCTTCCGAATGGCTTTCCGCCCACTGCCGCCGCGTACGCCGCCGCAGATGGCCGGTATAGGCATTCAGCACAAAGTAAACAATTCCCGGCAATCCGGTCTGCAGCATGCTCGGGTTTTCCGGCAGCAGCCAGGCCAGAGCGGCCGACAGCACGGCAAACGCCGGTACCAGTGCCCAGCGCTGGATTTCGCCCCGCGTCGCCTTGCGCTCGAAGCGCGACAGCTTCAGCGTATCGCGCAGGCGCCAGGCATGGGCATAGAACAAGGCCATCACGCCACCCAGGGTGCCGAAGGCCAGCGCATAGGCATAGAACATGGCGCGCAGATCGGCCACCGTGTCCACCACGAAGCGTGTCGGCAGCACGCCAGCGCTGAGCCAGGCGAAGAATGCGCCGAACAGCATCTTCAAGGGGTAGACATACACCAGTACCAGAAACACCAGCAGCAGGCCCAGCTGGCGCGAACGCGCATCGTCCAGGCCGTATCGGCGCGACCAGGTATCGTGGCCGGACCAGAACAGCAGGATCATCAGGAAACTGGCCGCGAAGGTCGGCACGGTCTTCAGCGCGGACACCAGCTTGCCGATGCTGTCGGGTACATCAGAGCCGGCGATCACCAGCACGGTCACGGTGAACGCAAACGAAGCATCGAGGAAGGACTGGAACCGGGTGACGTCGAGGCCACGGTCGACGAAGCCGTCGGCCCCCGGCTGGGCTTCCTCGCGCAGGTTCTGCATGGTCGGCGTCGTGACTGACAGGAATCGGCAAAGCCTAGCATGCACGGCGCCGGCAGCTCAGCGTGCAACGGCATCCGGTGCGTGCCAGAGACCCTTCTGGCAGTCGGCGCAGGCTTCGCCCCAGCTCAGCGAGATGCCGCGGCCGGCGCGGATGCTCAGGAACGAAGCCCGGTCGACGCAGCCCACCGTTTCAGCGCGAGCAAGCCGTCGCGTCCCGTCGCGTAAAGCGGCTGCAGCACCGCGCCGGCAGTTTTTCGCCCGGCACCGGCTCGCCCCGATCCATCGTCTTCGCCTATTCGATGCCTTCGCGATACAACGCCTGCCGCTGCGCCGGGGCCAGACCGCGCGCCTGGCGCACGGCCGGACTGTCGTAGCCGGTATCGCACTGCGGCGTGTCGGTCGCCAAGGCGAAGAACAGGTCACAGCCGCTCAGCATCGATGCCGCCGCCCACACAACGACAACACGTGACCTGCGCATGGGGCTCCGCTAGCTGCCCTGCAACTCCAGCGAGGGCTAGCGATCGATCGCCTTCGCCGCGCACTGCTCGTCCGGCCTGCCCTTGACGCTGAGTATCGCGGCGTCGTCCTTGCTCCAGAACTCCACTCCGTCCGCGACGTATTTCGCGCCGCTGCCCGACGGCGCCAGCGTGGCATAGACCGGCTTGCCCTTGCCTATTGTCAGCACCGCCAGCGGCACCTGGGCTTCGGTATAGAAATATGCGGTAACGCTGCCGGACCTGGGACAGTCATACGGCGAGGCAGCCGGCACCAGCACCTGGCCGGCCTTGATCTGCAGCTGCGCGATGCGCGCCTCGTAGCGCGACGACGCGCAGTTCTCCGCGTGTTCCTGGCCGGCGCAGGCGTCGCGCTCGCTCAGCCATCGCTTCTGCAGCCTCTTCTCCGCGGCCCGGTCGGCGGCGGTCATTTCCTTCAGCGCAGCGGTATAGATCTGGTCCAGCTTCGCATCCAGCTTTGACAGCGCGTCGCTGTTGCAGACCATTTTCTCGACCGTGCTTCTGGCTTTTCCACAATTGAACGAAGGCGCTGCCGCCCAGGCGGAAACCGGCGCAAGCAGCACTAGCGGAACCAGCACAGATACCTTCATCGACGATCTCGGGGCAAGAGGGGCGCCGCGGCGGCGCAACAGCCTGCATCATAGCGATTGGCCGCGGCGCACGCCGCTCCCGCAGACCCCACGCGGCCGTGCAACCGTGGCAGCCGGATACGTATCCGATGGCGGCACCCGCCCCTTCCGGAGCCGCCGCATGAACCGCCTGTATCGCGTCCTCGTTCTGTTGTCGCTGCTGGCGCTGCCAGCCGTCGCGCAAGCCGCCGTTGCGCCCGATGTTGTCGCCAGCTACGCCCAGTCGCACGGCTTCAGCGGCACCGTCGTACTGCAGCAACCAGGCAAGCCGCTCTACCGGCGCAGCTTCGGCCTGGCCAGCCGCGCCTTCAAGCAGCCGAACACGCCGGATACGCGCTATCGCATCGCCTCGATCACCAAGGCATTCACCGCCGTGCTGGTGCTG
Source organism: Tahibacter aquaticus (assembly GCF_004363655.1). Lineage (GTDB taxonomy): Bacteria > Pseudomonadota > Gammaproteobacteria > Xanthomonadales > Rhodanobacteraceae > Tahibacter > Tahibacter aquaticus. The sequence continues at coordinate 423,394 of NZ_SNZH01000004.1, forward strand.
CAGCTGGTCGAACAGGGCAAGCTCGATCTGCAGCAGCCGATTCGCCGCTACCTGCCCGGCTATGCCGGCAACGGCGGCGGCAAGGTGACCCTGCACCAGTTGCTCAACCACACCTCGGGCCTGCCCAACTTCGACCAGGTGAAAGACCTGGCCACGGCGCTGAGCGAAGGCGTGCCGAATTACCAGAAGCCGCGCACCAGCAGCCAGCTGATGACCGACTACTGCAGCGGCGATCTGGTGGCCGAGCCGGGCAAGGCCTTCGACTACAACAACTGCGACTACATCGTGCTGGGCAAGATCGTCGAAGCGGCCAGCGGCAAGCCGTATGCCGAGCTGCTGCGCGAGCGCATCGCGGTTCCGCTGGGCCTGAAGCACACCGGCCTGCTGCGCCAGAGCGACATCGTCGAAGGCCTGGCCGATACCTACATGTACCGCGAAGACCTGAAGTCGCTGGCCAACGACCTGCCCGTGTACGCCGAAAACTGGTTTGCCGCCGGCAGCCTGTATTCGACCGCCGACGATGTGCTGGCCTTTGCCGACGGCCTGTTCGGCGGCAAGCTGCTCAGCGCTGCCTCGCTGCAGGCCATGACCACGCCGGGCCTGGACGACTACGGTTACGGCGTCTGGTCGTACGAGATGACCATCGCGGGAAAAAAGCAGCGCATCGTCAAGCGCCCCGGCCGCATCATGGGTGCGCAGGCACAGCTGTTCCATATGCGCGATAGCGGCATCACGCTGGTGCTGCTGGCCAATACCGATGCCGTAGACCTGGACGAATTCGCTGCCGAGGTCGCGCGCCATAGCGCAGACTGAAGCAATAGAAACTTCTTTTTTTTTCTTAATTTGCACTACACCGTGCCGATGGCCGCCTGTGCCGCGGCCGCGGCGGCACCGCGCGCGCTTCGGCCTGGCGGCTTGCGTCAGGAAGCAGCCTGGCTGGCAACGACCGCAGCAAGCCGGGCAAACCACCGCTTGCGCCGCAGCCGCTGCAGCAGTCGCGCAGCAATCGCCGCGGGCGGTGCCGGCGGCCCGGCAGCGCCGCCAGCCATGCCTGACCAGAGAAACAGCGGCAGCACACGCCCGGCCGCCAGCCCCGGCCCGGCAAACCAGCCCCGCACCGCACCGGCGGCGCTACGGCCCGGCCACCTTCCCGGCCGCGCCGGCGTGAAAACCGCGTGACGAATCCGCGCCATTTATCCCTCGCCAGCTGGCCCGTCGCCACCGCGAAAAACCACGCCATCCGTGTGAACAACTCGTGCACATTTTTCACACCTGCCTTGCGCTATGCATGCAAGCCTGCCGAGGGGACAACCAGCCATGACCGTGACTCGCGACTTGCCGCGCTCCGAAACCGGTGGCACAGCCGATGCTCAGCCCGTACCGCTATCACCGTCCCTGCCCGAACTGCTACGCGTGCTGCAGGCCGTGCGCGACGGCGATTTCAGCCAGCGCCTGCCCGGCGACTGGCCCGGCCTGGAAGGCAAGCTGGCCGACACGCTCAACGAAATCATCTTCAACAACCGCCGCCTGGCGGAAGAACTGGCCCGTGTCGGCGACGTGGTCGGCAAGCGTGGCCAGACCCGCGAACGCGTCGCCGGCGCCAGCCGCCGCGGCGCCTGGGGTGCGATGGAACGCTCGGTCAACACCTTGTGCGACGACCTGGTCTGGCCGACCGAACGCATGACCCGGGCGATTTCCGCCGTGGCCCGCGGCGATCTCACCCGCATCATCGACCTGGAAGTGGAAGGCCGCCCGCTGCAGGGCGAGTTCCTGCGCTCGGCCTCCATCGTCAACACCATGATCGAGCAGATGAGCGTGTTCAGCTCGGAAGTCACCCGCGTGTCGCGCGAAGTGGGCACGGCCGGCAAGCTCGGTGGCCAGGCCCAGGTGGTCGGCGTTTCCGGCGTCTGGAAAGACCTGACCGAATCGGTCAACCAGATGGCGTCCAACCTCACCGCGCAGGTGCGCAATATTTCCGAGGTCACCATCGCCGTCGCCAGCGGCGACCTGTCGCGCAAGATCACCGTCGACGTGCGCGGCGAAATCCTCCAGCTCAAGGAGGCCATCAACACCATGGTCGACCAGCTGCGCGGCTTCGCCTCGGAAGTGACGCGCGTGGCGCGCGAAGTCGGTACCGACGGCAAGCTGGGCGGCCAGGCCATCGTGCCCGGCGTGGCCGGCACCTGGAAAGACCTGACCGACTCGGTCAACGCGATGGCGACCAACCTCACCTCGCAGGTGCGCAATATCGCCGAGGTGACCACCGCGGTCGCCCGCGGCGACCTGTCGCGCAAGATCACCGTCGACGTGAAAGGCGAAATCCTCGAACTGAAAGACACCATCAACACCATGGTCGACCAGCTCAACGGCTTTGCCGCCGAAGTCACGCGCGTGGCGCGCGAAGTCGGCACCGAGGGCAAGCTGGGCGGCCAGGCCGAAGTGAAAGGCGTGTCGGGCGTGTGGAAAGACCTGACCGACAACGTCAATTCCATGGCCTCCAACCTCACCGACCAGGTGCGCAATATCGCCGAGGTGGCGACGGCCATCGCCAGCGGCGACCTGTCGCGCAAGATCACCGTCGACGTGCGCGGCGAAATCCTCGATCTGAAGGAAACGCTGAACACGATGATCGAGCAGCTGCGCTCGTTCGCCTCGGAAGTCACCCGCGTGGCGCGCGAGGTCGGCACGGAAGGAAAGCTCGGCGGCCAGGCCCAGGTGCCCGGCGTGGCCGGCACCTGGAAAGACCTCACCGACAACGTCAACTCGATGGCCTCCAACCTCACCGCCCAGGTGCGCAACATCGCCGAGGTGACCACGGCCGTGGCGCGCGGCGACCTGTCGCGCAAGATCGCGGTCGATGTGCAGGGCGAAATCCTCGAACTGAAAAACACCATCAACACCATGGTCGACCAGTTGAACGGGTTTGCCGCCGAAGTCACCCGCGTCGCACGCGAGGTCGGCACCGAGGGCAAGCTGGGCGGCCAGGCCACCGTGCCCGGCGTGGCCGGCACCTGGAAAGACCTGACCGATTCGGTCAACGCCATGGCGACCAACCTCACCGTGCAGGTGCGCAACATCGCCGAGGTGACCACGGCCGTGGCGCGCGGCGACCTGTCGCGCAAGATCGCGGTCGATGTAAAAGGTGAAATTCTGGAATTGAAGAACACCATCAACACGATGGTGGACCAGCTCAACGGCTTCGCTGCCGAAGTCACGCGCGTGGCGCGCGAAGTCGGCACCGAAGGCAAACTCGGCGGCCAGGCCGATGTGAAAGACGTGTCCGGCGTCTGGAAAGACCTTACCGACAACGTCAACTCCATGGCCTCCAACCTCACCGGCCAGGTACGCAATATCGCCGAGGTGACCACGGCCGTGGCGCGCGGCGACCTGTCGCGCAAGATCGCGGTCGATGTGCGCGGCGAAATCCTCGAGCTGAAGAACACCATCAACACCATGGTCGACCAGCTCAACAGCTTCGCCGCCGAAGTGACCCGCGTCGCGCGCGAAGTCGGTACCGAAGGAAAACTCGGCGGCCAGGCCCAGGTGCCCGGCGTGGCCGGCACCTGGAAAGACCTCACCGACAACGTCAACTCGATGGCCTCCAACCTCACCGGCCAGGTGCGCAACATCGCCGAGGTGGCCACCGCGGTCGCCCGCGGCGACCTGTCGCGCAAGATCGCCGTGGACGTGAAAGGCGAAATCCTCGAACTGAAAGACACCATCAACACCATGGTGGACCAGCTCAACAGCTTCGCCGCCGAAGTCACCCGCGTCGCGCGCGAAGTCGGCACCGAGGGCAAGCTCGGCGGCCAGGCCGAAGTGCCCGGCGTGGCCGGCACCTGGAAAGACCTGACCGACAACGTCAACGTGATGGCCGCCAACCTGACCAACCAGGTGCGCGGCATCGTGAAAGTGGTCACCGCCGTGGCCAACGGCGATCTGCGCCAGAAGCTCACCGTGGAAGCCAAGGGCGAAGTCGCCGCGCTGGCCGACACCATCAACAGCATGACCAACACCCTGGCTATCTTCGCCGACCAGGTCACCACGGTCGCGCGCGAAGTCGGCGTGGAAGGCCGCCTCGGCGGCCAGGCCGCCGTGCCCGGCGCGGCCGGCACCTGGAAAGACCTCACCGCCAACGTCAACCTGCTCGCCGCCAACCTCACCACCCAGGTGCGCGCGATCGCCGAAGTGGCCACCTCGGTCACGCAGGGCAACCTCACCCGCTCCATCCAGGTCGATGCGCGCGGCGAAGTGGCCGAGCTGAAAGACAACATCAACGCCATGATCGGCAACCTGCGCGCCACCACCGAGCGCAATACCGAACAGGACTGGCTGAAGACCAACCTCGCGCGCTACTCCGGCATGATGCAGGGCCAGCGCGACCTGCTCACCGTCGCGCGCACCCTGCTGTCGGAACTCGCGCCGCTGGTGGAAGCCCAGCAGGGCGTGATGTACATCATGGAGGACGCGCCGGAAGGCCCGTTCCTGCAGCAGATCTACGGCTATGCCGACCGCGGCACGCACCAGGCGCCGCGGCGCTTCCGCCTCGGCGAAAGCCTCATCGGCCAGTGCGCCGAACTGCGCCGGCGCCTGCTGCTGACCGACATCCCCAGCGAGCAGATCGCCATCAGCAGCGGCCTGCTGGAAGCCGCGCCGCGCAGCGTGATCGTCATTCCGGTGCTGTTCGAAGACCAGGTCAAGGCCGTGATCGAACTGGCCAGCCTGGGCGAGTTCACGCCCTCGCACCTGGCCTTCCTGGAACAGCTCACCGGCAGTATCGGCATCGTGCTGAACACCATCGAGGCCACCATGCGCACCGAAGGCCTGCTGGCGCAGTCGCAGCAGCTGGCCGGCGAACTGCAGGCGCAGCAGAAGGAACTGCAGCAGACCAACGAAGAACTCGGCCTCAAGGCCAAGCTGCTGGCGCAGCAGAACGCCGAGGTGGAACGCAAGAACCGCGAAATCGAACAGGCCCGCCGCGCGCTGGAGGAAAAGGCCGCGGAACTCGCCCTCACCTCGCGCTACAAGTCGGAATTCCTCGCCAACATGTCGCACGAGCTGCGCACGCCGCTCAACAGCATCCTCATCCTCGGCCAGCAGCTGGCCGACAACGTACCCGGCAACCTGTCGCCCAAGCAAGTTGAATTCGCCACCACCATCCACGGCGCCGGCACCGACCTGCTCAACCTGATCAGCGACATTCTGGATTTGTCCAAGATCGAGTCCGGCACCGTGACGGTAGAAGTGGAAGAACTCGGCTTCGTGCAGCTGCGCGACATGGTCGAGCGCAACTTCGCCCACGAGGCCGAGCGGCGCCGGCTCAGCTTCGTCACCCGCGTAGACCCGGCCCTGGGCCCGCTCATCACCACCGATCCCAAGCGCCTGCTGCAGGTGCTGAAAAACCTGCTGTCCAACGCCTTCAAATTCACCGACCAGGGCGTGATCACCTTCGCCGCCGGCGTGGCCAATGCAGGCTGGACACCGGAACACCGCGTGCTCGCCCATGCGCCCGCCGTGGTGGCGTTCTCGGTCACCGATTCGGGCATCGGCATTCCGCTGGAAAAGCAGCGCATCATCTTCGAAGCCTTCCAGCAGGCGGATGCCGGCACTTCGCGCAAATACGGCGGCACCGGCCTGGGCCTGGCCATCAGCCGCGAACTGGCCAACCTGCTCGGCGGCGAAATCCGCCTGAGCAGCACGGTCGGCGTCGGCAGCACCTTCACCCTGTACCTGCCCGTGCAATATGCCGGCGCGGCCACCGGCGACAGCGGCCGCAGCCAGCTCGCCGCCCCCAGCCTGCCGTCGCTGCCCAGCCCGCGCGCCGAGGAAGTCGCCGACGACCGCGCCGCACTGGAACCGGGCGAACCGGTACTGCTGATCGTCGAGGACGATCCGCACTACGCCAAGGTGATGCTCGACCTGGCGCGCGAACACGGCTTCAAGGGCATCGTCGCGATGCGCGGCACCGAGGCCATCACGCTGGCGCGCAAACACGCACCGACAGCGATTTCCCTCGACATCTTCCTGCCCGACATGCTCGGCTGGACCGTGCTGAGCCGGCTCAAGCAGGATTCCAGCACGCGCCATATCCCGGTGCAGGTCGTCACCATCGAGGACGAACGCCAGCAGGGCCTGGAACGCGGCGCGTTCTCCTTCATCAACAAGCCGGTGACCACCGAAGGGCTGAAGGCCGCACTGGAGAAGATCAAGCTGTTTTCCGCGCCACGGCCCAAGCGCCTGCTGGTGATCGAAGACAACGACGCCGAGCGCATGAGCATCGTCGAGCTGATCGCCCACGACGACGTGGAAATCGTCAGCGTCGACAACGGCACCGCGGCACTCGCAGCGATGCGGCAGCAGAACTTCGACTGCGTCGTGCTGGACCTGCGCCTGCCCGACATGACCGGCTTCGAACTGCTGGCCCGGGTCCACGCCGACCGCAGCCTGGCCGACGTGCCCATCGTGGTCTTCACCGGCAAGGAGCTCAGCGACGCGGAAAGTCAGCTGCTGAAAAAAGCCGCCAAGAGCGTCGTCATCAAGGGCGTGCAGTCGCCCGAGCGCCTGTTCGACGAAACCGCGCTGTTCCTGCACCGCGTCATCGCCGACCTGCCGCCGAACAAGCGGCGCATGCTGGAACACCTGCACGACACCGACGAAGTGCTGATGGGCAAGCGCGTCCTCGTCGTCGACGACGACGTGCGCAACATCTTCGCCCTGTCCAGCGTACTGGAGCGCCACGGCCTGCAGGTGGTCACCGCGTCCACCGGCCAGGAGGCCATTGCGCGGCTGCAGAACGCCGGCAATATTGCCCTGGTGCTGATGGACATCATGATGCCCGAGATGGATGGCTACGAAACCACGCGGGCGATCCGCGAAGATGCGCAATTCCGCAGCCTGCCCATCGTTGCGCTGACCGCCAAGGCGATGAAGGGCGACCGCGAAAAATGCCTGGAAGCCGGCGCTTCCGACTACCTGGCCAAGCCCGTCAATACCGACCAGCTATTGTCGGTACTGCGCCAGTGGCTGCACCGCTGATGCCACACACCACGCCACCCGAGCAGGGCAAGGTCAACATCCTGCTGGTCGACGACCAGCCTTCGCGCCTGCTCAGCTACGAAGCCGTGCTGGCCCAGCTCGGCGAAAACCTGATCACGGCGCACTCCGGCGAAGACGCGCTGAAACGGCTGATGGAAGCCGAATACGCCGTCATCCTGCTCGACGTGAGCATGCCCGGCATGGACGGCTTCGAAACCGCCGAGCTGATTCACCAGCACCCGCGCTTCGAAACCACGCCGATCATCTTCGTCACCGGCGTCCACGTCGGCGACCTCGATCGCCTGCAGGGCTACCGCCTGGGCGCGATCGACTACGTGCAGGTACCGCTGCAGCCCGACATCCTGCGCAGCAAGGTCGCCGTGCTGGTCGAGCTGTACCGCAAGCGCCGCGCCCTGGCCGGCGCCAATGCCAGCCTGGTCAAGGTCAACCACGCGCTGCAGACCGAGCGCGCACTGGAACTCGAAGCGCTGTCGCAGACCCTGGCCCTGGCCAACGCAGATCTGTCTGCCGCCAATGCGCGGCTGGAAGCCGAAGTCATCGAACGCCGCCGCGCCGAGGAACAGGCACGCCATCTGGCGGAAAAACTGCGCGAAGCCGACAAACGCAAAGATGAATTCCTCGCCACCCTCGCCCACGAACTGCGCAACCCGCTGGCGCCCATCCGCAGCGCGCTGAGCCTGATGCAGAGCGACAAGCCGGCCAACGGCGAGTCCTCCTCGCTGGACGTGATCGACCGCCAGCTGCGCCAGCTGGTACGCCTGGTCGACGACCTGCTCGACGTGTCGCGCATCACCCACGGCCGCATCGAACTGCGCCGCCAGCTCACCCCGCTGGCCCCGCTGCTGGCTACGGCGGTGGAGATGACCACGCCGCATATCGAATCCAATGCGCATCGCCTGCACCTGGCCATTCCGCCGGAAACCCTGCTCGTCGACGGCGACCCGCAGCGCCTGACCCAGGTATTCGGCAATCTTTTGAACAATGCCTGCAAATACACATTGACTGGCGGCCGCATCGACCTCGGCGTCGCCGTCGACGGCGGCCAGGTCGTGGTATCCGTGCGCGACAGCGGCATCGGCATACCGCCCGAACGCCTGCGCGACGTGTTCGACCTGTTCGTGCAGGTCGACACCTCGCTGGAGCGCTCCCAGGGCGGCCTGGGCATAGGCCTCACCCTGGTGCGGCGCCTGATCGAGATGCACGGCGGCAGCGTACGCGCCCACAGCGACGGCGTGGGCCTGGGCTCGCGCTTCGAAGTGCGCCTGCCGCTGGCCGCCGTACTGCCGGCCAGCGCCGAGCCCGTGGCCGCGCCGGTGGCCGCGCAGCAAACCGCCGGCCGGCGCGTACTCATCGTCGACGACAACCACGATGCGGCCAACATGCTGGCCCAGCTGCTGGGCATGTCCGGCCACGACGTGCGCACCGTCTACGACCCGCAGCTGGCGCTGGCGGAAATTCTCGCCTTCGCCCCGGACATCGCCTTCCTCGACGTGGGCATGCCCAAGCTCAACGGCCTGGAACTGGCCACGATGATCCGCGCCAGCGAAGGTGGCCAGCACGTCGTACTGATCGCACTGACCGGCTGGGGCCAGGAAGACGACCGCCGCCGATCACGCGAGGCGGGCTTCGACCGGCATCTGGTCAAACCGGCCGATCCGTTCGAGATCGAGAAGATTTGCCGGGAAGTGGTGCGGAGGTAGCGAGTTCCGCAGTTCGCAAGTCGGAGGCAACACCGAAGTTCAAACAGCTGCAGCGGCCTGGGTGCGCGCCGCAGCCCATCTTTGTCCCTCTCCTCCCAGCAAAGCCTGGGGGAGGTTAGGTGAGGGGGCAGGAACACCAGCAAGGCCCAGCACCGCGCCTTTCGCCGCACCGCAGCGAGTCTGAACGACTGACCCGCGCGCGCCCCATGCCGGCTCTGTTTCCACTTTCCTTGCCTGTCGCACCGGCATCGCTCTACCAGGCCCGGTCTCGCTGCGCGCACAAGCCCGGCAGCAGATGGCGGATGGATTCGCCATGACCGATTGTCAAACCATCGTCGCGAAATCCAGCGTTCCCGGCTGTCGCCAATGCCATTCGTATACCGGTTCCCGCACTTCACTCCTGTTTCCTGTTCGCTCATCCCATCGCCGTTGACCCGTCGACCAGCGGATTGGCCTACTCGTCCTGCGTCGACGACGCGGGAGTTGTCGGAGCGAGGACAAGGAAAGCCGCAACGGTATTCCGTCCGAGCCGGCAGCGCTCTTTTCGGACAATCCACCCAGGAGATAAAATAGTGAAAAATACCACACGCTCCATAATGTATTTCTGTGCTGCCTTGCTGGCGGGGCTTTCTTCGAATGCGGCCTTCGCAGCACAATGTGTCGGCGAACGACATGCCATGGAAGGTGCAGACCACCATATGCAGGCCATCTGCTACGCAGATCCCTACGAAGGGCAGTTGCAGGACTGCTCCTTCGCGTTTGGCGTCTACTCGGTGCTCGCCAATCAGTACGAACAGTGCATCGCCCGCGATCACGGCAATGTTGGCTAGTCGCGCCGACACAACAGGTACCGATCTGCAGCCCAGCCAGGTGGCTACGTCGGTGCACGGCGGGCCGTCTTGCTGAACTGGTCGCGTGAGCGCTGTCGCAGCAGCCACCTTTTCGGCAACCGCACAGCCTTGCGCGTACCGGATGATTCGATCGCCCGTTGCCAGATTCCGCTGCCGCATCCCGCGTCCCTGTTCGACGTGGGATGCGGTCGCCGGGTACAACACGGCACCGCTGCGCGGGCCGCCGCCCTTTCATCCATCAGGTCACTATGAACCCCACCGCCGTCGCTCACCCCATCGCCTTTGTTCTGGGCGGCATGGTGCTAGTCTGGTTTTTCCTGATCCATATCCTGCTCAAGCGACTGGAGAGGAAACACCCCGACACCTACGAGAGCATGGGAAAACCCAGCCTGTTTCTGCACAACACCCCCAGAACGGCGAATGCTACGCTCAGGTTCATTGCGCTACGTCAGCATCGTCCGCTGGGCGATGCGACGCTGAGCCGCTTGTCCGATGGAATGATGATCTACTTCGCGCTGCAGATCGCCGTTGTCGTCTGGACCGTCGTCAATGGCGTGCTGCCCCTGGCCTGACACCGCCTTCAGACTTCGCATCGATGTCGTCATGCGGCAGTAGCCGCTCGAGTCCGTGCGCCTACGGACAACCGGTGTTTCCCTGGGCATCGCCGCAGGTTGTGCTCCGGACCAGCGACTGGGCGTAGACATGATTCGCCAGAACACCGGGCGAAATGTTCGTATTTATATACTTTGTTGCGGCGAAGCCGATCAGCGGCAGCCCACGCAGGCGCACGCCGTTGAGGTCCGGCCGCAGCAGGCGCGGAGCGCCTGCCGTGTTGCGCGCAAAGCTGAGCTGCACCGTGCCGGCCTCGAAACCCGGTTGCGGATTCCACACGCGGACACCACGCGGCGAACCGAGCACCGGCGTCCTGCCGCTGGCCGGCGCTGGTCCGAAATAGACCACGTCGGTGACGCCGCAGAGCGAGAATTCCGGCAACACGCGGGACGGGCTTTCGCCGGTTTCGGGCGGCACGTCTGGCCGCAACGATACCGGGCTACCTTCCGTATCCCAGGCATTGGCATCGAATTGCGCACAGGAGGCCGCATAGACCGTGCCGCCGAACAGCTGCTCGTACGGCGGCACCGCGGGCTCTGGCGTCGTCCAGCTACTCCAGCCCAGGTACAGCGTATCGGCGTGATACGGCTTCGACGGCGCTGTCAGCACCCATTCGGTGAAGCTGCCCGTTTCCGGTTCGTGCAGGACTTCACCGGCGACAGCATCGGTTGCCAGCACGGCGGACACGGCGTCGATCGCGCGGAAGGGATCCCGCAGTGAAAACAGCAGCTCGCGCCAGCTGCCATCGAGCAGCACAGAGGCCTTGACCGGCTGCTCAGGGCCGCTGTTGCCCAGGCGCAGATAGTTCTGAACGATGTCGGTTTGCGAATACAGCGGACTCCGCGAGAAATCGTCGATGGCCGTGGCGCTGCCGCCCAGCAGCGTGCCGGCCGCAACATCGACGATAGCGAAGTCGCCGGACAGGCCGCCGCCAGGCCGCAGCAGGTTCGGATTGATCGGATCCACATCGCGCACGAGGGGACAATTGCGCGGACCGTTGCTGTCGACCGCGTCGGCCAGCGGTCCGGCCAACTCAGCCAGTTCGAACACCTGCACATAGCCTTCGTGCGTGCGCGATGGCAGCGTCGGCCCCGTGTCGGCCATGTCGTTGTCGAAATAGAAGGTCATCAGGTCTGCGGACCAGCCGCCGTCCGGCTGCATCGTCCATTCCGGCTTGTCCGGCGCGGTACAGCTGGTATCGCGCGTGCGCAACTGCGCCGGCACGGACTCGCCGACAGAAACGACAGAACCGGTCCAGCTGTCGTACGGACCGAGAAACAGCGCGAAATCCAGCGTATCGCGGCCGTTATACGACTCACGCAACTGCACCCTCAACGACTTCGCGCGCGGCGTACCGTTGTGCAGCCGCAGGATGGTGCTCTGGCCGTTATGCACCGTGTAATACGGAAACAGCAGCAGCTGGCCGGTTCCCTGCGAATTGACGAACATGGCCGAAGCAGGCATCGACGCAGCGGACAGCGCCAGCAGCCCGGCGAGCGAGGAAATTTTCATTGCGCATTCCCTGACAGATTCTGTCGGTGGAGACGCCTTTTGCGGTCGTTCCCCCCAAGAGCGCGCACGCCGGTATACGCCGCGTCGCCCGTTCGCTATCCATCGCCTGAATCGCACCACCCGCAGCACGTGGCCGTTGCAGCCACTGCCGGGGCGAGAAAAAACGCCGCCAGTCTGCGTCTGCTCCGCGGGAGGCCAGTCGGGAAATCAGCCGTCCAGCATCGGCCATCGCCGCGTCTGCCGGGTGTATACACCGCTGCCTTTCCGAACTCACTCAGGTGACGGCGAATGTCTTCGACTGACAACGATCTTTCCGGTTGCCCGCCCGGTTTCAGAATAGGCAATCGCTGCGCCGACATCATCGAACGGATAGATCCGGTCGATGACCGGGCGGATAACACTTGCATCGATGAGCGCCGCAATTTCGGCCAGTTGCATTCCACTCGGCCGCATGAGCATGAAGCGATAGCGGCACTGGCGCTGTTTGGCCAGACGGCGGACCCGCCAGCTCATGGCGCGTATCGCGAGCCGCACGTAGAAGGGCAGAGGCCAGTCGCGCGTCATTTCAATGTCGGGAGGGCCGGCAACGGACACGACGATTCCCCCTCGCTGCAGAACATCGAATGACCTGATCAACGCGTCTCCGCCCAAGGTATCCAAGACCATGTCATAGCCGTTGATAATTTGTGCAAAGTTCTGGCTTCTGTAGTCGATGACTTCGTCCGCACCCAACGACCGCACCAGTTCATGCTTTGCCGCGCTCGCCGTAGTCGCGACATAGGCACCCAGATGTTTGGCCAGTTGCACGGCAAACGTTCCGACCCCACCCGCCCCCGCATGAATAAGCACTTTTTGACCCGGCTTGAGGTTGGCAAGATCGATCATGGCTTGTCGCGACGTGAGCCCGACCAACGGAATGGACGCCGCTTCCTCGAACGTGAGGCTTTTTGGCTTCAGTGCAACTTCGTCCTCATGTACGGCAATTCGCTCTGCGAACGATCCGATCCGCTGCCGGTTCGGTCGCGCAAAGACCTCATTGCCGACAGAAAAGCCGCGCACGTCGCAACCTGTCGCGATGACGACACCGGCCAGGTCGGTACCCATCACCAGCGGAAACCTGTAGTCGAGCAGGCGTCGCAATTCCCCTCGGCGCACCCGGATGTCGATAGGGTTCACACTGGCGGCCCGGATATCGACCAACACGTCGCGTGGGCCGACCACCGGCTCCGCAACGTCGCCAAACTCAAGAACCTGCTGCCCACCGTAGGAACGAATGAACCACGCTTCCAATGCCGACTCCTTCCAAACGCGTAACGTCAGGCCCGATTATGCCGCCAGATCCCGCGGGGGTTCCGCCGCAAAAAAGTGCGCCGGAGTTGCGAAGCCGTTGTCTCGCCATCGGATTGTGGTTCGTCCCGATCACGCCAAACGACAGGACCGTTGCCGGTCTCCAAAGCCGACTCAGGGGCCAATCTGCCCCTATGGACTTGGGGTGTCGCTCCCTGCCGGGCGCGACTCGGCCGCGCAACGAATATCGATTGCCAGGGATATAAACATCCAGAAAAATCATTTGCCGCCCATTCGACAAGTCGACGCCTTGTAGCAGGTGAAACCCCGCCGCAGCGAGCCCCGGCCTGGACCGGTTTTCGGCGCCGCGCTTCAGCGGATTTCGCCCAGGATGCACAACAGCTACCCCAAGTGTCGGTTTTCAGCCGCTTTTCGCGTTTTGCCCAATTGCCAGCTCTCGCGAGCCAATTTCGGCCCTGGGCTGAGTAAAAACCCGGTTGACCTTGTTCCAATGAGCGCGGAATACCAATTCGCCTGCGTACCCTGGGACGGACCAGGCATGCCGGGGAAGCCACGGTTTTTGCACCCGCTACCATCAACCTGCCCGTCGTTTCGACCCAAAAGGTGGATTTATGCACATCAGCAAGTTTGTGTCCGGTCTTTGCCTGCTGTGCCTGTCCGGTGCGGCCTCGGCAGGAGTAGCCGGCTTCTGCAATGCAAACCCCATCACCATCACCGACAACGCTACCGCCAGCCTTTAACCGTCGGCCATTACCGTGACCGGCGCACCGGGCAGGATCACCGGCGTGACGGTTTCCCTGTTCGGCTTCAGCCATGCCTTCCCCGACGATGTCGGCCTGGTACTGGTCGGACCCGCCGGCCAGGCACTGCTGCTGCAGTCCAGCGCCGGCGATGCCGCTCCCGTCAGCGGCGTGAGTTATTCCTTCAGCGACACGGCCAGCGGCCCGCTGCCCGATCTGACTGCCTGGACCTCCGGCAGTTTCAAGCCCACCAATTACCTGGGCACGGACACCTATCCGGCGCCCGGCCCTGGCACTACGTACTCCAACCCCGGCCCGTCCGGCGGCGGCACGGCGACCTTCGCCAGCGTGTTCGGCGGAACCACATCCAACGGCACCTGGAATCTGTGCGCCGTCGACTTCGCCACCGGTGACGCAGGCTCCATCGCCAACGGCTGGTGCATCGATTTCACCGGCACGCCGGTGTCGCTGCAGCAGTTCAGCGTGGACTGAATCAGGAGCGCCGCCAGCCCTGTGCGGCGGCCCGCCATCATCGACAGATCGGGAGTCAGCAATGCGTCCTAGCCTAGTTCTCAGCGCGTTCACGCTGGTGCTGGCGGCATCTTCTGCCGCCGCCAAAACGCCGGATATTTCCAGCGAGCCGCAGCTCGTGCTCAACAGCCGTTCCAGCAGCGGCCAGACCGCCGCGCCGCCGGCCCCGCCCGCGGTGCGCCCGCGCGGCGGCACCTCGTATACCAATGCCACTGCCATCACCATCACCGACTGCCCGAACCCCTGCCCGGCCTCGGGCCAGGCGGCGTCGCTATACCCGTCGCCGATCGCCGTCGCCGGCGAGACTGGCGTGGTCGAGCGCGTGTCGGTCACCATCAATGGCTTCAGCCATGCCTTCCCGGCCGATACCGATTTCCTGCTGGTATCGCCCTCGGGCCGCAAGAGCGTGCTCATGTCCGACTTCGGCGCAGGCTCGCGCGGCGTCAGCAACATCAACCTGGGCCTGGACGACTACGCCGCCCGCCCGGTGCCCTCGACCGTGACCGGCAACACCGGCGTGCCCTTCGTCACCGGCAGCTACCGGCCGGCCAACTCCGGCACTACCGACCTGTTTCCGGCCCCGGCCCCGGCCGCGCCGTATACGTATACCTTGTCGGCCTTCAACGGCGACGCGCCGAACGGCACCTGGAACCTCTACATCATCGACGACGCCAACCTCGACGGCGGCAGCATCTCTCCGGCGGCTGGACGATCAGCTTCGATGTGCGTCCGCCCGCACCGGGTGCCGGCGACATCCTGGTCAGCGAATTCCGCACCCGGGGCGAAGGCACTACGCCGCCGGGCTCGGACGGCTCGGCCGACGAATTCATCGAGCTGTACAACAACACCGACAACAACATCACCGTGATCGACGCCCTGCCCGGTGCCGACCCCACCAGCCCGACCGGCGCCGGCTGGCGCATCGCCGGTGCCCAGGGCGCGACGGAAACGACATTCCTGGTGCTTCCGCAGACCCTGTCCACGGGCGGCCCGCTCGCCCTGCCGCCGCGCGGCCGTTTCCTCATCAGCAGCCAGCCGACCACGCCGGCACCGGCAGGCAACACCTATAGCCTGTCCACCTACCCGACCGGCACCGGCATCACCGCCAGCGGCTCGGCCAACATTTCGGTCAACCCCGCTTCGGCAGCCGTGGGCTTCCTGCCCGACGACGTCGGCCTGGCGGTATTCAGCACCGCCGCCGCACTGACGCCAAACCGGCTCGATTCGGTCGGCTACAGCTCGGTGACCAATGCCAACTACAAGGAAGGCAGCGGCCTTGCCCCGGCCGCCGGCGTCACCGCGGCTGGCCAGCACAGCTGGGTGCGCCGCTACAGCAGCAGCGGACCGCAGGACACCGGCGACAACGCAGCCGACTTCGTGCTGGTATCCACCACCGGCGCCACCCTCAGCGGCGTAGCCTCGGTACTGGGCGCGCCCGGCACGGAACGCGGCACGACCGCGACGGCGTATACAACGATCAGTTCGCCCATTATCCACAGTGGCGATATCGCGGTCAGCCTGATCGACCCGCTGGTGAACTCCGTCACCGCGCCTAACCAGGTACGCGATCCGACGGCCGTGGCCAACGGCGCCGCCGGCACGCTCAAGCTGCGCCGCCGCTTCACCAACAACACCGGCCTGCCCATCGTCGCCCTGCGCTACCGCGTGATCAAGATTCCGACCCTGACCGGCGGTGCGGCCGCAGCCGGCGACTACCGCCTGCTCAATTCGCCGGCACAGACCATCACCCTGACCGACACCACGACCGTGTCTTCGCAGGCACTGAACGTACAGACCCCGGCGGCGCAGGCATCCGGCGGCGGCCTGAACTCCAGCGTGGCCGAAGGCATCATCACCACGACGGCTCCGCTGGCCAACGGCGCCAGCACCGTGGTCGAGTTCAACCTCGGCGTACAGGTAGACGGCAGCGCGCGCTTCCCTATCGTGCCGGAAGCATTGACCGTACCGCCGCAGTAAACGCCAGCAACAGCAGCAGATAACAAAGGGCGCGGATGACATCCGCGCCCTTTTTCTTGCATTCACCGGCGAGCGCATGTGCGAAGCATCCGCCTGCGCGCGCACCGCGACCTTAAGCCGCACCGATTGGCGGCGCGCCAGCAGTTACCGCCGCCGGCACAGCGGTATCCTGCAGTACACCGCTCGACAGCGGTCGCCCAGGACACCGCCATGCGTGCTTCGTCAGACCGCGTCACCACCGTGGATATTCCTGCACAATCGTACGTTGTCAATTTTTATGCGACCACCGACCTGGCCGACGCCTACGCCGTCGAGCTGCCGCGCGATGCATCGAACGATCCCGAGGTGCTGGCGCGTTTCATCTTCTCGCGATCGCCGCGCTGGGCCGGCTGGCTGATGCACCTGCGCGATGCGCTGGTTGCCGTGTTCGGCCTGAAGACCGCGCGCCAGCTGCAGGCGCTCGATGCGGTTGCGATGAAGCAGCGCGTCGGCCTGTTCCGCATCTACCGCCGCAAGCCCACCGAAATTCTGCTGGGCGAAGACGACAGCCACCTCGACTTCCGCCTTTCGGTGCTGTGCTCGCAGGAATCGGCGCCGGCGGCCACGCGACGGCTCACCGTCTCGACCGTGGTGCACTGCCGCAACCGGCTCGGCCGCGTCTATCTTTTCCTGATCGCGCCGTTTCACCGGCGCATCGTGCGCGCGTCGCTGCGCCAGGCAGCGCGCGCGGGCTGGCCTACGGCGGCATAGACCCGTCTGCGATGGATGCGGGCTTTTGCCGCGCATGCAGCAGGGCTGAAAATTCTCGACAGACCGGCTGGCAGGCGAACGGCAACGCGCAGCCATGTCCTAGCCTGCACGCCGCACGGATCAGTTGATCGGTCAACACGCACCGCTCATACACCGCCG
The DNA here is from genome assembly GCF_004363655.1 of Tahibacter aquaticus. Lineage (GTDB taxonomy): Bacteria > Pseudomonadota > Gammaproteobacteria > Xanthomonadales > Rhodanobacteraceae > Tahibacter > Tahibacter aquaticus. The sequence goes on from NZ_SNZH01000004.1 coordinate 440,590, forward strand.
TCAGAAACCACGCGGCATCGTTGTCGTTGGCAATGCCGCTGCCGCCCAGCCATCGGCATGAACAGCATCGGCAGCTCATTGAAACCGTTTTCATCGCAAGCAAGGCGCGAGTACAGGGACTGGAAATTCACGCAGAGCACGTCGAGAGTCGCGTCACACACACCGCGAAATTTCCACCGGGCGACTCGAGCACTCCGCGTTTTTTGTGTGTTGGTTTTCGCAGGCGTGCAGGTCTTATGGCAGGGCGAGAGTAAACCTGCCCCTGTCTACAATCGTGCTCCCCCAACCCGACGGAGTATTCCATCAACCGCCATCTACTCGCCGCGCTGCTCGCCCTGACCAGCGGCGCCGCTTCCGCCGAAATCGTCACTGTGCGCTACGAATTCTTCGACGACGCCGCCTATTCCTACCGCTACGGCTGGTTCGGCTCTGACCTCGGCCCGACCGAAGGCACCATCCTCGGCACCAAGCTCGTGCTCAAGGATTACCGCGTACCGGCCGGCCTCGACGCGGCACACTTCCACTTCGACTTCGCGCTCCCGACCACCGGAACCTCGCCGTCCATCTTCATCGAAGGCACCGAGATGGGCTGGTCCGGCACCGGCACGTTCGATTTTGAAATGAAGACCGACGGTTTCAACGGCACCATCCTGCCCGGCGGCTTCGGCGCCACCATGATGCACGTGCTGCCCGACGGCAGCGCCATCGCCGGCGGCACGTTCTTCGGCGACCAGTACCTCGAATTCACCGTCGACCGTATTCCGCCGGACGAAATCTTCCTCAGTTCGTTCGAGGAGAACTTCGAAGAGGCGAACGAAACGCACGCCGCCTACCCCGCTCACTGACAACGCCACGCCGACGGCGGCGCTCCTCCTCTCACCAAGCCGCCTTTCCCCCTTCGCGTCACGTCGCGCCGTCAAGGCGTGCGTGGCGTCCCGACTGCAGCGGCGGACCCGGACACGGTCCGCCGCTGCGTCGAGCGCAGCGAACACCGTGGAAGACGGTCTAGGGACTGGAGATTCATGCAGAGCGTTTCGAACGCCCAGTCATGCAGGCAGCAAATCTGGGCTGTCAGAATCCCATTGCCCCCTCGCGAATGCAGTCACCGATTTCCCACCATTTTCGTCATGCTGAAGGCCAGCGGCGGAAATCCCGAACTTGAAAAGCACGGTTATTCCGTAGGTGAATCTCGGGTCTGCATCGAGCTTCTTCAGTCGTTCCAGCCACGTTTCACTTTCACTCCACTCAAGCTGAATTCCATCCACTGAAATTTCCGTCAGAGGGCGGTAGAGGCTTATGCAAACGAGCCGCACGGTTGCCAGGTCGTAAACCAGCTGCAGAGAGTTCCCGAACCGATATTCGGTCAGTGTTTTTTCCTCTCTGTCTTCACCGACATGGTCTGCGTTTCCCACCAAGCCCTTGATTTCATCACGCCCCATTCCGAACTTGAGTGGCCCGACACCTTCATAAGGAGTAATCACATAGTTAGTCATGCGTCAGATTTCCCCTACGGCAGTAGACCGTTCTTTTGAAGGCACTTGAAATATTCGAGCATTTCCAACATTGCTTCATTGTATTTGGTCGGATCTGCTGTTCGGCCAGCAACAGACAGCCTTCCGCGTCCGCGCGATACATGTCGTAGGTAGAACGCAGCACGACAGGGGCGCAGGTTCGCAATGTACAGATGCTGCTTACCGCGACGGCCTGCCGAGCGGAAATGTACGCATTGGCCGTTCAGATGGCGCCGGGCACCGCCGTCCAGCTCGAAATCCACGCTGATCGACTGGCCCAGCAGATCGTCGGCGGAAACGCCTTTCTCCTCGCTTTTCAGCGTGAGCTGCAAGTCGAACAACGCGGAAAGCGCTTCGCGCCCCTGCAACATGTCGAAGCGCAAACGCTCGGGGCCAAGCGGCGTAGTGACGTTCAGGGTGCGATTCATGGCGAAACCCCTCGGCAGATGCAGGCCATCTCACCCACGCAGCGCAAGACAATACCGCCGCGCATGGAATAGTTTAATAATGCATCAAAGACTAACAGATATTTTTTGCAACAATGAAACGATGACCATACCCTGGCAGATGGCCTAGGCATGTGTGTCGCCAGCGCGGCATCCCTCTCACTGAACTGACGAACTGGCATCGTCCAGCCACCCCGGACAGCGCGGGGACTGACAGGACCGCCGCGGCCGACGCACGCGCGCAAGCCGACAACGATTCGCGCGCGTCTGGCGGATTTCCCTCAATGGATACGGGGGTTTTTCGATACTCAGGCGCACAGATTCAAGGCAGCGCGGTTCTTTTCTGGAAAACTTCTTTTGCATCGTTTGCAACAGATATTCAAACGCTGCAACGGCCCAGCGCGACGCCGCCCACAACGGCAGCGCTATCTGTCCACATTGAGGAGTTCTTTCATGACGCAAAATCTTGTCGACCTGGTGTTCACAGCCGAACAACTCGCCGCCTTCGACGCAGCCCTGGACCAACTCGAAACCCTGTGCCAGGGTTTCATATCCCTGACGCCCGACGAACGCCGCTCGCTGCGGCACATGGGCTCGGTTTCCGAGCCGTACTGCCGCAAGACGCTCAGCGTGATGTCGCAAAACCCGCAAGTGATTCCGGCCAGCGTCAACCTGGCTGGCGGCCTGCAAGACCTGGCCACGCTGGATACGCTGGCGCCGCGACTCGACCGCCTGCAACGCCTGTCCGAGCGCGGCGAAGATACGGAAGCCGCGCTGGGCAGCGACATCATGTCGCTAGTATCCGAAGGCTATGCGCTGCTGGACGTGGCGGGGAAAAGCCAGGGACTGGACAGCCTGCGCAAGGAGCTGTCGGTACGATTCCGGCGGCGCAAGGCAGCCAAGGACGAGGGTACGGAAACCTGAAGCCCCGCGCCCGCTGCCAGGACCTGGCAAGACAGGGCCGGCACGGGGCTGCTTTGCCCTTCCCCTGAACGGTAAAACGAGCCTGGCCCAGGGCCAGGCTCTCCCGGCGTTTCGACACCTGGGCATGGATGGAAACCGCTTCTTGGGACCGACGCAAGGCCCGGTAAGTTAACCTGACCCCGTTATCCCGAATCACATGGGGCCAAGCCAATGCCGATTGACGCCAAATTGATTCGCGTAATGATCGCATCACCCGGCGACGTTTTGGCCGAACGCGAAATAATACGAAAGGTGATTCAGGATTGGAATGCTGTAAATGCCATTGATCGTTCGACTGTGCTCATGCCGATTGGCTGAGAAAACGACTCGTCTCCGGAAATGCACGGCCATCCTCAGGATCTGATTTCCAAACAAATACTAAAAGATTGTGATCTTCTTATAGCCGTATTTTGGACAAGGCTCGGCAGCCGGACTGCATCCGCCGCCAGTGGCACAGTACAGGAAATCGAGGAACACCTTGCTGCCTTGAAGCCAGCAATGATCTATTTTTCTTCTGAACCAGTTAGGTTAGATAGCATTGATCCCGAACAATACATCGCGCTGAATGAGTTCAAGAACGAATGCAAGCGTCGAGGGCTAATAGCCGAGTATGGGACGAAGTCAGCCTTTCGCGAAATGCTCACACAGCATCTTGCTCTGACAATAATTCGTCAGTTCCAAAGAAATGAGGCCGATAGATTCGGCATACCTTCCGTGTCACAACGCCCTCCACCTCTAAAGCTTTCGAGCAGCGCTGAGGATCTACTCAGGTTTGCATCAGAAGGACATGAAGGGACGGTTGTAATGTTCTCAACACTCGGCGGCCTCACCATCGAAGCTTCAGGAACAACTCTTGTTGGAGAGGGTTCTGATCCGCGGGAAGAAGCCAATTGGCGATCTGCCTTGAAAGAGCTGTTCGACAACGCACTAGTCGAAGATAGAAGCGGCAAAGGAGAGGTGTTTCAGCTAACGCAGCGCGGCTATGACGTAGCGGACGCTATCGGCCCGTATGTTTATGAACCCGACCCACCTGACTGACCGACAAACTGGGTAAGGGTTTAATTCGTGGGCGATGTCAGCGGCAACGGGGGCTCCAGCGCAAGGTTTATCAGAGGTTTCTTGGCATTGCGAGCCGGCTTTGTTTTTTTGGGTCAACGAATTGGCGTTGAGTCAGCGCCATTTGGGTTCTCCGCAGTGGGTACGCTAGCTTCTGACCGCGTCAGCAACTAACCGGGGCAAGTCCACCTGGCCAGTTTTCGGCAACGCCCGTTTTTCGGGAGTCAGGTTGGACCGTTATTTGCGTCCGTCAACTTGCGAATCCACGGTCTTCTGGAGTTCGAGTGATGCGTCACGAACCAAATCGTAGAGCTGCTCAGCGATCTTTATCCCGTTGTCAGTGACCATAGGCTCGTTGCTATCGGTGAGATGGAACTCGAATGATCCATCATTTGCCAGAGCTGCCGCACTCTCAATTTGCTTGAGTATTTCTGTTGGTAGCACAGGTTCGTATTTGTAGAGGAATTCATCAAGACTATCCGCATGTCTCGAGAATTCAGTTGCAACTTCCCAGCAGGCTTCATAAAAGTCCATATCCGGATTTCTCTTACGGGGAAGCATTGATCTCGACATTTTTCTAAGCTCTGTCAGTGCGGCAAACTGCCTGGAAAAAAAAACTTCTGAGTTCTTCAGCGACAACTTCAACCGCTCGATCTCTCTCGTAAGTTCTGACTTGTAAGTTTCAAGATGCCTGTCAAAGTTGTGCTTAATGGCGGACTCAATCCCCTTTTCCACGAGAATTTTTACCAGAACGCTAGCGCCGATGGCTGTAAAGCCAGCGCCCCCGAGTATCGCCATGATGTTATCAATGTTCATAGTCGCCAATTTCCTGAATTGAGTTAAGTATTCCGACGCCGACTCCTCCGTCAAAAATCTCGACAGGGCACGCAGATCCCGCCGCTGCGTCACTCGCGCCTGCTGCAATGACCCAGCCGTTTCTGCACAGGTCACGCCGCTAATTGGTAGACCTAAGCGGGCGTCTACATGCCAAGCGCCTGGCGGTACTAGATATCTGCGGTATTTAATGCCCGGGAATGCTGCGTAAAGTAGCGACCGACCTCATTGGCGGAATGAAGACCATCGTCGCCCCTCGGCTTGGAAGTGGCGAATATTATCTGATGCTCGACTAAGTACGACGCGCTTTCGTCCGCAATGATGCTCTGAAGACGACGGCTCCGCTCCGGCTCTAGTCCACCATCATCAACCCCGTCAAGCATTATGAATCTCGGCACGCGCATCTGCGAATCTCTTGTGCTCACACCAAGCAACGCGAGGTGAAAGAGATGCCGCAATACCACCGCAGAGCTTTCGGAAAAATTTCGAACACCATTGACAAGAACATTATTGTCGGCAAATTCAAATCTTACTTCTCTTGCGTGAATAAATTCTTCCTGGCGGGGCAAATCCAGCTTGAGCAATCTTATTAGCTCATCTTCGATTGCAGAGGCCACCGCAATCTTTCTTTTTTCTTGCCTAGCAAGCAAATCGTCTATGACAACATTCAGCGTTGCCTGCTCGGACGCTAGCTCGTCGCGTTGTTTCTGCAAAGCCGTAACTGCACCAGCTAGCGCTTGCTGTTCATGAGCTTGTTTCAGCGCTTCCGTAAGCGAACCCACATTTCTTGCCGCATCTTCAATTGCCAATTCCGCCTCAGTAGACCAGCTAAAAGCGATAGAGAGGTACTCGCTTTCTAGTCTTTTTACCTCGCTGTCCAAGCGAGGCAGCTCACGATCAAGTTCACCAATTTCAGCGTCCCGACTTGACATTAGATGCGAAGATTCTTTTGTCTGAATGGCTAGCTCGTTCTTCATTCGAAGAAGATTGCTGGACGTATCCTGCTTCGGCAAAGCATGTTTGCATAGATGGCAGTGTTCGCCACGCGCCACCCCGTCTATTTCTGAGAGACATGCTGGACACACAGAGAACTCGAGTCCATCCAAGATTTCTCTGGCCACTTGTGACTCTTCAAGATGCTTAACGCGGCGCTTCAATTCCTCCAGAAATAGCCGCGAATCCTGCTGCTGCAATTTCAGTTCAACCAACCGATCCTTAGCCTTGTTGCGTGAAGCTTCAGAGTTACGCAACTTGGCGCGAAGTTCCGCCGCGCGGTCAACGACCTTTTCATCGGGCGACACATAGTTATCTCGCTTAAGTTTCGCGGCTTCTAGATCTGCCATCGCCTCTAGCCGCGCGTTGTCGAGAAACTGAACGCGTTTAGACGCATCCTCAACACTGAATCCTTTGGCGTGCCCGAGAACCGTGTATATGCCCGCCAGTGAACCGCCCCGGCTTCCCCGGAGACTCCATCTCTTGAGAGGATGGAGCAATGAGCAAGTCAGCAAATTTTCCGAAGGAAGTGCGCGAGCGTGCGGTTCGGCTGGTGCTGGAACAGCAGGACAGCCACGCATCGCAATGGTCGGCGATCGGTTCGGTCGCGGCAAAGATCGGCTGCACGCACGAGACGTTGCGACGCTGGGTGCGTCAGGCCGAGCGTGACGAGGGCAAGCGAGCCGGCCCGACGACGAGCGAGCAGGAACGCATCAAGGCGCTGGAACGGGAGAACCGCGAGCTGCGCCAGGCGAACGAGATCCTGCGCAAGGCGTCGGCGTATTTTGCCCAGGCGGAGCTCGACCGCCGACCGAAGTGATGAAGCGGTTCATCGACGAGAACCGGAACGTCTACGGGGTCGAGCCGATCTGCAAGGTGTTGCCGATCGCC
>NZ_SNZH01000005.1:0-124652 GCF_004363655.1 Tahibacter aquaticus
GCGATCGCGCTGGTCTGCGCCTGCGGGTTGGGCACGGTATAGCCGTTGGTCTTGCCGCCGTGGCTCAGCGCGCTGCCGCGGATCGTGGCGTAGATATGGTCACCGTCGCGCTGCGCATCCGACAGCCGCTTGAGCACCACCGCACCGACGCCTTCGCCCGGGATATAGCCGTCGCCGCCTTCGCCGAAGCTCTGGCAGTGGCCATCGCCGGAGATGAACTGGCCGACGCTGAGCAGCAGGTATTTCTGCGGATGGATGCTGATGTTCACGCCGCCAACGATGGCGACGCGCGTACGCCCCTGGCGCAGGTCCTGGCAGGCGACATGGATCGCGGTCAGCGACGAGGAACACATGGTGTCCAGCGTCATGCTCGGTCCGTGCAAATCCAGCGCATACGAGACGCGGTTGGCGATGCTGGCGACGTTGCCGGAAAAGCCCATGCGCAGCGACTGCGTGTCGGCGGCGATGCCGAGCAGCTGGTACTCGCTCCACATCACGCCGACATACACGCCGACATCGCTGGCTGCACTGCCCGCGCCCCGCAGGCTGCTGCGGCAATAGCCTGCGTCTTCGACCGCCATCCAGGCGTGCTGCAGGAACAGGCGTTCCTGCGGATCAATGTATTTCGCTTCGCGCGGCGCGATATTGAAGAACTGCGGATCGAATTCGTCCACGCCGTCGATGAAGCCACCCCAGCGGCTGTAGTGGCGCCCGCCTTCGCTGCGGTCTGCACTGAAATGCTCGCGCCAGTCCCAGCGTTCCGCCGGCACTTCGACGATGCAGTCCTTGCCGTCGCGCAGGTTGTTCCAGTACGCGGCAATATCCGGCGATTCGGGATAGCGCCCGCTCAGGCCGACGATGGCGATCGGCTCGGCCAGCGCCGGCACCATGCCGGTCGAATTTCTATCATTTGTTGCAGCTGCCGCATCCGGTGCCTTGACGGCATCGGCCGGGCGCAGCGGCAGCAGGCGCGAACCCGCCGCCGCGGCGGGCTTGGCGGCGGTGGGCGCCGGGCTGCTGTCGGCCGCTGCCGTCCTGACGAACATGCCGTTGAGCACTGCCGCATGCGCGTCGAGGAAATGCCCGGCGAGTTCGGCAATGCTGCGGTATTCGAACAGCAAGGTCTTGGACAGCGAGCCGAAAGTCTTTTCCAGCTGGTTGGTCAGGCGCATCGCGAGTATCGAATCGATGCCGTACTGGTCCAGCGGCGCCTGCACATCGATGCGGTGCGACGACAGTTTCAGCAGCTGCGAGAACTGCCGGCGCAGCCAGTCCTGGGTCTTGTCCTTGAGTTCCTGGCCGTCCAGCGCCTGGCCCGGCGCCAGCACCGGCGGCGCTGCCACGGCGACTGGTGCGGCGAACGGCACACCGTCGAGCAGGCGCTGCAGCCTGGCCAACCGGCCCTGCAGCACCAGGCTGCGCGGCGCCCCCTGGGCCAGGCTGTGCTGGAGGGCGTGCAGGCCGTTGGCGCTGCTCAGCGGCTGCATGCCGGTGCTGCGTTCCAGTTCCACCTGCAGTGCGGCATCGAGCTGCATGCCGCCCGCCTGCCACAGCGGCCAGTTGATGGCCAGCGTGCGGCCGCGCCGCTCGCCCGCAGCGACACGCGCGCTGCGCCATTCGGCGAACTGGTCGAGAAAACCGTTTGCCGCGGCGTAGTCGGCCTGGCCGACATTGCCGAACGCGCCGGCCGTGGACGAGAACAGCACGAAGAAATCCAGGTCCAGCGCCGCGGTAGCCGTATCCAGCTGCAGGGCGGCAGCGACTTTCGGCTGCAGCACCGCGCGGAATTCCGCCGCGGTTTTGCGCACGATGAAGTTGTCCGCAATCATGCCGGCGCTGTGCACGATGCCGTGCAGCGCGCCGTGCACGCCGACAATGTCCGCGACCAGGGCCGCCACGTCGGTGGCGGCGTCGAGATCGACGGCGCGGTAGTGCACGCGTCCCGGCGCCAGCGTGGTCAAGGCATCGAGCCGCTGCCGGCGTTCGCCCGAGGGCGCGTCGCGGCCGCTCAGGATCACCTGTGCATGAGCGCTTTGTTCGAGGATGTTGCGCGCGAACAGGCTGCCGAGCCCGCCCAGGCCGCCGGTGATCAGATAGACGCCATGTTCCTTGAACGGCGCCGCCGCCTCGGTACTGGCCGCTTGCTCTTTCCAGCGCAGCCCTTGCGGCATACCGCGGCGGTCGAAGCGCAGCAGGCTCTGCGCCGGATGCGCCTGGGCCTGTTGTAACTGCTGCGCGAGAGCCGCGGCGTCGATGCCGGACTGGCTCTGCACGATCTGGCCGCAGAACAGCGGGTTTTCCAATGTGGCGGTTTTCAGTAAGGCTGACAGGCCGGCGAACAGCGCCTGGCCGGGTTCGTCGCCGAGCACGATCTGCAGCAATACCGGCGCGGCCGGCTTGCGTGCGAAAACCGCCTGGATCTGTTCGAAGCAGGCCAGTGCGTGGGCCGTGTAGCGCTGGGCCAGATCCTGCCCCGGCAGCGCCGGCCAGCTGTTGCAGACACTGCCGGGCAGCAGGGTCTGCAGCGCATCGGCGGCAACAGCGGGCAGTTCGCACAGGACGACCTGGCGTTCCGACCAGGGCGGATTTGTTGCTGTTTCCACAATGTCATGCCATTGCGGGGCGGCGAGCAGCAGCCCGCTTGCCTCGCTGACAGGTTTTGCCTCGGGCTGTCCCACGGCACGGGCGGAAAACCCGCGCAGCTGCACGCAGACATTGCCATCAGCGTCGCACAGATCGATATCGAGCCGGCTGACGGCGGCGTCCACGCTGCTGCCCGGTGCCGGACGCACCCAGGCCCAGACCGCAGCGGGACAGGCACTGAAGATGCGTAGCGTTTCCAGCGCGAACGGCAGCCGCGCCTGGCTGCTGCTGCCGGCGGCCAGGCCGATGCAGGCCTGCAGCGCGCCGTCCAGCAGGCTGGGATGAAGAACAAAGCGGCCGGCCTCGGCGCGCACGCCGGCGGGCAGTTCCAGTTGCGCCAGCAAGGCATCGCTGCCGCGCAATACCTGGCGCACCGCACGATGGGCCGGCCCGTAGACCAGGCCCATGCGGTCGAACGCGGCGTAGACCGCGTCCGCAGCAAGGACACCGCGGTCCATCGCTGCGCGCAGGCCCGCGATATCCAGCGTGTCCGGTGCCGCGGCCGCGACATAGGCGGCGCGGCCCTGGCAATGATCGTTCTGCCGCTCGCCTTCGCCGCTGGCGATGGCGAAATCGATCTCGCCGTCGGGCATGGCCGCCAGCACGATGCTGACCGGCAGCGGCGCGGCGCGCACGATCAGGGGCGACGCCCAGACGCTGTTGCGCAACTCCAGCACGGCGCCGCGCGCGGCAGCCGGCGTGGCCTGCTCTACCGCGGCGCGCGCCATTTCCAGATAGGCGACCGCAGGCAGCACGCGTTCGTCGACGCCACGCAGGCGCACCTTGTGATCGGCCAGGAACGGTTCCGCACCGCTGAGCAGCGAGCGGAAGCACTGCCGGCTCATGTCCGACACGTTCGCATGCAGCAGCGGATGCAGCTGTACCGCCGCAGCCGCGCTTTTGGTGGCCGGAGCCGGAGTCGCGATCCAGAAGCGCTCCTGGCCAAACGGATAGGTCGGCACGCTGGCGCGCCGTGCTCCACTGCGATGCAGCGGCGCCCAGTCGATATCGATGCCGGAAACCCAGAGCAGGCCGAGCTGGTCGAGGTCTTTCTCGTGCAGCGCCTGCTCGATCAGCTGGCGGCCGGAGCGGGTTTGCCACAGCGCCGCGCTGGCGCTGGCCATGCCGTCGCCAGACCAGGACTGGGCCGCATCCTTGCCGGCCAGCCACAACGCCAGCTTGCTTTTCAGTTCGGCGAAGCTGGCGATCTTCAGCGCGAGCCGCGCCTTCATCGGCGTACGGCCGAGCTGCCAGCTGCGCATCGCGGCGGCGAAATCGCCCATTGCGGCGCCGTCGCACCAGTCCAGCACGCGCTGCGCATAGGCGCGCAGGCGTTCCCGGTCCGGCGCCGACAGCACGAACAGCTGCGGTGCACTGTCGTCGGCGGCCGCCGCGCGTGCAACGAATTCCTCGATCACGACATGCGCGTTGGCGCCGCCGGAACCGAAGCTGCTTACGCCGGCCAGCAGCACCGGCGCATTCCAGTCGCGCAGGCTGTCGTGGATGTAGAGCGCGTCGCCGAGTTCGATCTTGGGATTGAGCGCGCCGAAATTCACTGTCGCCGGCAGCTGGCGGTGCTGCATGGCCAGGATGACCTTGAGCACGCCGGCCAGGCCGGCGGCAGACTCCAGATGGCCGAGATTGCTCTTCAGCGAGCCCAGGCCGCAGGCACCGCGCTGCGCTGCGCTGTTGTGCTGCGCATAGGCTGACTGGATGCCCTGCACTTCGATCGGGTCGCCCAGCGACGTGCCCGTGCCGTGCGCTTCGATGTAGCTGAGCTGGCGCGCGCGCACGCCGGCATCGTCCCAGGCGGCCATCAGCAGTTCGCGCTGCTTGACCGGGTTGGGCACGGTCAGGCCGCCGGCGAGGCCGCCGTGGTTGATGGCCGAACCCTTGATCACGGCATGCACCCGGTCGCCGTCGGCGATGGCCCGGCGCAGCGGCTTGATCAGCAATGCCACCGCACCTTCAGCACGTACATAACCGTTGGCGCGTGCGTCGAATACCTTGCAGCGGCCATCCGGCGCGAGCATGCCAGCCTTGTGATAGGCCAGCGACAGATCGGGATGGCAGATCAGGTTGACGCCGGCCACCAGCGCGCTGCTGCATTCGTTGCGTCGCAGCGACTGCATCGCTGTATGCAGCGCCACCAGCGACGACGAGCAGGCCGTGTCGATCAGCAGGCTGGGCCCGCTCAGGTCGAAGAAATACGACACGCGGTTGGCGATGACCGCCAGCGAACTGGCCACGCCCAGGTGCGCTTCCACTTCCACGCCCGCATCCTGCAGCAGACGGCTGTAGTCGCTGTTGCTGGCGCCGACGAAGACGCCGACCGCGCTGCCGGCGATATCGGCCGGCCGCAGGTTGGCGTCTTCCAGGCAGGACCAGGCCAGCTGCAGCACCAGGCGCTGCTGCGGGTCCATCAGCTGCGCTTCGGCCGGCGAGATGCGGAAGAACGCCGCGTCGAACGCATCGGCGTCGCTGACGAAGCCGCCCTGGTCTATGCCCGGCCACTCGGCCGGATCGGGCCAGCTGCCGCGCTGCGGCGGATACGCGCCGATCACGCAGCGCCCTTCGGCCAGTACATTCCACAAATCCACAGGTGATGAAATACCGCCCGGCAGGCGGCACGACAGGCCGATCACGGCGATGTCGGTCTCGGCGGCCGTAGTCGTGCGCGCCGGCGCGTTGCGCTGTGGCGCCGGCACCGCTGCGGACGCGGGCGCAGCAACCGTTACAGCGGCACGGCGCGACGGCACCGGCTCGGCTGGTTCGCGGCCCAGCTTCACCGCGACCTTGGCAACGCTGTTGAATTCGAAGAAGAACGACGTGGGCAGGCGCTGGCCGCATTCCTGTTCCAGCAACTGCTGCAATTGCAGCAGGCCGGCGGAATCCACGCCCATTTCCATGAACGGCCGCTCGGTGGCGAAGGCCGCGGCTTCGTCGGCCAGCAGGGCCAGCACCTGCTCGCGCAGGAAATCGCGGATCTGTTCGCGGCTGCGCGTAGGCAGCGCGGCGCTGGCGCCCTCGTCGTGCTGCCCGCGCTGGCGCAGCTGCTCGGCCCGCGCCAGGATGTCGTAGGACACCAGCACGCCGTGGGTCTGGTTCTGCGTATCGTCGGGACGGTAGCCGCGCACCAGCCGCGCGATCGACGCGCCGTGGCTGTGATGGAAGGCCAGCACCGGATCCTGGCCGGCGCCGCTGCGCCGGATGTAATCCTCAAGCGTCTCGCCCAGGCTGGCGTCGTAGCGCTTGCACAAGGTCACGCCGACCACGCGGCGCACGCCCGGCAGCAGGCTGCAGCGCTGCAGCATGAATTCGAGCAGCTGGTCGCCGTAGCGCAGGTTCTGCGCCTGCGGATCGATGTTCACCGCCAGCAGCTGCACCACCGCGCCGTCGGCGCGGTGCAGTTCGTGCACGTTGGACGCCTTGCGTCCGATCAGCGCTTCGGCCGACGCGATGCGCTGGCTGTAGACGACGCCGAGCACCTGGCCTTCGCGTTCCAGCACGAACTGGCCCTGCGGATGGTTTTCGATGCGTGCACGGATCGTCGCCTCGGAACTCTGCGTGTGCTGCCAGCACAGCTGTTCCAGCTCGACCAGGCGCGCGATATCGTCTGCGGCCGCATGACGAATGCGGTAGGCACGGCGGCCAAGCAGATGCAGGCTCGCGCTGCAGGCCGGCGACACGGCCGGATAGCGGCGCACATGGCCGTCGTTGAACCAGCCACAGCGCGCGGCGAGGCAAAGAAACGCTTCGGCACTGATCAGCTCGCGCCCGCTCAGCGCGTCCAGGCCTTCGAGGCAGGCATTGTCGATCGATGTTGCCGGCAACGCAGCGGCGTCCGTCGCGTGCGACTGCAGCCACAGCAGCTGAGCGACCGAATCCAGCTCGGCCCAGCGCTGCAGTTCCTGCTGCCAGCCGGAAAGCACGGCGATGGCCGCGCGCGGGCTGCCGTCTGCGGCGAGGTACGGCGGTTGCTCGCCAGCGAGTACATGCAGCCCTGGGTCCGCCGGCACGGTGCTGTCGGTGCGTTCCAGGCCGGCATGCACGACCAGCAGACGTTCGCCGGCATTTTCCTGCTGCGCGCACCGGTACAGCGACGGCGATTGCGCCGCGTCGGCCGCGATGACCCGTGCCGGTGCGCTCTGCGCATTCGCGGCATCGACATTCCAGTCGCTGGCCGCCTGCACCACGGCGGCGAACAGTGCATCGCCAGCCTCGCCGGCGATACCGGCGCAGGATTCGCCAGCCGTGGCGAACAGCACCTGCAGGTCGCTGCGCAGATCATCGAAGAAATCGGCGCGGGCGCTGTCGGCGAAGGCCAGCGCGCGTTCCAGACGTTGCGCTGCGCTGCTGTGCTGCGCGCGGTATCCGGCCAGCGCCGTCGTGTCGCCGCGCACGATCGATTCCAGCGCCGCGAGCAGCGGCCGGTAGCCGGTCAGCGTGGCCAGCACGGGCGAATGCAGCAGATCCACCGCCCGCGGCGTCAGCGCATCGGCGGCTTCGTCGAGCCAGCCCTGCGCCACGAAACGCTGCTGCAGCGCGGTGGCGAGATCGGGCTGCAGACGTTTCAGTGCGGCGCTCACGCGGCTGCAGTCCAGCGTCTTCAGCAGCGCGGCGACCAGCACGTCCAGCGCGCCGTTGGCGAGGAATTCCCACTCGCCGGGCCTGCCGCCGCCCTGCCCCGGCAACTGGCGCATCAGCGCGGCCAGTGACAGCGCCGCTTCGCCGTCGCGCAGGGCTGACGGCGCCTGCGCATTCAGCGCGGCGAACGCGTCGAGCGGCGCCGCCGGCAGCACGTCCTGCGCCAGGCGCCAGGCGCCGTCGTCGCCGCGCTGCAGCCAGCCCAGCGCCTGCAGACTGCGCAGCACGGCCTGAAGTGGAGCGGCGTCCAGATCCAGAGCACGCGCCAGCGTTTCGCCGTCGAGTCCTTGCCCTGTCGCGAGACGATCGAAAACACCCAGACGCCGGCAACACGCGATCAACGCGGTTGCCAGGTAGCCGTAGCAGCACTGAATCGGTTCCACGAATCCTCCACCCCATGCCGTTCACGGGAGCCGCTGTGCGCGTACTGCCCGCCTGTCCTTCTGTCGTTCTGTATCGGCGAAAACCCGACGCTGTTCGTTCCGCTTCCGTGCGGAACGGCACCTCGTCGCGTTGTCGTTTGTCGCCAGCGGCGCCCCCCGACGCCGCTGGCGCATCAGAACGTCATGCGTTCGTACTCATCGCCGGTGGCGCTGTCCTGCCAGACGATGCTTTCCAATACTTCCCGCGCGCTTTCGCGCCGCTGCACCGGCTCGGCCGGCGTACCCAGGCCGTCGGGCACATCTGCCGCCGCAGCGGCCGCGGTGTCGCCGTCGCCGAACTCCGGCAAGACCGCCGTCGCCATGGCGCGGCCGATCGCACTGGGGCAGGTTTCGCCCAGATAGGCGGCAAAGCGCGCAATGGTCGGGTACTCGAAGATCAGGCTGGGCGACAGATCCAGCTCCAGCCGCCGGTTGACTTCGCGCACCAGCGAGGCAATGCCCAGCGAGGTCACGCCCAGCTCCAGCAGGTTCCTGTCGCCCGGCAGTTGCGCGGCCGGTATCTGCAGCTGGCGGGCAAGTTCCTCGCCGATCAATTGCGCGGCCAGATCCGCGGCGCTGCGCAGGCCGGCCAGGCGCGCCGTCGACGGCGGCTTCCGGCTGGCGGCAGTACGTGCGGGCGCCGGGCTTTCCGTCGCCGCTGCGTCCGCCGCGGCCACGGTGTCGACCCAGTGGCGCTCGCGCGCAAACGGATACGTCGGCAGGTTGATGCGTGGCGGCAGCGCGCCGGCATACAGCGCCAGCCAGTCGATATCGACGCCCTGGGTCCACAATTCCAGCAGCGGGCCCAGGTCGTTGCTCGACAGCCATTTCGACACGATCATCGCCTTGATGTCAGCGTCGCGATTGATCAGGCCGACGCTGTCGGAGTCGCGCTCGCCGCGGCTGCGGTAGGCCGCGGCGATCGCGCCGTCGCCGGCGACGAAGGCCTGCAGCCTGGCCGCCAGGTCCGCCACCGAGTCGACCACGAAGGCGAGCCGCTCGCGCAGGTTCTCGCGCCCGACCTGCAAGGTCGCCGCGATGCGCGCGAGCGGCGCTGCGGCCATGTTCCCACTGGCCTGCAGATAGGCCAGCAGATCGCCGGCCCGCGCCACCAGCTGTTCCGGCGTCTTGGCCGACAGCACGATCAGGCGCGCGAGTTTCTGTGCATGCGGTGCGTTCGCTGCGAGCGCCTGGCTTGCGCGGTATTCCTGCACCACCAGATGCGCGTTGACGCCGCCGAAACCGAGCGAGCTGATACCGGCGGTGAGCGGCAGTGCGGCGCCGGCAGCGTCGCTGCAGGCGGTCCAGTCCTGCGTGCCCCGGGCGATATGGAACGGACTGTCGTCCAGGCGGATCTGCGGATTCAGTTGCTCGAAGTGCAGCACGCCCGGAATCTTGCGGTGGCGCATCGCCAGCACGGTCTTGATCAGCGAAGTGACGCCGGAAGCCGCTTCGAGATGACCGATGTTGGTCTTGATCGAACCGACCGCGCAGCGCGCCGTCGTGGCCACGCCCAGTTCGCGGAAGGCCTTCTTCAGGCCATTCAGTTCGACTGCATCGCCCATGGCCGTGCCGGTGCCGTGCGCTTCGATCAGGCCGACCTGGCCTGCATCGACCGCGGCGCGGCGATACACGTCGACCAGCAGCTCGGCCTGCGCATTCGGATTCGGCGCCGTCAGCGACATGGCGCGGCCGCCGTGATTCACACCGCTGCCCTTGACCACGGCGTAGATCGTGTCGCCGTCAGCGACGGCCTGGTCCAGGCGCTTGAGCAGCACCGCGGCGCAGCCTTCGCCGCGCACGTAGCCGTCGGCGCGGTGATCGAAGGTCTTGCAGCGGCCGTCGGCGGCGAGCATGCCGGCACTGCCCAGGGCCAGCTGCAGCGACGGCGTCAGCAGCACATTGGTGCCGCCGGCTATCGCCGCTGTGCAGTGGCCGCTGGCAACGCTTTCCGCGGCCCGGTGGATAGCCACCAGGGAACTGGAGCAGGCCGTGTCGATGGCTTCACTGGGGCCTCGCAGGTCGAGCAGGTAGGACAGGCGGTTCGGCAGCACGCAATGTGCCATGCCGGTGGCGGAGTAGCCGACGACTTCGGTGTCGGCATCGCGCAGCAGTTCCACATAGTCGAAGCCGCCCAGGCCGACGAAGACGCCGGTACGCGTGCCGGCCAGCTCGGAGGCACGATGACCAGAATCCTCGATCGCATTCCAGGCGACCTGCAGGAACAAGCGCTGCTGCGGGTCCATCAGCGCCGCTTCCAGCGCGCCTATGCCGAAGAACGGCGCATCGAATTTGTCCACATTACGCAGGAATCCACCCCAGCGCGCCGCCGTGGTGTTGCGCTGCGCGCCGCTGTCGGCGTGATGCGCGCGCCAGTCCCAGCGCTCCGGCGGAATCTCCGAGACCAGGTCGGCGCCGGCCAGGATCTGCTGCCACAGCTCGTCCGGCGTGTCGGCGCCCGGGAATACGCCGGCGATGCCGACGATGGCGACCGGTACCAGGCTCGCCGCCGGTGCGGCGGCGATGTCGGTCCCGCCTGTATCGGCCAGCGGGCGCACCGCTTCGGACACGTCGACGGTTGTCGCGTCGAATGCATCGGCGTAGAACGGCCGCAGTTCGGCTGCATGCGTGCTGGCGAGGTAGCCGCTCAGCGCATCGAAGGTCGGGTATTCGAACACGACGGCCGGCGCCAGGCTCAGCGCATAGCTGTCGTTGAGGCGGCGGAACAGGTTCGCCACGCCCAGCGAATCGAGGCCGTATTCGCTCAGGTTCACGTCGGCCACGATCTGCTGCGGACTGACCAGCAATACCTCGGCGACGATGCGCAGCAGATCGCTGCGCAGGCGGCGCACGAACTCCGCATCGTTACGCGGTGCCGCAGCGCTGTGCGCTGGTGCACGCAGTGCCGGCGCCGCGGCTGCCGGGGCCAGGCCGAGCACGCGGTCGATCTTGGCCGGGTTACCGTGCATCACCAGCAGCTGCGTTTCGCCGCCGAGCAGGGCCGCGGCAAACGCGGCCAGGCCTGCATCGGTATCCAGCGCGTACATGCCGGAGGATTCCTGCAGCATGGCCTTGGTCTTGGCATCGAGCTGTATGCCCTTGATGCGTTCGACCTGCATGCCGCCGTCCTGCCATAGCGGCCAGTCGATGGCGAGCGTACGGCCGCGGCGCTGCTGCTGCGCGACGAGCCGCTCGCGCAACGCCGCGTAGTGGTGCTGGAAGCCATTGGCATAGGCATAGTCGCACTGGCCGGAACTGCCCAGTTCCGCTGCGAGCGAGGAAAACAGCACGAAGAAATCCAGGTCGTCCGACTGGCTGGCCTGGTCCAGGTGGATGGTGCCGTAGAGCTTCGGCGCACAGGTTGCGTCGAAATCCACAACCGTCTTGCGTTCGATCGGCGCATCGCGGATCACACCGGCCGCGTGCACGATGCCGTGGATGCTGCCGAAGCGCTCGCGCACCTGCTGCAGCAGCGCCTGCGCCGCGTCGCGCTGGCCGACATCACCGCGCAGATAGGCGACTTGCGCGCCCAAGGCTTCGAGTTCGGCGAGCTTGGCGGTCTGCGCCGCATCGAGTTGCGAACGGCCGATCAGGGCCAGATTCACCTTGGCTTGCGAGGCGAGGAATTTCGCCACGATCAGGCCAAGGCCACCGGCACCGCCCGTAATCACGTAGGTGCCGCGTTCGCGCACGGCCGCAGGCAGGGCCACGGACGGCGTCCACGGCTGCAGGCTGCGCACCAGGCGCTGCTGTGCCGTGTAGCGGATTTCCATATTGCCGCGCGCGTCATCGGCCAGTTCCGCGATCAGGCGGTCGACCGCCGTTTCGTCCGGCATGCCGGACGAAACGGCCACGCCGATGGCGATGCACTTGCTGCTCAGTTGCGGAATTTCCAGCGCGGCGCTGCGCACAAAACTCGCCAGGGCCGCGTGCTGCGGCTGCGCCTGGCCCGCATCGGCCGGGATCAGGCAGAACAGGTTCGTCGCGAACGCCGGAGCTGCAGCGGCCTTGTCCGCCTGCGCGGCGCCGGCCAGGGTCTGGCCCAGGGCAAACAGTGAGCCCACGCCGTGATCGAGACCGGCACGCAGTGCGTCTGCATCGAGCACACTCTCGCTGCCGCTCCAGGCATGCACGATATGCCGCGGCCGCAGGCCTTGCGTCTGCAGCGCGGCAAACAGCGCGGCGTAGTCGGCATGCTGCGCGGGCTGCAGCCGATACGTATCGGCGGAAAGCGCCTGGAAACTGTCGCCCGGCTGCACCAGCACGATGGCTGGCACGGCCCTGCCCTGTTCGCCCAGGCGACGGCGCAGCTGTTCGCGCAGTGCTTCACCATGGGCGAGCAGCAGGATCGGTGCCGCCGACATGCCCGCCGCCGCGCTCGCGGCGAGCGGGGTTTCCTGCCACACGCTGCGGTAGTACAGGGTCTGCGGTGCAGCGCTTGTCGCGACGGCTGCCGTGGCGGCGACAGTGGCCGTGCGGGCGGGCGCAGCCGCAGCTGCCGTTGCACCGGTAAACGCCGGCGTTGCCGCATCACTGCGGCGGAAACCTTCCACGCCGGGAATCCAGCAGCGCTCGCGCGCGAACGGATAGGTCGGCAAGGCGATGCGCCGCGGCGTGCGCAGGCGCGGCAAGCGGCGCCAGTCGATGTCTGCGCCGTTCACCCAGACCGCGGCCAGCGCGGCCAGATCCTGCGCTTCGATCAGCGCCTGCACCGTTGCCGCGTCGGCGATGGGCGGTGCGTCCTTGCGTGCACGGCTGCTGCCGCGGCTGACGCCGGATGCCGCATTGCCGTCGAGGAACGCGCGCAGCTTGCCGCGCACGTCGTCGATCGTCGCGGCGACGAAGGCCAGGCGCTCGGGCATCTCGTCCCTGCCCACCTGCAAGGTATAGGCGAAGTCGAGCAGGTCCGGCGCATCGGCTTCGGCGCGTTCCAGCATCGCTTCCGCATAGGCATGCAGGCGGTCGTCGGTCTTGGCCGACAGCACGACCAGCTGCGGCCCAACCGTGTCGTTGTATACACGTTCGGCAGACGCCAGATGTTCTTCCAGCACGATATGCGCGTTGGCACCGCCGAAACCGAACGAGCTGACGCCGGCACGGCGCGGCAGCACGCTGCCGTCCCTGCCCTGCGGCGACTGCCAGTCGCGCGTCTTGTCGGCGATGTAGAACGGCGTGCCGGCCAGGTTGATGTAGGGGTTGATTTCCTCGAAGTGCACATTGGCCGGAATCTGCCGATGGCGGATCGCCAGCAGCACCCGCAGGATGCCGGCAATACCAGCGGCGGTTTCCAGATGGCCGATATTGGTCTTGGCGGAACTCAGGCCGACGTGCGGCACAACGGCCGGCGCATGATCGTGGCGCTTGTACAGCTCACTGAACGCCTTGGTCAGCGCCTGGATCTCGATCGGATCGCCCAGGCCGGTGCCGGTGCCATGGCATTCGATATAGCCGACCGTAGCCGGGTCCATCTGCGCCTTGTCGTAGGCGTCGACCAGCAGTTCGGCCTGGGCCGCGGAGTTCGGCGCGGTCAGCGTGGTGACACGGCCGCCGTGGTTTTCCGCGGTCGCACGCACTACGGCGTAGATATGGTCGCCGTCGGCTTCGGCCTTGGCCAGTGACTTGAGCAGGATCGCGCCGGAACCTTCGCCGCGCACGTAGCCGTTGGCGCGCTTGTCGAAGGTCTTGCACTTGCCATCGCTGCTGAGCATGCCGGCCATGCCGAACGAGATGTAGGCAGCGGGGCTGAGCATTACCTGCACCCCGCCGACGATGGCCATGTCGCAGCTGCCGGTGTGGATCGATTCGATGGCCCGGTGCAGCGCCACCAGCGAACTGGAACAGGCAGTGTCGATGGGCGCGCTGGGGCCGCGCAGGTTGAGCAGGAACGAGACGCGGTTGGCCAGTACCGAATGCGAATTGCCCGAGGCCGAATAGCCGTCCAGGCCGATGTTCAGCCGGTTCATCACATCGACGTAGTCATTCGTCGCGACACCGACGAACAGGCCGGTGCGCGTGCCGGACAGGTCCGACACGCGATGGCCGGAATCCTCGATCGCCTTCCACACGGTTTCCAGGAAGATGCGCTGCTGCGGGTCCATCATCTGCGCTTCGCGCTTGGAAATGCCGAAGAACAGCGCGTCGAACTTGTCGACCTCGCGCATGAAGCCGCCCCACTTGGAGTTCGACTTGTTCACTTCCTTGAACGGGTCGCCGTAGAACTCTTCCCAGTCCCAGCGATCCTCGGGAATGACGCTGATCAGGTCGTCGCCGTTCTTCAGGTGCTGCCAGAATTCGTCGAGATTGTCCGACTGCGGCATCACGCCGCTCATGCCGACGATGGCGATGGGCATGTCATCGAAACGGTTGACCGGCGCGGCGCGGCCAGCTGCTGCGTGCGGTGCCGCCTCGTAGGCGCGCGAGTCCCAGCCTTTGCTGATGCGCTGCGGCTGGCCGGAATCTACCGGCACAACCGGTGCGGCAGCACTCTTCGCCACCGTGCCGCCGCCAGCCGACGCATGTACGCGCGCCACTTCGGCGCTGCGTTCGGCAGCAAGGTATTTGGACACTTCCTGGATCGACGGATAGTCGAAGAACAGCACCGGCGTGACATCGACGCCGTACTTGTCGTTGATCTCGTTGGCGTAGGTGGTCAGGCCTATCGAATCGAAGCCCAGGTCCAGCAGCACGCTGTCCGGCGAGATATCCGCCGCGTCGAGCTTGAGGAACTCCATCGCCATGCGCGTGAGTTCCGCCTGCACCAGCGTGGCCATGTTCTGCTGTGTGCCGGGCGCCGCTGCAACAGTGGCTGCGGCAGCCGGCACCGGCTGGGGCTTCTTGCGCATGCCCCAGGCGATCTCGATCTTTTCCTGGTTGCCTTCCAGCACCGCGAGCTGGGTCGCATTGGAGGAGAGACCATTCACGAACGCGTCGATGCCGGTATCGGTGCCCAGCAGCTTGATGCCGAGGGTCTTGGTGAACATCTGCTCGGTCTGTTCGTCGACGCGCATACCGCCGTCGGCCCAGAGCGACCAGTTCAGGCTGAGTGCCTTGCCCGCACGCAGCCCCGCGCCACGCTGCTGTTCGCGGCGGAACGCGAACGAATCCATGAAGTGGTTGGCGTAGCCGTAGTCGCTCTGTCCGGCATTGCCGGTCACCGCAGCCATCGACGAGAACAGCACGAAGAAATCCAGCGGTTCGGCGCGGGTCGCCTCGTCCAGGTAGACCGTGCCGAACACCTTGGGTGCGAGTACCGCATCGAAATCCGCCGCGGGCTTGTTGCGCACGTAAGAATCGCGCAGCACGCCGGCGCTGTGGATGACGCCGTTGATTTCACCGAAGTGCTGCTTGCCGGTCGCCACCAGGCGCTGCACGTCGGCATTGCTGGACACATCGGCCTCGATATAGACCACTTCCGCGCCGAGCGCGCGCAGTTGCTCGAATTGCGCCTCGCGTTCGGCCGACGGCGCCGAACGGCCGGTCAGCAGCAAGCGGGCCTGGTAACGCCGCGCGAGGAATTCGGCAAAGATCAGCCCCAGCCCGCCGGCACCGCCGGTGATCAGGTAGACACCGCGCGCGCGTGGCGCATACGGCGTGGCCGTGTCCGCCGCGGCGGGCGCCAGGTCGAACAGTTTCAGCCGGCGCAGCTGGCGTTCGCCGCCGACGATGCGCAGCGCGACCGCGTCGCCCGCATCGGCGCGGAACTCGGCGCGCAGCGCGGCAAGCACACTGTCGCCATTGCCGTCGTAGCCGTTCAGCTCCAGCGTCTTGCACTGGACCTTGGGGAATTCCAGGTGCAGCGCGCGGAAAAAGCCGGCGACCGCGTCGTGCGTGACCGGCAGCTCGCCATCGCCGCTGGCGTGCAGGTAGACCAGCTGCAGCTTGTTGTCGAACTTGAGCTTGGTCAGCGCCTGGCACAACGGCAGCAGCGAGCGCACGCCGCTGGCCAAGGCCGCACCGATCGCGGCCTCGTCCAGCGCCGGCACCGGACCACCCAGCGGCCACGCGAAGCCGATATGGCGGAATGTGTACTTGCTCTCAACAATTGCATCGATTAATTGTGCAAAATGATCGAAATTTGCCGGATCGACAGCATAGGTATCGGCGTCGATGCGGGCAAACTGCGCTGCCGGACGCACCAGCACGACGCGCTGGACTGACCCGGCGGCGGCGAGCTGGCGGCGGTACAGCTCGCGCAGGGTGTCGTCGCGATCGAACAGCAGGATCGCGTCGCCCTGCTCCGGCGCCTCAGCCACGGCGAGGGCCGGTAATGGCGCGGCTTCCCATTCCGGTGCGTAGAACAGTCGTGCAAAACCGGCTTCGTCCTTGCGCGCGGGCTCCTTGTGCACCTCGGCAATCGGCACGCCGGTCGCCTCGCGGATGCGCACCAGGATCTTGCCGTCGTCGTCGAGAATCAGCACGTTCTTGCGCGAGACGCGGGAATTCTCCACGCGCCCGTCGGTCATCTCGGTGACGTAGCTCCAGCAGCGCGGCTGCAGCGGATGGATGACTTCCACTTCGCCGATGGAGAACGGCACCAGCATTTCGGAACTGGCGCCGCCGAGCTGCGCGGCAACGCCAGCCTGCAGCGCGCCGTCGATCAGCGAGGGATGCAGCAGCAGCGACTGCAGGTCGTCCAGCCGCGCCGGCGGCAATTGCAGCAGGCCGAGGGTCTCGCTATCGCTGCGGTAGACCTCCTGCAACGACTGGAAGCCCGGGCCCAGATCCAGGCCGAAGGACTTGAACAGCGGATAGGCGTCGCGCCCGTTCATGACCTTGGCGCAGCGCGCCCGGATCGCGGCCAGGTCGACGTACTCGTCTGCGGCAGCGAGTTCGCTCTCGCTGGCGTAGAGAATCTTGCCCTGGGAATGCAGCACTTTCTTGCCGCTGTCGCCGTCGCTGAAGACCTCGAACTGGATCGCGTCGTGGGAGGGCTTGAGTTCCACCCATGCCTCTGCTGGCACATCGCGCACGGCGATCGGGCTGACCCACAGGATATTGCGCAGGCGCCGCACTGGCCGGCCCGCAGCCAGTTCGCCGGCCTTGCGCGCCAGCTCCAGATACGCCACGCCGGGCAGGGTCGGTACATCCATGACGCGATGGTCGTAGATGAAGAATTCGCCGTCGTGGAAGGTCTTTTTGAACAGCTGGCGCTCGAAGGTCGACTCGTTGCTGTCAACCAGCGGATGAATGCCGCGGCGCGCGGCAAGCGCGGCCACGCTGCCGGCCGCCGTGACCGGCACCCAGTGGCGCTTGTCGGCAAACGGATAGGTCGGCAGCGAAACGCGCCGTCCGCTGCTGGCGCCGTTGATGCCACGCCAGTCCAGCAGCACGCCTTCGGCCCACAGGCGCGCAACCTTGCCCGCATCGCGGCGCCGCGACAGCAGGCCGATCACCTGCTCGCGTTCGCTGCGACTCATCAGCTTGAGAATCACGTCGGCATTCTTGACGTTGCCGATCACCACGCCTTCGTGCTTCTTGCCGGCGAGGAACGCGCCGATGCGCTCGACCAGCTCGGCGCGCGAACGCGCCAACAGTGCAACGCGGAATTCGAACGGCTTGCGCCCGCACTGCAGAGTAAAGGCGATATCGCGCAGCGGCGCGACTGCGTCCGGTTGCTGCAGGTAGTCGCGCAGCCGCGTGGCCACGTCGACCAGCTGCGCCTCGGTGCGCGCCGACAGCGGAAAGATATGCGTCTCGCGATCCGCCGCGGATTCCGCCGCGGCAGCGTCGCCGGCATAGCTTTCGAGGATGACATGCGCATTCGAGCCGCCGGCGCCGAACGAGCTGATGCCGGCGCGCAGCGGCTGCGCCAGGCCGTCGACCTGCAGCGGCAGCCAGTCCTGCAGCTGCTGCTGCACGCGGAACGGCGAGGTGTCGAAATCGATATGTTCGTTGAGCACGGCCGAATGCAGCGATGGCACCAGCTGGCGATGCTGCATCTGCAGCAGCACCTTGCTCAGGCTGGCGACACCGGCTGCCGCTTCGAGATGGCCGATATTGGTCTTCAGCGAACCGACCGCACAGGCATGCGTGGCGACACCCTGGCCGTCGAAGGCATTGTTCAGCGCGGCGATTTCCAGCGGATCGCCCAGCTCGGTGCCGGTGCCATGCGCTTCGATGTAGCCGATGCTGGCGGCACTGACCTCGGCCCGCTCCAGCGCGGCACGGATCAGGTTGGTCTGCGCCTTGGGATTGGGTACGACGAAACCGCTGGTACGCCCGCCGTGATTGACGGCGATGCCCTTGATGACGCCGTAGATGTGATCGCCGTCGGCGACCGCCTGCGCCAGCGGCTTGATATACACCGCGCCGACACCTTCGCCGGCGACGTAGCCGTTGGCACCGTGGCCGAAGCTGCGGCAGACGCCATCCTTGGACAGCGCACCGCCGGACCAGTTGATGTCCCACTTGCTCTGGTGCAGATCCAGGTTCACGCCGCCGACGATGGCTGAATTGCATTCGCCCGCGTAGATCGCTTCGCAGGCCAGGTACAAGGCCGTCAGGCTGGAAGAGCAGGCGGTATCGATGGTCAGGCTGGGACCGGAAAAATTCATGCCGTAGGAGACGCGGTTGGCGATGCTCCAGAGGAACGAACTCGGCGCCTGCGTGCCACCGAGGTGCTTTTCCTCGACGCCGACCGTCTGGTAGGTGGCCCACACCGCGCCCACATACACGCCGACATTGCTGCCGCCCTCGTCACGGTTGAGCAGCTCGGGGTAGTAGCCGGCGTCTTCCAGCGTTTCCCAGGCCACTTCGGCGAACAGGCGTTCCTGCGGATCGAGCCGCTCGGCGTCCTTGGGCGGAATGTTGAAGAACAGCGAATCGAATTTGTCCACATCGGCGATAAAGCCACCGCGGTACTTGGCCGCTGGGCCGTAGCGCAGCCGCTGCTCGTAGCGATCGGCCGGCAGTTCCTCGATGCAATCCAGACCTTGCTTGAGGTTCTGCCACAGCTCGTCGATGTTCTTCGCCCTGGGATAGCGCCCGGCCATGCCGACTACGGCGATATCGCAAGTCCGGCGCGTGCTGCGCGCCTCGGTATCCGGTGTCGCCTGCATCGTGATCGAACCCCTGTTGATGCCTTCGCCGTCGGCCGCCGCAACCTGCACGGACTCGGCCTGCACGGGCGCAGCCTGCACCGGCTCGGCGTGCAGCGCGGCCTGGGACAACGGCGCGGGCGCATCAGCCGCCACGCGTGCAGCGCGGACGTTGTGGTAGTGCTTGAGCGTGTACTGCGTCGCCAGTTCGCCGAACGACGCGGGGGCGTCCTTGCGCGGCAACAGCTCGGGAATCGCGGTCATGTCGTGGAACAGCGCGGCCAGCCGCTGCGCAATCTGCGCCACGTCGCTGTCTTCGAGGCCCAGCGGCAAGGCCAGGCGTACCAGGTGCGAGGTTTCGCGACGGCGCTGCATGCCGACGCTGTGCGCGCCGGCGCGGATGCCGGTGTTGAGATAGAGACAGGCCAGGAACGAGGCGACTGGCAACTCGAAGCCGGCCACGGCCGGGATGCGCTTGACGTCGATCAGCACGCAGTGTCCGCCGGCCGGCTGCAGCACTGGCGCACCGCAGTCCTTCAGCGCCTGCCAGACCGTACGCACAGCCTGCATGCGCCGATCGACCGCGTTTTCGATGAAACGCCGATCACGCAGGGCCAGCGCGATCAATTTGCGTTCGAACAGATCCAGTCCGCTGCCTGCCTGCTCAACCGCGGCGCGCGCGGCGCGGTGCAGGGCCGCATCGTTGGTGGCGATCAGGCCGCCCATGCCAAGGCCGAAGTCCTTCGCCAGGCTGACCACGACGACATCGGCGCAGGCCAGCATCTCGCGCACCAGCTGCCACAGATCCTGTGCTGCACCGGCAGCGTCGTTGCGCTGCTGGAAGCGCGCGTTCTCGACGATGCGGGTTGCATCCAGCAGCAGCGGAATCGCATGCGGCGCAAGCCGGGCTTTCACCTGCTGCAGGTGCTGCAGCGATACCGGGTTGCCGCCGGCGGCGTTATTGCAGGTTTCGATGCAGACCAGCGCGATGGCGGCTGCATCGCCAGCCAGCGCAGCGTCGAGCGCAGCCAGGTCCAGCTCGCCCTTGCCTGCTTCGTCCGACTCGATACGGAACAGCACTGGACTGGGCAGTTCTTTGGGATCGAAGTCGTTGTCGATCTGATGATACAGATTGGTCGGAAACAGCAGGTTCTGCAGCACCTTGCCCTTGTTCGGCCAGGCGCGGTACAGCGCCTGCTCGGCGCTGCGGCCCGAGTCGGCCAGCACGAAATGGGCGAACGGGAAGATCTCCCGCAAGCTGCTTTCCGCGTCGGTGCAGCTTTGCAGCCGCGCATGCAGCCGCTGCATGCGCGATTCGATGGCAGGCAGCTTCAGCTGCGCCCAGGAGTCGGTCTTGAGATCGAACTCCACCTGCTCGGCACTCAGGAGGAGCGGATTGAAGCCAGCTTCCGCCAGCAGGCGCGCGCGCGGTTGCGGCAGCGCCGTCAAGCTGTCGTCGTGGCGGGAAAGTTCAGCAGAGTTTTTTTTTTCGTCCGCCGCAGCTGCCGCTGTTGCATCCGCCTCATCCGTCGCAGGAACGCTTTCCGCATCGCCCCTGGGGGTGAAGGCAGCCGGCTCCTGCTCGGACAGCACGGTGTGGTTCTCCACATCCGAAGTCTGCATGCGCAACGGATCGGCGATCATCATGATGATGTCGATGATGCTGTCGGGATTGCCGCAGCCCGCCTTGCGGCACAGAAAAATGCTCTGTGCCTGCGGACGGAATTTGTTCTTGAACTGGAAATTTCCCTGGTCGTTGAAAATTTCCTGCTTGTGCAGATCGTCCAGTATCTGGTCGACTTCCGCGTCCGCATTCGGCGATTGCTCGATGCGGCAGCCGTAGGTGCCGCCCAGGCTGAGCATGGTGCGGCCTTCGGCGACCAGGATCTCGATGATGCGCACGATGGCGAATTCCAGCCCGCCGCGCGGCATGTCGGGACCGTAGAATTCCAGGTCCATCAGGTAGCCGTTGTCGGAATCCGACAGCGGCGAAATCAGCACCACGTTCTGCAGCACGCCATCGACGCGCGTGAGGAACAGCCGGTGACGCTCGTGCAAGGTGCCGGCGAGGATTTCCTCGCGCGCACTGCGCACCAGCGGGTTGACCTTGGTCTTGCCCGCGCACCAGCTGTCGATGACTCGCGCGATGTCGGTATCGACAGCAGGGTCGGTACCGCAACGGTATTCGGCCACGCTGCAGCTGCCGGCTTTCTCGAAGGTACCGACCTGGTAGCGCAGACGGCGCATGGCGCCACCTTCGAGCGTGAACGACGGCAGGTCGAGAATGCGCTGCACGACACCGAACGGCGTGGCGGTAAACGCCACGTCGCCGATTGCCGCGATCGGCCGGTGCGACAGGATATTCAGCTGATAGCCCTTGCGTTCGCAGTGGGCCAGCAACTCGGCGGCGACAGTGGCAAAGTACTCGTCGCTGCCGGTATAGGCATACACCAGCAGGATCTTGCGATGGCGGCTGTAGTGAAAATAGCCGCGCCGCTCGCTGCCAATGAACAGGTTCGGTGCGATGTGCTTGATGCCGCGCGATGCCGAACCTTCGTTCTTGCAGGTATCGAACAGTTCCTGTGCCACGGCGGCCAGAGCCGGATGCGCAAGCACATCCTTCTCCAGCATCAGTATCGGCATCGGCGCCTGGACGGAGGTCTGCTGGCTATTTGCGGCCACGGCACTATGTCCACCATGAACTTCAGGTGAGCTGCTTGCGTCTTCCACAATGGCTTGCCTCAGAAAACGTGACGAACTTCAGGGCAAGGCAGGCGCGCTTGCTTCTTGCAGTTGCTCTGCGAAGAGCTGCGACAGAGTCTGTACGTGCTTGTCGGCGAAGTAGTTCGCCAGGTCGCAGATATTGAAGTTCTCGAACAGGAGGGTCTTGGGCAGCGTGCCGAAGTCTTTCTCGAGGCGGCGCAGGATTTTCAGGACCAGAAAAGAGTCGATGCCGAACTCGCGGAACGGCGTGAACGAATCGAATGGGTGTTCTGCCGGGTCCAGCGGTGGTTCGGCAGCTTCGAACGACTCAAGCACCACACCTCTGAGGTAAGTCTCGGTCAGTTCCTGCAGCAAATCGCGGTCAATCATCCCCTATCCCCCTAAATTCCCTGGTACGACGTTATGCCTGGTTCCGGACAGGGCGCTGAGCACGCCCCTTGTCACACTGTGAACTGTTCAAGATGTTCCACTTGGACGATCCGGAATTGTATGGATATCACTTAATGTCCTTTAAGGTCAAGCAAGACAGCGCGACGTCGAATGGCCGAGACCGGCAAATCGACGAGGCATCAAAAAGGCTCACGAAAAGCTTGAAATAAAGATTTTTCATGTTGGGTGTGCCGGCGCATTGGTGAAAGGTATACAGCTTGCGTGACAGTGCCCTTACCGATGCGAAGTGCATCACATTTGACCCCGGTGTCATGCCTGCCGCACTTGAGGCGCTGTCCGATAGCCGCAAAATCTTGACGAAGCTGAATCAGAAGTCCGGCCGCCGAAACGGCTGCGCGCAACCAGCAACCGTCGCCGATGTCAAGCGCAATCGGGCACACTCCGCGCCTTGTCAATGCATTACCCAATGCTAGACTGTTCAATCTTGCTCAATGACAAAATGGTCAGCAATGGAAACGGCAACGCTTGCCCCTACCCTTCCGAGCGAGATCACCGCAACTCTGATTGACCCCAGTGCGTATGCCGATTCGCAACGCATTACCGATGCCTATACCTGGCTGCGCGAGCACATGCCGCTGGGCGTGGCGAAGTCGCGTGACTTCGATCCGTTCTGGGTTGTGACCAAGCACGCAGACATCCTCGAAGTCAGCAAGAACAACAAGGTCTTCCGCAACGGCGACCGCGCCACCATCCTGACCGACCAGTACACCGACGCGATGGTGCGCTACCTGCGCGACGGCAGTCCGCATCTGGCGCGCACCCTCGCGCACATGGACGACCCGGATCACCGCAAGTACCGCGCGCTGACCAGCAGCTGGTTCATGGCATCGAACCTGGCGCGGCGCGAAGATGCCATTCGCGGCATCGCCCGCGAGTTCATCGACCGCATGCTGGCGCAGGGCAACGAATGCGACTTCGTCACGGATGTCGCCGTGCACTATCCGCTGCACGTGATCATGCAGATCCTCGGCGTGCCGGTCGAAGACGAGCCGCTGATGCTGAAACTGACCAAGCAGGTCTTCGGCAATCTCGATGAAGACCAGAACAGCAGCGGCAAGGCCAAGCAGACCGCCGAGCAGGCCTTGATGGGCCTCAGTGGCGCGGTGGAAACCTTCTTCAAGTATTTCGACGTGATCACGCGCGACCGTCGCGAGAACCCGCGCGACGATCTCGCCTCCGTCATCGCCAACGGCAGTATCGATGGCGCCCCCATCGGCAGCTTCGAGGCGATGTCGTATTACTCGCTGGTGGCGACCGCCGGCCACGACACGGTCAGCGCATCGACAGCGGGCGCGATCTCGGCGCTGTGCGAATACCCGGAAGAACTGGCCAAGGTGAAAGCCAACCCGGAACTGATTCCGGGCCTGGTCGAGGAAGCGATACGCTGGACCAGCCCGGTGCGCCATTTCATGCGCACTGCGTCCTCCGACTACCGGATGCGCGACCAGGACATCCGCGAAGGCGACTGGCTGATGCTGTGCTATTTATCCGGCGACCGCGACGAAGATGTCTTC
Organism: Tahibacter aquaticus; assembly: GCF_004363655.1. Classification (GTDB taxonomy): domain Bacteria; phylum Pseudomonadota; class Gammaproteobacteria; order Xanthomonadales; family Rhodanobacteraceae; genus Tahibacter; species Tahibacter aquaticus. Next base: position 23,437 of record NZ_SNZH01000005.1, read on the forward strand.
GCCGACCCATTCCGTTTCCGCATCGACCGCACGCCGAACAAGCAACTCGCCTTCGGTTTCGGCGGCCACATGTGCCTGGGCCAGCATCTGGCGCGCATGGAAATGCGCGTGTTCTTCGAGGAACTGCTGCCGCGCATCAAGTCGCTGTCGTCAGCCGGCAATGCCAGCCACTCGAAAGCGGTCTTCGTCGGCGGACTCAAGTCCCTGCCGATCCGTTTCGAAGCGGCCTGATACGACGCGCGAACGCGCCGCGGCCGCAATGCCCGGGGCGCGGCGTCGGTGCCGTCATTGTTCCCAGGGAAACAGCCCGTCCTGCACGTATCGTGCGATCGCACGCAGGTTTTGTTCATCCGTGAACACTTCCAGATTGCCGGCGACTGCCGCATCGCGGCCCGCCGCCAACGGCGGGCCCAATTGGCTGGCATAGCTTTTGTAGCGCGCCAGCGCCGTGCGCGACAGGCGCCGCAGGCGCATCACATGACGCCGCAACAAGGGTTCGCCCTGCGCTTCGCAGGCATCGACCAGACCCCAGTCCAGCGCGTTCTTCGCCGTGATCGCCTGCGCGTTCAACGTGAGATAGTGCGCTTTCTGGAAACCGATGCGACGCATCAGGAACGGCAGCACGCAGGCCGGATACAGGCCGAACAGCAGCTCGGACAGGCTGAACTGGGCCGACTCGTCGGCCAGCACGATATCGCTGGCGCCGATGAAACCCAGGCCGCCGGCATTGGCCTTGCCGCGCACGTACGAGATCACCACGAACGGCCCGGTGGCGAGTCTCAGCCACAGGTCGTACATCGGCCCCGGCCCTTCGTAGGCCGCATGCACCGGCGCGCAACCGGCGGTCACTTCCTTGAAATCGGCACCGAAGCAGAACACGTCCGGCAGGCCGCTGAGCACGACGATACTGACTGCAGGCTCGCAGGCATCGAGCACCTGGGAGCATTCCGCAACCAGCTGCGCGCTGATCGCGTTGTTCGCTTCGGGCCGGTGGAACTGCAGATAGCAGACCGATTCCTCGATGCGCACCTTGAGGGTTTCCAGGTGCGCGAAGTCGGCGCTGGACGCAGTAACTGACATGTTCATGCAATGAAGCTCCTGCTTGGGCGAATGGCGGCGCGGCGTCGCCGGCTCACGGACAAGACTGCCAGCACAGCGCGGTATTCATGCCGCCGAATCCCATGCTCAGGCTCAGTGCGTTTTCGATCTGGTGCGCAGCGCCTGCCGCATCCACCCAGTGCAGGCCAGGATCGATGGGATTGTCCAGATTGCGCGTCGGATGCAGCCGGCCTGCGCGCATTTGCAACAAGGTTGCAATGATCTCGACGGCGCCGGCGGCGCTGAGGCCGTGCCCGACCAGCGACTTGGTCGCGTTCAGATGCGCGTGCGCCAGGCCGCATTCGCGCAGCGCGCGCACTTCGGTTTCGTCGCCGACGATGGAGCCGGTGCCATGCGGATTGACATAGTCGATCGCCGCCGCTGCGCAGTCGGCGTGCGCCAGCGCCGCGCGGATCGCGCGCGTTTCGCCGAGCAGCGACGGATCCGGATTGCGGTTGCCATCCATCGCCAGCCCCCAGCCGGCCAGCGTCGCATACGGTGCTGCGGCGCGGCGCCGGCTGGATTGCAGCGATTCGATCACCACCGCACCGGAGCATTCGCCGTAGATGAAACCATCATGATCGCGATCGAAGGGACGGCAGGCCAGCTCCGGCGTCGCCGCGAAGCGGTCCGAGCCCATCGCGCCGATGGCACGAAAGCCCTGGCATTCCCAGTACGACAGATCCATCAGCGCGCCAACGGCGATGCAGGCATCGACCTGGCCCGACAGCACGGCCTGAGCCGCCTGGATCACCGCGAGCTGGCCGCTGGCAGAGGCACCACCGACGGTATAGGCCAGCCCCTGTATGCCGAAATGCGCCGTGCAGAATCCGCACAGGTCGGAATCCATGAAGGACAAGGCATAGGTAGGCCGCAGGAACGCGATGCGCTCGCGATAGCTGTCGTGCAGGTTGACCAGCTCGCGCTGCTGCACATTGGAACCGCCGACGATCAGGCCGATGCGCTGCGGATCGAGCTGGCCGAGGTCGGCTTCGTCCCAGGCCTCCTGCACTACCGTCAAGGCCGCTGTTGCCGACAGCGAGGCAGTGCGCAACAGTTGCCGCGGAATTGCCTCCGGCACCGCGAGCGCAGCGATTTCGGCGCCGATCAGCGGCACGTCGTCGCGCCGGCGGCCGGGCCGCTGCATCACGCCGAAGGCGCTGCGTCCCGCCAGCAGTGCGGCCGTGAAATCCTGCTTGCCCTGTCCTATGGCCGATACCACGCCGATGCCGGTGACAACCAGGTTCGTAGCCATCGCGCGCTCCATCCCGATAGTGCCACGGCGCATGTCGCTCGCGGCAAAGCACGTGAGTTTGCGGGCAAGGCCGTGGCCTGTGCAAGAACGCAGACCTGTGGATTTGGCAGTTTGTGCAGATCGTCGTATTCGCACCGGAACTAGCCACACGGCTGCGGCACCTTCTCCCTGCGCACTGGCTTGCCGCTGGTGCTGCCTAAGCGTCCCGGGACAGCGGCACGCTAAGCCGTGCTACCGCACCCGGTGCGTCACCGCGGTTTTCCAGGCTGACCTGGCCGTGGTGCTTGGCGGCGATCTTGCGGCACAGCACCAGCCCCACACCGGCGCCGCCGGGCTTTGTTGTATAAAAAGGTACAAAAAGATTGCCCAGGTTGCGGATGCCAGCGCCGTTGTCGACGATCTCGAACTCGGCATTGCCATCGACGACGCGGCAGCCGAACTGCACCGGCACGGCATGGCCGTCGTTGGCTTCGACCGCATTCTTGACCAGATTGATCAGCGCCTGCTCAAGATGCACCGGATCGCCGAACAGGTTCGCCTGCGGCTCGCTGCCGACGCGTTCGACCGCACCGCCCGGAAACATGGCCAGCACGCGTTGCAGCAGCCGCGCCGCCGGGAATACGACTTTCTGCGGCTCGGGCAGCCGCGCGATGCGCGCATATACCGAAATGAATTCCTTCAGCCCTTTCGCGCGCTGCGAGATCACGTCCAGCCCGTCGCGCATGATGTCCATCTGCTGCGCGGCATCGCCGCGGGCGACCACGTTCTCCAGGGTCTGGCACAGCGACATGATCGGCGTCAGCGAATTGTTCACCTCATGGCTGATCACGCGGATCAGGCGCTGCCAGACCAGGATTTCCTCTTCCGCCAGCGCCAGGCGCAGATCGACGACGAACACGATGCGGCTGGGCCGGCCCTGGCGCCGGTAGAACTGCTGGCTGACCTGCCAGCGGCTTTCGGCACCGGGAAAACGGAAATCGACCACGCGCGGCTCGGCCGAGAACGGAATCGCCGCCAGCGGCGTGGCGGCGTAGTCGGTGCCGATCAGCTGCTCGGGCGGCACGCGCAGCAGTTGCGCGGCCAGCGGATTGACCAGGCGGATGCGGTCGTACGCATCGCAGGCGACGATCGCCACGCTGATCTGGTCGACGACTTTCTGCAGCATGCCGAGCAGTTCCTGCTCGGTATGCCGGCCCGCTTCCAGGTCGCCGATCAGCACATTGAGCTGGCGATACAGTTCGCCCAGTTCGCCCGACTCCCGCGCATGCGCGGCCTTGATGCTGAAATCCTGCGCGTGCGCCGCTTCTACCAGATTGCTCAGCGCACGCACGCGGCGCAGCACGCCGGCGCGCACCGCAACGGCGACGATGAGTATCCAGACGATGCCGAGCAGGGCCAGGCCTTCCACCCGCAGTGGCGACAGCGCGTCCTGCACCGCGAGCAGCCAGAGCAGCGCCGGCGGAATGGCGCAGCTGGCGATCCACAACAGCACTCTCACGCTCGCCGACAGCCGCCGTCGCGGCGGCGTGCTGCGCGAGCGCGCGCCCTGGATCACACCGGTTCCCGCTTGCCCAGGCGCCGGTACAGCGCAGAACGGCTGATGCCCAGCTCTTTCGCAGCGACCGCGGCATTGCCGTCGTGCCGCGCCAGCGAACGCCGGATCAGCGCCACCTCGGCATGGCGCAGGGTCATGCCGTCGAATTCGTCGTCGGTGCTCTGCACGGGCGCAGCGCGCGTATCCAGCTGCAGGTCGTGCTCGCCTATCTGCGCCTGCTGCGCCAGCAGCACCGAACGCTCGACCACGTGCTGCAATTCGCGGATGTTGCCCGGCCAGGCGTAGTTTTCCAGCGCTGCACGCGCGCCGGCGGAAAATGCCCGCGCCGGCGAGTTGTAGTGCTGGCAGGCACGCTGCAGGAAACCTTCGGCCAGCAACAGGATGTCTTCGCGGCGCTGGCGCAGCGCCGGCATGTTCAAGGTCACGCCATTCAGCCGGTACAGCAGGTCCTGGCGGAAATTGCGTTCCGCCACCAGGCTGTCGAGGTTGGCGTTGGTCGCGGAAATGAAGCGCACGCTGGCGTGCTTGGTGAACGAACTGCCGAGCTTTTCGTAACTGCGCTCTTCCAGCAGGCGCAGGATCTTGGCCTGCTGGGTCAGCGGCAGATTGGCGATTTCGTCGAGGAACAAGGTGCCCTGGTCAGCCAGTTCGACGCGGCCGACGCGCTCGCTCTTGGCATCGGTATAGGCGCCCTTGGTGTGACCGAACATTTCGCTCTCGAAGGTCGATTCCGAGATCGCGCCCATGTTGACGCTGATGAACGGCGCCGTCGCGCGGCTGGAATGCTGATGGATATAGCTCGCCAGCAGGCTTTTGCCGGTACCGTTCTCGCCAGTGATGAGGATCGGCATCGCGCTTTGCGCAACGCGCCGCGCCATCGACAGCAGCTGGTCCATTTCCGCCGAACGCGAGATCAGTTTGCCGCCGCTGCCCTGCTGGCGCAGCAGCGCGTTTTCCGCCGTGAGCTTGCGTTCGCGGCCCTGTGCCGCGCGCAGCGCCAGCTGGGTGCGGATGGTCGACAGCAGCCGGTTGTTCTCCCACGGCTTCTCGACGAAATCCACCGCGCCGCGCTGCATCGCCTCGACCGCGATGCCGATCGTGCCCCAGCCGGTCATGGCGATGATCGGCAGGTCTTCGATCACTTCGCGCAGGCTGGCGATGAGCGCCAGGCCTTCCTTGCCGGAAGTCGTATCTTCCACATAGTTCAGATCCACCAGCGCCAGCTGGCAGGCCTCGCGCCGCGCCGCCGCGACGGCCTCGGCCGGCGATCGGCAGGCAATGCAGCTCATGCCTTCGCTTTTGAGCAGGACGCGCAGCGTGGTCAGTATGCTTTCGTCGTCGTCGACTATCAGTATGGTCATCGCGTGCTTTCCATCGCGTCGTGCGCCAGCGGCCGCCGTCTGCGGCTGGTGCCGCGGCAGCCGCGGGAGTATAGCAGCGGCCCGGCGGCGGTCCGGACGATAGTGCCGCCCTGCCCTGTCCGCCTAGTCGGCGTATACGCAGCGCAGCTGCTTCGCGCTGATGCGCGTCTCGGACGGATAGCCGAAGGCGTTGTTGATATAGGTCACGCCGTCGATGACGACTTCGCGGTTGACGTGGCTATGGCCATAGATATGCAGCACCGAGCCGAGCCGGCGCAACTGCGCGTCGAGCGTGCTGCTGCCCAGTACCGGAAATATCAGCCGGTGTTCCGGCGGGATATACGACGGCATCAGGTCGATGCGCGGCAGGTAGTGCGAGAACGTGATCACGCGGTTCGCCGGCGGTACGCTCAGCGCCGTATTCATGCGCAGGAAGTGTGCGGCGATATCGCGCGTCTGCCAGCCCGCGGGCCAGCGGCAGGCACGATAGTCCATCCACACTGCCTTGAGCTGTTCGTCGGGCTCGCCGAACGAATCGTCGTACCAGCCCTGCAGCGGCACGATCGACAGAGCGCCGGCAGTGAACGGCTGCAGGGAAGCGCCGCAGGCTTCGACCGCCGCGGCCACCCGCTCGAATTTTTCCAGCGAGTCCATGCGCTGCGCTTCGCGGATCACCCACAGATCGTGGTTGCCCGGCACGAACAGCACGCGGGCGAAACGCTGTGCGAACGCCTCCACGCACAGCTGCAGGCGCGACAGGGTACCGGCCACGTCGCCGGCCAGAATCAGCACATCGTCGCGATAGTCGGCGCGGGAAACGCCGGCCACCCAGGCGGAATTGCCGTCGTAGTCGACGTGGATGTCCGACAGGGCAAAGACGCGCACGGCCGGTTCAGCCAGTTGCCGGCCGCGGCCAGCCCGCGACCAGCGCGGCAAGACGCGCCTGATCGTTGCCGAACGGACTCAGCACCGCGTGGATGGCCGGCTTGCGTTCTGCTGGCAGCAGATAGCGCAGGAAGGTGGCCAGCGTGCCCGACGGCCCCAGGTCGATGTAGTCGCCGCTGTGCTCGCGTTCGAGCATGGCCACCGCGGCACCGAAGCGGATCGGCCGGCGCACCACCTGCCAGAAGAAGTCGCCGGGCAGCGCCTGCAGCACAGCCGCCTGGTCGCAGCAGATCAGCGGCAACCTGCCTGCGCCGCTACGCAAGGACTGCGCGAATGATGCGAACGGCGCCTGCGCCGCGTCGATCCAGCGCGAGTGGAAGGCGAACGCGACCGGCAGGCGCTGAAACGCGATCTGGCCCGCCTTGAGCCGGCCTTCCAGCTCGGCGACGCGCTCGCGCGGCGCAGCGACCACGAAGTGCGCGGCGAAATTGATCGCCGCCAGTTCGGCCAGCTCATGCAGCCGCTCGCGCTCGAAAACCGCAGTATCGGCCAGCACCGCGATCATCGTTCCCGCCTCGCAACAGGCTTCCAGCGCAGCTGCCTGCTGGATGACCGCCGCCAGCGCCTGCTCCACATCGATGAAACCCGCCACCGCCGCGGCGGCGAACGAGCCCAGGCTGGTACCCAGGCACAGATCGGGCCTGATACCGGCAGCGATCAGCGTCTGCGCCAGTGCGTACTCGACCATGAAGATCGCCGGATGGCTCAGCTCCAGCGCATCGAACGGCCTGGATTTTTCGTTTGCGTCGTCGTACAGCGCCGCGATCACCGAGTGCCCGGCCAGATCGCCCACCATGGTATCGAGACGGCTCATCTCGGCGCGGAAGCGCAGGTCATGCTCGAACAGCGCGCGCGCCATCTGGAAATGCTGCGATCCCTGTCCGGAGAACAGGAACACCGTTTTCCTCACTGCAGCTCTCCGTGCCGTGCCCGCGCCTACAACTTCAGCGCAACGGATTTCAGTTCGGTGAACGACTCCACGCCGGCACGCCCGAACTCGCGTCCCCAGCCCGATTCGCGCCAGCCGCCGAACGGCATGTTGGGATCGACCACGTGGTAGCAGTTGACCCAGACCGTGCCGGCATGGATCGCGCGCGCCGCGCGATGCGCGTTCTTCACGTCGCGCGACCAGACGCCAGCTGCCAGGCCGTAGCGCGTGCCGTTGGCCTGCGCCACCACATCGGCGAAATTCTTGAACGGCACCACGCAGACGACCGGGCCGAAGATCTCTTCCTGGATCACGCGCATGGCGGGATCGGTCTTGGCCAGCAGGGTCGGTTCAACGAAATACCCCTGGCGGTCGACGCGGCGACCGCCAGCGACGATCTCCGCACCGGCGCGCACGCCTTCGTCCACATAGCCTTCGACCCGCTCGCGCTGCCGCGCCGAAACCAGCGGCCCGAGCTGGGTTTCCGCATCGAAGGGATCGCCGATCACGTAGTTCGCCATGGCCTCGGCCAGGCCGGCGACGACCGTGTCGTAGACCGAGTCCTGCACGTACAGGCGCGTACCCGCATAGCAGACCTGGCCGGCGTTGAAGAACGCCGCGGCGGCCGAGCCGGCGATGGCCTGTTCCAGGTCGGCGTCGGCAAAGATGATGTTCGGCGACTTGCCGCCAAGCTCGACCGTGACGCGCTTGAAGTCCTCGGCACAGCTGCGCACGATGTCGCGTCCGACTGCGGTGGACCCAGTGAACGAAATCTTGTCCACACCCGGATGCCGCACCAGCGCTGCGCCGGCTTCGCTGCCCAGGCCAGTGAGGATCTGCAGCACGCCCGGCGGGAAGCCGGCTTCCAGGGCCAGCTCGCCCAGCCGCAAAGCACTCAGCGGCGTGAGTTCCGACGGCTTGAGCACGATCACGCAGCCCGCGGCGAGCGCGGCAGACACCTTCATCGCCATCTGCAACAAGGGAAAATTCCACGGCACTATGCCCGCGACCACACCGACCGGCTGGCGCAGGCTGAAGGCCTGGAACGGCGTCGGCGCACAGGCCAGGTCGAAGGTCTCGCCGGTGAGCTTGGTGGCCCAGCCGGCGTTGTAGCGAATAGCGTCGACGGTAAACGGCACGTCGAGCATGCGCGTGATCATCAGCGGCTTGCCCACGTCCAGCGATTCCAGCTCGGCGAATTCGCCGGCGTGGCGCTCCAGCAGGTCAGCCAGCTTGAACAGCAGGCGCGCACGCATCGACGGCTGCTGCGTCGACCAGCGCTTGAAGGCCGTGCGCGCCGCGGCGACGGCCAGCTCCACGTCGGCAGCACCCGCCGCGGCGACCTCGACGATCACCTCGCCCAGCGCCGGATTCTCGACCGGAATGCGCGCGCCGGACTGGGCGTCCGTCCAGCGGTTGTTGATCAGCAGCTGTTTGGGGCGCTGCAGGAACCCGGCGCTGGCCGCCGACAGGGCCGGACGTTGCGGCGCGATCGCAGTAGTGGCATTCATGATTGTTCACTTATTGACAAAGTCAAAGCTCGTGTTTCTTCCAGCGCCCGCGCAGGAACAGCACCGCGGCCAGCCCGGTCAACAGGCCGAAAGCGACCGGCACCGACAGATAGACGCCGATCGCGCCCAGGTCCAGCACCACCGCCAGCAGCCAGGCCAGCGGCACCTGCACCACCCAGAAGCAGAGGAAATTCAGGCGCGCTGCGGTCCAGGTATCGCCGGACCCGTTGAACGCCGCCTGCAGGCACATGCCTACCGCGTAGTAAGGAAACGCGATGGCGACGATGCGCAGCGCGTTCGACGCTTCCACGATCACCAGCGGATCGGTGCTGAACAGCGTGACCACCCAGGGTGCCAGCACGAACAGCAGCACGCCGATGGAGCCCAGAAACATCATGTTGTAGCGCGCTGCGATCCACACCGCGGCGGCGGCACGCTCCGGATTGCCGGCGCCGAGGTTCTGCCCGACCAGGGTCGCTCCTGCATGCGCCAGGCCCAGGGCGGGCATCAGGAAGAACTGCACCACGCGCAGCGCGATCGCACAGCCGGCCAATGCCGCCGTGCCCGACAGCGCCGCAATACTGAAAAGACCGATGCCGCTGGTGGTACTGACCACCATCTGCGCAATGCCGCTGGACGCCGTCACGGCGATCAGGCGGATCTCCGCCGCCACGGGCTTGAGATGACGCAGGCCTACGCCGATCAGCGAGCGCGAACCGCACAGGTGCCACAGCTGGTAGAGCACGCCGATGCCGCGGCTGATCGTGGTGGCGAGCGCCGCGCCGGTCACGCCCATGTCGGGGAACGGTCCCCAGCCGAAGATCAGGCAGGGCGCCAGCACCATGTTGATGCCGTTGGCCAGCCACAACGCGCGCATGGCGATGGCGGGGTCGCCGGCGCCGCGGAAGATCGCGTTGATGAGGAACATCAGGAACACGGTGAGGTTGCCGGCGAACATCACGCGGGCGAAACCCGTGCCCAGTTCGGCGACACGGTCGCCACCAAGAATGCGCAGGATGTCGGGCGCGAAATAGCACAGCACCATGCCGACGACCGTCGAAGCGACGATGCCGGCAACGATCACCTGCCCGGCTACCTGTGCCGCCGCCCTCGTCGAACCGGTACGGCCGACATAGCGCGCGACAATCGCCGTCGCAGCGAAGCTCATGCCGATGGCGACCGCGTAGATCAGGCTCATCACCGCTTCGGTGAGGCCGACGACAGCTACTGCTTCGCTGCCCAGCCGCGATACCCAGAAGGTATCCACCACGGCGAACACCGACTCGGCGAACATTTCCAGCACCATCGGCACGGCCAGCAGCAGCACGGCACGATTGAGCGATTCGGTGGTGTAGTCATGGCGCCGGCCCTGCAGCGCAAGAATGACAACCCGCCACCAGGACAGCGGGGCAGCCGCGGCCAGATCGGTCGCTTTGGACGACATGATTTCCTCTTGCGCAACGCGAGTCGAACGATGGATGAACCCGCCAGGCAGGTCCGCCAGATGCAGCGCAGCGCGAGTACCCGCAAACCCCGGTGTACACGTAGAAAACGGACTTCCCCCGCAACCGCGGAGTTTATCGTCTATTGCCTACAATTTGGCAAGGTGAGTTGGTATGAATCGATACTTTGGCAATACTGCTGCTTGCTACAAGGTGGCGGTCTGCAATGCACGATCAGAACGACTGTGCATGGCGCCGCGGCGCAGCGAGTCCAGTGGACCGCGCAGCTGGCCGTTCGATGCATCCATCACAGGGCGCTCGTCTTGAGCGCCGGCAGCTCGACAGCCTGCAGGCTGCAGGTAGGCACGACCTTGCGCAGGGTCACGCGCGGCAATGCAGGCTGCTGCTGCGCGCGTTCGACACACAGTGCTAGCAGGTAGTCCGGCGTCGGCCGGTACTGGACGAAGTTCCAGCGTGCGGCATCGTCGTCCAGCTCCGGCTGCACGGCCAGTTGCACGGCCGCTGCGTGCGGAAAGCGGAAACTGAATTTGTCCAGCGGTATCGACAGCCCCATGCCGCGCGCCTTGATGTAGGACTCCTTGAAAGTCCAGTACTCGAAGAAGCGGTCCTGCTGCTGCGCCGTGGCGACCGAGGCCAGCTCGTCGACTTCGGCCGGGGCGAAAAATCGCTCGGCAATGCCGGTCGACACCTGGCGCACGACGAGGTTCTCCACATCGATACCGACAGCCAGTCCCCGCGTGACCGCCAGCGCTATAAGACCTCGCGTATGTGACAGGTTGAAGGAAATACCCGCCGCTGCGCCATGCGCCTCGGCAATGCGCGGACAGCCGTAGGCGTTGGTCGCGAAGGTCCAGTCCAGCGGCGCCACCGGCGCGTAGCGCGACAGCGCCGTGCGCAGCAGTGCGCGCGTGACCCGATAGCGCTTGCGATCGTCGGCGAAACGGAAACGCGCCTCCTGCCGGCATTCCTCGACACTGAGCAGGCCGGCGAAGCGGTCGAGCAGCGCCGTATCGTCGATCTCGTTATAGAACGCCAGCCAGACGTCGACGCCGTCGCTGGTGGCCGAAAGATCCGCAATCATGACAACCGCCGTTCCGCTCCGGTCGCGCAATATACCGGCCTGCGCGCCGCGGACAAGTCATCGCGATCGACCGCGCTGCCGCCGCCCTGCCTCGCAGAGCGGCGCCCTGCGGCAGATCGCGCCGCAGGGCCTGGTTTGCCGCGGGTACTCGCCAAGACTGCGGCGGCTCAGTGCCTCAGCACGGACAGATGAACGGATAGTCCGCGTCGTCGATGATCGGCTTGATGCCGAAGAAATCGTTCAGCACCGACTCGGCCGTGCAGTAAGCGCCTTCCACCCAGGCCTGGTCGTTGGAGAAGGCTTCGCCGACGATGAAGATATTCGCGTCGGCGCCATCGACCAGTTGCGACGGCTTGCGGATCTTCTGCTGCACCTCGCAGACGTTGTAGTGCGCCGCCCAGGCGTGGTAACCGGCATTGAACGGCGGCAGCGACCAGTCCATGTAGGCCGTCTCCAGCGGCTCGGGCACGGCGCTGTAGTCGGCCTGCGGGCCGAAGTGCACCGACGCCAGCTGCTTGCGCAGCATCTTCACCATGACAGGCGGTGCCTTGCGCGGGCCGACCAGGGTCTGCAGATTGGCCGAGTCGGGTATCTTGCGCTGGCCGTCGACGCCGATCTCCAGTTCGTGCCAGAAGCTGGTGAAGGTCTCGTCGTCGTAGCTGGCCAGCAACCCGTATACTTTTTTGGATTTTGCATCAGGCGCATTGTGGCCGAAGTAGACCACCTGGCGTATCGGCAGGTCGGTCACGCTCGGGCCTATGGTATTGCGCTCGGCCGCCTGCAGCAGCTGCTGTTCCTGCACTACGCTCAGGCGCTCTTCGATACATAGCTGCACGGCCTGCACGAACGCCGCCGCGCTGGCGAAGGGCTGCTCCAGGAGCGCCTTGCTCTTCCTGATGTCCTTGAGCCAGGCCGCCGGGAACCTCTGCTTCGCCAGCGCGCGCAGCACATCCTCGGTGATTTCATAGCCGGTCAGTTGCGGCGCATAACTGGCCTGGGTCAGCCACCAGGGCTCGTCGAAGAACATGCCGACCTTGTAGGAAGGCTGCAATACGGCTGCCTGCAGGAACAGCTGCACCTTCTCGTGGTTGAGCACATCGACGCCGGCATGCTCGATATAGCGCGTGGCCTGGGCAACCAGGTCCAGCGCGGCCGGCGGCATGGCCATCCAGGCAGCGTCGGTAGTGCAGCTGGCGCTGGCCTTGTTCGGCTGCGCCCGCGTCGCGAGCGTGTAATGCACCTTGCCGTCGATATGCAGGATGGAATGCAGGCGCGTATTCGGCTGGTAGGCAAGCTTTACGCCGCGGGACTTCGCCGCCGCCTCGACTGCATCGAACAGCGCGTTGAACATGCTGGAATAGCCGTGGGTCAGGGTCTTGTATTCGTTGCCGGGCGTGAACTCGTTGTTGGCATTCATCGCCACCGCGGTGTTCCAGTTGATCACGTTGGAGGTATAGCCATTGCCGTCGGCGGTATAGGTGAAACCTTCGCCGCCGAGCTGGTCGAACATCAGGTTCCAGTAGCCGATGTCCTTGAGCAGGTCGCCTTTCTTGAATACCGAGCTATCGGAAACCTCGACATTGATGCGCCCGCTCTGGAAGAACTCGCACCACTGGCGCCGCGTCTGCGGCCCCGAGTCGCTGGTCACGGCCAGGTTTTCCACGATCGAGAAGCCGTTGTCGGGCTGGGCCGACGCCCCATACTGGTCGACGTTGTACGGCGCCGGGTTGGACGAGGATATGTCGTTGAGAAACATATTCTTCGCGCGCAAGTAGAAGAGTGGATTGGTGGATTCGTTGAACGGCACCGAATCCTTGTCCAGGCCAAGCTGGGCGATCACCGTGGTGACCAGCCGGTGGCCCTGCCCTTGTGCCGTGCCGTCCCAGGCGGAATAGCGCATGCCGCCGAGTTCCAGGTAGGAATTCTTCGGATCGTCCTGGTAATGCCAGGTGCATACCCGCGCGCCCGCCGCGCGCGTGCCGGGGTGGCGCCTGGAGAAATCGTACTGGCCCCAGTCGAACAGCTCCAGGGTGTCGCCCTTTTTCAGCAGCCGGCTGCGGCTGGCAGCATCCTTGGCCTCGCCGGTGAGCAGGCGCCAGGCGGTATACAGACCGGCGGCGCCGGCACCGAAGATGGAATAGGTCTTGGCAGTCACGGGATTTTCCTTGCAAGCCGGTGGACAGGGTTTTCTGCAAACGTGCAGCCGGGACTTCGGCCAGCTATTCGACGCCGAGGCGATACATCTGCCGTGGCAGGTCTTTCTGCGGAATCACCACTTCCACCAGAGCCGGCTGGTCATGCAGCGACTGCAAGGCATGCAAGGTGTGATTGAGTTCGTCCACCGTCGTCACGCGGAAGCCGCGCGCGCCATAGGCCTTGGCCAGGGCGAGGTAGTCCCATTGTGGCAGCAGGTCGAAGGTGTCGAATCGGTGCTCGGGCCCGGGCTCGAACGAGGTGATGTCGACGTAGACCTGCTCGATGGCATACACCGCGTTGCTCATCACGAAGATCACCGCGTTGAGCTTGTTGCGCGCCAGCGTCGACAGCGACTGGCAGACCATCATGAAGCCGCCGTCGCCCGCCAGCGCCCAGGCGCGCTTGCCGCTGCCGAGCTGGGCGCCGCTGGCCGCGCCGGTCTCGAAACCGATGCATTGCCAAGCCGCCGAGCAGAGATAGCTGTTCTGCGCCAGGCCGTAGGCATTGGTCGCCACGTACATGGCCGAGCTGACGCCGTAGGTCATCACGATCTGGTCGAGCAACTTGTGCTCGTGCAGGAACTTCATGGCGTGCTGGAAAAAGCGGTTATAGGTCAGCGTCTGCGGGTCGTGGTTATATTTCGGGTCGGAATTGGCGGCCCAGGGATCGGGATACTGCGGCTGCGGCGGCGCCACGCAGTCCAGCGGATAGGCCGGCCTGGCGTGCCTGAACCGCGCCAGCAGCGCCTGCATGAAATCCTTCATGGTCACGCCGCTGTACTTGAAATAGCCGACGCGGATTTCCTCGCTGGTGGCCAGCACCATCTGGGCGTACTTGTTCTCGACGAACCAGAGGTAGTCGTCCGTGATGATGGTGCCCAGGGTCAGGAAGCAGTCGGCCTCGCGCACCTGTTCGCGCACGCTGGCGATCGATGCGGCATCCGAATACGTGCCGATGAACTTGCCGCCCTGTTCGTCCAGCACGGTCTTGCCCAGGCTGGTCGTGGTGTAGAGCATGCCGCTGGCGTCGATCAGTTCCTGCAGCAGGTCGGACAGGCCGAAGCGCAGCACCTCGACCCCGGCGAAGATCAGCGGTTTCTTCGCTGCAGTGATCTGCGTCCAGGCCATCTGCACGGCGTTTTCCAGTGCCAGCGCCTCGCTGTGCGGCACCTGGGCACGCAGCGGCTGCGCGTGCGGACGCGGACAGGGTTCGCCCCACACCTCCTTGTAGCAGGCGATATACACCGGTCGCCGGTGAGTCAGCGCGGCGACCAGCAAGGCGTCGATCCTGCCGGCAGCACCGACCGAGGTGGACAAGGTTTCCGCCGCCACGGTCACGTGCGAATACACCTCCTGGTCGGCATTCAGATTGCCGGTGGAATGGTGGTACAGCACGCCGTACATGGAACCGATCTGCCGGGCATCGGCGCCGGGACAGGCGCTGATCACCACCACCGGGCTGCGTTCCACATAGGCGCCGGCAACCGCGTTGAGCGCGCTGAAGGTGCTGACGCCGTACTGCAGCGAGATGGCGCCCAGGCCGCGTGTGCGTCCGTAGGCGTCGGCGGCATAGCCCGCATCCAGCTCATTCATGGCACCGACGGCGCTCACACCGTCGAAATGCTCCAGCGCCTGGGTGAAATGCTTGACGTAGTCGCCGGGGATCTGGAACACCTCGGTCACGTTCAACTGCTTCAGCCGCGTCAACAGATAGTCGGCGACGGTGAATGGCGTGCTGGTCATGGTGCGGTCCTTGGCAAACAGGAATTCGAAGTTCGTCGGAGGCGGGGCGGCAGCTCCCACTGAACTGCCGGCGACCGGCCGGCGCCGGCTTGGTTGCACACGTATAGGTATCCAAAAAATGCCCTAGGACTTAGTAGCAGTTGTATTTGAAGGCATTTTATTCATAGACACATCGATCCCCTCGCATTCCTGCCGTGAGCTGGCATCTCACCCCAGGCCGAGGCATTGCATCGTTCGCCCCTGCTGTCTGGTACTAGCGCATTTTCGGCAGAATTCCTGTCAGCAATCGCCTGCGAAAAGCGCGCCGCAGAGCCGCTGGAAATTGCACAAACAGCAATAAAGTGGAAACGTGAGTAAATTCATCGCCAAGGGTTCGACAGCAGCAATGAGGACAGCCTGCCGGCAAGCGCCGTGGACAGGCTGGGACGCCCCCTGCTGCCACTTGAACGCAGGCTCATAGAGAAGACGGCACTAAATATTCCGTGGCGTGTGGGTTGTCGCTGGACGCTGCGGTCGGTGCTCGCCCTGCTGTTCAGCGTGCTGCTGGTCGCACTGATCGGTGCCTGCGCCGGAACCGGGCCGGAGCGATCCGGCAGGAATAGCGAAGCACTCCCAACCCGGACCGCCACCGAAAGCGCGGGCTAGTCGCCACTCGCGCCCAGCCCGTTTGCCTGGCGTCACACCCGAGACGGGGTGGCCAAGGGCGGCTCGATACTGCCTCAAGGCCAGCGTGCGGAACCGGCCACAGTCAGACGACCGGCAGGCCGTCGCCACGATTCCGTTCTCGACGCCCGGCCAGCGGCAGCCCGGCGTGTCCAACGCAAGGATGACCGTGCGCTTCCGTGCGAATTGCGCGACGCCGCGCGCCACACGGCGCGCTCTGACGCCAAAGTGGCTTCGGCACGGAACCTGCGATGCGTTTGCCACGCCCGTAGCCCGACGCCGTGTCGGCTTGGCGAGACAAGGAATTCCGCATGCAACAGCCGCTAACCGAAACTGCACCTTACGCACCGCGCCTGGCCGAGCGTGGGCAACTGCCGGCAATTGCGAACCCCGGCGCGGTCTCCTGGGGCGCCGTACTGGCCGGTGCCGCCGGCGCCGCATCGCTGTCGCTGATCCTCGCCTTTCTCGGCTTCGGCCTGGGCATGTCGTCCATCTCGCCCTGGGCCGGCAGCGGCGCCAGCGTCGAGGCGCTGGGCGTGGGCTCCATCGTATGGATCACCCTGACCCAGATCGCCGCAGCAGCGCTGGGTGGCTATCTCGCGGGTCGCCTGCGCACGCGTTGGCTGAACACGCACAGCGACGAAGTGTATTTCCGTGATACTGCACATGGCTTTCTGGCCTGGTCGGTCGCCACGCTCGCCACCGCGGCGCTGTTCGTTTCCGCTATCGGCGCCATTGCCAGCGGCGGCGCGAAAATCGGGGCTGCCGCGGTCGCCGGCGGTAGCGGCGCCGCCGCTGCGATGGCGGCAGATGTCGCCGGCAGGCCGGACAACAACCAGGCCTATCTGCTCGACAGCTTGTTTCGCCCCGGACCGAATGCGCCCGCCGCTGCCGGACCCGTGCCGAACGAACCGCCGGGCCATGCCAATGCCGAATCGGCCCGCATCTTCGTCAACGCGGTGCGCGCGGGCTCGCTCAACGCGGAAGACACGCGCTATCTCGGCCAGGTGGTCGCCAACCGCACCGGCCTGAGCGCGGCCGAAGGCGAAGCGCGCGTGCGCAGGGCATATGCGCAATGGGAACAAGGCATCGCCACGGCCAAGGATGCCGCCGACAAGGCGCGCAAGGCCACGGCCTGGGGGGCGCTGTGGCTGTTCATTTCGCTGCTGGGCGGTGCGTTCTTCGCCAGCTATGCGGCAACCTGGGGCGGCAAGCGGCGCGACCTGATCGACTGAGCCCAGCGCCTCGATTCATGTAATTCCTTGCTTATTGTCTTATTGGAGAATCCAATGCGATCCATTTTGCTGCTTCTGCTCGGTGTGCCGCTGCCCATCGTGATTCTGATCGCCCTGTTCGTGCGTTGATGTACCGGGCAGGGCAGGCTGTTCGCTGCCCTGCCCTGCCCTGTTCGCCGGCTCCCAGGCGGCGCATCCCCGCGTGCCAGCCGGTAGCCGGTTCTTGCCCGGCGAGCGCTGGCTGCCTGTAGTGTCCAAGCGAGCCGCAGCCGAAAAAATCCACACTGCGTTCACACGGCTTTCCGAACGACCGCTGCGGCTGCAGCGGTCGTTTGCTGTCTGCCGCCGGACTTCTGCTGGTCCAGTGGGTCGTGGCGAGGCTGGCCGTGTTCACTCTGTTCAACGATTCCAGCCGCTGGATGCGTCGCCATGCCAGGCCCTGCCGCGGGGGTCGGATGACTGCACCGTCCCGCTGAACCGTGTTTCGCAGCAACCCGCGACGCAACCCGCACCAGCGCCTCGTCCAGATCGACGCGGATCGCGTCCCGGTACCGTCAAAGCGCTTGCATTCCGGCCGCGTTTCCCGCAACGCCTTCTGAACCTGTGGCTGGTGCGTCAGGCAGGCAGGCGGCTGACCGAGCACTGCATCGGTCCGCCGGCGCAGTCCATCCCATGCATTGTCCATATTCATCAATTTCCATTATCGATGGCTGCGCGACAGAAGCGCCCGCGCGCAGGTTCATGCATTCCGCGAGGCCGGGTGCGCGTGGCGTGCGTTCTGCGCGGCATGCTGCCTGTGACGGATCGGCATGCGGCACCGAAAACCCGTTGTTTTGCAGGCTTTTCACGCAAGTCACCACGCGCAGCAGGCTTGGCATGTGGATTGCGACAGCCCATCCGCTGTTCCAACCCACCAGGAGAACTACCGTGGCAAACACCAAGCCCGTTTCGACCGATCTCAATCTCGATCCACTCAGCGGCGCCACCGGCGCGCATCCCGTGGGCACTGGCCTCGGTGCCGCCGTGGGCGGCGCCGCAGCAGGCGCTGCTGTCGGTACCGTCGCCGGCCCTGTCGGCACGGCAGTCGGCGCCGCCGTCGGTGCCGTGATCGGCGGCCTTGCCGGCAAGGGCGTGGCCGAAGCCATCGACCCGACCGCCGAAGCGCAGTATTGGCAGGCCAACTACGCCACACGCCCCTACGTCGCGCCGGGCGAGCCGTATCCGCAGTACGAACCGGCGTATCGCTATGGCTGGGAATCTCGCGCCCAGTACACGGGCCGCGAATGGGACGAGATAGCGCCGGAACTCGCCGCCGGCTGGCCACATCGCGCGGGTATGTCGGGCCTGGACTGGAGCAGGGCCGAGCCAGCCGTGCGTGACGCCTGGTATCGCCTCGACGGCCGCCGCGCGGTCTGACCTTCGCAATACAGCCAGGGACACTTTCGCCAGTTAGTACCAGGGCTAGCCCGCCGCCACGGAAGGCGGCGGGGCTGGCGCGGGCAGTGCTTGCTCGAGCGGAAACGAAAACCCGGTTGCGTGGACGGCAACGATTCGCCACCTTGCACCAGCGGTGCTATTCGCGCGTCACACGCAGCTCGACCGGTGCCGCAGCCGTCTTCGCCACCGTATCGCCCGGCACGCCGTGTGCCGGGCTTGCGCTGTTGGCGGGGCGAAGCGCCGGCAGCTGGCGTAGCACCACGTAAGTTGCCGCTTTGCGAAGTCGTCACCTCGACCAGCTGCGCGCGCACAGGTGATTGTGTTCGCCCAGGCTGGCGCCGTTGCCGAATACGATGCCCCAGATGCCACAGATGCCACCGACCGAGACCGGCTTGCCGTTGTGCCCGAGCAGGTAGCCGGTGGCTTTCTTGCTGCTGCGGTCGAAGGCAGTGACGCGGCCGTCGCCGAAATCCGACACCAGCCATTTGCCGCTCATGTCGCCGAAATCCGCCGGCGCCACGGCAAAGCCCCAGGGCGCGTTCAGCAGGCCCAGGTCTTCCCAGTTCTTGATCAGATTGCCGTCCAGGTCGAATTCGGCGATGCGGCCGAAACCCTTGCCGTGCAGCTCCTCGCCCGGCAGGCCGGAGTACTTGGCATAGGCGACGAACAGCGAGCCGTCGATGTACTGGATATTCCACGGATAGTAGTCGGCCGGCAGGCAGGGATTGGCGAAGCCGCCGGCCACCGCGATCGGATTCCAGTTCGCGTCGAACACGTCGATGCCGTTGCGGCCGAAGTCGGCGGCGTAAAGGCGATTGCCGCTGGCGGCTTCGCTCGCAGCGCAGCCGAAGTAGCTCGCGCCGGCTTCGGCGTTGTCGACGGTCATTACCGATTCCAGCGCACGGGTGAGGGTGCCGTCGCCGTTGGGGTGCTCGCCTCAGCCGGAAATGGTGCCGTTGGCGGTGCAGAAGATGAAGCGACTGGGCGCGGTATACACCGGGCCAGCGTGGCTGACGACGAAATCCGTGTCGCTGCCGCTGAATACGATACCTGTCGGCTCGGCCGGCGTATCCGGCAGCGACGGCGACTGGGCAACCAGCACGGTTTTCAGCGCGTCCTGGAACAGCGGCGTGGTGCCGACGTCGCCGACATATTCTGTCACCGTGCCCGAGGCGGCATTGTTGATCCACCAGTGGCCGCCCAGGCCGGCCGGGCGCAGCGAAATGCCCCAGGCATTGGCAACCAGCTCGTCGACCAGCTGCGGCCGATAGACCGCGTTGTTGGATACCAGCACCGTCACCTCGTAGCACGTCAGTGCACTGCCCGGATTGCCGGAACCGCCGGTGATCGGATTGGCCGCGGCCGCGCCGACCAGCAAGGCGAGGAGGACGCCGCCACCGATACAACAAAGTTTATTAGTTGATATTATATACTACGGGCACGTCAGAACGGCATGCCGAACTTGAAGGTGAGGATGTTGCGCTCGCGCTCGTTGCCGTACAGGCGTCCGCCGACTTTTTCCGGCAGGTATTCGGCTTCGTAGACCTTGGCCCAGGGCATCTGGTGTTCCCAGGTGGCGGAGACGAAGAAGTTCTTGTCGGCATAGGCCAGGGTCGGGCCGAAGAACCAGGTCAGGTGCTCGCGCTTGCCGCCGGACAGGGTGCGGGCTTCGTTTTCGGCCTCGGTGCGGCCGTCGGCGCTGCTGCGGTAGACGTTCTGGTAGCGCACATTGATATACGGCGCAATCTGCAGTTTGTCGGTAATGCCGAATTCCACTTCGCACCGCAGATACCACTCGTTGTATTCGCCCGCGGCCTTGCCGCGCTTGTTGATCAGCCACTGTTCGCATTCGTGGCCACCGGCTGGCTGGGTGTCGACCAGGTAGGTATTGGCAAAAATGGATTCCGTCGCCTGCGCCGCCGGCGCAAGCATTACGGCAATCGCGCAGGCGATCAGGCGCCGCCCGTTGCTGCGGTCGACCATCTGAACTCCCTTCTGTGGCAAGCCGATTGCGCCGTTGCGGCAGCCGAATCCCACGGGCCTGCGCTAGCCAAATGAGGCTAATGCGATTGATTCGCATTAAAAACGGGCCACAGACGATCGCCCGCTCCGGCTTGCAGCCCGGAATACGCCTCCGCCGCCGGGACGGCCGCGTTAACCGGCCCCTGAGATTCGGCTCAGAACGGCTTACAGCGCGAGCGCGAGGCTTGCCGCCTGAGTTGGCCGAACTGCCGCATCGCAGCGCATGAACGGCATACGGCCCCCGTCAGTGCCGCGCGCGGCCGCGGCGTATACACATCCACAGGAACCATCTTGAACAAATTCAAATCTACCTGGCTCCGCTTCCGCCCGCTGCTCTGGTTCGCTGGCGTATTCCTCGCGGCAGCGACACTGACCCGCCTGGCCTTGCTGATCGCGACCGGACCGGGCATTCCGCTGTCGCCAGGCTATTGGCTGTTTGCCTTCCTGGTCGGGCTGGGCTACGACCTGCTCACGTTCGTGTATTTCGCCTGGCCGCTGGTACTGCTGCTGTGGCTGATGCCGCGGCGCTGGCATACGGCACGCCTGGGCCGCACTGCGTTGGCAGCACTGTGTTTCCTGCTGGTCTTCATCGTGCTGTTTGTCGCCGGCGCGGAGTGGACCTTCTGGGACGAATTCCAGACCCGCTTCAACTTCATCGCGGTGGATTACCTGATCTATACCAACGAGGTGATCGGCAATATCCGCGAGTCGTATCCGATCCGCAGCATCCTCGCCGGCATCCTGCTCGCAACCACGGCGATCTTCCTGCTGGCCCGGCGCTGGCGCCAGCCGGTCGGCGACAGCTCGACCTTCGCGACGCGCAGCCTCGTCGCGCTGGGCTGGCTGGTCGCCACGGCACTGATCACCCTGGGCGTCGACGGCAACCTGAAGCAGCAGACCGCGAACGAATACGTCAACCAGCTCGCCGGCAACGGCATCTACGAGTTCTTCGCCGCGGTGCGTTCCAGCGAACTGTCGTTTCCGCGCTTCTACAAGAACCTGCCCGATGCGCAGGCCTTCGCCAACCTGCGCCGCCTGCTGCAGACACCCGACGCGACCTTCGTCAACGACGATCCGTTCGACATCACCCGCGATATCCGTGCCAATCGCGAGCCGCGCAAGCTCAATGTCGTGCTGATCAGCGTCGAGAGCCTGTCAGCGTTCTATTCCGGCGCCTACGGCGGCAATCCCAGCCTGACGCCGGAACTGGACAAGCTGGCCGGCCAGTCGCTGATGTTCACGCGCCTGTTCGCCTCGGGCACGCGCACCGTGCGCGGACTGGAAGCACTGGCCCTGTCGATACCGCCGACGCCGGGCGAATCCATCGTCAAGCGGCCGCACAACGAGAATCTCTTCAGCATGGCCACGGTGTTCAATGCCAACGGCTACGAGTCGCAGTTTCTCTACGGCGGCTATGGCGCCTTCGACAACATGAACTATTTCTTCGGCAACAACGGCTACGAGGTGCGCGACCGCGGCTCCATCGCGCCGGAAAAAATCCACCAGGCGAATATCTGGGGCGTGGCCGACGAAGACCTGTACAGCCTGGCGCTGAGCGAATTCGACCGCATCCATGCCGCCGGCAAACCGTTCTTCGGCCATATCATGACCACGTCCAACCATCGTCCGTATACCTTTCCCGAAGGCCGCATCGATGCGCCCCAGGGCAAGCGCGAAAGCGCGGTGCGCTATACCGACTGGGCCATCGGCGACCTGCTGCGCCGGGCGCGGGAAAAGCCCTGGTTCGACGATACGGTCTTCGTCATCACCGCCGACCACTGTGCCTCGTCCGGCGGCATCGCCAGCCTGCCGGTATTCCGCTATCACATTCCGCTGCTCATCTATTCCCCCAGGCACGTGCCGCCGGCGCGCGAGGAACGCCTGGTCGGCCAGATCGACATCGCGCCTACCGTGATCGGCCTGCTCGGCCTGAACTACCGCAGCCGTTTCTTCGGTGCCGATGTTTTCCGCCTGGAGCCCGGCCGCGAACGCGCCTTCATCGGCAACTACCAGCGCCTGGGCTATCTGCGCAACGACCAGCTGATCGAACTGGCGCCAGGCAGTCATATCGACAGCGTCAGGCCCGACTACGACAAGAACAGCGAGCAGCCCGACATAGCGATCGATCCGGCGCTGGCCGACGAGGCGATCAGCTACTACCAGACCGCGAGCTATCTGTTCCGCAAGGGCATGCTGTCGGCTCCGAGGACTGAGGTCGCGGCCACGCCGTAGCAGGGTCGGCGACGTTCGCCGGAAGCTGCCGGTATCGTTCGCCGCCATTCACCGGACAGGCCGCTGTGCGCACTTGCGGCGCTCGGCACGAGACCGCCTATCCATACAGCGCAAACCGCTTTCACCGCGTAGCGACGAAAAAACAGGCATGATAACCGGCGCCTCCGAGGTTTCCCGCGCCCAGCTCCGCCTGTGTCGCGGGGCGCCACTGCCCTGCCCGCCTTCGCTTTACCGGTTGCCGGCGCCTGTTGCGCGCGGCACCGCGCTACGACGTTTCCGACGCTGCGGCTTCAGCGCGACGCACGGTTTCGCGGTTCGCCATGTCCGGCTTGCCTGCGCCGTGGAAAACCCGAGGAAACCGGTGAAAGAATCGTTCAAGCACTACCGTGACAAGCTCGTCTCGCTGCTGGCCGGCGCGCGCTACCGCCGCCGCCACAGCGAAGCCGCCGAATCGCCGCTGCGCGCCGAGCTGTTCAGCGCCGACCAGATGGAAGACCACGGCCGCGCCCTGGCGGCGTTTCATCGCGTACAGCCCGGCCGCGGCCATAACCACCTGCTCGCGCGGCTGGACGAGAACGAAACGGTGCTGCTGGACACCTGCGCCCTGCTCGCCCGCGCGATCGGCGAAAACCGCCGCGTCACGCCAGCCAGCGAATGGCTGCTCGACAACTACTACCTGATCGACGAGCACCTGCGCACGGCAAGGCTGCATTTTCCCAAAGGTTACAGTTCTCAATTGCCGCGCCTTGCCAACGGCATGTCGGCGGGGCTGCCGCGCATCTACGACATCGCACTGAACGCAATTTCCCATGGCGATGGCCGCTTCGACCAGGACAGCCTGCATCGCTTCGTCGCCGCCTACCAGGGCATGGCGCCGCTGAGCCTGGGCGAACTCTGGGCGATCCCGATCATGCTGCGTCTGGCCCTGATCGAGAACCTGCGCCGCGTCGCCACGCGCGTCGCGCTGGACCGCCGCCATCGCGACCTGGCCGCCGACTGGGGCGAGCGCATGGCCGAGATCGTCGCGCACGATCCGAAAAGCCTGATCCTCGCCGTCGCCGACATGGCCCGCTCCGATCCGCCGGCGAGCAGTTCCTTCGTCGCCGAACTGATGCAGCGCCTGCACAGCCAGAACGCGTCGCTGGCGCTGCCCGTGTCGTGGCTGGAACAACGCCTGGCCGAGGCCGGCGTGACGATCGAACAGCTGGTGCAATCGGAAAACCAGCAGCAGGCCGCCGACCAGATGTCGGTCAGCAACAGCATCGGCAGCCTGCGCCTGCTGCTGTCGACGGACTGGCGCGGCTTCGTCGAGGGGCTTAGCCAGATCGAGGCGGTGCTCGCCAGCGATCCGGCCGGCGTCTACACGCAGATGAGTTTCAGCACGCGCGACACCTATCGCCACGTGGTCGAACGCGTCGCGCGCAAGGCGGCTCGGCCCGAAGCCGAAGTAGCTCGGGCGGCCGTTGCCCTGGCGGCCGCGGGCGGCGACGCAGCGGACGCGCGGCAGACCCATGTGGGCTACTACCTGGTCGACGCCGGCCTGGCGCAACTGGAGCGCGGCTTCGGCCTGCGCCCTACCTTGCAGCGCATTCCGGTGCCTCTCTACCTGGGCGCCATCCTGCTGCTGACGGCGGCGTTTGCGCTGTTGCCGCTGCTGCTGCCCGGCCTGACCCTGTCGGCGCAATGGACTGCGCTGCTGGCGCTGCCGCTGCTGTTCGCCGCCAGCCAGCTGGCCCTGGTCGTGGTGAACTGGCTCGCCACCTTCGCCGTCGTGCCGAAGACACTGCCGCGCATGAACTACTCGCGCGGCATTCCCGCCGAAGCGGCCACGCTGGTCGTCGTGCCTACCCTGCTGGGCAGTACCGCCTCGGCGCAGGAAGAAGTGGACGACCTGGAAATACGCTACCTGGCCAACCGCGTCGATCATCTGCATTTCGCCCTGCTCAGCGATTTTCCCGACGCCGCCAGCGAACACGAGCCCGGCGACGCCGCCGTACTTGCCACGGCTGTCGCCGGCATCGAACGCCTCAATCGCCTGTATGCGGACAGCGGCGGCTCGCGCTTCTTCCTGCTGCACCGGCCGCGCCGCTGGAATGCGGGCGAAGGCGCCTGGATGGGCGAGGAACGCAAGCGCGGCAAGCTCGGCGATCTGAACGCGCTGCTGCGTGGCGCTGGCGGCGAACGCTTCGCCCAGTTGGTCGGCGACATCGAACTGCTGCGCCAGGTGCGCTACGTGATCACGCTGGACGCCGACACAAGGCTGCCGCACGACACCGCGCACAAGCTCATCGCAACCATGCAGCATCCGCTGAATCGCGCACGCTTCGACGCGGAGCGCGGCCGTGTCGTGTCGGGCTACGGCATTCTGCAGCCGCGCGTCGGCACCACCCTACCGCTGGCCGGCGCGTCCGACTTTGCCCGGCTGTTCGGCGGCGACCCGGGGCTGGATCCGTATACGCGCGCCGTATCGGACGTCTACCAGGATCTGTTCGGCGAAGGCTCATTCACCGGCAAGGGCATCTACGATGTCGATGCTTTCGAACACGCCCTGGCCAGGCGCCTGCCCGACAACCGCATCCTGAGCCACGATCTGCTCGAAGGCTGCTATGCTCGTGCCGGCCTGGTCAGCGACATTGCAGTTTTCGAGAATTTTCCACAAAGCTATCGCTCTGACATCAAGCGGCGGCATCGCTGGATCCGCGGCGACTGGCAGATCGCCCGCTGGCTGCTGCCGCGCGTGCCGCGCGCCGAGGCCGGCTCCGGCAAGAACCCGCTGACGCCGCTGTCGCGCTGGAAGGTGCTGGACAATCTGCGCCGCAGCCTGGCCACGCCGGCGCAGTTCGCCCTGTTCGTGCTGGGCTGGCTGGTGCTGCCGGAGGCGGTCAGCTGGACGGTCTTCGTGCTGTTGCTGACCCTGGCGCCGGTGCCAGTGGAAGCGCTGCTCGGGCTGCTGCGGGCGCCGGCCGACTGGCGCTGGCGCGGACATATCGACGTCGTCGCCCGCGCCACCGGCAAGCGCCTGGGCCAGACCGTATTCGCGCTGGCGTTCCTGCCGTTCGAAACCCTGGTCACCCTGGACGCGATCCTGCGCACGCTCTGGCGCCTCTACGTGTCGCGGCGCCACCTGCTGGAATGGACGCCGTCGAGCGTCGTCGAGCACGGCGGCGGCGACGACCTGCCCAGTCTGTTGCGCCGCATGGCGGTTGCGCCGCTGGCGGCGATCGCACTGGCCGCGGCCCTCCTGCACTGGAATCCCGCCGCGCTCGCCGCGGCCTTGCCGCTGCTGCTGCTCTGGCTGGTCGCGCCACTGCTGGCCTGGCGCGCAAGCCGGCCGCGCCAGTCGGCCCAGGCCACGCTGGACCCCGCCTATCAGCCGCTGTTACGCGATGCGGCGCGGCGTACCTGGCATTTCTTCGAGCGCCATGTCGGCGCGGCCGACAACTGGCTGCCGCCGGACAACTACCAGCAGCAGCCCGGCGACGTGATCGCCCACCGCACCTCGCCGACCAACATCGGCCTGAGCCTGCTCGCCAGCCTGGCCGCGCACGACTTCGGCTACCTCACGCTCAACCGGCTGCTGCAACGCACCCGCGCCACCTTCGATAGCATGGACAGGCTGGAACGCTATCGCGGCCACCTGTTCAACTGGTACGACACCTGCACGCTGGCGCCGCTGCACCCGCGCTACGTTTCCACCGTCGACAGCGGCAACCTGGCCGGACACCTGCTCACCCTGCGCCAGGGGTTGCTCGGCCTGCGCCGCTACACGCCGCTGCGCGCACGCCTGCTGGACGGGCTGCAGGACACGGCAGGCGTATTGCATGCCCTGTCGCCGCCTGCGCTGCAGGCGCCGGTGATGCACTTCATCCGCACCGCCGCCGCCGCGCAGCGCGCCCAGCATGCCGGCGAAAGCGACCTGACGGCCGACCTGAACCGTCTGCTCGCCCTCGCCAACACCCTGCGCGACGACGCGGCCGCCAACGCCGACGCCGAAACGGCCGAGTGGGCCCAGGCACTGCTCGCCCAATGCACCGAAGTCCTTGAAGAAATCGCGATTTTTTCAGCGCGACCCGGCGCTGTTCTGGCGGACCTGGCCGACGCGGGATCGAGCGCGGCCAGCGCCTGGCTGAAGTCGGCGCAGGAACTGGCCGAGCGCGCGGGTGCTTTCGCGATACTCGACTACGAGTTTCTGTACGACCGCAAGCGCGACCTGTTCAGCATCGGCTTCAACGTCAACGACCATCGCCGCGACTCGGGCTATTACGACCTGCTCGCCTCCGAAGCGCGCCTGGGCGTGTTCGTCGCGGTGGCCCAGGGCATGGTGCCGCAGAAAGCCTGGTTTTCGCTGGGCCGGCTGCTGACCCACACCGGCGGTGCGCCGGTACTGCTGTCGTGGAGCGGCTCGATGTTCGAGTACCTCATGCCAAACCTGGTCATGCCGGCCTATCCGCAGTCGCTGCTCGCCCATACCGCCGCGGCCGCGGTGGCGCGCCAGATCGCCTACGGGCGCGAGCGCGGCGTGCCCTGGGGCGTGTCCGAATGCGGCTATCACCTGACCGATGCGGCGCAGAACTACCAGTACCGCGCCTTCGGCGTACCCGGCCTGGGCCTGCAGCGCGGGCTGTCGAAGGAACTGGTGATCGCGCCTTATGCCAGCGCCCTCGCCTTGCTGGTAGCACCGAATGCGGCGGCGGCGAACCTGCAGCGCCAGGCCGAGCAGAACTGGCTGACACCGTTCGGCTTCTACGAAGCCATCGACTACAGCACGCCGCGCATACCGCCGGGGCAGCGTTGCGCCGTGGTGCGCTCGTTCATGGCGCATCACCAGGGCATGAGCCTGCTCGCCTTCGCACATGTATTGCTGGACCGGCCGATGCAGCGCCGCTTCGAGGCCGATGCACAAGTACAGTCTGCGCTTTTGTTGCTGCAGGAGCGCGTACCGCGCGCCGCCGGACCGCCGGCCAGCGACCCACAACGCGTCGACGCGCGCAATACCAGCGATCTGCCGGCCGTGCCGCTGCGCGTCTTCAAGCGTCCCGACCCGGCCACGCCGGCGCTGCAGCTGCTGTCAAACGGGCGCTACCACGTCATGCTCAGCAGCGCCGGCGGCGGCTACAGCCGCTGGCGCGACATTGCGCTGACGCGCTGGCGCGAAGATCCGACGCGCGACGCCTGGGGCAGCTTCTGCTACCTGCGCGACCTGGACAGCGGACGTACCTGGTCGACCGCATTCCAGCCGACGCTGCAGCCGGACGAAGATTACGAGACCGTGTTCACCGAAGCGCGCGTGGAATTCCGCCGCCGTCTCGACGGCTGGGAAACGCATACCGAAATCGTCGTCTCGCCCGAAGACGATATCGAGCTGCGCCGCACCCGCATCACCAACCGCGCGGCAACGGCACGCAGCATCGAGATCACCAGCTACGCCGAAGTGGTGCTGGCGCCGGCGATCAGCGACAGCCTGCATCCGGCCTTCAGCAAATTGTTCGTGCAGACCGAAATCGTTGCGGCGCGCGATGCGATCCTCTGTTCGCGCCGGCCGCGCGACGCGCACGACACGACGCCGTGGATGTTCCACCTGCTCGCCGTGCACGATGGCGAAAGCCGCGAGGTAACGTTCGAAACCGATCGCGCGCGCTTCCTCGGCCGGCGCCGCTCGGCAAGCCATCCGCAGGCCATGGAACGCAACGCCACGCTGTCGGGCACGCAGGGCTCGGTGCTCGACCCGGTCGTCGCGGTGCGCCACCGCATCGTCGTGCAGCCGGAACAGACCGTACACGTCGACCTGGTCATGGGCGTCGCGCCGAACCGCGAGATCTGCCTGCAACTGGTCGACAAATACCACGACCAGCGCCTGGCCGACCGCGTCATCGACCTGGCCTGGACGCACAGCCAGGTTTCGTTGCGCCAGATCAATATCAGCGAAGTCCAGGCACAGACCTATGCGCGCCTGGCCGGGCGCATGCTGTACAGCCATCCGTCGCTGCGCGCCGAGGCGCAACTGGTGCTGCGCAACCGGCGCGGCCAGCCGGGCCTATGGGCCTACGCCATCTCGGGCGACCTGCCTATCCTGCTGCTGCAGGTCAGCAGCAGCGACGACCTGGGCCTGGCGCGCGATGCGGTGCAGGCGCATGCCTACTGGCGCATGAAAGGCCTGTCGGCCGACCTGGTGATATGGAATGAAGAACGCGGCGGCTACCGGCAGAACCTGCACGACGCCCTGATGGGCATGATCGCCGCCAGCGTCGATGCCAACCTGCTGGAGCGGCCAGGCGGCATTTTCGTGCGCGCCGCAGAACAGATTCCGCACGAGGACCGCATGCTGCTGCTGGCGGTGGCGCGGATCGTCCTCAACGACAAGAAAGGCAGCCTGGCCGAACACCTGGCGCGGCGCGAACCCGCCGACATCGGCATGCCGCGATTGCTGCCGACAGACAACACGCCGCGCACGGCAAAGGAGCTGGCCGCGCCGGTTGTGCGCGCGCCGCTGCGCCTGTTCAACGGCCGCGGCGGATTCTCTGCCGACGGACGCGAATACGTGATCACGACCGGCCCGGGCGAAGCGACGCCGGTGCCGTGGATCAATGTCATCGCCAATCCCGAGTTCGGCTGCATCGTGTCGGAAAGCGGCGTCGGCTACAGCTGGCGCGAGAACGCGCACGAATACCGCCTGACGCCGTGGCAGAACGATCCGGTCGGCGATAGCGCCGGCGAAGCCTTCTACATCCGCGACGAGGAAAGCGGCCAGTACTGGTCGCCCTCGGCCCTGCCCGCCGCCGGCAGCGAGCCGTATACCACGCGCCACGGCTTCGGCTACAGCGTGTTCGAGCATTGCGAGAACGGCATCCACAGCGAGCAGCGCATCTACGTCGCGCCCGATGCCGCGGTGAAATTCATCGTGCTGAAACTGCGCAATGTATCCAACCGGCGCCGCTCCCTGTCGGCCACCGGCTATGTCGAATGGGTGCTGGGCGACCTGGCCTCCAAGTCGGCCATGCACGTCGTGACCGAACTCGATCCGGGCAGTGGTGCGCTGCTCGCGCGCAATCCCTTTCATCCGGAATTCGGTGAGTGGGTGTCGTTCTTCGACGTCGACGAGCCGGCCCGCACCCTGAGCGGTGACCGGCTGGAATTCATCGGCCGCAACGGCAACCTGGCGCGTCCGGCGGCAATGGAACGCACGCGCCTGTCCGGCCGCGTCGGCGCGCTGATGGACCCCTGCGGCGCGATCCAGATTCCATTCGAATTGGAGGAAGGGCAGTCGCGCGAAATCATCTTCCGCCTCGGTTCGGCCGCGAGCGCCGACGAGGCCAGTGCGCTGGTGAAGCGCCAGCGCCGGCCCGGCTCGGCCCGGGCGGCCTGGGATGCGGTGCGCGCGCAATGGAGCGGCCTGCTTGGCACGATAGAACTGGATACGCCGGACGAGGCGCTCAACGCGCTGGGCAACGGCTGGCTGCTGTACCAGGTGATCGCCTGCCGCCTGTGGGGACGCAGCGGCTACTACCAGTCTGGCGGCGCGTTCGGCTTCCGCGACCAGCTGCAGGACGCGATGGCCCTGGCCCACGCCGCGCCAGGCCTGCTGCGCGCACAACTGCTGCTTTGTGCACAACGCCAGTTCAAGGAAGGCGACGTACAGCACTGGTGGCATCCGCCCAGCGGCCGCGGCGTGCGTACGCGCTGCTCGGACGATTACCTGTGGCTGCCGTTCGCCGCCTGCCGCTATGTCACCTGCAGCGGCGACAGCGCGGTACTCGACGTAGCCCTGCCGTTTCTCGACGGGCGCGCGCTGGTGCCGGGCGAAGAGTCGTACTACGACCTGCCGCTGCGCTGGGACGAACATGTAGCGCTGTACGAGCATTGCGTACGCGCGATCGAGCATGGCCTGCGCCTGGGCGTGCACGGACTGCCATTGATCGGCAGCGGCGACTGGAACGACGGCATGAACAACGTCGGCAAGGACGGTCGCGGCGAAAGCGTCTGGCTGGGCTTTTTCCTCTATCGCGTACTGCTGGACTTTGCCCCGCTGGCGCAGGCGCGCGGCGATGCGCCGTTCGCCGCCCGCTGCGAAAGCGAAGCCGCGAAACTGCGCGCCAACCTGGAGCTGCACGGCTGGGACGGCGACTGGTACCGGCGCGCCTATTTCGACGATGGCACGCCGCTGGGCTCCGCCGGCAACGAAGAATGCCGCATCGATGCGATTGCGCAGAGTTGGGCCGTGCTGTCCGGCGCCGCCAGCGACGAGCGCGCACAGCGCGCGCTGGATGCGCTCAAGTCGCATCTGGTACGGCCGCAGACGCGGCTGATCCAGCTGCTCGATCCGCCGTTCGACAAGGCACCGCTGGATCCAGGCTATATCCGTGGCTATGTCCCCGGCGTGCGCGAAAACGGCGGCCAGTACACCCATGCGGCGATCTGGTCGGTCATGGCCTTCATCGAAGCGGGCCGCACGCGCGAGGCCTGGGAACTGTTCGACCTGATCAACCCGCTGCGCCATGCGCTGACGCCGCAGGATGTGGAAACGTACAAAGTCGAGCCTTATGTCGCCGCGGCCGATGTCTACGCGGTAGACCCGCATGCGGGGCGCGGCGGCTGGACCTGGTATACCGGCTCGGCCGGCTGGATGTACCGCCTGATCGTCGAATCGCTGCTCGGCCTGCGCCGGGTCGGCATGCACCTGCATATCGATCCGCGCCTGCCGCCGCACTGGCCGGGCTTCCGCTTCAACTACCGCGTCGGCGCGACGGTCTACCGCTGCAGCATCGTGGTCGCCGGCGAAGGCACGGCGATTGCGCTGCCGGCGACGCTGGAACTGGTCGACGACGGCGGCGAGCATTTCCTGGAGTTCGTCATCGCGCAGGCTCCGTAGGGCGCGATTAGCAATGCGAATTGCGCCGCGGGAGGTGTGGCATTGCCGCAAACCCGGATGCCTTGACGGTGCAATTCGCTACGCTCATCGCACCCTACAAAAGCAGGGCGCGCGGCATCGTCCGGGGCGCGATGAGCGTGGCGAATTGCGCCGCCAAGTGTGCGGCGTTGCGTAAAAACGGCATGCCTTGACGGCGCGATTCGTTGCGCTTGTCGCCCTACCCGGTGCAGCCATCACACCTCGGCCGGCACCCGCACCCAGCCTTCCATCAGCACGCGCGCGCTGCGGCTCATGATGGCGCGGGTCACCGTCCACACACCGTCGGCCTGCTGCGCTTCGGCGCCGACGCGCAAGGTGCCGGACGGATGGCCGAAGCGCACGGCCTGGCGTTCGCCGCCGCCGGCGGCGAGGTTGACCAGCGTGCCGGGAATCGCCGCGGCGGTGCCTATGGCCACGGCGGCCGTGCCCATCATGGCGTGATGCAGCTTGCCCATGGACACGGCACGCACCAGCAGGTCGATGTCCCCGGCCGCGACAACCTTGCCGCCGGACGAGGTATAGGTCGCCGGCTTTGCCACAAACGCCACTTTTGGCGTGTGCTGGCGGCCGGCCGCCTCGGCAACGTCGCCGATCAGGCCCATGCGCACGGCGCCGTGAGCGCGGATGCTCTCGAACATGGCCAGTGCCTTGGCGTCTTCGTTGATCGCGCCCTGCAGTTCGGTGCCGCTGTAGCCGATATCCTGCGCATTGACGAAGATGGTCGGTATGCCGGCATTGATCATCGTTGCCTGCAAGGTGCCGACGCCGGGCACTTCCAGCGCGTCGACCAGGTTGCCGGTGGGGAACATCGCCCCGCCGTCCTCGCCTTCGTCAGCCGGGTCGAGGAATTCGATCTGCACCTCGGCCGACGGAAAGGTCACGCCGTCGAGTTCGAAGTCGCCGGTTTCCTGCACGGCACCGTTGCTGACCGGCACATGGGCGACGATGGTCTTGCCGATCTGCACCTGCCAGATGCGCACGGTGCAGATGCCGTCTCGGGGAATGCGCGCCGCGTCGACCAGGCCGTTGCTGATGGCGAACGAACCGACGGCAGCCGTGAGGTTGCCGCAGTTGCCGGTCCAGTCGACGAAGGCACGATCGATGGACACCTGGCCGAACAGGTAGTCGACATCGTGGCCGGGCCTGCTGCTGCGGCTCAGGATCACCGTCTTGCTGGTGCTGGAGGTGGCGCCGCCCATGCCGTCGATCTGCTTGCCGTAGGGATCGGGGCTGCCGATCACGCGCAACAGCAGGCTGTCCCGCGCTTCGCCAGGCACCTGTGCCGTGGCGGGCAGATCGTCGAGGCGAAAGAACACGCCCTTGCTGGTGCCGCCACGCATGTACGTGGCGGGAATGCGGATTTGCGGAAGATGCGACATACGGTAACTTTTCCTTTATTTCACCGTGGCGTTCCAGCGGGAAGAGCCTGTAGCGAACGATGCGGTCAGGCCGCCTGTGACGACGATTCGAGGAAGTCCTGGGCAAAGCGCTGCAGCACGCCGCCGGCTTCGTAGATCGACACTTCCTCGGCGGTGTCCAGGCGGCAGGTCATGGGCACCTCCAGCACTTCGCCGTTGCGGCGGCGGATGATCAGGGTCAGATCGGTGCGCGGCTGGCGCGTGCCGGCCACGTCATAGGTTTCGCTGCCGTCCAGCCCCAGCGTCTTGCGATTGGTGCCGGGCTTGAACTCCAGCGGCAGCACGCCCATGCCGATCAGGTTGGTGCGGTGGATGCGCTCGAAACCTTCGGCGGCAATCGCCTCGACGCCGGCCAGGCGCACGCCCTTGGCGGCCCAGTCGCGCGACGAACCCTGGCCGTAGTCGGCACCGGCCACGATGATCAGCGGCTGCTTGCGCTGCATATAGGTTTCTATCGTTTCCCACATGCGCATGACCTTGCCCTCGGGCTCCAGCCGTGCCAGCGATCCGGCTTGCACCTGGCCGTCGACCACGGCCATTTCGTTGATCAGCTTCGGATTGGCAAAGGTTGCCCGCTGGGCGGTCAGATGGTCGCCGCGGTGGGTGGCGTAGGAATTGAAATCTTCTTCGGGCAGGCCCATCAGCGCCAGGTATTCGCCCGCGGCGCTGTCGGCCATGATGGCATTGGACGGCGACAGATGATCGGTCGTGATGTTGTCGCCGAGCACGGCCAGCGGGCGCATGCCGCTGAGCGTGCGCTCGCCGGCCAGCGCGCCTTCCCAGTACGGCGGACGGCGGATATACGTGCTCTGCGCGCGCCAGGCATACAGGGGACTGATCTTTTCGCCATGCGCCGCAGCAGGGCGGAACATCGGGTCGTAGACCTTGCGGAAGTGCTCGGGCTTGACGCTGCTGGCGACGATGGCATCGATCTCCGCATCGCTGGGCCAGATGTCCTTGAGCAGCACGGGCTGGCCCTGCGTGTCGATGCCGAGCACGTCTTTCTCGATATCGAAACGCACGGTGCCGGCGATGGCATAGGCAATGACCAGCGGCGGCGAAGCCAGGAAAGCCTGTTTCGCATACGGATGAATGCGGCCGTCGAAGTTGCGGTTGCCCGACAGCACGGCAGTGGCGTAGAGATCGCG
This sequence comes from Tahibacter aquaticus, assembly GCF_004363655.1. Classification (GTDB taxonomy): domain Bacteria; phylum Pseudomonadota; class Gammaproteobacteria; order Xanthomonadales; family Rhodanobacteraceae; genus Tahibacter; species Tahibacter aquaticus. Next base: position 57,632 of record NZ_SNZH01000005.1, read on the forward strand.
GGCGATGATTTCCTGCTGAATGGCCGGATCCAGCGCACCGCTCATGCCGTTGCAGGTGGTGCAGGCGAACGCGACGATGCCGAAGCCGAGCTGTTCCAGCTCGCCCAGCAGGCCGGCTTCTTCCAGGTACAGCTGCACCGCCTTGGAACCGGGTGCCAGCGACGACTTCACCCAGGGCTTGCGCAGCAGGCCACGCGCATTCGCATTGCGCGCAAGCAGGCCGGCGGCGATCACATTGCGCGGATTGGAGGTATTGGTACAACTGGTAATTGCCGCAATGATGACGGCGCCGTCGGGCATCTGTCCCGGCACGTCCTGCCAGGGGCCGGCGATGCCGCGCTCGGCCAGCGCACTGGTCGGCAGGCGCTTGTGCGGATTCGACGGTCCAGCCATGTTGCGCACCACGCTGGACAGATCGAAGCCGAGCACGCGCTCGTACTCGGCCGTGGCCAGGTCGTCGGCCCATAGGCCGGCAGTGCGCGCATAGGTCTCTACCAGTTTCACCTGGGCATCGTCGCGACCGGTCAGGCGCAGGTAGGTGAGGGTCTGCTCGTCGATATAGAACATCGCCGCGGTGGCGCCGAACTCCGGCGTCATGTTGGAAATGGTGGCGCGGTCGCCCAGGGTCAGCGCGGTAGCGCCTTCGCCGTAGAACTCCACGTAGGCGCCGACGACTTTTTCCTTGCGCAGGAACTCGGTCAGGGCCAGCACGATGTCGGTGGCGGTGATGCCTTCCTGCGGCCGGCCACGCAGTTCCACGCCGATGATGTCGGGCAGGCGCATCCACGAGGCGCGGCCGAGCATCACGCTTTCCGCTTCCAGGCCGCCGACGCCGATGGCGATCACGCCCAGCGCATCGACATGGGGTGTATGGCTGTCGGTACCGACCAGGGTATCGGGGAAAGCCACGCCGTCCTGAGCGTGGATCACCGGCGACATCCGCTCCAGATTGATCTGGTGCATGATGCCGTTGCCCGGCGGAATCACGTCGACGTTCTTGAATGCCTTTTTGGTCCAGTCGATGAAATGGAAGCGGTCTTCGTTGCGCCGGTCTTCCACGGCGCGGTTCTTGGCGAAGGCATTCCGGTCGAAACCGGCGAACTCCACCGCCAGCGAGTGATCGACGATCAGCTGCGTCGGCACTACCGGATTGACCTGGGCCGGATCGCCGCCCTTGTCGGCGATGGCATCGCGCAGACCGGCCAGGTCGACCAGGGCGGTCTGGCCGAGAATGTCGTGGCAGACCACGCGCGCGGGAAACCAGGGGAAATCCAGATCGCGGCGGCGCTCGATCAGCTGGATCAGCGAATCGCGCAGGATGGCCGGATCGCAGCGGCGCACCAGGTTTTCCGCCAGCACGCGCGAGGTATACGGCAGGCCGGCATAGGCGCCGGGCTTGATCGCTTCGACTGCGCCGCGCGCGTCGAAGTAATCCAGGGAGGTTCCGGCTAGCGGTTGGCGATTGGCTGAGTTCATGGCGGGTTCGCTGGCAAGGTGGGCGGGCGGCGCCGTATGCGTGGCACAGGCGCAAAAAGCGAAGGACGCGCAGGCGGAGTGGGATGATAGCCCTGCCCCTCCACGCCGGACGGAGACGGCGATGCATCCACCGCATCCGTGTCGCAGCGCGGCCATCGGACAGCGCAATCTGGCATCCTCAGACTCATTGATCAATCTTGATCGATTCAATCAACCTGTTGGCATGGACCACGACCTGATTTCCGCCACCGAGGCCTGCCGCCTGCTCGGCATCAGCAGCGCGACGCTGTACGCCTATGTCAGCCGCGGCCTGCTGCAATCGCGGCCGGGGCCGGATCATCGCAGCCGCTGCTATCGCCGCCAGGAGGTCGAACGCCTGGCGCAGAAGCGTCGCGCCGGCCGCGGCGCGGCGCGCGGCGCGGCGCAAAGCCTGGATCGCGGCTTGCCGGTGCTGGAAACGCAGATATCGCTGATCCAGCCCGACGGTCCGTATTACCGCGGCCTGTCCGCCATCGCCGCCGCGCGCGGCGGCGCCACGCTGGAAGATGTGGCGCGCCGGCTGTGGGACTGCGGCAGCGATGACCCGTTTACTGCGCCGCTGGCCCTGCACTGGCCGGCCAGCGTGGCAGGGTTTGCCGGCGACACGACACTGCCGGCACTGGAGCGCACGCTCGCTGCCATGCCGCTGCTGGGCCTGGAGGTGCGCCATTCCTTCAGCCTGGCGGCGTCGGTGCGGCGCGAAATCGCCGCGCTGCTGCTGCGCCAGAACGCCGCCCTGCTGCTGGGCCGGCCGCCCTCCACCGCGCCGGTACACCGGCAGATTGCCGAAGCCTGGCTGCCCGGCAACGATGAATTCAGCGAGCTGGTGCGCGCCTCGCTGGTGCTCTGCGCCGAGCACGAACTCAACGTCTCGGCGTTTGCCGCCCGCGTCGTGGCCTCGACCGGCGCGCATCTGCACGCGACGGTGTGCAGTGGCCTGGCCGCGCTGTCCGGTCCGCGCCATGGCGGCGCCACCGTGCGCGCCCATGCCCTGATCGCTGCCGGCAGCGACGAAATCGCCGCGCGCTGGCAGCGCGGCGACGACCTGCCCGGCTTCGGCCATGTGCTTTATCCCGACGGCGATCCGCGCGCCGCCGAACTGCTGGCGATGCTGCGCCGGCAGCACGGCCACAGCGCCGCGCTGGGCGAGCTGGACGAACTGATCGCCCGTGCCGGAACCGTCAGCGGCCTGCACCCCAACCTCGACTTCAGCCTGGCCGCGCTGTGCCGGCTGCATGCCTTGCCGGTGACGTCAGCGACGGTGATCTTTGCCAGCGGCCGCCTGGCCGGCTGGCTGGCGCATGCGCTGGAACAGCAGGCGCAAGATCGGCTGATCCGGCCGCGGGCGCAGTACACCGGCCTGCGGCCGTAAGGCCCCGCCCTGTCGATCGCCTGCACTGCAGCCACTACGCTGGCGGCAGGGAAACCTGCAAAGCAGGCAGCGATGCAAGAAAGTCCCGTGCGTCGAAGGCCGCACCAGGGGAAACGACGCCACTCGCCTTGCCGCGGCCGTCGACGATGCGCTGCAATGCCTCTACCACCAGCGGCGCGGTGATCGCATAGATGTCGCGGCCTTGTGCCCTGGCCAGCCGTGTTTGGCCGTTCCTGTGCACCAGCGTTTCGATCGCGAAGACCTGCGCCGAGCGTCCGTCCGCATCGGCTGCTACCGGCGCCGGCGTATCCACAGCGCGCAAGTCGTTCAGCGGGGCCAGATTCATATACGAATGCACTTCGGCACAATGCACGTGCCGTGACAGGGTGACAATCTCGGACAAGGGCACAGCGACCATGGGCTGCGTTCCGAACGGCGGCGGGAAGGTCCATTGCCGCGTCGGTGCCGGATCGGCCAGCGCCTGCAGGCGGCCATTGCTGACGACCAGGCGCTGGAACTGATTGCGTGCACCGGTCAGCCGCGTGCCGGCAGTCGGATGCCAGCTGTCCAGGGCCACGCCGATGTCGATGGCGTCTGCATCCGGCCAGTCGTCCAGCGCGGCAGTTGCCAGCAGATCGGCCAGCCCGCCGTAGAACGCCATCGCCGGCATGACCGTCACAGCCGCCTGCTGCGCCGCATCAGCAAAGCGATCGACGATGTCGAGCACGGCCCGCTGTTCGGCGCACACATCCAGATAATGGATGCCGGCGCGCAATGCGGCTTGGATGACCGGCTGCGCCGTGTCGAGAAATGGCCCGGCACAGTTGATGACGGCGCTCGCGCCCTCGAAAGCGCGGTCCAGCGACGCGGCATCGCCGACCGCCGCCGCACGGCTTTCCAGGCCAGGGAACTGCACGCCCAGCGCGGACAGCCTGTCCGCGGCGCGGCCGCACAGAAGCGGCCTCCATCCCCGTTTGCACAATTCCGCGACGACGAAGCGTCCCGTGTGTCCATAGGCGCCGAACACGGCGACCGTGCGATGGATACTCATGACAGAAACCGTTCTCCCGCTCAGGCCGGCAATCCAGCTCGCCACAGCAGACCACTGGCGCTGCACGGGCCGCTATCGAAATCTTTAGCCGCTGGCACGACACCTGCCGATCGCGTTCCGGCAACGCCGCCACGCTACGGCCACTCGATCCCTGCAGCCCGCAGGGTCGCTGGGCGCATGCGCTGGTCCTCCTGGGCACCGCCGGCAACCTGCCTATTCTTCGGGAATGCCGTGGACTTCGCTGCCGTCCGCCCCGGCCTTGCTCTCGCTGTGCGCTACCGCATCGCGACCGTAGCGCCGGGTGATTTTCCAATGCGTGAATGCCTTGGGACCGGACGTGGCATCGCCGAAGCGAGTCACCTTCATGAGCGATGCGGGGAAGCGGTCCAAGGTGACGAAACTGCAGCCTTTTCCCAACTGCCCGGGCAAGTCGGCCAAGTGCGCGGCCAAGGCCCTGTCGCGCAGCGTTCTGCTGACATAGGCGGCGATATCGTCCGACGCGCGCACCGCGTAGGGTCTATCGGGACCGGCCAGCACCAGCCGACAGCTGAAACTGGCCGGCAGCAGCGGCTTGACCGACCGCAGCATGTTGCCGAGCCGCACAAGCTTGCGCGCCAGCTGCGTGCCGCCGAACGAGCCGACACCCTTGGCCTCGATGCACAGCACCTCCGTTTTCTCGCCATCGGCAAACACGGCCAGCAGGTCGGTATCTTCCTGCGTGCCGGTAACTGGCTGCAGCGAGGCGTCGTTGTCTGCAGCTTCCCGCTGCAGCGCTTCGCCGATGCCTTGTGCGCAGGCTTGCTCGACGGTGAGCCCCCGGCAGCTCAGATACAGCGCGGCATAAAGCCAGTCCAGGTGATAGTCCATGCCCGCGAACACGCATTCCGCCGACGCGGCAATGATCGGCGGCGACTGCTGCTGCAGCGCATTGATCAGCGAGTCCGACAGCAGTCCGGGCATATCGCCCCGATAGGCCCAGCGGATCAGATGCTCGCGCTCCTTCGCATTGAGCCCGGTCAGGTTGCGTACCAGCAGCTCGCGAAACGACGTTGTCGACATTGGCTGTAATCCATAGAGGGAAATTTTCTGCGACCGGCTTTGTAATTTCTGCCGGCGGCTGCAGCTGCAGCCACACTGCAGCATCGCTGCGCCGTCGCCCCGTCCTGCCTGTTGCTACGCGCCGCATACTCCCACCCTGCCGCGCCAGCTGCCCGCTGGTCCTGCACCGACAAGAGGTTTCTGCATTTTCGTACCCGCTGTGGTTGAACTGTAGAAAATACAGAAAACAGAACAAATATTTTGGAATGTACCAATATTTGAGGCTCTGTCCCCTCCGCACCCGCATACAGACTCGTCATCGGGGCATTTGATGCATCGACAGGCATGCATCGCCAGAGGTATTACTGATCGCTTCAGGGGCAAACCAAATTTGGGGATTCTCGATGCGAATTCGCTGGAGTTTTGCTTGTCTGTTGCTGACCGCCTGGGGTGGCGCGTCATACGCAGCAGAAAGTGCGGTGCCAACGGCCTTCCGCGCCCAGGTGCTGCCGTTGTCCCAGGTCGATTCCGTTGCACTGCCGGCCATGAACCGCAGTAAGGTCGATAGGGAAGACATCGCCGACGAAGCGCGCGGCCTGCCGCCGCGCTTCGCCCTGCCGCATGCAATGAAGATCACCACCGGCAAGGCCGGCACCTGGGAACGCATCGATACCACGACCAGCATCTGGCGCTATCACGTGAAGACGCCGGATGCGGCATCGCTGAACATCGGCTTCACCAAATTCTGGCTGCCGAAAGACGCCAGCATACGGCTGTACTCGCCTGACGGCGTGGAGCGGATAGGACCGCTGACCGCCGCGGACAACCGCGCTTCCCGCCAATACTGGACGCCGGTGGTGCGCGCAGCCGAACTGGTCGTCGAAGTGACCATTCCGACGGCGCAAGTGGCCGAGCTGGAACTGGAGATCGGCCAGGTCGGCCAGGGCTATCGCGGCTTCGGCGGCCGCAAGGACGGCAAGCGCGGCGACCTGCCGCCCGACAGTTCCGGTGCCTGCAACATGGACGTGAAATGCCTGCTCAATGCCGATCCCTGGCAGGACAACGTACGTGCTGTCGCGGCATACACCTTGAACGGCATTCGCTTCTGCACTGGCTCGCTGGTCAACAATACGGCACAAGACACCAAGCTCTACTTCGCCACAGCCAACCACTGCCTCGATAGCCAGGCAGAGGCCGATACCGTCGTCACCTACTGGAACTACAACAACACGACCTGCCGTATTCCCGGCAGCGCGGCCAGCGGCCAGGACGGCGACGGCCCGCTCAACCAGTCGATTTCCGGTTCGACACTGCGCGCCACCTTCGCCGGTTCGGACTTCACCCTGCTGGAACTCAACGGCCAGGTGCCGCAGGCCTTCGGCCAGTACTGGGCCGGCTGGGACCGCACGCCGTATGTCGCGCCGGGCGGCGTCGGCAACGGCGATTTCGCCTGTTCGGCCGACAGCCTCTGTGCCGCGATCCATCACCCGAGCGTGGCCGACAAGCGCATCACCTTCGCCGAGGTCAACACCGTGTCGTCGGGCTATGCAGGCAACCAGATACCGCCCGTGCCGGGCGATCTCACGCATATCTGGGTGCACTGGGATGCGACGCCGGTGTTTCCGCCGAATCCTGGCCTGACCATTCCGCCGCAGGTGACCGAAGGCGGTTCGTCCGGCTCGCCGCTGTACAGCGCGCAGCGCCGCTTTATCGGCCAGTTGCACGGCGGTCCGTCGTCCTGCGGCCAGACTGGCGACAGCCTGTCCGATGTCTACGGCCATCTGTCGATTTCCTGGGAAGGTGGCGGCACGCCGGCCACGCGTGCCAAGGACTGGCTCGACCCGGCCAATACCGGCGCGCTGACCCTGGACGGCCGCAATGCCTGTACCGCACCACCGGTGCCGACCGGCGTCAGCGTGACCGCGACGGCAGCCAACCGCCTCGACGTGGCCTGGACGGCCGTCGCCGGCGCCAGCAGCTATCGTGTCTACCGCGCCGAAGGCACCTGCCCCGGCACCAATGCGCAGCTGATCGCCGACAACGTCAGCGGCACCAGCTACAGCGACACCAGCGTCTCGGGCAACGCCACCTACTCGTATTCGGTCAGCGCCTACAGCGCCAGTGCGACCTGCGCATCGTCGCAAAGCACTTGCTCGTCCGCGACAGCGACGGGCCTCTGCACCCTGGCGCCGACCTTCGCCGGCCTGACCAGCGCAGGCAGCAGCGCAACCGCCACCTGCGGCGTCGACCTGGCCTGGAGTGCAGGCAGCAACCGCTGCGGTGCGGCGACGCCGAAATACAGCATCTTCCGCTCGACCACAGCCGGCTTCACGCCAGATGCCAGCAATCGCATCGCCAGCTGCCAGACCGGTACCAGCTATCACGACGGCGCCGTCGTCAACGGCACGCGCTACCACTACATCGCACGCGCCGAGGACGACACGGCCAACGGCAGCGGCACCTGCAACAGCGGCAACCAGGACGCCAATACCGCGGCCCAGACGACGATTCCGGCCGGCCCGCCGGCAGTGTCGTTCAGCGACAGCATGGAAAACGGCATTGCCGGCTGGACTGCGGCCGGTAGCGGCGTCGGTGCGAACTTCGTCCAGGTCACCACCGCCAGCCATTCGCCGACGCACTCCTGGTTCTCGCCCGACGGCAACGACATCGGCGACCACACCCTGGCCAGCAGCAGCGCCATTGCTGTCGGCCCCGGCGCGACGCTGGAGTTCTGGCACTCGTTCGACACCGAGGATACGTTCGACGGCAGCGTGCTCGAATACTCGCTGGATGGCACGACCTGGGTCGATATTCTCGCGGCCAGCGGCACCATCCCGGCCAATCCCGCCCGCTTCAGCGAGGGTGGCTATACCGACACGATCAGCTCGAACTACGACAGCCCGGTCGGCGGCCGCCGTGCCTGGTCCGGCAACAGCAACGGCTTCGTGCGCGCCGTGGTCAACCTGGCCGACTTCGGCGGACGCACCGTGTACTTCCGCTGGCGCCTGGCGACCGACAATTCGACCGCCGGGGCAGGCTATTGGCTGGACGACGTGCTGATTTCCGCCGGCACCAGCTGCAGCAGCGGCGTCGACGCGATCTTCAGCAACGGCTTCGACCCGTCCACACCGTAAAAGAACACCCTTTCACTATTTGACAAGTAAAGACTGGACAACCCCGGCGCGTGCGCCGGGGTTGTCTCGCGAGTACCTCGCCAGGCAGCGCCTGGCAGGACAGCACCAGGCCCCGGTGCAATCCGCTATCGCGGACCAGGGCATCCCAGGCGTGCTCGTCCACCAGCCCCATCTCGGCGACCAGGGCGCAGCACAACCGGTCGTGCTGCCACGGCGACTGCCAGGCGAGAGCATCGGCCTCGCCGCCCAGCCGCATCTGCTCAGCTCCGGTGGCACTCGATCAGGACCGAATGCAGCCGGATCGTCGCCGACCATGCGGCGCGCACCGCGCGACTTGTGCAGGCGCGAATACAGCCCGCTGCCGCTGCCGCTGCCGCTGCCGCTGCCGAAGTCGAACAGAACCAACCCGTCGATGTCGCCGATGTGCTGCAGCACGCTGGGGGGTCGGTATATCGCGCCGGAATGGCCAGGTAGCCATGTCCTCCTACAGCGCGGCCAGTTCGTCGACTTGCGCGGCCGCTTCCTTACTGATGGCAGACGACCTCCAGCAAAGGTCTACGAAAAGCCCGAACGAGTACGGCTGCATGCGTTGCCGGAAGGCAAAAGCGCTGCATCCACGCAACGCGCACATAATGATTAAATTCATTCTTTGAAACTATTTCAATAATCTTTATTTAGGCCAACAATTCCCTGCCTTGTTTTGGCCGCTCGGTTGCGGGGGAAGCGCGACTGGCACAGGTGCTGCTGCGGCGGCGTCCGGGCCAGGCCCGCGCAGCGGTTCCCCGGTTCGCAGCCACGGCGCCTGCAGCCCGGCACCGGTCGCCCTGCGGCGGCGAGCGGGTGGCATTCCCCCTGCTTAATCCAGCCCGCTCCTTGCGGCCTGCCCCTGGCCCGGGGCGCCGCGGGCAGACAATCCCTGCCCGCGCTGGACGAATGTGCGATACTCGCCGACCCATACCGTCTTGCAAGGACCCCGATCATGAAAAGAGCACGCGCCCGCCGCCGTAAAAACCGTCTCCGCAGCAACCTGCGCAGCCGGGCCAAGCTGTAAGACGCCAGCTCCCGACCGACCCGCATGCCAGCCATGCGGGTCGGTTTTTTTTCTGGCGCAACGCCAGGGCACGATTCAGCAGGGAGTGGACGCAGCCCCGCGCCGGGCTTCTTCCGCAGGGCATGGATGACTGGCAGGAAATCCTGGCCGCTATGCGCCTTGATGATGGCGGCGCGCCGGCGCAGTTCCTGCTGGGGCATTGAGTCTGCAGCCGAATGCCCGTCGAGCGGCGACCGCCAGCTACTCGCAGGCGGGCAAGCTGGGCGGCATGCATAGCGCGTCCGCTGTCTGCGCGGTGGCCGCAGACAGCGGGCAGTCCTTCGCCGCGTAGTTCGTTCCGTCCGGGCCGCGGCATACCGCACCATCGGAGAAGGCATGCGCCAGCCAGGCTGCCGGCGCCTGCACCCGGTAGAGGTTCGCGCCGCGATGGTTCTCCGTCAGGTAGGGGCAGTTCAGATCGGCGTAGTCGCGATGCGCAGCGTCGACTGCGCCGCCGCCGATCACTGCGCAGCTCAGATCCGCATTCTCGAAACTGGTCTTGTGCAGGCGGGCATTGCCGAAATCGGCCCGACGCAGGCAACTGCCGCGAAACTCCATGCCGGACAGCTGGCTGCCGCGCAGCTTCGCCCCGTCCAGGCGGGAAGCGCTGAGCGAGGCGCAGCGAAACACCGCGTCCAGCGCCTGCAGGCCTTCGCCGTGCAGGGCCGGGAAACTGAATTTGCTCCACTGCGCCCGGTCCAGTACGGCGTAGTCGAGGCGAAGTCCGGCGCCGTAGCCGCCACTCCAGTGCAAGGCGGAAAGATCCATGCGCGACAAGTCGGCCTTGCCAAGGTGGACATTGCGCCATTGTTCCGTCGCCGCGTCGCCGCCGCCGTGGCGGGCGTGCTCGCTACCGCCCTGCCCGGCGGTGGCGAACACCGCGAACATCGCGCTGGCCAGGCTGACATTTTCATCGTCGAGCAACGGCGCCAGCAGAGGCTCGGCGGTTTCGCGGCTGGCCTGCAGGAACAGGCGCAACTGCGCCACGGCCGACGGGTTCGGCGCGGCCCAGCGATCGATGCGCGCCGAGGAACTCTCGGCGCGCAAGGTCTCCGGCGCTGCATCGATGGCTTTTCCGTCGCGATCCAGCGGCGGCCGCGACAGCGCCATGCGCGCCTTCAGGCCGATATCGAAAGCGTCTCGCGCCATCGCCCGGCTTTCGGCCCTGAGCTGTTGATTCGCGCTGCGCGTCTGCTGCCACAGTATCGCCAGCTGGCCGATCAGCAGCAGCGGCGCCATCAGCAGGATCGCGCCGCGAAACAGGCCGACGCGCACCAGCCGGTCGAGCAGCGCGGCGGTCAGCGCGATCGCCGCGTCGGCCGGAAACGCCAGCCGGCCGGAACTGCGCATCCAGTCCACCGCCTGGGCAAGGAACTGGCCCGTGCTGGCGTACAGCCGCCGTCCTGCCGCGACGCGCAACGAGGCCAGTCCCAGCCAGGAGGCCGGGCTCAGCACCGCCTCGTCGCGCGCCTGCAGGCGGCGCAGTTCCGCTGCCAGCTCCTGCGCCTTGTCCAGCAGCGCCGCCGAATCGAGCGCCGCCAGATCCGCGTGTGTCGGCGGCTGCATCACCGCGGCCCGATGCCGCAGGCCGGCGGCGCGATCGCGGCCTGGATCGCCACGCCGGCAACGATGTTGCGTATCTCGAACCGGGTAGACCCCGCTGGCGGCCGCGGCCGGCCAGCACCACGCAGCACTACGGATAAGCGCAACTTGCCCACCTTGCCCCCGACATAGGAACGAAATAGTTTGCCCGCCGCCGCAGCCGCCATCGCCGCCGCAGGCTGCGTCAGGGAACGGCATCCGCATTCATCTGTGTGCCTAGGTGCGACGAGCAGATCATTTCTCCCACCCGCCGTGCTGCAACGCTGCGGCAAGGCCGCATCCGCGGGCCGCCATTCCTCTGCAACCAGCCAGGTTTAGGGCGCAAGCTCCCGTTTTGCTTCGTATACGTCGCTACCTGTAGCGAAACTGCCGGCAAAGCACAAAGCACGAATGTCGCCCCGCGCCACGCTGGCGCGTCCTGTGACGAAATAAGACGATGCACACCGCCTGTCGCGCAGGCATTGTATTTTTGTTCGCTTTGCAGCCTGGCTGTCGTTTTGCAATGACCTGCTGCGCGAATTCGCTCCAGCAGGAGCCGACATCGCTGCCTGGCCACGAATCGCATCGATTTCCGTTGCCTGCGCGGCAATCCGGCAGTTAGCCGGACGGCGATGTCGGATACATGTCGGCGCTAGGCCGGGCGCCGGGAAGACGCAGTGGCAGTACGGCGACAAGTCGCAACCACGCCTCGTGCCGGAAGACGGCAAACGCGTTCGACAGACAGCCGAATCGCCACACCAAGGGCAAACGGAGCCAGCCGGTGGATAGCGAAGCAGAGCACTCCTTGCAGTCGCAGCCAGCCGGCGAAACCGGCTTCGGCGGCAGCGCGGCGCTGGCCATGTCGCGCCACGGCATGATCGGCCGCTCAGACGCGTTCCAGCGCCTGGTCGACCGCATCGGCAAGATCGCGCGTACCGACGCCTGCGTACTGGTCGAAGGCGAAACCGGCGTCGGCAAGGAAATTTCCGCGCGCGCCATTCACTATCTGAGCGAACGGCGCAGCAAACCCTTCGTCCCGCTGAACTGCGGCGCCATTCCCGAGGCACTGGTCGAAGCAGAACTGTTCGGCCATGTGCGCGGCGCCTATACCGATGCCAAGACCGCACGCAGCGGCGTCATCGCCCAGGCCCGCGGCGGCACGCTGTTTCTCGACGAAGTGGACGCCTTGCCCTGGAAGGGCCAGGTCGCGCTGCTGCGCTTTCTGCAGGACCGTCATTACCGCCCCGTCGGGCAGAGTGCCGAACTGGTGTCCGACGCGCGCATCATCGCCGCCACCAACCGGCCGCTGTCCGAACTGGTGGAAGCCGGCACCTTCCGCAGCGACCTGATGTACCGTCTGGACATCCTGCGCCTGACGATACCGGCCTTGCGCGAACGCAAGTCCGACATCCCGCTGCTGGCCGGTCATTTCCTCGCGGTGTATTGCGCGCGCTACGGCCAGAAACCCAAGTCGCTGCATCCGGCCAGCCGCAGCTGGCTGATGCACTACGCCTGGCCGGGCAATGTGCGCCAGCTGGAAAGCGTGATTCATCGCAATGTGCTGCTGTGCGACGGCGACGAAGTACTGCTGGACGAGTGCGCGGCCCAGCCCTGCGCGGACACGGCACGCGACAGGACCAGCTTCCAGCGTGCCAAGGCACTGGCCATCGCCGAGTTCGAACGCAGCTATCTGCTGCAGCTGCTGGAAGAAACCCGCGGCAGCGTTTCGGCCGCGGCTCGGCTGGCCTGCAAGGAGCGGCGCACGCTGGGCAAGCTGCTGAAGAAATACGGTATCGGCCAGCGCACCGGCACTGCCGGACTGCCGGGCTAGCCGCACCGCAAGCCCGCCCGCCGCTGCGCGGCCGGCGAAGCATTCGTTTACTTTCCGCGCCGAATCATTCCTGTACTTTTCCACTGACCGGCACATCGGGCAGCGCGCCCGCCTGGGCAGAACCGCCGGCGCTGTCGTGCGCAGGCGCTGCAGCTTTCGCCCTGTGCATTGAGCCCACCCGCGTCGCCCCAGCCTGCCCCAGCCGGGTCAGATCTGCCCCAGTCCTGCGCGCCAGCCCAGGCGCCACTTGTATACCTTGCTGGTTGTTGCCTGCGGGTCATCGCCGCCACCGGGGCTCCTGCGTCACCCGCACAAGCCATTGATTTTTCTGGCGACGCGCCGCCGTCAAGCGGTGGCACGCGACTTGCCACTGTAACCGCGGCGCCGCTCGGAGCGATCTCGATGCCGACTGGTGCTGGTCAACGGTTGAAATCATTGCAGCAGGCCCTGCAAACCTATCTGTCGCGTTTTCCGGACGCGGCAGACAGTCCTGCGGGAATACGGCAATGGTGGTTGACGCCGGAGTTGCAGGCTGTGTCGCTGGATACGCTGCGCGAGGCGCTCATGGAACTGGTAGCGCTGGGCAGGGTGGAACTGCGCACCCTGCCCGACGGCACCGAACTCTATGGTCGCGCCGCCGCAACCGACGACCGTGCACCACCGCAAGCGAGCGACGGCGCGGACTGAAGCGGCCGTCTACGGGTCCATCGCCCTGCACACGCCACCCGGCGCCAGCAAGCGCCGCACGCGAAGGAGTCTGGTATGGCTGTAACCGTGAGTTATCCCGGTGTGTACATCGACGAAGTGTCCAGTGGTGTACATACGATCACCAGTGTTTCGACCTCGATCGCCGCGTTCTTCGGCCGCACCAGCAAAGGGCCACTGAACAAGGCGGTGCGCTGCCTGAGCCTGGCCGATTTCCTGCGCAATTTCGGCGCGCCCCACCCGCAAAGCGACCTGTCGCATTCGGTGCGCCACTTCTTCGCCAACGGCGGCACCGATTGCTACATCGTGCGACTGGCCAAGGCCGGCTCGACGCAGAAAGCCTCGGTCACGCTGCGCAGCCTGGCCGGCGCGGCGCAATCGGTACTCGTCGCCACGGCCAAAGCCGATGGCGAATGGGGCAATACCGTGCGCCTGGAAGTCGACTACGCCACGGCGAGTCCGCACGAGAGTTTCAACCTGCGCGTGATCCAGGAAGAAGGCGGCAGTGTCGTCGCCACCGAAGTGCATCCGAACCTGTCGATGAACCCGATATCGCCGCGTTTCGCGCCGAGCTTCGTCAGCCAGAGTTCCGCGCTGATCGATCTGAAACTGTCGACCAACATGGGCGACCCCACCCTGCCCCTCGCGTTCATCAATGTCACGGGCAATAGTTTTTCCGGCTACTCGCAGTCGCGCCGTCCGTTCACCGGCGCCGTCGGCGCGGTGGCCGCGGCGCTGAACGCACTGATCACGCCCGTCGCGCCAACCGCGCCGCAGACCAGCTTCGTCATCCGCGTCAACGACAGCCTGCCCGTCACGGTCGACCTGACCGGGTGGGCGGTGCCGTCGAACTTCGCCACCATGGGCAGCGAGCTGACCACGCGCATCAATGCGGAGCTGGCCACGCTGGCGCCGGCACAGACGGTCACGGCGACGGTCGAGGACATCGCCAGTGTCGGCCGCGTCATCCATATCGTCTCGACCACGGCGCCGTTCTCGTCGGTGCGCATCAGCCGCGCGTCGAATCGCGATATTGCCGCAGCACTGATGCTGGGCCACGAACAGGGTGGCCTCGAAACCACGCGCTTCAGCAATTTCCGCCCCGCACCGAACGCCGTGCTGGTGCGCCTGGGCGACCCGGCCACGCCGGGCATCCTGGGCAGCCTGAACGCGCTGAGCGCGCTGCCCCAGGGCGGTGCCGGCGCGATCACCAAGGTGACGATCAACGGCATCGACACCGCCGTCAACCTCAAGACCGCGCCACCGGACACCAATCCGTGGTTCATGAACACGCCGACGACAAGCTCCGCTACCGGCGACAACGACGGCGTGCGCGAAAAGCTGCGCATCATCATGAATGCGATCAACAACAACGCGGCGCTGGCGTTCCGCGCCGAATTGTGGGGCTATCAGCTGGCCCTGCGCGCCAAGGGCGGTGGCGTCAACGAGCTGCCCAGCAGCACGCCGAGCACGACCATCGCCGCCTTCGACAATGCGCTGATTCCGAACACGCGCCAGTACACGCTGGGCCTGGCCGGCACCAGCACCTTCAGCACCGCCGGTGTCGCCGGCAAGGACGGCGACGCGCCGCTGCTGTCCGACTATGTCGGCAACCCGGTCGACCAGACCGGCTTCCACGCGCTGGACCCGGTCGATCTGTTCAACCTGATGGTGCTGCCGCCGGACGCGGAAGTTCTCGCCGCCGAACAGTTGAAAGTGTGGAGTCCCGCGGCCAACTATTGCGCCGGACACCGCGCCTTCCTGCTGATCGACTCGCCGGCGAACTGGACCAGCAGCGACGGACGCCCGGCCGTAGCCGGCAATACCGCGCTGATCGGCGACCTGAATGTCTCCGGCGCATTGAAAACCTATGCCGCCGTGTTCTATCCGCGCGTGGTGTTCGACAACGCCGGCCTGAACAAGAAGACCGGCGCCAGCGGCGCCATGGCCGGGCTGATGGCACGCACCGACGCGAGCCGCGGCGTGTGGAAAGCCCCCGCCGGCATCGAAGCCGATGTGCGCGACGTACTCGGCATCGACGTGCGCCTCACCGACAACGAAAACGGTGTGCTGAACAAGAAAGCGGTCAACTGCCTGCGCGTATTCCCCAACGGCCTGGTGGCCTGGGGCGCGCGCACGCTGGCCGGCGACGACGATTTCGGCAGCGAGTGGAAATACATCCCGGTACGCCGGCTGGCGCTGAACATCGAGGAGTCGCTGTTCCGCGGCACCAAGTGGGTGGTGTTCGAACCCAACGACGAACCGCTGTGGGCCAAGATCCGCCTCAACATCAACGCCTACATGATGTCGCTGTTCCGCCAGGGAGCATTCCAGGGCACCAGTCCCAAGGAAGCGTTCTTCGTCAAATGCGACAAGGACACCACCACCCAGGACGATCGCAACAAGGGCATCGTCAATATCGAGGTCGGCTTCGCACCGCTCAAGCCCGCCGAATTCGTCGTCATCAAGATCCAGCAGATTGCCGGCGATCTCTGAGCAGGCTGCGGAACCGGCCGTTGTTGCTGTTGCTGTTGCAGCCGCCTTGAGAAAGGGGGCGGCCAGGCCCCTGCGACGCCGGAGCCTGGCCGGATTGTGGAGACGGGCGGCCGGGTACAGCAGCCATGAACCCGGCGTTTGCGCAGATCGTCAGAGGAGACAGTCGTGGCTAATACTGGATTTGTGGTAAACACGCATCGCTTCGATCCGTACAAGAATTTCAAGTTTCGCGTGCTGTGGGACAACAAGACCGTGCTGGGCATCAGCAAGGCCGGCTCGCTCAAGCGCACCACTGAAGTGGTGAAGCATCGCAGCGGCGGCGAAAACAGCATCGATCACAAATCGCCCGGCCGCACCAGCTACGAGGCGATCACGCTGGAACGCGGCATCACCCACGATCCCGAGTTCGAGAACTGGGCCAACAAGGTACATGCCTATGCCGGCGATCCGACCATGGACCTGGCCGGCTACAAGAAAGAACTCACGCTGGAAGTGATGAACGAGAAAGGCCAGGTGGCCAAGCGCTATTTCCTGCACGCGTGCTGGGTCAGCGAATACACCGCCATGCCCGATCTCGACGCCAATGCCAATGCCATCGCGATCGAAAGCATGAAGATCGAGCTGGAAGGCTGGGAGCGCGACGTCGATACCGCCGAACCGGCGGAAGCCGGCTGACCGGCGATGGCCAGACTGCACACGTATACGGCGTGGCCGCCGGGCAGCAGCGCCGAAAGCGCGCGCTTCTCGGCGCGCCGCTACGCGGCCGAGTGCGGCGATCTGGCGCTGCAGTTCGACGCCGCACCGCGTGCGCTGCTGGTCACCGCCCTGCTGGCGCGCTGCCTGCGCGCTGCCGATACCCGCCCGCTGACTGCGCAGGCGCTGTGGCAGTGGAGCGTCGCCGAGCGGCTGCAGGGGCTGCTGGCGGTCGCGCTGGCCACCACCGGCCCGAATACCACCGCCGTCGCATCCTGCGGCCACGCTGGCTGCGGCCAGTCCATCGAGCTGGAACTGGAACTGGCCAGCTTCGCCGCGCCGCACACGGTGCACAGCGCCAGCGGCGTCGCGCCGGACGGCAGTGCCCTGCTCTGCCGCCTGCCCACCGGCGACGACCAGCGCGCCTGGCGCGAATTCGCCGATAGCGACACGGCACAGACCACCGAAGCCGGCGAACGCTGGCTTGCCCAGCGCCTGGTCGAACGCGTCGCCGACGCGCCGCCGACGCAGGACTGGAGCCTGCCGACGGCCTGGCTGGAGTCGATTGCCGCCCTGCTCGATGCGAGCGACCCGCTCAATGCCCTGGTTGTCGGCATCGAATGTCCGTACTGCGGCGGCCATAACAACATCGATGTCGACCTGGAACAGCTGCTGATCGAAGGTCTGCGCCGGCAACAGCGCAGCCTGATCGAGCAGGTGCATCGCCTGGCCTGCATCTATCACTGGAGCGAGGCGCAGATCGTCGGACTGCCGCCCTGGCGGCGCGCGCGCTATCTCGCCCAGGTGGAAGCCCACTTCTCATGACGCCGTATTTCAGCCGCCTGGCGCAACGTTCTGGCCTGATTGCCGCACGCACGGCGCGGCCGCGCGAACCGGCTGCGGCCGCGCCGCCGGATACCGCGCTGAGCGAATACAGCATCGAAACACTGGCGGCGGCACCACCGACCGCGCCAGCCGCAGCCGCAGCAGCCAGCCTCGCCCTGCCCGCAGCAGCAGCACCGCGCCATACCGCGGCCATGCCGGTCGATGCGCCGTTGTCTGCGCCGGACGCGCCCGATGCGCCCACGGTGCAGCGCGCGCACAAACTGCCTGCGCTGCAGCGCAACCCGGAACCGCTGCACGAATCCGGCACGCAGCCCAGCGCATCCGCGACGACTCGCGCCACGCCAGTCGCGGCCATGCCCGAACCGACTGAGGTGCCGCCAGCGGCAGCCACGCCGCTAGCCGTGCGTACGCCCGCCGACACGGCCTCATTAGTGGAAACTTCCACTATGAGCACTCTGGGCGCAAACGAACGTGCCGCCGCTTCCCCACGCACTGCAGTCGCTGTTGCCGCAGCGGCGGCAGCTTCCAGGCGCAGCGACGCGCAGCCCCTGCGCCATGCCGCAGCGGTAACGTCCCTTGTGTCGGAAAACCCCGTCGGTACAGCCGCCGGGCCTGTGGAGGCGGCTGCGGAAATGCGCGTGGCGCCACCGCTGTCCCAGCCGCCCACGCGCAGCCGCGCCACGCCGCGTCCCGGCGGCGATGCGCCATTGCGCAACAGGCCAGGCGCCGCTGCCGCGGCAGCGGTGCAGGTGACCATAGGCCGCATCGACATCGAACTTGTCGCACCTGCCGCCGTCACCACCGACCTGTCCGCAGCGCCCTCAGCGCCCGCTGCTGCCGCGCCGCAGGTCGCCGCGTTCAATGCACACCGTCACTATCTGCGAGGTGGCTGATGCCTCTGGCCGCGACCAAGGAAGCGATCGGCGCGGTGTCCGAGGCCGTGCGCGCGCAGCTGCAGCTGCGCACCTCGCTGCTGACCATTGTCGGCCGGCCCGAAGTCGCCGCCAATCGCGACAACGAACCCAAGCTCAACCTGTTCCTGTTCCAGGTCGATTTTGACGCCTCGCTGAAAAACCACTCGCTGCAGGACGGCCAGCCACCGCCGCTGTGGCTGGTGCTGCGCTACCTGCTGACGGCGTACGACCAGTCGCGCGACAGCGACTCCATCGCCGCGCATCGCGTACTCGCGCGCGGCCTGGCCGCCCTGCAGGAAATGACCCTGCTGCGGCCCAGCGTGCCGGCGCTGGCTGACAACCCCGAGCCGCTGAAACTCAGTTTCGATCCCTGCGATACCGAGCTGCTGTCGAAGGTGCTGCAGGGCAGCGACGAGAAATACCGCATCTCGGCGGCGTTCCAGGTGCGTCCGGTGCTGATTGCACCCGACGTGCTGCCGGCCTACGCGCCGCCGGTGCTCAGCGTCGGCCCGCCCGCGGCGCCGGGCGTCATCGTGCTGCCGGGGCTGGGGCCGAATCTCGCCAGCATCACACCGGCGCGCTTCGAAGCCGGCGCGACGATAGAGCTGGCCGGCAGCGGCGTCGATGCGAGCCTGGATACCATCCTGGTCGGCTCGCTGGCGCTGCCGATCACTTCCGCCCGCGACGGCGCGGTGCGTACGCAGATTCCGGCCGTACCGGCATTGTCGGCCGGCTATCACCCGGTCGTGGTCGGGCGCCATCTGCCCAGCGGCCGGCTGCAGACCAGTAATCCACAATTTGCCCAATTGCTGCCCAGCGTGAGCAGCGCCAGCGTCGGCGCATTGACGCCGGCCGGTCCGCGCCTGTTCGGTGCGGTGACCCTGAGCGGACAGCGCCTGGGCGGCGCCGACGATGCGATATCGGTCGCGTTCTACCGCGACGGCGCTGTGGTGCTGAACCTCGAAGTCAATGGCACCGCCGCGCAGACCAGCCTGGTCGCCACGGTGGACGCGGCACATGCCCTGCTGCCGGGTTCGTACTACCTGATCCTGCACGTCAACGGCGCCCAGGCCGTGCACACGCCCGAGGCGGTCTGGGCATGAACGCCGCCGTCGCCACGCCGCCCAGCACCTTCACGCCGCAAATCCGCGCGCAAGACCCGCTCGCTGCCAGCTGGCTGGCCGAGGCCACCTTGCGTCTGCGCCGCGAAGTCTGCTGGCTATGGCGCAGCCGCGCCGATACCTCGGCAATCGGCGATGCCATGCCGCCGTTCGGCGAGGCCGCGCAGGAAAGCCTGGATCTCAAGCGCTTCGACGCCGCCAAGCGCCGCTTCTTCGACAGCGACCTCACCGCACGCCATCTCGGCGAGGAAATCGACACGCTGCGCCGCACACGCGAAGCAGCGCCAGGCCGCTGGGCCGCCATCGTCTACCGCCTGGATCTCGACGACACGGCGCAGCTGATGCTCGCCCTGGGCCTGCTCGCGCGCGCCGATGCGGCCGCCGGCCCGGTGTTCGCCGCCTGCCACAGCGATGCGCAGCGCAGCCTGCCGTCGACGGCCTTGCTGCAGCAGCTGTGCGACGACCCGCTGGCGGTACTCGCCCTTGACGCTTCGCATGCACTGTTCCGTTTCGGCCTGCTGCTGCAAGGCGACGGCACGCGCGCGCAGCAGGGATTCGAGGCCAGCGCGCTGATCGCCGCGGCGCTGCTATACGACGACGGCCGCCTGCCGCCGGAACTGCATCGCCTGCCTGCCGCACCGTCGCCAGCACCCACGGCAGCGCTGCGCGCCGCCTGCAGCCTGCTGCGCGAGACGCCGCGCCTGCCGCAGTTCCTGCCGCTGCTCGGCGATGCCGGCAGCGATTTCCCGGCCTGGGCCGCACTGGTGGCGCGTCTCAGCGGCCGCCTCATCGTCGAGCTTCGCGGTGTTGCGCCGTACGATCCGGCGCGGCTCGCCGCGCTGGCCGCCTGGTGCTGGCTGCATGGCGTCGACGTGCTGCTGCCGGTCGGCATGGCCGCGACCGACGAGCACGCGCGGCGCCAGGAATGGCCGGCCGTGCCCGTGCGCTGGCTGCTGCCGATGCGCGATCTGCAGGCCAGCAAAAGCCTGCCCGCCGCGCTGCTGCAGCCGCCCTTGCCGCTGCCGTCGACCGATCACGCCAGCCGCCTTCAGCGCCTGCGCACGGCACTGGGGCCGCGTGCGCGCGGACTGGACAGCGTCATCGCCGAAGTGGCGCAGCGTTTCCGCATCGGCGCCGATGCCATCGACGCGATCGGCGTCGCCGCGCGCGCCTTCGACGGCCCGCTGCAGGAAGACGACCTGCACGCCCTGTGCCGCGCGCAGACTCGTCCCGACCTGGGCAACCTGGCCCAGCTGGTGCAGCCGCGCTTCCGCCTGGACGAACTGGTGCTGCCGCCGGTACAGCGCGCGCATCTGGACGAATGCGTCAACGCCGCGCGCGCACTGAGCCGCGTGCACTACGAATGGGGCACCGCGGCGGCCTGGAACGAAGCCGGCCTGTCGCTGCTGTTCTGCGGCGCGCCGGGCACCGGCAAGACCATGGCCGCTGAAGCCGTCGCCGACGCGCTGCGCCTGCCGCTGTACCGCATCGATCTTTCGCAAGTGGTGAACAAATACATCGGCGAGACCGAGAAGAACCTGCGCCGCGTATTCGACGCAGTCGAGGAAAGTGACTGCGTGGTGTTCTTCGACGAAGCCGACGCCCTGTTCGGCAAGCGCACCAGTGTCAAGGATGCGCACGACCGCTTCGCCAATATCGAGATCAGCTATCTGCTGGAGCGCATGGAACGGCTCAAGGGCGTGGCCATACTCGCTACCAACCGGCGCGACGATCTCGACGACGCCTTCCTGCGCCGCCTGCGCTACCTGGTGGAATTTCCGCTGCCGGGCGAAGCCGAGCGCGAACGCCTGTGGCGCTACGTGTTTCCGCCAGCGGTCGATACCTCGGCGATCGATTTCGCCTTCCTCGCCCGGCTGCTGCCGCTGGCCGGCGGACATATCCGCTCGGTCGCGTTCAATGCCTGCCTGCAGGCCGCGCGCAGCGGCACTGCCTGCGTCGACATGCGCGGCGTATTGGCTGCGCTCAAGCGCGAGCTGGACAAGCTCGACCGCCCCACTTCGGCGGAAAGTTTCGGCGACTACGCCGATCTGGTGCGCGATCTGTACGCGGAGAACGGCCCGTGACGCAGATCCGCATCGAACAGCTGGCCCTGCGCGCCCACGGCATCTCGGCCGAAACCGCGCGCGCGGCGCTGCAGGGGCTGGATGCGGAACTGCTCAAGCGGCTGGACCCGCGCGCCCTCGATGCGCTGGCAGCGCGGGAACTGGCGCCGTCCATCCGCCTGCCGGCCATCGAAACCGGCATGGCCATGGACGCGGAAACCCTGCGTGCGCGCATCGCCGATGCGCTGGCCGCGTTTCTGTCCGCGGCCCCGGCCGCCGAGCCTGTGGAGGAACGCTGATATGTCGGGCCTGTTGCTGCGTGGCGTGCTGGTCGAATACAGCGGCGAATTCCTCGGGCCTATCCCGAATATCGTCATCTTCCAGTTCAATCCGGAACAGATCACGCGCACGATCGGCATTCCGCAGCCACGCGCGGCCGCGCCGGGCGCCAACCAGCCGCGCCAGCGCGAACCCTCGCGCACCTCCGCGCCGCCAACCGAAAGCATCAGCGTGACCGCACGTTTTTCCGCCGCCGACGATCTCGGCGCCGGCGGCGCGCGCTCGGCCATTCCGCGCGTATTCGGCGTGGGGCCGCAGCTGGCGGCACTGGAAAAGATGGTCTACCCGGCCGGTCCGCTCAGCGGCCTGCTCGGCAAGGCCATCGATGCGATCGGCGATGCCCTCGGCGGTGGCGGCGACGACGCGCCGGAGCGGCCGATTCCGCCGGAAACGCTGCCGCGCATCCTGTTTATCTGGGGCGTCACGCGGGTGCTGCCGGTGCGCGTGAAATCGATGTCCATCACCGAGCAGAAATTCGATGCCTTCCTCAACCCGGTGCAAGCCGAGGTGCAGATCGGCCTGGACGTGATGACCTTCGCGGCCAGCAGCAGCGACACCATCGGCCAGGGCGCGCTGATGTATTCCCGGGGCGCACGCGATGCCCAGGCCATTCTCAATCTCGCCGGCGTGGTCGCGCCGGCGGTGGAGATCGTTCTGTTCTGAGCGGGAGGCAAGCAAGCATGTTTCTGAAGAACTCGCGTTACTACGGCATACCGACGGTGGTCACGACCGATCTCACCGGCCGTGAGGTGCAGGCAGTGATGCTGCGCCGCCTGCCGGCGACGCCAGGCGAACGCAGCGTCGTACACGACCACGACCAGCTCGACGTGATGGCCTACCGGCGCTTTCGCGACGGCACGCGCTTCTGGCATATCGCCGACGCCAACAGCGAGCTGGAGGCGAATACGCTGGTACGCCGCAGCGGCCGCGCCATCGACGTACCGGTGAAATAGCCTGTCATGGCCCTCGCCGCGATCCGCCTCTATCTCGACGATGCCGCCGCCACGCCGGAGCAGTTGGCCCTGTTCCGCGAAATCCGCGTCGACCAGGCCATCGGCATGGCCAGCGAAGCGGAACTGAGCATCGACCTGGCCCTGGCCGACGACGGCCGCTGGTCGGTGATCGAGGACGATTTCGTGCAGGCGTTCCGGCGCATCCGCGTGGAGGTCAAGCTCGGCGACGGCGACTTCAGCGCGCTGATCGACGGCCCGGTCGTGGCGCAGCGCTTTGCACTGAGCGCAGAACCCGGCGAAAGCTCGCTGACCCTGGTCGTACACGACGACAGTGTGCTGCTGAACCAGGTCGAAGCGGTCAACCTGTACGAAGACATGGCCGCGCACGAAATCGCCGAGGCGCTGATCAGCCAGGGCGGGCTTACGCCAGAAGTGGAAAATGTCGCCAGCGCAGGCGCCGCGCAGACGCGCTACGTGGTCCAGCGCGGCACGGCCATGCAATTGCTGCGCGACCTGGCCCGGCGCAACGGCATGTTCGTTTACGTCAAGCCGGGCGAGACGCCGGGGCAGAGCGTCTGCGTGTTCGCCAGGCCGTCACTGCTGCCGGGCGGCGCGAGCGAACTGCTGTTGCTTGGCGAAAGCCGCAATATCCACAGTTTCTCGGTGCAGTTCGATGCGCTGCAGCCGCTCAGCGCGCGTGCCGGCACGGTGCGCATCAGCGACAAGGCGCGCCTGAGCAGCGAGGCCACGGCACCCGATCTCGACCCGCTGGGCAGCGACGCCGTGCACGACACGCTGGTACCGACGGCGGTCAGCCTGCTGGCGCGCACACGCGAAGAGCAGAACGACCTGGATGCCGCCACGCGCGCCGCCGTCGACCTGTCCAGCTTCGCCTATACCGCCAGCACCGAGGTCGACGCCAACGACTACGACCAGGCGCTGTCGCCCTACCAGATCATCCGCGTGGCCGGCCCGGGCGGCTATCTCGGCGGCGAGTACCTGATCAGCCGCGTGCATCACCATATCGACGACGCCGGCTACCGGCAGAACCTGACCCTCAAGCGCAATGCGCGCTCGGCCGGTTCCGCCGGCGGCGGCGGCCTGGGCGGAGGCGTGTTCTGATGCTCGCCGCCGGCCTCGAACAGCTGATCGTCGATCTCGCCGAACAGACGCGCAACCGCTTCTACGGCAAGTACCGCGGCATCGTCAGCGACAATGCGGACCCCGCCACGCTGGGCCGCATCCGCGCCTTCGTGCCGGAAGTGCTGGCCGAGATCGAGTCGCCCTGGGCGCTGCCCTGCGCGCCCTATGCCGGGCCAAACCAGGGCCTGTTCGCGATTCCACCGGTACAAGCCGGCGTGTGGATCGAGTTCGAGGCCGGCGATCCGTCGCGGCCGATCTGGAGCGGCACCTGGTGGGCCGACGGCGAAGCGCCGAAGAGTGCCGACGGCGCCGATGCGATACCGCAGCGGCGCATCCTGCGCAGCGAATCGGGCCTGGTGGTCGCGCTCGACGACGATGCAAAAACGCTGACCCTCAGCGACGACGGCGCGAAGAACTTCCTCGTCATCGACGTGCAGGCCGGCAAGATCACCGTGCAGGCGACCAGCAAGGTGGTCGTCGAGGCACCGCAGATCGAACTGGTGGAAAACGCTGCACATCCGCTGGTCTTCGGCGACGACCTGCTCACCTTCCTCAACCAGATGATCAACATCTACCAGACCCATACCCACCCGGGCGAAATGGCGCTGGGCGTGTTTCCGGTGACGCCGATGACGCCACTGCCGCCGATGCCGCCGGCTACGCCGGCGCTGCTGTCGCTGAAGGTCAAGACAGGATGAAGAACTGATGACACTCAAGGCAGGCAGCGTCGCCGACTTCGCCAACAGTCTGGCGGCGGACATGGAACAGGCCATGCGCGACGAATGGCTGGCAGCGAAGAACACGCCGCTGCCCGATGCCGGCGAAAAAGACCGGCGCCTGCTGCTGGTCGCCATCGCCCGCGGACTGTTCACGTTTCTAAAAAACCACGAAGACGCATTGGCACTGCGCATCACCTTGCGCGAAGACAACAACCTGGGCACCGACGAAACCTTTCGCGTCACGCAACTGGAGTTGAACCTGTGAGCGGCCGGCACCTGGCATTTCCGTTCCGTATCGGCAGCGACGGCCGCAGCGCCACGCCGGAGTCGCTGGACGCGCATATCCGCGGCGAGATCCTGCAATTGCTGCTCAGCAACAGCGGCGAACGGCCGTTCCTGCCCGGCTTCGGCGGCAATCTGCGCCGGCTGGTATTCCAGGGCAACAACGCCGTCACCGCCGGCCTGACCAAGGCCGGCATCAGCCAGGCGCTGGCGAACTGGCTGGGACACCGCGTCAGGGTGCTGTCGCTGGACGTGGTCAACGACGAGGCGACGCTCGCCATCGATCTGACCTACCAGGTCATCGACAGCGGCGAGCAGCGCCGGCTGCGCTTCGAGCGCGGCGGAGGCGTGTGATGGGCGCCCTGAGCGGCAAGATCGTCGACGGCGAGGCGCTGCAGCAGCGCATCGACAACCTCGCCACGCACGCCCTCAACGGCGTGCATCTGGTCTTCGTGCAGCTGCTGCCGGCCGCGGCGCCGACCCAGGCCGTGCTCGACCTGGAATTCCACAACACGCTGCAACTGGCGAATATCCTCGCCGCGATCGGCGGCGGTGCCGCGCCGCATACGATCTTTCCGCTCAGCGGCGGTTCGCGCCTGCGCGCAGGTTCCGCCGCCGGCCAGGTACGCGTGGACCAGGTGCTGGCCGGCCCGGCAGCGAACCAGCTGCGCCTGCGCATTCGTCCCATCGGTGACTATTCCACCTATACACTCGGCGTCGAATTCGCCCAGTTCGATCCACTGCTGGCGGAAATTTCCTTCAAGTTCCGCCCGGCCTGTTTCAACATGAACTGCGCCGAAGTGGAACGGCCGCGCGCCCTGCCGCCGCAGCCGGCCATCGACTACCTGGCCAAGGACTTCGATTCGTTCAAGCACACGCTGATCTGCGCCATGCAGCAGCGCGTACCGGGCTGGCAGCCGACCAGCGAGGCCGACCTCGACCAGGTGCTGATCGACCTGATCGCCGCCGACGCGGACGAACTGTCCGATTTCCAGGACCGCATGCTCAACGAAGCCTTCCTCGCCAGCGCGCGCAAGCGCGTCTCGCTGGCGCGGCATGCGCGGCTGATGGACTACCACATCCACCAGGGTAACCAGGCCAGCACCTGGCTGGCGGTCGAAGCAAGCGCGCCCACCCTGCTGCCCGGCGGCATCGCCGCGGGCTTCGCCGCCTGGACCGGCCAGCGCTGGAACGATGCGGGCAGCCGCATCTTCGTCGCGACCGAGGCGCTGCAGTGCGAGCCGCTGCTGAACCGGCTTGGGCTGTACAGCTGGGGCGGCAGCGTGACCGCACTGGAAGCCGGCAGCCGCAGCGCCGACCTGGCCCTGCCTGCACCGCTGAACGCGGCCAACAATGCCGATGCGCTGGTGCTGCGCGACCTGCTCAACAACGGCAGCGGCCGGCTGCTGATCCAGCAGCAGCTGAACCCGCATACCGGCACGCCGACCGGGCGCGATCCGGGCGCGCGGCAATTGCTGCATCTGCTGGCCAATGCGCAAGCGGTGTTCGATCCGTTCGCCGCACGCTGGTGCGTACGCGTGCACTGGCAGGACAGCGACAGGCTGGCACGCCGCTATTGCTTCATCGCCCAGTGCAGCGGCGTTGCCGTCAGCGACGTCAGCGCTTTCCACGGCAACCTGCTGCCGCTGGCGCACGGCCGGCCGCATCGCAGCATCCTGCGCGCACCGGGCAGCCCGCTTGGCGTGACCGATCCGGCCGCCCTGCTGCACAAGGACGAAGCCTGGTACGAGCCGACCGCAGCCTGGGGCGTGCTGGCCGAACTGCCGCAGGCACCGCTGGCCTACCGGCGCACGCCTGCAGACGGCATCGCTGCCCCGCGCTCAACCCTGGACGTCCACGTCAGCGGTTTCGCCACCCCCTGGAGCGAACAGAGCGACCTGATCGAATCGCAGGACGACAGCACGCATTTCCTCGTCGAGACTGACGAATACCGCCGCAGCCGGCTGCGCTTCGGCAACGGCAGCAACGGCCGCGCGCTGCCGGAAGGTGCCGTGCTGACCTGTCATTACCAGGTCGGCAGCGGTATCGACGGCAATGTCGGCAGCGATGCGATCCGCGCCTTCGACCGCGCCGCCAATCCTGCACTTGTACAGGTGTGGAATCCGTTCGACGCCGTTGACGGCGTGCAGCCCGAGCCGGTGGCGGAAATCATCCGGCGCGTGCCCGAAGCCTTCCGTGCGCGCCAGCTGCGCGCGGTGACCCTGGAAGACTATGCGCGCCGCGCCGAGGAACTGGCTGGCGTGGCCCACGCCCGCGCCGCCTATGCCTGGACCGGCTCCTGGCGCTGCGTGCGCGTGGCCATCGATCCCCGCGGCAGTACCGAACTGGACGAAGCGCTGCGCCTGCGCATCGCCGCACACCTGGATGCGGTGCGCCTGATCGGCGAAGACCTGGAAGTGCGCCCGGCCAGCTACGTGCCGCTGGATATTGCCATCCATGTCTGCGCGCATCCGGACTACTGGCCCGAGCATCTGCGCCGCGCGCTGGAACTGGAGTTTTCCGACAGCTATACCGCCGACGGCCGGCGCGGCCTGTTCCATGCCGACGAATGGACCTTCGGCCAGCCGCTGCATGCCTCGCAGCTGATCGGCCGTGCGCTGGCCGTGCAAGGCGTAGGCCGCGTGCTGCACGTCGGCATGCGCCGCCTGCACGGCCTGTCCGGCCCCAGCCTGGGCACGCTGACCTTGCCCGCCGGCGCGCCGCTGCCGGCGCTGCAGACGCTGGAGGTGCGCAGCTTCGAAATCATCCAGGTCGCCAACGACCCGAGCCGCCTCGAAACCGGCCGGCTCACGCTCGCTATTTCCGGAGGCCGCCGATGAGCTGCAAGCACGACTGCGAAACACCGCCGCTGTTTCCGCGTCGCATCGACAACCGTCCCGGCCTGGCGCGCATCGACTACCGCATCGGCCACTACGCCGATGTGCGCGCCCATCTGCTGGCGCAGCTGGACCGCAGCCCGCTGCTGGCCGGACTGACTCATCGCGAAGCCGACGATCCGGCCATTGCCCTGCTCGAAGGCGATGCGATCGTCATCGACATCCTGGCCTTCTACCAGAGCCTGTACGCCAACGAAGCCTATCTGCGCACGGCACAGTGGCCACAGAGCATCGCCGACCTGGTGCGCCTGAGCGGCTACCGCCTCGCGCCCGGCGTGGCCGGCGAAGCGACCTTCGCCCTGCTGGTCAAGGGCAATCGCCCGATCAGCGTGCCGGCGGGTTTCGGCTTGAAGGCGCAGCTGGAAGCCAGCGACAAGCCGGTCGAGTTCGAGACCCGCCATGGCATCGAGGCTGTGCCGGCGCTCAGCGCGTTTGCGTTGTATCGCCCGCGCCTCACGCCGGCACTCACCAACGGATCGCGCGTACTGCGCCTGGGCACCGGCGCGGCCGCGCTCAAGCCCGGCGACAGGCTGCTGCTGGGCCAGGCGCAAGGCAATGCCCAGGCGGCGCGTTTGCTGAATACGGAAATCGTGGAAATCGAGAAAATCCACGAATCCTTCGGCCAGCGCTTCGCCACGCTGAAGACCGGTCTGGTGCGCACGACAGCGGTCGGCAGCCTGCGTGCGTACAAGATCGGCGAAAGCCTGCGCCACTTCGGCCATGCGGCACCGGCGACGATCAGCACGGTATCGGCGGACGGCGTGCCGAGCACGCGCACTACCTCGTACTTGCGCCGCGTCGACAGCACCACCGGCGGCGACGTCTCGCCCGCGCTGGCCGCGCTGGATCTGCCGCTGGAGCGCGAATTCGACGCGATACGCCCGGGCGATCACGTAGTCGTCCAAGGGCGCTTCTCCGCCCTGCCCGGTTCCGTGGCGCATCGCTACAGCCTGGTGCGCCGCGTGACCGACAGCGAATCGCGCTCGCTGGCCTGGGGTATGCAGACCGGCGCGAGCAACGTGCTGAGCCTCAACGCCAGCCTGCTCGTCCACGATGGCGGCCACGGTCATCCGTATTCCGACGTGCGCAGCCTCGGCGTGATGCAGGTGACGGCCGAACCGTTTACCGTATATTCCGACTACGCGCCTACCGCAGCCACGAACGGCAACAGCCTGCGCTACTACGGCCGCGCCGAGGACGCACGCGCGCTGAAAGGCCGCCGCCTGCTGCTGGCCGACGCGGCCGGCGCAACGCAGAGCCTGCGCGTGCAGTCGGTCGGCACCCAGGCCGTCGCGGGCGACGCGTTCCATCTCGTGCAGCTGGACCGGCCGGTCGCCTATGCCGACTTTCCCTACGAGCAGGCCCTGTTCGGCGTCCATGCCAACCTGGTCGATGCCAGCCAGGGCAAGACCATCGCGCGCAGCGCCATTGGTTCCGGCGATGCGCGCGCGCTGTTCCAGACCTTCGCCCTGCCCAAGTCGCCGCTGACCTATCTGTTCGACGCGGCGCGCACGCCGGCGCAGGTGCCGGCGCTGGAGGTGTATGTCGACGCGATCCGTTGGAACCGTGTCGATACCCTGTTCAATGCCGGCCCGCTGGACACGGTATACATTGTGCGCGAGGCCGAAGACGGCAGCAGCTGCGTGCAGTTCGGCGACGGCAAGACCGGCGCGCGGCCGGGCAGCGGGCAGAACAACATCGTTGCGGTGTATCGCACCGGCATCGGCGCGCATGGCCTGCGCAAGGCCGATACCACGCCCCAGGCCAGCGGCAAGCTGGCTGGGCTGGACAAGGTATTGCTACCGGCCGCCGTCACCACCGGCTGCGAGGCAGAAAGCGCCGGCAGCGCGCGGCGCACGGCGCCGGCCCGGCTGCAGAGCCTGGGCCGGCTGGTCAGCATTGCCGACTACGAAGCGGAAACGCGCATGCTGCCAAATGTGCTCAAGGCGAATGCGCGCTGGGACGCGCCCGACGGCGTGCCGGCCATCGTGCTGACCGTGCTGACGCGCAGCGGCGCAGCCGCCGACCTGGAACAGATCCGCGATGCCTTGACTCACTACAGCCGGTGCCGCGGCCCGGCGCGGCATCCGTTCCTGGCCTTCAACGGTACGCGCCGCTATGTGCGCATCGATGCGCTGGTCGGCTACGACGCGGCACATCTGCCCGACGAGGTGACGCACGCGATCCGTATCGCACTGGGACCGGCCGGCAGCGACGTGGTGAGCGGCGACGCCGGCCTTTTCGGCCTGGAACAACGCGAATTCCACAGCAATGTGCATATTTCCCAGATCATCGCCGCCATACAACAGGTGCCCGGCGTGGTCTGGGTGCGCCTGCGCGCGGCGCAGGTGCTGCCGGCGGGCGACGATCCGCTGCTGCTGCCGCTGCCACTGCTGAAGACAATTCCGTCGCCGACCCTGAGCTGTCCACCGCGGCAGTTGCTGGCCCTGCACGACAGCCATCTGAACCTGGCCCTGGTCGACGCCAGGCTCAGTGCGGAGTGCCCGCCATGACCAGTCCGCGGCAATCCCTGTATGCGCGCCTGCCGGAGATCTACCGCATCCGCGACGAGGAGCAGTTTCCCGCCGGACAACTGCAGGCTTACCTGGCCCTCATGGACGAAGCGCATGCGGCGCTGCGCGACAATATCGAAGCATTGGGCCACGACCTGTTCATCGAGACCTGTGCCGACTGGGTGATTCCGTATATCGGCGACCGCCTCGGCAGCTCGCACCTGGACGGCGATCCCTGGACCCTGCGCGCCGATATCGCGCGCACCGTGCATCACCGCCGGCGCAAAGGCACGCTGGGCGCGATCGAGTCGCTCACCTATGCCCTGTCCGGCTGGGCCGCCCACGCGGTGGAAATGCGCGAGCGGCTGGTGTGGAACCAGCACCTGAATCACCAGCGTCCCGACGCAGGCGGCATGCCGCCGCTGCGCCTGAGCCAGTGGCTGGGCGATGCGCGCCGCGGAGGCACGGTGAACCTGCGCGATGCGGCGCTGCTGAGCCTGATCGACACGCCGTTCGATCCTTTCGCCCATGTCGCCGATGTGAAACCGGCTAGCGGCCTGCCCGGCCTGCACAACCTGCCCAATCTCGCCGTGTTTCTCTGGCGGCTGGAGGCGTATACGGTGGCGCGTACGCGGCCGGGGCGGACCCAGGTTGTCGCGCTGGTGCCGCCGACGCCGGCGCATGCGCGTTTTGCCGTCCGCGTGGAACTGCATCCGCAGCGCGAACCGATGGTGCTGTTCAACACTTACCGCTTCCGCGCCGACGACGAGCCCCCCGACCTCAGCCTGGCCGATGCCGTACCCGGCCCGATGCCGTCGGCGCGCCTCAGCGACGACAGTCCCGCCGGGCGTTCCGCCAGCTATGTCGAAGTGGTGCCGTATACGGCCGGCAGCGTGCCGCCCCGCGTAGCCCGCCTGGGACTTACGCTACAAGTACCTAACGCACCATTTGCGGCAACCACACCCTGGCGTTTCCGCGGCGCCAACCTGTGCGCCTGGGAAACCGGGCTGCAGCCGCCGCTGCGGCGCTACGAGATCGCCGTCGATCCGCTGCGCGGCCGGGTCGTCTTCGGCCTGATGGGCGCGACCGCCGCTGACGAGGCCGATCCGCTCGCGGCAGGCCTGTACCTCGGCGTGACCCACGGCTACTCCGGCCCGGTCGGCGCCCAGCCCGTCGTGCGCGCGCCGCGACCGCCGCTGTGGCTGGAACAGGTGCCCAGCCTGGTCGTGGTGGATACGCTGAATGCGCCGGCGTTCACCCTGCAGGATGCGCTGGCCAACCTGCCCGCGCGCACCACGCCGCTGATCGTGGAAATCCGCGACAGCCTGGTGCACGCGCTGGACCTGTCCGCGGTGGCCGGCAGCGCCGCCGAACTCGGCCTGCACAGCCTGCGCCTGGGCCGCTCGCTGTGGCTGCGCGCGGCCGACGGCGAACGGCCCGTGATCCGCCTGGCCCGCCCACTCGCCTTCCGCCCCGCCGATGTACTCGGTACCGGCGCGGCCGCCGTCATGGCCACGCTGACCGTGCGCCTGGAAGGTCTGTATCTGACACGTGCGCCCGGCTTCGCCGCGAACGCGGCGCTGGTCGCCCGCGCCGCGCTGAACCAGCTGCATATCGACGGCTGCACGCTCGACCCGGGCGGCGTCGTTGCGCTCGACAGCGTGCGTGCGCCGATCCGCGCCGCGCTGCAGCTGGACGAGCACTACGGCTTTGTCACCGGCTCGGCCGAGGAAACCGCATTCGACCAGGTGCCGCAGATCGTGATCGAACGCAGCATCTGCGGCCCGCTCGGCGTCGACGCCAACTACCGCATCGAACTGGCCGACAGCATCGTCGACGCCGGCAGCGGCATCGACGCGGCCGCGCCGGCCCTGGCCATCGGCGCGGCCAGCGGCAATCCGGAACTGACCTGGGGCGCGCCGCTGCGTATCGCCGGCGCGACGCTGTTCGGCCGCGTGCGCGTGGAATCGGCCAGCGGCCGCGGCGGCCTGTGGCTGCATGCGCTGCGCGTACACGACAACCAGAGCGGCTGCATCAGGCACAGCTGGTTCGCCGGCAGCAGCGCCAACCGCCTGCCGCCGCACCACGCCTGCGTCTTCGGCGGCGAGGCCAGGCTGCAGTTCGTCGCGCAGACCTTCGGCCGGCCGGGCTATGCCCAGCTCGGACGCGACTGCGATCCGCGCGTGCTGGAACGCGGTCCCGGCGACGACGAGATGGGCGCGTTCGGCTTCCGCCGCAACAGCCACAAATTGAAAAATATCCAAATACGCTATCGCGAGTACATGCCGGTCGGGATCTGCCCGGTGCTGGTATCGGTCACCTGATGGACCGCGCGCAAACCACTCACGGAGAAGCAGCATGAAAGGCGATTTCTCGAAATGGGGACTCACGCCCGCCGACAATTTCAGCGGCGTGCTGCACCAGCAGGGCCGCGTGCTGCTTGACCAGGACTGGAACGCCGCGGCACAGATACAGGCTTTGTGGCGCGACAGCGTCGGCCAGGACGTGGTCGGCGGCGGCCTGGTCGCCGTGCCGGTGGCCGTGCCCGACAGCTTCAAGCTGCTGCAGGCCAAGGCCACGACCAGCGAAGTGACAGTGACGCTGAATCCTGGCCGCGCCTGGGTCGACGGCCAGCATTACGTGCTGGACGCAGCCGCGCCGCTCACACTGCTGGCCGAATATTTCGGCCCGCCGCAGCAAAGCCCGGCGGCAACGCCGGCGAGCATCGCCGCCGGCGTGCGCGATGCGGTCGTGATGGAACTCTGGGACGACGCGTTCAGCGCCTACCAGGATCCGCTGGGCCTGCTCGAACCCGCCCTGGGCGGGCCGGACACGACCGAGCGCGTCAAGACCCAGATGGCGCTGAAGCTGCTGCGCCTGCAGGACGGCCAGGGCTGCAGCGACCTGCCCATCGCCGACAACTTCGGCGCCAAGGGACGCCTGAGCGTAACGCCGTCGCCGACCAGCGTCATCGCCGGCCCCTGCCCGGTGCCCGACAGCGGCGGCTACAGCGGCTTTGCGCATTACCTGTATCGCATCGAGATCGCCACGGCCGACAGCGGCGGCAAGGCGCGTTTCAAATGGTCGCAGTTCAACGGCGGCCTGGTCGGCCGCGGCAGCTTCACCAGTACCGGCGCAAGCACCGCCACGGTCGCGATCAGCGCCAACAATGCCATGATCGACCAGAGCGGCCTGGATGCGTTCTATCTCGAAGCCCTCGCCTTCGACGCCGCACTGGGGCGCTGGCGCGTGGTACTCAGCGCCGACGCCACCCTGCCCAGCGCCGGCACGCTGTCGCTGAGCGGCATCGCCGGCGCCTGGCCGGCCGGCAGTACGGCGTTCTTCCGCCTGTGGAACGGCATAGCGCAGATCGAGGATTTCCCGACCGGGCTGATGCTGGCGAACGAACTCAAGGACGGCATCCGCCTCGCCTTCGACCCCGCCACTGCCGACAATGGCAATTATTCCGATGGCGACTACTGGACTTTTCCCGTCCGCAGCGCCGGTACCGCGTTCGATCCTTCGGTCTGGCCGACCAATGCCGCGCCGCAGGGCGTGCAGCACCGGCGCGCCTCGCTGGGCATTCTGGAATGGACTGCCGCACCGGTGGTCGACATCAGCGCTGCCGACGGCGAAATCCACGACTGCCGCCAGCCGTTCCTGCCGCTGGCGCGCCAGCGCGGCTGCTGCACCGTCACGGTCGGCGACGGCAAGCAGAGCTACGGCCAGTTCAAATCCATCCAGGCTGCCGTCGATGCGCTGCCCGCCGACGGCGGCACGGTCTGCGTGCTGGCCGGCGTCTACGACGAAAGCGTGCGCATCGCCAGGCGCACGAGTATCCGCATCCACGGCTGCGGCGCGCAGAGCCGCGTGCGCGCAAGCGTCGATGCGAAAAACACGGCCCAACCTGCCTTCCTCATCGCCACCTCCAGCGCCATCGTGCTGGAAGACCTGGCCATCGAAGCCGGCCCACGCAGCGCAGTGCAGATCGACAATGCACGGGAAGTGAGCGTGCGCCGCTGCCTGATCCAGATGCGCGATCTCGCCACACTGTGGCAGGCGATCTATTCCCGCGGCGACGATATCTGCATCGAGGCGAACACGCTGGAAGTGCTGCCGCGCACCGGCATTCCGCCGCGTGCCGAGGTTCCGCCCAGGGTTGGCCGGCCCGGCGCGCCGGCCGGTGTGCAGACGCCGCCCGCCGCGATCAACCCGGGCCTGGCCACGCGTGGCGGCATCCAGCTGGCTGGCGGTTCCGATCGTGTGCGCGTGATCGACAATCTCATTCGCGGCGGTATCTGGAACGGCATCACCCTGGGCAGTCTGGTCGACATCCAGCGGCCCGGCGACGACACGCCCGACGTGCCGAATTCGGAAGACCCCTGCCATCCCTGCAAGCCGCCGGATCTCGGCGACGACGACCCGGACCTGGAACTGCCGCGCTACGTGTCCGCCGGCGATCTGTACGACATCGAGATCGCGCGCAACCGCATCAGCGACATGGGCATCAATGGCATCGGCGTGGTGCGCTTCTTCAACCTCGCCAACGGCGGCGACATGATCGGCGTGCACGGCCTGCATATCCTCGACAACGTCATCACGCGCTGCAACCGGCGCGACCTGGCCCAGGTCAGCCAGGCCATGCTGCTGCAGATCGGCTACGGCGGCATTGCCCTGGCCAAGGTTTCTGACCTGCGCATCCTGCGCAACGAAATCGTCGCCAACGGCAACAGCTACCTGCAGCCGATCTGCGGTGTGTTCGCCATCGTCGTGCAAGGTCTGCAGCTGGATACCAACCGCATCCTCGACAACGGCCTGCGCACGGGCGAACCGGTGGAAAACGCGCAGAACGGCGTGCGCGGCGGCGTGCACATCTGGCTGGTGCTGCCGCCGATGGAGCAGCCGGCCTATGCCGCGAGCAGCCTGGCGCTGCGCAGTCCGCGCCGCCGCAACAATCTGCCCGCGGTCGCCCTGCGCGACAACATCGTCAGTGCCCCGCTGGGCCGCGCGCTGAGCTTTTTTGCCCTGGGCAGCGTCACGGTCGCGCGCAACCGGCTGGTCAGCGAAGCCAGCACCCATCGCGGCCTGGACCTGATCGCCGCGACCGTGCTGATCGGCAATCTCGGCATCAGCAACGAATGGACGGCGAAGCTGCTGCAGATCTTCATCAACCTGATCCTGGGCAAGGATCCGGAAAGCAAGGACCTGTGCGAACTGGCCAAGGTCGAGGGCACCATCCAGGAACCGAATCCGAATGCGCCGGGCCAGACGCCGGTATTCCTGCCGCCGCTGGTCAACCGCTGGTGCAGCGGCAAAACGCTGTTCGGTGAGAACCAGGTGACGCTGGACCTGGGCGAGGCGCCAAACATCGATTTCGGTATCAGCTCGATACTGCTGTTCTCCCTCGACGATATCGGCTTCGTCGACAACCAGTGCGAGATTGTCAGCACCAACGTGCTCTATCTGGCCAATGCCATGGCCTTTGCCGGCAGCCTGCGCGTAGCCGACAACCGCTTTGCCGAAACCTGGATGCGCGCGCTTACCTCGGGCTATTTCATCGGCCTGATGAATACCACCACCGACAACCAGGCGACGCATTGCCTGCGGGCAGTGGCACTGCCAGCCGAGCAGATCGTATTCAAGGACAACATCGCCCTGGTCCGCGCGTTCTGCCCGAACGAATGCGGCAAGCGCGGCTACGGCGATCGCGACTGAAGGCGTCGACATTCCCTCTCGTGCAGGAAACTTTGCCATGGCCAGTTCCTCGAACAAAAAAAATTCCGCGGCCTTCGTTGCCGGTGCCGGCGGCGCTTCCGGCGGGTCGATCCGGCGCAACTTCATCGATGCGCCGATGGCCGCCGCACGCCAGCCGATGATGGACGCGGCGCTGGGCGTCTATGCCTATCTGCAGCTGCTGCCGGCGGCATTCGCCGATTCGCAGCGGCGCGAACTGGAACGGCTGGTACGCAGCGTCGGCGACAGCGATCCGCGCGTTCGCGCATTGAAGCTGTCGATCGAACAGGCACAAGTGCTGCGCGACACGGCCGATCTCGGTCGCGCCCGCATCGACCGCACGCTGGAAGCGATCGCGCGGGAGCGCGATGCGTTCCACGGCTTCGTCTCCGACGAGTCACTGCAGCCGCAACGCGGCCTGCTGGTGCGGATCAGCAGCGATGCCACCGGCAGTTCCCACGCGCTCGAAGGCCGCACGGCCGACGACGGCTATTTCCGCATCGACCTGGGCGAGCGCACCGGCAGCGGCGTCAAGCCACCGCCGCGCGGCAGCAGCGTTGAAAAAAGCAGCACAGATTCCCAAGCGGACAGCGCCGCCGCAGAACCGGCACGCGCCGGCCGGGTCGAGATCTTCGATACCCGCGGCAACCTGCTGCTGCGCGATACCACCTTGCTGCCGCTGGACCAGGGCACGGTGTATCGCGAATACCTGCTCGGCGGCGCACCCGACCGGCCCGCCGCGGCACCGCCGACCAAGCCGACCCCGCCACCGGTTGCCGAGCCGGCACCGGCTGCGGAACGCGTAGCCGCGCGCAAACCGGCCAAGGCCGGCCCAGCCAAGGGCAAGAACAAGCGCTGAAGCCCGCGACAACGCGCCGAGGCACGACCATGAGCCGAGGATTTGCCGCCGCACGCCGTACCGCCGCCGCTGCGGCGAATGTCGACGCTGTGCCGTCGCGGCAGCGCCCAGGCCTGGCGCCAGCGACACCGCAGCGCACGGCCTGTGCCTGCGGCGGCAGCTGTCCGCGCTGCACCGCCGCCGACAGCAGCGGCCTGCAGCGCAAACCGGCCGAGCTGTCGCTTGGCCCGCGCGACGATCCGCTGGAACGCGAAGCGGACCGCATTGCGGGCGACATTCTCGCGGCGGAACCGGCACCGTCCACTGCCCGCACCACGCCGCGACGCGGCGCGGCCGTACAGCTGAAAGCAGCGCCCGCAACGACAGCACCTGCAGCACACACCGCCGTAGCACCGGCAACGGCCGGGCGAATCGCCGCGCTGGACGGCAGCGGAAGCGCGCTGGATAGTGCACAACGCGACTTTTTCGAAGCGCGCCTGGGGCGCGATCTCGGCGCCGTGCGGCTGCATACCGGCAGCGAGGCCGCAACCGCTTCGCACGACCTGGCCGCGCGCGCCTTCACCCTGGGCAACGACATCGCCTTCGCCCGCGGCGAATACCAGCCGGACAGCACCGCCGGCCAGCATCTGCTGGCACACGAGCTAGTGCATACCCTGCAACAGGCGAGCAGCGCCAGCGCAGTGCTTCGGCGCACGCCACAGGACGACGGCGCCGATGCCGCAACCGAAGCCGAACCCGCCGCGGAAAAAGCCACCGGCGACGACAGCGCCGCCGCGCCGCCACCGCCGCGGCCGGAAGTCAACGAACTGGACTACGCCTTCGTCTTCACCGGCGGCGCCTACGGCCAGGCGGCGGAAGCGTTTATCCGCCTGTACTACCCCGAGCACCGGCTGATCCGCTCGAGCAGCCTGGAAGACATGTTCGACCGCCTCTACAGCGACATGGGCCAGGCGCAGAAAAAAGGCGAGGCGCACCTGCGCGAGCTGATCATCGTCACTCATGCCAATGCTGCCGGCGGCATGAAGATTCCGCTGACCCGCGACGATGTCGCGCGCAAGCGCATGTACAACCTGTGGGATGTGGACGACCTGCAGGAGGAATTCCAGCAAGGCCTGCACCAGCGCTTCCGCGAGCGCCGTCGCGCCGTCGTCGCGGCGCTGATCGACGACAGCTCGCGTGTGATCGTACGCGGCTGCGAATTCGGCCAGAAGGAAGAAGCGGTCGACGTGCTGCGCTCGCTGTTCGGCGGCCAGCCCTCGGTATGGGCGCCGCGCGCGTATCAGGGCTACGAAAGCATTCCGATCGGATCGAGTTTCCTGCGCACGCCGGAAGAAGCCTTCGATTTCCTGATCGCACAGGATTTCCTGCCGCTGGAAATGCGCCCGGCCGCCGACGAGGACAAGCGCACCTATATCGCCCGCGTCTTCGGCCTGAAGGGACGTGTCCCGGCCGAGTTCTTCGTCGTCGGCCAGGAGCACCACGACCAGCTCGGCGGCATGATCAAGAGCGGCGCCGGCATGTCGGCACAGGCCGAGCCGTTGAAGGAACGCGAGGCGGCGACGGTGCCGTCGCAGGGCGAATTCTGGGAGCTGTCGGCGCCCAGTTCGCGCGGCTCGGATGCGGAACTCGATCCGCTCAGCCTGCGCGAGATCGCCGTGCGCGCGCATGCGCTGAACCAGCCCTACCAGCCGCAGAACGCCTGCATGCTGCGCCGGCTGGAAGGCGCCTGGGAACGCAAGGTCACCGACCTGCCGTATTTCAGCGACTACCTGATCGCCAGCAGCAACGATCCACTGGGCGGACTGCCGGGAGATTCGGCCAGCGTGATGACGTATCTGCAAACGCGCTTTGTGGACAACCCCGCACAGAACCCGCTGAACGGCCTCGCCCCGGAAAGTTTTTTCGGCGATGCCAATATGACCGGCGGCGACGCCTCGCGCTATCCGTGCAAGACACCGCACCTGGATACCTTCGAGACCGAACAGCTGAATTTCGAGCTGAAGCCGGCGCAGGACCGCGGCACGGCCGGCGAGTTTGCCGATCCGCTGGCAATGGCACCGCCGCCGGACGCGGCCAAGGACAAACCCACCGGCCCGATCGGGCTGGCCGACAAGGAAGCCGAGGCGGCGCGCGAAGAGCACCTGCGCGCGCAGAATTTCGACAAATCGCAGGCACCGCCGCCAGCCGTGCCGATCACTATCGATCTGACTGGCCTGTCCGATTCGGAACTGGGCCAGCAGTACATGGACGCCCTGAACAGCGGCAACAGCACCCTGCTGCTGGCGGTAGAAACAGAATTCCAACGCCGCATCGACGACCCGGAACATCCGGGTTTCGGCCTCGCGCTGCCGCGCGGCCTGGCCCCGGCAGTGCCGGCCAACGCTGGCGTCGAGCCAAGCATCGCGCTGGAGATATTGCGCAATGCGGCCGAGGGCAAGTATCCGTGGAAGCCGGAGCTGGGCAAGGTCGGCGGCGTGGCGTGGTTCATCACCGAAGGCACGCCCTATGTCGGCTCCGGCAGCGGCGGCATCACCATCGGCGTGGAACTGAAAAATGCGGCCAACGCCATCGTCTTCCGCGAGCCGGAACTATTGGAGATATTCAATCGTGAACGCGCGGCACTGGAACCGACCATCGAGGCACAGTTCCGCAGCCAGGCCGGCTTGAGCGAATCGACACCGCTGACGAACCGCATGAAGAAAAGCATCGTCCGCCTGCTCGACCGCGCGGCCGAGCGGCGCATGTGGGAAAGCGTCGGCGAAACAGTGCGCGCCTCGCCCAACGGCGTCGGCGAAGTGATACTGGAAAACAGCAAATTCTCCCGCGGCGGCAACGGCCGCTTCGCCGTCGCCGCCAATGCCTCGGACGTACGCCTGCGCGGTGGCATACCCGAGCTGATGACGACGCTGGAAGCACAAGGCGTAAAGTCCGATCCGATACTGACCGCCGCGGCGGAAGAGATGGCCGTCCAGCAACGCTGGGCCGGCCGCGTGCGCGGCGCGTTCCGCCACGGCGGCAAGGTGCTGATCGTGGTCGCCATCGCCAACGATCTGTACAAGATCTATACCGCCAAGGATCACGTCAAAGCGGTAGTAAGCAGCGTCGGCGGCTGGGGCGGTGCAACGGCAGCCGGTGCGGCATTTGCGGCGTGGTATACACCGGCGGATACGGCCGGCCCCTGGGCCTGGCTGGGCCACGGCGTCGGCACGCTGATCGCCGGCGGCATCGGCTACTTCATCGGTTCGGAAGTGACGACGACCGTGTACGAGCTGGTCGTCGACGAGGATCAGGAGGTGCAGCAATGAACCGCGCCGCGCTGCTCGAACACCTGCTCGATTTCGCCGGACCGCGGGGACCGTTCAGCAGCGACGCACAACACGAACTGCGCCGCCGCGCCTGGCTGGCTACGCAGGACGCTGCCGCACTGGACGACCTGCTGTCGCTGCTGGCCGAACCGCCGCACGCAGACCAGCGCGGCCCGGTATCGGCCGAGTCGTTCGAACTGGAATTGCAGGATGCGATCGTCGCGCTGGCCGGCGATCCGCACGCCCTGCTGCAACAGCTGCTGCCACTGCTGCAGCTGGCAGCGGCACGCCCCGCGGCGATCGAACTGATCGGCAGGCTGGGCCTGCCCGATGCCGTGCCCCCCTTGCGCGAGCTGCTGCAACAGATGCCGTTGAACGGCGACGAACAGCTGCGGCTGGCCTGCTGCCTCGGCGATATCGGCGACGCTGCAGCCCAGGCAGTGCTGCTGCAGCTGCAAGCCTTGCCGGGTGCCGCCGAGGCCGGCGTCGCCGCGGAAATCCACATTGCACTGGATCGCTGTGCCGCGGCCGATCGCCACGACATGCCACGCCCCGCCGGGCCGGAGCCGCCATGAATCGTTTTCTCGATCAGACCTCGCGCAAGCCATTGTCCCCGGTGAATCCGCGCAAGCCCGAGCTGCGCCGCGCCGCTGCGCCTGCCGCGCCGACGCTGGCACCGCTGATCCAGCGCAAGCAGGCCTGCAGCTGCGGCGGCACCTGTCCGCGCTGCAGCGAAGCCGCGAGCGGCCTGCGCGTCAGCCATCCCGGCGATGCGCAGGAACGCGAGGCCGACCGCGTCGCCGCGCACATCGTCGGTTCCAGCGCCGCTACAGCCGCGCCGCCGATCGCGGCGGCAGGGCCGGCGATCGCGCGCAAGCCGCAAGCCGCTGCCACCGTCGCAGCAGCGGGTATTGCACCGTCCCACAACAGCGGCCAGCCCTTGCCCGCAGCGACGCGCGCCTTCATGGAACCGCGCTTCGGCCACGACCTGGCCGACGTGCGCGTGCATACCGACGACACTGCCGCAGCCTCGGCCGATGCGCTGGGTGCGCGGGCCTATACCGTCGGCAACGACGTCACGTTCGCCCGCGGCCACTACGACACACATTCCAGCGCCGGCAATACCCTGCTGGCACACGAGCTGACCCATGTCATCCAGCAGCGCAACGGCGGCCTGCAGCTGCAGCGCGATGTCACGCCGCAATACGAACTCATCGAAGACCGCCTGACCTACGGCCTGTTCGACTGGGCCATCACCGATGCCAATGCGCGCGACGTACTGAACCTGCTCAACGGCCTGAGCGATCTCGATCTCGCCGACACCGCCGCCGCCATGGACCGGGACGGCCTGCTCGACCGGCTGATGGAGAACATCGCCGAAGAAGACCAGCACACTTATGCGGTGCTGATCGGCCGCATCAACCGGCATCGCTCGACCTCGCATACCGGCGAATGGATCATCGCGCAGCTCAGCTACGGTACCTGGGACTGGGCCATCACCGACGACGACGCGACGCGCGCACTGATGGTGCTGGCCGGCCTGGAATCGCAGGAGCTGCGCACCGTCGTGGCGCAGATGGTCAACTCTGGCATCTACGACAGGCTGCGCGAGGAACTGCCCGCAGAACAGGCCAGCCAATACCGCGCCTTCCTGTTGCGCATGGACAGTATCCGCGACGAATTCAACCAGCTGGTCAGCGACCAGGTCGGTTTCTTCCGCAACCAGAAGGACGAAGCCGGCAACCCGGTCGATGCGGGCGAAGTCATCAAGAGCACGGTGCAGAGCACCGGCTACGGCGGATCGAAATCGACCTGGGACGATCTGGACAAGGATGCCCAGGACGCCTGGCGCGAACGCGCCGCCAAGGCCATCGCCAAGGTCACCGCCAGCGTCGCCGGTACCCAGCTCGAACAGATACTCAAGCGCGGCGAGCTGGTATTCATTCCCGAGGAAGCCGAAAAGCTGAATGCCTATGCCTATGTCTCGGGCAAGAACAAGCTGTATTTCGGCCGCGGCTGGGTCAGGGACGCAGAAAAAGGCGAAGACCGGGTCTGGCAGAGCATTGCCCACGAACTGGGCGGACACGAAGAATTCGGCGACACCTGGTCGTGGCAGATCATGCAGGCCGCATTGGCCAGGCTGACGCCGGAGGAACGCGCCAAGGCCACGTCCGGCGGCAATTCGGTGTACAGCTCGTACGGTTATCTGGAAACCGAGATCTACGCCGAGCTGCGCGAACTGCCTCATCGCGTACCCGGCAGCGGCGGCGACAAGCCCGAGGACGACGTGCCCAAGGAACTGCGCCGCATCAAGGAGGCTTACAGCGAAACGGTCGCGCTGCAGATCGTGATCCGCCTGTACTACCGCGTCGCCGTCGATCCACGCGTGAGCGATACGGCCAAGAAGCTGCTGATGGAATCGGCGCAGAAGGAGTTCAACCTGTTTCCGCTGGCCAACAGCCCCGCGCCCTGAGACCGTGCATCGGGTATCGTCGGCGCTCGCCCCTGCGCCCCGGAGTGCCGATGTCGTTCGTACGCTGCCTGCGCGGTATCGCCTCGGGCCAGGAGTATCCGGCCGACGTGCCGATGAACCTCGATCCGGTCGACGGGCGCCCGGTGGAAATGATCCTCGATCTGCAGCGCCTCGCGCGCGAACGCCCGCACGCCACCTGGTACCGGCCGCAGCGCCGCGACATGTGGCGCTTCGGCGCGCTGCTCGCGCTGGACATCGACGACGCAGCCGATGCAGCACATATCGTCAGTCTGGGCGAAGGCGCGACGCCACTGCTGGACTATTCCGACGATGCCGCCGTGCGCGGTAGCCGCGTGCGCCTGCAGCTGAAGGACGAAGGCCGCGCACATGCCGGCTACGGCGCCAACCCCACGGGCAGTTTCAAGGACCGCGGCATGGCGATGGTGGTCGCGCAGGCACGGCGGCTGGGCCTGTCGCGGCTGTCGGTGCCGACCCAGGGCAATGCCGGCGATTCGCTGCTGCGCTACGGCCTGGCCGGCGGCCTGTCGCTGGCCGTGGCCATGCCGGCGAGCACGCCGCTGCCGATACTCGGCAGCGTCGCCGCCGCCGCGCTGCAATACCCGGAGCGCGTAAAACTGGAACTGGCCGGGCCGACCATTCGCGAAGCCGGCGCGTTTCTCAAACAGCAATACCTGCCGCAGGGCTATTTCTCCGTAGCCACATTCCAGGAACCCGGCTGGCGCATCGAAGGCAAGAAGACGCTGGGGCTGGAACTGGCCGAGCCGGCCGCCGGCGAGACGCGCTGGTCGCTGCCCGATGCAGTGATCTACCCCACCGGCGGCGGCACCGGCGTACTCGGCATGTGGAAGGCCTGGGACGAGCTGCAGCAGCTGGGCTTGATCGATGCGCGCCGGCCGCGCATGTATTGCGTGCAGAGCGAAGTGACGCGCCTGCTGGTCGATGCCTTCGTACACGGTGCGGCCGACACCACGCCGACCGCCGGCGCCGACACCCTGGCCACCGGCCTGAACGTGCCGGGCGGCGTCGGCCATGCGCGCGTGCTGCAGATCGTCCGCGCCAGTGGCGGCAGCGCCATTGCCGTCAGCGAAGACGATATTGCCGCCGAGACGCGGCGGCTGTGGCAGACCCGGCACGACTGGATAGGCACCGAAGGCGCCGCCTGCTTCGCCGCGCTGCCGCGGCTGCTCGCCGACGGACTGCTGCGCGCCGGCGAGCGCGTCGTCGTGGTCAACACCGGCTCCATGGAAAAATACCTTCCTGCAGTCCGTCATCTTTTATAAAACGTTTTCTCCATT
This sequence comes from Tahibacter aquaticus, assembly GCF_004363655.1. Lineage (GTDB taxonomy): Bacteria > Pseudomonadota > Gammaproteobacteria > Xanthomonadales > Rhodanobacteraceae > Tahibacter > Tahibacter aquaticus. The sequence continues at coordinate 101,614 of NZ_SNZH01000005.1, forward strand.
AGGAAGGCGCAGGCCGCCGCGTCTTCCGGCAACGCGGTGTTGCCCGGCAAGAAATCCTGGCCGAGCCGACCTGCCCGCACAAGCCGGAACATCGCCGACAACGGCCCCAGCCTGGGCAATCTGCCCGGCCAGCCCAGGCGCCGCAGCAACGTCGCCTGCAGACCGCAGCTGAAGCCAGCCCTGCCCGATTGCCGGCAACAGGCTCGGCAGCGCCTTCGGCCTGCCGGCAATTTCCGCAACAAATCCGACCGGCTGGACGGTTGAATTTGAACCGTCCAGCCGGTATGTTTCCGCGCCATGGGAAGAACCGACAACGCCGAACTGATCAACACCCTGCTCGATGCCGCGGAAACCGTGGTCGAGCGCCAGGGCATCGCCAACCTCACGCTGGAAGCCGTCGCTGCCGAGGCCAGGCTGAGCAAGGGCGGCCTGCTGTATCACTTTCCGTCCAAGGACCGCCTGGTCGAAGCGCTGGTCGCGCGCTCTGCCGCCGACTGGCGCCAGTGCTTCAACGACGGCTACGAACGCGCCGCCGCAGGCCCCGGCCGCATGGCACGGGCGCTGCTCGAACACTGCCTGTCGGATGCGCAGGGCTGGACCACGGAACTGCGCCGCAGTTCGTCGGCCTGCTTTGCCGCACTGGCGCAGAACCCCAAGCTGATGCAGCCCATGCGCGACGTCTACGCCGAACTGCACCGCCGCGTAGCCGACGACGGCCTGCCGCCGGGCGTGGGCGAAGCGGTCGCCGCGGCCATCGACGGGCTATGGCTGTACTGGGTGCTGGGCCTGGCCGAGGTGAACCAGGATCTGGTCGTCCGCGTTCGCGGTGCCCTGGAACAGCTGCTGGCGCAATCCCTGCCGGCAGGCAAGAAACCGGTACCGCGCAAAGCGCCGGCTGCCACCAGACAAAAGAAACCGAAGAAAGGACTCCCGTCATGAGCGTCGCCCGCTGGATCGCCCCTACCCTGCTGCTGTCCGCCCTGGCCGCAACCGGTGGCGGCTTGGCGTTATGGAAATATTCCTCCGTACAGGCGGCCGTGGCCGCCGCCGCCGACCAGCCCGAGCCGGTGGAAACCGTCGCCACCGCGGTGGCGCGCGCATTGCAGCATCGCGCGTCGACCACGGCCATAGGCACGGTGCGCGCGCTGCGCTCCATCAGCCTGCGCAACGAAGTCGCCGGCACGGTACGCCAGGTGGCGCTGGTGCCGGGCGACGTGGTCGAAGCCGGCAGCGTGCTGGTGGCGCTGGATGTCAGCGTCGAACAGGCCGAGCTGCGCGCACAGGAAGCACAGGCTGCGCTGGCACAGAGCATGCTCGACAGGACCGAACGCATGAGCCAGCAGCGCGCCGTGTCGCAGTCGGACCTGGAACGCTCCCGCGCCGAACGCGACGTCGCCCTGGCGCAGATCGCGCGAACCCGGGCGGTGATTGCACGCAAGACCCTGCGCGCGCCGTTCCGCGCCCGCATCGGCATCGCCGACGTGCATCCTGGCCAGTTTCTCGAGGAAGGCGCTGAATTGACCACATTGCAAGGTGTGGACGATGCCGCACACGTGGATTTCGCCGTGGCGCAGCAGGTCGCCGCCGCGCTGCGCAGCGGCGATACGGTCGAGGTCTACGCCGGCGACGAGGCCAAAGCAGTGTCGGCGCGGATCGTCGCGATCGACGCACGCATCGATCCGGCGACACGCAATGCCACGGTGCGCGCTCGCATCGACGGCGCCGGCCAGGCACCCGCGCCAGGCGCTTCGGTGCGGGTACGCGTACCGACTGCGATCGAACGCAGCGCCATCGCGATTCCCGCCAGTGCCCTGCGCAAAGGCCCGGGTGGCGACCATGTCTTCGTGCTCGCCACCGATGCCCAGGGCCAGACCCGGGCGCAGCAGCGGCTTATCCAGGTCACGGCCCAGCTGGGCGAGGAGGTCGTGATCGAGTCGGGCCTGGCAGCGGGCGAGAAAATCGCTGCGGCAGGCTCGTTCAAGCTGCGCGACGCGGCCCTCGTCGCCGTGGCCGAGGCACCGGCGGGCGCGGCGAAAAGCCAGTAAGCGCCAGGCACCGAACCGGAAAAGGATAGCGACATGCGTTCGTTCACGGACATCTTCATCAAGCACCCGGTACTGGCGGTGGTGGTCAACCTCATGCTGGCGCTGGCCGGCTGGCGCGCGCTGAGCGCGCTGCCATTGCAGCAATATCCACAGATTGAAAGCACATCGGTGCTGATCACCACGGTATATACCGGCGCCAGCGCCGAGACCGTGCGCGGCTTTCTGACCACGCCGATCGAACGCGCCGTGTCGGCCATCGGCGGCGTCGACCATATCGAGTCGAACAGCCGTGCCGGCGTCAGCACGGTCACGGTGCGGCTCAAGCTCAACCACGACAGCACCAAGGCCCTGGCCGAGGTCACCGCGCGGCTGCAGCAGGTGCGCTCGGAACTGCCACAGGAAGCCGAGCCGCCGATGGTCGAAGTGCAGCGCGCCGACCGGCCGTATGCCACCTTCTACGTGAGCTTTTCCTCCAGCCAGCGCGACCTGCCCGCCATCACCGACTGGCTGGCGCGCACGCTGCAGCCGCAGTTCGCCACGATTGCCGGCGTGCAGCGCGTCACCGTCGAAGGCGGCCGCCAGCTGGCCATGCGTGTCTGGATAGAGCCCGAGCGCCTGGCTGCGCTGAATCTCTCCCCCGGCGACGTGCAGTCGGCCCTGCTGCGCAACAACTACCTCGCCGCAGTCGGCCAGACCAAGGGCAACCTGGTGCAGATCAACCTGCTGGCCGATACCGACCTGCGTTCCGCCGAGGAATTCAGGAACCTCATCGTGGCCGAGCGCGACGGCGCCCTGGTGCGCCTGTCCGATGTGGCCCGGGTCGAACTGGGGGCGGAAGAGGCCGAACTGGTCGGCAAGTTCAACGACAAGGATGCGGTCTACCTCGGCGTGTGGCCGCTGGTCGGCTCCAACGAGATCGACGTCGCGCATCGCCTGCGCGGGGAAATGGAAACCCTGCGGGCAAGCCTGCCCAAGGACATCGACATGCAGATGGCCTACGACGGCACGGTCTTCATGGAGGCGGCGCTGGGCGAGATCGTCAAGACCCTGGCTGAGACGGTGCTGATCGTCGCGCTGATCGTGTTCCTGTTCATGGGGTCGCTGCGCACGGCGCTGGTACCGTTGATCGCGATGCCCGTATCGCTGCTGGGCGCGGCGCTGGTGATGCTGGGCCTGGGCTTCAGCCTCAATCTGCTGACCATGCTGGCCATCGTGCTATCGGTAGGCCTGGTGGTGGACGACGCGATCGTCGTGGTGGAAAACGTCGAGCGTCACGTCAACGAGGGCAAGAGCCGCATCGAGGCTGCACTGGTCGGCGCGCGCGAGCTGATCGGGCCGATCATCGCCATGACCATCACCCTGGCCGTGGTGTATGCGCCGATCGGTTTCCAGGGCGGGCTTACCGGCGCGCTGTTTCTCGAATTCGCCATCACGCTGGCGGTGGCGGTGATCGTATCCGGCGTGGTCGCGGTGACCTTGTCGCCGGTGATGAGTTCGCGCTTCGTGCATGCCCACGGCCATGAAGGCCGCCTTACCCGCTGGGTCAACCGCGTGTTCGAGTCGGTGCGCACGGCCTACGCCTGGCTGCTCGACGGCGCCCTGCGCATGCGCGCCGCCATCGTCGCGGCGGCGCTGCTGATCACCGTCGCCGCCTGGCCTTTGTATACCTTTTCCCGGCAGGAACTGGCGCCGGTGGAAGACCAGCGCCATATCAGCTTTTTCTTCGAAGCCTCGCCCGATGCGTCCCTAGCCGCCGTGGATCGCGAGGCACAGAACGTGATGCAGATCGTGCGCGGTTTCAGCGAGACCCAGTCGACCTGGGCCTTGATCGCGCCCTGGGGCGGCTTCGGCGGGCTGGATGCCAAGCACTGGCACGACCGCGATCGTTCCACCGAGCAGATGTACGGCGACGTCTACGCCGCCGTATCGCAGGTGCCCGGCCTGCGCGTATTCCCGCGCCTGGACCCGCCGCTGCCGACACCGGGCCAGTACGACGTGGAGCTTGTTCTGCAGAGCGAGCTGCCGCCGGAACAAATGCTGGAAACCGTCGCCAGCGTGCTGGATGCAGGCTGGAAAAGCGGCCTGTTCCTCTACGTCGATACCGACCTGAAGATCGACCTGCCGCAGGCGCGCGTGGTGATCGATCGCGAACGCGTCGCCGACCTGGGCCTGGACCTGGCCACGGTCGGCCAGGAACTGGGCACCTTGCTCGGCGGCGGCTACGTCAACCGTTTCAACTATTTCGACCGCAGCTACAAGGTGATTCCGCAGATCGGCGAGAAAGACCGCGCCTCGGTGCAGTCGCTGCTGGACCTGAAGATCAAGACGCCGGACGGCAGCCTGGTGCCGGTGTCGACCTTCACGCGCATCGAGACCGGCACCGCGCCGCGCAGCCTGAACCGCTTCCAGCAGCGCAATGCGGTGCGCGTATTCGGCGGCGTCAATCCCGGCGTGACCAAGGCCGAGGGACTGGCCGTGCTGGAAGCCGCCGCGAGCGCGGCCGGCGGCCGCCTGGTCACAATCGACTATGCGGGCGAATCGCGCCAGATCCGCCACGAAAGCGCGGCGCTGACGGTGACGCTGGGCTTTTCCATCCTGCTGATCTACCTGGTGCTGGCGGCACAATTCCACAGTTTCCGCGATCCGCTGATCGTGCTGCTGGGTTCTGTACCGCTGGCGATCTCCGGCGCCCTGCTGTTCAGTTTCCTCGACCTGACCACCATCAATATCTATTCCCAGGTCGGCCTGATCACCCTGGTCGGACTGATCGCCAAGGGCGGCATCCTCATCGTCGAATTCGCCAATGCGCGCCAGTCCGCCGGCCTGGGCCGCGAGCAGGCCTTGCGCGAAGCGGCGCTGACGCGCCTGCGTCCGGTGCTGATGACGTCGGCTGCGATGATCTTCGGCCAGCTGCCGCTGGTACTGGCCAGCGGTCCTGGTGCCGAGGCGCGCAACAGCATCGGCATCATCCTGGTAGCTGGCATGGTAGTCGGCACTGTGTTCACCCTGTTCGTCGTGCCGGTGTTCTATTCGCTGCTGGCCTCGCAGCACCAGGGCGACGACGTGACCGTGGAACTGGATGCACCGGCGCGGGCACCACACTCGCCGGCGAATAGCGCGATCGCCTGATCTTCGCTACGCACCCCCGCAGCGGCTGCCTGAGCCCGCAGCAGCTGCCGGAAGCAGCCGACGCTTTTCGTAGGGTGCGATGAGCGCAGCGAATGGCACCGCCGCGGCCTTTAGCCTGGGCGCATGCCGTGGACCTTGCGGCGCAATTCGCGTTGCTCATCGCGCCCTACGGTGCGTTCTTTCGCCGGTTGCCGGCGGGCTGCGGCGGGCGAAAGGCCGGGCGTTTCAGGGGCGCACGGTTTTTTTCGACCTGCCAGGCTGCAGCAGCTGCAGCAGCACTTCGCGCTGCGGTGGCCCGAATGCACGCCGAACGGCGCTGCGCAGCAGGGCGCGATCCTGTTGCTGGCCCAGCGCATCGCCCAGCGCACGCAGTTCGTCCACCGACGGCATGCAGTCGGCGGCCTCGGCCAATACCCATTTCGCCGCGGCGCGGGTCGTCGCCGGCCAGGCCTTGTCGTGGCCGATCTCGGCCAGGATCTGCAATTGCACGCGCAGGCGGCGTACGCGCCGGCGCCAGCGATGGCGCAAGGCCAGCGAATCGGTTTTCTCGGCGTCGCGCTGCGCCTTGTGCATGCGCGCCGCATTGCGGCGCAGCGCCAGCAGCAGGCCTTCGGCGGACAAGGCAGGCCAGGGCTCGGCCAGCAGCGCAGTCCGCGCTTTGTGAACTTTGCGGCGTTTACGGCGAAGTTCCGGATCGCGCTGCAGCAGTTCTTCGGCCAGCTCGTCGCGCACCTGCTTGAGCCGCTGCCGCAGCAGCTTCATGCTGGCGGCATCCAGCCCCGCCGGTCCGGCCGAGGCCAGTTCCGAAACCACATGCGCATCGCGCAGGCGCGACAGGCGCTTGCACACCAGGCGTATCGCCACGGCGGCTTCGGCTGCCGCTGTCTGCGCCGCGCCGGTGCCCAGCAGCACTACCGAACGAAACCGCCGCGCCGCCTTGCGCGCTTCGTGAATGCCGGCATGGCGCTGCCGGCCGCGCCGGCGCAGCTGCGCTTCCATTTGTATTAGTTGATCCAGCGCATACGCCTGCAGCGCAGCGGACAACGGCGGTTCCCGCACATCGCCCGGCGGTAACGGGTCGTGATCCTCAAGCATGAGGCGGCAGGCCGGCAGCAGGCAGGGCAGCGATGGTAACGCCCTGCCGTGCAATTTCCATTACTGGCTTCGGCCGGATCACCGCATGCGCGTACCCAGCCTGGGCAGCGGGCGCCGGATGGCACCGCAAAGACCGCGGCGCCGGCCAGGCAGGCGGCTAATCACTCGATGTCATGAGCACGGCAGCGATAAGATCTTGACGCGTATTTGTTATGTTATAACATCTCTATTGTTAGTCATTGTCCGGGGATGTCATGCGTGTCAGGAACTTGGGTCGGCCGCCGACCTTGCGATGGTGTGTGCTTGCGTCCCTGGCCACGGCCGGCGCAGCAACCGCGGCAGATACGCCCGATGCGGCCGACTCGGCGCGGACCCTGGACCGCATCGAGGTCACCGGCCAGGCCAGCGCCTCGGCACTGGACGAGACCACCGACACCGGCTCGCGCCTGGGCCTGTCGGCGCGCGAAACCCCGGCGGCGATCGAGGTGCTGGATCAGGAACACCTGCAGCAGCGCGGCGCACGCAGCAGCATCGAAGCGCTCAACGCGACGGCAGGCGTGCTCGCCGGCAACCTCCCCTCTTCGCCCGGCATCGCCAGCATGCGTGGCTTCAGCGGCGGTGCGATTGCGCTGCTGCAGGACGGCGTGCGCCAGACAGCCGGTCCGCTGATCACCCGCGACCTGGACAGCTGGAGCTTCGAACGCATCGAAGTGCTGAAGGGACCGGCCTCGGTGCTGTACGGCGAAGGTGCGCTGGCCGGCGCGATCAACCTGGTGCCGAAGCGGCCGCAGTTCGCTGCCACCCAGGCCCAGGTCCTGCTCAGCGGCGGCAGCTTCGGCAGCTATCGCGCCGCGGTCGACCTGAACCTGCCGACCGGCGAACAAGCCGCCTTGCGCGCCGTCGCCAGCAGCCGTCGCAGCGACGGCTATATCGCCGACAGCGACAGCGATGCCAGCGCCGGCACGCTCGCCTTCAGCTTCATGCCGAGCGACGCCTTGCGCGTCGATCTGGCCGTGGATCGTTTCCGCGACGACAACGAAACGCCGTACTGGGGCACGCCGTTGGTACCGTCCAGCGTCGCGCGCGACCCGGCCTCGCTGGTGCGCAGCAGCAACGGCTACGTGATCGACCGCGCGTTGCGCAAGGCGAATTTCAATGTCGCCGATGGCTATTCACGCTCGGTCGCCGACTGGGCGCGCAGCCAGATCAGCTGGCAGATCGGCAGCACCTGGCGCTTCGTCAACGAGCTGGACTACTACGACGCCACGCGCGAATGGCAGAACACCGAAACCTATACCTGGGACGCGGCCGCCGCCAATCTGCGCCGCAGCACCACCCGCATTGGCCACGACCACGAGTATTGGATCGAGCGCGCCAGCTTCGCCGCCGACGGCGAACTGGCCGGCCGGCGCAACCGCTTCAGCATCGGCGCCGAATATAGCGAAAGCAACTTCTACAATATTCGTCGCTTCGGCACGGCCACGCCGCTCGATCCCTACGCGCCGGTGCGCGGCACCTTCCCCCGCGGCGACGAAGCCACCCTGTTCCCCGGCGCCGGCAACCGGGTCGACTTCGATTCCGCTTCGCAGGTCAGCGCGCTGTTCGTCGAGAACGCGCTGAACCTGGGCAGCCGCTGGCTGCTGCTGGGCGGCCTGCGCCAGGATTCCATCGCCCTGCAGCGCAAGGTCATCGACTACAACAGCGGCGCACGCAGCCAGTTCGAGCGCAGCTATTCGCCGCTGTCCTGGCGCCTGGGCACGGTGTTCGATGCCACGCCGCAGACCCAGCTCTACGGCCAGTACAGTCGTGCCGTCGCGCCGGTCGGCAGCTTGTTCCTGATCTCCCAGGCCAATGCGCGCTTCGACCTGACCCACGGCGACGCCATTGAAATCGGCGTCAAATCTTCAACCTGGCAGGACAGGCTGAACCTGACCGCCGCGCTGTACCAGCTGCGCCAGGACGACATCGTCACGCGCGACCCGGCCAATGCCAGCCTGAGCATCCAGGGCGGCCGGCAGTCCTCGCGCGGCATCGAACTGGGCGCCTCGGCGCGGCTCAGCGACAACTTCAGCCTGGACGCGAGCCTCGCCCTGCTCGACGCGCGCTTCGACGAACTGCGCGAAGCCGGCGGCGCAGACCGGCGCGGCAACACGCCGGCCAATGTGCCCGAGCGTTTCGCCAGCCTGTTTGCCCACTACCGCATTGCGAATACGCCGCTGGCGCTGAGCCTGGGCGCGCGCCATGTCGGGCGTTACTTCAGCAACAACGCCAATACCCTGCGCGTGGCCGGCCATACCGTCGTCGATGCGGCGATCGACTGGCAGCTGCCGCTGGGCCGCCTGAGCCTGCGCGGGCGCAATCTCGGCGATGCGCTGTACGCCGACTGGAGCGGCGGCGCCGCGGACCAGCTGATCCTGGGCGCACCGCGCAGCGTCGAACTGAGCTGGATGGTGACGCGATGAGCGCCGCTTCCGCCCTCGAATTGCACGAAGTGAGCAAACGCTACGGCGAACAGCAGGCCGTGCAATCGCTGAGTCTTTGCCTGGCGCCCGGCGAAATCTATGCCTTGCTCGGCCCCAACGGCGCCGGCAAGAGCACGACGATCAACCTGATTCTCGGCTTCGTCGCCGCCGACAGCGGACGCATCGCCGTCGGCGGCATCGACGTGACGCGCGATGCACTGGGCGCCCGCGCCAGGCTCGCCTATCTGCCGGAAACGGTGATGCTGCATCCGAGCTTCGACGCGATCGAGAACCTGCGCTATTTCGCCCTGCTCGGCGGCCGCCGCATCGATGCGGCGCAGGCACGCCAGCTGCTGGCCGAAGCCGGCCTGCAGGCCGACGCGCATACGCGCCGCGCCGAGGGTTTTTCCAAGGGCATGCGGCAGAAAGTCGGTGTCGCCATCGCCCTGGCCAAGCGCGCCGAACTGCTGCTGCTGGACGAACCGACCTCGGGCCTGGACGCCGCCGCGGCGAACGATCTGAGCCGCTGCCTGCGCGCTGCCGCTGCCCGCGGCATCGCCGTGCTGATGGCGACGCACGATCTGTTCCGCGTCACTGAGGTGGCCGACCGGCTGGGACTGCTGCGCGGCGGCCGCCTGGTACTGCAGCGCGATACGGCCGCGCTGAACCCGGCGCAGATCGAGACGCTGTATCTGCAGCAGCTGGCCGCATGAATAGTTCACTACTGATATACGAATGGAAACTGCTCTGGCGCGACCGCTGGGCGGCGCTCACGCTGGCCGGCCTGGCCACGCTGCTGCTGGCGACGCTGCTGGCGAATGCCTGGGGCCTGGCCCGCGACCAGGCTGACAAGGCCCGCGTGGCAGCAGCGGAACGCGCGCGCTGGCTGGGCCAGGAAGCCAAGGATCCGCACTCCGCCGCGCACTACAGCATCTATGCCTTCAAGCCGGCGCCGGCGCTGGCCCTGCTCGACCTGGGCATAGAGCCCTTCGTCGGCCAGGCGGTCTGGCTGGAAGCCCATGTACAGAATGACCTGCTGTACCGCCCCCAGGCCGATGCCACACCGCTGGAACGCAGCGGCCTGCGCCATCCGGCGTCGCTGCTGATCGCCTTCGCGCCGCTGGCCGCCTTCGTGCTGGCCCTCAGCGGCGTGGCACGGGAACGTGAACGCGGCACCTTGCGCCTGGCCCTGGGCGCGGCGCGCGATCCGCGCCGGCTGGCGCTGGGCAAATGCCTGGCGATCTGGCTGGCCTTGCTGCTGGTGCTGTTGCTGCCACTGCTGCTGGCTACCGCGTTCTGCACCGGCGGCTGGAGCGGCGACACGCTGCTGCGCCTGGCCGGCTGGGCTGCCGTCATGGCCATCTATCTGGCCATTGCCGCGGCGGCGGCTGTCGCCGTGGCACTGCGCGCCCGCGGCCTGCGCACGGCGCTGGCGGCCCTGTTCGGCGCCTGGGCGCTGTTCACGCTGGCGCTGCCGCGGCTGGCCAGTTCCGCCGCCGAGGCAGTGCAGCCGCTGCCGTCGACCCAGTCGGTGAAACAGCAATTGCTCGACGAAGCGCCGGCGTTCTGGAGCGCGGAAACCTCGCGCGCCAACGAAGCCGCCATCCTCGCCCGCAGCGGAGCAGCCAGCCGCGAGGCACTCGGCGGCAACTACCGCGGCCTGGAGCTGGACTTGGCCGAACGCCATTCCCACGCCGTGTTCGACCGCGTCCTCGGCGCCTTCCACGACCGTGTACTGGCTCAGGACGCGGCCTATCGCGCCCAGGCCTGGCTGTCGCCGGCGATTGCGGCCAACCAGCTGTCGATGGCCTTGAGCGGCACCGATTTCGCCCAGCACCGGCAATTCGTCGACGCCGCCGAGCAGTATCGCCGCGCCCTGGTCAACCGCATGAACGAACAGGTTGCCGCGCACGCGCCGGACGCGGCCGGCAAGGCGCACAAGGGCGATGCCGCCCTGTGGGCCGCCCAGCCCGCCTTCGACTATTCGCCGCCGCGCCTGCACCTGGCGCAACTGAGTGCACTGCCGGCATTGGCCGCCTGGCTGCTCGTCGCCCTGGCCGGCCTGCTGTACGGCGCGCGGAGCTACCGCACATGAATGCGACAGAATTTATATTGCCACATGTAGAAACCGCAGCTGGACAGCCCGCCCCCTGGCGCGCACTGTTTGCCTGGGAATGGCGCTGCATCGGCCGCAACCCCTTGCTGTGGGCGGTCAGCGGCCTGGTCGCACTGGCGTTCTGCGTCGGTGCCTGGTCCGGCGGCGGCCTGCAACAGGCGCAGCAGCAGGCGCAGCAGCGGCAGGCCGAGGCCGATGCGGCCTGGATGCGCGAGACCCTGGCCCGCGTAAAGGCCTACGCGCGCCCCGCCGCGCAGCCCGCACCTTACTGGCAAGACCCCAGCGACCTGGCCGGCTTCAGCCGCTACCAACTGCGCCAGCACGCCTACAAGCCGGTGCTGCCGCTGGCGGCCCTGGCCGTCGGCGGCAGCGACCTGGCACCGTCGCGCTGGCCGGTGAAACTGGAGACGCCATTCGGACTGGAACCCGGCTACGACTTCGAATCGCCCCGCGGCCTCGCCCTGGGCCGCTTCGACCTGGGCTTTGCCATCGTCGGCGTGCTGCCGCTGGCGCTGATCGTGCTGGTGGCGCTGCTGGCCACGCTGGAGCGCGACCGCGGCATGTTGCGCCTGATCGCGGCGCAGGCGATCCATCCGCGCCTCTGGCTAGGCGTGCGCCTGCTCGCCCTGGCCGCGTGGCTGCTGCCGCTGCTGGCGCTGGCACTGAGCCTGGCCCTGCTGCTCGGCGGCGCCGACCTCGCCGCCGCCTGGCCCGAATTCCTCGCCGCGCAGGCGCTGCTCGCCGCCTATGTGCTGTTCTGGCTGGCACTGGCCGCGGTCGTGCTGAGTGCCTGGCCCGGCGCCAGCGCCGCCCTGGGCGGCTTGCTGTCGGCCTGGCTGCTGTTCGCGCTGGGTCTGCCGCTGCTGGGCAAGCTCGCCGCCGATGCCTGGCTGCCGCTGCCTTCGCGCGTGCTGTATGTCGATGCCCAGCGCCGCATCGACGATGCACTGAACCAGCAGCGCGACAGCGTGCTGACCCGGGCCTTCCGCGCCGATCCCCTGCTGGCCCCGCATATCGACCGCATCGCCGGCCTCGACTACGCGACGCGCATGAGCTTCCTCGCGCCCGTGCGCGAACAGCAGCTGCAGGACTGGCCGGACCGCTTCGCCCAGGCCCGCGCCGCGCGCGAACGCCTGGGCCAGGCAGCCGGACTGATCGCCGTGCCGCTGGGACTGGAATCGGCGCTGGCCGTGCTGGCCGGTACCGACGCTGCGCGCCAGGCCCGCTACGAAGCCCAGGTGCGCGCCTACCAGCTGCAGCTGCGCGACTGGTTCTCTACGCGCATCCGCCGCGAGATCGCCGCGCCGACGCCGCGCCCGGCGGGCAGCTACGCGCGCCTGAATTTCACCGCCCACGCCGACATTCCCGCGTTTGCGCCCGCCGACGAACCCGCTGCCGCGCGCGTACGCGCGGTCCTGCCGCTGCTGGCCTGGCTGCTCGCCGCTGCCGCCCTGCTCGGCGCCATTGCCGGCTGGCGCCTGCGCCGCTGGCCCAAGGAGCTGTGAGATGCGCCGCACGCTATTGCTGGGAAGCCTGACCTTGTGCGGCCTTGCGCCCGCCGCGGCGCAGCGCGCCGACGACAATGCCGTCACCGCCGCCGAGGACGCCTTCGGCGCCACGCTCGGCAACGAAAGTATCGGTTTATACAGTGCGCGGCGCGTGCGCGGCTTTTCGCCGATCGAAGCCGGCAATGTGCGCATCGAAGGCCTGTATTTCGACCGCCAGGGCACGCTGCCGCCGCAACTGGCGGAAGGCTCGTCCATCCGCGTCGGCCTGAGCGCGCAGGGCTATGCCTTCCCGGCGCCGACCGGCATCGTCGACTACCGCCTGGCCAAGGCCGGCGACCAGGGCGTGCTCAGCGCCATCGCCGCGGTCGGGCCGTACAACGGCAGTTCGTTCGAGCTGGGCATCAAGCAGCCGCTGCTGCCCGGCACGCTCAATGTCGCCGCCGGCATCGCCGCGGCACGCGAGGAGTATTACGACGGCGCCGACGCCAACTACGTGCGCGCCGGCTTCGCACCGCGCTGGCGGCCCAGCGAGACGGTGGAAATCATTCCGTTCTGGAGCCTGTCGCGCGGCCGCGACGAGGAAATCGCGCCGGTCATCGTCACCGCCGGGCCGTACCAGCCGCCGCAGGTACGCCTGCGCCGGCACTTCGGCCAGCGCTGGACCGACCAGGAAAGCGAAAGCACGAACACCGGCGTGATCGCCAAGGCACGCATCGGCCAGCACTGGGCCGTGGCTGGCGGCCTGTTCCATTCGCGCTACGACGTACCGAGTGGATTTGCGGAATTGTTCACCGGCACCACGCGCGAAGGACTCACCCGCGAGATCATCATTGCCGATCCGCGCCAGGTTTCCGCGTCCAGCAGCGGCGAGCTGCGCGCCAGCCGCAGCTTCAGCGCCGGGCCGCGCCTGCATCTGCTGCACATGGTGATGCGCGGCCGCCGTGTCGAAAGCCTGTACGGCGGCTCCGCCGCGCCGCTGGACCTGGGCCAGCGTCCGCTGGGCGAAGCGCGCCCGGTCGCCGAACCGGCAGGCTTCGTGTTCGGGCCGCGCACGCGCGACGAGGTCAGCCAATCCATCGTCGGCCTGGGCTACGAACTGCGCTGGCGCAAGGTCGGCGAACTGAACCTCGGCGTGCAGCATACCGACTACGAAAAACACGTCGCCCAGCCGGGCCTGGCAGCCGTGGCCACGCAGGACAAGCCCCTGCTGTTCAACGCCGCCGCCTCGGCCCTGCTCGGTCCGCGCCTGGCCGCCTATGCCAGCTATGCGCAGGGGCTGGAGGAAAGCGGAGTCGCACCCGACGACACCGCCAACCGCAACGCCGCCCTGCCGGCCATCCGCACGCGCCAGGTCGACGGCGGCCTGCGCTGGCAGATGACGCCGGAGCTGAAACTCGTCGCCGGCCTGTTCGATGTGCGCAAGCCGTACTTCACCACCGACGAGGCCAATGTCTATGCCATTGCCGGCGACGTACAGCATCGCGGCCTGGAAATCAGCCTGGCCGGCAAGCCGGCGGCCGACTGGAACATCGTCGCTGGCGCCGTGCTGATGCGTCCGCGGGTCAGTGGTACCGCCGTGCGCGAAGGCCGCATCGGCGACAAGCCGGTAGGCCAGGCGGGCCGCCTGTTGCGCACCGATCTGGAATATCGTCCGCCGCTGCTGCCAGGCTGGTCGTTCGATGCGGCCCTGGTCAACATGGGCGAGCGCACCGCGTCGCGCGACGGTGCCAGCACCCTATCCGGCCACACCACGCTCGATCTCGGTGCGCGCTATCGCTTCCGCCTGGGCCGGGCCAATGCCACCCTGCGCCTGCAGATTGCCAATGTTACCGATAGATACGTGTGGAATTTGTACAGCAGCAACAGCTACGGCCTGAGCGACGGCCGCCGCGTGCTGGCCCAGCTGGCGCTGGACCTGCCGCAATGATGGGCGTATCCGCGCCGGCGGTATCCGGCTTCGACGAAGGACAGTCGGTCATGCGGCAGAGCGAATGCAGTGCAGACGCAAGCGGCCCGGCGGCAATCTGCAGCGGTATCTGCCACGGCACCCTGGGCGAACTGCTGCAAGGCCCGGTGCTGGTCGACGGCGAGGTGCAGATCGGCATCGTCTCGCTGCCGGTACAGCGCTACAGCAGCATGCATTTCCTGGCCGGCGCGGCCAGCGCGCATGCGCAAGACCTGCCCGACAAGGAAAAATGCCGCCGCGCCATCGCGCTCTATCTCGACATCTACGGCGACCGCCTGCCCGGCGGACGCTGGCTGCACGACAGCGAACTGCTGCAGGGCAAGGGCATGGCCAGCTCCACCGCCGATATCGTCGCCAGCATCCGCTGCCTGGACCGCCTGTTCGGCCGCGCGTCGCCGGTCGAGTGCATCGCCGCGATACTGCGCCAGATCGAACGCTCCGACAGCGTCTTCCTCGATCACTACGCGCTGTACCTGAGCGCGCGCCAGCAGGTGCTGCAGCGCTTCGATCACGATCCGCAGTTTCACGTCTGCTACATCGACGAAGGCGAAGCCGTACCCACCGAAGCAGTGACACCGCAGCTGCTGGCGCACTACCGCCGGCACCTGCACGCCTACCAGGCCAATCTCGACCAGGCGCTGGCGGCATTCGCCCGCGCCGACCGCGCCGAGATCGCACGCTGCGCCAGCGTCAGCGCCGCGCTGGCGCAAGGCGTGCTGCCCAAGCGCCACTACGACGCCGTCGCCGCGCGGCGTGCGCAGTTCGGTGCCGCCGGCATCGTCGTCGCGCATACCGGCAGCCTGCTCGGCTACCTGTTCCTGCAGGCGCCGCGCAGCGAGGTCATGGGCCAGCTGGCGGCATTCTTCCGCAGCCTCGGCCACCAGTGCCGCTTTGCCCAGACGGGGTTCTGAATCCATGTACGCGCACTATGCCGATGCGATCAAGACGCCCCAGCTGATCCGCCTGGACGACAACCTGTTCGTCGCGCGTTTCGAATCGATGAAGATCTATTCCGCGCTGGCCGCGGTAGAGCAGCTGCTGGCCGAAGGCACGATCGAGCCCGGTGCCACACTGCTCGATTCCTCCAGCGGCATCTACGCCTACGCCCTGGCGCTGGCCTGCCACAAGTACGCACTGCACTGCTACATCGTCGCCTCCAAGACGGTCGACCGCAGCCTGATGCTGCAGCTGCAGATCCTCGGCGCGACGGTGGAACAGGTACAGCCCATGGCCAGCCTCAAGCTGGACCAGAGCTTTCGCGTCGCCCGCATACAGCAGCTGCTGCGCGACAACCCGCGCATGCACTGGATGCAGCAATACCACGACGATATCCACTACCTGGGCTATGCCCCGGTTGCCGAGCAGCTGCGCGGCGAATTCGGCGATGCGCCACTGAGCCTGGTCGGCGGCGTCGGCTCGGGCTGCTCTACCGGAGCGATGGCGCAATGGCTGCGCGAAGCCGGCAGCGACCTGCGCCTGCTCGGCGTACAGCCGTTCGGCAGCATGAGCTTCGGCGCCGAGCACCTGCACGACCCCGGCATCATCATCGCCGGCATCGGCAGCTCGATCGCGTTCCGCAATGTGCGGCATCGCCTGTACGACGAAATGCATTGGGTGTCGTTCGAGCATGGCGTCGCCGGCTGCATCGCCCTGCTGCGCCGCCACGGCGTATTCGCCGGGCTGTCCAGCGGCTGCGGCTTTCTGGTGGCGCAGCGCGAAGCGGCGCTGCAGCCGCAGCGCCGGGTCGTGCTGCTGGCCGCCGATACCGGCCATCGCTACGCCGAAGCGGTATTCGCCCAGCACGAACACAGCGCCGACATCGCCGCGCTGCAGCCGCAGTTCGTCGACGACACCGGCGCGCTGAGCCTGCCCTGGTCGGCCATGGCCTGGCAGCGCCGCGGCGACCCGCAGGCGCAAGGCCCCGACTGGCCGCCGCCGCGCACGCCGCGCCGGCCGCCGCACGCCGCGAACTGAGACCGGCACCGAATGAAAAACAGCAGGAGTATACTTTGGCACATCTACTGATGATCGAAAGCTGGGTCGGCGGCACTGGCCGCATCTTTCCCCCGGCCATCGTGCAGCAAGGCCACCGCTACACCTTCGTCACGCGCAAACGGGCGCATTACCTCGGCGCCGCCGGTGCGCCCATCCATCCGGTCATCGAACACGCCGAACATGTGCTCACTGCCGAGACCAACGACGCGGCCGCACTGATCGCGTTCCTGCGCGCCCAGCACGCCATACTGCAATTCGACGGCGTGGTGACCATCTGCGACTACTACGTCGGCACTGTCGCCGACGTGGCGCAGGCGCTGGGCCTGCCGCAGGCGTTTTCCGCCAACGTGGTACAGGAACGGCGCAAAGACCTGGTACGCCAGGCCCTGCAGGCGGCCGGCCTGCCCAACCCACGCTTTGCCGTCTGCGCCGACTGGGCGCAGGCGCGCACCGAAGCGCAGCGCATCGGCTATCCGCTGATCGCCAAGCCCACCGACCTGGCCTCCAGCGCCTTCGTGCGCCTGATCCGCAACGAGGACGAACTGCAGCAGGCCCAGGCCACCCTGGACGCCTTCACGCACAATTTCCGCGAACAGCCGCGCGTGCCATTGCTGCTGCTGGAAGAACGCATGCAGGGCGAGGAAGTCAGCGTCGAGGCCTGCACCTATGCCGGCGAAACCACCATCCTCGGCATCACCGACAAAAGCCTGGCCGGCGAGCCGTATTTCATCGAAACCGGACACATGTTCCCGGCGCAACTGGACGAAGCCAGCGAACAGGCCGTGCACGCCCTGGTACGCGCCGCGCTGGCCGCCGTCGGCCACGACCACGGCATCAGCCATACCGAAGTGATGCTGACCGCGGACGGGCCGCGCATCGTCGAGATCAACCCGCGCCCGGGCGGCAACTACATCGCCGAGCTGGTGGCCCAGGTCAGCGGCATCGACCTGCTGCAGGCACAGATCGACCTGGCGCTGGGACGCAAGCCGGACCTGACCGCCCGCTCCACCGGCATCGCCAGCGCCGCCATCCAGTTCCTGCTGCCCGAACGCGCCGGCCGCATCGCCGCACTGCACGGCCGCGACAGCCTGGCCGACGATCCGCACCTGGCGCGCTGGAGCGTGGCCGATCCCGCCGGCAGCGAGGTCGCCGCACCGATCGACAACGCCTGCTACCTCGGCCATGTCGTGGCGATCGACCGCAGCGGCGGCCAGGCCCGCGCCCATGCCGAGCGCGCGCTGTCGCGCCTGCAGCTGGAATACGCCGACGACAGGAGCCTGCCCGCATGAACGACACCCCCCTTTTTGCCGGCTTCGACGACCTGCTCGCCCAGGCCCTGGCCGGCGCGCTGGGGCCAGACCCGGCCGGCCTGTACGCCGTCGGCGCCTTCTGGGTGCGGCAAAGTACACAGTTTCCCGGTACCACGCAGAAGTACCGCAACTATTACCTGGTACTGCGCGTCGATGCCGCCTTCGGCGCCTGCTGCCTGGAACCCGGCCAGCTCGATTCGGCCGCGGCCGAAGCGCTGTCGGGCAGCGACCTGGCCAGCCTGCTGCGCGACGAGCGCCTGGCCGTGCGCGTGGCCGCGCTGGATGCCTACCTCGCAGTGATACGGCCACATCGCGAGGCCGCCAGCGCGCAGGCGCTATGGCTGCCGCTGGGTACGCCGCTGGAACGGGCACGCGTGCGCGACGCGGCCATTGCCAGCCTGCTACGCATCGCCCCCGGGCAGAAGGTGGGCCTGATCGGCGTGGTCAATCCGCTGGTCGAGGCCATCGCCGACCAGGGCGGGCTGTGCCTGCCCTGCGATTTCGCTATGCAGCGCACGGCCAACGGCATCGCCGTGGTGCGCGAGATGGAACCGGTACTCGACCAGGCCGACCTGGTCATCGCCACCGGTATGACCCTGAGCAACGGCTCGTTCGACCGCATCCTGGCGCGGGCGCGGCAACGCCGCATACCACTGCTGATCTACGCCCAGACCGGCAGCGCCATCGTGCCGCGCTTCCTCGGCCAGGGCGTGGCCGCGGTGTCGGCCGAGCCGTTTCCGTTTTCCCAGTTCAGCGCCGATCCCACGCCGGTCTGGCTGTACCGCACGCCATGAGCAGCGCCGCGCTGAGCGACAGCACCCGCCGGCGCGGCCTGGCCGGCCTGCTGTTGTATACCTTTTTCATGGTGACCGGCTTCGCCCTGCTGATGCCGCTGGTCGCCACGCATTTCGTCAACCAGCTGCACCTGGCCGCCGCCGCGGTCGGCGGCGCGCTGGCCCTGCGCCAGCTGCTGCAGCAGGGCCTGGCGGTATTCGGCGGCGTGCTGGCCGACCGCTTCGGCATACGGCCGATGATCGCCGCCGGCGTGCTGCTGCGCGCACTGGGCTTTGCCAGCCTGGGCTTCGCCACGGATATTCCCTGGCTGTTGCTGGCAATGACACTGTCGGCCCTGGGCGGCGCGCTGTTCGAAGCGCCCTACCAGGCCGCCATCGCCAGCCTGGCGACCGAACAGCAGCGGCCGCGCTACTACGCCCTGAGCAACTGGATCAGCGGCGTGGCCGGCACCCTGGGTCCGCTGATCGGCGTGGCCCTGCTGCGCTTCGATTTCTTCTGGGTCTGCAGCATCGCCGCCGCCTGCTTTGCCCTGAACTTCGCCGTGGTACTGCTGTTGCTGCCGCGCCTGGACGCACCGGCGTCGCCGCCGCCGCTGCGCCGCAGCCTGAGCCGGGTCGGCCGCGACCGGCGCTTCCTGGCCTTTGTCGCGCTGATGGGGGGCTACTGGTTCGTCGCCGTGCAGATCAACATCAGCTTTCCGCTGCTGCTGGAGCGGCTGACCGCGTCGGTCGACAGCATCGGCGTGATGTTCGCGCTGAGCGCCGCGCTGACGGTGAGCCTGCAGTACTGGCTGGTCGACCGGCTCAATCGCCGGCTGTCGCCCGGCACTATGCTCGCCGCCGGCGTCGCCCTGCTCAGCGCTGGCGCGGGCGTCACCGCGCTGGCGTCCACTTTTGGCATTTTTCTCGGCGGCATTGCGCTGTTCGCCATCGGCGCAGTGCTGAGCCGGCCCAGCCAGCAGCTCCTGATTGCCGAGATGGCCGACCCGCGCGCCCTGGGCAGCTACCTCGGCGTCAGCTCGCTCAGCCTGGCCGTCGGCGGCAGCATCGGCAACGTAGCCGGCGGCTGGCTGGCCGATCCGTCCGGGCCCGGTGCCACACCATGGCTGGCCGGGCTGGTCTTCGCCACGGTCGGCGCCGCCACCAGCCTGGGCCTGTACCGCTTCGGCCGCCGCCAGGCCGCGCTGCGCAGCAAAGACACGGCGGCCGCCGGCGTAGTCAGCTGAGGCGGTGCCCGGCCGCAGCCAGCAATTCCACCGCGCGGACGGCCTCGTGCGCTTTCACCAGCACGTGATCGCCGTCGAAGGTCGATACCACGAACACGCCCAGCCCGGCCTCGGACAAGGGCCGGATCACCGCCAGCACGATGCCGCTCTGCTCGAACGCGAACGGACCGAGCAGCGCAAAACAGGCCCAGGGGCCGTCCTGGCGCACCTCGGCCGGTACGCGCTCGCTGCGGCAAAGTACCGACAGTTCCTCGGCGCTGCGGCTGATGCTGACGAAGCCGTCGCCGTCGGCCCAGGCGGGAATCGCTGCCGCCGCGTCGAGGCGGCAGACCGCGTAGTCGCCGGGCAGGCGGCGCAAGGCAAGGCGGCTGGCAGTCATGCAATACCGATCGCTGGGATGAGTCGCCAACCCTAACAGAGCCGACCCGCCGCGCTGCGACCGTTGCAGCGTTCTGTACGCCTGGGTACGCTGCTTTTTTGCCCGGGGATGGGACGTCCATGAACCACCTGTTTCGCCACCTACTGCTGCTGTCCAGCCTGGCCATGGCCTCGACCGCCCAGGCCGAATGCAAACCGCCCGCCTCCGCCGACGGCAAACCGCCGCAGCACCGCGTGCACTGGACCACCCGCAGCGAAATCCAGAGCGCCAGCTTCGACGTCTTCCGCGGCGACAGCGCCGACGGCGAATTCCGCAAGATCAACCCGCAGCCGATTCCCGCCGCGAAAAATTCGATACGGCCGCGGGAATACGCCTACGAAGACACCGCCATCGACCCGTGCAAGGCCTATTTCTACTACGTCGAAGCCGTGTCGCTGACCGGCTACCGGGTCAAGCTCAGCGCGCCGCAGCAGGCCGGGCCGAAAGCCGGGGCGCCACCTGCACCATCACCGGCAGCACCGTCGCACTGACCGTGCGCTCACCGCTATCGGCGGCCTGCCTGCTGGCCTGCCTGCTGGCGGCCGGCGGCTGTGGCCGCAACGGCCCGCCGCCGCTGCTCGACCTGGCGCCGGGCAGCGCGCGCGGCGCCAACGTCGTGCTGATCACGCTCGATACCGTGCGCGCCGACCGCCTGGGCTGCTCCGGCCATACGCCGTCCGTCACGCCGACCCTGGACCGGATCTGCGCCGACGGCATCCGTTTCGCCAATGCCGTCACCCCGGCGCCGATCACCCTGCCAGCCCATGCCTCGCTGCTCCGCGGCCTGGACCCACCGCACCACGGCCTGCGCTACAACGCCGAATTTCCGCAAGCGGGCGGGCAGCCCAGCCTGGCCGGCGACCTGCGCCAGGCCGGCTACCGCACCGCGGCCGTGGTGGCCAGTTTCGTGCTCGACCGCCGCTTCGGCCTGAGCCAGGGTTTCGACGACTACGACGACCGCGTCGACAGCCAGCGCCAGCACGGCGGCGCGACCCTGCGCAACGAGCGCGATGCCGAGGCCGTCACCGACGCCGCCCTGGCCCTGCTGCAACGCGACGGCGATACACGGCCGCTGTTTCTCTGGGTGCACTACTACGATGCCCACGCGCCGTACGCGCCCCTGCAGCCCATCGCCAGCACCGATCCGCAGGCCCTGTACACGGCCGAGATTGCCCAGGTCGATGCCGCCATCGGCCGCCTGCTGCAAAGCCCGGCCCTGGCCGCCGAACGCACCGTACTGATTGTCGCCGCCGACCACGGCGAAAGCCTGGGCGAACATGGGGAAGTGGCCCACGGCCTGTTTCTCTACGACAGCACGACGCACATTCCCCTGCTGCTGCGCCTGCCCCGGCGCGAGCTGGCCGGCAGCGTGGTGACCGGCCTGGCCGGCCTGGTGGATGTGCGCGCCAGCGTCAACAGCCTGCTCGGGCTGGCGCCACCGGCGCGCAGCGACGGCATCGACTGGCTGGCCACCTCGCGCAGCGCCGGCCAGGGCCTTTACCAGGAAGCCGCCCTGCCCTATTTCGATTTCGGTTTTGCGCCGCTGTACGCCTGGCGCGGCGCCACCGAGCGCTTCGTCGAAGCCCCGCAGCCCGAGTACTACGACCTCGCCGCTGACCCGCAGGAACGGCACAACCGCTATGCCGCCGCGCAAAGCGGTGCCGACAGCCGCGCCGAGCGCGCACGCCAGCGCCTCGACGCCCTGCGCCTGGATGCACCGGCCATTCCCGCCGCCGCCAGCGCGCTGGAACAGGCCGACCCGGCCGTGACCGCACGCCTGCGCTCGCTGGGCTATCTCGGCAGCAGCACGGCCAGCGCCGAGCTGGCCGACCCCAAATCGCAGATCGCCGTGGTGAACCTGCATAGCGATGCCGTACACCAGCTCGACGCCGGCAACGCCGCCGCCGCCCTGGCCCTGCTCGACCAGGCCCGCGCCCTGTCGCCACGCAACGAAGCCGTGCTGCGCCTGAGCGCCAAGGCCGAACTGCAGCTGGACCGGCTGGACGCCGCCGAAGTCACGCTCAAGGCCATCCTGGCCATCCGCCAGAACGCCGACAGCCTGCTGCTACTGGCCCAGATCCGCGTACTGCGCGGTGATTTCGACACCGCCGCCACCTTGCTGCAGCAGGCCGAGCAGAGCGAACCGCAACACGGCGGCATCGCCATCGCCCGGGGCGACATCGCCCTGCGCGAGGGCGATGTCGAGGCCGCCCGGCGCGAATACGAACGCGCCGCCCAGATCGACCCCGCCCGTACCGGCGACATAGCCCGGCAGCGTCTGCGGCCGCTGGCGACCGCACCCAAACCGTAAAAGTTCATTGCCCGACGACATCCGGTGAGGTACGGTTAGTACGCTCGCCGTATTTTGTTCAGGTGATTCCGGTCGTTTGGCCATTGATTTTTTTCATCGGAGGGGTAGCGATGAAGTTGCGTCGACTTGCAGTTGCAATGGGTGTGTGTGCCGTCCTGGGTGTGGTTGCCAGCGCGGGTGCGGCGGAGGATTGGGAGAAATTCCGCTCGCAGGTACGAGTGAAGAAGGCCTTGGCCGAACAGATGACGCCGGAGCAGTACGCGGCACACGTCGACAAGATGGCCCAGCTGATTGCCGCTCAGCAATCCGCCGCGCCGAAGGCAGCGAACGCCGTACGCGCACCGGGTGATACCTGTACGGCGGCGACCCCGGAACTGGGCGCGCTGACCTATAACACCACCGGCAGTACCGTCGGCCTGGTCGACGACTTCGACCTGCCGGCCGATACCACCAATCCGACCTGTGCCGCCGCGACTACCTGCACCGGCACCGGCCCTGCCGGATCGCTGCCGCGCGGTGCCATCTACACCGGCACCGGCATGGGCCCCGACCAGGCCTTCTCGATCAGGACCGACGCCAACTGCACGCTGACCCTGGCCATGACGCCGACCGGCGGCCAGGACCTGGCGCTGGAACTGTTCCAGACCCAGTGTTCCAGCAGCCT
>NZ_SNZH01000005.1:124749-398364 GCF_004363655.1 Tahibacter aquaticus
AGGACCGACGCCAACTGCACGCTGACCCTGGCCATGACGCCGACCGGCGGCCAGGACCTGGCGCTGGAACTGTTCCAGACCCAGTGTTCCAGCAGCCTGGCCGACTGCGGCTGCGTCAGCGACGCAGGCGTGGCCAACAGCACGGAGACGATCTCGCTGACCGCCGTTGCCGGCACGCAGTACTTCGTCGTGGTCGACGGCTATTCCGCTGCCGCCACACCGCCGGGCCCGTCGGGTCCGTTCAACCTGGCCATCTCCGGCACGGGTTGCAATCTGACGCCGGTGCAGTTGCAGAGCTTTGGTATCGACTGATTGCTGCTTTGTTATTCGCTTTATGCAAAAGCCCGGCCTCGTGCCGGGCTTTTTCTTGGCCGGATGATCACTAGCCGGCAAGCGCGTTACAACGTGCGCAGTCGACAACGAGAGTTGCCCAATTGCAGTGCGGACGCTACATCGACCTGAACCGGGTTGGCGCATGAATCGATGCTGGCGCCACAGAGATTCATTCCTAGCGGTTACGTCTATCCGAGCAATCCAACTGCCTGTCGATCACGATAGACGCCCGCTTCTCTGCAAGCTCAAGCATCCCATCGGTCATCAGTTGGCTGTACTCATTCAGCCACCTCGGGAAAGTGGGGTGAACATCCGGCCCCTGGTTGCGCGAGAGGCTCACCTTGGTCCAGGCATAAGCTTCCATGAGGGCAATCGGCGACTTAGTGCGGAGGGCTTCGTCCCGATAATCCAGCTTAGCCGCCCCACGGCATCCTTTTAGCGACGACGAGAGGAAGGCCAGCGCGACCAGTCGCTCCCGCTCGGTCTTGGCCTCTTTCAGCAAAATCTTCCCTGCTTCACGCTCTGCATCGTCAATACCCAATGCCGAGGCGGCGAGAAAGTAGTCCAGCGCTCGCGGGTCACCACGCAATTGGTAGGAGAGGCCAGCGTTGTACAGATAGGCGCCGCCGCCGCGATAAATCGCGCAGGCCATGTAGAGATCGCCAAGTTCCTTCTTGCCTTCGTTCAGCAGCAGACCAGCTTTCTCATACGCCGCCTGCGGATCAACTGCATCCACTACACGAGCGTCGTTGCACGCATTTTTGTTGAACAATTCTTCGACTTCACTGGCACCCAGTAACGGGGGCGAGAAGACCATAAAAATAAATATTATAATCAAAAGGCACTTTTTCATATTTCCCCCCTGACTAACCGGCTAGTTCCCGCCGACAGTGGACCAGAATACTCGACTCTCGAGCCCGTTGGACTTCTTATCAAAGTTAAATCTCGGGAAATAAATCCATGCAGCCTTTCCCTGCGTGGCTACGCCGAACGCTGTTAGTCCCGTTGGACGAGTAATCGGAACTGTTCGGTACGCATGCCCAGGCGCTTGCGCTGGTCGGCGTTGGGTTCTTCGGCGGCGTCGTAAGGCCCTTGGATCTCCGCGACCAGCAGCAGACGCGTCGGGTCGTACTCAACGCTCGCGCGGCACCTCACCGTGCCGGCTCCGGAGCGGATGCTGTCGACGGTAGCGATCGACAACCGTCCGAGTCGCTGTCGTTCGGTGCCATCTGTACCGGCACCGGCATGGGCCCCGACCAGGCCTTCTCGATCAAGACCGACGCCAACTGCACGCTGACCCTGGCCATGACGCCGACCGGCGGCCAGGACCTGGCGCTGGAACTGTTCCAGACCCAGTGTTCCAGCAGCCTGGCCGACTGCGGCTGCGTCAGCGACGCAGGCGTGGCCAACAGCACCGAGACGATCTCGCTGACGGCCGTTGCCGGCACGCAGTACTTCGTCGTGGTCGACGGCTATTCCGCTGCCGCCACACCGCCGGGCCCGTCGGGTCCGTTCAACCTGGCCATCTCCGGCACGGGTTGTAATCTGACGCCGGTGCAGTTGCAGAGCTTTGGTATCGACTGATTGCTGCTCTGTTATTCGCTTTATGCAAAAGCCCGGCCTCGTGCCGGGCTTTTTCTTGGCCGGATGATCACTAGCCGGCAAGCGCGATACAACGTGCGCAGTCGACAACGAGAGTTGCCCAATTGCAGTGCGGACGCTACATCGACCTGAACCGGGTTGGCGCATGAATCGATGCTGGCGCCACAGAGATTCATTCCTAGCGGTTACGTCTATCCGAGCAATCCAGCTGCCTGTCGATCACGATAGACGCCCGCTTCTCTGCAAGCTCAAGCATCCCATCGGTCATCAGTTGGCTGTACTCATTCAGCCACCTCGGGAAAGTGGGGTGAACATCCGGCCCCTGGTTGCGCGAGAGGCTCACCTTGGTCCAGGCATAAGCTTCCATGAGGGCAATCGGCGACTTAGTGCGGAGGGCTTCGTCCCGATAATCCAGCTTAGCCGCCCCACGGCATCCTTTAAGCGACGACGAAAGGAAGGCCAGCGCGATCATTCGCTCCCGCTCGGTCTTGGCCTCTTTCAGCAAAATCTTCCCTGCTTCACGCTCTGCATTGTCAATCCCCAATGCCGAGGCGGCGAGAAAGTAGTCCAGCGCTCGCGGGTCACCCCGCAATTGGTAGGAGAGGCCAGCGTTGTACAGATAGGCGCCGCCGCCGCGGTAAATCGCGCAGGCCATGTAGAGATCGCCAAGCTCCTTCTTACCTTCGTTCAGCAGCAGACCAGCTTTCTCATAGGTCGCCTGCGGATCAGCCGCGTAGACTACGCGTGCATCATTGCAAGCGTTGTTCTCAAACAGTGCTTCGACTCCACTGGCGCCAGATATTGGAGGTGAGAATGCGGCGAGCGAGAATATTGCCAATAGAAGGTATTTGTTCATGCCTCCTCCCAGAGAACCAACTTTTTTAGTTCCCACCCACTGTGGACCACAACACGCGGCTGTCAAGACCGTTGAATTTCTATCAAAATCGAAGCTCGGGAAGTATATCCACGAAGATTTTCCTTGCGTGGCAAGCCCGAATGCGGTCAATCCCGTTGGTCCAGTAAAAGGAATTGTGAAGCCACACGCAGGCAACTCTTTGTATAGCTGCTTGATGAACCTCGACGTACCTGCTCCGCACCCAAGAATGAGTACTTATTCGTCATTCTGCAAGTTGTTGGAAATAGGGCTCTATATCCGAAATTCGGGTAAGGGTGATAACTCGTTCGCGGAACAGTTGAAAGAGGCGTTAGCGGTGACAATCCCGTACTCGCCACGGAAGATCTAGCAACGCTTTCGACCGATGGAATAGGCGAAACCGTTATCGATCAAAATGGTGACTGGATGGCCAATGCTGGCGAACCTTCGGGTAGTTGGAGGGAATTCTGATGCTGACCGCTGTTTTTGAGTTGCTAATTCTGGCGAGTACCGCCGCTTGTCCAGTGCCGATGCCTCGCTGTGAAGATCCCCGTCCTGTCGGCAGTCGCGATCCCCAAATGCTCTATCCATGCTTGGTTGACGGGACTGTTCGTAGGCAGTACGAAGAAAAGGCTCGTGCCGGAGTGGGGCAGCATGATGTGCGTTTGTGGAAATATTATTTGGAAGATCAGAAGAACGAGGGAGAGGCAATGCAGTGGCTGAATATGGCGGCCACTCGCGACCATCCGGACTCTCAGTATACTTTCGGCGCGATCTTGTTTCGGAGGGCTGGCGATTCCGGTTCATGCGACGAGGCTCTGGCATGGATGACAAGAGCTGCCGAGGCAAGTGGGGAGTTCGCGGGATTTCTAGGTAACTTTTATCGAGATACCCTGAAAAATCGAACGGATGCCCTACGCTGGTTTCAGCGTGGCGCACAGTTGGGAAGTGAAGCCGCGTTGGAACATGCGATTGCGTTGATGGTAAAGATGGACGACATGCAGCAAGCATGCGCATGGTATCGAGCCGCCCGTCAGGCAAATCTCATGGAAGAGGAAGACAAGCGGCTGGAGGGGCACTGTTCCGTGAAGTCCGCAATCGATGCCACCCTGTTGAAGTCTCTAGAGAAGGGCGCTCATCTACGTGATGAGGCCCGTGACCTGGTAGCAAGCTGTTTTCCCTCTGGTTGAGCGCATGGTTAGGCGGGCTCGCCACAGCTACTCGCCCGAATGCCGCTCCGGAGCAGCAGAAATCGCTTCCGTTGGACAAAAAGTCGCAACGACCCGGTCGAACGTCTTTCCGGGGTAGTAGAAACCGCTTCGGTTGAACAAAAAAGTCGTAACGACCCGGTCGAAAGTCCTTCCGGGGCAGTGGAAACCGCTTCCGTTGGACAAAAAAGTCGCAACCACCCAGTCGAAAGTCCTTCCGGGGTAGTGGAAACCGCTTCGGTTGAACAAAAAAGTCGCAACCACCCGGTCGAAAGTCCTTCCGGGGCAGTGGAAACCGCTTCCGTTGGACAAAAAGGTCGCAACGACCCCGTCGAAAGTCCTTCCGACCCGGTCACGTGCGGCGCGGTACGGAAAATTCAGTGCGCCGGCACCGTGGCGTGCAACACCGCCGCCAATTCCGCATCCGCATCTACCGCCTGCTGCAAGGCCGGCTTGGCGGCCAGTGCCTGGCGCAGGTGCTCGCCGGCGCGCGGCTTGTCCTGCGCCAGCCAGGCCAGGGCCAGCGACAGGTGCGCTTCCGCATACGCTTCCTGCCCGGGCTTGGCCCGCGCCAGCCAGTCTTCCGCGGCAGCGCGGTCGCCGCTGTCGGCCAGTTGCACGGCCAGCACAGCGGCTAGAACAAAAGTGTCTTTCTGCACCTGTTCGAGTTGTTTCAATGTGGCAATGGCCGCCGCGGTGCGGCCGTTGCGCAGCTGCGCCCGGGCCAGGTTCTCGCGCAGGTTGGCCGCCTCGGGCGCCAGTTCCACGGCCTGTTCGTAGGCGGCGATGGCTGCATCGGGTTTGCCGCCCAGCAGCAGGGACGAGCCCAGGTTGGACCAGGCCACCGAACGTCGCGGCTGGCGCCGGGTGACTTCGGCCCAGGCATCGGCTGCCGCGCTGTACTGGCCGGACCGCAGCAAGGCGTCGGCCAGCTGGTAGCGCGTTTCCGGGTTGTCCGGGTCGAGGTCGCTGGCGCGCTGCAGTTCGGCAATGCCTTCTGCCGCCCGGCGCAGGCCGAACAGCAGCGAGCCCAGGCGCAGCCGCGCCACGCGGTTGTCGGGGTGCTGCTGCAGGATGGCGCGCAGGCGCTGTTCGGCGTCGGCCCAGCGGCGTTCGTCCAGGGCCTCCTGGGCTTTCAGCACGTCGGTGTGTTCGGCCAGGCCGTCGCGCGGGTCGATGTCGTTGCGCCAACGGCTGGGCTGCAGCGGTGCGCCGGCACTGAGATAGCCCAGGCTGCGCAGGCGCGCGATGGCGGCGGCGGAAATCGCGTCGTTCGCAGCGGGCGGCGCCGGTTCGGGCACTTGCGCCAGCAGGCTTTCCAGGCGTGCGCCGGGGCCAGCTGCGGCCGCGTCGCTGCGCGGCGTGGCTTCCAGCGGCGTATCGCGCAGGTCGAACAGTTCGGCGCGCGCGCCCTGCACGCGCTTCCAGTCGCCTTCGCGCAGGGCGTGCAGCGGTGCCCAGCCGTAGGTGACGGCGCCGAAGTACGACTCGCTATAGGCCGGCGGCGGTTGCGGCGCGTGGCCCTGGCGCAGGGCGGGCGCGAGATCGATGCCGTCGAGGTTGGCGGTTGGCGGCGCGCCGACCAGGGAAAGCACGGTCGGCGCGATATCAACCGTGCGCACCGGCGTATCCAGGCGCTGCGGCGGCAGGCTGCCGGGGGCGTCGATCAGCAGCGGTACGCGCAAGGTGGACTGGAACAGCAGCAGGCCGTGGTCGTATTCGCCATGCTCGCCCAGGCCTTCGCCATGGTCGGAGGTGATCACGACGATGGTGTCCGGATGGCGCTGCCGTGCGGCGCGCACCAGTTCGCCCACCCAGTGGTCGGTATAGGCGACTTCGGCCAGGTATTCGCCGTGCGGCCCGTCCTGGGCGAAGGCGGCGGGCGCGCTGTAGGGCGTGTGCGGGTCGTACAGGTGTACCCAGACGAACCAGTTTGGCGCGGTGGTGGCCTGCAGCCAGTGCTGTGCGGCGCGCACGGTGTCTTCGGCACGGCGTTCCTGCAATGCGAACGGGTTGCCGCCGGGCGCCGCGGCGAACTGGTCGTCGTAGTGGTCGAAGCCCTGGTCGAAGCCGAATTGCCGGTGCAGCGGAAAACCACTGACGAACGCCGCGGTGCGGAAGCCCGCGGCGCGCAGCCAGCCGGCCAGGCCGGCCTGGCCCGGGGCGAGTACCTGGCCGTTGTCGCGGATGCCGTGGCGATAGGGAAACTGGCCGCCGAGGATGGAGGCATGGCTGGGACCGGTCAGCGGCACAGCCGTCACGGCCTGGCCGAACAGCACGCCTTGCGCGGCGAGGCGGTCGATTTCCGGCGTCGGCGCAGCGCCGCCCAGCGCGGACAAGGCGTCAGCGCGCAAGGTGTCGATGGTGATCAGCAGCACCGGTACCGGCGCCGGTGCGCGGGTGAACCAGGCCCAGGCGCCCGCGCCCAGCAGGACAACGGCCAGGCCGGCAACAACGAGCGAACGGCGCGCCGCGGTCGTCATTGCAGGCGCCAGCGCCACTTGCACAGCAGCGAGGCGGCCAGGGTCGCGGCAATGAACAAGGCTTCCCAGCCCGCCAGCCAGTTGGGCAGGTACGGCAGGAAACGCCGCGGCTGCTGGTCGACGTGCAGGGCGTCGAGCGGTCCGTCGGCCGGCAGCAAGGCACTGGCCTTGCCCAGCAGCCAGTCCCAGTGGCCCGGGCGCAGGCCCAGGCGTGGCGAGGTGGCGCCGATACGCGCCAGCTCGCGGCCGGAATCGTCGAGCAGGCGCAGGGTTTCGCCGGCCTGTGGCCAGGGCAGCCAGGCCACGCCGTCGGCATCCAGCGGCAGGTGGCCGGGCATCCAGCGCAGGCCCGGGGCGAGCGCGCCGGCCGGCTCTATCCAGACGCGCAGCGGCGTGTCGGGCACGGGCGGCACGGTATCGAAACGCTGCATCAGCCAGGTCCACATCAGAATCACCGGCAGGCCGGCCAGCAGCGACGGGCCCAGGCTCAGGCGCATCTGGCCCAGGGCCAGGCCGAGCTGGCGCCGCAGCAGCGGCCACAGGCCCGACGGCGGGCCGTCGTAGTCCATCAGCGCCGACTGCGCCGCCGCCAGTTCGCGGCGCAGGGCCAGCAGCCTGGCCTGCGGCGAGCAGCGCCGGTAGACCAGCATGCCGGCGACACCGGCCAGCAGGCCCCACAGCACGACGCGCAGGCCGTCGGGCACGGCATCGGGCATCACGCCGTCGATCACGCCGAACACCACGCCGGGCATCTCCAGCACGCCGATCATGGCGCCGGCCTAGCGGCGCGCAGCGCGGCGATCAGGCCGGCGATGTCGCCGATGCCGGCCACCGGCTGCGGCAGCGCGAACGAGGTGAACAGCACGCCGGGCACGGCTTGCGGCGCGATGCAGTGGTCGCCGCTCCAGAGCTGGCGGTTGTCCTGCAGCACCTGCGCCGGCACGGCGCCCAGCGAGGTCTGCCACGAAGCGCGATAGCCCGGCGCATAGCCGACCAGCAGGTCTGGCGCCTCGGTGCGCTGGGCGGCGGAATAGATTGCCTCGGCGTCGTCGACCTGCTGTACCGCGGCCACGCCGTCGGCGGGATCGCGCAGTTCGCCCAGGCGCTGGCGCAGCTCGGCCTTGAGCGCCGCCGCGTCGGCGGCGTCGACGATGCCCTCGGGCTCGCGCCCGCGCCGGTTCAGAAACAGGCCGTTGAGGCCGAGCGCATAGGCACGCGTGCGCGACCAGTCGACCGCGGCGAACAGCGGCTGCTCCGCATCGGCGCCAGGGCGCAGTGCCATGTAGCCCTGCTCCACCAGCCAGCGGTTCAGGTGCACTTCGCGGCGGAAGCCGGCGAAGCCATGGTCGGACAGCACGATCAACCGGTCCTGCGGCCCCAGCCGGCGCACCACTTCGCCCAGTACCCGGTCGGCTTCGCGGTAGATGTCGGCAATCGCCTGGCGCGCGGTCGCGCTGGCCGCGGCGTGCAGCGGATGGGCCGTGTCGATGCCGCGCCAGAACATATGGCTGACCCGGTCCGGCTGGACGAACACTTCGATCACCAGCTCGCTGTCGCGCCGGCCCAGCGCGTCGTAGAGCATGGCCTCGCCTTCGCGCAGCGTGGTCGCGACCATGGCCAGCCAGGCTTTTTCGTCGAGGTGGCCCTGGTTCAGTGCCCAGGTTTCTTCCGGCATGCCCAGGGTGTGGTAGTCGCCGATGCGCTGGGCCAGCTGCTGCGCATAGGCCGGCGGGGAACTCAACGGCAGGGCCGGTTCGTTGGGGTCGGCCTGCAGCGGTGCGAGGTACAGCAAGGGCCGCGGGAAGGCCTCGACCAGGTAGGCGCGAGTCATCCCGCCGATGGAACCAGCCAGTCCGGCGCTGAAGCGCAGGCGCAGCCAGCCCGACCACTGGCCGGTCTGCACGGTGACGGTATGGCCGTCCAGGGTCAGCTCGGCGCCGCCTTCGTGGGGCCGCAGCTGCAGCGGCACGCGCAGGCGGCGGCCGTCGACGTGTAGCGGGCTGGGCGGGCCTTCCAGTTCGGTCTGTACCGAGCCGTCTTCGCCGATCGGCGCCAGCAGCACGCGGCCGCCGTTGTCGGCATTGGGTACGGGCCGTGTCGCCAGCAAGGTATAGGTGCCCTGGGTGCCGAGCAGGTCGGGCACGCCCATGCCGGCCAGCATGTGCTGGATGGGATCGGGCGGATAGGTCACCGGCACGCGCAGCACGGTGGCGCGCTCGCCGGCTTCCTCGGCGGCCAGCCACAGCGGCTTGCCCTGGCGGCGCGTGCGCAGTTCGCCCGCGTCCAGCGCCAGGCGGTAGCCGAACAGCTCCAGGCTGTGCTGCGGCGGCAGCTGTTCGGCAATGCTGAAATCGGGTGCATAGCTGCCGGCGCCGCGGCGCAGGAAATCGAAAATGCCGTGCTGGCCGGGGTCGGTGCCGGTGGCGAAGCTGGCCCAGGCCACCGGCGACTGCGGCGGATTGCTGGTGGCCAGGCGCTGGTAATGGCCGCGCTCGCGCAGGGCGGCGAAGTGCGGCAGCTGGCCTTCGTCCATCCAGCGCTCGGCCAGTGCCGGATCGAAGCCGTCGAAGCCGATCACGACGGTGCGCTGCACGGCCGGCGCCGGCGGATCGCCGCTGCACGCGGCCAGCCCGGCCAGCGCCGCCAGCAGCACCGCGCCGCTGGCGCGGCGCACAGACGGCATCATGCCGGGTCTTTGCTGGACGCCGTCGCCGCAGCCGCCTGCTGCTGGCGGCGGCGCAGGCGCCGCCAGAACCAGCGCACCGGCCAGGCCAGCACGGCGATCAGGCTGATCACGATGCCGACCAGGATGGCCCACAGCGAACCAAAGAAACTCACGCCGGCGCCCGGGCCGATATAGGCACTGGCGGGCATTGCGACACACAGAAAAAGTAGCGCCAGGAACAATCGCATCTAGTGCTCGCCATACGCGGGAAGTCTGGCCGAGTCTAGCAAGGCTGTCGGATAGCTGAATACGCGAACGTATCCTTACACTGCCCTTCCTTCCCGGCCACGGCGCTGCATGTCCATCGACGACTATCCGCCTCCACCGCCCTGGCTGGACCGCTGTCTCGGCACGCTGCTGCAGCGCTGGCCTGGCCTGATGCGGCCGCTGTCGCGCCTGGAGACCGCCAGCGTCGCCGATGCCATTGCCACGACGCAGATCGAGGCGCCGGTGTATATCGCCGGCATGGCGCGCTCAGGCTCGACCGTGCTGCTGGAAATGCTGGCCGGCCTGCCCGGCTTCGTCTCGCTGCGCTACAGCGACTACCCGCTGCACTGGCTGCCGTACTGGTGGAATGCGCTGCGCCAGCGCCTGCCGCTGCCCCCTCCCGCGCTGGCCGAACGCGCCCACCGCGACCGCCTGCAGGTAGGGCCGCACAGCCCCGAGGCGTTCGAGGAAACCTTCTGGCAGGCGTTTTTCCCGGGCCGCCACGACGAGGCCCTCGACCAGCACCTGGGCCGCGCCGCCGCCGGCGGACCCTTCGCCGCTTTCTACCGCGACCAGTTGCGCAAGCTCCTGGCCGTGCGCCAGGGCCGGCGCTACCTGTGCAAGGGCAACTACAACATCGCGCGCCTGGCCTGCCTGCAGGCCCTGTTTGCCGATGCACGGTTCCTGGTGCCGGTGCGCGAACCGGTCGCCCAGGTCGCCTCGCTGCTCAAGCAGGACCGCTGGTTCTGCCGCTGGTCCGCCGCCGACCCGCGCATAGGCCGGCACCTCGCGCGCCTGGGCCATTACGAGTTCGGCCCGTTCAAGCGCGTGCAGCACTGCGGCGACGGCGCCGCGGCCCAGGCTATCCGCGCCGCCTGGGACAGCGGCGATACGGCGCTGGGCTATGCCCTGCAATGGAACCAGATCTACGCCGCCCTGCTGCGCCAGCTCGACGACGATGCGGCCTTGCAGCCGGCCTGCCTGATCGTCGGTTACGAAGCGCTGTGCGCAGACCCCGCCGCCGGCATTGCCCGTATCGCCGCGCATATCGGTCTCGATGCGGCCCAGGCCGCGGCCTTGACCGAATGCTGGGCGCCGCGCCTGAGCCTGCCGGCGTATTACGACGACGGCCTCGATGCGGCCGGGCGAGCGCGCATCGAGGCCATCACCGCAACCACCTGGGCGGCGCTGCAAAACCACATTGGCACTAGGTAAACCTGTACACAAAACACACCAGTGCCGCGCGCTGCCCCGCCATCACGGCCGCACGAACGGCTGCAGACCGTCGCAGAAAATGCCTTCGGCGCCAAACTGCAGGGCACAGGGGAAGAACGTGGTAATGGCATGCACGGCGCAGAAACTCTGCGCCGGATTGACCGCGCAGTTCTGCAGCAGGGCTGCCGCATTCGCCAGCGGCGCCTGCTCTACCGCAACGAGTACGTTGAGCGGACCCGGCGACGCCGCACCGGCGTGGGCGAATACGCGCAGGCTCAGGCTGCCGAGATGGAACGGCGCGGCACCGAGTCCGCTGCTGTTGCAGGTGACGATCTGCCCGCTGGCCAGGCTGCCCTGCGCCGTGCAGGTGGCATTGGGCAGGGAACTGTACAGGCCGAGGAATTCGATCTGCGGCGGCAGCCGGATATAAACGTAGCTGCTGCTCGATGACGCCTCGCCGATATTGCGATAGCCGACGACCAGCGGCCCCTGCTCCTGTCCCAGGGTATAGATTTGCGGCGAATGGCTGATGCCGTCGCTCACCAGTACGGCCACGCGCGGGATGCGCGTCGGCACCTGCAGGCGCGCACAGCCCTGCTGCAGCGGATTGGCGATGCAGTCGGCCGGCGCAGCCTGTACGTTGTTGCTGATCGCCGCATGCACGAACAGCGGCCCGGGCACGGCCACGTCATTGGCCACGTTCACGCGCAGGGAAATGAAGCCGGTCTGCGTGTCGTACATGTACGGCGTGGTGCAGCGCACATGACCGGCAGTCGCCTGGGCGGCGCAGGTCCAGCTGGGAAGGCCGGTATGCAGCCCGCCAAAGCCGAAACCCGTCGGCAGCCAGAAGTCCACCGTGACCGGCGTGTTCACCACGCTGTAGCCGCTGTTGCTGGTATCGAGCACCACGATGTTCTGCGTGCCGGCTTCGAACGGCGCGCCCGACCACACGGCCACCGGGCCGGCGGTGACCGTGCCGCCGCTCATACCCCAGCCGGTGATCGTCACGCGCGACGCCACATAGCTGGTGGCCGCGCTGACACAGCCGCTGTCGCTGGGGCTGGCCGTGCAAATGGGGTTCGGCGACAGCGGCAGCTGGGCATTCTGGACTGTGCCGACGAGGTTGACCGGCCCTGGCACAACACTGGGCGCAACCATGGCATTGATGCCCAAGGAGGACGATTGCGGCATCAGGAAATGCAGGTCGGTGTTGTAGGTGCAGGTGATGTCGCGCAGGTTCGCGCCGCCGGCGCTGCACTGCCAGGAACTGCCCTGGCTGCCGATGTAGTCCACGCCGGCCGGCAAGGTGGTGCGGAAGGTGAAGGGTGCCGTGTGCACAATGCCGTCGTTGCGGTCCTGCTTCTCGAAGGACACGCCGAAGGAATAGCTGGTGCCGGAATAGATCGGTGGCGTCGGCCACACATACAGCCGCAGGCCCGCGGCAGACACCGACGCGGCCTGACCCAGCAGCAACACGGCGGCAAGGCCGCGCAGGTACGAACGAAAGCGACAATGGCGCATTGGTGATTCCCCCGGGAATGCCGGCAAGCATCCCGGTTGCGCGGCTGGTATACATCCCCGCAAACAGGGGGGCGCGCCTGCGCGGCCAGCCTGCCTGCCCTGCCCTGCGGCGCTTGCGCGAGGCTGCGATCCGAGGCAACTTTGCCGCCGCTGGCGCCACGGCAAACGGCGCAACGGGGAGCAGGCATCGATGTCGGCGTTACTGCGGGGACTGGTCGTATCGCTGGCGCTGGCAGCACCTGCTGGCGCGCAGGAATGCAATTTTTCCGCAGGCCCGCCCGCCGACTGGCGCCGCATGGATACGCCGGCCATGTCGCTGTACCTGCCGCCCGACGCCTATGCCAAGGATATTTCCAGCGATCATTCGACCACGCACCGTTTCCTCGCCGACGGCGTGGATGTGCTGATCGACTACGGCCTGGCCAGCCAGCTGAAATTCGACGAATCCGGTGCAGTCAGCCGCCTGCTCGGCGGCAGCCCTGCCTCGGTGCTGACCGAAGTCGGCGACCGCGGCGGCGGACGCATCGGCGCCGGCTGGTCGCACCTGGGGCCGCAACAGCGACTGGCGGCCAGCCTGAGCATCCGCGTCGGCGATGCCGCGCACTGGGACGATGCCTGCCGCATCGCCGCCAGCGTGCGCCTGCTCGGCGACGTGAGCCAGCTCACGCTGCTGCGCATCGGCAAGACCGACGGCGGCCAGCGCTTCGCCGAGGTCGTAGGCAGCGACGCGCGCAAGCGCCGCCTGTTCGTCGGCGACTACGCCAGCCTCAACTGGGGCCGCATCAGTGCGATCGACAGCGCCGCCATCGTCATCACCGAGCTGCTGCGCGGCGACGACGGCGGCTATACACAACGGCAGACGCGCCTCGAACGCCAGCGCTGAGCAGCACCGCACCCTGCGTTATCTACCTATCCAGATTTCCAGTTTGCCGCGGCCAATGGCTGGTACGCGCACGACGCGGGCCGGTTCGGCGGCGACCGGGGCGTCCTTGTATTGCTTGCGCAGCTCAAGCTTCAAACCACGCAAACGCACCTCGGGCGCCGTGGCCACTTTTCTTGTTTCGCCGGGCAGGCGCAGGTCAGCCGCCAACAGTCGCGCCGCGGCTTCATCGGCCGGGTCGCCGTAACGTACCTCGTTGCCAGGCGGCGCCTCGGCCACGGCCTCCTCGCCGCGCACATTCCAGCCCAGGCCGCGCAAGGTGCTGCTGACCGATCTCGCACGGTCGCGCGTGATGCCCTTGAACTGCAGGTCGACCTGGTAGGCCGGCGGCAGATTCCAATTCAGCCGCGCCAGACTCGCCTCGACCTTGGCCCGGGTGGCCTCGCCCAGCGCGGGCTGGGTGCCGGGCCCGAGCTGCTTCAGCGCGAAGCGCCGCACGGTATCGCGCGTATCGCGCCACTCGGGCCGGTTCCAGTCCGTCGGAGCGACCTGGTCCAGTACCACCCAGGCGTTGAACAGGCCATTCGCGCCACGGCTGTCTGCCGCCCATTTGTCCAGCAAATCGGCGATGGAACGCACCAGGCTCAATTTCTGTTCGTCGGGCAGGTTGTCATTGCGCAGCAGGTTGACGAAACCTTCGGCGGTCACCTTGCGCAGATTCGCGTCCGCCGCATTGAGCAGCTCCACGCTGGCGCTGGCCGCGGCGCCGAAATTCGCCGCGGCGGTTGTCGGCGCCAGCTCGGGCGCAGACGCCGTGATCGCCGGCGCATGCAGTAACGCACCGAAATCCAGCCCAGTCAGGCGCTCGATGTCCTCGACCGGCCTGCGGTAGCGCTCCGGATCGAATTCCGCCGCCGCGTCCACGGCCTCGGGCGCCTGGGGAACCAGGAAGGCATCGACGACCAGGCGATTGCCGCTGTCCAGCGGCTGCGACACGGCGATCTTCCAATAGCTGCGCGGCAGCTTGAGCGCGCCGACGGTCGGATCGTCGTCGCGGAATACCGGCCCGGAAAAGATACTGACCCGGCTCGCGGTCTTGTTATGTTCGGTCAGCACCCAGCGCTCCAGCCTGGACCAGACCCGGCTGCGGAACACGGGCCACTGCGGCACCGCATTCGAGTACGTGTATACAATGGCATTCAGTTCGCGCGTGGCCTCGGCAGGGTCGTCGCTCAGCGCGCCCCACGCGACTTCCTGGCGCGAAACCAGCGGCACCGGCTGCAGGTTGCTGCCGCGGAATGCTTCGGCATCGTTCTGCGCCGCCGCATCGGCCAGATCGTCGGCGCGGAATTCGCCTTCGCCCTGGGGCAATACGCGCAATTGCTGCCGGTCCACGTTGCTGGCAGAAACCCGCGCCATGCGGCGCAGCGGCTGCATCACCAGGCTGAAATTGAAATAGTCCTGCACTCGCGTGTAGTCGGCGCGGGATACAGCCGCCACGCGCGGGAACGGCACAGCCAGGCCGATAAAATCCGGGTTGTAGCCATTGCGTTCCAGCGCGGCCGCCGGTGCCGCGACGCTGCCGCTGGCCTGTGCCGCGGCCCATACTTCCGCTGGCACGTCGGCACGATTGAGCACCGCGGCATTGCGCCGGATCGTCTGCAAGGCGCCATCCAGCAAGCGCTGCGTGCGCTCCAGCTCGCCCAGGCGCGACTGCGCCACCGTAGCCGACTCCAGCGCCTTGTTGCGCACCTCGTTGGTTGCCGCATATTGGCCGATCAGCGCCACCTGATCGACGCTGCGGCTGTTGATCAGGTACTGGGCGACATCGGCTTCGAATTTGCTCTGCACCGCCAGCAGGCCCTGGAATACGGCCTGATTCTGCCGCTGCATCACTTCCCGCCACAGCACCAGCAACAGCACGAAACCGCCGAGCAGCACGAGGGCGAGTACGCCGAAGAAGGCTTTTTTCTGTTGGTAACGCCGTGCCACCAGCTCGCGGCTGGCATCGACCAGCCGGCGGATGTCCGGGTCGACGTTGACGAAACGCTCGGCTTCGTCGAGCGCATCGCCACTGAGCAGATAGCCGTCGTTGCCCGAGGTCGTCCATTGCCGCGCCGTCGCGGCGAGGCGGATCTGCACGAAGGATTGGCCGTTTCCGGTGCCGGTGCCTGAGCCGGTTGCGGTGCTGGTTACAGTGCCAGTGCCAGTTCCGGTCGCGACGCCCGGACCGATCCGGGCAAAACTGCCGGTGTGCGTGCCGCTGGCCGCGGCCTCCAGAATGCCGTCCGTCATCGGCACAGCCGCTTGCTGCACGACGAATCCGCTGTCGGCCTCGGCCACCTCGGCCAGCGCGGCCAGGCGCGGCGGTGTCCAGCTCGCCGCATCCACTTCCGACAGGGCAATCAGTTCGGCGGCCCAGTAGTCGAGTATGCCCTGGGCGTTCTCGCGCTCTGTCGCATCGGCCATGCTGCGGCCGCTGGCAGCGACGGCCGCGACGAAGGCGTCGATACGCGCGATCTTGTCGGCGTCGCTACCGGTGGTGTCGCGCCGCAGCTGGCTATGCAGCTGGCGCATTTCGGCAAACGAAGCAAAGCCGCCGTAGGGCTGGTTGTCAGGCATTTTGCAGCTCCGTCAGTATCGACTGCAGTGGCGTTCCCAGCGCGACCAGCTCGCGGCATTCGTCCTTCAACGCACGGTCGACGAGATAAAAGCGAAAGCGCGCATCGCGCCGGTAGCCGTCGTAAAGACCGAACAGGCGCCGGCCTGCCACCGCCTGGCCGGCCGCCGCGTCGGTGCGCGCAGCCACGGCGAACAGTTCCTGGTCGATGTTCTCGGCCGCGCTGGCCAGCCCCAGCGACAGCTCGGCCTTGGGCTCGGCGTCGGTCAGGGTGCGGATCAGGCTGCGGGTGTTCGGCCAGTCGAGGGTGAAATCGTCGATGGCGCGGTCGTTGCCGTATTCGAAGCTGCGGTCGACCGCCCAGAGGCCGTCGTCGGCTTCCTGCCAGCGCGTATGTTCGACCACACGGGCGAGCAGCGCCCATTTCAGCGCCTGCAGCGAGCTGCTGGCGCCGCCGATGCCGCTGCCGCCCTGGACGCTTTCCACGCGCTTGAGCGCATCTTCCAGCTGGGCCAGCTGCAGGTCGCGCGCAATCAGGAAGATCTGCGAGTTGAGCCGGCTGGGTTCCTGCTCCACCACCCGGCGGACCATGTTCAGCGCCACCCGGGCGCGGTCGGAATCCTCCTTGTCGATGGCGCCGCGCAGGTCGCGCGCCGCGGCCTCCAGGCGGTCTATCCATTTCAGTTCGGTCGCCGCGCGCAGTTCGTCGTCGCGGGCCAGCCGTTGTGCCACCGGGCGCGAATCGACGCCGGTCTTGCGTACGTCGTCGACGAACTGGCGCAGCACGCCGCCGTCGTCGGCGCCGTCCTTGACATGCTTGGCTGCGGTGAACAAGGTGGAAAAGTTGCGCAGCTGCAGGTTATGCAGGCTGTCGTGCAGGTTTTTATACACTTCCAGCGCAGCCACGCTGACCGCAATGTCTTCGATCACGGCCCGCGACTGGCGCACCGTCTCGCGT
The DNA here is from genome assembly GCF_004363655.1 of Tahibacter aquaticus. Taxonomy (GTDB): domain Bacteria; phylum Pseudomonadota; class Gammaproteobacteria; order Xanthomonadales; family Rhodanobacteraceae; genus Tahibacter; species Tahibacter aquaticus. The sequence goes on from NZ_SNZH01000005.1 coordinate 141,376, forward strand.
ATGCCGGCGTCGGCCAGGGCACCGTGGGTGCGCTGCAGCTGCGCCACGACCACGCCGACATTGGTCGCCACGCTCTGCGGCGCGGCGGCCAGTTCGGGCACCAGCCGCACGATCAGCCCGCGCAGCACCTCGCCGCTGCGCGCCGAGGCCAGCACATGGCCAAGGAAGATGCGGGTCATGCCGTGACGCTCGGTTTCCTCCAGGCAGTCGCGGGCGATGGTCCAGGGCTCGCGCCGGTCGGAACTCACGCCGTTGATGCGCGGTTCGCCGAAGCACAGCTGCATCACCAGGCCCAGGTCGTTGAAGGTGAAGTCGTTGCCCAGCGCCTTGGTCAGGCTTTCGAGCTTGTCGGCGGGAATCAGCGCCACGGCCGCAGCCCCTAGCGGCCGAGCAGCGCGGCATGGCCGCGCGCGGCGAGCCGGCGCGCAATGCGCTCAATCGGCACGCCCTGGTTGAACAGCGGTTTCTGCCAGGCGGGATCGCCGTAGTGGTGCAGCGCGACGAGCTGCCAGTCCAGGTCCAGGCAGGGCGAGCCGGACGAACCGGGCTCGGTATTGGTGCGGTAGCGCAGCCGCCGCCCGCCGCCGAAGCGGCCGATATAGGCACTGGTATCCAGCGCCAGCTTCATCGGCGCGCCGTCGGGGTGCTGCACAATGAACAATGTTGCATCAGGCGCCAGTTCCGCCACCGCGTCGCGCACGGCCAGCCAGCCCCGGGCCGGCTTGCCCGCGTGTTCCTGCGCACCGACCGCGACATCGAGCAGCAGCAGGGCGTAGTCCAGTTCGTCGTCGGTCGGCTCGGGCTGGTCCGGCGTGGCGGTGAGTTCCGCCGGCGCATAGGGGCTGTGATCGGCGACCTCGCGCACGGCGACGTCGATGCCGGCTTCGCGCGTGCCGTCGTCGCGGGCGATATAGCCGAAGGTGCAGGCCAAACTCGCCACGTCGCCGGCCTCGACCGCCGCCTGTACCACATGCCAGTTGGTCAGCACCGCCGCAGGGCCGACCAGGAACCCCGTGCCTGCCGCCGCGCCGCGGTACTGAATCTTGCACACCTGGCGTTTTACCGTGTCTGCCTTGGCCAGCCAGACGCCGATATCCACCGCCGGCAGGCCTTTGCGCACGAGGCGCTGCAGGCCCGATGCCTGCGCATAGGCCGGTGCCTCGGCCTGTACCTGGCCGGCAACCTGATAGGCCACGACGAGTTTCGACTTCTGCGCCAGCTGCGGCGCTTCCGGCATCAGCGCGGCGATGGTGCCGCGCACGTCCTCGCGCAGCGGCCGTTCCGCATACACCTTGGCCAGGAACAGTTCGGTCGACCCCTGCTGTTCCAGCGCGACCAGCAGGTCGGCGATGGCCGGCCGCAGCGGTTTGTTCTCGGCCACGTAACTGACGTACAGCTGTTCGCCGGTACTGGAATAGACGTAGCTTTCGAGATCGTGCCGGCTCAAGGTTTCGCTGAGCACCTTGCTCAGCGCCTGTACGCCCTGGCCATCCAGCCTGCTCATGCTTCGCCCCCGCGCCCGGCCGCGTTGTGCTCATTCTGCACTATTTGTTCCGCGGCGAATCGTACAGAAGGTGCCGCGGTAGTGGCCGACCTCCCAGGGCGGCAGCGCGCGCGCTCAGCCGCGGCGTTTGCGCGCGACCCGGCCCGCCGTGGCGGCGACGCGGCCGGACAGCAGCAGCTCCACTGCCAGCGCCGCATCGCCCAGGTCGACGCGCTGGTCGCTGATGATGTCGGCGTAGAGAAACGATTCGCACACCCGCACGATCAGGTAGGCCAGGGTATTCGCCGGCAAGGCCAGGGTCAGCGCGCCGTGGGCGACTTCCGCATCGAGCAGCTCACGCACCCGGGCGATGGCGCGGGCCTGTACCGGCCCCTGCTTGGAGGTGAGCAGGCGCAACGCCTGCTCCTGGTCTTCACGCAGGAACTGGCGCAACGGTGCGGAGCGCAGGATGGCACGCACGCCGTGGGCACAGATGGCGCCGACCCGTGCCGGGCCGTGGCCGTAGCCCTGGTGCGCGGCCGCGGCGCGGCGCATCTGCGCATCGCACTGGGCCCAGAGGATTTCGCCGAGCAGGCCGTCGCGGCTGCCGACCCAGCGGAACGCGGTGGCGCGGCCTATGCCCAGCTCGGCCGCCAGTGCGCCCACATCGACCCGCTCGCCCTGCAGCCAGCGCCGTTGCGCCAGCTCGAACAGGTCCAGCGGCGTGACGCGCGGGCTGGCGCCCTGGTCCAGCGCCTGCTGCAGGCGCGTGGCCGGTTTCTTGCGTCGGGCGGTCAGGGCGGGCGGAGGACGGGCAGCGGGCATGGTCCGATGATAGACAGTTGGCCCAGTTGACGCCAAATGAGTCATTGAAGTATCAATGACTCATTTCGCCGACCGGACACGCGCCATGGAATCCCGCCAGCTTATCGACCGCCGCCACCTCGACTTTGTCCTCGACGAGGTGCTGGGCGTGGACGACCTTTGCCGCTATGCGCGCTTCGCCGAGCACAGTCGCGAAACCTTCGGCGCCGCGCTGAGCCTGGCGCAGCAGATTGCGCTGGACAAATTCCTGCCGCACAACCGCAAGTCCGACCTGAACGAGCCGCACATGGTCGACGGCAAGGTGGTGCTGATCGCCGAGATCGGCGAAGCCGTCGCGGCGTTCTGCGAAGCCGGATTCAGCGCGGTTCTGGCCGACGCCGGGCGCGGCGGCATGCAGCTGCCCTTCGTCGTGGCCGCCGCCGCCGACGGCATGTTCTGCAGCGCCAATGCCGCCACCATCGCCTACCCTACCCTGGCCCGCGCCGCTGCCAACCTGCTTGAGGTCTATGCCAGCGAGGAGCAGAAACGGCTGTACATGCAGCCCATTCTCGAAGGCCGCTATTTCGGCACCATGTGCCTGTCCGAACCGCAGGCCGGCTCTTCGCTGGCCGACCTGAAGACCACAGCCAGTCCGCGCGACGACGGCAGCTATGCCATCAGCGGTGCAAAAATGTGGATTTCCGCCGGCGACCACGAACTGGGCGAGAACATCGTGCATCTGGTGCTGGCCCGCATCGAGGGTGCACCAGCCGGCGTACGCGGCATCAGCCTGTTCATCGTGCCGCGCTGGCGTGTCAACGCCGACGGCAGCCGCGGCGCACGCAACGACGTCACGCTGGCCGGCCTCAATCACAAGATGGGCCAGCGCGGCAGCGTCAACACCTTCCTCAAGTTCGGCGAAAGCGGCGACTGCGCCGGCTATCTGGTCGGCACGGCACACCAGGGCCTGGCGCAGATGTTCCACATGATGAACGAGGAACGGATCGGCGTCGGCCTCAGCGCAATCCAGCAGGCGGCGATCGGCTACCAGTATTCGCTGGACTACGCGCGCGAGCGCCGCCAGGGCCGCCATCCGGACCAGAAAGACCCGTCCACGCCGGCCCTGGCGCTGATCGAGCACGCCGACGTGCGGCGCATGCTGCTGCAGCAGAAGTGCTATGTGGAAGGTGGCCAGATGCTGGCCTACGACGCCGCCCTGCTGGTCGACCGCCAGCATGATCCGGACGACAGCGTGCGCCGCGACAGTGCCGCACTGCTGGAACTGCTGACGCCCATCGTCAAGGCCTGGCTGTCCGACTACGCCCTGCGCGCCAACGACCTGGCCATCCAGATCTTCGGCGGCTACGGCTATACCCGCGACTACCCCGTCGAACAGTGTTATCGCGACAACCGCATCAACCCTATCCACGAAGGCACCAACGGCATCCAGGCACTGGACCTGCTGGGCCGCAAGGCGCTGATGCACGACGGCGCGGCATTGAAGATTCTGGCCGCGCGCATCGCGGCCAGTTGCGCCGAAGCCGCCGCCATCGCCGAACTCGCCCCGCTGAGCCGGCAACTCGGCCAGGCGCTGGTGCTGGTGCGCGACACCACCCAGGCCGTGGCGGCACGCCTGGGCCAGGGCGAGGTGCGCCTGGCGCTGGCCAATGCCGGCCACTACCTGCACCTGCTCGGCCACGTCGTCGTCGCCTGGGGCTGGCTGCGCATGGCTGTTACCGCGCAGCGCGCGCTGGCCGCCGGCAACGCCGACAGCGCGTTCTACCAGGGCAAGGTACAGGCCTGCCGCCATTTCTTCGCCGCGGAACTGCCACAAGTGGAACTTGCCGCAAAACTCGTGGCCAGCGCCGAAGCCAGTGCCTACGACATGCGCGACAGCTGGTTCTGAGCAACGCCCCGCCGCGCGGCAGATCGCAGGCCGCGGCGAGCCGGCAAAGCATTTTCGACCAGGCGTGCGCAGGCTCAGGAGGCCTGGCGCCAGCCCGCTCCGGCAGGCTTGCGCACCGGTTCTAGCGCCGTTCCCAACGGTGCAAGCGCTGCGCCGGGCCTGCGTGCGGCACCGCGTTCGCCACGCCGGACCAGACCTCGGACCTGCCCCTGTGCCGGTATCCGCGTGCGCCGGATTCGAAACGTGTCTGCCTGCTGAGAGACAGCGCCCGCTGCCGGCACTGTAGGATAGCCACGCCGCTCGCCGCGCCGGACAGCCTGTCGACAGAACGCCCGAGGACGCCCCATGACCAGCAAGATCGACCCGCTGATCGGATTGCATTTTTCCGATCGTCTGCAGACGCTCGGCGGCGCCCCGGCCGACTATCTGGTCCAGCTGCGGCCACACAGCGAAAATGTGCAAGCTATCCTGCCGCCGGGCGCGCGGATCGTGGCCCGGACTGGCGACCTCGCGTGCATCCGCGCACAGCCGGCGGCGTGGAGCACCCTGCAGGATAATCCACAGGTGGAATCCGCCTCACCCCTGGCCCGCGCGGACGAAATCGCCGTACTGCTGCAACTGCGCGATCCGGACTGGCGCGGCGATCCCGAGGGCTTCCAGCGTGGCTCCCGCCTGGGCAACGTACTCTCCGGCCGCGCCAGCCAGAGCGCCATCGCCGCGCTGCGGCGAGACCCTGCCATCAGCGCCGTGGAAGCCAGCCGCAGCACCGCGGCGGCCGAATGCATCGCTTCGATGCCCTTCGTCGGGGCCGTGGCAGCGCATGGCCCCCACTGGCAGGAGCAAGGCGCCAACGCGCTGGTCGCGATCGTGGACGGCGACATCGACGTGCTGCACGACGCGTTCTGCGTGCCGGGCAGCCTGCCCCGGCGGACGCGCATCGTCGCCGTGTGGGACCAGCACAGCAGCGCCGGAGCAACCCCGGCACAGGCCACCGCAGCCAATACCGGCAATGCGCCGCGCTATACGCAGAACTATGGCCGGCTGCACACCCAATCCGATATCGACGCCTACCTGGCAAGCGGCAACGTGCCGCCAGACCTGCAGTCCCAGCCCGATGGGCATGGCACTCATGTGGCCTCGATCGCGGCCGGCTCTGCTTTCGTTTCGGCCGGGTCCAGCGACGTCAATCTCGACGGCCTGTCTTTTCCCGGTGGCGTGGCGCCCGAAGCGGGGATCATCGTCGTCATTCCCAAGATCCGGGCCACGGCGAACGACCCTGTCAGCCTGGGTTACTCGGTATCGCATGTCGATGCGCTGGCGTTCATCAGGCAAACCGCACAGGCGATGAATATGCCGGTCGCGGTCAACGTCAGCCTGGGCATGAACGCCGGCGCGCATGACGGCACTTCACTGCTGGAACTGGCCTTCGACGAATTCAGCGGCGGCGGCCGCGTACCCGGGCTGGTGGTGGTCAAGTCCGCCGGCAACGCGCAATTGCTGGACGGGCATGCACAGGCGACGGCCGTCACTGGCGGCACGGTCGCCATCGGCTGGCAATCGTCCACCGTCCTGCGCCACCAGGACTATCTGGAATTCTGGTTCTCCTCGGCCGACGATCTCCAGTTCGGCTTGCAGTACCGCAGTACGCCCGGCAGCGTCTGGCAGACCATCGCCCAGGTCGACACAAGCCATCTGCACGACCAGGGCGCGGTGCCCGGCCACACGGCGACGGCCTACCTGGTACTGGAGCGTTTCCATCGCGACAACGGCGATTCGCAGCTGACCGTGCTGGTGCGCGACAACACCCCGACCGCACTGAGCGCTGCCGGCGAATGGCAATTGCGCGTCACTGGCCTGCACGTGATCGACGGCACCATCGACGGCTGGATCGAGCGCAACGATTACCAGCCGCTGCAATTCACCACGGCGCTGGCGAGCGACGGCACCTTGAGCATTCCGGGCACGGCGCGCACGGTGATCTGCGTCGGTGCCTGCGATTCGCCGCAAGCAGCGGGCACCCCCACGATCCAGTCGTTCAGCTCCAACGGCCCCAGCCGCGACCAGCGGCGCAAACCGGAACTCGTGGCACCGGGCAGCGATATCGTGGCCGCAGCCTCGGGCACGACGCGGGCGCTACGCCGCGACAGCGGCACCAGCATGGCCGCCCCGCACGTCACGGGCGCTGTCGCACTGCTGCTGTCCCGGCGCGTTCGGCAAGGGCTGCCCCAGCTGAACGCGGCACAGATCCGCGCAGCCATGAGCCAGTGCCTGGGCGGTTACAACGGCTGCTGGAACCGCGCCGGCGGTCACGGCTGGCTGGACATACCGTCGCTGCTGCAGACCCTGGGATAAACCATGGCCACCCTGAACCTGCTGCCCGGACACCAAGGCCCGGCGACGCATGCCTTCATCATCGGGGTCGGCAACTATCACCATCTCAAGCCGGGCGATGCCTGGGGACTCGGACAGCTGTCGACCGCGCCCGTATCGGCGCAGCGCTTTGCCAACTGGCTGCTGCAGCGCTATAGCGATCCAGGCCGGCCGCTGGCCAGCATCGAGCATCTGATTTCAGGCGGCACCTTCACCGACCACGCCAATGTCGTGCATGCGAGCGAAGAGCCCGAACTGGCCCGGATCGAAGCAGCCTATACGCAATGGTTCGAGCGCGCGAACCGTCATCCCGACAATCTTGCCCTGTTCTATTTCTGCGGCCACGGCCTGTGCAACAGCCGAGGCTCGACCCTGCTCGCGGCGGATTTTGCCGACCCGCGTTTCCAGCGCACCAGCCGCAATGCCATACACGTAGAGGGAACCGCCAACGCCATGCTCGCGTGCAAGGCGAAGTACCAATGTTTTTTCCTCGACTGCTGCCGCACCACCGACCTGGAATGGCAGAACATCATGGAGGAACCCGGCCAGCCGCTGGGCACGGCGCGCAGCACCGACCTGACGGCCGCGCACCAGCCGATGTTCTTTGCCGCCGGCCGCACCGAAGCCGCCACCGGCGTTGCCGCCGATGTCACCGTCTTCACCAAGGCCCTGATCGAAGCACTGGACGGCATGGCGGCCGTCGAACCCGACGGCGATCTCGACGCGCAGAGCTGGCGCGTCAACACCGGCAGCATCGCTGCAGCCATCGACAGCGCGATCGCCGTCGAGCGCCACCAGAAACCGCATATTCCCGAGCTGCATTGCCATTTCGGCGGCAACGGCGCGCACTTCGACCTGAACTATCCGCATCTGCCGCTGAGTATTCCCGTCGTCGTCGGCTGCGATCCGGAACACCTGACCGGACAGGCCCAGTTCCGCCTCGAACATGGCGAGCGCGGCGAAGTCGGCCGGCGCGACGCCCGCGCGGGACTCTGGATCTCGCGGCAGGAGCCCAGCACCTACCACGCCAGCGCGAGCGTTCCCAACAATGCCCCGCAAACAAAGACGTTTCTTTTGTACCCGCCGTCAAAACGGGCTTTGTTGAAATTTCCCTGAAAGCCGCTACGGCAGGAGAAGCGAGCGATGAAATCCTCCGCACCGGGCCCGCATGGCACCCTGCTGCTGTCTGTCAAAAAGAGCATCGACCAGATCCAGACCGAGCTGCCGGCGACCATACGCGTACAACACGCCACCGGCGGCTGGAAACAGCAGTTCCTGGTGCCCATAGGGCCCGATGTCAGCGCGCCGGCCAGCATCGACATTCCCGCCGGCGTGTACTCGGTCGACGTGCAGCTGCCCTCGGGCGAAACGATCTCCAGCGACGGCGAACTGGCAGCGGGAGAGACCAGCCACGTTGTTCTGGCTGGCCAGCCTTCCCGCGCGGAAAGCCTGAGCTGGCCGAGCTTCGTGCTGCGTGGCGACTTCACGCGCAAGAGCGCGCCGCCGCCGTTGTCGGGCCTGGAGACCGCCGCCCGCTCCCGCAGCCTGCGAGCCGGCCCGAAGATGCCCGCCGCCCAGGACATGCAATGCTGGACGCACAGCGAGGGACGGTGGAGCAAAGCCACGGCAACGATCCGGCTGCAGAGCAACGATCCCGACATCTGCGTCTATCGCGTCGAGGCGCAACAGTCGGTACTGCTGCAACTGCCCAGGCCAGGAGCAGCCGCCAGCACGTTTTGCAGGGTTCCCGGCGACTGGAAAACCGCGTCGGGCGAAAAGGCCACGGTGACTGTCGTGGTCGATACCGTCCCCGGCGATGCGGCAGAAGAACCGCAGCTGCGCGTACGCAGTACGGTGAATGATCCCCAGTTCGCCAAGCTGTCGGGTTTTCTCAGCTACGGCGTCGACGCCGGCGCACTGGCCATCGGCGACCAGCTGGCGAAAGACGCAGAAAACCTGATCGAGAGAAAAGACAATAATCCCCTGCTTGCCTGCGCGGCTGCGCTGGTCCTGCTCAAGGCGCGCCTGCCGCACGGGCTGCACGCGTGGACATTTCGCCTCGCCAGTTTTTTTCCACAAATACCCGACACGGCCATCGTGCGCGCCTGGCATCTGCTGTTCGGCGCCGAACGCCAGGCAGGCGAGCGCGATGCACTGGACTGGCTGCTGGAAGCCGACCGTCGCGGCGTACCGCTGTATGCGTATTCGCTGCGGCTGCTGGTCGACGGCCTGAAGCTGTTCGAGCAGAACCACGCGCTCGTCGCGGACACCGGCCGGAAATGGCAATCGTATCTGTGGGCCAGTGCCGCCGACGAGGCTTTCACACGTTTTTCCGGATCGACGCCGGACCTTCCCCTGGCGCCAGGCCGGCCGGCGTTCTGGCCGGCCGCGCCAGCGAGCGAGTCCGATGTGGCCGTGGAAACCCCTGGCGTCGGCGTGAGGCCTCCGCCAGCGGAAGCCTGAGCATGCCGTGCACAGGCCGGCCGCAAGCGCTGGGCAACAGTCCGCCTGACTGCAGCATTGCTGCCGGCCGCCGCTATTTCACCGGCGTCAGCGCCTCCGGATGCTCGCTGGTCGCCGGCCGCAGGTCGTAGCCGTGTTCGCCATCGTCGGCCGCGGCCGGTGCGGCAATGCTGTGGCGCAGTGGCGGATCGATCACGGCACGCACCGGCCGTCCGCTGGCATCGACATGCAGCACGCTGCGGCGCTGGTTGCGCAGGCGCTGGCTGACGATGCTGTCGGCGCCAAAGTAGTGCGCAATGGTCTCGTGCGACACGGTCGTCACGCCGCGGCGGCGCTCCTGGCGGCCGTAGCGCCAGCGGTTGTACAGCGCCCAGCCCAGGAATACGGTGGCGCAGATCAGCCCTGCCCGCAGCAGGAACAGCAGATCGCTGGCACCGTGCGCCGCATCGTCCAGCACGACACGGGCATAGGCCAGATCCAGACCCATCGCCCAGGCCAGCGCCGTGATCAGCGGCAGCCAGAGGAAGATCCAGCCGAACCAGGCCAGCGCGGTCAGGCTGGCGTAGAGACTGCGCTGGGCGGCGCTCTGCCGATGGGGCAGCGAGATGATCAGCGAATCGGTGCTCATCGGATGCCCCGGTCGGGACTGACCCACACCGCGCGCGTGCCGCGCTTTTTCGCCAATGCCTTGGGCAGGGCGAACACCGAGGTCAACATGCTCAGCAGCCAGTAGGCGATCGGATACCAGACCATCCAGTAGAAATTGCGCCCTACTCCGTTCTCGTAGCGCCGGTCTATGGCCATGCTCAGGGCGAACTGGCACAGGCAGGTGGCGCCGAGAATCACGCCGTGCCACTGCGGCAGCAGGCTGGGAATGGTCCACTGCGGCGGCAGCGCGACGAGCTGGCCGAGCAGCCACAGCAGCATCAGTCCGGCCATCACGTAGGCCCACAACAGGCTCAGCACGTACTCGCCGAAGACCGGCCACATGCGCCGCGTACGCCAGCTGCGCAGCAGCGGCCAGGCATAGCGCAGAATCACCTCGACGCCGCCCTGGGCCCAGCGCAGGCGCTGGCGCCACAGGCCCTTGAGCGTTTCCGGCATCAGAATCCAGCACATCGCGTTGGGCTCGTACATCACCGACCAGTGGTCCAGCTGCAGCCGCCAGGTGAGGTCGATGTCTTCGGTGATCATGTCGGTGCTCCAGTAGCCGGCGCGGTGCAATGCCGTCTTGCGGAAGCAGCCGATCACGCCGGACACGCAGAACACGCGGCCGTAGGCGCGCTGGGCGCGCTTGATCAGGCCGATGATGGAAGAGAATTCGCCCACCTGCAGCTTGCCCAGCAGGGTCGAGCGGTTGCGGATGCGCGGGTTGCCGGTCACCGCGCCGACCCGCGGCCGGGTCAGCAGGTGATGCATCATCCAGCGCGTCGCGTACTTGTCCAGCAGCGCATCGCCGTCGATGCACAGCAGGTATTCGGCATTCGACGCCAGCGCCGCCATGCGCAGGCCCATCGACTTGCCCTGGTTGGCCGCAAAATGGATCACGCGCAGGTTCGGGTAGAGGCCCAGCAGCGCGTCGAGCTGCGCGCCGGTGTCGTCGCGCGAACCGTCGTTGACCGCGATGATCTCGATGTTCGGATAGTCCTGCGCGGCCAGGAAGCGGATCGTCTCGCGCACGTTCTCGCCTTCGTTGTGGCAGGGCACGATCAGGCTCACCAGCGGGTACTCGGCCAGCTCCGGCGGCTGGTCGCGCCGCGGCTGGCTGCGCTCCCAGCGCAGGAAATAAATGATTCCTCCACTGATCCACACGAACGACATGAGCAGTGGATAGAAGAAGGCAAAGCCGAGCAGTACGCCGATCACACTGTAGTCCATCGCCTCAAGGCCGCCGGTAAGGGTGTTCCGACGCCGAGATCGCGCGTCGGATGGTTTCCAGCGCGGGTTCGTCGCGCAGGAAATCGTCGGGGTAATAGGCCAGGTGGCGTGCACCGGCCTGCTGCAGCAGGCGCATGCGCTGCGCCAGCAGCGCTGCGCCCAGCGGACGGCCGTCGCGCCAGTCGCGCGCCTGCAGCTCGAACACGCTGTGCAGCAAGGCACCGGGCACGCGCGCCACCGCTGCCGCAAGCTGGCGCAGCCAGGCATCGGCATCGGCGGCCTGTTCCAGCTCGGGCATGGCCATGATCGCGACCTGGTCGTAGCTGGCCAGGAACCGCGCCAGATCGTGCGCGGTATGCCGTTCGGCCTGCGCATCCAGCACCGGCGCGGCAAACAGATTGCGCGCAGTCTTCAGGTTGGGCCGCCAGCGCGCGGCACGCCGGGTGAGCGTGTCGGTGAACGCGATCAGCGCATCAGTGCGCGCGCGGCCCGCTGCCGGTGCGGCGGCAGCGAGACCGTCGTCGTCGCGCAGTACCGCGTCGTCGCCGAACAGCAGGCCGGCGGTATAGCCGTTCGCGGCCAGGTCTTCGTACAGGTCGCCGACGATGCGTTGGGTCTCGGCCAGGAACGGGTCCAGGCGCGGCGGATCGCGCCGGCCTGCATGTACCTTGCCGGCAATGGCCAGGCGCTGCTGCTGTTGCGCATCCGGCAGCACGAAGCCGAGCACCGGCATCCAGGCCAGCACTTCCACGCCGGCACGCGTACGCAGCTGCCAGGCCACGCGCGAGTACAGGTCGGCGCGCAGGGGCAGATGCCGGTTCGGGAAATACAGCGCATCGGCAGCGCCGTCGCCGTCGGGATCGGCATAGGCCTGCAGCCAGACCTGGTTGACGCCGAGGCGGCGCACGCGTTCGAGCAAGGCATCGAGATTGCGCGACTGCTGCACCGCATCGGCGTCGTAGACCGCGTCCAGGTCGATCTGCACAGCGCGCAGGGGGCGCGGCTGGCTCGTGTCCTTGCGCAGCTCTGCCGCCAGCCCGCCGGCATCGGGGTTGGCCTCGATCAGCAGGCGCGCCAGCGCATCGTCGCCGGCCAGGCTTTGTTCCAGTCCGTGCAGGCTGAAGGCCGCGCGCATGCCCAGCTCCGCCGCCAACGCATCGGCCACCTGGCTGTGCGCGCCGTAGGGCCACACGATGGCGCGCGGCGCGCGGCCCGTGAGCGCGGCAATCTGCGCCGCACTGCGGGCCAGGTCAGCGCGCACGCGTTCGCGCCATTGCGCCTCGCTTTCGTAGCCGGCCGCCTCGCTCCATTGCCGTGTCGTCGCGGCGGGCGACTGGCCGCCCTGCGGATTCCCTCGCAGCGCGCGATGCAGGTCGTAGCTGTGCGAGGCAATCTCGACCAGCCCCGAATCGGCCAGCACGCGCAGATCCTGCGCGCTGAGAAAATCGGCCCGGCCCGCAGCGTGGCCGGCATAGTCGATCTGCTCGCCGGGGGCCAGATCCAGCCAGCGTCCTACGACAGCCACGACCGCCGGATAGCGATAGGCCCGCAGTAGCGGCAAGACATGGGTGACCGCGCTGCGCAGGCCGTCATCGAAAGTCAGCAGCACCGCCCGCGCCGGCAAGGCCGCACCGCCGTCGCGCGCAGCCAGTACCTGGTCGAGGCTGACCGGCACGTAGCCGTGGGCACGCAGCCATTCGAAATGATCGACCAGATGACGCGTGCTGATGACGGCGCGGTCCGCATCGAGCTCGCCATCGACGCGGTCGCGCACGTCGTGGTAGGACAACACTACCAGCGCCTGGGCCGGCGCGGCGCAACACGCCGCCAGCAGCGCCAGCGCGCAATACAGCAGACGCATCACGGCAGACCTCCCCAATGCAGCGCGGCGAACAGTTCGCGCCGTGTTTCGCGCCTGCCGTCATAGGCCTGGCGAAACCAGCCGATGCCGTAGTTGAATGCCCAGCCCGGGCCGAGCTGCCATTCGTGCTCGTAGCTCGCGCGCAGCACGCCGCTGCTGCCGTAGTCCTGCTGCCAGTAGCTGCCGAACCACAGGCCGAAGCGCTGCCGCAGGCGCTTGTCGTAGTGGCGCCAGGTCATCCAGTCGCCGGTTGCGCCGACCAGGCCAATGGCATCGCGGCGCGGATTGAAATACGGCCCGCCGGCCAGCGAGTTGCGCGATACGCCGGCTTCTGCGCGCAGGTCCAGCGTGAAATGCGGCCGCGTCAGCACCCGCTCGCGCCCGGCCAGCGCGGCCGCGTCGCGGCGGTTGCCGTCGCTCAGGCGCAACTGCGACAGGCTTAGCGACAGCTCGCCCAGGTCGCTGTGCTGCCAGCCGCCGGATACCCCCAGGCTGCGCCCGGTGATGCCGTAGTAGCGTGCGCGCAGCGGCGTGTCGGTGGCAGCCGTGCTGGACTGCACCGACAGCCACCACGGGTCGGAAGGCCGCCAGTTCAGTGCCGCCTCGACGGCCGTGCGCGTGGCAAAGCCGTCGCCGGGATCGAACCAGGCCAGGCGCGCGTCGATATCGCCGCGGCTATAGCGCAACCCCAGGCCGCTGCGATCGTAGGCGACGCGGCCTTCGGGAATATCTGCCCGCTGCCAGCGTTTTTGCACATAGACGCGCCAGAAGTCGCCGATCAGCGGCGAACTCAGGCTCGCTTCGCGCAGGCGTTCGCGATTGCCGAAGACGCTGCTGGCGCCTTCGCCGCGGCGTTCGCCCAGGTCGAGCTGCCAGCCGCGGAACGCATTCCATTCGGCGCGTTCGCGCTGCACGTGGATATTGCTTGGCGCCTCTGCTTCCAGCGCGCGCAGGGCGGGTTCGACGGCATCGTAGCGGCCGAGGCGGCGGTCCACGCCGATCAGGTCCAGGCGCAAGGCGACAGTCGGTTCGTCCAGGCTCTGCGCAATGCGGTATTGCACCAGCGCCCGCCGCGGCCAGCCACGGCGCAGATAGACCGCAGCCAGTTCGCGATGCAGTTCCAGCCGTGCCGGTGCTTCGGCCAGCAGCGCCTCCAGCCGCGTCTGCGCCTGGGCGAGGTCGTCGCCGAAGGAAATCAGCAGGGCCAGATTGATGTCGGCGCGCGCCCGCGCCGGATTCGGCAGGCGCGGCGCCAGGCCCGGTGCGCGGGTCCAGGCCGCATTGTGCGCAATAGCTGCATCGAGGGTCTTGCGCGCGGCGGCGAAATCTTCCGCTTCGAGCTGGGCGTACATCAGCGAGAACTCGATCTCGGCCTGCTGCGGCTGCTGCGCCAATACCGCCTCATACAAGGCCCGGGCAGCACGCGGCCGGCGCAGATAGAGCAAGGCATCGGCCAGCGCAACCTGCACATAGGCCGGCAAGGCCACGCCTTCGTCGCGCAAGGCCTCGGCGGCTTCCACTGCCTCGTCCATGCGTTCCAGCTGGCGCAATGCGAGCACGCGGTCCAGTCGTGCGCGCTGGCGCTGCTCCTGCGCGCTGGCAGGCAGCTGCGCGAGGTTCGCGTCGGCGGCAACCAGGGCGGCACGTGCTTCGGCCAGGCGATCGCTGCGGTCTTCCGCGGCGAAGTCGGCCCAGCGGATCGCCTGGGCTACCGTATCGGTCTGCAGGCGCTGCCGTTCGGCTTCGCCGCCCCCACCCCACTGCAGCGCCGCCTGCGCCGCGCCCAGGTCGGCCAGCGCCGTGCGCACGCCGTCGCTGGCCTCGCGCGATTGCGGCTGCCGCTGCAGCACCTGTTGATACAGATCCAGCGCCTCGACCGGACGCGCGGTGCGCAAGCGCACATAGGCAGCAGCGAGCAGCAGGTCGGCGGCATCATGGCCACGCGCCAGCAGCGCATCGGCACGGGCATTCGCTGCAGCCGCTTCGCCGGCTTCGGCCAGGCTCATGGCAGCGCCCGCTGCTGCGGACAGGCGCGAAGGCTGTTGCGCCAGGGCGGCATCGAACCACGCCGCGGCCTGGCCGAACTCAGCACGATTGCGCGCCGAACGTGCCGCTGCCTCCAGCGCATCGGCCGGCCAGCGCACGGTTGAATTTCTGCGCACCAATTCAACAGCAAATGCATCGTCGCCGACGCGGTTGGCCAGCACGGCGGCAGCAACCAGCAGTTGCCCGTCATGCGGCTGCTGCTGCAGGCGTAGCCGCAACTCGCCCAACGCAGCGGCATCGTCAACGCCAGTAGCCGCGGCCGTCTGCGCCTGAGTGGAAAAGGCCATCAAGCCCATGGCAAAACCCGCGGCAATACTCAAGCGCGAGCCCGTTCTGGCCCGTTCGGTCATGCAAGATTTCCCCTGTAACGCCCGATCGTCATACACAGATCGGCCGGAGCCGATGCAGCCTATTCCCCCACTGATTACAGGGGCAAGCGTGCAATAGGCTTAAATGCAGAAATTAAAAAATGGGTTGTAGAAATTTCCTGGTCTTTTGTAGTTCTTTGGCGTTTTGTACAGCATCAGCATCGACTGATGGCAAGCAGTGCAACCAGTTTCGCGGATGATCGGGAAGCTGCTGCAGCGCGGCGACAACACGCAGAAATCGCTACCTTCCGGCTTTTTTCACGTAGCTGAACACGTGAGACACGCCCGCCTTTGAAAAAACTTCCCGGCTTTCAAACGGCGTTTATCGCTCCTGCGCTGCTTGAGTCACGGCCGAGTCAACACACTGTATCGAATGGACGACTGCTCTTGGCGCACCATAGCGAAAAGTTTGCATTGCTCTGAGTAACACGGCCCGGCATGCCGACACCCGTCAACGTATTTAATTTTTACTTTTTCACGGCTTCGCGTGGGCAGCAGCGACTGGCGCAATCTCGCCCGTATCAGTACACCCGCGCGACCGCTGCTCGTTCATCCAGGTAGCCGGCGCGCCCGTTGCCGACCCGGGCCGCGAACTTTGCTGCGATGCCCGCAGCAACCTGATCGTCGACGCCGTCGCAGCGCGGCTGGACGCGCCCAGGGCACGACTGCCGCACAGTGGCGCATCGACGGCCCCTGGGCCGACGATTTGTTCACCGATGATTTTGAAGAAGGCTGCGTCGCGCGCTGGGGCGACGAGCGGCAGTTTGCGCCGGATCGCATAGCCCGTTCGACGCGGGAGAGGCCCAGCCCTGGCAACGCAAGGGCTGCACAGGCTTGCGGCAACCAACCGCACCGCGCCAAAAACAGAACATTCAATACTTGTTCATTTTTTTCCGTGATGACAAATACTGTACAAGACACGGACAACGCCCAGGCGCATCCAGCCAGATGCCCAGCCAGGTTGTGGGCGCGTAGAACGCCCGCCCCTTGACGCGGATGGCCAAATGCCCAGCAGTTCCGCCCGATTGCTGAGCGCCCTACGGCCTGCTGCGCTCCACTACCGCTTTCGCACTGGCGTAAAGACGGCTGTTGCCGCTGGAATCCTCCTGCAGCACGTTCAGCAACGGCAGCAGCATCGATGCTGCTGCCGTGTCGCCGCGCCGGGCGGCGAGCAGGCCGCGCAGTGCATCCAGGCGCTGCTGCCATTTGCCGTCCGCGCCGCCGGCTTCCAGCGCCTTGACGTCCAGCGCGTCGATCAACGCCGCGGCTGGCCCGGCCTGCCCCCGCTCCAGTTCGTTCGCCGCCAGCCAGAACGCAGCCGTCTGGCTCTGTGGATTCTGCTTGCCCAGCGTTGCGGCCAGCTTGTCGTAGGCCGGACGCAGACGAGCCTGCGCCTCGTCTGCCGCGCCGCTTTCGTACAGCGCCTGGCCCCAGTTGGCCAGCGTGATCAGGCTGGCATTGTGTTCCAGGCCCAGCTTGCGGCTCATGATGTCGTAGACGCGCTGGCCGTAGTCGCGCGCCTTGGTCCAGTCGCCGCGGCGCATGGCCACGTCGAACAGGTCGCTGAGCACCATCGCATTGCGGGTGTGCTCGGCGCCAAGCAGCGCGACGATGGTTTTCTGCGCCGACAGCAGCAGTTCCTCGGCCTTGCCCGGATCGCCTTCGGCGGTATAGGTGCGCCCGACGGCGACCTGGGCAAACGCGACGACGAGGCCGTTGTCGTCGCCACGCGCCTGCGCTTCGGCGATAAGGCTCTGGCCCTCGTCACGGGCTTGCTGCAATTTGCCGTTCTGGGTCAGCGCATAGACCAGGTCCATGCGCAGCGAATCGCGCAGGGTGAAATTGTCCGGTTCGAGCTGGCGCAGCAGCGGTATCGCAATCTGGTATTCGGGCAAGGCAGTGACGTATTCGCCCTGGTTCATGTAGTAGATGCTTTTGACCGAGGCGACCAGATAGCGCGCCAGCGGATCGTCCGAACCCTGCGTCAGCCGCTCCAGGTTCTGCAATTCCTTCAGCGATTCGTCGAATTTCCCCGTGCGCGTCAACAGCCGCGCCAGCAGCGCGCGGGCACGCAATGCATTGGCGCTGCCGGCCCCTTCCGCGCCTTCGTACAGGGCCAGTGCGCGGCGTGCTTCGTCCTCGGCCTCGGGCAGCAGTTCCAGCATGTTGAACAGCATGGTCAGGCTGGTACGTATCGACGCCTCGGTCAGTGGCTGCGCGGCGAAACGCTTGGACACCCGTTCGCGCGCACCGAGCAATACGTCCTTCAGCGAGGCGCTCTGGCCCTTGGCCACGACCAGCGGATTGGAACGGCCGATCAGGTCTTCGTTGAGAAAGCGGTTGATTGCCGTCGCCCGCTGCAGTTCCTGCTGGGCCGCATTGCGCGCCTGCACGGCGGTGCGGTACAGGCCCAGTACCACCAGCACGCTGGCCGCCAGCGCGCCGACCAGTGCGATCAGGTAAGGCCGCCGTGCGCGATTGCGCGCCAGCGTATCGCGCACCGTGCGGGCCTGCTGCTCCGCCCTGTCGGCCTGCTCGCGGCGCACGCGGCGGGCATGCCGGTCGCGCAGGCGCGCGGCCAACTCGGCCACGCTGGCCAGGCGCCGCTCCGGATTGCCGTCGGTAGCCAGGCGGATGTCTTCGCGCAGCATGTCGTCGGCGATGTCCTGCTCCCAGCCCGATACCATCGGCCGGGTCAGATGCCCTGCCAGCATCTGGTACAGCATGATGCCCAGCGCGAACACGTCGCTCTGCACGGTCGGCGTGTGTCCGGCAAACACTTCCGGCGCCACGTACAGCGGCGTGCCGGAGGAAGAATCCAGCGCAATGCTCTGCGTCACGGTCATGCCGAGCTGGGTGATGCCCAGCGCTTCCAGCCGGTCCGGGTCGAGCAGGCGGCCGCTGCCGAAATCGGTCAGGCGCACCAGCCAGCCCGGCTGCAGCGGCGCAATCAGCACGTTGGCGGGCTTGAGATCCTTGTGCAGCACGCCGACCGCATGCGCCGCGGCGACCGCATCGGCGATCTGCAGGAACAGTTCCAGGCGCTGGTCCTGCGATGTCGCCGGCAGCTCGGTCTCGGCCCATTCCAGCAGGCTCTGGCCGCCGAATTCGCATTCGAGGAAATACGGCGCGTGCTCGAAATTCCAGTCGATGATGTCGACGAAATGGGTACGGTCTTCCAGGCTTTCCTGCAGCACGCGCGCCAGCGTCGCTTCGCGCTTGAGGGCGCGCAGGCGGTCGCCGTCGACACCGAACTTGTACACGCGCTGCTCGCGCGTCTTGGCATGCTCGGCCAGCCACACTTCGCTGCCACGATTGCTGCCCAGCTGGCGCTGCAGCAGGAAATTCTCGCGGCCCGGCACGGGCTGGCCGGCGCCCAGCTCCAGCCGGCTGGACAATTGCCGGCCGACCGCCGTGCGGCTGACCACGCCGTCGAGGCGATAGCCCGCACGGGCCTGGGTCTGCACGCGTTCCGCATTCGCCTCGCCCAGACCGCGGCGCAATTTGGTAATGGCATTCGGCAATACCTTGTCGACGGTAATGCGGCCTGCCCAGACCTCGCGCAGCAATTCTTCCTTGGTCACCACTTCGCCCGCATGGCGCAGCAGATAGGCCAGCACTTCCAGTGCCCGCCGCTCCACGTCCACCGGCAGGCCGGCAACACGTAATTCAAAACGTGCCTCATCGAATTCGGCCGTGCCAAAACGATAGCTGTAGGAGGTTCGCTCCCGGGTTTCCTGTTCGTTTTTCATGATTTCCGCGCTACAGGGTGCGGCAACGGTCGAGGCAATACCGACTCGACACTGCAGCGATACCCGCTTCGCAATGAAGCGGTGGAGCAAGCCACGTCAAGGCTGCAGCTGTCGAATTGCGGCCGCAAAACGCGGCGTTACTCATCCGTTACCGCACCGTTATCGATCCGTGCCGACGAAGCCCTTCGTGGAAATTAGCATGGCACGGCGTACCCAGACACCCTGCCATTCGACTTTGCTCAGTCAACCCGCCTGGGTACGCAAAATACTTTCATCGGAGATGGACATGTTTAACAGGAAGCTAATATTTGCCGCATGCGCAAGCGCACTTTTTACCTCGCAGGCCTATGGACAGGCTGCGGTGTGGCAAGTCGTCGCGGGTGAGGACGGACGCGTGGTTGCCTCGAATCTGCCGAGCGCGACCAATCGCAGCATCACGGATATTTTTCTCGGCGATGCCGGTGCAGGCCAGGTCGGTTTTCGCGTCAGCAGCCCGGCCGCATCGGCAGGTTACTGGGCGAGCAAGAACGGCATATTCAATCGCTATACCCAGACCGCCGTCACGGGCACGCTGGGGCCAGGCCGCAGCGGCGCCGAAAGCAATCACGTGTTTCTCGACGTCTATAGTGAATGGGGCGCGGTCGCCACCGACGGCCAGCGCGTCTTCGCCGCACGCGCCAGCGACCCCAATGCGACCGCCAATGCCAGCTACGGCCTGTGGCGCTGGGACGGTTCGCGCAACACCGAAGCCGCGCGCACCCTGAGCGACGGCGTCTACGGCCCCGGCCTCGGCGCCGGCTGGGTATTCCCCAACTCATCCACCTTCGCCAATGCACGCATGATGGTCGGCGGCAATGTACTGATCACCTCGACGACGACCAGCCCTACGGGTGCCAGCAGCGGCCTGATCGTCCGCCACGTGCCCGGCACGGGCAACATTCCCTGCCTGCGCAACGGCGCCACCGAACCGGCCCTGTCGCCCGGCCTGACTGCCGGCGATTCGTTCCAGAGCGGCTGGTCCTTCGGCAACCTGGCGATAACGCCGCAGGGCCGCGTCTACGGCGATTTCAGCGCCACCGGTTCGCGCGACGGCATCTGGGAAATCTGCAACGGCGCACCGCGTGCCATCGCCGTCGACGACGAAACCGGCGCACGCGGACCAGGCATGGGCAGCGCGTACTTCACCGACGTCTACCCGCCGTTCCCCGGCGTCAACGGCGCGGTGATGTTCTTCTCGTATTTCCGCACCAGCCCATCGTCGAGCGGATTCGGCCTGTTCCTGCATAACGGCAGCAGCAACCAGCCGCTGGCCTACAACGATACCGCCGGTCTGTTCGGCCCGAACTGGGCCGGCTCGACCTGGGGTACGTTCGACGTCGAGTCTTCCGGCAGCGGTTCATTGAGCACCGGCGGCCAGTACGCCTCGTTCACCGCCAGCGTCAACACCCCCGACAGCACGGCGCGCGGCCTCTGGCGCGTGCGCGTGGGGCAGCGGCCAGAGCTGGTCGCGCTGATAGGCCTCACCGGCCAGTACGCGCCGGAACCCGGCCGTACCTGGGCCAGCTTCGGTGCCAGTGCCATCCTGAGCAACGGCGACATCGTGCTCGAGGCGCGCAGCGATCCCGGCAACACCTATGCCCTGTGGCTGCTGGAAAACGGCAATCCCACGCCGCGCCGCATTCTGGAGCCGGGCCAGACCGTCCCCCTGGCCACTACCCAGGGCACGGTACAGGCCACCATAGCCAGCTTCGACCTGAACAACGGCGGCGCGCAGTACAGCCGCGGCAGCGACGGCTGGATCGGCGCCGACGGCACCATCATGGTCGTGGCCACCCTGACCAACTACGGCGAAGCCATCCTGACCTCGCGGCCGTCCGACCGCATCTTCAGCTACGGCTTCAACTAGCAGGCTGCCGAGCATCGGCCTGCTGAATCGGTCCACGGAAGGAGCGACCGGCCATTGTCTGTGCAGGCAGACGCTGGCTGGAGGAGGTGCGCACAGTGGGGTGCGCCGTTGCATTGGGCAAGGAGCAGGATGCCCCTTGCCCAACAACGTCAACGGCTGCTGCAACGGCCAGGAGGGCCCGGCTCAACGACGGTTCCCACCGCCTGGGCGCAGTGCCCTCTTTTTTACGCAAGCTTGATCATCGTGGTCTCGCCATTTCGGTAAGCTTCGTGCGCGAAGCCTGCGAGCATGCGAAGCGCATTGCCCGGCCCCAACGAAGGAGCGCGCGGCTCAGCACCGCGCCACTCAACCGATGACTGCATTCCCTGACCATATCCGCGTACTGCGTGCACGTCGCCACGCTGGAATGACCCAACAACAACTCGCCGAGCACGTCGGCGTACAGCGCTCGGCCGTGGCCCAGTGGGAACGGCTCAACGGCACCCGTCCCACCTCCAGCCGCATGGCGGCCGTGGCCGTGGTCACCGGCGTCTCGGCCGACTGGCTGATGACCGGACGCGGTGCCATGCTGACCAGTTATACCGACGCACTTGCGTCGCCGGCAGCCTCGCCGTGCGAACTCAGCCTGGACGAAGTCGATCTGATCAAGGCCTTGCGCCGGCTCGATACGGAGCGCCGCTGTGCCCTGCTCAACCTGATCGGTGCCTGGGCTGCCTGATCGACCCGCGCGGCGGTTCCGCCGCCGCGCACTATCCGCAGGGTGCGATTCGCGCTGCGTATCGCACCCTGCGCAGGACAGCGCTGCCGCAGGATCGCTACTCGGGAATCTCGCCGGCTTCGCTCAGCTCGACCTTGACCTCGCTACCCCAGCGCTCGCGAATCTCGCTGAGCGCCGCCGCTGTCGCGGTCACCTGCACTCGCCCGCCCGATGCGCCGAGTACCGCCACGCCGTCGATGGCGCGCAATTCCCGCTCCAGATCTTCCGGTGCCGCCGTCTCATTTTCCCGGTTGAGCGCAATTACCAAATGCTGCGTGGAACTTGTCATGGCGCCTCCCGAATTTGCGCATTCGCACACAATGCATGCCATCTCGGCAGCCTCGGCACCGTAGCACCATACACGGTTCTCCCTGCCGGCGACGGCGGGCTCTGCCTGCCCGCCGTCGCCGTGGCCGGCATCGACCTGGTGGATGCGCAAACCCGCTCAGGTGCACACCATGCCGCGGCCCTGCCACCGCGAATTCAGTCCTGTCGACAATGCCTGCCGCACCAGCAGCTGCCGGGCGTAGGCCGCGCGCGCAGCATCCGGGCAGTGTTGCGCCGGCTGAAGGGCTACTTCTTCAACCCGTTGCGGCCAGGCGCTGCGGCCGCGGGGGCGGCGGCAGCGCTTCCGTCATGTGATGCATCGGCGTCGCTGGCGCGGCGAACGCCATCCACCCGCGCCCGGCAGGGACGTGGCGGGCGCAGGCTCAGCCTTCGTCTTCCAGCGGTGCATCGGTTTCGTCCGGCTCTTTCTGCTCGGCCGCACGGATCTTCTGTTCCGCCGCAGCCTTGCTGTCGCTCACGCTGGGCAGCTTGGCCGGCGCCTGCAACAGCAGCGCCGGATCGATGCGCTTGCCCAGCCAGCGCAGGCCGAGATGCAGGTGCGGTCCGGTGGCGCGGCCGCTGCTGCCGATCGTGCCGATGGCCTGGCCGCGCTTGACCTCGTCGCCGTCCTTCACGCGGATCGCTTTGAGATGAAAATTCATGCTGACCAGGCCACCGCCGTGATCGATATAGACAGCGTTGCCGGTAAAGAAATGATCTGCCGCCAGCACGACGCGGCCGTCGGCAACAGCAGAGACCTTGTTGCCGTCGCCAACCGGGTAGTCGCGGCCGCTGTGCAGGCTCTTGTGCTTGTGATTGAAGGTGCGCAGGCTGCCGAAATCGTCTTCGCTGCGTGGCAGCGAGGCCGTGGGATTGCGCAAGGGCAAGCTGAAGCGCGGCGCATCCAGCGTGCCTGGCAGGATCTTCTTCACCGCGGCGCTTTCCCGCACCGCGCGGGCGCTGTCTTCGGCCGACACGTCCAGGTAGCGCTGCAGCGACGGTGGCAGCTCCATGTCCACATCGGCAAACTTCGCATCTTCCACCAGCAGCGTACCCAGCTGCTGCTTGCCGTCGTCGCTCCACAGGGCGATCTCATAATGTCCCGGCCGCGCACGGATATCGACCGGGTAGTAGCACACGCCGGCAATTGCCGCGTAGCGCTTGCCGTAGATGCCGCACTCCTTGGCTTTCAGCCCGGCCCAGCGGGCGACCCCGCCCTGTGGCGCGGTAACCAGTGCGGCGGCACTGGCGAGCGACGGTGCAACCAGTGCAGCCAGGGCCAGGCCCAGCATGGCGCGGCGGTTCGAGTGAATGGTCATGAGATGCCTCCCTTTATGGTTTTATCTACAATAAAAAATATTCCGGATGGGCAATCACGGCTGCACTGGCGGCAAGGCTCCCCACTCCACCGCTGCAGCCACCGCGGCACGCGACGCCGTGCCGTCGCGCAGGTCCAGCCAATAGCAGCCATGGTCATGCGCTACGCCGAACCAGCGCTCGGCCGAGCGTGTCGTACCCGCCTGTTCCCCGAGCGAGGTGACGACGACGGCATGGTCGTCGGTCTGCGCCGCCGACTGCAGGCTGACCTCACTGGAGCCGGCCTTGAGCAACTGCATCAGGCCGCGCAGTTCGCCGCGTGCGGCATAGCCGCGCCACAGCACCAGGCCGGACAGGCGTACGCCGTTGCCGGCACGCAGTGCCGCCTGCACTTGTGCCTGCAATGCTGCCGGTGTGCGTGCACAACCGGGCGTCGCGGCAACGACAGGGAGCACGGCTCCCGGACGCGACCGCGGTGCCGCCGGCGATGCCAAGCCCTCGCGCGCGCCAGCGCAGCTCGGCGCGAACATCGGCTCGCCCTGGGCACCGATACACCGCTGCACCCCGGCAGCACCGGCCGGCGCCGTCCCCAGCAGCAAGCCGATCAACCCGAGCATCCGTGTAACAGGCATGTGCATGACAGCAATCCGACGCGACGATGCGCAACGGCAGCGCAAGTCCGGTGCCAAGGTCTGCGTGGGTTCAGTGCTGGATTCCTGCCCTGCCTGCTCGTGCAGCCTGCCCGGAAACACACAAACTACCGCGCATTGCGCAAAAGCACGCCGCGCATTCCGGTGTAATGCGGACCGAATTCGCCCGAATTAAGATCCAGACTGATCCACCACCCCACAGAGCAGGCCAACATGAGCAAGCAGACCTATACCGGCAGCTGTCACTGCGGTGCCGTACGTTTCGAAGCGGATATCGATCTCAGCGCCGGCACCGGCCGTTGCAATTGCTCGATCTGCAGCAAGTTGCGCCGCTGGGGTACGACGATACAGCCGTCGGATTTTCGTCTGCTCAGTGGCGCGGAAGCCCTGTCCGACTACCAGTTCGGCGGCAAGGTCGCGCATCACCGTTTCTGCCGCCACTGCGGTGTGCATGCCTTCGGCGACGGCTATGTGGAAGAAATCGGCGGCGCCTACGTATCGATCAACATCGCCTGCCTCGACGATGTCGATCCGGCCAGCCTGATCGCAGCGCCACTGCGCTACTTCGACGGCCGCAACAACGACTGGTTTTCCACGCCGGCCGAAACACGGCATCTGTAAGCCCCTGCGCGGACACTGTCGCGCGATCGACAGCCAGCCATCGTCGAGGTCGATGCGGCGCGTCCGCGCCCGTTGCGCGACGCTGCGCTGGAGCCGTTGCGGCGCCGCATCCTGCACAGCCTGGGTACTGCCGAGGCATGAAAACGCCCCGGCAGGACCGGGGCGTCGGATTGCACTTTCCCTACCGGCTGGCGCCGCTGGCAACCGCCATCAGTGCCCGCACGTGGCCTGCTCGCTGATGTAGGCACGCCCGCTCGGTTCCAGATTGTCGCGCACGTCCTGGATGAAATTGTGCCGGTGCGGCTGCGGCACTTCCCACAGCGGCAGGCAGACGTCGAACTCGCCTTCGCGGCCCCAATAGACGATATGCCGCTCGATCGGCCCCCACTCGGCTTCGAGTTCGCCCAGCTGGGTGCGGAAACTCGAATAGTGCGGCTGGCTGACGCCTGCGCCCAGGCTGTTGAACGACACGACCAGCGCATACAGCAAGGGCTGGCGGCGTTGCGCCACAGGCGCAGCCGCGACGGCGCTACTGCCGGCAGCGACACCGGCGCTTGCGCGCGCGGCGGCAGGCAGGGCGAATGCGGCGGCAACCGCCAGAGCCAGGGCGGACAGAGCAAACAGCGAAACAGACTTCATACAGGTACTCCAGGGTTGGTATCGCAAGGGATCGCTGCCGCCATGCTGCCTGTCTGCGCCACGCGCGGCGTCCTCAGATTTGGGGAGCGCGGGGATGGCAGCGGCAAAGCTGCCACAAGCTACCGGGCGGCGCTTCGATACAAGGGAAGCGACTATTTCCAAAGTGCGGCATCCGGCTATCTGCCCTACGCCTATCCGTATCCGTCGCGCTGAATCTGGCGTCTGCGGCACTGCCGCAAGCAACAGCGCGGAACGTCAGTCGGGACAAGCGAGGCAGACCGCACTCAGGCAGGGCGGCAGCGGTCAGCCGTTGCCGGCACTTCCCTGTGTCTGGCAGCCGGCCCCACCTGGCCATCGGCAACGCGTTTCAGGCTAGTCCAAGGCCAGCGGGTGCGCCTCCACAAATTTGTGGACGCCGGCGAAAAATCCGCAGCGAAAAATGCCGGCGAATTCCGCCACGATATTTGCCACCTGCCGGTTCTAGCCGGCACCCGCGCCGCGACACGGCGCGACATTGCGCCGCACCCGCCATCATCTTTCCTCATTATGAAATTTGCATATATGTGCGCCTGCTCATATCCCTGCCGCGTGCCACTTGCGCGCGCAGCCGCACACGCGCATAAGCGACGCCGGTACGATGGCCGTGCGGCCGCCGGCCGTCGCCACAGGCCAGCGACGTTCGAACCCCAGGCGAGGACGGTGTCCGTTGCAGGGGCTCCCGCCAGTGAGGACAGGGCAATGCTGGGTTTGCGCGTACTGCTGCTGGAAGACGATGCGGCCTGCCGCGAGCTGCTGCACCAGGCCGTGGCAGCACTGGGCGACGGCAATGCGCAGATTGTCGACGCACACGACCTGGCTGCCGGCCGGCGCTGCCTGGCCGAAGCGAGTTTCGATCTGTTCCTCGCCGACCTGGCCTTGCCGGACGGGCTCAGCCTGGATCTGATCCGCCAGGCACGCACCCTGCGCGAGCCGCCCGCCGTGCTGGTGGTTTCCTCGCTCAGCGACGAGGCGACCATCGTGCAGGCCATCGTCGCCGGTGCCTGCGGCTACGTCTGCAAGCACGATACGAGCGCCGACATCGCGCGCGCGCTGCAACTCGCCGTACAGGGAGGTTCGAGCATCAGCCCCACCATCGCGCACCGGCTGCTGCTGTTGCTGCGCCAGCAAGCCAGCGCCGGTGCCGCTGGCCAGGACGTAAGCCTGACCGCACGCGAGAACGATGTGCTGACATTGGCCGCCAAGGGGCATACCTACCGGCGCATTGCGGAACTGACCGGCACCCTGCCCAGCACCGTGTACACGCATGTACGGCATATCTACGAAAAACTGCAGGTATCCAGTTTGCAGGAAGCGCTGTACCAGGCCCGCCTGCGCCGCCTGGTCTAGTGGCCGGCGCTGCCACACTCGCTGCCACCGTGCGGCGTGCCGTGTTCTGGAGCAGCCTGTGCATTGCCGTCGCGGCGCTGCTGCTGGGTTATCGCTATCGCATTGCCGACACCACAGCCTGCCCGGTGGCACTGGAACGTCTGGCCGACGCAGTACAGCCGCGCGATGGCCCAGCCGGCGGCGCGCTGCACATCGAACGCTATCGCTTCACTTTCCAGGCCAGCGCAGAAAATCGCGAAACGCTGGCCATTTCCCTCGGCGAAGCCGTGCCGTTCTATCGCCTGTGGATCAACAACGCCAACCTGACGCCGGAGATCGACCTGCAGCAGCGCAACGTGCGCGACATCGGACCGCACCTGCATCGCATTCCGGCCGACGCACTGGCGGTCGGAAGCAATGTCGCGCTGCTGGAGCTGCCGCGCGCCGCGGAGCTGGGCGAGCTGCGCCTGAGCCAGGTCTGCATCGGCGATGCAGCACTGCTGGCAGCAGCGTCTCGCGGCAACTGGTGGCGCATGGTCGGCATCCCCAGTGCCTGTGTGCTGCTGTTTTGCGTGTTCGCCGCGCTGGCACTGGCGGCCTGGCTGCTCAGCGCGCGCCATCCGGCCTATGCCTGGTACTTCGTCTGCCTGCTGCTGATGCTGGCGCGCGCGGTGTACGTGGCCACCTCGGCGCGGCCGGGAACGCCGCTGGCCTGGATTGCTCTGGACAATATCGCCATCGCCCTGCAGCCGTATGCCTTGTACTGCTTCATGCGTGCGTACTGGCGCTTCAGCCTGCCCTGGCTGTCGCTGCTGCTGGGCATCGGCACCAGCGGCGCGCTGCTGTGCTGCGCCGCGCTGCTGCGCTGGCCCGAGCTGCCCCAGCTGCAGAGCATCTATCTGCTGTTTCTTCTGCTGTCCACCGGCGGCGGCATGCTCGCCGTCGCGGCGATCACGCGCGGCGTGCGCATTCTGCAGCAGACAGAACGCAGCTTCGTGCTGTGGACTGGCGTCGTCGCCTATGCGGGTTCGCTGCTGGAAATCGCCAACGTATTCCTGCCGTTCGAGCAGCGCTGGATGTGGACGGCACCGCCGGCGACCGCCGTGCTGGCGATGGGCCTGGGCAAGCTGCTGCTGCACAGGCTGGTACTCGGCGCCGACCTGATGACGCATGCGGCCAACGTGCTGGCGCAGAACATCGACCAGGGCGCGGCCGCCACTTCGGCGCAGACCGCAGCCGCCTGGGACGAGGTCTCGGCGCAATTGGCCCACCAGGAACGCGGCCGGCTGATCCGCGATATCCATGACGGCTTCGGTTCGCGCCTGGTCGCCATCCTGCTGCGCGCGCGGCGCGAGCTACCCCACTCCAGCGTGCAGCGCAACCTGCAGCGCGCACTGCTGGACATGCGCCTGATGATCGACGCGCTGGACGAGACCTCGCGCTCGCTCGGTCTCGCCCTGGCCTGCCTGCGCCATCGCACGGCCGCCACGCTCGATGCCGCCGGCATCGCCGGCGAATGGCAGCTGGACGCGGTCGACAGCGTGCGCATCGACGACCGGCGCAAGCTGATGCACCTGTTCCGCTGCCTGGCAGAACTGCTCGGCAACTGTGCCGAACATTCCGGCGCCGACACGCTCACGCTGCACGCGGCGGTAGCGAACCGGCGCATTGTGCTGCGCCTGCAGGACAACGGCCGCGGCGTGGCCGACCCCGCGCAGTTGCGCGGCCATGGCTTGCGCCGCGCACGCCACCACGTCGATTGCATAGACGGCGAATTGCACTTTGCTGCCGCAGACGCGGGCAGCGGGCTGCACTGCGAATTGCGACTGCCGCTGTTTTGAGCGCGCACAGCCGCCAGATGCCGATGCAGCAAGCCGTGCGCGTGAATCCGCACCTGCTGCGCCGCTGGCTGGGCGATCACCCGCGCAGCGCGGCGCTGGCATTCTGGGCCAGTCTCGCTTTGGCCCTGGCCTTGCTGGTCGTGCTGTACCGCCAGCCGCTGCCGCTGCAGCAGGGCTGCATCGCTCAGATCCACGACGTTGCCCGGGCCAGCCTGGTCGCGCTGCCACTGGCGCGCACGGCGCGCGGCCCGGGCGAAACCCTGCTGCTGCAGCATCGCTTCGCCTGGCGCTTGCAGGCGCTGCAGCGTCCGGCGCTGTATATCGGCGAGGCGACGCCGTATTTCGATCTGCAGGTCAACGCACGCCACCTGACACCGAACGTCGACCTGGACGCTGCGCCGCGCCGCGACCTGGCACCGCACCTGTATGCGCTGCCGCCGGACATTCTTTCGGCCGGCGACAACCTGCTCAGCCTGCGCGTGCCCGTGGCGCGATCGCTGAGCGAAACCCGCGTCGGCATGCTGTGCATCGGCGACTACGATGTACTTTTATCTTTGTACAAAGCCGAGTGGTGGCGCCGCGTCGGCCTGCCCAAGGCCTGCCTGTGCCTGTTCCTGGTGATGGCCGGCGTGGTGTTCGCACTGCGCCGCATCCACGCCAATGCACCGCTGTACCGCTGCTATCTGCTCTGCATCGCGCTCATGAGCTGCCGCAGTGTCTATCTCGTCGTCGGCGACATGCCGGGCGGGCCGGCCAACTGGCGCGTGGTCAGCGACGTCAGCATCATCCTGCTGATCTATGCCATGTACCGGCTGATCGCCGCCTTGTGGAATATCCGCCTGCGCCACTGGAGCGTGGCCTGGCTGCTGGCGGCCTCGCTGCTGCAATTGACTGCGCTGTGGTCGAACTGGACCCTGGAGTTTCCGCTTGCCAACCTGCTGCTGTGGCTGAGCGTGGCCGGTACGGCCGGCCTGGTGCTGGCACATAGCCGCGCCAGCGCGCCACACGTACCGGCGCTGGAGAAGCATTGCCTGCGCTGGGCCATGCTGTTCGCCGTAGCCTGCGGTGCGCTGGAAGCCGTCACCTACCGGCTCGACGCGGGCTGGCGCCTGATCTGGCTGTATCCGCTGGGCACGGCCCTGCTGGCCGTCACGCTGGGTTTTCTGCTGACGCGGCGCGCGATTCTCGGCGCAACGCTGCTTATGCATGCGCGCCAGTCGCTCGGCCGCGACCTCGACCAGACCCTGCTGCACTGTGCCGAGCAGGCCGATGCGGTCTGGCAGACATTGTCCAGCCGCGTCGCCGGACGCGAGCGCGAACGCGTGCTGCTGGACATCGATGCCGGTTTCGGCGCGCGCATGGCCGAGGTAGTACAGCAGCTGCGGCGCGAATTGCCGCACTCGCGCCTGCAGGTCGATATCCAGCGCGCCCTGCTCGACCTGCGCCTGATGATCGATGCGATGGAACTGGAGCTTGCTTCCCTGGCCGCGGCGTTCGCGATATTGCAGCAGCGCCTGCAACCGGCCCTGTTCGCTGCCGGTATCGCCGCGCAATGGGAGGTGGCCGTGACGCAAGGCCGGCGCATCGAAGACCGGCGCCGCCTGATGGAACTGTTCCGCTGCATGGAAGAGCTGCTCAGCAATGTGATCCAGCACTCCGCTGCGGCGCATGTCTGGATAGACGCGCGCAGCGACGGCGAATGGCTGCAGATCCGTGTCGCCGACGACGGCTGCGGCATGCGCGACGGCCAGCCGCGCGGGCGCGGCCTGGACAATGTGCGCGCGCGGCTGGCACGCATGGGCGGCAGCGTGGATTGCCGCTCAAGGCCACAGTTCGACGGCACCTGTATCGCGCTGTCCCTGCGGCGACTGTAGTCGGCCCGGCGCCCTGCCCCGGCACCGCCTCCACAAATCTGCGGATGCCCAGGACGCCGCGGCCGCGGCAGACTGCCGGGCGCGCCGACGGCGCCTGCGCTGTTCCATCTTGAGAGAACCGTACAATGCCACGATTTCACCGAATGCCCGGCGCCGCGATGGCTGCGCTGGCGCTGCTGTCCGGCTCCGTCCAGGCCGTGGTAGTGGACAGCGGCCCGGTCGATCTGCCGATTGCCGCAACCGCCGCCGGCACCTATCTCAACCTGGTCGACGGCAACAGCCTGGCCAGCGGCAGCGACTTCCACCCAATCGCCGCCGCCGACGGCAGCCTGGCCTTCGCGATCGGCAGCGCGGCCAGCCTAGCCGTGCGCAACGGCGCGGTTGCAACACTGGACCAGGCCATCCTCGTCGGCGCCGCCAACGCGTATGCCGCCAGCGGCACGCTGGCCGCCACGCCGCTGCGCAGCGGCGGGCAGCATCGGCTGGGCCTGCGCTTCGTCGACGAGCGCAGCGGCGGCCTGCGCTACGGCCATGTGCTGCTGCAGACCACAGCACCAAAGGGCTTTCCCGCGCGCATCCTGCGCTATGCCTACGAAACCAGTGGTGCCGCCATCGTCACGCCGGGCGATTCGCGCATTTTTTCCGACGATTTCCAGCCGCTGCTGGTCGCCGCTTCGTGCATGCCCGAGGCGGTACAGGCCAGGCTGCTGAATGCGCCCGCCGGTGCGACCTTGCAGATTCCGGCCGGCGACTGCGACTGGGGCAGCACGCAACTGACTCACGCCCGCAGCATCCGCATCCGCGGTGCCGGGCAGAACCTCACCCTGCTGCGCCGCAGCGCAGCCATGCCAGACTACTGGAACGCCCTGCTAAAGCTGAGCTGCGGCAATAACAGTAAAGTGGAAATTTCCGACCTGTCGCTGCTCGGCAACGGCATCGAAGGCGATATCGACAGCGGCCTGTGGCTGGACGGCGGCTGCGTCGACTTCCGCATTCACGACGTGACCGCGGCGAATTTCTCCCGCGCCGGCATGGCCATCCGCGGCGACGGCCAGCGCGGCGTGATCTATCGCAGCGATTTCCTCGCCAACTTCCGCTGCGCCGGCGGCTGCTTCGGCTACGGCATCGACGTCGACGGCGGCGCCAACCCGAACGGCGGCCCGCATCCGCCGCCACTGAGCCTGGGCAGCGGCAACGCCGTGTTTGTCGAAGACAGTTATTTCTACGACAACCGCCATGGCATCGCGTCGAACTACGGTTCGCGCTACGTATTCCGCCACAACACTGTAGTGTCGACCCAGCGCACGCGCGACTACGGCATGATCGACGCGCACGGCCGCGAGAACGCCGAGCGCTACGGCTCGCAGAGCTGGGAAATCTACGCCAACTACCTGCGCACCAGTCCGGCGCAGATGACTAGCGACGGCATCGTGCTGCGCGGCGGCGACGGCGTTGTGTTCGGCAATATCGTGGCCAACATCCCCTACGTGGTACGGCTGCTCAACCAGCCCTGCAGCGGCAGCTATCCCCTGCCCGGGCAGGTTCGCGCGGCATATATCTGGGACAACCCGTTCACGCCGATTCCGATCTACAACAACGACAACGCGGTCTGGATCGACAGCTCCTGCGAAACCTATATCGTGCAAGGGCGTGACTATTTCCTCACCGCACCATCGGCATACCAGCCCTATCCCTATCCGCATCCGGCGCGCTGACGGCCGCCGGCACGGCAGCGGCAGCGGCGCCGCCTCGCCCGGCGATACGACTGCAGGCCCAGGCAGAGGCAGCACCGCCTCCGCCGCTGCGACGATTCGCGGCTGCCGTTGGCCGGCCGTGGTTCCCGCGACGGCCAAATCGCTATTCAATAGCGGCTGTCGCCATCTCGCGGGAAAACGCCAATGAAAGACATGGACCGGCAGGAACTGCTCAGCCTGTTGTCGATCTGCGCAACCCTGGCCGGCCTGTGCATCACCATCGTCGCGCTGATGGCCGCGCTGAAACATGGCCAGCACACGGTCGTCGACGACTTCCTCGCTGGCTGCGCGGCCGCCTTCGTCACCTGCATCTACCTGATCGTCTGGATGCTGCGCATCCGCAATGCAGCCTGGGCATCGCGCATCGGCAATGCCATCGAAGTGCTTTTTCTCGGCGCAATGACCGTCATGACCATCGCCGCGTTCATCGCGGTCTACAGCATCTGGTAGCGTACGAGCACCGCAGATGCGCACCGGGCGCTGCCCCGCCGTGAAAGTTCTTGCGCTCTGCGCCGCATCGCTATGCCGAAGCGGCATCGCCACGATGCCGCCTAGCCAAGATTTCATCTGGTCAATTTAAGCCAGGATACCAACCCATGAAGAAAATCATAGTTAGCTTAAGTTAGAAATTGAAAAAATAAGCGGAACTCCATTTGTCGAACAAAAAAAGCAACCGCCCGCTGGCCAGCTAGAGAATTTTGTTCTGAAATACCGCGACAAGATCAATCTTGACGATGAATGCAAGCAACTAAAACAGACTCGATACGTTTGACTGCCGCGCGCTACGGCACGTCATTCTGAAAAGTCATTTTTTAAACGCCATCGTACATGGCCGTGAACTTGGCCTCGTTACTGGCTGGCATAGCGGACTCATCCATGCCGCGAGAAATCCACTATGTGTCTGTCGGGCTGCCGCGGTGACGCTGTGAAGCCTGCGGCCTATGCAGAATTGCGCAGATCGCCACAACGTCACCCGGCAGCCGGTGGCGGTCGCGCGGACGGCGCCGCCGGGTTTGCCGAGCTGGCCAATTGACCAGTAAAAATATCTTTACCCGTTTACAGGGTCGAGGCCACACGCGAGGCCGGCAAGACACCGGTGCAGGCAGCGCCTGCGTTCCTGCCCAGCATCCGCCGGTCAAGGGCCGTTTCGAACACGGCCTGGGCAGCTTCTACTCCGACGGCGAGATCGGCGGAAAAGCGGTGCGTACGCGCTTTGTCTGGTCGCCGATCACGCCGGTCTCGGCGCGTTGGGAGCAGGCCTATTCGGTCGATGCGGGAAAGAACTGCCAGACCAACTGGATCATGCAGTTCCGGCGTGAACCGGCGGAATAGGCGCATCGCCAGCCGAGTCTTCTCCTGCCCGCGACGGTTAGTATCCTGTACCGCCGCCGCAGGTCTGCCCACGCCCATGACTACACCTACCGCGACCGCCACCGCCACCGCCGCCAACCGCTGGTTCGTGCCGGGCGACTGGAACGGCTTCTTCGGCCTGGTCGTGGACAACCTGTCCATCCTCGCCTTTATCGCCGCGGCCTTGATCGGCATCTTCGGATTTCCCGCCGACGTGGTATTCCAGCGCATGTTTCCCGGCACGGCGCTGGGCGTGCTGATCGGAAACCTCATCTATACCGCGCTGGCACGCCGTCTTGCCGCCCGCAGCGGCCGTGCCGACGTCACGGCGATGCCGCTGGGACTGGATGCACCGACCAGCATCGGCATGGCCTTGCTGGTGCTGGGGCCGGCCTTTGTCGGCTACAAGGCCGCTGGACTGGACCCGCACGCGGGAGCCATCGCCACCTGGAAACTCGGCATGGCCTCGCTGGTCGTCATGGGCGTGTTGAAATTCCTGCTCTCGTTTGCCGGCGCCTGGGTGACGCGGGTGTTGCCGCGCGCGGCGCTGCTCGGCTCCATCGCCGGCGTCGCGCTGGTGCTGATGGGTTTCTTCCCGCTGATCGAGGCGCTGCGCGTGCCGGTGGTCGGCTTCGTCACGCTGGGGCTGCTGCTGTACGTGCTGGTGGCGAAAGGCCGCCTGCCTTTCCGGCTGCCGGGCGTGCCGCTGGTATTCGCCTTCGGTACGGCCCTGTACTACGCGCTGGGCTTCGCCGGCCTGGGGGCACCGGGCTTCGTGCCGCCGGCTGCAGTGCAATGGCACCTGGCCTTTCCCTGGCCCAGCCTGGGCTTTGTCGACGGCCTGCCCGCCACCCTGCCCTATCTGCCCTTGCTGCTGCCGTTCGGACTGTTGATGGTGGTCGGCGGCATCAATGTGAGCGAAAGCGCGCGCGCCGCCGGCGATGATTATTCCACTCGTGACATTTTACTGACCGAGGCGTTTTCCACACTGGCTGCCGGTATCTGCGGCGGCGTGGCGCAGACCACGCCGTATATCGGCCAGCCCGCCTACAAGCACATGGGCGCGCGCCAGGGCTATACCTTGCTGACTGGCCTGTTCATCGGCCTGGGCGGCATGCTCGGCCTGGTCTCGGGCCTGGTGCAATGGCTGCCGCTGGCGGTGCTGGCGCCGATCATCGTCTACGTCGCCATCGACATCACCACGCAGGCTTTCGAGGCGACGCCGCGACAGCATGCGGCGGCAATGGTGCTGGGTTTCCTGCCGTCGGTGGCCTATATGCTGGCGATCAAGCTGGGCAATCCGGCCTGGATAGCGCCGGAAAAACTCGCCGAACTGGCCGGCGCCCTGGACGGCCACGGCCTGCCCGAAGTGGCCGTGATCAAGACCCTGGGCAATGGTTTCATCATTACCTCGATGCTGTGGATCACGAGCGTGGTTGCCATGATCGACGGCCGCCTGCGGCGCGCCTGCGTTGTGCTGCTGGTAGCAGCCACGCTGACGGCATTCGGCGTCATCCATTCGGTCGACCCGCGCGGCGGCCTGCATCTGCCGTGGCAGCTGCAGGGACTGGCGAGCACGATCAATCTGCAATTCATGGCCGCCTATCTGGCCTTGGCCGCTGCATTGGCGCTGCTGTCACTGCAGCCCGGCGCAAACCCCGAAGTCACGCTCGATTGATCGTTTGTCGCGTGCGTTGCAGCGCCTGCGTAGGGTGCGATGAGCACAGCGAATTGCACCGCAGGGTGCTTGCACCGCGATAACCCGTACATCGCGCGGCGCAAATCAAAGACCTGGCGGCGCAATTCGCGTTGCTCATCGCGCCCTACGTTGGCGTCGCCACTGCCCCGGCACGCAGCTCGCGCCGCTGCGCCATGCGGAACAGCCCGGGCAATACCAGCAAGGTAAGCAAGGTCGACGAGACGATGCCGCCGATGACGACCGTGGCCAGCGGCCGCTGCACTTCCGCGCCGGTGCCGGTATTCAGCGCCATCGGTACGAAGCCCAGGCTGGCCACAAGGGCCGTCATCAGCACCGGGCGCAGACGCGTCAGCGCGCCTTCGCAGATAGCTTCGTCCAGACTTCGGCCGGACTGCAGCAGGCTGCGGATAAAGCTGACCAGCACCAGTCCGTTCAGCACGGCCACGCCCGACAAGGCGATAAAGCCGACTCCGGCCGAGATCGACAGGGGAATGCCGCGCAGCCACAGCGCCAGCACGCCGCCGGTCAGGGCCAGCGGCACGCCGCTGAAGATGACCAAGGCATCGCGCAGCGAGCCGAAGGCCAGTACCAGCAGGCCGAGAATCAGCGCCAGGGTCAGCGGCACGACGATAAGCAGACGCTGGCTGGCCGACTGCAGCTGCTCGAAGGTGCCGCCATAGCCCAGCCAGACACCGGTCGGCAGTTTCACTTCGCTGCGAATGGCCTGCTGTGCCTGCGCTACGAAGCCGCCGAGATCGCGTCCGCGCACGTTGGCGGTAACCACGACACGGCGCTTGCCGTTTTCGCGGCTGAGCTGGTTGGGTCCGGGCGCGATGACCAGGTTGGCCACTTCCGCCAGCGGGATATAGCCCGACTGCGGCAAGGGAATCGGCAGGCGTTCCAGCACACGCAGGTCTTCGCGGCTGGCCTCGGGCAGGCGCAGCTGGATGGCGTAGCGCGCGTCGCCTTCGAATACCTGGCCGACTTCGCGGCCGCCGATCGCCGTGGCCACGGCATCCTGCACATCGGCCAGCGCAATGCCGGCGCGGGCCAAGGCATCGCGCTTGGGTTCCACCGACAGCACCGGCAGGCCGGTTACCTGTTCCACACGCAGATCGGCACTGCCGGGCACACGCCCCAGCGTCGCGGCGATGGCATTGCCAGTCGCCAGCAGCTGATCCAGATCGTCGCCGTAGATCTTCACCGCAAAGTCGGAACGCACGCCGGAAATCAGCTCGTTGAAGCGCAGCTGGATAGGCTGGCTCATTTCGTAGGCATTGCCCGGCAGTTGTTCCAGCGCCTGCTGGATTTCCGCCGACAGCGCCGCCTTGCTCTTGGCCGGGTCGGGCCATTGCGCCTTGGGCTTGAGCATCACATAGCCGTCGGAAATGTTCTGCGGCATCGCATCGGTGGCCACTTCGGCCGTGCCGGTGCGCGCGAACGTGGTCTGTACTTCGGCAAATTGCAGCAGACGCCGCTCGACCTGTTTCTGGAACTCGATCGACTGGGTCAGGCCGGTGGCCGGGATGCGCAGCACCTGCACGGCGAGGTCGCCTTCGTCCAGGTTGGGCACGAACTCGGTGCCCATGCGCGCGGCCAGCACGCCGCACAGCAGCACCAGCAGCGCAGCACCGGCAGCAAACAGCAGGCGCGCACGCAGGGCCAGCTGCAGCAGCGGTGCGTATACGCGCCGCACGCCGCGCAGGAACAGGTTTTCGTGTTCCTTGACCGGACCGCGGAACAGCAGGGCGACGCCGGCCGGTATCAGCGTCAGCGAAAGGAACAATGCAGCAACCAGCGCCATCACCACGGTCTGCGCCATGGGATGGAACATCTTGCCTTCCACGCCCTGCAGGGCAAAGATCGGCAGATACACCGCAGTGATGATGCCGATGCCGAACAGGCTGGGCCGGATCACCTCGGCGGTGGCCTCGTAGACCAGCTGCAAACGCTGCGGCAGCGTCATGCGCCCGTCGCCGGCCGCAGACAGGCGCCGCAGGCAATTTTCCACAATGATTACAGCGCCGTCGACGATAAGGCCGAAATCCAGCGCGCCCAGGCTCATCAGATTGGCCGAGACACCGGTTTCGACCATGCCGGAGATGGTCATCAGCATGGCGATGGGAATCACCAGCGCGGTCAGCAGCGCCGCGCGCAGGTTGCCCAGCAGCAGGAACAGGATCACCACCACCAGCAGCGCGCCTTCGAGCAGGTTTTTCTGCACCGTGGCGATGGCCTTGTCCACCAGCAGGGTGCGGTCGTAGACCGGTACTGCGCGCACGCCGGCAGGCAGGCTGTCGTTGACGCGTTCCAGCTGCGCGGCGACCGCAGCGGAAACCGTGCGGCTGTTGGCCCCCAGCAGCATGATCGCGGTACCGAGTACGGTTTCTTCGCCGTTGTGCGTGGCCGCGCCGGTGCGCAATTCCTTGCCGATGCCGACATCGGCGATATTCCCGATGGTGATAGGCAGACCGTCGCGCGTGGCCACGACGATGCGCGCCAGGTCTTGTGCATCGCGCACCTGTCCAGGTACGCGCACCAGCAGCTGTTCCTTGTTGCGTTCGATATAGCCGGCGCCGCGGTTGGCGTTGTTGCGTTCCAGCGCCACGGCAATCTGCTCGAAGCTCAGGCCGTAGGCGAGCATGCGCGCCGGATCGGGCATGACGTGATACTGCTTGGCCCAGCCGCCGATGCTGTTGATCTCTGTCACGCCGGGCACCTGCAGCAGCTGCGGGCGTATCACCCAGTCCTGCAGGCTGCGCAGGGCAATCGGATCCCAGGCGCGGCCGTCGGGCTGGCGCGCGCCCGGTTCGGCGTCGACGGTATAGAGAAAGATTTCGCCCAGGCCGGTGGCGATGGGCCCCAGCGCCGGCTCTATGCCTTCCGGCAGCCGGCTGCGCGCCTGCTGCAGGCGCTCGTTGATCAGGTTGCGCGCAAAGTAGATGTCGGTACCGTCGTCGAACACGACAGTCACCTGGGACAGGCCGTAGCGCGACAGCGAGCGCCGGTAGCTGAGCCTGGGCAGGCCGGTGATCGCGGTTTCTATCGGTACGGTAATGCGCTGCTCGACCTCCAGCGGGGTATAGCCGGCGGCCTGGGTATTGATTTGTACTTGTACATTGGTGATATCGGGCACGGCATCGATGGGCAGGCGGCCGTAGTGATAGATGCCCAGGCCGATCAGCCCCAGCATCAGTACCATGACCAGGCCGCGGCGGGCGATGGAGAAGCGCAGGATGGCCTCGATCATGGGCTGGCCTGCAGCGGGTGCGAAGGGCGCGGCGGCAGCTTAGTGATCATGTTCGGCGCCCCCCTTGCCCTGCTCGGCCTTGAGCACGAAGCTGCCCTCGCCGACCACGTTTTCGCCCGCGGCAATGCCGCCGAGAATCTCGACGAAACGGCCGTCGTTGCGGCCGGTTTTGACCGGCCTCGGCTGCAGCCCGCTGCTGCTGTCGACAAATACCGACAGGCCGCCTTCGTCGAGTTCCTGCAGCGCGGCGACCGGCACAGCCAGGGCTACTTCGCTGCGACCGACCACGACTTCAGCGCGTACGTACAGGCCGGGCGCCCATTGTCCCTGGGCATTGTCCAGCAGCACGCGCGCCGTCACGGTCTGGGTGGCGCCGCTGCCCAGCGGCGAGACGAACACGAGCTTGCCCTGCCCCGACAGCTCGCCTTCGGTCGCGCTGACACGCACGTCCTGGCCCAGCTGCACGCGGCCGCGGTCGCGCGGGAACAGCGACAGTTCTATCCACACCGTGGACAGGTCGGCAATCGTGAACAATGGCGCATTTTCCGCTTGTTCTCCGGGATTGGTCAGGCGTTCGGTCACCACGCCGGCGAGCGGACTCGTCGTTGTATACACCTGCAGGCTTTCGTTGCTTTCCACACTGGCCAGGGCCTGGCCCTGACGCACCGCATCGCCGACCTTGACCGCGACGCTGCGCACCACGCCGGGAAAGCGCGCGCCGACGCTGCGCATGCGCTCCGCGTTCGGCTTGACCACGCCATACAGCGG
This sequence comes from Tahibacter aquaticus, assembly GCF_004363655.1. Classification (GTDB taxonomy): domain Bacteria; phylum Pseudomonadota; class Gammaproteobacteria; order Xanthomonadales; family Rhodanobacteraceae; genus Tahibacter; species Tahibacter aquaticus. The sequence goes on from NZ_SNZH01000005.1 coordinate 180,425, forward strand.
CAGGCTTTCGACCAGCGTGGCCGGGCCGGCGGCGGCGATCACGAGGCCGGCGGCCTGGCGCGCCTCGGCGCTGAGCACGATCGCTTCCGCGTGATCGCCGTCGCCTGCGTTTTCAGCCGTGGCCTCGTCCTTGCCGTGGGCGCCGGCAGCGCCGTGCGCGTGCTCCTTCTGCGCCGGTGGCGGCGCGGCGGCATTGCCGCAGGCAGCCAGCACCAATGCCGCGGACAGCAGCAGTATTTGTTTCAGCGGTGTCATGGGCGGCTCCTTGCGCTGCTCAGCGCGCTGCCGGTCAGGCGTTCGATTTCGATCAGGGTGAGGTGGTACTGGCTGGCCGCGGCGATCAGGTCGCGCTTCACCGCCAGCAGTTCGCGCTGAGCGTCGACAAATTCGAGATAGCCGTAGCGGCCACGCTCGTAGGCATATTCGGTATTGCGCAGCGCCGATTCGGCGCTGGGCAGCGCACGTGCCGTCACGGCTTCCACTTCGCGACGGCTGTCGAGCAGTTCCTGGTAGTAGCCGAACAGACCGGTACGCGCCTTGACCAGGGCGGCGGCACGCTCCGCCTCCGCTCCGGCGCGGCGTGCCTGCGCTTCGGCAATCGCGCCCTGGTTGCGGTTGTAGACCGGCAGCGGCAGGCCGACGGAGAACATCAGCGCCGTATCGCCGGATGCCTGCAGGCGGCGCAATCCCAGGCCGACTTCGATACCCGGCCGGCGATTGGCGATGGCCAGGCCGATTTCCGCATCGCGCCAGCGCGCTTCGCTCAAATAGCGCGCCAGATCCGGCGTGCTTTCCAGCTCGCTCAGCAGCGTGGTGTAGTCGGCAATCGGCGGCAATACGTACAGCTCTGCCGCCACGCTGTCGAAATCCGGTTCGCTCGCGCCCCAGGAAGCAGCCAGCTTGTAGCGCGCTGTCCTGATCTCGTGCTCGGCATGCGCGTCGTCGTTGCGCGCCCGCTCCAGTGCAACCAGGGCACGGTCCTGTTCGGCCACCGGCGACTTGGCCGCCTTGACGCGCCGGTCCACGGCGGTGGCGGTTTTCTCCGCCAGCTCCACCGCCTGATGGGTGAGCTTGTGCAATTCCTGCTGGCTGGCCAGCGTGACGAAACGGCGCGCCGTTTCTGCCACCACGTCGAGACGGCGCACATGGCCGTCGGCTTCCAGCAGTTCGCGTTCGCCACGCGCCGCGGCGACGCGCCGGTCGCGCAGGCCGCCGAGTTCGATCAGCTGGCCCAGCGACAGGCTCAGCTCGGCGCCTTTGAAACCGCGCACTTCGCCGCTGCCGAGCACATTCTCCAGCGCCCCTGACAGCGTCGGATTCGGCTTCAGCCCAGCCTGCACTACACGGCCGTCCTGGGCATTCAGCACGTACTGGTAGGCAGCAAGGTCGGGATTGGACTGCAAGGTACGCTGCAGTGCATCGCGCAGGCTCAGGCCGGACGGCTGCGCCGCAACGGATCCTGCCCCCAGCGACAGCAGCACGGCGGCGGCAAGCCGGCACCCTATGGAACCCATCAACATGGCTACTCCGTTACAAAGTATTTTTTTACAGAATGATCAGCAGCGGCGGTCTTGCACCGCGCGGCCTGCCATTGCGGCAGATACGGGCGCAGCGCAGGCCATGGCGGATGCAGACGAATCGTCCGGGCCGGCCGCAGATGCAGGAGAACCGATGGCAGACATGCGTGCCGCTGCAAACCGGCAGCGGTACAAGCCGAGCCTTGCCTTGGGCACGCGCAGCTGCCTACGCCGGGCACGAGCCCGGCAAGGCGTCAATCAGGCAATGGGAGGACGCAGCGCGTCGTCGCGCGGTGCCAGGCAGACAACATAGGCTGCGGCGGCAAACTGCACCGGCACGGCGGCCGGCGCGTTCACGCCAGGGCTGCGGCACAGCAGCGGCGTGACATGGACACAGGAACAATGGCAGCCACCGGCAGCGCTATGCCAGCAATCGTCGGTGGCAGAGGCAGTGGCGTTCACGGCATCGGCGGCATTGTCGCCGACGGCGGCTACGGCCACCGGCGCGGACAGGCCACCCAGCGAATCGGCCGCACAGGCCACGGCAAAACCCGTCTTCAGCATCACCAGGCAGACAAACAGCACTGCTACGACGCGCAGATGGCGACGCAGCAGGACGATGAGTGCGGGTGAAGAGGCAGGCATGCCGGGCAATGTAGCCGGCCGGCGCGACGTTAGACAATTACAGTGCAGCCCCGGCGAGGCTAGTGTCGCAGCAGCCACCACCGCCACGTTGCGCTGCCGGGCGCTGCGCCATACGCCGTGTCTGCGACCGACGGTCGCAGGCCGGCGGTGCGGATTGCGGGCAGAATCGCCGCTTGCCTTTGCCAATCGCCTACACGCCATCTGCATGCGCCCAGCCGAGCCACTTCCCGCCGCGCCTCGCCAGGCGCTGTACCGCCTGATCTGGCGCTGGCATTTCTACGCTGGCATTTTCTGCCTGCCGTTCGTGCTGTGGCTGGCCTGCACGGGCCTGATCTATCTGTTCAAACCGCAGCTCGAACCGCTGCTGGAACGCCGTTTCGCCGCCGTCACCACGCAAGCGGCGCAGGCGCCGTCGCGCCAGGTGGCAGCGGCACTCGGCGCCGTACCGGGTTCGGTATTGCACAGCTACGAGCTGCCCGGCAGTGCGGGCGATGCCGTACGCATCCTCGTCGCACGCGACGGCGAGGTCAGCCGGGTCTTCGTCGATCCCGCCTCGCTGAAGGTATTGCACACGGTGGCCGAGAACGACCGCTTCATGCGTGTCGTGGCCCAGCTGCACGGCGAGCTGCGCCTGGGCAGCAGCGGCTCGCTGCTGGTGGAACTGGCAGCCTCGTGGACCATCCTGATGCTGCTCACCGGCCTGTATCTGTGGTGGCCCCGGGGCACTGCCTGGCGTGGTGTCGTGGTGCCGCGGCTGGGCTCCGGATCGCGCGTGTTCTGGCGCGACCTGCACGCGGTGACCGGCCTGTGGATTTCACTTTTTGCCTTGTTCCTTCTGCTGTCCGGCCTGCCCTGGGCCAAGAACTGGGGCGGCATGCTGAAATCCGTGCGGCAGGCGTATGCGCAAACCCAGGTGGCACAGGACTGGACTACCGGCAGTGCCGCGCAACGCGACGCCGTCCTGGCCGCCGGCCGTGCGGCGGCCGGCCACGATGGCCATGCCGGCGTATCCGCCCATGCAGCCACCGCGGATCTGTCGCAACTGGACCGGATAGTGCCTCTGGCCACAGCGGCGCGCCTTGCCGTGCCGGTGCTCGTGGTGCCGCCGGTGCAGACGCCGGCGCAATGGACCATCAAGTCCGATGCAGCCAATCGGCCGCTGCGCGCCGAGATCGTCGTGGACGGGCGCAGCGGCGACGTCGTGCGGCGCTCGGCATTTGCCGAGCGTCCCCTGCTGGACCGGTTTATCGGCTACGGCATCGCCATCCACGAAGGCCAGCTGTTCCCGCCGCTGAACCAGCTGCTGGGCGTGTTCACCGCACTGGGCCTGATCGTGCTGAGCACGAGCGCGGCCGTGCTGTGGTGGCGGCGACGGCCGCAGGGCATGCTGGGCGCACCGCCCCGGGTCAACGGCATGCGCTACCCCGCTGCCTGCATCGTCGCGCTGGTTGTGCTGGGTACGCTGCTGCCGCTGCTAGGCATGTCGATGCTGCTGGTGCTGCTGCTCGAACGCCTTGCACTGCGACACTGGCCGCGGGCTCGCCACCTGCTCGGACTGGCGCTGCCGTAGCGGTACGACCCGCTGCGGTACACAGTCGCAGGCCGCCGATACTTCTGCCAAATATGTTCTACTGCGCGAAGTGGACCCGCACGCAAGTCCGCGGCGGTTCGCGTCGCGCCAGCCAGCCCAGGGAAACCTGACGATGATTTCCGACACGCTCGTCGATCTGTCCCGCCTGCAGTTCGCCGCCACGGCGCTGTATCACTTCCTGTTCGTGCCATTGACCCTGGGACTGTCGTTCCTGCTGGCGATCATGGAGTCGGTCTATGTCATGACCGGCAACCCGGTCTACAAGGAAATGACCAAGTTCTGGGGCAAGCTGTTCGGCATCAATTTCGCCCTGGGCGTGGCCACCGGCATCACCATGGAATTCCAGTTCGGCACGAACTGGTCGTACTACTCGCACTACGTAGGCGATATCTTCGGCACGCCGCTGGCGATCGAAGGGCTGATGGCCTTCTTCCTCGAATCGACCTTCGTCGGCCTGTTCTTCTTCGGCTGGGAACGCCTGAGCAAGGTCAAGCACCTCATGGTGACCTGGCTGGTCGCGCTCGGCTCGAATTTTTCCGCCTTGTGGATACTGGTCGCCAACGGCTGGATGCAATACCCGGTCGGCGCCGAGTTCAATCCGGAAACCCTGCGCATGGAGCTGACCAGTTTCGCCGAGGTGTTCTTCAGCCCGGTGGCGCAGGTGAAGTTCGTGCACACGGTTTCCGCCGGCTATACCACCGGCGCCTGCTTCGTACTGGGCATCAGCGCCTGGTATCTGCTGCACGGACGGCATATCGCCTTCGCCCAGCGCTCCTTCGCCATCGCCGCCGCCTTCGGCCTGGCGTCGGTGCTGTCGGTGATCACGCTGGGCGACGAATCCGGCTACGAGCTGGGCCACGTGCAGAAGGTCAAGCTGGCCGCGATCGAAGGCATGTGGGAAACGCATCCGCCGCCGGCGCCGTTCACCGTGATCGGCTTCATCGACCAGGACAACATGCGCACGAATCACGCGATCGAGGTTCCCTGGATGATGGGCCTGATTGCGACGCGCTCGCTGACCGAGCCGGTGACCGGCCTGAAAGATCTGTCGGCCGAACACGAGCGTCGCATCCGCAACGGAATGCATGCCTACGCCGCGCTGCAGCAGGTGCGCGCCAATCCGGCTGATGCCGCCGCCAAGGCACGCCTGAAGGAACTCAGCGACGACCTCGGCTACGGCCTGCTGCTCAAGCGCCATGCGCCCAACGTCGTCGACGCGACCGAGGCGCAGATCGCGCTGGCCGTGCGCGACGCGCTACCACCGGTGAAGCCGCTGTTCTGGGCCTTCCGCATCATGGTCGGTGCGGGTTTCTTCATGCTGGTGGTGTTCGTGCTGGCGCTGGTCTCCTCCTCGCGCCGCGCCATCATGCGCCAGCGCTGGCTGCTCAAGCTGGCGGTGGTGGCCATTCCGATGCCGTGGATCGCCTCGGAAATGGGCTGGCTGGTGGCCGAGCTGGGGCGCCAGCCCTGGACCGTGGCCGAAGTGCTGCCCACCTGGATGAGCGTCTCGTCGCTGAGCGTCGGCGACCTGGTCTTCAGCCTGTGCGGATTTGTTCTTTTGTATACCGCCCTGCTGGTGGTCGAGCTTTACCTCATGCTGAAGTTTGCGCGCAAGGGGCCGGCCGACGTGCCTGGCCACCCGGCAGCGCAGGCATCCGCGCCGTCCATCGCCTGAGGAGAACGCCATGTCCGACCTGCTCGCCCTGCTCATGAGCTACGAGACGCTGCGCGTGATCTGGTGGCTGTTCCTCGGCGTGCTGCTGATCGGCTTCGCCGTGATGGACGGCTTCGACCTGGGCATAGGCGCCCTGCTGCCGGTGATCGCCCGCACCGACGACGAACGCCGCGTGCTGATCAACACCATAGGCCCGACCTGGGAAGGCAACCAGGTCTGGTTCGTACTCGGCGGCGGCGCCATCTTCGCGGCGTTTCCGCTGATCTATGCAGCGGCCTTCTCGGGCTTCTTCGTCGCGCTGATCCTGGTGCTGTTCGCGCTGATCCTGCGTCCGGTCGGCTTCGACTACCGCAGCAAGCTGCCCGATCCGCGCTGGCGCTCGACCTGGGACTGGTGCCTGTTCGTCGGCGGCTTCGTGCCCGCGCTGGTGTTCGGCGTCGCCTTCGGTAACCTGCTGCAAGGCGTGCCGCTGCGCTTCGATGCCGAGATGCGCGTGTTCTACGACGGCAACTTCTTCGGCCTGCTCAATCCGTTCGCCCTGGTCTGCGGCGTGGTAAGCCTGGCCATGCTGGCCATGCACGGCGCGGTATTCCTTCAATTGAAGACGGTCGGCGAGCTGCATGCCCGGGCGCGGCGCTGGCAAGGCATTGCGGCGCTGGTCTATGCCAGCGCTTTCGCCGTGGCCGGGTTGTGGCTGGTGCTGGGCATCGACGGCTATCGCCTGGTGAGTTTTGCCGGCAGCGAAGGTGCGTCCAATCCACTGGCCAAGACCGCCGTGCGCGAAGCCGGCGCGTGGCTGGCCAACTACCGCGCGGCACCGCTGCTCTGGCTGATACCGGCGCTGGGCTTCGCTGGCGCCGCACTGGCCTGGCGCCTGGGCCCGCGCCGCCCGGGCTGGGCCTTCGTCGCCAGCGCGGTTTCGGTCGGCGCAACCATACTGACTGCCGCCGTCGCCATGTTTCCGTTCATGCTGCCGTCGAGCATTGCACCCAGCCACAGCCTTACGGTGTGGGACAGCACCTCCAGCCTGCTCACCCTGCGCTGGATGTTCTGCATGACCGTGCTGTTCCTGCCGCTGATCATTCTCTATACCAGCTGGGTGTTCCGCGTCATGCGCGGGCCGGTCACGCTGGACGACGTGCGCGGCTCCGACGCGCATTACTGAGGAGTTGCACCCATGTGGTATTTCGCCTGGATACTCGGCGTGCTGATGGCCTGCTTCGCCGCCATCATCAATGCGATGTGGCTGGAATTCGAAGGCTATCCGGCCGAAGCTGCGCCGGCAGAGCCGCCCCCACCGCCCGATCAATTCTGAATTTGTATTCAATGCAACAAATAATACGCCGCCGGGCCGGCGCTGCTGCGCGGCGGCGATGAGCGAATGGACAAGCAGCGCCCAGCGCTGGCTGGATGTACAGGCGCAGGCGCTGCGCGGCTGGACCCTGCTGGCCGCCGCCGCCGGCACGGCTGCAGCACTCGCCTTCGCCCTCTTCGCCTTCGGCCTGGCGAGCGTCGCCCAGGGCTGGATTAGCGCCGACAGCAGTCGCACCGCCGCCGCCCTGGCGCAGGCATTGGCCGGCGCCGTGCTGCGCGCCGCCTGCCTCGCCCTGCGCGACTGGGCCGGCCTGCGCGCCGCAGCACTGGTGCGCCGCCGCGCCCGCGACGAAGTGCTGGATGCCCTGGCCCAGCTGGGCCCCCTGCGTGCCCGCGTCGGCGACGACGGCGCACTGGCGACGCTGGCGGTGGAACAGGTCGACGCGCTGGACGCGTACTACGCGCGCTACCTGCCGCAGCGCTGGATTGTCGCCACGGTGCCGCTGCTGCTGCTTGCCCTGATCGCGCCGCACAGCTGGCTGGCGGCACTGCTGCTGCTCGCCACGGCACCGCTGATTCCGCTGTTCATGCGCCTGGTCGGCATGGGTGCGGCCGAGGCCAGCCGGCAGCAGGCGGGCGCGCTGGCACGCCTGGGCGCGCAGTTTCTCGACCTGCTGCGCGGGCTGCCGACGCTGCGCCTGCTCGCCGCCGCCGACCTCGGCGCGCAGCGCCTGGACGCCAGCGCACAAGACTACCGCCGGCGGCTGCTGTCGGTACTGCGCCTGGCTTTCCTGTCATCGGCGGTACTGGAGTTCTTCGCCTCGGTCAGCATTGCGCTGGTGGCCTTGTACCTGGGACTGGCCCTGCTCGGCCGCTTCGACAGCGGACATTACGGCGCCGTGCCGAGCCTGGGCAGTGCTTTGTATATTTTGCTGCTGACCCCGGAATTCTTCGCCCCGCTGCGCCAGCTGGGCAGCGACTACCACGCCCGCGCCGACGCGCTGGCCGCGGCCGAGGCGATCACCCGGCTGCGCCTGGCCGTGCCGGCGGCCGATGCCTGGAGCAGCACCGCCCCGGCAAGCAACAGCGAGCCGGCGGCTCGCGCGCCGGCGATCCGCTTCGACGCGGTCACGCTGCGCTATGCCGACGGCCGCTGCGCGCTGGACCAGGTGTCGCTGCAGATCGCCGCTGGCGAGCGCGTCGCCCTGCGCGGTGCCAGCGGCGCAGGCAAAAGTTCGCTGCTCGCCCTGCTGGCGGGTTTTGTCGCGCCGAGTTCGGGCCAGATCGTTGTCGACGGCCGGCCGCTGGCACAGCGCAACCGCCTGCACTGGTGGCGCCAGCTGGCCTGGCTGGAACAGCGGCCCGAATGGTTTCGCCTGTCCGTGCGCGACAACGTGCTGCTGGGACTGGACCGCAACGACGACAGCCGGCTCTGGTCGGCGCTGCAGGCGGCCGGTCTTGCCGACACCGTGCAAAACCTGCCGCAACAGGCGGAAAGCATTGTCGACGCCGCCGACGGCGCACTGTCCGGCGGCCAGCTGCAGCGCCTGGCCCTGGCCCGCGCCCTGGCCCGCGATGCCGCAGTCTGGCTGCTGGACGAACCCAGCGCACACCTGGACGAGGACGGCGCCGGCCACCTGTTCGATGCGCTGGAGCAGGCCAGCCGCGGCGCCAGCGTGATCCTGGCCACGCATGCGCAGGAACTGCCGGCCTGGATTGACCGCGTACTCGTGTTCGAACATGGCCGCCTGGTAGAAGACCGCACGGCCCACCGCGTGGCGGCCGGCGCATGATGCCGCAAAAGAAAGGATTGTCTTTGTTGATTATGCTGCGCAGCCAGGCGCGGCCGCTGCTGCTGGCCGCGCTGCTGAGCGTGCTGGGCCTTGGCGCTGCGGCAGGACTGGTGGCGTATTCCGGCAGCTTCATCACCGCAACCGCCATCGCCGGCGCCGCGGCCGGTGCGGTGGCCTTCGACATTTTCCGCCCCGGCGCCATCATCCGCCTGCTCGCCCTGGTGCGCACCACGGCCCGCTACGGCGAACGCGTCATCGGCCATGACGCGGTGCTGCGCCTGCTGGCGCAATTGCGCTGCGCCGTGTTCGCCCAGCTGAGCGTGCTGGCGCCGCTGCCACTGGCGCGCTGGTCCGAAGGCGATCTGCTACAGCGCCTGGTCGGCGACATCGACACGCTGGACGAATCGCCGTTGCGCGCCGCGCTGCCGCTGCTGGGCAGTAGCACGATAGCCGGCGGCGTGGTGGTGCTGGCGCTGGTGCTCGACCTACGCCTGGGCCTGATGGCTGCCGCCGGCCTGTCGGCAGCGGCCGCCATCGTGCCTGCCCTGGTCGCGCGCCAGGGCGCGCAGCAGAGCCGCCAGTTGCTGGCGCAGACAGCACTGCGGCGCGAACGCCTGGTTGACGCCTTGCGCGGCCTCACCACCTTGTCGCTGTGTGGCGCCTGGAGCAACTGGCGCAGTGCGTGGCAGGCGCAGGACGATCAACTGGTTCGCCTGCAGCTGCAGCAGCGCCTGCGCGAAGCCCTGGGCCAGGCGGCGACGGTACTGCTGCTCGGGGCGACGGCCTGGCTGCTGCTCGCGGCAACGCCCGCAGCGGCCTTGCCGCCGACCGCGCGCGTCGGCCTGGTACTGGCCGTGGTGGCGAGCCTGGAAGCAGTCGCCGGCGCCAGCGGCGCCCTGCTCGCCTGGGCGCGGGCGCGCGCCGCCCAGGCGCGTATCGGCGAGCTGCTGCAGCAGGCACCGGCGGTGGTGTTTCCGGCCGTAGCCACACTGCCGCCCGCGCGTGGCGCGCTGGAACTGCACCAGCTGGCGTATACCTCTGCAGGCCGTAACAGCGGACTGGCAGCACTCAGCCTGTCCTTGCCCGCCGGCACACGCCTGCTCGTGCGCGCGCCTTCGGGCGCCGGCAAAAGTACTTTGCTGGCCCTGCTCAGCCGCCAGCTCGCTGCGCAGCACGGCGAGCTGCTGCTGGACGGCCGCGCCCTTGCCGACTACGACGAAGCCAGCCTGCGCCAGCGCATCGCCTGCCTGCCGCAGCGACCGCACCTGTTCGCTGCCAGCCTGGCCGAGAACCTGCGCCTGGCCGATCCCGCCGCCAGCGACGCGCGTCTGCACGAGGTGCTGCACGCCGTCGACCTGGGCGCCTGGCTGCAGCGCCTGCCGGCCGGACTCGACACGCCGATCGGCGAATACGGCCTGGGCCTGTCCGGCGGCGAGGCGCGCCGCGTCGCACTGGCCTGCTGCCTGCTGCGGCCCGCCGTGCTGTATCTGCTGGACGAGCCGTTCGAAGGACTCGATGCAGCGACGCGCACACGCGTTGCTGCGGGGATCGGGCACTGGATCGGCGGCGCGACGCTGGTGGTGTGCAGTCATCATGCGGTGGAGCTGGGCGCTACGGGGCAGCTGCTCGTACTGCAAGCCCGCTGAGCGACGCCAGCCCGCAGCAGGAATGCGCCTGCGCAAGCGGCTGGCGGCAGCCGCATTCGCCACGCCTGGCGCTGAGAGTATGCGCACCGCGACGACACCCCCTGCCAACGGACCAAGGCCAGGGCGGGGATCGGAAAAATGAGCAGGCGGGAGAAAACCAGTTACGTCGTGGTTCGCCAACTCGAGCAGGACGACAAGCGCATCACACGCCAGTCGATTTCTGCCCAGGAAAGCGGAGCCAGGCTGCGCATCTCTGCCACCACGCGGCTGGAAATTTCCGTGCAGCAGGCCACCGAGCCGGAAGCCCGCAGTCTGCGCGAGGACCGGCGCAACCGCGCCGTCGCCACGTGCATGCCGCTGCGCCTGATCCGGCCCCGCCCCCGATCGGTGCCACTGGACAGCAGTGAGCGCCTGTCCGCCTGGGGCCTCGATGCGGTAGGCGCGCGCAACAGCACTGTCAGCGGCAAAGGCGTCGTCGTCGCCATACTCGATACCGGTATCAATCGCGCCCATGAAGCCTTCCGGCGCTTCGATGCAGGCAGCCTGCAGGAAAGGGATTTCACCGGCGAAGGCAACGGCGACTGGCACGGCCACGGCACTCACTGCGCCGCCACCATTTTCGGCGGCCCCATCGACGGCGTGCGTATCGGCGTTGCTCCCGGCGTGTCGCAGGTCTTGATCGGCAAGGTGATCGGCAAGCACAGCAAATCGTCCACCGAGGCACTGGTAAAGGCGATGGAATGGGCCGTTGCCGAGGGAGCACACGTCATTTCCATGTCGCTCAGTGTCAACCCCATCGCCATGGCCAAGGCACTGATTGCGCAGCGGCTTCCGGGCGACGTCGCCTGGTCGCAGGCGCTGAAAGCCTATCGGGAGAATACGCGCCTGTTCGATACGCTGTGTTCGCTGCTCAGCAGCAACCCCTACGTCGGCCGCGAAACCCTGTTCATCAGCGCTTCGGGCAACTCTTCCCGGCGCGACAGCGATGCCGACCATGTCGTAGCGGCTGAACTGCCAGCGTCTTCGCAGCACATGATCGCCGTGGGTGCGGTCGACGCGGGACGCAGGGTTGCCGCGTTTTCCAACAGCGATCCGCTACTGGTCGCACCAGGCGTCGACGTGCTGTCTGCCGGCAAGAATTCCGGACTGCGCTGCATGAGCGGCACCAGCATGGCAGTGCCGCATGTGGCCGGCTGCGCTGCATTGTGGATAGAGAAATTTTGCGGCGAATCCGCAGTCAGGCGTCATCCGCAGTGGCTGCAGCAGGTCAAGAGCGCCCTGATCAACAGCGCCGTGCCGCTGCCCGATGCGCATCCCGACGATGTCGGCGTCGGCCTGGTGCAGGCACCGGCATGAGGCCGGCACCGTGAGCGCAGGCCATTTCCCGCCAGTCAGGATGTGTAGCGCAGCGCCCCTCGGCAGGCGGCGTGCTGCAGCGAGGCCGCGATGATGGATATCCGGCGAGGAATCGTGCGGATCACGGCAGGAGGGGACCGTGGCACGGGATTTCTGGTGCGCGACGCGCAGAACTCGCTGTGCATCCTCACGGCGATGCATGTCGTCGCCGATGTAGAGGCCTCGATCGCCGCGGGCAGCCCGCAATGGCGGGCTTCGCATGCGACCGTCGCCTTCCACGAGCAATCGAGCATAGCTATCGATCTGGCGGCAGTCGAGCAAAGCGATGCGCGCGAGGACTGGGTCATGCTCCCCTTGCACGCCGAACGCCGGCCAGACTTTCCCGACAGCCTATCACCCCTGACCCTGGCCCAGCTCAGCGACAGCAGTGCCCAGCCACTCTGGAAAACACACGGCTATCCGTACATCGACGCACACGATGGCACTCCCATCGGCGGCACTATTCGCGCCGCACACGATGGCGAAATTGTACTGTTCTGTACCGAATTGCAGATGTCGGAAGCAGCCCTGGCAGCGGGCTATTCGGGCGCTCCCTGCATCTGGGAAGGGGCAGTCGTCGGCGTCATCATCGAGACGCTGAAAGACGAGCAGGGACAGTGCGTATTCGGCCGCCTGTACGCCAGGCCGATTGCATCGATCGCACGCCGCTGCAACCTGCCATTGGAGTCGGACGAGGAACCGTTCGAGCGGGAAGTCGCAGCAGAACTGTACAACCTTCCGCCGCCTTCGCTGAAGGGTGTGGCGCAAGCGCTGAACATCGATCCCGAAGTACAGGCTGACGTGCTGCTGAGCCGTATTGCCCGCGCCGTGCTGCGTGCCGGCAGCGCCGAATTGTGCAATGCCATCAGCCTGTCCATAGGCTATCTCGCCAATCCACAGGCCATTGCCGAGATGTCCGTCGCGCAGAAGCTGTGCCGCCGGGCGGTAGAGGTTCTGCACTGCCTGCGACAGCGCGAATCGCTATGCGTCGCCGCAGTGGCCCGCAGGGAAGGCGCGAAAATGCTCGTGGCCCGTGCATTGAACCGCTATGGCGACATCGACCGGCACCTGGGGTTCATGGCGCTGACCGAATTCACTGCGTCGGAGCGAAAACGCAAGCTGCGCGAACAGTTGCTGCTGCTTTTCAACGCCGAAGAAAGCGAAATGGGCGAGGCGCAACTGGAGCGATTGCTGCGGGAAAATGTCGTGAATCCCGTGATGGCATTTGCCTACGACCCGCGGATTAATCCGCGCGACGTGGTTGCCAGCTACGCCAATGTGCACGCGCTGCTGCTGCTCGACGAGCATGCGCCGACCGAGCTGCTGCGCAGCCGCTACCCGGTTTCGCAACCCTACAAAGACGCCGACGAGGAAAAAAGCGTGTTCGACTCGCTGAACGACGCACGCCTGCGGCTGAGAAGGAAGCCGTAGCACACGCACACAGAGCGAAAACATATTCTCAATAAATAGTTAACTATTACTTATATTCAATTTGCAGGATTCGAGGAGTATGCCCGATGTCCACGCACTACCATAAGCTTTTCGATCCCGACCTGCTCGCCCGCACGCCGCCTGCGCCGACGGCGAATCAGCAGCCCAACACCGCCGGGTACGAATACGACGAGGCCATCGTACTCGCCGTCAACGTGGCACTGGCCACCGGCAGGCCGCTGCTGCTGCGCGGCGAACCGGGCAGCGGCAAGTCGACATTGGCCGCGGACGTGGCCCGACTGAAGCGATGGCGCTATTTCGAAGTCGTCATTTCATCCAAGACCGAAGCGTCCGAGCTGCTCTGGCGCGTCGACCAGGTCGGCCGCATTGCCGATGCGCAGGCCGGTCGCCTGCACGAGAATCCCGCGAACTACATCGATCCGGGCGTGCTGTGGTGGGCGCTCAATCCGGCGCAGGCCCTTCGCCGCGGCATGGCCAGCCAGCCAGCCGCCCAGCCGCTGCGCAACGAACAGACCGGCTGGGTAGTGGACGACCCGGACAACACGCCGGCTGTGATCCTGATCGACGAAATCGACAAGGCCGAGCCAGACTTTCCCAACGACTTGCTGGTGCCGCTGGGCGTGCTCTGGTTCAGCGTGCGCGCCATGGGCGTCGACGTGCGCGTGGATGCGGCCACGCACATGCGACCGCTGCTGATGATCACGACCAATGACGAACGCGATCTGCCGCCGGCTTTCATGCGGCGCTGCATCGTGCTTGACCTGCTGCTGCCCGACAGGGAGCGCCTGCGCAAGATCGTCCGCCGCCATTTGAGCGAGGAGCAGCTCGACGACACGGTGCTGCAGCGGCTGCTGCAGCGCTTCGGCGAACTGCGCGAGGTCGCCAACGAGCAGCGTCTGCGCCCGCCATCAGCGGCAGAGCTGCTCGACGCGGCGCGCGCACTGGTCGGACTGGGCACGGACAACCGCACTACCCCGCTGGAGCACCTCGAAGAGATCAGCAAATTGGCACTGTGGAAACATGGCAGGTTGGCCGGCGCCGAAGAGGTGGCCGCGTGAACATCATCAGCCTGGGCGATCTGCTGATCGCCTTCGACACGCTGAAGATCGACACACCGCAACAACGCGAGGAGGTCTGTCGGTTGCTGCTGGCGGAACCCCCCGCAGACGCTGTGCGCACAGGCACGGTCGCCCGCACGCCGGCACCGCCGCAGCTTCCTGCGGCGAAGCCGCCTAACCCGCAGGAGCCGGCCGGGCTTGCGCCGGCAACCCCGCCGCAGCTGCCGTACGAACCCGCAGGACAACCGGCCGATGCCGCGGCGGAATTCGACTATCGCGCGTTCGACCACGCGGCGCCGGCACCGATCGACTGCATCCGCATCGAAGCCGGTGGCGGACAGCTGCTGCATCCTGGCGACGGCGCGGTTGCAGCCGCGGAGCCGCTGCTGGAGCGTAGCTGGGAGCGGCGCGTGCTCGGCGCCCTGCTGGCCACCGACGCGGCACTGGGCAGCCTGGACGAGCGCGCGCTGATACGCCAGCTGTTGCGCGGGCGGCCAGTGCGCAAGCTGCCGCGGCGTATTCGCCCGACCATGCAGCGCGGCGCCCAGGTGCTGCTCGACCGCCATCTGTCGATGATGGTGTTCTTCGCCGACCAGACCCACTTGCGCCACGTGATCCAGGGCATCGTCGGTCGCGAACGTGTGCAGGTTCTGCGCTGCGTCGGCTTTCCTCCGGCAGCCCGCAGCATTGCCAGCGAACCGCCGGCAGCCGATTTGTCTGCGCCCGGCCGCCACAGCCGGAAGATGCTGCAATGTGCCGTTGCCGAACCGGGCTCGGAAAAATGGCACGAGTATCGCCCGCCGCCGCCGCAGACACCGGTACTCATCGTGAGCGACCTCGGCCTGGTCCGCGGCGCGCATGTGCCGCAGCCGTTCGAATGGGCGCGCTGGCTGAATTTCACCGAGCTGTTGCAGGCCAATCGCAATCCGCTCTACGCGCTGGTGCCGGACGAAGCGGAACGCTGTCTCGATGCGCTACGCGAACGCGTGCGGGTGCTGGCATGGGATCGGCACACGCGTCCATCCCACGCCCGCCAGCTCAGAAGGGCGCGCGCATGGCAGCGGTCGCCATGAGCTCGCTGCTGTCCGGGCTGGCTGCGCCGTTGCTCGCATTAGCCGAGTTGGCCTCGCTCGCGGTCGAAGTCCAGCCCGGACTGCTGCGCCGTCTGCGCCGTGCCTTTCTGCCGCATAGCAGCCCGCTGCTCGAAGCGGAACTGTGGTCAAGTCCACTGGTTTCATTCCGCTCTGCCTCGTCGCTGGTACTGCTGCCGCAGGTTCTGCTGGAATTGCGTCCGCGCCTGGCGCGCGACCAGGGTCGTCTCGATGCCGTACGCGCCATCGTTGCCAAGGAACATGAAGCAATTTCCCCCGTGCTGTGTTGTGAAGAAGACCTGATCTACTGGGGCCTGGTCGACCTGCAGCAGCAGCCACGCAGCAACCTGGACGAAAACCGGCAGCACCGGGAAATCCAGCAGGCACTGGACAATGCCGTGCGCTCGATTATCGACGGACCAGATCGGGACAGCTTGCTGGCCTGGTCGGAACGGGCATTGCGCACGCTGCCGGCCCGCGTCGTGGCGCACCGGCGTGCACGCGAGCTGGCCTTGCTCGGCCATCGCGGCGATCGTCTCGACGGTGCTGCTGCCAGTGTCGTCGTGACCCTGCCCGCCGCCGACCGGACGGTCTTTCTGGACTGGCAGCGCGATGCCTTGCACCTGTCGCTGAACCCGCAAGCCCAAGGCCATTGCCTGGCCATTCCCGCGATCGAGCCCTACCTCGTCAATGTCGTTGCGCTGGACAGCGATGGCGCCTCGCAGACATTCGGACTGCTGCTGCCCAGCCACGCCGAAGTAGTGTTGCCGTTGCCGCGCAATACGCGTCGGCTGCATCTAGAGTCGCTGCGCCGCAATGCGCTGGAACTGCGCCGCGACTATGCGTCCACGCCCCGGCAGTCATTCGATGGCAGCTGGATCCTGGTAACCGGTAGCGTCGCCAAACGCCGCGCAGCGCTGGAACGCGCCGCTGCCGAACAGACCGGCCGCAGCCTCGCCAGGCTCGGCTGCGGCCTGATCACCTGTGGCTACAACGGCGTCGACCTGGCCGCGACACAGGCGTTTGCAGACGAGCTGCGGCGGCTGGGCCTGGATACTCAAGCCATCGACGAACGCCTGCTTCGCGTCGTCCATGCAAGCCGCCGCGGCGCATTCGAGCAGGGCCGCTTGCATCCCGTTTCCAGCCCCGAAGACGAATATCGCTGGCCGGTACTGAAAGCAGCCGCCGTCATCGTCATCGGCTGGGGCAAGGGAATCGCATACGTGGTTGACCATGCGTGGCTTGCCGGCCTGCCGACGTTTGCGTTTCCCCGCTCCGCCGCGCAAGGCCGTGACGGGACCATTGATATACAAATACCTATTGACGCATCGACGGAACAGGCCGCCGTTGCGCTGTTGAACGAATCGCTGCATCTGATCCATGCGCAGATGTCGGTCTGGCCGGGCCAGTCCTTGAAAAAGCTGGCGCAGCTGGCCCTGGTATACGGCAGCGCCGGCTGGTACTTCCGCATCAAGGATCTGGTGGAAGCGCTGCAGCGCGAAGAACCGATAGCGCACGGCAATACCGCAGCGGCGCTGACCAGCCCGTGCATGCCGGAACGGCTCATCGGCCTGCTGGCGGCAAGATCTGCGGATATCCCGAGTGCCGAAATCGTCGACGCCCTGCTCAAGGAACTGGACTACGCGCGCCTATGGCGCGAGCCGCGGCTGCTGCAGGAAGGACTGCTGACACTGCAGGCGCATCTGCGCGACGGAACCACCGCCGCCGACGCCAGGCTGCATACGCTGCTGCGTGACCTGAACGTGTTCTTCGAGAGCAATCCACATTTCGATGCGAGCGGCTACTTTCGCGAGATCGGCGCGAACTTGCGCCGAAAGGCGCAAGCAAGCGCCGATGGCCTCGATGTTTTCGCGCTGCGCTACGAATCGCTACGCAATCTGCATGCGGACTCGGCCTCGCCCCCTCTGCCGATGGACGCACTGCTGGCCGAGATTGCCGAACATGCGGGCAGAACCGCACTTTCAGACCAGCGCATCGGCGAGTATTTCGGCGCGGAAACCGAAGCAAAGCGGCTGGTCGCGCTGGGGCTGTGCGCCGGCCGGCCCGAAATGGCGCCGGTGGACATCGTGGTTCGCGCGATTGCCCAGCCGATGACACCGTTCGAACAATGCAGCGCTCTGCTGGCGGCGCAGAAGATCGGCGAACTGGGACACTGGCATCGGCTGGACGCATTGATCGCCGGCACAGGCGCAGCCCTGGGCGATGCGCAGAACATCATCAACAACCCCTCCGACAAAAGCCGCCGCCAGATCGCCGTTGCGCTGGTAGCCCGCGCTGCGACCAACCTGGGCGTGCAGCCGGACGCGCTCGCACAGAAGCCGCAACTTCTCGACCTGGCACTGCTGGGCGGCCAGCGCTGGAGTGGGGCTGCGGCGCCGTGTGTGGCCGTGATCGGCTCTGCCAGCAGCGGTGCTCTCGAAACCTTGAGCTGCGCACTGGGCACGTCATTGGCGGAGTACGGCTGGCGTATCCAGACCGGCTACGGCGCTCATATCGGTCGGCCACTGTTGCAGGGATTCAAGCGGGCCGGCGGCACGGCGATCACGGTAGTCGACACAGGCGGCAGTGACGACAGAAAGAACCGCAGACAGATCGACCGGCGGTTCGACACACTGGCCGATTTTCGCCAGACCTTGATCGGCAAGGCCGATTGCGTGCTGGCGATCGGCGGGAAAGCTGGCGCCTTGGCCGAAGCGGAATACGCACTGAAGCGCAAAAAGCCCGTACTGAGCCTGTACAGGACCGGCGGCTCGGCGCGGACCATCCATGTGCAGGCGATGCAAGACCTGCTCGAACGCGGCATGCCGCAACAACTGCTCGCGGTACTGGACGAATTCCTGCCAGAAGACACCATCGCAGAGCGGGTCGTGCGCATTCTGAACATCGTCTACCGGCTGACGCCCGAGCAGAGCAGCTAGACGAAAATAGACTATTTATCGCGTATATCTTTCCATTCGTAAGCCGCGGCGCCTCGCAAAAACCAACGCCCGCCCCTGCTGCTATGCTCGCCCCCACCCATTGCCAGGCACTACCGATGGACCCGGTCGGCGCGCAACAGCTGTTCGGACTGATTGCCGCCATCGGCGGCGGCCTGCTGGTCGGCGTAGGGCGCGAACGCGAGAAAGCGCGCCAGCCGGAACACGAACCGGCCGGCGTGCGCAGCTTCAGCGTTGTCGCGCTGGCCGGCGCGGTGGCGATGCTGCTCGGCCCCGTGGCGCTGGCCGTCGCCGGTGCGGCGGTGCTGGCCCTGGCGGCGGCTTCGTACTGGCACAGCGTCGAACACGATCCGGGCGTGACCACTGAACTGGCCCTGCTGGTCACCTTCCTGCTCGGCGCGCTGGCGCAGCGCCAGCCGCAGCTGGCGGCAGGACTGTTTGTCGCCCTGGCCGTGCTGCTGCAAAGCAAGTCTGCCCTGCACCGCTTCACTCGCCAGGTGCTGAGCGAGCAGGAGCTCAACGACGCGCTGCTGCTGGCCGCCTCCGCCCTGATCGTGCTGCCGCTGCTGCCCGACCGGGCGGTCGATCCCTGGGATGTGCTCAACCCGCGCAAGCTATGGCTGTTCGTGGTGCTGGTGATGAGTATCAATGCGCTGGGCTATATCGCCCTGCGCCTGCTCGGCAGCGGCCGCGGCCTGGTGCTGGCCGGCCTGCTCGGCGGCTTCGTTTCCAGCGCCGCCACCATCGCCGGCATGGGCCAGCGCGCCGCGGCCGATCCGCGCCTGCTGCACGGCTGCGTCGCTGCCGCCTTGCTGTCGTGCGTGGCCACGGTCGTGCAACTGACCGCGATTCTGCTGGCGATCGCGCCCGCACTGCTGCAGCGGCTGCTGGTACCGCTGGCTGCGGCCGGCATTGCCGCGGTGGCGATTGCGGCCTGGTTTGTCTGGCGCGGACGCACGGCGCAGGCCGGTGGCGAACAGACCCTCGCCGGCCGGCCATTCGCCCTGCGCCAGGCACTGCTGTTTGCCGCGGTGATTGCCGGCGCACTGTTGCTGTCCACGGCCTTGCAGCATTTCATCGGCGAAGGCGGCGTGCTGGCCGCTGCCGCTGCGGCCGGACTGGCCGATGTACATGCCGCCGCCATATCGCTGGGCCAGTTGGTCGGCAGCGGCAATGTGGCTGCGCACGAAGCTGCCTGGGCGCTGGCCGCAGCATTCACCACCAACTCGCTGGTGAAGTGCTTCGGCGCCAGCGTCGGCGGCGCCGCATTTGCACGGCCGGTCGTCGCCGGCGTGCTGGCAATCAACGCCAGCCTGGTGCTGGCCGTTGCCTTGCAGCCAGCCTGACGGCATTCCTGCCCCCGCCTGCGCTGCCCGACACTGCAGGGCCGGCCACGGCAATGCCGCGGCCGCCGCGCCGCCGCGTCACGGCCAGTTGGCGACGACAGTCGCCGTGCTCATGTAATTGGCCGCCGTCGTGGTGTTGCCGCTGTAGCTGAGGTTGTACGGCCGGTTGTCGCCGGGATTGCGCACTTCCATGGGGCGGCTGTACAGCACCATGCTCGCGATGGTCTTGTCGTCGGGCAGATTCACCGCCCAGGGCGCATAGCTGTCGCCGCTGAGTGGATCGGCCGAGCGCGGCGCGACTTTCAGCACGGCCTGGCGGAAACTGCCGTCGCTGTAGTTCACCCGCAGTACCAGGTCGGCGCCCCACCAGAATGCATCGCCCGACACCCAGCTCTTGATGTCGGTGAAATCGGCGGCGTCGGACGGGTTCCAGGTCTTCTTCAGATGGCCGACGTAGCGCAGCGGCGGCTGTATGCTGGTCGCGGCCGGCGTGGCACTGCTGTACGAGCCCCAGACCGTAACCACCTTGGTGTTGTACTGCTGCGGGTAGAAATGCTTCATCTGGTTGGCACTCAGCGCCGGCTGCGCCTGCGCCACATAGCTGCCGCTGGCCGTGTCCCAGCGCTTGAGCAGGGGCTGGCTGCTGTTGGGCAGCACAGCCACTACCTTGCCGCCCTTGGCGGGCATCTGGAACGGTGTCGCTGCCGCATTGCCGAGCGGGTCGCGCGGATACGCCACGCTGCCGCTGTAGGCCGCGGCAGCACCGACAAAAAAGCGAAATTGGAACAATGACGAATAGTCGCTGTACCAGTCGTAGGCCTGCCCCGGCGGCAGGCAGGTGCTGCCGCTGCGCTGCATGGGTTCCTGCCGTTCCTTGCCGGTTGCCGCGCAAACCGGCGCGATGAAGCTGTCGCTGGCGTAGTCGTAGGCCCAGCTGCTGCCGAACCCGCCGCCGGTGGGGCTGTTCGGCAAGCTGCCGTATTCGCCCGCATACGGATGCTGCCGATCGCCGGTCGGCGCGGGTACGCGGCCGTACCAGCTGTCGCCCCAATGCGGCATGTCGGCGCTGTGGCCCATCTCGTGGTTGAATGTCAGGCCGAAGTCGTCGCCCGCGCCGACACCACCGCCGGCCAAACCGCCGCCAATCTGGTTGTTGAGCGAGAAAGTGCCGTAGATCTGGGCAAAACGCTCCATGCCGTTGGCGTTCATCAGTACCTCGACCGCACGCCGGCCGCCGTTGATGAAACCGAAGCCGCTATACAGCGTGCAGGTACCCGCGCTCTGCTGCGCCGCAGTGCAGCTGGGCTTGGTGGTAGCGATCATGGCCGGTTGCGCCGTCGTCACGCCGCTGCCGGTGCGGCCGTCGCTGCGCGGCGAGATCGGAAAGCGATTCGTGACAATGGGCACGACGCCCGTGTAGTGAATGGCACTTACCGGCAATGTGGACAGGTACTGTTGTTCCCAGTTGGCCGGCTTGGGCGTAGGCGCGGTATCGCCGAACAGCATCAGGTCGGGCGCGAGCAGGGTCAGTATCGGCTCCGGCCCCAGCTTGAGCGTGGCCGCATCGAGCGTGCGCACGGCGCTGCCGGCGGTGATGTTCAAGGCCAGCCCAGCCTGCATCCAGCCGGCCGGCAAGGTCAGGGTGAAACTGTTGCTGCGGCTGGGCGCATTCGGATCGACGCTGGCCGGCAGACTGGCCGGGCCGGCCAGGCACAGGCTGCCCAGCGCCCTGCCCGCGACGCTAGCCGCGACGCGCACCTGTGGCGCGGTACCGCTGCCGGTGACGTCCACCTTGAGCAGGGCCGGACGGTTCGCCGCCAGCACGAAGAACGGATGGGTCGGTTCCAGCAGGTGCGTCTGTATCACGTAGACGCGGGCGATCTGCGCGCTGGCATTGGCGGCTCCGCTGCAGGCGACGGCATCGTTGCGGTCGGGCAGACGAATGCTGCGGAAGCCCATGTTGGCTTCGAAACTGTCACGGAACAGCGGGTCGTCCAGTGCGGCAGCGACCAGGGGAACGGCGAGCAGCGCGGCGGCGCAGAGTCGGCTGGGACGCATGGGGCATTCTCCCTGAGGGGTCGGAAGGTCGGGAAATTCAGTGCTTGTCGGCCCATCGGGCGTCGGCTGTCAAACCCGCGCAGTGTCAGCGATCTGCCCGGCTGCCTGCATCCCAATTCAGTCACAAAAACAATACGCATGAGCATTGATGCATCGCACCAATTCCTGCCCATGAGCACTTTTTTGTAAAATTTATAAGTATTTTTTCTACAACCAATACGGGTTTTCCCCAATCGTCATTCATCCATTGACAGCCGTATGGTGTTGCAGTACTTAGCCGTATCCTATGTTTAATAGTGGATAAGAGAACGGGACCTGGGGGCCCGCTCGACCTGCCTGTATCCGTCCAAAGTGCTGGACGCGCCGCCGCGCCGCCGCGCGCCTAGGCGCAGCTCCAACTTGTGGATAAAAAAACACTTGCAATCCGCAACAACGGCTCCGCGCACTACGCCGGACAGCTGTCGTTGCGGCGCACCCGAATCCATCGCCGTCGCGTGAGGAATGCCCATGTCCCGCTGCCCTGCCCGCCCGCCGCACTGCGCGGTTCTGCTTTCGCCGATGATGCCTGCGGCAGACAAAGCCGCTTCGATTCCCGGCGCAGGCACCACGCCCAGGCGTCTGACGCAGGCTGCCCGCCTGGCCGCCACGGCCGCCGCGACACTGCTGCTGCTCGGTGCGGGCATGGCCAAGGCGCAGATCCAGCGCGGCTTCGTCAATACGGGCTTCGAATTACCGAGCGCGGGGGCGACGACCTGCGTCTTCATCATCGGCGCCGACGCCATTCCCGGCTGGAACACCACGCACCCGGTCGCGAGCGGCGCACAGCCCGCTTCCTACTGCCCGCCCAACATCACGGCTGCGACGCCCGGCGCGACCGGCGGCGGCCTGATCGAGATATGGGCCAACGGCGGTGCCGGGGCGCCGTCGCTGGCCGGCACCCAGCATGCGGAGCTGAATGCCTATGTGGTTTCGCGTCTGTCGCAAAGCGTCTGCCTGATCAACGGCGAAACCGTGTCGTTCTCGCTCGGGCATCGTGGGCGCGCCAGCGCCTCTGTGCCCGACGTAGCCGAATTCAATATCGACAGCAATGCGAATACGGTGCTGCAGGCCAGCACCGAGAACGACGGCGGTGGTGGCGTCGTTCAATGCGGCAACACCGTGGTTGCGCCGACCAACGGCCCGGTAGCCGGCGCCAACGACGGCGCCGTGGTAACGCCGAGCTGCAGCTCGGTCATCGCCACCAGCGGCTGGCGCCGGTATTCCGGCACGTTCACCTGGAACGGCAGCAGCGGTGCCCACGATTTCGGACTCGCCTCGATCAGTGCCGCCGGCGGCTCGGCCGCAGGCAATTTCTTCGACGACATGAACATCACCCTGCGACCGGTGATCGAGCTGAGCTCGGGCCAGTTCTCCAGCCGCGAAGGCCAGCCGTCGGCACAGCCGCAGTTGCTGGTCGTCGGAACCGTACCGGCCGGCGGCATCCCGGTCTCGATCACCGTCGTTGCCGGCACCGCGACGCTGGGCAGCGACTACACCACGACCTCGACCTTCACCATTCCCGCCGGCGTCTACCAGACACCGACCGCCGTGCCGCTGACCGGCCTGATCACGGTCATCGACGACACGATCATCGAAGACAACGAAACACTGAGCCTGCAGATCCAGACCAGTGCGGCCTACGTACTGGGCTCTACCGCGACCTGCAACGCCGCGGCCCAGGCAACCACGACCTATACCATCGTCGACAACGATGTCGACGTGCGCACAACCAAGAGCGTCGTCAATGCCAACCCGCCCGCCGGCGGGACGGCCACATTCAACGTGACCTTCCAGAACAATACCGCGCGTCCGACCGTCGACGACCTGACCGCGCACGACGCCACAGTCAACCTGGCCGACGCCCTGCCCGCGGGTTTCAGCGCGTTCGCCTGGACCTGCAGCGCCAGCGGCACGCCCGCGCCGGCCTGCCCTGCCCCCAGCGGCAGCGGCGCGATCGCGACAACCGCCACCCTGCCCGCCGGCAATGCCGGCGCGGCCGGCGGCACGCTTACGTACAGCATCGTGGCGACCCTGGCACCGACCCAATGCGCCGCAGTCAGCAACAGCTCCGGCGTGACAACCATCGGCCAGGTCGCCGAAGCCACCGCGGCCCAGGCCGGCTTCGTCACGCCGGTTCCTGGTGGAACAGCCAACAACAGCGCCAGCGCCGGCGTCGACCCGGGCTGCCTTAGTCTGAGCAAGACCACGCTGGGCCTGGCCGGTGGCCCGTTCACCTTCACCCTGGCCAATACCAGCCAGGCCAGCGGCAGCGTCACGACGGCAGCAGTCGCCACCCCCACACCAGTCGACGGCAACGCCAGCGCCGGCACGCAGCCGTTCGGCATCAGCGCCGCCGGCAGCGACATCAGCATTGCCGAAGGAGCGGCGCCGGTTCCGTTCGTGCTGGCCAGCGCCAGCTGCAGCAACGGCAGCGGCACGGTCGGCAGCCTGAGCGGCGCGACCTATACCATCGCCGCGGCCGACGTCACGCCCGGCGCCGACTTCAGCTGCAGCTTTGCCAACCGAGCCGTGCGCACGGTGACGCTGAACAAGACCCTGGTTCCCGCAGCCGACAGCGGCCGCTTCGACCTGCAGGTCAACGGCAGCAGCGTGGCGACCAATGTCGGCAACGGCGGCAGCGGCAGCGTGTCGACGATCGAAGTCGGCTCCAGCGTCAGCATTGCCGAGCTGGCCGGCACACCCAACAACGGACTGGGCGCCTACGCCACGGCGCTGGCCTGTACCGGCACAAGCGTAGTCGCCGGCACGAACAACCAGAGCGGCAGTTTCACGATGCCGAATGCAGACGTCAGCTGCACCTTTACCAATACCGCCCGCGTCAATCTCGCCATCAGCAAGACCGCCACGCCCAGCGGCAGCTACCTGCCCGGCGGCCCGCTCAGCTACGCCATCAGCGTGACCAACAACGGCCCGGCCGCAGCCAGCGGCATCAGCGTCAGCGACACAGTGCCGGCCGCGGTCACGGTCTCTGCCTGGAGCTGCAGCGCCAGCGGTGCGATTGCCGACTGCGACACCACGGCCGCCGGCACCAGTGCCAGCGGCAGCGGCAATGCCATCGCCCTGAATGCGGTGGCGCTGGGCGCAGGCGAAAGCCTCAGCATTGCCGTTACCGGCACCGTGGCGATCACGGCCACCGGCTCCATCACCAATACCGCCACGGCTGCGCCACCGCCTGGCGCTACCTGCACGACCCTGCCTTGCAGTGTTTCGGGCACCGTCGTGAACACCGATTCCGGCACGCCGCAGCTGACCCTGGTCAAGAGCGCCAGTCCCAACGCATTCGCCGTCGGCCAGAGCGGCACGTATACCTTGCAACTCAGCAACTCCGGCACGTCGAGCACGGTCGGTACGCTGAACCTGAGCGATCCGCTGCCCGCCGGCATCACCACCACCGCCACACCCAGCGGCAGCGGCTGGAACTGCGCCGCCAGCACCACGACTGTCGTCAGTTGCACCAGCGCCGCCGTACTGCCGCCCGGCGCCAATGCGCCGCCGGTCACGGTGCCGGTGACCATCGCCGTCGGCACGGCCTCGCCGGCCGTGAATAGCGCCAGTGCCAGCGGCGGCGGCGACAGCAGCTGTCCGGCGGCAGCGCATTGCCAGGGCACTATTTCCACGCCCATCGATGCGCCGCACCTGGAACTGACCAAGTCGTTGCAGGGCAGCTTCGTCGTCGGCGTGCAAAGCCTTTACGTGCTCAGCGTGGCGAACACCGGCCAGGCTGCCACGCTGGCCGGCACCATCACCGACACCATTCCCGCAGGGCTTGCCATCGGCAGCCTGCCGGCCGGCTGCTCCGCCAGCGGCCAGGCGCTGACCTGCACCTTGCCCGCGGGCCTGGCCCCCGGCAACAGCGTCAGCTATTCGATTCCGGTCACACCGCAAGGCACGGCCAACGGCCAGAGCCTGACCAACAACGCCACGGTCAACGGCGGCGGCGACACCAGCTGCCCTGCCGCCGCACATTGCACCGGCACCACCACCGATACGGTCGGCGCGCCGCAGCTGTCGGTAGTGAAGACCGCCACGCCGGCCAGTTTCGTCATCGGCGTGCAGGCTTTGTATACCTTGCAGGTGACCAATACCGGCAGCGCCGCCACCACCGCGGTGACCACGGTCAGCGACACGGTGCCCAGCGGCCTGAGTATCGGCAGCCTGCCGCCGGATTGCAGCGCCGCCGGCCAGGTCGTCACCTGCACCATCGCCGCTGGCCTGGCCACCGGCACACCGGTCAGTTTCGCCATTCCGGTGACGCCGCAGGCCAGCCTGAGCGGCCTGTCGGTGACCAATATGGCCACGGCTACCGGCGGCGGCGACCCCAGCTGCATCGCCGGCAGCCCCAGCCTGCCACCACGCTGTACCGGCTCGACCACGACGCCGATCGGCGCGCCCATGCTCGACATCAGCAAGAGCGCCAGCGGCGCCAACTTCGTCATCGGCGTGCCGGCCAGCTATACCCTGACTGTGACCAATTCCGGTTCGGCTGCGACGACGGCAGTCGCCACGATCAGCGACACGATTCCTGCCGGCCTGGCCATCGGCAGCCTGCCGGCAGCGTGCAGCGCCGCCGGCCAGGTGCTGACCTGCAGCATTCCCGCCGGCCTCGCTGTCGGCACGCCAGTGAGCTTCGTCATTCCGGTAACGCCCGGCGCCTCGGCCAGCGGCCAGATACTGACCAATACCGCCAGCGTCAGCGGCGGCGGCGATCCCACCTGTCCCGGTGCAGCGCACTGCGAAAGCGAAACCAATACGCCGGTGGAAGCACCGCAGCTGAGCATCGCCAAGAGCGCCAGCGGCGCGAATTTCGTCGTCGGCGTGCCAGCCAGCTATACCCTGCAGGTGACCAACATCGGCACAGCCGCGACCACCGCGACGGCGACCGTGAGCGACACCATTCCCAGCTCGCTGAGCATCGGCAGCCTGCCGCCGGCCTGCAGTGCGGCGAGCCAGGTGGTGACCTGCAGCATCCCGGCCGGGCTGGCCAGCGGCGCCCTGCTCAGCTTCGCCATTCCGGTTACGCCGACGCCGGCAGCCAGCGGCACGACGGTGACCAACATGGCCAGCGTCAGTGGCGGCGGCGATCCCACCTGCCCGGCAGCGGCGCAGTGCAGCAGCTCCACCACGACGCCGGTCGATGCGCCCCAGCTCAGCCTGGTCAAGACCGCCAGCGCGAGCAGCTTCGTCATCGGCGTGCCGGCCAGCTACACCTTGAGCGTGACCAATACCGGCACGGCGGCGACCACGGCCAGCGCCACGGTCAGCGATTCCATTCCCGGCAACCTGACCATCGGCACCTTGCCGCCCGGCTGCAACGCTGCTGGACAAGTGGTCAGCTGTGTCATTGCCGCCGGGCTGGCTCCCGGTGCGCCGGTGAGCTTCGTCATTACGGTCACGCCGACCGCCGCGGCCAGCGGCAGTACGGTCAGCAACAGCGCCGTCGTCAGCGGCGGCGGCGATCCCACCTGCCCCACCGCAGCGCACTGCGGCAGCTCCACCCAGACTCCCGTCAACGCCCCGCAACTGAGCGTGCGGAAAACCGCCAGCAGCGCCGCCTTCGTCGTCGGCGTACCGGCCAGCTATACCTTGCAGGTGACCAACATCGGCAGCGCCGCGACCACCGCCACGGCGCAGGTCAGCGACACGGTACCGGCCGGCCTGAACCTGGGTGCGATGCCGGCCGGCTGCAGCGCTTCCGGGCAGGTGATCAGCTGCACCATCGCCAGCGGACTGGCCGCGGGCGTCAGCCTGTCCTTCGTCATTCCGCTGACAGCGACGGCCGCCGCCAACGGCCAGACGCTCAACAACACCGCCACCGTCAGCGGCGGCGGCGACCCCACCTGCCCGGCAGCAGCGCGCTGCAGCAGCAGCGTCAGCGTGCCGGTGGACGCGCCGGCGCTGAGCATCGTTAAGACCGCCAGTGCCAGCAGCTTCGTCGTCGGCGTAGCCGCCAGCTACAGCCTGACCGTCACCAATACCGGTGCCGTTGCGACGACTGCCGCTGCCAGCGTCAGCGACAACGTGCCCGCCGGTCTGAGCATCGGCAGCCTGCCGCCCGCCTGCAGCGCCAGCGGCCAGGTCGTCAGCTGCAGCATCGCGACAGGGCTTGCCAGCGGCAGCCAGGTGGTCTTCGTCATTGCGGTCACCCCGACCGCCGCGGCCAGCGGCAGCGTACTGACCAATACCGCCGTGGTCAGCGGCGGCGGCGATCCGGCTTGCCCCGGCGCAGCCAACTGCAGCAGCAGCGTCAATACGCCGGTCGCCGCACCGCAGTTGCGCCTCGTCAAGAGCGCCAGCGCGGCGAGCTTCGTGGTCGGCGTGCCAGCCAGCTACAGCCTGACCGCGACCAATATCGGCAGTGCCGCAACCACGGCCGCGGCCAGCATCAGCGACAGCGTCGCCGCCAGCCTGGTGCTTGGCGCCATGCCGGCGGGTTGCACCGCCAGCAGCCAGAATGTCAGCTGCACGGTGCCGGCCGGGCTCGCCGCCGGTGCCAGCGTGACCTTCGTACTGCCGGTTACGCCGTCGGCAGCGGCCAATGGCACGACCGTGACGAATACGGCAACCGTGTCCGGCGGTGGCGACCCTACCTGCCCGGCTGCGGCGACCTGCTCCAGCAGCGTCGACGTGCCGGTACAGGCGCCGCAGCTGAGCATCGTCAAGACCGCCAGTACCGCCAGCTTCGTCGTCGGCACGCCAGCCAGCTACAGCCTTAGCGTGACCAATACCGGCAATGCTGCTACGACAGCTGCCGCCAGCGTGAGCGACACCGTACCCGCCGGACTCAGCCTCGGCACCTTGCCGGCCGGCTGCAGCGCGAGCGGACAGCAGGTGGTCTGCAGCATTGCCGCCGGGCTCGCGCCGGGGGCCAGCAGCGTCTTCGTCATTCCGGTCACGCCGCTGCCCGCCGCGGCCGGCAACACCCTGACCAATACCGCGACCGTCAGCGGTGGCGGCGGTGGTTGCGCCGGCAGCTGCACCAGCACGGTCACGGTGCCGGTCGGCAACGAAGCCGACCTGTCCGTGCTCAAGACCGCCGGCGGCGGTGGCTCGCCCGGCGGACCGATCAGCTACACCCTGACCGCCAGCAATGCCGGCCCCAACACCGCCGTCGACGTGAGCGTCACCGATGCGCTGCCTGCCGGCCTGGTCTACCTCGGCGCCACTGGCCCGGGCTGGAGCTGCAGCGTCGCCGGCAACCTGCTCACCTGTACCCTGCCCAGCCTGGCCAACGGTGCCAGCAGCGCGATCGTCCTGGCCATGGAAGTACCGCCCGGCTACAGCGGTGCAACCCCGATCCTGAACACGGCCGACATCGCCAGCAGCACGCCAGACCCGAACCCGGCCAACAACAGCTCCACGGTCACGACGGCCATCGCCATCGTGCGCATCGTGCCGTCGCTGACGCCGGCCGGGCTGGCCGCACTCGCGCTGTTGCTGCTTGCGCTCGCCGCCACCGCGCGGCGGCGCGGACAGCGGCGCGCCGCATAACCGCGACCACGGCGGCCACGTCCCCGCGCCCGGACGTGGCCGCTGGCCAGGGCCGAACCGCTTGCGCCCAGCCGTGGCGGCACTGCGGCAAATGCGCTGCGTTGCGCCTTGCACAGCGAGGTGGGGCCGGGTCATTCTCGTTCGCCCCCGCTCCCGCCAAGGATCGCCAATGACGCGCAAGACCAGCTCCGATTTCGATCCCGAAGTGCTGCGCCAATTCGATGCCTATGTCCACGGCAGCCTGAGCCGGCGCGGCTTCCTCACCGCCATCGCCCAATACGCCACCGGCGTGCTGACTGCCGAGCTGATCCTGCAGCAGCTGAGCCCGCAGTTTGCCGTCGCGCAGCAGGTGGCCGAGGCAGACCAGCGCATCAAGATCGCGCATACCGAATTCGACTCGCCCGCGGGCAACGGCAAGGTCAAGGGCTACCTGGCCCGCCCGGCCCAGGCCAAGGGCAAGCTGCCGGTCGTGCTCGTCGTGCACGAAAACCGCGGCCTCAATCCGCATATCGAAGACATTGCCCGGCGCCTGGCACTGGACGGTTTCATCGCGTTCGCACCCGATGCCCTGGCACCGCTGGGCGGCTACCCGGGCGACGAAGACAAGGCACGCGAGCTGTTCGGCAAACTGGACCAGGAAAAGACCCGCGCCGACTTCCTCGCCGCGACAGCGGCGCTGAAGAAACTCGACGGCGCCAACGGCAAGGTCGGCGTGGTCGGCTTCTGCTACGGCGGCGGCATGGCCAACTACCTCGCCACCCAGCTGCCCGACCTCGCCGCCGCGGTACCGTTCTACGGCCAGGGCGCCAAGCTGGAAGACGTGGGCAGGATCAAGGCGCCGCTGCTGATTCACTTCGCCGAGAAAGACGAACGCATCAACGCCGCCTGGCCCGCCTACGAGGCCGCACTGAAAGAACACGGCATCCGCTACGAAGCCTTCGTCTATGCCGGCACCCAGCACGGCTTCAACAACGATACGACGCCGCGCTACGACAAGGCCGCCGCCGACCTGGCCTGGCAGCGCACCATCGCGTTTTTCAGGAAGCAACTGGCCTGAGTGACGCAGGTTGCTGTAAGCCGCCAGGCGCACACCAACATCGAGGTGTCGCACCATCAAAGAATCCATGCCGAACCAGTTCGTATACATAGACGAAAAAGAAAAAGCAGCAAGGAATTCGTAGCCACCGATTCGCGACGTAGCAAAAAGCAGCTTCGCCATGGGCATTTCGATGGTGGGCCAGCCCGCTGTTGCGGTGCGCCTGCGGCTTACCCACAACCTACCAACCCCAAGCAACTCCAACCAACAATGTGGATTAGCCGGGCATCGGCACGGTTTCGCGCCAGCTGACCGCGAAATCGGCCGCCGCGCCTTTGCGCACGGCCAAGGCCATGGCATGGCCGGCAGCGGGTTCGCGATAGTCAAACTGCCAGTCCGCCGCAACGTCGTCCAGCGCCGCATCGAAGCCGATGCCGATGCGCCCCTGCTCCAGGCGGAACCAGAACTGCTCCAGCGGAATGGCCAGGCCCATGCCACGCGCCTTGATATACGCTTCTTTCAATGTCCACAACTGGAAGAAACGCCGCGACTGCAGCGCCGGCGCCAGTGCGGACAAGTCCTGCAGCTCCGGCGGCGCGAAATACTGGGCGGCGATAGGCAGCATCTCCTCGCCACGCTGGGTCTCCTCCACGTCGACGCCGGCATCAGCATCGCGCGTCACCACGCAGGCGACCAGGCTGCGCGCATTGGAAAGATTGAAGCGCAGGCCGGTGGCGACGCCGGGCAGGTCGATCTCGGGCCGGCCGTAGTCGTTGCGGCGGAAGCGCCAGTCCTGCGGCGGCAACGGTACGTAGCGCGACAAGGTCAGCCGGCACAGCGCACGGGTCAGCAGGTATTCGGTCTTCAGATAGTCGAAGGCGAAACGTTCGCAGCGCTCGCGCTCGTCGGCGCTGAGCAACGAACGGTAATAATCCATTAGTTGCGGATGCCGGCACTTCTCGGTCCAGGCATACCATACCTGTGCTTGGCCCTGCTCCAGCTTCATGCCTGCGTCCTGCGCTGCGGGGCCGGCAAGTGTAGGCAGCAAGCCGGGGCTGTGCAAAAGACAAAGCCGCCTTGCGGCGGCCTTGTCGTCACGGCGGAGCGAAACGGTCAGATCACGGCTCGAAGCCGTTCTTGAAGATCTGGTCGGGCAATACAGCAGCGCAGGATGTCGTCTGGATGGAAACATCGTCGACGAAGAAATTCGACAAGGCACCGTCGCCGTTCTGTACCGACTCGAACGACAGCGCATGCGCTGCGCCATTGGCCAGTCCTGCCCCCAGCGGAATGACGACCTGGCGATAATCCGCCTCGCCGCAATTGGCCGACAGCGCATCCTCGCGCCACACTTCGGTGCCGTCGATGGTCAGGCGGGCGAAATCGTTGGCGCCCTGGGCGGCGTTGCAGTCCGGCAGCTTGACCCAGAAGGTCAGGTTGGTCGCACTGGTCGGAATCGTCACGCTCTGCACAACGCTTGCCGTCTCGACGCGGTCGTCCCAGCCGCCGAACCAGATCCACCAGTCGCCGGTGCGCGCTTCGGCGAAGCCGCAGGCCGCGCCGCTGCAGACCGGCGAGCCGCTGGTGCCGGTCTGGGTCCAGGTGGTGCCGGTATTGCCTTCCTCGAAGCTCGGATCGCCGACAGCTTCCGCCAGGTTGTTGGCCGATGCCGACGCCGTGTTGCCCGACGCCGACGCCAGGCTGACCGTGTTGTCGACAGCGGGGCAGCCTGCGCCGGTAACCGACACGGTGAGCGAGCAGTTCGCCGTCGCCGCGGCGGCGAGCGTGCCGATGTTCCAGGTCCAGACTGAACCAGCCGCGCTGCCGCTGCAGGTATCCGACACATAGCTCATGCCGGCCGGCAAGGTATCGGTGGCGACGATGGCCGACTCCGATGCAGTACCGCTGTTGCTGGCGACGAAAGAAAACGTGACATTGCCGCCGCCCGAGGGCACGCCGGGGCTGGCGATCGCCTTGCTGATCGTGGTGCCTACACCGGTGACCGTGCCCGGACCGGTGATGGTGTTCGTCAGCGAACCGACATCGCCGGCGGAGAACGCCGTGCTGACCAGCACGTAGTCGGTGCCGCTAGCGAGCGTGGTGACGATCTGCGAGTCGGTGCCGCCGGTGAAGTCGTCGCCGCCGACGATGCAGTTGGTCAGCGCGTTGGCCGGATCGAAGGTTGGCGAGTAGACGAAGATGAAGCCGTCGAAATCCTGCTCGCTGAGGATGGTATAGGTGCCGGCGGACGACACACGGAACGGCGTCGCGACATAGGCGACACCGTTGCCGCTGCTGGACAGGCCGGAACAGTCGGAAAATGCACGCGCATAAGTCGGCTGGCCGGTGGTGTTCACGGTGAAGCCGAACGACGAGGCGTCGGGCGTGGGCGCTACGCGGGACGTGAACGGCCCGGGATGGAAAATCTTGTTCTCTTCGACCTGTTCGGCGCTGGGGCGCGCCTGCTTCATGAGCGGGCTGGCGGCCAGCACCGATCCTGCGGCACCAAAAAGAACCAGGCCAATAACACTGCAAAGCTTGGATTTATTCACAATAACTCTCCCAAATGCACGGCTTTTCTATCTTGTGTATTGCACGCTTGCGCTGCCCCTCGCGGGCAGCTCCAGTCGATGCAGCAAGACCACGCCTTTCGCATTGCTTCCCCTGTAGAAGGGCACGGCTTTACCACGTCGAAACCTGCAGGTGTCGCTGTTCCGTTGCTGCAGAGGCCGGGACAATCGCGGCCTTCGCGAGTAAGAGCTTCGATGATTTTGGAACAGGTCACGGCTTTGTTTTAGATCGAACATCGACAACCACTCAGCCCGCCATGGAAATGCAAGGCTTCGTACGAAGCCTAGTGGAACTTTTTTCTTTGTCGCGATTGTTTGTTTCCGGTTAAACCGGCGATTGCCGCGATCGCGCGCAGCCAGCGAAATGTCGACGCTGCGTGAACGATGGCGCGACGTGACAGCGCATGCGCACCCGGCGCCGGCAGCGCGCCATGCGGTCGCCTTGAAACTTTGCCGCGCGACGCGCAGTCTATGCGCCGCCTCCTCCGCCCGGACCCTGCGTGCTGCGAACCGCCGTCAACTGCCTGCTTGCCCTGCTGCTGTGCCTGAATAGTTTTCTGGCGCCGCTGGCCATGGCCAGTCACAGCCAGGCAATGGTGGCGATGCAGCAGTCGGCGCCCTGCCATGGCGATATGCCGCAGCACGGCGACGCCGGCGCAGCAACACAGTCCGACCGGACGACGATGCACGACACCGACTGCTGCAAGCCCGGCCATTGCGCCTGCGCCCAGGCCGCCGCAACAACACCAGCCACTCTCGACTGCCTCAGTTTTGCCCCGGCCGACCGTCTCGGCCCTGCCGCCGTGCACGCGCGCCGCGATGTGCCGCTGGCGGTTGGCCTGCGTCCTCCCATCGGCTGAAGCACGCGCGTTTCTTCTATGCAGCGCCTCATGGCCGCTGCCGCTTTCCTGCGTGCATGAGCCGCCAGCCGCTATCCGGCAATGGCGGCCGTTAGTCCGAGTACGATGATGAAAATTCCGATTGCCCGGCTGCCTCTGGTGGCCGCACTGGCGTTGCTTGCGGGCTGCGCCAGCGTGTCGCGCCGCGAAGGCGCCGACCAGGTCGAGCAGTTGCTGCAAACCCGCCTGCCCAGTGCATTCCAGTGGCAGCACGATGCCCAGGGCCAGGCCGCCATCGGCGCGCGCGTGACCGAACTGCTGGCCCAGCCACTGACACCGGCGCGCGCCTTCCAACTGGCCCAGCTGCGCAATCCGCAGATCGCCGCGCGCTATGCAGAACTGGGCATTGCCCAGGCCGATGTGGTCGAGGCCAGCCGCATCGCCAATCCCACGTTTTCCGTCACGGCGATGAAAGACGGCGATGCGCACCAGATCAGTCGCGGCCTGAGTGCGCCGCTGAGCGATCTGCTGCTGTTGCCGTCGCGCAAGCGCTTCGCCGCAGGCGAATACGAACGAGCCCAGTTGAGCATCGCCGGCAACCTGATGAACCTGGCTGCCGATACCGCGGCCGACTGGTATCAGGCCGCTGCCGCCAACCAGATTGCGCTGATGCGCGAGGCCGTGGCCAAGGCGGCGGACGCATCGGCCGAACTGGCCCAGCGTTTCTACACTGCCGGCAATATCAACGCGCTGGAACTGAAACTGGAACAGGCAGCGGCCAGCCAGGCGCGCATCGCAGCGGCCAGGGCCAACGCCGATGCCCTGCGCGCGCGGCTGAGCCTGAATACGCGGCTGGGCCTGTCCGGCAGCGATGCGGCGCGCTGGAAGTTCGACCTGCCCCTGCTGGCACCGCTGCCGCAGGACGATGAACTCGAACCGCTGCAACAGCTGGCCCGCGCGCAGCGGCTGGACCTGGCCGCCGCACGGCGCGAAAGCGAACTGCTGGCCGACGCGCTGGGTCTGGCACGGCGCTGGCGTCTGCTGGGCGAAGTCGAGGTCGGCGTCGAACAGGAAAAGGAAACCGACGGCAGCCGCCTGCACGGTCCTACCCTGTCGCTGGCCCTGCCCCTGTTCAACCAGGGCCAGGCGGCAATTGCCCGGGCCGAGGCCAAGTTGGAACTCAGCCGTGCCGATCTCGCCCAGCTGCAATGGCAGGTCGACGCCGATGTGCAAAACGGCGTGGAGCAGGTGTCCGCCCTGCGCCGCATCGCCGACGACTACCGCAATGCCCTGCTGCCGCAGCGCGAAGCCGTGGTGCAGCGCCAGCTTGAACGACACAACTACATGCTGATAGGCGCGTTCGAACTGCTGCTGGCCAGGCAGCAGGAATTCGACGCCTACCAGGCCTACCTGGAAACCGTGCGCGACTACTGGCTGGCCCGGGTCGAGCTGGGCCGCGCCGTCGGTACGCAACTGCCTGGCGATGCACAGGCGCAGGAACGCACTTTCGATGCGCAGAGCCTGCTGCAGGCACCAGCGGACGATCCGCATGCCGGCCATTCCATGCCGGAAACCAAACCCGCCAGCGATCCGCATGCCGGCCATTCCATGCCGGAAACGAATTCCGCCAACGATCCGCACGCTGGCCATTCCATGCCGGAAACCAAACCCGCCAGCGATCCGCATGCCGGCCATTCCATGCCGGAAACCAAACCTGCCAACGATCCGCATGCCGGCCATTCCATGCCCGCCGCGCCGGCGCAGAAAGCAGCGGCAGGCAAACACGATCAGCAGCACACCGACGCGGACGCAAAAGACACCGCCACCGACCAGGAGCAGCAGCCATGACGACCCGCCGCGAATTGCTTCAACTGATGGGCGCCGGCGGTGCCGGACTGCTCGCCGCCGCGACGGTCAAGGCGCAGACGCCCGCACCGCCCGCCGCGGCACGCACAGCGCGCAGCGGCGAAAACTACCGCCCCGTGCGCACGCTGAACGGCTGGACCCTGCCGTTCAAGCGCAATGGCGCTGTCAAGGAATTCCACCTCGTCGCCGAAGAGATCGAACACGAATTCGCGCCGGGCAGCCGCGCCCGCTGCTGGGGCTATAACGGCACCACGCCGGGGCCGACGCTGGAAGCCGTCGAAGGCGATACCGTGCGCATCTTCGTCACCAACCGCCTGGGCGAAGGCACCACCATGCACTGGCACGGCATCGACCTGCCCAACGGCTACGACGGCATCGCCGGCCTGAACCAGCCGCGCATCGCACCCGGCGAAACCTTCGTCTACGAGTTCGTGCTGCGCCAGCACGGCACCCACATGTACCACCCGCACGCCGACGAAATGACGCAGATGGCCTTCGGCATGATGGGCCTGTTCATCATCCACCCGCGCAACGGCGAAGACGAGCCGATCGACCGCGACTACGCCTTCCTGCTGCATAACTACGCGTTGCACCCGGGCACCTACCGGCCAGACCCGTCGGTGATGCAGGACTTCGACCTGTGGACCTTCAACTCCAAGGTGTTCCCGGCCATAGAACCGCTGGTCATGCGCACCGGCGAGCGTATGCGTATACGCATAGGCAACCTATCCATGTGGAATCATCCCATCCACATGCACAGCAACCCGTTCTGGGTCACCGGTTCGGATGCCGGACGCTGGCCGCGGGCGCAGTGGCGGCGCGAAGTGACCGAGATTATCGGCGTCGGCCAGATGCGCGACCTGGAATTCCTCGCCACCGAACCCGGCGACTGGGCCCTGCACTGCCATATGGCCCACCACACCATGGGGCCCATGGGCCACGGCATTCCCAACCCGACCGGCGTCGACCAGCGCGGCGTGGAAGCGCAAATCCGCCAGATGCTGCCGGGCTACATGGCCATGGGCAAGGACGGCATGTCCGAGCACAGCGAACACGTCGCCATGGGCATGGCCGGCCCGGCCAATACCTTGCCCATGATGGCCGGCCAGGGCCAGTTCGGCCCCATCGAGATGGGCGGCATGTTCACCGTGGTCAAGGTGCGCGACGACCAGGCCGCCGACGATTATCGCGACCCGGGCTGGTATCGTTACCCCAAGGGAAAGATTGCGCGGCGCGTCAGCAGCGATGCGGATTTCGGCCAGCCGGTGCGGCGCGATCCGTATGCGCCGGCACAGCTGTCGCAGCCGCCCGCAGAGCCCCCGGCCGCGGCGCCCATGGACCATTCGAAACACGGCATGAAACCCGGAGGTTGACCCATGTTCCATCGCCCGCATCCGCTGGCAGTGTTGCTGTCCGGCCTGGCACTGGCCGGTGCCTGCGCCACCACGGCGCTGGCGCAGGCACCTGTCGACGATCCCGCCGCGGCCGCCGCCGTGGCCACGGTGGAAAATTTCCACAAAGCACTCGATGCGGGCGACGGCAAGGCGGCGCTGGCCCTGCTCGCGCCACAGCTGCAGGTGTTCGAAAGCGGCCATGTGGAACGCAGTCGCGACGAATACGCCAGCCACCACCTCGACGCCGACATGCAGTTCAGCAAGACGGCGCAGTCGACGCTGGCATCGCGCCACGCCGAGGTCAGCGGCGACAGCGCCTGGGTGCTCAGCGAAAGCGACGTCAGCTCGCAACGCCAGGGCAAGCCGGTCAAGCAGCGCAGCATCGAGACCATGCTGCTGCGGCAGACGCCACAGGGCTGGCGCATCGTGCATATCCACTGGTCGTCGCGCACGCTGAAGACCGAATAGGCGCAGTCCAGCGGGCATGCCGGTTCACGACCTTGTCACCGCAGCCGTGGTCTGGTTCGACCGGCGCAGGCAAGGAGACGGCACAGCGTGCCAGCCGATCACGACGATCTCGTCATAGCCACCAGTGCCGGGCTGTATTGCCCGGCCGGCGATTTCCATATCGATCCGTGGCAGCCGGTGGCGCGTGCGGTGATTACCCACGGCCACAGCGATCACTCCCGCCCGGGCATGGGCTGCTACTACGCCGCTGCGGCCGGGCTGCCTATCCTGCACTGGCGCCTGGGCACGCAGGACTACCGCGCGTTCGACTACGGCGAAACCTTCGACCTGGGCCGCACGCGCGTATCGCTGCATCCGGCTGGCCATGTACTGGGCTCGGCCCAGGTGCGCATCGAATGCGGCGAACGCGTCTGGGTCGCCTCGGGCGACTACAAGCGCCAGGCCGATCCCACCTGCACGCCGCTGCAGCCGCAGCGCTGCGACACCTTCATCACCGAAGCGACCTTTGCCCTGCCGATCTATCGCTGGCCGGATACGGCCACGGTGGCGCGCGATATCGTCGCCTGGCGCGACGAGTGCGCCGCCCAGGGCGAAGCCGCCGTGCTGTTCTGCTATGCGCTGGGCAAGGCGCAGCGCCTGCTGGCCGAACTGCGGTTGCATACATCGCGGCCGGCGCTGCTGCACGGCGCCATTGCCGCCGGCGTCGCCGTCTATCGCAGCGCCGGCATCGGTCTGCTCGACAGCCTGCCCATCGCCGAACAGGAACGCGGCCGAGACTATGCAGGCGAGCTGATACTGGCGCCGCCATCGGCCGCAGGCAGCGCCTGGATGCGCCGCTTCCGCCGCGTGCAGACCGGCTTTGCCTCGGGCTGGATGCAGCTGCGCGGCAACCGGCGCCGGCGCAACTATGACCGCGGCTTCGTCGTGTCCGATCATGCGGACTGGCCGGCAC
Source organism: Tahibacter aquaticus (assembly GCF_004363655.1). Classification (GTDB taxonomy): domain Bacteria; phylum Pseudomonadota; class Gammaproteobacteria; order Xanthomonadales; family Rhodanobacteraceae; genus Tahibacter; species Tahibacter aquaticus. Next base: position 218,636 of record NZ_SNZH01000005.1, read on the forward strand.
TGCTGCAGACCATCGAGCAGACCGGCGCCACGCGCGTCATTGCCACGCACGGCGCCACCGATGCGCTGGTGCGCGTACTCAACGAACGCGGTCTGAGCGCTGGCACCTTTGCCACCGATTTCGGCGGTGAAGACTGATGCAGCGCTTCGCCGACCTGTATCGCCGACTCGACCGCAGCACCGCCACCTCGGACAAGCGTGCTGCATTGATCGACTATTTCCGCCAGGCGCCGCCCGTCGACGCGGCCTGGGCGCTGTGGCTGCTGAGCGGCGGCAAGATCGGCGGCACCAAAGCGCGCATCGCCGGCAGCACCGAGCTGCGCGAATGGATTGCCGAGGCCAGCCGCACACCGGCCTGGCTGGTGGACGAGTGCTACGACCATGTCGGCGACCTGGCCGAAACCCTGACCTTGCTGCTGGACGAACCGGAGCAGATCGATGCCGCGCCGCTGCACGTCTGGATCGAGCAGCGCCTGCTCGCCGTCGCCGGCCGGGAAGCAGCGCTGCGGCGCGAGCTGGTCGTCGGCGCGTGGCTTTCGCTGGATAGTGAACAACGTTTTGTTTTCAACAAATTACTTACCGGCGCACTACGCGTCGGCGTATCGCAGCGGCTGGTGCAGCAGGCGCTGGCCGAACTCAGCGGCGTGGACATCGCGCGCATCGCCCAGCGCATGCTCGGCGCCTGGCTGCCCAGCCCCGCTTTCCTGCAACAGCTGCTGTCGGCGCAGGAAACCGCCGAGGATCGCGCCCAGCCCTACCCGTTCTTCCTCGCCTCGCCGCTGGAGGGTGAGGCAGGCAGTCTCGGCGCGATCGGCGACTGGCTGCTGGAATGGAAATGGGACGGCATCCGCCTGCAACTGATCCGCCGCGCCCACCAGACGGCCCTGTGGTCGCGCGGCGAAGAACGCCTGGATGGCCGCTTTCCGGAAATCGAAAATGCCGCGCAGCAACTGCCGCGCGACTGCGTCATCGACGGCGAACTGCTGGCCTGGCCCCTGCACCAGGACATGCCGCTGCCGTTCAGCGCATTGCAGACGCGCATCCAGCGGCGCAAGCCCGGCCCCAAGAGCCTGGCCGAGGCGCCGGCGCGCCTGCTCGCCTACGACCTGCTCGAACTCGACGGCGCAGACTGGCGCGAACGGCCGCTGGCACAGCGCCGCGCTGCCTTGCAGGAACTGCTCACTGGCCTGCCCGATGCACGCATCCTGCTCTCGCCCGAGGTGGCCGCCACCGACTGGGACGAAGCCGCCCGCTGTCGTGATACCGCGCGCGAACGAGGGGTGGAAGGGCTGATGCTGAAACGGAGCAGCTCCGTCTACCAGGCCGGCCGCCGCCGCGGCGACTGGTGGAAATGGAAGCTCGCGCCGCTCAGCATCGACGCGGTGCTGCTTTACGCCCAGGCCGGCCATGGGCGGCGCAGTACCTTGTATACCGACTACACCTTCGGCCTCTGGCGCGGCGACACCCTGGTGCCGGTGGCCAAGGCCTATTCCGGCCTCGACGATGCGGAAATTCTCGCATTGGACAAATGGATACGTGCACATACGCTGGAGCGCTTCGGCCCGGTGCGGTCGGTCCAGCCGCTGCAGGTGTTCGAACTGGGTTTCGAGGCAGTCAACCGCTCCAGCCGGCACAAATCCGGCTTCGCCGTGCGCTTCCCGCGCATTCTGCGCTGGCGCCAGGACAAGCCTGCGGCCGAAGCCGATCGCCTGGAAACGCTGCAGGCCCTGGCGCGGTGACAGCGCCAGCGCGACAGGCCGGGGCTGAGCTGCGCAGCACGCCCCCCGACACGCCGCTGGCGCAATTGCAGCGCTGGTTCGCCGCGCAGGGCTGGCGGCCGTTCGCGTTCCAGCGCGAAGTCTGGCGCCGCTACCGCGCCGGCGAATCGGGCCTGCTGCATACGCCTACCGGCAGCGGCAAGACCTGGGCCGTCTACGGCGGTCCGCTGCTTGACGCCTTGCAGCAGGCGCGCGACGGCGGCAAGCGCACGCGCCGCCTGCAGCTGCTCTGGATCACACCCTTGCGCGCGCTGGCCACCGATACGTTGCGCGCGCTGCGCGAACCGCTGCCCGCGCTGGGGCTGGACTGGCAGATCGGCCTGCGCAGCAGCGACGCGAGCGCGCGCGAGCGGCGCCTGGCCCGCAGCGGCAAGCTCGACGCGCTGGTGACCACGCCCGAATCGCTGGCCCTGCTGTTGTGGCACACGGAAAGCGCGCAGCACTTCGGCCAGCTGCGCGGCGTGATCGTCGACGAATGGCACGAACTGCTGGGCAACAAGCGCGGCGTGCTGCTGCAGCTCTGCCTGGCCCGCCTGCGCGCACTGTCGCCGCCGCTGCGCACCTGGGGCCTGTCGGCCACGCTGGGCAACCTGCCCCAGGCACGCGACGTATTGCTGCCACAGCAGCCGGATGCGGCCCTGGTCGGCGGCGTGGCTCCACGCGCACTGCAACTGCATTCGCTGCTGCCCGGCCCGGGCGAGCGCTTCGCCTGGGCCGGACATCGGGGCCTGGCCCAGTTGCCGCGCGTGATCGCGCAGATCTTCGCCGCGCGCAGCAGCCTGCTGTTTGCCAATACCCGGGCGCAGGCCGAGCTGTGGCATGCGGCGCTGGCCGCGGTCTGGCCCGAGCCGGCGGCTACCTTGGCCCTGCACCACGGCTCGCTGGCGCCAGCCCTGCGCTGCGAGGTGGAGCAAGGCTTGCGCGAACAGCGCCTGCGCTGCGTCGTCGCCACCTCCAGCCTGGACCTGGGCGTGGATTTTCCCGCCGTCGACCAGGCCATCCAGATCGGCAGCCCCAAGGGCATGGCGCGGCTGCTGCAGCGCGCCGGCCGCGCACGCCACCGGCCCGGCAGCAGCGCCTGCATCATCGGCGTGCCGACACACGCGCTGGAACTGCTGGAATATGCCGCAGCGCGCCGGGCCGTCGCCGCTGGCCGCATCGAGTCGCGCACACCGCCGCAGCTGTCGCTGGACGTGCTGGCCCAGCACTGCGTGACCCTGGCCCTGGGCGGCGGCTTCGACGCCGGCGCGCTGTTCGACGAGGTGCGCCGCACGCATGCCTTTGCCGCACTGGACCAGCGCAGCTGGGAACAGGTGCTGGACTTCATCGTGCAGGGCGGCGCGGCCCTGTCCAGCTATCCGGATTTCCGCCGCGTGCAGCGCGGCGAGGATGGCATCTACCGCGTCGTCGAGCGGCGCATCGCCTACCGCCACCGCCTGGGCATAGGCACCATCGCCAGCGACGGGGCAGTCGCAGTGAAATTCCTGCGCGGCGGCAGCCTGGGCTCGGTCGAGGAAGCGTTCGCCGGAGCACTGCGCCCGGGCGACCAGTTCCAGTTCGCCGGCCGCACCCTGCGCCTGGTCCGCCTGGAAGACATGACCGCCTACGTGCGCCTGGCACGCGACCGCGACGGCGCCACGCCGAGCTGGCGCGGCGGCCGCCTGCCGCTGTCGAACGAACTCGGCCGCGAAGTGGAGGCCCTGCTGGCCCAGGGCGAAGATTCGCCAGAGTGGACAACGCTGCAACCGCTGCTGACGCTGCAAAAGCAACTTTCCGGCTTGCCCGGCCCCGGCCATCTGCTGGTGGAAAGCCTGCCGGCACGCCAGGGCCGCCAGCTGTTCCTCTATCCGTTTGCCGGCCGCAGCAGCAATGAAGGCCTGGCCGCCGTGCTGGCGCTGCGCTGGGGCCGGCTGGCGCCGAACACCATCGCCTATGCCGCCAACGACTACGGACTGGTGCTTTCCGCAGCGCAGGACGTCGATCTGGACGAAGCCGCGCTGCAGCAGCTGCTGAGCCCGCACGCGCTGGCCGCCGATGTGGCAGCCGCGCTGAACCTGGCCGAGCTGGCGCGGCGCCAGTTCCGCGAAATCGCCCGCATTGCCGGCCTGCTGACCCCATCCCTGCCCGGCCGCGCACCGCGTTCGCTGCGCCAGCTGCAAGCTTCCAGCGGCATGATCTACGACGCCCTGCGCCGCTACGATCCGGACCACTTCCTGCTCGCTCTGGCCGAACGCGAAGTGCTGCAGCAGCAACTCGATTTCGGCGCGCTGCAGGCCGCCCTGGCCGACTGCGCGCAACGGCCGCTGCGCCTTTGCCGGCCGGCGACGCTGACGCCGCTGTCGTTCGCGCTGTGGGCCGAAAGCACACGCGGCCAGCTCAGCAGCGAAGATTGGAAAACACGCGTCGCCCGTGCCGCCGCCCGCCTGGAACGCCGCCATCGCAGAAGAACTGGCCATCGATTTCAACGGCGAGCCGCTGCACTTGCTGGCCGACCGTGCCGTGTACTGGCCGCGGCGCAACAGCCTGCTGCTGGCCGATCTGCACCTGGGCAAAGGCGACCGATTCCGCGAAGCCGGCCTGGCCCTGCCCAGCGGCGGCAGCCGGCTTGATCTCGAACGCCTGCAGCGCCTGCTGTTGCAGACCGGCGCCGCCAGTGTCTATCTGCTTGGCGACGTACTGCACGGGCGCGAGCACGGCACAGCCTGGCGCGAGGCCTGGCTGGACTGGCGCGCGCGTCATGCCACGCTGCGTATCGTCGCGCTGACCGGCAATCACGACCGCTGGCTGGCCCGTGCCGAGCTGGCGATCGAGCTTGCCGGCGCACAGCTGGTGCAGCCACCGCTGCTGCTCAGTCACACTCCCTTGCCGGAGCGCACCGGCGTGGTCTGCGGCCATCTGCATCCGGTGGTTAAGCTGCCGGGCCTGCCGCGCCGCTGGCCGGCCTTCGTGATCGGCGCGCGGCAATTGCTGCTGCCGGCATTTTCCCAGTTCACCGGCGGCCTGGAATGGGCTGTCGACGGCGCGGAACAGCTGATTGTCTGCAATGGCGAGCAGTTGATCGCCCTGCCGCCAGGCAACAGCGCCGGGCGGCAAGGCTGAAGCCGGCATACCCCTGCATCTTTAATTGTTTTTGCAATTTGTCGGTGTTGCCGAGGGCGTCTTTGTCGCCGCCCGGCCGCACGGGCCAGGCCGGCCCGTCCCTGCCGGCACCGGGCTGGCAACCCGCGCCGCCGGGCCAGGCCGTAGGCGCCCGCGCCTGCTACCTGAGTGCGCTGAAATAATTTCACCTTTTTCGCGCGCCGCAACAATCGGTGACTCCGCTACCATCGCCATCGGAATACGCCCACGCCTTGGCCAGCCTGTCGCGGCAATGGCGCGCGTACGCCGCCCTGCGCTTCCGGCGCCGCGGCCGCACTGCAGAGGTGGACTACCGCATGGACGAGGCCGGCGCCCGCGCGTCGTGGCTGGGCAACCGGCCCATACAGGTCAAACTGGCGCTGGCCTTCGGCGCCATGCTGCTGGCTTTTGTCGCCGCCTGCGCCGGCATTGTCTTCGCGCTGGACGGCCAGGCGCGCACGCGCGCAGCGCAGCAGGCCACCATCCAGGTCATCGACGCCGCGCAGGAACTGCGCAGCGCCATGCACGAAACCGAGATCGCCGTGTATGCGCTGCTGGCCGAAACCCGCAGCGACGGTGCCGAGCAGCTGAAAGTGGCCCGGCAGCGTCTGCAGCAGCGCCTGGACGAGCTCGACCGCGGCGATGCAGCCCAGGACGTACAACTGCACAGCCTGGCAGTCGACATTTCCCGGCGCAGCCGCGACTGGCTGGCCACGGCGGTCGAGCCCGTCCTGGCCGACCTCGATGCCATCGGCAGCGACAGCCAGCGCAGTCAGCGCCTGCACGCGCTGACCCAGCATTTCGACCAGCTCGACCGGAAAAACGGCGACCCGCTGCTGGCGCTGCTGGGCCAGATCCAGGTCAAGGCCGAGGCCGAGCTGCACCAGCGCCGCGGCGAAGCCGACCAGGCCACCCGCACCACCGAGTGGGCGGTGCTGGCGATGCTGGCGCTGGGCGTGCTGGTCGGCGCGGTCGCGCTATGGCTGTCCGCGCGCCTGATCGTGCAGCCGATCCGCGATCTGACCACGCTGATGACCCGGCTGGCCAACCATGACCACGATGTCGTGGTACCGCAGCAGCAGCGCCAGGACGAAGTCGGCGCGATCGCGCGAGCACTGGAAGTGTTCAAGCGCACCGCCATCGACACCTGGTGGCAGAACCGCAACACGACCGCGATCGGCGAAATCTCCGCGGCGCTGCAGCGCTGCAGCGACACGCAGGAATTCGCCGATACCCTGTGCAGCGAGCTGACACCGCGGCTGCAGGCCGGCATCGGCCTGTTCTTCCGCTACGACAGCGAAAGCGCACAGCTGCAGCGCCTGGGCAGCTACGGCTACCGCGAACGCCGTCACCTGGAAACGCGCTACGCCCTGGGCGAAGGCATCACCGGCCAGTGCGCGCGGGAGAGCAAGACCATCGTGCTGGCGCCAGTTCCCGACGACTACGCACGCATCCACTCCGCCAGCGGCGAAGCCGCGCCGCGCAGCGTCATCGCGCTGCCGCTGCTGCTGCAGCAGCGCCTGCTTGGCGTGATCGAGTTCGCCAGCTTCGCCGCCTTCGACGAGCGCCAGCAGCAATTGCTCGATGCGCTGCTGCCGCTGGTCGCCCTGAGCTGGGACAACCTCAGCCGTGCCCTGCACACGCAGCTGCTGCTGCAGCGCAGCCAGGCCCAGGCGCAGGAACTTATCGCCTCGGAAGAAGCCCTGCGCGTGCAGCGCGAGGAATTGCGCTCGGCCAACGACGCGCTGTCGGCCAAGACCGCACAGTTGGAAGAGCAGCAATTGCGCCTCCAAGCCTCGGAAGAGGAACTGCGCGTACAGGCCGAGGAATTGCAGGCGTCCAACGAGGAACTGCGCCAGAAAGGCGAAACCCTCAACGAACAGAAGCACGTACTGGAAGGCCTGCAGCGCGAGACCGAGCACAAGGCGCAGGAACTGGCCCGCGCCAGCCAGTACAAGTCCGACTTCCTCGCCAACATGTCGCACGAGCTGCGCACGCCGCTCAACAGCATGCTGATCCTGTCGCGCAACCTGGCCGACAACGACGACGGCCGCCTCGCCGCCGACCAGGTCGAATCGGCCCGCGTGATCTACGACGCCGGCAGCAACCTGCTGCGGCTGATCAACGACATCCTCGACCTGTCCAAGATCGAAGCCGGCAAGATGGACGTGCTGATCGAAGCGGTGCCGCTGCAGCAGCTGGCGCACAGCCTGATGCGCACCTACCGGCCGCTGGCGCGGGAAAAGGATCTGCGCTTCAGCCTGGAAATCGACGATACCCTGCCGCTGCAGATGCACAGCGACCTGCCCAAGCTGGAACAGATCCTCGGCAACCTGATCGGCAACGCGATCAAGTTCACCCGCGAGGGCGAAGTCAGCGTGAATTTCGCGGCCTGTCCGGCCGAGCTGGCGCAGCCGCTGGGACTGGCGGCGGACGAACTGGTCGCCATGAGCGTGATCGACAGCGGCATCGGTATTCCGCCGCACAAGCTCGCGGCGATCTTCGGCGTGTTCGAACAGGTCGACGCCAGTACCGCGCGCCAGTTCGGCGGCAGCGGCCTGGGTCTGTCGATCGCGCGCCGGCTGGCGCAACTGCTCGGCGGCGACGTGTCCGCCGACAGCAGCGAAGGCCGCGGCAGCCGCTTTACCCTGGTCACGCCGCTGCGCGCGCAGCAACGCATGATCACGCTGGACAGCCCTGCCGTGCTGCCGTCCGCGCTGCCAGCGGCAACGGTACAGCCGCCGGCCAACCCACGCGCCAGCACCCCGGCGACAGCCACCATTGTGGAAAACTGGATCGCCGACGACCGCGACGCGATCCGCGCCGACGACACCGTCATCCTCACCATCGAGGACGACCGCCACTTCGCCCGCGTGCTGGTGGAGCAGATCCGCGCCAAGGGCTTCCGCGCGCTGGCCGCCGGCGACGGCGAAAGCGGCCTTGCCCTGGCCGCGCAATTCCGTCCCAACGGCATCCTGCTCGACGTGCTGCTGCCAGGGATGGACGGCTGGGCCGTGCTGCGCCGCCTGCAGACCAATCCGGCCACCCAGGGCATACCGGTGCATTTCATTTCCGGCGTGGACGAATCGGCGCGGGGCCGCGAATCGGGCGCTGTCGGTTTCCTCACCAAGCCGGCGCCGCGCGAAGGACTGGCCCTGGCGTTCGAGCGCCTGCTCGCCAACGACCAGGGCCGCCAGCGCCATGTGCTGGTGATCGACGACGACGAAGACTCCTATCTCATCGTCGCCAACCAGCTCGCCGCACCGACAGTACTTGTGGAAAATGCACAAACCGGCCGCGACGGCCTGGACCTGCTGCGCGAACGCCATTTCGACTGCCTGGTGCTCGACCTGCAGCTGCCCGACATGTCCGGCTTCGAATTCCTCGACGAGTATGCCCGCCTGGACGACACGCCGCCCGTCGTCATCCATTCCGCGCGCGACCTGTCCAGCGACGAAAGCCTGCGCCTGCGCCAGTTCACCGACAGCATCGTGATCAAGGGCGCGCGCTCGCCGCAGCGCCTGCTCGACGAGGTGCGCCTGTTCCTGCACAGCATGCGCAAGGACGACCGCCACTACGTCGCGCGCGAGCTGGACCGCGGCCTGAGCGGGCGAAGCGTGCTGGTGGTCGACGACGACATGCGCAACATCTTTGCCCTGTCCAAGACCCTGCGCGCCCGCGGCCTCAACGTGCTGATGGCGCAGGACGGACCCAAGGCACTGCGCCAGCTCGACGACAACCCGGCCATACAACTGGTACTGATGGACATCATGATGCCTGGCATGGACGGCTACGAAACCATCCGCGAAATCCGCAAGCGCCCTGCCCTGGCCCGGCTGCCGGTCATCGCCATCACCGCCAAGGCCATGCGCGGCGATCGCGACCGCTGCCTCGAGGCCGGCGCCAACGACTACCTGTCCAAGCCCCTGGACATCGACAAGCTGCTGTCGATGATGCGCGTATGGCTGCCGGCCTGATGTCGCGCCCCGAGGTCGAGGAAGTCGAACTGGAATTGTTCGTGCGCGCGCTCAAGCTGCGCCATGGCTACGATTTCGGTGAGTACGCACGCGCCTCGCTGCGCCGCCGCGTCAACGCCCTGGTGCAAGCGCAGGGCCACGGTTCCATCGGCGAGCTGACCGCGCGCCTGCTGCGCGACGATGCCCTGCTGCCCGTCGTCATCGCCGGCCTGTCGGTGCCGGTCTCGGAAATGTTCCGCGATCCGGCCGTCTTCCGCCGGCTGCGCGACGAGGTATTGCCGCTGCTGGCCTCGTACCCGCAGATCAATATCTGGCAGGCCGGCTGCGCCTTCGGCCAGGAAGTCTATTCCCTGGCCATACTGCTGGAAGAAGCCGGCCTGTACGACCGCAGCCAGATCTACGCCACCGACTTCTCCGACGCCGCCATCGCCCGGGCACAGGAAGGCATCTTCCCTGCGCGCGAGGCGCGCCTGTATTCGGAAAACTACCTCGCCGCCGGCGGCCAGCATTCCCTCGCCGACTATTACCACGCGCGTTACGAACTCATCACCATCGACGAGCGGCTCAAGCGCAATGTCACTTTCGCCAACCACAACCTGGTCTGCGACGGCGTGTTCTGCGAGGCGCACCTGATCCTTTGCCGCAATGTGCTGATCTATTTCACCGACCCGCTGCAGAACCACGTGCTGGAACTGTTCCGCGACAGCCTGGTGCGCAGCGGCTTTCTCTGCCTGGGTACGCGGGAAAACATCGCCTTCGCCCGCGCCGGCCGCGACTTCCGTGCCGTCGACGCGCGCCTGCGCATCTTCCAGCGGGAACAGCAGCGCGCATGAGGGCAGCGGCCGACCTGGTCGTACTGGGCTGTTCCGCGGGCGGCCTGCGCGCGCTGCATGTGCTGCTGTCGGGCCTCGCGGCGAATTTTCCCCTGCCGCTGGCTGCGGTCTGCCACACCGGTTCCGAAGACGTCAGCCTGCTGTGCGAACTGCTGGCCCGCTCCAGCACGCTGCCGGTGCAGGAAGCCAGCGAGCGCTGCGCGCCAAAACCTGGACAAATATATATTGCGCCATCTGGCTATCATCTGTTGCTCGGTGTCGACGGCCGCTTCGCCCTGTCCGTCGACGCCCGTGTCGGCTATGCGCGGCCATCGATCGACGTGCTGTTCCAGTCCGCCGCCGAGGCGTGCCGCGGACGCCTGATCGGCGTCGTCATGACGGGCGCCAACAGCGACGGCGCCGAAGGACTGCAGCAGATCCGCCGCCGCGGCGGCGTGGGTATCGTGCAGCGGCCCGACGATGCAGAAGCCTCGGCGATGCCGTCCGCAGCACTGGAACTGGCCGGCGCCGACCATTGCCTGCCGCTGGAGCAGATCGCGGGCTTGCTCAACCGGCTTTGCGGGGTAGTGCGCTGAGGCCCGCGGCGCAATTCACTGCGCTTATCGCGCCCCACGACGCAGACCGCGGCAGGCAGTCGCCGATCGAATCGGTGCCGGTGCTAGTGCAGGCGCACGCCGTAGCAATGCCACAGGCAGACTTCGCCCGCATCGTCGACAACGCTGATATCGGTACTGATGCCCGACTCCAGCCAGCAGCTTTCGGCCAGGTCGAGTACGTGGTCGATCGCCTCCGAACAGGTGGTGTGCAAGGCCAGCAGCAGATCGCCGCTGACGATGGACCAGGCGCCGTCGGCGCTCTGCGGACAGACGAGATAACTGAGATGAGAATGCATGGGACCGTTTCCGTTGCTTTGCGAGCGAACGGTCCGCAGCAGTTTGCATGCCACCGCGCTGGCGCGTTCAGCCGGCGGCGTAGGGATTGCTCTTGATTTATTCAATTACACAAATGCTGTGCTCGCAACAGACACCTCGGCCACGAACACAGCAGACAGCGCTATTCCAGAGGCTTCAGCCCGGGCACGGGTGGCGAATCCACCGGCGCGGGATCGGTCGGCCGCGACGGCTTGCGCGGGTCCAGTGGATCGTTGCTGTTGCCGCCGTCGCCGAGGCCGTCGTCGGGCGGCGGCGTGCTATGCGCCTGCGGCGCATAGGCCTGGCTGACCAGGGCAGTGGCCAGCACGTCGATGGCACCGCCGGCAAGCCCTGCCTGCTGCTGCGCCGCGCTCATAGGTATCCGCCGAACAGCAGTACCGCAACGATGACTACGGCAACCAGCAGGCCACCACCCGGCGCATAGCCCCAGCTGCGGCTATGCGGCCAGGTCGGCAAGGCACCGATCAGCAGCAGCACCAGGATAATCAGCAAAATCATTGACAGGCTCATGGTTCTCTCTCCTTGGGTAAGTTGACCGCTTCAATGCTTGTCGTGGCGTCCGGCCCAGTGCGCATTCCATTCGTCGCGCGAAATCGTGCCGTCGCCATCGCGATCGATCTTGCTGAACTCCAGTCCCACCGCTTCGTCGGCACCAAGCTCGCTCTTGCTCAGTTTTCCGTTCTTGTCGGCGTCGAGCTGATCGAACGAGGCAAACGATGAATCGCGCTTGTCCGCAGCAACAGGTTGCACGGGCTGGCGCGGAGGCGGCGTGCGCTGTTCGGGCTCCTGCTCGGCGCGGGCGCTGTCGACGGGCTGTGGCTTCTGCTCGCTGGCCTGGGCCGCGGCGGCCAGGCCCAGCAGTGCAATGGCAACAATGTTCGATACGCGGCGTTTCATGGCGGCTCCGGGCAGATTCGCAGTCAAGCTTGCTAGTCCTGCAACGCAGGAAGCGTGCCTGCGCCAGTGAAGCCGATGTATGCATCGACCCGTGACGCCGTATCTCGCGCGGCTTAACGATACTTTTCTTTTTTTCCACTCTGGCAGAGTCTGCCAGCCCTCGCACAGGCGCCGGCTGCGCCGCGCAAGCTGCACGAAAGTCTGTACACGAGTCGCGCATTTTGCAGATCAAGCGGTGGCTTTTGTCGCCTTTGCGCAGCCATCGCACTGGCATCGCTCTTGCGTCTGCCAGTCTGCACATACCGTGAGGAGGACAAGCAATGCCCCGCAAGAAAGCGCCGACCGCAACCGCCGCTGCCGCAACAGTCGAACGCCAGCGCCGTATCCAGCAGGCGGTGGACGGCAAGGAGCAGAAGTCCGCCAGCCCCGGCGCCAAGCGCAAGGAAAAACCTATTGGCGCGATGCAGGCCGGCCCGCGCGAACAACCGCAGAACCCGCTGCCGCAGCAACACCTGAAGAAGCCCGGCAACGAATTCGAACTTGACCCGCTGCCGCGCTTTCTCGCCCCGCACTATGTCGGCAGCGGCAAACTCGAAGACATGGTCGCCATCGTCACGGGCGGCGATTCGGGCATAGGCTGCGCCGTCGCCGTGTTGTTCGCCCGCGAAGGCGCCGATGTCGCCGTATTGCACCTGGACGAGCCTGAAGACGCCGAAGTCACGCGTAAGAACATCGAAGCCGAAGGCCGGCGCTGCCTGGTCATTGCCGGCGATGTGCGCGATGTGGAGTTCTGCCGCAGCGCCGTCGCGCGCACCGTGCAGGAATTCGGCCGCCTCGACGTGCTGGTGAACAATGCAGCGTTCCAGCAGCATTGTTCCCGCCTGGAAGACCTCAGCGAACTGCATCTGCAGGAAACCCTGCAAACCAATATCGCCGGCTACTTCCATATGGCCCGCGCCGCGCTGCCGCACCTGGGCGAAGGCGCCTGCATCATCAATACGGGCTCGGAGACCGGCCTGTTCGGCAGCAAGGAACTGCTCGACTACTCCGCCACCAAGGGCGCCATCCATGCCTTCACCCTGGCCCTGGCGAGCAACCTGCAGTCCCGTGGCATCCGCGTCAACGCCGTGGCTCCCGGGCCGGTGTGGACGCCGCTGAACCCGGCCGACCGCAACGGCGAAGACGTGGCCAACTTCGGCAAGGACAGCGCCATGGGCAGGCCGGCGCAGCCGGAAGAGCTGTCGCCGGCCTATGTCTTCCTCGCCTCGCCGGTCTGCTCCAGCTATATCAGCGGCGCCATCCTGCCGGTGATGGGTGGGCCGCGCGGCTAGCCTGATTTTGTTTATACATTTTGTATTTATGAAAGGAGAGGCTCATGCCCCGCGGCGACAAATCCGCCTACAACGGCAAACAGAAACGCCAGGCCGAACATATCGAGCAAAGCTACGAAGAGCGCGGCATACCCAAGGAAGAAGCCGAACGCCGCGCCTGGGCGACGGTGAACAAGCAGGACGGCGGTGCCAAGCCCGGCCCCAAGGCCAAGCATCCGGCGCGCAAGAAGGTTGCGACGAAAAAGACCACGGCAAAGAAGGCTGCGACAAGGAAGACGGTGGCGAAGACGGCTACGACGAAAAAAGCCGCCGCAAAGAAATCCACCGCGCGCAAGACCACGGCGACGGAAAGTGCAGGCAAGAGGCCGGCGGCCAGGAAAGCAGCCTCCCGTAAATCCGCTACCGAGAAAACGCCGCGCAAGACCGCAAAACGCTGAGCAGCGGGGCCGCGGGCGAGCATATTGCCCGCCCCGGGCAGCCAGACGGCAAAAAAGCGAGCTGCCACACCCAAAATCTGCCCTGGCGCACAGCAGCGTATTGCCTAGTCGTCACACTCCCCCCCGCGCAACCGACGCCAAGGATATGGCCGGGCGCAACACGGCCCGGCTACACAGGGCGGCGTCCCGGGGCTGTAATGGCAGGCCGAGGCCAGGCAAAATGAGATGTGCGTCACAGTTTCCGCCTGATCGCTGCCCAGGACCTTCGCTTTGTCCATGCCTGCCGACTACCTCGCCGACTACCGCCTGCTGGGCCTGCAGCCGGGCTGCGACCTTCCCACCCTGGAAAAGACCTGGCGACGCCGCCTGGCCGAACTGCATCCGGACCGCGCCGGGCCGGCCGGCGCCGATGCCTTGCACAGCGCGAACGTCGCATTTCGCCGCCTGCGCGCGTTCGAGCGCCAGCACGGCCGCCTGCCGCTGACAAGCGCCGTCGTGGACGCTGGCGGCCCGCCGGCGCCACGTTCCAGCGCAACGCGCCAGCGGCGCGCCGGTGCACTGGCACTGGCCTGCCTCGGCGTCATCGTCGCGGCATTTGGAATTTTGTACATCAATATAAAAAGAACGGAGTCGCCTGCCGCCGAGGCGCCGCTGCCGGCCGTCGCAGCCACTGCATTACCAGCACCAGCACCAGCACCAGCACCAGCTGCAGCAGGCAAAGCCATCGCAGCAAAGCCCGCAAGCACCAGATCCACAGCAATCAAGCCCGCCACCAGCAGGCCCGCCAGACAGCTGAAACTGGGCGACAGCCGCGACAACGTCGCCGCGCTGCTTGGCGCACCACCGCTGCGCAACCGCGACCGCTGGGACTACGGCCCCTCGCATGTACGCTTCGCCCGCGGCCGCGTCGTCGACTGGTACAGCTCGCCGCGGCAGCCGTTGCCGGTCACCGGCGAGCGGCCGGCCACACGCTGATTCCGCCGCTTGCCGCCCGCATGCGCGCCGAATGGCAACAGCCCGCCGCCGCACAGTAGACTTCGTCGCTTTCAACGGAGTGAGCGTTCATGAGTGCAGCGGTCCCGGGCAGCCTCGATGCAGTCCATATCGGCATCATCGGCCTGGGCTACGTCGGCCTGCCGCTCGCGGTGGAATTCGGCCGCCAGCTGCCAACGCTGGGTTTCGACACCAACCGCGCCCGCATCGCCGAACTCGCCGCTGGCCGCGATCACACGCTTGAAGTCGATGCTAACGAACTCGCCAGTGCCGTACACCTGCGCTGCAGCGGGGAACTGGACAGCCTGCGCGACTGCAATGTCTATATCGTCACCGTGCCCACGCCTATCGATGCGTTCAAAAGACCCGACTTTGCCCCGCTGCTCAACGCCAGCCGCAGCGTAGGCCTTACGCTGGCACGCGGCGACGTGGTGATTTTCGAATCCACGGTCTATCCCGGCGCCACCGAGGAAGTGTGCATTCCGGTGATCGAGCGCGAGTCCGGGCTTACCTACAATGTGGATTTTTTCGCCGGCTACAGCCCCGAACGCATCAACCCGGGCGACAAGGCCCACCGCCTGCCCGATATTGTCAAGGTGACGTCGGGCTCCACGCCGGCCGCGGCCGATTTTGTCGATGCGCTGTACCGGCGCATCATCCGTGCCGGCACGCACAAGGCCTCCAGCATCCGCGTGGCCGAGGCGGCCAAGGTGATCGAGAACACCCAGCGCGACCTCAATATCGCGCTGATCAACGAACTGGCGCAGATCTTCAGCCGCCTCGGCATCGACACCCTGGAAGTGCTCGAAGCCGCCGGCACCAAATGGAATTTCCTGCCGTTCCGGCCCGGGTTGGTCGGCGGCCATTGCATCGGCGTCGACCCGTACTACCTCACGCACAAGGCGCAGGAGATCGGCTATCACCCGGACGTGATCCTGGCCGGCCGCCGCATCAACGACGGCATGGGGGCCCATGTCGCCCAGCGCGTGGTGCGGCTGATGACACGCCATCGCATCCACGTCGTCGATGCGCGCGTGCTGGTGCTGGGGCTCACCTTCAAGGAAAACTGCCCCGACCTGCGCAACACCCGCGTCGTCGACGTGATCGACGAACTGCGCGGCTTCGGCATGCAGGTCGACGTGTACGACCCCTGGGGCGATGCACAGCAGGCGCGCGAGGAATACGCCATCGAGCTGCTGCCCGCACTGCCGCAGGGCCGCTACGACGCCATCGTGCTGGCCGTCGCACATCGCGAGTTCGCCCAGCTCGGTGCCGCCGCGCTGCGTGCCGCCGGCAAGCCCGACGCTGTGCTGTTCGACGTCAAGAACCTGTTCCCGCGCGACCAAGTCGATGAAAGGCTGTAGCGCGCCGCCGCCACGGTTGGCGGATGGGCCGCGGCACACGCGGTTTTATTGCATTTCCTCTCTTTCCGGTCTTCGACTATGCGCATCCTGATCACCGGAGCCGCCGGCTTCATCGGCTCCAGCCTCGCCCATCGCCTGCTCGACCGCGGCGACGACGTGCTGGGCTACGACAACCTCAACGACTATTACGACGTGCGCCTCAAACAGGCGCGGCTGGACCATCTGCTCGCGCGCGAAGGTTTCCAGTTCGTCAAAGGCAGCCTGGAAGACCGCAACGCGCTGGAAGCGGCCTTCGACGATTTCGCGCCCGAGCGCGTGGTCAACCTGGCGGCCCAGGCCGGCGTGCGCTATTCGCTGGAAAACCCGCGCGCCTATATCGACGCCAATATCGTCGGCTTTCTCAACGTTCTCGAAGCCTGTCGCCATCGCCGCATCGAGCATCTGGTCTACGCCTCGTCCAGCTCGGTCTACGGCGCCAATCGCAAGCTGCCGTTCGCCGTCGAGGACAGTGTCGACCATCCGCTCAGCCTGTATGCCGCGAGCAAGAAATCCAACGAGCTGATGGCGCATACCTACAGCCACCTGTTCCAACTGCCGACGACAGGCCTGCGCTTCTTCACCGTCTACGGTCCCTGGGGCCGGCCGGACATGGCCTTGTTCCTGTTCACCCGCAAGATCCTCGCCGGCGAGCCCATCGACGTGTTCAATTTCGGCAAGCACACGCGCGATTTCACCTATATCGACGATATTGTCGAAGGCGTCATCCGCACGCTGGACCGTGTACCCGCCGGCGATCCCGACTTCGATCCGCTCAAGCCGACGCCGGCAAGCAGCCTGGCACCCTACCGCGTCTACAACATCGGCAACGACAGGCCGGTCGAGCTGTCGCGCTATATCGAACTGATCGAACAGGCGCTGGGCCGCACGGCGCAGAAGAACCTGCTGCCGCTGCAGCCCGGCGACGTGCCCGACACGGCCGCCGACGTCAGCGCGCTGATGCGCGATACCGGCTACAGCCCGGCGACACCGGTCGAAGTCGGCGTAGGCCGCTTCGTGCAGTGGTATCGCGAGTTCTACGCGGTCTGACCCGCTGTCCGCCGTCGCACTGGCAGGGAAGGCGCGATCTGACGCATATTCTGCGGTTTGGCCAGCGGCCTGGCGGCGATCTGCGGCCAGGCCCCGCCTACCGTACGCGGCCAGGCAGCAGACCTGACGAGTCCCATCGCCCGCGCGGCGCCACAACCCGGCCCGCCGCGTGCCCGCAAACGCACCGCCTGCTGCCCTGAAACACCGCTGCAATACCAAGACCTTTGTTTTCCGGAGTCGAACATGTGTGGAATCGTAGGTGCCGTCGCCGACCGTGAAGTCGGCCCCATCCTGATCGCCGGCCTGCAGGCGCTGGAATATCGCGGTTACGACTCGGCCGGCCTGGCCGTGCTGCAGGGGCAGGCGCTGCTGCGCCGGCGCACCAAGGGCAAGGTGCGCGAACTGGAACAGCTGCTGCAAAGCGACCCCGCGCCCGCGCGCATCGGCATCGCGCATACACGCTGGGCCACCCACGGCGTGCCCAGCACGCACAACGCGCATCCGCACGTGTCCTCGGAAATGGTGTCGGTAGTGCACAACGGCATCATCGAAAACCATGAAGTGCTGCGGCGCGAACTGATCGCCAAGGGCTATGCCTTCACGTCCGAGACCGATACCGAAGTCATCGCCCACCTGATCGATGCGCTGCAGCGCGACGGCCTGGACCTGGTCCAGGCCGTGGTCAGCGCCACCCAGCGCCTGCACGGCGCCTACGCCATCGCCGTGCTGTCGGCGCGCGAACCCGACCGCGTCGTCGGCGCGCGCCGCGGCAGTCCGCTGGTGGTCGGCATCGGCCTGGGCGAGCACTTCATCGGCTCGGACGTACAGGCCCTGCTGCGCGTGACCAACCGCTTCATCTACCTCGACGAAGGCGACATCGTCGAGATCCGCCGCGACGCCTACCGCATCTTCGACGCCGACGGCACACCGGTCGCGCGCGAAGAGCGCGAGACCGACCTCAGCGCCGACGCCGTCGAACGCGGCGAATACCGCCACTACATGCTGAAGGAAATCCACGAGCAGCCCGAGGCCGTCGCGCGCACGCTGGAAGGCCGCATCGCCGGTTCGCGCATACTGCCGAACGTGTTCGGCGTGGACGCCGAGACACTGCTGGCACAAGTGAAAAACATCCACATTGTCGCCTGCGGCACCAGCTATCACGCCGGCATGGTGGCGCGCTACTGGATCGAAGCCCTGGCCGGCCTGCCCTGCGCGGTCGAAGTGGCCAGCGAATACCGCTACCGCCAGACCGTAGTGCCGCCGGGCACCTTGTTCGTGGCGATTTCCCAGTCTGGCGAAACCGCCGACACGCTGGCCGCTCTGCGCAGCGGCCGCGCCAGCGCGCGCTACCTCGCCGCACTGGCCGTGTGCAACGTGCCCGAGTCGTCGCTGGTGCGCGAATCCGACCTGGTGCTGATGACCCGCGCCGGCCCCGAGATCGGCGTGGCCTCGACCAAGGCCTTCACCACCCAGCTCGCCGCGCTGGCCCTGCTGACCCTGGAGCTGGCGCGCCTGAACGGCATCGACGATGCGCGCTACGAAGAGCTGGTCGGCGAACTGGCGGCCTTGCCGCGCATGGTCGCCGAAGCCTTGAAGCTGGAGCCGCAGATCGCCCTGCTGGCCGAGCGTTTCGTCGACAAGCAGCACGCCCTGTTCCTCGGCCGCGGCGCCAGCTACCCGATCGCGATCGAGGCGGCGCTCAAGCTGAAGGAAATCTCCTACATCCATGCGGAAGCCTATCCGGCCGGAGAACTCAAGCACGGCCCGCTGGCCCTGGTCGACGAGCATATGCCGGTAATCGCAGTCGCACCGAATAATCAACTATTGGAAAAGTTGAAATCCAACCTTGAAGAAGTACGCGCGCGTGGCGGCGAGCTGTTCGTGATTGCCGACACCGACGTCGACGTCAAGCTCGACCCCGACCGCGGCGCACTGCTGCGCATCGACGCCGGCAACAACCTGATCGCGCCGGCGGTATTCAATATCCCGCTGCAGCTGCTTGCCTATCACGTGGCAGTGCTGAAGGGCACGGATGTGGACCAGCCGCGCAATCTGGCGAAGTCGGTGACGGTGGAGTGATTCGGTGGCGCGTGGAGTGACAGGGTGGCGCGTCCATGACTGGCCAACGCCTGGAGCGCTCGCGATGACGGCGGCTGACCCTTGCTGCAAAGGCCTGCCTCCTCACCCCACCCCTCTCCGGCCCGTTGGGCATCTGGAGGCGACAGAGCCATTGGCTATGTACGTCGCCTCCTTACCCCCCAGCGAAGTTTGGAGGAGAGGTTAGGTGAAGGGGCAGGCGCCAGAATCTGCCTCACTGCCTGGTTTCGACCTGCGGTTCAGCCGTGCGATTCCGCCGTCCGACGCCACCATCCAGTACATATTCCACTAAGCATTTTTTAAAGAAAAGCCTCCTTCGAACCGCCGCAAGCACCGCGCCAACATCGCATGGCCCGCCTCCTCGGCCATCATCGCCGCCGTGCGCCCCCGCGCGTCGCGCAGGTCGACCCGCGCACCATGCAACAGCAGCAATCCCGCCATGGCATGCTTGCCGCCCAGCGCCGCATCGTGCAGCGGGCGTATACCCTGGGTCTGGGCCAGGTCCGGATCGGCGCCGGCCAGCAGCAGGGCGAGCAAGGTTTCGCCGTCACTGCGCGCAACGGCCGCATGGATCGGCGCCACGCGCATGGCATTGGTCGCAGCCGCATTCACCGCAGCCCCCTGCGCGATCATCCAGCACGCCAGCGCACCTTGACGAAAGAACACGGCCAGCCCCAGCAAGGTGAATCCGTCGTCGGAATATCCCTGTAGCAAGACCGGATCGCGCGCGAATTCCTCGCGGGCCTCGGCTTCATGACCCAACGCAACCTGTTCGGCCAGATCCAGCCGGCCGCGCCGTGCCGCCAGCGACTGGGCCAACTCGGCGCGTTCGTGATACAGCGCCCATAGCACCGCCCCCACGTTCTGCACGTTGCGTGTATCGATCAAGCCGGGCTGCTGCAGCAGCAGCGCCTCCACCGCGGCACTGTCGCCGCGGCCGATCGCGGCAAAGAACACATCGGCGATATTCAACGATTCGGACATGGGCAGCCCCTCGCAGCCGTGATGCCGCAGCATGCGACGAACCAGTCCCGGCGACTTATCGCCGTTTGCTAAATCGCACCGTCCGCGCCACGCCGCAGCCGGCCGGGCGCCACGCCGAAGCGCAGGCGGAACTGGCGCGTGAACGTCGGCAGGCTGGCATAGCCCACCGCCAGGCAGACCTCGGTGACCGACAAGGCCTGCTGCTGCAACAGCCGCCGCGCCTTGAGCAGGCGGCGCTGGCCGACATAGGCGAACGGCGAACAACGCAGCACGGCCTTGAAGCTGCGGTGGAAATGATGCGGTGCCAGGCAGGCGACGCGCGCCGCGGCGCGCAGGTCGAACGGCTGGGTAAAACACTCGTCCAGCCAGGCCTTGCCCAGCAATACGCGCCTGTGCAATTCGGCCCGTGTCGCCGGCCGCGCCGCGGCCAGGCGTTCGCGCTCGCTGCGCACTTCGCTGCGCAGATCCAGCATCAGGTCGAGCAGGCTGCGCAGACGCAGTTCCGCCGCGCCGGACTGCCCGGGTGGGAAGTCGCCGAGTCCGCGCAGTTCGTGCAGGGCCTGCTGGAAACGCAATGACGGCCATAGCCGCCGGCTTACCGGCAGCAACTCGTGACGGCGCTGCTGCGGCGTATCCAGCAGTTGCTGCAGGCGGCCCAGGCGGGTACTGCAGGCATCCGCCTCGATCTCGTGGGAGAAGAACACCACGAAGGTTTCCACCGGCTGCGCAGCGGCGAGGTCGAGATCGTAGATTTCATCGCGCCCCAGCAACAACGCGGTGTCTGCATCGACGGTGAAGCGCTGCGTGCCGATGCTCCAGGTCGCCTCGCCCTGCAGTACATGCTTGATCGACAGCGGCCCCTGCACTGCACGCACCTGATGGCGGCGCGCACGCGCGTTCAGCACGATGCTGTCCTGCCCCAGGCGTTCGAAGCGCGGACCGTAGAGGATGTCGCTCATGCACAAAGCCTAGCAGGATGGCTGTGATCGCCGGATGCCCCGAAATCCGCTCTGCTGAAACGGCAAGCACCGGCACTCTGGAAAATGCAGCACGCCTAAGGAATCCGCCATGGCTCTTCCTGCCCAGCCCAATATCGTCATCTTCATGACCGACCAGCAGCGCGCGCTGCAGTATTTTCCCGCTGCCTGGGTCGAAGCCAACCTGGGCAATCTGAGTCAGCTCAGCAACAGCGGCCTGACTTTCGTCAACGCCATCACCAATGCCTCGCGCTGCTCGCCCTCGCGCGGCGTGCTCAACACCGGGTTGTATGCGCCGGCCAACGGCCTGGTCGACGTCGGCGGCACCTTGAACAAGGAATGGACTACGCTGAGCGCGTATCTGGCCCAGGCCGGCTATCAGTCCGGCTATGTGGGCAAGTGGCATATGCAAAGCAGCTTTGTCGCGCCGGCCAATGTGCTGCCGCCCGACAGCAGCACCATGGCACAGGAAACCCAGCTCATGGCGACGGACTACGGCATCGCCGGCTGGGATGCGCCGGACGCCGGAACCGCGCTGGGCTGGAACTATTCGCCGCGGCCGACCCAGCCGCCGACACCGGCCGACCGGTATACCTCGACCTCGAACAGTCTCGGCGGCGGACCGAAAAGCCTCAACCACAACGACTGCCGCATTGCCGACGACGCCATCGCCTTCCTCGGCACGGTCAGCACCGCCACGCCGTTCGCGCTGGTCGTTTCCCTGGTCAATCCGCACGATGTCTGGGCCGATCTGTATCTGCGCCTGCAGGAACAGGCCTTTCCCGAATTCCCCGCCGCCTTCGACGCCCTGGCCCATGCCGACGAATTCGTGCTGCCTGACAGCTACAGCGCCGACAACCTGTCGACCAAGCCCGCAATCCAGGCGGCGACCCGCGCCAAGTACACCGCGACCTGGGCGCAGAGCCGCAAGGTCGATCCGCCGACGCAGCTCGGCCCGGCCGACGCGCTGACCTACCTGAAGTTCTATGCCTATCTCACCTACCTGGCCGACCAGCAGCTGGGCCGCGTCTACACGGCGCTGCAGCAGCTGCCGCAGTTCGACGACACCCTCGTGCTGCGCCTGGCCGACCACGGCGAACTGGGCATGTCGCATGGCGGCTCGATGGAAAAGGACTGCAATGTCTACGCCGAGACCATTTCCATTCCCTACATTTTCAGCAATCCACAGATGTACGCCAGCGCGCAGACCTGCAGTGCCCAGGCCGGCCTGGTAGATGTTCTGCCGACCCTGCTCGGCCTGATCGGCGCGGGCGTGCCCGCCGGCCTGCAGGGCAGCGACCTGTCGGCGCTGCTGAGCAATCCCGGCGCCACGCCAACCGTCAACTGCTCCCTGTTCACCTACGACGACGATACCAGCGTGCATATCCGCGCCATCCAGGCTGCACCCGGTGCAGTCAGCGTAGGCAGCCAGCCGACCGGCAGCGCCTACAAATACGCGGTCTACTACGCGTTCGGCAACGACGGCAAGGTCGATCCAGGCTCGCTGCAGTACGAGCTGTACATTCCCGGTGCCGACGGCGAGATCGAGAACCTACAGCCGGCGAACACCGCCCTGCAGGCCGCGCTGCATACCTTGCTGACCCAGCGCATGAGCGCCCTGGACAGCAGCCGGCCCGCACTGGCCAATGCCATCACGCCGTCGGGCTGGCCGGCCACGCCGCCGTGAAGGCTGCATGAGGCTGCCAGCGAACAGTTGACCCGGGCCGCCTGGCTGTCCATGCTTGCCCGGTCGACACCGAGCCACCCAACCGGCAGCATCGGAGATCCCATGGTCAGCCTCACGATCAACGGCAAGACCCAGCAGTTCGACGTGCCAGACGATATGCCCCTGCTCTGGCTGATCCGCGATTTCGCCCACCTCACCGGCACCAAGTTCGGCTGCGGCATGGCCCAGTGCGGCGCCTGTACCGTGCATCTGGACGGCTCGCCGCTGCGCGCCTGCGTCACGCCGGTCTCCGCCGTCGCGGGCAAATCCATCACCACCATCGAAGGCCTGTCGGCGGATGCCAGCCATCCGGTACAGCAGGCCTGGGCCGAACTCGACGTGGTGCAATGCGGCTACTGCCAGTCGGGCCAGATCATGTCGGCAGTGGCCCTGCTCAAGGCCAAGCCCGATCCCAGCGATGCCGACATCGATGCGGCCATGAGCGGCAATATCTGCCGCTGCGGCACTTACCAGCGCGTCCGTGCCGCCGTGCACCGCGCGGCCGAACTGTCCAAAGCCTGAGCCACGCCGCCGCCTTGCGCGGCGGCCCAGCCACTCGCCTGTCGAGGCGCCCATGACTACCGATGCATCGCGACGCCAGTTCCTCAAGACCAGCGGCCTTGCCGCCGGCAGCCTGGTCGTATCCTTCTTCATTCCGGCGGCAAACCGCCTGGCCCGAGCCGAGGCCGCGGCAACAGCCGCATTTGCGCCAAATGCCTTTTTGCGCATTGCCGCCGACGGTGGCATCCGCATACTGCTGGCGCATTCGGAAATGGGCCAGGGCATCTGGACCGCACTGCCCATGCTGATCGCCGAGGAACTCGACGCCGACTGGAGCCGCATCAGCGTCGAGCACGCGCCCGCTGCGGCCGACTACCACGCCGTCGGCATGCCGATGCAGTTCACCGGCGGCTCCATGAGCACCTGGACCGAATTCGAGCGCTACCGCAAGGCCGGTGCCACGGCGCGCGCGCTGCTGGTACAGGCCGCGGCGCAGAAATTCGGCGTCAAGCCCGCCGCCTGCAGAACCGAGAACGGCCGCGTCATCGCCGGCGACAAAAGCGCGGCCTACGGCGAACTGGTCGATGCCGCCGCCAAGCTCAAGCCGCCCAAGGACGTGCCGCTGAAAGACGCCAAGCTGTGGAAGCTGATCGGCCAGCCGACCAAGCGCCTGGATACGCGCGAGAAGATCGACGGCAGCGCGAAGTTCGGCATGGACGTGCAGTTCGACGGCCTGCTCACCGCCGTCGTGGCGCGCGCGCCGGTATTTGGCGCGACGGTCAAATCCTTCGACGACAGCGCCGCGCGCCAGGTTGCCGGCGTGCGCGACGTGAAACAGGTGCCCAGCGGGGTCGCGGTGATCGCCGATCATTTCTGGGCAGCCAAGCTCGGCCGCGATGCGCTGCGCGTGGAGTGGGACCTGGGTGCGTTTGCCGGCCGCAACAGCGACGACATCGCCGCAGAATTCCGCAAGCTGGCCACGGGCGAAGGCCCGGTCGCGAGCAAGGCCGGCGATGCCGCCACCGCACTGGCTGCGGCGGCAAAGAAGATCGAAGCCGACTACAGCCTGCCCTATCTCGCCCACGCGCCGATGGAACCGCTCAACTGCAGCGTGAAGATCGAGGCCGACAGCTGCGAGATCTGGACCGGCACGCAATTCCAGACCCTGGACCAGGCCAGCGCGGCGCGCGTCACCGGGCTCAAGCCCGAGCAGGTGAAGATCCACACCATGTTCCTCGGCGGCGGCTTCGGCCGGCGCGCCACACCGACCAGCGATTTCGTCGTCGAGGCCGTGGAAGTGGCCAAGGCCGCCGGCAAGCCGGTGAAAACCGTGTGGACGCGCGAGGACGACATCCGCGGCGGCTACTACCGCCCCGCCTTTGTGCACAATGCCATCATTGGACTGGATGCCCAGGGCAGGCTGGCCGCCTGGCAGCACCGCATCGTCGGCCAGTCCATCCTGGGTGGTTCGCCGTTCCAGATGATGATCAAGGACGGCATCGACACCACCTCGGTCGAAGGCGTGGCCGATTCGCCGTACATCAAGGATCTGCCGCATCACCGCGTCGACCTGCATTCGCCGGCGCTGCCGGTACCGGTACTGTGGCTGCGTTCGGTCGGGCACAGCCATACCGGCTTCGTGATGGAAAGCCTGATCGACGAACTGGCCCACGCCACGGGCAAAGACCCGCTGGAATTCCGCCGCGGCCTGCTGGCCGAGCACAAGCGCCACCTGGGCGTGCTCAACCTGGCGGCGGAAAAATCCGGCTGGGGTACGCCGCCCGCACAAGGCCGCGCACGCGGCATCGCCGTGCACGAATCCTTCGGCAGCTATGCGGCCCAGGTCGCCGAAATCTCGCTGCAGAACGGCGCCATCCGCGTACACAAGGTGACCTGCGCGATCGACTGCGGCATTGCGGTGAATCCGGCCGGCATTGCCGCGCAGATGGAATCCGGCGTGGTGTTCGGCCTCAGCGCAGCCTTGTTCGGCCAGATCAACTTCAAGGACGGCCGGGTGCAGGAGTCCAACTACCACGACTACCGCGTGCTGCGCATGAACCAGATGCCGCAGATCGAGGTACATATCGTGCCCAGCACGGACAAGCCCGGCGGCATCGGCGAAGTCGGCGTACCGCCGGTGGCCGCCGCGCTGGGCAATGCCCTGTTCGCCCTGACCGGCCAGCGCCAGCGCCAGTTGCCGCTGCGCGTGACGGCTTGAAGGAGACTGCCATGAATCGTCCCCTGCGCAATGCCTTCGGCCTGGCCAGCCTGCTCGCCCTTGCCGCCTGCGGCAGCAGCGGCCCCCCTGCGCCGCCGAAGGAAGCCGCCATCGCCGCCTTCGCCACGGTGCAGCAGGTATTCCAGCATCCGCGCTGCCAGAACTGCCACATACCTGGCGATGCGCCGCTGCAATTCGACAACGGCCTGCCGCACGAGATGGGCGTGGCGCGCGGCCCCACCGGCCATGGTGCGCAAGGACTGCCCTGCTCCACCTGCCACGGCGAGAAAAACGCACCGGCCAGCTACGGCCCGCATGCCCCGCCCGGCGCACCGCACTGGGCGCTGCCGCCGCCTGAGCACAAGATGGTCACCATCGGCCTGTCGGCGCCGGCCCTGTGCGAAATGATCAAGAACAAGAGCGAAAACGGCGGGCGCGATTTTGCCGCCCTGCTCAAGCATGTGAGCGAGGACAAGCTGGTGTTGTGGGGCTGGGAGCCCGGCGGCAATCGTGTGGCCGTGCCGGTGCCGCATGCGGATTTTGTTGCAAAGTTCAAACTGTGGAGCGATGCGGGCGGACCCTGCCCCGCCACGTAGGGCGATGAGCACAAGCCAATGGCACCGTGTCGCCAGCTCACCCAAGCGGCGCTGCCCATGCCTCGCTGACGAGCCGTAGAAAGCATGGCCGCTTTGGGCCTCTCCTCCATCGCCAGCGATAGGGGAGCGGGCTTTGACGCATCCTGACGCAAGCGGCGCCCCCCCTTGCGGTGCAATTCGCTGCGCTCATGCCCCCTGCGAAAACGAATCGACAGGCTATGCCTTGTAAGGATTCGGCCGATTGATCCAATCGGCATGGCGTTTTCGGCAAGCCGCTATTGCCGCTGCGCCCGACTGTTCCTACGCTGGGCCTATTCATGCCATCGCACAGCGGAGCCGTCCGGCCCGCCATATCGGGAGTGGGGAAAAATGCGCAACACCTTGGCGCGCGCCAGCGCGCGGACCACGCCGGCAGGTCTGCAGCGGACGGCGACCGTGGCACTGGCCTTGGCCACCGCGCTGGCCGTCCCGTCCGCGCTGGCCCATGGCGGAACGGCCGATGTCGCCACGCGTATCCAGTCCCTGCGCCAGAGCGGCGAAGATCCTTATGCCCCGGTCTTCATCGTCGCTGCCCGCGACAGCTACCAGCGCCAGATGGCCGACCTGGCCCACTCGCCGCAAGCGCTGCAGGACAGCGCCAGTGGTACTGCGCTGATCGTGGCCGAGGTCGAGTCCTGGCGCCTCAGCGATATTTCCGGCCGCATCCACGAACGCGAGCAGCGCTGCGGCGGTTTCTTCGCCTTTGCCACGCGCGCCGAAGCCGAAGCCTTCGTACACGAGAGCAACGCGCTGAAGGCACAGCCGCGCACGCAGCCGCTGGCCTACGGCATCGACAACCAGACGACCGTAACGCCCTGGCTGGGCCAGCTGGTGGAAAGCAATATCCGCGACACCATCACCTACCTGTCGACAACCTGGCCCAACCGCCATCGCAGCACGGTGCACGGCACGGCCGCGGCCAACTGGATACGCGATACCTGGCTGGCCCAGGCGGCTGGCCGCAGCGACGTGAGCGTGCAGTTGCATACCACCTGCAGCGGCTGCGCCCCGCAGCCTTCGGTGATACTGACGATTGCCGGCAACGAGCTGCCCGAAGAAATCGTCGTACTCGGCGGCCACCTCGATTCGACCGTGTCGGGCTTCTCCGGCACGAATACCTCGGCGCCCGGTGCCGACGACGATGCCTCGGGCATTGCCACCCTGACCGAAGTGCTGCGCATCGCCCTGGCCAGCGGCTGGAAGCCCCGCCGCACCGTGATGTTCATGGGCTATGCGGCCGAGGAAGCCGGCCTGCTCGGCTCCAAGGCCATCGCACAGGAGTTCCGCAACCAGAACCGCAATGTGGTCGGCGTGCTGCAGCTGGACATGACCAACTACACCAACGGCAACCAGCAGATCCAGGTGATGACCGATTTCGCCGATGCGACCCTGGTGCAGTTCTATCGCGAGCTGTTTGCCACCTACGTCGCGTCCGCCAGCATCAGCCTGGTCGACGGCACCTGCGGCTACGGCTGTTCCGACCACGCGGCCTGGACCCAGTACAACTATCCCGCCGCACTGGTGATCGAGAAGCCGTTCTTCAACCGCATCCACAGCATCAACGACACCCTCGCCAACATGGGCGGCAACGCCAGCCACAGCCTGCATTTCGCCAAGCTGGGCCTGGCCTTTCTCGGCGAAGTGGCCAAGACCAGCGACCGGCTGTTCGCCGACGATTTCCAATAGCTTCGTTGAATTCTCCTCATTGTCCACTTTCAAAATAATTGCCACAGCCCTACGCAAAGCTAGCTGGCGCCGCAGTGGGGCACGATGCGCAAAGCCCGCCGTAGCGTGGGTGGCCGCCTGTTGCTAGGCTTTCCCGCTCGCCAGGGAAACCGACCATGATCCAGCGCCTCGCCCTGCCAGCCCTGCTGCTGTTCGCATCGCCGCTGCCGGCGCAACAGACCGTCACCAGCGGCAGCGGCGTGGACTACCAGCCGTCGATACTGCGCACCGCCGACGGCAGCCTGCTGCTGGCGTTCGAGCGCCTCGACGGCAGTTTCTTCGGCGATCTCTGGCTCAGCCGCTCCGGCGACGACGGCGCCAGCTGGTCCGAACCCGCGGTCATCATCAGCGGGCCCGCCAACCAGCGCCATCCGGCCCTGCTGCAACTCGGCGACGGCAGCTTCGTGCTGTTTTATCTGAAAGGCAGCGGCGCCAATTCCAGCTACCGCCTCTATCGCGCCACCTCGGCCGATGGCGTCGCCTTCGCCGAGCAAGGCCAGCTGCAACTGGGGTGGACTACCGGCGGCGAAGTCAATCCGCACGTGATCCGCCATCCCGACGGCACCTTGAGCATGAGCTACCAGCGCCTGGCCGGCGGCAGCTATGTGGCCCAGTCCAGCGACAACGGCCTGAACTGGGACCAGCTCAAGACCCCGATCGCCGGCGCCAGCCAGTTGCCGCGCATCGCCTTCCGCCCGGGCGACGGACGCTATCTGGCCACCTACCAGACCGGCTCCAGCAATCTGTCCCTGTTCGCCAAAAGCACCACCGACGTACGCAACTGGTCGGCCGCCGCCGTCGACTTCGCCGTCGGCGGCGACAACCACGACTCGCTGCCCGTGCTGATGCCCGACGGCGCCTTCGCCGTGTTCTATATCCATGCCAACGGCAGCCAGTACGACATCTACTCGCGCCGCTCCAGCGACGGGCTGGGCTTCGAAGCGGCCTTGCCGCAGCGCCTCAGCGCCGGCGAAAACGACGTGGAACCGCATCCGCTGGCCGGCGACTCCGCCAGCACAGTGCAGCTGTACTGGGGACGCGAGTCGCCGTCCGGTTCAGGCGACTACGACATCGTGCGCCTGCCTGCCGCCCCTGTCGGCGACAGGCTCTTCGCCGGCACTTTCGAATAAAGTGGCAAAATGCGCATTTGCGCAACCTTCACGTCATGGCTGTTCTGCTGCAACCGCTACCGCCGTGCGATGTTTTGACACAATCGGCCGTGCTCGTCGCATGCCGGTGTTGGCTAGAATGGCACAGCATAAAAAAGGAGCGCGGCGGGTTCCGCGAGCATGCACAAAGGCGTCGACATCGGCCTGATCGGCACTGCCCCCGGCATTCGCCAGATCGCCGCCGCATTGGCGGACGCCGCCAACGCGCGCGTGCTCGGCCTGGGCGATCTCGACAACGCCCTGCAGGCGCTGGAAGCCCTGTCCTGCGACCTGCTGCTGGTGGAAGCGACCGACCCTGCCCTGCCCGCCTACGCGCAGCTGCGCGCAGTCGCGCCGGACTCGGCCTGGATAGCGCTGGACCGCGTCGATGCAATCGGACGCGTGCCCGCCTGGATGGCACTGGGTGCGGCTGCCTGCCTGGCGCTGGATCGCCTCGATGCCGAACTTTTGCAGCGCAGCATCGCCCAGGTGCTGGCCGGCCGCGCCACGACCGCCGCACTGAATGCCCAGCGCGACGACCTGCTCGTCCTGTTCGAGCGCACGCCGCTGCCGATGTGGGTGTTCGACACGGTCACCCTGCGCTTCCTCGCGGTGAACGACGCGGCGATCCGGGCTTATGGCTACCGCCACGAGGAATTCCAGCGCCTGAGCCTGTACGACCTGCGCGATCCCGAAGAGCACGCGGCGCTGGAACTGGCCTTGAGCCAGCCGCTGCCGGTGCAGGCATCTGCCTCGCTGGTACGCCATCGCGCCGCCGACGGGCGCCCCATCCTGGTCGAGATCAGCGCACAGGAACTGCGCTATGGCGGGCGCCCGGCGCGGCTGGAAATGGCACGCGACGTCACCGCCCAGCGCCAGGCGATACGTTC
This sequence comes from Tahibacter aquaticus, assembly GCF_004363655.1. Lineage (GTDB taxonomy): Bacteria > Pseudomonadota > Gammaproteobacteria > Xanthomonadales > Rhodanobacteraceae > Tahibacter > Tahibacter aquaticus. Next base: position 248,281 of record NZ_SNZH01000005.1, read on the forward strand.
CATCGAAGCCAGCGAGCGACGCTTCCGCGACCTGTTCGAGCAAAGCCTGGGACTGATCTGCACCCACGACATGGACGGCCTGCTGCTGTCGGTGAACCCCGCCGCCGCCAACGCGCTGGGCTATCGCGTGGCGGAACTGGTGGGACGTTCCATGCTCGGCATCATTCCCGAGACCATGCAGGCACATTTCCACACTTATCTCAAACGCATCGCACGCAACGAGGCCGACTCCGGCCTGTTCTACGTGCAGCATCGCGACGGCGAGCAGCGCATCTGGGAATACAACAACCGCGTGCTGCGCGACGAGGACGGCCAGCCGTTCGTGATGGGGCATTCGCTCGATATCACCGAGCACCGCCTGTACGAACACCGCCTGCGCGAGCAGCAGGCTGAACTGGAAGCGGTCAACGACGGCTCGCCAATGGGTCTGTTCCGCGCCAGCCTGGGCGGTGCCTGGAACTACGCCAACCGCGCCTTCGAACGCATGGCCGGCCTGCGCAGCGACGAAGCACGCGGCCACGACTGGCTGCGCGCGGTGCATCCGGACGACCGCGCCCGCGTCACGGCCGACTGGCAGGCCGCGGTACAGCACCGCCAGCGCTTCCAGTCGCGCCTGCGCTTTCGCCACGACAGCAACCACACCGTCTGGGTAGCCATGCAGGCCGCGCCGCTGGTTGTCGAAGGCGAAATCACCGGCTATGCCGGCAGCATCGAGGACATCAGCGCACGCCACCTGGCCGAAGAGCAGCTGCGCCGCAACGAGCAGCGCCTGCGCACCATCACCGACGCGCTGCCGGCAATGATCGCCTACGTCGATGCCGCACAGCGCTACCAGTTCGCCAACGTCGCCTACGAACAGGCCTATGCCGGCGCGCGCAGCCTGGTCGGGCGGCACGCGCGCCAGGTGCTGGGCGAAGACACCTACCTGCGCCGGCAGCCGCATATCGAGCAGGCCCTGCACGGCGTACGCGTTACCTTCGAGGACGAGGACGAACGCGAAGACGGCAGCTACGTCTGCCTGGAGTTGACCTATATCCCGCAGTGGGACGAGGAACGCCGCCAGGTGCTGGGCGTGCACGTGATGGCACAGGACATCACCCGGCAAAAAGTGGAAGAAAAGCGCTGGATACAGGCGGCCGAGCGCGACAGCCTGACCGGCCTGTCCAATCGTGCCGGCTTCCTGGTCCGGCTGGAACGCGCGCTGGCGCGCAGCCGCGACCAGCGTTCGCTGCTGGTGGTGCTGTATCTGGACATCGACCGTTTCAAGCAGATCAACGACAGCCACGGCCATGCCGTCGGCGACGAAGTGCTGCGCATCTTCGCCCAGCGCCTGGGCACCGTGCTGCGGCCCTCCGACGTGATCGCTCGCCTGGGCGGCGACGAGTTCACCGTGATCATCGAAGGCATGCGCCGTTCGCAATATGCCTCGGCCGCAGCAGCCAAGATCGTCGCGGCGATGCGCAAGCCGTTCCTGCTGGAGGTGCAGGGGCTCAGCCTGTCGGTCAGCACCAGCGTCGGCGTCGCCCTGGCCCAGAACGAAGCACAGCTCAGCGTGGCGCAGCTGCTGGAACGTGCCGACGGCGCCCTGTACGAAGCGAAATCGGCCGGCCGCGACGGCTACCGCGTGCGCGCCGGCGACAATGCGGAAATGCAGAAAAAGCCGACGTCCGGGTAAGCCGCCGGCGCACCACGACGTCGGCGCATCGTATCAACAGCGAATCCGCACCAACGCAATTCGTCTACTTATCGTCGCCCTGGCGCTGCTACACCTGCTCATCGCGCCGAGTCCTCCGGCGAAATCCGGCCGGAATCTATTGGGGAGTTACGAGACAGGACATCAGACCTCGCCTTCCAGCTGGCTGCCCGGCGCGAAGCGTGGCAGGCGCAATTCGAATACGCTGCGGCCGTCCTGGTTGCGGGCGTGGATGTCGCCCGCATGCGCGTCGACGATCTGCTTGACGATGTACAGGCCCAGGCCCAGTCCTTCGCCGCGGGCGCGGTAACGTCCGTCGCGGAACGGCGTGAACAGCGCCGGCAGGGCTTCGTCGGGAATGGTGCCGCTGCTGCTCACACGAATGGTGACGCTGTCCTCTGCCTGGCCCAGCAAAACCAGTTCGATGGTCGAGTCGCGCTCGCCGTGTTCCACCGCATTGCCGATCAGGTTGTTCAGCACCTGCTCGATGCGGTCCGAATCCCAATGGCCGCGCAGGTTGCCGGAAATCTCCAGCTGCAAGTCGCGCCGCGGCGCCATCACGTCGCGCTCGGCCTTGATCCGCGTGGCGACGATGCCGAGATCGGTATCGGTAGGACTGATCGCGATGCCGCCGGCCAGACGCGCCCGCGCCAGGTCGAGCAGATCGGCAATCATGCGGTTCATGCGCCAGCCGGTCTGCACGATCAGGTCGGCGCTGTTGCGCGTGGAGGCATCGTTGGAGCGCTGCAGAATGGAACCGGCAAAGATCATCGCGCTGAGCGGATTGCGCAGGTCGTGGCCAAGCACCGCAACGAACATCTCGTTCAACTGCAGGGTGCGCGTGCGCTGTTCCAGTTCGTAGGCCAGCTGGCGCTTCTGCCGGTGCAGCTGGAAGAACACCTCGGCCTTGCTGCGCAGCACGAACGGTTCGATCGGCTTGCCGAGGAAATCGACTGCGCCGGAGCCGTAGCCCTTGAACTGGCGGCGCGCATCGCTCAGCCCCGCGGTAAGGAAAATGATCGGCACATGCCGCGTGCGTTCGCTGCCGCGCATGAATTCGGCCAGTTCGAAGCCGTCCATCTGCGGCATCTGCACATCGAGCAGCGCCAGCGCCACGTCGTGGGCCAGCAGCAGCTCCAGCGCCTCGGCGCCGGAGCGCGCCAGCAACAACTCCACATCTGGACCTTGCAACAAAGCAGCAAGCGCCAGCAGGTTCTCTTCCAGGTCGTCGACCAGGAGGCATTTGACGCGCTCGCGCGCCAGCGTTTCGGGGCGGCTCATGGTTGTGCCTGCGTGGGCAGTGACTGGAACAGGGTCATGATTTCATCCAACGTCAGTACGTAATCGGCGGAAATGCGCTGCAGCGCCGATGCCGGCATGTTCGGCATGCGTGCGCTGGCGGGTTGCTGTACCACGGCCAGGCCGCCTTCGCGCTGGATCGCAGCGAGGCCTTCGGCGCCGTCGCCGCCGGCACCGGTCAGGATCAGGCCCAGCGCATGCTCTGCGTAGACCGCGGCGACGGACTCGAACAGCACAGTGACGGACGGGCGGGAAAACTCCACCGGATCGTCCATGGACAGGGCCAGCTGCGGTCCCCGGTCGATCAGCAGGTGGTAGCTGGGCGGGGCGAAGTAGATGCTGCCGGGAACGACCGCGTCCTTGTCCATCACCTCGCGCACGCGCAGCGCGCACAGCGGCGCGAAAATCTCGCCGAGCAGGCTTTCGCGTTCGCGCGGCAGGTGGAGCACCACGAATACCGCTACCGGCAGCCCCGCCGGCAAGGCTGGCAGCACGTGCTTGAGCGCTTCCACGCCGCCGAACGAGGCGCCGATGGCGATGGCGTCGATACGCCGGCCAGGCCAGCTCACAGGCCACCGGTCTTCTGGTAGATGCGGTCTTCCCGCACGAATTCGGCGAACGCATCGGCATGGCTGGAGAAACGCAGCGACTCGCGCAGGCCGATGCCGAGAAAACCGCGCCGGCACAGCGCTTCGTAGAACAGATCCAGCGCCCGGCTCTGCAGCGCACGATCGAAATAGATCAGCACATTGCGGCAGGACACCAGCTGCATCTCGGCGAACACGCTGTCGGTGGCCAGGCTGTGGTCGGAGAAAACGATGTGCTTGCGCAGGCTTTTGTCGAGGATGATGCGGTCGTAAGCGGCCGAGTAATAGTCCGACAGCGAGCTGCGGCCGCCGCTGCGGCGATGGTTGCTGGTGAAATCCGGCACCTTGGCCACGTCGTAGATACCCGCCTCGGCCCGGCGCAGCGCGTTCGGGTTGATGTCGGTGGCGTAGATGAGGCTGCGGTCGAGCAGACCTTCCTCGCGCAGCAGGATGGCCATGGAATAGGCCTCTTCACCGGTGCTGCAGCCGGCGATCCAGATTTTCAGCGACGGATAGGTGCGCAGCAGCGGGACCACTTTCTCGCGCAGGGCAAGGAAATAGCTGGGGTCGCGAAACATGTCGCTGACCTGCACGGTGAGGTATTCCAGCAGCTCGCCGAAGATTTCCGATTCGTGCAGCACGCGTCCCTGCAGTTGCGACAGCGAGGTGCAGCCGAAGCGCTGCATCGCCACCTGCAGGCGCCGGCGCAGGCTGGCGCGGGCGTAGCTGCGGAAGTCGTAGTGATAGCTGTGGTAGATCGCCTCGACCAGCAGTTCCAGTTCCAGGTCCTGGGCGGATTCCATGCGCGCCTCGTCCTTCAACGGGGCATCCATACACGCACCAACGAAATCAGCCGGTCCACGTCCAGCGGCTTGGCGATGTAGTCATTGGCGCCGGCGGCCAGGCATTTTTCCTGGTCGTCCTTCATCGCCTTGGCGGTCAGCGCGATGATCGGCAGTTTGCGCCATTCGGCGCGACGGCGGATTTCCCGCATCGCCGTGAAGCCGTCCATCTCGGGCATCATGATGTCCATCAGTACCAGGTCGATCGCGTCATCCGGCGAGGCGGCAGCCTTGTTCAGCGCTTCCAGCGCCTCGCGTCCGTTGCGTGCGATCTCGATCTTGGCGCCCTTGGGCTCCAGCACGCTGGACACGGCGAAGATATTGCGCACGTCGTCCTCGACCACCAGGATGCGGCGGCCTTCCAGCACGGCGTCGCGGTCGCGCGCCGCCTTGAGCATGCGCTGCCGGTCGGGCGGCAAGGTCGATTCCATCTGGTGCAGGAACAGGGTGACCTCGTCGAGCAGGCGTTCGGGCGAGCGTGCATCTTTGATAATGATAGATCTGGAAAAACGTCGCAGCGACTGTTCCTCGTTGCGATTCAGCGCGCGGCCGGTATAGACGATCACCGGCGGAAACGCCACTTCGTCGCGCTCGGCCATTTTTTCCAGCAGCGCATAGCCGCTCATGTCGGGCAGGTTGAGGTCGAGCACCATGCAGTCGAAGGTGGTCGACTGCAGCGCCAGCAGTGCCGCTCCGGCCGAATCCACGCCAACGATCTCCACGTCGTCGGCAGCGAGCAGCAGGCGGATGCTGTCCAGCTGCACTGGGTTGTCTTCCACCACCAGCACGTTACGCACACGCGCCGCACCCTTGGCTTCCATCTGGCGCAGCGCCTCGACCAGCTGCGCGCGCAACACCGGCTTGACGGCATAGCCGACCGCGCCGCGTTCCAGCGCCTGTTTCGAATAATCGGCAACCGACAGTACGTGTACCGGAATATGCCGCGTGCGCGAATCGCTCTTGAGCTGGTCGAGCACGCCCAGTCCGGACTGGTCGGGCAGGTTGATGTCGAGCAGGATCGCAAGCGGACGGAAGCGCGTCGCCGCGGCCAGGCCGTCGCCGGCCAGCTGGGTGACTACACAGGCAAAGCCCATTTCCCGCGCGACGTCGCGCAGCACTTCGGCGAAATGCGGATCGTCTTCGATCACCAGCACGCAGCGGCCGCCCTCGCTGATGCGTTCGCGGTCGTCCTCGATGGCCGATGGCGCCAGCGGCAGCTCGCGGGCCGCGCGCCGCGGCGGTTCCTCGGCCGGCAGGATCGGGCGCACAGGCGCAGCGGTTCCGCGCTCGGCTTCGGCCGGGTTCAAGGGCAAGGTAAGCTGAAAAATGCTGCCCTTGCCCGGCGTGCTGCGCACGGCGATGTCGCCGCCGAGCAGGCGCGCCAGGTCGCGCGAGATCGACAGGCCCAGGCCGGTGCCGCCATATTTGCGATGCATGCTGCCGTCGGCCTGGCGGAACGCCTCGAAGATCACGTCCTGCTGTGCTTCGGCGATGCCGATGCCAGTGTCCTGCACGATGAACTGGATATGCCCCGCGTCGTCGACCGAAACACGCAGGCCGACTTCGCCGCGCTCGGTGAACTTCAGCGCATTCGACAACAGGTTGCGCAGTACCTGGCCCAGGCGCAGCGGGTCGGTGAACAGCTCGGTCGGCGTGCCGATCTCGATGTCGCAGCTGAACTTGAGACCTTTTTCCTCCGCCACCGGGCGGAACGAGCGCGTCAGCGCATCGGTCGCGGCGGCAATGTTCACCGCTTCGCGATTCAGCTCGACCTTGCCCGACTCGATCTTGGCCAGATCGAGGATGTCGTTGATGATGGACAGCAGATCCTTGCCGGCGGAACTGATGGTTTCGGCAAACTTGACCTGTTCCGGCGTCAAGGTGCCGGGCTTGTTGTCGGCCAGCAGCCTGGCCAGGATCAGGGTGGAATTCAGCGGCGTGCGCAGTTCGTGGCTCATGTTGGCCAGGAACTCGCTCTTGTAGCTGTTGACCCGTTCCAGTTCGGCGGCCTTCTCGATCAGCACCACCTGGGATCGCGCCAGCTCGTCGCGCTGGTGTTCCAGCTGCTGGGCAAATTCCTCCAGCTGCGAATTACTCTGTTCCAGCTCGGCCTGCTGATTTTCCAGCTGGGTGCGCGAGGCGCGCAGCGCGCTGCCCTGCTCTTCCAGCTCCTCGTTGTTGACGCGCAGTTCTTCCTGCTGGGTCTGCAGTTCTTCCGCCTGCTGCTGGGTTTCCTCCAGCAGTTCCTGCACGCGCGCCCGGTCCTTGGCCGTGCGCAGCACGACGCCGAACAGTTCGGACACGCGTCGCAGGAATTCGATTTCCGCCGCCTTCACGCGGCGGAAAAACCCCAGCTCGATGATGCCGTGGACGCGGCCGTCGACCACCGCCGGCAGGATCAGCAACTCAACCGCATCGGCCTGGCCGCTGCCCGAACCAATGGTCAGGTAGCCGGCCGGCACGTCGCGCACATGCAGCAGGCGCTGGTCCTTGCTGGCCTGGGCGATCAGGCCTTCGTCGGCGCGCCGCTCGGCGGCAGCGCTGTTACCGCTGGTGGCATGCGCGGAGACCAGTTCGAGGCGATTGCCTCCCTGCGTCACATAAATCAATCCTACCGGCGCTTCAAGGTAGCGCGAGACGAAATTCAGTGCATTGTCGCCGAGGGATTGCAGCGACTGTTCGCCGAGCAGGCTTTCACCGAAGCCTGCATGGCCGTTGCGCAGCCAGGCTTCGGTCTCGCGCGCATGGTAGTCGCGCGAAGTCATGTAGGCAGCCAGCAGGATCAGCGCAAACAGCAAGCCCGAGCCGGCCAGCGAAACGAACATCGAGCGATCGGCGGCGCTTTTCCATTGGCGCTGCTGCTCGGCCAGCACTGGCGCCAGCGCCTGCTCGATCTCGTCGGCGGCGGCGCGCAGGCGGTCCATGGTGATGCGGCCGCGGTCGGACCTGACCAGACTCATGGCGCTTTCGAGGTTGCCGGCTTCGCGCAGGGCGATGGTTTCGCCGAGTTCGTCGAGCTTTTCTCCGGCCAATTGGGCCAGCGTCTCGACACGCCCCTTGTTCTGCAGATCGTCGGCCGGCAATTGCCGGCGCAGCTTGTCCAGCTCGCTAGCCAGGCCGGCCCGGGCCAGGGTGAACGGCATCAGATAGTTGGCATCGCCGGTCAGCAGGTACCCGCGCTGGCCGGTTTCTGCGTCCTTGAGCGTGGACACGACCTGGCGCAACTGCTCCAGAAGCGCCCCTGTGGCGGCGGCCCGCTCGGAGGTGACCGTGCGATTTGCCAGCGACGCGTAGGAGAACCATGCAATCAGCACTACCGCCAGCACGGCGACGACGTAGCCGATGCCCACATTCAGCGGCAGAAAACCCAGCGAGCGCAGGCCGCGCAGATCTTCCGGCTTGTTGGATGAATTCATGTATGCCCCTGTCGCCCGAACCGACACGATAACGCCCGGCGCGAAAATACGTAAGCGCTTGAATACAAAACTTAAGCAAGCGCGAAAGGGGCCATAGCCGACGTGATGGCGGCGTGACGAAACGGTTGCAACGGGCAGCACCTGCGCCACAGTGCGCAGGTGCTGCCCGTTGGGCAGGGGACGTCAGGCCTGCTGCCTATTCCTCGCGCCGGCCGGGGGCTCCGATACGCGATGTGCTGCTGTCGCTGGCGACCGTGTCGCGGCGTGTACCGCTGCCGCTGTCGTCGTCTTCGGTTTCACTGCGCAGGCGGCGCTGGGCCGCGCCGCGCGCTTCGCCGCCGCGCCGGCCGATGGCGGCCATGTGTTCGCGGTTCTGGCTTACGGCTTCGCCGCCCTTGCGGCCGGCTTCGCGCGCCTCTTCCGAAGTGAATTCATGCGCCGTACCCCGCGCATGGGCAGCACGGCCGCCTTCGCTGGCGATGGCGCGCTGCCGGTTCTCGTCCATGGACGCGAATCCGCGCCGGCTGGTACCGCTGGGGCTGGCGCTGCCGGGACGGCTGGCGGAAGCCTGGCGTTCCTCGTCGGTGCGGTCGTTGGAGTCCTGGGTTTGCGGATTGCGCTGATCGTCGTTGGGATTCATTGCTCTCTCCATTGATATCTTCCGTCTTCGCTGCACCGCCCTAGTCTTGGTCGCGACAGAAGATCGATTTGCCGGGCGGCAGGTCAGCTACCGCAATGACCGTGCCAGCCGCGCTCTGCAGCAGACCTGGCGAATATTTCACTCCCTGCTAACGCCTGGGCCTACCGTCGCTTCCAGTCTCTGCAATAGAACGCGAAGGCAATGTGGAGGCCGTCAAAAGAAATGTGGCGCGATTCGCCGATTGTGACTGGCGACACACGGCGTCACACTTTTGTACGCAGCCCGCTGCAGAAACACCAGCGGCATCATGCGCGGAATTGCAGAATTCCCCCGCTGTAAAAATTTCATAAAGTGTCGTAGGGCCCGTGGCCATGTCGTTCGCAAATCGGCGCTTCGCTTCGGCCGCATCGAAAACCGGCCGGCAGTTCATCTGACCGGCGCGCACAAAAGCGAAGAACCGCCGTCACCGCGATCTTGGCTGCGCATCCTGCCGCGCGGCGCACTGCCGGCAGAACCGACAGCGCCAAAGTCTGCTCGATGCGCGACTGCTGCCGACCGCACACAGGCGGGGGCCTTTTGCAGCGCTTCTCCGGCACGAGCCACTGTCATCGCGCCGATACCGGTGTGGCATAGCGCCGACTGCACAGCACTGCCGCATTGTTCCAACAATGGCACACTCACAATACGCCGCCATCATTTTTGACCTGCGCCATACCCACGCGTAGCCGTTTTTGCGCTAAATAAGAACGCAAGAATCGATACCGGAAACGGTACCCGCCGCGATGGAGTCTGCATGCACACCTGCCACACTATCGAAATCACCAGGGCGACGCCGTGGTGTATCTATCGACTGCACGCCGCATCGCAGCCCTGATCGCGAGCCACCCGATACTCATGACGCTGCGCTCTAGCGCAAATTCCCCTTTTTGGTGCCGCTGAAAAAATGCCTGCCAAAGCGTCGGCTGCTTGTTTTGTGCACAGCGTGCGACGTTCTGCGCGCAAAGCGGTCGCAGTGGTCGCCTGCCTACCCCATCGCAGACGGGTCTGTATTTTGCCTCGATCGGCGCATCGGGACTGGCCTGGCGCCGGGTAGCAGCCCGAACGGAACAGGAAATTCATCTGCCATGGCGTGGGCTGTTGAGCGCTAGCACAGCAAAAAGTTATCGGACAGCAAATACGCCTGTATTTTTTTCACGCTTGATTTGGGGTTCGTGAAAATTATGATCACCGCAAGGGAAGTGTTACCGGATTGCAAACTGGTGGAGGTTTTACCTGTGCGGATGTCGTCCAACCCGTCGTTGCTCATCGTTGACGATGACATCAGTTTCGTACGTGCCGCCGCGGAAATCGCCCGCAGCATTTCCTACGACATCACTGTCGCCGGCACGGTCCAGCAAGGGGAAATCTGGCTCAAGCGCGAAACCTTCGATCTGGCCGTGATTGATCTGTCCCTGCCCGACGGTTCCGGCCTGGAACTGGTACGTGCCTGCACCAGATCCGGCACCGACGTTGTTCTCGTCACCGGCTACCCCAGCGTCGAAACAGCGGTCGAGGCGATACGTACCTCGCTGCTGGACTACCTGGTCAAGCCGATAGAACCGGCACGTTACCGCGCACTGCTCGAAAGCGTGGCCAAGCGCCGCAGCTTGCCGCCGCCGGTTGCCGAACAGGGCTGGCACGGCCTGATCGGCGCGTCGCAGGCACTGGGCATGATGATCACGCAGATCCGCCGCGTCGCGCCGACCGATGCATCGGTGCTGATTCAGGGCGAAAGCGGCACCGGCAAGGAAATCGTGGCGCGGGCAATCCACGCGGAAAGCCTGCGCACTGGCGCCTTTGTCGCGGTCAATTGCGGTGCGATGGAATCCGAACAACTGGCCAGCCAGCTGTTCGGCAGCGAAAGCAGCGACAGCGGCGAGGGCCACGGCATGCTGCCCGGCTATTTCGAGCAGGCCGCCGGCGGCACTTTGTTTCTCGACGAAATCGGCGAAATGCCGATGCTGCTGCAAGGCCAGCTGATGCGCGCGCTGGAAAGCGGTGTCATTCGTCGCAATGGCGGTCGCAGCGACATCGGCATCAACGTCCGCGTGATCGCCGCCACGCACTATCGCACCGATCGCGGTCACGGCAGCGGGCAATTGCGCGACGACCTGTTCTACCGCATCGGCGAATTCCCCATTGCCATTCCGCCGCTGCGCGAACGTTCCGACGACATCGTGCCGCTGGCCAACCTGTTCCTGTCGCATCTCAACCAGCGTCACGGCGGGCGCAAGTCCTTCACCGGCACTGCGTTGGAGCAATTGCGGCGTTTTTCCTGGCCCGGCAACGTGCGCGAACTGCGCAACGCGGTCAGCCGCGCCTACATCATGGCCGGCAGCGACACCATCGCCGATCCGCTGGGACAGATCCGCATCACCACGCCGCTGGAAGAAACCCCGAGCACGCTGACCATTGCCGTCGGCACCACGTTCGAGGAAGTCGAACGGCGCATGCTGATGAAGACCCTGGAGTTCTTCGGCAACGACAAGACCAAGGCCGCCCGTGCCCTGGGTGTCAGCGTCAAGACCATCTACAACCACCTGGCCAAGTATCAGCAGAATCCCGCGCAAACCGGCTGATCTCCTGCGCTGGCGCCGGGAGATCGCCCCTGCGGCGCCTGGGTCGCCACGGTCGCAAACCGTGTGGCGAATTTGCTGCGCTCGTCGGCGCACTACCGGAGCACACCCCGCTTTCGTAGGGTGCGATGAGCACAGCGAATTGCACCGCGAGGGGCGTCGATCGCTTCCGTCGCAAAAAAATAGCGATGCAATAAGCACCTCGGCGCGTGCCCCGGCAGACATCGTCATTTCCGTTCCGCTAGCATCGCCACACCCCAACTCCCCTGCCCTGCGATGGAAGCCGAGCCCAGTCCCGCCTTCCCGCTGACCTCGACCGCCAGCCAGGCCACCGCGTTTCTGTATGTACTGCCCTGCCATGGGGAAGACCTGCTTAAGCTGGGCCATTCGCGCAATCCGCTGGCGCGCATGCAGTCGCTGCATCCCCGCTTCTACGAGTTCTTCGACACCGAGCACGCTTTCGCCGTGGAAACCGAGACCGTGCGCGAGGCACGGGCGCTGGAAACGCGATTGGCACGACAGCTGCGCGAGCACCGTGCGCCGGCACCGCTGACGGTCAATGCGGGCGCCGGCGGTCATACCGAGTGGTACCGCGGCGCCTATGCCACGCTGGAGGACGCAGCCGGCGAACTGCACGACCACGGCCATGTGCTGCACCGCCCCTTGCACGACTGGCTGCGCCAGCGCCTGTCCGCTCACGCCGAACTGCTGTTCAGCTGGACCGGGCTGCTGACGCCGCTGCAACTGCAGCAGCGTGGCACGGCGGCGCGCGCCAGCCTGGCACAGCGACGGGTCGCCGACGTGCTCGACGCCTATGTGGCGCTGCAGCTGGATCTGACGCGCTGGCTGCCGCAGCCGGTACTGGACTGGCACCGCGCCGCCAGCCTGCGTTGAAGCCCTCGCGCCGGCACCGCAGGGCGGGCTGGTCGGTATACAAGTTTCCATTGGCATAGCGATTGCTGCGTGCAGGGAATACTGCGTGTTCTGCTCGGCAATGCGATTCGCCAGCGACACCGTCCCTCGCACCACCAGGAGATCGCCATGCGTACAACACGGATTGCCGCGACCGTCGTTCTTACCCTCGCCGTCTGCAGCGCCGCCAGTGCGCAGAATCCCGCCAAAACACTCGACCCGCCCACGACACCGGCAGGCGCGCCGCAGCCGTCACCTGGCGACAGCGAGGCATTGAGCACGCTGAGTGCCGTCAACGAGCACGAAATCGCCAGTGCCGAAATCGCCCAGGGCAAGGCGCTCGGCAACGCGACACGGGAATACGCGCGCATGCTGCAGAAAGACCACAACGCCAACCTGGCCAAGGTGAAAGAACTCAGCCAGACCACGCGCACGCCGCTGGCCGAGAGCGCTGCGGTCAAGGCGATGAAGGACAGCTCCGCTGCCGAACGCGAGCAGCTCGGCAGGCTCGACGGCAAGGCATTCGAGAGCGCCTATCTGCAGGCCATGATCGACGGCCATGCCAAGGTGCTGTCGACCATCGACCAGAAGCTGCTGCCGGCCGCCACCGATGCCGCCATCGCCACGCATCTGCGTAATACCCGCGAAAGCGTGAACCGGCATCTGAGCCAGGCCAGGAAGCTCAAGAGCGAACTGCCCAGCGGCGCGTGATCGGCCTTGCCCGCGCGCGCCAGCCGGTGCAGGCCGAGAGGCAACGATCCGTTCCGTCCGATCCCGACCACTCCGCAACGAGGTCCGCATGAACCGCCACCGTAACGATCCACCTCTGCGCAGCCAGCGCGATGCATCTTCCCATCCGGGCTACGGCACAGCCGATGAGGCGGGTACGTTGCACGACCGCCATGCCCGTGGCGACGACGAATTCGGCGCCCGCCCGCCTCGCGCCGGCAGCGCCTGGGACCGCCCGCGCCATGCTGCCGACGCGGACGACTACCACTATCCGCCGCAGGCACCAGACCGTTACGGCCGCGCACAAGCGCCGCGCAGCCATGCCGGCGTGCAGCACGGCGCCTACGGCCGCTACGACGAAGACGATGCCCTGCCGCGCAGCATGCATGCCGCCGCGCGCGAGGAGTCGGGCTGGGGCTATGGCGACTATGACGCAGAGCGCGGCCTTGGCGGCAACGGCCGCCGCGACTGGCCGGGCGGCAGCCAGTCCTATGCGCAACCCGACCGCCAGCGCGGCGACTATCGCGCGCATTTCGGCCACGAGCGCGGCCATGGCCACGACTTCGGCTACATCGGAAGCGGTCTCGAAACCCAGTCGCAGGGGCCATCGCCGCGGCAGTCCGGCTACGCCGAAGCACAAGGCGATGCCCGCCACGGCAGCGGTGCCTACGGCCGCCCGCGTGGCCGGCCCGGCGAAGATTTCCGCGGCCGCGGCCCCAAGGGCTATGTGCGCTCGGACGAACGGGTGCGCGAAGACGTCAGCCAACTGCTCAGCGACGATCCGCATGTCGACGCTAGCGATATCGACGTAGTCGTGCAGAACGGCAAGGTCACCTTGAGCGGCCAGGTCAGCGAACGCTGGGCCAAGCATCGCGTGGAAGACCTGTGCGAGCACTGCGCCGGCGTGGTCGAGATCGACAATCGCATTGGTGTAAAGCGCAATTGAAGCAGTAGGCGGCACCCGGTTCGACACCGGGTGCCGCCGCTTGCGCAGCTCGCGGGGCAACCCCCGATAGCCACGCAAACAGCAGGCAACCACTGTCGAGCGGGAAATCCGCTCTCGGCGTAGCCGGCGATTGCGTCAATCCACCTTGCGCCACCGCCCCATCAGCAGCAGGCCAGCTCCCGCCAGACTCAGCGGCAAAAGGTAATACGCTGCACGGTATACCAGTACACCGGCGACCAGCCGATGCGGGTCGCCGCCTGCCAGGCTCTTGACCAGCACATAGTCAAGCACGCCCCAGCCGCCGGGTACGTGCGTCGCCGCGCCGGCCACCGCGGCGACCAGCAGGCTGCCCAGGGATTCGGCGTAGCCCGCCTGATCGCCCAGGGCGAGATTCAGCAAGGCCCCCATCAGCGCCCAGTTCGACGCGGCCACACCAACCTGGGCCGCCGCTACCGGCCAGGGCGGAAAGCGGAAGACATGACCGCGCAGCCGCCACGTCTTGCGCGCGAAGCAGGCGCGGAAATACAGCGCCAGCACGGCGATCGCCGCCAGGCTGATCGCCCAGGCCAGCCCTGCTCCGGTCCAGCGCGCCAGCGCGCGTTCCGAACCCCACAGCGGCATCGACGTCAGCAGCAGCAGAAAGCCCATCCAGTTCGACGCCATGCTCAAGGCGATCAGGCGCGACACATCGGCCACGGCCACACCGTGCTGGCCGTAAAGGCGGTAGCGCATTGCCGCGGCACCGACCAGGCTGCCGAGATTCAGATTGCAGGCATAGCTGGTCATGGCGATCAGCCAGACGCGCCAACGCGGCAAGGCCAGGCCGAGGCTGGCCGCGCCGATCACATCGAGCAGGCCGTATACCGCATAGCTGGTCAGCGCCACCCCGGCGATCAGCGCAATACTGCGCCAGGAACGGCGCTGCAAGGCCTCGCGCACGGCGTTCCAGTCGGTCTCGTGGGCAATATTCCACAACAGCCAGGCGGTCAGCGCCGCGAAAGCCAGCCACAGCAGGCGCAGGCCCCAGCGCTGCCAGCCCGGCCGCGGCGGCGCGGCGGCACTATCGATGGCTGCCATGGCCGTCCATCGCCTGTGCATCATTGCCAGCTACCGGCTCTATTCGCGGCCGCGACGCAGGAATGCGTGCGGCCCAGCGTGGAAAATGGCGCAGGAAATGGAAGATCGCCACGCCGCTGACGACACGCCAGAAAGTACGCCGCGGCACGCGCGAGGCATCGATGCGATGACAGCCTTCGTCGATCAGGCGGCGCAGGCGCTCGCGCAAGATCTGTCCAAAGCCCTCGTCGTCGATCAGCACATTGGCCTCCAGGTTCAGCGACAGGCTCAAGGGATCGAGATTGCTCGAACCGACCGTAGCCCAGCGCCCGTCGATCACCGCGACTTTGGCGTGCAGCGGCCGCTCGCGGAATTCGCAGACACAGACACCGGCAGGCACCAGGTAATGGTAGAGCCAGCGTGCGACCACGGTGACGATGGGTAGATCCGGATTGCCCTGTACGACGATGCTGACCGCGACGCCGCGCCGTGCCGCATTGCGCAGATCGCGCAGCAGGCGGTAGCCCGGAAAGAAATAGGCATTGGCGATCAGGATTTCCCGCTGCGCGGCGCGGATGGCGATGCGGTATTCGCGCTCGATGTCGGTGGGATGGCGGTGGTTGTCGCGCGTGACGAAACGCACCGGCACGCCGTCGCGCAACGGTTGCGCTGCCGTCTCGCCCTGGCGCCGCTCGCGCCGCGTCTGCGGCGGATGCGCGGCACTGTAGGAACGGATGGCGAACTGGGCGATCTGCTCGACCACGGGTCCATGCAGTTCCACAGCAAAATCGAGCAGCGACTTGGGCCCGGCACTGAGCATCTGGTCGACGCAGAAATTGATGCCGCCGACGAAAGCAATGCAGCCATCGACCAGCAGGATCTTGCGATGCAGGCGCCGGAACAGGTTAACCCGCATGCCGAACAGGCGCCGCCGCGGCGCATAGATATGCAGGCGCACGCCGGCCTGGGCCAGGCTGGCGCGATAGTCCTCGCTCAAGGGCTCGGAACCAAAGCCGTCAGCGAGAATGTCGATCTCCACGCCGCGCGCCGCTGCCGCCAGCAGCACCGCCTGTAACTGCCGGCCGACGTCGTCGTCGGCCAGGATGAAGGTTTCCAGATAGATGCGTGTCTGCGCCGCGGCAATCGCTTCGAATACGCGCGGAAAGAATTCCTCGCCGTTTTCGAACAGCTTCACGCGATTGCCATCCGACCAGCCCGGCCTCACGGCTTCACCTCGGCCAGCAGCGGCAGATGATCGGACAGGTGTGGCCAGGGCAAGGCCGACAGCACACAGGCCGACTGCACCTGCAGGCCGCGCACGTAAATGCGGTCCAGCGGCAGCAGCGGCCAGCGCGCCGGAAACGTGCGCGGCGGCGATACGCCGGTGCGGGCAAAGGCCGACTGCAGCCCCGGCGCACCCAGTGCTGCATCGGCACGGCCGCGCCAGTCATTGAAATCGCCGGCGACGACAAGCGGCTCGTCGGCCGGAATCTGCTGCGCCAGCTCGCTCAGCAATCGCAGCTGGCGCAGCCGGTGCGCCTCCCGCAGGCCCAGGTGCACGCAGATCGCGTGCAGGCGGCCCCACTGCGGCAGCTCCAGCACGCAATGCAGCAGGCCGCGCGGCTCCGGTCCCGGCAGCGAAATATCGTGGTTGCGTTCGCTGATTATGGGAAAACGCGACAACAGCGCATTGCCGTGATGGCCATGCGGATATACCGCATTGCGGCCGTAGGCAAATTGCGGCCACAAGGTATCGGCGAGAAATTCGTAGTGCGGCCCGGCCGCCTCGCCTGCACCGCGGCGGCTGTCGGCGCCGCTGACTTCCTGCAGGAAGACGATGTCCGCAGCGCTGGTGCGCACCGCGTCGCGCAGCTCGCCCAGCATGAAGCGGCGGTTCCACGGCGCGAGACCTTTGTGCGTGTTGATGGTCAGCACACGCACGGTGCTGGGCTGGGGCAAGGGCACGCCGTCATTGGCGGCCACATCCTCGCCGGACAACAGCGGCAGGGCGGCGGCGGTATTCATCGGCGCTCCCGGTTGCGATCCTGCTTGAGCAGATCCTGCTCGCCCAGTTCGCGCCGCGCCTCGGCAACGGCGTCGGCCACTGCCGCATCGGGCCTGGCCGCTGCCGGTGCGGTCGTTTCGCCCGCGCCGGGACGCGGCTTCGGCGAAGCGCTCGCCGCCGGTACCGGCTTGCCCGCCAGCGGCCTGGCGGCCGTCGCGCCATCGTTGCTCGCCACCAGGCGCATGGTCGGCGGACTGAAATCGACGCCCAGCCCTTTCAGATGCGCCCGCGCACGCCGCAAGGCCTCGCTGCGCGCCGCGCCGAAATTGCCCTGGCGCTGGTCGACCCAGGCGAGGAACTGCACGCGGATCTCCTCCCGCGTCGCTTCCATCAGCTGCACCGACGGCGCCGGCTCGGCCAATACGTCCGGCGTGTCCTTCACCGCCTGCAGGCCTTCGCGCATGACCACGCCCAGGTCCGCGCCCGGTTCCACCGACAGCACGAAGTCGAAACGGCGCCGGCCGTTGCTGGTGTAGTTGATCATCACTGCCTTGAACACCAGCGCATTGGGCAGGCTGAGCTGGTTGCCGTCGTAGGTCATCAGCAAGGTGGCGCGGGAATTCATGCCGACTACCACGCCCTGGTGGCCGTCGATGGACACGTTGTCGTCCGGCGCAAACGGCCGGCGCAGGCTCAGCAGCACGCCGGCAATGTAATTTTCCAGAAGATCGCGAAAGGCAAAACCCAGCGCGATGCCTGCTACGCCGGCGGAACCGAGCAAGGCCGCGGCCAGGGTCATCGCATCCATCACCTCCAGCGCAAACAGCACGCCGAAGATCGCGCCGGCCAGGCGTATCGCCTGGCGGATCAGCTCGCCCACGAACGGATTGCTGCGTGCGCGCCGTCCTACCCAGGCACGCTGCGAAAGCCAGCGGCCGGCCCGCCAGCATGCCCAGATCACGAAGATCGCCACCAGCAGCAGCGGCGCCGAACCGACGATGCGCGACAGCTTCTGCGCGCTCACACGCAAGGTGGGAATGATGCGTTCCAGCGTGCTGGTACTCACCTCGATGCGATTGACGACCTGGCCGCCGTCGTTGTTCGCCTGGGCGATCTTCTCGGCCAGTTCGCGATCCGCCTCGCGCACGACCTTGCCTTCGAGGATCAGCACCTTGCCGTAGCGCTGCGATTCGACCCGGTCGAGGCCTGGCACTTCCTTCAGCACCGTCTCCGCGGTGGCCGTCCTGGCCGCTGTCTGCGCCAGCAGCGGACTGCTGCAACTCAGCGCCAGCAGCAGCGCGGCGAAGCCACTGCGCTCAAGCCAGCGCATAGGGTTCTCCTTCGGCCAGCTGCCGCAGCCAGCGATCCACCGCGCGCGCATCGGCCAGCTGAAATGCCGCCGCTGCGGAAATGCGCGGACCGACCGCAACAGCGAAGCCGCCCAGAGCGGATGCCGCGGTGAACATGTCTTCGTCGGTCACGTCGTCGCCGACCGCCACCGGGATACGGCCGGTAAACGGCGCCCGCTGCATCAGCCGCCACAGGGCCGAGCCCTTGTCGCTGAAACGCGTGGTGAATTCAAACACCAGGTGCCCGTCGAGCAGCCGCATCTGATCCAGCGTGTGGCCGAGTGGCAGCAGTGCCTTTCTCAAGCAGTCTGCACGGTCCCGGGCATGCCGATAGTGCAATGCGCACGAGCTGGGCTTTCGTTCCACCCAGGTGCCGGGCTCCTCCGCACTGAGTTTGTGCAGGGCCATTTCCGCTGCGACGAGTTGCGCCTGGAACGCGTTGTCGCGCAACTCGTCGGCGCGGCTGCCGTGCTCGCCGACGCGCCACAGCGGCAGCGCACCGAGGATGCGTTCCAGGTCAGCACTGCTGCGTCCGCTCACTATGCACAGCGCACCGTCCAGCAACGTGCTCAGGCGTGTCAGCAAGGCATGCTGCGCGGGGTCCAGCGCTACCTGGGCGGGATCGTCCCGATAAGCGCACACCGTGCCGTCGAGATCGAGGAACAGCGCCCAGCTTCTGTCGCCAGGCAGTCGGGTCGGCGGCGCTGGCAGTGCAGCCATGCTCGCGTAATCGTCGGGTCGTGCAGAAACGGAAATTGCCGGGTGTTTCGCCAACATTGCGCATCCTTCGCCAAGGAACAGAGGCGGCGCCGCTTGCGCTCGCCGCTGTTGCGGACGAGTGCAGAAGCTGTGCCACAGTCCGCCATGGCACGCCACTTGCTCCGCTCTGCAGCGACTGCGGTTCAAGGAAGGCTGATGGAAGCAATGACGATGTATCGCGACGACGCACCCGCGCCCGACGAGAATTACGCCAGCGGCAGCGGCCGGCTTATCGTCGTGTCCAATCGCGTGATGCGGCCCGGCGCGACCCAGGCCGGCGGACTGGCACAAGCCGTGCTCTGCCTGCTGCAGCACCGCGGCGGCAGCTGGATGGGCTGGAGCGGCGACATTTCCAACGACGACGCCGTGGCGGCGAGCCAGGATGGGCCTATCCGCTACGTCACCTGGGATCTGTCGCGGCAGGACTACGACGCCTATTATGCGGAATATGCCAATCGTACACTTTGGCCACTTTTACATGGCCGCACCGACCTCATGGCGTTCGAGCGTGCCGCGCTGCAAGGCTACCTGCGGGTCAACGAACGCTTCGCCGAACGCATAGCGCGAGAGGCCGGCCCCGACGACATCGTCTGGATCCACGACTACCACCTGATTCCGCTGGCTTCGCTGCTGCGCGCCCGCGGCCTGCGCAACCGCATCGGCTTTTTCCTGCACACGCCGCTGCCGGCGCCGCGCACCCTGGTCACCTTGCCGCAGCATCGCGCCATGCTCGGCCTGCTGTCCGCCTGCGACCTGATCGGCCTGCAGACCAGCAACGATGCACGCGCGATGCAGAACTACCTGATCGGCGAACTCGACGCCGTCGAAGAAAGCGACGGACTGCGCCTGCCCGGCGGCGAATTCACCCGCGTGCGGGTCTTTCCCATCGGCATCGATCCGCCCGCCCTGGCCGAAATGGCGCGCAGCGCGGAAAACGCACCGGAAACCCAGCAGCTGCGCAGCAGTCTGGGCCGCAGCAACCTGCTGATCGGCGTGGACCGGCTCGACTACTCCAAGGGCCTGCCGCAGCGCCTGCGCGCGTTTCGCCACTTGCTCGGCAACAACCCGCAGCTGTCGGGCAAGGCCACCTTTCTGCAGGTGACGCCGGAATCGCGCCGCGAAGTCAGCGAATACCGCCAGCTCAGCCGCGAGGTGCAGCGCCTGGTCGGCGACATCAACGGCCATCATGCAGCGCCGGCCTGGACGCCGGTGCGCTACGTCAATCGCGGCTACCCACATGGCGTGCTGGCCGGTTTCTACCGTCTTGCCCGCGTCTGCCTGGTGACGCCGCTGCGCGACGGCATGAACCTGGTCGCCAAGGAGTTCCTCGCCTGCCAGAACGGGCTCGATCCCGGCGTGCTGGTGCTGTCGGAATTCGCCGGCGCCGCCGAGGAACTGGGCGACGTGGCCCTGATCGTCAACCCGTTCGATACCGAAGGCTGCTCGCGCGCGATGGCGCGCGCACTGGGCATGCCGCTGGAGGAACGCAGCGAGCGCTGGCGCGCCGGCATGCAGGTGCTGGAGCGCGGCAATATCCGCGCCTGGTGCGCCCAGTTCCTCGACACGCTGGCCCTACCGCCGCCAGCCGCGGCAATACCGGACGGCCTGGCCGCCACCGCACCGGTGGCTCCGTGATGGCCGACGCCAGCACGGCACCGGCCGCCGTACAGCGCCGCCTGGACGACTGGTACAAGGAAGCGGTCATCTACCAGATCCACGTCAAGTCGTTCTGCGACAGCAACGGCGACGGCATCGGCGATTTTCCCGGCCTGCTGTCCAAGCTCGACTACATCATCTCGCTGGGCGTGGACACCTTGTGGCTGCTGCCCTACTACCCGTCGCCGCGGCGCGACGACGGCTACGACGTGGCCGACTATTTCGACGTACATCCCGACTACGGCACGCTGGACGACCTGCGCCGCTTCCTCGACGCGGCGCATGCGCGCGGCCTGCGCGTGATCGGCGACCTGGTGCTCAACCACACCGCCTCGGTACACCCCTGGTTCGAGCGTGCGCGCCGTGCGCCGCGCGGCTCGCCGGAGCACGAGTTCTACGTCTGGTCCGACACCGACCAGGCCTATGCCGGTACGCGCATCATTTTTCCGGATGTGGAGAAATCCAACTGGAGCTGGGATCCGGTCGCCGGCCGCTACTACTTCCACCGCTTCTACGCGCACCAGCCTGACCTCAACTTCGACAATCCGCTGGTTCTGCAGGCCATGCTCGACGTGCTGCGCTTCTGGCTGGACCTGGGCCTGGACGGCTTCCGCCTCGACGCGGTGGCCTACCTGGTCGAGCGCGAAGGCAGCAGCAACGAAAACCTGCCGGAAACGCATGCGGTACTGCGCCGCCTGCGCGCGGAAATCGACGCCCACTACCCCGACCGCATGCTGCTGGCCGAAGCCAACCAGTGGCCGGAAGACATGCTGGAATACTTCGGCCGCGACGACGAATGCCACATGGCCTTCCACTTTCCGCTGATGCCGCGCATGTACATGGCGATCGCGCAGGAAGACCGTTTCCCGGTCAGCGACATCCTGCGCCAGACCCCACCGACGCCCGCCTCGTCGCAATGGGCGATCTTCCTGCGCAACCACGATGAGCTGACCCTGGAAATGGTCAGTGACGCCGAACGCGACTACCTGTGGAATACCTATGCCGCCGACCCGCGCGCGCGCCTCAACCTCGGCATCCGCCGCCGCCTGGCGCCGCTGCTGCAGCGCGACCGCCGCCGCATCGAACTGATGACGGCGCTGCTGCTGACCCTGCCCGGCACGCCCGTGCTGTACTACGGCGACGAGATCGGCATGGGTGACAACGTACACCTGGGCGACCGCGACGGCGTGCGCACGCCAATGCAATGGTCGACCGACCGCAACGGCGGTTTTTCCCGCGCCGACGCACAATCGCTGGTATTGCCGGTGATCAACGATCCGCTGTACGGCTATGCCGCAGTCAACGTGGAAGCACAGGAGTCCGATCCGCACTCGCTGCTGCACTGGAACCGCCGCGTGCTGGCCGTACGCCGCCGCTACGGCGCGCTGTTCGGCCGCGGCGAACTGCGTTTTCTGTATCCGCGCAACCGCAAGGTGCTGGCCTATCTGCGCGAATGGCAGGGCGTCTCGTTGCTCTGCGTGGCCAACTTCGGCCGCACCTTGCAGGCGGTGGAACTGGATCTGGCCGAATTCGCCACCCGCGTCCCCATCGACGTGGTCGGCGCCTCGGCCCTGCCGGCCATAGGCAGCACGGCCTACATGCTGACCTTGCCGCCCTATGGCTTCATGACGCTGGAACTGGCCGGGCGCGAACGCCTGCCCGACTGGTATGCGCCCGAGCCCGAGCCGCTGCCGGAACTGACCACCCTGGTCTTGCGCCATGGCCTGGCACAAGACCTGGACCAGCTGCACCGCCAGCGCCTGGAAGACGACCTGCTGCCGGCCTGGCTGCAGCGGCGCGGCTGGCCGGCAGATGCGCAGAAGTTGCATCTGGGACAAATCATTGCTGCCACACCCGGCGGCGGCGATGCCGTTCTGGTGGAAGTGAACGATGCCGCCGGCCGCTGCCGCCTGCTGCCGCTGGCGGTGGCCTGGGAAGGCGGCCAGGCCGACCGCACGGCGCAAGGCCTGGCGCTGGCGCGGATTCGCCGCGGCGCCCAGGTCGGCCATCTCAGCGATGGCCTGGCGGTGCGCGAACTGCTGGAAGCCTGGCGCGATGCCTGGGCCAGCCAGGCCGGGTGGACGCAGGACGGTACGACCCTGCGCTTCGTGCGCGAAGCCGGCGTCGAGGCCATGCCTGCGCCGCGCGGGCGCGAACTGCAGTCCGGCGGCGTTGCCCAGGGCTTGCAGCGCGTGCGCCTGGACGCCTCGCTGGCGGTCACGCTGGCGCGCAACGACGCGGCCGCACTGCAGGCGCCGCTGCAGATTGCCCGCGCGCTGCGCGCAGCCGGCTACACCGGGGCGGCGCCGCTGCTCGGCGTGGCCAGCCGCGAACGCGACGGCACCACCGAGGTGTTTGCGCTGGCGCACGAATGGCCGGCCAACCAGGGCGATGCGCAGGAGTGGAGCCTGGATTTCCTGCGCCGCAGCCTGCACGAATACCGCGCCACGGGCAGCGAGCGCCAGCGCCAGCTGATCCAGACCATCCGCCCGTTCGCCCATGTGCTCGGCACGCGCCTGGGCGAGCTGCATGGCGTGCTTTCTGCCAATGTGGACGGCAACCAGATCCTGGGCAGCGTCTGGCTGCGCCAGCTGCTCAGCGACACCTTGCGTGGCTTCCGCCAGCAGCAGGCCCAGCTGCGCGACATGCTGGGCCTGAGCAGCGAACAGTTGGTCGCCTGCGCGCGGCGCATCCGCAACCTGGACGAATCGCTGGCCGGTGCCGACGCCGGCCTGGCCCAGCCAGTACACGGCCACCTGTCGCTGGCCCAGGTACTGCTGGTTTCCGGCGATCTTTGCTTTGTGGATTTTGCCGAACCCGATCCGGTACTGCGCCTGGAGCACGGCCACAGCGGCTGCCGCCTGGCCGACCTGGCGGCGCTGCTGCATGCGATCGACCACACCAGCGCCATCGTCGCCAGCGAATTCCACGCCGACGACCGCTTCGCACTGGATTTCACCCGCGCCTTCCGCGACCAGGCCCGCGAAGCCTTGCTGGCCGCCTATTTCCTCGCCTGCCCGGGCAGCGCCGAACCGGCCGAACCACGCCGCCGCCGTCATCTGCTGCGCCTGCTGCAGACCTGGCACGCGGTGCGCGAGCTGGCCCAGGCGCGTCAGCGCGAGTCGCTGCAGGTGGCCTGGACGGCGTTGCGCGACGCGCTGAACCTGGGCACGCGGTCGCTACTGGCTTCCCGCGCCAGCGTGCTGCAATGAATTCCGCCGCTTCCCTGATAGCCGCAACGGAGATGCTCCATGGCCACCACACCTGCACGCCCCCGCGATGCGAAAGACCCGCCGCAACCGGGCACCAACCCGGTCGCCGAACCCAGCGATAAGAAACAACAGCGCCAACGCCGCGCCGACGAAAACCTGGACAAATCCCTGCGCGAGACATTTCCCGCCAGCGACCCGATCTCGCCCTTCGTGCCGGCCGTGCCGCGCGAACGCAAGAACTGAGCGGCGGCGTAGTCGAAGCAGCGGCGCGGCACCGCCGAGCCGCCGCATCGCCGCGTCAGCCACGCACCGAAAAGCCGGCACGCAACAACGCCGCCGCCAGCCCGCGCACCCGCGCGCCAGACCTGCGCTACGCGATTGCCGCGGCCCAAGGCAGCGCAAGCGGCGCTTGCCTGGCACCGAAGCCGGCGGCAACCGCATCACGGTCTTGTGCCGCTGCCAGCCGGCGGCATCGCATGGCACTATCCGCGCATGCCCAGTCCTCCCCGCCCACCGCGCGCCACGGCCGCGCGCAAAAGCGCCGCCAGCAAGCCGGCGCTGAGCCGCGAGCGCGTGATCGAGGCCGCGCTCGCGGAAATCGACGAGCGCGGCGTGGCCGCGTTCAATCTGCGCAACCTGGCCGAACGCCTGGCCGTCTACCCCACCGCGGTGTATTGGCATGTGCCGAACAAGACCGCGATCCTGGCCGAAGTCGTCGCCGTCGTGTTTCGCGACGTCGCGCCGCAGCAGCGCAAGAACGACGACTGGCGTAGCTATCTGCGCCGCCTGTTCCAGCGTTATCGCGAATCAGCGCGGCGGCATCCGAATGTGGCACCGCTGGTGGCCGCCCATCTGGTCGGCAATCTGCGTATCGATTTCGATTTCGTCGAAGGCGTACTCGCTGCGCTGAGCGCGGCAGGCCTGGCCGGCGCACGCCTGGTGGCCGGCTACAACGCCGTCGTGGCGGCGCTGATCGGCTTCGTCATCCAGGAATTCTCGCCGCTGCCCGAGGCCGACACCGAGCAATGGCAGTCGGCGGTGCAGCAGCGCCTGCTCGGCGTGGATCCCGCTGCCCATCCGGTACTCGCCGCCAACCTGCCATTGCTGGCCAACAAGGCCTTCATCCTGCGCTGGCAGAACGGCAGCGAGGCACCGCTGGACGATTCGTATGCCTCCTTCGTCGAGCAGGTGCTGGCCGGGCTGGAAAGCCTGCGCGAGTAAGCGTCCACGCGGCAAGCACCGTCGCGGCCCTTGTACAGCGTTCAGCCTCATCGCACGGTTGCCCGATGACGCCGCATTCACTGCGGCTGCGACCGCAAGCTCTGGCTGCGCGTACAAAGTCGTGCCTGGGCAGCCAGCCAGCGGCGGCCTCGTGTCCTGTCTCTCAGATATTTTCGACACAGGACACGAGATTTGACAGCAGCAAATTGTACGATGTACAACGACACTGCCATGCGAAGCGGGGAAGCCTCATGCGTCATGCCTGCCTGATTGCCGTGCTGCTGTTCTCGAACGGCTTGCTTGCTGCCCCGGCGCGGCAAGACAGCTTCCTGATGCTGGACAAGGTTGCCGGCCGCCAGACCGTCACGCAGCACAAAGACGGCAGCCTGCAGGTCGAGTTCGCCTATGACGACCGCGATCACGGCGACCAGCTCAGCGCCCGCTGGACGCTGGATGCCGCCGGCATTCCGCTGCATTACGAGGTCAGCGGACACAATTACATGAAGGCGCCGGTACGCGAGCAGTTTCGCCGCGAAGCCGGCAAGGCGAGCTGGCAAAGCCTGGACGGCAGCGGCAGCAGCGACAGCGCAGCCGCCGCCTTCTACCTGCCCGAAGATGCGCCGCCGGAATTGCTCGGCGTACTCGCCCGCGCCCTGCTGCAGGCCCCGCAGCAGAAACTGGCGCTGCTGCCCGACGGCCAGGCGCAGCTGCAGCGCGTCGGCAGCCTGACCGACCGCAGCAACGGCGATCCGCGCGAACTGACTCACTACCGCATCAGCGGCCTTGGCTTTTCGCCGCAGTCGGTCTGGCTCGATGCCGACGGCACTGCGCTGCAGGCGTCGCCCTGGGTATCCACCCTGCCGCAAGGCCGCGAACCGCTGCGCGCCGCCCTGCTCGCCGCGCAGCGCGAGACGGAAACCGCCTGGCATGCCGGGCTGGCGCAGCGCCTGGGGCGCAAGCCGGCCGGCGACCTGCTGATCCGCAATGCGCGCCTGTTCGATCCCCGCGACGGTTCGGTCACTCCTGCCAGCAGCGTGCTGCTGCGCGGCGAACGCCTGCTGCGCGTCGCGCCGGGCGCGACTATCGACGCGGGCGCCGCGGAAATCCTCGATGCGCGCGGCCGTTTCCTGATGCCTGGCCTGTGGGACAACCACCAGCATTTCGATGGCGTCGACGGCCTGCTCGACATCGCCAACGGCGTGACCAGTGCGCGCGACCTGGCCAACGACAACGACGAATTCCTGCGCCGCGTCGCGCGTTTCGATGCCGGCACGGAAATCGGCCCGCGCGTGGAAAAGGCCGGCATGATCGACGGCAGCGGCAAATACGCCGGTCCTACGCCCATGCACGTGGACACGCCGGAGCAGGCACTGCGTGCGGTGGACTGGTATGCCGACCGCGGCTACGTGCAGATCAAGACGTACATGTCGCTCAAGCCCGAACTGGTGCCGCTGATCGCCGATCGCGCCCATGCGCGCGGCCTGCGCGTCAGCGGCCACGTGCCGGCCTTCATGTCGGCCGAGCAGTTCATCCAGGCCGGTGCCGATGAAATCCAGCATTTCAATTACGTGGTATTGAACCTGCTCTGGCCCGAGGTGAAAGAAACCACCTTGCAAAGCGAACGTTTCGGCAAAGTGGCCGAGCGCGCGCGCGATTTCGACCCGGCCCAGCCCCGCGTGCGCGCCTTCATCGATTTCCTCAAGCGCCGCCATGTCGTGCTCGATCCCACCCTGGGCCTGTTCGAAATGCGCCTGAGCGGCGACCCGCGCAAACCGGTGCCCGGACTGGAAACCGTATTCCCGCGCTTTCCGCCCAGCGTGCGCCGCGGCGCACGCAGCGCCAGCTACGCCGTGCCCAAGGGCCAGGAAGCCGCCTACGCCGCTGCATTGCCTGCCATGTATAAATTGCTCAAAGCGCTACACGATGCCGGCGTGACCATCGTGCCCGGCACCGACGCCCTGGCCGGCTACCTGCTGCATCACGAGCTGGCCCTGTACGTGCGCGCCGGCATCGCACCGGCTGAAGTACTGCGCCTGGCCACGCTGACCTCGGCCGAAGTCATGGGTGTTGCGCACGAGCGTGGCGTGATCGGCAACGGCAAGCTGGCCGACCTGATCCTGATCGACGGCGACCCGACCCGCAACATCGACGACACGCGGCGTATCGACCTGGTATTCAAGGGCGGGCGTATCTACGAGCCGGCGCAGATCGAGGCGGCATTGGGCATGACGGCAGGGCGGCAGTAAGGAATCTGTACAGCCATCAAAACCGGCGCGTGGCCTTCGCCCCACTCGGCGCGCGCGTGCCGGATGGCGGGTTTCGCCTTGACCCGCTCCACCCGGCTTCGCTGGGGGAGCGGGTCAGGCAGTACAGCGAGGCCTGAACGCGGTCTTTTCCGCGCAGCGGCTGCGCCAGCTTGCACCGCCTGGCATCCGCACCGGAAGACAAGCATTCCCGCTCCATCGCCTCCATCCATAAAATTCGGCAAACAGCAAAGCAGGAATCGGCAAAACCATCAAAACCTGACATTCAAGCTCAGCCAGAGATTGCGTGCCTTGTTGGTGTCGACGAAAACCGAATACATCTGCTGTTTTTGCGCGGCACCGCCGCGGCTGCCGGTTTCCAGGCCGAAGACGCCGTCTTCGCGTCGGCGCGCTACGCCGCCGACGGGCGTAACACAGGCACTGCGAAGCTCAGCTCAGGCGGCGGGCCGCGGCGGCGGCGCAGGCCAAGCGTGGGATCGGTGCGTGGCGTGATGGCCCGGCACAGCCAGCGACTGCACGAGCTATCCGCTGCAGGGCGGATGCGCCCCTCCGAGACTGCGGACCGCACATCGGCAAGGGAGTGCGTTCACGACCACCGTCGCCTGGCCGAATCGTCCTGCCCGAGCCTGCCATACGCTTGCGCGGCCAGACCCCGGTCCGCCTACACTCGGCCCAGCTATCCACCCTCGGAAGCCCATGCGGAACCTACCGGCCAGCGCCACCTGCCACCCAGCCGCACCTGGCCATCTGCTGCAGTCCGGTCAGGCCTGCATCCCGGCAAAAACCTAGCCGTGGACCTGCGCGCCCGCCTCGCCCTGCTGTTTCTCGCCGCCGGCCTGCTGCTGGGCCTGAGCAATGTGCTGCTCTACCGCAGCAACGACCGGCTGGTCGAGGACATGCGCTGGGTCATGCACAGCCATCTGGTGCGCAAGGAAATCGGTGCCGTCGAACTGGCCGCCCACGACATGAGCGCCAGCATGCGCGACCTTGTGCTGACCCGGCGCGAAAACGCCGTCAACGAATACGTCGATGCCCGCGAACGCATGCACGTGAGCGTGGAACGGGTAAAGCAGCTGGTCGCCGACCATCGCGCCCAAGGCGACAATGTGCAAAAACTCATCGCCTTGGCGGCAACCCGGCGCGAGACCATGGACCGCCTGCTCCATACGCAGCAGCGCGATCCGGCTGCCGCGCTGTCGCTGATCAACCAGGGCAGCGACCGCGAAGGCATTGCGGATTTCACCGCCCTGATCCAGGCCATGCACGAGATCGAGGGAAACCTGCTCGGCGAGCGCGAATCGGCCACCCGCGCCAGCGTCGCACGCACGCAGCTGTTGCTGGTCGTGGCAGCCGTTACCGCCATCGCCCTGCTCGGCCTGTGCCTGATACTGGTCTGGCGCGAACAGCGCCGGCGCCAGATCACCGAGGCCAGCCTGCGCGAAGCGGCCATTGCACTGGAAGCCGCGCTGACCGAATCGCGCGGCCTCTCCAGTGCGCTGCGCCAGCTCGGCGAAATGGCGGAAATGTTGCAAAGTTGCCAAAGCATATCCGAAGCCTACGCCGTCGCGCGGGCCACCCTGCCGGCCCTGCTCGGCGGCAGCGCCGGCACAGTACAGACCATCAACGCCTCGCAGAACCTGGTCGAGACCGCGCTGGAGTGGGGTGAACCCGCCATCGCGCGGGAAACCCTGTTCGCACCGGAAGCCTGCCTGGCAATCCGCCGCGGCCAGCCCTATCCGCCGGCCGGGGCGCAGGTCGTACTGCATTGCCAGCACCTGCACGACAGCGCGGCGGCAAGCCCTGCGCAGTACCTGTGCGTGCCGCTCAGCGCGCAGGGCGCGGCGTTCGGCATCCTGCATGTCAGCTGCGCCGGCCCTATCGACGCCAGCCTGCGCCGCGACTGCATCGCCGCCGCCGAACAGCTGTCGCTGTCGCTGGCCAACCTGCGCCTGCAGGACAGTCTGCGCACCCAGTCCATCCGCGACCCATTGACTGGCCTGTTCAATCGCCGCTACCTGGAAGCCTCGCTGCCGCGCGAACTGCAGCGTGCCGAGCGGCGCCAGTCCGATCTCAGCGTACTGATGCTGGACATCGATCACTTCAAACGTTTCAACGACACCCAAGGCCACGATGCCGGCGATGCCCTGCTTGCCCAGGTCGGCGTGGTACTGGCCCAGGTTGCGCGCAGCGAAGACATCGTCTGCCGCTACGGCGGCGAGGAATTCACCCTGGTACTGCTCGACACCGACCTGGACCAGGCACTGGGCCGCGCCGAACAGGTACGCCGGGCCATCGCAGCCATCGATGTGAGTCATCGCCGCGTCCACCTGGGCCGCGTCACCTGCTCCATCGGACTGGCCAGCTATCCTCCCCACGGCAACACGCCGGCCGATCTGATCGCCCGGGCCGACCGCGCGCTCTACCTGGCCAAGGAATCTGGCCGCGACCGGGTCGAGGCGGCGCGGGCGGTCGTCTAGCTTGTAATGGGGCGTGATCGGAACGCCGTGGTTCGCCCGCTGGGGTACCGGGTTGCAACGGGGCGTAACCGAAACGTGTTGTTTCGCCGGCCCGGGCACTGTGCGGCGCAATTCGCTGCGCTCATCGCGCCCTGCGTATGCGCCCAACGTTTGCGCGTGTCGGTTCCGCCTGCAACGTCGCGCTGCCCGCCGGCGTCCTGCCCTACGAGGCTATGCATTTGACGCAGGCAACCCGCAGGCCGATGCTGCCCACACCCCTGGCAACACAAGGAATATCGTCATGTTCCGTCCGCTCACTATCGCGCTGGCGACTACACTCTCGCTGCTCAGCGTCGCCGCCGTCGCCGCCGACCGCAGCCCCGAAGCACGCCTGGCCAAGGCCATTGCCGGCCGTACCGAAGGCGAACCCGTGCGCTGTATCCGGCTGCGCGATATCCGTTCCACCCAGGTGATCGACAAGACCGCCATCGTCTACACGGTCGGCAGCACGGTCTATGTCAACACACCGTCCGGCGCTGCCTTCCTGCGCAGCGACTCGATACTCGTCACCGACACGCATTCGTCGGAACTGTGCGACATCGATACCGTCAAGCTGCTCGATTCGGGTACGCGCACGCTCATGGGCAGCGTGGGCCTGAGCAAGTTCGTTCCGTATACAAAACCAAAAAACAGCACGCCGGGGCAGTAGCGCAGCGCAGACGCCACGAGCCGGTCGCGCGAGGCACCGGGCGAGCCGTCAACTCGGCAGCGTGGCCGCCACCGCGGCGCAGCGGCCACCGCACAGGCTTTTCGATGGCAGAATCCAGGCCGGATTCGGCCGGAAATGCGCGATGTTCTTTTTTCCCTACAAACTCGACGTCAGCCTCTACCGCATCCCGTTCCTGACGGCATTCGTCTGCCTGCTCTGCTTCCTGACGTTTTCGCGCCAGATGTCGGCCGATTCCCATTACCTGCGCCGTATCAGCACTCACTGCGCCCAGGCGGTCGATCCCAATCTGCAGGCCATTCTTTCCAGCACCAGCGCCGACGGCGAGCATCGCGGCTGCGTGGAAAACCTGCTGCTGTTGCGCAGCGCCGATGCCCGCGAGGCCACCATTGCCGAAATGGCGCGCCAGCGCAGCGATCTGAGTTTCTATGCCGACCCGGCCAAGGACATCGATTACAAATCCGCCAAGATCAGCAGCGGCTTCGCCGACTTTGAACGCGCCGTGCCGCCGCTGATGACCGACAAGCTGGCCTACGACCCCTCGCACTACGACGTGGTGCGCATGCTGACCTCGACCTTTGCTCATGCCAGCTGGAGCCATCTGATCGGCAACCTGATCTTCTTTTTCATCTTTGCGTCTTTCGTCGAAAGCGCGATCGGCTACGTCTACTACCTGCTGGCTTTCCTGCTGATGGCCGTGACCTGCAGCCTCGCCTACAGCTACAGCGTCGGCTCTGCCGAGGGCGCGCTACCGACGGTAGGCCTTTCGGGCGTCGTCATGGGCATGCTCGCGCTGATCACCACCTTGATGCCGACGGCACGCGTGCGCTGCCTATTCTGGTTTCTGATTTTTCTGCGCCGCTTCAGCCTGCCGCTGATCGTGATCGCCCTGTGGTACGTAGGCTGGGATCTGTACGACCACTACGCCAGTGCCGGCCGCTCCACCATCAACTACGTGGCACATATAAGCGGCGCCGCCACCGGCGCAGTGCTGGGGCTGCTGTTCCGGCTGGTACATGCGGACCGGATGCGGGTGTTGAGTGCGGAGATGGAGCGCTGAGCGGTGGAAGTTGCACCTCCGGCAATACCGGACAGCTAGTTAGTGAGCGCGAGGCAGCGAGGCTTGCCTCACCGTGCGAATTGCCCGATTTTTCCTCGCCGTTGAGCAAAAATTCGTCAGCGGAAGGCAAAAATCACGCTACGGAGGGGAGCTGGCCCCCTACGGAGCGCAATTGCGACGCTACGGAGAGCAAATTGTGCTCAACGGAGACCCAAAATGGCGCTCCGGAGGGTGACTGGCATGCTCTGGAGCGCAAAATTTGCCCAACGGAGCAGGCACGTTGCCCTCCGGAGCCTGATTTTTGCCTTGCGGAGTGTTGGCAGTACATTTCTTGTATTTCGTACCGTGTTCTGAAATCAGTAGCGGTACTGAGTCAGCAGCATGGCAAAATCCACATCATCGCCACCTGCGCGGCGGATGGCGGGTCCGGCCTGGTGACGGCTCAACTGCAGCGCGACATTGAACGACCGGCCGATACGCCAGGCCGCATCGACTACGTAGGCGCTACCGACACGGCGCTCGCGATTGGCCAGGGTCTGCGGCAAGGCCACATAAGGCTGCAGATAGACGGCATCGGCGGTGTTCTGGCGCCAGCGTCCGATCAGGCTGGCCTTGAGGCTCAGCGTAGCCGTCGGCTGCACGCTGGCGCTGGCGCGCAGCACACGGGCATTGGCCCAGCTCATCAGGCCGCTTTCGTCGAAATAAGCACCTTTTGGAAATAGTGGATTGAAGGTGCCCAGCGCACTGCCCGGCCTGCCGCTGTCGCCGGAACCGATGTCGTATTCCAGCGCATAGCGCGGCGACCAGGCCGCAGAAGCCGTATAGCCGGCAATCGCACTGAAGGCCCAGGCGCGGATAGTGCGCGGGCCCAGGTGTCCGCCCTGCCCCAGCGCTTCCATATCCAGATCGAAACCGGCACTGCTGCCTGCCAGGCGCAGGCCTGCGCTGTCGCGCCGCTCGCGGCCGCGGCTGCCGGCAAGCACGGCGCCATCACGGCGCAGGCCGAAATAGTAGGCATCGAAGCGGTAGCGCGAAGCCAGGTTCCGCGACAGATACACACCCTGGAAAGCCTGGCTGCGGTCGGTGGCATCGTCGAACGCACCAGCCGCGTAGGCAACCGGCCGCGTCGCGAACAGATCGACGGACAGGGCCGGCCTGCGCCAGCTCGCGCGCAGGCCGTCGAAGCCCTGCCGCACATTCGGCCCTTCGCGCACCGAGACGAAACGCTGCAAGGGACTGAACATCAGTTCCTGCCGGCCCAGGCGCAGATTCAGCGACTTCGCCGTGTCGACAGCCATATCCAGGAACAGGTTCTGTACATCGCCGCGGTCGCTGTCGCTGACCGCCAGCGGCGCTTTCTTGCCGATCGCGTCCTCGCGCCCCAGCTGGGCGAACAGGCGCAGGCGCGGCGTGATATGCCAGTCGGCATGCACCAGCACGCGCTGCAAGGCGTAGCTATCGGCAACCCGGCCCAGGCCGTAGCGCGGTGCCGCCAGACTGTCCAGGCGCAGGCGCCATTCGCCGCCGAACGAGGCGAACGATTCATCGGACAGGGCAACGAACTTGTACGCCGGCGCGCGCGCGGGATCGTCGCGCAGCACGCTCCAGTCTTCCTCGAAACGCAGCAGGCGGAATGCCGGCAAGGCATCGGCCGCCATCGCCGTACCGCCGAGCACCAGCAAGCCCAGCGCGCCGAGCAGGCGGCGCTTCACGCGAGCGCGCTGCGGCGCCGGCGTGTCCCTTCGTACAGCGCCACCAGTACGAAACCGCCGATCAGGCCGATATGTTCGAGAAAGGCGTTCAGATCGCGAAAGCGGTCCATGCCGGTTTCGCGCCAGAACGCGTGGCCGATCAGCGTGGCGGCGAGGGTGAAGCCCGCCAGCGCCAGTGCGCCGCATGCCGCCTTGCGGCCTGGCGCGAACAGCACCAGTGCCGAGCCGCCCAGCTGCACGGCAATCGTCGCCGCGGCGAACAGTGCCGCCGGCTGCAGGCCGAAATGCGCCTGCTCGGCCAGCGCGCCAGACCAGTCCAGCAGCTTGGCCACGCCGCTGTAGACGAAGGCCAGGCACAAGGCGGCGCGCGCCAGCCAGTACAGCAACGCCCTGCGTGCATCGTTCATGCGGCTACTCCACGCCCGCGGCAGCGCAGCAGCACGATCGCCAGCGCCAGCACGGCAATGCCGAGGGAAAAGAACGCCAGCAGCTGATACGCCACCGCGCCGGCCGCCGCGCCAATCGCAAAGGCCAGCAGCGGCGGCCAGAACTTGGCCAGGCGCGTGCGCATTGCGGCGCTATCACCACCGCGCGGGCCGAACCAGAGCTGGGTTGCGTCGGCGGCGAGCTGGGTCACGTTGCCGGTCATCACCGTCGTCGGCGGCAGCTCCGGCAGCAACAGGCGCGAAGCCGCGTTCTGCACGCCCATCGCCGCCACGCCGATCAGGCCGGCGGCAATCGCCAGCGGCTGGTCGGCGTTGCTGATCGGCAAGGCCAGCTGGCCGAGTACGCCGAAGCCGGTCAGTAACAGCATCTGCGCCAGCACGACGACCGTCAGCGGCGTACCCCATTGCGGCCGGTGCCGGCCGACATAGGCCGTCGTCGCCATCACCGCGAGCAGGAATACCGGCAGCGCCAGCAGCTTGGCGATGACGCCGTGGCTGGGCCGGATCAGCGCCGCGCCAAGCAGGATGAAGTTGCCGGTCACGTGGGCGGTGAACAGACCGAACAAGGCAACAAATCCTACGCTGTCGACGAAGCCGGCGATAAAGGCCAGCAGCATGGCGTCGGTCGTGGTGGCGCTGGCGCGCACAGGCAGGCTGGCGTTCATTTCAGAACGCCCAGCAGGCGCAGCCCAGCGCGCCCCAGAAGCCGCCGGCATCGGCCAGGCCGCTGGCCGGCGCAGCGGCATGGCGATGCACCTGGCAGGCCGTGGCGGCGGGCATGCGCCGGTGCGCCTGCTGCGCCGCTTCGCTCTTCCAGTAGCGGCTGCCGAAATTCACCGGCGACCAGTCTGGCATCGCCGGCGGAATGCCCGGATCCAGCGGCGCGAATTCGCCGGCCGCATAGACCACCTTGCCGTCGACCACGGTCAGCAGCGAGACGATCTGGCGTATGTCTTCCTCGGCTACGGCGAAGTAGTCGGCCGACAGCAGGGCGAAGTCGGCCAGCTGGCCGGTCCTGATCTGGCCCTTCAGTCCTTCCTCGTTGGAAAACCAGGTATTTGCGCGGGTATACAAATCCAGCGCCTCGTGGCGGTCCAGCGTATTGCTGGACGGATACAGGCTCAGCCCACCCAGGGTCTTGCCCGTGGTCAGCCAGTAAAGCGCGTTCCAGGGATCGTAGCTGGCGACGCGGGTGGCGTCGGTGCCGGCGCCGACCGGTACGCCGAGTTCGCGCATGCGCTTGAACGGCGGCGTGTGCGCCGCGGCCTGGGCGCCGTAGCGTTCGACGAAGTATTCGCCCTGGTAGGCCATGCGGTGCTGCACCGCGATGCCGCCGCCCAGGCGTGCAATGCGTTCGATATTGCGCTCGCTCACGGTCTCGGCATGGTCGAAGAACCAGTGGATGCCTTGCAGCGAAATATCCTTGTCCACCTTTTCAAATACATCCAGCGCGCGGCCGATGCTTTCGTCGTAGGTCGCATGCAGGCGCCAGGGCCAGCGCCGCTCGGCCAGCACCCGCACCACGCCTTCCAGCTCGCCCTCCATCGACGCCGGCAATTCCGGCCGCGGCTGGCGGAAATCCTCGAAGTCGGCGGCGGAAAACACCAGCATTTCGCCCGCGCCGTTGAGCTTGTAGAAATCGTCGCCCTGCTGATAGCGGTTGTTGCTGGTCCAGCGGGTGAAGTCGGCCAGTTCTTCCCTGGGTTTCTGCGTGAACAGGTTGTACGCAATGCGCAAGGTCAGCTGGCCGGCCTGGTGCAGGTCGGCAATCACCTGATAGTCGTCGGGGTAATTCTGGAAGCCGCCGCCCGCATCGATCACGCTGGTCACGCCCAGGCGGTTCATCTCGCGCAGGAAATGCCGTGTCGAATTGAGCTGGTAGTCGTAAGGCAGCTTGGGCCCCTTGGCCAGGGCCGAATACAGCAGCAGGGCATTCGGCTTGGCCAGCAGCAGGCCGCTGGGTTCGCCGTTGCCGTCCTTGACGATTTCGCCGCCGGGCGGATCTGGCGTATCGCGCGTATAGCCGGCGGCGCGCAGCGCTGCCGCATTGAGCAGGGCTCGGTCGTACAAGTGCAGGATGAACACCGGCGTATCCGGTGCAGCCGCATTGAGTTCGGCCAGCGTCGGCAGGCGTTTCTCGGCGAATTGCTGTTCGCTGAAGCCGCCGACGACACGCACCCACTGCGGTGCCGGGGTGCGCGCCACCTGTTCGCGCAGCAGGCGCATGGCATCGGCCAGCGAAGGCAGTCCGTCCCAGCGCAGTTCCAGGTTGTAGTTCAGACCGCCGCGGATGACGTGCAGGTGCGAGTCGATCAGGCCGGGAATCAGGCGCCGGCCGCGCGCATCGACTACCTGCGTCTGAGGGCCGGCCAGGGCCAGCACCTCGGCATCGTCGCCGACATGGACGAAACGCCCACCAACAACCGCCAGTGCCCGGGCCTGCGGCCGGCTGCTGTCGCCGCTTGCAATACTGGCATTGTGCACAATCAGATCGGCGTGATCGGGCATGTTCAGGCTCCGGTTCTATCGCTGTGTGCCGCATCGGCAGTCCGCGCCGGCCGCTGCGGCAGCTGGCCGAACATATGTTCGCGGCAATCCTGCTTCACTTCCGACACGGTCGGCGTATCGCCGGCCAGCAGGCGCTTGGCCAGCGGCACCAGCTGTTCGCCGATCAGTATGCCGGCCAGGCCGACCAGGGCGATCACCGGCGGCGCCGGCGAACGCACGCTGAGCAGGCCGTAGATCACGCCGACCAGCACGCCGGCACCCAGCGAAACCACATAGACATTCATTGCGATACCTGCGGCAGACGAAGCGATGGCCGGCGGCGCAATGCCGCCGGCAGTGACGGCGCAGCCGGGTGATCAGCTCTTGATGAAGGCGAGGATGTCGGCATTGACCTCGTCGGCATTCACATTCGGCAAGGCGTGCGAGCCGCCCTTGTAGACCTTGAGCGTGCCTTTCTTCAGCAGCTTGACCGACTTCTGCGCGGCATTGGCAATGGGCACGATCTGGTCGTCGTCGCCGTGCAGCACCAGGGTCGGTATGTCGATCTTCTTCAGGTCTTCGCTGTAGTCGACTTCGGAAAACTGCTTGATGCAGTCGTACTGGCCCTTGAGGCCGCCCGCCATGCCCTGCAGCCAGAACGAGTCGATCAGCCCTTGCTGCTTCTTCGCATCCGGCCGGTTGAAACCGAAGAACGGGCCCGACGCCAGGTCGCGGTAGAAGCCGGACCGGTCCGCCAGCACGCCGGCACGGATCTGGTCGAACGCTTCCTTGGGCACGCCGTCGGGATTGCTCGCACTCTTCACCATTACCGGCGGCACGGCACTGACCAGCACGGCTTTGGACACGCGCGCGGTGCCGTGACGGCCGAGGTAATGCGCCACTTCGCCGCCACCGGTGGAATGGCCGACCAGCACGGCGTCCTTCAGGTCGAGCTTTTCGATCAGCGCGGCCAGGTCGTCCGCATAGGTGTCCATGTCGTTGCCGTCCCAGGGCTGGCCGGAACGGCCATGGCCGCGGCGGTCATGCGCGATGGCGCGGAAACCGTTGCTGGCGAAGAAGTAGCGCTGTGCTTCCCAGGCATCGCCGGTCAGCGGCCAGCCGTGGGAAAACACTATCGGGCGGCCCTTGCCCCAGTCGCTGTAGTAGATGGCCGTGCCGTCTTTGCTGCTGATCGTTGTCATGGACGTTTCCTTGCCGCGTTTCGGATGGGAGGGAGATGCAGGAGTGGCCGCGCCGGCCAGCAAGGGCCAGGCGATGCCGGCGCCGACGGCAGCGGCCGTCGCTGCCAGCAGTGCGCGCCGCTGCGCATCGATAGTGTCGCGTGCGTCGTCGTCGAGCGGTGTAGACATGGCGATACCTCGCACTGTGGAAATCGCGGCGTTGTGCCTCAATGGCCTTCGCTGGCGCCGAACATGCTCTTGGCATAGATCACGCCCAGGCCGTAGGAGCCGCCGAACACCTTGGCGATGCCGGTCGTGCTGTCGTAGCTTTCGCTGCGCGCCCAGTCGCGCTGCAGTTCGAGCAGGTATTGCAGCGCGGTCATCGGCTGGGCACCGGCCTGCACCATGCGCTCGATGGCGCGCCCATGCGCCTCGGCCGACACATCGCCGCAGGCATCGGCAATCACATACACCTCGAAACCCTGGTCCAGCGCCGACAGCGCCGGACCGACGATGCAGACCGAGGTCCACAGCCCGGCCAGCACGATGCGCGGCTTGCCGATCTCGTTGATACGGCGGATCACCGCCGCGTCTTCCCAGGTATTCATCGAGGTGCGGTCCAGCAGCGCCTGGCCCGGGAACGGCGCGGTGACTTCGCCGAACATGGGGCCGGAAAAACTCTTCTCGGCCACGGTCGTGAGAATGGTCGACACCTTGAAACTGGCCGCTGCGGCAGCGACGAGGCCGGCGTTGTTGCGCAACACGATGGCGTCGATCGAATGCGTGGCGAAAGCCATCTGTGACTGGAAGTCGATCAGGATCAGGGTGTGATCGGCCGGATTGAGCAGCAGCTTGCCGGGAGCAGCCGTAGCAACGGGGGACATGCGCGATTCTCCTGCAGGGTCGGGACAGATGCGCCGGCACGCGGAGACGGATCGCCACGCCCAGCCGAGGCTGCCTACTTTGGCTGTCGCGACCGCCCTGGCCCATCCCGCTACGGGCAGAGTTTTCCTACCCGAAAGGGTGATTTACGCCGGCAGCGCGGCGGCGCCATTCGCCGTGCCCATCGCGCCTGGCACGCGGCGCGAATGCTTTCCGCAGGCTGCGACGAGCACCGCGAATGGCACCGTCGAGGTGCCGGCCTTGGCGCATAGCCGCACTACCTGCGGCGCAGCGCAGCATGCCCGTCGCGCGCGGCACGCTGCCCGCTTATGGACAAGTAGCATTGTCAGCGATCGAGAAAACCGCGCTTCACCGCCAGCGTCACCGCATGGGCGCGGTCGGACGCACCCAGCTTGACCATGGCGCTCTGCAGCCGCGCCTTGACGGTGTCGTCGGCGACCGTGAGCTTCTCGGCGATTTCCTTGTTGGAATGGCCAGTCGCGACCAGCTGCAGCACGGCCAGCTCGCGCCCGGTGAGCATGTCGGCACCGGCATGCAGTGCCACGTCGCTGGCCACTTCGGCGCTGAGCATGCCGCGCCCCTGCGCCGCGGCGCGGATGGCATTGAGAATTTCCTCGCGCGTCGAGCTTTTCAGCAGATAGGCAATGGCACCCGAAGCCAGCGCCTTCTTCGCCCGCGCATCGCCGGGATAGGTGGTCAGCACGACGATGCGCGCGGCCGCATCCAGCGCGCGGATCTGCGCAATCGCCTGCAGCCCGTCCAGCAGCGGCATCTGGATATCCAGCACGCTCACGTCGGGCTGGCATTGCTGGAAGCGCGCTACCGCTTCGACGCCGTCGCCCGCCTCGCCCACCACGTCCATATCGCCGGCGCTTTCGATGGCGGCGCGCAGGCCATCGCGCATCACCGGATGGTCGTCCGCCAGCAATACCCGAATCCGCACCACGTCCTTTTTCATCGACGACCTCCAGCCCGCGCAACGGCGGCGAGCCTGCCGTCTGAGAATGGACTGCACCGGCGCGGCGCCATCATGGTCGGGCGTTCGCGCCGGTTCAATGCCCAAACGGGTGAACCTGCGCCGTGCCTGCGTTGCACCTGCACCAAGCGGTCTGTACATTACTGCCGCTTCCACCGGCCGGCCGGACAGATGCGTCGCCACGATGCATTTCCGCCGCCGGCATATCCGGAGCCATCGTGAGCATGCCCGGCCCGCTGCGCCTTCTGCTGCACTGCCTGTTGCCGGCGCTGCTCGCAGGCCTCTGCACCACCGTCGCCGCAGCCGCACCCGAACGCCAGTTCCGCCACACCGCCTGGTCGGTGGAACGCGGAGCGCCGGCCGACATCTGGGCACTGGCGCAGGACCGCGACGGGTTTCTCTGGCTGGGCACCGGCAACGGCCTGTATCGCTTCGACGGCGTCGGCTTCGTGCGCCGCCTGCCGGCTGCCGGCGATACGCTGACCACGCGCAATATCACCGCCCTGCACAGCAGTGGCGACGGCAGCCTGTGGATGGGTTTCTTCTACGGCGGTACTGCCGTGCTGCGCGGCGACACGCTGCAGCGCTATGGCAGCGCCGAAGGCTTTCCCGACGGCATGGTGCTGGCCCTGGCGCAGACCCGCGACGGACGCCTCTGGGCCGCCAGCCGCGGCGGCCTGGTGCGCTTCGACGGCCAACGCTGGCAGACCGTCGGCCGCGAGATGAACTATCCCGGCAAGCGCGCCGATGCCCTGCTGCTGGACCGCGACGGACGCCTGTGGGTGGCGACCGACGAAGCACTGGTCTTTCTCGACGCCGCTGGCACGCAGTTCGAACACAGCGGCATCGCCGTCGGCAAGGATGCCGCGCTGGCACAGGCACCCGACGGCAGGATCTGGCTGTCCGACGGCCTGTACGGCACCCGGCCGCTGCCGGCCAGCGCCGCGGAGCCACCGCCGCCGCCACCGCCACGCACCCGCTTCGGCCAGGCCAAGCGCCTGCTGTTCGACCGGCAGGGCCGGCTGTGGGGATCGGACGCGAATCGCGGCGGCATCTACCGCGTCGCCGATCCGGCCCGCATCGCCGACGGCCAGTCGCTGCGCAGCGACGACGTCGACAGCTTCTTCGGCACCAAGGACGGCCTGACCTCGGACATCGCCGTGCCGCTGCTGCAGGACGCCGAAGGCAGCGTCTGGGCCGGCACCAACCTGGGCCTGAATAGTTTCCATGTAAACAATGTCACATCGCCTGCCGAATTCCAGGCCATGGCCGACCTGAGCTTCAGCCTGGCCGGCGGCAATGGCGAGGTGTGGATAGCCAACAACGGCAGGCTGGCGCAGGTAACGCGCGACGGCGTACAGGAAGTGCTGCGCGGACTGCCGCCCATCGTCGGTGCGCTGTACGACGGCGCCGGCCAGCTCTGGCTGGAAGAACCCGACGGCCTGCTGCGCTACCACGACGGCCGCCTGGACAAGGTCGCCCTGCCGCCGGCCACCACCACCGACGATATTCGCGCGCTGGCCGGCGACGGCCACGGCGGCCTGTGGGCGGCGTTTTCGCGCCATGGCATCCATCGCTGGAGCGAAGGCCGCTGGACAGCACTGCAAGCTGTCGCCGAACTGCAGGGACGTACCCCGACCGCGCTCGCCAGCGATGCGGCCGGCGGCCTCTGGCTGGGACACGCGCG
This sequence comes from Tahibacter aquaticus, assembly GCF_004363655.1. Taxonomy (GTDB): domain Bacteria; phylum Pseudomonadota; class Gammaproteobacteria; order Xanthomonadales; family Rhodanobacteraceae; genus Tahibacter; species Tahibacter aquaticus. The sequence goes on from NZ_SNZH01000005.1 coordinate 289,117, forward strand.
CGATGCGCTGGCCCGCATCGACAGCGGCGGCCAGCGCCTCTACGGCAAGGCCGACGGCCTCGCTGTCGGCCTGGTCAGCGTGATCGACGCCAGCTCGGCACAGGTACTGGTCGGCGGCGAAGCCGGCCTGGCCCGCCTGCACGGCCAGCGCTTCCAGAGCCTGCACCTCGACGATGCAGATCTGCTCAGCGGCATTTCCGGCATCGTGCGCCGCGACAACGGCGATCTCTGGCTCAACACCATCAACGGCGTGGTCCGCGTCGACGCCGCCGAAGCCGAGCGCGCCTTCGCCGATCCGGCCTATCGCGCCCACTACCGCCTGTTCGATTTCCGCGACGGCCTGCGCGGCGTCGCGCGCCAGGCCAGCATCACCGGCACTGCCGCGGTCGACGCCGCCGGCCGGCTCTGGTTCGTCACCAACCAGGGCGCGGCATGGATCGCACCGGACGCCATCGCGAGCAACCAGCTGCCGCCACAGGTGCTGATCGAAAGCGTCGTCGCCGGCGGCGTGCGCCATGCCGCCCGCACCGCACTGCAACTGCCGGCCGGCAGCACCAATCTGCGTATCGCCTATACCGCGACCAGCCTGGCCGCACCCGAGCGCGTGCAGTTTCGCTACCGCCTCGACGGCGTGGACGAACAATGGCAGGACGCCGGCAACCGGCGCGAGGGCTTCTATACCAACCTCGATCCGGGCCACTACCGCTTCCGCGTGATCGCCGCGAACGAAGACGGCCTCTGGAACGAGCAGGGCGCCAGCCTCGACTTTCAGATCGCGCCACGTTTCTACCAGCGCGGCTGGTTCTATGCCTTGTGCGCCCTGTTCGCCCTGGCTGCGGCACTGCGCTTCTACTTCTGGCGCCTGCACCTGGCCGCGGAAAAGATCCGCCAGCGCTTCGCCGACCGGCTCGGCGAACGCGAACGCATTGCGCGCGACCTGCACGACACCTTGTTGCAGGGTATACAAGGTCTGCTGCTGCGCCTGCAGTCCCTTGCCGCCGGGCTGGCGCCCGACGACCCGCGCCGGCGCCAGCTCGACCAGGCAGTCGACCAGGCGCGCGTGATGCTGGTCGAAGGCCGCGACAAGATCGTCGCCCTGCGCGCCGGCGATACCGACAACGAAAGCTTTGCCGCCGCCGTGCGCTCGCTGGGCGCCAGTATCGCCGCGGCGCAGGCCGATCCCGCCCATTTCGACGTCAGCGTCAGCGGCAACGAACAGCCGATCTGCCCACCGGTCTGCGAAGAACTGCTCGCCCTGGTGCGCGAAGGCCTGCGCAATGCCTTCGTGCATGCACAGGCCGAACGCATCGCCGTTCTGGTCGCTTACGAGGCGCACACCTTGCGCGTACGCATCCAGGACGACGGCCGTGGCATTGCCGAGGAAATCCTGCGCCAGCGCCGCCGGGACGGGCACTGGGGCCTGGTCGGCATGCACGAACGCGCCGAACGCCTGGGCGGCACGCTCAGCATCCGCAACCGCCAGGAAGGCGGCAGCGAAATCGTGCTGACAGTGCCGCGGCAGATCGTGTTCGGCGAAGGGGGGCGCAAACCGCTGCCCTGAGGAACTTCCGAAAAGGTTTCCGCGCAGTCGCCCGTGCCCGCGGCCACCGGTCTGCACCACCCCGCCCGCCGCCTGCCTGGCGGGCGTCGGGCCACCCTGTTGCCTGAAAGAGGCTGCAACGGCAAAGCCAGATTCCAACCGGTCCGGCGGTTGCCCAACCCCGCCCAGTACCTGTTGCGCAGACGCCGGCAGCGCAGCGGCTGCGGCGAATCGGCGCGGGCCGCGCGCACCGGCAACGCAGCGCTATGCTGGCATCTCTCGCGGGCAGCCGGTGTGCACCTCACAAAGCCTATGCAAACGAACCTGTTCTGCGCAGCGCTAGTGCTGCTGATGGTGGGAACAATCCACTCCATCCTGGGCGAATGGCTGATCTTCCGCCACCTGCGCACGGGCGGCATGGTGCCTGCCGCTGCCGCACCGCCGCTGCGCGAGCGTCACGTGCGCATTCTGTGGGCCAGCTGGCACATCGTTAGCGTATTGGGCTGGGCTTTCGCCGCGGTGCTGCTGCGCATGGCCTTTCCATCCGAGCCGCAGATACTTCAGGTATTTGTACAGAACGCCATCGTCATTTCCCTGGCGCTCAGTGCCCTGCTGGTACTGGCTGGCACGCGGGGCAGGCACCCCGGCTGGATAGGATTGCTGGCGGCGGCGGTGCTGGTGGCAGTGGGGTGGTAGCGGGGCACGGTTGCCTGGCGCATTTTCGCGGCAGTGGCATAGACGCCAGCAAACGCCGGCGCCCCGTCGTGCGGTGACTCGCTGCGCAGCGGCTTGGCTATCGGGGAGCGGAGCCGACTGCTTCCTCTCCTCCAAGCAAGGTCTGGAAGAGAGGAAGTACAAGCAAGCCGGAACTGGCGCTGCAGCGCTGCTGCCACACGACTCCATCCGGCCATTCGTCAATACACCGCAAACTCCGCCCGACACCCGTTGCTGACCCACACCCTGCCCCGCTCCTGGCCCCAGCTGCGGCCATAGTCGCAAGGGGCGGAACTCAGCTGGCGATACACTTCCAGATGTCCACGATTGGGCGCATTGCAATAGGTGAACCGGTTGTTGTTGGATTCGCAGCGGAAGGTGCTGCGCGGATTGCCGCCATAGCCGGGCCGGTAGTCGTCGTAGCGGTCGCGATCCTTGTTCTTGTTGCTGGCGATGATGGCCGCGCCGACCAGGCCCAGTACGATGGCGCCAGCCACTGCATTGCTTTTGTCGGACGAGCCGGACGAACGTTCGCCGACACGGAATTCGGCGCGGCAGCCGCGATCGACCCAGATGCGGTTGAGGTCGAAACCCCAGGTATCGTTCTGCCAGCAGCCTTGCGAGCTGAGCTGGCGCGACAGGCTGACGCCGTTGCGGCCGTCGATGGGGCAACTGCGGTATCTGCCGTCGCTGGATTCGCAGCGCACGGTTTCCGCCTGGCTGGCGGCAGTGACAAGCAGCAGTGCGGCAGCCGCCGCGGTGCTCAGAAGATCGGCGCGCTTCATGGCTTGGACTCCTCTTGGGCTTTGCGGGCAGCGACAAAGGCATCGAGTTCGCCCGCTTCGAGCTGGCCGTCGCCATTCGTATCGAAGCGCTTGAACGTGGCTTCCAGTTCGCCGCCGAAATCTTCCAGCGTGATCTTGTGATCGGATGCCTGCTCGCTGGCCCCAGCCAGCCATTCCTTGGGGAATTCCTTCGCGTCGAGCACGCCGTCGTTGTTCTTGTCGCGTGCGGCGAAGCGCCGCTGCATGGCATTGCGGTATTCCTCGAAACTGATCTTGCCGTCGCCGTTGCGGTCCATACGCTGCAGCAGGCGCGAGCGCGTATCGCCCGGCTTGTCCGCGACAGCCTTGTCGGCGGCGATTGTTCCTGTCGTCCACAGCACCAGCGCGAAACCTACCAGCACACTTCGATAAGCCATGGCCTGCCCTCCGCTTGGAAGTCGAATGAGTAAGGGAAGCGAGTACAGCATTGGAACGACTGACGTTGCTGCCGGCCGCGTCGATACGACGCGCCAGCGCACCGCCCGCATCATGGCATAGGCACGCAGCGGCAGTCGCCTACGGCGTCGCCGCGATGGCAGCGAGGATGCGGGCCACATCGGCCTGGGTAGTCGACCAATTGGAAAATGCCGCACGCACCGCCGCGCGGCCGAACAGCTGGGTCGGCGTCATGAAGACTTCGCCGCCGGCGTTCAAGGCCTGCAGCCAGGCATCGCGTGCCGCGGCATCGCCCTCCTTGAGGGCGAAGCAGACGATGTTCAGATGTACCCCGCCCAGCACGTCGAATCGTCCGCTCGCGGCCAGACCCTCGGCCAGCGCCTGCGCCTGGGCGCAGTTGGCCGCCACCCATTCGGCGATACCGGCGCGGCCGCGCGTCGCCATCACCATCCAGGCCGGCAAGGCGCGCAGGCGGCGCGAGTTCTCCGGGGTGAAATGCAGCGGGTCGGGATCGCTGCCCAGGTAGGCCGAACTGGCGGCGAAGATCTCCCGCTGCAGATCCGGCCGCGAGGTATACGCGATCGCGCTGTCGTAGGGCACATTCAGCCATTTGTGCAGATCTACCGTGACCGAGTGCGCCCGTTCCAGGCCGCGCAGGCGCGCCGACAGCGTGGGCAGCAGACTGGCGAACAGGCCGAATGCACCGTCCACGTGCAGCCAGGCATCGTAGCGTTCGGCCAGGCTGGCCAAAGCGTCGATATCGTCGAAGTCGCCGGTATTCACTTCGCCCGCGCTGGCGACGACGATGGCCGGCCCGCGATGCTGCTGCAAGGCCGCTTCCAGCGCCGCTGTATCGACAGCGGTGCGGCCGGGCAACGTTGCCACGGCGCGGTACTGGCCCCGGCCTATGCCGGCAATCGCCATGGCCTTGAGGATGCTGGAATGGGCCGCACCGGCGAAAACCGTCGCGCGCTGGTCGGCTGTCTTGCGCGCCGCCCACTCCCGCGCCGTGACCAGGCCGACCAGGTTGGCCGCCGTCGCACCGCTGACGAACTGGCCGTGCATGCCAGCAGCGATGCCGAAGACCTGGGCGTAGGCGGCGACCGTCACGCTTTCCAGCTCTGCAGCGATCGAGCCTATGGCATTGGATACGTTCTGGTCCCAGGTGCTGACCAGCCAGTCTGCCGCCAGCGCTTCGGGCGTCACCCCGCCGGTGACGAAACCCAGATAGCGCGGGCCGGGCGAGGCCGACAGCCAGGGTGCGACGCGCTCGGCCAGCAGGGCCAGGGCGGCATCGAAACCGCCGCCGTCCGGCGGCGCCGGCGCAGCTGCCCGCTGCATCTGCGCCACGCGCCGTTGCGGCAAGTTGGCAAGGTGCGCCGCGGCAAGCTTGCTGGCGGCGGCAATGGCCTGGTCGAAAGACGGCAAGTCGGGCAAGAAATCCTCCATAAATTAACAATTTTACTATTCCGGCGCACGCAATGCGCCGCCGGGCTGGCCGGGGCACGCCGCAGGCGCCCCGGACATCGGAATGTATCGCCATCAGAAAGCCCATGCCGGAATTCCGGTCGAACCCAGGCCCTCGCTGCGCCCCTGCTTCCCGCCATGCGACTTTGCTGGCGGGAACATGCCGATGCCGGGCTACGCCTGCGGCCTGCCCGGCCTCGCCGTTGTCTGCCGCCAGGCGGCTTCGCCAGCCGGGCACCCGCTGCGTCATTTTGTCGCTGCAAGCATTACAACCGGCTGGCGACGCGGTAATTGCCGGACCAAAGCCGTAGCCATGCCGGCCTGCAGTCCGAGCCGTTCCTAGTCCTGTATAAGGGCCAATGGTAGTCTGCGCCGCAACCGCCCCGTGGCGGCCCCTACCCCATGTCCGACCTTTTGTCGCATCGACCCATGGCGACGGGGTACGGGCATCTCACCGTGCGGCAAGAGAACGCTTATGGAATCGCTAGCCAATCCCGAAATCTGGATCGCCCTCGCCACGCTGACCGCACTGGAGCTGGTGCTGGGCATCGACAACATCATTTTCATTTCCATCCTGGCGGGCAAGCTGCCGCCGGAGCAACGCGACAAGGCACGCAAGCTCGGCATCATGCTGGCAGCGATCACCCGCCTCGGCCTGCTGTTTGCGATTTCCTGGATCGTCGGCCTTACCGCACCGATCTTCTCCGTATTCGGCCACGAGATCTCCTGGCGCGACCTCATCCTCATCGGCGGCGGCCTGTTCCTGATCGGCAAGGCCACGCACGAAATCCACCAGAAACTCGAAGGCGCCACCGAAGACAATGCCATGGCTGCGGCAGCGACCTTCGGCAGCGTGATCGTGCAGATCATGATCCTGGACATCGTGTTCTCGCTGGATTCCATCATCACCGCCGTCGGCATGGTGGACGAGCGCTGGGTGATGTTCGCTGCGATCCTCATCTCCATCGTGTTCATGCTGCTGTTCGCCAAGGCCATCGGCGATTTCGTCGAACGCCATCCGACCGTGAAGGTGCTGGCGCTGAGCTTCCTGATCATGATTGGCCTGGTACTGATGGCCGATGGTTTCGGCCAGAAGATTCCCAAGGGCTATATCTACGCGGCGATGGCGTTCTCGGTCTTCGTCGAAATGATCAACCTGTGGATTCGCAACCGCGCCAAGAAGAAAGTGGAACCGGTAAAGCTGCACGAGAAGTACAGCGACTCGTCGCAGACCTGAGCCCGGCGCCACGCTGCCTGCCACCCCAGCCCCGCCCGCGACGACAGCGGGCGGGGCTGTGCGTTTCCCCCCGCCGCGCAGACAACACTGCCGGCAGCCGATTCGCCGGCGCGCGACTGCCCGCATTGACGCCTCGTTCATGTGTACCGGCTTTTCATGCACCGGCCAGGCACCTCGCCGGCCATAAAGGAGCTGCTGCATGATCCTGAGCCCCCCTGCCATCCTCGCCCTGTCCCTGGTCCTGCCTGGCGGTGCCGCGACGGCGGCCGAAATCAGCAGTGACGATTCCGTCGGCACGCTCGACGCGCCGATCAGGGCCTACCTGGACAGGAAAGCCGCCGCCGAGTCCGCCGCCGGGATCTACGTGAGCAAGCTGGTCCGCGGCGATATCGACGGCAATGGCAAGGCCGACGCCTATGTGTCGTATTCGCTGGAAAGCGCCAGCGGCGGCAATTTCACCCTGCTCTACGAGGCCTTGTTCGTTGTTGAAAAAGACCAGCTGGTTTTCAAGGCCGAGCGCGACAACGGCAGCAGCGGCACGGCCCAGGGCGAAAGCTTCTCGCCCAAGCGCATCGAGGCGGGCAGGATTCTCGGCGAAATCCTCGCCTATGCGCCCGACGACGGCGCCTGCTGTCCCAGCATCAAGCGGGCGGCCAGCGTGTCCTATGCCGGCGGCAAGCTGGGCGCCGCGGTGAAAAAGGCCGACTGAGCCGCGACGCGGGGTTGCACCGTACGACAGAAGCACCGTACGACAGAAAAGGGGCGCCGAAGCGCCCCTTTTCGTTTCCTGCCGTTACCGCCCGGCTATCGGATCAGCTATCGAAACCATTGGCGAAGATCGCGTCCGGCTGCGGTGCGGCGCAACCCTGCACCTTGATGTTGTCCACGTACCAGCCATGCGGCACACGGCCGATCGAGGTGTCGCTGGTCATGCGGAAGCGCAGCTTCACGGCCTGGCCGGCATAGGCGTTCAGATCCACCACTGAGCGCAGGTAGGCTTGCGGATCGCCGCACCAGCCCTGCAGGCCGACCGCGGGATTGTTGGCACCGATCGCGCCGTTGTACGGGTCGGTCAGCATGGCCGAGCCAGCAATCTGCGTGAAGATGCTGCCGCCGTCGGTGGAGATTTCCAGCAGGCCCGCATCCCAGCAGCCGCCGTTGCTGTTCGGCTCCATGGTCTGGTCGCTCTGGAACTGCAGGGTCAGCGGGCTTTGGCCGCTCGGCAGGTTGATGGTCGGCGAAACCAGGCGCTGGTCGGACACCACAACCGGATCCTGCGCCAGCCAGGCATTGCCCGTGCCGCCGTAAGGCCGCGCCGCGCTGATGGCCCAGTTGGCCGAGCCGCTGCCGGCGCTGGTGGTCCAGCCGTTGGTACCGTTCTCCACATCGTCGGAAAATACCGTATTGGCCACGCTGCCCAGGCCGCAGTCGCCCGGTGCGGCGACCGTGCTGAACTGATAGACCGGCGAGTTGCTGCCGGCGCCGCAGACATTGTTCGCGCGCACACGCCAGTAATACGTCGAGCTGGTGGCCAGGTCCGTCGTCGGCGTGGCCGTGGTGTCGCTGCCGGTCTTGCTGAAGACAATAGTGGCAAAAGCCGCATCGGTCGCGACTTCGAGCACGTATTCCGAGGACTGTGCCGCCGCTGACCAACTGAAGGCCGGCCGCACGGCGACATTGGTCGCGCTGTTGGCCGGCGCAGTCAACGCCGCTGCTGCCGGTGCCGCCGTAGCGACGGTAAGCGACAGATCGCGCGAACGATTGCCAGCGGCCGAGGCCGACTGCAGCTGGAAGGTATGCGTACCCGCGGCGACCGCATTCAATGCACTGAGGCCGATGCTGGCCGAACCCGGCGGCACGACCGTAGCCGGCGTCACTGCACCGCTGGCGCCAGCGGGCAGGCTTGCCAGCGACAGGTTCACCGGCGTCGTATAGCCCATCACCGAGCCGATGCTGACAGCGTAGCTCGCCGTCGTCGTGCTGCTGGTACAGACCGCCTGCGCACTGACCGGCGTGGCTACGGAATAGTCCGGCTGCGATACGCAGTTGACGCAGACCAGGGCGAAATCCTGGTCGGTCGCATCGCCGCTGTTGGGCAGCGCGTCGGAGGTGATATTCGCCGCCAGCACTTTCACGTTCAGCGCACCGGCCGCGCTGGCCGTGGCTGCGTCGAGCCAGACCGATTCGATATTGTTGCTCGCGTCGGCCGTGCCGCCGGTGGCGCTATAGCCGTTGCTGCCGAAGACATTGCCCCGGTAGGTGCCGGCGCCGGCACTGACCTGCAGATCGAGGTTGTTGTTCCAGGCCGGCGTATTGCCGCCGAGGCCGTGGCCCGGCGCGTCGGTGTATACCAATACCAATTGCACCGGCTTGGTCGTGTCAGCCGGCGACACGCTGAGGTTCCATTCTTCGCCCGTATTGTCGAAGGTGCGCGTGTTCTGGTCGTAGTACAGCACGGCCGGGCTACCCAGCAGCCAGTCGGCGCGCAGGCGGCCCCAGCCCTGCTTGTTGTCGGGGCGATGGCCCATGGTGACGCCGTCGGCATCGGGGCGGCCGAACAGATCCTTGCTCGCCGCCACCAGCGCGGCCTTGATCAATGCCGCGCTGGGCGAGGCGCCGGCATGGCTGGAACGATACTTTTCCACGAATAGCGCCGCAGCGCCGGTCACCTGCGGCGAAGCCATGCTGGTGCCGCAGTTCATGCCGTAACCGGTGGCGCTGATGGTGGAATCCACGTAACAGCCTGGCGTGACGAGGTGCGGGATGCGGCGGCCGTCCAGCGCCGGGCCGTGGGCACTGTTGCTGGACAGGTCGTCGATGCCCGGGTCGATCGCACCGGAAGACGTCTGCGCCTTGGTCGAACCGACCGTGATCACGTTCTTGGCTTCGTCCGGCGAACCCTGCGAGCTGGTGCCGCCGTTGCCGTTCATGAACGACAGCACGTAGGTCAGCGGCTGGTCGCCGGCCACATCGGGCTTGGTATCGCGCGTGCCCACGTCGACCTGGCGCGTATCGGCGTCGTAGCCGCGCGGCGTGGAGCCCGGCCCCCAGCTGTTGCCGGACAGGTCGGCGCCGTTGTCGTTGGACTGGCGCATCAGCTTGAGCATGCCGCCGGCCTGGGTAAATGTGGGGTTGTATACCTGCTCGATCAGCTTGGCGCCGGGCGCCATGCCCTGGCCGCGCTTGAAGCCGTTGGCGTCGTTGGTGCCCGACGAGGCGTCGCCGGCCATGATGCCGGCAGTATGCGTGCCATGCGAACTGGTGGCGCTGCCGCCGCAGGTGTCGCCGGTGCAGGGCAGCATGCGGCCGACCAGGTCCGGATGGGTGTCGAAGATGCCGCCGTCGACGTTGGCGATCTTCACGCCGTTGCCGTTCACGCCCATGGTGGTCAGCCAGGCCAGATAGCCCGGCACCGGCAGGTTGCTGGCGTTGAGATTGTTGGCCGTGATCTGGTTGGCCACTTCGGCACGCAGGCCGCCGTCGCGCGGTACCGGGTCCAGCGCGTAGACGCCGGGCAGTTGCGCCAGCTGGGTGATCGACGCGGCGGTGCCTTCCAGTTCGACGATGTCGAACTGGCGGTCGATCTGCACGCGCATGCCGCTTGTCGCGCCACTGCTGCGCAGCTCGGCGTCGCTGACCTGGGCACCGCGATAGACCATGGCGCGCCACTGGGTTTCGCCACGGCGTTCGCCGTCGAGCACGTTGGCTATCTTGTATTCCGGCAGGAAGTCGCCGCTCCAGCGCACGGCGCCGAGGCTGCGGCCACGCTGCATGGCCACGTCGTCGGCCCAGACCACGTAGGCGAAGGGCGCGATGTATTGCACCGGCACGATGCCGTTGCTCTGCAGCGCCAGGAGCCAATCCTGCTTGGTTGGTCCGTCGAACTGGACCAGGCGCAGCGCCTTGCCCTTGCCGTAGGCGCTGGTACGCGCTGCCGCATCCACCGTGGGATCGAATACGCGTCCGCCCAGATCCAGCGAATAGGTGGCGGCGCTATCGGCACCCAGGCCACTGTCGCGGACCCAGGCAAAGCTGCCGTAGTCGTGGACGACACTGGCACCCCGCGCCAGGGCCTGGGCAAGCTGCTGCTCGGGAACGGCGGCGAAATCGGCGGCGGCAGCGGCAGAAGTGGCAACGAATGCAGCAACAGCCAACGCAAGAGCGGTGCGATGCGGTAGGGACATGTCTGGACCTTCGGAAGGGTTGAGGCAGCGCGACTCCCCTGCGTTTCGCGCACTGCTTTACGGCGATCCGCCCTGCCCCGGCGCGGCTGCCGAACATCCGATCATCCGAAATTTGCGGACGAAATCAACGGAGGAGTATGCATAGTCCATACGGCGTAGACGAAATCCGCGATAACTAAGCCTAGAGGCGTAGTTATCGACGTATGGCAACGCGCAGGAACGCACAGGGCCGACTCCGATCCTGCGTCGTCCAGATGTTCCACGTCGCTGCGCGCGCCGACAATCATCGGGTGCAATGCATCGGAATCCGCCGCTTCGATCAGTTGCTCGGTCTGTTCGAACTGGTTTCTCGCCGCGCACAGCAACGCAATCAGGCGAGGCCCATTGCAGTGCAGCAAGTCAGCGAAGAAACGCGGATTGGCGACGAATCGCAGCGAGGTATCGCAGCGAAAGACAGCGGAACTATTCACTGTTACTGGCGAGACAGGCCACTAACTCTGGAATCCGTTGGCGAAGATCGCATCCGTCGGCTGCGCCGCCACGCCGACTTCCAGCACCGACAGCCAGCCGGCCGCGTTGTCGCCACTGGTCGTGGCCAGCTGCAGCACGCCGCCGTCATTGCCGAATACGTTGTCGCCATTGAGCGAAACGCCGTTGAGATTCTGCGTGCTGCCGGAGTAGCTGCCGCTCTGGGCATAGACCGTGCGGCAGGACGCCTCGGGCAAGGCCAGCTGCGAGGTTCGCACCGCGTTGCTGCCGGACACGGCCTGCGCCAGCGAGCTGTACACCTCGAAATGGATATGCGGCCAACGCCCCGGATAGCAGCCCGGAAAGATCGAGGTGAAGCTGACTTCGCCGGCGGCATCGCTCACCTGCACGCCGCGCAGATAGTTCTGCCCCGATACGCCGGAGGAGTACATGGAATAGCCGCCGGCGGCATTGCAATGCCAGATGTATACCGCCAGCCCCTGCAGCGGCGCACAGCCGGCCAGGGTACTGACCAGCTTCAGGCGCACGGTCAGCAGTGTACCGGCGGCAGCGGCCGTGCCTGAGGAGCCGAAACTGGCGCGGATGTCCGAACGCACGATGCCGCTCTGGGTCAGCACATTCGGCCCGTTGGTGCCGTCGCCGGGATACGGGCCGCCAGTTTCGGCGGGAATCAGCGCACAGCCGAAGGAACGCAAAGGCAGCGCAGCCAATGCAGCGGCGCCGCCCAGCGAACCGAGCAGGAAGCGGCGCCGGCGCAGCAGTTCGCGCTGCTGCAGTACGGCCAGGGTTTCGCCCAGGCTGGCGTGGGTGTCGGACAACATCGGCAGGGAGAGACGGCGGGCCATGGCTAACCTCGGCAGAGTGCGGGTCTGGGTGGCGCGCCAGCGGCATCCGCACGCGGCGGCGCTGGCAGGCGCGGCAGCATCCCGTGCAGGCGGCCGCTGTAACGGCTGCCGCGCCTTGCGCGCAGGGAAACTGCAGCCACAACGCTAAGCCGCGATCGGCGAAAACCTGAGCAGGAACTGCGCAGAATTCTAGGAGAACACGACAGCACCACCGCCAGGCGCCACCGTCATCACAAAGGAATGTCTGCACAAGTGTTTATTGATCACTGTACCGGCATCACCACGATGGTCGCCGGCATGCCGAAGGAACAGCACATGCACAAACTTATTGCGGCACTCGCCCTGGCCGGAATCGGCAACGAGCACCGCCAATTGCACCGCCGAGGCGGCGTAGACCGCTTGTGCCGCAGGGCCGTCCGGCGCGATGCCCTACGCTCGCGCTCAGATCGAGGCGCGGCGGAATTTCCTGCGCAGCGCAAATAGCAGCAATGCCGCCTGCGACGAGGCCAGCAGCAACAGCAGCGAGGACAGCACGGAGCCGCCCACGCCTGCCGGGTCCATCGGCCTGTCCTTCTGCAAGGTGGCGATCGACAGCGTCATGCCGAATGCGGCGACGAAATCCTGGCCCAGTACGGTCCAGTCTTCGGCCGATGCGGGCAGGCACAGGCACGGCGTGTAGTCGATCCGTTCCTTGCCGGTGCGGTAGTGCATGCCGTTGAGCAGGAACAGGCCGGAAAACACCAGCAGCAAGGCCGCCATGACCAGCGCGGCACGCCGGTAGCTGGTGCCGTACACGCTGACGAAACGGTACAGCCAATACGTGTTGAAGTTGCGCAGGCAACGGCGCCAGCGCGAACTGGGCAAAGGCTCGGCCTGCAGCCTGGCCATTTCCATTTCGCCCATATGGAAGGCCTCGGCCAGCTCGTAGTTGCGCTTGGCCTCGAAGTTGAGCACGAGCTGGCGATAGTTCTCCGCCAGCCGTTCGCGTGCGCTGGCCGGCTCGCGTTCACGCAAGGCGCAGGGTTCGCTGCGCAGCTTCTCGCGCAGATCGATCTCGCCGCGCAGGCAGCTGCGGCCAGCCAGCTGTGGCCAGGTAACACGAGAGAAAACAAATTTCTCCATATTGGTACCGGCCAGCTGCGCACCGCTGAAATCCACATCGTAGAAACTGATGTTGGCCTTGTCGGTCACGCGCAGGTTTTCCATCCAGATCGTCGTTGCCTCGACGTCGACAAAATAGATCGACGCCTTGTCCTGCAGCACGATATCGCTGAGCGTCAGATCGGGCAGCTCAAGCCCCAGCAATTCGAGGCTGGCCTCCTTTTCCAGCACGGATTCATACAGTTTCAATTCGCCCATGGCGACGCGGCCCAGATAGTCGGGCTGGCGGAAGGCCGGTGCCTTGATCGTGCAATCGCCGCGGATGCGGGAAAACCGCAGATCCACGCTCATAGGCTGGTCCGGCGCGACGGCAATCTCGAAGCCCTTGGCGAATTGACCCGAACGCAGCGACAGCCGGGCAATCGCCACGGGCCGGATGACGACATGGTCGGCAAAGATGCAGTCGGCCAGGTCTACCGGCTTGCCGTTGCAGCGGATGCCGGTGGCGCTGAGCCGGCCGTCGAACTGGCATTCGGTGATCGACAGGCCGGCTTCGAAAACGCTGTCGTCCAGCCGCAGCGTCTTGGCAAAGCGCTTGCCCCGTATCGTCACGGCTTCGCTGAAATGCCGATTGGAAAAGTCCACTTCGCTGCCAAGCGCCACGCTTTCCGGCAGATCGCCCGTGTCCAGGGCGTCGAGCAGTTCAGCGGCGCTTGCGGCCCTCAACGCGATCGGCGCGGCCATGAAAACCTCCCCTGCGACAGGCATTGCCGCGTACGGCATCGGTGCCGTCAGCGAACAGAACCTCTCACTGGCGTGGTAACACGCGACTGACCTGCAACGGCCGCGCGCTTCGCACGGCGGCTTCGCGTGCCGGCATGACAGCTTGGCCACGGACGGATCGCGCTGCGGTGTTGCGCAGGCGTCGGTGTCTTGCCCTTTGCGGGCACGGCCTGTCGCCAGACGCCGTACAGGACGCGCACCGCTCAGGCGCTGTCGATCTTCCTGAGCCGCATCGCCCCCAGCGGCACCAGCTGGCAGGCCAGTCGTGCCTTGGCATTGCCCGGCGCATAGATGTCCAGCGCTTCGATCTCCTCGGCCGACGGTGGCTCGGCCACGTCCCCCTCGCCTTCCACTTCGATCAGGCACGTGCCGCACAAGCCGCTGCGGCAGCCGAACAGCAACGGCGAATTCTGCACTGTGAGGTGCAGCGGCAGGCAAGCGCGCGCCGGCAGTTCCTGCGCCGCGAAGCGCGTGCCGGGAAACTCGATGCGGACCGTGCTCATGCCGGCTGGAAGCGTTTCAGCGCGGCGCGATTGCGCTGCAGATAGCGTTCGGCGCCATGCCGGCGCATATGCCGCATATCGCGGTTGGCCGCGTCCAGCCAGGCTACCGGCTCGACGAAGGCAGCATACGAATCGGCGGCTGTGCCGTGCGTCTGCAAGGCCGCATGCAGGCCAGCGGATTCCTGGCCGAAGCAGGCATGCAGCATGGCCACGGCTTCGCCCTGCTGCATGCCGAACACCTTGGACCTGAACAATTTGTACAAGGTTGCATAGGTCGACGGGTCGTACCAGAAAATGCCGTTGACCACGACCGAGGCGTTGGCATGGTCGTCCTGGCAACCGGTCACGGCACGGTTGACCACCCAGCGTTCGAACGCGCCGGGCGCGGCGATGGAGCGCGGCACTTCCAGGCCGACCACGCGCGAGGTATTGAAATGGAAGGATTCGTCCATGAAATGGTAATAGCTGATGCGCGAGGGGATCGGCGCATTGTCCTTGTCCGCATGATCGAGGTAGTGACGCGACAGCTGGTGCTGGATCAGCTTGCCGTTGAGCGTGCGCAGGCCACGGATCAGCAGGTACTGGCTGGCCAGGAAGGCGTTGCTGGACGACATCAGCATGAATCCGCGTATCTGCAGCCGGCGCCAGAAATTGCGCGCTGCCGTGGTATCGGCGTAGATCATGGTGTGGTCGAACAGGCTGCGCATGGGATAGGTGAACAGGCGCTCGCCGAACAGCTCGAACTCGACCGTTTCGCTGATTTTCTTGAATGCGTGGATATGCGCGCGCTCCTGGCGCGATTCCAGGTCGAGGTTGTCGCAGACCAGGCGGAAATCCTCCAGCGCGTAGAGGCCGGCGGCGGAAACCTGGTTGAGGAAAATCGTTGCGATCTCGGCCGAAACGATCTGCGCGTAGTAGGCCACCCAGTACAGCTGGTTCAGCACGACGCGCTGGGCCGCGCTGGCCTGGTCCCATAGCGGCGTGCCCCAGAGCAGGGAATGATTTTCCGGATTCCAGTACTCGTTGCGGCAGTCCGCGTAGACGAACTGCGCGGCCGCAGAATCGATCGCGTCGGTGTGGTCCTGCTCGCTGTTGCGCTTGAGGTTGAACTCCAGCTTGCGCACGGTGGACGCATCGTCGAGCAGGGACAGGGTTTGGTGCTGGGCTAGGCCGCTATGCATGGTTCACCAGGGAAACAGGAATTGGCGCCAGGCGCCGGGCGCCGCGTTCAGGCCGTAGCGGCGCGGATAGGCACTCGCCTCGCGCGCGGTACCGAAACAGCGGTCCCACAGCATAAGGTTGGCGCCGTAGTTGCTGCCTGCGCCTTCCGGGCTGTGATGCAGATGATGGTGCCAGGGCGTGACCAGCAGCCGGCCCAGGCCGGCAGACACCGGCAGGCGCGAATGCCGCCACAGGTCGAGCGCGGCGGTCAGCCCGGCAGCGACGAAGAAACCATCGGGCGCATCGCAGAGAAAGCCGAGCAGTGGATTGAGCAACAGGTAGACAAACAGGAAATTGATCGCCAGCGCATTGCGCGAGGTGGCCCAGACATCGACCGTCGGCGAGGCATGATGGCAGCGGTGCATGGCCCAGAGAAACGGCACGCGATGGAACAGGCGGTGCTGCCAGTAGTAGAGAAAATCCACCACCACGAAATTCAGCAGGAAGGCGCCGAACCAGCCCAGCGGCAGCACGCCCGCCAGGCCGGGCAGATGCTCGGCGAGCACGCGCGTGGCGATGAAGAAACCGGCCAGCGGCACCAGCACGCCCTGCACGGCCAGGCCAGCCAGGTTGAGCAGCCAGTCGGACCGTGCGTAGCGCAGTGCCGCCGGATCGCGCCGCCGCCGTTCCAGCCACGCCAGCAGCACGAAGGCGATCAGCGGCAGATACCAGCCCTGGTGCATGCAATTAACGCCTCGATAACGTACGGCTGACGGCAATTGCCCGTAGTCGCCGCAGCATAGCGGCGCCGCGCGCGCCGGTGCAATCGGCGCCGATTGGGCAAGGCTGGAGCGAACAGGTATCCTCGCGCCATCTGGGACTGGGGAATCGGCACGCATGAAACGGATCGCGGCAACGGTGTGGACAGTAGTGCTGCTGGTGTGCAGCGGCGTGGCTTTTGCGCAGACCGCGCCAGCGGCGCGCGAAGCCGATCACGAGGCCTTGCGCGGCCTGATGCGCACGGCCAGCGAAGCGGTGAATACGCGCAAGTTCGACCTGCTGACGCCGCAACTGCACGCGGGCTTTACCGTGATTGCGGTGGACAATACCAAGCTGGTCGGCATCGAAGCGTTCCGCAGCTATTGGAACAAACTGTTCGACGGTGCCGATGCACCGCTGCTGTCGGTGGAAACCAAGCCGGCGGCGGACGAACTGACATTCTTCCTCGACGACAATGTCGGCGTGGTCTACGGCACCTCGCAGGACACCTACACCTTCCGCAAGAACGCCGTCTTCAAGCAGGGCGAGCAGCGCAGCATGACGACGCGCTGGAGCGCGGCCGTCGTCAAGGAAGGCGACAGCTGGAAACTGGTGAATGTGCATTTTTCCGCCAATCCCTTCGACAATCCGATGCTGCAGGCCGCCGCCGACACGGGCAAGCGCATGGCCGTACTGGCCGGCGTAGGCGGACTGCTGCTCGGTCTGCTGCTGATGGCCCTGCTGCGCCGGCGCCGCTGAAACCCGGCGAACCTGGCTAGCTTATGTACGATCTGCTGCTGCAAGGCGGCACGGTGTTCGATGGCAGCGGCGCTCCCGGGCGCCGCTGCGACATCGCCATTGCCGGCGGCCGCATTGCGGCGATGGCCGGGCAACTGGACGGACCCGCGCGGGAATGCCGCGACGTCTCCGGCCTGTGGCTGCTGCCGGGCCTGGTCGATATCCACACCCACTACGATGTAGAAGTGGAAATTGCGCCTGGCCTGGCCGAATCGGTGCGCCACGGCGTGACCACGGTGGTCATGGGCAATTGCAGTCTTTCGCTGACTGCAGGCCGCGCCGAGGATCTGGCCGATATCTTCCTGCGCGTGGAAAGCCTGCCCGCCGAACTGGTGCGGCGCTGGCTGAGCCAGGCCGTTTCGTGGACAACGCCGGCCGATTACCTCGCCCATCTGGGCCAGCTCAAGCTTGGTCCCAACGTAGCGCCGCTGCTTGGCCACAGCGCCGTGCGGGTCGCCGTGATGGGGCTGGAGCGCGCACTGCGCGATACCGCCAGCGACAGCGAACTGCAGCAGATGCGCACGCTCGCACTGAGCGCGCTGCAAGCCGGCTGCTGCGGCATTTCCATCGACATGGTGCATTGGCACAAGGTCAGCGGTATCTACGCCGGCCGCTCGGTGCCTTCGCACTACGCCGACCTGCGCGAATACCGCATGCTGGCCGCGCTCTGCCGCGAACGCGATGCGGTATTCCAGGTCACGCCCAACCCGCAGAAGCCGAGTTCCTTCCTGCGCATTCTCGCCATGGGCATGGGCCTGTTCCGCCCGCCGCTGCGCCTGACCGTGCTGTCGGCCATGGACATGAGCGACCACCCGGGCCTGTGGCGCGCGTTTCCGCTGGCGGCCTGGCTGGTCAATCGCGTGTTCGGCGGCAATCTGCGTTTCCAGGCACTGGGCGAGGCTTTCGTCATTCGCGGCGACGGTCCGCTGACGCCGTTCTTCGAGGAATTCCCCAGCGGCGTTGAACTCAACAGCGCCGCCGATGCAGCGGCGCGGCGTGCGCTCTGGGCCGATACGGCATTCCGCACGCGCTTCCGCCGCGACTGGCAGCGCCGCGGCCTGCGCACCTTCCATCGCGATCCGGCACGCATGCAGGTGCTGGCCTCGCCCGACCCGGCCCATGTCGGCCTGAGCATCGGCGAGATCGCGCGCCGGCGCGGCCACGATGCCACCGCCACGCTGATGGATCTGCTGGCCGAATACGATACCGCGCTGTGCTGGCAGGCCTGCAGCGCGAACGAGCGGCCCGGCGTGCTGCGCAAGCTGCTGGCACATGCGCATATCCTGCCGGGTTTTTCCGATGCCGGTGCACATTCGCGCAATATCGCTTTTTTCGACAGTGCGCTGAACCTGCTGCGCGAGGCCGCCATCAGCGGCTTCATGCCAATGGAAAAAGCCGTTGCCCGGGTCAGCGGCGAGGCAGCGCAGTGGTTCAATATCGACGCGGGCCGCCTGCGCGCCGGCGCACGGGCCGACCTGCTGCTGTTGCGGCCGCAGGCCCTGGCACAGCCCAGCCGCGTGACGGAAGTGGCCGACGCCTTGCTGCAGGGGGCGCCACGCCTGGTGCGCCGCGACGATGCCGCCGCGGTCGCCGCCGTGTTTATCGGCGGCGAGCAGGTAGTACGCGACGGCGAACCGCTGCCCCTGCTGGCAAGCCGCACGCTCGGCCAGGTGCTGTCGCCGCAACGCGTGCCGGCCGATGCCGCCGCCGCATTGGCACGCCATCGCAATCGCCTGGACGACGCCACGCTGGATCATCCGTTCCGCGACTACTGGGATATCTTCGTCTACAAGCACCAGGCGCGCGGCAATATCGCCCTGCACTGCCTCGGCGTGCTGCTGATGCACGGCAGCGTGGTGGCTGCCCTGCTCAGCGGGAATGCCTGGTGGCTGCTTGGCATCCCGCTGTCGCAAGCCAGCGGCCTGCTCGGCCATCTGCTGTACGAACGCTCGCACGTGGACATGCGCGACCTGGTCTTTTCCTGGCGCGCGTCGCGTTGCCTCAATCGCCTGTTCGTGACGGTACTGCGCGGCCGCTATGCGCTCGAAGTACGCCGCGTGCGCGCGCTGTATGCGCAATTCCTGGCGGCGCAGTCCTGATGCAGCTGCCGGCGATCCGCGCAGGCCGCATCGGCCTGGCCCTGCTGCTCGGCTATCTGCTGTTCTGCCTGCTCTATCTGGGCAGCCACGCCTTGCGGCTGCAGCCGCCGGTAGCCTTGCAGCGCGGCAGCATCGATGCGGCGATTCCCTTGCTGGACTGGTCGATCTGGATCTACCTGTCGCAGTTCCTGCTGCTGCCGCTGGCCATCGTCAAGGCGCGCGACGATGCCGACCGTAGCCGCGTGTTCTACGCCTGCCTGCTCGCCACGCTGATCGCGGCCAGCGTATTCCTGATATGGCCTACCCAGCTGCAGCGCCCGGCTCAGCCGACAACCGGGCTTACCGGCCTGGCCTGGGCACTGCTGTTCGCCCGCGACGTGGACGGCAACTGCTTTCCTTCGCTGCACGTGGCGCTGGCCACGCTATCGGGCCTGGCCCTGTGGCGGCGCGGCTGGCGCCTGCTGGCCTGCAGCTGGCCGGCGCTGATCGCCGTGGCCACGCTGACGACCAAACAACACGTGGTATGGGATACGCTAGCCGGCACGGCACTGGCTGTCCTCGCCTGGATCCTGACTCCCCGGCTTTTCCGCTATGACTGATGCCGCCGCGCCGATCCGCGCCCGCCTGATCGAACATGCCGACATCACCGCGCTGCAGCGCGCAGAAATGTTCGCGCTGTACCGGCGCCATTTCGACGCCACCGATCGGGCACGCTTCAACGCCGACCTGGACGACAAGCAGCTGGTGCTGGAAGTGCGCGACGACAGTGGCACGCTGCGCGGTTTTTCCACCGTTGCCTGCTACCGGCGCGAATTCGACGGTGTGCCGCTGCGCGTGCTGTTCTCCGGCGATACCGTAGTCGACGAAGGCAGCTGGGGCCAGCAGGCACTGGCCTTCGGCTTTATCCGCCTGGCTGCGCAGGTGCGGCAGGAATCGGCCGAACCGCTGTACTGGCTGCTGATTTCCAAGGGCCACCGCACCTTCCGTTATCTGCCCACCTTCAGCCTCGACTACGATCCGTCGCCGCAACATGCGACACCGCCAGGCCGCCAGCGGCTGATGGATTTTCTCGCCCGCGACCGTTTTGGCGACGCCTACGATGCGCAGCGCGGTGTGATCCGTCATGCGGATTCGCACGGCCACCTGCGCGCCGACCTGGCCAGCGTGCCGCCTATCCACGCGCATCTGGCGGAAGTCACGTTCTTCCTCGAACGCAACCCGGGCTATGCCCGTGGCGAGGAACTGGTGTGCCTGTGCCGCATCGAGGCAGACAACCTGCGCCCGCTGGCGAGGCGCCTGTTCCTGTCCGCCCAGCGCGAAGCGCGGGATAGCGAATCGCCGCAACGGGCAGCGCAGGCATGAGCGAGGCGCTGTTCAATCATCGCGAAGCCATAGCCGAAGGCTGGTACTGGCTGTGCGCCTCGCGGCAGATCCGCCGCGGCCAGGTGAAGGCGCTGCGCCTGCTCGGCCGCGACCTGGCCGTCTACCGCGGCGACGATGGCGAGCTGGTTGCGCTGGACGCGTATTGCGCGCATATGGGCGCGCACCTGGCCGAAGGCCGCGTCGAGGGAAATAAACTCCGCTGCTTTTTCCACCATTGGCGCTATACCGCCGATGGCCGCTGCGACGATATTCCCTGCCAGCCTGGCACGCCACCCGCCCGTGCCCAGGTGAAACGCTGGCCGGCCGCCGAGCGCTACGGCCTGGTCTGGATCTGGACCGGCACACATGCCGCCCACGCCGTACCCGAAGTACCCGAGCTGGCCGGCCTGCGCTGCCGCACGCTGCAGGTCAACCGCTTCCGCAAGAACTGCCATCCCAACGTGATGCTGATCAACGCCATCGACGAGCAGCACTTCCGCAGCGTACACGGCCTGCCCGGCTCCATCCTGAGCATGCAGGCGCTGCCGCGCGACCGCGCGCATATCGAATTCCACAACAGCGGGCGCGTGCCGGCGACGCACTGGCTGGGACGCCTGCTCGGCCGCTGCTACCGCGATGCGCTGACCTACAAGCTCAGCTACTGGCACGGCAGCACCGGCTTCGTCACGCTGGGACCGGATTTCCTGCATTTCCACCTGATGTTCGCCCTGCACCGCGGCGACGACGGCGAAACCCAGGGCCAGGCCGTGGCAATCACACGCCGGCGCAGCGGCATCGCCGGCTGGCTGTTCGACCACGCCGTGCTGGCGCTGACGGCAGCCGTCGGCTGGTATTTCGCCCGCGGCGATACGCGCGTATTCCAGAGCATTCGCTTCGACCTGCGCACGCCGATTGCCGCAGACAAGGCGGTACTCGCCTTCATGCGCCATCTCGACCAGCAGCCACGCGCCGACTGGGCCGAGCCGGCAGCGCATTCCACCCACCGGCGGCATCTGCATCGCGTAGGCGGCAAGCACGCATGAAACGCAAGGTTCTGATCACCGGCTGTTCCTCCGGCCTGGGCCTGGCCCTGGCGCGACAGCTGTCGCAGGACGGCTGGCAGGTACTGGCTGCGGTGCGCGACATCGCCCAGCGTCCGGCCGGCCTGCCCGACATCGAATTCCTGCCGCTGGACCTGGCCGACAGCGGCGCCATCGCACGCCTGGCGGCGCAGATCGACGAACTGGACTGCCTGGTCAACAACGCCGGCTACGGCCTGGTCGGGCCGTTCTCCAGTTATACCTTGCATCAGATGCAGCATCAGCTACAGGTGAACTTCCTCGGCCCAGCCCAGTTGACCCAGGCCCTGCTGCCAGCCCTGCGCCGGCGCCAGGGGCGCGTCATCGTGCTGTCGTCGCTGTCGGGCGAAACCGGCCTGCCACTCAATTCGCTGTACTGCGCCAGCAAGTTTGCGCTGGAAGGCTGGGCCGAGTCGCTGGCCCACGAACTGCCGGCACAAGGCCTGCAGATAGCCCTGGTCGAACCCGGCGGCCGGCGCACGCGCTTTGCCGCCAACCTGCGCTGGGGCGAACAGACGCAGCAGCTTGCTGCGACGGAACAAGCGCAGCTGCGCGGCTATCGCGCCCTGCTGGCGCGCCTGCTGGCGCGGCCGGGCAAGGACGAGGGCGCCGTGATCGCGGCCATCGCCAGCCTGCTGCAGCGTGCACAGATGCCGCTGCGTACCCGCGTCGGCAGCGACGCGCAGAGCCTGCACTGGCTCAAGCGCCTGCTGCCGGAACGGCTGGCCCAGCGCCTGCTGGCAAGGCAATTCCGCACATTGCTGGCGGCCCCGGCCGACCGCAGCGAACCGCCCGCATGAGCAGCTACGGCGACGGTCTGAACAAGGCCAGCGCGCGCCTGCTGCGCCGCCGCGCCGCCGCAGCCACGCCGCAGGGCGATGGCGCACTGTGGCCAGCGCAGCGCTTCGGCCTGGAACACGTCGACGCCTACGTCGCCGCACCGGAAGCTCTGCAGCGCCGCGTGCTCGACCACTGCAGCCTCGGCCTGCTGCGCGAATCCTGGCTGGTCGAACGCGGCGGCATGGAATTCTGCGCGCGCATGGTGCTGCTCAGCGACGATGCGCAGCAGCGCACGCTGTACAGCCTGATCGGCGCCGACGAGGCCAGCCACTACGCCTGGCTGCAGCCCTGGCTGCAGCAGACCGGCGATACGCTGGACCCGTTCAACGCTTTTATCGCCGACTGCCTGCGCGAAGCCACGCCGCAGCCACTGGCCTATCTGATGCAGGTGGTGCTGGAAGGATTCGGCATTGTCCACTATGCCGGCCTGGCCGCCGACTGCAGCGATGCTGCCCTGGCGGCGACGCTGCAGCGCATGGCCGAGGACGAGGCCTTGCACCACGCCGCCGGCCTGGCCGTGTTCGACCGCCGGCGCCTGAACGAACGCGAGCGCGGTTTCCTGCTTGATGCATCGTATACATTCCTCCAGATGATACGCAGCGGGCCGCAGGCTGTCGTCGCGGCGCTGGACGCGGCACTGGACGGCATCGACGCGACAGCCATCGCCGGCGTGTTCGAAGCACTGGATGCCGCGGCGCAGACTGCGTCCAAGCTGGCACGCCTGCGCCAGCTGATGGCGCAGCCGGGCATGCACTGGCTGGTCGATGCACTCGACGCACGCAATGCCTTCACGCCTGCCGCAACCGCCGAGGCGGCGCAGATCTACCGCTCGCTGCGCTGATCGCGCTGCAAGGCCGCGTGCAGGCGTTGCGCCTGCGACAGATCGGTCAGCAGGCTGCGGTCCTTGATGTCGCCCCAGGACATGCCCAGGCCCAGCCAGTGCGCCTGCACGCGTTCGCGCAGGTTGCGCGCCGCAAATACCTGCACCGGCGCCAGCTGTCCCAGTGCGCGTGCTTCCGCATAGCGCAGGGATTGCCGCAAGGCCTGGTCGAGGCGATCGGCCAGCATGCCGCTGTCGGCCACATCGGTCAGGCAGAGATAGAACGGCCGTCCCTGTTCCGGCTGCAGCGGCAGCAAGCTCGCAAAACCGGCCGCGGCGCAGACCTCGGCGAGTACTGTCGCGACAAATGCCTCGTCCAGCTTTTCGCCCACCAGGTCGGCTACGGCGTCGGCGCGCCCGATGAATTCCAGCAGTGGCACGTCGAGATAACGCCCGCCGACACGCACGCGGTCGCCCAGGCGGTAGCGCAGCAGGCCACCGGCCTGGGTCAGCAGCAGGGCGTACTCGCCGCCGTCATCGAGTTCGTGCAGCAGGCGGCAGTCGCCATCGGCTGTTTCGAATTCCAGGAACACTTCGTCGAGCAAGGGCACGCAGCCGCCGGCCGCGCACAAGGGCAATGTCACCGGCGCCTCGGTGGCGAGCAGCCCCTTGCCTTGCAGGCGCGCCTGCGGCAGGCGCTGCGCCAGCTGCCGTGCGGGCAAGGCGGCGGCGGCACCGGTCCAGCAGGACACCAGCTGCAGTTGCGGCCACAGCTGCGGCCAGGGGTTTGCATCATTTTGCAGAATGCGGCGCTGTAGCGCCGGCAGCTGCTGCAGCAAGTCAGGCTCGCGCCGTTCGACCTCGTCGAGCACGACCAGCAGATAGCCGGGATTCCAGATCGAGACGACTTCCAGATCGCGCGCGCGCAGCAAGGCCAGGGCAAGGCCGCGGCGAAAGCCGGTCATGTCGCTGCAGCCTTGCGGCGGCGTGAGCAGGAAGCCTGCGGCGAGCAGACGCTGCGCCCTGCCGAGATAGTCGCGATCGTCGGCCAGGCCGCGCGCCGCGCCGAAGCTCGGCGACACACTGATAAAGCAGCGGCCAGAACGCAGCCGCAATTGATGGCTCAGCAGATCGTGCGCCCAGATCGCGAACAGGCTGCGGAAACTCGCCAGCAGCGCGGCGTTGTAGGCGATCGGCTTGACCGTGCCGCCGCTGCCCGAGGTCGGTTCGTAACAGCGCACCCGTCCCGGCGCTATCGCCGCCCTGCCCGGCTGCTGTTGCTGCCGCGCTATCCACCCCGCAATATCGGCATAAGTACAGATAGGTACTTTGCGGCGGAATTCGGCGACACCGTCGGCCGCGGCCAGTCCGCACTGGCGCGCATAGTCCGTCGCCGCCGCCGCGCGCACGATGCGCGCCAGCGTGGCCGCCTGGGCGGCGCGGCAATCCTGCAGCGCGCGCGCAAAGCGCCGTGCGCGCGGTGCCGAGGCCAAGCGCAGCAGCGCTGCCGCAAGCGCGCCGCGCATGCTCAGTCCGCGCCCAGGCGCCGGCCCACGCCGACATCGGTAAGGATAGGCAGTACCGTGCCTGCGGCAATGCGTGCGCCGGGCCCCAGGCGCGAGCCCGCGCCGATAAACGCGCCGTCGCCAATCTCGATGCGCCGCACATACAGCACCAGTCCGCCGCGATGCGGCTTGATCAGGTGGGCATAGCAGGCAACGAGATGGCCGAATACCACGCCGTCACCGACCGCGAGCAGGCTGCGGTCGGCAATCTCCACGCGCGGCGTCCAGTGCACGCCGCGGCCGATGCGGCTGCCCCACAGGCGCAACCAGGCGCTATAACCGCCGGGCAACAGGCGCAGTGCACTCTCCAGCGCGGGAAACGCGTTGTACATCACCTGGAACTGATGACTGCCCCACCAGGGCGAATAGCCCGGCGCGTCGATGCGCGAACGGCCTTCGCGCAGCGGCCAGGCCGCATCGTGCAGGCGAAAGCACAAGGGCGGCAGCAAATAGGCAATCGCCAGCGCCGCCGCCAGCGGCCAGGCCGTGCGCGCCTGGACCAGCCACAGCAGGCAGGCCAGCAGGGCCAGCAGCCATAGCGTCGGAAACAGGGCGAACAGGCGCGCGCGAAACGTCATACGTAGAACTCGATGTCCAGGCAGGCCTCGGGCAGATCGTGCGGATTTTCGCCGCGGCCGATCGCCTCGCGCAGCGAGTCGACCAGCCGGTGGATATGATCGGCCGGCGTATCGCGGAACTCGCGGCCGTAGCGCTGGATGCTGTCCATCTGCAGCGCAAGAATCTGCAGATCCTGGTCGATGATGCGCTGGCCGTAGCGCCGCACGAACGGCGCGGCAAGACGGTTGAACAGGCCGAAGCGGTAGGTCAGGTCGGTATACACCAGGGTTTCCTGCTCGCTGACCGGCACTGCCTGCGAAGTGATCAGGAATACCTTGCGGCCGATGCGGTATTCCACCGAGGTCACGTTCGGCGCGTGGAAACTGTCGGTATGGCTGACCGCCAGGCCACGGGGATTGAGGAACCAGCGATAGCTGCCCAGGTTGCGCCGCTCGTTGGCGTATTCGATATGTACTTGTGCATTACGCAGCACCACGCGTGCGCTCAGCTTCTCGCCGGTGGACGAACGGAAGATGCGCCGGTGCACGAAGGCCGTATGCGGAATATCGATGAAATTTTCCACGCAATTGGCCACGTTGTTGCGGAAGCGGTTCTGCAGGCGCAGGGTGAACCAGCCCGGCTCGCCGTAGTGCGGCATCGCAAACGGCCGGATCTGCGCCGCTGCGGTGCGATCCAGCTGCACATAGACGAAGCCGTCCTGTTCGATCACTGCATACGGCGGCAGACAATGTCGCTGCCGCAATTCCGGCCCCAGCGCCGGAATCGCCACGACGCGGCCTTCGCCGTCGTAAGTCCAGCCGTGATAGGGGCAGACCAGCAAACCTTGCCGCACCTGGCCGGCACTCAGCGGCGCATTGCGATGCAGGCAGCGATCCCGCAGCACCGTAGCACGGCCGTCCGCGGCGCGAAAACACACCAGCCGCTCATCCAGTACCTGCCGCGCCAGTACCTGGTCGCGGCCCAGTTCGCGGGATTCGGCCACGATGTACCAGTAGTGCTGGAAACTCATGGGCCGAGTGTAGCTTGCACAGGATGGGGCTGGAATCGGGCGAACGCCGCAACGGGTCTCGCACAGCGGCGAGGCATGGATGCATCAGTGGCCGGCGCGATGACGAGTGGTTCTTGCGGGCCAGAACGAACCGATGCCGGGTTATTGGCGAGGTCGACCCGGCTTGCTGCCGGGTCGAACGCACCAGCCTTATCCCGATAGCGGAAGGCGCAGCCGAGCCGCGGAAACCGATACCACGGCGAGGGCAAGGCCGCCGGCCACGCGGGTGTCAGCCTTCGCCACCGCTGCGCAGACGCTTACGGCGAATACAGCTTTGCATGCTCGCCCACCTTCGGCTTCGCCCCCGTCACCACGGCAGACAGCATGATCACCGTCGCCAGCAGCTTGCCCGGGCTGTCCCACAATTCGGCCTCGGTCGGATGCAAGGTAATCAGGCGGATGATCGGGTCATCCGGCGAATCCCACCAGGCCTTCGCGAACGGCGTCCAGATTTCGCGGATCTTTTCCCGGTCGTTGCTCACCACCGCAGTGCCGGTGAAGGTGACGAACTTGTTGCCGCTATCGTCGGCGAAGGCTGCCGTGGCAATCGGATGACGTTCCAGCTGGGTGATCTTCGGCGAAGTGCTCTCGGTCATGAAATAGATCGCATGTTCTTCGCGCCGCACCGCGCCGGCCATGGGACGTATGCGCGGCTGGGTGCCGTCGTATGTCGTCAGCAGGCTGGTGCGCAGCGATCCGGCGATTTCCCAGGCCCGCTCGGTCAGTTCGGCGGCGATCTTGCCGGTGTTTTCTTCGTTCGCCATGTCTTGCTCCTTCGGCATTGTGGATCTTGCGTTGCGAACTCACTGCAACCCCCATGCCGTCATTGCGTCTACGCGCGGCCTCGTCGCCGCGCGGCATGCCTTGCCGCCCGCGAGTGCTTGCGCGCCGTGCAGGCCAACGGTTCGAGTTCAGCCCGACCTGTGCTGCACACGCGCCGATGGACAAGGCCAATTGCCCGATACATCGACCGTGCGAGGAAAATTGCACGATACGGTGATGCCCGCCGCCGGACAAAATCGAATCCAATCCATGCCATGAAGTGAAACTGCCGGCTCCGTGCCAGCGGTATCGTTCTTGCCTGTACATAGCCTGGCGGCGTCCTCGTCCGCGCGCCTACGGAGATCTGCATGTACAAGCCCTTGCTGTTCGGCGCTGTAGTGCTGGCACTCGCCGGCTGCAGCGAAAAAGCCAGTATTCCGATTCGCCAAGGCATGGGCCCGCGACCCGAATTGCCGCCGCCGGAACAGCGCTGGATACCGACGGTGAACGTCGCCAAGGCCGTCGGCTGGCCGGCCGGCGCGCAGCCGCGCGCGGCTGCCGGCCTTGCCGTTACGGCGCTGGCCAGTGGACTGGACCATCCGCGCTGGCTGTACGTACTGCCCAACGGCGATGTGCTGGTGGCGGAAACCAATGCGCCGCCCAAGCCGGAAGACGGCAAAGGCATCAAAGGCTGGTTCATGCAGAGAGCGATGAAAAAGGCCGGTGCCGGCGTACCCAGCGCGAATCGCATCACGTTGTTGCGCGATGCAGACGGCGACGGCAAGGCAGAAACACGCAACGTATTTCTGTCGGGTATCAATTCGCCCTTCGGCATGGTGCTGGTCGGCAATGACCTGTATGTAGCTGCCTCGGATGCACTGCTGCGCTTTCCCTATCGCGACGGCGACACCACCATCACGGCGCCGGCGCAGAAAGTGATAGCCCTGCCGGCCGGTGCGCGGAATCACCACTGGACCAAGAACGTCATCGCCGCCGCCGACGGCAAGCATCTGTACGTCAGTGTCGGTTCCAACAGCAATGTCGGCGAAAACGGCATGGACGCTGAGCACGAACGCGCCGCGATCCTCGAAGTCGATCCGGCGGCGCAGCGCTATCGCGTCTACGCCAGCGGCCTGCGCAATCCGGTCGGCATGGCGCTGGAACCGGCCAGCGGCCTGCTCTGGACCGTGGTCAACGAGCGCGACGAAATCGGCTCGGACCTGGTCCCCGACTACCTCACCTCGGTGCGCGACGGCGCTTTCTACGGCTGGCCGTACAGCTACTACGGCGCGCATGTGGACGAGCGTGTAGAGCCGCCGCGACCGGACCTCGTTGCCACTGCCGTCGTGCCCGACTACGCGCTGGGCGCGCACACCGCCTCGCTGGGCCTGGCCTGGTCGGGAACGAATACGCTGCCGCCGCGCTTTGCCCAGGGCATGTTCATCGGCCAGCACGGCTCCTGGAACCGGCGCCCGCCCAGCGGCTACAAACTTATCTTTGTTCCATTTGTCGATGGCCACCCCGCGGGCGAGGCGCTGGACGTGCTCGACGGGTTCCTCGACGAGCGAGGCCAGGCACGCGGCCGGCCGGTCGGCGTAGCCGTGGACCACCGCGGTAATCTGCTGCTGGCCGACGATGTCGGCAACGTGGTCTGGCGGGTAAGCGCAGCACAGTAGCAGCGCCGCAGGTGGGCTCAGCGAGCAGCCGGGCGCGGCGCGACAGCGTCTGCAGCCACCGCATCCGTATAACCGCGGCAGAGGGCAGCCAGACTGGCCTGCAGGGTGAGGAAGGTCGTTTCCACCTGCGGCCGGTGCAGGCTTTCGGCCACGAGCAGGCGGCGCCCGTCGGCAAAAACGAGCACGCACTGGAATTGCGCATCACCATCGCCGTCGACGACCGACTCCAGCTGTGGCAGGCGCAGTTCGCGCACGCGGTAGCGTTTTTCCTGTACCCGCCAGAGAAAGCGCTCGCGCACCAGCACGCCATCGGCTGACAGTTCCAGCCGCAGCAGCGGCAGGCCAGCCGCCCAGGCCAGCGCACCGGCACCGAACAACCAGAACAGGCCGAGTATTGGCCATGCCCATACGCCGACCTGGGGAATGCCGCCGTCGCGGATCGCGATATAGGTGAAGCAGGCGAGCATGGAAAGCCAGATCGCGACGAAAATCCAGACCACGCGTGCGCCGTTGTTGCGAAACACGCGCTGCACGTTGCGACTGGCGGGAGCGGTAGGCATCGGCGGCATCAGGCTAGGACTGGCGCATGACAGGACGATGAATCTGCCGCTGCCGGGCCGCTCCGCGCCAGCCTTGAATAAAACACTCGCATTTCAATCGCCCGCTGGCCTGGCATAACGCCCGCGCGACGCCGGCGCAGCCGAACGGGCGCGAAAGGCCAGACTGATGCGCGGTCCAACCGCGCTGCCCTGTTTGGGAATGCCATGGTCGTAGTGCAGCTGCGTCGCATAGCTCATCAGCAGCAGGCTGCCAGCCTGCAGCGGCAGATGCCAGGCGCGCCGCGGCGGCAGCTTCTGCCGTATCACCATCTCGCGCGTCGCCCCCAGCGAGACCAGGGCGATGGGCTGGCCTGGCTGCAGTTCGGACAGATGGTCGTTATGCGGCGCCACGCTGTCGCGTTCGTCGCGATAGAGATTCAGGCCGACATGACTGAAGCGCGCCTGCACCGCCGCCTCGACACGCGCGTGCAGCGCGGCCAGCAGCGGCGGCAATGTCGCATCGAGCAAATAGCTGGCGAGCAGCCGCGGCGTGTCGACCTCGCGCTCGTACATCTGCCGCCGCTCGCCGTGCCAGGCCGCGTTGGCGTGCAGAAAATCGAAACAGGCAGCAGCCTCGCCAGGGGCGAGAAAGCCCGGCGTATAGCGAATTAGGCCGTGCTCGTCGTCGGCCAGCAGCAAGGGTGCCGGGGCGAACAGATCGGCCTGGGATAGACGCTCATGCGGACCGCTCATGGAGGGCATAGAAGGGCAGGCGCTTGCGGCTCAATCCGCGCGCAATGCCGCGGCGGCGCAGCCGGCTCGGAGATCAACGCTTGCGCTCCAGCAACTCGACCATCTTGCGCGCCGCCGGCACCAGCGGCCGCGCTTTCAGGCCCAGGCGATACAGCGGCCGCGACAGCGCCGCCCCGGACAGCCTGAGTTCGCGCAGGCTGCCCAGCGCCAGCATGTCGGCCACGACTACGCGCGGCAGCAGCGAGATGCCGACGCCCGCAGCGACGGTGCGTGCGATCGCTTCGTTGCTGGCCATTTCCATCCAGGGCCTGGCATCGATGCCATTCGCTGCGCAGAGCGCTTCGGTGGCCTGGCGCGTGCCTGAGCCGGGCTCGCGCAGAATCCAGTTCTGCCGCGCCAGCATGGCTGCGCTCACGCTGCGGCGCGGCAAGGCCGAGTCCATCGCAGCAACGATGGCGAGCGGATCGCTTTTCCAGTTGCTGACCTCGATCTGTTCGTCTTCGACCTGGCCTTCCACCAGGGCCAGATCGACATTGCAGTCGAGCAGTTGCTCGCATACCCATTGCGTATTGCCGACCATCACCCGCGGCAACACCGCCGGATAGGCCTGGCAGAACGCGGCGATATACGGCGGCAGCCAGTAGCTCGCGACCGTAGTGCTGGCACCGACAGTCAAGGTGCCGCGCTGCACGCCGACGCGGGCGCGCACGTCGTCGAGTGCGGCGCGCTCCAGCGCGAAGATGCCGCGCGCATGCGCCAGCAAAGCGGTGCCCGCCTCGCTCAGGCGCAAGCCCCTGGCACCGCCAGCGCCGCGCGTAGCGCCGCTGCTGCGTTCGATGAGTACCAGGTCGAGCTGGTGTTCCAGTTCGCGCAGGCCCTTGGAAACGGCAGGCTGGCTGAGGTGCAGCTTCTCCGCCGCGCGGGAAAAGCTGCCCGCCTCGGCCACGGCAACGAACAGACGCAGCAGGTGCAGATTCATCGTCATAACCAAAATTCATGCATCAGTGAATTTTATGCTTTTGACGCATAAGACGTCCATTCCTACCCTGTACCGTATGAGTTCGATCGTTGCGTCCCTGCCCGACTTTCCCCGTGTTCGTCGCTATGCCCCCGGGCTGCTGCTGTCCGCCCTGCTTGCCGCCCTTGCGGCCCTGTTGTCCCAATGGCAGCCGTTGAGCCAGCTGGGTCTCAGCGCACTGACCCTGGCGATCGCGCTGGGCATGCTCGCCGGCAACAGCATTTTCCCGGCACTGCCGGCGCAGACAGTTGCCGGCGTCGACCTGGCCCGCAGCACCCTGCTGCGTGCAGGCATCGTGCTGTACGGCCTGCGCATATCGCTGCAGGACATCGCCGCCGTAGGCTGGCCCGGCCTGCTGATCGGCATGCTCATGCTGGCACTGACCTTCGTCATCGCCGTACACGTCGGCACGCGCTGGCTGGGGCTGGACCGGCAGACCGCGATACTGATCGGTGCCGGCAGCGCCATCTGCGGCGCCGCCGCGGTGATGGCGACACAGCCGCTGGTACGCGGCGAAGAACACAAGGTGTCGATCGCCGTCGCGACCGTCGTCGTGTTCGGCACGCTGGCCATGCTGCTGTATCCGCTCGCTTATCCCTACCTGGGCCTGTCGCAACACGCCTTCGGCCTGTACGCCGGATCGACCATCCACGAAGTGGCCCAGGTCGTCGCTGTAGGCCAGAGCATAGGCCCGGAGGCCGCGAATGCCGCCGTCGTGGAAAAGATGCTGCGCGTGATGCTGCTGGCGCCGTTCCTGCTCGGCCTGTCGCTGCAATCGGCCGCGGCCAACCGTGCGACTGCGAGTTTCAGGACTTGTTGCGCGCAGGTGCATATACCCTGGTTCGCGCTGTTGTTCATCGCCGTCAGTGCAGTGCATTCGCTCAAACTGCTGCCAACCGCCCTCGTTGCCGTGCTGGTACAACTGGACACGCTGCTGCTGGCCACCGCCATGGCCGCAATGGGCCTGCGTACACGAATTGCCAGCCTGCGCCAGGCTGGATTGCAGCCATTGAAGCTGGGCCTGGTGCTGTTCGTATTCCTCGCGGTGGGCGGGTATTGCATCAACAGGGCGATAGCCGCGCTGGTCTGATCGCGAAAACTCGCAAGGCCCGGCAAAGCACAGCAAATAACGCCGTTGCCGTTGCCGTTGCCGTTGCCCGTGATCGACCGTCGACCGCCCTTCTTAAGTTGAAGAACTTCCCGCGCTCCGAGTCGGAGCGTGCGATGGAGGCCACACCGCCTCTCTGCCCTCATGACGCCGGTTGTCTATCAAGCGAAGAGCATGTGGATCGAGCGCGGCAAGTTGCGCCTCGGTCATCACTTGAATCGGCACCAACGATTGGCTAGTCCAGCATCAGCAGGAGCGCGCGGACGAGTTGCGCTGTCTGCTGTCGATTACGCGCGTCGAACGTGAAAACCGGGGCAGAGATGCCGTGCGCACGCATGGCTCTACGCACCGTGATCAAGTCGAACTGGTGCGCCTCGTCAGTTCGAGTGATACCGATGACCATGGGCAACGACGCATCGAAGTCGGTGACGATGCGGGCCCAATAAGTGCTTTGACCCACGATATCCGGATCGGCACCGTTCAGCACGACGATCGCGCCGAAAGCGCCTTGTAGCAAGATCGGTCGCATGAACTCGAAATGGTCCTGCCCTGGACAACCGTAGAGGAACACGCTGTGGTCGTCTTCGATCCTGACGGTCGCAAAATCCATCGCCACCGTGGTCGAGGTCTTGTCGCCCACCGGCGGTTCGCACATGGGCATCTCGGTGGATACCGGCGGCGAGTCCGCGATCGAAGCGATGGCGGTGGTCTTGCCGGCTCCCATCGGGCCGACAAACACCAGTTTGGTTGACAACGCATCGACGACAGAGATGTGGTTCGTCATGGCCTTCCCGTGGAATCCGCAGCCTCCGATGGCGACAGGCTGCGGTGCATACCGCGTTTAGTTACCGCAAGGCCGTCCATCGAACACGCAGAATCTGCACCGTCACCAGAACGCCATCGGGGGGAACGATGCGATCGGCTGCATGCTTTACCACGCGAGTCCGAATCGGGCCGCAAGTTTGCTCAGCAAGGGGGTTGCAACACGCGCCGGCAGCGCGGCAGGCGGCGCAGGCGCCGCTGGTGGCTCACCGATGACGAGCAAATTGCTGGCGTGGAACGCCCACAAGCACGCGTTCACTTCATCCGCACCGATACCGGCCTTTTTTGCGCGCTCCTGCACGCTACCGGATCGCTGCTGCAGCCAGCTGGCGATACGCAACGGGGTGAGGGTTTCGCCTGCGGAACCGAGATCGGGCCAGTCACGCAGCGAGTAAGCGCTGCCCGCGAACGTGGGCAGCGATTGCCGGCAACGCAAGGCGCCATCGACCAGGAAAGCATCAAGGCTCCACGAGATCTCACCGATGCCTGGACGGCGTTCGGGGACGGCAGTGAATCCATGGGGTTCTGCGCACTTGCCCAGGGCGTCGCGCGCCGCCAGCATGTCACTGAGTGTTCC
Source organism: Tahibacter aquaticus (assembly GCF_004363655.1). Classification (GTDB taxonomy): domain Bacteria; phylum Pseudomonadota; class Gammaproteobacteria; order Xanthomonadales; family Rhodanobacteraceae; genus Tahibacter; species Tahibacter aquaticus. Next base: position 322,565 of record NZ_SNZH01000005.1, read on the forward strand.
AGCCATGACACGACCGCGTGAGGCGCGGATGCTGATGCGGCGGCCGGCTATGTCTGCATCGATGTCGCGCCCTCTCCACGCGTCGTGAGTCAACTCCATCAGTGCGGAAAAATTGCCGTGGCGGGCCGGGGCGGGAGACGCCGCGGCAGTGCCTGGGCTTGCCGCAGAGTCGTGTTTTCTGGCGGCATCGATGACGCAACGTAGTGCGGATACGAGAAACACAGCAGTGCCTTCAGCCACGTGACATTGCGACGCTTTGTCAAAATGGATGGCCTGTGAGGCGTAAGCAAGCAGGCCGATACCCCGTTTTTGCGCCAGCTCCATGACCCGTCTTCCGTAAGCGTCGTCGGCGTTGACGATGACCACATCGCATCGCGTGCCGTCCCACGGCGACAGCTTCGCTTCGATGCGAACCGCGCCTAACAGATTCGCCGCGATCCTCACCCTTTGATCTTCCGAGTCGGTAAGCGCCGCAGTTCGAAGGTCGATGCGCATAGGGGGTGTCTTGATGATGGGCGACACAGCCGCCGGGGACGAGGATCCGATACCGCAGCGCTGCGGCAGTTAGGAGAAATCGATCGTCTTTTCGAAAGACCGGAGTTCATGCCGGGCCATGGCCAAGTTGGCCTTCGTCCGATCCAGAACCACGTAGAGGAAAAGCTTCTGATTGGACTCCAGCGGTCGCAGCAGGTGGTATTGTTTCGCGAGGCTGATCAGGACATCTTCGATCGTATCGTTGAGCTTGAGGCTGTTGGCCACTTTGCGCTTGGCGCGGATGACTTCGGTGTTCCCGGCTGCTGCCAGGTCGAGGTTGATACCGCTGCCGTCGCCTGCCAGGAGCATGCCGCTTTCGCTATCGACCAACGCGGAGGCGACGTAGCCATCGATGCTACGGAGGGCTTCGAGACTGATTTTTGCCATGACTGATATTCCCATTGAAAAAGGATAAAAAAAGCGGGGTGCATAGCCCCAGAATGCTTCCCACACCGAAAGAGTTATGGAAGGACTGTTGCCAGCGAGTCTGCGCAGTCGAGGGTACGTCGCAAGATCATCGCCAGGTTGTCGCTCCGGCTGGCTGCAGCGCACAGGACGTACAACTTCCTGGGCGATGGAACACGCACGGCCACGAGCAATCCCTGCGCCGACGTGATCGTCGCGTAGGAACAGCGACCGTGCGATGCCTCTTTGGCGAACGTTTCGCTGAGGGCCAGGAAGGAACTGGCCATGGCAGCAACCCGCTCCGCATGATTCGGCGGTGCTTCGCCGACGGTCGCCAACGGGCGTCCGTCGGCGTAGCAGAGGATTACCAACTCCATCGCCGGAGAGGTCGCAAAAAAAGCCTGAAGGTGGCCAGCATATGGGTGCGTGGCATCGGTTTGTACGGCGGGAGCCGCTGACACTTGCCCGACAGCGCAATCACTGGTCGTATCAATCCCGAGCATCACTTCCCCCCCTGAAGAGGCAGTTGCAGCGGATCTATGTGGGAATGCCCGACAGCCGGGCAGTCCGTTCTAACGTTTGTGGCGATTCATTCGCGCAATTCAGTCGTGCAGCCTAGAAGCCTGCGTCCTCAATAACGGAAAAAAAAGCTGCTATCTACCCCCAACGCGGCTTGAGCATAGGCAATAAGTGCTAAAACCCACCATGGGGGATTCCCCGATCCGCATGGCGATAATCGCCAGAGATGCGAGGGTTTATGCCAAATGCGAACCGCCTGCCACAGATTTTTTCATCTTTCAGGCACTCCAGCACGGAATATCGCCTTGAAAAAAGTGGCGATTGGTGGTTGTTGTGCTCATGAATATTGAACGCCCCCGAGAAGTCACTGTCCTCATCGTTATTCCTTCTGAGGTTGCGACGGTGGGGCTTACCGTAGCGCTGTCTTCACGTTCGGAACTGCACGTTCTGGCCACGGCCTATTCACTGGACCATGGCTTGGCCGCTTTGCGAAAACAGGCGCCGGAAGTCGTGGTCATCGCTCCAGAATGGATACCGGCGGTCGAGCAGTTCTTGCCTGATGCCCCAATTCGTACGCGCTTGATCGCATTCGGATCGAAACCACACCTTGGCGCGAACGCGGATGCTACCGCGCGAGTGGCTTGTGGCTACGTCAGCTATTTGACACCGGGTAGAACCTATTTGCCGCTCATCGACGCGGTTTCTCGCTGTCATCTGCCGTCGATGGATACAAAGCAGATGCTTTGCCGGTCCTGCCCCATCCGGCAGTCACTGCAGCCACCAAAACCGAATTTGACCGTCCGCGAAATGCAGGTATTCGTCGCGATCGGCAAGGGTTTCGGCGCCTCGGACCTTGCTGTACAGATGGGCATCAGCGTGAAGACCGTGGAGTCGCACCGCGAGAGCATCAAGAGCAAATTGGCTCTGGGCTCCGCATGGGAAATGAATGCCATCGCTGCGGACTGGTGCCGCGGCGGATCGTCCTGAAATACTGGATCGAAACAATCTGGCTGGCCGCCGCGGACGGCGCGTGAACCGAGGCGGTTCAGTCCTGGCTCCTGCCCGATCCTGCTCTATCTGTCGGTTGCGTCGCTGCGCCCATGCATCTCGCACAACTACATAGTCGTCAAAAACGTCCGCCAACGGCGGACACCTTCGCCAAAAACCAGGCAGCGAAGCAAAGTCCAGCACCGCCCCTCCCCCTCTCCCCGACAGCTGCCGGGGGAGAAGGAGAAAAAGCTAACTTTTCAACGCATCAACCAGCGACTCGCGCAACCCTTCCCGCTGACTGAACGGATCCGTAGGCTGCCTCAACCCCACAATATCGTCCGCGCGCAAGCGCACGCCATCCAGCGCCTGCGGATGCGACACGATATAAAACCGTTGCGCCGCGATGGCCTCGAACGTCAATTTCGCCACATCCTGTGCTGTCACTTTGCCGGAGGTGACGGCTTTGGCCACGAAGGCCTGCGCCACGCGCTGCGATTGCGTCGCCGGCCCGGCATTGGCCTGCTCGGCCGGGCGATTGCGGTGCGATACATGGATGCCGGTCGGCACGTAGTACGGGCACAGTACCGAGCAATGCACCTGTTCGCTGACCAAAGCCAGGTCATGGTGCAGGGTTTCGCTCAAGGCCACGACGGCATGCTTGGAGACGTTGTAGACGCCGCTCAGCGGCGGCGTGACCAGGCCAGCCATGGATGCGGTATTGACGACGTGGCCGCGATACGCCGGATCGGCCTTCGCTGCCGCAAGCATGCGCGGCACGAAGCTGCGCACGCCGTTGATCACGCCCCACAGGTTGACGCCCAGAGTCCACTGCCAGTCCTGCAGCGTGTTTTCCCAGACCAGGCCGGCGCTGCCGACGCCGGCGTTGTTGAACACGTGGTGGACCAGGCCGAAGCGTTCCTCTGCCGCAACGGCGAGGGCCTCGACCTGGGCTGCGTCGGCCACATCGGCGATGCGGCTCAGCACCTGCGCGCCCCGCTCCTGCACCTGCGCAACGGTCTGTTCCAGCGCGTCGGCCTGGACATCGGCCAGTACCAGCTGCATGCCCAGGCTGGCACCGAGCAGGGCAAACTCGCGGCCGAAGCCCGATCCGGCACCGGTGATGACGGCAACTTTGCCGTGGAAGAATTCGGCGTTCATACCGCGGTGAGGCCTCCGTCGACGGCCAGAATCTGGCCGGTAATGTGCTTGCCGGCGGCCGATGCAAACAGCAGCGCCGCGCCCTTGAGGTCTTCGTCGTCGCCCAGGCGCTGCAGCGGCGAGCTGCCGATGAGTGTGGCTTCGCCGAGTTTTTCGATCAGGCCCTGCGACATGCGCGACGGAAAGAAACCTGGCGCCAGGGCATTCACGGTGATGTTGTGCTGGCCCCATTCGCCAGCCAGGGCACGGGTGAAGTTCACCACGGCGCCCTTGGAGCTGTTGTAGGCGATGGTGCGCATCGCACCAGGCGGGTTGCCGCGCAGGCCGGCGACGGAGGCAATATTTATGATGCGGCCGTAGCGGCGCGGAATCATGCTGCGCCGGCCGACCTGCTGGCTGAGCAGGAACATACCCCGCACATTCAGGTTGAAGACCTTGTCCCAGGCATCCAGCGGATAGTCTTCCGCCGGCGCGCCCCAGCTGGCGCCGGCGTTGTTGACCAGGATGTCGATATGACCGAGCTTCTCGATGGCTTCGTCGACGAGTTTTTCCACTTGTTCTGTCTTTGCATTGTCCGCCGCGATCCAATGCGCCTCGATGCCCTGCGCCTGCAGCTGCTGCTGCGCAGCTTGCAGTTCGTCGCTCTTGCGCGCCGACAGCAGCACGCGGGCGCCATAGGCGCCCAGGGCCTGGGCGATCTGCAGGCCCAGGCCGCGCGAACCGCCGGTGATCAGCGCCGTCTTGCCGTCGAGGTCGAACAGGTTGCGTGGCTCGCTCATGCGAAATCTCCGCGGATCAGTTGAAGGATTGGCCATTCTGCGCGAGGCGCGCGAGCAGCGGTGCGACAGTCCAGGCTTCGCCGCGATAGCCCCGGGCGTAACGCTGCATGGCTGCAACGACATTGCCCAGGCCCAGGCTGTCGGCATAGAACAGCGGGCCACCGCGCCAGGGCGGAAAACCATAGCCGGCCAGATAGACGACGTCGATGTCGGAGGCCTTGGCTGCAATGCCTTCGGCCAGGATCAGCGCGGCTTCGTTGACCAGGGCCAGCAGCAGGCGCTCGACGATTTCTGCATCGCCGATCTCGCGCCGCTCCAGGCCCAGCTCGCGCGAGTGCCTTTCGATCAGCGCATCGACCTCGGCCGACGGCTGGCCGCGGCGGTCGCCGGCGGCGTAGTCGTACCAGCCCTTGCCGCTTTTCTGGCCGTAGCGGCCGAGTTCGCAGACCAGGTCGGCAGTGCGCGAGTAAGCCATGTCGGGCCGCTCCAGCGCACGGCGCTGGCGGATGGCCCAACCGATGTCGTTGCCGGCCAGGTCGCCCATGCGGAAGGGCCCCATGGCAAAGCCGAACGCCTCGATGGCGCGATCGACCTGTTGCGGCAGCGCGCCTTCGTCGAGCAGAAAGCCGGCCTGGCGAATGTACTGTTCCAGCATGCGGTTGCCGATGAAACCGTCGCAGACGCCGGCGACGACGGCGGTCTTGCCGATCGTTTTCGCCACGGCCAGCGCGGTCAGCAGCACTTCGTCGGCAGTCTGCCGGCCGCGCACGACTTCAAGCAGTTTCATCACATTGGCCGGGCTGAAGAAATGCAGGCCGAGCACGTCCTGCGGCCGGGCGGTTGCCGCAGCGATGCGGTCCACATCCAGGGTCGAGGTATTGGTGGCGAGTATCGCGCCGGGCCTGGCCACGGCATCGAGCTGGCGAAAGACAGATTCCTTCACCGCATAGTCTTCGAATACCGCTTCGACGATCAGGTCGGCCTGGGCCAGCGCGGCATAGTCGAGGCTGGGCCTGAGCAGCTCCAGCCGCTGCTGCACCTGGGCCGCACTGATTTTTCCCTTTTTCGCACTGTTCTCATAATTCGCACGGATCGTGGCGATGCCGCGATCCAGCGCGGCCTGCGAGGTTTCCAGCAAGGTCACCGGCAGGCCGGCATTGAGGAAATTCATCGCGATGCCGCCACCCATGGTGCCAGCGCCGACGATGCCGATTTCGCGCACCGGCCGCGCCCTGGCATCGGCGGACAGGCCGGCCACCTTGGACGCGGCGCGCTCGCCGAAGAAGGCATGGCGTAGCGCGCGCGATTCGGCCGATTCGACCAGGGCAACAAAGCCGGCCCGTTCGCTCGCCATGCCTTCATCGAATGGCAGGTTGACCGATGCAGCGACCGCATCGAAGCAGCCCAGCGGCGCGGGATAAGGCCCGGCCGCCGCGGCGATGCGTTCGCGCGCGGCGGCGAGGAACGCGGCGGCATCGGCCTGTTCGACCGCCCAGTCGCGCACGCGGGGATACGGCCCGGGCGATTCGCTGGCACGCCGCGCCAGGGTCACGGCGGTCTGCAGCAGATCGCCTTCGACGACCTCGTCGAGCAGGCGCGTACCAATCAGTTGCCGCGCCGGCCGCGGCGTGCCGCTGACGATCATCTCCAGCGCGGTTTCCAGGCCGACTGCGCGCGGCAGGCGCTGCGTTCCGCCGCCACCGGGCAGGATGCCGATCTTCACTTCGGGCAGGCCGATCAGGACATCGGCGACGGCGACGCGGTAGTGCGCGCCGAGGGCGAGCTCCAGGCCTCCGCCCAGGGCCGTGCCGTTGAAGGCGATCACGACCGGCTTGGTGCTGGTTTCGAGCTGTTCGATCAGCTCGTGCAGGTTGGGCGACTGCAGCGCCTGCGGCGTGTTGAATTCGCGGATGTCGGCGCCGCCGCTGAACAGTGTGCCGGCGCCGCTGATGACGATGGCGCGGATCACCGCGTCCTGTGCGGCCTGGTCCAGCGCCTCGCCCAGTGCACGGCGCGTGGCCAGGCCCAGGCCGTTGATGGGCGGATTGTCCAGCAGCAGTACGCGTACATCGGTGTGATCGTGGATTTGTACAGTCATTACGGCGAAGGTTCCTGGGCGGCCGCTGGCGCGACGGTTGCGGCAGCGTTGAGAAAAGACAGGGATTCTTCAATGAACCGAGTATTGCGCAGCAGGCTAAGGTGATCGCCGGCCAGCGTGACCCAGCGCGCCTGCGGCAAGGCATCGGCCAGTTGATGCGGCTGCCGCGCGAGGGGATCGCTCTGGCCGGCGATCACCAGGGTCGGAGCAGACACGCGCTGCAAGGCCAGCGGTGTGCTGTGCATGCGCGAAGCCTGCAAAGCCAGTGCCGCCAGGTCGTTGCCGGCGTACTCGGCGAATACGCGGAACGCCTGCGCCGCGGGCTCGGCAATCTGCGCCACGCTGGGCGCGCGCAGCGCTGCGATCAGCACTTCCATCGGCAGCACGCGGCGGTCGACACCACCGCAGGCAATGACGCCCTCGCCTACGCCGCCGACAACCAGCCGGCGCACGCCAGGATGGTCGCTGGCCAGCAGCAGTCCGATCACCGCGCCCATGGAATAGCCGAACAGATCGAACTCGCCGATCTGCAGCGCCGCGAGCAGCTCGGCCAGATCCTGTGCCATGCGCGCCTCGCCGTAGCAGTCGGCAGCGCCGGGCTTGTCCGACTGGCCATGGCCGCGCGCATCGACGGCGATCACGCGCCGTCCGGCATCGAGCAACGCACCGACGACACCGGTCGCGCTCCAGTTCAGCGCGCTGCTCGCTGCATAGCCGTGCTGCAGCACGACCGGCGGCAACTGCGTCGCCTCGCCCCAGGCGTACCAGGCCAGGCCGACACCGTCGCTGGCGACGAAGCGTCGCGCCGCCGCACTCATGCGTCCACCTGCTGCGGGAAGCAGCCTCGCCGCATGGCGCTGGTCGAGGTCGTTGACAGCGTCAGCAGGCTGGGGGGCGTAGGCATGCATCAACCTGATGGATGAGATTCAATTTCGTATAGCGAAACTAGGTTTCACCTGAATTTTCGACTCTAGCGCTGCCCGTACGGGCAGATCAAGCCGTCGCTTTCCTCGCCATGAATGCGGCATTGCAGCAATAAGCGGTGTCCTTGCCGATCTTGCCATGCACTGCCCGGCCGCCTAGGATTTTCCTATTCCGAGTCTCCAGTTTCGTATTGCGAAACTGTGCTCGACCCCGCGACCGTGGCTTCGCCGAGAGAAACCGCATGGATTTCAGTTACTCCCCCCGAGTCGACACGCTGCGCCGCGAGCTTGGTGAATTTTTTCAACAGTTTATTTATCCCAACGAGCGCGCGCATGCGCAGGAGGCGCAGGCCGCGCGTGCCGCGGGCAATCCTTGGCAACCCAGCACACTGGTCGAATCGCTCAAGCGCGAAGCACGCGAGCGCGGCTGGTGGAACCTGTTCCTGCCCCGGTCAGCGCACGCACCGCAAGGGCTTTCCAATCTGGAATATGCGCCCTTGTGCGAAATCATGGGCCGGGTGCTGTGGGCGTCGGAGGTGTTCAACTGCTCGGCACCGGACACCGGCAACATGGAAGTGCTGGAACGCTACGGTACGCCGCAGCAGCAGGAGCGCTGGCTGCAGCCGCTGCTGGCCGGCGAGATCCGCTCGGCCTTCCTGATGACCGAGCCCGACGTTGCCTCGTCGGACGCAACGAATATCCAGTGTTCGATCCGCCGCGACGGCGACCATTACGTCGTCAACGGCCGCAAATGGTTTTCCTCCGGTGCCGGCGATCCGCGCTGTGCGGTCTACATCGTGATGGGCAAGACCGATCCGGACGCGCCCTCGCACCGGCAGCAGTCGATGCTGATCGTGCCGGCCGCTACGCCGGGCATACGCGTGCTGCGCCCGGTCACCGTATTCGGCTACGACGACGCGCCGCACGGGCATATGGACATCGAACTGAAGGACGTGCGCGTACCGGTGCAGAACATGCTGCTGGGCGAAGGCCGCGGCTTCGAAATTGCCCAGGGCCGCCTCGGCCCGGGCCGCATCCACCATTGCATGCGCAGCATCGGCCTGGCCGAAGTCGCGCTGGAACTGCTGTGCAGGCGCATCAGCACGCGCGTGGCCTTCGGCCGGCCGATCGCCGAGTTCTCCATCTGGCACGAACGCATTGCCGAGGCACGCTGCCAGATCGAGCAGGCGCGCCTGCTCACGCTGAAGGCGGCCGATGCGATGGACAAGTTCGGCAACAAGGCCGCACGCGCGGAAATCGCCATGATCAAGGTCGTTGCGCCGAACGTCGCCGTGCAGGTGATCGACTGGGCCATACAAGCCCATGGCGGCGCCGGCGTCAGCGGCGATTTTCCGCTCGCCGCGGCCTATGCCGGCGCGCGTTCGCTGCGCCTGGCGGACGGTCCGGACGAAGTGCATCGCGCCACTATTGCCAAACTGGAACTGGCGAAATATGCGGCGCGGCTAGAGGCTGCGCATTGAGATGGGCAATCCCAGGCGCGAAATCGATACCTTCAGCCGCGGCGTCGACGCAGACCACCCGCAGTTCGTCAGCGCCGTGGCGCGCGCATTCTCGGTGCTGCGCTGCTTCGAACATGGCGAGCAATACCTGGGCAACCAGGACATCGCGCGCCGCAGCGGCCTGCCCAAGCCGACGGTATCGCGCTTCACGTTCACCTTGTCCGCGCTGGGCTATCTGAACTATTCCGCCGAACGCGAGAAATACTGCCTGGGCACGGCCGTGCTGTCGCTGAGCCATGCGTTCATGAAAAACAACGACGTTGTCAGCATTGCGCGACCGCTGATGCGCGAGCTGGCCGACCATACCCAGGCCGCGGTCATGCTCGGCGCCGCCGACGGGCTGCGCATGGTGCTGCTGGAAATCTGCCAGGGCGATGCGATGTTCCAGCTCAAGCTGGAAGTGGGTTCGCGCGTGCCGCATGGCACTACCGCACTCGGCCGCGCCGACCTGGCAGCGCGGCCGCAGGCCGTCTTCGATGCGCGCATGCAGGAGCTGGAGCGGGAATGTGCGCCGGGTGACTGGCCGCGCATCCGCAGCGGCATCCAGCGCGCGCGGCAGGACTACGAGAACTACGGCTTCTGTTTTTCCCTGGGCGACTGGAACCCGGAAATCTTCGCCGTGGGCGTGCCCATGGTGTCGGCCGACCGCGCCCGCGTGCTGGCCTTCAATTGCAGCGGCCGTGTCTCGACGATGACGCGGGAAAAGCTGATGCAGGATTTCGGGCCGCGCCTGGTCAACTTGCGTAACCGCGTGTTCGAGCTGACCGAAGGGCGCTTCTGACTCGTTCTGGATAAAACCACTTTGCCCGCCTTTCCCGCTTCGGCGGCGCAAGCGGGTTTGCGCAGCAGCAATCAGCGGGAGACTCGACGCATGAACCTGCAACACTGGCCGCCCGGCGTACCGCGCCAACTGGAACTGCCGCAGACGTCGCTGTACCACAACCTCGCCGTTGCGGCGCTGCGCTATCCGGACCGCGCGGCCCTGCTCTACTACGGCGCGAGCATCAGCTACGCGCAACTGCATGCGGAAGTGGAACAGCTGGCCGGCTACCTGCAGCACGAATGCGGCATAGGCCGGGGCGACAAGGTGGTCCTGCTGCTGCAGAACAGTCCGCAATTCGTCATCGCGCTGTACGCGGTCTTCCGCGCCGACGCCATGGCTGTACCGGTCAACAGCATGAACCTGCTGGAGGAAGTGCGGCATATCGTGCGCGACAGCGGCAGCCGCTGCGCCATCTTCGGCCAGGAACTGCAGGCGTCGATAGCGCCGCTGCTGGGTCATGAACTGAGCCACGGCATCGTTGCGGCCTATTCCGACTATCTGCCCGAACACAGCGACCTGCCCTTGCCCGACGTGGTCAGCGCGCCCGCAGTGCACATCGCGGGCGCCGTGCCCTGGCGCGCAGCGCTGGCCTCACGGCAGGTACCGGCGGCGCATTGCGCCGGCCCCGACGACCTGGCCCTGCTGCCGTATACCTCGGGCACTACCGGTGCGCCCAAGGGCTGCGTGCACACGCACCGCAGCGTCATGCACACGGCGCTGGCCGGGCCGGAATGGTGTTCAACGCCCAAGGACAGCGTCGTGCTGGCGGCCTTGCCCATGTTCCATGTCACCGGCATGCAGAACGGCGTGAATTCGCCGATCTGGCTGGGCAGTACCGTCGCCGTGATGACGCGCTGGGACAAGCAGTGCGCAGCGCGCCTGATCGACCGCCACCGTATCACCACCTGGACCGCCATTCCGACCATGCTGTTCGATTTCCTCAACCAGGATCTGAGCAGCTACGACCTCGCTTCGCTCAGCTGCCTGACCGGCGGCGGCGCAGCCATGCCCAAGGCGATCGCGCAGAAGATCGAAGGCTTGTGGGGAATTCCCTATGTGGAAGGTTACGGCCTGTCGGAAACCATGGCACCGACGCATATCAATCCGCGCCACCGGCCCAGGCCGCAATGCCTGGGCCTGCCGATCTTCGATACCACGGTGCTGATCGTCGATCCGCAGACCCTGCAGCCGCTGCCGGCCGGCGAAGTCGGCGAAGTGATCGCCCATGGCCCGCAGGTCTGCCTGGGCTATCACAACAACGACGCGGCCAATGCCGCGGCCTTCGTCGAGATCGACGGCCGCCGCTTCTTCCGCACCGGCGACCTGGCCTATGTGGACGAGGAAGGCTATTTCTTCATGGTCGACCGGCTCAAACGCATGATCAATGCCTCGGGCTACAAGGTCTGGCCGGCGGAAGTCGAGGCCTACCTGTACGCGCATCCGGCCCTGCTGGAAGCCTGCGTGATCGCCTGCAATGACCCGCACCGCGGCGAAAGCGTCAAGGTGCTGGTGGTGCGGCGTGCGGGCCAGGCGCTGGAAGCGGACGAACTCATTGCCTGGGCGCGCGAGCGCATGGCCGCCTACAAGGTGCCGCACGCGGTGGAATTCGTCGACGCCCTGCCCAAGGGCGCCACCGGCAAGGTGGAATGGCGCCGGCTGCAGGAGCAGGAAAACACGCGCCAGGCCGGGGGGCCCGCATGAGTGCGCGGCAAGGCTACGCGCACTGGCTGGATATTCCCACGCGCTGGAAAGACAACGACGTCTACGGCCATGTCAACAATGTCGAGTATTACAGTTATTTCGATACGGTCATCAACACCTATCTGATCCAGGCCGGTGGCCTGGATATCCACCGCGGCGAGGCCATCGGCGTCTGTGCCGAATCGCACTGCAAATTCCTCGGCGAGATCGCCTTTCCGGAAACCATCGCCGCCGGGCTGCGCGTGGAACACCTGGGCAATTCCAGCGTGCGCTACGGCATCGGCCTGTTCCGCAACCGGCAGGAGGCGCCGGCAGCGGAAGGCTGGTTCGTCCATGTCTTCGTCGACCGCCACACGCGCAAGGCGGTGCCGTTGCCGGCGCAGTTGCGCGAAGTACTTGCCCGGCTGCAGCGCGAGCCCGGCGCATGAACGTGCGCCGCCGTGCTGCGCCAGAGCGGACTGCCTGGGCCTTACGCGCAATCGCAACCGCTGCAGCTGGAAATGCTGCAACTGGATTCGCCCGGCCGCGGCGAAAGAACGCACGCTCAAGGGCAGCTACATGGGCTCGGCCGTGCCGGCGCAGCATATTCCGACCTTTGTCGCTTTGTATAAAACAGGCCTGCTGCCGGTAGACCGGCTGCTGACGCATCGCCTGATGCCTGGACCAGATCAACGCCGGCTTCTATCGCCTTGCCCGCAGCGAGGCGGTCCGCCAGGTCGTCGTGTTCTGAATTCGCACAGCACAAGGCCACGGCGCTTGCGCAGCCGTGGCCTTGTCCCGATCGCGGTGTTTCAGGCGATGGTATCGACCAGCACCACTTCCGCGTCTTCCAGCGCGACGATCTTCAGGCTTGCCTGGTCGCGGATCGCCAGGCCGTCGCGCTCGTTCACCCGCACGCCATCGACTTCGACCGCACCGCGCGCCGGCACCAGATAGCCGTAGCGCTTTTCGCCGAAGCGGTACTCGGCGGCATCGCCGGCCTTGAGGTTCAGGCCCAGCACACGCGAATTGCTGCGGATCGGCAGCGCGTCGGCATCGCCCTCGATGCCGCTGGCCAGTACGGTGAAGCGTCCGCTGCGGTCGGCCTGGGGGAAAGGCTTGCTGCCCCAGGTCGGTGCGCCGCCGCGGGCATCCGGAATGATCCAGATCTGGAAAATGCGCGTGGTGTCGTTCTCGCGGTTGTATTCCGAATGGCGGATGCCGCTGCCCGCGCTCATCACCTGCACGTCGCCGGTCTCGGTGCGGCCGAGGTTGCCCAGGCTGTCCTGATGGGTGATGGCGCCGTCGCGCACATAGGTGATGATTTCCATGTCCGCGTGCGGATGCGTCGGAAAGCCGGTGCCGGCGGCAATGGCGTCATCGTTCCAGACGCGCAGCGCGCCCCAGCCCATGCGCGCCGGGTCGTGATAGCCGGCAAAGGAAAAGTGATGGTGGGCGTCAAGCCAGCCGTGGTTGGCGGCGCCGAGGCTGTTGAATGGACGCAGTTCGATCATGGCCGTACTCCTGGTGGGTTGCGATGGGCGTAGATTACGCGCCGCCAATTGCGATTAGAATGGAACGAATCGAAACGGATTAATTCCAAAAACGTCATGCAGACCTTGCCCGACCTGGAAGCCTGGGCGATCTTCGCCAAGGTCGCCGAAAGCGGTTCCTTTGCCCGCGCCGCCGAAGTACTGGGCCTGTCCCAGGCCACGGTGTCCAAGGCGATCACGCGGCTGGAGCAGCGCCTGAAGACCGTGCTGTTCCATCGCACGTCGCGCCGCATGTCGCTGACCGACAGCGGCCGCGGCGCGCTGGAGCGCGCCAGCCGCATCCTGGCCGAGGGCGAGGCAGTGGAAGCGGAAATCACCAACCAGGCCGCGGCGCCGCGCGGCCTGGTACGCATCGCCGTACCGATGTCCTTCGGCATCGAGCACCTGTCGCCGCTGCTGCCGGCATTCATGACGCGCTATCCGGAGATCGCGCTGGAGATCGCCTTCGACGACGGCGTTACCGACCTGGTCGGCGAAGGCTACGATTTTGCCCTGCGCATCTCCGCGCTGGCCGATTCCAGCCTGCTGGCGCGACGGCTCTGCGGCGTGCGCATCCTGCTGGTCGGCTCGCCCGAGTATCTGCAGCGGCTGGGCCGTCCGCTGCATCCGCGCGACCTGGCCCAGCACAATGCACTTTTCTATACCTATTCGCGTTTTGGCAACGCCTGGCGCTTCAGCCATCGCCGCCACAGCGACTTTTCCATCAGCGTGCCGGCCAGCCTGCGCGTGAACAACGCCGAGGCGCTGAACCCGGCCCTGGTCGCCGGCCTGGGCCTGGCCCTGCAGCCGGAATTCCTGATCTGGCGCGAACTGCGCCAGGGCAAGCTGGAAATCGTCATGCCCGACTGGACGCCACCGCCGATCGCCCTGCATGTCGTCACCCCGCCCGGCCGTCTGCGCCCGGCTCGCGTACAGGTATTGATCGACTATCTGGTCGGCAAATTCGAGAAAGCGCCCTGGGCAGCCTGACGTAGGGCGCGATGAGCAGCTCAGGTACGCTCGACGCGCGCCGCGTAACAGCCGCGCCGTGCGTAATGCGCCTGCAGGTAGCTGACGGCCGGGTCGGACAGGTAGCGCTGTATCAGATCGGCAATCTCGTCGCCGCTGGCAAGGTCGGCATCGACCATGTAGTGGTCGGCACCGAACGCGCGCAGGGAAATCACACGGCGGCGCAGCACCTCGGGCACTGCGTTTTCGAATTCGGCTGCCTGCAGCGCACCTTCGCGCACGAAGATCGCATGACTGGCCTGGTAGGGCGTCGCGGCGGGCTGGTGGCGAAAATTCAGCAGCAGCACGGCTTCGCCGGGTTCGCCATCGCGCAGTTCGATGCGATCGGGAAAGCCCGGCGATTTGTCCACGATGTAGCGGCGCGCACCTTGTGCGGCCAGCGCATTTTCGCTCAGGCCATAGAGCGGCAGGAAAGGAGCAGGAGAAAGGCCGCGGATACGGAAAGACATGGGGAGGGTTCAACGGGGGGGGGGGGAGGCCATGTTCCGTCCGCGGCACCAAGGACCGCTATCCGATTCTTGTTGTTGTCATCGCTCCTGCTGCAGCTGTCCGGCCGCACCGCTGACGCGGCATGGCCGGAAATTCGTTATGGGCTCATGGAAAACGGCCGGCTCGCCCGCGCCCTGCCCCATTCGCGGTTCGGTGTGGCCTGCATGACGAAACGCAGTTCGCCGCCGGCCAGGATCTGCGCATGCGCGATCACGCTGGTCTGCAGCGGCTTGCCGTCAAGCGTGACGCTGCCGATATAGCCATGGCCATCGTCCAGCCCTTCGGCGATGACGGTGAAGGTCTTGCCATTGGGCAGGTCCAGCGCGGCACGGCGCAGGAACGGCCGGCCGATCACGTATTCGTTGCTGGCGGGTGCGACCGGGTAGAAACCCAGCGCAGTGAACACGTACCAGGCCGACATCTGGCCCAGGTCGTCGTTGCCGACCAGTCCTTGCGGCGTGGGCGCGTACTGGCTGCGCATGATCTGGCCCAGGCGCTCCTGGCTGCGCCAGGGCTGGCCGGCGTAGACATACAGGTAGGCGACATGGTGGCTGGGCTCGTTGCCGTGGGCATACCAGCCGATGAGACCGGTGATGTCTTCCATATGGGCAAACAGTTTCGGATCGACCTTGGCTTCGAAGACCTGGTCGATACGCTGCACGAAGTTGCTGTCGCCGCCGTGCGACCGGATCAGGCCAGCCACGTCCTGCGGCACATACCAGGAATATTGCCAGGCATTGCCTTCGGTGTAGTCGGTACCGTAACCGCTGGCGCTGGGATCGAACGGTTCGCGGAAGCTGCCGTCGCTGTTGCGCGCGCGCATGAAGCCGGTCTTCTTGTCGAAGGCATGGCGCCAGTTGCCGGCACGCTGCTCGAAGGTCTTTGCAACGTCCTTGCGCCCCATCGCTGCGGCGACGCGGGCGATGGTCCAGTCGTCGAAGGCGTATTCCAGCGTCTTGGAGGCGGCTTCACCGACCTGGTCGATGGGCACATAGCCAAGCTGTTTGTACTGGGCGATACCGCCGTAAGGGCCGTAGTCGGCGCTGGCGACCATGGCCTGCAGGGCTTCGTCGGCGGGATAGCCGCGGATGCCTTTCATGTATGCATCGGCGATCACCGGCACGGCGTGATAGCCGATCATGCACCAGGTTTCCAGGCCGTGGAACGCCCATACCGGCAGTATGCCGTGGGCGCTGTGGCGCCGCGCCGCCAGCAGCGACTGCACGACATCGTTGGTGTATTGCTCGGGCCGGATCAGGGTCAGCAGCGGATGCTGCGCGCGGTAGGTATCCCAGAGTGAAAACGTGGACAAGTTGCGCCAGCCCTTGGCCTGGTGTACGGCGTTGTCCGGCCCGCGGTAGCGGCCGTCGCTGTCCATGAACAGGCTGGGTGCCTGCAAGGTGTGGTAGACCGCGGTAAAGAATGCCTTGCGCTGCGCCGCATCGGCCTCGACGCGGAAGACCCCCAGCGCGCGGCTCCAGGCGTCCTTGGCCTTGGCCGCGACGGTGTCGAAATCCCAGCCGGGCATTTCCGCTTCGAGATTGGCGACGGCGCCTTCCTCGCTGACCGGCGACAAGGCCACCTTGACGATGGCCTGTTCGGTGCCGGCCGGCAGGTCCAGCACGCCGACCAGGGCGCGGCCTTCGATGTTCACGCGCTGCTCTGGCTTGTCCGCTGCCGGTGGCGCAAAGCCTTTGTAATAAATATCTTTTTCCGTGTTGTGCAATTGCTGGCCCACGACAGGCACCGATACGCGCAGTGCGAAGTACAGCTGCCGGCCCGGCGCCCAGCCGCGGGTTTCGCGCATGCCGGTCAAGGTGCCGTCGGGGTGCAGGCGCAGGCGCGACCACAGCACCTTGCCCGGGTAGTCGTACATGCTGGTGCGCATATCGATCAGCAGGTGCGCCGGCTTGTCCTTGGAAAAGCGATAGCGGTGCACGCCGATGCGCTCGCCCGCGGTGAGTTCGGCACGGATGCCGTAGTCGCTCAGGCCTACCGCGTAATAGCCGGGCCTGGCCTGTTCGTCGGCATGCGAGAAGCGCGAGCGATAGCCGCTGCCGGGCTGGCTGCTGTCGCCAGGTTCGAGCCTGACCGCGCCGGCGATGGGCATCACCAGCACATCGCCCAGGTCGGAATGGCCGGTACCGGAAAAATGCGTATGCGAAAAACCAACGATGCTGTCGTCGTCGTAGCGATAGCCGGCGGCCCAGCCATAGGCCTGCTTGCGCTCGCGGATCTGCGTGTCCGGGCTCAGCTGCACCATGCCGAACGGCACCACGGCGCCGGGAAAGGTATGGCCTTCGCCACCGGTGCCGATAAACGGATCGACCGCCGCATACGCCAGCTCGCCGGCATCGTCGGCCTGGGCGGTGGGCAGCACGCAGGCCGCCGTACAGAGCAGGCCTAGGGCGGTGCGGGCAAGCAGCGACATGGGTATTCCCGTGAATTTGGATCGGTCTAAATCGAAACCTAGCATGATCGATACCGACCTGGCTTGCTGCACTGCAGAATGTGCCGGACGGTGGGCGCAGGCACACTGGCCACAACTTAGATCGATCTAAATTCATGCCAGGTTCCCGCCGCCGCCAGGTCACGCTCAGCGATATTGCCGCCAGCTGTGGCGTTTCCCGTGCCACTGTCTCGCTGGTGCTGCGGCAAAGCCCGCTGGTGAACGCGCAGACCCGCTCCCGGGTCGAGGCCGAATTCAAGCGCGTCGGCTACGTCTACAACCGCGCCGCGGCCAGCCTGCGCACGCGCCGCTCCAGCAGCGTCGCCCTGGTCGTCAACGATCTGTCCAATCCGTTCTTTGCCGAATTCGCCGCCGGTGTCGACGAAGCGCTGGCCGGCGCCGGCTACGTCACCCTGCTCGGCAGCACCGGCGAATCGGCCGAGCGCCAGCAGGCCGTGCTGCTGTCGCTGATGGAACACGACCCGGCCGGGGTGATCCTGTCGCCGGCCGAAGGCAGCGATACCTTGCGCGTACGCCAGGCCATAGGCATGCGCGCACCAGTACTGGTGTTCAACCGCGAACTGCGCGACAGCGGCTGGGACCAGCTGAGCCTGGACAATGCCGACGGCGCACACCAGGCGACGCAGCATTTGCTGCAATGGGGACATCGCCGCATCGCCTTCTTCGGCGGCCATGCAGGTTCCAGCTCCTGCCGCCAGCGCCGCGAAGGCTATGCCCAGGCGCTGCAGGGCGCCGGTATCGAGATCGAGCCGCAATGGCTGGTGGAAACTGCACCGACCCGGCTGGAAGCCGCCGCCCAGGCCGGCGCGCTGTTCGCTCGCGAGCGCGCGCCGACCGCAGCGGTCTGCTACAACGACGCGGTCGCGCTGGGCCTGATGCTCGGCTTGCAGGCCCGCGGCCGCGTACCCGGCGCGGATTTCGCCGTGACCGGCTTCGACGACATTCCCGAAGCCGCACTCAGTGTGCCGCCACTCACCACGCTCGCCGCCGATCCGCGCGCGCGCGGCCGCCAGGCAGCGCAACTGGTATTGGCACGCATCGGCGGCAATGCCGGCAGCGAAAACGCCGCAACGCAACTGCAGGAAAGCCTGGCCGCGGCGCCGGCGCATACCGTCGTTCCCGTCCGCCTGATCGTGCGCGCCAGTACCTGCGCGCCGGCCCGGCCTTGAAGCCCGTTCGCCTTATGCCGAGGTTGCCTGGATGAACACTGCCGCCAGTGCGTCAAACCGCATTGCCCTGATCGTCACCACGACGATCTTTTTCCTGTGGGGTTTCCTGACCAGCCTCAATGACGTGCTGATTCCGCATCTGAAGGCCGTGTTCGACCTGAACTACGCCCGCAGCATGCTGATCCAGTTCACCTTCTTCGGTGCGTATTTCGTCATGTCGCTGCCGGCCGGGCGCGTGGTCGCGCGGCTGGGCTACAAGCACAGCATGGTCTGCGGCCTGCTCGTCGCCGGCCTGGGCGCGCTGGCCTTCCTGCCTGCGGCGCAGTGGCAGTCCTACGGCCTGTTTCTTGCCGCACTGTTCGTGCTGGCCAGCGGCATCACCCTGCTGCAGGTGTCGGCCAACCCTTACGTCAGCCTGCTCGGCGACGAAGCGCAGTCGTCCAGCCGGCTGACCCTGGCCCAGGCGCTCAATTCGCTGGGCCATACCATAGGCCCGGCCATCGGCGGCCTGCTGATTCTGTCGGTTGCCGTGCTGGGCGCCGAGGCGCTGGCCGCGCTGTCGCCGGAGCAGCTGCAGCACTACCGCGCGGCCGAGGCGCAGGCGGTGCAGCTACCTTATCTGGGCCTGGCCCTGCTGCTGTTTGCGCTTTCGTTCTTTGTATACCTGTTCCGTCTGCCGCACCTGGCCGAGGCCACCGACGCGGGTGCGGCTACGCAAGGCAGCTTCGGAGACGCCTTGCAGCATTCCTCGCTGCGCTATGCGGTGATCGGCATCTTCGTCTATGTCGGCGCCGAGGTCGCCATCGGCAGCCTGCTGATCAACTACCTGGCCCATCCGGCCATCGTCGGCATCAGCGAGACCAGTGCGGCGATCTACCTGTCGTACTACTGGGGCGGCGCCATGATCGGTCGCTTCGTCGGCTCGGTGCTGCTGCGCTTCATCGCAGCACCACGTCTGCTCAGCCTGTTCGCGGCGCTGGCGTTCACGCTGCTGGCGCTGAGCATGGCCAGCCACGGCAACCTGGCGCTGTGGAGCATGGTGGCGATCGGCCTGTTCAACTCGGTCATGTTCCCGACCTTGTTCACGCTTGGCATCAAGGGGTTGGGGCCGCTGACGGCGCGCGGCTCCAGCCTGCTGATCATGGCCATCGTCGGCGGCGCGGTGATTCCCCTGCTGCAGGGCCTGCTGGCCGATCGCATCGGCCTGCAGCTATCGTTCGTGCTGCCGCTGGCCTGCTATGTCTATATCGTCTGGTACGGCTGGCGCGATGCACGCGCCGGTGCCGGCACGGTAGCCGCCGCATGAAGCGCATTGTCTGTTTCGGCGAAGCGCTGATCGATTTCCTGGCCCAGGCGCCGGCATCGCCGGCGGCGCCGCGTGCGTTCCTGCAGTTTGCCGGCGGTGCGCCGGCCAATGTCGCGGTGGCAGCGGCACGGCTGGGCGCGACGGTGGATTTCGTCGGCATGCTCGGCGCCGACATGTTCGGCGATTTCCTGCTCGCCAGCCTGGACCAGGCCGGCGTCGGCACAGGCTACGTCAAGCGCACCGCGGCGGCGAACACCGCCCTGGCCTTCGTCGCGCTGGACGCCCAGGGCGAACGCAGTTTCAGCTTCTACCGCCCGCCGGCTGCCGACCTGCTGTTCCGTGCACAACATTTCCACGATGCCTGTTTTACCGATGCAGGCATTCTGCATCTGTGTTCCAACAGCCTTACCGACGGCGCGCTCGCCGCCGTCACGCTGGAAGCGATAGAACGTGCCCAGGCCGCCGGCGCGCTGGTCAGTTTCGACATGAACCTGCGCCCGTCGCTCTGGCCAGCCGAGGTCGATCCGCTGGCGCGCCTGTGGCGCGTGTTGGAGCAGGCCGACCTGGTCAAGCTCGCCCGCAACGAGCTGGACTACCTGGCCAGCGCAGCGGGCAGCGAAGCGGCAGTGATCGAACGCCTGTGGCAAGGCCGTACGCGCTGGCTGATCGTGACCGATGGCGCAAGGCGCCTGCACTGGCATACGCGCACGCGCCGCGGCGGCATGGACGGTTTTGCGGTACAGGCTGTGGATACCACCGCCGCCGGCGATGCCTTCGTCGGCGGCCTGCTGGCCTGGCTGGCATTGCGCGATATCGCCACCGCCGAGTTCGATGCCTTCCTGCGCACGGCGACGACCATGGACCAGGCCCTGCGCCAGGCCGCCGCCGCCGGTGCCTTTGCAGTGACCCGGCCCGGCGCCTTCGCCGCCATGCCGGCACCGGCCGATATCGCCCCTTTCCTGGAGATTTCCGCGTGAATGCCCTGCCCGACTTCCGCAGTGTCGAATTCCTGCGCCGGCATATCGCCGACACAATGGCGTTCTACCAGGCGCATGCACTCGATCCGCAGGGTGGATTTTTCCATTATTTCCGCGATGACGGCAGCGTCTACGAACGCAGTCATCGCCATCTTGTCAGCAGCACGCGCTTTGTCTTCAACTACGCCATGGCCGCGCGGGAATTCGGCAATGCCGACTATCTGGCCGCCGCACGTCATGGCCTGGCCTATCTGCGCGAAGTACACCGCGATGCACACGGCGGCGGTTATGCCTGGACGATCCGCGACGGCCAGCCCGAAGACCGCAGCAACCATACCTACGGCCTGGCCTTCGTCGTGCTGGCCTATGCGCGGGCGCTGCAGGCCGGCATCGCCGAAGCGGCGGACTGGCTGCGGGAAACCTGGGACCTGCTCGAAGCGCGCTGCTGGGATGCGCACTACGGCCTGTACCGCGACGAAGCCGATGAACAATGGAATTTTTCCGCCTACCGCGGCCAGAACGCCAACATGCATGCCTGCGAAGCGCTGCTGGCGGCCTACGAAGCGACACAGGATGAGCGCTATCTGCAACGCGCCCTGCAGCTGGCCGACAACCTGACGCGGCGCCAGGCCGCGCTGGCCGGCGGGCTGGTATGGGAACACTACACGGCAGACTGGCAGGTGGACTGGGACTATCACCGCGACAATCCCAAGCACCTGTTCCGCCCCTGGGGCTTCCAGCCCGGCCACCAGACAGAGTGGAGCAAACTGCTGCTGATTCTCGACAAGCACTGGCGCGAACGCGGCCAGCCGCAGGAATGGCTGGTACCCGTGGCGCAGCAATTGTTCGACCGCGCCATGCAGCACGCCTGGGACGACGAAAACGGCGGCCTGTGCTACGGGTTCGCGCCCGATGGCAGCGTCTGCGACGACGACAAGTATTTCTGGGTACAGGCCGAATCCATCGCCACCGCCGCGCGCCTGGCGCGAGCCACCGGCGAGGAGAAATACTGGGGCTGGTACCACAAGCTATGGGCCTATGCCTGGACGCATTTCGTCGATCACGAACACGGCGCCTGGTACCGGATACTCGACCGGCAGAATCGCAAATACGACGATCAGAAAAGCCCTGCCGGCAAGACCGATTACCACACCATGGGCGCGTGCTACGACGTGCTGCACGGGTAAATCGAATGGAAAATGTAGGTCGGGGCAAGCCGCAGAGGCACCCCGACATCGAGGCATGGCACTAACTCATAACGCGTGCCGGAGGAATGTTTCGCTTGGCGACTCGGCGGAAGCGAAGCATTCCTTCGGCACGGGCATTTGGATGGCGATCCACCGCGATGTTGGGGTGCGCCCGCGGGCTTACCCCAACCTACGTCCGTGCATCACGTCCCCGCATTGCGCTCATGCATCGCGGCGATTCCTTGCGTGCGCGCATCAATGCATGCGCGACTTCTCGACGCCATCGCGATAGTCGTCCCACTCGCCACGGGAGACGTTGCCGTCGTTGTTCGTGTCGAGCTGGGCCAGGGTGATATTGAGCTGCGTCGTCGCAGCTGCAAATTCCTTCTTGTCCAGCTTGCCGTCGCCATCGCTGTCGATCTGGCTGTACGGCGGAACCGGCGCGTGGCTCTTGTCCAGCGGCGGCGATGCCGGCTGCTGTGCAAACGCCGGCACGGCGGACCAGAGGGTGACGAGAACGGCACCGAGCAACGGATAGTGCTTGGCCATGGTGTACTCCTTGAATGGCTATGCCAAAAGCGGCGCAGTCATTGCAGCAGGAGTCGTGCCGAGCGCAGCGCATGACCGTCGCGTCCGGCACAATGGCGCCAGTGCGTGTTTTCAGGCCTGCGCGGCCACTCATGCCGCGCAGCGATTTGAACGACAGGCGCAATGACTATTGCGGCTTGCACGAAAACCGCAACGCCTGGATCAGCCCCAGACCTCGCCCATCACCCGCGCAAAATTGCCGCCGAGTATCTTGCCGATGCGCGCATCCGAGTGACCGCGCGCGGACAGCATGCCGGCCAGCACTTCGAAGCGGTTGGCCAAGTTCAGGTCAGGGATGAAAAGGTACAGATTTTCCGGGCGGCCCTTGTTGAAGATGCCGTCGTCCACCATTGCCTTGATGTATTCGATGTTGTCCTTTTCAAACTGCGGCGTGCGCTCGATAGGCGCCACGCCCAGGTCGGTGCCGATGCCGACATGGTCTTCGCCGCAGACCTTGACCGCATGTTCGATATGCCGGATCACGTCGACCGCCATGGGCTGGGTATCGACGCGCAGATACGGCCAGAAGATCATGCCGGCGACGCCGCCTTTGTCCGCCATGGCCTTGAGTTCCGCGTCGGAGGTATTGCGCGGCAGGTCAGCCAGCGCGCGGCAGCCGGTATGGCTGATCAGCATCGGCGCCCTGGCCGCCGCAATGCCCTCGGCGATGGTGCGCGGCGCGCCGTGCGCCAGGTCCAGCACGACCTTTTCCGCGTTGAGGCGCTCGACCACCGTGTGGCCGTAGTTGCTCAGCCCCGCATTGCCCGGCTCCGTGCAGCCGTCGCCGACGATATTGCGCCGGTTGTGGGTGAGCTGGATCACGCGCACGCCGAGTTCGCGGAACATCGGGATACGGTCGGCGTCCTCGCCCAGCGGCTCGGTGCCCTGGAAGCCCATGATCACGCCGCTGCGCTGCCTGCGTTCAGCGACCTTCAGATCGGCCGCGCTGCGCACGATGAACAGATGATCCGGGTGCTGCGCCGCGATCGTCTGCCATTTGGCGATTTCCTTCTTGGCCCGCTCGAATGCATCGTCGTTGAGCCAGAAGCGGCCCTGCGGCGCGACCGTAGTCAGCACGGCGCCCATGCCCGCGGCGCGCACGAGCTCAAGCTCCTTGGCCGTGGCCGCGGCGTCGTCCATGATGTAAGAAAAACCAAAACTGGAAGCGCCGTCGATGGCGAACGTGTCGCGATACGGCGGCCAAGGGCTGGTGGCCTTGCCTTGCGACGCCTTGCCCTGCGACGCCTTGCCGGTCGCTGTGCCGGCAACCAGTGCCGGCGATCCTGCTGCCGCATAAGCAGCCCCCAGCCCAGCCCCGATCAACCATTCGCGCCTGCTCAGCATCGCCCGTCTCCGCCGTGGTGGTCGGGCGATTCTGCCGCAAGCGGACAAAAATACGAAGACCCCCGTAGTTTGTCGCGACTGCGACGACGGCCAGCGCACCAGGCCGCTGCATGCCGCGAAAATGCCGCTGGACTCCGGCGCTTACAGCAGCCGTTCGCTGCGCCCCTTGAGGCTGAGCGAGCACTTGCCACGCTCGTCGCGACGCAAGTGATCGATGTCCGCTGCGCGCACCACGCTGCCGCGATGCACCTACCGGAACGCCATCGGCTCCAGCCCCGCCAGCAATTCCTTCCGGCTGCCGTCCCGGCCAATTCGCCTGTGCAAAGCTACGGGTCAGCTTTTTCCTGGCGGCGGCGGTGGCGGGATAGGCATGGGATTCTCCCGCATGATGCGCTTTTGCGCTTCGACCCACTCACCGCACCATTCGGCCGCCCCCTCACCCCAGCCCTCTCCCCCGACAGCGGTCGGGGGAGAGGGCGTGTTCTCGCAACTCGCGCAACTCGCGCAACTCAGCAACTCAGCAACTCAGCAGCCCAGCAGCCCAGCAGCTCTCAGAGCTGACCCCAAACCAAAGTTCAAACTCGGCCGCGGCCCCGTACCCGGACTCGAATAGTCAAAAACCCAAAACAAAATAAAACTACAACTCCCACTGCCCCGCCGCCACCGCCAACCCCGAAACCACCCCCAGCGAAGCATCTCCCACCACGATCCGCACCCCAGGAAACTCCCGCGCCACGACCTCGCGGATCAACGGCGCCCGCGACGATCCGCCCGTCAGGAAAACCGAATCCGGCACCACACCGATATCCCCGCGCACCCGCCCCAGCAACGCGGCCAGCTTGTCGAGAAAATCCGCATACGCCTGGTCGCGATGGCGCAGATCCAGCTCCACAGCCAGTCCGTGCTCGATGAAGTCCAGCTCGACCCGGTCCGAGGCGACCTGCCCCAGCGCGATCTTCATGCGCTCGGCCTCGCGGTTCAGCAGCGAGGTCGAACCTATGCGCTGCAGCTCCTGCAAGCGCGTACCGAACGGCTGCGGCGCGTCGCGATAGTTGTGTCCGCGGAACTCTTTCTGCTGCGGCGGGCTTTGCACGCTGGCCGCCTCGCGGAAATGATGCACGGGTATCAGCGGATGGCCGCGGCCGAACAGCGGCATGAAGGCGGCCAGGCTCAGTTCGATATCGATGTCTGTGCCGCCGCGCGGCAGGCCCCAGCTGCCGAGGATGCGCGCCGCAGCGGCCGTGCCGCCGACTTCGGCAAAGGCCACGTCGGTAGTGCCGCCGCCGACGTCGACGATCAGGCTGCGCTCGGGCAGCGTCAGCTGGGTGTGATAGTGCATGGCCGCCGCGGCCGGCTCTTCCAGGAACGCAATCTGCTCGAAGCCGGCCGACTGCGCCGCTTCGGTCAGCATTTCCAGCGCCTGTTCCGTGCCCTTGGCGCCCATGGCGCTCTTGAACTCGACCGGGCGCCCCAAAATCGCCGCACGCACCGGCGTGCCGAGCTGGCGTGTCGCGCTCAGGCGGATATGTTCCAGCACATGGCTGGCGATATGCAGGATGACGCGGCGCGCATTCGGCAGCAGCTTGTAGCCGAGCATGGATTTGGGCGATTCGACCAGATGCCCCAGGCCGTCATTGATGTAGGCATCGATGGCTTCGTCGCCGAACAGCGCGTCGTTGACCTTGACCACGGCGCCCTGCGACTGGCGCACCAGGTTTTCCATCCAGTTGCGCCGCACATGGCGTATGCCGGCTGCGCGCAGATCGGCGTCGCTGCGCTCGGTGGGTTCGGAGGCCAGCGCCAGCGCCTTGGCCTTGTCCCAGCCGGACAGGCGCTCGGCTTCGCCACGACGCTGCTGCCAGGCCACGTAGGCGCTGCGCTGCGCCGCCTTGGCCGAACGCACATAGGCATCCACTTCCAGTTCGCGCTCGGCGCTGAGATAGAAATCGGCCGGGTCCGGCACCGCAGCCGGAAAGAACACCGCCGTGCGGAACTGGCTTTGCTCGCCGAAGCGGATGCCTTCGAGGCGGCCTTGCACGTAGGCGGCTGCGGCCGAATAGCTGGTTCCAAAATCGATACCGATCTGCATCGCCGGGCTCCGGGTGTTTCGCGGGGCGCGGGAGTGTAGTGAGCATGGACGTCGATGTCGCGTGCAACGCAGCCGGACGGCGAAAAAACGACGCCGCCACGCCTGTCCCGCCTGCCGCTACCGGCAAAGCAGACAGACGGGACACGGCGCCTGCTTCAGACGACGAAGCGTGGATCAGCCGGCAACAGCGGCCGTGGCCGGTAGGCACTGCCGTTCATGCGCACGCGCACGCTGTCGTGCAGCAGCGGCAGGTGCGGCAGATGACGCTCCTGGCCGCGGTTGACACGCCACTGGCGGTACCAGCTGTCGTCGTCGGGATTGCGCCGGTGGCGCGGCACCGGCAGCCATTCCAGCAGTTTCCAGAGCCAGCGCTGCTGCAGCTCGTCGTGGGCCGGCGCGCTGGCGGCGAATTTCTGCGCCACGCCGGCCACGTCGGGAACCCGTTCGGCGCTGCAGTCCAGCGTGCGTGCGCAAGCCTGCGCGTCGAAGCGCAGGCCGGCCGCCTGGGCTTCGCGCACCATCCAGGCCAGCGGAATGCGCGACAGGCCGGCCTCGGCTTCGGCGTAGCCGCCGCCGACGTCGGAATGCACGCCGGCAAACCAGACCTGCTGCACGTCGGTAGGCGGCTTGCCGGCGGCCGCCACCGGCGTGGCGGTCCAGCTGTTCTGCACGAACATGACGCGATGCTCGTCCAGCGCCTGGGCGTGGCGCACGACCTGCACATCGGCATTGTTGAAGGTACGTGGGAAGACCTTGGGCACCCAGGGCAGGCCTATCGCACTGACCGTGTCGAACAGGCCGAGAAAGCGGATGGACGGCACCACGCGGCCGTAGTGCTCGCGGAAATTGTTCGCCGCCTCGCGGTTGGCCGGGTCGATATAGGTTTCCCAGGCGAAGCGCACCATCTCGTCGAAGCCCGGATGCAGCAGGCCGATCTTGCTCAGCATGCCGGCCAGCACGCGCGCGGAATAGGCGCCGCGGCTGAAGCCAAACAGGTACAGCGTATCGCCGGGCTGGTAGTGCGCCATCAAGTAGCGATACGCGGCGCAGACATGCCGCTGCAGCAGGATGCCGGACATGGCATCCAGCGTCATCGCCACGCGCCGCCCCCAGCGCGTGGCCAGCGAGTTCGGTTCTATGGTGCCGACACCGGGCTGGTAGTAGGTCTGCTGCGTCTCGTCGCGCTGCAGCAGGCGGCACAGGCGCTGGATGTTGGTATAGCCGCCGTTGGGATAGTTGTTGGTGCCGTCGATGCAGATGACCAGGTTGCGAGACATGGCGTTGCACTCCCCGAAGTGGATATCGCCCAGGCCGCGCGGCCGGGCAAAAGTACAGCAGTGATCATGTGGAGCAGTTCCCCGGCGCGATCATGCGGCCTGCGGCCGGCTGGCGCCAAGTCCACGCCAAGGCGAGGTTGCCTGGGTGACTTTTTTCGCCGAGTGGCGCAACGCGATGAGAGGCCGCGCGCCCTCGCGACACCTGCTGCAAGCCGGGCTTTAGCGGCGGAAAAGCGCACGCCGCGGTGACAAATGTGCAGCGTACAGACGTACACTCCGATGCATTCGCCGCGGCGAGGCACACACGGTTCCGCGATGTCCCCTCGCTGGCGCGGAACGCGGTGCATGCCGCTGTCCGGCTGCTGGCGGCGCGGCAATCGCAAGCATGTCGCCGCAGGCAGGTGTTCGCCGTTATCGGTGAATAGATCGAGGCAGCACAACCGCGTCGCCGGGGGCGCAGCATGGGCAGGGTCAACGGAAGTTCGGGGCCGGTATCGGCGGCGCGGCTGCGCAACCAGAGCAGTCAGGTTGAAAGCCGCGTCTGCCTGATCTACTACCCCGACCGCGACGGCGGCGTAGTCCAGGGCACCGGCTTCCTGATCGGCCCGGACCTGGTCATGACCAACTACCACGTGATTGAAGATGCGCTGGTGCGCCAGCTGGCCGGCGCCGCGGTCAAGGTCCGCTTCGGCTATACCGCCGAGGCACCGACGCTGGTCGAGGACAGCGGTGCCGATCTGAACCTCGCCGACGAAAAATGGCTGTGCGCCTCGCAGCGCTATGCCGATTCGGACAAGACCGGCCAGCCGCCCTTCGCCCAGCCGCACGAACTGGACTATGCGGTGCTGAAACTGGCCGCCCAGCCCGGCCACGATCCGGTCGACATTGCCCCCAGCCACGCCAGCCTGCGTGGCTGGTTTCGTCTCGACGCCTGCAATACTGAGGCCCATGCACAGAAACCGATACGCATCTTCCAGCATCCGCTGGGCGATCCGATCAAGGTTTCCAGCGGCGTGGTACTGAAACTGCCGGACAATGCCGACTGTGCGTTTCGCCTGCGCCACAGCGCCTCTACCGACTACGGCTCGTCCGGCTCGCCCTGCCTGGACGAACTGAATACCTGCCTGCTCGCGCTGCATCATGCCGGCGAT
The DNA here is from genome assembly GCF_004363655.1 of Tahibacter aquaticus. Taxonomy (GTDB): domain Bacteria; phylum Pseudomonadota; class Gammaproteobacteria; order Xanthomonadales; family Rhodanobacteraceae; genus Tahibacter; species Tahibacter aquaticus. The sequence goes on from NZ_SNZH01000005.1 coordinate 350,602, forward strand.
CCGTCCAGCGAGTTCGCACGCTACAACCAGGCTATTCCGATTCCGCTGATCGCCGCCGACCTGCGCCGCCAGGCGAGGAGCGAACTGGTCGAGCAGCCGCCGGTGCCGCGGGCGCAAGCCTTGAACGCCGCCGTCGTCAGGCCGGCCGGCGCTGCGGCGGCCGGGCGGTCTGCGCAGACCATCGCCTACGACTTGCGCCGTATCGGCAACCTGCCCTTCATCGCGCGGCCGCGACTGCGCGCGCTGCTCAGGCAATTTGTGGAAAACAACGAATTGTCCGGCAATACCGTAGTGATCGGCGGACCGGGCGCCGCCGGCAAAAGCCATTCCTGGTATCTGATCCGCCATATCGCCAACCTCAGCGCCGGCGTCTCGCCGCTGCGCGTGGACCTGGCCGGCCGCGGGGTCGGCGAACGCGGACTGGCCGACGTGTTCGAGCTGATCAAGCAGCCGCTGGGCCTGGACACAGCGCCGTCGCCGTTTGCCGACAGCAGCCAGGATGCCCGCGCAGCGGGCCGCCTGCTCGAGCTGCTGCGCAAGACGCTCAAGACCAGCGCGCAGAATCATTGGCTGGTCGTCGACGGCCTGGACGATCCGGCCACGCCCGACGACACCGTGGTGTTCTTCCAGCGCCTGGGCATCGCGGTGGTGCAGCACGAGATCGAACACATCAGCGCTTTCCTGCTCGGCCAGCTGCGCAGCACCGGCTACGAGAGCGAGCTGCAGATGCTGGCCTATGCGGAAAACCTGCTGCCGCTGGGCCGTGCCGAATTCCTCGCCTACCTGCAGGCGGAAGTCGCCGCGCGCAACGCAGCCATGGCCGCCGCGGATGCACAGGCCATCGTCGATGCGGCGCTGGCAGACGTCGGCAATCCGCCGACACGCCAGCAGATGCAGCGCGCCGTGGTGTTTCTGCGCGATGCGATCGACGGCAGCGTGCCGGCAGCGGTGACGCCATGATCGAGCTGCCGGCAACGGTCTCCTCGCGCGTCGTGCAGCAATGCCTGCACGACCTGCAGCGCCGCGAACACGGCGAAGCCAGCACAACGCAGCAGATCTTTGTACAGGCAGCCTGCCTGGTCGATACCTTCAGCGTGCCACAGCTGCGTGAATTCGCCGGCCTGCCGCGCGACGCGGACTGGGTACAGCTGTCCATCGATGCGGAACTCGTCGCTGCCGCACAGAATGCCAAGGCCGGCACTGTCGCGATACCAGCGCGCTGGCGGCTGCGGCCTGCGGCGCGGCGCCGGGCATTGCAGCAGTTGCGCAGCGAAGGCCGCCTCGCGCAGGCGCTCGCCGCATTGCCGGCAGCGGTATCGGAGCGCGACACGCTGTTGCGGCAGCTGCTGGGTGCAGGCATCGATCTGCAGCAGCTGGATTTTCGCCAGACCGCGCTGCTACGCGAAGTGCTGCACTGGCTGGAAGGCAGCGAGTTCGCCGCACCTGCACTGATCCATGCAGCAGCGCGGCGGCTGGACCGGCTGCAGCTGTTCAAGCCGTTCCAGCGATTGCTGGCGGATGGATTTCAGGGACGTCAGAAAGAACTGAAAACCTTGCGCGACTATGTGGGCGTGGCCGAACCGGGCTCCGAGCTGGGCCGTGTGGTCCGGCGCTTTGCGTTGCGGTCCGCGCCCGGCGCTTCGCCGCTGGTGCTGTACGGGCCGGGCGGCATCGGCAAATCCACTGTGCTGGCGCAGTTCCTGATGGAGCATTGCGGTCCGGACGTGGCCCAGCCACTGCCCTTCGTTTATATCGACATCGACCGGCTGGGTTTCCGCACCGCCGATTTCGGTCATTTCACGGTCGAGGCCGTACGCCAGCTAGCCCGGCAGGCAAGCGAATCGACCGCCATGCTGGAGAGCGAGCTGACGGTACTGCAAGCCGCGGCGAGCGAATCGTCCAGTAGCGATGCCGGCGCGCGCAATGTCAACGCGGACGAATGGCTCAATCGCTTCGCCGCCATCATCGAACGCCTCGCCGAGTTCCGTGGCCTGCCCTTGATCCTGGTCATCGATACCTTCGAGGAAATCCAGCGCCGCGGCAACGTCGAGGAAGATTTTGTCTGGGACGTGCTGGTCAGGTTGCAGCGCGAAATACCCGACCTGCGCACCGTCGTCTCCGGCCGCGCTCCACCACGCCAAAGCGCGCCTCCGGGGCTACGCCTGCAAGGTCTCGAACGCCCCGCCAGCGAAGCCCTGGTCGATACCTACCTCGCCCAGCACGAGCTGGGCCGGCTCGACGCCGTCACGCGCAAGCGCGTACTCGACATCGCCCGCGACAATCCGCTGACCCTGCGCCTGGCCCTGCGCCTGCTGCGCCAGCACGGCGCCGCCGCGCTGGCCGATATTGCGACCACGCGCTGGCTGGTCTTCCGTCTGGCGGAAGAAAAAGTCCAGGCGCTGCTGCATACCCGTGTGCTGTCGCATATCGACGACGAGGAAGTGCGCCGCCTCGCCCATCCCGGCCTGGCGGTGCGGCGCATCACGCCCGAGGTGATCAGCGAGGTGCTGGCCAGCCCCTGCCGCATTGCCGTGCGCGATGCGGCGCATGCACAGTCGCTGTTCGAACGGCTGCAGCGCGAAGTAGGCCTGGTCGAAATCGATGCCGACGGCAGCCTGCTGCATCGCAGCGATGTGCGCAGCGTGATGCTGGAAAGCCTGCTCGCCGAGGCCGGCAGCGATACGATACGAAAAATAGACAATGCCGCAATTGCCTATTACCAGGACATCGATACGGCCACTGCGCGCGCCGAGGAAATCTATCACCGCCTGCGCCAGGCCCAGCCGGCTGCGCAGATCGATGCGCGCTGGCGCGACGACGTAGCCGTGCTGCTGGGCAATGCCATCGACGAACTGCCCGCTGCTTCGCGCCTGTACCTGGCTTCGCGGCTGGGCCTGTCGGTGGACGAAGACCTGCGCCGCACTGCCGACCAGGGCTCGTGGGAACGGCTGGCGGCCCGGCGCGCGCGCGCGGCGCTGAATCGCGGCGCCCTGGACACGGCCAGGGCGGTGCTGGTCGAACGCACGGAGCGGCTGGACGGCAGTCCGCTCTGGGAAATCCAGGCCGAGCTGCAGCGCAGCACCGGCCAGTTCGAGGCCGCCATCGACCACGTCGACCGCGCTGTCGCCGCCGGCGGCTTTGCCGCCTGCGAGACGGTCACGCTGCAGTTCGTCGCGGTGCTCGCCGCGGAAGCGCTGGGCGACTACACCCAGGCGCGCCAGCGCCTGGCAATGCTGCAGGCGATGAACGCATTCCACACCGACGAGATGCTCAAGCTGCGCCTGGACGTCTGCGCGCAGCGTCTGGCAAGACTGGCGCCGGCAGTGCCGAACAGCGCGGCCAAGGTAGCTGGAACGGCGAAGCCGCCACTGCCGCCGGCCCTGCGTCGGCGCGATGGCCAGATCAATCTGAACGGACTGCGCCAACTGAAATTGCGGCCGCTGCTGCTGCGCGAAACCGTGGCCGAATACGGCCTGGCCTATCCGGAAATTCTCTACTACGCGCTGGAACAGCTCGGCCTGCCCGGCCGCGGCACACAGGACTGGGCCACGCGCATCGCGCGCGGACTGGACGACGCCAATGCCTGGGGCTCGGAACAGGAGCTGCGCCGCGATCTGGCCGCCAAGCTGCATGCCGTCGCCGAGACCGATGCCAGCGGCAAACGCCGCGACAGCTCGCGCCAGTCCGCCGAACTGCTGCAAAGCCTGGCCAACTGGATGCGCCACGACGCGGACGCGGCCGGCCTGCGCGAACTGATCGTGCAGGGCTTCCGCGGCGACATCGCGGCGAACCTGCAGAACCAATCCACTGCTGCGACGGCCGACCCGCCGTTCCGCTAGCCCACCCGCCACCGGAGCAATGCCATGAGTTCCCATCCGAACAATTCGCAACTTGCCGCACTGAGCGAAGACGAAGAACTGCGCGCCAGCATTGCCGAGGTCGTCGAGCGCCGATTGGCGCGGACCGCGCAGCCTGCCGGCGGACAGCGCGGCAGCAGCGGACTGGAGAGCGCTGGCGGCAGCGTCGAAGGGGGCCTGGAAGGCGTACGGCCGCCTCGGTTGCAGCGAGCGGCCGCCAGCGCGCTGGAAGTCGCCACCGCGTCGGCACCGAGCGCCGAGCGTGCCGCGGTCGACCGCGGCGACTTCGGCCAGGTGGCGCACGGCGGCCTGGAAGCCATCGTGCTGCTGGCCGGGCGGCCGGTATTCTTCGTGCGCGAAAACCGCATCGTCATACCCGAAAACGCGGACATTTCCGGGCTCATGCTCGACCGCGTCAACAAGGCCTTGCCCAAGGTCGAACCGCTGCTGCCGTCCATCGGCCGGCTCGACGTGCTCAATGCGCTGAACTTCGCCCACCTGGGTACGGCCTGGATGCTGCGCGGCAATGTCGCCGTGACCAACCGCCATGTCGTCGAGGCCTTCGTCAGCCACGGCAGCCGCGGAATACAGCTGCTGCAGAACGAAGACGGTGCCGACTACAGCGCCGGTGTCGATTTCGTGCGCGAAGATGGCTTCCGCGGCAAACCCGCGCCGCTGCGTATCGCCAAGGTGCTGCATGTGGAACCCAGCGGCGGGCCCGACATCGCCTTCGTCGAACTGGTATCGGACCACCCCTTGCCCAAGCCCATCGAGCTGGATCCCGATCCGGTCAAGGACAAGCAGAACGTGATGACAGTGGGCTACCCCGCCTTCGACGACCGCAACGACGAAGTCGAGATGCAGCGCATCTTCGGCGGCGTCTACGGTGTCAAGCGCTGCGCGCCGGGACAGACGCGCAATGTCACCGGCCAGCGTTTCACGTTCGAGCACGACTGCACCAGTCTCGGCGGCAATTCCGGCTCGGTCATCCTCAACAGCGACAACGGCCGCGCCGTCGGTCTGCATTTCAGTGGCGCCTACCGCCGCACCAATGTCGCCGTGCGTGCCAGTGCCGTACTCGATGCGCTGGCCCGGTTGAAACCCAGCGTACCGGTCAGCCGCAGCAGCAAGCTGGCCGCGGACAGCAATGCGGACGCACCTGCGGAGGATGACGAGGCCAGCCGCGCCCGCGGCCCCAGCGCCGACGAGTTGCAAAAACGCAAAGGATACAATGAAAAATTTCTGCGACAGCCGCTGCCGCTGCCGGCACTGTCGGAAAAACTGGAACGCGACCTGCTGCGCAACAACGATGTTCTCGACGGCGAGCTGCGCTATCACCGCTATTCGGTGAAGATGAGCCGCGCCCGCAAGATGGCCTTGTTCACCGCCTGCAACATCGACGGCAACGCGCTGCACGCGGTCAAGCGCACGCCGGACAAATGGTTCCTCGATCCGCGCCTGTCGCCCGACGACCAGGCCGGCGAGGCGCTGTACGCGCGCAACAAGCTGCAGCGCGGCCACCTGGTGCGGCGCCTGGACCCGGCCTGGGGTACGCGCGAGCAGGCCGTCGCCGGTATTGCCGACACCTTCTACTTCACCAACTGCACGCCACAGCACGAGCAGTTCAATCCCAAGAGCTGGCTGGGCCTGGAAGACTACGTACTCGATACGGCCGACGCGGAAGACATCAAGATCAGCGTCTTCACCGGCCCGGTCCTGCGCGCGCGCGATCCGGACTATCGCGAGTTCAAGATTCCGCAGGAATTCTGGAAAGTGATCGCGTTCTGCGACAACAACCGTGGCGAGTTGCGCGCGGCAGCCTACCTGCTGAGCCAGAGCGCGCACCTGGACGACCTGGAATTCGCCTTCGGCCCGTACAAGACCTACCAGACCAGCGTGGCCGAGATCCAGAAGCGCACCGGGCTGGATTTCGGTGTGCTGCGCGAAGCCGACGTGTTCGGCCAGGAGTCGGTCGCGGCCTACCGGCTGCTGGAGAGTCCGGCGGAAATGGTGCTCGGCTAGGCACGCTTCGGCGCCCTACGGGATCTCGCTTTCGTAGGGTGCGATGAGCCACGCGAACTGCACCGCCAGCGCCGACATACCGCCACTGCCGGCACGGCTGCGGCGCAATTCGCCGCGCTTATCCGCGCCCTACGGGATCTCGCTTTCGCAGGGTGCGATGAGCAACGCGAATTGCACCGCCAGCGACTACATGCTGCCACTGCCGGCACGGCCGCGGCGCAGTTCGCTGCGCTCATCAGCGTCCTACGGGATCTCGCTTTCGCAGGGTTCGATGAGCAACGCGAATTGCACCGCCAGCGACTACATGCTGCCACTACCGGCACGGCCGCGGCGCAGTTCGCTGCGCTCATCAGCGTCCTACGGGATCTCGCTTTCGCAGGGTTCGATGAGCAACGCGAATTGCACGGCGGCCCGGCAAATGCCGTCCGGGGCGCCTATGCTGCGGTGCCGGTTTCCGCGGTCGCCGGCCACTGCCCCGATACGCCCAGCCACTTCGTACGAAGTCTTGCGTAGTTCAATCCATACTTGCTAGTCTGCGCCGCTGCCAACTAGGGAGCGACGCCGTGAACTACGCATCATTGTGGTTAGTGCTGGCAACTGGTTTTGTAGCACCCGCGGCCATCGCCGCCCCGCCCGATCAAAGCGAACCGCTCGCACTGCAGCAAAGCCTGCAATGGCTTTCGCCCGAGGCGGTGGCCAAGCAATCCGTCCGCTTCGATGCGAATTCGCCGAGCCAGCTGCTGACAACCTATCGCAGCAAGCTCGCGCTGGACGACAGCCAATTGGTGCACAGCAGCAGCGACGCCAGCCGTGTCGTGCAATACCGCCAGGAAATCGCCGGCATCGAGGTGTTCGGTGCGCGTCTGGGCATACTGCGCGACAGCACGCTGCAACCGCGCGCCGTTGCCGCCAGCCTCGCTGCCAAGCATGCCGCTGCGACGCTGCCATCCTTCGCTCTGGACTCCAGCCAGGCCTTGCGCCATGCCTTTGCCACGCTGCAGCTGGATGCTGCGGTCGGTGTCGCCGCCAAGACTTCCAGCAACGACCGCTACCTGCGCCTGCCGCTGAGCGCCGGCGCCACCTTCAACCCGGCCAGGCCGGCGCGCATCAAGCCGGTCTGGTATCCGGCCGGCGAACGCCTTGTCGCCGCCTATTACGCCGAGTTCATCGGCAAGCAAGCCGGCCAGCAGCGGCCGCGTGCCGAGGCGCTGGTGATCTCCGCCGAAGACGGCCGCATCCTGCGCCGGCAAAGCCAGATCCACGACCTGGAGCCGTTCCGCTATCGCGTCTACGGCGCGGCCGACGCGCATCCGTATTTCGATCCTTACGGCTTTACCAGTCCGCACCCGACCGGTGTCGCCGACGGCTACAAGCCTACGGCGTGGGCGCCGATGAACCTGCTCAGCCTGGTCAAGGGCCCGATCAGCCGCAACGATCCCTGGCTGGCCGACAGCGCAACGACGACGCAGGGCAACAACGTCGACGCCTTCTTCAACGCCGAGATCCTCGTCGACGGCGAATGCTACGGCGAAGGCTGGGGACCGGGCTTCGGCGCGGCCGAAGGCGATTTCCGCGCCACGCTGACCGGCCCGCGCACCTTCGACTATCCCTACGACGCGGCCAATTCGCAGAACGACTTCAGCCAGTGCCTGGTCGATGTACCCACCTCGACCATTCCCACCAACGACGTCGCGCTGAGCGCCAAGATCGTGCAGGCGTTCTACGTGACCAACTGGCTGCACGACCGCTTCTACGACGCCGGCTACGACGAAGCCGCCGGCAATGCGCAGGCCGACAACTACGGCCGCGGCGGCATCGCCGGCGATCCGCTGTTCGTGCATGCCGGGTACTATTCCACTTTTGCGTACGCGCCGGCCGACGGCGAATCCGGTTCGCTGACCCTGGGCACGAACCCCAGCACCACCAGCCGGCGCGATACCGGCGCGTTCGATCTGGGCGTGATCGCCCACGAATGGGGCCACACCATGTTCGGCCGCCTGACCCTGTCGGCCTACTACGGCCAGCAAGGTGCGCTGAACGAAGGAACGGCCGATTTCATCGGCCTTATCCTCACCGTGCGCGAACAGGACCGCTACCACCAGGCGGGCAAGCCCGCGTTCTACGGCGCCTATGCCGTCGGCGCCTACATGAACCTCGACTACGATTTCCGCGGCGACGACCTGCCTGCCGCAGGCACGCCGGGCAATCCCGACAACAGCTACTACCACGGCATACGGCGCTATCCGTACGCGGTCGACAAGCAGCACAACCCGCTCACCTTCAAGCACATCGCTCAGGACAATCTGGTACCGGCCAACAGCAATCCGTTCGACTGGAAAGGCCGTGCCATGGTCAATGCCGAAGTGCATACGGCCGGCGAAATCTGGACCACGGCGTTGTGGGCCTGTGCACGCAATGTGCTGGCTGCCGCACCGTCCAGCCAGTTCGACGCAACCCACCAGCGCTTTCTCGGCTGGCTGGTCGACGGCCTCAAGCTGTTCCCGGTCGATGCCACCTATACCGAGGCACGCACAGCGCTGCTCACGGCCATCCGCGCCGACAGCGAAGCCGACTATCGACGCTGCCGCAGCGGCTTCGCCGACCGCGGCATGGGTGCGGGCGCGGTATCGCCCGAGCGCTATTCCTTCAGCCTGCGCGGCGTGAAGGAAAGCTTCCGCGATATGGAACGCGCGCTGGACATCGTCGGCATGCGCCTGGTGGAAACCCAGGGTGACGGCGATGGCGTGCTCGATCGCAACGAAAGCGGCCAGCTCAAGGTAAGCCTGCGCAATACCGGCTTCGACACACTGGATGCGATTACCCTGGTCGTACCGCCCATTCCCGGCTTCTACGACCTGCCGCAGCAGATCTTCATCGAGAACATTGCGCTGGCACCGGAGGAAACGCGCGAACTCAGCTTCGATTTCCGCGTGCGCAGCAATCGCGCCCTGCTGTCCCTGCCGGTACAGGCACTGGCCTGGGACACGCGGCATCCGGAAGCGTTTGCCGCCGACAGCAAGACCTTCGACGTCAATGTCGATCTGCGCCGCGACAGTTTCGTCGACAGCGCAGCACATGCGGCCACGTTCGCCGCAGACTGGAGCCATGACTTCGCCGACTATTACGCCTGTTCGGTTGGCGTCTGCCTCGGCGCCGAAGGCGCGCAGCAGGCGGAAATCTTCGACTGGAAGCGCCAGCGCCACAACGGCGTGTGGAGCTATGTGATCAGCGAGCCGCAACTGAACTTCAACGTTGCCATCGCCACCCAGCCGTTCACCGTATCGGCCGGCACGCCGCTGGAACTGCTGCTGCGCCACGACTACGACCTGGAGCGCGCGCCGCGTCCGACCTCGGGTACGGTGGAAATCCGCGTCGACGACGGCGAATGGGAAAACGCAGCCGCTTATCTGAGCAGCGGCAGCAGCGTCTTCAGCGGCCTTTCCAATGGCTGGCGCAACGACAGCCTGGTGTTCAACGCCAGCCTGGCCAACCGTCGCGTGCAGCTGCGTCTGCGCGCCAGTGCACCGACGACGTATCGGGCGAACAACGTGCATTGGGCCGTCGCACGAATCGAACTGCGCGGTGCGGCGCAAGCGCCGTTCTCGCGGGCGGTGGGCGATACGCAGTAGCAGTTCGCTGACCGTGCAGCTTTCTCGCCCCGGCCATGCCGGGGCGAGGAGGCGACGTACCGCGCCGCCGGCTGCAGCGCCGCGCCGGCCCGGGCACGACTTGCGCATTGCCGGCGCAGGCGCTGATAGCACAGGCCGGACCGATTGCGGACACTGCCCATGTTGCGATTCAGCGTCGCCCTGCTTGTGCTGACCCTGGCGACCGACTGCGGCCTGGCGCCAGCTACGACCGCGCATCAGAAACTAGTCGAAAAAAACGCTTTTGATACTTTGCTTTGCGCGCCGCCACCGCCCACGCCAGACCACAGCAGCCGGCGCGATCCGTCAGCAGGATCGCGCCGCAGTACCTCGACCCGGTCGAGATGCCTGCCGCCTCAGCCCGCGGGCGCCGCCGCCTCGCGCCGGTAGTAGGCCCGTCCCTGCCCCCAGGAAACACTGAGTCCGCGCAGCCGGCCGCGCGCATCGCGGTGGAATTCGAACAGCGGATAGCCACGCTCGGCAGCGACGAAACGCGCGGTCGCCAGCGGCGCCAGGGTCTGTTCGCGCCTGGCCCCGGGCGTGAGAAAGGCAAAACGGCCGGCATCGGCACGCACCGTGATCGTGGCTGCATCGAACAGTTCGGTCAGCACGCCGCGGTATTCCATCGGCACCGAGTCGTCGAGGCGATACTCGCCGGCATAGTCGGCGTAGGCGGCACCGCTCAGGTCCAGCGCAACGATCTGCAGCGGCGGTTCCACCGCCAGTCCTATCGCATCGACCAGGGCATTGCGGATCTCCACGCGCAGTTCGGCCCCACCGTCGCTGGTATTGGTCAGGATGACGAAGCCGTCGCCGCTTTCCAGATAGCCTTCGATGCGGGCGTGATAGCTGTCGTTGTCGCCACCATGATGGAACACGCGGGCCCGCCCGGCGCCTTCCAGGCGCGGCCCCAGGCCGTGCACGCTGGGCGCAACCTCGGTCATCATCTGGCGGGCCAGCGGCTGCGGCAGCAGGCCGTCCTGTGTACGGTAGCTCTGCAGCAAGGCTGCGACGAAGCGGCCCAGGTCGTTCGCGCTGGTCCACAGGCCCGAGGCGGCAATTTCCGGGAACGACTCCCAGCCGCGCGGCAAGGCGCGCACCTTGCCCTGTTTGTCGTGGGCTTTTGCCACATTGTCGGTCGTCGCGGGCAATGGGCTGGCGAAGCTGCTGCGCTGCATGGCCAGGGGCGCGAACAAACGCTGCTGCGCCAGCAACTGCAGCGGCAGGCCACTGTTTTCCTCGACCAGCAGCTGCACCAGCTGAGTGCCGCCGCCGGAATAGCGATACATCAGGCCCGGCTCTCGCTCGATGCGCACAGGCTTGTTTTTGGCCGGCGGCAGGCCGTCGAGAATCTGCAGCAGCGCCGGCATGGCTTCGTCGGGCTGGAAATCTTCGAAGCCGCGCGTGCTCAGGCCGGCGGTATGCGACAGCAGCATGCGCAAGGTAACGCTGGCGTCGGCGAACTGCGCTGCCGGCGGCAACTGCCAGCTTTTCAGCGACTGGTTCACGTCGCTGTCCAGCGCGAGCTTGCCTTCGGCCACCCGTTGCAGGGCCAGCGTCGCCGTCACCACCTTGCTGACCGATCCGACCGAAAACAGCGTATCGGCGTCGACCGGCAACGCCTTGCCCGCTTCGCGCGTGCCATAGCCACGCGCGGCAACCAGCTTGCCGTCGCGGATCAAGGCCACGGCGACGCCCGCTACCTTGTAATGCGCCATGCGTTCTTGCAGCGACCAGTGCGGCACAGCCTGTCCCGGCTGTAACAGCGAGGGCCGCAGGCCGTGATCGAGCATGGCCAGCGGGTCGGCCACGGGCGCTGCCGCACCGACGTCCAGCGGCGGCTTGCCCTCTATTGACGATGCGGCGCAACCGGCCAGCAGGGTCGCCAGCATCAGCGAGGCCGCCAGCGCGCCGCGCTGCAAGCGGGCGCACCAAGCCTCAGGGCTAGTGGAAATTTCAAGGTATGACTGCATGGCAACTCCTGTCCGTGGTCGGGCTTGGACGGAGCTTGGCACGCTCAGGTTAGCAACAGCGTCGGCGTGCGCCAGTACGGCAAATGCTGGCGCCCGGCCGGTGCCGGGCCGGCGTTGCTGCAACCTGAGCGATGGTCAATCGAAGTAGATCGAGACCCCGAAGCCGCCCTGTACATCGGGCGTCGCCGCATTGACACCGAAGTCGGCGGACAGATCCAGCTGCACCCGTTCGCTGGCCATCCAGGTAAAGCCGCCGCCTGCCACGGCGTTGTCGGGCGAGCCTTTGGCGTGGGTATAGCCGGCTTCGACGAAGGCAGCCCAGCGCTCGCTCAGGGCAAAGCCCAGGCTCGGTGAAATCGTATAACTGTTGCTTCCGTCCTGATGGCCGGCATCGGCGTAGAGCGTGGCCGAGACGCTGTCGTCGAAGGCCCAGCCCAGGCTGGCGGCGACATCGTAGGCCGTGCTGCCCGAACTGAAATCGTCTTCGCCCGTCGCGAAGCTGGCGGTGGCCAGCAGCGCCCAGGAAAACGCTTTCGACGTGGACGGCCCGGCCCATTTGAAACCGATACCCGTATCGCCATAGCCCTTGTTACTGCTGCGCCCCTGCGGCGTGACCAGGCGCTGGTAGTTCCAGGGCGAGCCGAACAGGCGCAGTTCGAAGGTATCGCTGAGGCCAAAACGCAGGTTCGTATTCGCCGCGTAGGCACGCAGACTCGTACCGTCGCGAGAGTCGCGTACGAAATCGGGCAGGCCCTGTTCCCAGGCGATACCGCCGGCCGGCACCGTCGTCGTGGTGACGGCGATGCCGGGCCGGTCGAAAGCCGGTGTGACGGCCTGCGCGAACGGAGCCAGCGCAGAGCAGGCAGTGAAAAACAGCCAACGGTTCATTGGTCCCCTCCCCGGTTTGCGCCAGCTTAGCGGACAACTTGCACATACGCTGCGGCAAGGAAGCAACCCGATACCGGCCGGTCGAACGACAACGCCTGCGCTGCGGTAGCGCGGGCGCAGCCGCCATCGTTGTTTACCTTTATTGGAAACCGTTGGCGAAAATCACGTCGACCGCGCTGCCGCCCGTAGCCGATGTCGTATCCCTCAGCGCATACGTCGTACCACCGAAGCTCACCGTGAAATTGCCCGGCGCGACCATCGGCAGGTAGTAGACGAATTCCACTTCCAGCGAACCGCCGGGCGGCAGTGCGTTCCAGCTCGACGACAGCCGTGCCCGATGGAAATCGCCGTCCAGGCCGCCGATATTGCTGCCGCTATGGCCGGTGGAAACCACGCTGAGCGTGGCGCCGGACCAGTTGGTCCAGTTGGCCGGCGCCGAGGTGGACAGATCGAACTCGAACAGTGCACCGGCCGGAATCGTCGTCGTGGAGTTGTTGACGATCTTCAGCTTGGGCGTGATCGGATAGTTGCTGTCGCCCAGGTCGAATTCGCTGACGCTGATGCTGGCGTCCAGCGTGCCCCCGGTTGCCGGCGTTGCGAAGCGTCGATTGCCGTAGGGCGCAGCGGACTGGAAGCGCTGATAGTAGATGTCGGTCAGCGTCGTGCCGATATACCACTCGCCCTGGCCGCCGCGGCGGTCGGGATGCCAGCGGTAGTCGCCGGCCAGCTCCCAGATCATCACGCCGCCCAGGCCCTTGTCGGCGACATAGTCGGCCTTGGTCGCGGTCGAGGTCTCGTCCTCGGTGGAGATGAATACGTTCTTCTGCGCGTTCCACAGCCACGGCGCCACCAGGGTCGCGTCGTAGTGGCGCACGTAGGTGCCGCTGAGCCGGTCGTCGGGGTTGTTGACCGGGTCCAGGCCGTAGGCGGCGAGATAGGTCGGCAGAATGGAATCCTGCAGATTTTTTGCATGCCACATCGGGTTGGAGCCGGCCGGCACTTCGGCATTCAGTTCCAGGTCGTGCCAGATATTGTCGATGCCGCGGGCACCCTGGCCGCAGCTGGTCAGGCCGACCGGACAGCCGCTGCTCTGTGGCGCCGTGCCCCACAGACCGTTGCTGCCGCCGCTGACATTGCGCCAGCCGCGCGTGTAGTACGGCACGCCGACATTGATGCGCCCGGCCGGCAGGCTGCCGCGGAAGTAGTGATAGGCCCAGTCGGTATTCAGATAGCCGAGATTGCCGTACTGCGACGTCGTATACACGTTCCAATGTACCAGCTCGGCATCACGGCCGTCGTCGTACAGTGCGGCGTTCGGACCGACGAACTGGTTCCAGGCGCCGTGCAGGTCGTAGCTCATGACGTTGACATAGTCCAGGTACTGCGTGACCTGGTAGGTTTCCATGCCGCGCAGCAGATAGCCCGAGGCCGGTGCGGCCACGGTCAGCAGGTAGTACTTGTTGTCCTGCGCCGCGGCGGCATCGAGTTTCTCGCGCAGGGTCTTCATCAGTGCGACATAGCCGCGCATCAGCGCGGCGCGGCGCGGATTGGACACGCTCCAGTCCAGCGGATGCCCGGCGTCGTTCATCGAGGTGGCGTATTCGTAGTCGATGTCCACGCCGTTGAAGCCGAAGCGGCGCACGAAGGCGACGGCGGAATCGGCGAAGGTGTCGATCGCTGCCTGGTTGACCTGGTTGGCCGCGGTCACGGTCAGCGCATAGAAACCGCCGTCGGCGATGCGATTGCCATTGGCGTCGAAATAGCCGCCCGTCTCGGCCCAGCCACCGACCGAGATCAGCGTCTTCGCCTGCGGAAATTGTTTTTTGTACTTGTTCAGAAGATTGAAGTGACCCTTGTAGCTGAATTCCGGGTCCATCTCCGCGCCGGCGACGCCGGGCCATTGCAGGCCGGTGGCCGGATTCTGCGGATCGGCCTCGTTGCCTACCGACAGGCGATTGCTGCCGTCGATATGGGCGAAGGCATAGTTGATGTGGGTGATCTTGCTCCAGGGAATGTCGCTGGCAAGAAAACGCGGCTGACCGTTGGTGCCGCTGCGCCAGCTGGTGAAGTAGCCGATGATGCGGCGCTGGCGGCTGCCCATGCGTTCGCGGCCCGCCGTGTCGTAGGCGAGGCAGTACGGCGTATTCACGCCGGCGGTTTTCTGCATGCCGTCGGGCCTGCAGCTGTCCTGGGCCTGGGCGCTGCCGCCGCAGAGCGCGGCGACGGCCAGCAGTGCGGCGATGCAAGGCAGGTAATGGCGAGTCATGGTCTTCCTCCCCGAAGTCCGTGGGATGAGCGGGATCCGGCGCAAGTGCCGGTCACTGCAAGCGTTGTGGAAAATGCGTCATGGCCTGCGCTCTGGCGCAGAACTGTAGCGGCCGCGGTGCGCCCACGGCCGCGCCGCGGCGTTTATGGCGTGTGCACCTGAAAATCGTCGGCAAACAAGCTGTCGGCGTTGGCGCTGCCATGGCCCAGCCCTTCGTGCATGGCATTGAGGATGCGGCCGTTGTCGGCATCGATCTCCCAGCCGAACACGCCGGCCAGACCGTTGCTGCGCGCAAATTGCCCCTTGGCCCTGGCCGAGCGCGAGCTTTCGAAGGAAATCAGCTTGCCCGCTGACGCATTCCACACCCAGGCTGCTTCTGCCGTCGCGTCGTAGCCGGCGACATAGCCACCGGCCCCGCTGCCGTTTTCACCGCCGAGAAAAGCGCTTTCGATCTGGCGATAGTCGAATACGCCGTTTTCCCAGGTGCCGGGGCTCGCCGCGCCGGCGGCAGTGCCGCTGAATGGATTGCCGTTCTGCACGCCGCTCAGGCCTTGCCAGCCACGCCCGTACATGGCCACGCCCAACACGAGCTTGGCCGCGGGCACACCGGCTGCGCGCAGGTTGGCAATGGTCGCGCTGCCGTTCCAGCCCGGAGCGGTGAGACCCGGTGCTTCACGCAGGCCCGCCTGGTGGCCGAGTACGTTGTTCCAGCCGCCGTAGTAGTCGTAGCTCATGGCGAACACCAGGTCGAGCTTCTGCGCCGCAACGGCATAGTCGACCGCGGCGATCTTGGCCGGCGCTGCACCGACCGCTGCGGTCAGCAGGTACTGGCGGTTGTTCTGTGCACCCAGCGCATCCAGCGCCGTGCGCAGCTCCGTCAGCAGGGCGTTGTAACCGGCACGATCCGTCGCCGCACCGAGCAAGTCGTTGGCACCGCCGCCACCCGGATATTCCCAGTCCAGGTCGATACCATCGAAAAAGGTATACGTTTGCAGAAACTGGATGGCCGAGTTGATGAAGGTGGTGCGCCGGGCCGGATCGTTGGCCAGGTGGTAGAAGGGATCGGACAAGGTCCAGCCACCGATCGACGGCAGTATCTTCAGGCCGGGCTGCGCTGCCTTGGCGCGGATCAGCTGGCCGAAATTGCCGCGGATCGGCGTGGTCGAGGTATCGCCCGGATAGCTGGTGTCCAGCGCGGCGTTGCGGTCGTGGATGGTGACGGTGTAATCAGGCTGGTCGGCACACTCCTGCATCAGCGCCTGATAACCCTGCGGATTGGCAGCAAGCAGCGAATCGTTGGGACCGCAGATGGCGATGAAGGCGTAGATGATGTGGCTCAGGTTGGACGTGGGCATCTTGCGCACGGGAAAGGCGCGGCCGTAGATGCCCCATTCGACGAAATACGCCGCAACCACCGCATTCGTGCTGTTGGCGTAGGGGCGGTTGTGTTCCAGCAGCGGCGCCGGCCAGGTCAGGCCGTCGCTGCCGCCGCTGCTGCCGCCGACTGTCACGCTGCGCGGGGCGCTGGCGGTGCACTGCTCGCTGGCACCACTGCCGTTGCACAGGTCGACGACAAAGCTGTAATTGCCGGCGGCGGCGAGATTCAGCGTATGCGTGGCGTGCTGGGCGTTCTGTCCGTTCGGCGTGAGTGCGGCCGTGTGCACGACGGTGCCGTTCTGCTTCAATTTCCAGCGGTTGCCGTTGTTGCCCCACCACATATCCCAGCTGACCGTCACACTGGCGCTGCCATTGTTCAGCGGTACGCTTTCCGGCATCCAGGCAATGGTCGGCGCCGGTGGCGCCTGGGCCAGTGCGTTGGCCGACTGCAGACCCACCACCGCGACCAGCACTGGGGCAAACAGGCGTGCACGCGAAAGCAATAGCGACTTCATCGGAAGGGTCTCCTCGGCAATACGGAAATAACCAGAATTAACAACAAAGAAAATTGTTCAATACTTGGCAAGAGCAACCGCAGCGTCGAACGGCCTGGCGTTCTTGCGCCCTGGCACCAGGGCAAATGCCGGGCCGCGACACGGCGACAAATAGCCCTTGATGACAACGTTGTCAAATTCTGATTCAAACATACTTAACCGTCTGTGGCAGCCGTCACTACCCGGCCTGCCACAGTTGGAAAAAAAGTCGGAAACACGCCAATTACCGCACGATCACGTTCGGTAATTCTCCGGGCGAGGACACGATGACAACGATGGACTGGCGACGGCCACAGAGGGCGATCGCTGGCGGCCGCTCAGCGGCGCTTGCGGAAGAACACCCGCAGCAGTTCCGCCGCAGTCTCGGCCTCGACGCCGCCGAGCACCTCGATGCGGTGGTTGTGCCGGTCCGACAGCAGCGTGTCGAATACGCTGCCGGCCGCGCCGGTCTTGGGATCGCTGGCGCCGTAGACGACACGGGCGACCCGCGCATGCACCAGCGCCATGGAACACATGGCGCAAGGCTCCAGGGTGACGTACAGCGTGGCACCCGGAAAGCGGTAGTTGCCCAGGCGCTGGCCGGCATCGCGCAGTGCCTGGATTTCCGCATGCGCGCTGGGATCGTTCAGGCCGATATTGCGGTTGCAGCCTTCGCCGACGATGTGGCCGTCCTGCACCAGCAGCGCACCGACCGGCACCTCGCCGTATTCCGCCTCCGCATGGCGCGCGAGTTCCAGAGCGCGGTGCATGAAGGCGGTATCGATGAGGGCGGAATCGTCGGACATGCGTAATCGTCTGCGCGGCAAGGGCACGCATCATAGCGAAACAGGCCGGTACAGGTAGGTCGGGCACTGCCGCAGGTGCACCCCGCCTAGCCGTCATCGGCCTCGCTGTCGGATTGCGCCTGCGACCTGCGCAAGCTGCCGTCCGGGTCGTGCGCGGCGCGTATGCGCAGCGCCGCCGGCACAAGCTGGGCCCAGCCGGCACGGTCGACTGCAGCGGGGCGGCGGATTTCGCCGATGCGCCGCTGCAGGCGGCGGCCGGCGAAGACGACGCAGTTGCCGCCGTCCTCGTCGAGCACGCACAGCACGCAACCCTCGAAGACGCGGCAGACATTGGCCAGGAAGGCATCGCGGCCCGCGTCGTTGCTGTCGACATTCACCACCAGCATGCCGTCGGCGCGCAGGGCCTTGCGGCAGGCGGTAACGAAACTGCGGCTGCGCAGTCGGGCCGGCATGCCGGATTCGTCGTAGCCGTCGAGCAGGATGGCGTCGAAGGCATCCGTTTCGCTTTTTATAAAATTAACGCCATCGCCCAGGTGGATGCGGCAGCGGCGGTCGTCGCGTGGCAGGGCGAAGGCATCGCGCAGCGCGATCACGCGGGCATCGCGCTCGACCGCTTCGCAGCGCGAGCCGGCCACATGGCGGTGACAGAACTTCAACAGCGAACCGCCGCCCAGGCCGATCAGCCCTATGCGCCGCGGCCGCGGCAGGAACAGCAGGAAACCCATCATCAGGCAGGTGTAGTCGAATACGAGCAGGCCGGGATCGCGCAGCAGCATGCGGCTTTGCACCCGCGCCGGGCCGAAATGCAGCGAGCGCAGACCCGCGGCGTCGACAACGTAAGGTGCCTGATCCCCTGCCCGCCTGGCCACTGAGTTGCCGCTCCCTGTGCTGGTCGTTGCGCGCTATCCACAGGCCGTCGCGCCGACGACCTGCCTGCCGCCCTCTTCCCCGCCGTGTGGTTAGCGCCGGCGGGGCAGCCATCTTAGCCAAGCGGCAGTGGCTACGGGTGGCTCGCGACATCGCGCAGCGCCGCGTCGGGCAAGGCATAGGCCGAGGCGAGCAGCTCGCCCTCGTACACCACTTCGGGAAACTGCACGCCGCATAGCGCCTGTACCGCGAAAATCTCGCGCACGCCGCCGGTAAAGGTGAGGAATGCCAGCGTCTCGCCGCTGTGCACATTCACCGCCCATATGCCCGAGCGGCGCTCGGCATTCTGCTCGGTCAGGGGAATATCGGTGAAGGCATTGCTTTCGCGCAGCTGCGACAGGCCGATCAGCGCGACCGGACCGATGAAATCCAGGCCGCGGGCAAAACCCGGCACACGCGCAATATCGGTCTTGGCGCCGCTGAGCGGATCGATGCTCACCAGCGCGCCGCGGCCGGATTCCAGCAGCCAAAGCCGCCCGCCGTGCCAGCGCGGCGAATGCGGCATGCTCAGGCCGGCGGCAACGATGCGGTTCTGCTGAATGTCGATCAGCACTCCGCCATCGCGCTTGTTGGCGCGCCAGCCCTGCAGGCTGTTGCTCTGGCCTAGAGCGGTGACGTAGCGCGGCTCGCCGTCGCGCATGCCCAGGCCGTTGAGATGGCAACGGTCCTCCGCGGCGAGGTGGCTGACGAACCAGGGCCGCCAGCGCGGTACGAAGCTGGACGATTCGTCCTGCGTGCACAGGCAGGAAAACAGCGTGTTGACGAACCACAGGCGGCCGCTGCCGTCGAAAGCCATCTCGTGGATGTCGATCGCGCCGGTGACATGGCGCCGGCGCAGCAGATAGGCCGCATCGTGTACCGCATCGCCGCCGAGTTTCGCCGCCAACGCCGGCATATTGTGGAATTCCACAATTTCCGAATGCGTGCCCAGCGCGATGCGGCCGCGGTCGGCGGCCAGGCCCATCGGCCTGGCGAAGCCACGGAAATGCGTGTTCACGCGCGCGCCCTCGGCACGCAGCAGCACCAGCTTGCCGGCCTGGTAGGTGCTGACCAGCACACTGGCTGAAAGCTCGCGCAGCAGCACCGGAAAACTCGCGGTATGCACGCTTGCCAGCGCCTCGGCGGCCAGCGCGGCATCGTTTGTCGGCGCTGCAGCGCGCATCTGCGCCTCAGCCCTCGAACGCGTCGGCGAAAACGCGATCGGTATTCGGCTGTTCCTCGTAGGCGCCAATATCCGGCGTGCCGAAGGCGCGTACGAACGGCCAGCCGCGTGTGTCGTAGAGCACATTCAGCGTATTGCTGCCGGCATTCAGCGCCGGGCTGGCACTGGCGAAGGCATGTACGCGGGTGCGTACCATGCCTTCGCTGAAGACCAGCGGCAGCAGCAGCGGATCGGCAGCCAGCGTGTCGGCGGGCAATTCGCCGGGCAGGCCCGGCGCATTCGGCACGATGTTTTTCGCACCGCTGATCACGTCGGGGAAGGTCCAGACGTTGTTGGCCGCGCCGGCGGTGGCATTGTTGGCGATGATGCTGCTCTGCAGGTCGACGCTATAGGTATAGCTGTCGGCGCTGATGCCGGCGCCGCGCTCGCCGGCGTTGTTGAAGGCGATGGTGCTGTTGCGCACGTTCAGTTCGGCACCGCTGGAAAACACGCCGCCGCCCTGGTTGGTCGCCGTGTTGCCGGAAATGGTGCTGTTGTCGATTCGGCTGGACTCGGGCGCGTATTCGCCGAACAGCAGGTTGACGCCGGCACCGTCCGAGCCCGAGATATTGCCGGTCACGCTGCTGTCGAGCAGCTGCACGCTGACGCCGAAACCGAGGATGCCGCCACCGCCTTCGTCCAGGCCAGCATCGTTGTGCGCGGTATTGTTCTCGATGCGCGAGCGCTGCACGATCAGCCTGCCCCGCCCCGGCCCGATCAGGCCGCCACCGGCCGAATCGGCCTCGTTGCCGCTGATCACGCTGTCCAGCACCTGTACGTCGTTGCCGCTGCCAAAGAAGCGGAAACCGCCGCCACCGCCGTAGTGGTTGGTCGAACCGACCGTGTTACCGCTGATTTCGCTGTGATCGATGGTAGCCATGCCGACGACGATGCCACCGCCGCCCTGGGGCGCGCAGACGTCGCAAAGCGAGCGGTTGCTATTGCCGCTGATCACGCTCTGCAGCACTTCCAGCTGCACCGGCGTGGTGCCGCTGGCGTTGACGCCTGCGCTGATGCCGCCGCCAAAGCTTTCGTAGCTGTCCGAAGTGACGCTATTGCCGCTGATACGCGCGTTATCGAGCAACAGGTTGCCGTCGCTATGCACTCCGCCGCCCTGGGCAATATTGACGAAGGGGTTGTTGCCGCTGACCAGATGGCTGTGGGCGGTATTGCCGGCGATCTGCGTGCGGGAAATGCGCAGAGTGCCACCGGCGTAGACGCCGCCGCCGAGCACCAGGCCGCGGCCGTCGGCGCGGCTGTCGGCCACGCGCGTGCCGTCGAGGCTGACATCACCCAGGGCTGCAATGGCGCCGCCGCGTACGCCTTCCACGTCGTTGCCGCCTGCACTGCAGCCGGTCACGCTGCCGCCGGTGACGCGCACGCTGCCCTGGGAAAACACGCAGCCACCGCTGTCGGGACTGTGGCCGGCACCAAGGTTGAGGTTGTCGAAACTCAGCCAGCCGGTGCCCGTGTGCTGGAACAGCCGCGACTGCGGCGCGCCACTGACAGCGAAGTTCTGCGCCGCTGCGGCGGCAATGGTCAGATCGGCGATGGCACCGACGTCGATGGTGCCGCTGGTCAGGGCGATGCTACTGCACGCCAGCGCACTGAGATCGACCGTATCGCCGCTGCCCGCCGTCGCGATAACGGCGCGCAGGCTGCCGCTGCCGCTGTCGTTGCAGTTGGCCACCGGCAGGTTCGCCGCCAGCGCCGGTACGGCCGGCACAGCCAGCAGGGCAGCAGCCAGGCACAGGGCCAGCGGGCGACGCGCAGGACGGCGGCGGGTCGAGGGAAAGGCAGTGGTCGGGGACATCGGCGACTCCAGACGGTGACAATGGCCATCGCCAGCGGGCGGCGACGGGACAGGCCACAGCATCGCGTCGGCTCGCCGCACCGGCCATGCCCGTACCGTTCCGTTTCTGTTCGGGCCTTGTTCGCGCCCTGTCCCCGGCGCCGTCACGGCCGGCCTGCCCGCGCCGCGGGCGGCGCGGCGGCAATTCCGCCGGGCACCGCCAGCTCGGGCAAGGGCCGCTCGCCCGCCAGCCGGCGCAGGCGCAGCTGGGCTGCGGCAGCCGCCTCATGCTGGCCCAGGCCGAGATAAAGCCGCCACTGCAGTACGGCGGCATCGAAGTCGGTCTCGGCATGACGCGCCAGCAAACCTACCGGTTCCGCCGCTGCCCGCAGATCGCCGCGGGCGAGCAAATCTGTCGCATAGACCGCTGCGGCCTGGGCCTGGATATCCGGCCTGCTCTGACCATCGGCGCGCTTGCGCGCCTCGGCAAAGGCCGCCCCAGCGTTCTCGTCCTGGCCCCGGGCAGTCGCCACCGCTGCTGCCGCCAGTTCGGCCAGAACCGCCGCTTCCGGCTTGGCCGTCGCGGCCCAGCGGCGCAGGGCCTGCGCCTGTTCCTCGGCCTCGGCCGTGCGCTGCAACTGCAGCAAGGCCTGCACCTGGGCAAGCCAAGCCTGGGCACGCTGGCGTGCCAGCTCCAGCGGCAGCAGTGCTGCCTGCGCTTGCTGCGCCAGCAGCAGCGCGCTGTTGGCCTGTCCGGCGCGCAGTTCCAGCCGCGCCAGTCCGGCCCGGGCCAGCGCCTGTTCCAGCGGCGTGTCTGCTGCATCGGCACCGTGCAGCACCTCGCCAAACAGGCTGCGTGCCTCAGCCAGGCGCCCGTTCGCGGCGAGCGCCTCGGCGCGCTCGTAGGCCAGCCGCTGGCGCAGAGCCGGATCGGCCAGCTGCTGGCGCTGCGCCCAATTCTGCTCGCTGGCCTGCAAGGCCTGCAGCGGCTGCAGCAAAGCCAGCTGTGCTTCCACCTGGTTGACCACGGCCACGGCGAATTCACTGCGCATGCCGAAGCGCTGGAACTGCTGGCCGGCACGCAGCAGGCCGGGCAGTGCTTCGGCCGGGCGGCCCTGCTCCATCGCGAACGCACTTTCGTTGCCGTCGACCATGGCCAGCAGCAGCGGATCGCCGACCGTGCCCAGCACCACGCGCGCATGGGAAAAATCCACTAATGCCAATTCGCGGCGAAGTTCCCGCGCATGGATGATGCCGCGGTGGTTGTACGCACGGCCCAGCGCCAGCGGCTGGTTGCGGCTTTGCAGCAGCTCGATGGCGCCGTTGCAGGCAAGCAGCGCCGGCGCCATGTCGCCGGCACGGGACAAGGCGACGCAGTCGCTTTCCAGCGCACGGCCATGCATCACCGGATCGGTTTCCGCCGGCACGTCGGCCAGCAGTGACTCGCTGCCGCGGCGCGCTGCCGCCAGGTCACCGGCGCGCAGGTCGAGCTGGATCTGGCGCAGGCGCAGTTCCGGCTCGCGCTGCTGCGCCGCGCTGGCCGAGGCCATCAGGGCGCGGGCCTGGTCCATCTGGTCGGACAGGCGTGCCGCATCGACGCGCTGCAGCAGCTCGGCCAGGGAAAGATTCGCCACCTGTGTGGCCTGCTCGACACGGCGTCCGAGCAGGCCCAGCAACTGGTCGGCAACGGCATTGGCCGCAGCGATGGGATTGTCGGCTTCGGCCTGCACTACGCGACGGCTGCCGTCGGCGGCGCTGAGTTCGGCCCGGGCGATCCAGTGGCTGCCGCTACGGCGCAGGGCCGGCTGGATCAGGTGCTGTACCTCGGCGGCACGCCGCAGCGACGCCGCCGCCGCTTCGGCCGTGCTGCCTTCGGGCGCCAGCCGCACCACGCTGTCGCTGGACAGCACCGGCAGGCCGGCCATGCGCAGGCGCGTCGCCATCAGGTCCATCACGCCCAGGCGTAGCCAGGAATCGCTCGCGTCGGCAGCAATTTCCGCCGGCAGGATGGCGCAACTGTCGCCGGGCAGCGGCGTGGCGGCGACGACCAGCGCTGTGGCGTTCGGCGTCGCCGCTGGCGGGCCGTACACACCCGGCCATTGGCGCGCGGCAAAGAACACTGCAGCCAGCACGAGCAGGACTGCGCCAAGCCACCCCAGGTAGCCCGGTCGGCGCGGCCGGATGCCGTCCAGCCCGGAACCGGACGGCGGCGGCCGCGTGGCAGCAGCGCCAGGCAGCGGGTTTTCAGCAACAGGCTCCGCTGTCCCCGCTGCAGCGCCGCGCAGATCCGCTTTTTGTTGCGCCGACGCCGCCATTGGCACCGCTTCGGCCAAGACCGGCTGCGTCGCTGGCTGGTCCGCTGTGGCAATCGCCGCTTCGACCGTGCCGACGAAGTGATAGCCAAAGCGCGGCACCGTGCGCAGCAGCGCCTGGCGTTCCGCGTCGTCGCCGAGGGCACGGCGCGCAGCGAGTATGGCCTTGCCCAGCATGGTGTCGCTGATGCTGGTCCTGGCCCAGACCGCTGCCACCAGTTCGTCGCGGCCGACCGCACGGCCGCGATGCTCGATCAGATAGGCGATGCAGTCGAACACCGTCGGTGACAGCTCGATGCGTTCGCCGCCGCGGCGCAATTCACGCGCCGCGATATCCAGTGTGCAATCGCCGAAGCGCAGAAGTTGCTGAACCATACGCCGAGGTTAGCGGCCACGGTACGGCGGCGAAAGCGCCGCAGCCTGCAGCGCCGCAGATGTTGACGCAGAGCCCTACCGACTTTGGTCGAAGGCGCCGCAGCCGCGACGGGCATGTGCCTGTCCTGTGCATTGCTGCCCTGTGCGGGCCCGCGCCTGCCTGCTAGCTTTTGCCGGCACCTGCTTTCCCGCTACGCCATCGCTACTGCGGTGCAGGCGTACCGTTCAGGCGATGTGGCCAGGCCGTACGCCAGTCCGCCGCAAGCGGCCAGCAACGGCAGGTATGCAGCCGCAGTACAACCCGGATCGATCAGGAAAAGAGCTATGAACGTGTTGGTTACCGGCAGTGCCGGACATCTCGGCGAAGCGCTGATGCGCAGCCTGCGCGCGCGGGGCCTCGAAGCCCGCGGTATCGACCTGCGCGCGTCGGAATTTACCGACAAGGTCGGCTCTATCGTCGATGCCGGTTTCGTCGACCGCTGCATGCACGGCTGCGATGCGGTGATCCATGCCGCCACCTTGCACAAGCCGCACGTGGCGACGCATGCGCGGCAGGAGTTCGTCGACGTCAATATCAGCGGCACGCTCAACGTGCTCGAAGCCTGCGTTGCACACCGCGTCAAGGCACTCGTCTTCACCAGCACCACCAGCACGTTCGGCGCGGCCCTGGTACCGCCGCCCGGCGAGCCGGCAGCCTGGATCAGCGAAGATGTGCGCCCCGTACCGAAGAACATCTACGGCGTGACCAAGATCGCCGCGGAAGACCTGTGCGAACTGTTCCAGCGCAAACAGCACCTGCCCTGCCTGGTACTGCGCACCTCGCGTTTCTTCCCCGAGGAAGACGATAGCGCCGACACGCGCGCCAGCTACGCCGATGCCAACAGCAAGGTGAATGAACTGCTGTACCGCCGCGTCGATATTCAGGACGTGGTCGACGCGCATCTGCTGGCGCTGGACAAGGCGCCGTCGCTGGGTTTCGACAAATTCATCGTCAGCGCGACGCCACCGTTCCAGCCAGCCGACATG
The DNA here is from genome assembly GCF_004363655.1 of Tahibacter aquaticus. Taxonomy (GTDB): domain Bacteria; phylum Pseudomonadota; class Gammaproteobacteria; order Xanthomonadales; family Rhodanobacteraceae; genus Tahibacter; species Tahibacter aquaticus. The sequence continues at coordinate 375,604 of NZ_SNZH01000005.1, forward strand.
GCGCGGCTGCGCAGCGACGCGCCCGGCGTGGTCGAGCAGTACTGCCCCAGCTACGTCGCCGAATACCGCCGCCGCGGCTGGCGCATGCTCCCGAGCCTGGACCGTGTATACAGCAACGCAAAAGCCAGAAAGCTACTCGGCTGGCAGCCGCGCTACGACTTCGCCCACGCGCTGGAACAGTTGCGCCAGGAACAGGACTACCGCAGCCCCCTGACCCATGCCGTCGGCGCCAAGGGCTATCACGCCGAAACGTTCGAGCACGGACCTTATCCGGTCTGAGGCCGCACAGCGGCGAACCGGCTACTTGCCGTAGGCGCGGCAGGATTGCCGTCATGCAGGCAGTGGCGGCTACTCGGCGCTTGCAAGCGTTGCAACCCGCGCCGCTCGACCCTGCCGCGCCCTAGTTTTCCAATTGAACCCGGGCCAATGCCAGGATATATTTCCGGGCATTGGCCAGGTTCGGAACAGGAGGCAACCATGTCGGACTCGCAAAAACGCGCGGTACGCAATTACCGCGCCCGGCTGGGCGAACGCGGACTGGTCCGCTTCGAAGTACTGGGCCTGGAAGCCGATCGGGAACTGATCCGCACGCTGGTGCGCCAGCTGGCCGAGGAAGGTGCGGCCTCGCTACGCCTGCGCGAGGCATTGCACGACGCGATGGCTGCCACCAAGCCGCGCACCGGCGGCATACTGGCGGCCCTGCGCCGCTCGCCGCTGGCCGGCGTCGAATTGAACCTCAAGCGCACGCGCAGCAAAGGCCGCGCCGTCGACCTGTGATGCGCTATCTGCTCGATACCAATATCCTCAGCCACGCGATCAAGCCGCAGCCGTCGCCAGACCTGCTGACCTGGCTCAGCAACCAGCACGATGACGACCTGTACATCGCTGCGCTCACCCTGGCGGAGATCCGGCGCGGCATTCTCAACCTGCCCGCAGGCCGCAAACGCAGCCAGCTGGAACACTGGTTCGCCGGTGCCGAAGGCCCGCCGGCGCTGTTTGCAGGCCGCATCCTCGCCTTCGACGAACGAGCCGCCCTGCTCTGGGCCGAACTCATGCACGAAGGCAAGCGCAGCGGCCGTCCGCGCGACGCGCTGGACATGATGGTGGCCGCCGTCGCTGGCGTACGCGGCTGCATCATCGTGACCGACAACGAACGCGATTTCGCCGGTCTGGAAATCTACAATCCGCTAAAACGGCATTGGCTGCAGGACAGCGACTGAAACCGCTCGCGTCGTGCGCGTCAGCCGCAACCCGGCATAAGCCGCCGTGAAAAATACGCCAGAATTTCATCGCGCGCCGCCAGAGTCGGCTGCCCTGCCGCATCGATGAGATGGGCCGTCAGCACACTGTGCGGACAGGTCACGTAGCGCTGGAAGAAGGGCGGGCTGTCGGGATTCGCCGCGCTGTCGGGCAGCACGCGGGCAATGAAGCGTTCGCCCAGCGCTTCGGCATAGGCAGCAAAGCGTTGCGCGCGACAGAACTGGTCGCCGTCGAAGCGGTAGGCCATGACGGTGAGGTCTTCGCGTTGCAGCCGCTGCCGCAGCGCACAGAACTCCTCTTCGCCGATGCCGGTGGCCGCAGGATCGTCCAGCGGCAGCGAGGGCTGCGCCAGCACCGCTGCCAGCACGGCCGGTTCCAGCATCATGGTCAGGGCGAAATTGCCGGTGAAACACATGCCGATGGCACCAACGCCGGCGCCGCCGCATTCCTCGTGCGCACGCCGCGCCAGCGCGCGCAACCACTGCGTTACCGGACTGGAACCGCCACCGGCAAATGCGCGGAACTCGGCACTGACGCAGGCATGCCGGAACACGGCGGCGCCTTCGTCCGCACTGACCACGGCGCCGTCGCGGCCGAACAGCGAAGGCAGGTATACCGTAAAGCCAGCATCGCGCACCCAGCGGCTGAAACGCGCCACTTGGGGGCTGATACCAGGCATTTCGCTCATGACGATGACCGCCGGCCCGCCGCCACCCACATGGACGCGCTTGCTCACACCGTCGAGTGCGATCTCGCGCGGCGCGAAATCGTCCAGGGGGTCGTCTTCAGTCATGCTACGACGCGTCATATACGTGCCGCTCCGCGGTGATTGCCGTCATTGCGCCACCGGTGCGCCGCCACTGCCGCGGCGGACGTCCTGCTGATGCCGTGCAACATTTTTGCGGTTACCCATTGCCGTGACGAGTGTCGAAAATGACATCGACCACGGTCTTTCCGACAGGAGCATCGCGGGTGCATCCGATGCTCGCCGTGGCCGCACGCGTTGCCGCCAGCGGTCTGGCAAAAGCCGGCACCGCGCCGGCCGCTGTCGCCGGAAGAAACTACCCACGGCGTCGCTTATGCTGAGCTGTCGATGCGAGGCCGGCCGATGCGGCGCGATACAGGCAAGGCAGCGGAGTTATTTCCGGCTGGCGCAGTGAACAGGCTGCAATGGCAATACAGGTCGCAACGACAGCCATGCGAGCAGGCCTTTCCGCGGGCGCAGCTATCGACTTCAGCCGGCAAGCCTGAACGCCGCCGCCATCCGCTCCTGTTCGCGTGGGCGAATCTGCAATTTGCCGGCAATCTTCGGCCACTGTTTCACCACGACCCGGCAGCGCCCGACGATCTCGCCGGCCAGCGATTTCGAGACCCGCAAAAACGCAGCTACCGACAGCGCAAGCTCCAGGGCCTGCGCGTTGTCGACTTCGCTGACATTGAGTTTCAGGCCATGCCGCCCGGTTGCCGGATTCATGTCATCGGCATCGGACACCTGGCACCTCGCACTTGCCACGGCTCGCCAGCCGATTCGCCCCCAGGACCAGCTTTCCATGCCCAGGCAGACCGGCAGCAGGAGACCATCTCGGCTGTATCGCAGCGGCGTTCGGCCAGTAGCCCGCGGCTGAGCATCGCGGCAGGCCAACGAACTCCGTGACCGCTCGCTTGCTCGGTTCAGAGCGGGGTGAAATCCCGCGCGCAGAGGAATTCGGGCCGGATGCGATGGTGGCCGGGCCGCGGAGCGTTCGACACAGCGTTGTAAGTGACGATCAGCAGCACCCGGTCCTGCGGCGAGAGGTTTGTCGAGGAGCAATGCGCCAGCAGCGGATCGAAGAACACCACATCGCCGGCCTTGCCGGTGATGAACTCGATACCGTTGTCGCGGATCAGCCGGTCGACCGCGCCGTGGCCAACCTGGTAGGTGAGGTCCTTGGACAGATCCTGGCGCCAGTCGCCGGAGCGGTCCGGATCTTCCGACAGGTCGCCGCCGGTATGGCTGCGTGGAATGAAGCAGAGCGGGCCGTGCAGCATATCGACATCGTTGAGCAGCATGGCCACGTTGAGCAGGTCCGGGTTCTCGATGCCGTCGCCGTTCTTCCAGTAGATGTAGTCCTGGTGCCAGGGCCAGGCCTGGCCATTCATGCGCTGCTTCATGTTGATCTTGAACTGGTGCACGTAGCAGCGCTCGCCGAGAAACTGCTCGGCGGTGGCGAGAAAGCGCGGGTCGCTGACCATGTCGGCGAAGAACGCGTCGTACAGATGCGGGCCGTGAATGCCGCGGATCAGGCGCGAGTCGTCTTCGTAGACGATGCCGGGATGCGCCTGCTGCACATAGGCGTCGATATGGCTGCGGATCGCGCGCACTTCCTCGTCGAGGAAGCAGCCGCGCTGCAGCGCGTAGCCCGACTCGCGGATGCGGTCGGCCGTGGTAACGCGCGGATCGGCCGTATCGGCAGGCCGCTCCGATGCTTCGGCATAGGCAGAGGATGCGTTCATCAGTGCTAGTCCTTTAGTGAACCCCTGAACAAGGCGAAAATTTTTCGGGTTGCCGCCAGCGGCGCTGCCGGCGGCAGCCGAATCCGTCCCGTGCGACGATTCAACAGTTGGTAGCGACAGCCAGCCGCATCCCGGCACCAGGCCCTGGACGCGCGTCCTGTGCTGCTCAGACCTGGAACATGCGCCGCGCCAAGTCGCCATTTCCTGAAATGTGAATTTTTCCCGCATTCAACAACTTCATGGGATTGGCCTGGCCCTGTCCTATCGCCACCAGCAGCGGCAGCGGCAGGCGCACTTCGCAGTCGGCCGCGGCGTCGCCACGGACGACCGCAGCCGCGCCGTTTTCGAGCACGATGCGCCACACCTCGTCGGCGCGGTCGTCGAAGACAAATCGGATCGCGCCATCCTGGCTGGATTTGCCGATCAGGCCGCACAGCAGGGTCAGCATCTGGCCCGGATCCATGTCGTCCTGGACTGCCGCGCTGCCGCCGGCAAGCGGCACTGCCGGCAGATAGGGCGAGGGCGCACTGTCCCAGTCCGGGCCGATCGGCGCATAGCCCAGGCGCGCAAGAAGCACATTGGCACGCTGCAACTGCTCGGCCGGAATCTGGCGCAGGGGAATCGCCTTGCCCTTGCCGACGCCGCCCTGTTCGATGCGACGGGTGAAGACGATGTTGGAATCGCCCGGCCCACCCTGGTGCGATATGGCGAAGATACGTTCGACCAGGCCCGGATCCGGCGACATGCCGAGAAACTGCAGCAGTGCCGGCACGACCTGGTCGGGATAGAACACCAGGTCTTCGTACTGTACGCGGTGCACCGAACCGCTTTCGCGCTCCTCGAAGGCGAGCGCCTTGGCGGTCTTGTCGCACCAGTAGTCCATGATCGCCGCGACGACATTGTCCGGCCGCTTCGACACGAACGAGGAAAAGCCGTAACCCGAATAGCCAAAACGCGAGACTTCCATGCCCGAGTGCACCACGTCCATGCAATTGCGGTACAGGCAGACGAAGCGCGCATCGGGGAATACCGACCTGACCAGGGCCAGGTGATCGACCGTGCTGATGGACTTGTCGCACCAGCGCGCCTTGCCGACGCGGCTCTGGTAGTCGCTCATCATCCCGTCGATCACTTCGCGGCAGCGCTGCCGCGTCAGTTCGCTGTTCTTTTCGCTCTGGTGAATCAGTGCATGGGTCCAGCTCAGGGTCTTGCACAGCTCGCCCAGGTGCAGTTCCGGCGGACAGCCGACTTCGGCGTGGGAATCGAGCACGTAGCGCAGCAGAGTCGAGCCGGAGCGGGAACAGCAGACCACGAAGATCGGTGCGTTGTTGTTTATGGCATTCATAAAATTGAGTACTCCACGACAGAGGGTTGCAGCGCGGCAGGAATGCCCGCGAAGGTGTAGCGGCTAGGCCATTTCCATGGTCATCTTGCCGTACAGCCGTTCTGCCGGAATGTTGTTGTCGCTGCAGGCCAGCAGCATTTTTTCGGTTTCTATGATCTGGGCGGAATTCTCGTCGTAGTCCAGGCCCATGAAATATTTGTACCAAGGCTCCATGCCGAGCGCGTAGAGGAATACGCGTGACGGCTTGAATATCTCGGCGATCTTGTGCGCCTGCTCGAAATTGGAACCGTTCAGGCGACGCGATTCCTTGATCTTCTTGCTCACCAGCTTGGTATGCAGGGCGCCGTAGAGCCAGGTATACGGAGCACCTACGCATTCCATGCCTATCGCCATCACGTCGACCTCGCCCAGGTAGTCGGCGATGTGGTGATACATGGTGGGATCGAGATTGGAAGAATCCGCGCCGAGGAATACGCGCTTTCCCAGCAGTTCGAAAAACCACGCCGCCTTGGAGCGAACGTTCAGATCGCCGTGCTCGCCAAGGAAGGGCACGCTGACGATGCGCCCGCCGGGCACCTGCACCTCGTCCATGTCGTCCATCTCGATCGCATCGAAGCCGAACTGCTTGAGCAGCAGGCGCAGCGACGGATCGGTCAGGCTGCCGCCGTTGTTCTTCGGCACGAGGATCTTGCTGGTCTTGTGGCGCAGCTGCAGCAGCGACTCGATGTTGGCGTGGTCCTGATGGTTGTGCGTGATGCAGATGTAGTCGATACGCTCGGGCAGCTGGCTGAAGCTGATCACCTCGTCGGAGAAGGACTCGCCCCGCGAGGCGATGACCGGGTCGACGATGATGGCTACGTCGGCGGTTTCCAGCAGGAAGCCCGCATGGCCGAGGTATTGCAGGCGCACGCCGTCGCGGACCGGCACGTGGCGCTGTGCCGGCGGCGCGGCAGTGAACAGGTCGCGATAGTGCACGCCGCCCAGCGTCTCGCGGCCGGCGAACAGCGCGTCCACCTCCGCAGCCGCCAGCGGCAGCGCGCGGGCACGGAATACCGCGTCGAGGATGGGATCGTTGTAATCGATCTTCAGCTGCAGATTGTTGGCTTCGGGCAGGCGCGGCGTACTCAGCACGAATGGCCGCTGGCCTACCGTGTCGAGCAGGCCGAACGACACGCTCTGCAGCGAGCGCTTATAGTGACGGCTCTTGTACAGCAGGCTTTCCAGCAGCCGGTACGAGGGGTGGTGCTCCAGATCCATGAAGATCTCGACGTAGCCGCGCAGCGGAGCCGGCACGCGCTCGTACAGGTATTCGATCGACTCACCGCTGGTATGCGCGCGCAGCAGTTCGTCCAGTTCGCGCACGGAGTCGGACAGCACCACCAGGTCTGCATGCTCCAGGTCGATGCGCTCGACCAGGGCTTTGATGTCCGACACGCGGTCTTCGGCGCAATCCAGGAACTCCGAGCCGGCCATGCCGGGCTGGGCCACCGCCATCACATGCAGCTTCGCGTTCTTGATGAAGGAACTCATGATGCGGCGATGCGTGTTCACGATATGCCGTGCGCCGGTGACCGGCGGCAGCAGATACGGCCAGGCGTACCACTGGTTCAGCAATGGCTCGAAATAGACATCTTCGCGCAGGTACAGCTTACCGTCGTCATTGCTCATTCAAATCTCCTTGCCTCATCGACATCGGCCGGGGCACCGTCCGGGCGCCGCGGCAAACTATCCAGATAGTCACATTGCAACATGTCATGCCACGCTTTCCAGACTGCGGCTCGCCCTGTCCTGCACCTCCAGCTCGCGCAGCCGGCTGCCGACCATCGCCGTCAGCAGTTCCAGATGGCTGTGGATGAAGAAATGCCCGCCCGGCAGGCGGTCGAAGCGGATAGGCGGCTCTATCTCTTCCTGCCAGGCATGTACCTGATGCTCTTCGATTTCGTCGTGCTCGCCGTAGAACACGCTGGTCGGCACTGACAGCTTGCGCGCGCGGGCGTAGACATAGGTTTCCGACAGAGAGAAATCTGCGCGCAGGCCGGGCAGGAACAGGTCCAGCAGCTCCCGGTTGGCGAGGATTTCCTGCGGCGTGCCGTTGAGATCCTGCAGCGCGGCCTTGAACTCCTCGTCGCTCATGGCCGAATACGGCTGCTCGAACTCCCGCGTCCAGGGCGCAGGGCTGGCCGACAGCAGCAGCTGGCGCGGCAGCGGCAGGCCACGTTCCTGCAGCATGCAGCTGAGCTCGAAGGAGATCAGCGCGCCGTTGCTGTGGCCGAAGAACGCGAACGGCTTGTCGTGCAGCAACGGCTCCAGCGCCAGCATCAGTTTGCCGGTCATTTCCGACACGGTCGTGCACGGCCGCTCCAGCGCACGGCTGCCCTTGCCCGGCGACTGCACGCCGATCAGCTCGACCCAGGGCGGCAGCTGCTCGGCCCAGGCGCGGAAAATATGCGCGTTGCCGCCCGCATAGGGAAAGCAGAACAGACGCAGGCGCGAGCGCTGCGGCCGGGAGAAGTGGATGAACCAGGGAGTGTTCATGAGAGTACCGTGTGCGACGAGCGGATGACGGGAAGTGCGGATCAGGCGGCGATGGCCGCCGCTTCCGAACCGTGCAGGCGGGTCATGCCGACCAGTACCTGGCGATTGCCGGAATACGTGCCGCGGCCATGCGAATACAGCATGTTGTCCAGCAACAGCAGGTCGTTGCGCTGCCAGTCGAAGGCGATCTTGTTGCGGTCGTAGATGTCGCGGATCGTCTGCAGCGTTTCCGGCTCGATGTGGTCGCCATTGCCGTAATAGGTATTGCGCGGCAGGTGCTCTTCCTTCATCACGCTGAGCAGGCTTTCCTGCACATCGGCTTCCAGGTTGGTGACATGGAACAGATGCGCCTGGTTGAACCAGACCCGGGCGCCGGTGACCGGGTGCTGCGCACTGGCCTGGTTGATCTGGCGCGTGCGCAGATGCCGCTCGCCCAGCCACTCGTACGACAGCTGGTTGGCGATGCAGAAACTTTCCACGTCGGCTTTTTCCGTGGTCTGGAATACCTCGGTCCAGGGAATGTCGATTTCCGAATAGTTGCGCACGTACATCACGCCGTGGCGCTCGAAACGCGCACGGATCGCTTCGGGAATCTCGCGATACACCAGGCGGCTGTCGCAGATCGGCGTGCTGCCGCCGACGGGCGACGGCACCGTGCACAGGAAGCCGATGCGCATGGCCCAGCGGTTCGAGTAGGAGTTCTCGTTGTGCTGGGGAATGACCTGGTCGGGATGGTATTCCGTCGCCGTGTATACATTGCCGCGCAGCTCGGTGCGCGGGGTCGAACGATAGGTGTATTGCATCAGGTCTTCGCCGAACAGCGTCGACAGCACCGCGCCGAACTGCTGGCTGCCGACGAATTTCAGGCCGCGGATCAGCAGCGCGCCATTGCCCTGCACCAGGCGTTCGACATGGGCGCGATTCTCCTGCGCCCAATCGAGCACCTTGCTGCCCTGCAGATCGAGATCGAGCAGCAGCCGCGTCCCCTGTACCGGCTTCAGGTCCGCACAATCCACATTTGCCAACGTAGCCATTCCCCTTTCCTCCTGAATCAGTCCGTGTTCACGCCACCGTATATGGCTGCGCGCCTGCGCGCGCCCATGCGCCCCCGCGCCATGGTTTGCCTGTCCTGCCGGCCCGGGCCGTGGTTCGGCCCAGGCGGCGATGCTGTGCCGCACTGCGTGCACAGCGGTTCTGCCCTGCGGTGCCGGCATCGCCGGCACGCTTCTTGTTACTCGTAACGCAGCGCCACACTCGGCTCGTTTTTCACAACACGACGTGTAGCGATGTATATCGCCGACATGACCAGCCCGGTCACCAGCGCGGCAAAGAACACCCCGACCACGACCAGGGTCAAGGTGCCGAGGCCGGCAAAGCGCGACAACAGGTAAAGAATGCCGATCGAGATCAGCGCGCTGATCAGCAGGCCTGCCGTCACCTGCCGGCCGCCCTGGCGCAGGAACAGCCAGATGATGCTGCGGTCGGTCGCCCCGACTGCGCGGCGCAGGCCGATTTCGTGGGTGCGCTGTACCACCGTGTTGCTGCTCAGGCCGTAGATGCCGGTCATTGCCAGCAGGATGGCGAAGATGCCGCAGCGTACGAACAGGTCGGTCATCGTGGTGGCGACCAGGGTCAGCTTCTTCTGCGAATCGTCGTAGTTGGCGATAGGCCCCGGCACCACGTACGCGTCGACATTGCTGACGGCGCGGTACATCGCCGTGCGGGCTGCCGCGGCCGAACCGCGATGGCGTACCAGCACGCCCAATACCGGCTCTATCGCCTGCGGCAGCGGCTGGTAGATCGCAGCGAAGGTGTTCTTGTCGGTAACCAGCAGGTTCTCGCCGCGGCGCACATCGCTGACCACGCCGATGACGATGCGCTGCTCGGTGGTCTTGCCCTGCTCGTCGAGCAGCCGGATGCGCTTGCCCAGCGCCGATTCGCCGCCCCAGTAGGCGCGGGCCAGCGACTGGCTGATCACCGCAGTTTTCAGCCCGGTTTCGCTGTCGCGGCTGTCGAAATTGCGCCCTTCCAGCAGACGCGTACCGATCTGGCCGGGCGATTCCGAAGTGACCAGCAGGGTCGCTTCCGGGTAGTCGCCGATGCGGCTGTATTCCATGTCGTCGACGGCGAAGCGGCTGGCGCCCAGATTGCCGGTGAGCAGGGCAGCGTCGATATCGCTGCTGCCGCGCAGTTCGCCCAGCAGACGCTGGTAGAACAGCAGCTGTTTTTCCGGCGTGTCCTGGCTGCTGTCGCGCAAGTCGACCTGCATGGTCAGCAGGTTGGTCGGATCGATGCCGAAATCGATATGCCCGGCGCGGTAGGCGATGATGCCCATGGCCGTGCCCACCAGCAGCACTACCGAGATCAGTGCAATCTGGATGGTGACCAGGATGCGCGAGATACGTCCGCTGGTACGTCCCTGCGAGCCGCGCGTACCGTCGCGCAGCAGCGCGCTGGCATTGATGCGCGTGGCGCCGTAGACCGGCATCACCGAAACCAGCAGGATCATCAGCGGAATGAACACGGCGGCTGCGGTCACCGTCGCGCCGTCCAGCCCCCAGTTCCACCAGTACGGCAGGTTGCCTTCGAACACCGTGGCGATGAAGCCGTTGGTCGATTTCAGCGCCCAGCCGGCCAGCAGCACGGCGATGATGCCGCCGCTGACGCAGATGATCATGCTTTCCAGTGTCATCTGCAGCAGCAGGCGCAGGCGCGGTGCGCCCAGCGCGACGCGCACGGCGATCTCGCGCATGCGCTCGTTGGTGCGTGCCAGCAGCATGTTGCCCACATTGACGCAGGCCAGCAGCAGGATGAACAGCGACACCGCATTGAGGATGGCAAAGACGAAAGGTCCTTCGGGATAGGTCTGTACCGACTGGAAAGTCAGCGGAAACAGGCCGTCCAGGTCTTCCTCCTGCGAATCGGCGCGGCCGTCCTGCTGCTGTACGCGCTTCATCAGGCCCTGCAGCTCGGTCCTGACCTGGCTGTGCGACGCGCCGGGGGCAAGCCGCGCGTATACGCTGTAGGCGTTGGCGGTGTAGCCGGTGGGCTGCAGATCCTTGCTCGATATGGGCAGCCACAGGCTGGCCGAACCCGGGAAGGCATAGTCCTTGGGCATGACGCCGACCACACGCGTCGGCTTGCGGTTGAGCAGGATGCTGCGATCGATGATGTTCGGATCGCCGGCAAATGCCGACTGCCAGACCTTGTAGCCCAGCACGACCACGGCCTCCGCGCCGTCGGTGCTGTCTTCGCGCACGAAGCCACGCCCCATCAGCGGCTTGGTGCGGCTGAATTCGAACACGTTCCACTCGGCCAGGGTGGCGCTCAGGTTGCGTACGGAATCCTTGTCGCCCAGGGCCAGCGTGGTGGCGGAATACGCACCCAGCTCGCTCAGGCTGCGGATGCCACCGGCGCGGATCTCCGACAGCAGATAGGCATTCACCGTGCTGATGCGGCCCTTGCGCTCGCCGACCACCCGCACCACCGAGCCGCCATCGGCGATCGGCAGGTCTTTGTATAACAGTGTATTTAGCAGGCCGAATGTGTACAGGCTGATGGCCAGGCCGCCGGCCAGCACGAGAATGGTCAGCGCAGTGAAGCCCGGAGTCTTCTTCAGCAGGCGCAGGGCATACTTGAAATCGGAAATATGCAGCACTTCGCCTCTCCTAGCCGGCTACCGGAATCTTGCGCGGCACGACGATATTGGAGGCGATCTGGCCGTCCAGCAGTTCCACCCGGCGCGGCGCGCGCGCCGCGGTTTCCGGATTGTGCGTAACCATGCAGACGGTAGAGCCCTCGGCGTGCAGGTTCTCCAGCATCTCGGTCACGATCTCGGCGTTCTTGGAATCCAGGTTGCCGGTCGGTTCGTCGGCCAGGATCAGCGAGGGATTGCCCGCCACCGCACGCGCCACGGCCACGCGCTGCTGCTGGCCGCCGGACAGCTGGGTCGGATAGTGCTTGGCCCGGTGCGACATCTCGACCTTGTCCAGCGCCCGTGACACCAGGGCCTGGATCTCACCCTTCTTCAGGTCGGCGCGGTAGGTCAGCGGCAGCGCGACGTTCTCTTCCACGGTCAAGTCACTGATCAGGTTGAACGACTGGAATACGAAACCGATTTCCTTGTTGCGGATGCGTGCCCGCTCGTCGCGGTCGACCGTGGACACGTCGTGGCCGGCCAGCAGGTACTTGCCGCTGGTCCACACGTCGAGCAGGCCCAGCAGCGACAGCAGGGTCGATTTGCCGCAGCCCGATGGCCCCGAGAACGATACATATTCACCTTTCCATATTGAAAGGTTAATGCCCTGCAGGGCGCGCGTCTCGACCTCCTCGGTGAAGAAGGACTTTTGCAGATCCTGCAGCTGGATGAGTGGTTGTGCTTGAGTCATGGCTATCCCTACCTGATAAGAATGTCGTTGTGGCTTTCCCAGGAAGAAGGATCGGAGACGATGATGCGGTCGCCTTCCTTCAGCCCGTTGACCACCTCGATATGCCGCGTGGAAGCGCGCCCCAGCTGCACTTCGACACGGGTTGCCGCATTGCCGCTGCCGTTGAGCCGGTACATGGCGGTGGTCCTGAAACTCTGCGCGAAGGAAGGCCGCTCGACGAACAGGGCGTCGGGCTTGCGTTCGACATCGATGACGCCTTCGACGCTGAGGTCAGGGCGCGCCTCGGGCGGCATCTTGCCTTCCAGCAGCACCTCGACCTTGACCACGCCGTTGATCACGGCCGGATCGATGCGCACCACCTTGCCGACGATCTTGCTGCTGCGCGTGTCCACATTGACGACCTGGCCCAGCACCACGTCGCGCACCTGGAAATCCTGGATGTCCAGCAGCGCGACGAGATTGTCGTGCGGCGCGATGCGCGCTACCTCGGCGCCCTGCAGCACCTGCTGGCCGAGCTTCAGCACCATCTCCTGCACCACGCCGTCGATGCGCGCCTTGACGGTAAGGTCGTCGATCTGCTGCTGGATCTGGTTGTGCGTGTTCTGCAGCTTGTTCATGCGCGCCACGTGCGCTTCGATCAGGGCTTCGAGGTTGGCCTCCATCTTGGAGACGCGCTCGAGCTGCGACTTGTTCTTTTCCTTGAACTGCTCGACGGCGAGCTTGGACTGCTCCACCGTAATGCGGGAAACGATGCCCTTGGCGACGAGGACTTCCTCGGCATCGAGCTTGAGCTTGGAGCTGCGGAAATCCAGCTCGGCGTTGGTTGCCTCGGCGCGCACCTCGGCCAGCTCCGAGCGCAGCTCCATTTCGGCGGCGCGGTTTTCCTTCTTTTGCGCCTCCAGTTCCCAGGTCGATTCCTCCAGCTGCAGTTTCAGCTTGGGATTGCTCAGGCTGGCGATCACGTCGCCCTGCTTGACGCTGGTGCCGGCCTCGACCGCGATGCTGTCGACACGGCCGTCGACATTCGCTGCCTGCCACTGGATGTTCTTCGGCACCAGCACGCCGACGCCGCGGATCTGCACCAGGAAGTCGCCGCGCTTGACGTCGCCGAAGATCAGGCTGTCGCGGCTGGCAACGTAGGACGCACTGCCGAAGCTCTGCAGCGCATACAGCGCAACAAGCAACGCGACTGCCGCCGGCAGTACCGGCCAGTAGCGCTTCCAGGGGGCTTTTTTCTCGGTTTTCCTAGTAATGTCCATAGTACGTTCTTGCTCAATCTCTAAAGGTTGGTAAGTGCCGGCAGCGAGCAGCCGGCCCCATTCCCATTGCACGCAATGGCCCCAATGCCACATGAACCGGTCGACGGGACAGCTGCCCTGCGACCGCGCTGCAACCCCGGCATGGCGAGGTTGCGGCCATTCCCCTGAGCCAGCGGGGATACAGCACAAAGAATTTCCGCCATGTTGTGAAGTCGTCCACTCATGCAACGACTGCCGCAGGCATGGCTTGCGTGTGTTGCAGCATTACCCAGGCCAGTGACTGTACATGCTCCGGCGACAGCATCGACAGGTGTCCGCCGGCAACCACGGCCACCTCGGCAAGCTGTGCGCAGCAACGGCCGTAGTGCTGCACCAGCGCGTCGCGATCCAGCCGCGCCAGGCCGCCCTTGGCCAGCAGCAGGCTTACCGGCCCCTGCAGCAGGCCCGACGGCCGGTAGGCCGAATAAAGTGCCAATTGCGTGTCGAACGCCGCAATGTATTTGTCCAGAAGCGCGTCATCGCCCCGCAACGGCAGCAGGCCGGCCTGGCGCAGGCGCCCCTCGAAACGGGCGCGGAAGGCCGCGTCGCTCGCGGGGGTGTCCGCGACCGCGGTAGCCTCGTCCTCGTCGGCGAACATCTGGCGCAGATGGCTGAGTGCCGAACGGCCGCCGCGCTGCTGTTCCTGCAGGTAGAGCATGCTGTCGAGCAGCAGCAGTTCGACCTGTTCTCCCTGCGCTTCCAGCTCGCGCGCCATTTCGAAAGCAACGCCGCCGCCAAAGGAATGGCCGGCCAGGTGGTAAGGGCCGCGCGGCTGGTGCTCGCGCAGTGCCTGCAGATTGCAACGGACGATCTCGTCCATGTCGGCGCAGGGCGGCTGCGCCGCGTCGAAACCGCGCGGCTCGAACACGTTGAGGGCGAGCTGCGGCTGCAGCGCCTGCGCCAGCGCCTGGTAGGACGCCGCCGTCAGGCCGGCAGCCGGTACGCAGTACAGCGCCGCACCGGCCTGCTGACTGCCCAGCAGCACCAGCGGATTCCAGGCCCCGTCGCGCAACGGCGTGGCCGTGTCGAGATACGCCGCGAGTTGCCGCAACTCGGGATAGCGGAACAGATCGCGCACGCCCAGCGGTAGCGGAAAACGCTCGCCCAGTTGCACCACCAACCGGATCGACAGGATGGAATGCCCGCCCAGCTCGAAGAAATTGTCGCCGGCGCCGATCCGCCCCACGTCCAGGCCAAGCAGGCCGGCCCATACCGCGGCCAGAATTTTCTCGGTTTCCGTTTCGGGAGAAATGTACTGCTTGGCCTGTTGCTCTGGCCGCGGCAGGGCGCCCTTGTCGACCTTGCCGTTGGGTGTCAGCGGCAGGCGTGCAAGCACGACGTAGGCTGACGGCTGCATATACGCCGGCAGTTGCTCGGCCAGCTGGGCCTTGAGACTGTCGGCCAGTCCGTCCGCGGGGTCGGCCACGACATAGGCGACCAGCTGCGCCTCGCCCCCCTCTCCGCCCTCGCGCACCACCGCTACCGCATCGCGCACCGATGTATGCCGGCGCAATGCGCTTTCGATATCGCCCAGTTCGATGCGGAAGCCGCGCAGCTTGACCTGGTCGTCCAGGCGGCCGAGGAATTCCAGCGTGCCGTCGTGGCGCCAGCGCACACGGTCGCCGCTGCGGTATAGCCGGCCACCGGCCTCGAACGGATCGGCAACGAATTTCGCTGCGGTCAGCTCGGGCTGGTTGAGATAGCCCTTGGCCACACCGGCACCACCGATATACAGCTCGCCCGCCACGCCGGGCGGCTGCAGCCGTGCTTGCGGATCGAGCACGTAGAGCGACGTATTGCTCATCGCCCGGCCGATCGGAATCGTGCGCTGCAGATCGGCCAGATTCGCCGTCACGTCGTACCAGCTGCAGCCGACCACGGTTTCGGTAGGGCCGTAATGGTTGTAGATCTGCGCCTGCGGATACTTCGCCTGCAGCTGCCGCGCCAGATCCACGCCGAACGCTTCGCCGCCGATCACGAACACATGTGCAGTCTGGCGCGGCGCTTCGTCGGCCAGCTGCAGCAATCCCTGCAGATGCGATGGCGTCAGGCGCAGCAGTACCGGCGGCATATCGGCCTGCTCCAGCCGCGCGGCAAAACCGGCGAGATCGTCGTCAGCCGCGATCAGTTCCACGCAGCCGCCCGTCAGCAGCGGCACGTACAGCGACGGCACCGTCAGGTCGAACGCCGGCGACGTCACCACCAGCGATCCGCTCAGCGATGCCGCGTAATAGCCTTCGCGCGCAAAGGCACAATAGTCGGTCAGGCCGCGGTGCAGGATCTCTACACCCTTGGGCGTGCCGGTAGAGCCCGAGGTGTACAGCACGTAGGCGCTGTCGTCGTCGGCAATGGCGATGTCGGGCCGCGTCGACGGGTATTCCGCCAGCCATTGCGCATCGGTAGCGGCATCGTCCAGGTACAGCGCATCCACGCCACCGACCGGCAATACCGAGTGCCGGCTGTCGAGCAGGGCTACGCTCACGCCGGCATCGGCAATGATCGCGCGCAGGCGCGCCGTGGTCTGGCGATGGTCCAGCACCACATAGGCCGCACCGGTCTTCAGTACTGCCAGCAGCGCAATGAGCAGCTCCGGCGAACGTTCCCGGTGGATGCCGACGCGGGCGCCACGGCCTATGCCCTGCTCGATCAGCGCGTGGGCCAGACGGTTGGCGCGCGCGTCGAGCTGGGCATAGCTCAGCTGCGTATCGCCGCAGCGCAGGGCGACGGCCTGGGGCGTGCGCTGCACCTGCTGTTCGATCTGCAGCGGCAGGGCCAAGCCTCGCCAGCGCAGGCTGGCGGGGCCGCGGCCCTGCACCAGCAGTTGCTGATGCTGTGCGGACGGCAGCAGCTCCAGCCGGTTCAGAGGAAAGGCCGGATCGCTCTCCAGCTTGTCGACCAGCGCTGCGATCACGCTTTCCAGATAGCCGGCCAGGTGTGCGCCGTCGATGCCTTGCTGGCATTGCGCGGTAAGGCCGAAGGCCTGGCCGCGGTCTTCCACCGACATGGTCAGCGGATAGCTGTTGCGCGCGCTGGCATCGAGCGAGCGCATGCCCTGCCAGGCCATGTCCGCCGGCGTTCCTATATTGTGGATATGGCGATAATTCAACAATGCCGTAAAAAGCGGCAAGGCTGGCGACACCGCACTGCAGCGCTGCGCCAGCGCCAGCGACGCCTGTTCGTGCGTCAGCAGCTCGCCCAGGCGGCGATACACCTCGGCCACCGCGTCGCGCACGCCGATGCCGGCCAGGCCGACGCGCAGCGGCAAGGTGTTGATGAACAGGCCGACCACCTGATCGGCGCCTTCCGAGCCCTGCAGGCGACCCGACAGCACGGTGCCGAAGACCACATCGTCAAGTCCGGTGCAGCGGCCCAGCACCTGCGCCCAGGCCACATGGAACAGCACCGCCGGTGTGACGCCGCAGCGGCGCGACTGCTCGCGGATACGCTGGGCCAGGTTGTCGTCCAGGGCGATGCGCACTTCGCTGACTGCCTGTGCATCGCTCTGCACATCGAGCACGCCGAACGGCGCGACCGGCGTGTCGATGTCGCCGAGCTGGGCACGGAAATACGCCTCGTGCACGGCCTCGGGTACGGTATGGGTGCGCGCGATGAAATTGCGGTAAGGCAGGGGTTCGGCCAGCCGGTCGCCCTGCCCCTGCAGCAGGCAGTGGATCTCGCCGATCATCAGGTCGAGCGTGACGTGGTCGCAGACCATGTGGTGGTTGAGCAGGGCCAGCAGCCATTCGCCGCTCTGTGCATCGGGCACGACATAGGCGGCAATGACCGGCGCCTGCTGCAAGTCCAGACGCGTGCGGCGCGGATCGGTACGCGCCAGCAGTTGCTCCAGCGCCGGAACATCGTCCGCCAGGGCCAGCTCGTGCAGCGGCAGCGGCGCACGGCGATGCACTACCTGCACCGGCTTGGGCAGGCCCTGCCAGAACACCGCGCTGCGCAGAATGTCGTGGCGATCGATCACAGTCTGCAAGGCCTGCAGGAACGCATCCAGCCGCTCGCGGCTGTCGAAGCCGACGACCCGGCGCAACAGGTAGGCATCGCCGCTGCCGCCGAGCAGGTGATGGAACAAGATGCCTTCCTGCAGCGGTGCCAGCGGATAGATGTCCTGGATATTCGCCGTGCCGCCCGGCACGGCGGCCACGATGCCGTCGATGGCCGGCTGGCTCAGTTCGACCAGCGGCAGCAGCTCGGGCGTGATCTGCGTGGTGGCCGCATCGAGCCGGTTGGGCGCGACCTCGAAGGCCGCCTCGCCCGCCGCGCCGGCCAGTACTTCGGCCAGCGCGCGCACCGTCGGTGCAGCGAATACCGCCTTGACGCCCAGGCTGAAGCCGCGCTGGCGCAGGCGTTCGATCAGGCTGATGACCAGCAGCGAATGCCCGCCCAGTTCAAAGAAGTGATCGTCGCGGCCTACCTGGTCCAGGCCCAGCAGTTCCTGCCAGACCGCAGCGATCGCGCTTTCGATGTCGCCTTGCGGCGGCGCGTAGGCACGGCCCGGCAACAGGGCCGCATCCGGCGCCGGCAGGGCGCGGCGATCGACCTTGCCGTTCGCCGTCAGCGGCAGCGCCGGCAGGCTGACGAAGGCGGCCGGGATCATGTAGTCGGGCAGTTCCCGCGCCAGCGCTGCGCGCAGTTCCGCCGGCTGCAGTTGCGCCGCATCCTGCGCCACCACGTAGGCGACCAGGCGCTTGCCGGCAGGGCCGTCGTCGAGCGCGACCACAGCCGCTTCGCGCACGCCGGCACAGGCGACCAGGCGCGCTTCGATCTCGCCCAGCTCGATGCGGAAGCCGTGGATCTTCACCTGGAAATCGTTGCGCCCCAGGTATTCGACGGTGCCGTCGGGCAACCAGCGCGCCAGATCGCCGGTTTTATACAAACGTATTCTGTCGCCACCGTCCTGCACCGGTTCGATGAAGCGCTCGGCGGTCAGGGCCGGACGATCGAGATAGCCGCGCGCCAGGCCGTCGCCGCTCAGGTACAGCTCGCCGGCGATGCCGACAGGCACAGCGCTCAGCTGGGCATCGAGTATCTGCATCTGCATGTTCGCCACCGGCTTGCCCACCGGTGGCAGCGTCGCCCAGTTCACCGCATCGCCCTCCAGCAACTGATCGCTGACCACATGGCTTTCGGTGGGTCCGTACAGATTCAGCACTGCACAGCCGCTGTGCCGGGCCCAGTCGCGGATCGTCGGCGTAATGGTCAGTTGCTCGCCGGCGACCTGCATCAGCTTGAGCGCAGGCAGTCGCACCTGCTGCGCCAGTGCAGCATGGGCAAACGGCTGCAGCAGGGCCGTCGGCAGGTAGACGCGGCCGACCTGTTCGCGCGCGATCAGTGCAAACAGCCGGTCGAAGTCGAGACGGTCGTCTTCGTCGATCAGCACCAGGGCGCTGCCGGTGAACAGCGCATTGCAGACCTCGTACAGCGACATGTCGAAGTTCAGCGTGGCGAACTGCAAGGTCGGCAGCGGCTGCGCCAGCACGGCATGGCGGCTGAACAGGCTGGTCATCAGATTGACCATGGTGCGGTGGGTCTGCTCCACGCCCTTGGGCTGGCCGGTGGAACCCGAGGTATAGATCACGTAGGCGAGGCTGCTGGCGGCCAGGCCGGCAACGTGCAGATCGCTGTCCGCCAGTGCCGACAGGTCTTCGCCGTCGAGCAACAGCAGCGGCGCTGCACCTGCGGCCAGTACCGGCAGGCTGTCGCGCAGCGCCGCCTGGGTCAGCAGCACGCTCGGTGCGGCATCGGCCAGCATATAGGCGAGACGCTCGGGCGGATAACGCGGATCCAGCGGTACGTAGGCACTGCCCGCCTTCAGGCTGGCCAGCAGCGCGACGATCATGTCGACGCCGCGCTCCAGGCAAATGGCGACGCGGCCGTCGACCTGCGCGCCTAGTGCGACCAGGCGCCGGGCCAGCCGGTTCGCGCGCCGATTGAGTTCCGCATAACTCAGCGACTCGCTGCCGTGTACCAGCGCAATCGCGCCGGGATGGCGCTGCACCTGCGCCTCGAACAGCGCGTGGATGGTGGCGTCGCGCGCGTAGTCCTGCTGCGTCGCATTCCAGTCCTGCAGTTGCCGGCGTTCGCTGTCTTGCAGCAATTCGATGCGGCGGTTGTGCTGCACGGCTGCGGGCAGCTGGCGCAGCACGGCGGCCAGGTGGCCGAGCAGGCGTTCTATCGTGGCCGCGGCGAAATCCTCGGCACGATAGCCGCATTTGACCTGCAGGCTGCGGTCGAGACTGGCATTCAGGGTCAGTGCGTAACTGGTCTGCTCGTTGCTGCTGGAGCGCTCGATGCGCAGCCGTGCCGCGGCCGCGCCGCCGCTGGCCGCGTCGGCAGCTTCGGTCATTGCGTCCAGCGGATAGTTTTCGAACACCAGCAGGCTGTCGAACAGCGACACGCCACTGCGCAGCGCCGACTGGCGCTGCATATCCACCAGCGACAGGAAACCGTAGTCATTGCTGCGCTGGAAATCCTGCTGCAGGGTGCGCAACGACTCGGCGACGCTGCGCCTGCCGTCGAACTCCACCTTGACCGGGATGGTGTTGATGAACAGTCCCACCATCTGCTCGATGCCCGCGACTTCCGCCGCGCGGCCGGAAATGGTCGCGCCGAACAGCACGCGGGCCTCGCCGCTGTAGCGGTGCAGCAAGTACGCCCAGCTCCATTGCAGCAGGGTGTTCACGGTGGTGTGCTGGCTCTGCGCCAGCGCGCGCAAGGCATCGGTTTCCGCCACGCTCAGCAGCAGGCGCTGTTCGCGCGGGCCGTGGCTGCCGTCGCCGGGCAAGGTGTCGAGCACCAGCGGTGTCGGCGCGTCGACGTCGGCGAGCAGGCTGCGCCAGTGCGCCCTGGCCTGCTCCGCATCCTGGCGCTGCAGCCAGGCGATATAGCGTTCGTACGCCGGCGGCGGCGGCAACGGCGCGGGCAGGCCCTGCAGTTGCGCCTGATACAGCGCCACGACATCGCGGTAGACCAGCGGGCTGCTCCAGCCGTCGGACAGGATATGGTGATACGTCCACAGCAGCTGGTAGCGCTGCGCGCCCAGGCGAAACACGGCCAGGCGCAGCAGCGGCGGCCGGACGAAGTCGAAACCGGCCTGCTTGTCGCGCCGGCGGTAGGCTTCGAAACGGCGGGTCTGCTCCACATCGTCCAGTCCGCACCAGTCTTCCTCGTGCCAGGGCAGCTCGGCCTGGTCCCAGACCAGCTGGTGCAATGCCGCGCCCTCGCCGACAAAGGCCGTGCGCAAGGCGTCGTGCCGCTGCACGGTCTGCTGCCAGGCGGCGCGGAAGGCAGGCAGGTCAAGCTCGCCCTGCAGTACCGGCATCATCTGCACCACATACGTCGTAGCGTCGACCAGGCTTTCGAACAGCAGCCCCGCCTGCATCGGCGTGGCCGGATACAGCCGTGACAGCGCCGGATAGCGCATCTGCCAGTCGTCCAGCTGTGCGGCAGTGATGCGCGCGAGTGGAAAATCAGACAAGGTATACGAACCCACGCCGGGCATGCGGCAATGCGCGACCACGCGGCGCAGGGCGTTTTCCAGCAAGGCCGCCAGGCCGCGCATGTTCGCTTCGTCGTACTGCTCAGCGCTGTAGTTCAGGGAAAACTGCAGCTGGCCGCCGAATACCTTGCCGATCAGCGACAGCCGGGCCGGACGCCGGCGCTGCGGGCTGACCTGGGCACCGCTGCTTTCGCGACCCGCCTGGAAGCGCGTATCGGCACCGAGCACCTGGTCGAACTGGCCCAGATAGTTGAATTCCAGCACCGCATCGTCGTCGCAGGCCGGCAGCGGCTCGGCCGCGAGATAGCGCAGCAGGCCGTAGCCGATGCCATGGTGCGGAATGGCGCGGTACTGCTCTTTCACCGCCTTGACCAGCGCGCCGGTGTCGGTCTCGGCGCAGTGCAAGGTCAGCGGAAACAGGCTGGTGAACCAGCCTACCGTCTGGGTCACGTCGAGCTGGTCGAACAGGGCCTCGCGGCCGTGACCTTCCAGGCGCAGGCGCAGGCCGTCGCTGCCGGTCCATTCGCGCATGCCCAGAAACACGCCGGCCAGCAGCAGTTCGTTGACCTGGGTGCGGTAGGCGGCCGGACATTCTTGCAGCAAGGCGCGGGTTTCTTCCGCATCCAGGCCCAGTGTCACGCTGCGCGTGCTGGCAATGCTGCCCTCGCCCTGCGTCGGCCGGTCCAGCGGCAGCGGCGCCGGCGCCAGGTCGTTCTGCGCCAGCCAGTAGGCCCGTTCCTGCTGCAGATCGTCACTGTTTGCATAGTCCACCAGTGAATTGCTCCACTGTTGCAGCGACGAGGTCTTGGCGCGCAGGGCAATCGGTTCGCCCCGGCTGTGCTGCGCATAGGCCTGTTCCAGATCGGCCAGCAGCACGCGCCAGGACACGCCGTCCATCACAATATGGTGTACCGCCAGCAACAGGCGGCCGCTGTCCTGCGCATCGGCCGGCGCAAACAGCACAGCGCGCAGCAAGGGGCCCTGGGCCAGGTCGAAACGTGTCTGCCAGTCGCTGCAGCGTGCCGTGACGAAGGCCGCCTGTTCGGCAGGCTGCAGCGGCAGCGGCTCGACCACGCAGCTGTCGGCCAGCATGGTTGCATCCAGCGGCACATGCCGGGCCTGCCACTGGTCGTCGACGCGGGTAAAACGCAGGCGCAGGGCATCGTGGCGGCGATAGATCGCGGCGACCAGCGCCTGCAGCGCGGCGGCATCGAAGCCCGACGGCGTCTGCAGCAGCACGGCCTGGTTGAAATGGTGGCGGTCGCGTTCGTCGCCGTCGAGAAAACGCTGCTGTATCGGCAACAGCGGCAGCACGCCGTCGATGGCATCCTGCGGCGCGGCCACGGCGGCCTGGCTGGCAGCCAGCCGGGCCAGCTCGGCAATGGTCTGCGCCTCGAACAGCTGGCGCGTGGTGATATGGATGCCGGCCTGGTTGGCGCGGGCAACGACCTGGATGGACAGGATGGAATCGCCGCCCATCTGGAAGAAATTGTCGTGTACGCCGACCTGTTCGACGCGCAGCAGCTGCTGCCAGATTTCCGCCAGCCGGGCTTCGACGGCGTTGGCCGGCGCCACATAGAGCTCTTGCGCCTGGTAGTCGGGCGCCGGCAGCTGGCGCCGGTCCACCTTGCCGTTGCTGTTCAGCGGCAGGGCCGGCAGCAGCACGAAGGCCGCCGGCAGCATATAGGCCGGCAGCCGCGCTGCCAGCTGTACGCGCAGGCGTTCGACCAGGTCGTCGGCTTGCGCCGCGACCAGATAGGCGACGACGCGCTTTTCGCCCGGCACATCCTCGCGCGCGACGACTACCGCCTCGCGCACGCCGGCACAGGCCAGCAGCGCGGCTTCGATCTCGCCCAGCTCGATGCGGAAGCCGCGGATCTTCACCTGGAAATCGTTGCGCCCCAGGTATTCGATGCTGCCGTCGGCCAGCCA
>NZ_SNZH01000006.1 GCF_004363655.1 Tahibacter aquaticus
CTGGACGTCTGCTGTGCGCATTGCTGTTCGCTAACCCGTTATTGATGGCGCCTATCATTGTGCCTGCGGAAACTGGTTTCTCAACAGCCTGCTAGAAACGGTGAGTCCGCCGCGAGGCCGGTTTTGCGGCTCGGCGCTTTTGCTGCACAGGGCCAAGCCGGTCCGCCCTTGTTTTTCAGGGTTTGCTCTCCGTTTCATGTCGAGGGACTGTCGGTGACGTTGCTTTTTGCTTGTTGCCCACCGCTTTGTCGCGGAGGAAGGTAAAGAAATTTCGCGCTTTCGCTTCGCGCCACTCTGCTAGCATATCCTCAATGTTATTGTTGACACCGGACAGAATTTTCGTGTTCGTTTCCGTTGCTTTGGTCGCTTCTTTCACGCTAGGCATTCCGTCTGACAGCACCTTTATCTTCTTGTCCATCTCGGCGACTGCAAGTGTCAGGGGGCGAAATATGCAGTTCGGCGAATCCGGATTTTGCTGGCATTGTTTGAGTTCCTGTACCGATGCGGAGATGCGCAGCGAGGTCGTGGCCGTCGTGGGCGAACTCAATGTGTCGGCGATCTTGCCAAGTGCGGTGGCGACATCCCTGAGTGCTTTCGCGCTGTCCGTCAGTGCTGTGCTGCTGTCTTTTAGCTGCAGGCCGCCGTCTTTTAGTGCGACGCTCATGTCACCGAGGGCGTTCAACCATTTCAATTCCGAAAGGGCGGACAGCGAATCGGTGAGAGCTTTGGGTAGTTTGAATGTGCTTTTCGGCGTTCCTTCCATTTCCCTGTCTCGCAGTTTCCTGCCGCAGAGAGAGGCGGCAGGATCTTTGGTGTAGACGAGGTAGTTTTCAAGCGGGCTCGGGCCTACAGCGACGAACCCTCTGGAGAATGCATAGACGCGAGTATTTTTCCGGCACTCCACCCGGGGCGCTTCGGCGTAGGCCATCCCGCCGTAGCGGCTGGCGATCAGCCAGCCCACACAAACCCCGGCAGTGACGACGGCCAATGCGCAGAACTGGGCAATGGCGATACTTTTGCTGAACTGCATCAGCGGTGTTTTTACAGCGGAAACGTGCGGTTCGCCGCGACGGGCCTGCTTCAACCGGTTCAACGCGCGGTCGGCGTGTTTCCTGGGCACGTCTCGTGCAGCGAGGCTGGTCCAGATGACCAACAGCGCCAGTCCGAAGATGTAGGCCGGATGAAACACCAGGTCAGTCGCATCGCCCACGCCGAATACATTCCACAGCGGCTGCCTCAACAGAACGGCACCGAACAATACATAGGTAAGCGCGCCGGCGATAAACAGCATCAATGCGTGGCTGGCCGGCTTGCTCCAGTCAGCCGGCATTACCGGCAGGGCGGCGTGAGCCGCTTCAAGGCGCGTCATTTCATCGCGCAGTATGTCGCAGAGCGACAAACCATCGGCTTGGCCATACGCACGCTGTTTTTTGTGCTTGCTTTTTGATTTTTTGTAAATTCTTATAAGTTTTATGATCGGTGATTCATTTTCCCTGAGTGTTGCCTCCAGTTGCAGAAATTGTGTCAGCTGGTTGTCTACAGCGCGAAGCGCCGACAGGGTTTTTGCGGCCTGGTCGAATCGTTTCTCGATGGCCCCGAGAATTTCGTTGCGACTGTCGCGCCATTGCTGGAACGACGTCGCCGACGACAGCGGGGCGAGGCTCATGCGTTGCGCGTGCTGGTCGAGTTCTTTGTTGGCGCGTCGCCAGCTGCCTGCGGCATTTTTGAGGTTTCTCGCTGCTTCCTCGGTATTGTCGACGGACAGCGGTCCCATCAGGTCTGCGTCGATCTCGGCTTTCTGCAGGAACTGCTTGCGCAGACGCTGTATCAAGTCGGCGAATTCCTTTTTCCTGTAGCTGCGTCGCTCGTGTTGCCGATCCAGTATTGCCCGCGCGGTGCTGCTGGCAGCCGTCGCCGATCGGTTTTCGACCGCAAGCAGGGTCTCCAGCTGGGCCCGCCAGATGACAACGGTCTTGCGAGCGTTTTCGCACTCGATTTCAGCCAGTGCAAGCTGATGCAGCGATTCACGCAAGGGCACGGCCAGGGACAGTTGCCTGAGCACGGTGTCGACCGAGTAGCGCGATTCTTTGCTCCAATCGGCGTCGATGCTGCGCAGCTCGATGGCCAGGTCTACCACCTCGTTCTGGCTGCTGACGTCGATCCAGTTTTTCAGCGCCGCAAGAAACGTTCGTGCGGCCCTCACGCTTTCTGCCCGGTTGTCCTTGTCGGTCAGAAATTTCGATGCCAGATAAATCTGCGTCTTAGCTATTTTTTCGTGGGCATCGCCGATCACGCTTGCCGCGATGTGTGGGTGGCTTTCGCCCGCGCTCGTGAGGTAAATCGATGCGGTATCCAGCTTTTTTGCCAGCAAGCCGGAATCGAGAGTGGCGGCACTTCCGTTGTTCCAATCCTGTTGGCACTGCTGCAGCGATGTCTGCAACTGTGCCCATTCGGCCGGCCCGGCTATGCCGGCCTGTGCTGGCGGAGCAGGCGCTTCGTCCAGATCGGCCTGGGCCAGTGCGGCGGCGGACTTTATTTGTGCAGCTACTTTTGCCAGCGCTTCAAGCACTACGTCCAGTTCCAGGCTCAGAGCCTTCTGCAGCAGCTTGGCAAACGATTGGGCTAGCTGCCGATTCGGCAGTGGCGCGGTGGGCGGTGAATTCTTTGGCATGAAGGCCTCGACAGGTAGCGATGTTAGCGTCTCCGGCTGATGACGCATGCCCGGTGGCGCAATGACGAGCCTTCATCCGGTGCCGCGCTAGCGCGCTTTGTCTCAGCTTCTGCGGGGGAGGTGCCGGCGTGTACTTCGCTGGGCTGATGCTGCCATTCGCTGCATTGGCGTCACCCGCTGCAGGTGCCGCATCGTGTGATTCACCGCGGCGCCGCGACCGTATCCGGTCGCGGCGTGGGCACCAGGGCTGCAAGCGTGCGCCGGGCCAGCAGCCCGCGGGCTTCGGCCTGGGCCGTGGCTGTGCTGTGTTCGACGGCAGCGGCGTAGGCCGCAGAGGGCTGCAGGCGGTTGTCGGCGAGGGCGCGGATCAGTTGCGCCACCGCGCCCAGATCGGGTTTGTCGACCAGGGGATAGCGCTCGGCCATGGCCAGGGCGCTGTCGATGCTCTTGCCTGCAGCGGCGGGCTGGTCGTGCTGCAGTTGTGCGGCCGCGAGCTTGAAGCGGATCTGATACAGCGCGTCGCTGTGTTCGCTCATGCTCGCCTCGCCGATGCGCGCTGCCGCGGCGAAGTGTTCCAGGGCTGCATTGCTGTCGCCGCGGCGTTCCAGAATCAGCGCGAGATAGTAGTGGTAGCTGGCCGTGACCGGTGCATTCTCGCCCCTCAGCGCGCGGATTTTCTGCAGGCTGGAGCGGGCTTCGTCGAGGGCGCGATCGAGTTGCCCCAGCTCGGCCAGCGCGGTCGCATGCTTGCTCAGTGATTTGGTGTAGATCAGGCTGTTTTCGCCGTACAGATGCCGGCTCATGGTCATGGTTTCCGCGGCGAGGCCGGCGGCGTCGGCGTAGTTGTCCAGGTCCAGCATGATGCTCAGCACATCGTTCAGCGTAGCCAGCAGTTCCGGATGCGTATCGCCATACAGGCTGCGGTGTTCGCTGAGCAGTTCGCGGGCGCTGGCCTGGGCTTCGTCGCGCCGGCCCAGGCGCAGCAGCACTTGCGGCAGTAGCCGCCGTGCGGCAGAGCGGGTCATCTGCGCCGCACCGGAATCGGCGGCGGCGACGGTCTGCAACAGCGCCAGCGCCTGGTCGAACTCGCCGCGGTTGATATGTACACCGGCTTCGAGTAGCCGCCATTGCAGGCGTTCGGGGGCGGTGCGCGCAGTTTCCGCATGGGTCTGCAGCGCAGCTCGCACCTGCCAGACGCGGCCGAGTTCCAGCTGTGCCTGGGCGCGGGCGGTTTCCAGTTCGAAGCGCACCTTGTCGGAGGCTTGCGGTATATCGCCTTCGATGCGCTCGATCAGGGTGAGCGCTTCGCGCGGCAGGCCCAGTTGCAGGTAGATGCGCGCGACGGCGGCGGCCAGCTGCGTGCGCGTAGCCGGCTGGTTATCCAGCGACGAGGACAAGGCGATGCTGCCGACCTGTTCGAACACTTCGCGCGCGCTGATTTCCTGGTCACGTGCTCTTGCCGGCTGCACGGCGGCGAGTGCGTCGATGATGATGTGGGTGACGTTCTCGGCGCGCTCGCGCTCGGCCTGGGCAGAAATATACTGGCGCAGCCACAGCGTACCTGCGACCGCGATCACGGCGACAAACAGCGCGCTGGTTGCCAGCGCCACGCGATGCCGGCGCAGGAAGCGGCCGGCATGGTAGAGGCGCGAACCCTGCCGTGCGGCGACGGGATAGCCGTGCAGATAGCGGTGCAGATCGGCTGCCAGTGCGTCGACGCTGGCGTATCGCGCCTGAGGATCGCGGCGCAGCGCGAACAGTGCGATGGCATCGAGGTCGGGCGCCAGCGTACGCTGCCAGGGCAGCAGCGCGGCGTTGCTGGCGGCGGCGCGCCGGCTGGGCGGGGGCGGGTCGTCCTGGCTGATGCGCTGCTCGACCTCGGTCAGGTTCAGTCCTTCCAGGTCGTACAGCGGATGGCCGCAGAGCAATTCGTACAGCACCGTGCCCAGGCCGTAGACGTCGCAGGTGACCGTGACGGTTTCGCCGCGCAGTTGTTCCGGTGCGACATTGCGCAGCGAGAAATAGCGCTGCGCGGCATGGGTCTGCTCGATCTCGACCGAACCCAGGCGGTGCTGCAGCGGCTTGGCAATGCCGAAGTCCAGCAGCTTGGGCTGGCCGGTGTCGGTCACCAGCACGTTGGCCGGCTTGATGTCGCGATGCACGATCAGGTTGCGGTGCGCGTAGGCCACCGCGTCGCAGAGCTGCAGGAACAGCTGCAGCCGTTCGCGCAGGCCGGTGCCGTTGTGCGCAACGTAGTCGGGCAGCGGCAGGGCCTGGACGTACTCCATCACGATATACGGCGTGCCGTCGTCCAGCTCGCCCAGGTCGTACATGGCGGCAATGTTCGGATGTTGCAGCAGGGCCAGCACCTGGCGTTCCAGGCGCAGCCGGGCCAGGCTGCTTTCGTTCAACAGTTCGCGGTGGGCGATCTTGATCGCCACCTGCTGGTCGATATTGCCGACAACGCGCTGCGCGCGAAACACGCTGCCCATGCCGCCTTCGCCGAGTTTTGCCGTGATGGCATAGGCACCGACGCGATAGCCGATCCAGTCGCGTGCGGCACGGTGTGCAGCAACGAGGGCGGGTGCAGCAGTCAGCGAGGCGGTATCGGCATCCAGCTGCAGCAGCTGATGCAGCAGCTGCCGTGTCGGCGCGTCGAGATCGCTGCGTGCTTCCAGATCGGCCAGGCGCTGCGCCGGCGTCAGTTCGACCAGGATGTCGAACAGATGGCGGACTCGTTGAAAAGTGGAATTGGACATAACGGCGGGTGGCGAACTCGTGGATTGCCGGTAACGCAATGTGGACAGCGCCGGGCGGCCATTGTGCCCGAAAGAAAATGGCAAAAACGAAACATGGGCCGGGGCAGGTTGCCGGGCGCATCCAGCGCGTTGAACGGGCCAAGCGGCACGGCCTGCCCCGGGCATCGAGGTGCCAGCCCGCCAGAAAGCCCACGACAAATCCCCTGTTGAACAGCGCTCGACAGCTGCGCAACTCCCCGGCGTCGGACCCGCCCCGGAAAATAGTCAACCATCCGGTTGACAGTCGCGTGTGGCGACGGCATATTCAACCACATGGTTGAAGATAGCTCGCCCCAGCTCGATGCCGTATTCCACGCCTTGGCCGACCCTACGCGCCGTTCCCTGCTGCGCCGGCTGTCGCAACAGCCGCAAAGCGTCGGTGAACTCGCGGCGCCGTTCGCGCTGACCCTGGCCGGCGTATCCAAGCACCTGAAAGTGCTGGAGGCCGCCGGCCTGGTCCAGCGCAGCGTGCAGGGCCGCACTCACTTGTGCAGCCTCGACGCGCGGCCGCTGCATGCGGGCGTGGAGTGGATGCGCTACTACGAGCAGTTCTGGAACCAGCGGCTGGACGTGCTGCAGTCGCTGCTCGAAGCCGAAGACCGCGCGGCAGCGAAATCCGCGCGGCACTCCCCTGCAAAAAAAAGGAGAAAGCCATGAGCGATTACCTCGTCGCCACGACGGTCGACAGCCTGCGTGCGGAACGCCTGTTGCCCGGACCGCTGGAGCGGGTCTGGGCCTACCTGACCGATTCGCCGTTGCGCGGCCAGTGGCTGGCTGCCGGCGAGATGCAGTTGCGCGCCGGCGGCAGGGTAGAGCACATCTTCCACAATTCCGCATTGACCGGGAATGACGAGGCGCCGCCGGAGAAATACCGCGACCAGGGCTGCGAAGGGAGCATGCACGGCCGCATCACCGTCTGCGAACCCATGCATCTGCTGGGTTATACCTGGGGCGAGGGCTTGGCCGATCCGTCCGAAGTGCGCTTCGAGCTGACACCGCGCGGCAAGAAGGTGCTATTGGTCGTCACCCACAGCCGCCTCGGCCAGCGCGACGCCAGGCTCAGTGTCGCTGCCGGCTGGCATACCCACCTGGACATCCTTGCGGCGCGGCTGGAAGCGCGCGAACCCGAGGGCTTCTGGCGCCGGCATACGCAGCTGGAAAAAGACTACGAACAGCGGATTGCCTAGGGCGCAGTGGCGCATGGCGGGTCTCGCACGCACGACAGGCAATCGGTGTGGCGGTGTCGGTACGGTGTGGCCGCCGGGAGGGGCGTGCGGCGCAATTCGCTACGCTCATCGGCGCCCTGCCACGGCGCCGTCCGCTTTTCGCAGGGTGCGTTTCGTAGGGTGCGATGAGCGTCCGCGAATTGCACCGTCGCCATCCTCGACCTGCCAGCGTGCGCGAAGATTCCGCCCGCGCAAACCGCCTTGCTCATTGCACCCCGCGCTGCCGCCATGCACCCTTGCATGAATTCCTCCCGGAAACCTGCCCGTGGCCGCAGCGCAGCAAGAATCCCCAGCCATGACAGCGGCGCAACGCCTGCGCTCGATCTTCAGCGGCTCGGTCGGCAACCTGGTCGAGTGGTACGACTGGTACGTGTATACCGCGTTCGCCCTGTACTTCGCGCCGGTGTTTTTCCCCGCCGGCGACCAGGCGGCGCAGCTGCTGAATACCGCTGCGGTGTTCGCCGTCGGTTTTCTGATGCGGCCGCTGGGCGCCTGGCTGCTGGGCGAATATGCCGACCGTCACGGCCGCAAGGCGGCGCTGGTGCTGTCGGTGCTGATGATGTGCGGCGGTTCGCTGCTGATCGCGCTGACGCCGGGCTATGCGCAGATCGGGGTGGCCGCACCGGTGCTGTTGCTGCTAGCACGGCTGTTGCAGGGCTTGAGTGTCGGCGGCGAATACGGTGCGTCGGCGACGTATCTCAGCGAAATGGCCAGCCGCGAGCATCGTGGCTTCTGGTCCAGCTTCCAGTACGTCACCCTGATCATGGGCCAGCTGCTGGCGCTGGCGGTGCTGATTCTGCTGCAGCGCTTTGTGCTGACCAGCGAACAGCTGCACGACTGGGGCTGGCGCATTCCCTTCGCCGTCGGCGCGCTGGCGGCGCTGGTTTCGCTGTACCTGCGTCGCAGCATGCTGGAGACCGAGGCGTTCCGCCAGCAGTCTGGCAGCAACCGCGCGCGCCACCGCCTGTGCGAGCTGCTGGCGCATCCGCGCGCGCTGCTGACCGTGGTTGGCCTGACCCTGGGCGGCACTTTGGCTTTTTATACCTTTTCCACCTACATGCAGAAGTATCTGGTCATCAGCGCCGGCATGAGCAAGGACACGGCGACGGCGGTATCGGCCGCCACGCTGTTCGTGTTCATGCTGCTGCAGCCGCTGGTCGGCGCCTTGTCCGATCGCATCGGCCGGCGTCCGCTGCTGATCGCCTTCGGCGTGCTGGGCACCTTCGGCACGGTGCCCCTGTTCGGCGCGCTGGGGCCGGGCGTCAGCGCGGTCGAAGCCTTCGGTCTGATCCTGCTGGCGCTGACGGCGATCAGCGGCTATACGGCGATCAATGCCGTGGTCAAGGCCGAGCTGTTTCCGGTGGAGATTCGTGCGCTCGGCGTCGGTCTGCCGTATGCGCTGACCGTGTCGATTTTCGGCGGCACCGCGGAAATGCTCGCCATCTGGTTCAAGACCCAGGGCATGGAGTCGGGTTACTACTGGTATGTAACGGCCTGTATTGCGCTGTCGCTGACGGTATACCTGTGCATGGACGATACGCGGCGCACCTCGCGCATCGACCGTGACGCGCTGCAGGAAAAGGCATGAAACGTGTCGCCTTCGGTTGCTTGTACGCGCTCGGCGGCTGGCTGCTGTCGGCCGTGGCGATCGTGCTGGGTCTGCGTTACGGCTACGGGCTGGGTTTTCCGCAGACGCTCGGTATAGCGGCCATGGCCGGTCTGCTGGCCTGGATTGCGCTGGC
Source organism: Tahibacter aquaticus (assembly GCF_004363655.1). Classification (GTDB taxonomy): domain Bacteria; phylum Pseudomonadota; class Gammaproteobacteria; order Xanthomonadales; family Rhodanobacteraceae; genus Tahibacter; species Tahibacter aquaticus. Next base: position 8,438 of record NZ_SNZH01000006.1, read on the forward strand.
ACTGCTGTTTGCGGCACTGCGCAGCCTGCGCGAGTGGTGGGCATTGCGTGCGGCGCTGGCCGGCCGTGTTCCCGCCGACGGCGCGGGCGCGGTGATCGTCGGCACCTTGCAGGCGCAGGGCGAGCTACTGCAGGCGCCGTTCGACGCTGGCGAGTGCATTGCCTATCACTATCGCGTGATCCACGACAGCGGTGCAGGGCAGCGTCACCGCACCATCAGCACGCTGTTCGACGGCGTCGGCCTGGCGCCGTGCACCATCGCCAGTGCCGCCGGCTATTTCCGCCTGCTGACGGTGCCGGAACTCGATGCGGAGAGCACCGCCAGCGGCGCTGTCGGCGAGGCTGCGGTACAGCACTACGTGCGCACGACGACCTTCCTCGACCGCCGCCAAGCAGCCGACGAATTGCTGCAGCGCTGGGACGATGCCGACGGCAGCTACCGCAGCGATGTCGGCCGCATCGCGCCGCAGGACGTCGACTGGGCGCGCTGCAGCTATGCCCTGCACGTACTGCGGGCACACACGCAGGTTTGTGTATTTGGTTACTTTTGCGCAGAACGTCGCGCGCTGGTGCCGCCACCGGCCTGGGCCGGCGCTACGCGCATCTACCGGGGTTCGGGCGAGCAGATCGCAGTGCGCCTGCGCAAGAGCGCGTGGTTCCGCCTGTGCCTGGGGCTGGCTGTCGGTGCCGGTGCCGGCGCGCTGCTGTTTGCCTTCATCTCCCACCACGTCTAGGGCCTGTCAACACATTCGAGGCCCATCTTCGATCGACGCAAAGCCGATGAAGCCCGGGAACATGACCTGGAGCTTGTCGAATCGGGAGAACCTCCGGCGCAATCCTTTGCGCCGGCGCAACAGACGTTCAACCGCGTTCCGTCACTGGTGAGTTCGCGGACGTATTCCCACGGGCGAACTCGCGTCTGGTTTCGCGCATGGAGTGCCGGGCACCATTAGTGTCACCACGCCCTGCGCGCCGCCAGCGACGAGGAACACCGCCTCGCGGCTGATCAGGTTCCAGCGCTCCGCACGCATCGCCGTTCGCGAAAGGCGATGTCCTTCGCCGTTATCGTGCTTTGGCGCCCCGCGCCGCGAGCGGCCGCCGCATCATCACCACGGCCAGCAGCGTGAGCAATCCGCCCAGCAGCCACTTTGCGCCTGCGGCCAGCGTGGGAATGGCGGTAGCGCCGGGCGCGCCGGTACCTGAAGTGCATTGCAGCGCAAAGGTGACCTGCGGCTCATCACCGTCGTTGGTATTGCAGGTCAGCGTGCCCGACACCGTCGTCAGCGGCGCTGCCGGCATCTGGCAGGCGACAGCGACGTTCTGCGGGGCGGCCTGCGTGACGGTCAGCGGGAACGATGCGCCGGCGCTGAAACCTGCACTGGCCGTGCAGCCGCTGACGATCAGATCGCCGCCGCCGCTATTGACGAACTGGATGGCGCCCAGCGACTGCGTCACTCCGGGCGCACCGCCGCTGGCGGAGAGGGTGGTTCCGGCCGGCGGCGTGGTGGTCACTTCCGGCGGAAACACCGCCGTTCCGTGCAGCCGCGCGAGATAGGCCACGCTCGAACCCTCACCGCCCGCGAGCAGGTACTTGCCGTCGGCTTGAAGCGCGAGCGCGGTTGCGGGCTGGCCATCGAATGGAACATTGCGCTGACCCGCCGTGCCGAAATCCGGATCGCTGGCGCCGTTGGGCAGCAGGCTGGCGACGATCGGTGCCGTCGGCGTCGTGCTTGCGATGACGACGCGGCTGTCCCCGTCGACCAGCAGGCCCGACACCAGCGGGAGAGGCTGCCGCACGATACCGGCGTCGACGAAGCCGGCATCGACCTGGCCGGCGGCGGTGATGCGCCCGACCCTCGTCGCATCAAACAACGAGGGGGTTATGGCGCCGGCTCCAGCAGCGATCAGCCCGAATGGCGGCTGCATGGCGATCTCGGTAACCGCGTTGTTCGGATCCCAGGAAACCGTCGGGAATGGAACCAAAATGCCGTTGTTGCCAAAGGTCGTATCAACGGCGCCAGCGGCAGTGAAACGAATCAGTTCAGCCGTGTTGTAGGTAAACGTACTCGATGAGGTGCCGCCGGCGACGTAGATGTTTCCGTTCCACTCCGCAACGGCATACGTCTCGTTCCGAATACGCTGGGAGTTAGCGATCTGGAGCGCATATCCGGCGACGCCGAAACTGGTGTCGACGACCCCGGCAGAGGTCAGCTTCAGCGCCGAAATGTTCGGCCCCACCTGGGGGCCCGACACATAATAGGCGGCCACGATGCACGAAAGCAGGAAACCGCCGTCGCTGGAAACAATGATGTCGCTGATAGTCAGCCCCAGGTGGTCGGGGCCGAGTGGCGGCGTATAGATGCCACCCGTGCCGTAACTCGGGTCGAGATTTCCGCTGGTATCAAGACGCACGACAAAGCGGCCGCCGGCAACCATCACGCGACCGCTGGAGTCCAGCGTCACCGCCTGTGCTTTGGAGGGCACCGTCGCCGGCGGCGTCACCGTGCGTACGCCGCCGTTGCCAAAACCGCTATCGAGGCTGCCGTCGCTGTTGAAGCGCGCAACCAGCCAGTCTGTGCCGCTCATGCCCGCGGCGACGATGCGGCCGTCGGGCTGTACGAGCACATCGTTGAACCCGCCGTTGCTTACCGCGAGGCGCACGACACCGTCGACGCCGAAGGCAAGATCGAGGTCGGCGCGGTTGGCGTGGCTGAAGGTACTGCAGCTGGACAAGGCCAGCGCGATGATGATTTTGGCGCCGAGGGTACCGCGGCGCGAACGCGAAACAGAATGCTTAGCCGACATTAGTCATCCCCTGAAGATCACTGTGTCGGCGAAGCATAGTCCAGCTTTGTGGGCGCGGAAGCAGGGGCTGTAGCGATTAACGTGTTCTTACTGATACCTGCCGGGGCGTGCTAGCACTGTTGCTGTCGAGTACTCCCCGCGCAAAACTGCGCGCAGGGAGGAGGCGGGCAGAACACAGGGATTCATCGGGTTGCCGCGAAGGCTCGGACGGCCATAGCGTTCGGCCTTGCACTGGTTCAGGCGCATGGCGCGCCCGAAGGCAGAGAGCTGTTGCGCTGGCTGGACCGCACGCCCCTGTCCGATCCCTCTGTGGATGGCGCGGGCCTATGAAGGCAAAGAAGCGCGGCAATTGGCGCTGGATCTCGGTTTCGTTCCGGCGGCTCCGCCGACTCAATGTATTCCGTCGGATCTTCTCTCGATTCGAGAAACGCCACGTCATGTCCCCATGCCTCATCGGCTTTGCATTGATCGCGGCTGGGTCTGGGATGTTTTAACCGGCCCTGGCCTGCAAAGCGCCGACAAGGCTTTGCCGCGACTGCATTTTTGTGGGGATTTGATCCTATCGCCAAGCGGAACGGTGACCGGCGCCGCGTTTTGCGGCGGCGGGGTTTACACGTTCGCCAATCATCACGGTAAGCTAAGGAAGTTTTAACAATCGGAGGAGTGGGGATCATGGGGAAATCACGTTTGTGGACGGCGCTGTGGGCGGCCGGCGCATTTGGCTGCGTCAGCGTGCTGGCCGTGCCGGCGGTACGGGCCGCGGAAACGGCCGAAGCGGAAGCGGCACAGGACGGCAGCAAGGCTGGTGGCGATGCGCAGGAGCTGGAAGCGATTTCCGTCGTCGGTTCGCGCCGCTACGGACGTTCCTCGGAAGCTGAAACGCCGGTACCCGTCGATATCGTGCCGATGGAAAAGATCGCCGAGCAGAGTGCTCAATTCGATCTCGCCCAGTCGCTGCAGTTCATCGCGCCGTCGTTCAACTCCACTCGCCAGACCGGCGCCGACAATGCCGACCTGGTCGATTCGGCCATGCTGCGTGGCCTGGGCTCGGACCAGACCCTGGTCCTGCTCAACGGCAAGCGCCAGCACCAGGCGGCCATTGTGAATATTTTCGGTGCGCGCAACCGCGGCAATACCGGTACCGACTTCAATACCGTGCCGGTGCTGGCGATCGAACGCGTGGAAATTCTGCGCGATGGTGCTGCGGCGCAGTACGGTTCCGACGCGATCGCCGGCGTGATCAACATTGCACTGAAGAAGACGCCGGGCTGCGAAAGCGTGCTGGGCTTCGGCCAGTATTCCCGCGGCGACGGCGAAAACACCCTGGCTTCGGCCTATTGCGGTTTCGAACTGGCCAACGGCGGTGCCATCGCGCTGACCGGCGAGTACCTCAAGCGCGGCCGTTCCGACCGTTCCGAGCCGCGCGGCAGCCCGCGCACCATCGGCGATACCAAGATGGACAACCGCACCTTGTTCCTCAACGGCGAAGTGCCGCTGGGCGAGGTGGCTCATCTGTACTTCAGTGGCGGCTACCAGGACCGCTACGCCTCTTCCGGTGCGTTCGGCCGCGGCGGCATCGGCAGCGACGACATTCCGTCGCGCAACTCTGAGGCCATGTATCCGAATGGATTTGTTCCATTCATCAACGGCGACATCGAAGACCGCACCCTGATCGTCGGCGTCTGGGGCAATATCGGCCAGTGGCGTGCTGACGTGTCGCAGGCCTATGGCTACAACGAGCTGTTGAACAACATCAGCAACACCTTGAATGCCTCCATCGCCAACGCCGACCTGCTCGGCGGCGGCCGCGGCCTCAGCCCGAACAAGTTCGATGCGGGCGGCTACGCGTTCACCCAGTACACCACCAATGTGGATTTCTCGCGTTACCTCGACAGCGTGCTGGCCGGCACCAACGTCGCCTTCGGCCTTGAACGCCGCCGCGAGAACTATGAAATCTTCGCCGGCGAACGCGGCTCCTGGGACGACTACGACGGCCCCGGCGGCGGCAATGCCGGAAGCCAGGGCTATCCGGGCTTCCAGCCGGCGGACGAGACCGATTCCAGCCGCACCAGCTGGGCTGCCTATGCCGACGTGGAGCTGAACTGGACCGACCGCTTCATGACCGGCGTCGCCGCGCGCTTCGAGGACTACGACGATTTCGGCAAGACCACCACGGGCAAGCTGACCTCGTCGTTCCGCCTCACCGACACCTTCCTGCTGCGCGGTTCGGCCAGTACCGGTTTCCGCGCGCCGTCGCTGCAGCAGCGCGATTTCCAGTCCACCTATACCGAGTTCGTCGGCGGCGATCCGCTGGACATCCTGCTGGCGCGCAATGGCAGCGAAGTGGCCAACGCGGCCGGCATCGACCTGCTGCGGGAAGAGAAGGCCACCAGCTTCACCCTGGGCTTTGCCTGGAATCCGCTGGACAACCTCAGCGTGACCCTGGACGGCTACCGCATCGACATCGACGATCGCGTCGTGCTGTCGGGGCAGTTCGCTGTGGACAGCCCCAGCATCAGCGACGAGCTGCGCGAACTGCTGGAAGCCGAGGGTGTCGGTGCGGCGGCGTTCTTCGCCAATGCCGTGGACACGCGCACGACCGGTATCGACCTGACCATTTCGCACAACACTGAATTGGGCGACGGCGAGCTGACCACGTATTTCGCGCTGAACCACGGCAAGACCGAGATCACCAAGCTCAACGTGCCGCTGCCCTTGTCGTTCGAAGGCGGCGCGGACACCTTCCTGTCCGATCGCGAACGCCGCTTCATCGAAGACGGCGCGCCCAGCACCAAGGCCACGCTGACGTTCGACTATTCCATCGGCAAGTGGGACACGATGTTCAAGATCGTGCACTTCGGTTCGCAGACCCTGGGTTCGTTCTCCGGCCCGCCGGTGTTCCTGAACTACGGTGCCAAGACCTCGGCTGATGCCAGCGTGACGTATGCGTTCACCGACAAGATCAAGGTGACCCTGGGCGCGGCGAATATCTTCGACCAGTTCCCCGACAAGCAGAATGCGGACGAAACCGACAATGGTCATATTTATGACAGCGTGCAGTTCGGTCTCAACGGCACCTCGTATTTTGCGCGCCTGGCGATGAAGTTCTAAACCCGCCATCGCCTCGGCGAGCGGAAAGCCCGCACCGTGAGGTGCGGGCTTTTTCAATTGCGACTCTCGCTGCGATTTACTGCACGCGCATGTCGAAGATGCCGATGGCGTTGTGCGACGGCGGCCAATCGCCCTGGTGCTGCGGCGGAGCCTGTACCTGTTCCATCGCCCATTCCACGCCGGAAATGACCATGGGATCGGGCAATTGCGACGGCTGGCCGTCGAAGGCGCCGGAGTTGGCGACGCAAGTCATCAGGCTGTAGAGGTCGATGTCGTACGCGGTGATCGAGCTGGGCGAATGACCGCTACCGACATAGGTATTAGTGAACGAGACCTGTGGCAAGCCGAGGTTACAGTTCGTATTGACCCGGGTGACATTGTTATGGTGGGTGTAGGCACCCGGGTAGTAGTACGAGTCGATCACGTTCCAGTTCCAGATCTGCGAGTTGGCGAACTTGTCGCCGAGATGCGCCTGCTTGCCCAACTGGATTTGTACAAGACGGCGGATATTGTCATTCCATCCGCTGATCCAGAACGACACCCAGGCGACTGCGTGCGACGTGCCGTCGGTGGCGGTGACCATTTCCTTGAACGCGATTCTCGGCCGGTGCGTAGTATCGGCCAGCGTGGCGATGGCGATCGGCTTGGCATTGCCGTGCGCCGAACTGGCGCCGAACGAGATGTACGGAATGCAGACGTTGGCCTGCGTCGCATCGTGGTTGTAGAGGAGATTCGCCACTTTTCTGTTGCCGATGGCGGGGTCTGACGCTGCGGTCACGCTAGTGACCAGCACGCTCGCGCCGGGATTGCCGGCCGGTACGTTCGGCAGGCTTTGATTCGGCGGACCGGAGCCGCAGCCGGGCAGGGCGACGGTTTCGCTGTTGAGCGCCGCGACCCAGTGCGGCGCGCCCGAGCCGGCGGTATAGCCGGAGGCCGACCAGTTGGACTGCGTATACACGGGATAGCTCGGACCACCTGGTCCGCCATAGCAGTCGGCCGGTGTGGTGGCGTTGCCGACGGGCGTAGGTCCAGCCGTCACGTTCGGGATCGTGCTGCCCACGGAGATGCACGGGCCGGTGGCAAACGACGGCGTGGCCGTCGGAAGGTCGCTGCGCCAGGCAGCCGACACGAGGCCCTGGTCCCAGAAACCGTAGGCCTTGCTCGCCGGCGTGCTGACGGCGACGCTGTCGATCAGCGCCGTTGCATCGCCCGTGGTCTTCAGGCCTTTGATGGTGATTGTGTAGTTGCCAGTGGCAGTGACCGAGGCGAGGCGCACGGCGTAGGTTTCGTAGTAGCCGCGGGCCGGCTTGACGCGGTCGACCGTGACGCGGCCGCCAGTGGCCCCGAGCTTGAAGTTCTGCACGACGCCATTGACCAGAACCTGCAGTTCCTGGTTGTCGGGATAGCCGTTGCGCTGGGTTGCCATGAACGACAGCACGGCGCCGGGGCTCAGGGATACGGTCTGCTGCAGGCTGCCGGTATTCTGGATGAAGCCGACCTGGCGCAGCTCCGGTACTTCCGGTGCGCCTGTGGTGAAGCCGCTGTTCGGTGCGGCCAGGCCGGCCGAACCGGTGAAGGTCCAGCTGGCGCCCGATGGCGTGTAGTTGAAGACGCCGTTGGCGAGGACGGGTGTTTCGAATCCACTGTTGGACTGTGCGAACGCGGCGGTGACAGCCATGGCCAGCAGGCTGCCGACGCCAAGTCGTGCGAACGGACTGCGTAGTGATTGCATGGGTAACTCCAGGGGATGATGGAACCTGTGCCGTCGCGGCGTGGCGGCGGCGCTCAGCGGCGCGACGCGCGGTGGCGAACGATCCGTCGCTCGCCGGTGCGGTCGCGCTTTGCTCCGCGGGGAGGCAGAGCGAAGACGACAATAGCGCCGCCCAATCTCAGGGCGCGCGCCACTGTCGAAACACCCAATGCCTGCGGTGGCAGCTCACAGGGTGCGGCGTCATTTGTTGGTGCGGCGGGAAGCGCAGCAGCCGTTGCGCGATGCGTTACGCTTGGTCGCAATGCCTTGTCCACTTGCGGAGGAATCGATGCCACATCGTCTGTTCAGCACCATTGCCGCGGCCAGCCTGCTGTTCCTCTGCGCTCCGCACGTAGGCGCGGCAGAGAAGGAGTCCAAGCCCAAAACCATGAGCGAAGTGCTGGCCGCAAGCAAACCGGCGGACTGGCGCAAGCTCGATCCGGACAACACCGTCTATCTCGATTTCGCCGCAGGCCGCGTGCTGATCGAATTGGCCCCCGACTACGCGCCGGCGCACGTGGCGAACATCAAGACGCTGCTGCGTCAGCATTATTTCGACGGACTGGCGATCCTGCGCGTGCATGACAACTACGTCGTGCAATGGGGCGATCCGGATTCGGGCGAGAAAGAAAAGGCCCGGCCCTTCGGCGAGGCGAAGCGCTCGCTGCCCGGCGAATTTTCCCAGGCCATTGCCAGGCAGGCATTTACGCCGCTGCCCGACGGCGATGTATACGCACCGCAGGTGGGCTGGTCGAACGGTTTTCCGGTTGCACGCGATGCCAAGGCCGGGCAGACCTGGATGGCGCATTGCTATGGCATGGTCGGCGTCGGCCGCGATACCGCGTCCGACAGCGGCAACGGCGCCGAGCTGTACGTGGTGCTGGGGCATTCGCCGCGGCACCTGGACCGCAACGTTACCCTGGTCGGGCGGGTGGTGCAGGGCATGGAACTGCTGGCTGCCTTGCCGCGCGGCAGCGGTGCACTGGGTTTCTACGAGAAACCCGAGCAGCGCGTGGCGCTGAAGACGCTGCGCCTGGGCAGCGAAGTGCCCGAGGCGCAGCGCAGCAGGCTGGAACTGCTGCGTACCGACACGCCGACGTTTACCGCGCTGGTGGAATCGCGCCGCAACCGCCACGACGACTGGTATCTGTACCAGGCCGGCAAGGTGGAACTGTGCAATGTTCCTGTGCCGGTGCGCGTGGCCGACGCCAAGCCTTGAGGCCTGGGCTGTGGCGCCGCCGCAGCACGGGCCGCCCGATGGTGCCATTCGCGTTGCTCATCGCACCCTGCGATTCCCGCCAGCCGCGGACGCAAGGCGCCGCCGTAGGGCGCGATGAGCGCAGCGAATTGCGCCGCAAGGTGCCGGCCCGGCGATACGCAGTATTCCTGCGCCACTCGCCAGCGGAGCTGCAGATCTAGGCGACGACCGCCGTCGGCGTCGCCGCTGCTTCACCGCCCAGCAGGCGGCCGAGGTCGCGCAGCGGCATCGGCTTCCTGACCCATTCGATGTTCCACTCCACCGGCGGCCGGTCGTGCGGGCCGTCGGGTGGCGAGGCGCTGTGGATGAGGCAGCGCGGCGGCCGGCGGCTGCCGCATTCGATGCGGATCTGGCGGATCAGGTCGATGCCGTTTTCGCCGTCGAGGTGCAGGTCGACCAGCAAGGTCTCCGGTGCGAATTCGCGCCAGATGGACAGCGCCGCGGCGATGTCGGCGGCAACGCGGTGTTCAATCCCCAACATGTCCAATTGTGCACTGAGCAGCTCGCGGATGGCGCTGTCGTCGTCGACCAGCAGTACCCGGCCGCGCACCGGCGGCGGCAGCTCCACCGTGGATTCCGGTGGCCCAGGCGGCAGCGGCAGGGTGAAGGAAAAACAGCTGCCGACGCCGGGCTGGCTTTCGATGGCCAGCTCGCCGCCCATGATCTGTACCAGCTGGTTGGCGATGGACAGGCCCAGGCCGGCGCCGCGGCGGGTGCGGCCGGCGCCGCGTTCGAACGGCTGCAGCAGGCGTTCGACCTCCTGCGCCAGGATGCCGGGGCCGGAATCGGCGATGGCGAAGCGTACCCGGCCGCCGCTCTGCGCTTCGGCATGCAGGCGGATTTCGCCGGCGCTGGTGAACTTGACCGCGTTGCCGAGCAGGTTGACCAGCACTTGCTGCAGCCGCGCCGCGTCGCCGCAGACGCGCAGGGGCAGGTTTTCGCTGGCGACCAGCTTGAGCCGTATCGGCCGCCCGCTCAGCTCTGGCCGGTACAGGCTGGCAACCTGGTTGAGCAGCGGCGGCAGATCGAACGGCTCGTCGCGCAGGTCGACCCGGTCGAGGGCGAGGCGGGCATGGTCGAGATAGTCCTCGGCCGTGCGTACCAGGCCGGCCGAGGTGGCGCGCGCGGTTTCCAGCAGGTTGCGTGCGCGCTTGTCGTGTACGCGCTGCAGCGACAGGTCGATCAGGCCGCTGATTGCTGCAATCGGGTTGCGCACTTCGTGGGCCGCCATCGCCAGCATGTCGGCACGCGTGCGATTGACCTGGTTGAGCGCCGTATTGAGCTGCTTGAGCCAGCGCAGGCGCAAGGTGATCAACGCGGCCAGCAGCAGGCCGACGCTGAGTGCGGCGATCAATGCCAGCGAATAGAAGCGCGCCCGCGCCTGTTCGCTGCTGCGGTCGGCTTCGGCGGCGCGCAGGTGGGCGCTCTGCAGCTCGCCGGCCTGGCGCAGACCGCGGATCTCGGCTTCGCGCGTCTGTGCGCCGTAGCGTGCATCGAGCTCGGCCACGGCGCGTTCCACTTCGCGGCTGGACAGGCGCGCGTTGAGCTGGATCAGCTCGCGCGTGGCATACAGCGCCAGCGGCAGCTGGCCGGCAGCTTCGGCCACTTCGGCCTGGGTGGCGAGCAACTGCGCGCTGATGCGGCCCAGCTCCAGCCGGCGTGCCTCGGCCAGGGCCGCGGCCAGTTCGCGCAGGGCTTCCGCGTGCTGGCCCAGGGCGGCCAGCGCCTTGGCGATATTGCGGCGCGAGGAAATCGCGTGGGCGGCCTTGCCGTTGGCCAGTTCGTAGGCCAGGGCGCGGCGCGACGCCGCCAGCGCGGTCTGTGGCTGGCCCAGGGCGAGATACAGCGCGCCGGCGTTGTCGTCCATCATGGCGACGCCGCCTTTGCTGCCCAGCGCTTCGTAGTGCTTGCGCGCAGACAGCGCCAGCGCCAGCGCTGCGGCGGTCTCGCCGGTGGCTCCCAGCGCCCATTGCAGCAGGTTTTCGCTGCGCGCCAGGGCGTAGCGGTCGTCGAGCTGCTGCCAGGCGGTATGCGCGCGTTCGCAATACGGCCGGGCCGGGCCGGCGCGGGCGGCGGTCAGCAGTACGTCGCAGGTTTCCAGTTCGGCGACGGCGCTCCAGTACGGATGCTCCAGCCGGCGCAGGGCCAGGGTGGCGGCGTTGGCCAGGGCAAGCCCGGACTCGATGTCGTCGCCCTCCATGCGCACATGGGCGCGCACCACGTCGGCCAGGGCCATTGCAGTAGCGCTGTGCTGGTCGCGCCCCAGCGACTCCAGTTGCGCGGCGATGCGGCTGGCCTGTTCGCCGTTCAGCAGCAGCGCCGCAGTGGCCATGTCGCGCAGCAGGCTTTCGCGCTCGGCGATGCCCAGGCCGGGCCGGGACAGCAGTGCCTGGCCGCGTTCCAGCGCTTGCGCGGGCGCGTCCAGCATCAGTGGCCGCAGCGGCTGCGGCGGTGGCGCAGCGGCCAGCGTCAATTCCAGCAGCGCGCTGCAGATGGCGCTTAACACCGGCAAGCCTTGGGCGGCGGAGGCGGGGCGAGTGTCATGGCTGGCCGGCGGCAGATGGGACAAGGCAATTTTGCACACAGCGCGGCCCAGGCCACAAACGGAAATTTTTCACGGTTGGGCGTTGGCCGGCTCCGGCAGGCGGGCGGGCGAATCGCGGGCGGCAGCGGGACGGGAGCATGCGACAGGGTGGGGACGGATCGGTCCCGTCACTATTGCACAGCTTTGCGCGGCGGCGAAGATGCTGCGGACGGCTTCGCGCCAGGCTGGCGGCGGGTTTCCCGCACCCGTGGCCTGCAGCGGACAAATCGGTAGTGGGGTCGCTAAGGAAGGACGGGGCGTGCAGGTCGCCGCTGCGGAGCGAGGCCAATAGCCGAAGCTATCGGCCGGGTGGGGCAGCAAGTCCTGCGCGGTCAGGACGCGTGAGCGGCTATCGATTTGTCGGTTGCAGGCCACTGGCGGTGCCGCGGCACCGCAGGCAGGGGGCGGAGCCTGCTGCCGGCGGCAGCGGCCGCCGGCAGCAGGGTTTCAGGCGGGCTTGGCGTCGTGCTGGCGGATGAACTCGCGTACGTCGGGATAGACCACGTCACGCCAGCGGCGGCCGCTGAAGATGCCGTAGTGACCGGCGCCCTTCACCGTGAGATGGCGCTTGCGCTCCGCGGCAATGCCGCTGCACAGCGTGTGCGCCGCCTCGGTCTGGCCCAGGCCGGAGATATCGTCCAGTTCGCCCTCGATGGTGAACAGCGCGGTGTGGCGAATGTCGCCGGGCTTGACCCTTTCGCCGTTCACATCCCAGACGCCGCGCGGCAGCAGGTGCTGCTGGAATACGGTGGTGATGGTGTCGAGGTAATACTCTGCCGGCATGTCCAGCACGGCGTTGTACTCGTCGTAGAACTTGCGGTGCGACTGGGCGTCTTCGAGATCGCCCTTGAGCAGGTCTTCGTAGAAATCCCAATGTGAACTCAGATGCCGGCCCGGGTTCATGGCGATGAAGCCGGTGTGCTGCAGGAAGCCCGGATAGACGCGGCGGCCGTGGCCGGGATAGTTGGCTGGCACGTCGTGGATCACGGTGTTCTGGAACCATGACAGCGGCTTGGTCGTGGCCAGGTCGTTGACCTGGGTCGGACTGCGCCGGGTATCGATGGGACCGCCCATCATGGTCATGCTGCGCGGCGTGGTCTCGCCGTTGCTGGCCATCAGCGAGATGGCGGCGAGCACCGGTACGGTCGGCTGGCAGACCGAGATCACGTGCAGGTTCTTCGCGCCGATATGGCGGATGAACTCCTGGATATAGGTGACGTAGTCGTGCAGATGGAACGGGCCGGCTTCCTTGGGCACCATGCGCGCGTCGATCCAGTCGGTAATGTATACCTTGTGGTCCTGCAGCAGGGTGCGCACGGTATCGCGCAGCAAGGTGGCGTGATGGCCGGACAGCGGCGCCACGACCAGCACGACCGGATCGTCCTTGAGGTCGTCGACAGTAGCCGCGTCGTCGGTGAAGCGCTTGAAGCGGATCAGGTTGCAGAAGGGCTTCTGCAGCGCGCGGTATTCGACGATGGGTACTTCATGGCCGTGCGCGGTGACGCTGCGGATATCGAACGGCGGCTTTTCGTAGTCCTTGCCCAGCCGGTACAGCAGTTCGAAACCGGCGGCGATGCGCGGTGCGCCGGGCACTTGCGACAGCAGGGTGCTCTTGTCGCTCCAGGTTTTGGCGCCGGCCTCGGCGAAATGGACCAGGGGGCTCATGAACGAGCGTTGCAGTTCGTGCAGGTGATACAGCATGGGTACGACACCGGCTGGGGAGGGGTTACGACCGCACATTGTAGTCGTCCGCGGGGCAAGCAAGGGGCGTGCCTTTCGTAACAATTGGTCGCAATGTCGGGCAATGCGGCGCCCGGGCCAGACACCGCACGCCATGGCGCGACTCGCGGCCGGGAGCGGGGGACGGGCCATCGCTACGCGCAAGCCAAGGCCGCGGCCGGGAGATTTGCCGGCGCACTGCCACTTGTTGGGTTACCGGCCCAGAAGTGATCTGCACTGAACGGCTGCGTATCGACTGAGCTGCTTTGCCTGCGATGGGTATGTGTCCGGCATCCGGAACGCCTGATCTTTGCGGAGAACAGGCCAGGGCCTGGCCATGCCGGTCGCTCCCATTCCCGAACTATCCCGACGGAGAGCCGCAATGGCCAATGAAATGACCCAGCTGAACTACGGTGGGCGCGAGCTCACGCTGACCAAGAGCGACACACTGTTGGCGCTGCGTGCGCGTCCCGGCAAGGACAAGGAACTCGATACGCTGATCCGCGCCAGCGCCGCTGTTTCCGCCAGCCCGCAGGCGCGACTCGGCGGGTTCCGCCTACTCAGCACCGACACGCCGCTGGAAGCGACCAACGCGACACTCGACCATTTGCGTTCCGCCGCCGCGGTCGACGTGGGCTCACACGTCTTCCACACGTCGGGCGACGGTGTGCCGTTCGTCCCCACCGGCCAACTGTTCATCCGCTTCAAACCTGCAGCCAGTGTCGAGGAGCGCGACCAGCTCATCGAGAGCAACGGCCTTGCCCTGGTCGAGGCCCGCGGAGACGACGACCTGATCGCCAAAGTCACCGCACTGTCGGAAAACCCGGTGAAAGTGGCCGCAAGGCTGCAGCAGTCGGCTCTCGTCGCCGTGGCGGAACCGGAACTGTCGTCACCCGGGCAGCTCAAGCACGTGCTGATCCCCAGCGATCCCCTGCTCAACGAACAATGGCATCTGCGCAACATCGGCAAGCACCGCGGCACCAAGACCGGATTTCTGGCCGGCGCAGATGCGCGGGTGGTTGGCGCCTGGCAAGCCTGCGGGTCGCTCGGTTCGCCGGACGTCGTGGTTGCGATCATCGACGATGGCTTCGACCTGACCCACCCGGATCTGTCCACCGTCGATAAAGTGCGCGATCCCTGGGATTTCACGCGTAATTCCAAGGTCACTGCGCCCGATCCCGAGACGCAGGACTGGCATGGCACAGCCTGTGCCGGCGTAGCGACGGGCTCGGCCAAGGGCGGCAGCATTCTGGGCGCCGCGCCTGGCGCCAGCCTGATGCCGGTGCGCTGGGGCGTCGATCTGGCCGACAGCCAGATCGAGAAGTGGTTCGGCTATGTGACCAGCAAAGGCGCATCCGTGGTCAGCTGCAGCTGGGGCGCTGCGGCCAACTATTTCCCCTTGTCCACATTGGCATCGGAAGCCATTGCCAGGTGCGCCCGGAATGGCCGCAACGGCCTGGGCTGCGTGATCGTGTTCGCCTCCGGCAATGACAACCACGACGTCAACGACCCTGGCAAGAACACCCTGGACGGATTTGCCGTGCATCCTGACGTGATCGCCGTCGCCGCCTGCACCAGCAAGGACACGCGCTCGAACTATTCCAACTTCGGCAAGGAAATCTGGCTCTGTGCGCCGTCCAGCGGTGCCGGCGGCTGGGGCATTTTGACGACCGATGTCACCGGCACCTTCCAGCTCAGTGGTCAGACCACCCCGCAGGGCTATGCCGCCGGTGACTACACCTACGACTTCGGCGGAACCTCCAGCGCCTGTCCGCTGGTAGCAGGCATCTGCGCCCTGGTGCTTTCCGTGGCGCCGACGATGAAGGCTGCCGAGGTGAAGACCTTGCTGGGCAAGACGGCGCGCAAGATCGGCAAGCCGGCCGACTACAGCAACGGCCATTCCCGGCTTTACGGCCACGGCTGTGTCAATGCCGAAGCAGCGATCAAGGCGGCAATGTTGCAAAATTGATATGTGACAAAAGGCCGTGGCGCAATGGGCAGGGGTGAGCCGCAGGCTCACCCTGCATCGCGCCGCATCGGTTGCCAAAAGCCCGCGCCGGACGAATCTCGCCGCTTGCTGGAGGAATCCTTAGGCACCCGTGCATCGGCAGGGTGCGATGAGCGCAGCGAATGGCAGCGTCGTCCTGTGCATGCCTGCGGCCAAACCCGGCTTTTGCGGCGCGATTCGCTGCGCTCATCGCGTCCTACGTGGATTGCGGCGGTTCGGTGTGCCGGCGCGGTCAGAACGGCATCAGCTTCAGATCGAGGCTGCGTTCGGCCAGCCAGCCTGCGGCGAGCAGGCCGATGGCGACCGAGCCGCCGCGCAGCACGACGGGCTGGTAGAGCAGGCTGCGGCGCAGCAGGTAGGCCAGCGGAATCAGCACGGCGACGACGGCGAGCTGGCCGAGTTCCACGCCGACGTTGAAGCCGACCAGCGACAACGCCAGTGCGCTGCGCGGCAACTCCAGGTCGGCCAGCACGCTGGCGAAGCCGAAGCCGTGGATCAGGCCGAACGCGAAGGCGACGGTCCAGCGCCGTGCCGGCAGGAACGGCACAAGGTTGTCGACGGCTGTCAGCAGTACCGACAATGCGATGATCGATTCGGTCAGGCGTGCCGGTATCTGCACGATGCCCAGCGTGGCCAGGCTCAGCGTGACCGAATGCGCCAGCGTGAATGCCGTGACGATCTTGAGCACGGACACGGCGGCGACCGACAGGCTCGGCACCGGCTGCCAGGCGCGCCCTGCGCGGCCGAGCACGGCCGGCAGCAGCAGGGCGACCAGGAACAGCAGATGGTCGTAGCCGATGGCAATGTGGAAAATGCCGTCGCGCACGTAGCCGGCGAAAGCCTGCCAGTGCGAAGCGCCGCCGGCTTGGAAGGTCTGGCGTGGCTGCTCCCGCGACAGCACGGCGCTGAGCACCGTGGCGTCGCCCAGTTCGAGCTTGAGCAGGCCGCGGTGCTGCGCGTCGACATCGAACAGCGCGGCATAGTCGACGCTCAGTGCACCGTCGCCGGCACAGGGCGCCTGCAGCAAAAGCACGAGATAGCGGCCGTCGCTGTGCTGCTCGATCAGGTGATCGGCGATCTGCAGCGGACAGGCGGCGCCGGCCGATAGCGACAGCCGCGACTTTGCATAGCGGTCGATCTCGTCGCGGCGCGTGCGTACCTCGCCCCAGTCGATACGGTCGTCGTGATTGCGGTCCAGCTCGAATACGCTGTCCAGATCGCGCAGGGCGATATCCCAGCGGCCGCTGAGCTGGCCCGCTTCCCGGCGCAGGCTGAGGTAGCTGTCGCTGGGTTTGTGCGCAGCAGCTGGCGCGCACAGGCCGAGCAGCAGCATCAGGCTGGCAATGCCTTTCAGCACGGCGTTCATCGCGCAGGCACCGGGTGCAGCAGCGCATCGAGGCGGACGTCCTGCAGGCCCGACTCGGCGACCCAGCGCACGACCTCGGTGGCGGCTTCGGGCCGGCCCGCGGCGAGTGCGGCTTCGAGTGCGATGCGCGCGTCCAGCGGTTCCTTCTGCACGGCCCAGTTCTGCAGCGCGAGTTCGAGTGCCGCCGCCGGGTCTTGCGCCAGGGCGAGCCGGAAGCGAGACTCTTCGCGCCGGTGTACGTTGTCGCCGCGCTGGCGCAGTGCGTCGAAGCGTGCGGCCAGTGCATCGCTGCCGGTTTGCGCGGTGTCCGCTCCGAGCAGCCGGTCGGCCTGGGCGCGGCGCAGCAGCAGGCTGTCGATCGGCGTATCGGCAGCGATCAGCACGGTGACCTCGACCGCGCGCCGACGGTCCAGCAGGAAGTCGGCGTAGGCGGCCAGCGTATAGCTGTCGGCCGGGTCGACGGCCAGGCTTTGCCGGTACCAGCGATCGGCTTCGCCGTTGCGTCCGAGACGCTCCGCCAGCTCGGCCAGCAGGGTCAGCGCCCAGGTCCGCACCGCTGCAGGCTGTGCAGCCAGACCCTCTTGCGCGATGGTGTCTTCCAGCACGCGATAGGCTTTCGCGCCGGCGCCGGTCAGTGCGTCGACGCCGGCGCGACAGACCGTGCCGATGGCCGTGGCACCCGCACCGATGACGTGTTCGCAACTATTCGCGGCGCCGGCCAGGTCGCCGGTTGCCTGCTGCAGGCTGGCGAGGTCTAGCCAGGCCTGTGCGTGCGCGGGCTGTTCGGCGATCGCGCGGCGCAGGTCGGCCTGCGCCGCAGCGAATTCGTGGCGGTTCTGCCGGATTGCCGCGCGCAGCAGCAGCACGGGAACCGGCGCGGCTGCCTGTTCCCACCAGGCAGCGAGCGTGGCCTGCGCCTGACCCCAGAGCCGTGGATCGGAAGCGGCGCGCGCCGCGGCGATCTGCGCCTGGGCCAGGCGCACGGCGATATCGAGATTGGCCGGATCGCGCGCATGCAGCAGACGCAGCGCGCGCACGGCCGAGCTGTCGCCGCGCTGCGCACTGCGCGGCAGGGTTTCCAGTACTTCGCTGTCGCTGCGCGGCCGGTACGGCGCGGCGGCGCTGCCGACGGCAAGGCTGCACAGCAGGATCGCGACGGCGATGAGGAAAGATGGCGGCATGATCAGGTTTCCCGGGACGGGCCGCCGTCTGCGCGGCGGCCCTGTCTGCTTACGGCGTGGCAGGATTGGCGGGCAGGCCGTTGCCGCCGTTCGGCGATCCGGCCAGGGGCGTGGTCAGGTAGGGGAAGGCGTTGTCGAACAGACTGTCTTCGACCAGCACGCCATCGGTATACGGCAGTGCGGCGCTGGCCGGCTTGCCCGGTCCCGGCGGCAGCAGCACACCCATGGCGACGCGCAGCTCGATGTCGACGACATCGTCGCCGGGGCGGCGGCCGTTGGGGAAGCCGGCCGGATCGCAGCCCGGATTGGACAGCGTCAGCGCACCGTCGACAAAGCAGGCCGCCGCACCCAGGCTGTTCTGCTGGCCCTTGGCCGTTGCCGGCAGGGCGGTATTGAGCCGGATCATTTCGGCGGGCACACCGTTGAGCTGCCGGTTCACGCCGGTGACGCCGGTCAGGAAGGCGGCGACCAGATCGCCGCGGGGGAATACCGGCGGCGCCTGCACGCCGGCGGCGCCGAACAGGATTTCCAGCAGGGCCGGCAGGGTCGGGTTGGTGACGTAGGTGGCGAACTGAGCGTCGTCCTTGGGCGAGCTGGCATTGAACGTGTCCTTGTCCTTCAGCCCGATCACGATTTCGTTGACCAGCGGCATGCCCAGGCGCGACACCTGCACCATGTTGCTGTTGACGATGGCCTGGGCGAGCGGATCGCTGCTGACCAGGCGCGAGCGCGGCAGGCTGGCCGAGGTCCAGGCGCCGATGACCGGATCGCCATTGGTGACGCAGGCAATCGGCAGCTCCAGCGCGAGCGAAGTGACGTTCTTGCCGGCCGTGGCGTTGGTGCCGCCGGAGCGGCTGCCGATCACGCGGCCGACGGGAATATTGACCAGGTCGAAGATCTCGCCGAGGTTGACGCCGAAACCTTCGCGGCGCTGGCCGACGAACAGGCGGCCCGGGATCGCGCAGTTGGGAATAGTGATCGCGTACTTGTGGCTGGCCGCGTAGGCGGCGTAGTCCGGTATCGACTTGTTGCCGATGTTGTCGACGGGCTTGGCGAATTCGGTGGCGTTGTCGGCGGCGTTGCGCAGCAGCGAACCGACGGCTGTCGGCGTGCGCGGGCCGCTGATCTGGCTGACCGTGAACAGCTCGGCGTCGTTGCGTGCCGAGGAATCCATCGCGTTGATCTGGCCAGCGTTGCGCAGCGGAATCGCGACGGCCTTGTCGCCGATCTGCAAGGCGATGTTTTTCTGTTCGTAGCGGAATTTGAAGCGATAGGTCAGGTCTTCGCGCGCGTCGCCGTTGTTGTCGATGTGGATCTCGTAGATGCCATCCGGATCCATCGTGAAATAGTTCGGTCCGCCGTAGGCGTCCTGCAGCGGCACATAGTTCGCGATGATGGTGACGAAGTCGCTGCGGCCTGGCTCGTAGCTGCGGAACACATAGAGGTCGGTGCCGTCCATTTTTGGATATTGCGTGATGGTGGGCGCTTCGCGATGGCTCGATGCGTGCGCCATCGGCGTGACGGCGCCAAGACCGGCGGTCGCCGCGATGGCGAGCGCGAGAGTGGTGGAGCGTAGGGCGGGATGCTGCTTCATGTCAGACTCCTGGTGAATCTGTAGTGCCTGGAATTTGGCGGGAATGCCGCTGCCGGTCCTCGCCGGCAGGGCCGCAACGGCGGCACCAGAGAAGTACGCGCCACGAGCGGAAGCGGATGCAGTCGCCGTTGAAACTATTTTTTTCACATGTAAATCACGCGAAAAAGGGATTTGACTCAGGCGGCTTCGCGCAGCGCCCTGCCGGCCGCTGGGACTGCGGTGGCGCGGCATCGAGCGCTGCGGCGACAGGGACGATTACCGGCGGCGTGACGCAGGTGCGGTTGCCGCTGGCTATGCAGGCAGACGCTCCGCCGCGGTGACGCGTAGCGCGATGCCAGGCAGGACGATCCTGGCGTGGCGGGATGCGGGCGATACGGACCGACATTGCCGTTGGATGCGGGCTGCGTCGAAATCCATCGGGCTCAAGACGAATCGGGCCGCGCGGCGCGGCCGTCCGGAATCAGAACAGGCCCGGTTCCAGCAGCGCACGCACGGGTGCAAAACTGCGCCGGTGATGCGCGCAAGGGCCGATGCGGGCCAGCGATTCCAGGTGTTCCGGTGTGGGATAGCCTTTGTGCCTGGCGAAGCCGTAGCCTGGATGCAGCGCGTCCAGCGCCACCATCAGGCGGTCGCGGGCAACCTTGGCCAGGATGGAAGCGGCGCTGATCGCCGGTTCGCTCGCGTCGCCGCCGACAATGGCATGGGCCGGGCAGCGCAGCGCCTGTTTCGGCAGGCGGTTGCCGTCGATCAGTGCCAGATGGGGCTGCAACGGCAGCGCGGCCAGCGCGGCGGCCATGCCGTACATGGTGGCCTGGAAGATGTTCAGCCGGTCGATGTCGTTCACGCCGACTTCGATCACGCTGAAGGCCAGGGCGTGCTCGCGGATGCGTGGTTCCAGCAGCTCGCGCTGCGCTTCGCTCAGCTGCTTGGAGTCGTTGAGGCCGCGGATGTGCCGGGCCGGATCGAGTATCACCGCGGCCACCACGACCGGGCCGGCCAGCGGGCCGCGGCCGGCTTCGTCGACGCCGGCGATAAAAGCGTCGGCGGGCAGGCCGGTATCGAAGCGTTTGCGTGCCATCAGTCTTTCAGCGCGCCGAGCTTGCCGTAGACGTAGTCGTGGTACGACTCCAGCATGGCCGGGTCGGCACAGTCGAAATAGCGGCCCTGGCAGCGGTCGCGCAGCAAGGTGTTGGCTTCGTAGAAGTCGTCCTTGCGCAGGTCAGCCACGTCCAGCAGCAGCGAACCGAGGTAGATGATGTCCAGTACGTCAAAATCCACTTTTTTTCTCAGTGGAAAATTTGACTTGAGCATGTAATAGGTGACCTTGGTAGGATCGGTCACGCCCTTTGGGATGCGTTTCTGCAGCGCGTTGATGGCGCCGTCGAAGGACGGTTGGTGGTCGCCGAAGTGCATCAGCACGGTGCGGCGGTCGCTGGCAAACAGTTTCTGTTCGAGTTCCGCCATGGCCTGCTCGGACTGTTCCAGGCGCGACAGGTAGTTGCCCAGGTTGAGGTTGAGCCAGGGATCGAGCTGCTTGGGGAACAGCGGCTTGTTGTAGGGCGAGGGCAACTGGCCCAGCGGCGTCATGTGCGGACCGTGCTGGTGCAGGGTCAGCATGAAGACGAACAGCGGCGTGCCGGGGTGGTCCTTGCGTTCCTGCGCCAGGATGCGGTCGAACACCTTGAGCAGGTCGAAGTCGGTCGATTCCCAGCCCAGGCCGTTTTCGGTGCCGTCGTAGAACTCGTCGAAACCGTAGAAATTGTAGGCATTGCGCGCGTTGATGAAGCTACCCGACATGGGGTAGATCACCACGGTGCGGTAGCCGTTTTCCTTCAGCACCTTGGGCAGGCTGTAGGCTACGCGCGGCGCCAGGTTGAACGGTGCATACAGGCCGGCGTTGCCGAACAGCACATGCGCCATGCTGGTGAGGAAGGCGAATTCGCTGGTCCAGGTGCCGCCGCCCCAGGTATGCACCTGCAGGTAGCCGTGCGCACGCGTGCGTTTGTCGTCCTGGAACAGCTTGCGCTTGCACAGCGGCAGTTTGCATACGCTGAGCATGGTCGGATCGAAGGTGCTTTCCTCCAGCACGACGACGATGTCCGGACGCTGGCGCGGGTCGCCGACATTGGCGACCTGTTCGTTCCAGACCTGCCGCGTCCTGGCGCCTTGTACCAGTGCCGGCGGCTGGATCTGGGTGGAATAGAACGAGATGAAGAAGTCGGTGAGATAGCTCTTGTCGTTCATCGCCGCCCACATGCCCTTGCCGTAGACCGGGGCGAACGGCCCCTGTACCGACAAGGCCTGCACCAGGGCATACAGACTGGCCAGGGCCGCGGCGCCGAGCACGCTGTGGCGCCAGAGCGGGCGCCAGGCCGGCAGCAGCTGCGGCCGGTCGATGCGCCAGATGCCGATCAGCGCCAGCGGCAGCAGGACCAGGCCGATAAAGCTCGCGATCAGCAGCAGCGGATAGCGCAGCACCACTTCCAGCGTGTCGGCGTTGACGAAATAGAACAGGTCCGGCGCCAGCAGCGGCGTGGTCAGGTAGGTGACCTTGAGCACGCTGCTGGCCAGCAGTACGGAAAACAGTCCGGCCGTGGCGATCAGGCTGAAGGCGACGCGGCGGGTCAGGCAAACCAGCAGCAGGCACAGGCTGCCGCTGAGTACACAAGTGTAAATTCGCTCGTCGACGGTGCCTTCGTTCAGCGGTCCGTAGATCAGCATGGCCACGTAGGCCAGCACGGCCAGCAGGTGCAGCAGCAGGGCGCGGCGATCGAGCGGAGGGAGAAGTCGCATCACCGGCATGTGCTGACGGAAGTGGCGCGCATGGTGCGGTGGGGCGGCAGACAGGTCAATGGGCGCGGCGGGCTGGTGTTGTCAGCCGGCGTTGTGTACCAGCTCCGCCACGGCAGCGGCGGCGCCGCGGTCGGCATCGCCGATCAGCAGCCGGTGCAGGCGTTCAAACTCGGCCACCAGGGCGACACGGCCGTTGCTGTCGGCGTACAGCGCGAGGACGGCGTCGGCCAGGGCCTGCGGCGTGCAGGCCTGCTGCAGGATTTCCGGCACCAGCTCGCGTTCGGCCAGCACGTTGGGCAGGGAAAAGCGGGTCGTGCGCAGCAGCTTGAACCAGGTGACGAGGCGGTAGGTCCAGGGCGCAACTTTGTAGGCGACGACCATGGGCCGCTTGGCCAGCATCGCTTCCAGCGCGGCCGTGCCCGAGGCGACCAGCACGATGTCGGCGGCGAGCAGCGCCTGCTGGGCCTTGCCGTCGACCAGTTCGATGCTGCCGCGGGATTCCGGATCGTCGCTGCGCAGATCGATGCCGACACTGTCGGCGACCTGCTCGAACGCCTCGCGGCAGGCGCGATTGGCCATCGGCGCGATGACTTGCAGCTGCGGAATCTGCTGCTGGCAGCGGCGTGCGGCCTGCAGAAAGTCGGCACCGAGACGGCGGATTTCGCCGAGGCGGCTGCCCGGCAGCAGGGCCAGCACCGGCGCCTGGTCGGACAGGCCGAGATCGGCGCGGGCGGGCAGGCGCTCGCTGACCAGGGCAAAACGATCGGCCATGGGATGGCCGACGAAGCGCGCGGCAACGCCGTAGCGCTGGTAGATCGGCGGTTCCATCGGGAACAGGCACAGCACCAGGTCGGCGCTGGCGCCCATCTTCGCGGCGCGCGATTCGCGCCAGGCCCAGATCGACGGACTGACGTAGTGCACGGTGCGGATGCCGCGCTGCTTGAGTTTGCGTTCCAGCGCGAGGTTGAAATCCGGTGCGTCGATGCCGATGAATGCCGCCGGCCTGAGCGCGGCGACGCGGCGCAGCAGGTCGGCACGGATGCGCAATAGCTCGGGCAGGTGGCGCAGAACTTCGACCAGGCCCATCACGGCGAGCTTTTCCGCCGGATACCAGGCTTCCAGCCCGGCCTCGATCATGCGCGGGCCGCCGATGCCGACGAAGCGCGCCTGAGGAAAGCGTTCGCGCAGCGCCACGATCAGGCCGGCGCCGAGCTGATCGCCGGACGCTTCGCCCGCGACCAGGGCGAACAGCACGGCCGCTGTGTCGGCCGGCGGCGCGGGGGAAGCGGCGCCGGCTTCCTGCGCGGGTTCCACTAGCGCACCAGCGAACGCTGGCTGCGATCGATGAAATCCAGCATCAGCTTGACATCGGGGGCGTCCGAGGAGGCGCGGGCGAGTTCCTCGCGCGCCTCGGCCAGGGGCAGTCCCGATTTATACAATGTCTTGTAGGCGCGGCGGATGGAGAGAATGCGCTCGCTGTCGAAGCCGCGGCGCTTCAGCCCTTCGCTGTTGATGCCCTTGGGTTCGGCAAAGCTGCCAGCTACGGTCACATAGGGCGGCACGTCGCGGTTGATGATCGAACCCATCGAGGTGAAGGCATGTGCGCCGACCTGGCAGAACTGGTGCACCAGGGTGAAGCCGCCGAGGATGACCCAGTCGTCGACCGTGACATGGCCGGCCAGCGAGGCGGCGTTGGCGAAGATCACGTTGTTGCCGACGATGCAGTCGTGCGCGAGGTGCACGTAGGCCATCAGCCAATTGTCGTTGCCGATGCGGGTGACGCCGCCGCCGTCGTCGGTGCCGCGGTTGAAGGTGACGAATTCGCGGATCACGTTGCGGTCGCCGATTTCCAGCATCGAGCGCTCGCCGTGGAATTTCTTGTCCTGCGGTGCGGCGCCGATGGAGGCGAACTGCCAGATGCGGTTGTCGCGGCCGATCCTGGTCGGCCCTTCGATGACCACGTGCGGGCCTATCCAGGTGTCGTCACCGATCTCGACGTCGGCGCCGATCACCGAATACGGGCCGATGCTGACGTTGAGTCCCAGCCGCGCAGCGGGATCGATTACAGCGGTGGGGTGGATCATCAGTCGTTGCGCTCCGCGCAGAGCAGCTCGGCTTCCGCCACGACCTTGCCGGCGACCAGGGCCTGGCACCAGAACTGGCCCATGCGCCGGATCATGCGTTTCTGCTCGACTTCCAGTACCAGCTGGTCGCCCGGGCCGACGATGCTGGAGAAGCGCGCCTTGTCCACCTTGACCAGGTAGAACAGCGGGCTGGCGCTGGGCGATTCGGCATTGGTCAGCTGTACCAGCAGCCCCGAGGCCTGCGCCAGCGCCTCGATGATGAGTACGCCTGGCATGACCGGATGACCGGGGAAATGGCCCTGGAAGAACGGCTCGTTGATGGTGACGTTCTTCAGTGCCGTGAGGCGCTTGCCCGATTCGAACTGGGTGACGCGGTCGACCAGCAGGAAGGGATAGCGATGAGGCAGCAGGTCGAAGATGCGACCGACGTCCAGCGGCAATTGTGTGCTGGCGTTCGAATCCGTCATGGAGCTCAATCCTTTTCTAGGGCTTTCACGCGACGCGCCAGTTCGTCCAGTCGGCGGAATCGCGCGGCATTGCGGCGCCACTGGCGGTTCTCCTGGATGGGCGTGCCCGAGGAGTATTCGCCGGCGGCATGGATGGAATGGGTGACCAGGCTCATCGCCGTTACGGTGACCCGGTCGGCGATGTTCAAGTGGCCTAGGATACCGGCACCGCCGCCAATCAGACAGTAGCGGCCGATACGCGCGCTGCCGGCGACGGCAGAACAGCCGGCCATGGCGGTATGCGCGCCGATCACCACGTTGTGGGCAACCTGGATCTGGTTGTCCAGGCGTACGTCTTCTTCCAGCACCGTATCTTCCAGCGCACCGCGGTCGATGGTGCAGTTGGCGCCGATCTCGCAGTCGTCGCCAATGCGCACGCCGCCGAGTTGCGGCACCTTGATCCAGTGGTCGCGTTCGAAGGCCAGGCCGAAGCCGTCGGAGCCGATCACCGCCCCCGGATGCACCAGTACCCGCGCGCCCAGGCGTACGCGGGTGACCAGGGTGACGCGGGCGACCAGGCGGCTCTGTGCACCGATGCTGCAGTCGGGTCCGACGCAGCAGCCCGGCCCGAGTACCGCGCCGGCGCCAATCTCGCTGCCGGCTTCGACGACACAGAGCGGGCCGATGCTGGCGCTGGTATCGATGCGCGCACTGGCATCGACCACGGCACTGGGGTGGATGCCGGGCGTCGCCGCGGCGATGGGTTCGAACAGCGCGGCGATGCGCGCATAGGCGACGTAGGGATCGCGCGCGATCAGCGCGGCGCCGTCGCGCAGGGACGCATCGTCGGCACGCAGCACCACCACGCCGGCCTGCGAGGCCTGCATCTGGCTGCGGTATTGCGGATTGGACAAAAAGCTCAGCTGCTGCGGCCCGGCCAGGGCCAGGGTGGCTACGCCGGCTACGGTCTGTTGCGCATCGCCGCGCAGTTCCAGGGCAAAACGTTCGGCCAGCTCGCCCAGCCGCCAGACCGGCGCAGGCGCCGTCATGGCTTGGCCTGGCGGTTCTGGAAATCGCGCCGCAGGCGTTCCAGTACGCGGTCGGTGATGTCGATGCGGGGATCGGCATAGACCACCGGACTGGGGACGACCAGATCCAGACCCTGTTCGCGCGCGTACTCGACCACGGTGTTGTTGATCTCCTGCCAGCTTTTGTCCAGTTCCTGGTCGCTGCGGCTCTTCAGTTCGGTCCGCAGTTCATCGCGCGTGCGCTTGAGGTTGCGCTCCAGCGCGTCGATTTCGCGTTTCTTGCTGTCGGATTCGGTCTTCTCGAGCAGCGCGCCATCGCGTTCGAAGACACGCTTCAGCTCGGCCAGGCGCGTTTCGTCCTGCTTGAGGCTGGTGTCGCGGCCGGCGAACTCGCGCTGCAGCTTGTCCCGGCCAGCCTGCACCTGCGGCGCGTTGTCCAGCAGGCGCTTCATGTCGACATAGCCGAGCTTGGCCTGGGCCAGTACCGCGAGCGGCAACAGCGCCAGCGCTGCCGCAAACCTCCATGCTGACCTGGCGTGCTGGCCCACGCGTATCTCCGTCGTCAAGTCGCCACGGCGGACGCCGCTGCAGCGTCCGGGGTGGCAGGCGTGATGATGCCAGTTTCGATCAGAACTGAGTGCCGAAGGAGAACTGGATCGTCTCGGTCTTGTCGCCGTCCTTCTTGCGCAGCGGACGGGCAAGGTTGATGGTGATCGGACCGACCGGCGCCTGCCATTGCAGGGCAAGGCCGGCGGAGGCACGCAGTTCGTCGCTCTTGAAGTCGCCGAAGGTCTTGTACACGTTGCCCACGTCGACGAAGGCGGAGATGCGCACCGAATCGCTTTCCTTGGCGAACGGCGTCGGCAGGATCAGCTCGGCCGAACCCAGCACCTTGAAGGCGCCGCCCAGCGGCTGGCAGTAGTCGCTGAGCGGAGTGAGGCGTTCGCACGGGCCCAGCGTGTTGTCCTCGAAGCCGCGCACGTCGCGCACGCCGCCGGCGTAGAAGTTCTCGAAGAAGGGCAGGCCGCCGATCTTCAGCGGGATCTTGACGTCGGAGTTGGGATCGTAGCGGCCGGTCGCATCGCGATAGCTGTCGCCATAGCCCAGGTTGCCCGAGACCAGGAAGGTGAACTTGTCGCTGAGCGGGAAGTAATGCGCGCCCTGGTAGTACAGCTTGAAGTATTCCAGGGTGGAACCCGGCAGGGCGATTTCCGCCGAGATCGACTGCAGGCCGCCGCGCGTCGGGGTGAAGTACTTGTTGCGCGTGTCGTGGGCCCAGGACGCGGTCAGGTTCCAGGTATGGATGGTGCGGCGGTCGAGATCGGTGATGTAGCGGATGATGTTCGGCGGGGTATAGCCCTCGAACACGTTGATCTCGGTCTTGTTCAGGCCCAGCTGCAGCTGCACGCCGTCGGTCTCGCCGACGGGTATGCCGACGAAGGTCGAGAAGGCTGCCGTATCGGTGGAGTAGTTGGCGATGTTGGCCTGGCTCTGGTCCAGGTTGCGCACGCTGGCGTTGTAGCCGAGGCTGATGCCCGAGTCGTTCAGGTATGGCTGCGCGTAGCTGACGTCATAGCGCTTGAGATAGGAGCTGCGCTGTACCGTCATGGCGACACGGTCGCCGGTGCCGAGGAAGTTGTTCTGCGACACCGACACCGAGGCGATCAGCTTCTGCACCTGGGAATAGCCCAGGCCGAACAGCAGGCTGCCGGAGGGCTGTTCTTCCACCGTAACCACCATGTTGACCTGGTCTTCGGTGCCCGGAACCTTCGGCGTTTCGATTTCGACGTTCTTGAAATAGCCCAGGCGCTGCAGGCGCACCTTGGAGCGGTCGATCGCGGCCTGCGAGTACCAGGAGCCTTCGAGCTGGCGCATTTCGCGGCGCAGCACTTCGTCTTCGGTACGCACATTGCCCTTGAAGCTGACCTGGTTGACGTAGACGCGCTTGCCCGGCTCGACGAAGAAGGTCACTTCGACGGTGCGGCCTTCCTTGTCGGTCTTGGGTACTGGCGTCACTTCGGCGAAGGCATAGCCGATGTTGGACAGCACTGCGCTCATCGCCTTGGCGCTCTGCTCCAGCTTGCGCCGGGAGAACTGCTCGCCGGCCTTGGTCTTGAGCAGGGCACGCAGGCTTTCCTCGGGCAGTACCAGGTCACCCAGCAGCTTGATGTCGCTGATCGTATACAACTCACCTTCGTGCACATTGGCGCTGACGTAGATATTGCGCTTGTCCGGGCTGATCGACACCTCGGTCGATTCGACGTTGAAGTCGGCGTAGCCGCGGTCGAGATAGTACGAGGCAAGCTTTTCCAGGTCGCCCGAGAGCTTCTCGCGCGAATACTGATCGTTCTTGGAATACCACGAGGTCCAGTTGGTGGTGCCGGACTCGAATTCGTCGCGGATTTCCTTGTCGGTGAACACCGCGTTGCCGACCACGTTGATGTGCTTGATCTTGGACGCCTTGCCTTCCGCGATGACAATATTGATGTCGACGCGGTTGCGGTCCAGCGGGGTGACCTTGGGCGTGATCGTGACGTTGTACTTGCCGCGGTTGTGGTACTGGCGGGTCAGTTCCTGCTGTACGCGGTCCAGCTGCAGGCGGTCGAAGGTTTCGCCTTCTTCCAGGCCGATGCCCTTGAGGCCCTTGCGCAGCTCTTCTTCCTTCAGCTCCTTGTTGCCCTTGAGGGTGATCTTGGAGATGGCCGGACGCTCCTGCACCGTGACGACGAGAATCTCGCCCTGGCGCGTGAGCTGCACGTCGTTGAAGAAGCCGGTCTTGAACAGCGCGCGGATCGCTTTCTCCGCCGCGTCGGAGGTCATGCGGTCGCCTTTTTCCACCGGCAGGTAGGTGAATACCGTGCCGGGAGCGATGCGCTGCAGGCCATCGATACGGATTTCCGAGACGACGAAGGACTCGAACGCGTGGGCCTCGGCGGCGAGGCAGGCAAGCAGGAGCAGGGCGGCGATACGCTTCATCGTCAATCCGTCAGGGTTTTCTTATTGGCGGCGGGCGCTTGCCGCGGTTTGTATGGATGCGCCGGAGTGTCGGTCAGGACAGTATCCGGTGCACGATGTCGTTGTAGAACGCTAGCCCCATCAGGGCGGCCAGCATGACCAGACCAGCGTACTGGCCGGCGATCAGCACCTTGTCGCTGACCGGGCTGCCCTTGATCGACTCGATAAGGTAATACACGAGGTGACCGCCGTCCAAGATCGGGATGGGCAGCAGGTTCATGATGCACAGGCTCAGTGAGATCAGGGCAAGGAAATTGAGGAAGTGGGCCGGGCCTTCGTTGGCGGTCGCATTGGCCACCGTGGCGATGGTGACCGGGCCGGACAGGTTCTGCAGCGAGGCCGCGCCGGTGACCATGCGCTTGATCAGGCCGAAGGTCTTGGCAGTGAAGCTGGCGGTCTCATCGATGGCGGCCGGAATGGCTGCCAGCGGGCCGTAGCGCAGCAGGGCGTCGTAGGGCGGCTGCTCGTATTTGTGGCGTATGCCCATGAGCCAGGCCATCTTGCCGTCTTCGGTCTTCTCGTAGCGCGGCGTCACGCTCAGCGTCAGCGGTTTGCCCGCGCGCTCCACGACCAGCGCCAGCGCCTTGCCGGCCGCCGCGTTGCCCTGGACGGCGGCGACCAGATCGTCCCACTTGCCGATGGGCTTGCCTTCCAGGCTGACCAAGCGGTCGTTCACCGCGACGCCGGCGGCTTCCGCCGCGCTGCCCTTGGTGATTTCGCCGGCGATGGGCGGGCCGAGCAGGAACTGCTTCGGCGTCAGGCCCACCTCGGACAGCGCGGCGCGTTCTTCCTTGCCGGCGGCAATCGTGCTCAGGTCGAGGCGGCGCACGATGCTGCTGCCGGCTGCCGTGGTCACGCTGACGTCGACCGCACTGCGGTCCATCACGTGTTCGAGCAGGGCCATCATGGCCGAGGTCCAGTTTTCGGTCTTTTCGCTGCCGACGGCGTCGATGCGGTCGCCGGCCTGGAAGCCGGCGCTGGCGGAAATGCCTTCGGCGCGGCCAATCACGGGCTGGTAGTCGGGCTTGCCGATCACGAACATGGCCCAGAACGCGAACAGGGTAAAGACAAGGTTGAACAGCGGTCCTGCGGCGACGACGCACATGCGCTGCCAGATCGGCTTGCTGGTGAAATCGCCGGCACGCTCTTCAGGCGTGACGTCGACTTCGCGCGAATCGAGGAATTTGACATAGCCGCCGAGCGGGATCGCGGCGATGCAGTATTCGGTACCGTCCTTGCCGTAGCGGCTCCACAGCGGCTTGCCGAACCCGATTGAGAAGCGCAGCACCTTGATGCCGAAACGCCGCGCGACCCAGTAGTGGCCGAACTCGTGGAAGGTGACGAGCAGGCCCAGGGTGACCAGCAACCACCAGATCGATCCGAAGAAATTGCTCATGCGGGGCTCAACAGTGCAGGCGGCGCATCATACGTTGCGCCGTGTCGCGGGCGGTTAAGTCCGTCTGAATGAGTTGAGCCAGGTTGGCCACGGGTTCAGACGGGATTTTTTCCAGGCAGGACTCGATCACTTCGGCAATCGCCAGGAACGGCAACTGCCCGTCGAGGAACGCGGCCACGGCGATTTCGTTGGCCGCGTTGAGCACCGTCGGCGCGGTGCCGCCGGCGCGCAGTGCCGCGTAGGCCAGGCCCAGGCAGCGGAACGTGTCCAGGTCGGGCGGCTGGAAATCCAGCCGGGCCAGGGCAATCAGGTCCAGGGGTTTGACCCCGGCGTCCAGCCGCTGCGGCCAGGCCAGGCCATAGCACAGCGCAGTGCGCATGTCCGGATTGCCGAGCTGAGCCAGTACCGAGCCATCGCTGTATTCGACCAGCGAGTGCACGATGCTCTGTGGATGCACGACGACGTCGATCTGGTCCGGCGCGGCGGCGAACAGGAAGTGCGCCTCGATCACTTCCAGCCCCTTGTTCATCAGGCTGGCCGAATCGACCGAGATCTTGCGCCCCATGCGCCAGTTCGGATGGGCAACGGCCTGTGCCGGCGTGATCGCGCCGAGTTCGGCCCGGGTCTTGCCGCGGAACGGCCCGCCGGATGCGGTAAGAATGAGCTTGCGCACGCCGGCTGCAGCCAGGCTGTCCTGGCGCACCGCGGCGCGGCCGGGTAGGGCCTGGAACAGGGCGTTGTGTTCCGAGTCCACCGGCAGCAGCTCGCCGCCGCCTTCGGCCAGTGCCGCCAGCAGCAGCGGTCCGGCCATCACGATGGATTCCTTGTTGGCCAGCAGCAGGCGCTTGCCGGCGCGGGCGGCGGCCAGGGTCGATTCCAGGCCGGCGGCACCGACGATGGCGGCCACGACCGTATCGCAGAGCGAACCGGCGGCAGCCTCGTTCAAGGCATCGCTGCCGCTGGCCGCGCGCGTGCTCAGGCCGGCGCGCAGCAGGCGCGTGCGCAGATCGGCTTCGAGGGCCGGGTCGGCGATGATGGCCAGTTCCGGCTGGAAACGCTGGCACAGCTCGGCCAGAGCTTCGACGCTGCGATGCGCCGCCAGCACGCGGGCGCGGAAGTGCTGCGGATGGCGCGCGATCACGTCCAGCGTGCTCGCGCCGATCGAGCCGGTAGCGCCGAAGACGGCGATATTTCTCATGTCGGGTATCGGCTTCAGGCGCTCAGCAGCGCCAGCCCGGCCGCCCAGACCGGCAGCGCGGCGAATACGCTGTCGAGCCGGTCGAACATGCCGCCGTGGCCAGGGAACAGATCGCCCGAATCTTTTACATTGGCGTGGCGCTTGATCAGGCTTTCGTACAGATCGCCGACGATGGAGGCGAGCACGGTCAGCATGGCCAATACAAAGATGCCCGCCAGGGCTACGCCACGCATGCCCAGCAGCCAGGCGCCGATGACGCCGACCATGGCCGAAGCCACCAGCGCGCCGTAGACGCCGGCCCAGGTCTTGCCCGGACTGATGCGCGGCGCGAGCTTGGTCCTGCCCCAGCGGCTGCCGGCCAGATAGGCGCCACTGTCGGCAACCCAGACCAGCATCAGGCCGAACAGCGTCCACCAGGGGCCGTGGTCGGCGCCGGCATGCACCTGCAGCAGGCCGCACCAGGCCGGTACCACGATCAGAAAACCGGCGGCCAGCTTCAGCGCGGTGTTGTCCCGCGTCGGTGCCACGGCAAAACTGAAATGGCGCAGCCACAGGGCGGCCAGCAGCCACCAGGCCACGCCGGCAACGATCACGCCCCACCACCAGAGGCTGCCATGGCCCAGCCACAGTGCCAGCATGGCCAGTCCGTGCACAACCACCGTAACCGCGCGCGACGCGGCGTCACGCAGGCCCAGCATGCGCGTCCATTCCCATACCGCGTACAGGAATACTGCGCCGGTGATTGCGGCAAAGATGGCCGTCGGCACGAACAGGATCAGGGCGATCGCGACCGGAGCCAGCACCAGGGCCGTGACAGTGCGCGTTTTCATCGGGGAAGCCACGGGTTCAGCGCACTCCGTTCAGGTCGATCAGGGCGGGGCAGGGTTTCATCTCAGGCACCCGCGGCAATCTGGGCACTGGTCTTGCCGAAACGGCGCTCGCGCCCGGCGTAGTCGGCCAGGGCGGCCTCGAAGGCCTGAGTGTCGAAGTCCGGCCATAGCGTGGCCGTGAAATGGATTTCGGCGTAGGCGATCTGCCACAGCAGGAAATTGCTCACGCGCTGCTCGCCGCCGGTACGGATGAACAGGTCGACGCCGGGCTGTCCGGCCAGGCACAGGTAAGGAGCCAGGCTGTGCTCGTCGATTGCATCGGCAGCCATGGCGCCGCTCTGCACTGCCTGCGCGATGCGGCGTGCCGCCTGGGCAATATCCCAGCGGCCGCCATAGTTCACCGCGATGTTCACGTCCAGCGCCGTGTTGGCCGCGGTCCTGTCCATCGCTGCATGCATGCGGCTGGCCAGGGCCGGAGCAAAGGCCGACAGCTCGCCGACGAAGCGGATGCGCACGCCATGGCCATGCAATTCCTCCACTTCCCGGTCCAGCGCCTTGAGGAACAGCTCCATCAATGCACTGACTTCGTCCGGTGGCCGCTGCCAGTTCTCGCTGGAAAAGGCGAACAGGGTCAGCGCGCGGATGCCGCGGCGCAGGCAGAACTCGATCGCACTGCGTACCGCCTTCTGCCCGGCGTGATGGCCGAAGCTGCGCGGTCGCAGGCGTTTCCTGGCCCAGCGGCCGTTGCCGTCCATGACGATGGCGACATGGCGCGGCAGGCGGTTATCGGTGCTGCCCGGGATAGGCGGGGGCGTATGCGGTTCCAGAGCCGGGCTCCTTCAGAGCGACATCAGCTCGTCTTCCTTGGTCTTGACCACGACATCGACATCCTTGATCGCCTTGTCGGTGAGCTTCTGGATATCGTCCTCGGCCTTGCGCTCCTCGTCCTCGGTGACCTTCTTTTCCTTGAGCAGCTCTTTCACGTGCTGCATCGCGTCGCGGCGCACGTTGCGTACGGCAACCTTGGCGTCTTCGCCTTCGCCGTGCACCTGCTTGGACAGGGCCTTGCGGCGTTCTTCGGTAAGCGGGGGAAGGTTGATGCGGATGACCAGACCGGCAGTGGTCGGGTTGAGGCCGAGGTCGGAGCCGATGATGGCCTTCTCGATCGGCTGCACCATGGTTTTTTCCCAGGGTGTGATGGTCAGCGAGCGCGCGTCCTGCACGGCCACCGTGGCGACCTGGGACAGGGGCATGTCACTGCCGTAGTAATTCACTTTGATATGTTCGACCAGCGCCGTCGAGGCGCGGCCGGTACGCAGGCGCTGCAGGTCGTGACGCAGCGATTCGACGCACTTGGCCATGCGGGCCTGGGCGTCTTGTTTGATGTCGTTGATCATGGCGGCGAAATCCTTAGGCCAAAACAAAGCGGCCGGAGTATAGCGTCCCGGGCGGCGCCGCGCCGCCCGGGACGGGCTGCCTGCGGGCCGGCGCGGGCGTTCGTGGCCGGCCGCTTTCCACTCGCCCCTGCGGCAAGGCTACAATCCGGCCCCTTTTTCCGGCATTGCAGGTGATCGCCATGGGCAGATTGATGGCTATCGAAGGGCGCAAGAACGCCCAGGACGCCCGCCGCGGCAAGATCTTCACCAAAGTGATTCGCGAACTGACCGTGGCGGCCCGCGCCGGCGGCGGTGATCCCAAGGCCAATCCGCGCCTGCGCCTGGCGATGGACAAGGGCCTGGCCGTGAACATGGCGCGCGACGTGATGGAACGCGCCATCAAGAAAGCCACCGGCGAGCTTGAAGGCGTCAGTTATGAAGAAGTGCGGTACGAAGGCTATGCGCCCGGCGGCGTCGCCGTCATCGTCGACTGCATGACCGACAACAAGGTGCGCACCGTGGCAGACGTGCGCCACGCCTTCAACAAATGCGGCGGCAACCTTGGCACCGATGGTTCGGTGTCCTTCATGTTCAAGCGCGTTGGCACCCTGAGCTACCTGCCCGGCAGCGACGAAGACGCCATCACCTCGGCTGCGATCGAGGCCGGCGCCGACGACATCGTGGTGTATCCGGACGACAAATCCATCGATGTGCTGACCAGCGCCGACAGCTTCGAGGCCGTGAAGCAGGCCATGACGGCCGCGGGCCTGGCGCCCGAGCACGCCGAAGTCGGCCTGCGCGCCGACAACGACATCGCGGTTTCCGGCGAAACCGCCCAGCAAGTGATCAAGATGATCCACATGCTGGAAGATCTCGACGATGTGCAGAGCGTGTATTCCAACGCCGACATCTCTGCATAAACCCCGGCGGGCGCAAAAAAAAGAACGTAGGTCGGGCTAAGCCGAAGGCGCACCCCGACATCGCGGTAACGCACCGGCAAAGCCCCGTGCCGAAGGAAATTTTTCGGCACGGGGCGGCATTCCTTCGGCATGAGCTTTTTGTTGCGGATGTACCTCGATGTCGGGGTGTGCCTGCGGCTTACCCCCAACGCTTACCCCACTTTTTCAGGTGACCAGCGTTCCCACGGCCTCGCCTTTGCAGATGCGCATGAGATTGCCGGGCACGCCCATGTCGTAGATGCGCAGCGGAATCTTGTTGTCGCGGCAGAGGGCAATCGCTGTGGTGTCCATGACCTGCAGGTTGCGCTGGATCACTTCGGTATACGTGAGGCGGTCGTAACGCTCGGCGCCGGGTTCCTTCTTCGGGTCGGCGCTATAGATGCCGTCGACCTTGGTCGCCTTGAGCAGCAGCTCCGCGCCGACTTCGATCGCGCGCAGGGCGGCGGCAGAGTCGGTGGTGAAGAACGGATTGCCAGTACCGGCTGCGAACAGCGCGATGCGGCCTTTTTCCAGATGGCGGATGGCGCGGCGGCGAATGAAGTCTTCGCACACTTCGTTGATCTTGATGGCACTCATCACGCGCGCATAGGCGCCGAGTTTTTCCACCGCATCCTGCATCGCCAGCGCGTTCATCACGGTGGCCAGCATGCCCATGTTGTCGCCGGTGACGCGGTCCATGCCGGCCTTGGCCAGGCCTTCGCCGCGGAAGATATTGCCGCCACCGATGACAACGCCGACCTGCACGCCGGCGCGCTGGACCTCGATGATTTCCTTGGCCAGCCGGTTGAGGACTTTCGGGTCGATGCCGTAGTCGGCTTCGCCCATCAATGCTTCGCCACTGAGTTTGAGCAGGATGCGTTTGAACTTGATGTCGCTGGGCATATGCTCTCCTTCACGTTTTTGACGCGACCGCGCGTCTTCGGCGTAAACGCAGCCGAATCCGTGGTCGTCGAGTACGGGGAGCCGAAAGGCTCAAAACGCGCGCGATCATACAGGAAGGCGCATTTAGCCGCCGAAAATACTGTGTTGCTGCGGCAAATGGGCGCAGCCCGCGCGTGTCTGCCGGCGGCGGTTTCCCGTGTGCAGGCCGCGATGGTTTATCGCCGGGCGTAACTTCAGCTTCACAAATCCGCACTACCGTTCCCGGCGATTCGCTTTGCGTTCGCTACGTCTTCGGGAGTGCTTCAATGTTCAGCCGCCTCATTCTTGCCGGCCTTCTTCTGGCCGCCGCTGCGGCCTCCGCTCATCAGCACGGCAACGCCTCGCCGCGGCTGTCGCGCGCGCCGAAGGCGTTCGCGGTGGAGCGCGCCTTGCCGCCGCCGCCGCGCGACGTCAGCGAACTGCGTTTCGGCGACATCTTCAAACTGCCCGCAGGGCCGCGCGGGCTGGAAGCCGGCGAGCGTCTGGCCGATCTCGACGGCAAGCGCGTGCGCCTGGTCGGCTACATGGTGCAGCAGGAGCAGTCCGGCAACGGTGCGTTTGTGCTGAGCCCGCTGCCGTTGACCCTGGGCGACGCAGACGAAGGCCTGGCCGACGATATGCCGCCGGCGGCCGTGCTGGTGGAACTGCCCGGCCAGGCGGCGCTCAGCCCGGCGCATATGCCGGGCCTGATCCAGGTTACCGGCCGCCTGCATGTGGGCCGCAGCGAATCCGAGGCATTGCCCGGACGCGTGTTTCCTGCGCGGGTCGAGCTGGACCCGCGCCTGACCAAAATCCTCGTCAGGGCAAACAAATAATTTTGTATCTAATGCGGCATATGCTGCATCCCATTTTTTCCAACCACAGCCAGGAGCGCTCATGCGCATCATGTCCATCTCCCGCCTCGCCCTGGGCACTGCCCTGGCGCTGGGCTTGTCCGCCGGTGCCCAGGCGGCCACGGTTTCGCGCCTGACTCCGCCCAGCGAACTGTTCGCCTCGGGCACGTCCAATCCGGTCATCGCGCGCTTCCTGCCGGGCCAGCGCTTCGACCTGCAGGCAACGGTGCAGCCGGATGCCGGCGAAACCGTCACCAGCTTCCAGTTTCTCGTCGACGGCGTGTGGATCAATGGTCCCCTGCCGCTGGGCGGCGGCGCCGGCGATTCGCGCCTGATCCGCAACAGCCTGGTCAGCGAAACCGGTGCGGCGGAAACCTGCGTCGCCGCCGGCAAGACCACCGGTGCCGCCGGCTGCGTGCTCGTCGCCGGCCTGAACGCGAATAGCGCCGTGCTGAGCTTCCGCGCCTATTCCAACTACACCGCCGGTGTGCACGAGTTCAAAGTGGTCGCGCGCACCAGCGCCGGCAACACGATCAGCGCGACCGGCAACTTCGAAGTGGTCGGCATCACCAACGGCGGCAAGACGGCCAAGAACATCATCATCCTGCTCGGCGACGGCATGGGTGCTTCGCACCGCACTGCCGCGCGCATCATGGCCAAGGGCTATGCGCAGGGCAAGGCGCGCGACAAGCTGGCGATGGACACCTTCCCGTTCAGCGGCCAGGTGATGACGGCCTCGCTCAACTCCATCGTCACCGACTCGGCCCCGGGCATGGCCAACTACGTATCGGGCAACAAGGCCAACAACAACGAAGAAGGCGTGTTCCCGGACGACACGCTGGCCGCGTTCGACAATCCGCGCATCGAGTATCTTTCGCAATATCTGCACATGTTGCAGGGCAAGTCGCTCGGCATCGTCACCACCGCCGACGTGTTCGACGCGACGCCGGCGGCCAATGCCGTGCACACCGCGCTGCGCGGCAACGGCACCGGCATCGTCGACCAGTTCCTGGACGAACGTAACAAGACCGGCCTGGCCGTGCTGCTGGGTGGCGGGCGCAAGTGGTTCCTGCCCAACGTCGGCGGCGCTACCAGCCCGCAGCCAAGCAACGGCTCGCAGCGCAGCGCCAGGAACGACTACGTGCTGCCCAGCGACGTGATCAACGGCTGGGGCGTGGCACCCGGCAAGCTCGACCCGGAACGCGATCTGATCGGCGATTTCATCAGTGCCGGTTTCGCCTACGCGCCGGACAACACCGCGCTGAACCAGGCCTTCGCCCGCGGCGTGCCGGACAAGCTGCTCGGCCTGTTCGCCTATTCCAACATGAATGTGTCCTACGACAAGATTGCCGGCCGCCGCGGCAATCGCGAAGTGGTCGACGCCTTCGGCTTCCCCGACCAGCCCATGCTGGACGAAATGACCGACAAGGCGCTGCAGGTGCTGTCGCGCAATTCCAACGGCTTCGTTGCGATGATCGAAGGCGCGTCCATCGACAAGCAGGCGCACCTGATGGACACCGACCGCTGGATCCACGACGTAATGGAATTCGACCGCGCCATCGCCGTGGCCAAGCGTTTCGCCGAGAAGAATCCGGACACCATCGTCATCGTCACCGCCGACCATGAGTGTTCCGGCGCTGCCATCATCGGCGCTGCCACCGTGACGGCGGCGCAATTGGAAGCCGACAAGCTGCAGGGCAAGAACGTCGTTGGCATCTACGAAGCCGCCAAGTTCCCGCGCTACACCATGGCGGCGGACGGTTACCCGCAGACCACCAACATCGATCGCAAGATGCTGATTGGCTACGGCGCCAATGCGGATCGTTACGAAAACTGGCTGCCTAACGCCTTTCCGACCAAGGACACGCAGCAGCCGTTCCCGCCGGCACAGTCGCCGTCCAGCCCCAGCCTGCGCAACAAGGACAACGGCGTACTGATTACCGGCCAGGTAGCGGGCGACCAGGCAGCGCATACCGGCACCGACATTCCGCTGTCGGCCTTCGGCCGCGGCGCCTCCAGCTTCAGCGGCACGTTCGACAACACCGACGTGTTCTTCAAGCTGGGCCAGATTGCAGTAGGTGGCGTGGAGTAATCCGCGCAGCGCGAACCGTGAGGTTCGGGCAGTAAATCGATAGCGATAAAGGCGGCGCGGGCAGTGATGCCCGCGCTTTTTGTCGTTTGCGCAGGGGCAGGGCCGGGCTGAGATTTTTGTTGCGCGGCTCCCCCAACCACGTTTGGAGGAGAGGGCTAAAGCAAAAACCGGCGTGCCGCAATGCGTAAATCGTGGCCGCGGTTGTCGCTCGTGATTTGGCTTCGGTTTTGGTTTTGGGTTTGGGTTCAGATTTGACTTCGGCTTCGGCTTCGGCTTCGGCTGTTGTTGTTCTGCGAGCAGGAAGCGCGCCTACCCGGGGTTCCATATGCCGCGGTGAGGCCGCGTAGCGAAAAGCCCGAAGGGTCGTGGCCAGGGATGGCCACGAGTCCGCGCATGGGACAAGAATGTCTTGTGTGCGGACCGCTGTAGCGGCCTCACGCGGTTTTGGGCCATGGATGGCCCAAAACTGCGGCATCTAGGGCGGTTTTCTGTTGGTTACTTCCCTTTGTCGGCGGTTTCAACCGGTCGATAACATCATCTGGTGATGCATCGACCGGTTGAAACCGCCTCCACACAAAGAGAAGTAACGAGCGCGCCGCAGGCGCGCGATACGTCTTGTATTTCAAATGCTTAGCTGAACAACGAGACTCCGCAGGCGCGATACGCCTCTAATTTCAAAGCGAAACAGAAGATCGAGCTTCCCGCAGTCGCACGACGCGCCCTTGATTCCTCAGTCGAAACCAAACCCCGCCGCTCACGCCGAATCCAGAAAACAAAAAAGCCGCGGCAAGCCGCGGCTTTTTCGAACCCGCCATGACAGCGAGTCAATCCAATCTAACGACTCAGGCCAGACCCGCCTGCTTCATCACTTCCGCCGCATAGTCCTCGACCACCTTCTCGATGCCTTCGCCGACCGCCAGACGCTGGAAGCCGACGATGTCTGCGCCTTCCTTCTTCAGCACGGCTTCGACGCTCAGGTCGGTGTTCAGCGCATAGGGCTGGCCGGTCAGGGTGACTTCGTTGACGATCTTGGCGATCTTGCCGCCGATGATCTTCTCCAGGATTTCGGCCGGCTTGGCCTTGTCCTTCTCGGTCATCTTGGCCAGTTCGATTTCCTTTTCCTTGGCGATGAATTCGGCCGGCACGTCGGCCGCCTTCGCGTAGGGAGGATTCATCGCAGCGATGTGCATGGCGATGCCGCGGGCCAGCTCTTCGGTGCCGCCGGTGAGTTCCACCAGCACGCCGATGCGGCCACCGTGCACGTAGCCGGCAACGGTGTTGGCGCTGTCGACCTTGGCCAGGCGACGCACCTGCACGTTTTCGCCGACCTTGGCGACCAGGGCCTGGCGCGCTTCTTCGACCGTGCCGCCGCCTTCATACGGAGCGGCTTTCAGCGCTTCCACGTCGGCTGCGCCGGTGCTCAGGGCAATCTTCGCGACGGTATTGGCGAAGTTGACGAAGTTGTCGTCCTTGCCGACGAAGTCGGTTTCGGAATTGACTTCGACCAGGGCAGCCTTGCCGCCGCTCTGCGCCAGCACGATGCGGCCTTCCGCGGCGACGCGGCCGGCCTTCTTGTCGGCCTTGGCCAGGCCCGACTTGCGCAGGTATTCCATCGCTGCGTCGATGTTGCCGGCGTTCTCGGTCAGTGCCTTCTTGCACTCCATCATGCCGGCGCCCGAGCGCTCGCGCAGTTCCTTGACCAGACTGGCGGTGATTTCCATGTAAACCTCGATAGTTGCGGCAAGCGACGTAGACGTCGCGCCAGGAACGGGAATCTTGTTGCGGCATCACGACGTCTTCGTGACGCGGTCCGGGCGGAAGAGCGTGCTTCCGCCCGGCACTGTTGCGTTATTGCTTACTCGCCCGAGCCGCCGGGACGGCCGCCGCCGCCGTTGCGGCCGCGCGGTGCACCGCCCGGGCGCTGGCCCGGCTTGGCGCCCGGCTTGCCACGCGGCGGAGCCGGCTTGCGGCCACGCGGGGAATCGTCGGTCGCGGCCTTGACGTGGCCTTCGGCATCGAGTTCGACGAACTCGTCCTTGTCGCTGACGGCGGCCTGCGGTGCGGCAGCCTTGCCTTCCAGCACGGCGTCGGCAGCGGCGCGCACATACAGCTGCACAGCACGGATGGCGTCGTCGTTGCCCGGGATGGCGTAGTCGACCAGGCTCGGATCGTAGTTGGTGTCGACCACGGCCACGACCGGGATGCCGAGCTTCTTGGCTTCCTTGATCGCGATGTCTTCATGGCCGATGTCGATCACGAACAGCGCGTCCGGCAGGCGGTTCATGTTCTTGATGCCGCCCAGGGAGATGTTGAGCTTTTCCGACTCGCGCTGCAGGCCCAGCACTTCGCGCTTGACCAGACGCTCGAAACGGCCGTCGCTGGCCATGGCTTCGAGTTCCTTCAGGCGGGCGACCGACTGCTTGACGGTGCGGAAGTTGGTCAGCGTGCCGCCGAGCCAGCGGGCCGCGACGTGCGGCATGCCGCAGCGTTCGGCTTCTTCTTTCACCGCTTCGCGCGCCGAGCGCTTGGTGCCGACGAACAGAATGGTGCCGCGGCGCTGCGCCAGGCCGGACAGGAAATTCATCGCGTCGCCGAACAGCGGCACGGTCTTTTCCAGGTTGATGATGTGGATCTTGCCGCGGGCGCCGAAGATGTACGGCGACATCTTGGGGTTCCAGTAGCGCGTCTGGTGGCCGAAATGGACGCCGGCTTCCAGCATCTGGCGCATGGTGACTTGGGGCATGGTGAAGCTCCTGAAAAGGGCGCGCACGAACGTTCGTGGTGTCGTACCGCGGCCCGGGGTTGTTGTCCTCCACGTTCCCCCGCGACCGACTTCTTGCGAAGCACCCCGGAGCGGTGACGGAACGTGTGTGGATTCGGCAGGATTGCCGTGTGGCGGGACTTGCTCCTCGCCTGGATCTTCAGGCCCAACGGCCTGGGGCCGGGCAGAAAATCGGCGGAAGAATAGCCGCTTGACCCTGGCCGAGCA
This sequence comes from Tahibacter aquaticus, assembly GCF_004363655.1. Classification (GTDB taxonomy): domain Bacteria; phylum Pseudomonadota; class Gammaproteobacteria; order Xanthomonadales; family Rhodanobacteraceae; genus Tahibacter; species Tahibacter aquaticus. Next base: position 49,773 of record NZ_SNZH01000006.1, read on the forward strand.
AGTCTTTCATTGGAGCGTGACGATTCTGCGGCATACTGCGGCGATCGACCGCCGCGCCGCGACCGGCGGCGTGTGCCGGCCGTCCGCAGACCTCCAGGGGAAACCATGCGTCCGTCATATGCGTTCATGCTGCTCGCCGGGCTGCTGCCCGCGCCGTCAGCCCCTGCAGGTACCGTGCCCGATCTTCAGCGGACTCTGGTCAAGGACATTCTTGGCCCGCAGCCGATGCGGCAGGGCTCGAGTCCCCAGCACTTCAGGACGATCGGTCCACACGTCTATTTTCAGGCCAACGCGCCAGCGACCGGCATCGAGCTGTATCGCACCGACGGTACGGCCGGAGGCCTTGAGCTGGTTGCGGATATCAACCCGGGCGCGGGTATGTCCTCGCCCTACGTCATCGGTGCAGCAGGGCAGAAGGCGATCGTGCTGGCTGGGAGTAGCAGCGGGCAGCAGTTCTGGTCGGTGTCGGCGAGCGAGCCGCTGCAGCAGCTGACCAACATTAACTGGCCGACGCCGCCGTTGTCTGGTGCCGTGTTCGAGGTCGCCCAGGTCGGTTCGCGCCTGCTCTGGACGAGCGCGTCGCCGGGGCCGCTGTGGTCCAGCGACGGCAGCGCGGCCGGAACCGGCCCGGTGGCCTTGCCCGCCCAGTTTCCGCCGGTACGCCAAGGCTGCAGCTTGCCCAACGCTGCGGTGCTGGCGGCGGAAACGGCTGCTGGCGTTGCACTGGCCAGCTCCGACGGACTGACCGCCACGTTCATTGCCGAAGCGGCCGGTGCGCGCCAGGGGCCGGAGTACTTCAACACGCTGGCCCGCTTCCGACTCGAGCTCGATTCGGTCTGCTATTTCCTGTGGGAACGCCAAAGCGGCGGCTGGACGCTGTGGCGTTCCGACGGCACGAGCGCAGGAACCCACGAATTCGCCGGTTCGGCGACGGGCATACCGTTGGGAGTGCAGACGCTGAATCAACAGCTGTACATCTTCGACCGTGTCGGCAACCAGGTGCGCCTGCAGCGCAGCTCGGCCGCGCAGCCGCAGCCGCAACTGGTGAGCAACAGCCCTGTCACCAACGGATTCGATTCGCCGATGCCGGCGCGAGTCGGCAACTATCTGGTCTTCATGGCCCGGGAGGCGATCAGCGGCGGACTGCTGCTCTTCCGCACCGACGGCACCGCTGGGGGCACGCAGCCGGTGCTGTCGACCCCGATCGGGGGCAGTTTTCACGTGCTGGGGCAGAAGGTGTTCGTGGACTTGGGCAACGCGTGGAACGCGGTCGACGTCAGCAATGGTGCGACCACGCCGATCGGCCCGTTCCTTCCCAAAATGTCTGCCGCTCTCGGCAATGTACTTATTGGCCAGGGCGAAGACGGCTATGGCACGGAAGTCTGGATCAGCGACGGTACTGCCTCCGGCACGCGACGCCTGCACGACGTCTGGCCGGACAACCCCGATGGACTGTCGGCGTTGCGACTGCGCCGCAATTCCCAGGCGCTGGGAAACCGACTCTACTTCGTCGCAAATGAGCCGCCGGGCGGGCCTCTGAGTGCCGTCGGCGGGCTATGGCGCACGGACGGCACGGACGCCGGCACCCAGCCACTGCCGCGCAGCCTCTACAACAACCGCCTCGCCTCTGGGCCGCAGGCGCTGGGCGACGATCTGCTGTTCCAGACCTCGGGCAATTTTGCCGATCCGATCGAGGTGTTCCGCGTCAACAGCGATTTCAGCGCGGTAACCCTGCTGCGCAGCGGCAACGTCTCGGCCTACATGCAGCCGATCGGTAATGGCGAGACGGTGGTATTCAGCTGCGGCGTCGGCGGCGCCTTCTGCGTGATGCGCGAGTCGGACACCGCCATGACCGTGCTGAACAACGGCCCTGCCGCGCCGAATAACGTGCCGATCGGTTCGATCGGCAACGTCGCCATCTTCGCCACGCCGACCAACGAGCTGTGGCGCAGCGATGCGACCGCACCGGGCACGTTCCGCCTGAACACGCACCGCAAGGTGGAGGAGGACAGCCGTTATGCTTCGACGGTGTTCAATGGAAAACTGTACTTTGCCAGTTGTACCTCAAGCAGCAATACCGAGTGTGGGCTGAACTTCACCGACGGCACGGTCGCCGGCACCGGCTATGTGCGGCCGCTGCCGGTGGGCGTGACCGCCGCCGCCGTGAACCTCGGCAACCGCATGCTGTTCGCGCTGACCGGACCGGGCAACACCCCGGTGCAGCTCTGGAGCAGCGACGGCAGCGACAGTGGCACCCAGATGCTGTGGTCGGAGACCAATTTCTACTGGCCCGAACTCGTGGTGGTGGACGGCTATGCCCATCTCAATCCGGCCTGTCATACCTGCGCCACGCCGCACCTGGTCAGCGACGGCAGCGTGGCCGGCACGCATGGCCTGCCGATGCCGGCGACCCATGTGCCAGCGGCAGGTTTCCTCGCTGCGTTGCAGAACCAGGTCGTCGTGTTCAGGTGCAGCAGCGCGGCCTCGGGCACGGAACTGTGTGCCACCGATCCGGCCGGCACTGCGGTTGCCACCGTGCCCGATATCGCTCCGTATGATGCGTCGTCGTGGCCGATGGTGCTGGGACAGGTGGGCGGCACCGTGTATTTCGGGGCCAGTGACCGCCGTCACGGCTTCGAGCTGTGGCAGATGCGGATCTGGACCGACGCGCTGTTCGCCGACAGCTTCCAGTAGCGCCAGCGCCGTTGCACGGCGCGGCAGGTGCCGCTTGCCCCTGGCGAACCTGCCCCCATCTGCCGCGCAGCCCGCCCGGCGGACGGCCTGCTATGATCCGCCCCTTTCCCGCCCGCAGGGACAGCCCCACTCGAGGAAGCCATGGCCGTAACGATCAAGACTCCGGAAGACATTGCCAAGATGCGCATCGCCGGCGCACTCGCCGCCGAAGTGCTGGAAATGATTGGGCAGTACGTCAAACCGGGCGTCTCGACCGAAGAGCTGGACAGCATCTGCCACGACCATATCGTCAAGGTGCAGCAGTCGATTCCGGCCAACCTCGGCTACAAGGGCTTTCCCAAGACCATCTGCACCTCGGTCAACCACGTCATCTGCCACGGCATTCCCGATCCGCGCAAGATCCTCAAGGACGGCGATATCGTGAATATCGACGTGACCGTGATCCGCGACGGCTTCCATGGCGATACCAGCCGCATGTACTTCGTCGGCAAGCCCGAAGTGCGTGCCCAGCGCCTGTGCACCATCGCCTTCGAATCGATGATGCTGGGCATCCAGCAGGTCAGGCCCGGCGCCCACCTGGGCGATATCGGCCATGCCATCCAGAAGCACGCCGAAGCGGCCGGTTTCTCGGTGGTGCGCGAGTACTGCGGCCACGGCATCGGCCGGGTCTACCACGAAGAACCGCAGGTGCTGCACTACGGCAAGCCCGGTGCCGGACTGCGCCTGGAAAAGGGCATGTGCTTCACGGTCGAGCCGATGATCAACGCCGGCAAGGCCGCCACCCGCCTGATGCCCGACGGCTGGACCGTAGTCACGCGCGATCACTCGCTGTCGGCGCAGTGGGAACACACCGTCACCGTCACCGACGACGGCGTCGAGATCCTGACCCCCTGGCCTACGGCTGCCTGATCGTCGTTGCACTGCCGCCCGGCGCCGTTGAGGACCGGGCGGAAAGCGGCTGCAGGCCATCGCTGCGCGTCATGCGCTTGCGAGGCGAGCAATGCAGCCGGTACTGTGGATTTCGATCCCGCCCTGCCAGTGAGGCTTCATGAGCGCAATCCCGGCCCGTGCACCCTTGCCGCGTCTGCCTGCGGCGGTGCCGCGTTCGGGTATTTCCGCCGAAGCGCGGCTGGCCCTGCGCCAATGGCTGGGCGACGTGGACCGCTGGTTTGCCGAGGCCTTCCGCGACGGCGTTGCCGCTGACGAGCTGGTGCGCCTGCGCGCAGGCACCCTGCAGAACCTGCTGCGGCATATCTGGACCGCCATCGTCGGCGAAGCCAGCGGCGCGGCGCTGTATGCGGTCGGCGGCTTCGGCCGCGGCGAGCAGTTTCCGCAGTCGGACATCGACCTGCTGGTACTGGTCGACAGCACGCCACAGGGCTCGCTGACCCGTTCGCTGGAAACCCTGTTCACCTGCCTGTGGGATTTCGGCCTCAAGCCTGGCCATGCGGTGCGCACGCTGCAGCAATGCCGCGATCTGGCCGCCGAGGACGCCTCGGTCTATACCAGCCTGCTCGACGGCCGCCGCATCGCCGGCAGCGAGCGCTTCGATCCGGCCTGGGATGCATTGCTGGCCGACGCGACGCTATGGCCGCGGCTGCCGTACTTGGCGGCCAAGCGCGCCGAGCAGGAACAGCGCCATGCGCGCTACAACGATACCGCCTACAACCTCGAACCCAATCTCAAGGATGGCCCCGGCGGCCTGCGCAGCCTGCACGTGATCGGCTGGCTGGCGCGGCGCCTTTTCGGCCTGCGCGACTGGCGCGAACTGGCCGCGCAGGGGTTGCTGGGCACGGCCGAAGTGGCCGCCGTCGATGCGGCCCGGGCGGTGTTGTGGCGTACCCGTTTCGCCTTGCACCTGCTGGCGCGACGGCCGGAAGAGCGCCTGCTGTTCGACTACCAGCGCGAGCTGGCGCGGCGCCTGGGCTACGAAGACGAACACGCGCAGAACCTCGGCGTCGAACAGTTCATGCAGGACTACTTCCGTGCCGCCATCGTGCTGGAACGCGCCAATGCGGCCTTCCTGCAGCGCTGCGAGGAAGCCCTGGCAGAACCTGTGCTGTTCGCGGCTGAACCGGTAGGCGAGCATTTCCTCGCCATCGGCGAGCGCCTCGACCTGCGCGATGCGGATCTGTTCGTGCAGCGCCCGGCGGCACTGATCGAAATCTTCATCGCGCTGGCGGAAAACCCCACGCTGAAGGGACTGCGCGCCCAGGCGCTGACGCGGCTGCAGGCGGCGGTGGAAATCCATGCCGACAGCCTGCGCGACGATGCGGCCGTGCAGGCTGCCTTCCTGCGTCTGCTGCGCCTGGGCGCGGCGGCGGTGCCGGCGCTGGCGCGCATGAGCCGGCACGGCCTGCTGGCCCAGTACCTGCCGGCGTTCGGCAAGGTGGTCGGCCGCATGCAGTACGACCTTTTCCACGTGTATACCGTGGACGAGCACACCTTGCGCGTACTGCGCATCGTGGCGCGCTTCGCCCAGGTCGACAGCAGCCGCGAATTCGCCCTGGGCCATGAGGTCTACCAGCGCGTGAGCCGGCCCGAGCTGCTACTGCTGGCAGCGCTGTTCCACGACATCGCCAAGGGCCGCGGTGGCGATCATTCGGAGCTGGGCGAGGTGGAGGCGCGCGCATTCTGCTATCGCCTGGGCCTGCCCGCGGCGGATGCGGAACTGGTCGCCTGGCTGGTGCGCTGGCATCTGCTCATGAGCGTGACCGCGCAGCGCCAGGACATCACCGATCCGGACATCGTGCACCGCTTCGCCGTGCAAGTGGGCGAGTGGGACCGGTTGGACCTGCTCTATCTGCTGACCTGTGCCGACATCGCCGGCACCAGTCCTAAATTGTGGAATTCGTGGAAAGATAGATTATTGGCCGATCTCTACGTGGCCGCCCGCTATGTGCTGCGCGCCGGGCTTGAGCGGCCGCCGCAGACCGCGGCGCAGGTGGCCGAATGCCAGGCCCAGGCGCTGGAGATACTGCGTGCCGACGGCGTCGGCGATGGCCGCGTGCTGGACCTGTGGGCAGGTTTTCCCGAGCAGGCCTTCCTGCGCTATCACCCGGAACAGATCGCCTGGCAGACGCGGCTGATCCTCGATGCGGACAGCGCCGACCTGCCGCTGCTGGCGATCCAGTCCGACGGTGTGCGTGGCGGCAGCGAGATCTTCGTCTACGCCGCTGATCGTGACGGCCTGTTCGCCACCGTCGCGGCCTGCCTGGACCGGCTCAACCTGTCGGTGCAGGAGGCGCGTGTGCTGACCACGGCCTCAGGCATGAGCCTGGACACCTTACTCGTACTGGATACCCAGGGCCGCGCCCTCGACGACGCGGAACGGGTGGAGCGGGTGCGCCGCGAACTGATGCGCAGCCTGCAGCAGCAGCCGTACCGGCCGCAGCTGGCAAAGCGTCCGTTGGCGCGGCCTTTGCGACATTTCCACATGGTGCCGCGCATCGCCTTCCGTGCCGACGCGGCGACGCGGCGCACCCAGCTGTCGCTGGTCTGTTCCGACCGGCCCGGCCTGCTGGCGCTGGTGGCTCTGGTTCTGCGCGAACGCCAGGTGCGCATCCACGACGCGCGCATCGCCACCTTCGGCGAGCGCGCCGAAGATTTTTTCCAGATTACCGACCAGAACGACCGCCCCCTGACCAGCGCAGCGGAGCAGGCCTTGTTGCAGGCCCTGCTCGCACGGCTGGATTCCAGTGCGGCAAATACCACCAAGGAGAGTCATGCAAGCACTTGAACACCTGATCGACGCCGCCTGGGAAGGCCGTGCCGACCTGAGTCCGGCCAGCGTCGACGCCAACCTGCGCGCCGCTGTGGAGCAGGCCCTGGGCCTGCTGGAAAGCGGCGAACGCCGCGTCGCCGAACCCGATGGCAACGGCGGCTGGCAGGTCAACCAGTGGCTGAAAAAAGCCGTGCTGCTGTCGTTCCGGCTCAACCCGAACCGGGTCATGCCGGGCGAGCCAGCGCCGTACTACGACAAGGTCGACCTGCGCTTCCAGGACTTCGACGAAGCAGGTTTCCGCGAACTCGGCGCCCGCGCCGTGCCCGGCGCCATCGTGCGCCGCGGCGCACACATCGGCCGCGATGTGGTACTGATGCCGAGCTTTGTGAACATCGGCGCCTTCGTCGGTGCGGGCACCATGGTCGATACCTGGGCTACGGTCGGCTCCTGCGCGCAGATCGGTGCAGGCGTACACCTGTCCGGCGGCGCCGGCATCGGCGGCGTGCTGGAACCACTGCAGGCCGGACCGACCATCATCGAAGACGGCTGCTTCATCGGCGCGCGTTCGGAAGTGGTCGAGGGCGTGGTGGTGGAGCGCGGCAGCGTGATCGGCATGGGTGTGTTCATCGGCCAGTCCACGCGCATCTTCAATCGCGCGACCGGCGAGATCGGCTACGGACGCGTGCCGGCGGGCAGCGTCGTCGTATCCGGTTCGTTGCCAGCGGTCGATGGCAGCCATAGCCTGTACTGCGCCGTCATCGTCAAGCAGGTCGACGAAAAGACGCGTTCCAAGACCTCGGTCAACGAACTGCTGCGAGGTGACTGAGATGAGTGCAAAAGTGTATGGATTGGAAAAGTGCGACACCTGCAAGAAGGCGCGCAACTGGCTGCAGCGCCACGCCGTGACGCATGATTTCGTCGACTACCGCGAACAGCGGGTGCCGGCCGATACGCTGAAGGCCTGGGCCGCCGCCGTCGGCGGCTGGGAGAAACTGGTCAACCGTTCATCGACTACCTGGCGCAGCCTGCCCGAGACGCGCAAGACGCCGGAGAGCGCGCCGGAATGGACTTTGCTGATCAAGGAATACCCGGCCCTGGTGCGCCGGCCGGTACTGGTCACCGACGACGGCACAGTCAGCGTCGGTTTCAATGACAAGCAGTTTTCCCAGCGTTTTTCCGGTTGACGCCATGCCGCCCACGCTGTCGCCCGTACTGCAACTCACCTGCGAGCTGATTCGCCGCGCCTCGGTCACGCCGGACGATGCCGGCTGCCAGGCATTGATCGCCGCGCGGCTGGCCCAGTGTGGTTTTCGTATCGAGCACCTGCACTACGGCGAGGTCGACAACCTCTGGGCTGTGCACGGCGGCGACGGTCCGGTGCTGGCCTTTCTCGGCCATACCGACGTCGTGCCGAGCGGCCCGGCGCAGTCCTGGGCCAGCCCGCCGTTCGAGCCCAGCCTGCGCGACGGCCTGCTCTACGGCCGCGGCGCGGCCGACATGAAAGGCTCGGTCGCGGCCTTTGTGCTGGCGCTGGAGCAGTTCGTCGCGGCGCATCCGCAGCATCCGGGCAAGCTTGCCCTGCTGCTGACCAGCGACGAGGAAGGTGCGGCCAGGGACGGCGTGCGTCGCGTGGCGGAAACCTTCCGCGCCCGCGGCGAACGGCTGGACTGGTGCGTGGTCGGCGAGCCTTCCTCCAGCACGCGTCTGGGCGATGTCATCCGCGTCGGCCGGCGCGGCTCGCTGTCGGGCTATCTGCAGGTGCATGGCGTGCAAGGCCATGTCGCCTATCCGGACAAGGCGCTCAATCCTATCCACGCGTTTGCCCCAGCCCTGGCCGAATTGGCGGCGACGCGCTGGGATGCGGGCAATGCGGATTTCCCGCCGACCACCTTCCAGGTATCCAACATTGCCGCAGGCACCGGCGCCAGCAATGTGATTCCGGGCCAGCTCGACGCCGTGTTCAATTTCCGCTTCTGTACCGAAAGCAGCGCCGACAGCCTGCGCGAACGCAGCGAGGCGATAGTGCGGCGGCACGGCCTGCAATTCGATCTGCGCTGGGATCTGTCGGGCGAACCGTTCCTGACCCGCGCCGGGCCGCTGCGCGCCGGCACGGTGGCGGCCATTGAAAGTGTCTGCGGCATTTCAACCGAATGCAGCACGGGCGGCGGCACATCCGATGGGCGCTTCATCGCGCCGCTGGGTGCTGACGTGGTCGAGGTGGGGCCGGTCAATGCCAGCATCCACAAGCTCGACGAGCACGTCGCCGTGGCCGATCTGGAACGCTTGCCGGCGCTGTACCTGGCGATTGCCGAACGGATGCTGCTGCATGCGTAGCTATCGCGCCCGCTGGCTTGCCTGGGCCGGCCTGCTGCTGGGCCTGGGCGCAGGCATTGCCCTGGCCCAGCCGGTGCCGGCGAACCCATCGCTGGCTGTGCGCGGCGGTGCCGACTCGCCGCAGAACGCGGGTACGACCACGCTCTGGTTCAACCTCGGCGCGCTGGCGCCGCTGGGACTGCAATTGGCCGGCGAATGCGGCGGCTGCGCGGCGGGCGAGGCGGTGGCGGACTATCGCGAACTGCGTTTCGCCATCGGCGCCGGCGAGCAACTGCGCTGGCGGCGCGAAGCGGGCCGTTTCGTGGCGCTGGAACGCGGTGCCGTCGCCCATCGCGGCGGGCCGCAATTGCACCTGGCCGGACGCGGCTCGCTGGACTTGCGCGGCTTCCGCCTGCGCCAGCGCGGCGATGCACCGATCGGCCTGGAGTTGACCGATGCGCGCGGCGTAGCTTGGTTCACCCTCGATCATGCCCATGCCTATGTGGCTGCCGACGGCGCGCTGGCCTTGCGGCATATGGACCTGCGCATCGCGCCGGCACTGGCGCGCTGGCTGGGCCATGCGGAATGGAGCGGCCGCCTGGTCGGCGGCGCGCAGAGCGAAGGCGTGGCCGGTGCAGTCGTCGAGGCGCAGCCGTCGAAACAGATGGCCGTGTGCAGCGCCGAATGGCCCAGCGTCGTGGCCAAGGCCGACGTGCGCATGCTGCGCCTGGCGCTGAACTGGGAAGAGCGCGAACCCGACGGTGTGAACTCGTACCGTTGTGGACGCGACGACGGCCAGGGCGGGCATACGCGCAGCTGCACGGCCGACAGCAGCGACGGCATCGTCGTACTGGCACCGGATGCCAGCCTGCGCAACGAAGGCACGGCTTCTGTGGCCTGGCATCCGAAATTTTCCCCGCCGGCGCCGCCCTATGCCAACGACCAGCATCCTTACCTGGTCTGGAACCTGTATCGCCTTGACGCCGACGGCAGGCTTAGCCAGATCGGCGTGTCCGCGGCCAAGCACGCCTTCCACACTATCAACGCCGCCTGCGGCTGCGACGGCGGCGAGATTCTCTATCCCGGCTGCGAAGACACCTACGGCGGCTTCAGCAACGATTTTTCCAGCGGCCTGGCGCCGCGCCACGAAATCATTCCCTACAGCGCGCGCTGGGGCCGTTGCGGTTCGCTCTACGACAAGGACTGCAACGGCGTGATCGACGCCGACAACGGCCTGCTGCCCGACGACGCGTATACCCCGGCCAAGCGCCTGGGCGTGCGCGAGCGCGAACTGCTGCCGGCGCTGCACCCGGGCGCGCGCTGGTTCGTCGAATACTGGTACGTGGTGCGCGACGATGCCGAGCCCTGGAACAATATCGGCCTGATGGAAATCGTGCCGCGCAAGCAGCGTGGCCAGGGGAGCGATCCGAATGCCTGGATCTGGCGTTTCGACGCCGGCGATTTCCGCAACGCCAGCATGCTGCAGCGCTGGCTGGAACTGGCCCCGGCGGGCAGCTGGACGCGCAGCAGCCTGGTGCAGACAGGGCAGGGCAGGGCCTTGCTGGGCACACGCGTCGATGCGCTGGCCGACGGCCGCTATCGCTACCAGTACCAGTTGTTCAACTTCGACCTGAGCCAGGCCGTGACCCAGGGCGCCGAGCCCAATCTGCGCATTGTGGAAAATCGCGGATTGGAACGTTTCGGCGTCTGGGCTGATGCGACGGCCGTGCTGGAACAGCAGGATTTTGCTGCCGTCGCCGACAGCGGCGTGACCTGGCCCGCGCTGCGCAATGCCGAACGCATCGACTGGTCGCGGGGCAGTGCGGCGGCGCTGGATTGGGGCCGTACTTTCCGCTTCAGCTTCGTCAGCGACCTGGCGCCGATGGACAGCGTCGCCCAGCTCGCGCTGGGCGAACAGATCTGGAATGCCAAGACGTTTGCGCCGCTGCGCGCCGTGGTACCACCGCGGCGCAGGCTGCCTTGACGAGACTGGTTGCGGGTGCGTGCTACGCATGTGCCCGGGGCAAAGGTCTGGTGGGTTGCCGCAATGCCATTGTGTAAACGATGCAGCATTGTATGCATAAGATAAAATGGCGCGTCCCTGCGCCGTGAGACTTCCTGTCTGTCATGCCGATCCCTGGCACCGTGTTTGCGCGGCGTGGATTGGCCTTGCGCAAGCCAAATGTAGGCGTACGCTCGCTAGCCGGCGTTAGCTATCGGTTAGGCCGCCGGCTTTTCGCCGTGTTTAGTGCGAAATGCTTCGTAGGGCTAACAATGCTGCGAAGTGGCGTCAGTGCGGCTGCCGCGATGAGGGCGAATAGCGGCGTTGGGCGAATGGCTTGGGCGGTGCATTCAAGGTGGGGCACGCCAGCCCCGGTGCTTTTCTATTTTTCCGCCTTGGAGAAATGCCGTTGCAGGCGGTTCTGCGTCGTCTTCGGCGGCCCCGTCACGTAGGGCGCGATGAGCGAATGCGAATTGCACCGCAAGCCTCGGCCATAGCCAATTGCCTGCCGACCGCGACGGTGCACTTCGCTGCGCTCATCGCACCCTGCGAAGCCTGCCGCCTAGCGCAGCAGCATGACAGGGCGTTGGTCCGCCCTACGCTCTCTGGCGTTCGCCGACCGGCAGTGGAGTCTCTGAAGCGGCCGCTGGTGTCGCTTTCTGACATAGCCTGCGTATGTCCCGCGGGACAAGTGCTGCGGAACCTTGCGCTGTTGCACTGCAACACCCGTATCTGTCCAGTTCCTTATGCTTCCACGGCGTAAGCTATGCTACCGTTCATATTCGTATGGCGGCATTCTTGCTTGTCGTTCCGCAGTAGCGAGGCAAGTGCCGGACACGGCGGAAAACGTTTTCGATCCGGTCGCGCGTCTGCTTCGCGGCGCTGGCCAGACTTTGGCAGCGCGCAGGTTCGGCGGGATTGTGGGAGCAATCGACCGGGCACGAAGGCCAATCACTGGTCACGGGTTCAAGGCCTTTCTAGGGGGCGTTCGGATGGGGTGGTGGCGTATCGGGCAGGCGTTCAGAGCCTTAGGCCTGCTGGGCATGTGGACGATAGCGGCGCTAGGCGGTTCGCCGTCGGCCCGCGCACTGGACTTCACCCCGCACGGTACCCAGCCGCTGCTGCAGACGCCGCTGGAAGAGAGTTCCAATTGCCAGGGCTGCCATCGCGGCACTTCCGCGCCGCACAACAGCCTGATGCCGTTCAGCAGCTGGGCCGGCTCGATGATGGCCAATGCCACGCGCGATCCCCTGTTCTGGGCTGCGCTCGATGTGGCGAACAAGGATTTCCCCGGCGCTGGCGACTATTGCCTGCGGTGTCATACGCCGTCGGGCTGGCTGGCTGGCCGCGTGGCCAAGAAAGGCGACGGCAGCAGTCAGCCGGCCAATGGCGCCAGCGGCTGCCAGCTCAATGGCGACTACAACGACAGCGACGGCTACCAGATGGACTACGGCGGCGTCGGCTGCCATTACTGCCACCGCATGATGCCGCATGGACCGCAGGGGCCGCAGGCACAGCCCTTCGCCATCGGCAACGGCAATACCTGGATCGACGATGCCGGCACCTGCATCACGCCCAGCGGCGACCAGTACGGCGGTCCCTGCCGGCGCGGCCCGTATGCCTATGTGAACTACAAGCTGGAGCCCCCGCACGGCTGGCAGCAGTCGCCGCTGCACGCGAGTTCCGATCTGTGCGGCACCTGCCATGACGTGTCCACGCCCGATACCGATGCCGGCCCGCTCAAGACCCTGGTGCTGGAAAACGGCACGGCGACGACGCGGCCGTTCCCGATCGAGCGCACGTATACCGAATGGAAGCGCAGCCTGTTCGCCGACCTGATCTTCCGCGACGGCATACAGGCTCCATCCGGCACGCCGGTGCTGACCAAGGCGCAGCAGTGCCAGGGCTGCCATATGCCGAACACCGACGATCCGCTGGCCCAGGCCTGCAATCTCAACCCGGAAGGGTCGCGCACGGGCAACATGCCGGTGCATACCTTTGTCGGTGCGAATACCTGGGTGCCGGCGATGATCAAGTCGCTTTACGGCGGCAGCGGCGGCCTGAATCGCAGCGGCGATTTCGACCGCACCATTGCCTGGGCCCGCGCCCTGCTGCAGTCCAGCGCCAAGGTGACCACCACGCTGACTGCGTTCACGCCGCCGGGTCCGTCCAGCCCCGGCCAGATCGGTGTACGCGTGCGCACGACCAATCTGAGCGGCCACAAGCTGCCGACCGGCTACGCCGAGGGCCGCCGCATGTGGCTCAATGTGAAAGTGTTCACTCCTTCCAATGTGCTGGTGGCCGAGAGCGGCGCTTTCGATGCGGCCAGCGGCGTGCTGGGCGAAGACAGCCAGATCAAGATCTACGAGGCGCTGCAGGGCATCTGGGACGCGACGCCGCCGGGCGTCTGCCGTACCGAATCCGGCGGCGTGAAGAAGTTCCATTTTGTGCTGAACAATTGCGTCGCCAAGGACAACCGCATTCCGCCGCTGGGTTTCCGCCCTGCCGCGGCCGGCGATGCCAACGGCGACGAAGTGCGCCCGGTCGGCTACAGCTATGCGGAAACCGCACCGGGGTCGGGCGAGCTGGTCAACTACGACGACACCGCGTACACGTTCGTGCTGCCGGCCGGCACGGCCTTGCCGGTGCGTATCGAGGCGAACCTGCAGCACCAGATTTCCAGCAAGGAATACATCGAATTCCTGCGCAACCAGGCCCAGGCGGCACCGGCTGTGCCGGCGGAGAACGTGCTGTGCAGCGGCGCGCCCGGCCGGCCCTTCAACGTAGGCCCGCAGAACCAGTCGCGGGGCGAGTTCATGTACTCGCTGTGGGCCAACCCGGCCTATGGCAAGTCCCCGCCCGAGACAGCGGCGACGGCGACGTTGATGGCAGGAAACTGACGCGGCGTCGCGAGACGGCTGCGGCGCGGGTGAGTGCAAACACAAAGTGCAGGACGCGCTTTTTTGTTCGGTAGGGAACCGCACCGGATCAGTGGGGGTGTGCGTGTGGTGACGTATTTTCGAGCGGTTGTGTTGCTGGCCTGGGTCGTCGTGCTGTCTGCTTTTGCGCAACCGGCGCCGGCCGTGGATTACACGCCGCATGGCACCCAGCCCGGCCTGCTCTGGAGCATCGAGCCGGCCGATGCCTGCGAAGGCTGTCATCGCGGTTCCTCACCGCAGGACGAGGCGCTGCTGCCCTACAACGCCTGGTCCGGATCGATGAAGGCCAATGCCGGCCGCGACCCGCTGTTCTGGGCCGCGCTGGACGTGGCCAATCGCGACATTCCCGGCGTCGGCGACTTCTGCCTGCGCTGCCACGCGCCGATGGCCTGGTTCGAAGGCCGCGTCTCCAAGACCGCCACGCCGGGCCAGACAGTCAACGGCGAAAACGGCTGCATGCTGCAGGGCAACTACGACCAGCCGGACTACAAAGGCAACGACTACGCCGGCATCAATTGCCAGTACTGCCACCGCATGATGCCGAAGGGGCCGGCCGGGCAGAGCGCGGCCATCGGCAGCTCGCGCCTGTGGCTGGACGACCAGACTCAATGCACCAACCCGGACGGCAGCACGTACGGCGGGCCCTGCCGGCGCGGGCCATATCGCTACAACTCCGGCAACGACCCGCTGGAGCCGCCGCACGGCTGGGTGCAGTCGTCTTTCCACGCTTCCGCCGAGATCTGCGGCAGCTGCCACAATGGCGATGCGCCGGAAACGCCGGCGGGTCCGGTCAATACGCTGATTCTCAACGACGGGACCGATACCGGGCAGATCTTCCCGCTGGAACGCACCTACAGCGAATGGCTGCGCAGTGATTTCGCCGACGCGATCTTCCGCGACCGCCTCGGTGATGCACTGACCACTCAGCCAGCACTGGCTCGCGGTGAAAACTGCCAGGATTGCCATATGCGCAGTTCCACCTCGCCCGATGCGCGCGCCTGCGTCAACAACCCGGCCGGTTCGCGCCAGGGCAATCTGCCGGTGCACGAATTCGTCGGCGCGAATACCTGGGTGCCGCGCCTGATCAAGGCCAAGTACGGCGGCCCCGGCCAGCTCGATCGCGAAAGCGCGTTCGACCGCACCATCGCCTGGGCGCGGGAAATGCTGACCGACCGCAGCGCCGATGTGGCCGTGACGCTGGATCCGTTCGTCGCCGGCCAGAGCACCTTGGTGGCCAAGGTGAAAGTGACCAACCTGAGCGGCCACAAGCTGCCTACCGGCTATGGCGAAGGCCGGCGCATGTGGCTCAACGTGGTGGCGCGCGATGCGGCCAACCAGGTCGTGTTCGAAAGCGCCGCCTACGACACGGCAACGGCCGTGCTGAGCGAAGACAGCCAGGCGCGCATCTACGACATACAGCAGGGCATCTGGGACAGTGCCAGCAGCACCTGCAAGGTGGCCGACGCGCTGGGACGCAAGCAGTTCCACCTGGTACTCAACAACTGCATCGCCAAGGACACGCGCATCCCGCCGCTGGGTTTCCGTGGCGGCAGCGATCCAACCCTGCGCCCGGTAGGGCGGGTGTATCCGCCGACGGCGCCCGGTTCGGACCGCCTGGTCAATTACGACCTGGCCACCTACGCGATCGCGGTGCCACCGGGAACCGCACTGCCGATCACGGTCAAGGCCACACTGAAACACCAGATCGCCAGCCGCGACTACATCGAGTTCCTGCAGCGCGAAGCCGCGCTAGGCAGCATTCCCGCCGAGAACACCCTGTGCAGTGCATCGCCGGAACGGCCGTTCGACGTCGGTCCGCAGAACGTCAATCGCGGGCAGTACCTGTACGACCTCTGGAATGACCCTGCCCTCGGCAAATCGCCGCCCGAGGACATGCGCAGTGCCGCGGCGAGCACCGGAAGCCGTTGATGTTGTCCATGTCTATTACTTTGCGCTTTGTTCTGTCCTTGCTGGCTGCCGGCCTGCTGGCCGCCTGTGCCAGCGTGCCGCCGCGCGAAACGGCGGCTGCCGCCAAGGCGCCGCCGGGCGGCCTGTCGGGTACGGCCGGCGAAGCGGGGCCAGGCCTCAGTGCCTCGCGGGCTTCCCGCGACATCCAGCTGCCGGCCATCGTGGCGATACGGCGCTATGACGACGTGTTTCGCGAAAACGGCGCCGACGTGCCGGTCACCGTCGAATATGCCTGGGACTATTCCCGCGGCGTCGGCATTGAGCGCGTTTATGCCCGCGGCGGCGCGCTGCGCAGCCAGCGCGACCTGCCCAACCAGACCATGAACTTCACCGATACCGAGATGGAGCTGGCCTTCGCACTCGCCCGCGAAGACCAGCGCCTGAGCAGGGTACTGGCCGAGCCCGGGCTGAATTTCTACGCCGGCTTTGCCTATCTCGACGCGCGCGATGCGGACTGCAGCCGCGGCTCGCGCTGCGTGCACGTGATCGTATCCGGTGGCGCCGACGGCGAGCGCGCCGTTGCCCACGCCATCGTCGACCTGATGCAGCGCAAGGTCGTACACCCCTTCTACGGCACCGACAACCCGGCGCCTGTCTCGCAAATACACCCGTGAAGCCCTCGATCCAAGGAACTCCCATGAAGACTGCTTATCTCGTGCGTGCAATGGCCGTGCTTGTGCTCGGCGGGTTCAGCGCCTCGCTGCTCGCCGCCCATCCGAATTGCGCCGTGTCCGGCGGCACCTTGCTGAAATGGCCGGCGACCGGCCCGGCAGTATGGGAAATGTGCTGGCTGGCGCCGGGCAGCAGCTCGGGCGTACAGGGCTCGGGCCTGGAAGTGCGCGATGTCTATTACAAGGGCATCCAGGTGGCCAAGCGCTTTCATTCGCCGATCCTGTTTGCCGAATACCGCAATGGTTCCGGCGGCGACTGCTACCGCGACTGGAAGGACGCCAACGCGAAATTCGCCGCGACCCCGGCCGTGCGCAACCAGCTCGGCGTGCCCGGCAGCTTCCTCGCCACGACGACCTGCGACATCTCCAAGGATGCGACGGCTTCGCACGGCACCTGTCCCTTCAGCAACCTGTCGCCGAATCCCTTCGTCAATGCCGACTGCCAGGCCAGCGGCGTGGCGATCGAAGACCGCACCAATGCGCTCAACCCGGAGGACAGCTATGTACTGCTGACCACGCAGTACTCGGCCAGCTGGTACCAGTACGCCAGCCGTATCGCGTTCTATGCCAACGGCGACATCAATCCCGAATTCGGCTACGGCAACTCCAACGGCACCTACAACAACGTCACCCACTGGCATCACAACTACTGGCGCCTGGACTTCGACATCGCCGGTGCCGCGCACGACCAGATCTCCGCCAACGGCGTGCTCAAGCCAACGGAATTCACCGACCTGCGCAGCCTGACCGGCGGTCCCGGCGGCGGACCGACCTACTGGGAAATCAGCGACAGCGTGCAGAACTTCGGTTTCCGCATCACCTCGGGTGCTGGCGACTACACGCCGGTGAACGAATCCGGCCGCGGGCTGCATACCGTCGACGTGATCGGCACCAAGTTCATCAACAACGAGTTTTCCGACAAGGCCGACAACAACCTCAGCGATTGCCAGATGGTTGCGTCCAATCTTGCCAACGGCGAGAGCCTCGCCGATACCGACGTGGTGTTCTACTACACGGCGAGCGTGCGCGATTCCACGTCGAACAACTGGCCTACCTCGGGCAGTGGCGCGATTCCGCAGGATTCGATGGTCTGCAAGAAAGTGGGGCCGCTGATCACGCCGGTCGGCGACTGGCCGCTGTTCCGCGACACCTTCGAGCCGTGATCGTGCTCGACACGGTATTTCGCTGGTGAGATAAAGCCACACGTTGAAACGCAATCGAAATGGTCGCCCGGCTGCCGATGTCGGCCGGGCGATGCCAGGGATTTTGCCGGGGCAGGGCGCAGATACCTATCAGAGGCAGCGATGAACAATCGGACCCGAGCGTGTTTACTGGTTCTGGCGCTGGGGGCGCCGGCAATTCCTGTAGTGGCCAGCACTGCCACGCAACAGGTGGCAGCGATGCAGACCTGGACTGCGCAGGGTGGCGACCTCGGCTTTATCTGGAACGAGGATCTGCTGCGTGATCTGGGCGTCGGCATCAAGGACGCCGTACGTGTCGGCGACGCTGACAGCCGTGGCTTCATCGCCGTGCCGCTGCGCGACCAGACCGGTCTTAGCTTTGCCGTCAGCAGTACCAATTTCGACCATTTCACCGCCGGCAGGCTGACCCTGCGCGGCGGCTTCACGCTGAAGACCCCGGATGGGGAGATTTCCCTGGTTGATGCGTCGCTGCGTCCGCGCGCCGGCGATGCGCAGACCCTGGACCTGGTCGATGCCGCCGGCAAGACCTGGTTCTATCTGGACAAGCTGATGTATTCGGTGGCCGAGGATGGCCGCCGTATCGATGTGCAGACCATGGACCTGCGCCTGCATCCGGATCTCGCCAAGCGTCTGGGCAAGCCGCAGGTCGCCGACTGGGCCGTGGCGCAGCTGCGCATGAACCTGGATGTGCGCGCCCAGGACGGCCAGTACATCCGCATCGTGCAGGCCGAACCGGTCTGGCCGGGCACGCCGGTGCCAGACGTGCCGAATGCCACCTACGAAGCCGACGTCTTCATGCTCAGCTTCAATGCACAGTATTCGCGCTGTACCAGTTCGCTGAGCAATACCAACCTGACCTGCGACGGCCCGGCCGGCACAACCGACGGCTATGCGGTGTTCACGCCGTCTTCTACACTCAGAAACAATGTAAACAATGGAACGGCGGCGGAAACGGTAGCCGGCGATCCCAACGGCACCAGCGCGGCACTGTATACCGCCGACGTGGCCTGGTACCGCAAGTTCACCGGTTCGCGTCCGCCCTACGACAACGACCAGCATCCGAACCTGGTCTGGAACCTGTACCGCGTGCAGAACGGCCGCATCGAGCAGATCGGACGCTCGGGCATGAAGCATGCCTTCGTCACCACCAACGGCGGCTGTTCCGCCGGCCCGGGCAGCGGCGGCAGCACCGGCGCGATTCTCGGCCGTTCCTGCTCCGATACCTACGGCACCGGCAACAACGACAGCAACGGCGACCTCGGTCCGCGCAGCGAACTGGTGCCGGCGACCGGCGAGTGGGGCCGCTGCGGTTCCATCTTCGATCCGAACTGCGACCTGACCGCCGACGGCAACGGCAACGGCAACTACAGCCAGCGCATGATCGTGCGCGAATCGCAGCTGGCTGCCGGCGGAACCTACTATTTCGAGTCCTGGTACATCGTCCGCGACGACGTGAACCCCTACAACACCATGGCCTCGCGTCCGGTCACTTTCAGTTACTCGGGCAGC
The DNA here is from genome assembly GCF_004363655.1 of Tahibacter aquaticus. Taxonomy (GTDB): domain Bacteria; phylum Pseudomonadota; class Gammaproteobacteria; order Xanthomonadales; family Rhodanobacteraceae; genus Tahibacter; species Tahibacter aquaticus. The sequence continues at coordinate 68,795 of NZ_SNZH01000006.1, forward strand.
GGCCCCTGGTCCATCGGCAATGGCTCGCCGATGCTGCTGGGACCGGTGATCAACCGCTGGATCAGTCCGACGACGACCGACCCGAACAAGAAAAATGTGGAAATTGCCAGCAAGGAAGGGCATACCCGCGTCGCAGTCTCGGCGACCGACCTGGGCGGCGGCCAGTGGCGCTACGACTACGCCGTGATGAACGTGGATTTTGCCCGCGCCGCGACCCAGGGCACCGGCAAGTACAGCGACGATACCGATCCCACGCAGCGCTTCCGCGTCATCCACAACATGGGTTACGACCGTTTCAGCGTACCGCTGCCGGTGGGCGTCAGCGCGGCGTCGTTCGAGTTCAACGACGGCGATCTGGACACGGCAAACAATTGGACCGCCGCCGTCGCTGACGGCAGCCTGACGTGGACGGCTCCGGTCAATCCGACACCGGCCGTCGGTGTGCCGGCGGTGCTCAACCCGCTGAGCTGGGGCACGCTGTATCGCTTCTCCTTCGTCAGCAGCCAGTCGCCGGGCGCGGCCGAGGTTGCCCTGCATGTGGCCCAGTCAGGCAGCCCGGACGCGTATACCGCGTCCAGTCTTGCCCCGGCAGCGCCCGTGTCGGAGGAGATCTTCGCGGACGATTTCCAGTTGGCTACGCCCTGAGCCGATAGGCGGCAAAGACCTGCCGTGGCGGTCCAGGCATGGATCGCCGCGGTATTACGGCTGCGGCGGCAGCAGCCGCAACTGATGCACCGTCGTACCCGGCAACAGCGGCGTCGGCTTGCCCTGCACCCAATCCGCATGACCCGCGCCATGGAACGGCGACAGGGGATGCCCGCTCTGTCCGCCTGGCATCATCAGATAGCTTTCCGCCTCGTGCCCTGGCGCAATCGCAAAGCGCTGCGACGCACCGAAATCCGGCCCCTGTACACGCGGCATATTGCTGTCGCCGGGCAGTGCCTCGGCCGGCATGTCGAGCCAGCGGCCGAGGAAGCCCGGCAGCGCGCGGGACAGGGGATGACGGATGCGGGCGACATTGCGGCTGCCCCAGCTGGCCCGGGCCAGCGGCGTGCCGTCCTGAGTCAGTGCGGCCACCGTGCTGCGCGCCGCGGCCAGCAGCAGTGCGTTCCAGTCGGCGTGCTGCGAGGCCAGCAGGTGTAGCGGCTTTTGTTGCAGCAATGTCCACACGGTTGCTTCGTAGCTTTGTGCGGGCGGCAGCTCGAATTCGCTGTAGTGCTGCTTGACCAGAGCCTCGAACGGCGCCAGCACGGCGGCGATGGTCTGCTGGCGGAATTCCCGCACCAGGGTGTAATCGACCGCATCGACGCCGGCGCGGCCGCTCCAGCGCGCACTCAGGCGCTTGAGTTCGGCCAGATCCGCGTCGTCGTTGGCGGCCAGCGTCTGCGCCAATAGCGCATGCCAGGGGGCGAGGAATTCGGCGCGGTCGTCCAGCTGTACCGCCAGCAGGTCGGCCGGGGCGAATTGCGTGCGTGCGAGCAGGTCGTCGCGGATCTGGCGCTGGCGTGCGCCCAGGTCGTAGCCGCCATCGCCCTGCAGGGCGAGCCAGTCGCCGTCGATGGTGCGTGCATTGGCGCTCCACAGGCGTGCGTTCGGCGGATCGAGCAGGCGCGGATAGTCGGCCACGTCGACCCAGCCCGACCAGCCTTTGCCGTCTTCGCTCCAGTCCGCCGGCTGGCTGGCATCGAAACCCTGGCGCCGCGGCAGCGCATTGCCGGTCAGGGTCCAGCCGATATGGCCGGCGCTGTCGCCGACCACGAAATTCTGTACTGGCATGCCCATGGTCGGCGCGATCGCCAGCGCCTGCGTGACATCGCGCGCGGTTTCCAGATGCAGCAATTGCAGATTGAGCGCGCGCGGCTGATGCGCCGTCCAGGCCAGCGCCAGCGGCGTGCCGTCGACATCGCGCGCGGTGATCGGACCCCAGCGTGTTTCGTCGATCAGCAGGGTTTCGCCAGGTGCGCTGCCGCTGCGCAGCACTTCCGCATGGCGCTGCAGTTTTTCCCAGCCCTGCGGCGTGCGGTAGCGCGTCGGATCGGCCGGGTCGATCTGTACGCGCACCCAGTCGGTCCAGTCGCCGTAGGAATTGGTAAAGCCCCAGGCGATATGGCCGTTGCTGCCGGCGACCAGGGCTGGCGTGCCGGGCAGGGTGAGTCCGTTCAGATCGACCGTGCCGCCGGCCTGGGTCGGGTCGGGATAGCGCAGCCGCGCGCGATACCAGATATTCGGCACGCGCAAGGTCAGATGCATATCGTCGGCGACCAGGGCTGCGCCGTTGCCGGTCAGGCTGCCGGCGACAGCGAAATTATTGCTGCCGGGTAACTGGCCGACTACGTCGTCGTCCAGCCTGGCCACGGCTGTTGTCTGTGCCGGCGTGGCGGTGGGCAGGCGGCGCAGATCGATCACCTCGGGCCCGGGCAGTGCCGCGGCCGGCAACACTTCGCCACGCAGCGGCGCATCCCAGGGCGAGCCGGGCTGGATCAGGAAGTCGTACAGCGGCGGCGGCACGCTGGCCTTGAGCCGTGCCAGGTTCAGTTCGCGCTTGTTGGCGCCGTCGCGGTTCAGGTCGAAATACATGGCGTAGATGACCAGGGCCGAGTCTTCCCGCGTCCAGGCTGCCGGGGACTGGCGCAGCAGCAGGTATTCCCAGGGGCGTACGCGCAATTCGGCCAGGCCGGCATTGGCGCCGTCGCGATACGCATCGAGCAGATCCAGCTGCTCTGCCGGCAATTGCGCCAGCGCGATGGCGGCGCGGGCGCGGAAGCGGTGCTGGCGATGGCGCCGGTCCAGCGGCAGTGCCTGGTCGCCGAACAGTTCCGCCAGCTCGCCGGCGGCGGAGCGGCGTAGCAGGTCCATCTGGAAGTAGCGTTCCTGCGCGTGCACATAGCCCAGTCCCCAGGCCAGGTCGCGGCGGTTGTCGGCGGCCAGGGTGGCGGTGCCGAGGGCATCCCGCTCGATCAGCACGGGCTTGGCTACGCCGGCGATGCTGTCGCCGTCGAGCTTGGCCAGGCTGCCCCAGAGCAACACGCCGGCGCCGAGCAGCAGGGCAACAATCAGTACCACAAGATATTTCAGCAGGCGGCGTAGCAGTCGCATGGCGGCAGGGATGGCTCGTACAGGGAAGAGGGGCGGCGAACACGGGGCCGGCGCCGCCGGATCTTACGGTGTCCGCATTGCTGCGCGGATATGCCGCGACCATTTCGATCGTGGCGTGCGCCGCAACTATTGCTGCGTGCGCTGCCGCTGGCGTGCCTGCGCTGCCACCAGGGCGTCGTCGGCCACGCCGACGGCTGCGTCCAGGCCGACGCGGTCGGTGCGCAGCAGCGGCGGGCAATGCGTCAGCAGGTCGTCGATCACCGCCTGCTGCAGGCGCGTGTAATACGGCTGGTGGTGGTAGTGCAGGAATACCGGCACATCGAACGGCTTGAAGCCTGGCACGATGCGCACCGGAATGGACGGATCGAGCAGATGCACCGGCACGACGGCGCGGCCTATGCCCTCGGCCACCGCGTCGATCAGCCCGTAGATATCGTCGAAATACGCGCGTTCCATGCGCGGCACGGTGGAACCGGTCTGGCTGAGGAAAAACTTCTCGGTGAAATTGTCGCGCGGATCATGGTCGATGAAGCAGCTGTCGCGCATCGAGAACTGCGAGGACTCGATCAGCACGTCGCGCTCGATGCCCAGCTGCACGTTCTCGATGCCGGCACGCTCGCATTCGGACAAACTAATACAGAAATCCACTTTGCCGTCGATCAGCATCTCGTGCAGTACCTCCACTTCGGCCTTGGCCGCATGGCAGGAAAGCTTGGGGTTGGCGCGGAGCACTGGGCCCAGCGCCGGCAGTACGATCGAGCGCAGGGCCGAGGAAAAGGTCACGATGCGGAAGAAGCCGGCGAGCTGGCCGGTGCGTTCGCCGACCAGGCTGGCCAGCAGTTCGGTCTCCTGGTGTTCCAGCGCGGCGCCGTAGCGCTGCAGGGTGCGGCCGCTCTCGGTCAGTTCCAGCGCGCCGTACTGGCGGATGAGCAAGGATTGGCCAAGCAGCGACTCGAGGTTCTGGATACGCTTGGTCAGTGCTGGCTGGGTGATATGCAACAGGTCGGCTGCTCGCGAGAAGTTCAGCTCGCGGGCGAGGACCAGGAACGACTCCAGCAATGGCGACGACAGCGGCAGGCGCATCGATTTGGCAGTCCTTGCATGAACTTCCGCACACTATAACTTCAGGTTATCGGTGGATACACAGCTTTCATTGGTCAGGCTATTCCGCCATGTGGCATTGTGCAAATCGGGGCTATACATGGGTGAGGGAACGATGGCTGCTTCCAGTCTTGCGCGAGTTCTTCCGTTCGGTCGGCGCGATGCCGACAGACCGATACCGCTCCCTAGCAGCGAGCCTACCGAAGTTCTGATCCGCCGCGTGCGTTCCGGCGAAAATTTCGCCCGCGATGCACTGATGCGGCGTTTCCTGCCGCTGCTGCGGCAATGGGCGCACGGCCGCCTGCCACGCGCCGCGCGCGATCTGCACGAGACCGAAGACCTGGTCCAGCTGGCGCTGATGCGCGCGCTGCGCCAGATCGATCATTTCGAAAGCGAAGGCCCGGGCAGTTTCCTGGCTTATCTGCGCCAGATACTGCTCAACCAGGTGCGCGACGAAGTGCGCCGCCTGATGCGCCGTCCCGAAAGCACCGAGCTGGACACCGAGATGGCTGACAGCGATCTGCCTTCGCCGGTAGAACAACTGGTCGGACACGAACGCCTGCGCGCCTACGAGGCTGCCCTGGCCAGCCTGCCCAAGCGCCAGCAGGGGCTGGTGGTGATGCGGCTGGAATTCGGCATGAGCTATCCGGAAATCGCCAGCGAAGTCGGTAGTTCGCCCGATGCGGTGCGCGTGATGGTTGCGCGCGCCCTGGTGCAACTGGCCGGTGCGCTGAAGCCGCACCAGGCCTGAGTCATGCGCTGCTGGCCCTGTTGCTGGCCAGCCCTGGCAATCCGTCGCGAGCGGACGCCGGCCCGGTTTACGGGCCGAAGCGGCCGCTACGCCGGTTGTTGCGGGCCCTCCTTGGTGATGCCGTTCACACTTCCCGACTGCGGTATGTTCTGATGGACCGCTCGCCTACGTTATTGGGTGGGACGCCCGCACAGCACGGGCAGGGGGTGGCAATGACAGGCGACAAGCACGATCTCGAGCGGATCGCTACCGGCATTGCCGACGATGCGGCATTGGACTGGCGCCTGCTGGCCAGGCTCGACGGCGAGTCCGCCGATGCTGGCGAAGGCCTGCGCGAACTATCCCAATTGGCACAAGTATTCCGCGGCCTGCAGATCCGGCCCGAGCGCACCGGCCATCCGCGCGTGCAGTTCCGCTTTGCCAATCTCGATGTGCTGGAAAAGATCGGCGAGGGCGCCCAGGGCGAAGTCTGGCGCGCCTACGATTCCATGCTCGACCAGGAGGTCGCGCTGAAGCTGCGCCGGGTCGATTGCGATGCCCTGTCTCATCAGTTTCTGGCCGAAGGCCGCCGCCTGGCCAAGCTGCGTCATCCGAATATCGTCAGCGTCTACGGCGCGGCGGCCGAAGACGGCCGCGTCGGCCTGTGGACAGAACTGGTGCGCGGACGCAGCCTGGCCGAACTGCTGCAGCAGGACGGTGTATTCGCTGCCGCCGACGTGGTGCAGGTCGGCATCGAGCTGTGCCGGGGCCTGGCCGCGGTACACCGGTTGGGCCTGACCCATGGCGACGTCAAGGCGGAAAACGTGCTGCGCGACGTGAGCGGCCGCATCGTCCTGGCCGATTTCGGCGCGGCGCGCGAATTCGAACGCGATCCTGGCTTCGCCACGGTGTCGGGCACGCGCCAATACCTCGCGCCGGAAATACTGGCCGGCGACAACGCCGTGCCCGCCAGCGACCAGTACGCGCTGGCCGTGCTGCTGTATCGCCTGCTCACCGGCGTCTATCCCTACAGCGGCGAAGATCTGGACGAACTGCGCCGGCAGCAGCTGGCCCAGGCGTACAAGCCGCTGCGCGAATTGCGCCCGTATCTGCCGCGTGCACTGGCCCGGGCCATCGAGCGCGGCCTGGCGAGCGATCCGAACCGCCGCCATGCCGGCGTGCTGGTGTTCCTCGCCGCCCTGGAGGCCAGCCTGCGGCCCTGGCGGCCGCAGGCGCTGCACTGGGCGGCCCTGGCGGCTACGCTATTTGTTGCCTTTGTCGCTTTTGTCGGCATGCTGTGGCGCGCCATGCCGGTGGCGGAATTCAAGCTCGACAGCCATTTCTATCGCGACGCGGGCGGCCAGCGCGAACGCCTCGGCGATGGTGCGCCGATTGCGCTCGGCGACAAGCTGCGGCTGGAAGTCGCCGCGGCGCAGCCGACCTGGGTCTATGTGTTCAACGACGATGGCTCGCCCGAGCCCACCGTGCTGTATCCGCTGCCCGGCGTCACGCCGGGCAATCCGCTCAAGCCCGGTACGCGCTGGCAACTGCCGGGTCACGACGGGGTCACTGGCCTGAGCTGGCAGGTGGACAGCGAGGCCGAGCGCGAAACCTTCGTCGTGATCGCATCGAGCACACCGCTGGACCTGGTCGAGACACGCATCGCGCAATGGCAGCGCGCGGTCACGCCGGAGACGGCGCTGGTGTCGCGCGGTGTCGGCCGGCTGGCACCGGTCAGCAGCGCGGCGTCGGCCGAAGGCACCAACCTGGCCGGCCTGTGGCAGCGCCTGGGCTGCGACACGGCCACAGCGGTGCTGCGCTGTGAGCGCTTCGTGTTTCCACACAGCCACAGGTAGGAGAAGATCCGCAGCGGTAGATGCCGGTCGGTGCGCACGTCGCTGCCGATCGCATCACGGCCTATCCGTCCACCGCCAGGATCAGCGCATGCCTCGCCGCCCGTTTCGCCCGGTTCTGCTGTTGCTGTTGCTGTGCCTCGCGCCGCTGGCGCGGGCCGATACTGTCGCCGAGCTGGATAGCCTGATTCCGGGCGAGGCCTACCTGCAGGCCAAGCAACTCGGCATGGCAGCGCTGCTGCAGCCGCGCGAGCACGACGCGCTGGTCGAGTTCATGTTCAACCTCATGCTGGAAAGCCCGGCCGATTTCAGCGAAGCCGAGTGGACTCCCTGGCGCGACGAACTGGCCGCCCGCCGCAGTGCGCAGAGCCCGCGCGCGAAATCCCTGGCCACGCTGACGATATGGCAGGCGCAGCGCGACTGGCGCGGCGGCCAGCGCGAGCAGGCCGGCGAGGGCGTGACGCAGGCCCTGGACCTGCTGCACAACGGCGAAGGCCGCATCGCGCCGGCCGAGGCGGCGTTCGTGCTGGCCATGGCCGCGCAGATGCGCGGCGCCAACGGCGATTACGCCGAAGCGGCGAAACTGGCCGAAGAAGGTGTCGAGCTGCTGCGCCAGCCGCGCAGCATGCTGGAACGTGCGCGGCGCCTGCGCGCGATGTTCTTCCTCACGGTCTTCTCCGACCGTCTCGGCCACTACGACGTCGCCATGAGCACGGCGCGGCAGGGCATCAAGGAAGCCGAGGCATTCAGTTCGTCCAACAACAACGGCTATCGCCGGCGGCTGGTCGGTGCCTTGTGCGAAAGCCTGATTTCCCGCGGCGAATTTGCCCAGGTGCGCGATTTGATGCGACCGGAACTGCAGCGCCTGCGCAGCCAGCCCGATGTTTCCAAGCGCGACTTGGCCATGACACTGGGACACCTGGCCGAAGCCGAGCGCAATCTCGGCGATCGCGAGCTGGCCTTGAGCCTGTACCGCGAATCCGCCGCCGCCGCGGCACAGGAACCGGGCCTGGTCGCTTCCGGCAGCTATGCAGCCATCCTGGGCAACCTGGGCACCCTGGCCTACGAACTGCAGCAGTACGAGGAAGCCGACAGGGCCTTGACGCAGAACCTGGCGCTGCAGGAAGAACAGTTCGGCAAGGACAGCCAGCGCGTCGTCGAACCGCTGATCGTCGCGGGCGAAATCGCCTACGAACGCAATCTGCTGGACGAGGCCGAGGCGCGCTACCGCCGCGCGCTGGCCATTATTGCGCAGCGCCTGCAGCCCGAGCATATCGATGGCGCCCCGGCCCTGCGTGGCCTGGCCAAAGTGCTGCTGCGCCGCGGCGATGCCGCCGCGGCCGCAGCCATGCTTACCGGCGCGCTGGCGCAATTCGAGTCCGGTGCGGGTACCGAGCATCCGCAGTTGCTGCGCTGGCGCTGCGAACTGGCCGATGCGCTGGCGCAAAGCGGCGATCATGCGGGCGCCTTGCGCAATGCCTTGCTGGTAGAGCAGCGCCGCAGCCAGCTGGTCGCCGCGGTGACGCCGGTACTCGGTGAGACCCAGGCGCTGGATTTCAAACGCGGCCTGGGCCGTTGCAGCGAACGCCTGCTGGCCGAGGCCGCGGTCGGCGATGCCGATCAGGTGACCGCGGCCTGGAACGAGATTGCCGCCGCGCGTGGCCTGGCCACGCGCCTGGCCAGCCTGCGCCTTGCGCAGGCGCGGCAGAATTCCAAGGGCGAAGAAAAGCAGCGCTGGGAACGCTGGTCGAAAGCGGCCGGCGCCTATGCCGATGCCTTGCGCGGCAATTCCGATGCGCCGACCCTGGCGGGACTGCGGCGCGAACTCGATGCTGCCATCGAAGCCCTGGGCGCCGGCGCGCCGGTGATGCCGCTGCAACGCGCTGCGATGCCTGCATTGCTGGCCAAGCTGCCGGCGCAGGCCAGCCTGGTCGCCTTTGCCAGCGGTGCCGGAGCCGACAAGCCGCACCTCTACGCCTTCGTCGCCGAAACCGGCGCTGTGCCACAGCTGCGTGACCTGGGAGAAGTCGCCGCACTGGATGCACTGACCGAGCGCTGGTACCGCCTGATGCGCGAACCCGGTCATGACAGCGAATTGCGCGAAGCTGGCCTGGCCGTGCGCAAGCGCCTCTACGACGCACTGGCACTGAAAAACCCGAACGGCCGTGTGTTGGTAGTCGCCGATGCCGGCGTGCACCGGCTGAATTTCGCCGCGCTACCCGATGGCGAAGGCTATCTGATCGAACGCGGCCTGCGCACCCACCTGCTGGAAACCGAGCATGACCTCGGTGCCGCTGCCGCGGCTGCCGGCGAGGGGCGCCTGCTGTTGCTGGGCGTGCCGGAGCTGGCGCGCAGCGATGCGAGCGAACTGGGCCGCCTGCGCGGCAGCTGTCCCGAACTAGGCAGTGCGTTCGAGGCGCTGCCTGGCGCCGAACGTGAAATCGACGCCCTGGCTGAGGTATCGCGTGCGGCCGGCGTCAGCGAAGTCACTGCGCTCAAGGGCAAGGCGGCCACCGCCAGCGCCCTGCGCAAGGCGGGGCCACAATCGCGCATTATCCATTTTGCAACGCACGCCTTCGAGATCGGCGCCAGCTGTGCGCAACAGGCTGGTGCAACCCGCCGCGGCATAGGCCTGCGCCGCGACGACGGCGGCAATGCACCCAGTGCCCGCGAAGCGCTGGCGCGCGAGGCCGGACTGGTACTCAGCGGCGAGCGGGGCAGCAACGGCCTGTTGCTGGGCGCCGATGTCAGCACGCTGGCGCTGGACGGTGTCGGCTGGGTCGTACTGTCGGCCTGCGATACGGGTCTGGGCGCGCGCCTGGACGACGAAGGCGTATTCGGCCTGCGCCGCGCATTTCGCCTGGCGGGCGCGCGTACCGTTGTCATGAGCCTGTGGCCGGTCGACGATGCGGCGACTTCGGCCTGGATGGAGGCGTTGTATCGGGCGCGGCTGCAGCAGGGCAGCGATACGGTGGACGCCGTGGCGGCGGCGGACCTGGCCGTGCTGACGGCGAGGCGCGCGCGCGGGGAGTCGGTGCATCCGTTTTATTGGGCGGGATTTGTGGCTTCGGGGGATTGGCGCTGACGCGCTTTTTTGTTTCTTTTCGTGTTGCTTTTCTGCGGGACTTTTTGCGAAAGACAAAACCAGGTATCGCGTGGCGGGGCGTTCCTGGTTTCGATTTGCGAAATCAAGAGCGTGTCGCGCGCCTGCGGAGGCTCGTGGCTTCGCTTCCGGCGGGGGCAAAGCAAGAGCGTATCGCGCGCCTGCGGACCCTCCGGGCTTTTCCCTACGTGCCTCGCCGCGGCATATGGGGCCCCGGTAAGGCGCGCTTCCTGCGCGCAGAAGCAAGTGCCAAAGCCAATGCACAATCACGAGCAAAGGCAACGGCGGTGGCGTTATGTTGCGGGGCGTTGTTTGCGCTTTAGCCCCTCTCCCCCGACTGCGTCGGGGGAGAAGATGGGAGAGGGGGCAGGCGTTGAGGCGTACTGGGAAAAAACTGCCTTCGCCGCAGACCGCGGCAATACCGACGCCTATCAATTCGAGCCGGTAGCCAACTTGGTTTTCTACATTTCCAGCAAAAAGAAACCAACTACGCATTTCTTCCCAAGCCCAATCCACTAACCACTCGTCTCGATCCGCTCCACCCGCTGCAGCCCGCGCGGCAGCAGTCCGCCGCGGCCGGCGCGATTGCCGCCGTATTCGACCAGGTCGGCCCAGCGCAAGGTGAGTTTGCGTGCGCCGGCATACAAGGTGACTTCGCCTTTGCCTTCGGTCACGACGGTGATGCCGACTACGCGTTCGCCGTCGCCGAGCTTGGCTTTGGGTATCTCGATCAATTTGTTGCCTTTGCCGCCATTTTCCAGTTCGGGCAGCTCGGCCACCGAGAACATGAGCAGATGCCCGGCACTGGTCACGACGACGATGCGGTCGCGCGCAGCGTCGGCGATATAGGCCGGCGCAAGCACGTGGGCGTTGTCGTCGATGTTGAGAATCTGCTTGCCGGCCTTCTTGTTGCCGATCAGGTTGGCGAAGCGCGTGACGAAGCCGTAGCCGAAGTCGGAAGCCAGCACCAGGCGCGTGTCGGCGTCGGCCATGGCCACGGTCTCGAAGCGGGCGCCGGCAGGCGGGGCGAAGCGGCCGGTCAGCGGCTCGCCGTTGCCGCGGGCGGAGGGCAGGCTGTGAGCGGCGGCGGAATAGCTGCGGCCGGTGGAGTCCACAAAGGCTACTTGCTGCGTCGTTCGCCCGCGCGCGTAGGCCTGCAAGGCATCGCCTTCGCGGTAGTTCATGCCGGCTGGGTCGACTTCGTGGCCCTTGGCGGCGCGGATCCAGCCTTTCTGCGACAGCACGACGGTGGTGGGTTCGCTTGCCACCAGGGCGGCTTCGTCCAGGGCCTGGGCGACCTGGCGCTCGACGATGGGCGAACGGCGCTCGTCGCCGTATTTCTTCGCGTCTTCCTTCAGTTCGTCCTTGATCAGCGTCTTCAGGCGCTGCTTGGAATTGAGGATGACATTGATGCGCGCGCGCTCTTCTTCGAGCTGGTCGCGCTCGGCGTTGATCTTCATCTCTTCCAGGCGCGCGAGCTGGCGCAGCCGGGTTTCGAGGATGTAGTCGGTCTGTTCTTCGCTGAGCTTGAAGCGCGCCATCAGCACCGGCTTGGGTTCATCCTCGGTGCGCACGATGCGGATGACTTCGTCCAGGTTCAGATAGGCGATGCGCAGGCCTTCCAGCAGGTGCAGGCGGCGTTCGACCTTGGCCAGGCGGTAGTTGAGGCGGCGCGTCACCGTGTCGGTGCGGAAGCGCAGCCATTCGTTGAGTACCTGCTTGAGGTTCTTCACCTGCGGCCTGCCGTCCAGGCCGATGATGTTGAGATTGACGCGGTAGCTCTTTTCCAGGTCGGTCGTGGCAAACAGGTGCTGCATCATCTCGTCGGCGTCGACGCGATTGGAGCGCGGGATCAGCACCAGGCGGCACGGGTTCTCGTGATCGGATTCGTCGCGAAGGTCTTCCAGCATGGGCAGTTTCTTCGCCCGCATCTGCGCCGCGATCTGCTCCAGGATCTTCGACGGCGATACCTGGTAGGGCAGGGCGGTGATGACGACGTTGCCGTCTTCTTTCAGATACACGGCGCGTGCGCGTACGCTGCCGATGCCGGTTTCGTACATGGCCTGCAGGTCGGCCTTGGCGGTGATGATTTCCGCGCGGGTCGGGTAGTCGGGGCCCAGTACGTGCTCGCACAGGTCGCGCACGGTGGCATCGGGATCGTCGAGCAGGCGGATGCAGGCGCTGGCGATTTCGCGCAGGTTGTGCGGCGGAATGTCGGTGGCCATGCCGACGGCGATGCCCATGGAGCCGTTCAGCAGCACGTGCGGCACACGCGCCGGCAGCCAGGACGGTTCTTCCAGGGTGCCGTCGAAATTCGGCGTGAAATCCACCGTGCCCTGGCCGATTTCGCTGAGCAGCAGCGAGGCCATCGGCGTGAGTTTGGATTCGGTATAGCGCATGGCCGCGAACGACTTGGGATCGTCGGGCGAACCGAAGTTGCCCTGGCCTTCGATCAGCGGATAGCGGTAGGAGAACGGCTGGGCCATCAGCACCAGCGCTTCGTAGCAGGCGGAATCGCCGTGCGGATGGAATTTGCCGATGACGTCGCCGATGGTGCGGGCCGACTTCTTCGGCTTGGACGCGGCGTCCAGGCCCAGCTCGCTCATGGCGAAGACGATGCGGCGCTGTACCGGCTTCAGCCCGTCGCCGACGAAGGGCAGGGCGCGGTCCAGTACCACGTACATGGAGTAATCCAGATAGGCGCGCTCGGCGTATTGCTTGAGCGGAATCTGTTCGAAATTGGCTTGCAGGCTCATCGGTCGACCGGTCAGGCGCGCCGGCCGCTGCAGCCGGCGCAAAGACCGCTATTGTGCCGCAACCAATGCCGTGCTGCCTGCCCGGGCGCCGCAGCGGGCACCGGCGGGCCGATGAAGCGTCAGGCGGCCGGCGGCGCCGTGCCGAGGATCTGTTTGAGCATGGTCAGCACTTCGTCCTTGCCACCCATGACGGTGAGCTGGGTTTCGCGCGGAATGTCGGTGCCGATGTTCACGTTATAGCCCTGGCCCAGGTCGTTGCCGTCTTCGTCGATGCGCGGATAGGTTTCGACTTTGCCGATGTACATGATGCGGTTGGCATCGACGAAGCGGCCGTCGGGAAGTTTGATCCATCGCTGCATGGGCTTGGTCTCTGGGTGAATGGGCCGAAACATAGCATGCGGCCTGCGCCGCGGCTGCGACCCGGCGCGACGCTTGCGCCGCGGCCGGCAGATCGTGGCAACACTCAGGTCACTGCCGCCTGCGGCCGCGTCTGCACGCGATAGACGCGCCAGGCAACGAAGCCGATCAGGGTCAGCGTCGCCGCGCCCAGGGCCAGGTACAAGGCCGAGCCGGACAGCACGACCGCGACCAGCCCGGCCAGCACGGCATTGAATACCAGGCTGACGAAAGCCTGCAGCGAAGATGCGCCGCCACGGTGCAGCGGAAAACGGTCGAGCAGCAGCAGGGTCAGGCTGGGAAACGACAGGGAAATGCCGATCGCGTGCAGGCCTATGGGCAGCACCGACCAGGGCAGCTGCGGCTGCGGCAGCCAGAGCGCCGTGCCGATATTCACGGCTGAGGCCGCCAGCATGATCAGGTAGCCGGTGCCGACAGTGCGCGGCACGCTGAGGTGTCCGGCCAGGCGGCTGGACAGCAGTGCGCCGAGGAACATGCCGCTGACCGCTGGCACGAACAGCCAGCCGAATTGCTGCGGACCCAGCTTGAGCAGGTCGACCACGAAGGCGGGCGCCGAGGAGATGTAGAGGAACAGGGCGCTGAAATTCATCGTGCCGGCGATGGCCAGCGGCCAGAACTGGCGGTCCAGCAGCATTTCCACATAGCCGCCGATCAGGGCGCGCGGACGCAGGGCGATGCGCTTTTCCGGCGGATGCGATTCGGGCAGGCGCCAGATCGAGGCGACCAGCAGCAGGCCGCCCCAGAGGGCGAGAAACCAGAAGATCCAGCGCCAGTGGCCCATCAGCAGCACCCAGCCGCCGATCATCGGCGCCAGTGCCGGCGCGACGGTGAACAGCATGGAGACGTTCGACATCAGCCGCTGCACCTGCGGCCCATCGTAAAGGTCGCGCATGATGGCGCGGGCGACGATCCAGCCCGCGCCGGCGCACATGCCCTGCAGCGCGCGGAATGCCCACAGGCTTTCTATCGACCAGGTCAGGGCACAGCCGATCGAGGCGAGGGTGAACAAGGCCACGCCGCCGATCACCACTGGGCGCCGCCCCAGCGCGTCGGACAGCGGTCCGTGCAGCAGCGACATGACGGCCAGCGCGATGAGGTAGATCGACAGCGTCTGCTGCAGCTGGAATTCGTCGGCCTTGAATTCCGCGGCGATGGCGGGGAACGCCGGGAACATGGTGTCGATCGCGAACGGCCCGAACATCGCCAGGCCGGCCAGCAGCAGGGTCAGCCCGCGCTTGGGTGCTACGTTCATTTGTTGCTTTTTCCCATCGGTGCGGGTGGGCGCAACTGCACAGTGGGCAGGGCGCGGCTGCGCCTTGTCCCACTGTGCACTTTTACCGTCGTGGCGGCGTTACTGCCCTTTGCCGCAGCATTGCTTGTATTTCTTGCCGCTGCCGCAGCGGCAGTCGTCGTTGCGGCCCTGCTTGGGCTCGGTGCGGCGCACGGTGCTGGGCGTCAGGCGTTGTTCCAGCCAGAAGTCGTGGGCGTCGAGGGCAAAGCCGACCAGGTCGTCGATCAGCGCGTCGCGCTGTTCCTGGCTGGCGACTTCGCCGCCGGTTTCCTCGTCGTCGGGACCACGGGCGAGCAGGTCCAGGGCTTCCAGGTCGCCACTCCAGTCCTCGTCGGACAGCAGCTCGTCCCAGGCTTCCTCGCGCAGGCCGATGCCGCGCAGATAGCCCAGCGCCCATTCCTGGGCAAACGCGGCGACTTCGCCGTCTTCCAGCTCGACTTCGCCGATCCACGGCTCGAATTCGGCGCCGCCCTGGGCCAGCACGCCGGCGATGGTGTTGTAGTGGCGCATGACGAGGCCAAGCATGCGTTCGGCTTCGGCCTGGTCTTCGAACACTTCCACCGGCGCTTCGCCGGGATCTTCGCCGGTCCAGATCGGCGGCAGCCATTCCGACGGCATGATCAGTTCGGGGCCGGACAGCACGGCGGTGAGATAGCCGTCGAGCATTTCGAAACTCATGCCGTCGCGTTCGAGCACGCGTTCGTCGAGGAAACGCGCCAGCGTCTGGATGTCTTCTTCGCTAAGCGGCTGCTGGTGGTCAGGATTCGGCGACATGGATAGATTCCGTCAGGAGGGCGGGAGCGCGGCAGGGGCGACATGATGCACCATGCGCGTGCCTGGCGGGTGCGGCAATCGAGGCCTGCAGCCTACGACGATCGTCCGCGCGCGGCCAGCGCATAAACTGCACTGCTTGCCCAGTTGCCGAGGAAAGGTTTGATGCCGTGGATTTCCTTCATCGCTGTCGGTGTCGGCGCCGCAGTCGGGGCGTGGCTGCGCTGGGGTCTGAGCCTGTGGCTGAATCCGCTGTTTGTGCAACTGCCGTTGGGCACGCTCGCGGTCAACCTCGGCGGCGGCCTGCTGATGGGTGTGCTGATGGGTGTGTTCGACGCGCATGCAGGGCTGTCGCCGCAATGGCGGCTGTTCGTCGGCACAGGCTTTCTCGGCGGCCTGACTACTTTTTCTACATTTTCCGGCGAGGCAGGTTTTCTGCTCGAACGCGGCGAGTACGGCTGGGCCGGTGCGCTGGTTGCCGCGCACGTGATCGGCTCGGTCGGTGCGACCTTGTTCGGCCTGTGGCTGGTGCGGCTGCTGTTGCGCGCCTGAGGCGTCGGCGTCGCGCCGACTCGCGGTTCGCAGCGCCGGGTGCTGCGGCAAACACCATCCCCGTCGCGGCCGGGTGGCCCATGCCGGGGATGGTGTTGCCCGGCTGCCGCGTTTATTCCCAGCCGCAGCTCTTGCCCTTGTTCTGCTGCTTCAGCCAGGCATGCAGCGGCGCGAAGTAGTCGAGGATGGCCGAGGCGTCCATTTCGCCCTTGCCGGTGAGTTCCTTCAGGGTTTCCTGCCAGGGCTGGCTGGAGCCCTTCTGCAGCATGGCCCAGTACTTGGCGCCGGCAGTCTTGTTGCCGTAGATCGAGCACTCGTGCAGCGGGCCTTTGACGCCGCCGGCCTTGCACAGCTCGCGCTGGAACTGGAACTGCAGGATGTGGGCAAGGAAATAGCGCATGTACGGCGTATTGCCCGGTACGTGGTATTTCGCGCCCGGATCGAAATCTTCCTCGCTGCGCGTGACGCTTGGGGCAACGCCCTGGTATTTCTTTTTCAGCGCCCACCAGGCCGCGTTGTAGTTTTCCGGCTTGATCGAGCCGTCGAACACGCCCCAGCGCCATTCATCGATCAGCTTGCCGAACGGCAGGAAGGCGATCTTCTCCAGCGCGAGTTTCATCTGCGCATTGAGCATGGCTTCCTTGCTCGGCCGGGTGGCGCCGGCCAGCCCGATCTGGGCCAGGTAGCCCGGCGTAAGGCTGAGCTGGATGGTGTCGCCGATGGCTTCGTGGAAACCGTCGTGTGCCCCGGTCTGGAACAGCGGCGGCAGCGTGTTATAGGCCAGGTAGTAATAGATGTGGCCGAGTTCGTGATAGATGGTGCGGAAGTCTTCCTCGTTGGCGTTGATGCACATCTTGATGCGCACGTCGCCGTCGAGATTGAGATCCCAGGCACTGGCATGGCAGACCACGTCGCGATCGGCCGGCCGGGTCAGCTGCGATTTTTCGTAGAACGATTTCGGCAGCGGCGGAAAGCCGACCGAGCTGTAGAAATCCTCGGCACGCTGCACCATGGCGACCGGCGTGTATTGTTTTTCCTTCAGCGCCGCGTCGACGTCGAGATTGGACACGCCGGGATAGGGCTGCAGCAGCGGATACAGCGCGGCCCAGTCCTGCGACCACATGTTGCCGGTGATATGCGCCGGAATGGTGCCGTCCTTGGCCAGCTTGCCCGGATACTGCTGCTCAAGCTTGTGCTGCGCATAGCACTGCAGATCCTTGTACAGCGGCTGCACCTGGCTCCACAGGCGGTCGGTTTCCTTGCGGAAATCCGCCGAGGACATGTCGTAGCCGGCGCGCCACATGTCGCCGGCATTGGCATAGCCCATCTCGCGCGAACCTTCGTTGACCAGTTCGGCGAAGCGCACATAGTCCTTGCGCATGCCGCGGGCCGTGCGGTGCCAGGCAGTCCAGGCTTCCAGGTCGGCATCCCAGTCGCGATTCTCCGCCAGCACCTTGCTCAGCTGGTCGAGGTTGCGGCAGGTCTCGGGCTTGGCTTCGTCGCTGCAGGACTTGCCCGAGCCATAGGCGGCGTTCAGGCGCGAGGCGATCTGGGTCAGTTCAGCCAGCTTGGCCGGATCTTTCGGTGCCGGCATCGCCGTCTGCAGCTTGAGCAGGTCGATGCCGCGGCGGGTCAGCGGCGACAGGCCGGCTAGGCCGTCGAACTGCCTGGATTTGTCCACATTGACAGAAAGCCGGCCCAGCGCGCGTTCGTTGGCCTTGGCCACCAGGGTTTCGGTATCGCCGTTGATATAGGTTTCGGCCACCCATTGTGCGGCGGTGATCTCGACGTAGTTGTCGCGCAGTTCCTGGTTGACGGCGGCGACGAAGCTGTCCGCATCGGCGGTCGTGGCGGCGGGTGCCGCTGCCGTTACGCCAAAAGCCACGGCCAGGGCAAGTGCACAACGAACTGGATTCACGCGATTCTCCCCGAAGAGTACGGCCCACGGCGGCCGTCCAAGTGGCGGGACACTAGTCCGCGCCTGCACCGAAAGCAACCGCAGCCGCTTGAATTTCCTGGCAGCCGGCAACATCTGCGAAACTCGTGCATGACTTTCGTGAGGACAAGCTATCCATGAGCGCAGGCCAGGGTTCCGCCGGCAATGTCATTGCCGCCTTGTGCAGCTTTTTCATCCCCGGCCTGGGCCAGCTGGTACAGGGCCGCGTGCTGATGGCCGCGGTGCAGTTCGTGCTTGCCGCCTTGCTGTGGCTGATCCTGCTGGGCTGGGTGATCCATCTGTGGTCGATCATCGACGCGGCGCTGTTCAAGCCAGGCCGGTGAAACACCGAAGAGCGTAGGTTGGGATAAGCCGCAGGTGCGCCCCGACATCGAGGTGTACCCACCGACGAAAAGCCTGTGCCGAAGGAATCTCGCCGCGTTCCGGAGGAAAACTTCTTCAGCACGGGGATCTTCGATGGTGAACCACCTCGATGTCGGGGTGCGCCTGCGGCTTACCCCGACCTACGTGCGGATTCACGTCGCGAATTTTGCAGCACGGGTTCGCGGCGCAGGTTGCAGAGACCTTTTACGGAGTTCCTGTTCATGCTGGTTACCCTGATCATCATCGGCGTCACTGTCGCCGTGTCCATCATTGCCTGGGGCAATCCGCGCCTGCAGCAGCAGCTGATCCTCTGGCCGCCGGCGGTGAAGCGCAAGAAGGAATACTGGCGCCTGCTGTCGTATGGACTGATCCATGCCGACGGCATGCATCTATTCTTCAACATGTTCACTATGTTCTTTTTCGGCCGGAACATGGAGATCGTGCTAGGCCGCCTGATCGGGCCGCTGGGCCTGCCGCTGCTCTACCTGGGTGGGCTGGTGGTGTCGATACTGCCCAGCTACCTCAAGCACCAGAACGACCCGAACTATCGCAGTCTGGGCGCTTCCGGCGCCGTCTCGGCGGTGCTGTTCGCGTTCATCCTGGTAGCACCGGGTTCCACGCTCGCGTTCTTCTTCATCCCCATGCCGGCGATCGTGTTCGGCGTGATCTATCTCGCCTATACCTGGTACATGGATCGCCAGTCCCAGGACAACATCAACCACAGCGCGCACTTGTGGGGCGCCGGTTTCGGCGTGCTGTTCATGGCTCTGCTGGAGCCGCGCCTGATTGGCGAATTCCTGCGCTGACCCGCGGCTACCCTGGTGCAGGGCGGGCACGCCGGCCGACCATCTGCTGGCGTTCTTTGTCGCCCCATGCAACGGTGCTATGAGCCATCGTCGCCGACGAAAATACGGCACAGCGCTCAGGCGCAATGCCGTGGCAGTTGCCGACCGAAGGGGCGGCTGCTGTCTGCCTCAGGGCGGCAGGTGTCTGCAAGCCTGCTCCGGCTCGAGTCGATGGGGCCGCTTTAGCATCGATAACGGTCCCATCGCGGGCAACTCCGCGCTGGAGACACATAACCAAGTCCAAGTCCCATTTTGCGGCCGCCCCTGGCGGCCTGTTCCTTTGCGCCTGCGGCAGCCTTGCCGCTGGCAATGGTGGAGAAAAACCCGCTGCGGCGAACCAATCCCGCGACGGGCGCGTACCTGACCTCGTCGCCGCCGATCTGGGCGACCTACCCGTACGACACCGAGACCGGCAAATACTGGAGCGCGATGACGAATGCCGAACGCGTCGCGTCGGCGATTACCGATCCCGACCTGATCTGGTCTGGTCTGGTCTGGTCTGGACCAGCAAGCGGGTGAACAAGCAGTCAAAGAAGTTCCTCGGTCCGCCGGCCAAGGTCACGGTGAATACGCCGGCCGGCATTGCCGGCGTCTACGACGCCCAGACCGCCGAATTCGGCGCCAGCGTGGCAGCCAACCCGGTCACTGCCGACGTGGTACTGGTCAATGACGGCAGCGGCACCGCCACGGACGGCTGCGAAACGCCCTTCGTCAACGCTGCGGCCATCGCCGGCAAGATGGCCCTGATCGATCGCGGTACTTGTGATTTTACGATAAAAGTAAAGAATGCGCAGGACGGAGGGGCCGTCGGCGTGATCATCGCCAACAATGCTGCGGGCCTGCCCGGCATGAGCGGTGTCGATCCGACCATCACGATCCCTTCGCTGGGCACCACCCAGGCGGCAGGCACGGCGATGAAAGCCAATCTGCCGGCACCCGGTGTGAATGCGAAGCTGGGCGTGCAGACCGGCGCCGGTCTGGCCGGCACGCAGCAGGGCTGCGTGCGCATGTTCGCACCGAATCCGGTGCGGACCGGTTCATCGGTATCGCATTTCCATTCCGAGGACTTCCCCAACCTGCTGATGGGGCCGTCCTTGAACCGCAGCATCTTCAACAAGGTCGACCTGACCCTGCCGCTGTTCCAGGACATCGACTGGCGCACCAATCCGGAAGACACCCTGTTCATCGACGATTTCGAACCCAACCCCTGCGCGGCTTCCGCGTCGGTGCCGTAGGCGCGGCGACCGCCGTTTGTTTGTCGAAGAGGGCTGCTGGAAGCGCGAGTCTGGCAGCTGTATCGGGGCGGGCAGGCCCGCTGGTCGAACCGTCAGGGCGGTACGCAGCAGCTTAGGCTTCGCGCCGGCCGCCGCCTTGCGAGGTGCGGTAGGGCACCTTCTCCGCATTCAGCAGGCGCTCGATGCGCATGAACACTTCGGCGCGGGAGAACGGCTTTTTCATGAAGTCGTCGGCGCCGATGCGCTGGGCGTAGAACTGCTCGGTCGCCTGTTCGTTGCCGCTGATCATGATGATGGGAATGTCCTTGGTGCGCGGGTCGCGGCGCAGCTGGCGCAGCGCGGCAAAACCGTTCATGCCCGGCAGGACAATATCGAGAAAGATCAGGTCGGGCGCCTCGGCCTGGGCCATGCGTATGCCTTCTTCCGCATCGCCGGCTTCCAGCGTGGCATAGCCGTTCTGTTGCAGCAGTTTGCGCAGCAGCGCGACGATGGTCGGCGAGTCGTCGACGATCAGTACGCGGGTGCCTTCGCGCGCATTCATGCGCGGCTTGTCGCGGCGCTCTGCAGTGGCGGTCTTGCCGCCGCCAAAAATCCGTTGGAAAAAAGCGAAAAACCCCACGTTGCTTCCCCTGCCCCCGTCCCCTGGATGCGCAGTGTCGGGGTATAACCCGGTCGGGTCAAACCTGGCAATAGGTCAACAGCCGCCAGGCCCGGCCTTCGCCACCGTACTGCCGCTGGTCGGCACGGGCGTGGCCGTAGCAGCACAGGCACAAAAAAACCCGCGGCCAAAAGGGCCGCGGGCTGAAGTGGGCAATACGTTTACTGTCCGGCCTGTTGTGCCGGATCGGTTGTTTCAGGCGGTTTTACTTTGCGTCCAGGCCGCGGCGTTCCAGCAGCGGCTTGACGTCCGGATCGCGGCCGCGGAAATCCTTGAACAGCTGCATCGCATCTTCGCTGCCGCCGCGGGAAAGCAGGGTCTTGCGGAAATGATCGCCGTTCTCGCGCTTGAGGCCGCCGTTTTCCTTGAACCATTCCACGCTGTCTGCATCCAGCACTTCGCTCCAGATGTAGGCGTAGTAGCCGGCAGCGTAGCCACCCATGATGTGGGAGAAATACGCACTGCGGTAACGCGGCGGTACCGGCGCGAAATCGACGCCAGCCTTCTTCAGCGCAGCGGCTTCGAAGCCGAGTACGCCGTCGGCGCCGGGCGCATCGGCAGCCTTGATCTGGTGCCAGGACTGGTCGAGCAGGGCCGCACCCAGGTACTCGGTGGTGGTAAAGCCCTGGTTGAACTTCTGTGCCGCCAGCACCTTGTCTACCAGTGCCTGCGGAATCGGTTCGCCGGTTTTGTAGTGCTTGGCGTAGTTCTTCATGATTTCCGGCCAGGTCATCCACATTTCATTGACCTGGGACGGATATTCGACGAAGTCGCGCGGCACGCTGGTGCCGGAGAAACGCGGGTATTTCACGTTCGAGAACATGCCGTGCAAGGCATGGCCGAATTCGTGGAATGCCGTATTCACCTCGTCGAAGCTCAGCAGGGTCGGCTCGCCCTTGGGCGGCTTGGGAATGTTGAGGTGGTTGGCCACCACCGGATGCGTGCCGAACAGGCCGCTCTGCGACACGTATTCGTTCATCCAGGCGCCGCCGCGCTTGTTGTCGCGCGCATACCAGTCGACCAGGAAGATCGCCAGCGGCTTGCCGTCGGCATCGGTCACGTCGAACACGCGCACGTCCGGGTTGTAGACCGGCAGGTCGGTGCGTTCCTTGAAGCTCAGGCCGTACAGCTTGTTGGCGGCGAAGAACACGCCGTTCTTCAGCACATTGTCGAACTCGAAATACGGACGCAGCTGGCTTTCGTCAAAACTATACTTTTCCGAACGTACTTTTTCGGCGTAGTAGGACCAGTCCCAGGCGGCGAGCTGGAAGCCGCCCTTTTCCTTGTCGATCATCGCCTGCAGGTCGGCCGCTTCCTTCTTCGCATTGGTCACGGCAGCCGGGGCAAGCTGGGCGAGGCGGTCGTTGACGGCCTTCACGGTCTTGGCGGTTTCGTCTTCCAGCGTATACGCGGCGTGGTTCTCGTAGCCCAGCAGCGCAGCGCGCTCGGCGCGGATCTTCGCCACCTTGGCCACGATGGCGCGATTGTCGAATTCGCCGCCATGGCTGGCGCGATTGACCGAGGCCTTCTGCAGGCGTTCGCGCAGGGCGCGGTTCTGCAATTGCGCCAGCGCCGGCTGGCCCGAGGTGTTCTGCAGCGCGATGACGTACTTGCCGTCGAGCTTGCGCTGCTTGGCGGCTTCGGCTGCCGCGGCGATGCCGGCTTCCGACATGCCCTTGAGTTCTTCCTTGCTGTCGACGATCACTGCATTCGCGTTGTTTTCCTTCAACATGTTCTGGCTGAACGAGGTTTGCAGCGTGGCCAGCTCGGAATTCATCGCCTTGAGCTTGCCCTTGTCGGCCTCGTTGAGCTTGGCGCCGGCGCGGACGAAGTCGGTGTAGTAGCGCTCGACCAGGCGCTTGCTTTCCGCGTCCAGGCCCAGGCCGTCGCGCTTGTCGTACAGCGCCTGCACGCGGGCGAACAGCTTGGGATTCAGTGCAATGGCATCCTGGTGGGCCGACAGCTTCGGCGCCATTTCGCTCTGGATCTTCTCGATCGTGTCGTTGGTATTGGCGCCGCTGAGGTTGAAGAACACCGTGGTGGCGCGGTTGAGCAACTGACCGGCCTTTTCCATCGCAACGATGGTGTTGTCGAAGGTCGGTGCGTCCTTGGCGTTGGCGATCGCGTCGATCTCGGCGCGGTGCTCCAGCATGCCGGCTTCCATGGCCGGCACGAAGTGCTCGTTCTTGATCTTGTCGAAGGCCGGATACTGGAACGGCAGGGTGCTGGGCTTGGCGAAAGGATTGTTGGCCATGTCGGGTTTGCTCGCGGCGGCGGCGGTTGCCGCGGCGGGAGCCGCCTTGTCGGCGGCGTACAGCGGAGCCGCGATGCCCAGCGCGAGGGCCAGGGCGACGGCAAGACGGTTCTTCATGGAAACGCACTCCGGACAGGTAAACGGGCGCCGATCCTAAACGGAATTGGCTGGGCCTGCCCCTGACGGAAGTCCCGTACGCGTTGCCATGCACGCGGGTTGGAACAATATGCCGCGGCCGATGCATGTTTCGGCGAGGTCTTTCCGCCTAGAATCAGATAATTACGGTTGGGGAGAACCGCTTCATGAAGACCATTGCGACCTCGCGCCTGTGCGCGTTGCTTGTGCATTTGTGCGGCGCAGGCCTGGCGATGTCCGCCGTGGCGGCCTGGACCGAGCCCGGCGCGCTGAATCCGCGCGACCAGGCCCTGCTGGATGCGCGGCCGGCGCGGCCGCAGCCGCTGGCGCCTCTGCACAATACGCCCTGCGTCAACGGCATGGCGGCAACCTATCCCTGTTCCAATGTGGACCTGCTTTCGTTCACGCCGGTGGCAACATTCGCCGCCACCAGCACCAACAGCCTGTGGGGCTGGACCGATCCGACCACGCAGATCGAATACGCCCTGATCGGCGCGAACAACGGCCTGGCCATGTTCGAACTGGCCGATGCCACCCATCCCAAATACCTGGGCAAGCTGCCGACCAAGACCGGTAGCTCGGCCTGGCGCGACGTGCGCGTCTATGCCGACCATGCCTACGTGGTCAGCGACAACAACGGCAGCCACGGCCTGCAGGTGTTCGACCTGACCCGGCTGCGCGGCGTGACCACGCCGCAGACCTTCACCGAAGACGCCTACCGGGGCGACTTCGGCCGCGGCCATACCATCGGCATCAACGAGACCACCGGCTTCGCCTACGTCGCCGGCAGCGACACCTGTCCCGCGCCGACCGCGGTCGGCGGGCTGCGCATCTACGACATCCATACGCCGGACAACCCCACTTTCGTGAGCTGCGTGGCCACCGGCGGCTATACCCACGAAAGCCAGTGCTTCAACTACCACGGTCCGGACACCCAGCACCAGGGCAAGGAAATCTGCCTGAATGCGAACGGACCTACCGACCGCCTCGCCATCGTCGACGTGACCAGCAAGGCGGCACCGGTGACCCTGTCTTCGCTGACCTGGACCGGTGCGGGCTATCCGCACCAGGCCTGGTTCACCGAAGACCAGCGCTACGCCCTGCTCAACGACGAACTCGACGAAAGCCAGTTCGGCCACAACGCCCGCACCCTGGTATTCGACCTGTCCGATCTCGATGCGCCGGTGCTGGTCGGCTACCACCAGCACGCACTCAGCGTGATCGACCACAACCTCTACGTGCATGGCCAGTACGTGTACGAGTCCAACTACGAGGCCGGCCTGCGCATCCTGCGCCTGGACAACCTGTCCCAGGCGCAGATGACCGAAGTGGCCTATTTCGACGTCTACCCGGCCAGCAACAACGCCGAGTTCAATGGCAATTGGAACAATTACCGTTTTCCTGGCAGCGGCAATGTAATCCTCACCGGCATCGACGAAGGCTTTTTCGTGGTGCAGCCGCAGCTGTGCACGCCGGTGGCGACGCCGGGCGGCTTCACCGCCACGCCGAGCGGCAACCAGCAGATCAGCCTGGGCTGGACCGGCTCGGGCAGCAGCGGCAACGTCTGGGACGTGGAGCGCGCCCAAGGCGGTTGCGCTGGTGCCTTCGCGCGCATCGGCCAGAACCTGACCACGCCGACCTTTACCGACAACACCGCCTCGGGCCTGGTCACCTACGGCTATCGCGTGGTGGAAAAGAATGCCAGCGGGCAGTGCGTATCGACCGCATCGAGCTGCGTCGAAGCCCAGACCACCGGCGCCTGCAACGCACCGCCGCTGTTCAATGGCCTGACCGGCATCACCAACGCCGGCACGGCCAGCTGCCAGTTGAACCTGGCCTGGAATGCGGCAGCACCGGCCTGTGGCGGCCCGGCCAGCTATTCGGTGTATCGCGGCGACAGTGCTGGCTTCACGCCGGCCGCAGGCAATCGCATCGCCACCGGCGTCAGTGGCGCGAGCTATGCCGACAGCGGCGTCGCCGGCGGCGTCAACCGCTACTACGTCGTGCGCTCCACCGACGGCGCCAACGGCGTGGAGGACGGCAATGCGATCGAACTGTCCGGTTACGCCACCGGACCGCTGACCGACGGCACCTTCGCTTCCGGTGCCGAACCGGGCGAGCCGCCGTTCGATACCTCCAGCGCGGCACCCGTGACCGAGTCCGGCAACAGCGTGCAGCACGCCGGCTGGCATACCTCGACCACACGCATCCGCAACGGCACGCAGAGCTTCTGGTCGACCTCGGCCAACAACCTGTGCGTATCACTGGTCAGCCAGAACCTCGTCCTGACGGCCGGACAAAGCCAGCAGCTGTCGTTCTGGAGTCTGTGGGACATCGAACAAGGCTACGACGGCGGCGTTGTGGAAATCTCCACCGACAACGGCACCAGCTGGACCCGCTTGACCCCGACCGGTGGCTATCCCTCGACCATCAGCAACGGCGGCAACCTCTGCGGCATTGCCCAGGGTTCCGGCGCATTCACCGGCACCAATCACTTGACCACGTGGACCCAGTCGCAGATCAGCCTGGCGGCATATGCGGGCCAGACCGTGCAATTACGCTGGCTGTACCGCACGGACGGCGGCCAGGCGGGGCAGGGCTGGTATGTCGACGACATCAGCCTGACGCACGCACAGGTGCCGGGCATGTGCACGGGCGGGAGCGATCCGATTTTCGCGAACGGGTTTCAGCCGTAGCGGAGATTTTGCGGGCTGAGGCTTCGTTTGGGCGAAGCCTCAGTCTTGGCGGGGCTTTGCTTTGATCGGACTTTGGCTTTGCACGGCGTTTGCTTTGTGCAGAGATTCCGGCTCGCGCAGAGCTTTTGTTTTGATCGGAGCCTTCGTCCCGGGCTGGCGCAAGCGATTCGCTTTGCCCCTCGCCCGTATTGACCGAATGGCCTGCACTCTGCGTTCTTATTTTTTTCGGCAATTACCCGACAGGCGCCACGTTCGCCATGACCCCCTTACGGCTGGTTTTGCCCACGGCGCCGGGAAAAGGAATGTCCGTGTGGCTCGGCGACAGTTTGTTTCGATACAACGGCCGATTTGAAACGCAGTCGGAAAATTCACCCACTCGCCATCGCACCGTTCAGACCTTCCAGTACCAGCGTCGCCGATCCAGGCCAATCGCCACCGTCCACCAAATGGCGACAATTGCGCAAGCCCACGCGGCAGAAGCGGCTTCGGGACCGAAGAGCGGTGTGATCCAGCGCGCAAACGCCTGCTCGTACAACCAGCTGTCGGCGCCGAAGGCAGCAAGCAGACACACCATCAGCCACGAGCCCGCATAGGCCAGTATGGCGTTCAGTCCCAAGGCCCGGCCCGGCAGCCACAGGCCGTGACGATCGACGAACTGGTGGGCCAGGGCAAGCACCAGCAAGGCCACGCCGCCGGTCCACAGCACATAGCTCGGTGTCCACAATGCCTTGTTGAACGGCAGTGCGAAATTCCAAAGGCCGCCGAGCACCGCCAGCAGGGCGCCACAGCCGATCAGCGCGCGCAGGTTGCCGCGGCGTAGCCAACTGCCCGCGCGCAAACCCAGGACGGTGGTCGCCAGCGCGCCCAGCGTGCTCAGTACGCCTTCCGGATCGAAGGCGCGGCCGCTGGCGGCATCGAATGCGTACGCATAGCGGCCGAGCACTGCGGTGTCGATGCGCAGGTTGAGGCTGTCGGCCTGGGCGACGCCGCCGATGGCGAGCAGGCAGGCATAGCCCAGCACAAGTGCAGCGAACACTGTCCATTGCGCACGCTCGCGCAGGTAAATCGCGACGGGGCCGGCCACGGCCAGGCACAGGCCGATGCGCTGCAATACGCCGGGCAGGCGTAGGCTGCGCTCGGGGATCAGCAGGGCGGCAGCGACATGCAGCAGGAGGCCGACGGCGACGATGCGCAGTGCGCGCAGCAGCACGGCGCGTGCCAGGCGGCGCGGCTCGGCGCCGCGTTCGAGCTGCGGCTCAAGCGCCAGGCTCAGCGAAGCGCCGGCGATGAACAGGAATAAGGGAAAAATATAGTCTGCCGCAAGGCAGCCGTGCCAGCTCGCGTGTTCAAGCCAGGGCCAGACATGGTTCCAGTCGCCAGCATTGTTGACCAGCAGCATAGCCGCGACGGTAAGGCCGCGCAGGATGTCGACCGAAGCCAGGCGCAGGGGAGCAGCAGCGGTCGTAGCCATGGCGGTGCCAGTCGGGAAAGTGCCGAGGTTCGCACAGGAAGTGCTGGCCCTGAAACAAGACGGGTGCATCGCGGCTGCATAGCGCGCTTGTGCAGCCGGCGCCGTGCGGGCTGGGCGGCTGGGCAGCAGGCCGGTCGCATCCGGCAGCAGGGCGCACGGCGGGCCAATGCCTGGCGTGCGCGGTTCGCCGGGCCGTTTCGGCGCAGGCTTTGAGACGGCCGCGCGGGATGCTGTCCGCCAGCTGCCATCCACGCGGCTGATCTCGCGCCGCCAGCGCGCTCCGTTTTGCAATTTTTCCGACAGTCTTGATCGGTACGCTGCCTTTCCACCCCTTTTTCCCACAACCCTCGCGAGATGATCACCACCATGCTCTGTTCACTCCGATACACACGACCGTTAATGTTTCAGTTGTTCTCGGCGATGCTTCTGCTGCTGTCCGTCGCGCCGGCCGCGGACGCCGTGGAACCTACCGGCGCCATGTCGCTGGTCCGCGCCGACCACGCGGCTGCCAGGCTGCCCGATGGCCGCGTGCTTGTCGCAGGCGGCTACTCCAGCGGCGGCCTCAGTACCACCAGCGTCGAAATCTACGATCCGGCCAGCGGCTCTTTCGCGCTGGCTTCGCCGCTCATCGTGGCGCGCAGCCAGGCCGGCGTGGCCACGCTGGCCGACGGACGCATCCTCGTCGTTGGCGGTGTGCGGCAGACCGCTTCCGGTGGCGAATTCCTGCGCAGCGCCGAAATCTACGATCCGTCCAGCGCGAGCTGGAGCATGACGGCAGGTTCGCTGACCGGTAATACCTCGACGACCTATCCCACTACCGTCACCTTGCTCGATGGCAAGGTGCTCGTCATCGACAGCACCAATTCCCAGGTATTCGATCCGGCCAGCGGCCAGTTCAGCCAGGCCATCAGCCTGAGCACTTCACGGCTGCGTGCCAGTGCGGCGCGGCTGGTGGACGGTCGCGTGCTGCTGGCAGGTGGCCAGGACAATTCGAATGCCTATCTGACGAGCGCCGAGATCTGGAATCCCGCAACGGGTACCTGGAGTGCCACGGGCTCGATGGCGACGGCGCGCACGTCGGCTACGGCAACGCGTCTGGCCGATGGCCGCATCCTCATTGCCGGTGGACACAACAGTGCGGGCAAGCAGGGCAGTGCCGAACTGTTCGATCCCGCGACGCAGACCTTTTCCACCACCGGCGCCATGGCGACGCCGCGTTCGGGCCAGCTCGCCGTGGCACTGGCCGATGGCGGTGTGCTGGTCAGCGGCGGCTATACCAACTCCTCCGTGACGACCAGCCTGGAGCGCTATAACACCGCCGCGGGAACCTGGTCGGATGCGGGTGCATTGGCCGCCGCGCGTTCGCGCATGTTCACGGCCACCTTGCTGAATACGGGCAATGTGCTGTTCACCGGTGGCTCCGGCCCGGTCGCGACGGCCGAGATCTACGCCGCCGGCGGTGGCAATGTGCCGCCGATCGCCAACTTCTCGCAGACCACGGCAAACCTGACCGTGACGTTCGCCGATGCGTCCAGCGATGCCGACGGCACGATTGCCTCGCGCCTGTGGAACTTCGGCGACGGCACGACATCGACGGCGACCAGCCCGGTAAAAACGTATACGGCCAGCGGCACCTACAGCGTCAGCTTGAGCGTGACGGACAACAGCGGTGCGACCAACACAGTCACCAAGTCGATCGGCGTCGGCACGCCGGCAAACATCGCGCCGACCGCGAACTTCAGCTTCATGACGAACGGGCTTGTGGCCACCTTCACGGATAGCTCCAGCGACAGCGACGGCAGCATCGTTGCGCGGGCCTGGAGTTTCGGCGACGGCACCACGTCGAGCGCGACGAATCCCGGCAAGACCTACAGTGCCGCCGGCACGTATACCGTGTCGCTGACCGTGACGGACAACGCCGGCGCGACGCATACGAAGACGGCGCCGGTGACGCTCGTCTCCAGCGGCTGCGGCGGCACGGTGCTGTGCAACGGCGTTGCCGCGACCGGCCTGGCCGCTGCCGCGGGCGGTACGACGGCGACCTATAGCCTGGTCGTTCCTGCGGGCGCGACGAACCTCAGCTTCGTCACCGCCGGCGGCACTGGCGATGCGGATCTCTACGTCAAGTTCGGCTCCGCACCGACGACGTCGAGCTACGACTGCCGTCCCTACATCGGCGGCAACGCAGAAACCTGCAGCATCGCGAATGTGCAGGCCGGCACGTACTACGTCGTGTTGCGCGCGTACTCGGCGTTCTCCGGCGTCTCGCTGACGGGCAGCTTCACGACGGGCGGAGCGAATATCGTCCCTGTCGCGAACTTCTCGTTCGTGGCCAGTGGGCTGACCGCGACGTTCACCGATACCTCCACCGATGCCGACGGCACTGTCGTTGCGCGGGCGTGGAACTTCGGCGACGGCACCACGTCGAGCGCGATCAACCCGAGCAAGACCTACAGCGTGGCCGGCACGTATAGCGTCTCGCTGACGGTTACCGACAACGCCGGAGCGACGCAGACGAAGACCCTGCCGGTGGCGGTCTATGCGGGCGGCTGCGGCGGCACGATGCTGTGCAACGGCGTCGCGGTGAGCGGACTGGGAACCGGCTCGGGCCTGACGACGGCAACGTATACGCTCGCCGTTCCCGCGGGCGCGACGAATCTCAGCTTCGTCACTTCCGGCGGAACGGGTGATGCCGATCTCTACGTCAAGTTCGGCTCCGCACCGACGGCGTCGAGCTACGACTGCCGCCCCTATATCGGCGGCAACGCGGAAACCTGCACAATTGCCAATGTTCAGGCCGGCACCTACTACGTCGTGCTGCGGGCGTTCTCGACGTTCTCCGGCGTTTCGCTGCAGGCCAGCTATACCAGCCCGTAAGGTTCGCCGATAGCGTCGCGGTTCCCGATGGGTGCATGAGCGGGAGCGGCGCGGCGGTAACGGAACCGGAAAGCTGTGGCGGTAAACCTGTCAGGCTTGGCCGTGTTCGTGAAGGGCCCGGCGAAAGCACCCAGGGCAGGCCGCCGGTGCAGGGCATCGGCGGCTTTTCCACACGCATAAAAAACGCGCACCGGCGAACCGGTGCGCGTTGTATTGACAGCTATGCCTGTGGCTGCGGTTTAGCGCGGCGAACGCGGACCACGCGCACTGCCGCCACCGCCATTGGCGCCACCAGCACTGCGACCGCCGCCACCGGCACCGCCGGCACTGCGGCCGCCGCCAGCGCGACGACCCTGGCCGGTGCCGGCGCCTGCGCCGGCACCACCACCGCGACGCTGGTCCTTGCCGGCGTGGTGCTTGCCACCGACGTTGGGCTGGGCGGCATGCGGACGGCGTGCGCCACGGCCAGGCTTTGCGGCGCGCTGGGCATCGGCACCGGTGCGCAGCGGAATTTTCGGTTCGAAGCCCGGCAGCACGGCAATTTCAATATCGCGTTTGAGCAGGCGCTGAATTTCGTTGAGCAGGGCCTGCTCGTCACGGCTTACCAGGGACAGGGCCAGGCCGTCGTGGCCGGCGCGGCCGGTACGGCCGATGCGATGCACGTAGTCGGCAGCCACCATGGGCAGGTCGTAGTTGATCACGACCGGCAGCTGGTCGATGTCCAGGCCGCGGGCGGCAATGTCGGTGGCGACCAGCACGGTGATGCGGCCGTCCTTGAAATCTTTCAGTGCGCGCTGGCGCGCGTTCTGGCTCTTGTTGCCGTGGATGGCGTCAGCCTTGAAGCCGGCCTGGACCAGCTGGCGGGCGAGACGGTCCGAGCCGTGCTTGGTGCGGCCGAACACCAGGGTCTGGCGGCGGCTGTCCTGCGCCAGCAGTTCGACCAGCACGTCCTTCTTGCGGTCGTTGTCGACGGCGTAGACGCGGTGTTCGACGCCGGTGGCGACGCTGTTCTGCTGTGCGATCTGGATCTGCGCCGGATCGTTGAGCATTTCCGTGGCGAGCTTGCGGATGTCTTCGGCATAGGTGGCCGAGAACATCAGGTTCTGGCGCTGGCGCGGCAACTGGCCGAGGATTTTCTTGATCGCCGGCAGGAAGCCCATGTCGAGCATGCGGTCGGCTTCGTCCAGTACCAGGATTTCCACGTCGCGCAGGTTCAGCGTGCGCTGGTCGAGATGGTCGATCAGGCGGCCCGGCGTGGCCACGACGATGTCCATGCCGCGGCGCAGCGACTGCACCTGGCCGCCCATGCCGACGCCACCGAAGATGGTGCAAGAGGCAAAGCGGATGTTCTTGCCGTAGGCGCGGATGCTTTCGTGCACCTGTACGGCCAGTTCACGCGTCGGGGTGAGTACCAGGGCGCGGATCTTGCGCGGCTGGTCGGTGCGCAGCGCACCCTTGGGGTAAAGCCGTTCCAGCAGCGGCAGCGCGAACGCGGCGGTCTTGCCGGTGCCGGTCTGTGCGCCGGCGAGCAGATCGCGGCCGGCGAGGACCAGCGGAATCGCTTCGGACTGGATCGGCGTGGGGTTGGTGTAGCCTTGTTCGTTGAGCGCGCACAGCAGGGCAGGCGACAGCCCGAGGTTGTCGAAAGACATGGAAAGCTCCTAGTTGAACCCAGAGCGTTCCCGACAGCCATCCAGGGCCATACATCCGCGCTTAGGTAAATATTGTCAGCGGCGGGCAAGAGTGCCCAGGCCGTGTCGTCGTGGAAAACCGGTGGAGGGAGAAAACTGAAGACGTGCCGAGCGGAATTACTGCTCGTCTCGTCACGTCAGGATCCGGAAGGGAAGCCGGAGTGTTCGCACGAAAACTCGTCGACTATACGCGAACACCGCGCGGAAAGCGAATGGCGTCACTGTTCCAGCCGGTTATTACATGGCAAAGCCGCGCCGCAGGCTTCTGCTAGGCTATGCGCCCTTCGCGCGCAATGGCCGCGCCTGCTGCGAATCGACGAGGATTTTCATGGCATTGACTGCCGCCCGCACGCCGCCCGGCGTGCTCGAACTGCTGCCGCTGGAACAGATCGCCTTCCAGGACATGCTCGACACCATCCGCCGCAGCTTCGAGCGCTTCGGCTTCCTGCCGGTAGAGACGCCGGTGATGGAACTGAGCGAAATCCTGCTGACCAAGGAAGGCGGCGAAACCGAGCGCCAGGTCTATTTTGTGCAATCCACCGGCAACCTGGAAAAAGCCGGTACGCCGGAACTGGCCCTGCGCTTCGACCTGACCGTGCCCCTGGCGCGCTACGTGGCCGAGCACGAGCACAAGCTGAATTTTCCGTTCCGCCGCTACCAGATGCAGCGCGTCTACCGCGGCGAACGCCAGCAGCGCGGCCGTTTCCGCGAGTTCTACCAGTGCGACATCGATGTGATCGGCAAGGACTCCCTGTCGATCCGCTTCGATGCGGAACTGCCGGCGGTCATCTACCAAGTGTTCCGCGACCTGAAGATCGGTCCGTTCGCGATCCAGCTCAATAACCGCAAGCTGCTGCGCGGTTTCTTCGAAAACCTCGGCCAGGGCGATGCGGCGACGCAGGCACTGATCCTGCGCGAGATCGACAAGCTGGACAAAGTCGGTGCGGAAAAAGTCGCCGAAAGCCTGCGCAGCAACGACTTTGGCCTTGACGAAGCAGCCATCGCCAAGATCCTGCATTTCGTGCAGATCCGCAGCAGCGGCCATGCCGATGCGCTGGCCCAGCTCGATGCACTGGGCCGGGGCAGCGATGCGTTCAACCAGGGACTGGACGAACTGCGCCAGGTACTGGAACTGATCCGCGCGCTGGGCGTGCCGGAAGCGTTCTATGCGCTGAACCTGTCGATTGCCCGCGGCCTGGACTACTACACCGGCACGGTCTACGAAACGCACCTGCTGGAACACCCGCACATCGGTTCGATCTGCTCGGGCGGGCGCTACGAAAACCTCGCCGGCCACTACACCAAGTCGCACCTGCCTGGCGTCGGCATTTCCATCGGCGCGACGCGGCTGTTCTGGCAGCTGCGCGAGGCGGGGCTGATCGGCACCGGTGCAAGCACGGTGCAGGTGCTGGTCACGCAGATGGACGAGGCCGAGCTGCCGCGCTATCTCGCCATTGCGAATGAACTGCGCCAGGCCGGCATCAACAGCGAAGTGGTGCTGGAACCGGGCAAGCTGGCAAAGCAGATGAAATATGCGGAAAAGGCCGGCATTCCGTTCGCAGTGATCGCCGGCGGCGACGAGTTCGCCAAGGGCACGGTACTGATCAAGGATCTGCACAAGCGCGAACAGTTCGAAGTGGCACGTGGCGAACTGGTCAAGCAGCTGCGGGTAGAGCTGGAACAGGCGCAGGCCATGAGTCACGGCACGGGAAAAAAATAATAATGACGATTTCTACGATTAGCCTCGACGGCTCCTCGCTGGGCCGCGCCCAGGTCGCCGCGATCGCCTATTCCGGCGCGCGCATCGTGCTCGATCCGGCGCAGCTGCAGCGCGTGCAGGCCACGGCGGATTTCCTTGCCGACAAGGTCAGCTGCGGCGAACCGATCTACGGAGTCACCACCGGCTTCGGCAGCAACGCGGACAAGCTGCTCGGCGCCTACCGGGCCCGCGACGAACTGCCCGGCGGCAATCCGGAGCAGCGCGACGGCACGCTGATGGAAGAGCTGCAATACAACCTGGTCGTCACGCATGCGGTCTGCGTCGGCCAGCCGTTCGGCATCGACGTGGTGCGCGCCATGCTGGGCATCCGCGTCAACACGCTGATGCGCGGCCATTCGGGCATTCGCGCCAGCACCTTGCAGGCGCTGGCAGACCTGCTCAACCACGACGTGATTCCGGTGATTCCGCAGAAAGGCTCGGTCGGCGCCAGCGGCGATCTGGCACCGCTGTCGCACCTGGCCATCGTGCTGCTCGGCGGCGGCGAAGCCTTCGTCGGCGGCCAGCGCCTGCCCGGCGCCGAGGCGCTGGCCAAGGCCGGGCTGAAGCCGCTGCGGCTGTCGTTCAAGGAAGGCCTGGCGCTGAACAACGGCACTACGCAGATGCTGGCGACCGCGGCGCTGGCATTGCACAAGATGGAACAGCTGATCGCCACCGCTGATCTGGCCGCGGCGATGACGCTGGACGCGTTCGCCGGCCGCACCGGCGCGCTGAAGGCCGAAGTGCACCAGCTGCGGCCGCATCCGGGACAAGTGGAATCGGCGGCCAATCTGCGCGCGCACCTGCGCGGCTCCACCCTGGCGGACATTCCGTATCACCTGGTGCCGCGTTTCCGTACCTGGCTGGCCAGCTCCTGGTCGCATGCGGAAGACCAGAGCGCGCGCTTCGACCTGTCCTGGGACTACGTGCCGGCCGCACAACGCCATGGCAAGGAATCGTTCTACGCACGCTTCCTGCCGTTCAAGGGCGGCAAGAAGCACCAGCCGCAGGATGCTTACTGCCTGCGCTGCGCACCGCAGGTACACGGCGCCGTGCGCGACGCCTGGGCCCAGGCCTGTCGCGTGATCGACATCGAGCTGAACGCCGTCACCGACAATCCGCTGATCTTTCCACACATGGAAAACGCGGCTGTGATCGAGGACCAGGTGGTCTCCGCCGGGCACTTCCACGGCATGCCGCTGGCACTGGCGATGAGTTACCTCAAGGCATCGATCGCGGTGCTGGCGTCGATCTCCGAGCGGCGCCTGAACAAGCTGGTCGATCCGGCCAACAACGACGGCCTGCCGGCCTTCCTGATCGGCAACGAAGACGCGACCGACTCGGGCTTCATGATCGTGCAGTACACCGCCGCCGCCCTGGTCAACGATCTGGCCACGCGCTCGCACCCGGCTTCGGTGTATTCGATTCCGACCAGCGCGAACGCCGAAGACCATGTCTCCATGGGCGCCAACGAAGCACGCCACGTGCTGGACATGACAGAAGATCTTTCGCATGTGCTGGCGCTGGAAATCTATACCGCGGCCCAGGCGCTGGAATACCGCCAGGACATGCTCAACGCGGCACGGCGCCTGGCCGACCGCGGCGACTGGCAGGCATTGGCCGCCAAGGTACAGGGCGCACCCGCGCCGGGCAGTGCCGAGCAGGCGCAGTTCGAGACGGAAGTGAAGGCCTTGATGCAGGCCTTGAGCGAAGCCGGCGAATTCCGTGCCGGCGATGCGGTGCGCAAAGCCTTCGCCCAGGTGCGCGAAGTGGTTGGCTTCATGCAGCGCGATCGCGCCATGGATGCGGAAGTGCAGCGCATGTGCGCGCTGATCGCCAGCGGCGTGTTGGTGCAGTAAAGCGCAGGCTCGCATCCGCAGCCCCAGGCTCGTTGCAGAGCCTGGGGCTGCAGGAGAGCGGGGCTTACTCGAAGCCGTTGTCGAAGATGCCGTCTGCCACCGCGCGGCAGGCCGTGCCACCGGCTTCGACGCGGATGTTGTCCAGCGACCAGCCTTCGCGCACTTCGCTGGAATCGCTGGTCAGGCGGAAGCGCAGCTTCACCGCGCCCTGGTTCGCCGCCGCAGGCAGGGCGATGCGCTGGTTCTGCCAGGTGCTGCCGCCGTCGCAGCGATACAGCTCGGCCCAGCTCGGCGTGCCGGCGCTGGCATTGGTGCTGATTTCCACAATGCCGAAATCGTAGGTGGCCTCGGTCACGCACTTGTGATCGAAGCTCAGCACGGCGTCGTCGTAGCCGGTGAAGTTCAGCAGTGGCGAGGTCAGGCTGAGGTTGATGTTGTTGGCGTAATTGCCGGCGGGGCTGTCGGTCCAGACCTTGGTGGCGTTGCCGGCGACGTTGTTGGCCACGCCCCAGGGCGATTGCGCAGTCCAGCCCGGATTGGCGCCTTCGGCGTTGTCGCTGAACACGGTGCAGTTCGGCGCCAGCTGGAAGTTGCGCACGATATCGCTGCCGCCGCTCAGGGCAAGGCCGGCGATGCGCTCGGTGATATGCCCCGGCGCGCTGACTTCCACATCGACCGTGCCGGCGCGCAGGCGCTTGCTGTAGGCGCCGGCCGCATCGGCCTGTACGGTGGCTGTGCCGAGCTTGATACTGGCCGCCAGCGGCACGCTGCTTTGTGCATCGGTGACCGTGCCGTGCAGCGTGGCGATTTCATTCGCCTGGGCGACTTCGACGAATACCGCATTGGGCGGACCGGCCGCGCCGTTCAGGTCGACGCCCTGCACGTAGACCAGGTGCTTGCCGCTGGCCATACCGGTCGTGGCGATATCGGCGCGCACGGCTTCGCTGCCGCTGTTGAAGCTGCCGTCGCTGGCGGTCATGGCTTGCGACACCACGCCCGGCTCCCAGGGCAGGGCGTCGATGTAGACACGCGCCGAGGCCACGTTCTGCGTGGTCGGCACCGGCGGCGCGCCGCTCTGCGGCTGCGGCGTGAGGTTCAGGCGCGAATCGTCGACGCGGCCCTCGATGCGAACCGTGTCGCCGGCGACGACCAGGTCGGGCGTGGCCGTGAGTTGCAGCGCGTCGGGCCCGAACGGCAGTTTGTACGGCGCCGACAAGGTGCGCGAGGCGTAGCGCAGCGCCGCGACGTTGAGGGGATAGGTGCTGGCCTCGAAACTACCGCAGTTTTCGAAGAAGGCGGTGCCCAGTTCGATCGTATAGGCTGGCACGCCCAGCGGGCCGTAGGCGCTGTCGTCGGTGGTGCCGCTGGTCGGGTACAGGCCTACCGACTGCTGCGGGTCGTAGTTGTTGAACCAGGCGATGCGCCGGCCGAGGATTTCCAGCGCGGCCGCGTTCGGTGCCAGCGTGGTGGTGTCGCCCCAGGGCCACAGCACCAGCTGCGAGAAACTGTGGATGTCCAGGAACAGGCCCTGGGTGGTGTCGGGCGCCGGCGTGGTCAGGTCGTCCGGGCGCAGGTCGGGAAATATACTTTGCACATAGTTTACGACCGCCTGGGTTTCCGGCTCGGACGCCGACGTCGCGCCGCGGTAGGTTTCGTCGCATTGCGAGCTGCTGGCGCCGGGGCCTCCCCAGTGGAACGGGTAGTTGCGGTTGAGGTCGGCGCCGCGGGAGTTGCTGGTGGTGCCGCAATAGGCGGTGTTGACGTTCTTGCGCCAGGACAGGCCGGTTTCGGCTTTCTTGCGCCCGTCCGGGTTGGACTGCAGCAGCAGGTGGAATTCGTTGTGGTCGAGCAGCCAGGTGGCTTCCGCGTCGGTGCCGTAGTTGTTGACCAGCCATTCGGCGAAGCGCGTATTGAGTTCGGCCGTGGTGTATTCGCGCGCGTGGATCGCCGTCATCGCGAATAGCTTGGGCTTGGGCCCGGGAATGGCCGAATTGGTCAGCTTCAGCACGACCAGGTCGTATCCCGGGTTGCCGCCGGCGGTGACCTTTTCCCAGGTGTCGCCGATGTCGATCTTGCTGGCGAGGTTGGGCCGCGCGGCGATCAGCGCGTCCATGCTGGCCTGGGTTTCTTCCACCGTGCGATAGCAGGCAAAGCCGGGAATGCTGCGCAGGGAATTGCCGGAGGTCTGCGCCTGTACGGCCTGGGTCGCTGCCAGTTCGACGGTCGCGTCCACATGCTGGTCCTTGAGCCAGCTCATCTGCGTGGCGTCGGCCTCGACCATCACCACGCCCTTGTGCCGGTCCACGCGCATATGGCCGAACTTCTCGCTCATGCGCGCAATCAGCGCCGCATCGCGCGTATGCACCGAAACCACCTGCAGCGTGTCGCCGGCGGCGTATGCCGCGGTGCTGGCCAGGGCCAGCAGGATGCTTGTCACTATCGTCTTGCGCATTGCTTTTCCCTCACCCGGAAGCTGTGGAGCGTAGAAGCTGTGCGGCTGCCGTGCGCGTTTACGGGCCGCAAAAAAATGTGACGAGTTTCACGAGTTTTCACTTGCTGTTTTTTGCACGGCTGTAGCCGGAGCGCGCCATCCTGCGTCTGCCCTAGCGCTGCGGCAGGCGGCAGGGCGGACGGCGGAGTACGGCCTGCGGCACGGGGCGCCGCACGACTCCGTGCGGCGCTTGTCCTGCGTGAACCGTGACGACTTATTCGAAGTCGTCGGCAAAAATGCCGTCGCCGCTGGCGCGGCAGGCCGCGCCGCCCGCTTCCAGCCGGATAGTGTCGATCGACCAGCCTTCGCGCGCGCTGCCGCTGTCGCTGGTCAGGCGGAAGCGCAGTTTGAGCGCCGGCTGGTTGTTGGCGCCGGCAGGCAGGGCGATATGCTGGGTCTGCCAGCTGGGCAGGTTGCTGCAGCGGTAGATTTCGCTCCAGCTCGGCGTGGCTGCGCCGGGATTTGTGCTGAATTCCACAATGCCGAAATCGTAGCCAGCCTCGGTCAGGCATTTGTGGCTGAAGCTCAGCACCGCGTCTTCGTAGCCGCTCAGGTTCAGCGTGGGCGAGGTCAGGCTGGTATTGACGTTGTTGGCGTAGTTGCCGGCAGGGCTGTCGGTCCAGACCTTGGTGGCGTTGCCGGCGACGTTGTTCGCAACACCCCAGGGCGACTGCGCAGTCCAGCCGGGGTTGGCGCCTTCGACATCGTCGCTGAATACGCTGCAATTGGGTGAGAGGGAAAAGTCGCGCACCGTCTCGCTGCCGCCGGCGAGGTTCAGCCCGCTGACGCGCTCGGTCATGTAGCCGGGCGCGCTGGCCTGTATGTCGACGCTGCCGCCGCGCAGGCGCTTGGCGTAGTTGCCCGCCGCATCGGACTGCACGCTGGCGCTGCCGATCTTCAGCGTCGCCGCCAGTGGCGCAGCGCTCTGGCTGTCGCGCACCGTGCCGCGCAGGCGGGCGATCTCCGCCGCCGGCGCCACCTCGACGAATACCGCGTTCGGCGCGCCGGCGGCGCTGCCGCTGTCGACGCCCTGTACGTAGACCAGATGGCGTCCGTTGGAAAGTCCGCCGGTGGACAAATCCAGTTGTACCGCCTCGCTGCCGCTGTTGAACGCACCGTCGCTGGCGGCCATGGCCTCGCCGGCAGTGCCGCTGCTCCAGGGCAGACTGTCGACATAGGCCCTGGCCGAGGCGATGGTCTGCGTCGCTGGCACCGGCGGTGCGCCGCTCTGCGGCTGCGGCGTGAGGTTCAGGCGCGAATCGTCGACGCGGGCCTCGATGCGCACGTTTTCGCCGATGGCGACCAGGTCGGGCGTGGCAGAAATCTGCGTGGTATCCGGGCCGAACGGCAGTTTGTACGGCGCCTGCAGAATGCGCGCGCCGTAGCGCAGCGCGGCGATGTTGACCGGATAGGTGCTGGCCTCGAAGCTGGCACAGTTCTCGAAGAAGGCCGTGCCCAGCTCGATGCTGAGGCCCGGCACGCCGAGCTGGCCGTAGGCCGTGTCGGCGGTGGTGCCGGTCGTGGGATACAGGCCGATGATCTGCATCGGCCGGTAGCCGTTGAACCAGGCCATGCGCCGGCCGATCATCTCCATGCCGGGGCCGTTCGGCGCGACCGCCGTGGTGTCGCCCCAGGCCCACAGCACCAGCTGCGAGAAACTGTGGATATCCATGAACAGGCCCTGGGTGGTATCCGGCGCCGGCGTGGTGGTGTCGTCCGGGCGCAGGTCCGGAAATATACTTTGCACATAGTTCACGACGGACTGGGTTTCCGGTTCGGAACCGGCGCTGGGGCCGCGATAGGTTTCGTCGCAGGGGGCGGCGCTGGAGCCGCCCGCGCCCCAGTGGAACGGGTAGTTGCGGTTCAGATCGGCGCCGCGGCTGTTGCTGGTGGCGCCGCAGTAGCTGGTGTTGACGTTCTTGCGCCAGGACAGGCCGGTTTCGGCCTGCTTGCGTCCGTCCGGATTGGACTGCAGCAGCAGGTGGAATTCGTTATTGTCCAGCAGCCAGGTGGCTTCGGCATCGGTGCCGTAGTTGTTGACCAGCCATTCGGCGAAGCGGGTGTTGAGTTCGGCCGTGGTGTACTCGCGGGCATGGATCGCCGTCATCAGGAACATCTTGGGCTTGGGGCCGGGGATGGCATTGTTGGTCAGCTTGAGCACCGTCAGGTCGTAGCCTGGGTTGCCGCCAGCGGTGACCTTGTCCCACGTATCGCCGATGTCGATCTGGCTGGCCAGCTCCGGATGGGCGGCGACCAGGGCGTTCACTGTCGCCTGGGTTTCTTCCACCGTGCGATAGCAGGCGAAGCCGGGAATGCTCTTGAGCGAGCGTCCGCTGCTTTGTGCCTGCAGCAGCTCGGTCGCGACTTTCTCCGGGCGCAGCACGGCGCCTTGCGCCTGCAGCCAGGTGCGCTGGGCCGCATCGGCTTCGACCGTGACCTGGCCCTTGTCCGTATCGACGTGCAGATGGCCGAATTTTTCGCCCATGCGGGCGATCAGTGCCGGATCGCGCGTCTGCACGCTGAGCACCTGTATCTCGCTGTCGGCGGCCTGCAGCGGAGCGGCAAGGGCGGCCAGCAAGGCACAGACTAGGATTCGCAACGGCATGGTCGGACTCGCATAGTGAGCGCAGGCGGCTGGGCGGATTCGCAGCATGCTGCCGGCCTGCGGCGGCGGCGCGTCATAGTAGGGTAGGCAACGGCGCGGCGTGAGCGGTGGCAGCGACCGTTATGTAGCGATCGGGCTTTTGCGTGCGGTTGGTTGGAGCAAGGTGCGGGTTTTGTACAGTGGTGGGATAAACCGTTGCGCGGCCGAGGGTGTTGCGGCGCAATTCGCTGTGCTCATCGGCGCCCTACGTGAAACGTCGCGGCGCCCGGCCTGCCTTCGTAGGGTGCCGATGAGCGCAGCGAATTGCACCGCAAGGTGCCTCCCACTGGTGGCCAGGCCGCATCAGGCCGCGACCGGTCCCTGCACCACGCGATTGCGGCCGCCGCGCTTGGCTTCGTACAGGGCGTCGTCGGCGCGGCGCAGCAGGGTTTCGGCAGCAATCTGTGCCTCGCTGCCGGCGCTGGCCACGCCGATGCTTACGGTCAGGTGCAACTGGCGTCCACCTTCCAGCGCGAAGCGGTGCGCTGCCACCCGCTGGCGCAGCATCTCTGCGCTGCGGCGCGCGCCGAGTTCGTCGGTACCCGGCATCAGCACGACGAATTCCTCGCCGCCGAAGCGGGCGACCAGGGCGTGCTCGCCGGCACATTGCTGCAGGCTGGTGGCAATGCAGCGCAGGCAGTCGTCGCCGGTCAGATGGCCGTGTTCGTCGTTGACGCGCTTGAAGTGGTCCAGGTCGGCGATCAGCAGCGAGAACGGTCGCGCATCGGCGCGGCACTGTGCCAGCAGCGGCGCGAAATGCTGATCGAAATGGCGCCGGTTGAACACGCCCGTAAGGCCGTCGCGGGCACTGTGCTCGCGCAGGCGCACATGCGCCTCGCTCAGTTGCTGCAGGGCGGTCGACAGTTCGCTGGTGCGTGCTTCCACGCGCTGTTCCAGCTGTTCGTTGGCTTCCCGGGCGATGCGCTCGTTCTCGCTGCGCAAAGCGGCCCAGCGGTAGGCCAGGGCGAAGGACAGGAAGATCATTTCCGCAGCCGAACCGATCTGCATGCCGTATTCGGTGGCGAAACTCTTGCCCAGCATGCCGAAGGAAACCAGCGCATACACCAGGGTGCCGGCCAGCAGCATGGCCCAGGCCAGCAGAAACAGCAGCGCCGGGCGGAAGCCGCGCCGCGCCACCACGATGGCCACGGCAATCACGGCGCCGACGCCGGGAAAGACCATGCCGGTGCCGATCAGTACCGCCACGCGGTAGTCCAGCCAGGGGCTGGCCGCAAGCATCAGTGCATGGAAGGCGATCATGCCCAGCAGCACGCGGTTGCCCCAGGGCAGGCGCCGCGGCAGTTCGAGGAAGTCGCGGGCGAACAGATGCATGGCCAGCATCGCCAGGGCCATCGACATGGGTACGGCGGCATTTGCCAGCCAGGTCGAATTCGGCCAGAAATACTCGAAGGCAAAGCCGTTGAGGCAGAACAGCACCAGGCCGAAGCCGAGTACGTGCAGGCTGTAGAGGAAATGCGAGCGGTCGCGCAGCGAAACGAACAGAATCAAATTGTAGAAAAGTAGCGCAAGCAGGATGCCGTAGTAGATGCCCATGCCCAGCTGCGCGTCGCGCGCCAGCTCGATGAAGGCGGTGGGCGTGTACAGCGCCAGCGGCACCTGCATCGAGCTTTGGCTCTGCACGCGCAGCAGCAGGTCGAGCGGCTGGCCGGGCGGCATCTGCAGCCAGAAATTCGGGTGGCGGTAGCTGACCGCGCGCTGGCTGAAGGGATGGTAGTCGCCGGACTGGAAGTGCTCGATGCGGCCATCCGCATGACGCAGGTAAAGATCGACCTGGTCGAGCAGGGCGTATTCAAGCACCAGCAGCCAGCGCATGTCGGCGCTGCCGGCGTTGGCGACGCGGGCATGGAACCAGTAGGCGCCGTCGACGAAGCCGAAGGTGGCGTTGTCCGCAGGCACCGGCTTGAACGCGGCGTCATCGGCACGGCCGAACATCTGCGCGGCATCAGCCTGGCCGCTGGCGTCGACGGCATAGGTGGTGACACTGCCCAGTGTGGCGCGGCTCTGGCCGGGCGAGAGGTCGAGTACCGGTGCGGCCAGGGCACAGGCACTGGCCAGCAGCAACGCCGCCTGCAGGCCTAAACGGCAGAACCAGCTGCTTCGCTGTGCCACGCCACGCCTCCCGGTTATGGATTCAGCGCACTCGCTACAGACCACCCCGAATTTGCAGGATTCGCGCCGTATCTGTCTGTCAGCAACAGAGTTAACGGGCATCGGTGCCTCCACAGATCAGCGCCGTTGCCGCGGCGGGGCGAGGCTTTGCGCCTTCGCTGTATGGAGTTGGCGTGCTGGGTAGTACTCGGTTCGCCGACGCGGATTTGCCAAGTCATTGATTAGCTTGGATACCCGACGCTTGCCGGGCGCGCTGCAGTGCAGCGCGGGCGTCGCATTTGCCGGCTGTGCTGGGTGTAAGCACGACCTGCAACATTTTGTAACGTGACCGTCACGGCCCTGGGACCGGCGGGGTTTACAGCCGCCGCCCACCTGCGCTAGATTCGCGTCACTGTACTAACGCGTTATTACATTGAGTCATGAAGCGACGCTATCTGGAACCTGAGAACACGCCCGTACCAGCCGAGGAAAGCCTGTGCCGGGCGCTGCTGTCGCTGGAC
Organism: Tahibacter aquaticus; assembly: GCF_004363655.1. Classification (GTDB taxonomy): domain Bacteria; phylum Pseudomonadota; class Gammaproteobacteria; order Xanthomonadales; family Rhodanobacteraceae; genus Tahibacter; species Tahibacter aquaticus. Next base: position 112,027 of record NZ_SNZH01000006.1, read on the forward strand.
ACCCCGGCGGAAATGATGGCCTTCCTGCGCGACCTGTGTACGCCGGCCGAACTGGAAGCGCTGATCGATCGCTGGCGCGTCGTGCCGTATCTGCTGGCCGGCTACGCCTATCGCGAAATCCACGACCGCACCTCGGTCAGCGTCACCACCATTGGCCGCGTCGCGCGCTTTCTGCAGCAGGGCAACGGCGGCTATCTCGCTGTGGTCGCGCACGAAGCGCTGCCGCCGCTGCCCAAGCCGCCGCGCCGGCGCAACGGCCTGCCCAGCCCGGTGCTGACGGCATTGCCGGCGCTGTCGGGCAAGACGCCAGGCAGCAAGCCGCAGCCCGGCAAACCTGCGGCCAAGCCGCCGAGCAATCGTGGCGGAGACCGCTCATGAAGCCCCGTGACCGCCTGCGTATCGCGGTACAGAAATCCGGCCGTCTGTCGGAAGTGTCGCAAGACCTGCTCGCGCGCTGCGGCCTGAAATTCCGCCACAGCCGCGACAAGCTGTTCTGTTTCGGCGAAAGCCTGGCCATCGATCTGCTGCTGGTGCGCGACGACGACATTCCCGGCCTGATCGCCGACGGCGTCTGCGACCTGGGCATCGTCGGGCGCAATGTGCTGGCCGAGCAGCAGGCGGCGCTGCAGTCGCGCGAAGCGGTTGTGCCGTTCCGCGAACTGCTGCCACTGGGCTTCGGCCGCTGCCGCTTGTCCATCGCAATACCGCAGGAGCTGGACTATGCCGAGCCGTCCAGCCTGCAAGGCCTGCGCATCGCCACGACGTATCCGGCGCTGACGGCGCAATGGCTGCAGCAGGCCGGCGTGACCGCCAAGGTCGTCGTGCTTTCTGGATCTGTGGAAATTGCACCAAAACTCGGCACGGCGGACGCGATCTGCGACCTGGTCTCCAGCGGTGCCACCCTGCAGGCCAACCAGTTGCGCGAAGTGGCTGGCATTCTCGACAGCGAAGCCGTGCTGGCCGCGGCGCCTGGCCTGCCGCCGGACGAGCGCGGCGAGTTGCAGGAACTGCTGTTGCGGCGTATCGAAGGCGTGATCCAGGTGCGCGAGTCCAAGCTGGTCTTGCTGCAGACCACGCGTGCGGCGCTGGCCGGAGTTACCCGCCTGCTGCCGCCGGGACAGCAGCCAACCGTCACCAGCATCGAAGGCAGCGCAGACGACGTTGCGCTGCAGGCCGTCTGCCACGGCGCCATTACCTGGCAGCATCTGGAAGACATGCGCCGGGCCGGCGCGCGCCACATGCTGGTTCTGCCGGTGGAGAAGATGCTCGCATGAAGCGCCTGGTGTGGAACGAACTGGACGCGGCCGGCCGCGCCGCGGCACTGGCACGGCCGCTGCCTGCGCGGGCGGAAGAACTGGCGGTTGCGGTCGCACGCCTGATTGCCCAGGTGCGTGCCGATGGCGACGCGACCCTGCGTGCGCTGACGCGGCGCTACGACGGTTGCGAACTCGACGACATCGCCGTCGGCGAAGCCGAATTCGCCCAGGCCGCGGCACAGGTGCCCGCGCCGCTGCGCGAAGCGATCGCGCAGGCGCGCGAACGCATCGAGGCTTTCCACCGCGCCACCGCGCCGGGCGAGGTCAGCCTGGAAACGGCGCCCGGCGTGCGTTGCGAACGCGTGCTGCGGCCGCTGCACCGCGCTGGCCTGTATGTGCCGGCGGGCACGGCACCGCTGCCGTCGACGGTGCTGATGCTGGCGGTGCCGGCACAGATTGCCGGTTGTGAAGAAATACTCATGTGCACGCCGGCAAATGCGCAGGGGTTGTGCGATCCGGTAGTGCTGTATACGGCGCAGCTCTGCGGCGTCAGCCGCGTATTCAAGCTCGGCGGCGCCCAGGCCATCGCCGCCATGGCCTATGGCACGGCCAGCGTGCCGCGCTGCGACAAGCTGTTCGGCCCGGGCAATGCCTGGGTCACCGAGGCGAAGCGCCAGGTCGGCATGGATGCCCAGGGTGCGGCGATCGACCTGCCGGCTGGGCCGTCGGAAGTGCTGGTCATCGCCGATGCGAACGCGGACGCGGAGTTTGTCGCCGCCGATCTGCTGTCCCAGGCCGAACACGGCAGCGATTCCCAGGCACTGCTGCTGACACCTTGCGCGACGCTGCTCGATGCGGTTGCCGCGGCCGTGGAGCAGCAGCTGCAGACCTTGCCGCGGGCCGAGCTGGCGCGCGCGGCGCTGCAGTACAGCCGCCTGATCCGGGTGCCCGACTTGCCCACGGCACTGCAGATCGGCAACGACTACGCCGCCGAGCATCTTATTCTTAATGTGGACAATGCGCGTTCCTGGCTGGGCCAGGTGCGCAATGCGGGCTCGGTATTCCTCGGCGCCTGGTCGCCGGAAGCGGTCGGCGACTATTGCAGCGGCACCAACCACGTTCTGCCGACTTACGGCTATGCCCGCGCCTGGAGCGGCGTGTCGGTGGCAAGTTTCGTCAAACTGGTCACGGTGCAGGAACTCAGCCCCGACGGGCTGCGCCGCATCGGTCCGTGCGCGCAGATACTCGCCACGGCCGAGCAACTGCACGCGCATGAGCGCGCGGTCGGCCTGCGCCTGGAAAAACTGGCGGAGACGCCGGCATGAGCGTGCTCGACCTGGCGCGGCCGGAAATCCGCGCCCTGACGCCGTATTCCTCGGCGCGTCTCGAAGCCAGCGGCGGCGAGATTTTCCTCAATGCGAACGAATCGCCCTGGGCGCCGGCCGCCGACGCCGGCGAGGGACTGAACCGCTATCCCGACCCGCAGCCCGCCGCATTGCGCGAGCGCCTCGCGCAGCTGTACGGCGTGGCCGGCGAGCAGTTGCTGATTGGCCGCGGCAGCGACGAAGCCATCGACCTGCTGGTGCGCGCGTTCTGCCGGGCGCAGGCCGATGCGATCCTGATTTCTCCGCCAACCTTCGGCATGTACAGCGTGGCGGCGGCGATCCAGGGCGCGGCTGTGCAGGTCTGTCCGCTGCGTGCCGATTTCAGTGTCGATGTCGACCGGCTGCTGGCCGGGCTGACGCCGGCGGTGAAACTGGTATTCGTCTGCACGCCGAACAATCCCACCGGCGGTCTGCTGCCGCTGGCGGAGATAGCCCGCATGGCCACGGCCTTGCGGGGCCGCGCTCTGCTGGTTGTGGACGAGGCCTACATCGAATTCGCCGCAGCGCCCAGTGCGCAGACATTGCTGGCGCAGCATGAAAATCTCGCCGTGCTGCGTACCTTGTCCAAGGCTTATGCACTGGCTGGCGCCCGCGTCGGCGTGCTGCTGGCCGCGCCCTGCGTGATCGAATTGCTGCGGCGCATTCTGGCGCCGTATCCGCTGCCGCTGGGCAGCATCGATGCTGCACTGGCGGCAACCAGTGACGCCGGGCTGGAACAGGCAGGCGGGCGCATCGCCATGCTGCGCAAGCAGCGCGACCTGCTGCGGCATGAACTTGGGCTGTTGCCCCAGGTGCGCGAGGTGCTGCCGTCGGCGGCGAATTTTCTTTGCGTGCGCTGGGACGATGCGGGAGCCACTTATGCGCAGCTGCGCAGCGCCGGCATCGTCGTGCGCGATGCGACGCGTTACCCCGGACTGGCCGGCTGCCTGCGCATTTCGGTCGGCACGCCGGCAGAAAACCGCCGCCTGCTCGATGTGCTGGGCGCCTGCGGCAAGGATGCAGAATGAAAAAGTACCTTTTTGTCGACCGCGACGGCACCCTGATCGAAGAGCCGGCCGACCAGCAGATCGACAGCTACGCCAAGCTGGCCCTGCTGCCGGAAGTGATCCCGGCGCTGCGCCAGTGCCAGGCGGCGGGCTACGAGCTGATCATGGTGACCAACCAGGACGGCCTGGGCACCGCCAGTTTTCCGGAAGAGCAGTTCTGGGGACCGCACCGCCTGATGCTGCAGATTTTCGAATCGCAGGGTGTGCGTTTCGCCGATACCCTGATCGACCGAAGCTTCGCCCACGAAGGGTTGGCGACGCGCAAGCCCGGCACTGGCCTGATGCACGGCTATCTCGCCGACGACGGCTGGAGCCGGCAGGCCTCGGCCATGGTCGGCGACCGCGACACAGACATCCAGTTCGCCGCGAATATCGGCGTACGCGGTTTTCGTCTGGGCGACGGCGAGTGGAACTGGCCCGAGATCGCGCGCACCCTGTGCAGCGCCCCGCGGCGCGCCCAGGTCGAGCGCAAGACACGGGAAACACGCATCCGCGTGCGCGTCGACCTGGACAAACCGGGCGATGCCGTCGTCGCAACCGGCCTGGGCTTCTTCGACCATATGCTCGAACAGATCGGCAAGCACGCCGGTATCGGCCTGGCGCTGGAATGCGCCGGCGATACGCATATCGACGAACACCACACCGTGGAAGACTGCGCGCTGGCGCTGGGCCAGGCGCTGCGCCAGGCCCTGGGCGACAAGCGCGGCATAGGCCGCTACGGCCAGGCACTGGAAGGCGAGGGCGAGGGCGCCGACAGCATCGTGCTGCCGATGGACGAAACGCTGGCACGCGCGGCGCTGGATCTGTCCGGCCGGCCGTATTTCATCTTCGATGGCAGCTTTCCGCGCGAACGCGTCGGCGATCTGCCGACCGAACTGGTGCCGCATTTTTTCCGTTCGCTCTGCGAAACCCTGGCGGCCAACCTGCACCTGGCCGTGCGGGGCGACAATGCGCATCACATGGTGGAAGCCTGCTTCAAGGCGGTGGCGCGCGCCCTGCGCCAGGCGTTGCGGCGCGACGGCGACGACTTGCCCAGCACCAAGGGCCTGCTGTGAGCGGCGTGGTGCTGGTCGACGGCGGTGGCACCAATATCGGTTCGGTGCGGCATGCCCTGCAGCGCCTGGGTGTGGATGCGCCACTGGTGACTGAGGCAGCGCGCATCCGCGCCGCCTCGCACGTGATCCTGCCCGGTGTCGGCGCCGCCGGCCCGGCCATGCGGCGGCTGCGCGAACTCGACCTGGTCGATACCCTGCGCGGGCTGACCCAGCCGGTACTCGGCGTCTGCCTCGGCATGCAGCTGCTGTTTCGTGCTTCCAGCGAAAGCGAGCTGCCTTGCCTCGGCCTGATCGATGCCATGGTGGAAAAGTTGACGCCGGCAGCTGGCCTGCGCATACCGCACATGGGCTGGAATGCCTTGCAGCGGGTGCGCGACCACGCCCTGCTGGCCGGTATCGAATCGGGCGAGCAGGCCTATTTCGTGCACAGCTATGCGGCAAGCGCCGGCGCCTGGACCCTGGCCGCCTGCGACCACGGCCAGCGATTTTCTGCGATAGTGCAAAAAGATAATTTCCACGGCATGCAGTTCCATCCGGAACGCTCTGCCGGCGTCGGTTCCCGCCTACTGAAGAATTTCCTAGCCCTGTGAACTTTACCGTCATCCCCGCCATAGACCTGCGCGCCGGCAATGTGGTCCGCCTGCGCCAGGGCGACTATTCCCAGCAGACCAGCTACCGCGTCGATCCGCTGCGCCTGGCCCAGGACTACGCCGCTGCCGGTGCAAGCTGGCTGCACGTGGTCGACCTCGACGGTGCGCGCGACGGCAGCCTGGCGAATTTCCGCCTGATCGAGGCATTGGCCGGCACCGCGCTGCAGGTACAGGCCGGTGGCGGCGTGCGCAGCGAGGACGATGTGCAGCGCCTGCTCGATGCGGGCGTGGCGCGCGTCGTGCTCGGCAGCGTGGCGATCCGCCAGCCGTTGCAGACCATGCAATGGCTGCAGCGGCTGGGCGCCGACAGGCTTTGCATTGCGCTGGACACGCGCCAGCAGGACGGCCACTGGCGCCTGCCCAGTGAAGGCTGGACCCAGAGCGAAGCGCCGACGCTGGACGAGCTGGCGCCACGCTATGCCGATGCCGGCGCGGTCCATGTGCTGTGCACCGACATTCACCGCGACGGCATGCTGGCCGGGCCAAATATTTCTTTGTATACCTATCTGCGCCAGCTGGTGCCCGGCCTGCAGATCCAGGCATCCGGCGGCGTGCGCGATGTGGCCGACCTGCACGCGCTGCGCGACTGCGGCGTGGCCGGCGCAGTGCTCGGGCGCAGCCTGCTGGAAGGCCGGCTCGATCTGACGGCCGCGCTGAAATGCTGAGCCGGCGGCTGATTCCCTGTCTCGACGTGAAGGACGGCCAGGTGGTCAAGGGTGTGCGCTTTCGCGACCACGTCGTGATGGGCAGCATTGTGGAACTGGCCCTGCGCTACCGCGACGAAGGCGCCGACGAGCTGGTGTTCTACGACATTACCGCCAGCCCGCAGCAGCGCCAGGTCGAGCGAAGCTGGGTGGAGCGTGTGGCGGAAGTGATCGACATTCCGTTCTGCGTCGCCGGCGGCATCGACAGCGTCGCCAGTGCGCGCGAGGTGCTGATGGCCGGTGCGGACAAGGTCTCGATCAATTCGCCGGCGCTGAGCCGGCCGCAACTGATCGGCGAGCTGGCCGATGCATTTGGCGTGCAATGTGTGGTGGTCGGCATCGACAGCCTGCGCGACGAAGACGGGGAATGGCGCGTGCGCCAGTTCACCGGCGATCCGGCCAAGACCCGCGCGCTCGCGCGGCGCAGCCTGGACTGGCTGGAGGAAGCCGTAGAACGCGGCGCCGGCGAGATCGTGCTCAACTGCATGGGCGCCGACGGTGTGCGCCAGGGCTACGACCTGGAACAGCTGGTCGCGGCGCGGGCGCGCTGCGCCGTGCCGCTGGTGGCGTCTGGTGGAGCCGGCATGGCGGCGCATTTCGTCGACGTGTTCCGCCACGCCGACGTGGACGCCGCGCTTGCCGCCAGCGTGTTTCATTCGGGCAGCATCGCCATTCCTGCGCTCAAGCGCGAACTCGCCGCCAACGGCGTGGCGGTGCGGCCATGAGCCCCGATACGCCGTCGCTGGACCTTGCTACGCTGGACTGGAACAAGGGCGACAGCGGCCTGCTGCCGGCGATCGTCCAGCACAGCCGCAACGGTCAGGTGCTGATGCAGGGCTGGATGAACGCCGCCGCCTTGCAGCAGACGCTGGATTCGGGAAAAGTGACTTTTTTCAGCCGCAGCAAGCAGCGCCTGTGGACGAAGGGCGAAAGTTCGCAGCACTGGCTGCTGCTGCAGACGGTAGCTACCGACTGCGACCGCGATTCGCTGCTGCTGCAGGCGCTGCCGCAGGGGCCGACCTGTCACCTGGGCTGCGCCAGCTGTTTCGGCGAAGCGGCGCAGTTCGATTCGGGCTTTCTCGGCCGGCTGGATGCGCTGGTAGCGCGGCGCGAGCGCGAGCGGCCGCCCGGCAGCTATACCACGCGCCTGTTCGAAGCCGGTGTGCGCCGCATCGCGCAGAAAGTAGGCGAGGAAGGCGTGGAAACGGCGCTGGCTGCCGTGGCCCAGGACGAGGCTGCGCTGGTCGGCGAGGCGGCCGACCTGTTGTTCCATCTGACCGTATTGCTGCGCGCGCGTGGCCTTTCCCTGGCCGATGCCGTGGCAGAGCTGGAAAGACGGCAGCGTTGAAAAACAGCAGCTGCGCTTCAGTGACGAGGGCAAAAGCGCGAATTTGGCACAGCGGCGGCCGGCGGAAATCCCCCAGCAGGCCAGTTTGCCAATGCGGCGGGCTCAGCGCCTTGCTAGACTCGGCCAAAATCGCCAGCGAGGAGCGCCATGCCGCAACTCGGTTCCAGCGACAGCGGCCACCACGGCCGCGAACGCGAGGATAGACAGCTCGCGTTGATTCACCGTGTCGCCCGCGTCGCCAGCGGGCCGGACGATCTTCGTCCAAAGCTGCAGCAGATCGTCCGCCTGCTGAAGGATCACCTGGCCTGCGAGTTCGTCGCCTGTGCTTCCGTCGATGTGCAGGCCGGGCGTTTCCGCTGCGAAGCGCTGGCAGCCGATGCGCCTGCCTCGATTCATGTGGGTTACGCCCGCGACCTGGGCAGCGGTATCGTCGGCGAGGTGGCAGTCAGTGGCGAGACCTTGTACGTCGCCGATGTGAAAACCTATCCCAACTACATAGAAACCATGCCGGGCGTGTGCTCGGAACTGTGCGTGGCGATACGTCACAACGGCCGCACCGTCGGCGTGATCAATGCCGAATCGCTGCGCACGGACGCCTTCGCCGACGACGTCGACCTGCTGGTTACCGTGGCCGAACAGGTAGCCGGGCTGTTTGCTGCCGACTGGCTCAGCCACGCGCAGCAGCAGCGTGTGGAACTGCTCGGCATGCTCAGCGAGCTTTCCCGTACCGCGATCGAGGCCGACAGCCTGGACGAAGTACTTCAACGCATTGTGCATTTTTTTCGCGAACGCTTCGCCTTCGAATCGGTTGGCGTGCTGCTGGTTGACGACGATGCCAGCAACCTGCGCTTTTCCGCGCATGCGGGCAATTCGGTGTTTCACGGCCGCAGCGGCGGTAAATGGCCGGCCAGCCTGGGGGTCATCGGCCGCGCGTTCCGCAGCGCACAGGCGCAGTACGTGCCCGATGTGGCCGAAGATCCGGACTATGTGCTGGGCAATCCGTCGGTCGTATCCGAATACGTGATTCCGATCCGCATGCGCAACGAATTCCTCGGCCTGCTGAACCTGGAAACGGCCGATGCGCACGCCCTGTGTCCGGCCAAGCGCGAGATGCTAGCGGCGCTCGCCGAGCAGATCGCCGGCGCCGTACACCTGGCCGTGGCCAATGCGCGCCTGCACGAGATCAACCGCGTCGTCGAGGAAAAGTCCGCCGCACTGGCGCTGGCGAACCAGCGTCTGCGCCGGGCCAATACCCAGCTGGCCGAACTGTCGCACCGCGACGGCCTGACTGGCATCGCCAACCGCCGCCGCTTCGACGAAATGCTCGCGACCGAATGGGGCAGGGCTCTGCGCCACGCGTATTCGCTGGCCTTGCTGATGCTGGATATCGACGACTTCAAAAGCTACAACGATGGCTACGGCCATCTGGCCGGCGACGAGGCTTTGCGCCAGGTCACCAAGGTACTGAGCAATGCGCTCGGCCGCGGCGAGGATTGCATCGCACGCTACGGCGGCGAGGAATTCGCCGTGCTGCTGCCGCATACCACCCTGGGCGAGGCGCTGCATGTTGCTGCGCACATCGGCCGTACCCTGAACCGGCTGGCCCTGCCGCATGCGCATTCGCGCGCGGCGGACATCCTCACCCTGAGCATAGGCGCTGCCGCGCTGGTGCCGCAGGGCGAACTCGATCCGCGCGTACTGGTGAACCAGGCGGACTGTGCGCTCTACCGGGCCAAGTCGCAGGGGCGCAATCGCATCGAGACCGCGCCGATCTCGCTGTCTGCCGGCGGCCGCTGAGGGCTGGGCAGGTGTGCGTGCGCAGGTCAGAATCGCTTTTTTCGGCGAGGCTGGTCCATGCAAGAGCAACGCTATGCCGTGTCCTGGAGCGGCGGCAAGGATTCGGCCCTCAGCCTGTGGCGGCTGTGGCAGCAATCCGGACCGCCCCAGACCCTGGTCACTACCTTGTTCGACGACGGCGCGCGCACGCGCTCGCACCGGCTGCGGCCGGACGTGCTGCGGGCGCAGGCTGCGGCGATGAACCTGCGCGTGATGGAACTGGCTACCAGCCTGCCGGACTACCGGCGCAACTTCAGCGATTGCCTCGCACGGCTGCGCGACACGGACGGCATTGCCGCGGTGGCTTTCGGCGACATCGATCTGGAAGCCCATCGCAGTTGGTGCCGCAGCGTCTGCGCCGAGCTGTCGCTGGAGTGCCTGCATCCGCTGTGGGAAGCGCCGCGCGAGGCTTTGCTGGAGGAGTTCCTCGCCGCGGGCTTTGTCACCCGATTGGTGGCCGTGCAGGACGGCAAGCTCGACGCAGGCTTGCTCGGCCGCGTACTCGATACTGGCCTGATCGGCGAATTCCGCCGCGCTGGCATCGATCTGTGCGGCGAGAATGGCGAATACCACACGGTTGTCGTCGACGGCCCCTGCTTCCACCGGCCGCTGCGCCTGCGCGACGCGGGCCGCGACCACGCCGACGGTTATTCCTTTGTGGACTTTGTTCTTGAGTGAGGCGCGCCGGCCTTGCCGGCCGGTTCGAACGCCTGCGCCGGGCCAAGCACGATGCCGCGGCGCCAGTCGGCCAGCTTGGCTTCGATCAGCGGCGTGCTGGCGATCTGCGGTTCGGAATGCTCCTGCTCGTCCCGGTCTTCCCATTCCTCGACGAGCTGGCGTGCCAGTTCGAATGCACCGCGGAAGGAGTCGGTCTGGTTCAGGCCCTCGACCAGGAAGGCCTTGCCGAAATAGGTGATGTCCGAATCGCTGCCGCAGCCGAACGAGGTGCGGTCGCCGCGCGCGGCGGTGATGACCATGCTGGTGGAATTTTTCAAACCATCGAGGAAGCCGCCGGAATAGCAGGCGGAAACGATGTTCACACGCCAGCGGAACGGGCGCGCGTTGAGCGTCTGCGACAAGTCGTCGGCGCGTATCCAGTCCAGCGGCAGATCGCCCATGCCGACGTAGAAGTAGTGGTCCTCGTCGCCGTGGCTGGTCATGAACAGCAGCAGGATGTCTTCGTCCGGATCGAAGCGGTTGTCGCGCAGCAGGCCGTCGAGTACGAGTTCGAGATTGCTCCAGCTCGCCAGCGGGCGCTGCTGCACTGTATACGGGCTGTTCTGCAGCACGACGATGCGGTCTTTCGCACCGTAGCGCTGCGAAAATAATTTCTCCACATATTCGGTTTCGTTGCGGAACACGTTCTCGTCGCCGTCGCCGGCAAAGGCGACGACGTAGAGATCGGTCTTGCCCGGCGTCTGCGGCGCCAGCCGCGCCAGAGCCTCGTCGACCAGGCGGCGCTGGTCGTACAGCACGCGCTCGGCACTGTAGTCGGGCGCGTCGTCTTTTGCCCCGGCAGTCGGGTCGCGCAGGATGGGGAACCAGTCGCCCAGGGTTGCGCGTGCCTGGGCCAGGGTTTCGCCGGTCTGGTACAGCGCGCCCAGCGCGGCGTTTTGCGCTGCGGCGTCGTGCGGCACTGGCATGGGCAGGTAGAGCGGGGCCGGCGCCAGCGTGCGGGCGAGATACAGGCCCGCGCCGAGGCCGGCGAGCATGGCCAGGGCGAGGCGGCCGGTCTGGCCCCAGTGCACGCTCAGGCCGTTATCGCGTCGAAGTCGGCGACGCAGGCATGGCTGGCGTCGGCCGGACACTGCAGCGGCGGGCGGCACAGCCAGGTCGTCGCCAGTCCGGCGGCGCGGGCGGCATCAAGCTCCTCGACGATGTCGGAAAGGAACAGGATGTCGGCGGGAGCGTGGCCGATCTGTGCCGCGATGCGTTCGTACGAGGCCTGCTCGCGCTTGCCGCCGATCTCGGTATCGAAGTAGCCGCTGAACAGCGGCGTGAGATCACCGGCTTCGCTGAAGCCGAAGAACAGTTTCTGTGCCGCGACCGAACCGGATGAATATACGTACAGGTCCAGGCCCTGCTGTTTCCAGCCGTGCAGTCGCGCGGCGACTTCTGCGTACAGGTGGGCGCGATAGGCACCGCTGGCATAGCCGTCGGCCCAGATAAGCCCCTGCAGCGCTTTCAGCGGCGTGATCTTGCGGTCTTCGTCGATCCAGCGCTGCAAGGTGGCGACGATGCCGGCGCGGTCGTCGGCGGCCAGGCCGGCTTCGCTGGCGGTGGCGGCAAGCCAGCGGGCTGTTTCAGGCTCGTCGCCGTGGGCGGCGACAAAGGCTGGCAGGTGTTCGCGCGCATACGGAAACAGCACGTCCTTGACGAAGCTGATGGAGCTGGTGGTGCCTTCGATGTCGGTCAGGATGGCGCGCGTCATTGGATACGTGTTCGCAAGTGGAAAATCAGACTTCCAGGCGCGGAAAGCGCTGGGCGATTTCGCTGCCGGTGAAATTCGCCACCCAGCCCGCGGCATTGGTGAACAGGCGGATCGCGACGAAGTGCGGCTGTTCGCTCATGTCGAACCAGTGGCGCGTGTTGTCGGGTACGCCGATCAGGTCGCCCTGGGTGCACAGCACCTCGTAGACCTTGTCGTCGATGTGCAGGGTGAACAGGCCGCGGCCGGCGACGAAGAAGCGCACCTCGTCTTCCGAATGGGTGTGCTCGTTGAGAAATTTCTGCCGCAACGTCGCCTTGTCCGGGTGGTCGGCATTGAGGCTGATCACGTCGACGGCCTGGTAGCCTTCGCTGTTCATCAGGCGGTCGATGTCATGCCGGTAGGCGGCGATGACTGCTTCGGGCGCAGCGCCGGGAACGATGTCGGCGCTGGCCTGCCAGCGCTCGAAGCGCACGCCGACCTTGCCCAGTTCGGCCGCGATGGCGGGGTGATCGTCGCTGTCAAACAGCACCTGGGCGGGCTGGTCTTCGGCGAAAATGCGCAGTCGGCTCATGCTCTCAGTCTCCTCAGGTCCAGCTCCACCGCAAGCAGGAACTCGAATGCCTCGAGATGCCGCCGCGCTTCGGCCATGGTCCGGCCCCAGGTATAGATGCCGTGGCCGTCTATCAAGTAGCCGTGCAGCGGCTTGCCTGCATCGAGCCAGGCGTCGACCTGGTCTACCAGTTCGGGCATGTCCTGGGTATTCGGGAATACCGGCAGGTCGAGCTCGCTGTCGTGCGTGGTATAGCCGGTGATGGCCTTCTGCAGTTCCAGGCCGCTGAAGCGGATCAGACCGGCCGGCGCGTAAAGGCGCGAGGCTACGGTCTGGTTGTGGGAATGCGTATGCAGCACCGCGCCTATGCTGGCATCGCGCCGGTACATCTGTACGTGCAGCAGGGTTTCCGCCGACGGCCGCGCGCTGGTGCCGACTGCGTTGCCGGCGAAATCGACCAGCATGATGTCATCCACGCTGAGGCGACCCTTGTCGCGGCCGGAAACCGTCACGGCGGCATGTGTGTCGTCGTAGCGCAGGGAAAAGTTGCTGCTGGTCGCCGGCGTCCAGCCACGCGCGCCGAGGTCGCGTCCGGCGTCGGCGATCTCGCGCGCGCAGGCGGCGAGACGTTCGGGGTCGGGAAGAGTCGTAGTGGCCATGGGCTGCTGCGATCGAATGGGCGAGCACTATAACTGAGGCCCGTAAACGCATCGACCGCGCGCTTTGCGAACGATACGCAGCGCCGCAGACCTGTGCTGCGACGATTACGATGGCGAACGCGCGGCGCCGCATGGCCTGCGCGCTTGTACGTTCCCAGCCAGGACTCAAGGATGCTTATGTCTCAGCCAGAACACGTCATATCGCGCCGCCGTTTTGTGCAGATGGTGCTGCTCGGCGGTGCTGCCGCCGTCGTCCTGCCCGCCGCAGCACAGGGTGACGCACTGCCGCCGCTGAGCGGCAGCGACCCCACTGCCAGCGCGCTGGCCTATACCGAAGATGCCGCTGCCGTCGATGCGAAGCGCTTTCCCCAGCACAAGGCTGGCGATACCTGCCTGAGCTGCAATTTCTACCAGGGCAAGTCCGCACGCGGCGCCTGCTCGCTGTTTCCGGGCAAGTCGGTAGCAGGCAAGGGCTGGTGCTCGGCCTTCGTCGCCAAGGCTTGAAATACAGGCAGCGCACTGCACCCGGAGAGGGGTGTCGGTCGGCAAGCAAGGGGGCGAAACGAAGGGCGGTGGACTGAATAGTCGCTGCCCGGATGCGCCCAGACCGAGGAGCTAACCCGTCTGAACGCATCCGAGCCGCATTCCGTGGGGCCCACTGCCAAGTGTATTTCCCGCGGACCTCGATCATAACCGCTGCGGTTGCGGGCAGCTAACACAGGGCTGTGGATAAGCCGTGGATTGCTTGTGGGCGTTCCCCACAAACCAGAGCCAGCTCAGGTGCTTAAACGATTTTTGTCGAGCGCGCCGAAACTGTGTACAGATTGCTGCCGAATCGACCCGGACTGCGAAGTGCGTCGCTAAGTGATTGAGCGCAAAGGGGCTTACGAAATTGTCCCGGCGGACAGCAACAAGGCGCTGCAAGGCAGCGCCAAGTTGTTGATTACACAGAAACCCGGCGGTTCGTGCGCGGTTTACGGCGCGCTTGCCCCCGCACGACGCGGGGGCAAGCTGACGGACTCAGCCTTTATTGGCGAGATGGCTGTGCTTTTTGCCGAACACGAAGTAGGTGACTAGGCCGATGACGGTCCAGATCAGGAAATACTTGATGGTCGGATTCCAGCCGAGGCTAAGGAACAGCACCACGCACCCCGCCATAGCCAGCGGACCGACCACCCAGATGAACGGCGTGCGGAACGGCCGTGCGCGTCCCGGCTGAACTTTGCGCAATACCATCACGCCCAGGGCAACGACGAAGAATGCGAACAGGGTGCCGGAGTTTGAGATGTCTGCCAGGATGTCGACCGGGAATACCGCGGCAAACAGCGATACGGCAACGCCGGTGATCAGCGTGACCACGTGCGGCGTGTGGAAACGCGGATGCACGCGGGAGAAGGCCTCCGGCATCAGTCCGTCGCGCGACATGGTGAACAGGATGCGGGTTTGCCCAAAGATCATCATCAGGATTACCGACGGCAGCGCGATGATGGCAGCGGCAGCAACCCAGTTGCCGACGTGTGGCCAGCCGATTTCGCGCAGCACGAAGGCCAGCGGTTCCTTGGACTGGGACAGCTCGCCACCCGGCTGTGCGCCGACGGCGCCGACCGCGGCATAGGCCACCAGCATGTAGAAGATGGTGCAGATGGCCAGCGAGCCGATCAGGCCGATCGGAATATTGCGGTTCGGGTTGCGCGTTTCCTCAGCTGCAGTGGAAACGGCGTCGAAGCCGACATAGGCGAAGAAGATCGAGGCGGCGGCGCCGAGTACGCCGGTGCCGGACATGGGCGTGCCCCAGCCGTTGGGCAGCATCGGAGTGAAGTGGTCGTGGGTGACGCTGGGTATCGCCAGCACCACGAAGGTCGCCAGCGCGACAATCTTGATGATGACCAGAACAGCGGTGACTTTGGCTGACTTGGAGGTGCCGATGATCAGGAGCCAGGTGATGACGAGGGAGATCAGAAAAGCCAGCAGATTGAAGCCGCCAGCCACTTTGGTCCCGTCGGCGAGCGTGACGGTATCGCGCGGTCCGGCCATAAGGGCGTGCGGCAGCGCCAGGTCGCCCTGGTTGACCAGTCCGAATAGATCGGTATGGGCGAGGAATCCGTTTACGTAGCCCGACCACCCAACGGCTACTGCACCTGCAGCGATCGCGTATTCCAGTATCAAGGCCCAGCCCACCATCCAGGCGATGACTTCGCCCAGCACGGCATAGGAATAGGTGTAGGCGGAGCCTGACACCGGCACCATGGCCGCAATTTCTGCATAGATCAGCGCGGTCAGCGCACAGACTACGGCGGCGATGATGAAGGAGTAGATCATGCCCGGGCCAGCCTTGTTGGCTGCCACGGCGGTGAGCACGAAGATGCCAGTGCCGATCACGGCGCCGATCCCCAGCATGGTCAGATCGAAGGCACCCAGTTGGCGTTTAAGCCCCTTCTTCTCGGCATTCTCAAGAATCTGGTCGAGCGGTTTTACACGCCAGAAAATCATTCCATCCCCTCCCGCAATTTTTATAGGACCCGGCGCCGAACAGCAGCGTACCTGCTTGCGAGGCCTGGCGAGCTTTTGCGCCCCGATCAGAAGCGCGGCAAATCCGCGCTAAAATACGCGACCCTCTCTAGGCCAGCAAGCGCCCGCTATGAGCTCAACCACCGATGGCGCAGCACCCGCGCTGGCTGCCTGGCAGCATGACTGGCTGCACGAACTGGCCGCGTATGCCGTTCGTCATCCGCAGGAAGTACACGGCATTGCCCAGTTTCGCGAGTTCATGACGCAGCATGCCGATGCGGCCGAGCGCGAACTGGCCCTGGGCCATCTGACCGGCGCTGCCTGGCTGGTCAGTGCCGATGGACGCCGCGTGCTGCTGACGCATCACCGCAAATTGTTGCGCTGGCTGCAGCTGGGCGGCCATGCCGACGGCGATGTCGACCTGAAAGCCGTAGCCTTGCGCGAAGCCGAGGAAGAGTCGGGACTGCGCGATCTCGTCGTCGAAGGCGAACTGTTCGATCTCGACCGGCACTGGATTCCCGATCACAAGACAGTGCCGGGCCACTGGCACTACGACTTGCGCTACGTCGTGCGCTGTTGCGGCGATGAGCAATTCGCCGTCAGCGAGGAGTCGCTGGAGCTGGCCTGGCGCGACATTGCCGACATGATCGGTTCGGCCGATTTCGACGAGTCGCTGCAGCGCATGGCGCGCAAATGGCTAGAAAGGGAATCTGCCGCATAGCGCTGCGTCATGCAGCGACGGCGGCAAGCGCCGTCGCTGCATTCCGGGCGCTTATTCGCGGCCCGAATATTCGCCCGTCACCGTGCTGACCAGGATGCGCGAGCCGTTGACGACGTATTCCGGCACCTGGATCTCGATTCCGGTTTCCAGCTTGGCCGGCTTGGGCCGCTTGGTCGCGGTGGCGCCTTTCATCTCCGGCGCGGTGTCGATCACGGTCAGGGTCACCGTCGGCGGCAGTTGCACCGCGACGGGCTGGTCTTCGATCAGCTGCACGTAGCAGGCTTCCATGCCGTCGATGATGAAGCCGGCAGAGTCGCCCAGCGCGCTGGCGTCGAGCATGTACTGGGTGTAGTCCTCCGCATCCATGAAGACGAAGGTGTCGCCTTCGCGGTAGGAATAGTTGGCCTGGCGCCGCGACAGTTCCACTTCGCGCAGATCGTCCTCGGCGCGCAGGGACAGGTCCAGCTTCACCCCGCCCGGCACGCTGTACATGCTGAAGCGATAGGTGACGTTGCCGCCGCGGCCCTGGGGCGAGCTGCGCTCGATGTCGCGGATCTGGTAGACCTTGTTGTCGTGCTCGACGACGTTGCCTTTTCTGATTTCGCTGGCTTTCATGGCACTGGAATCGTGGTAGGGGAAGGGAAGGGCGAACTTACTTCGGCTGCAGGCGCACGGCGCCGTCGACGCGGATGGTCTCGCCGTTGAGATAGCGGTTGCGCAGGATGAACGCGACCGTCTCGGCGAATTCCTCCGGCTTGCCCAGGCGCGACGGATAGGGAACCTGTGCACAAAGAGATTGATATACGTTTTCCGGCATGCCGTCGACCATCGGCGTATGGAACACGCCCGGGGCGACCGTCATCACGCGTACGCCGATGCGGGCGAATTCCCGTGCCATTGGCAGGGTCATCGCGATCACACCGCCCTTGGAGGCGGAATAGGCGGCCTGTCCGATCTGTCCTTCATAGGCAGCGATCGACGCGGTGTTGACGATGACGCCGCGTTCGCCGTCCTCGCCTGCTGCGTTGTGCTGCATCAGGTCTGCAGCGCCCTTGGCGACATTGAACGAACCGACCAGGTTGACCATCACCGTGCCGGCGAAGGTCTTCAGCGGCATCGGCGCTTCCTTGCCCAGTACCCGGCCGGCACCGAGGATGCCGGCGCAGTTGATCGCTGCGTTCAGCCCACCCAACGCCTGGTGGGCGGCCTTGAGATTGGCTACCACGTCCTCTTCGCTGGTCACGTCGGTACGGAAGAAATGTGCTTTTGGGCCCAGTGTGGCCACGGCCTCGGCACCTTTTTCCGCGTTCACGTCGAACAGCGCGACCGAAGCGCCCTGGGCGAGCAGATGCTGCGCCACCGCATAACCCAGACCCGAAACCCCGCCGGTGATGACGGCCTTGACCTGACTCAGTTCCATGCACAGCACTCCGCAAGCTGGGCGCCGGGGCGGCGCAAAGGCGGCGATTGTAAATCAAGCGTCGCGATCCGGCAGGGGTAGGCAGGCGGCGTGGCATGCCGCGATCCGGCGAGCCCTAGAGCGTCTAAGAAAATGTCGACTTGCTAGCCCTTGAGCCCTCCCCTTCAAGGGAAGGGTTGGGAGGGGATGGTGTTGAAGTGTTTTCCCTGGCTAATAGCACAAAGCGATCTGATGGAGCTGCAGATATTCTGCGCACAACCCAATGGCAACGAGCTACACCATCCCCACTCTAGCCCTCCCCTTGAAGAGGAGGGCTTTGAACCAGTCCTGCCGGAGCCGTATTGCATTTTGTTAGACGCTTCTACAGATCCCGCAAGAAAAACTTGTCGCAACTGAAATGCCCGGTGCCGCCCATCGGCCCGTCGATACGGCGGAAGCCGGACTTCAGGTAAAGAGCCTGTGCCGCGTCCATGCCGCTGAGGGTTTCCAGATAACAGCGGCGGTAGCCGAATTCGCGCGCCGCATCCAGGCAGCGTGCCATCAGCGCGCTGCCGGCACCGAGGCCGCGCAGTCCCGGCAAGAAGTACATTTTGCGCAGTTCGCAGGTATCGGCATCGGCGCCGGCCAGCGCGGCCACGCCGCCGCCGCCCATGACCTGGCCGTCCTTGTCGACGACGAAATACGCGGCACGCGGGATGGAATAGCTTTCCGCCATCGTGTCGACTTCGGCGTCATGGATGGCGAAACCCGCGCCGCCGGCACCGAACTCGGGCATTACCGTGCGGATGATGCGGGCAATGTCGGCGTTGTCGGTGCTGACGGCCGGGCGGATGCGCAGGCTGGACAGAGTCATGAGTGTCAGAGCGGCCGGCGGAAATCCAGATCGTAGCGCGTGCCATGCACCAGCACGTGCAGGTGCAGGTTGGTGATGGAGATCGGCGCCTGCGGTCCGGCTTCGGTGATGTTGGTCGGGCCTACGTCGCTGGGATCGACCAGGGTAATGCCGCCGTGGCCGACCACTTCCAGCACGTTGTCCGGGCCGATGAAGGCGGCGGTGTCCGCATCCAGGCCCAGGCCCAGCGCGAACGGGTTCAGCGCCAGCGCGCCGAGCAGGCGGCCCAGGCGATCGCTGGCCGCGCCACCCTGGTCGATCACCACGCGATTGGTCAGTCCCAGCCCGGGTGCCAGCGTGACGGCGCCCATGCGCGGCGTGGTGCCGGATTCGCCGCCGGCCATCATGTGCTCGCTCAGCACCGCGGCACCGGCGCCGAGTCCGGCGATCGGCGTGCCGTCGGCATTGCGCCGGCGCAGCAGCTTGGCCAGGCCGGTGCCGCCGACCAGGGTGGTCAGCTTCAGCGGATGGATGGTGGCCAGCACGATCAGGTCGGAATTTTCCACCGCGCCCAGGGTTTCGCTGCGTTCCGCATCGGCGCGCGAGGCCAGGTTGACCCGGCGTACGCCGCCGGCGCCGTTGGCCAGCAGGGCGGTCTCGATCTCGTCAAGGGCGCGCTGGTCGAGTTCGCCGGCGACAAGAAAACAGACTTGCGCGCGTTGTGAACAGGTGGACAGTAGCCGGGAAATTATGCGTTGTTCGGTATCCAGCCCGGCGAAGACGCCGATGGCGATGAGGTGACCGCGGGATTGATCGGGAGCTAGGCGAGCAGGCACTTCGTTTTCCACGGCAGCCGTTGACCCGCCGATGGTAGCAGCGTGGCGCAGCGCTGCGGGCGGTTCTGCCCGCGCGCTGGGTTTGATCCCGCGCGGCGCTGCTGCGGCGGCTGCGGCCGCTTGGCTATGCTTGGCGCGTGCCGCCAGTGGGCGCTGGGCCAGGAAAGCAAACCATGCAGTACATCCACGACGAACTGGGCAGGCGGCTGGCGGCACAGGCTGTCGACGAAGCGACGTTCCTGGCTGCGCTGGAAGACGCCTACCGCGAAATCGGCATGTCGCCAGCGCTGGATTTCGCGGCGGTGCGCGACTACTGGCACGGCCAGGCAGCCTTGCCGGCCGCCTGGCGCTTGGCCCTGGCGCGGCCTCGCCGCGACGATCCGGGCACGCGCCGCTGGCAGAACCCGAGTACGCTGCTGCCGATGCAGGCCTGGCTGCTGCCGGGCCGGCAGGCGCGGCACTGGTTCGACCAAGGCGAGCGCGCCGTAGTCCTGCTGGCACCGCTGCTGGTGCCCGTCTGCCTGGCCGAACTGCTGGCACCGCTGCCCAGCGAGCAATTGCCTTTCAGCGATCTGGCCGATTTCTATGCGGCCAAGGGTGTGCTGCAGCTCGACCTGGCCGATCTGTACGCTGCCAAGGCCGCGGCACTGCAGGAGTGGCTGCTGCAGCTACAGACTGGCGAAGGCGAATGGGCCGCCGTGGCGGCGCTGTATCGCGATGCCGGCGTGGATACGGCGCTGCCCGCGCGCCTGCTCGCCGGCATCGGCGCGGAACAGTGGCGCAAGGACGGCCATGCGACGCGGCGCAGCCTGATCCTGCTCAACCAGCTGCAGGCGATCGGTCTGCTGTTGCGTGAACATTTACACGTTTACGCCGTGCCGGACGGCGACTGGGCGCTGACCATATTGCGTGACTTGGCGCATCTCGCCAGCCTGCAGCGCAGCTACCAGCTATTGCCGCCCGGGCAAGTGGGCGAGCTGGTCCTCGCGCTGCTACGCCCGCTCTGCCTGGCTGCCGCACAGGCGCCGGCACTGGACGATTTCCTGGGCGATTCCGGTGCCAACGACCGCCGTGCGCTGACCTGGACCGGGCTGATACACGTGCTGGCCGAGTCGCCGCTGCGCTGGCAGCGTTTCCTGCAGCAGTCGGCACCGCCGCTGCTACGCTACCTGGAACTGGGCGACGCCTGCGATTTCGTACAGCGTTTTCCCGCCCAGGCGCTGGCCCACGAGCAGGCGCTGTGGGCGCGCGGCGAGTGGTTCCATGGCGACCTGCTCGACACACCGGAAGCGATCGGCTGGTATCGCAGCATCCTCGACGCGATGCACGACCGCTTCAGTTTCGAGCGTGCTCTGGTGCGCGTGGCCCGGCACGGCGACGAGGCGCAGCTGCGCGGCTTGCTGCAGCGTCACGTCTTCGACCGCGGCCGCGAGATGCCGGGCGCGGTATGGGCGCTGATGCAGGACAGCGCCAGCCTGCTCGACTACGCCGGCATGGCCGATGCGGCGGTGGCCGAAGGCGCGGCATTCCGCCTGGGCCAACTCGCGCTGGCGGTGACGGCGGAAGCGCCGGCGCCGCCACGCCAGCCGCACTGGGATGCCTTGCTGCAGCTGGGCCAGGCCAGGCCCGACCTGGTGGCGCAGCGCACCGCATTGCTGGTCTATGCCAGCGTCGACGATATGGCGCGCTGGTCGGCGCTGTGGCAGGCGAGCCGCGAGGAGGCCAGCCGCCTGGCCCTGGCGGCTGGCCTCCTCGATGCGCTGGCCGCTGGTACGGACCGGGGCGAAGTGCTGGCACTGGCCGAGCAACTGTATGCGCAGCAACCAGCGCCGTTCGAAGCGCATGCGGCTGGCGGCCGTCTGCAGGTGGCCGCCTTCTGCGCGGCGCTACAGGCTGGCGATTCGCCGCTGCGCGAGCTGATCGTGTCTGCGGTAGCACACGGCATCGCGGCGTCGGGCCGCGGTCTGCGCGTGCCGGCCGAGGTGCTGCGGTCGGCGCTGGTCGCGTTTCCCCCGGCGTTTGCGCGGTTGGAGGAAAAGTACCGACTGCGCCTGCTGCCGCTGTTCGATGGGCACGCCGTGGCGGCCTGCGGCGCCGGCCTGGCACTCACCTTGCGCGAAGCGAGCAAGACCGGCCGTAGCGCAGTGCGCGCCTTGCTCGCACGCACGCCGCTGATCGCGCTGCAGCGCAGCGGCCTGCTGGACGAAACCGAGGCGAGGGCGCGTCTGGTTGTGCTGACTGCACTGGCCCAGCACCCGGCGGCGGAGGCGCTGCCGCTGATCGAGGCCTGTATCGGCGATGCGGCGCACGATGACTATAGCCGCGGCCTCAGCCTGGACGCCCTGGCGCGCAGCGGCCGTTCCCTGCGCGGCCTGGACGACTGGGCGGTTGCCACGCGGGAAGAGATGCAAGCGCTGGCCGCTATGCAGAAAATCCCGGCCGCGCTGGCCAAGGCCTGGAACGACGACACGGCGCGGCTGCTGGCGCCGCTGGGCGAGACGCTGGGCCGCTATCTGCTGTACGTGCTGCAGCAGGCCGGCGAACAGCTGCCGCGGCGTGCGCGGCAGATCCTGGCCCTGCTGCCGCCAGCCCGGCGCAGCGATCTGGCCGCCTACGGCGTCAAGACCTGGGTGGCTGAGCAAGGTGTGGACAAGTTCAATTGGCTATTGTTGCCGCTGCCCGAATACGCCGACGAGCGCGTCGTCAACGACCTGGTGCGTGGCGTGAAGGCCTGGGCGGGCAAGCGCAAGCTCAAGGCGGTTGCCGCGCTGCAGCTGCTGTGCCGGGTGCCCGGCGACTACGGTGTCGCCCGCGTGCGCGATCTGTGGGAGAGCGGCAAGTTCTCTCCGTTTGTCGCCAATGCGGCGGTGCAGGCATTGGACGATGCAGCGGAAGAGCGCGGCCTGGGCCGCGAAGAATTGCTCGAACAGCTGGTGCCGGATTTCGGCTTCACTGCCGACGGCCTGCGCCTGGAACTGGGGCCGTATGCGTATACGGCACGGCTGCAGAGCGATTTCAGCCTGCTGCTGTTCGATGCTGCCGGCAAAGCCTGCAAAAGCCTGCCGCGGGCCAGGGCTGGCGAAGACGCCGAGCGGCGCGGACTGGCGGAAAACCAGCTCAAGATGCTGGCCAGGAATCTCAAGCCGCTGTACCGGCAGCAGGTGCAGAGGCTGCTGCTGGCACTGCAGACCGGACGGCTGTGGAGCGCGGCGCAGTGGCGTCTGCTGTTCGCCGAGCATGCCCTGCTGCGGGTGATCGGGCAGCTGCTGGTCTGGTCGGCCGTGGATGCGGACGAGCAGTCGCTGGCGCGGTTTCGTCCCAGCGCCAGCGGCGAACTGATAGACGCTTCCGACACGCCTTACCGGCTGCCGGACGAGCTGCGTGTGCGCGTTGCGCACCCGCTGGAAATGCCGCCCGGCGAATGTGCGGCGTGGACGGCGCAGTTCGCCGACTACGAACTGCTGTCGCCACTGCAGCAGTTGCAGCAGCCGGTATTCGAGGCGCAGGCGCAGGAACTGACGCGCGCGCGCATCGGCCGCGCCGACGGCTGCAAACTGCTGCGTGGGCGCTTTGCCGCGCTGGTGGAAAAGTGGGGCTATGCCAAGGACGAAGCAGCGGATCGCATGGTCAGCTCGCACAGCTGGAGCCCGGACAAGCACTGGCACGTAGTCCTCGGTCACAGCCCCATTGCGGTGACCTTCGATCTGAGCGATGACGTCGTCATCGACGGTCTGCGCATCCTGCACCGCATCGACCAGCAGCCGGCGACGCCCGCGCCGCTGGCCGATCTGCCGGCCGCGCTGCGCGCGACCTTGCTGGCCCAGGCCGAGGCACTGAAAGCGGCTGCTGTGACCTGAGCACAGCCTGCCCGACGGGCCGGGGTGCCCGGCGTCGCAGGCATCAGGAAAAAATAAACATTTGTATACTGTCGCAACGGTATGCGGGGTGTTCCTGGCCGCGCGCTGCAATCACTGGCAGGCCGGTTTCGACCTGGCGCAGGGGCCGCTGCTGCGGCTGCCTCGCCGGGACCTGCCTTTGCCACGCGCGCCATGGCGGATCGGCGTCGCGGCAGAAGTGCGTATGGACAGATTGTCCAGGCGCCTCCGCAGCGGCTTTGCGTATGCTTGCCCCGCTCAAACCACCACCGCTGTTCCCGCTTTCCAGGGGGCTGTTTCCATGCATGATCCGCGTGTCCAGACCGCAGGCGAACTTATCCAGCACGGCAACGACGAAGCCGGTTTCCTCCGCGTACTGCAGCATGCCTATGCCGCGCTGGGCGTGGACACAGCACGCCTGCTGCAGCCGCTGGACGAAACGCTGGGCCGCTATCTGCTGCAGGTGCTGATCGAGGCGGGCGACAGCCTGCCGCGGCGCGCGCGCCAGATTCTTGCCCTGCTGCCCGCGGCGCGTCGTGCCGACTTCGCCGCCTACGGCGTGAAGACCTGGATCGCGGAGAAGGGTGCAGACAAGTTCAATTGGTTACTTTTTCCCTTGCCGGTATACGGTGACGAGCGCGTGGCCAACGATCTGGTGCGCGCGGCCAAGGCCTGGATGAAGACCCGCAAGCAGAAGGCGAGCGTGGTGATGCACCTGCTGTGTCAGCTGCCGGGCATTTACGGTATTGCCCAGGTGCGCGAGCTGTGGGAAAGCCGAAAGTTCTCCGAGTCCATCCAGCGCAATGCCGAGGAAGCGCTGAGCGCGGCGGCGGAGCGCGAAGGCCTGGGCCTGCACGAATTCCTCGAACAGCTCGTGCCCGATTTCGGTTTCGGCCGCGCCGGCCTGGTGCTCGATGTCGGCCCGTATGCGTACACGGCGAGGCTGCGCGGCGATTTCAGCGTGGTCGTGGTCGATGCCAGCGGCAAGCCGTCCAAGACCCTGCCGCGCACCAGGGCCGGCGAAGACGCGGAACTACGCGGCGTGGCGGAAAACCAGCTGAAGATGCTGGCCAAGAACCTCAAGCCGCTGTTGAAGCGGCAGTCGCAGCGCCTGCTGCGCGCGCTGCAGACCGGCAAGGTCTGGGCGCCGCAACGCTGGCGCAGCCTGTTTGTCGATCATCCGCTGCTGGGCGCGATCAGCCAGGCGGTGGTGTGGTCGGCGCTGGATGCACAGGGCGAATCGCTGCTGCGCCTGCGGCCCAGCGAAAGCGGCGAACTGGTCGATGCGCAGGACACCGCCGTGGAACTGCCGGCCGATGCGCGTCTGCGCATTGCCCATCCGCGCGAGATCCCCGCTGCGGAACTGGCGCAATGGCGCAGCCAGTTCGCCGACTACGAACTGATCTCGCCGATGGGCCAGTTCGATGTGGCCGTGGTCGAGCCGCATCCGGACGAACTGGCGCAAAGCGAAGTGCGCCGCGCGGACGGCGGTACCGTGAACCGCGCCCGATTCGGTGGACTGATGGAAAAGTGGGGTTATCTCAAAGGCAACGCGGAAGACGGCGCCATGATCAACGAACACAGCTGGCATCCGAACAGCGAGTGGCGGGTGAAGATCCACCACATGGGCATTTCCGCCTGGTTCGATGCGGACGAAGAAGTGACGGTCGGCAGCATCGTGCCGTGGCGCAATGCCGGCGAAGAATGGGCCGAGGTGAAACTCGGCGAATTGCCGCCGGCGTTTCTCTGCACGCTGCTGGCCCAGGCGGAAGCCTTGAAGGCGGCAGTGCCGGTTTAGGCCATCGATTGTCGATTCGCCTGCGGCGCAATTCGCGGCGACCATCGGTGCCACACCAAAGCGGCGCAACTCGTACGGCGCGATAAGCGCCGCGAATTGCGCCGCACAGACTTCCCGCAAACGGCCACGCCAGCTTTTGCTACCGCATCCACGCCGAGATTTTCCATGCACGAATTGCGCGCACAGGCAATTCGAGATCTTATCGCCCGGCGGCAGCAGCGAGGCCGGTTTCTTCCACGCCCTGGCCGAGTCCTATGCAGCGCTCTACCTAGGCCAGACGCTGGATTTCGCCGCCGTGCGCGCCCAGTGGCACGGCGGCGGACTGCCGCTGGCCTGGCGCCAGGCCCTGGCCTTGCACACCGGTTACGAGGGCCGTGCAGAAAGCGAGGGTCCTGTCTCGCCAAAACCACTAACTAATTCCGGTGTCTTCCGTCGCGATGCGTCGTTGCGATGCGTCGCCGTAGCGCTGCTACGCCTGCCTATGTCACGGAGCGCCTGCGGCTTACCCCCACCAGCGTGATCGCGTACTCAGGCGGCAGCCTTGCCGACCTTGCTGCCCGTTTCGCGGCCCAGCTGGGCGGCCAGCCATTGGCCAGTTTCGATCAGCCTGGGCAGGTCGATGCCGGTGGCGATGCCCATGCCGTCGAGCATGAACACCACGTCTTCGCTGGCGACATTGCCGCTGGCGCCCTTGGCATAGGGACAGCCGCCGGTGCCTGATACGGCGGCGTCGAGCACACTGACGCCCAGTTCCAGGCAGGCCAGGATATTCGCCAGCGCCTGGCCGCGCGTATCGTGGAAATGGATCGCCAGCGCGTCCATCGGCACTTCGGCGGCGACCGCGGCGAGCATGGCCGCGGCCTTGCGCGGCGTGCCCATGCCGATGGTGTCGCCGAGGGAAATTTCGTAGCAGCCGGCGCGATGCAGGCGCGTGGCCACGCGCACCACGTCGGCCAGCGGCACCTCGCCCTGGTAGGGGCAGCCGAGCACGGTGGAAACATAGCCGCGTACTTTCACGCCGTCGGCGCGGGCGCGCTCCAGCACCGGCGCGAAGCGGGCGATGGATTCCTCGATGCTGGCGTTGATGTTCTTCTGGCTGAAAGCCTCCGACGCGGCCGCAAACACTGCGACTTCCTCGACGCCGACCGCGCGGGCGCGTTCGTAGCCCTGCAGGTTGGGCACCAGCACCGGGTAGTTCACGCCGGGCTTGCGCGCTATACCGCTGAACACGTCGGCGGCATCGGCCAGCTGCGGAATCCATTTCGGACTGACGAAGCTGGTTGCCTCGATGCTGCGCAGGCCGGTGGCGCTGAGGCGGTCGATCAGTTCGATCTTCAGCGGCGTCGGGATGATCGCCTTCTCGTTCTGCAGACCATCGCGCGGACCGACTTCGACGATGCGCACGCTGCTGGGCATGTTCATGTTCACTCCTTGCGCTGGCGCGCGATCAGCGCCTTCTCGTAGGCCTCGACCGACTGCTCGCTGCGCCTGAGGCTGAAAGGCTTGCTGCCGAATATGGCGTGCGCACGCACGATTTCCAGCATCTGGCCGCGATTGCCGCGCACGTAGACGTGCAGCTCGGTCGAGGTCTTGCTGATGGTGCCTTCGATCTTGGCATCGAGGATCAGCTTGGCCACGCGCTCGCTGTCCACGTCGTACAGGTCGAGCCTGTCGCCACGCAGCGCATAGCGCGCGAAGAAGAACGACTTCTCCGGCCGCGGGTCGACCGCGAACGGCGGCCCCAGCTTGACCAAGCCCTTGAGCTGCGCATCCGACACGACAATGTAGTCGTTGCTGCCGTCGTGGACGAAGTTCAGTGGAATATGGATCTGCTTCAGCGGTGCACCGCGTTCGGGCTGGTCGAGCACATGGAAGCGGCATTCGTGATCGACGAAGAACGCGCTCGCATCGGTGTCGCCCTTGGGCGCCTCCTCGGGCAGCCACAGGCCTTTCCAGGCCACGTCGCAGGATTCGATATTGTCGCCGAGCGGCGATTCGAAGCGCGTTTCCACGCAGCCGCCCAGGGCCAGGGCGGCAAGAAAAAGCAGGCCGTAGGTTGGGATAAGCCGCCAGGTGCAGCGCAACGTCGAGGCGTTCCCGCGACGAACAACGCCGAACGACGGAATCTCCGACCTCGCCACCCGCCGAAGACCAGCAAACGCAGCAACCCCCGACTTCGCCGCCCGCCGAAGACCAACAGACGAAGGAATTCCCAACCTCGCGAATACCTTCATCACACCGCCTCCAGTCGAATCAGCACCGCATCCGCTTCGACGAATTCGCCGGCCTGTGCCTGCACCGCTGCAATCGTGCCGGCCCGCGGCGCGCGCAGGGTGATCTCCATCTTCATCGCTTCCATGATCGCCAGCTCCTGGCCTTCGATCACGGTGTCGCCGACCTGTACCTTGGTCAGCACCACGCGGCCCGGCATCGGCGCGACGACGCGGTCGCCGCCGCCGCTCTTGCTGGCGCTGTAGGCGAAGGCTGCTGCACGCTCGAACACCTGGCGTGCGTTGCCGTCATGCAGCAGTACATGGTTGGCTTCGACCACGGCGCGCAGGCGGTATACGGTGCCGTCGATCTCGGCACTGAGCCAGCCTTCGTGCACGGCGGCGTTTTTCACTACGGCGTGCTGGCCGTTCCAGTCCAGCCGGTATTGCCCGGCATTGCCGTGCGCGGCCAGTTCCAGGCGCTCGCCGGCGTGGACCAGCGCGACCACGCGCTTGCCCGGGTGGCCCAGGCGCCAGCCGTCGGCGCGAGCCCAGGGCGAATACGGATCGTTGCCGGTCGCGGCCAGCGCCGGTGCGGCGCTTTCCTGGTCCAGCAGCACCACGCTGGCGGCCGCCGCGAGCAGGTGCGCCGGTACCACGGCCGCTGCCTGCGGCAGGAATTCGTCCAGGTGGCGATCGAGATAGCCGGTGTCGATGGTGCCGCCAGTGACCGCCGCATGACGGACCAGGCGTTCAAGGAATTCCACGTTCGACTTCGGCCCGACGATCTCGGTTTCGGCCAGCGCTTCGCGCATGCGCTGCAGGGCTTCGGCGCGGGTTTTGTCCCAGACGATGAGCTTGGCGATCATCGGGTCGTAGAAGATCGACACGGTGTCGCCCTGGATCACGCCGCCGTCGATGCGTACATGGCGCGACGCTGCCGGCAGGCGCAGCGTGGTCAACTTGCCCGAACCGGGCAGGAAGTTCTGTGCCGGATCTTCGGCGTACAGGCGCAGCTCGATCGCATGGCCGTCGGCCGGCACCGACTTGTTGCGCACCAGCGAGCCGGGCAGCGCTTCGCCCGCGGCCACGCGCAGCTGCAGTTCGACCAGGTCGAGGTTCAGGGTCAGCTCGGTGACCGGATGCTCGACCTGCAGGCGCGTATTGATTTCCATGAAGTAGAAATCGCCGCCTTGTCCCACAATGAACTCGACCGTGCCGGCATTGCTGTAGTCGATGGCCCGCGCCGCGGCGATGGCCGCATCGCCCATGCGCGTGCGCAGTTCGGTGGTGACGAAGGGCGAGGGCGCTTCTTCCAGCACCTTCTGGTAGCGGCGCTGGGCCGAGCACTCGCGTTCGTTCAGATGCACGATGTTGCCGTGCCTGTCGCCGAACACCTGGAACTCGATATGGCGCGGCTTTTCCACGTAGCGTTCCAGCAGCACGCGGTCGCGGCCGAAGGCGTTGCGCGCCTCACGCTGGCAGGATTCCAGGTTGGCGGCGAATTCACCGGCATTATGCACAATGCGCATGCCCTTGCCGCCGCCGCCGTGGGCGGCCTTGATCATCAGCGGAAAGCCGATGCGCGAGGCTTCGCGCGCAAGCAGCGCCGGGTCCTGGTCTTCGCCGGTATAGCCCGGCACCACCGGCACCTTGTGTTCCTGCATGAGGATCTTGGCGCCGGCCTTGGAACCCATCTTGCGCATCGACGCCGCGCTGGGGCCGATGAAGACGATGCCGGCGGCTTCCACCGCCTCGGCGAATTCGGCGTTTTCCGACAGGAAGCCGTAGCCCGGATGAATGGCCTGGGCACCGCTGCGTTTCGCTGCTTCCAGAATGACGTCGCCGCGCAGATACGATTCGGCCGGACGCGAGCCGCCGATCGGCCAGGCCTCGTCGGCCAGGCGCACATGCTGGGCTGTCGCGTCGGCCTCGGAATACACCGCCACCGTGGCAATGCCGAGGCGGCGGCAGGTGCGGATCACGCGGCAGGCGATCTCGCCGCGATTGGCTATGAGTACCTTGGAAAACAGTCCTTGCATCGTGCGCCTTCCCGGTGGTGGTTTGCCTGGCGCGCGCAGCCTCGGCGTAGCGGGGCCTGCGCGCAAATGATCAGTCGGAGTTAGGGATGCGCCGATTCCGTGCCGGGCGGTTTCAGCCGGCGTAGAGCCTGCGCCTGCCTGGCCTGGTGCAGCGGATTGCTGCGCATCGGCACGGGGTTCGGCTTATTCGGGGCGGTGGCTGACGGCTTCGATATTGTGTCCGTCCGGATCGATGACGAAGGCGCCGTAATAGCTCGGGTGGTAGTGCGCGCGTATGCCGGGCGGGCCGTTGTCGCGCGCGCCGGCAGCGATGGCGGCCTGGTAGAACGCGTCGACGGAGGCGCGGTCGGGCGCGGCAAGCGCCACGTGCAGGCCGTTGCGGGTGGCGTCGCCACCGCTGCCGATCCAGAAATCGGGCTTGTTCTCGCGCCCGAAGCCGGCATGGCGTGCATCGGTGCCGGTCATTTCCGGCGTCACTTCCATTACCAGGCCGTAGCCCAGCGGCGCCAGCACACTGGTATAGAAGGCCAGGCTGCGGTCGAAATCGGAAACCTTGAAACCCAGATGGTCGATCATTTCAGGACTCCTTGGCGCGGGGGCGAGCGAGTGGAACGGATTGCGTGGCAATGCTGTGGATCTGGTTCAATACGGCTTCGCCGTTGGACATGGCTTCGGTGTTCCAGAAACGCAGCACGGTGAAGCCTTCTTGTTGCAGACGCCTGTCGCGCTCCGCGTCCGTCGGTGAATCCGCATGCTGGCTGCCGTCGACTTCGCGGACCCGTTTGCGTTCGAGACAGACGTCGTCGAGCACGGCATTGTAATACGGGTGCTGACGGCGGAACTTGCAGCCGTCAAGTTGGCGCAGGCGCAGGTGTTGCCATAGCTTGGCTTCAGCCTTGGTCGGGCGCTTTCGTAGCGCGCGTTGTAGCTTGTTGTCGAGAATTCCTTTGTTGGTTTGGCCGCGCATGGGCGTTGTTCCTATGGCGTTGAGCGTTTGGGTGGGGATGGTGTTCTCGCCTGAGCCACACCGGCCATCATCCTCACGTCAGCCAATCAACCCTGCCGCGCCCAATCCGGCGCCTTCTTGTCCAGGAACGCCGCAAGCCCATGCTGGCCCTCGGGCGATACGCGCAGTCGTGCGATCAGTGCTGCATTGTCCACATCGATAATCTGCTGGCCGGCCTCGCTCATGCCAGCCATGGCCAGGGCCAGGCGCTTGGCTTCGGCCTGGGCCAGCGGGCCGCCTTTGCCCAGCCAGTGCAGGCTGCGCTCGACAGCGGCGTCGAGTTCGGCCGGGGCGACGGTTTCGTGCAGCAGGCCGATGCGGCAGGCCTCGGCGGCGTCGAACACTTCGCCCGTGATGAACAGGCGGCGCGCCTGGCGCGCGCCGATGGCAGCGATCACATACGGCGAGATCACCGCCGGTACCAGGCCCAGCTTGACCTCGGACAAGGAGAACTTGGCACCGTCCACGCCGATGGCGATATCGCAGCAGGCGACCAGGCCGACGCCGCCGCCGTAGGCCGCGCCGTTGACGCGCGCGACGGTAGGCTTGGACAGGTAGTTGAGCCGGCGCATCAGCGCGGCCAGCTTGAGCGAGTCGGCGTTGTTGTCCGCCTCGCTGGCCTTGGCCATGGAGCGCATCCAGTTGAGGTCGGCACCGGCGGAGAACGAGGCGCCTTCGCCGGTCAGCACCACGGCGCGTACCGCGGCGTCGGCCTCGACCTGGGCGAGTACATCGCTGAGCTCGGCAATCAGCTGTTCGTCGAAAGCGTTGTGTACGCCGGGCCGTGCCAGGCGGATCTCGGCAACGGCACCACGGCAAGTCAGCGCAACGGATGAGGTCATGACAGGCTCCGGCAAACCGCCATGATAACGGGGCAGGGCCGGGCAAGCCGAGGCCAGGCTGCGACCAATTGCCATGCGTTCGCGTTTGGCCAATTGCGGATATAATCGCGAACCATTCTTATTTAGTGCCTATCTGCCTGTGCGCCTTTCCGAACTGCTTCCGGGCAACACCGCCGTAGTGCATACGGTTGAGGACGTCGGCAGTGCCGATCCCATTGCCCGGCGCCTGCGCGACCTGGGCTTCGTCGCCGGCGAGCCGGTCAAGCTGGTGGCATTCGGACCGGTCGGCAACGATCCCTTGCTGGTGCAGATCGGTTTCACCCGCTTTGCCCTGCGCCGCAGCGAAGCGGCCCGGGTGCAGCTGCAGGCAGCAGGAGCCAGCGCATGAGTACGGCAGAAAACGCCTTGCGCGTCGCCCTGCTCGGCAACCCCAATTGCGGCAAGACGGCGCTGTTCAACCAGCTCACCGGCAGCCGGCAGAAGGTGGCCAACTACGCCGGCGTGACGGTGGAACGCAAGCAGGGCCGCTATACCGCACCTTCCGGACGCACGGTCGAGCTGCTCGACCTGCCCGGTGCCTACAGTCTCGATGCGGCCAGTCCCGACGAGGCCATCACGCGCGATGTCTGCCTGGGCATTGCCGCGGGCGAATCGCGGCCTGACTTGCTGGTCTGCGTTGCCGATGCAACCAACCTGCGCCTGCACCTGCGCTTCGTGCTGGAAGTGCGCCGCCTCGGCCAGCCCATGGTGCTGGCGCTGAACATGATGGATGCGGCACGGCGGCGCGGCATCGAGATCGATATCGCCGCGCTGGAGCGCGAGCTGGGCCTGCCGGTGGTGGAAACCGTGGCGGTCAAGCATGCCGGTGCGCAGGCACTGGTACAGCGCCTGGACAGGGTCGTGGCCGCACCGACCAAGCGCGACGCAGCCGATGCCGACCTGCATGCTGAAGTGCGCCAGCTGCTCGCCGCGGCGGTACGCATGCCGGCACGCACGGCGGCCTTCGACGATGTGATCGACAAGGTCGCTCTGCACCCGGTCTGGGGCCTGGTGCTGCTGGCGGTATTGATGTTTCTGATCTTCCAGAGCGTGTTTTCCTGGGCCGAACCGCTGATGGACGGCATCGAAGGCGGCATCAAGGCGCTGGGCGACTGGGCCGTGGCGAGCATGGCGGAAGGGCCGCTGCGCAGCCTGCTGACCGACGGCCTGTTCGCCGGACTGGGCGGCGTGCTGGTGTTCCTGCCGCAGATCCTGATCCTGTTCCTGTTCATCCTCGCATTGGAGGAATCGGGCTATCTGCCGCGGGCGGCCTTCCTGCTCGACCGGCTGATGTTCAAGGCCGGCCTGTCCGGACGCTCCTTCATTCCGCTGCTATCGAGCTTTGCCTGCGCGATTCCCGGCATCATGGCCACGCGCAGCATCCAGGATCCGCGCGACCGCCTGACCACCATAATGGTCGCGCCGCTGATGACCTGTTCGGCGCGCCTGCCGGTGTATACCTTGCTGATTGCGGCGTTTATTCCACAACGTACGGTGGCCGGCCTGTTCAACCTGCAGGGCATCGTGCTGTTTGCGCTGTATATCGCCGGCATCGCCAGCGCGCTGCTGGTTGCCTACGTGATGAAGCGCTTCAGCCGCGACCGCAGCGAGCACGCACTGCTGATGGAGCTGCCGTCGTATCGCTGGCCGCATCCGCGCGACCTGGCCATCGGCCTGTGGGAACGCGGCTGGATCTTCATCAAGCGCGTCGGCGGCATCATCCTGGCGCTGACGATACTGCTGTGGTTTCTGTCGACCTTCCCCGGCCCGCCGGAAGGCGCGACCGGCCCGGCCATCGATTACAGCCTTGCCGGCCGCATCGGGCGCTGGCTCGAAGTCGTGTTCGCACCGATCGGCTTCAACTGGCAGATCTGCATTGCGCTGATTCCGGGGCTGGCTGCACGCGAAGTCGCCGTGGCGGCGTTGGGCACGGTCTATGCGCTGTCGGGTTCCGACGATGCCATCGCGGCGGAACTCGGACCGATGATCGCAACGCAGTGGCCGCTGGCCACGGCCCTGTCGCTGCTGGTCTGGTACATCTTCGCGCCGCAATGCCTGTCCACCCTGGCGGTGATACGGCGCGAGACCAATTCCTGGCGCAATGTCTGGATCGCCGCGGGCTATCTGTTCGGCCTGGCCTATGTCGCCTCGTTCATCACCTTCCAGGTGACGCGGATGCTCAGCACATGAACAGCTCGCTGGCTTGGCAATACGCCATCATCGGCGTACTGGTCGCACTCAGCGCGCTGAGTGTGCTGCGCAAATACCTGCCTTCGGTCTGGGGCCGGGCGCTGGCAGGCATCGCCACGCTGCTGCAGTCGGGCCGTTCGCCGGGCTGGCTGCAGCGCTTGGGAACGCGCCTGCGTGCGCGCATTCCCGCGGCGGTCGGCAGCAGCTGCGGCAGTTCCGGCGGATGCAGCAGCTGCGGTGCCTGCGGCAGCGGCGACAGCAGCAGCCAGGCCAAGGCTGGCGTGCAGCCGATAACCCTGCAGCCGCCGCGTTCGCGTTAGTTTTTTTTTATACAAAATAACTTGTTGCGATGCGCCTGGCGCGCGTTCGGCCTTGCCTACGGCAATACCTGTACTTCGACCTGGGCATAGCTGCCCGCCGCGGTCATCGCCGTGACGGTCTGCCTGCCGGCCTGGTCGAAATCATGTTCGAAGCTCTGGGCCGCATCGATTGCCGCGGCCAGGCGGCCGTTGATCAGCCATTGCACCGTGCCGCTGGCGCCCAGCGCGCGCAGGGACAGGTGCGGCGCGTGCGTGCTGCCCGGTGCGCGCACCAGGCTGGTACCCGGTGCCACCCCGGCGATGCGCAGGTTGGCCGTTGCATCCAGGCTGTCGTCGCTGCAGCCGGCCTGCAGCGGCGGCAGGCGCGCGGCCTTGCGTTGCGGCGGCGTCAGCCAGGGCTGGGCCAATGCCGGCCAGCGTGCCAGCGTGCGCTGTATTTCCTGCGCCGCATGGCAGCCGGCGCTGAGGCGTTCGCCGCTGGCTGCGTTCAGGCGCAGCTGCAGGCGGCGGTCATTCCAGGCCGCGGCCTCGCGTTCGGGCAGGGTAGGCGGGACGGCGCCGTCGAGTATCCAGGCCTTGCGTTTCTGCTGGCACAGCTCGGGCTGTTGCGGTTCGAATGCGCTGCCCAGGGGCCAGCAAATATCCACTTCGCTAACGGTGGAAGGTTGGCTGGAACCCTGCACGTCGGCAGCGGCGCGGGGCAGGCTGTCGACGGCCTGGAACAGCAGCGGCAATGCGGTGACGGCGCCGTACTGGCCGGGCACCGGCGTGCCGTCGGGCCGGCCAACCCAGACGCCGAGCGTATAGCGCCGGGTCGTGCCCAGCGCCCAGGCATCGCGGAACCCGTACGAGGTGCCAGTCTTCCAGGCCAGGCGCGCGCGCTGGCCCGGATCGAAGGTGTCGCGGTTCTGCCCCGGACGCGGATTGGCTTCCAGCATGCTGCGCACGATCCACGCGGCGCCGGGGCTGAGCAGGCGGCGCTCGCTGAGCGGCTGCTCGGGCAGCAGGCGCACCGAACCGGCCAGACCGCTGCGGTTGAAGGCGCTGTAGGCGCCGACCAGGTCCTCCAGGCTGGCACCGGTGCCGCCCAGGATCAGGGCGAGATTGGGGCTGGCGCCGCGCGGCCAGCGCAGCTGCAGCCCGGCATTGGCCAGGCGCGCGGCGAAACGCGCCGGGCCGACGCGGTCGAGCAGGTCTACCGCGGGCACGTTCAGCGACAGGCGCAGCGCATCGGCCGCGGCGACCGGGCCGTTGAAGGCCATGTCGAAATTGCCCGGCCGGTAGCCGCCGAAGGATTGCGGCGCATCCACCAGCAGGCTTTCCGAGTGGATCAGTCCATCGTCGATGGCCAGGCCGTAGAGAAACGGCTTCAGCGTTGAGCCAGGCGAACGCGACGCGCGCACCATGTCGACATGGCCCAGGCGCTGCACGTTGCCGAAGGCGCCGGAGCCGACATAGGCCAAGGTTTCCAAGGTGGAATTGTCTACCAGCAGCAGGGCGGCCGACGTGCGTTCGGGCAGGCGTGCCAGGTAGTTGGCGACGCGCGCTTCCATCGCTGCCTGCAGCTCGCGGTCGATACTGGTGGCGATGCTGCGCCGCTGCGGATAGGCGCTGCGCAGGCGCTGCGCCAGCAGTGCCGCGTCCAGTGGTGGATCGAGCTGCCGCGCGGCGACGACTTCCAGTGCGGCGTCGCGCACGGTGGCCGCGTCCCAGCGCGCCAGTGCCTGCATGCGCGCGAGCAGCTTGTCGCGATAGCGCTGCGCCGCGGCCGCATTGCGGTCGGGCCGCAGCCGGCTCGGTGCTTGCGGCAGCACGGCGAGCAAGGCGGCTTCTGCATGGCTCAGGCGCGCGGCGGGTTTGCCCAGATAGGCCCAGGAGGCGGCTTCGACGCCTTCGATGGTGCCGCCGAACGGCGCGCGGTCCAGATACAGGGTCAGGATTTCGTCCTTGCTCAGATGCGCTTCCAGCTGCAGCGCGCGCAGCATCTGCTTGAGTTTGCCCAGGGCGCTGCGCGAATGCGGGTCGAGGATGCGCGCGACCTGCATGGTCAGGGTGGACCCGCCGGAGACAGCGCGGCCATGGCGCAGCAGCTGCCAGGCGGCGCGGCCCAGTGCGAGCGGGTTGATGCCGGGGTGCTGGTAGAACCAGCGGTCTTCGTAAGTCAGCAGTGCGTCGAGATACAGCGGCGAAACCTGCTGCGGCGTGGTCGGATAGCGCCAGATGCCGTCGGCGTTGGGAAATGCACGCAGGGGTTTGCCGTCGCGGGCCAGTACTACCGTGCTGCCGCTGTTTTCGGCGGGCAGGGGCAGGGGGAACAGGCGGTCGAGTACGACGGCGAGCAGGAGCAGGGCGACGATGGTATAGAGCAGGCGGCGGGGCCAGCGCCAGGCGGGTTTGTTGAAAAAGAAATTAGTGGAATAAGGCTCTGGCGGTGTCGGTTGGTGCTGAGCCGCTGGCGGCAGCGAAGCAGGCGAAGGCTTGGGTGTGTCGTGCATGAGTGCGGCGAGGCGGCCTGCAGGCCTGCCCCCTCACCCCGGCCCATTCCGGCCCGTTGGGCGTTCGGCGGCGACAGAGCCTGTCGGCTCTGAGCGTCGCCACCTGACCCCCCGAGCGAGCTTGGAGGACAGGGATATAGAGCGGCCCGCTGCGAAACTCATTGCGGCTGTCCCCCCAGCGAGATTGGGGAGCGGGAGCTACCGTGACCGTCGACGAAATGCATTACGGCTGTACCACCGTCACACGGGCCGGTGTACTGCGCGCGATGCCGCGGATTTCCGGGCGGTACATGTCTTCCACCGTCGTTGGCGGCACCAGGTAGTTGCCTGGCGATACGGCACGGACCAGATAGAACACATGCGCCTGCTGGCCCTTGGCCAGGTTCAGCGCCGCGACGTAACGGTCGTCGCGGAATTCTTCGTGGCGCAGATTGGCGGAATAAGCGCGTTCCGACATCTGCACGCCGTCGACGACAATATCGGCCCACTGCTTGGCATCGGTCAGGTTGAAATTCTCGATTTCCAGGCCGCCGGGCAGCAGATCGACCAGCAGGGCGTCGCGCATGTCTTCCTTGGCTTCCAGCGAAATACCGACGATCAGGCCTGCGCCTTCTTTCAGTTCGCTGCCTTCCCAGGCCGTGCCGTCCAGGGCATACCACTGGCGCTTGATCGCGACATGGCTGTCGTCGGCAGCAGGTGCATTCCTCGGAATGCCGGCCACGTCTTCGCTCACGTACAGCGGCGTGCTGGCATTGGGTACGAAGCGCACGCCGGCGCGCAGTTCGTTCGCGTCGAAGCTGCGGCTCCAGATCGGCGCGGGTTCGACCTCGCTGCTGCTGCCGGCCAGGCTCAGGCTGCCGCCGACCTTGGCAGTGCCGTCGGCGATCAGCGCCTTGCCCAGGCGCGCGATCGCGCTTTGTTCCTGTGTGCTGAGCCAGCGCAGGGTATTCGCCGATCGGCGTGCGGCCAGCTCGCGGCCCAGGGCAATGACGCGCTCGTCGTAATCGGGCTTGCCCAGTTTGAAGTGGTGCGTCAATGCGACCATCAGCGCCGTATCGCGCAGTTCCGAGCCGTAGTCGCCCAGCCATTGCGGCCGCTGCACCTGCTTGGCGAAAGCCTCTGCCAGGGCCTGTTCGGCGCGGGTCTTGTCGCCTTGCAGGCTCAGGGCAATACCCAGGTGTACCAGCGGCAGGGCGGTGATCGACTTGGCCCGGTCGTTGTCGAACAATGTGCGCAATGTACCCAATGATGCGCGCTGCACCCGCGCCAGCACATAGGCCGACCAGGCCTGGTCGGCGAAGCGCAGGTGCTCGGCATTGTCGTAGCCGTAATACGGATGGCCGCCGGACAGCAGGTCGTCATTGAGCCGTTTCAGTGCTTTCTGCAGCACGCTTTCGGGCACGGCGAAGCCAGATTCGCGCGCATCCAGCAGGAACTCGGTCACGTACGGCGTCATCATCGTATCGACCGAGCCCTCGTCGCCCCACAGGGAGAAATGGCCGGACGGAATCTGCATCGCCGAAATGCGGCTGACCGCGTTGGCGATCATGGCGCTGCGCGCTTCGTCGGCCAGTGGTGCGATGCCGAGGTTTTTCGCCGTGTCCTTGTCCAGCAGCATTACGCCATAGCCGCGGCTGGTGGTCTGTTCGACGCAGCCGTAGGGGTAACCGAGCAGGCCGCGCACGGAACTCGCAAACGGTAGCGGCGGCAGCGCGCTGACGCTCAGGCTGGCAGTGACCGAATCGGCGATCAGTCCTTCCATTGCGCCGCTGCCCAGGCCCAGGCCGGCGCCGGGCTGCAGCACCTGCGGCGAGGAGCGCAGCACTGCCGGCCAGGCCGGACGCACCGCGATTTCATAGCTGCGGCGGATCTTCACCTCGCCTGCTTCGGCGATGAGGCGGAACTTGCCCACGCCCAGGCCTTCGTCGGCGGCCAGGTCGAACTGCAGGGTTTTCTTGGCGCCATCGGCGACGCGCACGCTGCGGCTGGCGTCAGCGATGCGCAGCGGCGGATCGGCTTCGAAGTGCAGCTGGAATTCGCGCTCGCTGCCGGAGAAGTTGCTCAGGTCCAGCGTGAGGCTGGCGCTGTCGCCGGGCGCCAGCACGCGCGGCGTGGAGACTTCCGCCACCAGCGGCGCACGCACAATGGTTTCCGTGTCGCTGCCGCCGTAGCGGTCGGCGCCGAATACCAGACCGCTGACGCGCAGGGTGCCGTTGAAATCCGGTAGCGGCAATTCAATTTGCGCAGTGCCCTGGGCATCGAGTTTCACGGCACCGGAATACAGGTCTACGGTCTGCACTTTCGCCGTCGGCCGGCGCGCCTGAGGCAGGGCTGCCAGGGTCATGTCGCCGCCGTAGCGCAGCTTGGCCAGTGCACCGTCGAAACTTTCGATCAGGCGGCCGTACAGGTCGAAGGCGTCGATGCCCAGGCGGCGCTGGCCGAAGAACCAGGCCACTGCATCGGGGCGGGCAAAGCGGGTGATATTGAGTATGCCCAGGTCGACCGCCGACACCACGACGTAGGCTTCCTGGCCGGCCAGCGCCGGTGCCTTCAGCGTGACGGGCAGGCTGGTCTCTGGCTTGCTCTGCCTGGGGGCCTCGATCTCCAGCGCGATCTTGCGCGCTTCCCGATCCATGCTCACATGGGCTACGCCGACGGCGCGGGCTGGCGTCACCTTGCTCGGCGCCGAGCCGCCGCGCAGCACCAGCGCGCTGACATAGACATCGTGGCGCTCCCACTCCGGCGTGACCGGGATCGCGAATTCGGTCGTTCCCTTCACATCGATGCGCTGCGTATAAAGCAACTTGTCGCTTTCTACCAGAAGCAGGCCGGAACCGGCCTGGGGCGCGGTCACGCTGACTTTGAGCATGTCGCCGGCGCGGTAGTGCTGCTTGTCCAGGGACAGCTTGATCTTGTCCGGCCGCGCTTCCTTGCCGCGGTTGTCGTCGCTCCAGCTCCAGCCGGCGACGAAGGGATAGCGCAGGGTCAGTCCCGTGGCCGGGTCGAGCACATCGATGCGATAGCCGCCCCATTCCACCGGCACGTCGAATTTCACGGCCTGGCCGGCGGCACTGGCGATGTCGCGGGTTTCCACCGTGTCGAAGCTGCGCGTGAAGTCGAAACGCCAGCCGCTGCTCTTGTCGTAGCTCCAGTGATAGTTGCGGTTTTCCCGCACCAGGCTGAGCTTCAGCCCTTGCGCCGCGAGCAGCTCGCCCTTGGCGTTGGCGCGGATCAGCTCGAAACCAACGCGGCCATTGGCCGTCGCGCCATCTTTGGGATCGAACAGCGGGCGTATGCCGACCAGGGCCTCGGCCGGCCACACGGTGCGCTTGAGCGTGCGCGTGACACTGCGGCCGCCGCTTTCGAACACGCTGCCGGAAACGACGGCGGCAATCGGCGCCTGCGCTTTGATCTCGCCGAGCACGTCGATCTGTGGCTGC
This sequence comes from Tahibacter aquaticus, assembly GCF_004363655.1. Lineage (GTDB taxonomy): Bacteria > Pseudomonadota > Gammaproteobacteria > Xanthomonadales > Rhodanobacteraceae > Tahibacter > Tahibacter aquaticus. Next base: position 151,521 of record NZ_SNZH01000006.1, read on the forward strand.
AGCTTGCCGCTCGCGTCCAGCGCCTCGTCGACCACGTCGCGGGCGTCCTTGGGCAGTTCCAGGGTGGGATCGCCGAAGAAGTAGTCTTTTTGCGTATCCAGCGGATGCGCGTCGTTGGCGATGGTCAGGCGCGCGCTGAAGCGGTTGCCCGCGGCCGGTGCGCCGTAGAGATAGTCGCCTTGCACGTCCAGCGCGAGTTTTTCGCCGGGCTTGAGCTGGGCCTGAGCCGAGTTCAGGTCGAGCTTGAGGCGTTCGGGCAGGAATTCCTCGATGCGCAGGCTCAGCGCCTGGTTCGCTTCCTTGGCCGTGGGGTCGAGACGGAATTCGATCTGCCAGCGGCCAGTCGGCGCATCGGCCGGCAAGGCCTGGGTCCATTCCAGATAGCCCAGTTCCCGCGGCTCCAGCTTGGCCTGGCTCCACTGGCGGCCGTCGGGCTGCTTCAGGGTGAGGAATACCGACTGCGGCTTGATCGGCTTGCCGTCGCTATCGCGCAGCAGGGCGGATACGCGCAGGGTTTCGCCCGGGCGGTACAGGTCGCGGCCGGACCAGGCGAACACGTCGAACCATTCCTGGCGGCGGCCGGCGACAGCGAAGTCGGACAGGTCCAGCGCCGGCTGGTTGAATGGCAGCAGCGACACGTCGCTGCCGCTGCGCGCGACCAGTACCTGCTCGGCATTCAGCGCGTAGTTGAGCAGGGCATTGCCGTCGGCGTCGGTGCGCGCATCCAGCACGCTCTGGCCTTTGTTGTCGATAATGGATAAATCCACATTGGCCAGCGCTTCGCCGCTCTTGAGCGAAGCCGCGTGCACGAACAGCTGTTCCCGGTAGGCACGCGTATGCAGGCCGATGTCGCTGACAAAGAAATAGCTGGTTTCCCATTGCTCGCGGAAGCTGCCGGCGCGCTTCATCACGACGAAATACAGTCCGGGTTCGGCCAGCTGGGCAATGTTCTGGATAGGCAGATAGGACAGCGTGCGCTCGTTTTCCTTGCCGTCGAGCACGAAGCGGCTGGCATAGACCGAATCTGCCATGTTGGTGATGGGCTTGCCTTTGCGTCCCCACCAGCCGCTGTCCGGATCCAGCTCGTAGCTGGAGCGGCGCTCGTTGCCCTGGTAGCTGGCGAAGAAATTCGACAGTTCCTTGTCGCGTACGCGCAGGAACTCGACATCGACTTCGCCGACATTGACCGACACCACCGGAATGCCGCGCGTATCGCGCGCCGGCAGTACGCTGCCCTGGGAGGCAAAGCCGACGGCGGGCTCCAGCGGGCCGGTGAAGATGTCTTTATTCTGGTCCGCCGGCAAGGTGCTGCCGTCGACTGCGGTCAGTGCGGCCTTGATGGTCAGGCTATAGGTCTGGTTGGCCTGTACATAGGGAAAATGCAAAGTCTTGCCATCTTCGTCCAATGCCCAGCTGCCGCTGACCACGGCGCCCTTGGCATCCTTGACGCCGAGCAGCGGATCGAAGGCCTGCGTGCCGACCAGGGGCTGGCTGAATTCCAGCGCCAGGGCCAGCTGGCCCTGGTACTGCGCAGCATTCGCCGAGACCAGCGCAAAGCCCTGTGGCCTGGGCGCTTCGGCGGCCCGGGGCGGTGGCGTGCCCTGTGCCTGGGGCAGCGGCGGTGAAGACCGGTCGCAGGCGGCCAGCAGCAGGCCGGCCGACAGCACGGCCAGGGCCCAGCCCCGGCACCAGCAACGATTCGGGACTGTCATGCGCATCGGTAACATCCGGTGTTGACGTGGGCGGCGGCCAGTATACGGCGCGGTCTGTGGCGAACGACGGGCAAAACCGGGTCGCGGCAGCGACGCTGCGGTTTCACTCCGTTTTCACCTCGGCCTGCACTAACCTGCGCGCTTGCAGGACCGGTTCGCACCCCATCGTCCCCACGCCGCGGGGGCGTTGGGGTGCGTTACCTCGGGCGAACTGCGTGCCACCGCCGCTCCGGGGAAAAAGCCACCGTGAACACTGCCATCGTCTGGTTCCGGCGCGATCTGCGCCTGGAAGACAATCCCGCTCTCGCCGCCGCGCTGCGCCAGCAGGCTGCCATCGTCGCCGTATATATCCATGCGCCGGACGAGGAAGCGCCCTGGCAGCCTGGCGCGGCCAGCTGCTGGTGGCTGCATCATTCGCTGCAGGCCTTGCGCCTGGCGCTGCGCGAGCGCGGCGTGGAACTGCAGTTGCGCTGCGGCGACAGCGCTGAGCAACTGGCCGCACTGGTTCGTCAGTGCGGCGCCGACGCGGTGTATTTCAACCGGCTGTACGAGCCGGCCATCGCAGCGCGCGACCGCCGCGTAGCGCGCGAACTGAAGGCACTGGGCTGCGCCCTGCATGGCTTCAATGCCAGCCTGTTCGCCGATCCCTGGGAAGTCGAAACCGGCCAGGGCACACCGTATCGCGTGTTCACGCCGTACTGGCGCAATCTGCGCGCGCGGCTGAAACCGCGACCGGGCAGTGCGGCGCCGCGGCGGATCGCTGCGGTCGCACTGGACGGCAATGCTGCCCTCGATGACTTGAAGCTGTTGCCGGCGATCCGCTGGGATACGGGCCTGCACGAGGCCTGGCTGCCGGGCGAGGCCGGTGCGCACGAAGCACTGGCCGATTTCTGCGACGCGGCTGTGCGCGACTACGCCGCCAAGCGCGACTATCCGGCCCAGGCAGCCACCTCGCGCCTGTCGCCCTACCTGCATTTCGGCGAAATTTCACCGCAGCAGATCTTCTGGCGCCTGGAAGAACTGGCGCAGCAGCGCGGCCAGGCGTTTCGCGAGATGGCGGAACCGTTCGTGCGCGAGCTGGGCTGGCGCGAGTTCTCGCATCATCTGATGCATCATTTTCCGCAAACGCCGAAAAAGAACCTCAATCCACAGTTCGACAAATTCCCCTGGCGCGACACGGATCGCGCCCAGCTGCAAGCCTGGCAGCAGGGGCGCAGCGGCATTCCCATCGTCGATGCGGGCATGCGCGAGCTGTGGCATACGGGCTGGATGCACAACCGCGTGCGCATGGTCGTGGCGAGTTTCCTGTGCAAGAACCTGCGCCAGCACTGGCGCCACGGCGCGCGCTGGTTCTGGGACACCCTGGTCGATGCCGACCTGGCCAACAATACGCAGGGTTGGCAATGGACCGCTGGCACCGGGGCCGATGCCGCGCCGTATTTCCGCATCTTCAACCCGGTAAGCCAGGGTGAGCGCTTCGATGCCGACGGCAGCTATGTCAGGCGCTGGGTGCCCGAGCTGGCACGGCAGCCGTTCAAATCGATACACGCGCCGTGGAAGCAGCCCGCGCTGCTGTCCCAGAGCGGCTATCCCGCGCCACTGGTCGACCTGGCCGAATCGCGCGAGGCGGCACTGGCGGCGTATCAGCAGATGAAGGCGTGAGCTTGCTGTCTACGCCGGTCCCGCCGTTTCGTCGGGTGCAGGTTTTACCGCATGCCGGCGCAGCTGCCATGCCAGGATCGGCGGCGTGACCATGGCGGTGAGCAGCGACATGGCCACGATCACGGCATAGGTGCGCGGCGAGAACACGCCGGCGGTGAGGCCCAGGCTGGCGATCACCACGCCGACTTCGCCGCGCGGCACCATGCCGACGCCGACGATGCTGGCGCTGCGCTTGCCCAGCGACAGGGCGCCGAGAAAACCACCGGCGAACTTCGACGCGATGGCGATCAGCGTGACCACGGCCAGCATCCACAGGGCTTCGGCGCTGGCCAGTTCCTTCAGGTCGATCTTGCTGCCGGTCAGCACGAAGAAGAACGGCGTGAGCAGGGCCAGCAGCGGCTGGGTCTGATGTTCCAGTTTCTCGCGCTGGCTGGTTTCCGAGGCAATCATGCCGGCGAGGAACGCGCCGATGATCGCGGCCAGGCCGAATTTGGTCGACAGGAAGGCCAGGCCCAGGCATAGCGCCAGTACGATGGTCAGCGGCGACAGCGGATTGGCCGGCCGGTCCAGCCAATGCGATTTGCTCCGCATCACGCGCGTGCCGACCCAGCCGATGATGGCGAGGAAGCCGATTGCCTCCGCCAGTACAACCAGCAGCGAGCCGACGTTGATTTCGCCGCCGGCCTGCAAGGCGACGACGACGCCGAGCAGCAGCATGGCGAGGATGTCGTCGATTACCGCGGCACCGAGAATCACGCGGCTTTCCACCCGCTGCAGCGCGCCGAGTTCCTGCAGTACGCGCGCCGTGATGCCGGCGGACGTGGCAACGAACGCGGCGGCGATGAACAGCGATTTGGACCAGTCGAAGCCGCTGGTGTGTGCCCACAGCGAGCCGAAGGCGAACGGAATCACCACGCCGAGCACGCCGACCAGCAAGGCGCTGCGGCCGACTTTTTTCAGATCGTCCAGGCGCGTTTCCAGGCCGACCGAGAACAGCAGCAGCACCACGCCGATCTCTGCCAGCACTTCCAGCGGCTCATTCGGTACGACCAGTCCCAGCAGGGATGGGCCGACGATGCAGCCGGCGGCGATTTCGCCGACGACGCCTGGCAATTTGATCCGGGTGGCGATTTCCGCGCCGATCTGGGCGGCGACGAAAATGATGAAAAGGCTGAGCAGGATGTCGCTGGCGTGATGCATTGCTTCCCTTCCTTCACCGGCGGATCGGCAATTCTAGGCCGTTCACGCGCGTTTGGCCCAGCCCGCGCCGCTGCGGCGCCGTGCATTGTGTTTTTTTCAGCCTGCGCGGATGCTAGGCGACGGAGAGCGACCGCGCCTGGCCGGTCGGGGAGATGTCGATGTTCGAAGTGCTGCGGGGCAAGCGGGATGCCATGTCCAAGGTCGATACGGCCTGGCTGCGCATGGAGAGCCCGACCAATCTGATGATGATCACCGGTGTGCTGATGTTCGAGACCCGGCTCGATCTGGCCGCGCTCAAGGCGATCATCGCCGGCCGCTTCCTCGCCTTTCGCCGCTTTCGCCAGAAAGCCGTCGACAACGGCAGTTCGGCCGCCTGGGAGACCGACAAGGATTTCGACCTCGACTGGCATGTGCGCCTGACCGCGCTGCCCGGCGCGGCGGACAAGCTGGAGCTGGAGCGCCTGGTCAGCCAGCTGGCCTCCAGTCCGCTGGATCATTCCAAGCCGCTGTGGCAATTCCATGTGGTGGAGAACTATCGCGGCGGCAGCGTGCTGATTTCGCGCATCCACCATTGCTATGCCGACGGGCTGGCCCTGGTACAGGTGCTGCTGTCGCTGACCGATGCCTCGCCGTCGGTGGAGCAGCAGGCGGAACTGGCCAAGGTATGGCTGAAGAAGGACCAGGGCAGTGTGATGGACCGCCTGCTGGAACCGACCCGCGCCGGCTTCGCCAAGGCGCTGCAGGCCGGCGAGAAAGTGATCGGCAAAGGTGTGGAGATGTGGAAAGATCCCGCGACTGCCGCGGCGCTGGCACGCGAAGGCGGCGAGATAACGCGCGAGCTGGCCGTTGCCCTGTCGCTGCCCGATGACCCGCCGACCGCCTTCAAGGGCCCGCTCGGCGTGAGCAAGCGTGTGGCCTGGGCCGAACCGCTGCCGCTGGAAGACGTCAAGACCCTGGGCAAGGTGCTGGGCTGTACCGTCAACGACGTGCTGCTGGCCTGCGCCGCGGGCGCGCTGCGCGGCCATCTGGTCGACGAAGGCCAGGCAGCCGACGGCATCACGATTCGTGCGACCGTGCCGGTCAACCTGCGCCCGCTGGAACATGCGAAGAAGCTGGGCAATCACTTCGGCCTGGTATTCCTCGACCTGCCCATCGGCGAAGCCAATCCGTTGCGCCGGCTCGAACGCGTCGCGGCCAACATGCGCGAGCTGAAGCGCTCGCGCCAGGCGGCGCTGACCTTCGGCCTGCTCGCCGCAGTCGGCATGGCGCCGGTGGCGGTACAGCGCGCCGCGCTGGAGCTGTTCAGCCGCAAGGCCACTGCCGTTGCAACCAATGTGCCCGGCCCGCAGATGCCGCTGTACCTGGCCGGCGCACGCGTGCGCGAGCTGATGTTCTGGGTGCCGCAGAACGGCAGCATCGGCATGGGCATTTCCATCCTGAGCTACAACGGCAGCGTGCATTTCGGCCTGATCGTTGATGCCAAGCTGGTGCCCGATCCGGAATCGGTCGTGCGGCGCTTTGCCGGCGAGTTCGAGAAACTGCTGCTGGCCACCCTGATGGAAGACTGGGACGGCGAGGTGGCTGCGGCCGATGTGGAGGCGACATATCGGCATTATGCGGCGCCCGCGCCTGCCACGCCGGCTGAGGTGGCGCCTGCTGTCGCCAAGCCCAGGCGCAAGCCGGCCGTGAATGTCCAGCGTGCCGCTGCGGCGCGGGCGGTGACCGGCGAGCGTGTGGCAAAAAAGCCCGTGGCCAAGCCAGCTGCCAAGCCGACGGCGAAACCTGCCAAGGGCGCGGCGTTCGGCGACCAGCTCAAGCGTTTCCGTTCCAGAGCAGGCGGTGCCTAGGCAGGGATGCCCTCGCTGCCGAGGCACTCTGGCAGGCGTAGATTCCTCCATGGCGCGCTCCGTGGCATCTCGCAGGGTGCGATGAGCACAGCGAGTGGCACCGCAATGTGCCGCGCCAGCGCTATCTGCGCGAAAGGCCGGCGCAATTCGCTGCGCTCATCGCGCCCTACAGGCATGCCACGGCGCTTTTCGGTGGTGCGTGGCCTCGCTACGGTAGACTAGCGTTTTGCCCGCGGGGCCCTAGCCATGACCGATATTGCTTCGCTGGCCCTGCCGCCTGCGCTGTCCCAGGCGCTGCAGGCGCTTTCCTTCGACACCTTGACGCCGGTTCAGGCGCAGGCGGTGCCGCCATTGCTGCAGGGGCGCGACGTGATAGCGCAGGCGCGCACCGGCAGCGGCAAGACCGTGGCCTTCGGCCTGGGCCTGCTCGCCCGCATCGATCCGGCCCAGGGCGCGCTGCAGGCGCTGGTGCTGGCGCCGACGCGGGAACTGGCTGACCAGGTCGGCAAGGTGATCCGCCAGCTGGCGCGATTTCTTCCCAATGTGAAACTTTCCATCCTGTGTGGCGGCGTGCCGCTGCGCGTGCAGGTGGAATCGCTGGTGCATATGCCCCACATCGTCGTCGGCACGCCGGGGCGGATTCTGGAACATCTGGAAAAAGGCAGCCTGGAGCTGGGCAGCCTGCGCGTGCTGGTGCTGGACGAGGCCGACCGCATGCTCGACATGGGTTTTGCCGACGCGATTGCCGCGGTGGTCAAGTTCGCGCCGCGCGAATGCCAGACCAACCTGTTCTCGGCCACCTTTCCCGACGAGATCCGCGCGCTGAGCAACGAATTCCAGCGCGATGCGATCGAGATCAGCATCGACGGCGACTCGCAGGTTCCCGAAATCGTACAGCGCTTCTACGAAGTCGAGCCCGAACGCAAGCTCGATACCGTGGCCTGGCTGCTGTCCGAGCACAAGCCGGTCTCGGCGATGATCTTCTGCAACACACGGCGCGACACCCAGGACGTTGCCGCGGCGCTGGACGAGCGTGGCTATTCGGTGCTTGCGCTGCACGGCGATCTGGAACAGCGCGATCGCGACGAAGTGCTGGTGCGCTTTGCCAATCGCAGCTGCTCTGTCCTCGTCGCCACCGACGTCGCGGCGCGCGGGCTCGATATTGAAGATCTGCCCGTGGTGCTGATGTACGACATCGCCAGCGACGCTGATACCCACGTGCACCGCAGCGGCCGCACCGGCCGTGCCGGCCGCAGTGGCCTGGTGCTGACCTTGTGCAGTTCCCGCGAGATGAGTCGTGCCAAGGTCATCGAGGAGCGCCTGGGCCAGCCCCTGCGCTGGGAGACGGCAAAGACCACGCCTGGTCGTCTGAAGACCGGCCAGCTGTCGACCATGCAGACCCTGGTCATCGACGGCGGACGCAAGGACAAGCTGCGTCCGGCCGATATTCTCGGCGCACTGACCGGTACGGCAGGCATCGCTGCGGCCGACGTGGGCAAGATCGCGATCTTCGACGTCCGCGCCTATGTCGCAGTGACGCGCGGCATTGCCGATCAGGCCTTGCAGAAGCTGCGCGAAGGCAAGATCAAGGGGCGCAATTTGCGCGTGCGCAAGCTGGGCTGAAACGAGCGGGTCGGGCAGACCGGATCGGGCTCTTGCGCCTTACTTGCTGTAGGGCGCCGGGTCGACGCCATCGTTGACCGACTGGATTTCGACTTTTCCGCTGCCGCGGCGAACGATGCACAATTTCAATTCGTCCTTTTTCCTGCCTTGCTTGCCGCGGATGAGCAGGGCAGTGCCGACCTCGTCGGAGAACAGCATCAGGCGGCCTTCGCTGCGCGGCTTCTCCAGCTGGCTTGCCTTGAGGCAGCTGGTGACGACCTGGCGGTAGTGCTGGTCCCAGGCGTCGGGCGCACTGGCCAGGGCCGGCGTGGCGACGGCGAGCAGGCAGAGCAGGGCGGATCGATGCATGCGGTACTCCCATTGGCAGTGCTGCCATAGCTAGCCGATCACGCATGAACGACAAGTGCAGGCGCCGCCGCTGCGCCCGGCGCTCTGGCTGGCCCGGCGGTGTGCGCATCTCGCGCCGGGCCTCACCTACAATCCTCGCCTGTCCTCACGATTGCGCCCGCCATGCCCGAATTCGTCGTCGCCATTCCTGCCCGCTACGCATCCACCCGGCTGCCGGGCAAGCCGCTGAGCCTGATTGCCGGCGAGCCCATGATCGTCCATGTCGCACGGCGCGCGTTTGCCGCCGGTGCGCGGGAGGTGGTGGTGGCGACCGACGACGAACGCATCGCCCTGGCGCTGGCGGCGCAGCCGGTAACGGTCTGCATGACGCGCGCCGACCATGTTTCGGGCAGCGACCGCCTGGCCGAATGCGTGGAACAGCGTGGCTGGAGCGACGATACCGTCGTCGTGAACCTGCAGGGCGACGAGCCGATGGCGCCGCCCAGCGGTATCCGTGCGGTGGCCGAGGCGCTGGTGGCCAACGATGCGCCCATGGCCACCCTGGCCACGGCCATCGCCAGCGCCGAAGAACTGTTCGATCCTAATTGTGTAAAAGTGGTCTCAGCAGGTGAACTGGCCTTGTATTTCAGCCGCGCTCCCATGCCCTGGGCACGCGACGACTTCGCTGTTTCTCGTACGCAGCTGCCGGCTGCGGTGCCGTTCCTGCGCCATATCGGCATCTATGCCTACCGTGCCGGCTTCCTGCGCCGCTACAGCAGCCTGGCGCGCACGCCGCTGGAAACGGCCGAATCGCTGGAGCAGCTGCGCGTGCTGGAACACGGCTATCGCATTGCCGTGCGCCTGGCACCGGAAGCGTTTCCCGCTGGCGTGGATACGCCGCACGACCTGGCCCGCGTGAACGCACTGCTGGCGCGCGGATGAAAATTTTATTTGTGTGCCTTGGCAATATTTGCCGTTCACCCGTATTCGAGGCAGTGCTGCGCCAGCAGCTACAGCGCAGCCGGCTGGACTGGCAAGTGGCCTCGGTCGGCACCGGCGGCTGGCATGCAGGCGACGGTGCCGACCCGCGCAGCTGCGCGTCGGCCCTGCGCCGCGGCTACAGCCTGGAAAGCCATCGCGCGCGCCAGCTGGCTGCAACCGACTATCGCGATTTCGACTGGCTGCTCGCCGCCGACCGCAGCAACCTGGCCGAGATCGAACAGCGCCGTCCCGCCGCGGCAACGGCGCAGGCCACCCTGGCGCTGCCGTTCGCCGGCATAACCGCACCGCAGGAAATTCCCGATCCGTACTACGGCAAGCAGGCCGGCTTCGACCAGGTGATCGACCTGGCCGAAGATTTCGCCCGCCGCCTCATCACCCGCGGTAAACCGTAGAAAAATCGTAGGTCGGGGTAGGCCACAGGTGCACCCCAGCATCGAGGTTGATCCCAATCAAAGATCCCGTGCCGAAGGAGCGCCCGGATCGCGAACAGGTGTCGTCATGGGCTTTTCGTGCGTGATGCGCCTAGATGTTGAGGTGCGCCTGGCGGCTGACCCCAACCTACCCGACCGTCGCAGCAAGTTGCGCAGGCCTGTGACCAAGATTGACCCTTTGTCGGGCCGGATCGGGAATAATCCGCCGGCATACGCAACCGAGGCTTGATCCATGGCACAGCACGTTGAGACCTTCGAGTTCCCGGCTGGGCTGGAATGGGTCAATACCATCCAGGTGCCCAGCGCAGAGAGTCTGCGCGGGCGCGTGACCCTGCTGTATTTCTGGACCTACGACAGCGTCCATTGCGTCAACCTGCTGGCCGACCTGGCCTGGCTGGAAAATCGCTATCACGACGGCCTGTGCATCGTCGGCGTGCACACGCCGCGCTACAGCGGCCAGCGTACGGCCGCGGCGGTGCTCAAGGCAGTCAACCGCCACCAGCTGCGCCATCCGGTGGCCAGTGATCCGAATTACCTGCTGTGGCAGCGTTTCGGTGTGCAGGCATGGCCCAGCGTAGTCCTGCTCGACACCCAGGGCCACGCCGTGGCGATCTTCACCGGCGAAGGCCAGCGCCAGGAAATCGACCGGCGCATCACCGGCCTGCTCGACGACGCCATCGCCCAGGACACGCGGGTCTACGAAGCCTGGCCGGCGGTCGGCCGGCCCGAACCGCGCCTGCCGCTGGCATTTCCCGCGCGCGTGGTCGCCACGGCCGATCATTTGTACATCGCCGATACCGGCCATCACCGCGTGCTGGAAACCACGCTGGACGGGCGCATCCAGCGCCAGTTCGGTGCCGGCAATGCGGGCTACTGGGACGGCCGCCTGATCGATTGCGGCCTGTCCTCGCCGCAGGGCCTGGCGCTGGGCAAGGACAGTCTCTATATCGCCGATACCGGCAACCATGCCATCCGCCGCGTACGCCTGTTGTCGGGCGAGGTGGAAACCGTCGCCGGCACCGGCAAGGCCGGGCGCGACCGGCCCAACCTGCACCCCGACCCGACCGCCGTCGGCCTGTGCGCACCGGTCGACCTGGTGCTGCTTAACGAGCATCTGTATTTCAGCCTGGCCGGACAGCACCAGATCTGGGATCTGGAACTCACCCGGCGCACGCTGGACATACTCGCCGGTTCAGGCCGCTTCGGCATCGACGACGGTGCCGGTGCCTATGCCAGCTTTGCCCAGCCGGCCGGGCTGGCCAGCCTCGGTCAGGCCCTGGTCGTGGCCGATGCGGGTGCCGGGGCGATCCGGGCGATTCGCCTGGCCGACCGCAAGGTCACCACGGTGATCGGTGCCGGTCCCTGGGAGTTCGGCGATGCCCAGGGCAGCCGCGACACCGCACGCCTGCAGCATCCCCAGGGCGTGGCCACCGATCCGCGCGGCCTGGTCTTCGTCGCCGACAGCTACAACAGCAAGCTCAAGGCGATCAACCTCAAGAGCGGCGAGACGCGCAGCTTCAGCCTGCCGTACCGCTTCCACGAGCCCGAAGGCGTCAGCCTGAGCCAGAACGCGCTGTGGATCGCCAATACCAATGCGCACGAGATCGTGCGCGTCGACCTGGCCAACAGCGGCAGCTGCCAGCGCATTGCGGTCGGCGAATAGGCCGGAATAGCCGCGCGGCACTTGATTCTGCCGCCGCAGCGCTATAACTCCGGTTCTGCCCCGCACGTTCCGAGTTCATGGATTCCAGCCACGCTACGCCCAGCCCCTTCGACGGCAAGGACTTCGTCCGTCACCTGACCAGCTCGCCCGGCGTCTATCGCATGTTCGACGGGCGCGGCGAGCTGCTGTACGTGGGCAAGGCGCGCGACCTGAAGAAGCGCGTCGGCAGCTATTTCCTCAAGCCGCGGCTGGAGCCGCGCATCATGGCCATGATCAGCCAGATTGCGCGCATGGAAACCACGCTGACGCGCACCGAAGGCGAGGCGCTGATTCTCGAAGCGCAGCTGATCAAGTCGCTCAAGCCGCGCTACAACATCTTGCTGCGCGACGACAAAAGCTATCCGTATATTTTTATCTCCGCCGGCAGCGATGCGCCTCGCATGAGCTTCCACCGCGGCGCCAAGAACGAGAAGGGGCGCTATTTCGGCCCGTATCCCAGCGGTTATGCGGTGCGCGAAAGCCTCGGTCTGATGCAGAAGCTGTTCCTGGTGCGCCAGTGCGAGGACAGCTATTTCCGCAACCGTTCGCGGCCCTGCCTGCAGTACCAGATCAAGCGCTGCAGCGCGCCCTGCGTAGGCCTGATCGAGGAATCCGACTATGCCGCCAGCGTACGCCACGCGGCGATGTTCCTCGAAGGCAAGAGCACGCAGGTGATCGACGAACTGGTTGCACGCATGGAACAGGCCAGCCGCGCGCTGGAGTTCGAGCGGGCAGCGGCCTTGCGCGACCAGGTCGGCACGCTCAAGCAATTGCAGGCACGCCACTACGTGCACGGCGCCAGCGCCGATATGGATGTGCTCGGCTGCCGTATCGACAACGGCCTGGCCTGCGTCTCGGTGCTGTTCTTCCGCAACGGCATCAGCCTGGGCTCGCGCGATTTCTTCCCGCGGCTGTCGCTGGATGCGAGCGAGACCGACCTGCTGGCGGCGTTCGTCGCGCAGTATTACCTCGACCGGCCGGTACCGGAGGAAATCATCGTCAGCGCGGCCGGCGAGGAAATGCCGCTGCTGGCCGAGGCGCTGGCCACCCAGGCCGGACATAAAGTGGAGATCAAGAGCAGCGTGCGTGCCGAGCGCGCGCGCTTCCTCGAACTGGCGCAGAAGAACGCCAGCGCGGCACTGGCTTCGCGCCTGGCCAGCCGGCAGACCGTGCGCGATCGTTTCGAGGCCTTGCGCGTATTGCTGCAGCGAGAGCAGCTGCCCAGCCGCATCGAATGTTTCGACATCAGCCACACCATGGGTGAGGCAACGGTCGCTTCCTGCGTGGTGTTCGGTCTCGAAGGCGCAGAGAAATCGCATTACCGCCGCTTCAATATCAGCGGCATCGTCGGCGGCGACGACTACGCCGCCATGCACCAGGCGCTGGAACGGCGCTACAAGCGCCTGAGCGCAGGCGAAGGGTTGCTGCCCGACATCTTGCTGATCGACGGCGGCAAGGGGCAGGTGGCGCAGGCATTGGACGTGCTGAGCGAGCTTGGCGTCAGCGGCGTCGAGGTAGTCGGTGTGGCCAAGGGGCCGGAGCGCCGCGCCGGCCACGAGACCTTGATACTGGGCAATACCGGCCGCAGCGTATGGCCAGGTCCGGATTCGCCGGCTTCCCACCTGATCCAGTCCATTCGCGACGAGGCCCACCGCTTTGCCATCACCGGCCACCGGCAGCGGCGCGAAAAAGCGCGCAAGGAGTCCAGCCTGGAAGAGATTCCCGGCGTCGGTGCGCGGCGGCGCTCGGCCCTGCTCAAGCAGTTCGGCGGCATTGCCGGCATTGCCAATGCGGGTGTGGAGGAACTCATGCAGGTGAAGGGAGTCAGCAAGGATCTTGCCGAGCGTATCTACGCCCGGTTTCATGGTTAGGCCGGGACGGCCATGTCACACTCCAAGCCGCTCCACGCCTTGTCTGTTCTGCCACAGTCACCCCGCCATCAAGGAAGCCTGGTGCGACCGATCCGCTTGACCCTGCCGACGATGCTGACGCTGTTCCGCATCCTGCTGCTGCCTGTGATGGTGGTCGTGTTCTATCTGCCGTTCCGTGGTGCCAACCTGGCTGCGGCAGCGATCTTCATTGCCGCGGCGCTGACCGATTGGCTGGACGGCTGGATTGCACGGCGCTACGGCATGACCTCGGCCTTCGGCGCCTTTCTCGACCCGGTCGCCGACAAGCTCATGGTGGCAGTCACCCTGTTCCTGCTGGTCGAGCGCAATCCCACGCCGATGCTGGCGGTGACCAGTGCCGTCATCGTCGGCCGCGAAATCAGCATCTCGGCACTGCGCGAATGGATGGCCGAAATCGGCCAGCGCGCCCGCGTCGGTGTTGCCACCCTGGGCAAGATCAAGACCATCGTGCAGATGGTGGCCCTGGTCGTTCTGCTGCATCAGCACGACTTCGCCGAATTGCGCCTGTACCGCATCGGCGAATACCTGCTGGTTGCAGCTGCGGCGCTGACGATCTGGTCGGCGCTGATCTACGTACGTGCGGCATGGCCGGTGCTGCGCGAGCGGGAATAGCGGCTGCAGCGCCTGTCAGTGCCGCGCCCTGGCCATGGCAGGCGGGTCTGCGGTTCGCCAGCGCCGGGCTGTGCGACAAACTTCGCTGCCAAGTGTTGACATCGATTCGTAATTCCCTAGAATGCGCGGTCTCCGGTGCGGGAATAGCTCAGTTGGTAGAGCACGACCTTGCCAAGGTCGGGGTCGCGAGTTCGAGTCTCGTTTCCCGCTCCACGATTTCCACAAAACCTCGGTAAGCCGAGGTTTTGTTTTTTCGGGAGACGCTGCGATGTGCAGCGATGGCCCGGATACGAAAACTGGCCTGGTGGCAGAGTGGTCATGCAGCGGCCTGCAAAGCCGTGTACGCCGGTTCGATTCCGACCCAGGCCTCCAGTTTTCGGCAATACAGACAATGCGGGAATAGCTCAGTTGGTAGAGCACGACCTTGCCAAGGTCGGGGTCGCGAGTTCGAGTCTCGTTTCCCGCTCCAGATTCGCAAAAAGCTCCGCAGTGCGGGGCTTTTTTGTTGCGCGCGATTCGCACATGCGTTGGCCGCGCAGCCCCGATGCCTGGGCAGACGCAACTACCGCGTCAGCATGAAAGAATCCAACCTTGCTGTTGCTCAAGAGTTCGCTCGCGAGTGGTACATGCCTCGCTACGCTGGCGAACGCCATCCGGCCCCACCTTCCGCGATGCCGCCGAAGCATTCCTTACTGAGTACGGCATCATCACCGAAGGTGAGCGCAACGCTGCCTACGTCGCCGACAAAGGGCGACACGTAAAGAATCACTGCTCCCTTTCTTCGGCGACGGCCCAATTACAGAAGTAAGTGCTGATCGCAGCGTTGTCCTGCGTACAGCCTGCGCCACACCTGCATCGGCATGCGACTGATGGAAGGTGCGGACATTTACCAGATTGCGAAGAAATGCCGTGCCGGCGTCGAGATGATCGAGAAGCACTACGCGGCGTACATCAAGAACACGCTCGATGCGGCAGCGATCAATGTGCGCAAGCCGAAACCGGCCAGCAAGGCTGCGGCCAACAAGGCGATCAAGCGTCGGAATGCCTGGCATTCTTGCCGCTTGGCAGGCGAATTCCTGGTGCTATAGTGCCGCCGGTTGGTAGCGCGGGCGTGGCGAAATCGGTAGACGCAACGGACTTGAATCAACTTGAGTGCCCCGGTGGGAAACCCCGGGTGCAGAACTGCTCAAAGTCGGGGAAACCTTTCAACTGGCAATCCCGAGCCAAGCCCGGAGACGGGAAGGTGTAGAGACTAGACGGGCAGCACCTACGGCGAGAGCTACGGTGAAGGGATAGTCCAGACCACAAACGCCTTCGCGGGCGGCGGCGAAAGCCGTAGCTGGTATGAAAATCCGTCAGGCTTGTCCTATGGGGGTTCGAGTCCCCCCGCCCGCACCAACTCACTTTGCCGCGCAAGCTTTTCCCGCGACAAAGACCAGTTCATGAGGCGAACGATGACCATCCTTCGGGCTTACGTCGACGATTTCGTTCGAGGTTCCTGTAGTCGCCGGTCCTTCCGTCACTTCGTACAGCAGACTGCTCCTCGTGACCTAGCAAATCCTCATTTCGCCTGCAGTTTTGGGGTTGTTGCCGGCATTGCCCGATATGCAGCGTCACAAGGATGGACCTCACCGATCGAGTTTGTCTTCGACCAGCAAGATGGCGTCGCAAGCGACTTTCAGTTGTTCTTCGATTACAGGGTGAAGAGTCTGCCCTCAGATGCACGAAAGCTCATCTCCGCCATTCCGACTTTTGGAGATGACAAGTTTTTTCTGCCGTTGCAGGCAGCAGACATGCTTGCTTGGCATATTCGGCAAAACCACGACAATTCATCCTACCCTGCGGGGGCAGTAGCTGCTTCACTGAAGGGATCAAGCGGCCACATGGTAACAAGGCTTGAAGATCGAGTGCTGCAATCCTGGGGGATGCATTTCACGAAGATTGCGGGAACCAAAGAAATGCGAACAAAAAACAATGGAGAAAATTAAAAAAAGAAATTGTCCGTGTAGCCCATCTTGGCTATATCCCGCCTCATGGAAGCAAGTGGAAGAATGCTCTCTACCGAATCAAGGATTTGTTCTGGAGGCGCCAGTTGCCGTGCAGCCCGCTGATGTCGACGAGGTGCTCAACGGAAAAAGTGGTGGTTGGACAATCCTTGTGTCCTGGAACGTTGTCATGAAAATCGCCGAAGCCCTGTTAAACCGTTCGGAGTCGCTGGTCTTCCGCGACTTGGGCAGCATTGCAGCCGACAACGACATGAAGGTGTTCAAAAAAGCGTTTATGCGATGGCCTTCAAAAAACAGGTCTACGTGGTCCGTATCGTTGCCTGCGGCTTGATCCTGGTTGGCATCCTGGACAAGAACCGTCCGCGTCAGAGGCCCCGAGGACAAGGTGATCGGCGCGGGCTAGACGCATGGTGCAGCGACTATCGTTTCTGCGGCATCTGCTAAGGTCGCTGCAAGACACAGGCGGAGACAGGGATGCGGAAAAGCGACGAAGTACCGGAGGATACGATGGCCGTGTCCCGCACGGCGGAAACCCTGGTACCACTGCTGCTGGACGACCTGCGTAAACGAGCAAGCCACGAGCGCCGCCGCGTGCGGGCCGGTGAGACTCTCTGTACCACGGCGCTGGTCCACGAGGCCTACCTCAAGCTGCGCCGCAGCGAGGGCTGGCAGGGCGAACTGCATTTCCTGCGCGCGGCGGCGTTGGCCATGCGCCAGGCTCTGGTCGACCACGCTCGCCAGAAGCTTGCGGTCAAGCACGGGGGCGGCGGGTTGGAATCCCTGGAGACGATCGGGACCGAACCGTTTTGGACCTCTGACGAGCGGCTGGTGGAGTTGGACGAAGCGTTGCAGCGCCTGAGTGCGCTCAACTCACGCTTGACGCGCGTCATCGAGTGCCGGTTCTTCGCGGGTTATTCGGAAACCGACACAGCACGGGTGCTTGGCATCACCGACCGGACTGTGCGCCGCGATTGGATCAAGGCGAGGGCTTGGCTGTATCAGCAACTGGGGGAGCACGGGGATCTGCCGGAGCCAGCCGCGACCTGAGCGCCGCGGCCTGGGCGATCAGCCGCGCGCCTGAAGGTCCCGAGGCAGCCGCGATTCGCTCCGCCTCGTCGAGCAGCGCAGCGGCCTCGCGCGGGCGCTGTTGGTCCAGGTGCAGGCGCGCCACGGTCAGGCTGGCCAGCGCCGTGCCCACATGGTCCGGCCCCAGCGTGGCCAACGCTGCGTCCAGGGCCGTCGTGGCGTCCTTGGCGCCGGCCTCGCGGTGTCCGAGGTCGAGATGGGCTTCGGCCGTGGCCGCCAGCGCGGCGACGTGGTGCAGGCTGCCGTGACCGGCGAACTGCGCGCCCATCGCAGCGGCGTCCTGCAGCACGGGCAGGGCGGCGTCCGGACGCGACTGCTGCAACAGCAGCTTGCCGTAGTTGTTGAGCAGGGCCGCGGTGGCTGCCGAAGGGCCATAGAGCCGCCGGCGTAGCGCGACGGCTTCGCGCAGCAGCGGTTCCGCTGTCTCCAGGTTGCCGGAAGCCAGCTCCAGCGACCCCCAGTTGTTCAGGGTGTTGAGCGCATCGGGCGATTGCGCCAGTCCGGCCACACGCCACACTTCGGTGGCGGCGCGGAACGATGCGCGCGCCGCTTCGATCTGGCCGTTGGAGAACCGCGCGACGCCGAGGTTGTTGTGGAAGATGCCGGTTTCGCGGTGGTGCGGGCCGCTCAGTTCGATGCGGCGCGCGAGCGCGCCTTGCAGCAGTTCTACCGCTGCAGCGTGGTCACCGGCGCTGCGCGTCAGCTGCGCCTGCAGCAGCCGGCTGTCGATCGTGCGGCTTTCCCAGCGCGCCGGATCGTTGGCCCAGAACTGTTGCGCCTGTGCGAGGAGCGGTCGCGCACCCACGGCATCGCTGCGCCGGTAGAGCACCTGCGCCAGATCGTAGCGTGCGGCTGCGATCAACGCCGGATCGATCACCGCCGGGTCGGCTGCAGCTAGCCGCTGCAGCAGCGGCTGCGCGGCCTCGTAGTCGGTGATCAGGAAGTAGAGTTCGCCCAGCGCATGCAGGATCGGGGCAGCCTGGGCCGGGTCGCGCGCAAACTCGTCCTCAATGCGTTGGGCCGCGCCTTCGAGCACGTCTGCCGCCGTGGCCGAGCCGCCCTTGAGTTCGCCGGCGCTTCGAAACATATGGAACACCGACTGCTGCACGGCCTCCAGGCGCGCCTGTTCGCGCCGGGCCTGGTCCCGTTCGTGCGCCGCTTGATTGGCGTAACGCAGGCTCAGACCCAGACCGATGGCCAGGCTTGCGCCGATGGCGGCGGTGGCCGCCAGGGGCCACTTGAGACGCCACAGCGTGCGGCGCAGGCGGTGCCTGGGCTCGTGGCGGCGCGCAGCGACCTCGCCACGGTCCAGTGCATGCTGAAGGTCGTCGCTGAAGGCTGATACCGTCGCGTAGCGTGCCGCCGCCTCGGGGGCAAGCGCCTTGAAGAGGATCGCATCGAGATCGGCCAGCAGCGCGCGTGCGGCGCTGTATGACGGCGTGGAGAGGGGCAATGCCGCAAGCGGTGCGGGTGGCGCCTCCAAGGCCTTCACGATGGCTACGGAACCGGGCAAGCCAGTCAGGTCGCGCGGCGGCCGTCCGGCGATGAGGCGGTAGAGCGTGGCCGCGACGCCGTAAACGTCCGTCGCTGTGGAGACGGGCGCTCCTTCGATCTGCTCGGGCGCGGCGTAGGCCAGTGACAGGGGTACGGCAGCGTGAGGCGGTTCGGCGGCGTCCGCCAGGTGCACCACGCCGAAATCGATCAGGCGCGCGCGACCGTTCTCGTCGACCAGCACGTTGGACGGCTTGAGGTCACGGTGCACCACCAGCTTGCCGTGAGCGTAGGTAAGCGCATCGCAGACCTGCACGATCAGGCGAACGCGCGCGGCACTGTCGAGGCCGTGCCGGTCGCACCAGGCGTCGATCGGCAAGCCATCGACCAGCTCCATGACCATGAACGGATGGCTGTCGTGCAGCAGGCCGCCGTCGATCAGCCGCGCAATGCCCGGATGTTCCAGCCGTGCCAGCGTAGCGCGCTCGACCTGGAAGCGGGCCCAGTCGCCAGAGCCTGCGCGGGCGATGCGCTTGAGGGCGGCACGCTGCGCGAAATGGCCGTCGGCCCGCTCGACCTCGTAGACGTCGCCCATGCCGCCGCGGCCGATGGCCCGCACGATCCGCCACGCGCCCGCGCGTTCGTCGGGCAGCATGGGCGTGGATGAGGATTCCCGGCTGGCGGAAGGCGCATCTTGCGTGGTCAGGAACCCATCGCTGCGGCCGGCGGCGGCCAGAAGCCTCAGGACCTCGTCAAGCACGTCTGCGGCGTAGGGTTGCGCCAGTAACCAGGCGCGCCGTTCGGGCTCGGGCAGCTCCCACGCGGCGTCGAACATCGATTCGACCAGCGCCCAGCGGTCAGCTTCGTGCACGCGACGGTCTCCCCAGCTTCGCCCAACACCCGAGCATCGGCGATGCCGCACGACCAGGCAACTGTGTACGTACGACCGATGTCGCCAGGCTGGACCGTGTCCGGATCCGGCTCGACGTGCCGTAAGGGGCGGTCCCGCGGTACCGCCCGCGCTTGCACCCGGAACGTCCATGCGCCGACCGATCAGCCTCCTGTTTCTCACTGTCCTCATCACGGCCTGCAGCAGGCCCGGCCCACCTCTACATGCCGGATCCCCGCTGCCGATCGTGCTGCCGCCACCGTCCGCGCCAGCGGCATCAACAAACCCGCCCGCGGCGCGAGCGTCGTTGACGGACTGGCGCGGCCGGCTGGATCAGTTGCTGCCCGCTGCGGACATCACCGAACTGGCCGGTATGCCGCCGGACGTAGCACCCGACGCGGCGCGGCCGGACGGCCTGCGCTACCGCTGGGACGCTGGGCGGATGTTCGAGTACGCGGGAACACGGGTGAAGAAAAAGAGCCTGGTTTCACTCGGGCCGATCCGCACCGGCAGCAATGTCGAAGCATTCACGGCACTTCACTTCAATCCGCCGGACCAGCAGCACCGGGCGCGTCTCAAGGACCAAGTCACGCGCCAGGCCGAACGCCGGAATCTCGACGAGCAAAGCACAGCCATGGCGCATCAACTCGCCGATGCGTTCGCCCGCCGCGAACCGGCCGAGCGCATTGAGGGCCTCGGGGACGCCGCCGCGTGGGCAACGGGCGGTGGCGATCCAACCCTCTACGTGCTGGTCGACGGCAGCACCGTCGCGCTGGTGGTGAACGTCGCCGACGATCCCGCGGCCAACCGCAGCACGGCTGTGGCGCTGGCGCGTCGTGTGATCGAGCGCGCAATCGGGCGCGCGTGGCGGTGAGTGCGCATCGGAATGTCCGGATCGTTGCCGCCTTCTCGTAAGGGCCGGCTCATTCCCCTGGAGATTACCCATGCGTTTTTTCGTTGTCGGAGCCCGCTCCCATTCTCGGGTTCGCCGGTTTGCACGGGTCCGCGGCCTGGCTCTCGCGCTGGGTGCTTTCATGCCTTGCGCGGCCACGCATGCCGCGACCTTCCTCGTGACCTCGTCACTGGCCAGCGGCGCGGGCACGTTGCGCGACGCCATGATGCAGGCGCAAGCCACGGTGGGAGCGCCGCACACGATCCTCTTCGCGTTGCCGGCGAACAGCGTGATCGGCCTGGCTTCGCCACTGCCAACCCTGACGTCCACGCCGCTGGTGATCGACGGCAGCGCCTCGCCCGGGCTGGTCGTGGACGGGCTCGACACCGCGCGTCCGTTCGAGGTCGGAGCGTCGAGCTCGCTGACCCTGCGCGACCTGACAGTGCGCAACGGCTTCATCAACAATGATCGCGGCGGCTGCGTGCGCGTAACCAGCGATACATCGACCCTTACGCTGGACCGGGTGACGCTGCAGGGCTGCCGGGCACTCAGCATTGCGACCAACGGGGTCGCGCTCGGCGGCGCGGTGTCGACTGAAGGCGGGGCCTTCGTCTACCGCAGCACGTTCGCGGACAACCTGGCGCGTGCCTCGGGTTCGACCGCGGGTGGTGCCATGGACGTGCGCCGCAGCTTATGGATCGAAAACTCACGCTTCGAGCGCAACGAAGCAATCAGCACAGGTAACACCGGTGCTTCGGGCGGTGCCGTGATCACGGGTTCCGGCACGCTGACGGTGTTGCGCAGCCAGTTCATCGACAACCGCGCCGTACAGACGGTCACCGCGAACCTGAGCTTCGGTGGCGCCATTTCCGTGCGCGACCGCACCAACACCACGGTCCGGCAGTCCCTGTTCCTGCGCAACGAAAGCGGTCAGGGCTCCGCGTTGTACGCAACGCTGCTGACCGTGCCCAACACGATGAACACCACCATCAGCAACACGACCTTCGCCGGCAACCTCAGCGGTCCGTCGCTGAGCCTGAGCAACGTTCGCATGGATCTGCGCAACAACACCTTCTGGAAGAACAGCGGACGTAGCGGGCTCGGAGCGCACCTGAACCTGACCGGCGCGAACACCACCATCAACGCCGCCACGCACAACCTGTTCGCGGGCAGCGGCGATGGCAGCGCCGCGTGTTCCTCGTCTTCGCTACCGAACGGCCTGCAAGGCACGGGCTCGAACCTGATTGCCGACACGAGTTGCAGCTACCTCGACGCCTTCAGCTACATCAACGGCGGCGACCTGCGCATCCGCGGCCTGCGCGCCACCGGCAGCGCGTTGCACAACATCCCCGTCGTCGATCTGTTCGCCGGAAGTCCGGTGATCGATAGCGGCAATCCCGACGATCCTGCCATGGGCACGGTGTTCGTCTGCACGGCCGGCGATGCGCGCGACGAGACACGTCCGGCCGACGGCGACGCTGACGGGGTCGCCGTCTGCGACATCGGTGCGCATGAACTGCAGCGTGAAGCCTCGCTCTTCGCCGACGGCATGGAGCCGCTGTTACTGCGCTGATCGCCCGCTGTTCCCGCAATGCAACGCCGGGGGAAAGCGCGTCATGTGCTGGCCTTGATCGGGCACGCGCACGGTCCGCCCCCATCAAACCTCGCTCTTCGCGTCAGCGCTAAAGCCTCCAGAAACGGCCTAAGAGCGCCTATCAAAATGCCAGAAAGGTTTTTGGGGCACGAGCTTCAAGCCCTCCCCTTCAAGGGGAAGGAGAAAAGCCACGATCTCGACGATCAGTTCATTCTGTTAGATGTTCTAAGGATTCCTTATGCGTCGTGGATACTCCCTTTGTTTTTCTGTTCGCTTGCTCCTGTGTGCAGGCAGCAACGTTCGACCGTGCCGCCTTGGCCGCGGCGCGGAACAGTCGGTCGCGAATCCAGGGTTCGGTTCGCGTTTGAGGTCCAGCCGGTAGTCGCCGAACCGCTTGATTGAGCTGGTGAGGTACGGCGACAGGAACGCCACGTCGTGACCCGACACCTCGTGCCCTTCCTCGTGCAGCTTTAGTAGGGTCCGCATCATGTCCACCGTATTCTGCAGGATGACCGACGAGGCGATCTGGTCGTTGTAGCGGCTTGAACGAATAGTTAGCTGCCAATCCCCAAACTACTTCCAGTATTCGGTGATTCTTGACACTTTGGCGCCTTGGAACTCAAACACCGCAAGATGCCTCGATGTGACCCCTTTATGAGTCTCTTGGCGCTGTACAGCAATGCTGTTGTAGCCGGAAATTGTCGTGACCAAAGTGTAACGGGGCTCAGTCTTGTTATACATGCCTCGCTCCAAGAGCCTGATTGTGTTGCCGTAGAGCTCATCTTTTGTGTACGTGCCACCATACGCAGCATGGATATAGGTGAAGTTGTCGGTGTAAAGGGAAAAAAGCTTGTCGACATCAGCCACCGATGACTCATGCATCATGACCTTATTCTGAAGATCCGTGACCTCAATCACCTTCCCGTGCAGCTCTTCAGCGGAGAGCACAGGTAGATCCGCCGATTGGGCGAAAGGCGCTGCGATTAAAGCGACAACAAAGATTAGAGATCTCATTGGGTTCTCCAGTACAGGTGCAGGGGTCAGCCGGAAAGACGAGCAAGAGCGAGAGCATGACGTTAGAAGCTAGATCCCAGTTTGCGTTGGGATGTCGGCGAAAGGACAGCCGCCGATCGCCTCAATCCACCTCGACGTAAACATACTCATGCTGCTGATCCCGAATCGTCAGCGTCCGCTTGCCGTCACGCGTGTCCGCGAGCAGCTCCGGCGACCAGCCCGCCGCCACCGCGACGACGGTCGTGCTGCCGTCGGGATTGCGCCGCGACGCGAGTGGTGCGCGCCATGCGCCGAAGTCGAACGCGTGGCGGCCGTCGTCGAGCGTCGTCACCGCAATCGTGCCGAGTACCTCGTTGCGATAGCGTGGCGCGAGCGTCGCCACCACGGCCGCATCGGCCGGCAGCGTCAGCGTGCGGCGCCTCGCCGCGAACGCGTTCTTCGCGGTTTCCGCCGCCGCCTCTACCGCGCTTTGCGCTTCCGGCTCGCCGTCGAACATGAGTTCGGCGACGCGCCGCGGCAGCGCGTCCATCAGCACGTTGCCGTTGTCGGCATTGGTCAGCACCACCACGCCGACACCGTGCTCGGGAAACCACGCCATGTTCGTGCGATAGCCGCGCAGACGGCCGCCGTGATACACCATCGGCGTACCCCACCGCGCGTCCACGTCGAGGCCCATGCCGTACCACGAGTGTTTGCCGGTACGCACCTGCTCGGCCTGCCGCGCCGCGAGTGCGCCCGCGGAAATGTAGCGCCGGCCGTTCGGCAGCATGCCCTGCGCCAGTTCCATCTGCACGTAGCGCAACAGGTCGTTCACATTGCTCCACGCGCCGCCGGCGGGACGCACGTTGCGGATCGGCGTGTTCTGCGCCATCGCGACCGGCGCGAGATTGCCGTCGACATCGAACGCATAAGGCCTTGCGTAGTTGCCGCGCGTCGCGCGATCAAAGTCGAGTGTCGTGCGCGTCATGCGCAACGGCTTGAACACGCGCGTCGCCATCACCCGGTCGTACGCCGCGCCGAGTTCCAGCGACGGATACGCCGAATGGCCGCCGACCAGGCCCGCGGCTGCCGCGATCGGATTGGAGTATTGGTACATTTCTCCAAACTTGCTCGTCGGCGTCATGCGGCCGAGTATCTCGAGCGTCAGCGCCGGCGTCGCATCAGCCGGGCCGAGTATCCACTCCAGATCGTGCCGCGGCAGGCCCGTGCACGCGCACAACAGATGCCGCACGAGTACCTTGTCGGCGGTCTCGGCATCGGCCAGCCGGAACGCCGGTAGCACCTTGCGCACCGATGTATCCCAGGTCAGCACGCCTTCGTCGACGAGTTTGCCGAGCATCAGCGTCGTCAGCGACTTGGTGTTCGACGCGATGAGATACAGCGTGTCGGCGTCGACTTTCTGCGGCTTGCCGTGTTCACGCACGCCGAAGCCGCGCGCGAACACGACTTTGCCATTCTGCACCACACCGACCGAAACGCCGGGCACGTCGAGCGTCGTGCGCGCCTGTGCGACGAAGGCGTCGAGCGCTTCGAGACGCGCCGCATCAAGCGCGTGCGCGCGCCGGCCGGCGAAGGTTTCGCGCACATGGCCCTTCGGCAGCAGTTCGTCGAAGACGAGTGCGATCTGCGCCTCGCGCTTGCCGCTGACCGCGTGAGCGAGATCGGCGAGGCGAACCGACCAGCGTTCGCCGTACCGCATGACGCGCGCGCTGACGCTGCGACGCTCGTCGGGCGAGGTCGCGTAGGCAAATACGCGTTGCTCGCGCCAGCCGTCCTTGTCGCCGAGCGGTGTCGCCGTCGTGCGCTCGCGCTGCATGGCGGGATCGACCGCGCTCCACGCTTTCGCCGCCGCGTCTGATGCGTCTTTCGCGTCGACGTCGATCAGCGCGATCCACGAGCCGGCTTCGGGTGCTTTGAGTACGACCGCATCGCCGCGCCGATGCTGCGACCAGCCGGCCGGCGCGACGAAGGTCGTGCCGGCGGCAGTGGCGCCTGACGTGTCGCGTTCCAGTCGCACGGGCTCGGCCGCGAGCGCGGGAAGGGTCGTGAACAGCAGGGCGATGAGCAGGCGTCGTGGCATGAGCATCTCTTGGCACAGTAGGACTCAGCACACTGACATCCGCGTGCGGCGCGGTAAAGCTGGTTGCCGCGAGATGTTGCCGCGCCGCGCCGGAATGTGGCGCGGCACGCGTCGCAGGTCTTCAGCTCACTATCGACATGTCAATCGAGAACGAAGCGTCCGGCGGGTTCTGATACCACCAGTCGGCCCACGCGTTGCCGAAATTGACCACCTTGTCGACAATGATGTGGTCGACGCGTATGCGGTTCGGCACCGAGATGTTCATCTCGTCGGTGATCACCGAGCTGGTTTTCCACACGCCGACCGCGGCCAACTGCAGCGAGATCGTCGGGAAGGTGTTCGTGTCGATCGCGACGTGAAAGACTTCTCGCTTCAAGGCACGCGAACGATCGCCAAGGCTTCGACCATTACCAGCAACACCGGTATCAACTGCGACCAGCACGTCGGTCATGACGGCAAGACATACCCGTACCTGCACAAGACGGCGAGCCAGCCGTATCGCAGCCCGATGGGCTATGAAGGACACTGCGAAAACTACATCGCGAGCGAGGTGAACTAGGATCTTGCGCAGTCGCCCGTGACCCGCTAGGGCGCCGCCGCCGGTTGGACCCAGATGGACAAGCTCTGGTACAAGAGCCTGACACTGTCCAATAGCGCCTATCGCCTCGTCTCCGGCAGCCAGTGCAACACGGCGGCGGTCGTCGATGGCAGCGGCTCGACCAACTGGTACACGATGTTCTTCGCCGCCGACGACAACGACGGCAATCTCGCCAACGGCACACCGAACGCCTGCCGTATCTGGGGCGCCTTCAGCGCCCACGACATCGCCTGCGGCACGCGCCCGACCTGTAATATTCGCGAGTGGTTCATGTATAGCTCGCCGTACGGGCTGGTGCCGCGCTGCCACACCGCGCTAGAAGTTTGCCGAAACCTATCCTGATCTACCCCGGGTTGGTCTGCGTACGTCGACGCCACATCCGATCGACGATCACCAGCACGACCAACAGCGCAAACATTCCGATCCCTGCCTGCTCGGAAATCGGGATCACGCGGACCACATTGTTCAATACGGTATGCAGCACCACGGCCAGCAGTAGATTTCCACCGCTGCGGTTATAGAGCCATGTGAACAGGATGCCGAGAAACACGCAGACCCCGACCTTGGCGAACACTAAATGCTGGGGGCCGGGGAACTGGCCATTGACGAACAGCGGATAGTGCCAGAGCCCCCACACGATCCCGAGCAGCACCGTGCTCAGCGCCGGGCTCATGCGTTTCTGCAGCTCGGGCAGCATCCAGCCGCGCCAACCCGCTTCCTCGCCGACCGCCACAACGAGCAGCGTGAAGAGGATCGACCGCAGCACGAACAAAATCCACACCGGCAGCGGCAGTCCGCCGGTGATCGATTCGATCGGCGAATCCGTCGCCGACGCGATCGCCAGGCCCAGCAACATCCAGCCCGGTGGTAGCAGCAGCGCAGCCAACCACCAGCGCAACGGCACACGCCACTCCAGCAATGAAGACAGTTGCGATGATCGGCTGCCGGCAACCGTGGCTACGATGAACCCGGCCATTGTCGCTGCAATCAGCGCACTGACGATGCCCACCGTCGACAGCCCCGGGGACTGGGCGACTGCGAACGTGTCGGCACTCACGCCGTCCCCCGTGAAAAGGATCGACACGTCGATCACCATGACGACTGCAAACACCGCAGCGAAACGCATCCACCAAACCCGCCCGCCGATGGCAGCGCCCGTGCCACGCCAACGATCCATGATGATCGCGGCCAGTGCAGGCCCGAATGCCCAGCCGGTGACGATCTTGCCGAGCGCCCAGTCCGTTCCGGCCACCCATGGCACGCAAAACCACACCGTCCAGGTGATGGCAAAGGTAAGCGCGACAAAGACGAGTACCGGATGACGCTCGGCCTGCGTGGCGAACAAGAACTGCTGGGCTGGCATGCTGGGGGTCACAATCGATCGTTCCTGATGGGAGACGAAACTCTAGTTCCGGCCTGTAGCCCACGGATAGAACGATCGTGCGTGACCGCTGCTCAGGCCGGACCTGCCCATTTCCCGGGTGTCATCCCGAACGCATTGCGGAAATGACGGATGAAATGACTCTGGTCCGCAAATCGACACGCCACGGCGATATCGGCCGGCGCCTGGTTGGATGCCAGCATATTGCGCGCTTGCTCGAGCCTGCGCATGAGCAGGTAGCGATACGGACTGGTGCCGAACAAGGCCCGGAAATCGCGCGACAGCTTCCAGCGGTCGCGACCACTCACTTGCTCCAGACAAGCCAGGGTAACGTCCTTGTCCCAATGCGCGACCAGGAATTCGCGCGCCAGCTCAGCCGAGCAATAGTCCAATGGCTTGAGTTGTCGCCGTTGCGTCGAGAGCGCGTTCAGTGCAGTGGACAAGTCGTAGAGCGCGTCATCGAACTCCAGCTCGCCCAATGGCCGCTGATAGTCCGCTAGCAATACTCGCACCGCCCGAATCAAGTGTGGATCGGTCGAAGTGCCCCCGGCAATGAAGGGAAGCTCGCGGCCGCCGAGCATCCGCTGGATGCGTCCGGGTTCAATGTGGATCCCTCGATAGCGAAAGCCGTCGCATGTACCCGGGCGGCCATCATGTCGCTCGTCCGGGTGGATCACTACCACGCCACCGGGCTGTGAATGGCGCTCGCTGCCTCGGTAGTCAAAGCTCTGCACCCCCTGGAGGGTCAATGCCACCGCGTAAGTATCGTGTCGATGCGGTGCGAACTGGCAACCGAGGAGATGCGCCTCCATGCGGTGCTGCCCACCCACTGCGTGCTGTAGCGACAGTGTTGCGTTGCCTGCCATCCGATCACGGACCTCCCGCCAGTTTGAACTCGATCACCGAGGAGGCCTTGTCGGAAAGCAGTCTGATGGTCTCCGCCGGTGTGACCGCTATCTGATTCCGGGGGTTCCGCCGACTCGCACTGAGTAAGATCGTATCCTCGGGAACGGACTCTCCAGCGGCAGCAGGAGCGAGGTCAGGCTGACTCCGCAGTGTGGTCCAGCGGCGACGGTATTCGTGGCATCGCGGGCTGATGGTCGAGATTTCTTGTCGTCGCCGATGGTCGTTTTCAGCGTATCGGCATGACGGCATGGCTCACAGTGTCAGGCGGCGGCCGTCATCCAGCACTCGCCAGGCCTTTCCTCCCTCCAGCCACAGTCCTTCCGAACGCCGCAGCGGCAGCGTGTGGCGATGGTCGACAGGGTGTTTGACGTCGATGGCGAACACTTTGCCGTCAAACAGCGTCTTTACGCGCCAGTGCAGCGTGTGACCGACGACGACTGCCGTCGCACCGAACCGCGCCAAGGTTTTCTCCACCTGCGCCGGCGTCAGGTCGTCCTTGAAGTAGCCGCGATACCACGACGGTCCGGTCTCGGGATTGACCAGGAAGTCCTCGCTGCTGGCCTGTTGCTTCGGATACCAGGCGCGGCGGTAGTTGTCGCGGACGAGGCGATTGATGTCTTCCAGCGACCAGGGTTTGTCGGTCAGTGCCGGATGCAGGCCGCCATGCACGAACAAGATGCCGTTGATAACCTCGATCGTGTTCTTGCTGGCGAGCCAGTTGCCCAGGAAAGCATCATCGCCGAGCAGATCGAACGGCTGCCGGCCGAGAATCGCGGCGACGTTGAAGTACTTCTTATGGCTGGACAGGTAATTGCCCTGCAGATTCTTGATCTCGTGATTGCCCAGAATGTAGTGCACGCGTCCGTCGGCCTGCGCTGCTTCGTGTTCGAGCTTGTAGATCAGCCACAGGACCTGTGTCACCGAGGCGCCGCGATCAACGAAGTCGCCGAGCAGCACCAGATGGCCGTTGCCGAAGGTCCAGTTCAAGTTCGTGTCGATTACCCGGGAATTGATGAGGAAGTCACGGAAGGTTCTGAAATTGCCTTCGATGTCGGAGATCGCGAGGATAGGCCGGTCGCCGCGGTAGTGGATGGGTGGCGTGACGAACTGCGGCGTGGCCTGCACGGCGAAGCGGCTTTGGTCGACCGGGAAAACCACGTCCACCGCGAAAGGCTCGGCCAGTGCATGCCGTTTTTCTTCCACCTGGAAGCCCTTCTTGCCGTCGCCGCGCAGGGTTTGCGATACCCAGTGATCACCCTGCCGGAACACATGCGGACCTTCGTCGCCGGCTTTGTAGGCGGTTTCGATATGGCCGTAGTGGAAATCGGCGCCATGCCACAGGCCGAAGCCGGTGGCGATCACGGCCAATACCAGCGTTACGACGAGGAAATGCCCGACGAAAGTCGCCACGGTTTTCATGCTTGCTGTTCTCATTTCTGGCGCGAGCGAAGCCGGGCAGCCGCGCAGGCCGCCACGCACCGTTCGCAAGGGTTGGAAGCGAGCGGTGATTGGCCGCCCTCGGGAACGTGCTCCGGTCAGGTCAGCCCGCGTCGCAGCACCTGCAAAATCCGCATGACCCGGTGTGTCAGCACGGCACACCATGTGGAAACCAGCAGGGCGATTGGCACCAGCCAGTAGCCCAGTATTTCCTTCGCATCCTGGTAAGGCGATCCGGACCAGGTGATGGCAACGGAATGGCCACCGTTGATCGACCAGGCCCCGACCAGCGAGGGCTGCCACAGCTTCGCCACTGCCAGCAGCAGCAAGGCGATGGCGACGGAATACCCGAATGCGCCCATGGAGTAGTACAGGCCACGCGTCACCGTCTGCGTGACGCGCTGGACGACGCGGAAGCCCGCCGGCGGAGGCGCGCCGGTGCGGATGTGGGCCACGTATTGTGCGGCCAGCATCTCCGGCAAGCCGAAGCCTTGCAGCAGCGCATCCACGTCGGGGACCTCGCCGCGTGCCTCGGTCTGCTCGATGACCTCGTGAATGTGGCTTTCGATCTCTCGAATGACTTCCGCGGCGTCGGCCTTGTCCAGCTTTCGTAGGTGCAGGGCGAGTGCGTCCACATAGCGGCGAATCGGGTGATGCGAAGTCATGTCAGTCTCCCCTGTTGATGTGTTCTGCGCTGGCCTTGGTGGCCAGCAGGGATTCGATGTCGGTGACCGACTGCCGCCACGCCCGCATGAGCGTGGAGAGTTTCTGCTTGCCCTTGGCGGTGAGCTCGTAGTATTTGCGCGGACGCTCCTCGCCTTCCTGCATCCAGTTAGCGTCCAGCAGCCCGTCACGCTTGAGACGGTCCAGCAGGGGATACAGCGTTCCTTCCGTGATGGCTGTGGTGGGAAATCGCTGAAGGTGGCGCAGCAGGGCCAGCCCGTAGACCGCCCCTCCCCGCAGACTGGCCAGGATCACCAGCTCGAGCGCGCCCTTACGCAACTGGATTTGCCATTTTTCCTGTTCGTCTGGGGCCATGGCTCTGTGTCATCCATAATACCTTGCAATGCAAAGTATGTTGGATGGCATGATATTGGATGTCAAGCCGCTAGCGCCCGATGGAGGCGTGTCCGTTCGATCACACCGTTCGCATGTAAGCGGACGGGCGCAAGCCGAGCGCTAATGCGCCCTTTTCGGGGTTTCGACCCAAGAGTCCGCTTTCAGGCCTATCGTGATCGATCGGGCGCTGGGCACGAATAGCCAAGTTTTTGGCGATTCTGCACGCCTAAAAGCAGATAGCAGTGCGGGAAAACTATAGTGGAATAGGCACCAAGTGGATTCTGTATCAATGCCGAAAACTTAAGGATCACGCCCTGGGCTGCAATAGTTGGCGATGCAGCGTTGTGCTTCGCGCTGTCCGCAACGGTGTGAGGGTTCTCCATATCCGTCTGTTGCTTCGCGCAGTCACCCGCCGTTGGGCTGGGTTGGCTGCACCTTGCGAGACTGTTGCCGCCTCGTGTTGCACCGAGCACGCGCAGTCTCCTGGCAAGGCCTCCCCGCGATCTGAGTCGTGGGCGCTGGCTGTATTGGATCGGAGGAACGGCCCATGGCTGGATCCAGCGCCGACGCACCATATACTCCTCGCGCGACGGCAGCGAGTCGCTTGTTTGCTGAATCGGTCAAGGTTTCGAACCTCCATCGCCTTGGGTCGCCGCCGAAACCGAAACCGCCTGACGCACGACCGATGCTTGACCGACGACGAAGACCAGTTCGTAACCGCCCGGCTCGGCCGGTGCGGTTACCTCGACCACTGCTTCCCCGTCTGCCCGCACCGACGCATAGCTGACGTAGTCGAGCGTTCCGGTCCGCACGAAACCGATCCAAATCCCAGCTCCGCGCGGCCCGGTGAACGCCACGCGTAGCGGCTGTCCGACGAGCGGCGCTCCAGCCGCAGCAAGGGTGGCTTTCGCCGGCGTAACGGTAACTCGCTGCGAAGCCGCCACGCGCTCGCCTTCGTTGAGCACGTAACGCAGTTCGTAGCTTCCCGGCTCGACAGGGGCCGACAAGACGCCGGATGCCGGTGAGGCCTCCGGCCGCGTGTAATCGCGGTAGTCACCCGGTCCACTGCCCGCCGCGGCAAACCCGATCCAATGGCGGGCGTCGACCGGCCCCCTCGCCGCGAACGGGTAGACGTCGCCCGCCATGACGCTCGCCGGACCGCTGACCTCGACCTCGCTGGGCACCACTGCAATCTGCCGGGAGGCGATCACGCGCTCGTTTTCGTTCAGCACGTAGCGCAGTTCGTAAGGTGCCAGGCTCCGCCGGCGGAATCAGCTCCACCTCGCTGACCGGCCCGGACAATCGGGCATAGTCGAGGTGGCTCCCAACGGGGCTTCCGATTGGCGCAAAACCTACCCAGTGCTGGCCGCCGTGGGGGCCTCGCGCAACCACTTTCAGACGCGAGCCGGCCATCACAGACTCGGGCGCGTCGAGCGAGGCTTGTGCGTCCTGGACCGCAACGGGTGTGCGAGCGAGCACTGCATCTCGACGTGGGTTCACGTAGCGCACTTCGTAGGTGCCCGCCGTTGCCGGCACCAGCAGCGTGACGTTGCCCTTCGTCGTTCCGCTTTCAATCATCCGTGAGTACGTCAGGTAATCGCCGTCCTTTTGTTCCGTCCGTGCCAAAGCAACAAAATCGCCATTGTCACCGGGACCTGTCCAACGCACCGTCAGCGGTTGCGCGATGGTGACCGGCTGCTCGAAGACTAGGGTTGCCTGTGCGGGCGGCAGTGGCGGCTCGGTGCTGGCGGCGATCGCCCCCTGCAGCGCGGCAGAGAGCTCTCGCCCATCGCGCGCGTTGAAGTAACGCCCACCCGTCGCCTGGGCCAGGCAGCGCAGCTGTGCCTGGTGGGCTGCGTTGCCTACGTCAAACCCGATGACATGCGCGGTGAAATCCACACCCGATTTCTCCAGTTCGGCTCCGATCGCGCAGGGGTCGAGGTTGCAGGTTTCCTCGCCGTCGGAAACCAGGATGACCGTGGCTTTGTGTTCGGACCAGTCGAGCGCCTGCGCCGCTTGCCGGACGGCAGCCGACAGTGGCGTCATGCCCAACGCCCCGAGACCGTTGACGGTTTTCAGGTAGGCGTCCGGATCCAGCGGCCCGACCGGGATAAGTGTCTCGATGTCCGCGCAATCGCCTTTGCGCCGGTGCCCGTAGGCGACCAGACCCAGCTGGTTGCCGGGATTCCAGCCGCGGACCACGCTGGCGACCGTGGCCCGCGCGATATCCACCTTGGTACGCCCCTCGATCTTGCCGAGCATCGACCCTGAGGCGTCGAGAACCAGCAGCATGTTTTCGCCGGCCTGGGCAGTGCACGCCACGACGAGAAGGAGGGACGCAAGGGCGAGACGCATGGGGATCTTCCTGGATGGGTTGTTGGGTTGACTGCTGGGCTTGGGGACGCGGGCGCGTCCTCTCGGCCAGCGAGCCACGCCACCTACGGCAAACCGCGCTACAACCGGACAAGCCTTGCTGAACCATCCCTCGCTGAGGCGGCGCGCCCGCCAAACACGACGCCATTTCGGCTGCGGCAATGTTCCCTCGGGCGAATATTCCGGCGTGCACGTTGATGTCCTGTCTCAAAATTCCGCCTTGAAATAACAACCTTCGCTGCCCGCCCAACCGCGTGCAGAATCGCATCGGCAGACTTGTGCCATGGGAAGGGCTTGGGATCGGCGTTGTTACGTTCGATGTTGTGAAGAATGGGTCGCTCCAGCTCCGCGACACGGGTGTGAGAACCGCGCTTAATCCACTTCTGCGTAATTTCAGCAAAGCACCGCTCGACCCCATTGAGCCATGACGCTGAAGTCGGTGTGAAATGCACGGGGTAACGGGGACAAGCGGCAGACCAGGCACGCACCGCCTCGGTCTTGTGTGTACCTTAGTTGTCCATGCTGAGATGGACATCCAGGGTTGCCGGAACGTCCGCATCTACCGCCTTTGGGAAATAGAAGAAACTCTGCGCTTCTGTGGCGGCGCTTGACTCGCCCGATGACTTTGCCGGTTGCCACATCCAGCGCTGCAAACACGGATGTCGTGCCATGGCGCTTGTCGTCATGGGGGCGTGTTTCTGGTCTACCGAATGTCAGCGGCAACCCAGGTTGTTCGATTCAATGCCGGATGACGAACTGCAGTACGCCGTAATCCAGTGACACCATGCCGTCGCCGAGATCGTCGATCCCGGCGAGGTGGTGATAGGGCATCTGGCAGCCGGTCAGCATGCCGCCGCGCGGCTCGAACTGCCGGAAATCGAGCAGCAGCGCTGGGCGCCAGCGCCCGCGCTGGATAATCCAGGGCTGACAATTGCGCGGGTCGGGTGCAGGCGCGGCCTCATCGATTGGGTCGTCGGCAATTCCTTGTGGGGTGATCGCCGCGGGCGATTCCGGTCGCCGGGGCTCGAACATGTCTTGCCCGTTGTTCATGCGGTGCGCTCCTGTGGCAGCGAGGGGGTTGGCGGTACCGGCCGCGCAACGCGCGTGCCGGAAGTGATCGGTGCGGCATCGTCAGCGCTCCGGGCCCGGCGGTGGATCGTGCGAGCGGTCGGCGGCCAGGTTCGGATGGGGCCGCAGCCGGTCGAGCTGGCGATCGGTCCAGTCGAAGAAGCGACCCGGTTCGACCGAACCGATCACGCCGGCACGCGGCAGCGTGTTCGACTGGCGCAAGCCGGTAGTGTGCGGCAGTTGTGGCAGCAGCTCGGCAATGCGCTGGGCTGGATACGTCGCAAGGCGGGGAAGCGACTAGGTCCAGCGGTCTGCGTCCATGGTCGTGTGGATCGATGGGCTGAGTGAAGTAACCGACCGCTGACAATTGTTTAGGCGGTTTCTTTGGGCATGCCTTACGTACCGATGCCGATGTTGCTATAACTCCGCGTCGAACAGATCCGTTCACGCAACTGCAATGCGATGTCCGCCACAGGATCGTTACGCGGCCTCGCTCATCGCCGCTACTTTTTTGGGGATTCGTAATGCGCAATTTTCGAATGAACGTGTTGGCTGCCGTCATTGGCGCAAGCATCTGTAGCGTGACGATCCTGCCGGTGATGGCGCAGTCGCCGCAGGGGGCGACGTCTGCCGCGACGAAGTCGTACATCATCGAATTCGACGAGGACGGCCTGTTCTATTCCGACGTAGGCATGCGGCAGCGCAAGGTGCCGGTCGGCGAAGCCGCCGCCAGCGCGACCGATGCCGGCCGCATCGACGTCAACGCGCGGGAATCACGCGACTACCTGCTTCAGGTGCAGATGCAGCAGCAGACGCATCTGGCGCAGATCCGCAGCGCGATCGGCCGCAGCAATCTGAACATTACGCATTACTATAATATTACCCTGAGCGGCATATCGGCTGACCTGACCGAGGCGGAAGCCGAAGCAGTTGCAAAGGTCGCGGGCATCAAGACGATCTACGAAACCCCGATGCTCAAGCGCGACACGTTCCGAGGCCCAGCTTTCATCGGTGCGCCGTCGATCTGGAATGGCTCGGCCGTGCCGAATGGCCTCGGTACGCGCGGACAGGGCCAGACGCTGGCGTCGCTCGATGGCGGTACCAACTCGACGCATCCGTCGTTCGCCAACGACGCGAGCTGCGGCTTCTCGATCGCCACGCCGAAGCTCAAGAGCAAGCTCGACTGCACCACCGCGTCGACCCCGACCGGCGCCTGCAACGGCCCGAATCCGGAAGACATCGAAGACGGCCATGGCGTACACACCGCAAGCACGGCGGCGGGCAACGTCGTGACGACGGCGATCGATCCGACGCTGCCGGTGGTTGCGCCGTACAGCTCGATCTCGGGCGTCGCGCCGTGTGCGGCGATCCGCGCGTACAAGATGTGCGATTCCACCGCCTGCGGCGGCAACGCGACGCTCGCGGCGATCAACAATTTCATGGCGGCCGGCGACGTGACCGCAGTGAACTACTCGATCGGCCCGACGGCAGGCGGCACCAGCGGCACCAACCCGTGGGCGACGGGCTCCGACAAGGAGTTTCTGGCCGCCGTGCAGTCGGGCATCGTTGTCGCGGCGTCGGCTGGCAACACCAGCGCCACGCTCACTACACCGGGCGGCCGCGTGGCGCACCAGGGACCGTGGATCATGACCGTCGCGGCGTCGAGCCAGGACGAAGTGATGACTGCCGGCATCAGCGCGACCGGCCCCGGCACGCCGCCGGCCAACACGCAGGGCATCTACCTCGTACCCGGTTCGACGACGGCTCCGCTCACGGCGCAGATCGTTGCCGACATCGCGACGTATCCGGCCAACATCGAAGGCTGTACCGACCCGGTTGCGGCGAACCCGAACGTACCCGACAGCGGCACGCCGGGCGGCGGTTTCCCGGCTGGCACGTTCACCGGCAAGATCGCCCTGATCCAGCGTGGCGACTGCAGCTTCGCCATCAAGATCGACAACGCGATCGGTGCCGGCGCGGTCGGCGTGGTGATCTACAACAACATCATCAACTTTGGCACCGTGTCGATGGACATGGCCACGGTCACGTCGCCGAATGCGAAGGCGTGGTTCATCGAAGGTCCGTTCGGTCTCGCGCTGAAGAACTTCATCGCGTCCAGCGCGCCGGCTGCCGTGCCGGGCAGGATCGATCCGGTGGCCTACGGACTGCGCCAGGGCGATGTGCTCGGCAGCTTCAGCCTGCGCGGCCCGACGGCCGGCGTCACCGACCTGACCAAGCCGGACATCACCGGGCCGGGCGTGGACATCCTCGCTGCCAAGGATCCGGGCAACAACAACTACGGCCTGATGAGTGGCACGTCGATGTCGAGCCCGCACCTGGCAGGCGTCGGCATGCTGATGAAGTCGGTGCACCCGAGCTGGACGCCGGCCGAGATCAAGTCGGCATTGATGTTGACGGCTGTTTCGGGCTTCCGCGAGAACGGCACCACCGCGTGGGTGCCGGACGATGTGGGCAGCGGCCGTGTCGACCTGACCAAGGCCGCACGCGCCGGCTTCGTTATGGACGTCGCTAACTACTTTGCGTCGAACACGACGCGGCCCAGCGTCACCGACCAGCGCGCGATGAACTTCGCAAGCATGCGCAATACGGTCTGCTCGAAGGCATCGGGCTGCAACTGGACGCGTATCGTCCGCGGCGTGCTGCCGGCCGGCAACTGGACCGCGACGGTGTCGAACCCGTCGCCCGACATCGCCTTGTCGGTGTCGCCGTCGACCTTCTCGCTGACCAACGAAACCATCTTTGCGAATGGCTTCCAGTCGGTGGGAACGCCGGGCGTCTCGCCGACGCAGACACTGACGATCACTGCGCAGCCAGGTCCTGCTGCGCCGGTGTCGACGGCAACCTGGTGGTTCGGCAAGGTGACGTTCACCGAAGCGAACAACCTGTCGCCGCCGCTGACGATGACGGTATCGATCAAAGTGGCGAACTAGCGCTGTACGCGGTCGAAACGCAAAGCCCGGGCGAGAGCCCGGGCTTTTTTTTGTGCGTCGGTAGTCTTTTCAGAGATCTGGCGTGTACACGATCGACAGCAGCGCGCTTGTTCTGATTGCGCAGTACCCGATGCTTGCTCGGCCAACGGCAAGGGCTGATGGCCTTGCTCCGCTGCCGCGTCCTGCACGACCCGTACTTGGCGATCTCGCCAGCGATTCATCCGTTACCGGCCATCAGTCGAACCCGTCCAGGAAAATCCCCTCCGCCAGCGGCAGATGGAACTGCTTCACGCGCTGCTCGATGCCACTGTAGCTGTCATTGCCGGCACTGGCGGTGGCTCCGCGCACCCGCAGATAGAAGGTCTGCGCCAGCGGCGGGAAATAGTTGCGATAGACCCAGTCCTTGCCGCTGCGGGTGAAGTTTCCGAGTGGTGCATAGGCGACGCCGGTCGGCGAATACGCCAGTTCCGGTGCGCGCGTCAGCTCTGGTGTGGCGCCGGCCCGGCGCCAGTAGACGAAGGCTGCGCCGCTGCTGTAGGAAATCACGTCGATACTCTGCAATGCGGCCTGGGGTTGGTTGAGCCGGGCGAAATAGTCGTTGTCGCCGACGCCGCCCAGGTCGAGGAATTGCCCGCTTGCGTATACCTTTCCATCGGGCGCGATGCTGATGTTGCTGACGAAGCGCGGGCTGGTGTTTGCCGCACTCGGTGTTACCCAGCTCGTATCGAGGCTGCCGTCGACGTTGAGCCGGTTCAGGAAGGCCGTGTTGTCACCGCCGACCAGCAGCTTGCCGTCGGCTTGCAGGGCCAGCGCACGGATGCTGCTGTTGAGCTGTGGGTTGTAGGCCGTATCGACGGTGCCATTGGCATTCAAGCGGGCCAGGCCGGCACGGTTGAAACCACCGATGACGCTGAAGGTGCCGGCGACGACGACGCGTCCGTCGGCCTGCAAGGCGATGCCTGTGATGGGGGCGTTGGCGCCGGGGTTGAACGTGGTGTCGATGCTGCCGTCCGGCAGCAGCCGCGCAATTTCGGCGCGCAGTGCGCCAGCGATGGTCGTGAAAGCCCCGGTGACGAGCATTTTGCCGTCGGGCTGTAGCAGCACGTCGCGCACGGTCCCGTCGGCGTTCGGATCGAAGCTCGCGTCGATGGTGCCATTGGCGTTGAGCCGCGCGATGCGGTTGCGGCTGGCGCCGGCGGCGAGGCTGAAATCGCCGCCGATCACGACACGGCCATCGGGCTGCAGCGCAATGGCGAAAACGCTGTCGTCGATGGACGGACTGAAGCTGCTGTCGACAATGCCGTTTTCGTTCAGCCGCGCCAGCCGGGTCCGCGCGTTGACGCCCATCTGCGTGAAAAAGCCGCCGACCAGCATGGACAGATCGGGCTGCAGCACGATGGCAGTGACGCCGTTGTTGGGACCCGGCGCAAACGTCGCATCGCGGCTGCCGTCGGCGTTCAGGCGCGCCAGGCGGCCTATCGACTGTCCGCCCAGCTGGGTGAAGGAGCCGCCCAGCAGCACGCGGCCGTCGCCCTGCGGGGCGATCGCGACCGGCGCTGCCGGGGTCGGGCTGGGTACCTGGTCGAAGGCGGTTTCTACCGCGCCGTCCGCATGCAGTTGCGCCAGGCGGCGGCGCGTCTGGCCGCCGACATTGGAGAAGGTGCCGCCGATCACGATCAGGCCGCTGGCCTGCTGTGCCAGCACGATGACGCTGCTGGTTGCGCTGGCATTGAAGCCTGCATCGATACTGCCGTCGACATTGACCCGTGCGATACGCGTATGCGTCTGTCCGCCGGCGGTTGCGAAGATGCCGCCGACCAGGGCCTTGCCGTCGTCCTGCAAGGCGATGCCGAGCACGCCGCCGCTGAAGTTCGGGTCGTAGCCCAGGTCGACCGTGCCGTCGGTGTTCAGGCGCGCCATGCGATTGCGGGCCTGTCCGCCGATGCTGGTGAAGTTGCCGCCGACCAGCAGCTTGCCGTCCTTCTGCAGGGCCAGCGCGCAGCTGCAGATATCGGGATTCGGTACGTAGCCGCTGTCGATGCTGCCGCCGCTGCTGACCCGCGCCAGCCCGTTGCGCGGCTGTCCGCCGGCCTGGGTGAAGGTTCCGCTGAAGATCACCCGGCCATCGGCCTGCAGCGCGATGTTTTCGACCAGGCCATTGGTGCCGGGATTGAAGGCGGAGGACAGCGAGGCTTCGATCATCTGGGCGATATTCGCGCGGGGAAAGCCGTTCACCGTGCTGAAATCGCCGCCGATCAGCACGCGTCCGTTGGGCCGTACGACGATGCTGTAGACCACGCCGTTGACGTCGGGCACGTAGCTCGGGTCGACGTTGCCGTCGGCCAGCAGGCGCGCCAGATGGTTGCGCGTGCTGCCGCCGACCTGGGTGAAATTGCCGCCGATCAGAATGCGGCCGTCGAGCTGCAGTGCGATGGCCTGCACCGCGCCGTCGATATCGATGGCGACGAAATTCGGGTCCAGCCTGCCGTCGGCGGTGAGCCGCGCGAGGCGATTGCGCACGACGCCGCCGATCTCGGTGAAGGCGCCGCCGATAAGGAACTTGCCGTCGGGCTGGATGGCCAGGGTGACGACGCTGGAATTCACGTCGGGATTGAACGGTGCGGCGTTCTGCGCGCTGGCCAGCGTGGCGAGGCCGGCATTCAGTACCAGTGCGGCAAGCCAGCAGATGCAGCGGTGCAGCGGCAGGGCGGGGGCGTGCATCATGCGGAATCCCTCTGATGGCGGTGCTGCGGTATCTCCGCTCGGCATTGCGTGCCGGCGGTGTGGCCCTGCATCGACGATACGCCGGAATGCGCCGCGGCGACGGCGGGCGTTGCGGACTCGCAGTGAAAAGGAAAACGAGGCTGTGCCGGAGCAGCGAACATGGCGGCAGGCCTGCCGCCGCCGCCGTTTCCTCAGGCGGGTCTGTTCCGCCGCGGCTTCGGCCGGGCCGACGGTTGCCGACGCGGCCGGATTGCACCGACTATCGGCAGCGAAAATTCCCCCGGCACTAGGAGTACGGCCTTGCTGCGTCCTGTCTGCGCACTGTTGTTGCTTGCCACGAGTACCGGCGCTGTTGCGCTGGATAACACCAGCAGCGTCAAGGTAACGCCGCTGCTGAAATCGACGACGAGCTGGGACGGCACGCCGCTGGTCTATCCCGCCGGCCCTGCCGAAGTCTCCACGCTGACCATCGAGATCGCGCCCGGCGGCGAGACCGGCTGGCACAAGCATCCGGTGCCGTCGTTTGCCTTGGTGCTGGAAGGCGCGCTGGAAGTACGGCTGAAGGACGGCCGCAGCCGGCGCGTCACGGCCGGCCAGGTGCTGTATGAGGTGGTCGACACCTGGCACAACGGCCGCAACGTGGGCGAGGGCACGCTCAAGCTGCTGGTGACCTATGCCGGCAGGCAGGACCAGGCGCTGACGATACGGCCGCCAGCCGGCGAATAGCGCTGCCGCAAGGCACGGCGGTACTGGCGGACGTAGTGGCGAACGCCGTGTGCCGCGGCAGGAACGGCGCGGCTGATGCTGGTTTTGTCACAGCGGCGCGCTTAACGTGGCGCCGGCAACGTTCGCCGAACGATGGCCGGATGCCGTGCGTTCGCGGGCCAGGATCGCGACGGATGGCCTGGCCCCGGGCCGACAAGCAAAGGATTGACACATGAACGCCTCAACGGCACAGACGGAAGCGATCACGGTGCGCGCCGGTTTCCTCATCGTGCAGCGCATCGTCGATATTGCCTATGCCATCGACCTGGTCCGCGTCGAAGCCCTGTTCGCGGCGCAGGCGGCGACGAGCCGCGCACGCCTGAGCACGATACCGGCCAAGGCGATGACCTTCGGCGATCCGCCGGTGGTACTGCCGCTGCCACCGACGCTGCTGAGTTTCGACGGCGAGACCATCGAATGCGGCGTGACGGCCAACGTCTACCATTTCGGCGCACTGGCGATGGCGATTCGCGTACCGGTCGGCGAGCGTTCCTGGGAACAGCTGGTCGACCTACAGCGGCGCGTGGATGCAGCCATCGGTTCGGCCTCGGAGGCAGCGGTGTGGGCGCAGCTGTGCCAGCAGATCGTCGAGGCGATAGGGCCGGCGCTGGAGCGTCCGTCCAGCACGCGGTTGCGCGAGGACTACAGCCTGATCATCGTGCAGGATCTCGGCCTGCGCCTGAGCGCCGAGGAACTGCTGCAGCGTATCGACGTGGTGCCGCTGCTGTCGGGCGAGGACAGGCCGCTGGCAGAGTCGTACCGGGCCGAACTGCTGCGGCAGCGCTTTTCCTACTACGCCGACGACCTGGCCGTGCTGACCTGGGACCGCGCCTTCATCTACGAGCCGCGCGGCGATTCCGACGTGGTCGACGTGCTGGAAGTGGCCAATGCGCAGCTGCTGGAACTGCGCTACTACGACGAACTGCTCGATGCGGAACTGCCGCAGATGTACGACGAAGTCGAGCGTGCGCGGCATGCGGCCGGCCTGCTTGCCGCGCGCCATTTCGCCCACCTCGCGCGCCGCCTGCACACGCTGGTGGCGGAAGTCACCGAGCTGACAGAAAAAGTGGACAATGCGCTTCAGGTGACAGAAGACGTCTACCTGGCCCGGGTCTATTCCGCGGCACTGGGGCTGTTTCGCGTGCCCAACGTCGCGGCCGCGGTCGACCGCAAGCTGGCCATCGTGCGCGATACCTATACGGCGCTGTACGAAGAGGCATCCAGCCGCCGCGCCGAGCTGCTGGAAATCGCCATCGTGCTGCTGATCGTGA
Organism: Tahibacter aquaticus; assembly: GCF_004363655.1. GTDB lineage: Bacteria > Pseudomonadota > Gammaproteobacteria > Xanthomonadales > Rhodanobacteraceae > Tahibacter > Tahibacter aquaticus. The sequence continues at coordinate 193,134 of NZ_SNZH01000006.1, forward strand.
TCGAGATCGTGCTGGCCTTGCGCGGCTGAGGCGACGGTGGTGTCGCCTCAGCCGCCGCAACGGCGTGGCCGCAGCGCGATTTTTCTTGCGCCGGCGATGTGGGTGCGCCGAACCGCGATCAGCCTGGATTGCGCAGCTGGGCGGCGACCGGTGCGGTGGCGCTGGCGGCTGTGGCGGGTTTGCGTTCTTCCAGCGCCTTGACCACCTTGTCGCCGACCAGCCACAGCGTGATGGTCTTGTCGTCGAGGCGGTAGGTCCAGATTTCCATCGCTGGCGAAGATTCGTCGCCGGGAATGCTGTCGAGCTGGGTCGGCTCGCCGGCGGCATCGCGCGCCTGCACGGCGCTGGCGCCCTTGCCGATCAGATTCTTGCCGAGCAGGACGGTTTCGGCGCTGGCGACGCCGCAGCAGCCGATCAGTGCGGCCAGGAGCAGACGTTTCATGGCATTGGCTTCCGTTAAAAAAGCCAAGCATGACGCGGCAATGTTGCGCCGGTTTTTCGCCCGCATGGCGCCGCCGCGGCAGGCGCCGATGAGCGCAGCGAATTGCGCCGCAACACGCTGCTGCTAGCCCGTCACGCCATGCGGTTGCACGAAGCCGGTGGCGATGCCGACCAGCACCAGCAGGATCAGCGCAACCGACAGGGCGATGCGCCGGGTCAGCGCCTTGACCATGCGGCCGCTGCCACCTTTGTCGGTCATCATGAAAAACAGGCCGGCAGCAAGGTTGTAGACAATGACGCCGAGGAAGGCGAGGGCAACCAGGGTTTTCATGCAGGGGTTCTCAGCAAGGCGTGGACGAGTGCGCCCAATTGCTGCAAGGCCGGCAGCACGTCGGCGGCGGGATGGCCGCAGTTGATGCGGATGCAGTCGGCGAAGCGGTGGTCGGGCGAGAAGATATGGCCGGGCGCGATGCCGATGCCGGCCTGCAAGGCGGCCTGGTGCAGGCGCATCGCATCCAGCCCTGGCGGCAGGGCGACCCAGACGAAATAGCCGCCGCGCGGGCGCGACAGGCGCGTGCCGGCGGGAAATGCACTTTCGATGGCTTGTATGGCTGCACTCATGCGTGCCATCAGTGCCGCCCGCAGGCGGCGCAGGTGGCGGTCGTAGCCGCCTTCTTCCAGGTAGTGCAGCACAGCGACCTGGGCCGGCACCGAGGCGGCCATGGTCGTCATCAGGGTCAGGCGCTGTATGCGCTGGGCATAGCGGCCGGCGGCGATCCAGCCAACGCGATAGCCGGGCGCCAGGCATTTCGAGAACGAGCTGCAATGCAGTACCAGGCCTGCCTCGTCGAAGGCCTTGGCCGGACGCGGACGCTGGCTGCCGAAATACAGTTCGGCGTAGACGTCATCTTCGATCAGCGGTACCTCGTGCTGCCGCAGCAGCTGTACCAGTTCGCGCTTGCGCGCTTCGGGCATCAGGCTGCCGAGGGGGTTCTGGAACGTCGGCATCAGCCAGCAGGCGGCGATGCGCTGGCGCGACAGTGCTTCGCCCAGCGCCTGGATGTCGATGCCGGTTTCCGCGTCGGTCCTGATTTCCAGTGCCTTGAGCTTGAGCCGTTCTATCGCCTGCAGCGCGGCATAGAACGTCGGCGATTCGATCGCGACGGTGTCGCCGGGCTGGGTCACCGCCTGCAGCGCGGCGTTCAGCCCTTCCAGCGCGCCGTTGCCGATGACGATCTCGTCGGTCTGCAGGCGCACGCCGTCGAGGCGGTAGCGCGTGGCGATCTGGTCGCGCAGGCGCGGATTGCCCGGCGAGATATTTTCCACAATGGAATTCGGTGCCAGGCGGCGCAGTCCGGTGGCGGCGGCGCGGGCGAGCTGGGGCAGCGGAAACAGGTCCGGGCCAGGGAAGGCCGAGCCCAGTGGCGCAATGCCGCTGGAGCGTGCCGCGCGCAGCACTTCGAACACGAGTTCGCTGACTTCGACTTCGTTCGCCTCGGCGCGCGGCGCGGTGACCGCCAGCTCGTCGCCCAGTGCGCTGCGCGCGGCGCAGACATAGAAGCCCGACTGCGGCCGCGTGTGGATCAGCCCTTCGCGCTCCAGCCGCTGGTAGGCCTGGAATATGGTGGACGCACTGATGCCGCGGCGCGCGCGCGCTTCGCGTACCGAGGGCAGGCGCTCGCCCGGACGCAGCTGGCCGTTGCTGATCAGCGCGGTGATTTCGGCGGCGTATTGCTCGTAGAGTTTCATCGCGGTTCTATGCCGCCCCAGCGCGACACCTCGTCGGCGGTGATCGGCCGTTCGGGACTGCCCCAGCGCTTGCGCAACATATTCACCAGCGCTGCCACTTCGCCGGCAGACAGGCGATGGGCAAACGGCGGCATGGTATAGGGTTGCGGATTCAGCGCAGTCGCCGGTGCGGCGCCGCCGAACAGGATCACCTTGACCGCGTTGATCGGATCGGGCCCGGTCAGTGCCGAGGAATCGGCCAGCGCCGGATACTTGCCGGCCTTGCCGCGGCCATCGTCGCCGTGGCAGTCGGCGCAGTGTTCGCGGTATAGCGATTCGCCCTGGCCCAGGCCCTCCCATTGGATGTCGCTGCGCGGCAATGGCGCTGGCGGCGCGGCGGGTAGGCTGCGCAGATAGGTTTCCATCGCCTTGGCATCGTCGACCTGCAGGTGCTGCAGGTTTTGCGCGATCACGTCGGCCATGCGTCCGTAGGCAGCGTGGCCGTCGCGCGCCGCGCCGCGCAGATAGCGCGCCAGATCGCCCGGCGGGTAGTGCGCCAGGGTTTGCGCATTCAGCGCCGGTGCGTACCAGCCCGGGATGCGCCCGCCGTTGAGCAGCAGGCCGTCGGCCAGCGACGAATAACTGCCGCGCGTGGCATGACAGACGGCGCAATGGCCGATGCCGCTGACCAGGTCGCGGCCGCGCTGCCAGTCGGGTGCTTGCGCTGCAGCCACGAGGGTGGCGCCAGGCCGGTAGTAGAGCAGGCGCCAGGCCGTCATGGCGCCGGGCAGGTTGGCCGGAAATTGCAGCGCGTCGGCCACGGGTTCCTCGGCGCTGGCGGGCACGGTGGCGAGATAGGCGAACAGCGCCTCGATGTCGGCCTCGGCCAGCCGTGCAAAATTGGCATATGGGAAAACGGGAGATTGCACGCCGTTGCGGCTGACGCCGTGGCGCAGGGCGTGGCTGAATTCCGCGTTCGACCACGCGCCGATGCCATGCTGCGGGTCGCTGCTGAGATTGCTGCTGTAGATCGTGCCGTAAGGCGTGGCGAAAGCCCGGCCGCCCGCATAGGGCGCGCCCCGGTGGCGGGTATGGCAGCCGGCGCAATTGCCGAGCTGGGCCAGATAGCGGCCGCGTTCGATCACGGCGGTATCGGTCGATGGCGCGCGCACGCCACCCAGCGGCACGCGGAACGGCTCCAGTCCGCCTTGCCGGGCCAGCAACAACAGCAGCCAGCCCGCGGCGATCAGCAGCAGCGGTGCCAGTAACACCGTGGCGAGCAGGAGTTTGCGCGGCAGTTTCATGGCTGCACCGCCATGGCCGGCGCATGCGGCAGGTCGGCGCAGGTCAGCGGCAGTACCAGGCTGCCGGCGGCCGCAGGCGGCACGGGTTCGTCGTGGCCCTGGCGCGACAGCCAGGCGGCAACGGCGCGGATTTCCCGTGGGTCCAGCGCCTGGGCGACCTGGGCCATGCAGTCGGGCGCGCGCGCCGTGCGCACGCCGGTCAGCCAGCCGCCGAACTGGGCGACGATATAGTCCTCGGGCAGGCCGACCAGGGCCGGAACGCCGGGCTCCAGGCCGGTCAGTGCGCTGCCGTGGCAGGCCTTGCAGGCGGGCAGGCCGCGCGCCGGGTCGCCGTGCTCGACCAGTTGCAGGGCTTTGTCGGCGGTTTCCGCCGGCAAGGCCTTGGCGGTGCTGCCCTGGGCGCGGGTGCGCGGCGGCATGGCGGCGAAATGCATGGCGATGGCGTGCAGGTAGGCGTCGTCCATATTGCGCAGCAGCCAGCCCATCTGGGCGTACTGCCGGTCGCCGTCGCGAAAGGCACGCAGCTGCTGGAACAGGTACTGCGCGGGTTTGCCGGCCAGGTGCGGGTAATACTCCGACGCCGTCATGCCTTCGCCGTGCTTGCCGTGGCAGGTAGTGCAGGCAGCGAGGCGTTCGCTCAGGTCGGTGTCGGCCTGTGTTGCGGGTGGCGCCGCTGGCGAGGGCGATGCCAGGGCGGCAAAGGCCAGCCAGAGATAGCAATAACTCTTCATGACGCGCATGGTGACCGGATCAGTCGGACCGTAACAGCGCCAGTTTTTACGGATTGCCACCGTATCAGTCAGGCGGAAACGCGCCGGCCGACAATCCGTCAGGGGGCGTGTGCTGGGGCACACAACTGTCCGGTGTCTGCGTCGGCGGCCGGTAGCGGGTAACGCCTTCAGGGGTCGCTGGCGATGACCTCGCCGCGGCACCAGCCGGCGGCTGCGGCGTTCAGGGCGCGTGCCGAGCCCAGGCCGAGCTTGTGCTTGATGCTTTCGCGGTGGGTTTCCACGGTCTTGATACTGACACCCAGTTCGCTGGCGATGTCCGACGAGCCAAAGCCGCGGCCGATGAAGACGAACACCTGGTATTCGCGGCCGCTCAGGCCCAGCGCCGGCAAGGCGAGCGAGAGGCGCGCCGGACAGTCGCCGCAGCGCGCTCCGCCCGCCGCCGCCTGCACCAGCGGGCATTGTGCGACGGTGTCGATCAGCGGCAGAAAGCGCTGCCGCCTGGCGCTGTAACTGACGAAGCCGCAGACCTGCTCGGTACCGCAGGCGGGCTCTACACCGACGTGCGGATTGCGGCCGAGCAGGATAGTGCGCGTACGCCAATGCCCGCCCGACAGCAGTTGCACGGCGCGGGCCAGCTCCGGCGCGATCAGCACCAGGTCGGGCTTGTGCCGCTCAATCGCCTTCCAGCCCGCTTCGGCGTTGTGGGCAACCGCGGCAATATGCACGTCAGGGCGCGAACTCATGGCCATGGTCAGGCCGACAGCCACCAGTTCGCTGTCGACGACGATGACGATGACCGCTTCCTTGGCCTTGGACCGCTTTGGCATTGAAGTTCGCGCGCTGCCGGGTTTCCCTGCTGTGGCGAATGTAGCTTGCGCACCGTGACCGCGTCGATGCGGCGCGATGGCGTGGCGGGGCTAGCAACCATCGGCACGATCGAAGGCATGGCAGAACACGCGGTCATTGCTGCCGAATTCGTAGGCGCCCTTGTCGGTCGCGCTGCCCAGCGGCCGCGGGGCGCCGCGGAAATCCGAACGCACCAGCGCCGTCGCCGCGCCGCTGTCCACGCCGGGGCTGGCTGCCGGCAGCTGCAGCGCAGTACTGCCGCTGGTGGCGATGAATAGCGGATCGGCGACCGCGCTGGCGTCGTTGCGCGTGCTGAGCTGGGTATAGCGCGTCTGCCACTGGGCAAAATTCACCGCGGCGAAGAAGTCGCTGGCGATGAACTGCGGATTGCCGCCGTCGACGAAATAGAGATTGTGGTCAATTTCCAATGTGGCGTAATCGTCCATCGCGTTGGAGCCGATCTTGATCACCGGCCGCGCGGCGGAACCGTAGAAGACGTTGTTGCGCAGCACGATCTGGTGGCCCTTCTGGCCGATTTCCGATTCGTTGGAAAACAGCACCGAGCCATGCGTGACCTGGCCGGTGTTGTAGCAGCTGTTGTTGTAAAAGCGCGCATTCCACGACGAGGCCGTGGCCAGGCACGACCAGCTGGCGTTGACCACCACATTGTTGCGCACGATGCCGTCGTAGCTTTCGTAGTTGCCGTCGAGCAGGCGTTCCGCATCGGTGGACTGGCCCAGCATCAGCGCATGACCGTTGGCGGCGTTGCCGATATTCACCAGGCGATTGCCTTCGAACACGGCGTCGCGCGCATTGCCCTTGGCATACACGGCGATATTCGGCACGTCGTGGATGTAGTTGCGTGCCACGCGCACGCGGTCGGCTCCGACGATGTCGACGCCTTGCGCGTTGGCGCTGGGTACGACGACGGCGGAGTCCTGCCAGATTTCGTTGTCGGTCAGGCTGGCGTCGTTGGCGGTGCGCACCACCTTGACGATGTCGGCGACGCTGCAGCAGAGCCGGTTGCGGCTCAGCGATACCTTGGGCACGTCGATCTTCACCGCATTGCCGTCGCTGCCGCCGGCCGGGCTGCCCTGGATGGTCAGCCCTTCGATCTTCCAGTAGTAGGCGCGACAGTCGGTATTGCCGTTGCCGCTGCCGATCGTGTCCTCGTCGCAGTCCGGATGATAGAAGTACAGGGTAGGGCCGCTGCCGCTGCTGCGCAGCACCGCTGTCTCGCCAGCGTAGGCGCGCAGCACGATGCCGGCTGCCGCCGTGCCGGGCCGGCGCAGGATCACCGCTTCGGTATAGGTGCCGGCGCGCAGTTCGACCGCATCGCCCGGGTTGACCATGCCGACGGCCTTGGTCACGGTCCTGAACGGTGCGGCCAGGCTGCCGGCATTGCTGTCGTTGCCGCCGGGAGCGACATACCAGGTTGCCGCCTGCGCGCCGCCCGCAGCGATGATTGCGAATAATGCGAACAAGTTTCTTGGTGTAGATGTTTTCATTGCGGCGTTTGTGGCTTGGGCAAGGGCGGCGATGGTCTCATTGCGGGCTCGGCCGTAGTGAGAGCTGGCTCGCTGAGATCGCAAGGCCGTGTCCGCCAAAGCGGACTGGTTCGATACGCTGTAAACGGTTTCTGGCGGAATTCGCACTGGCTCGGCGGCAAGGTGGATACGCACCTGAATGGCATGACGGTGTTCACAACCGCATGACCGGGAATTAACGAATTCCTCGCAATGCCACGGGCACTCTGCCTCCACAGGGCCATACGCCGGCATGCGAGCGTGCCGGTTGCATCGACGAGGGCCACCTCATGCTCGACGTGTATCAGCCGTCTCCGGCTGCCGGCAGCGATCGCATCAATATCGTCGCGATCTGGGAAGTGAATTACTGGGCGACGCGATGGGGTATTACCCCGGAGCAACTGTTTCTCGCGGTCGCCGAAGTGGGCGATAACGTGCGTGAAGTACAGGCCTACCTTGCGCGCACGCAGCGCGAAGCGATGCAGGCGCTGTCCGGGCGCTGCTAGTGGCCTGCTCCGGATAAATCCAAGGCGGCCCGTGCGCAATTGCCGCGCAGGACGTGTGGCTCGCCGGGCCAACTCTGGGGTTACTGCCGCGCCGCGCAGTGAGTTCCTGCACGGCCCTATCCCCGTTTGCGATTTATCCGCAACAGGCCATCAGTCGCCACCGCCGCCACAGCCGCCGCAACCCCCACCGCCACCGCTGTCGCCGGACGAGCAACTGCTGCTGCCGCTGTCGCCGCTGGAGCCGGAACTGGCCGGAGAACGGTAGTCGTGGAAGCCCGCATACGCGGTACCGGCCAGCACGGCGGTGCCGGCCAGTGCCACGGCCAACGCCATGTCGCCATCGCGCGGTGCGCGGCGCACATGGGCGTGGGTCTGGTTCAACTCGCGCAGCAGCTGGTCACCCGCACTGCTGGTGGTCGGCGTGCTGAACCAGCGGCGCAGGCTCATCACGACGGCGAAGGCGGTGAGTATGCAAAGGAAAAATACCGGCCGGTCGCGGCTGATGCCGACGGCGATCTTGGCCAGGCCGAAGGCGGTCAGCAGCAGGAAAGGCAGGGCGGTAAACAGCCCTATGCGCCGGCGCTGTGTATCGTCCAGCAGCAGGCCGCGCTGGACCAGTGGTTCGCGCAGGCGCCGCGTCATCATGCCGTCGAGCTGGGCTGGAATCTTGCCGGCCTTGGTCTTGGCCGCGCTGGCGCGGGCGATTTCGGCCAGGGGGAACTCGTCGATATGGTTGGGATGCGGCACGTCCAGGCGCTGTTCCTTCGCATTCCAGTGCGCCGAACCGGCGGCGAGCAGGCTGGCCACGCCCGCATCCACGACGCGCGCGGTACCGCCGGCAAGATAGGCGACCGACCAGGCATCCAGCGGCACGCCCGGCCAGGTGTCGCCGCCGGTATTGCGCAGCCGTGCCCGCAGGCTTGCGGAGACGACGAAACACACCACCATCAGTACGCCGAACGTCAGCAGGAATTCCGGGCCGCTGAAATCCAGCGGATTGGCCGGCAGGGCGAGCAGGGCCGGTGCGATGGCGAGCAGGCCGGCACTGAGCAGCAGCTGTGGCCAGCGCAGTCGCGGCCAGCGCCAGCGCGGCAGCAGCAGGTGCTGCGCGACGTCGATGCGGCGGTAGTGCGCCGGCTGGCGTGCCTGGGTCCGCGCATCGGGCCACCAAGCCAGGGGCGGCGGGCCGAACCAGCGCTGGTAACTGGCCAGCGTATCGGCGTATTGGCGCTGGTGCAGGCGGCTCTGCTCGGCTCCGCCGCGGGTCGGTTCGTGGTGCAGCGGGCGGCCGAGTATTTCCGGGCAGTAGCGCGTCCAGTAGTCGCGGCTGTAGGTCAGGTGCTGATGCCAGACCTCGTCCACCGCATCGGGCGGAGTGACCGTATGGCTGGCGACCACGGCGAGGAAACAGAAGCGCTTGTACTCGCGGATCGCCGCCGTTGCGTCCGCTTCGCTCCAGTTGTGCTCGTCGGCCAGGCGGCGCTGGAAACTCAGTGCGCAAGCGCCGGTGCCGAAATCGTGCTGCTCGATGCGCTGCCAGAGTTCGCGCTGCGAATCGGTCCAGACCGTATCCACTGCTGACATGACTTTCTCCGTAGGAGGGGCCACGCGGCCGACGCTAGCCGTTGTGCGTGACAAGAAAACGTCATACAAGCTTAGGGCCGAACACGTACAGCGTGTCGGCACGGTAGTCGGTCCACGGTCGGGACGGGTTGCGCCGTCGCGTAGCGGTAGCTATTGGCAATAGGTGAAATTGCGAGTATCTTCGCGGCACTGTGTTTGCCTGGGTCACGGTAAATTGTGGCCTGATGCGGTTGATCCCTGTGATCCGCTTCATCGATTCGCCCTGCTTGCTCCCTGCAACCTCAGTCTCGGCACGGATTCACCGTTGTCGTGATTTTCTCAAATCGTTTCATGGAGTTAAGAGTATGTCGAATCGTCAGACTGGCACCGTCAAGTGGTTCAACGACGCCAAGGGCTTTGGTTTCATCACCCCGGAAAGCGGTGCCGATCTGTTCGTGCACTTCCGCGCCATCCAGGGCACCGGCTTCAAGACCCTGCAGGAAGGTCAGCGCGTCACGTTCGTCGCCGTGCAGGGCCAGAAGGGCATGCAGGCTGATCAGGTCCAGGTGGTCTGATCCTCGCTGTCATAGCGTGAAAGAAACCCCAGGTGAAAACCTGGGGTTTTTTTATGGGTGCCTTTTGGCGGCACCGGTGCGTGCAAGGGCGCAAGCGAACCCGGCGCTTTTCGCGCTGCGGCAATCCGGCTAGTGTCGGACACTCGGCCCGGCGTGTCCTGACGCGGCCGCTAGCCAGACCTCAACACTGACCGCATCGGGGAGGATGCCGGGATGTGGCGCCACGCCTACAAGCAGCTCTACGTACAGGTTCTGATTGCCGTTGCGCTGGGCATCGCCCTGGGCCATTTCTATCCCAGCCTGGATGCGGTAACGCCCGGCCTGGGCGAGAAAATGCGCCCGCTCGGCGACGCGTTCATCAGCCTGGTCAAGATGGTCATCGGCCCGGTCATCTTCCTGACCATCGTCGTCGGCATGGCGCGCATGGGCGACCTGCGCCACTCCGGCCGCATCGGCCTGAAGGCGCTGATCTATTTCGAAGTGCTGACCACGCTGGCGCTGGTCATCGGCCTGCTCGTGGCCAACCTGGCCCAGCCCGGCGCCGGCATGGAAATCCATCCGGGTGACCTGAGCCCGGACAAGACCGAAGCCTACCGCCAGGCGGCCAAGGACAGCAGCATCATCGGGTTCATCTTGGGAATTATCCCCAAGACGCTGGTTTCCGCTTTTACCGGCGACAACCTGCTGCAGGTACTGCTGGTGGCCGTTCTGTTCGGCGTCGCCATGACCCATGCGGGCGCGCCGGGCCGGCGCGTGCTGGATCTGTTCGACGATGTTTCCCATGTGCTGTTCAAGATCGTCGCCATCGTCATGCGCGCCGCGCCGATCGGTGCGTTCGGTGCGATGGCGTTTACCGTGGGCAAGTTCGGCCTGGGCACATTGGTGTCGCTGGGCTGGCTGATGCTGTCGGTCTATCTGACCTGCTTTCTGTTCGTGTTCCTGGTGCTGGGGCTGATCGCGCACTGGTCGGGATTTTCGCTCTGGCGCTTCCTGGTGTTCATCCGCGGCGAGATTCTGCTGGTGGCCGGCACCTCGTCGTCCGAGTCGGCCTTGCCGCGCATGCTGCAGCGGCTGGAAGAAGCCGGCTGCGACCGCTCCGTGGTCGGCCTGGTATTGCCGACCGGGTATTCGTTCAATCTCGACGGCACCTGCATCTACCTGACCATGGCCTCGATCTTCATCGCCCAGGCAGTCGGCGTCGACCTTAGCCTGAAGGACGAACTGGTACTGATCGGCGTACTGCTGCTGACGTCCAAGGGCGCGGCCGGCATCACCGGCGCCGGCCTGACCACCCTGATCGCGACATTGGCCGCGCTCAACGGCAAGGTGCCGGTGGAAGGTGTGGCGCTGGTGATCGGCGTAGACCGTTTCATGTCCGAGGCGCGCGCTATTACCAATGTGATCGGCAATGGCGTTGCGACCATGGTGGTGGCGCGCTGGGAGGGTTTGCGCGACGACGCCAGGATGCACGCCGCCTTCGCCCGCGGACCGCAGGACCAGCCCTTGAACGAGCCCGCCCCACTGCCCGGCTGAGCCATCAGCCGCGGCTTGAATCGCCGGCGCCGCGCCCTCATGCTCCCGCCTGCGCCGGCCCAGCGGCCGGCTGCTTCCGCCCGTTCCGGGCCCAATTCCGAGACCTCTGTATGCAGATTGCCGAGCGCTGTGTCGCCTCGTTCCACTACACCTTGACCAATGAAGAAGGCGAGATCATCGACTCGTCCAGCGGGCGCGAGCCTTTGGCCTATCTGCACGGCGCCGGCAATATCGTGCAGGGGCTGGAGCAGGAAATGACCGGCAAGCGCGCCGGCGATACCTTCAACGTCGTCGTGCCGCCGGAACTCGGCTACGGCCTGCACCACGAGGCGCTGCTGCAGAAAGTGCCGCGCGAGGCGTTCCAGGGCGTCGACGAGATCGAGCCCGGCATGCAGTTCCACGCCAACGGCCCGAACGGCCCCATGGCCGTGACCGTGGCGGAAGTCGACGGCGAGACCGTGACCATCGACGGCAATCACCCACTGGCCGGCGAAACCCTGCATTTCGCCATCGAAGTCACCGAGGTGCGCGCGGCGACCGAGGAAGAACTGGCCCATGGCCATGTCCACGGCGACGGCGGCCACCATCATTGATCGTTGACCCGCGCCGCGGCACAGTTCGCAGCACCTGCCGCTCTTGATCGAGAGGAAACGCATGACCACTGCCTACGACTTTTCCGCCACCACGCTGGACGGCGACGAGCAATCGTTGAAGTCCTACAAGGGCAAGGCGATGCTGATCGTCAATGTCGCGTCCAAGTGCGGTTTCACGCCGCAGTACGAGGGCCTGGAAGCGATGTATCGGCGGCACAAGGAAGAAGGACTGGTCGTACTGGGCTTTCCCTGCGACCAGTTCGGCCACCAGGAGCCGGGCAATGCGGACGAGATCCGCCAGTTCTGCTCGCTCACCTATGACGTCAGCTTTCCGATGTTCGCCAAGATCGACGTCAACGGCGACAAGGCTCATCCCTTGTACAAATGGCTGAAAAGTGAAAAAGCGGGGTTTCTCGGCACGGAAGGGGTGAAGTGGAATTTCACCAAGTTCCTGGTCGACCGCGAAGGCAATGTGGTCAAGCGCTACGGACCGCAGGACGCGCCGGAAAAGATCGAGAAGGAGCTGGGCAGCGTGCTGGGCTGAACAGCCTGCCGGGCCGGCCAGGCCGGCAGCGTTGCACCGTAAAGCAGAAGGCGGCCGTGGGGCCGCCTTCTGCATTAATGGACTGGCGCTGCCGTCACAGCTCGAAAGCGTCGGCAAAGATCGCGTCGGCCGCGGTGATGGTGATCGGGCCGTTCATGGCGGCGTGGTTCTGGCAGTTGTAATGGAGTGTGTTCGGCGCGTCGTTGGGCACGACGAAGGTAATGTCGATGGTGCCTGTGGCGCCGTTGTTGGTCACGCCGCTGGTGTAGCGCGAACCGGCGCCGGTAGTGTTGATCGTGTTGATGTTGAACGGATGCACGCCGGCGACGGCGTTGAGATGGAATACGTAAGTGCCGCCGCGTTGCAAGGTGAGGGCGGGGTTGGTCTGGCCGTCGACGGTCCAGGCGCTGAAGCTGCCGGCGCTGATGGTAAAGGTCTGGGTGACGCCGCCGCGCTTGGCCGCCTGGGCCAGCAGGGGCGAGCAGGCCAGGGCAGCGGCGGAAAGAACAAGCAGGGAACGCAGTGCGAGCATGGGTCTATCCTCGTGGTGAAAGGGGAGCAGCGGTGCGGGCGATGGGTTGACGCGGCGTCAAGCGCGCGGCGCTTGCGCCGGACAAGCAGCCGCTTTCTGCACTTACGCAACGTCGCGACAATGACCGCCATCGCGACGGGAATTTCGATGATCGACAGGACACACACTCGCCATGCGCGCACCGCCGATGTTTGACTTTCGCGGCGGTCCGGCTAGCGTGCGCGCTCCACAGGGGAGCGTTCACATCGTCATGTCCAGCGAATTCGCCGATCTGCTGACCGGCTACATGCGTCGTATCCGTGCCAGTGCGGCCGGTGTGGCCACCGAGATCGGCATGAGCCGCGAAGCCGTCAACAACTGGCGTCACGGCCTGTCTTTGCCGAACCGCAAGCATCGGCACAAGCTGGTCGACTGCGCGCGCTACCTGCGCCTGAGCGAAAGCGAGACCGACCGGCTGCTCGGCGCGGCCGGTTTCGAGCCGGAATATCCGGTCGGCGGACAGGCACCGGGCCAGCCCTATGCGGACTACATCGACGGCCTGTTCGAGCGCCTGCAGCGGCTGGCGCCGTATCCCATCCTGCTGTTGCTGAGCCAGGCCCATTGGGGCCAGCCGCCGTTCCGCGAGGCCTTGCTGAACGCCGCGCGCCGGCTTTACGGCCACGCGTCGGTACTGCATATCCGTCCGCCCTACAGCGTCGAGGCCGACGCGCGCGACTACTTCACCGCCATCGGCGCGCAGTGCGGGCTGGACGGCATCGATTCGGATTTCGCCTTCGAAACCGCGCTGGAGCGGCGCCTGGCCGCGGGCGAGCGCGTGTTCTGCCTGGTCAGCCGCTTCGAGCAGGGCGATGCACAGCTGCGCGAGGCGCTGGCCGGCATCCTGCGCGGGCTGTCCGAGATGTACAGCGGCCGACTGCACCTGATGCTCTGCGGCGGCGAGGCGCTGGCTGAGCTGAAGTACCAAAGTGGAGATCTGTCGCTGTTGAACATTGCCAGTGTCGAGCAATGGCCCGACCCGGGCGTGGCCGAGCTGCGTGCCCTGGCCGGCCGGCAATTGCCCGCGGCCCAGCTCGACGCCAGGCTGCTGGAACGCCTGCAGCTGCACTGCGGCGGACATCCGGCACTGATCGATGAGGCCCTGCAAGCCCATGCCAACAACCCCCGTCTGGAAACACCCCAATTGCATGAGTGCCTGTCGGGCAGCGTACGGTTGTGGGAAAGTTTTCTGCCGTTGCTGGCCGACGAGGCGGCGCGAATGCGCATTGGCGAGCTCTTGCACAAATCCACCCTGGGCCGGGCCCAGCCCTACCTGATCGACCGCCTGTTGCGCCGCCTGTTCTGGGCCAACCTGATCGCGGCGCGGCCGGGCGAGCAGGGCGCGCAGCTGGAATGGCGCTGTGCCGCCGTGCGCGAGGCCGGCCGGCAGATCCTCGCCTCCTGGGGCGAAGACGCCGGATGAAACCCCTGTACAAGACCTGGCTGCGCCGCGTCGCGCTGGTGCTGGCCACGCTGTTCTTCGGCACCTTGTTCATGGCGCCGCAATGGAATCCGCTGCTGCGCGGCACATTGGTGACCACGCCGCAGACGACCGCCCAGCTGTTCAACGGCTGGAACGAAATCCACACGGCAAAAATGCTGCTGAATGTGCATGTCAGCGATACCGGCGAGTGGCCGCAGGACCTGGCCGTTGCCGGCATCCGCACGGAAGGGCAGGTATTCGCGCTCAGCTCGGCGGCGCCTTACGAACTCGTTGCCACGGTGCAGGCGCAGGCGCCGCTCAGCAGCAGCTTGCGCGGCCAGCGCGTCGTGCTGCGCCTGGATGCGGATCGGCTGCAATGGGACTGCGTACCCGGCGATCCACCGATTCCCTCGCGCTACCTGCCGATGAACTGCCGCATCGACGGCGACACCAGCACCGACATGACGCGCTGGCTGGGCGTGGTGCTGGCGATGGCCGTGCTGATCCTGCTCGCCTGCGGCGCGCTGCTGGTCTGGCGCCATCCGCTGATTGCGCCGCTGCAGCGCGATCCGGCCCGGCTGCGGCGCACGCCGCTGTCGCAGCTGCCACGCATCGACAGCGTGCTCGGCTGGCTGCGCCGGCGCGACGACACCCTCGCCGCAGCGCGCGTGGAGCCGGGCGACTGGCACGATGCGCTGGCCTTTGCGGCGCTGCCGGCAGCGTCGCGCGCCGACATGCTGGCCTTGCGCGTAGCCGCACGCAGTATGCCCAGCGACGGCTGGACCTTGCCCGGCACTGTGTATGAGTGGACTTTTTCTGCCGAGATGCCGGTGTCGCTGGAGCGCTGCCTGCTGTGGGTGCCGGCGGCGCAGCTGGACCCGGCCGCGATGCTGCGCCACCTGCGCCAGGCGCAGACCGGCCTGGACGTATTGCTGGTGCTGAGCCCCGCTTCGCCCGGCGAAGGCGCGCTGCGCAGCTTCTGCGCCAACCGCGACAACCTGTTCGTCTGCCTGGACCAGGAACTGCAGACCGCCTGGCTGCTGGAGCACGAAGCATTGCCGGTACTGCTGCGCGCGCTGGCGCGGCAGCTGCGCATCACGCGCATTTCGCCCTACCAGACCCGCGGCGGCGTAGCGCGCGCCTCGTCGTTCTTCGGCCGCGAAAGCCTGCTCGCCCGGGTGGTGCAGCGCGAGCCGGCCAACTACCTGCTGATCGGCGGCCGCCAGCTGGGCAAGACCAGCCTGATGAAGGCGATAGAGCGGCGCCTGCGCGACCATCCGCAGCTGGCCTGCCTGTACCTGGTATTGCGCGACCATCGCCTGCTGCCGCGCCTGGCCGCGCTGGCCGGCCTGCCGCTGGACAGCGGCCTGGAATGCAGCATCGCGGAACTGGTGCGCCAACAGGGCGGCAAGCGCCTGCTGCTGCTGATCGACGAGGCCGATCCCTTCTTCCGCGCCGATGCGGAGCAGGGCTATGCGCAGCTGTCCAGCCTGCGCGCCTTGTCCGAGGAAGGGCATTGCCATTTCCTGCTGGCCGGGTTCTGGGACTTGTACGCCGCCGCGGCGCTGGACTACCAGTCGCCGCTGCGCAATTTCGGCGAGACGGTCAGCGTCGGCGGCCTGGAAGAAAGCGCCTGCCGCGAACTGGCGACCGTGCCGTTGCAGGTGCTCAACCTGCGCTTCGAAACGCCGCAGCTGGTCGAGCGCATCGTCAGCCAGAGCGGACGCCGTGCCAACCTGGTCGCGATCCTGTGCCAGGAATGCCTGGAGGCGCTGCCTGCCGGCGCCACCACGATTTCCGCGCAGGAAGTGGAGCAGGCCCTGCAGTCGACCGCCGTGCTCGACGCGCTGGCCGGCTGGGGCCGCCTGAGCGCCGACGTGCAGGCCTCGCGCCTGGACCGCATCGTGGTCTACCGCGTCGCCGCGAACGGCAGCACCAGCCTGGCCGACGTGGTCCAGCTTCTGCGTACGCAGGCCAATGTCGAAGTGGAAGCGATCCGTGCCTGCTTCGCCCGGCTGCAGCTGGCCTATGTGCTGCGCAAGCAGGACAGCCGCCTGGTCTTCGCCGTGCCGCTGTTTCTGCGCCAGTTCGAAACCGCGGAAATAGCCCTGCTGCTGGCCGAGGAATTGCGCGCCCTAGGCTGATTCCGCCCCCGGCTGCGGCGGCTCGGGCCCGGCTCTGCCCGGAATCGATAAAAACCGCCAGAAACAAGGGCTTCCAGCGCCTGATGCGAGCCATTCTGTGGTATGCTCGCGCGTTATTTCGGCACCCGGCCGGCCGGCTGGGCCGCCCTGCAATTTCGCAGCGCAATCTAGCGTCAGAACCCTGGAATCCCGATGGCGGAACTAGCCAAAGAAGTCATACGCGTCAATATCGAAGACGAGATGCGGCAGAGCTACCTCGACTACGCCATGAGCGTAATCGTGGGACGCGCCCTGCCGGATGTGCGCGACGGTCTGAAACCGGTCCACCGCCGCGTGCTGTTCGGCATGTACGAGGTGAACAACTTCTGGAACCGGCCCTACGTCAAATGCGCGCGCATCGTCGGCGACGTGATGGGTAAATACCATCCGCACGGCGACGCGTCGATCTACGACACCTTGGTGCGCATGGCGCAGGATTTCTCGCTGCGCTATCCGCTCATCGACGGCCAGGGCAACTTCGGCTCCATCGACGGCGACGCCGCTGCAGCGATGCGTTATACCGAATGCCGACTCGACCGTCTCGCTTCCGAGCTGACCGCCGACATCGACAAGGAAACCGTCGATTTCCAGCCCAATTACGACGAAAAGGAATGGGAGCCGACGGTACTGCCGACGCGCGTACCGAACCTGCTCATCAACGGCTCTGCCGGCATCGCCGTCGGCATGGCCACGAACATCCCGCCGCACAACATCACCGAAGTCATCAACGCGACCATCGCGCTGATCGACGATCCCAGCCTGGGTATCGAAGACCTGATGCGCTTCGTCACCGGGCCCGATTTCCCCACCGCCGGCATCATCAACGGCGCTTCCGGCATTGTGGAAGCGTATAAAACCGGGCGCGGCAGGATCCTGGTGCGGGCCAAGGCCGACATCGAAGTCGAGTCCAACGGCCGCGAGACCATCATCATCAGCGAGCTGCCCTACCAGGTGAACAAGGCGCGGCTGATCGAGAAGATCGCCGAGCTGCACAAGGAAAAGAAAATCGAGGGCATCTCGCCCGACGGCCTGCGCGACGAGTCCGACAAGGACGGCATGCGCATCGTCATCGAGGTGCGCAAGGACACCATGGCCGACGTGCTGCTGAACAACCTGTTCCAGCAGACCCAGCTGCAGGTGACCTTCGGCATCAACATGGTGGCCCTGGTCGACGGCCAGCCGCGCCTGCTCGGGCTGAAGGAAATCCTCGAAGCCTTCATCCGCCACCGCCGCGAAGTCGTCACGCGCCGCACCATCTTCGAACTGCGCAAGGCGCGTGCGCGTGCGCACATCCTCGAAGGCCTGACCGTTGCGCTGGCCAACATCGACGAGATGATCGAGCTGATCCGCACCTCGGAATCGCCGGCCGTCGCCAAGGAACGCATGCTGGCCCGGCGCTGGAACGCGGGCATGGTGCGCAGCCTGCTCGAAGCCGCCGGTGCCGGTGCCTCGCGTCCGGAAGACCTCGATGCCAACGCCGGCCTGGGCGAGCACGGCTACCAGCTGTCCGACGTGCAGGCCAAGGAAATCCTCGAAATGCGCCTGAACCGCCTGACCGGGCTGGAACAGGACAAGCTGACCGACGAATACAAGGAACTGCTCAAGGCCATCGCCGGCCTGATCGAGATCCTGTCCGATCCGGCCGTGCTGCTGGCACTGATCCGCGGCGAGCTGGTGGAAATGAACGACGCCTACGGCGATGCGCGCCGCACGGTGATCCAGCACAGCCAGGAAGACCTCGACGTACTCGACCTGATCGAGCCCGAAGACGTGGTCGTGACGCTGTCGCATACGGGTTACGTCAAGCGCCAGCCCATCACCACCTACCGCGCGCAGAAGCGCGGCGGCAAGGGCCGCTCGGCCACGGCGGTGAAGGAAGAAGATTTCGTCGCCCAGGTGTGGATCGTCAACACGCACGACACGCTGCTCACCTTCACCAGCGCCGGCCGCGTGTTCTGGCAGAAGGTGTACCAGATTCCCGACGCCGGCCCGAACTCGCGCGGCAAGCCCATCGTGAACCTGCTGCCGCTGGAACCGAACGAGAAAATCCAGGCCGTGCAGTCGGTGCGCGAATTCCCGGTCGACCGCTACGTCTTCTTCGCCACCCGCCAGGGCACGGTGAAAAAGACCTCGCTGGCCGACTATTCGCGCCCGCGCACCAACGGCATCCGCGCGATCGACCTCGATGATGGCGACGGCCTGGTCGGCGTGGCCATCACCGACGGCGCGCGCGACGTGCTGATGTTCGCCTCCAACGGCAAGGCCGTGCGTTTCGCCGAAGACGAAGTGCGCCCCATGGGCCGCGTCGCCCACGGCGTGCGCGGCATGAAGCTGACCGAAGGCGCCGAAGTGGTGTCGCTGATCGCGGTCGAAGGCGAGGGCGACATCCTCACTGCGACCGAACGCGGCTTCGGCAAGCGCACCCCGCTGGAAGAATATCCGCGCAAGGGCCGCGGCACCCAGGGCGTCATCGCGATCCAGTGCTCCGGCCGCAACGGCGCGCTGGTCGCCGCAGTGCAACTGGATGATTCGCACGAGCTGATGCTGGTGTCCAACCAGGGCACCCTGGTGCGCACGCGCGCGGCGGAAATCGCCCGCGTCGGCCGCAATACCCAGGGTGTGACGCTGATCCGCCTGCCCGAGAACGAAGCGCTCACCAGCGTGGTCGGCCTGGCCTTGCTGGGCGGTGACGAGGACGGCGAGGGCGAAGGCGAAGACACGGGCGATAGCGCCGCAGCACCTGTGTCGGCTGAGGCCTCGGGCAACGAGATGGCTGCAGACGACTCCGCCGCGAGCGAAGCGCCTGCCGGCGAAGAACCGCCGGCGGAATAAATCCGGCGTTTCCGGCGATGTAGAAAACCCCGCGGTGTTGCCACCGCGGGGTTTTTGCTTATTGGAAACTGTCGCGGAAGATCACGTCCCCCGCGACCAGCCAGGTAGCGACCGCCTGCGCCTGCAGGTAGTCGGTTTCGCGGCCGTTGCCAAGAGGCCCGTTCTCGCCCCAGCCGAAGCAATAGACCAGCCCCTGGCGCGTTGCACAGGTGTGGTAGCCGCCGGCGGAATAAACGTTCACTCCCGCAGACAGGCCGGCCGCCGGCGTAGGCACGTAGCGATTGGCCGTACTGCCGTCGCCGAGCTGGGCACGGTTGTTGATGCCCCAGCAAAGCAGGCCGCCGCCGCTGCGCGCGCAGGTATGCCGGCCGCCGGCCTCGATGCTGCTGGTGCTGCCGGCGCCCAGGCCGGCCACGTCGACGGGCAGCAGTTGTTGGGTATTGCCGCCATCGCCGACCTGGCCGTAGTCGTTCAGGCCCCAGCACTTGACCGCGCCGCTGCTGAGTAGCGCACAGCTGTGGAATTCGCCCAGACTGACACTGTCGACACCGCTGCCCAGGCCGCTGACCGGCACCGGCGTCGTACGCGCAGTAACCGTGCCGTCGCCGAGCTGGCCGTAGGTGTTGTCGCCCCAGCAGCGCAAGGCGCCTGCGCTGCTTACCGCGCAACTGTGCGAGCCACCCGCGCTGACCGAGCGCATGCCGCTGAGCATGCCGGCCACGTCGACGGCGCTGCGCCGGTCGGTGGCGGTGCCGTCGCCGAGCTGGCCGAAATTGTTGTCGCCCCAGCAGCGCACGCCACCGGCGCTGGTACGTACGCAATTGTGGAAAATGCCAACACCGAGCTGGGTCACCTGGCTGGAAGCGCCGACCACATCCTCCGGCAGGGTGCGGTTGCCGGTGGCGTTATTGCCCAGCTGGCCCTGGTCGTTGCCGCCCCAGCATTTGACGGCGCCGGCCTGGGTCAGCAGGCAGCTGTGGCCGGAGCCCGCGCCGATATCGCGCACGCCACTGGCATAGCCGGTGACCACGGCCGGACCGTTACGGCTCCAGTTGGTATGGCCCTGGCCCAGCTGACCGCGGTAGTTCGAACCCCAGCACCAGGCGCCGCCGCTGAGCGTGCGTGCACAGGTATGGCCGTCCTGGATGTTCGCGCCGATGTGACCGCCGGCAGCGAGTTTGTCGACCGCTTCCGGCAGGGCCGCCAGCGACTGTGCCAGCGACGCCCAGCCGCCGTCGAATCCGTTGCCCAGCGCACCGACATCGCCATTGCCGGCGCAGCGAATTTCATGGTTGCTGCGGCGAAAACAACTCAGTTCGGTGCCGGTGGCAATCTGTGTGACGGCGCTGCCCAGATCAGTGACGGCGACCGGCGTAAGGCGGTTGAGGCGCGTGCTGTCGCCCAGTTCGCCATTGCCGTTGGCACCCCAGCAGAAGGCTGCACCCGCAGCGCTGCGCGCGCAGGTGTGGTAGCCGCCGACGCTGATCTCGGCAACGCCACTCAGCGAAAGCACCGCCGTCGGCTGCCACCGGTCGACCAGGCTGCCGTCGCCGAGCTGGCCGGCATCGTTCTGGCCCCAGCAGCGGACGGTCGCATCGGCGAGCAGGGCGCAGGTGGTATAGCCGCCCGCGGCGATCGCGCTGACGCCGCTGCCCAGGCCGGCGACGGCAATCGGCGTCAGGCGATTGAGATTGCTGCCGTCGCCCAGCTGGCCGCGATTGTTGTAGCCCCAGCATTTCACCGCGCCGGCCTGGCTCAGGGCGCAGGCATGGTAATAGCCGGTGGCAACGGCCCTGATGGCGCTCAGGCCCGGCACATCGACCGGAGCGTTGCGCTGGGTTGTGGAGTTGTCGCCGAGCTGACCCTGATGATTGCGGCCCCAGCAACGCACGCCACCGGTGGCGGTGACGGCGCAACCGAATTCGGCACCGACGGCGAAATCCAGCGCCCCGCTGGCGAAGCCGACGACGTCGGCAGGAGTACTGCGCGCAGTCGTGGTGTTGTCACCGAGCTGGCCGTAGCTGTTGTTGCCCCAGCAGCGCAGTCGGCCGCCAGTGCTCAGGACACAGCTTTGGGTGGCGCCCTGGGCGACGTGCAAAGCCCCTTGCTCCAGGCCGAAAACCGGCACCGGCGCCTGGCTGCCGCCGCCGCCGTCGCCAGGCGAAGCGCCCCAGCATTTTAGAGCGCCGGCCGCCGTGATGGCACAGGCGCGGTTGGTGCCGGCCGCGACCGATTTGGCGGCCACAAGGCCAGGCAGCAGCAGTGTGGCGACGGCGAGCAGGGCGCGAAACCACGGCAACGGCCTACGGCGGCGGCGCGGCCTTGGGATCGGCGTCGAGCGGGAGAGAGAAGTGATCATGGCGATTACCTGTGGGTCAGCGGAAGAGCTGGCCAGGACAGGTGTCGCTACCCGGATGGCAGGCAGCAACCCCGGCGCGGCCAGGATGGCTGCGCCATGATCGAAAAAGGGAATAGTCCCATTAAGCCCAAACGCGCGAAGCGGAAAAAACCGGTCAGATCTTCCGTACGTTTACGGCGGTGCCGGGTCCGCCGTATGCCGATCCCGCACATAGGCTTCGGCGCGCTGCAGGCGTGGCCGCAGACGTTGCGCTGCCGGCCGCTCGCCCTGCGTGTCCAGCAGGGCGCGGGCACCGGCCAGCAAGGCGTCCGCTTCGCTGGCCCGGCCAGCCAGCGCCAGCGACGCGGCGCGTTCCAGCTGGTACGGGACGAGTTCCACACTCTGCGGCGGAAACGCCTGCTTGACGCCTTCATAGGCGGTAGCGCTGGCCGCCTCGCTGTCCGCCGCCCGGCCCAGCAGGCGGTAGGCACGTGACAGTTCATTGAATACCGACGACTGCGCCGGACCCGGCTCCGGATTGGATGCCTGCATCCCCTGCAGTGCCGACTGCAGCGGTGCCAGCGCGGCGCTGGCCTTGTCCTGGCCGAGCAGGGCGCTGCCCAGTCCCAGGTTCAGCACAGCCAGCAACGGATGCGTCGCGGGCAATTGCGGCTGCACGATGGCGATGCCGCTGGCGAATTCGCGCAACGCCGCATCGGCATCGCCTGCCTCAAGGTATAGGTTTCCCAGAAAATACAAAGAATGGGCGATCTTGGGGCTGTTCGCGCCATAGACCTCGCGGTAGGCAGCGATGGCCTGCTGCAGGCAGGTGGCGGCGCGGTCGGGGTCATCGGCGAACAGCACGATGGCTTCCACCATCAGCGCGTCCGCATGGCGGGCGCTGTGCGGGCCCAGGCGCGCGGCATAGATGCGCTGTGCGTCGCGGATCTGTGCCAGCGCCTTGTCGGTCTGCTCCAGGCCGCGGTAGGCGCTGGCACGATTGTGCGCATTGACACCGGCGGCAACCGAGTCCGCCCCGTATACCGCGTCCACCAGCGGCTGCTGCTGGTCGAACAGCCGGGCGGCCTCGGCAAAGTGGCCGCGATCCAGCGCAATGGTGCCCAGGTCGTTGATGGTGCCGATGCGCAGACGATCGTCGGCGTTCGTCGCGGCAAGCGCCTCGCGCAGTTTTAGCTCTGCCGTATCCAGTTGCGCTGCCTTGAGCAGGCGGCGGCCTTCGGCGCGCAGCAGCGCGGCCTGCTCTACCGCCTGCGCCGGCAGCGCGCGGGCGCGTGCCAGCGCCGCTGCCGCTTCGTCGTACTGCGCCAGTTCGGTATGCGCCTCGGCCTTGGCGATCAGCGCCTGCCCCAGCAGTTCGGTCGCGCCGAGTTGCTGCGCACGCACGACGACATCGTCGAACAGCGCCAGCGCGGCGCGCTGGTCGCCGGTGCTGCGCGCGATGCGCGCCACGACCAGGTCGACCGTGGCGCGGATCTGCGCATCCGGCGACCGCGCTGCAGCCCGCTTCAGCCGTTCCACCAGGGCCTGTTCGGCCGGCGTCACCTGCGGCGCACTTTCCGGATCGGCCGATTCCATCGCCGATACCAGCAGGCGCATGCCGCTGCGTGCGCGTTCGGCCTCGGTGCGCGCCTGTGCTTCGGCGCGCTGCAGCGAGGCGCGCTGCAGCGTCAGCGCAAGCAGCGCGACACCCATCAGCAGCACGCCGGCGATGACGGCGGCGCTGGCCCAGGGGCGGCGGCGCAGCAGGCAGGCCAGCGCATAGCGCCAGGTCCAGGCGCGGGCCGATACAGGTTCGCGTGCCTGCATGGCGCGCAGGTCGGCACCGAACTGCGCGACCGACGGATAGCGCGCCGCTGCGTCGGCGGCGCAGGCGCGCTGCAGGATGGCGTACAGGTCTGGCCCCAGTTGTGCGCGCAAGGGCGTCGACAGGGTTGGGTCGCGCAGACGCTCCCGCTGTGCCACGAGGTGTTCCGGCGGCGTCGCGGTGATGATCTGCAGCAGCAGGGTGCCCAGCGCGTGAATATCACTGAGCAGGCTGGGATCGCCGCGCACTTGTTCCGGCGCGGCATAGGGCAGGGTGTAGCCGCGCACGCTCTTGCTGCTGCTTTGCGGAAGCTGGATCAGGCCGAGGCCGAAATCGAGGATGCGGGGCTGGTCGTCCGCGGCGAGCAGCACGTTCGACGGCTTCAGGTCCAGGTGCGCCACGCCCTGGGCATGGGCGTGGGCGAGTGCGTCACACAGGTGGACGAAGACGCCGAGTACGCGCGCGGCCGGCGCGCCATGCAGCGCCTGGTCCAGGCGCTGGCCTTGCACATACTCGGTAACCAGAAACCATTGGCCGGCCGCCGTCCTGTCAATGTAGAGAAAACGCGCGATGCCGGGATGCTCCAATTTGGAGACGGCGCGTGCTTCGTGGCGCAGGTTGGTCAGCGATTCGCCGCTGAGCCGATGCGGCAGCTTGAGGGCGAATTTCCGCTCCACCACCTCGGCCGCCTGGGTGGCCAGGTAGACCCGGCCCTGGCCGCCGCAGCCCAGTTCGCCTTCGATACGAAAGCTGCCGAGCGTGGTGCCGGGCTGCAGTGCCTCGGGTTCAGCCGGCCAGGCCTGGTCGAGCAGGCCGGCCGCCTGGGAGGAATGCAGCTCCGATTGCAGTAGATCCAGCAACAGCTGGCGATCGCGCGGTTCGGGCAGGTGTGCCTGTAAATAGCTCTCGCGCTGTTCCGGCGGCAGTTCGCCGGCGACAGCATAGATCTCGAACAACATCTCGACGTGCGTCAGAGTACGCAGATTCATCGGTGTACAGTTCCCGTAGGGGAGATATGTAATGTTGCTGGATCTGGACCGTTACGATATTACCGAATTGCTGCAGCGCTGGAGCGACGGCGATACGGCGGCGCGCAATGCGCTGTTCGACGCGGTCTACCTGCCGCTGCGCCGTACCGCGCAGCAGGCGCCGCGCCAGGGCGAGACATTCACCGTATCGGCGCTGGTGCACGAAACGTTCTTGCGCCTGAGCGCCAGCGAAGCCGCGAACTTTCGCGACCGCACGCATTTTGCGGCGGTCTGCGTGCTGGCAATGAAGGGCGTGCTGGTCGATCAGTACCGCCGCCGCCAGACGCGTGGCGAGGCGCTGCCGCTGGCGGCAGCGAGTGGATTGGGCGATACCGCGACACAGCAGTTCGACCTGCGCAATGCGATCGCCGAACTGGGGGAGTTGCGGCCGGAACAGGCCGATGCGCTGACCCTGCGCTACTGGGGCGGCCTGGATCTGGCGCAGATTGCAGCAGAGTTGAAATGTTCCATTTCTACCGTGCAGCGCGATCTGCGCAAAGCCGAGTTCTTCGTGCGTACGCGGCTGCACGAAACACAGCAGCCGCCGTCGTAGCGAAACGGCAATCGCTGGCGATGCGGCGCCGTGGAGAAATCACGCGGACCGGATGCGGTCCGCGGTGTGGTGTGTCGGACAAACGCTGAGCAAACGGGGCTTCTCTTTGGACAGTCGTCTCGCTCAAATGAAATGCTTGCCCTGCTTTTCATCGGGGCAACATGCAAACGGTCTCGTTGCTCTCCGGATTCCAGCGACACGGGATCACACCGGTGCCCTGCCCGGTGGTGCCGTAGACCACCTGCACGCCGAGCTGACGCATGAGGTCCAGGAAGGCGTTCATGTCGTCGCCAGAACCGGGAGGGTAGTACCACCTGCCGTTGTAATCCTGCATATTGTCCGATCGATCCGGAAGCAACTGGCCTGTATTGTCCCGAGCGCTCCCGGGCACATACGTAGCGTTTTCGCCCATCGGTGCCCGCACCTGAACCTTTGAGCCGTCGGCAAACACCACGTTTACCGTGATGACGATGCTGTCCGTGAATCCCAGGAAAGCGTCGCCGTGCGAGAGGATGAATTCGATTGGACCGGCAAGAATGTTTCCCGGGGCCATCTGGAAGATGTCTGGCTCGCTCGCCCTATCCAGAATGCGGCCGCGCAATGCGCCATCGAGCACAACGCTGTGCGCGGTGGGCTTGCCAGGCAGGTACGTCGGAAAACCCACGTCGCTAAAGTCCGCAACGATCATCCCTTTCATAGTGCCGCCCGTCGCACGCCACACCTCGCCCAGGGCCCGGCCCAAATCGATAGTCGTGGTCGTGACGGCGAGTTCTTCGGTCTGAAGACTACACGTCGCCTGCGTGGCTGACGCTCGGGCTGTCCTGCCGGTGGCGCCCTTGCCGGCGGTGCCGGGATCAACGCCGTTCAAGGCGCCGCAGTAATTTCTGAATCGTTTGACATCGCCATCGGCCGGATCCCAGACCAGAATCGGCGAAGGCGATGCGCCGGCAGCCCGGGCCGCGTTATACATTTGGGTGTCGTTGCAATTGATGCATCGCGTAGCCGCCGCAGCAGCGGACTGTGCGCCCAGGATGGCCAAGGCGATGCTTGCACTCGTTGAAAAAGCCTTGCGCATCGCATTTCCCGTTGTTGTTGCTCCCCTGAACATGTGTACGATAGTGCTTGAATCGCCAGGGGCGCAACGCTTCTGCAAAGACGTAGGCGTAGGGAGATTTCGACATGGAAAGCTTTTCAATCCACCACCTGTTCGTGCTGCTGGTGATGCTGATAATGGCGCTTACTCCGCTGGCGGTCGTCGGGTTTGTCGTCTGGTACGTGCGGCGCAATCAACAAAGTTTGCCTGCCTCAACCGCCCGTGATGTCCGCATCCCCACGGCGATGAGGAAAAGGCCTCGCGGTCCGTAGCGCCCCGGCGCTTTCGCTGCCAGGGGTTTTGTCGTTACCCGATACGGCGCGTGGTTTCCCATCGCGAGAATCCAAGGGCTGCCAAACCCTGGCGTGATTTCTCCATGGGCCGTGTCGATGACCCCTCCGTGCGCGCCAGGGGCGCCCGCCGGTGGAGCCACTTCAATCACCCGGCCGTTGTCTCCGTCGTCGAACGACTCACGGCGCGCGAATGCGCGCCAGTGGGGAAATGCCTGGAAGCGTTCCTCGTCGACGGTGGCGGCCGGTTCGCCCATGCGCTGGATACGTTCTACGACCTACTGAATGCTCGCGAATTAGCGTCCTTTTTGCTCGCCGCGCCATTTCCAGAAGATGCGCGCCACCTCTTGTCTCGGAACCACAACGTGGGCCAAAAAGCGCGCGTCGCGTCCGTGAGGGTAGCCGAGTAGATTGTTCAGCGCGTTGTTGATGGCAAGCTGCACGTCCTCATCGGATTCATCGATATCCGGCAGGCGGCGAACGATGTCCTCCAGCCTGTCGAACGTGATACCGAACAGGATACGAAACTCCGCGTCGTTGAGGATGACATCGCCGGCAGCCACGCAGCGCAGGCAGTCGAACACGACCTCGGTTTCCGTATCGGTGAGGTTGTTGAGCGTCATTTCCCGGTGCACAGGGTTGAACGGTGCTGAAACGGTGAGAGGGGGTATCGCACACGGTTAAATTGACCTGGCCGCATGCCGATGCTCAGCAACCGTTGTTGTTGCGCAGTTTGTTGCGCTCGTACGAGGCATCGGAGGCGCGCTGCTCCTTCTGCGCCGTCGCGGTGCCGGCCTGTACCTGGCGACAGACTTCGTCGCGTGATATCGGCCGCTGCTGCACCGCCGTCTCCCGCGGCACCATGGCCGTGCCTTGAGACGTTTCTCCGCGCGGACCCACCGAGACCGAGACCGGAACCGAATGCCCCCTCACGACAGTCTTGGGGCACGGCGTCTGCTGCACCCAGGTCTTGGCGCCGTCGAAGCAGCTGTAGGCGTCAGCCTGGGGGGCGTCCAGCGAGGGCAGGGGTGCCAGCAACCCACGCGACGCGGCCACCCACTGCGCCTGCACTCTCGCCTCTTCGGCCGCCGCGCGTTCCTGCGCCGCACGGCTATCACGCGACGGCACGTATTGCGTATGCGGCACATCAGGCTGCCGCTCGTAGCGGTGCTGTCCCAGCGTCTCAGCCGTCGCCGCACACGGCGTCTGCTGGAACGCAATGGAACCGTCGGCCTGCTTGCACTTGTAGGCATTGGCCGCAGGAAACGCCGCGGCGAGCGTGAGTAACGCGGTGGCGAAGCTCATTCCATCCCCTGAGTCTGTAGCGAGCACTAATCTGAATCGGGACAACCCGGCCAGGCCGGATGTGCTGGTGCTTGCGTGGCGGACGTTTTCGCCCCCGCGAGCGGTGGGGGCTAGATTACTGCCCCACGCGCCACCTCGTCACGATCGGGGGAAAACTCGCTGCAATCGGGAGCTTCCGCGACTCTACGGCTTCGAGCAAGCCATTGCCTCCCACGAGTCAGCGTTGCACAGGCCCACTGTCGGTGGAGTTTTTCCTCCATCAAACCGGTCGGTCGGAAGCTCGTTCACCAGCGCCGGCACTCCGTCCGGAAAGTCGAATACAACCAGATGATGGTGTCAGCGTTCGAGCGAGAGCATTGGCACCTTTCGCCAGAATATGGCGACTCGCAATTCGGCTCTTGTGGTGCTGGCGCGGCGCGGTTCGGCGAGCATAAACGCGGTGTTGTAAACCCTGCCTGCTGGAATATCGGCGTAGCAGTGGCACTGAATGAACGCCACGGTGCGGTCGGTCACTGTCGTTTCCGCAAGCACTTCTGCAGCACGACGGATAGCGGGGGTCAATTGGGCCGGGTTCGCCTTGCACACTGCGATAGCGTGGGCTTTCTCGGAATCGAATCGGGCGCCGGACAGTTTTTTGTCACCAGCATCAGGTATCGATTTAGAGAAACGTGGTCTTCGGCTAGCACGCTGGACACCTTATGCTGGAGGCAGGCCGGACAGGGCGTGGCGCCGGCTTGGATGAGTGTGACGCGCGTTGTGGGTATGTCGCAATCTTCGGCCAATGCTGCCGGTCTGCACGGGCAGGATTGCATCGAGATCGTCGTCCCTCAGTGGCAGTAGTTTCAGTCCACCCGTCAGCGCGATTGGCTCAGGCAACGAAAATTGCCGAGCAAACGTGCGCAACTTGTCGGTCCGGGTGACCAAGCCGGTTACGCAATGTTCCATGTTCAGCGCCACCTGGGTTGACTTATTTGTCTGGCGCAGGAGGTTAACCTGACCCCGTTGACTTTGCGACGCGGGAAGTTAACCCAATCCTGTTAGCTTCTGGGAGGGCGAAGTTGAGGCCGGTTCGACAGTCAAGGCGGCGCTGCCTTTGAGCGAAATTGGCACGCCGCCCGCTACACACTCCAGCGTCACGATGTACGCAGTCCAGTCGGTATCGTTCGCTGCGTAGAGTGGGACGAGGCGCTTGCGCAACCCTTCCACGAATCGTTGCAGTTGCGGCGGGGACGCGAAATAGTTCGAGGCCTGGTCTTCAGCCTCAGTGGCATTGGAGTAAAACAGGGTCTTCAGTCGTTTTGACGACGCTGGATCACTCGGCTGATAGGCGATGTCTTCCAGCTCGCCGTCTAGATAGCGACCAAGAATCAACTCGTCGATAACGGGGACCGCCAGCGCAGCAACGCCCACATGCGTGCTGGTACTCACGATGACCAAAGGCTTGACCACGAAATCCTCGGCCAACGTCATATTAAACTGACGTGCGTCAGCGATGAACGCGGTTCGGTTTTCGTCCAACGATTTGACCTTGCGAAGTACCTGCTCCGCTGCACCAAGTACGGTCTTACGGTGCATGGCCATACCCTTGGCATCAGTGGGCTCAAGAATGCACTTTGCTTCCGCAACAAAGACCGTGTTTCCGATGGAGAAGATCAAATCGATCTGCTCCTCACGCCCGTGTTTCGGCCTGAACGTATAGTCCTTCTCAATGCATGCCGCAACGGGCGATAGCACCTTCGACTTCGCAATTGTTTCAATGACAAGCTTCCGGACATGGGCCTCGAAAGCCGGTCCTCGTTTCCCAAGGTCAATGCCAGCCTGATTCATCCATACATCGACCAGCCGCCTCAAGTTTGGGGACACGACTGCAGCAAAAACAGGCGTCACGGTTTCCGGTCCGACAGGTACGAGCGGCTGCGCCCAGATCTCCTGCTTTGCCGCACCGCGAAACGTGAAGAACTCTACGAGACGCCTGCCTTCCGGCTTGCTGATCCCGGCTGCAGCTTCCAACGCGTCCACAAGTGCCTCGATCTGCAACGTGGGCGCGAACTCAGGGAGCCGAGCATTCGTGCAAATTTTCTCCGAGACGTTGTAGATATTCTTTTCATCAATGGACTGCATCAGCATATACGCGGCGCGAGAAATGACCATCCATGCGTCGATTAGTGCGGATAAAGTCAATCCATGAAGAGACTCTAAGCGCTCCTCTAACAAATCACCGTAGTAGGCCTCTGAGGCAAAGGCACGAAGTACGGAAATCTCCTTAAGTACTTCGGTCGCAACACCATGCTTGGCTACTTTGATGAACTGGCGCTTGCCTTGACGCTCGATGCCGCTGATCTCGCGGACCCGTAGTCGTGCGTTCCTATTGAGGCTATCGCTAAGGAACTGTGTCGCCATGACTCCGAAACTCATCGCGATCGAGGTCCGTCGTGCTAAGCCGATCCGATGGGCACGGAGAACATCTAGATCCCGTGGCAGGAATACCTTACGTTGATCCTTCTCAACCATCTGATAGCTATTCCAAAGGCAGTCATCCCACAAATCCTCGGTGAAGCGATACAGGATACCTAAGTTGAGTTCGCGGCTAACCTCGCCCCATTGGATCTGATTCAGTTGAGGGTTTCCCGCCAAGCTAGGACTATCTTGCAAGATGATCTTTATCGGTAGTTCGATGCCATCCACAAGGCTCTCGAAGATTTCGTCGGGCTTCCACTCAAATCCACCTGGCAAGCTGAGCTTCACTGAGGCAATTTCTTCCAAGGTGTAAACTTCTTTCGACTTGCCCTCTCTTTCAGTCCGAAACTTTTCCATTGCAAGCTTTGTTTTGTCGCGTGCAACAAAAAAATCGTAGTTTGCGATTGCTAGAAACGCCCGGAGCTTTGTTGTTGCGGAGACGCTTTCAGAGGACGACAGTTTCAGAACCCCCCGGATCGCTCCAAGTTTTCCGTTAAGAGCTAGTCCGGCGGCATAGGTGTCGTGGTCGACGGCATCGGGCTCCTGCAGTTCAGCGAATGCGCGCTGCCACTTCTCGGGAGTGAATGCTCGCCTCAGCGGTCCGGGGACAGTGTCAGCGCGGACCCGTTTCGTAAACTCGCCCATTTTCTTGCCTCGTCCCAGTTGTGAGTCGACATACATTACGAATATTCGACCGAATGGTGGGTCGATGAGGATGCGTCAAGTCCACGTGCAGCCAATCAACCAGTTGTTGAATGCGGGCACCTCGAAGCAAATTCGGGCGGGCGAGTCTTGCTGGGGTCGCGGGGCGCGGCTACTTGGTTTTGCGATTGTGGCATCGTTTGCGAAGCTCAATCTCATTGAGGGACAAATCCACGCCCTTGACGCTAGCTGCCGCGAGTACAACAATCCTCTCGTTGCCGCCAATTCGGCAACCGGGCTTGGCAGCCCGATCTAGGCGCACACCGCGCCGCATCATTTCCGGCGTTTTTTTTCGCCCGGAATTTTTGTGGCGTCGTCTGCCGATTTCTGGCGGCGGTGTGTGGGGAGCCGCAAGGCTCGCCGGTCCTAGCCGGTCTGCCAACCCGCACACCGTTCGCCACCCTTTCTTTCGTTTCTGTTCCGGGTGGCGACTCCACGCAAAGGGAGTTGTCCATGGAAGACCGGTATGCGTGTTGCGGGCTCTGTCTGAGGCCCGGTTGCTTTGTCCGCGTTGGCGGCGTTGTTCCCTTCTCCGGGAGGTGCGCGCCATGACCCGCCAAGGTTCGTTTTTCCCCCTGCGTCGCGATGTGTCATCGGCCGAGCCGGTGATGTTTGCGTATGTGCTGGATACGCCGGCGCAGCGCGAGGCGTTGTACGAGGAAATCCTTGATCGCATCGCGGCTATCCAGGCCATCAGCGAGACGGTGGCGCTGGCGCAGCTGGAAGCGCCGGATGCGCGCTCGCATGGCGGCATTCTGGATGCGTTGGCGATTCTTTCGCGCGATGTGCGCGGGCTGGTGGAAGCCTGTATCCATCCGGGGCCGTGAGTCCCCTTGCCGGGGCGGTGCTGCGCCGCTCCGGCTTTTGTCACGGCGCGCGCATGCTGCGGCAAACACCATCCCCATCCCGGCCTGTCCGGCCCGTCGGGCGTTCAGAGTGATCAGAACCTGTGGTTCTGAGCGATCACTCTTCACCCCCTTGAAGGGGAAGGAGAAATGCAAACCAGTCCCAGCGGGGTGGGCGGAATGCCCCACTTTTGACGAGAAAAGCAGTCCGGTCCCACCGGGGTCGGAAAGACTTCTGACCGGGTCGTTGCGACTTTTTTGTCCAACGGAAGCGGTTTCTACTACCCCGGAGCGGCTTTCGACCGGCTCGTTGCGACTTTTTTGTCCAACGGAAGCGGTTTTTACTACCCCGGAGCGACTTTCGACCGGGTCGTTGCGACTTTTTTGTTCAACGGAGGCGGTTTCTACTACCCCGGAACGACTTTCGACGGGGTCGTTGCGACTTTTTTGTTCAACCGAAGCGCTTTCTACTGCTCCGGAGCGGCTTTCGACCGGGTCGTTGCGACTTTTTTCCCTTCCGGAAGCGGTTTCCACTACGCCGGAGCGACTTTCGACCGGGTAGCCGCTGTTCGCCGCGGGTGGCGACCGGGGTAGGGCGCCAACCGCAGGGTGCTGGACTGCCGGCGATGCCCGCCGCGCCACAACCGGCGCGACGGGCACGGTTGCGTTACGTATTGTCGTCGTCGGTCTCAGGCGTGTCCTTCTCCTTGGCCGAGCCGGTTTTCTTGCCCTTGGCGGCGGCCGCTTCTTCGGTCGGTTTGCGGCGCTTCTTGGCGAAGCGTACGGACAGTTCCTTGCGCAGGCTGTCCAGGCCCTGGCCCAGGCCGGCTTTGTCCATGATGCCGTAGCCGGCCAGGCACAGCATGTAGACGTCGCTGCCCAGGGCGGCGTGGGTATCGCTGCCGCGTTCGGCCAGGCGTTCCAGCCGCTCCAGCCGCGGTATCAGCTGGTTGAGTGCGAGCAGGTCGTTGCGCGCTTCGGCCACGTCGAGCACGGGCGGAATCAGGTTGGCGTTCTGTTCCATCATGCGCAGGGTTTTTTCGCAGAAGGGCTGCGTGATGTCGCCCATGCGGTTGATGCTGCGGCGTTCGGCGGGTGTCAGTGCGATGAAATTGGCGAAGACGGTTTCGAGCTGGTCGATGGCGGCGTCGGCGGCGGCCAGCTGTTCGTCGGTGTAGCTGATGGAGACGAGATTCTGCGTCACGGCATACTCCAGGCGAGTCAAAGAAAGTTCCATTTTTTGAGCAATCGCCCCTGACGACTGCGTGTGCAAGAAATCCACAAGGGATTTCTTGCACACGTTGTAAACTTTATGCAGTCGCTGCAAACATACGCAATTCAACGGTACGCAGGTGTTCAATTCTGCTTTTGCATAAGCCATCCCTGGGCGTAGCGAAGCCAACGGATCGCCGCTTCGGAACGCTGCAGTGCCGTGGCGGCGACGGCGGTCCAGGTGCGGCACGCGGGGGCTATCCCCGCCGCGGCAGCCGCTGCAAACAGCGGCAGCCGTACGGTGCGAGGAGAATGACTTGAGCGGTGTTGCAGGGCGGCCCCGGCATCGCTGATGCCGCACGGCGGCAGTGCTGGCGGCCGATGCGCCGCCGCCGCGCGAAACGGCGGGTAGCACGATGGGGCAACGCGGGCTTGGGGGGAAACGCGGTGCGCTGCGTCTACCGCAAGTGGATACGCAATCGGGGTGGGGGCATCGTCAGTATCGAGCCGATCCCGGTGGCCGGGCGTGCCGACGAACTGCCGCAGGGAGAATCTGCAGCGCCGCCTGCAGGACGGTCGCCACAACGCGATGGCCTGCAACGGAGATCGACAACGCGGTGCGGCGTTTTCCATAAAGTCAAAAAAATTCGCCGGTCGCGACGCTCTGGCCGGGTATCGCCAAAAACCCGAAGCGGTGGGGAAGGATTCGTGTGCGCCACGGATGCGGCCTGCTGTTGCCTGGAATCTGCTGCTGCTGTGTGGATGGTGTCTGCTGCTCCGATGGGTCTAGCTGAAGGAACTGGCGTCATGTATCGCATCCCTGATATGCCCCGAGTCATGAATACCGGCCACCGGCCGTGCCTGCAGCGCGTGGCGGCTTATCGCCGCCTGGGCTATCGCGTCGCCGTCGAAGGAACGTCGGCCACGCCGTTGCGCTGGACGGTATTCCGCCCCGGGCTACGCACCGTATCCGCGTCGGGCATCGTTGCCACGCGCGAAGCCGCGATCGACGCGGCGAATGGGTGGATCCGCCAGGACGTCGAGACGAAGCGGGCGGCTGCAGCGGCCCGGGTATTCGCCTCGCACTGAACGTGGTCACGCGTCACACCGGCCGGCAGCGCGTTGCCGCTACGCCTGCGAATGCCGGTTCATTCCTTGTCTGTTGGAGTTTGCGATGAAAAGAAATGTACTCAACGCCGCGATTGCCGCGGGTCTGTTTGCGGTCGCCGGTACGGGCGGTAGCGCGAAGGCGGTCGAGCTGAGCCCCGACGGCACCGGCCAGGTGCTGATCTATCCCTATTACACGGTCAACCGGCAGCAGACGACCCTCATCACGGTGGTCAACGGGACCAATGTCGCGAAGGCGGTGCGGGTGCGTTTCCTCGAGGGCTATAACGCGCGCGAGGTGCTGGACTTCAACCTGTTCCTGTCGGAGTACGACGTCTGGACGGCCACCGTATTCGCGCTGACCGACGCCGGGCAGGCGGGCGATGGCGCCGCCGTCACCACGACCGACCGTAGCTGTACCGCTCCACACAAGGACGTGTGGAGCGGAGCGCTCGGTACCGGCCGTCCGTACCAGGAGTTCCTGTCGTTCGGATATATCGGCCCGCATCAGGACACCGGGCCGACGGGCATCGCACGGACGCGCGAAGGCTATGTCGAGATCGTGCAGATGGCCGACCTCAGCGGAGCGCTGAGCACGGCAGTGACGCACGCCAGTGGGACTCCGCGCAATTGCGGCGCCGTGCAGACCATCGATCCGGCCAACCCCCAGCTTCTGCCGCCGACCGGCGGACTGTTCGGCGCGGGTGGCATCGTCAATGTCGCACAGGGAACGTTCTATACCTACAACGCCGATGCGATCGGCGGCTTCAGCAAGGCCGTGCTGTATGAGGACCCCGCGGCGCCCACTTCCACGCCGTCGCTGGCGCAGGCGAACACGGCGCCCGGCGTGGCAACGGCCTATGTATTCGATGCGGCCGGCGAGCAGTTCCGCTCGGACTACCCGGTCTCGGGCCAGCCCAGCCGGGCGATCGATGCGGTTTCCGCGGTGTTCATGGCGTCTACCCTGCTCAACGAATACAACGTCGATTCGGCTGTCGGATCGAATACCGACTGGGTCGTGACGTTTCCGACCAAGCGCTTCTATGTCGATCCGGAAATCCTGGGCGTGGCGCTGGGCAGTGCCGGTGCCCTGCCGCCGTTCACTTTCACGTTCGGCCAGCCGTCCACGGTCAACGGATTCTCGGTCAACGGCGACGGGCGGTCCTGCAGCCAGGTTGCGTTTTTGCCGTTCGATCGCGAATCAGGCCGTCCGACCGGTAATCCTCCCGGTTTTCCGGGTACGCCGACACCGATTCCCGTGCTGTGCACTTCGGTCAATGTCATCAGCATGGGCAACAGTTCAACGCCGCCGGTCGAATCGGCGGTGCTGGGGTCCCGGCTGCATACCAACCTGCGACCGTTCAGCAGCAGTGGCTGGCTGCGCCTCACGCTGGAGACAACGGCGCAGCCGCATGCACTGCGCGCGTCGAGCGACGGCGACGTGTACAGCGGCTTGCCGGCAACCGGGTTCCAGGCGGTGAACTACGTCAACGCCAATTTGACGCCGGGCGTATTGTCGAACTACAGCGGAGCGTTCCGGCATCGCGCGGTGAGGGCCTGCGCGAATGCGGTTTCGGGCAGCTGTCCTTGATGGCTGCGGTATCCACTTTGTACTGAGCGAAACGCCGCTGCCGCCGTCGTAGCGAAACGGCACTGCCGGATGGCTGGCGTTGCGGGAAATCGCGCGGGCCGGTTTTCGCCTTGCACTGAGCGTGGTCACGCGTCACAACGACCGGCAGCACGTCGCCGCCACGCCTGGGAATGCTGGTTCATTCCTTGCCTGTTGGAGTTTGCGATGAAAAGAAATGTACTCAACGCCGCGATGGCGGCGTGTGTGATGGCGGTCGCCGGCACGGGCGGCAGCGCGAAGGCGGTCGAGCTGAGCGCCGATGGTATCGGCCAGGTGCTGATCTATCCCTATTACACGGTCAACCGGCAGCAGCAGACCCTCATCACGGTGGTCAATGGGACCAGCGTCGCGAAGGCGGTGCGGGTGCGTTTCCTCGAGGGCTATAACGCGCGCGAGGTGCTGGACTTCAACCTGTTCCTGTCGGAGTACGACGTCTGGACGGCCACCGTATTCGCGCTGACCGACGCCGGGCGGGCGGGCGATGGCGCCGCCATCTTCACGACCGATCGTAGCTGTACCGCTCCGGACAAGGCCGAGTGGTCCGGCTCGCTCGGTACCGGCCGTCCATTCCAGGAATTCCTGCCGGTCGCGTATACCGGCCCGCATCAGGACACCGGGCCGACGGGTATCGCGCGGACACGCGAAGGCCATGTCGAGATACTGCAGATGGCCGACCTCAGCGGAGCGCTGCGCACGGCAGTGACGCACACCGCTGGGGTTCCGCCGAATTGCAACGCCGTCCAATCGATCGACCCGGCCGATACCGATCTGCTGCCGCCGACCGGTGGACTGTTCGGCGCGGGTGGCATCGTCAATGTCGCAGAGGGAACTTTCTTTTCCTACAACGCCGATGCGATCGGCGGCTTCAGCAAGGTCGTGCTGTATTCGGACCACACAGAGCCCGCCCCGTCGCTGGCGCAGGCGAACACGGCGCCCGGCGTGGCAACGGCCTATGTATTCGATGCGGCCGGCGAGCAGTTCCGCTCGGACTACCCGACCTCGGGCCAGCCCAGCCGGGCGATCGATGCGGTTTCCGCGGTGTTCATGGCGTCTACCCTGCTCAACGAATACAACGTCGATTCGGCTGTCGGATCGAATACCGACTGGGTTGTGACGTTTCCGACCAAGCGCTTCTATGTCGATCCGGAAATTCTGGGACTGCCGCTGGGCAGTGCCGGTGCCCTGCCGCCGTTCAATTTCACGTTCGGCCAGCCGTCCACGGTCAACGGATTCTCGGTCAACGGCGACGGGCGGTCCTGCAGCCAGGTCGCGTTTCTGCGGTTGGATCGCGAATCAGGCCGTCCGACCGGTAATCCTCCCGGTTTTCCGGGTACGCCGACACCGATTCCCGTGCTGTGTACGTCGGTCAACGTCATCAGCATGGTGAGCAGTTCCGCACCGCCGGTCGAATCCGCGGTGCTGGGGTCCCGGCTGCATACCAACCTGAAACCGTTCGACCAAGGTGGCTGGCTGCGCCTCACGCTGGAGACGACGACGCAGCGGCATGCACTGCGTGAGTCGAGCGACGGCGACGTGTACAGCGGCTTGCCGGCAACCGGCTTCCAGGCGGTGAACTACGTCAATGCCCATTTTGCGCCAGGCGTGTTGTCGAACTACAGCGGGGCGTTCCGGCATCGCGCGGTGAGGGCTTGCGCGAATGCGGTTTCGGGCAGCTGTCCTTGATGGCTGCGGCATCCACGTTGCCGCTTCGGAACGCTGCTGTGCAGTGGCGGCGACAGCCGCTCAGGTGCTGCACCCGGGTCCCTGCTTAGCCGGAGCGGCAGCTGCAAATACGCTCGCGTACGGTGCGAGGAGACGGCCCTGCGCGGCGTTGGAGGGCGGACTCGGCATCGCTGACGTTGCACGGCGGCAGCGCGAAAAGACAGGTTGCACGATGTGGCAAAAAGGCTTGGGGGGAAACGCGGGTGGCTACGTCTATCGCAACAGAATACGTCATCGAGGCGGGGGCATCGTCAGTGTCGACGCGATCCCGCTGGCCGGGCATGCCGACGAACGACGGCATGGCCAATCCGCAGCGGCGCACGCAGGACGGTCACCGCCACGCGATAGCTTGCAAATAATACAAATAACGTAATGCAGCGTTTTCCATAAAGCATCTGTTTTCTGATCGCGACGCCCCGGGTGGGTGTCGCCAAAAACCCGAAGCGGTTGGGAAGGATTCGTGCGCGCCACGGATACGGCGTGCTGTTGCCTGGAATCTGCTGCTGCTGTGCTGAGGGTGTCTGCTGCTCCGATGGGTCTGGCCGAAGGAACTGGCGTCATGTATCGCATCCCCGATAGGCCCCGAGTGTTGAATGCCGGCCGCCGGCCGCGGGCCACGCCTGCGGTGCGTGGCCGCTTGTCGCCGCGCGGGCTATCGCGTCGCCGTCGAAGCAACGCCGGCCACGCCGTTGCGCTGGACGGTATTCCGCCCCGGGCTGCGCACCGTATTCGCGCCGGGCATCGGTGCCACGCGCGAAGCCGCGATCGACGCGGCGAATGGGGGGATCCGGCAGCACATCGAGACGACGCGGATGGCCGCAGCGACTCGGATATTCGCCTCGCACTGAGCGTGGTCACGCGTCACACCGACCGGCAGCACGTCGCAGCCACGCCTGCGAATGCCGGTTCATTCCTTGCCTGTTGGAGTTTGCGATGAAAAGAAATGTACTCAACGCCGCGATTGCGGCGGGTCTGTTTGCGGTCGCCGGCATGGGCGGCAGCGCGAAGGCGGTCGAGCTGAGCCCCGACGGTGCCGGCCAGGTGCTGATCTACCCCTATTACACGGTCAACCGGGAGCAGCAGACCATCGTCACGGTGGTCAACGGGACCAATGTCGCGAAGGCGGTGCGGGTGCGTTTCCTCGAGGGTTACAACGCGCGCGAGGTGCTGGACTTCAACCTGTTCCTGTCGGAGTACGACGTCTGGACGGCCACCGTATTCGCGCTGACCGACGCCGGGCTGGCGGGCGATGGCGCCGCCGTCACCACGACCGACCGTAGCTGTACCGCTCCGGACAAGGCCGCGTGGAGCGGCTCGCTCGGTACCGGCCGTTACTACCAGGACTTCCTGTCGTTCGCGTATACCGGCCCGCATCAGGACACCGGGCCGACGGACATCGCACGCACGCGCGAAGGCTATGTCGAGATTGTGCAAATGGCCGATCTCGGTGGCGCGCTGCGCACGGCAGTGACGCACACCGCTGGGGTGCCGGCGAATTGCAGCGTCGTGCAGACCATCGATCCGGCCAACCCCGAGCTTCTGCCGCCGACCGGCGGGCTGTTCGGCGCGGGTGGTATCGTCAATGTCGCATTAGGTACTTTCTATACCTACAACGCCGATGCGATCAGCGACTTCAGCAAGGTCGTGCTGTATGCGGACCCCGCGGCGCCCACTTCCACGCCCTCGCTGGCGCAGGCGAACACGGCGCCCGGCGTGGCAACGGCTTATGTGTTCAATGCGGACGGCGCGCAGTTCCGCTCGGATTACCCGGCCTCGCGCCGGCCCAGCCAGGCGATCGATGCGGTATCCGCGGTGTTCATGGCGTCCACCTTGCTCAACGAATACAACGTCGATCCGTTGGTCGGATCGAATACCGACTGGGTTGTGACGTTTCCGACCAAGCGTTTCTATGTCGATCCGGAAATTCTGGGCGTGCCGCTGGGCAGTGCCGGTGCCCTGCCGCCGTTCACTTTCACGTTCGGCCAGTCGTCCGCGGCTAACGGCGACGGGCGGTCCTGCAGCCAGGTTGCGTTGCTGCCGTTCGATCGCGAATCAGGCCGTCCGACCGGTAGTCTTCCCGGTTTTCCTCTGCCGACACTGACTCCCGTGCTCTGCACGTCGGTCAACGTGATCAGCATGCGCAACAGTGCCACGCCGCTGGTCGAATCGGCGGTGCTGGGATCCCGGCTGCATACCAACCTGCGACCGTACAGCGCAGGTGGCTGGCTGCGCCTCACGCTGGACACGGCCGCGCAGCCGCATGCGCTGCGCGCGTCGAGCGACGGCGATGTCTACAACGGCTTGCCGGCAACCGGGTTCCAGGCGGTGAATTACGTCTCTGAGAATATCGTGCCGGGCCTGTTGTCGAACCACGGCGGGGCGTTCCGGCATCGCGCGGTGCGGGCCTGCCGGAATGCGGTGTCGGGCGGCAACTGTCTTTGACGGCTGCGGCATCCACGTTGCACGAAACGCCGCTGCCGCCGTCGTAGCGAAACGGCACGGCCGGATGGGCGGGTGTGGCGGAGAAATCGCGCGGGCCGGTGACGGCCCGCGCGGTGTCGCGTTCGGCAAATGCCGAGCCCATCGGAATTGGTTTTTTAGCTGCCGCTCACTCGACGCAACAACGTAGCCGGACCCTCGCGATGCAAGGGTCCGGCGGGGGGGGGGGGGCCATTCCGCAGCGCGGTACGCGGGCCGCCTACGCGCTAGCGGCGGTGGGCGCTTACTCGAAACCGTCCTGGAAGATGACGCCGTCGTCGAACAGGCCGACCAGTACCGGGTCGTGGTCCGAGGCGCGGTAGGGGCTGGCCGCTTCGAACAGGCTGCGCGGCGGTGTCAGGCTGGCGCCGTTGGGCTCTTCTTCGTAGGCGGCTTCGCCGGTGTCCTTGATGTCGTCGCTGTAGTCCAGCTGCGGCAGTTCGTCGGCATTGATGTGCCAGGGCGCGACGGCTATCACCTGGGGCGACAGGCTGGCGCTGGCCAGGGCGTAGTCGAGGTGGCCGAGCTGGCCGTCGAACAGGTAGGAATAGGCGCCGCTGCCGCCCAGGGTGGCGAGCAGGTCGGTGTAGCCGCCGGCGGCGAGCGTGCTGATGGCGCTTTCCTTGGCATAGGCGTTGTAGTCGCCCAGCAGCAGCACGTCGGCGTCGTTCGCTGCGGGCAGTACCGTGCTGCCGATCCAGCTCAGCAGGCGCGCGGCCTGTTGCTGGCGCCGGCTGGCATAGCAGGCCTGGCCGTCGCCACTGTCGGCATCGGCACCGCTGGCGCCGGAACAGCTCTTCGACTTGAAGTGGTTGACCACGGCGCTGAAGCGCTGGCCGAAGGCCGGGTTGGTGGCATCGACGACGTCGAAGGTCTGTGCCAGCGGCGGGCGGTTGTGGATGCTGTTGCTGTCGCTCAGCGCCGCGCCGACGGTGGCCAGTACGCCGCTGCGGTAGATCAGCGCGACGCGGATCGCATCGCTGCCCAGTGCGGCGGCAGGGCCGGCGGCCTGGTACGGGTGCGCGCCGCCGCAGCGGTCGTTGACCGCGCCGAGCAGGTCGGTTAGCGGTGTGGAGGTTGCGGCATTTTCCAGTTCTACCAGGCCGACCAGGTCGGCATTCAGGCCGCACAGCACGAGGGCGGTGCGCTCGCGCTGGCGCGCGAGTTCGGCGTTGCTGTCGGCACCGCGGCAGTCTTGGCTGCTGCTGGGGCCGCAGGGGCCGGACGAGCTGCTGGACGTGGTGTCGATGCTGGTGAAGTAGTTGAGCAGGTTGACGCCGGCGGCCTTGATCGCACCGGCCACGGCGGGCGCCTGCACCGGCCGCTCGTTGACCGGCGTGAACACGATGGGGTTGGCCTGGGTGGGACGGATGCGCCAGGCGTCGGTGCCGGTGCTGCCGGCGAACGACCAGTGCAGCACGCCGGTCAGGTTGTCGACGCGGTCGCCGCCGCGGAAGAAATCGCTGCCGTGGCTGCCGACGGAGAAACCGCCGTTGGTCTGCGGGTAGTACAGGTATTGCTGGCCTTCGGCCACGGTCAGCGGCCAGTTTTCCGTGTTGTTCTCGTCGTCGAGAATCACGCGCCGGCGCGACAGTGCTTCCAGGTGCGCGGCATAGCCGGCATTGCCCGGTGCGTTGTCTTCGGTGAACTGGCGCGGACGGCCACCCTGGTACAGCTCGATCTGGCCGTAGCGCGCCAGTTCGAAATACTCGGCCACGCTGAGTGCATCGGCGAAGCGCACGAGCATGCCTTCGCGGGCTTCGTAGTAGGCATCGACGCTGCCGGCGATCGGCAGGCTCACACTGGCCGGCGTCACCTGGGCGAGGTTGTTGCCCGCGTTGGTGACAACGACGCTGCCGGCGCTGCTGGCGGTGATCTCGGTCAGGCCGAAGAACTCGGTCACGTTGCCGGTGGCGCGCACACGCTGGCCTTCGCTCACGCTGGTGGCGCAGGGCAGGCAGTACACAAAGATACCTTCCGAGGTGGCCGGGTCGGCATCGGCATCGGCGTCTTCTTCCTGCAGGAAGAAACCGGACAGCTGGTCGGCGCGCTGGAAGCTGGCGGTGACGATGCCTTCGAGCGTGACCGTGACGCCGGCACCGATCGGCGTGCTGCTGCCGTTGCCTTGCACGTCATGGATCTTCGCCAGCGGCAGGGCATCGTCGTTGACGAGGGTGCCCACGCCTTCGCCATCGGCGATCACCGCGTTGACCGCATTGCTCAGCAGTACGCGCAGCGTTTCGTTGGGCTCTGCCGTGGTATCGCCGTTGATGCTGACGGTAAAGGTATAGCTGCTGCTGCCGGCGGGAATGAGCTGGCCGCTCAGCGACTGCGCGGTGTAGTCCGACGGGGCCGTGGCGGTGCCGTCGGCGGTGGCGATGGCGAAGCTGACGCCGCCGGCCGGTGCGGGTTGCGACAGGCTGACGGTGAAGTTCAGGGTGCTGCTGCCGCTGTTGCCTTCGTCGATGCTGGCGTCGTTGATGCTCAGCGTGGTCTGCTGCGGGCCGCTGCCGTGCGGCGTGACCGAGACGTCGTCGATGGCCAGGCCGTGGTCGGCGCCGGCGTTGTCCGGATCGGACCAGCGCAGCATGATTTCGCTGCCGTTGGGCAGGCTGATGCCACTCAGGGTGAAGCTGCGTGCGCTGCGGTTGGCGGCGAGGTTGCCGTTCAAGGCACCGGCGGTGCCGGCTGTGACCGGGCTGCTGAAATCCAGGCCGGCGACGGCGGTGCCGGCGCTCTGGAATTCGCTCAGCGTGCCGGTGACGGCAGTGCCGATCAGGTACGAGAACGCCACCGTCTGCGCGGCTGCGGCGCTGTTGCGCCACTGCTCGCCGACGTAGGCGATATCCAGCGAGGTGATGGTGCTGCCGGTGGTGTTCTTCAGGCGCACGCCCCAGAACAGGTTGCCGACGGCGGCATTGCCGGAGCCGACCGAGCCCAGCGCGCGTTCGCTCGCGCCGCTGCTGCCGTAGCTGTAGAGGTTGCCGGCGTTGCTGGCGCCGGTGTCGGCGACCAGGTTGCTGCCGCTGCCGGTGCGCGCGTGGTACCAGCCGGGCAGGCTGGTGTTGTTGCTCCAGACGGCCGTGCCGCTGGCCGGCAGGCTGTCGAAATTTTGCGTATACGGCGTATCGAGCGTGCTCAGCGACACCTGTGCCTGGACGGCGGGTGCGAGCAGCGCGAGCGCGACGGCAAGCCAGGTGGCCTGGCGCCGCAGCGAATGCGGTCGAGTGTTCATGGAAGAAATCCCCTGCAAGATTGACGACGGACAATGGCGTCCGTCGAACAACCAGGAGGGCTTATTCGCGCAGTCGACGAGCGCCGCGGCGACAATGCCGCAGCGCTGCGACAGCGCGGTTACATCCGCTTGCGCATCGCGTGACGTGGGTGCCTGGTCAGCCGATGGTGTCGAGAATCGCCTGCGCGCTGGATACCTTGAATTCGCCCGGCGCTTCCACGTTCAGCGCCTTGACCACGCCGTCTTCCGCATACAGCGCGAAGCGCTTGGAACGCAGGCCCATGCCGAACGCGCTGGCGTCCATTTCCAGGCCGAGTGCGCGGGCGAGGTTGGCGTTGCCGTCGGCCAGCATGATCAGTTCGTCGGGGACGTTCTGGTCTTTGGACCAGGCTTTCATCACGTAGGCGTCGTTGACCGCCATGCAGGCGACGTCGATGCCGCGCTGCTGGAATTCGGCGAATTTTTCCACATATCCCGGAAGGTGCTTGGCCGAGCAGGTTGGCGTGAATGCGCCGGGTACGGAGAACAGCACCACTTTGCGGCCGGCGAAGATTTCGTCGGTGGTGATGGCCTGTACGCCGTCCTTGAGGACGTTGAGGGTGACGGAAGGGATGGATGCGCCGACGTCGATGGGCATGTGCTGTCTCGGTTCTGGGAAGGGAGGAAACGCGATCATAGCCTGTGCCGCCCGTGCGCAGCGGCCCTTGAAACCCGATTCGGCGCGCCTATGTTCCGACCCATGGCGCGATCGCCGCGCCGCCACCATTTCGAGGAGTGAGCATGAGCATTTCGCGTCAGTACCCCTGGACTGTCCCGTCGGGTTTCCAGGACGAGATCAAGCACGCGTTCGAGCGTCTGTTCCGCACCGACGAGTCGGACCAGTCCAACGTCGTCACCAGCCAGTGGGCGCCGCGCGTGGACATCAAGGAAGAAGACAAGCGTTTTGTCATTCTTGCCGATGTTCCCGGGGTCGATCCGAACGAGATCGAGATCCATA
This sequence comes from Tahibacter aquaticus, assembly GCF_004363655.1. Lineage (GTDB taxonomy): Bacteria > Pseudomonadota > Gammaproteobacteria > Xanthomonadales > Rhodanobacteraceae > Tahibacter > Tahibacter aquaticus. The sequence goes on from NZ_SNZH01000006.1 coordinate 236,847, forward strand.
TGGACAAAGGGATTTTGTCGATCAAGGGCGAACGCAAGAAGGACGTCGGCGAAGGCAAGCTGAGCCGCGTCGAGCGCCAGCACGGCGGCTTCTATCGCCGCTTCGCGCTGCCGGACAGCGCCGATGCGGAAGGTATTACCGCCAGCGGCAAGAACGGCGTGCTGGAAGTTTCCATTCCCAAGCGCCCGGAAACCTCGCCGCGCCGCATCGCCATCAACGCAAACTGACCGCTACGCTGCATCGGAAGTAACCCACAGCCCGTGGCGGAGCAATCCGCCGCGGGTCTGTTCGTTTCGCGGCCGGACGATTACTGTTGCCGGGCTCGCCGCAGGCCAACTGCTGCGGCTTTCGAGAATCCGCAAGGTGGAAATGCATGCAGTTCAAGGACTACTACGACACCTTGGGCGTAAAGCCCGAGGCCAGCGAAGCCGAGCTGAAGAGCGCTTTTCGCAAGCTCGCGCGCAAATATCATCCGGATGTGAGCAAGGAAGCCGGCGCCGAAGATAAATTCAAGGCGGTCAACGAGGCCTATGAAGCCCTGCGCGATCCGGAAAAACGGCGCGAATACGACGCGCTGCGCGCACGCGGCTACAAACCGGGCGACGAATTCCAGCCCACGCCGGATTTCGGCGGCTTCGGCGGTTTCAACAGCGGAGGCGGTGGCGGCAACAGCGAAGGGTTCAGCGATTTCTTCGAATCGCTGTTCGGCCGCAGCGGCGCCCGCGCCAATACCGGTCCGCGCCGTGGCCAGGATCTGCGCGCGCATGCGGCGATCGATCTGGAAACTGCGTTCACCGGCGGCACGCAGCGGCTGGAACTGAATGGCGAACGCCTGGACGTGACGATTCCGGCCGGCATCCTGCCGGGCCAGACGATTCGTCTGCGCGGCAAGGGCCATCCGGGCCGCGCCGGCGCGGCGGCCGGCGACGTGCTGCTGGAGATACAGCTGCGTCCGCACCCGCGTTTCCAGCTCGACGGCCGCGACGTGACGGTGAAGCTGCCGATCACGCCCTGGGATGCGGCGCTGGGCGCCACGCTGAAAGTGCCGACGCTGGCGGGCGAAGTGGATCTGAAGATTCCGGCGGGCTCGGATACGGGCCGCAAGATGCGCCTGAAGGGCCGTGGCATGCCGGGCAGCGAAACCGGCGACCAGTACGTCGTGCTCGACGTGCGCGTGCCGGCAGCGCAGTCCGACGAGCAGCGCGCGGCCTACGAACAGTTGCGCGAGGCGTTCGGGGGCTGAGGCGTGATCGCATTGCGTAGGGTGGGATGAGCCAACGGCGAATTCCACCCTACGAAAAAGTTGCCTTTCGCAGAACGAAAAAGGGAGCCTCTCGGCTCCCTTTTTTTTTCCCGTGTGCCGCGCTGTTACTTCGGCAGCAGGTCGTTGATGACCTTCGTCAGTTCGGCTTCGTTGATCGGCTTGGTGACATAGGCCTTGGCACCCTGGCGCATGCCCCAGACCTTGTCGGTTTCCTGGTCCTTGGTGGTGACCAGGATGATCGGAATATGGCTGGTCTTGGCTTCGCGCGAGATCGTGCGGGTGGCCTGGAAACCGTTCAAGTTCGGCATCACCACGTCCATCAGGATCAGGTCGGGGATTTCGCGCTTGGCGACTTCGACGCCGGCGGCGCCGTCTTCGGCCGTAATGATTTCGTGACCCATTTTCTCGACGATGCGCTTGAGACCCAGTAGCTGGGACTGGGAATCGTCGACGATCAGAATTCGCGCCATGATTGCTCTATCACCCCTGTAGGCCGTACGACGGCCGGCACATTCTACCGGTGAGCCCAGGCTTGGCAACTGCCGCGCCGGGCTCGCTTTGTCCGCAAGGATTGTGCATCCGCCGGGCTGGTCGGCGGGCCACGCAATTCAGGCCATGTTTACCAGAGTTCGGCCGAGCGAGCCACCAGCGAGCATGGTGTCGAACACGCCGCTCAGCTGATCCAGGCCCACTTCGCGCGTACAGATGGCATCGAGCTGCGACGGCTTCCATTCGCCCGCGAGGCGTTCCCAGACGCGTTCGCGCGTCGCGCGCGCGGTGCCCGAGGAGGCAATGCCCAGCAGGCTTACGCCGCGGATGATGAAGGGCATGACCGTGGTGGCGAGATCGTGGCCGCCGGCCAGGCCGCAGCTGGCGATGTTGCCGTAGGGATGGATGACGCGGGTCAGCCCGGCCAGCATCTCGCTGCCGACATTGTCGATGGCACCGGCCCAGCGGCTGGTTTCCAGCGGGCGCTGGCCCCAGTACAGCTCGTGGCGCGAGATGCATTGCTTGGCGCCCAGCGACATCAGCCAGTCGAACTGCTCGATTTTGCCGGTGATTGCATGCGCCTCGTAGCCGGCCTGGGTGAGGATGGCCAGGGCGAGCGAACCGACGCCGCCGGAGGCGCCGGTGACGACGATGGGGCCCTGGTCGGGGTGCTGTTCGTTCTGCTCCATGCGATACAGCGACAGTGCCGCGGTGAAGCCGGCGGTGCCGAGGATCATGCTTTCGCGCAAGGTGAGCCCTGCGGGCAGCGGTACGGTCCATTGCGCCGGCAGCCGCACGTATTCGCTATAGCCGCCGTCGCGCGTCTCGCTCAACCCCGAGCCGGTGCACAGCACCGCATCGCCTTCCTTGAAGCCGGGGTCGCTCGATGCGACCACATAGCCGGCCACGTCGATGCCGCCGTTCATCGGGTACTGGCGCAGGATCTTGCCCTTGCCGGTGCCGGCCAGCGCGTCCTTGTAGTTGACGCTGGAATAGGCGGACTTGATCACCACTTCGCCGGGCGACAGATCGTCGAGCGACACGGTTTCCAGGCCGGCGCGATAGCCCTTGGCGTCGTTGTGGATGCGCAGGGCGCGGAAGGATTCGATGCTGCTCATGCGCAAGCCTCCGGGTTTTCAGGATTCGGTGTGATCGGATTGCAGCAATACGATGCCCGACATGCGCCGGCCTGCCTCGCGCTTGCGCGCCGGCTGCAACCAGCTCAGCAGGCGCCACAGCCAGGCTTGGGCGGGCTTGCGGTCCAGGCGCCAGGCTTCGTCCCAGGTGGAGCGGAATTCCGCCTCGCTCCAGCCGAACGGCGCAAAGAATGCCGTGCCCTCGCGCGGCCCGAACTGGAACGGTGCATTGCCTTGCTGCAGTGTGCGGCCCCAGTCCCTGGCGACAAAGCGCAGCAGCGCGGGCGAGGCCAGGTCGCTGAGCCACCAGCGTGCCTGCGCTACGTCATGCAGGTCGCGGGCGAGGTCGGCCACTTGCCCGGCTTCGAGGTAGATCAGCAGGCCTTCGGTGATGACCAGGGTAGGGCCGAGCGGCGCGGCGCGTTCGAATACCGCGCGGCGCTGTGCGGCGTCGCGCAGGTCGGCGGCGATGAATTCCAGCTCGCAGCGCGGCGTTTCCGCGCTCATGTGGCTGCGGAAATACGCCACCATTTCCGGCATGTCGACGTGCAGCCAGTTCAGCTCGCGCGGCAGGTCCAGGCGATAAGGCCGCGCATCCAGGCCAGCGGCGAGATTGAGCACGGTCTTGACGCCCTGCTGCACGCAGCGCAGCACGATCTCGTCCATCACGGCCACGCGCACCACCAGCGGCCAGGCCATGGAGCGGCCCTTGGGCATGGCCTTGACGATGGCCTCGCCGCGTTCGCCGCCGAGGCGGCGCGCATAGGGATCGTGGAACAGCGCGTCCGGCCGTTCGCTTTCCATGGCGCGGTAGACCGCCACCCATAGCGCGGTATCGGAGACGTTGCGGATCGGGTTGGCTTCGCTCATGGCACGTCTCCACGGGGGACGCGGACTCCATCCCCACCCAACCCTCCGGCCCCTCGGGCGTTCAGGACGATGGGAACCTTCGGTTCCAGCCGTCGTCCTTCACCCCCTTGAAGGGGAGGGCTTGTTATCGCCAAATTCCGCCAATCGCCCTGTTCTATGCACGATTCGCACGAGGTGCTGAAACCCTCCCCTTCACGGGGAGGGCAGGGTGGGGATGGTGTCTGTCGCAGACCTGGGCCGGCATAGCGTCAATCGTTGACCGCAGCTGCCAGCTACTCTCTCTGTCGTTGATTGATTCACGTACAAAACAAAGCAAAAAGCCGGGGAAGCATCCGGGCTGAGTAGAGGCAGGGCAAATGCCGAAGTCCGCGCACGGCCCCACATCGCACTCAGTTGGCCTTGTGGATCGCCCGCTTGTCCACCGCCAGCGCAGCTTCGTGCACGGCCTCGGACAGGGTCGGATGGGCGTGGCAGATGCGTGCCAGGTCTTCCGCCGAGCCCTTGAACTCCATCGCGACCACGGCTTCGTGGATCATTTCGGAGACGCAGGCGCCGACCATGTGCACGCCGAGCAGGCGGTCGGTGTCCGCATGCGCGATCACCTTGACCATGCCGGCGGTCTCGTTCATCGCCACGGCGCGGCCGATGGCCGCGAACGGGAACGAACCGGTGCGATAGGGCACGCCTTCGGCCTTGAGCTGTTCTTCGGTCTTGCCGACCCAGGCGATTTCCGGCTCGGTGTAGATGACCCAGGGCACGGTGTCGAGATTGACGTGACCGGCGCGGCCGGCGATCAGCTCGGCCACGGCGATGCCTTCCTCGGAACCCTTGTGCGCCAGCATCGGCCCGCGCACGCAGTCGCCGACCGCCCAGACGCCGTCGACGCCGGTGTGGCAATGCTCGTCCACGACCACGCGGCCACGCTCGTCGAGCTGCACGCCGGTGCCTTCGGCCAGCAGGCCGTTGGTGGCGGCGCGGCGGCCGACGGCGACCAGCAGCTTGTCCACCACCAGGGCTTGCTCGCCCTTGGCGTCGGTATAGACCAGGTGCACTTCATTGCCCTTGATCTCGGCCTTGGCCAGCTTGGCACCGAGGCGGATGTCCAGGCCCTGTTTCTTGAATTCGCGCGCGGCGGCCTTGGAGATGTCGGCATCGGCGGCACCGAGGAAGTCGGGCATGGCTTCGAGGATGGTCACCTCGGCGCCCAGGCGCTTCCACACGCTGCCCAGTTCCAGCCCGATCACGCCGGCGCCGATCACGCCGAGGCGCTTGGGCGTGGCATCGAAGTCGAGTGCGCCGGCATTGTCCACAATGTTCTTGTTATCGAATTTCGCAAACGGCAGTTCGATCGGCACCGAGCCGGCGGCGATGATGACGTTGGTGCCGCTGATTTCCGACACGCTGCCGTCGAGTGCCTTGATGGACACGACGCGGCCTGGCTTCAAGGTGGCGAAGCCGGCGATCGGCGTGACCTTGTTGGCCTTGAACAGCATGGTGATGCCGCCGGTGAACTGTTTGACGATCTTGTCCTTGCGCCCGACCATGGCGCCGACGTCGATGCTCGGATTCGCCGCGGTGATGCCGTGGATGGCGAAGTTGTGGGTCAGGTTGTGGAACTGCTTGGACGAATCGAGCAGTGCCTTGGACGGAATGCAGCCGACGTTGAGGCAGGTGCCGCCGAGGGCCGGCTTGCCGTCCTTGCCGATGAAGGCGTCGACGCAGGCGGTCTTCAGGCCCAGCTGTGCGGCGCGGATCGCAGCCACGTAGCCGGCCGGGCCGGCGCCGATGACAACGACGTCATAGTGTTGTTCGCTCATCTGTTGTTCCTAGATAGGTTCAGTCGGCCGCTGCCGGCGGCGGCAGCGTCGCGGCGATCTTCTGGATGTAGTCGCCGTGCGTCTCAAACAAGGCCTTGGCCTTTTCCAGCGCGGCCAGGCAGCGTTCGCTGCCGGGGTTGTGGTCGACCGTGGCGGGCGACTCGGGCTTGAGCTCGTAGTAGGCCATCACGCGGTGCATGGCGACGGCGCTGGGCGAGTCCTTCAGTGCCTCGTAGGCGGTGCTGAAGGGCGCGTGCTCGTGATCGCAGTTGCCGATGTCGATATCGGAGATCGCGGTGAACTCGGCGAGGATCTGCACCAGGCGCGCACGCACGGCCGGATCGGGCGCCGCCGTGACGGCGCCCGCGGCAACGGCCAGCACAGCGGCAAGCAGCAGGCTGGCCGGTTTCATCACAGGCCCAGCAGCATCTTGGCCGGGTTTTCCAGCTGGTTCTTGATATCGACCAGGAACAGCACCGCGTCCTTGCCGTCGATGATGCGGTGATCGTAGGACAGCGCCACGTACATCATCGGCGCGGCCACGACCTGGCCGTTCTCGACGATGGCGCGGTCCTTGATCGCATGCATGCCGAGGATGGCGCTCTGCGGCGGATTGACGATGGGCGTGGAGAACAGCGAACCGAAGGTGCCGCCGTTGGTGATGGTGAAGGTGCCGCCGGCCAGGTCGTCCAGGGTCAGGCCGCCTTCGCGCGCCTTCTTGGCGTAGGTCGCGATCTGCTTTTCCACGTCGGCGAAGCTCATGTTCTGCGCATCGCGCAGCACCGGCGTGACCAGGCCCTTCTCGGTGGACACGGCGACGGAGATGTCCTGGTAGCCGTGGTAGATCACCTCGTTGCCGTCGACCGAGGCATTCACGATCGGGTGGCGCTTGAGCGCTTCGCAGGCGGCCTTGACGAAGAAGCTCATGAAGCCGAGCTTGATGCCGTGCGTCTTCTCGAACTGTTCCACCAGTTCCTTGCGCATGGCCATGACCTTGCCCAGGTTGATCTCGTTGAACGAGGTCAGCATGGCGATGGAGTTCTTCGACTGCATCAGGCGTTCGGCGATCTTGGCGCGCATGCGCGTCATCGGCACGCGCTCTTCCGGACGCGAACCCGGCGTCGGCTTGGCCGCGGCGGGAGCGGGCGCGCTCGCCGCTGCGGCGGGAGCGGCGGCGGGAGCCGCGGCCTGGCCGCCGGAGCGCATGAAGTTGACCAGGTCTTCCTTGGTCACGCGGCTGTCGCGGCCGGAGCCGGCGACGGCGGCCGGATCGATCGCATTCTCGGTCGCGACGCGGCGGCCGGCCGGCGACAGGTCTTCGACCTTGCCGGCGGCGGGTGCCGCGGCGGCCGGTGCGGCGGCCTTGGGCGCTTCGGCCTTCGGTGCTGCGGCGGCAGGAGCGGCCGCGGCGGCGGTGGCGCCTTCCTCGATGACGGCGATGATTTCCTGGCTATTGACGGTTTCGCCGGTCTGGCGGCGGATTTCCTTCAGCACGCCGTCGGCCGGGGCCGGCACTTCCAGCACGACCTTGTCGGTTTCCAGATCGACCAGGTTCTCGTCGCGCTTGACTGCCTCGCCGGCCTTCTTGTGCCAGGTCGCGATGATCGCGTCGGAAACGGATTCGGGCAGAACCGGGACTTTGACTTCGATGGTCATACTTCTTACTCCGAGGCGTGATCAGTGCCGATCGGCGCGACCAGCGCCTGCTCGACCAGGGCCGCCTGTTCGGCGACGTGGGTATTGTGGTGGCCGCAGGCCGGCGCCGGCGAGCGCGCGCGGCCAGCGTAGCTGAGGCTGTGTTCCGCGCCCAGGCAGGAGCGCAGGTGATGCTGGACCTGGTACCAGGCGCCCTGGTTCATCGGCTCTTCCTGGCACCAGACGACTTCCTTGGCGGCCGGGTACTTGGCCAGCTCTGCCTTCACTTCGCTGCGCGGGAACGGGTAGAGCTGTTCGACGCGGACGATGGCCACGTCGGTCGCGCCGCGCTTCTCGCATTCGTCGACCAGGTCGAAATAGACCTTGCCCGAGCACAGCACGACGCGGCGCACCTTCTGTCCCGACCTGGCGGTGGAATCGCCGATGACCAGCTGGAAGCTGCCGTTGGCCAGGTCGTCCAGCGACGATACGGCCAGCTTGTGGCGCAACAGCGACTTGGGTGTCATGACCACCAGCGGCTTGCGGCAGTCGCGCACCATCTGGCGGCGGATCATGTGGAAGGCCTGCGCCGGCGTGGTCGGAACACAAACCTGCATATTGTTCAATGCGCACAATTGCAGGAAGCGTTCGAGGCGGGCGGAGGAATGTTCCGGGCCCTGGCCTTCGTAGCCGTGCGGCAGGAACAGCGCCAGGCTGGACAGCCGGCCCCACTTGGCTTCGCCCGAGCTGATGAACTGGTCGATCACCACCTGGGCGCCGTTGGCGAAGTCGCCGAACTGCGCTTCCCACACCACCAGGGTGTTCGGCTCGGAGGTGGTGAAGCCGTATTCGAACGCCATCACGGCTTCTTCGCTGAGCACCGAGTCGATCACTTCGACATTGGCGCCGGCGCGTACGTGATCGAGCGGCAGGTAGGTGCCGTCGGTCTTCTGGTCGTGCAGCACCGCATGGCGGTGGAAGAAGGTGCCGCGGCCGACGTCCTGGCCGACCACGCGCAGGTCATGCCCTTCGGCGACGACGGTGGCGTAGGCGAGGTTTTCCGCAAAGCCCCAGTCCAGCGCCTGCTGCCCGGCGGCCATCTTGGCGCGGTCGTCGTAGATCTTGGCCACGCGCGGGTGCAGTACCAGTTCCGGTGGCAGGGTGAGGATGCTCTGGCTCAGCGCGAGCAGCTTGTCCTTGGCCACGCCGGTCTTGTGCGGCGCGTCGAGGCGGCCGTCGATGAACTTGGACCAGTCCAGCGCGTAAGGATCCTTGAAGTTCGGATCCAGCTCGGCCACCGACATGCCCGATTCGAGCTTCTTGCGGTAGTTGTCGACCAGGGTCTGCGCGTCGCCGTCCTTGATCACGCCGGCGGCGGCGAGCTTCTGCGCGTACAGGTCGCGCGTGGTCTGGCGCGCGCGGATGACCTGGTACATGACCGGCTGGGTGGCTGCCGGCTCGTCGGCCTCGTTATGGCCGTGGCGGCGGTAGCAGACCAGGTCGATGACGACGTCGCGCTTGAATTTCTGGCGGTAGTCGAAGGCCAGGCGGGCGACGAACAGCACGGCTTCCGGGTCGTCGCCGTTCACATGGAACACCGGCGCGTTGACCATCTTGGCCACGTCGGTGCAGTAGTAGGTGCTGCGCGCATCGTGCGGGTTCGAGGTGGTGAAGCCGACCTGGTTGTTGATCACGATGTGGACGGTGCCGCCGACGGCGAAGCCGCGCGCCTGCGACATGTTGAACAATTCCATCACCACGCCCTGGCCGGCGAACGCGGCGTCGCCGTGGATCAGCACCGGCATCACCTGGCTGCGCTCGCTGTCGCCGCGGCGGGTCTGGCGTGCACGCACCGAGCCGGCAACGACCGGGTCGACGATTTCCAGGTGCGACGGGTTGAACGCCAGCGCCAGGTGCACGGTGTGGCCGCTGGTCTTGATGTCGGCGGAGAAGCCCATGTGGTACTTCACGTCGCCGGAATGGGCCGGGTCGTCCGGATGGTCGAACTTGCCTTCGAACTCGGCGAACAGTTTCTGCGGCGCCTTGCCCAGGGTGTTGACCAGCACGTTGAGGCGGCCGCGGTGGGCCATGCCGATGACCATGTCCTTGACGCCGTCGGCGCCGCTCATCTGCACCAGTTCGTCGACCAGCGGAATGAGGCTGTCGCCGCCTTCCAGCGAGAAGCGCTTCTGGCCGACGTACTTGGTGTGCAGGTAGCGTTCCAGGCCTTCGGCGGCGGTGAGGCGTTCCAGCAGGCGCTGCTTGTCGGTCGCGGTCAGGCCGAAGTTGCCACCGGCCTTTTCCAGCTGTTCGTGCAGCCAGCGGCGCTGTACCGCGTCGCTGATGTGCATGAATTCCGCGCCGATGGTCGTGGCGTAGGTGGCCTTGAGCAGGCTGACCAGGTCCTTGAGCTTGAGCTTCGGCGGACCGGCCAGCGAGCCGGTGTTGAATTCTTTGTCGAGATCGCTGCCGTCCAGGCCGTGGAAGCTCAGTTCCAGGTCGGGTGCGGGCAGTTTTTCGGTGAGGCCCAGCGGGTCGAGGCTGGCGGCGAGGTGGCCGCGCGAGCGGTAGGCGGTGACGAGCTTGAGCACGCCGGCCTGTTTCTGTGCCTGGGCATCGTCGACCGCGGCGGTGACCGGTGCGGCGGCGGCGCTGCGGCGGTCGAGTTTCTGTGCGGCGCTGATGCGCGCGATCGCATCGGAGTGCGGCAGGTCGCCGCGGCCCTTGAAGCTGTCGAAGTAGGTCTGCCATTCGGCCGAAACCGCGGCGGGATCGCGCAGCCAGGATTCGTAGAGATCTTCGATAAACGCGGCGTTGCCGCCGGAAAGCTGGGAGGTATCACGGAACAACTGGATCAGGTTCGCGCTCACGTCGGGGATCACCGGGGTGTGGTGCTGGCTGCACGTCGGAAAGGCTCGATCGGGCTGATCGAAACCCGGGGATTATACGCTGATGCTGTTGCGGTGCGACAAGGCGACGTTGGTCATAAGTGCGGAGATTTCGGCCGATTTTCGCCCGCAAGCGGGGTTTGCTACAGGTGCAGTTCACGCAACTGCGGCGGCGGCAGCGAACGCTCCCAGACCTGGTTGAAAAATTCGCGCAGCTGCGCCTGCCGGCCCGGCGCGTAGGTGTGCGCCTCGCCGTCGAAACGGCTGCCCAGCGCGCGGAAGAAATAGCCGCGGCTGTCGGTGATCAGGAAGGCGGACGGGTATTGCAGGTCTTGCTCGGTGTCGGGCGTGCGGAACTGGAACACGCTGGGCAGGCGGTGGGCCAGGCCGATGAGCCGGTGGTTGTCCGCCAGCGGAATGGCCGGCGCCTGCACGATGACGCGGATCAGTGCGCCGCGCCCGGCGGTGGCGATGCGTTTGATCGCGTCCAGTACGGCTTCCTGGTCGAACAGGGACGGATCGAGGTCGCGGGTGTAAATGGCGATCTCGCGCTTGGCCAGGCCCAGCAGTTCGAGCACGGCGGCCTGGGCCTGTTCGCGCGATTCCACCGCAATCAGGCGCGGTGCCGGCGTGTCGGCCAGGTTCATGCCTGGGCGATAGCCCGTGTCCAGCGGGGCGAGTTCCAGCCGCATCATGCGGTGCGGAATGTCGCATTCGACGAACTCTTCGCCGTAGGGCTCGAAGCCGAAGCGCTGGTAGAACGGAATGGCATAGCTCTGCGCATGCATCTCCAGCGCCGGACGGTGCTGCTGGCGGGCGCGTTCGATCAGCGCGCGCATGATCGCGTCGCCGACATGCCGGCCACGCCAGCTGGCCAGCACGGCCATGCGGCCGATCTTGTCGTCGGGCGTCAGCCGGCCGGTGCCGATGGGGTTGCCGTCGTTGTCCCGTGCCAGCACATGCGCCGAGCGCGGGTCGAGATCGTCCCATTCCTCGGCTTCGGGAATGTTCTGGCCAAGGATGAATACCTCGGTGCGCACGAATTTGAGGTCGGCCTGGTCGACGATCCAGTCGGCCGGTTCTACGCGGAACGAATCCTCGATCATGCACGGCTCCGGCGGCGGGGGCGGGTCAGCACGAGCTGGCCCTGGTTGAGCAGGGCGAGCAGGGCAGCGCTGTCCTGGGGATTCAGCTCCGCCAGTTCGGCCGCGGCCAGTTCGCGCTGGGCACAGATCAGTTTGGCAAAGGCCAGCGAACAGCGCTGCGCCTGGCCGGCCACATAGACCACGGCGCCCTTGCCCTGGCGTGCCCAGGCGGTACGCGCCCAGGGAAAGCGGGTAATACCGGCGCCTTTGGCCAGGGCGGTGTGCAGGTCGGCGGCGCTGAGCAGCTTGTCCGGCGCCAGCGCGGTCTGTGCGCTGCGGTAGCCGGTGATGAAGCGGCCGAACCAGTCGGCCAGGCCGGCGTCGTCGAGCTGGCGCAGCGCCGCGACGGCAGATTCGACGCGCTGCAGCGCTGCGCCGTCGATCTCGAACGTGTCCTTGGCCGGCGCCAGGTCGGCATCGGTATAGCGATCGTCTTCGCTCAGGTTTTCGCCCAGGTGATCGACCAGGCCGTTGAGCATTTCGGCGATGGCCGGCGCACGCATGCCGACCGACAAGGTCATGCAGTTGCCGATGGCGACGCCGTCGTGGGGCACGCCAGGCGGCAGGTAGAGCATGTCGCCGGGTTGCAGTACCCAGTCGTGGGTGGGGTGAAATTCGGCCAGGATTTTCAGTTCCACGTCGGCGCGGAACGCCTTGGGCGCGGCCGGATCGTCGCTGATGCGCCAGCGCCGCTGGCCCAGGCCCTGTACCAGGAAGACGTCGTACTGGTCCACATGGGCGCCGACACCGCCGCCGTCGACGGCGTAGGAGACCATCACGTCGTCGACGCGCCAGCGCGGCAGGAAACGGAAGTGTTCCAGCAGTGCGGCGACGTCCATGTCCCACTTGTCGACGTCCTGCACCAGCAGGGTCCAGTGGGATTTTGGCAATTTTGCAAAAACGGATTCGTCCAGCGGGCCCGATCGCACGTCCCAGCGTTCGCGCTTGGGATCGCGCACGATCAGGCGCGACAGCGCGGCCTCTTCGCAGGCCAGGCCGGCCAGGTCTTCGGGCGTGATCGGCAGCGGAAAATCGGCCAGCGCGCCGCGGATCAGCAGCGGCCGCTTCTGCCAGTAGTGCTGCAGGAAGGCTTGCTGGCTCATGCCCAGCGGCTGTGATGCAGTGGCCTGGACTTCGATCATGGCGGCAATGGGCAGTGACGGGAGAGGGGATAGCCCGCGGGCTGGTCGCTGAAGTGGGACGAGGACGGCGCGGAATCAAGTAGCAGGCGGGGCGCAGTTTCCGCCCGGCCTTCCTTGGCGGAGCGGCTTCAGACCGCCTTGGCCAGCGCTTCGGCCAGCCCGGTATACGTCGCCGGGGTCAGTTCGCGCAGGCGCTGCTTGGCTTCGGCCGGCAGATCCAGCGTTTCGACGAACTCGCGCATCGCCTCGCGCGTGATGCCGTGGCCTCGGGTCAATGCCTTGAGCTGTTCGTAGGGATTGGGCAGGCCGTAGCGGCGCATGACGGTCTGCACGGCTTCGGCCAGCACTTCCTGGCTGGCGTCCAGGTCGGCTGCCAGGCGTTCCGGGTCAGCCTTGAGCTTGCCCAGTCCGCGGCCCAGCGAATCCAGCGCGATCAAGGTATGGCCGAAGGCCGTGCCCAGCGCGCGCAGCACGGTGGAGTCGGTGAGATCGCGCTGCCAGCGGCTGATCGGCAGCTTGGCGCTGAAATGCTCGAACAAGCCGTTGGCGATGCCGAAGTTGCCCTCGGCATTTTCGAAGTCGATCGGGTTGACCTTGTGCGGCATGGTCGAGGAGCCCACTTCGCCGGGCTTGAGCGCCTGGCGGAAATAGCCCAGCGAGATATAGCCCCAGACGTCGCGGCTGAAATCGATCAGGATGGTATTCAGGCGGCGCAGCGCATCGCCGATTTCGGCGACGCAGTCGTGCGGTTCGATCTGGGTCGTGTAGGGATTGAAAACCAGGCCAAGATTTTCAACGAAGCCGCGGGCGAACAGCGGCCAGTCCACTTCCGGATAGGCGACAACGTGGGCGTTGTAGTTGCCGACGGCGCCGTTGATCTTGCCCAGCAGCTCAACCGCTGCGATCTGCCGGCGCTGGCGCTCGATGCGCGCGACGACGTTGGCGATCTCCTTGCCCAGCGTGGTCGGCGAAGCGGTCTGGCCGTGGGTGCGCGACAGCATCGGCTGGGCGGCGAAGGCATGCGCCATCCCGCGCAGCACGCCGAGCAGTTTGTCGATCGCCGGCAGCATCACCTGGTCGCGCGCATCGCGCAGCATCAGCGCATAGGAAAGGTTGTTGATGTCTTCGCTGGTGCAGGCGAAATGGATGAATTCCTTGACCGCTTCCACGTCGGCGAAACCGGCGCTGCGCTGCTTGAGCAGGTATTCGATCGCCTTGACGTCGTGGTTGGTCTCGCGCTCGATGGTTTTGACGCGTTCCGCATCGTGCAGGGAAAAACCGTCGGCCAGCGTGGTCAGGAACTGACGTGCGGCGGCCGTGAAGGCCGGCACCTCGGCGATGGCGGGATGGTCGCCCAGTGCCAGCAGCCAGCGCACTTCGACCAGTACGCGCCGCTGCATCAGGCCGAACTCGCTGAAGATGGGGCGCAGGGCATCGACCTTGGCGGCATAGCGGCCGTCCAGCGGCGACAGGGCGGTAAGCGTATTCAGAGTCATCGGAAGGCGGGTTGGGCGGGAGCAAGACGCGGAATGATACACCGGCCGCTATACTGACCGGTCCGTAACCGATATTCCGGAAAAGTCAATGAGCGGCTATCGCATCGAAAAAGACAGCATGGGCGAACTGCGTGTCCCGGCAGATGCCCTCTACGGCGCGCAGACCCAGCGCGCGGTGCAGAATTTCCCCATTTCCGGCCTGCGCATGCCGCGGCCGTTCATTCGGGCACTGGGCCTGATCAAGGCTGCCATGGCCGACGTCAACGCCGATCTTGGCCATCTCAAGCCGGCCCTGGCCAAGGCCATACGCAAAGCTGCCGAGCGCGTCGCCGCCGGCGAATTCGATGCCGAGTTTCCCATCGACGTGTTCCAGACCGGCTCGGGCACGTCCAGCAACATGAATGCGAACGAGGTGATCGCGACACTGGCCAGCCGCGGCGGCAAGTTGTCCGTACATGCGAACGATCACGTCAACATGGGACAAAGTTCCAACGATGTCATCCCCAGCACGATCCAATTGGCCGCCGTGATGCAGGCACGCGAGGTGCTGCTGCCGGCGCTGGCGCATCTGCGCCAGACCATCGCCGCCAAGGCAAAAACCTTGTCGAAAGTGACCAAGACCGGCCGCACCCACCTGATGGATGCGATGCCGCTGACTTTTGGCCAGGAGTTCTCCACCTGGGCCGCCCAGCTGGATTCGGCCATGCAGCGCATCGAGGACAGCCTCAAGCGCCTGCGCCGCCTGCCGCTGGGCGGCACGGCGATCGGCACCGGTATCAATGCCGATGCGCGTCAGGCCAAGCGCGCGGCCAAGCGCCTGTCCGAGCTGGTTGGCGCGAAACTTGAATCGGCGCCGAACTTGTTCGAAGGCATTGCTTCGCAGGACGCGGCGGTCGAGCTGTCGGGCCAGCTCAATGCGTTGGCCTGTGCACTGATGAAAATCGCCAACGACCTGCGCTGGATGAATTCGGGGCCACTGGCTGGCCTGGGCGAGATCGAACTGCCGGCGTTGCAGCCGGGTTCGTCGATCATGCCGGGAAAGGTCAACCCGGTGATTCCGGAAGCGGTTGCCATGGTCTGCGCCCAGGTCATGGGCAACCACGTAGCGATTACCGTGGCTGGCCAGAGCGGCAGCTTCCAGCTCAACGTGATGCTGCCGCTGATTGCGCACAACCTGCTGCAGTCGATTGCGCTGCTGGCCAGCGTGTCGCGCCAGCTGGCGGATGCGTCCATCGCCGGGCTCAAGGTGCGCGAAGACCATGTGCGCGAAGCGCTGGCACGCAACCCCATCCTGGTGACGGCATTGAACCCGGTGATCGGCTACGAGGCCGCGGCAGCGCTGGCCAAGCAGGCCTACAAGGAAGGCCGCCCCATCCTCGAGGTGGCGCGGGAAAAGAGCGGGCTGAGCGAGGCGGAATTGGTGCGGCTGCTCGATCCGGTCGCCCTGACCAAGGGCGGCATCGGCGCCGGCAGCGGCGGCGGAGGCTGACCCATGGCGGTGGATTTGATGTTGCAGATCTGCCCGTCATGGCGAACAGCACATGCCAGCAAAGATTCAGGCGGCAGAATGGCGCCGCTAAAGCGATATCGAAGTACCTAGTCTTGTTTTGGAGAATGAAATGCTGAAACGTCTGGCCCTTGTCACGGCGCTGCTCACCAGCAGTGCCTGGGCGCAACAGGAAATTTCGATCACGGCCAAGGACATCGAGTCCGGTGCCGCCGATGCCAAGCTGGCCGAGCTGGGCCGCCAGGCAGCAGCGACGGGCAAGGAAGTCGTGGTCAACGCGCCCAAGGAGTGGCATGGCAAAGTCGCAGCCAAGGTCAAGGCCGGCGGCGCTGCCCCGGTGAAATTGAACGACAGCTTCTTCGAGAACGTCGTGGTCCGCGTCGCCGACAAGCCCAAGGCGGCAGAGCCGCCAAAGCCCGCCGAAGCGCCCAAGCCGGCGGAAGCCCCCAAGCCCGCCGCGCCGCCCAAGCCGGCACCGGCTCCGGCTCCGGCGCCCAAGCCGGTGGAAGCGCCCAAGGTCGAAACACCGCCGCCGCCACCGCCGCCTGCTCCGGTGGAAACACCGCCGCCGGCCCCCGTCGTCGAGGCACCGCCGCCGCCCAAGCCGGTGGAAGCGCCCAAGCCCGCCGCTCCGGCGGTCGATCCCAACGTTGCGATTCGCCAGCGCTTCGAACAGAACCTGCACGGCGGCAAGCCGGCGCGCGGCGAGATCGAACAGACCCAGCTGGCCAAGGGCGACATCATCTATCTGGACGGCGACGTGCGCGCCGTGGCGCGCCGCGACAGCCTCGGCGTCGGCCTGTACTGGCTGACCGGCGAATTGAACCTGCAGCGCGCCGAGCTAAAGCCGCTGACGCAGAACCGCTACGAGGTGGTCAACACGATCAGCGCAACGGACAATATCTCGCTGCGCAATACCGCCAGCGGCGAAGCGCAGATATTCAATGCTACCGTGCCGGGCGACGGCGATGCGGAACGCGCGGAAATGGAAAAGCTGTACGCCGAAGGCCGTCCGGTCGGCCGCAGCGTGCGTATCGACCAGCTCAGCCAGGGCGACTTCGTCTACCTGGGCAAGACCTCGGCCCTGGTCGTGCGCCGCGACGGCGGCCAGCTTGCGCGCTACTGGCTGGACGGCGCGCTCAATACCAACCAGGTCGGCCTGCAGAAGGAAAAGGGCGCCAGCGGCAAGTACAAGGTGCTCAGCGACAATATCCAGTAAGGTAAAAAATGCTGGAAATGAAAAGCCGCCCGAAGGGGCGGCTTTTTTTTGCACATTTGTGCGAGTTTCAGCTGTCGTCGCGCCAGCGCCGCAGCCACCAGGCCAGGGCGATCATGCCGATGCCGGCGGCGGCGCCCAGCCAGATGTTGGGGCCTTGCAGCGGGGCCAGCATGCTGTCGAGGTTGATCGCGGCGAGTACGGCATCCGGACCCTTGGCACCTTCCATGCGCTGTTCCAGGTGTTCGAAATCCATCCAGCCGCCCGGCACGATGCTGAACAGCAGGCGGAACACGATGTGCTGCCAGAACCAGTCGTTGGGCAGGCGCAGCTTGGTCACCGCATCGAAGATCGACACTGCCGTACCGACGGCGACCGGTACCAGCGTGGCCCAGAGGAAGGGCACGCGCTTGGCAAAGGCCGAGCAGAGCATCAGCCAGCCTATCGTCGGCAGCGCCCAGACCGCGTTGAGCGGAACCAGCAGGGCGACCTTGCCCGCAACCGTCAGCGGCGAGGCATTGGCCCAGATCATCGTGAACGGGTTGCCGCCGTATACCGCTACGATGAGGCTCATGATCAGCAGCAGGCCGAGCATCATCGCCAGCGCCGCCACCAGGGACAGGATGGGCGCCACTACGGTCGCCGTGACGACCTTGGACAGCACGGTCTGCAGGTCGGAGATCGGCAGCGATTTCCAGAACAGGATGCTGCGGTCGCGGCGGTCGTCGTAGAGCGAGCCAAGCAGGTAGAAGAACGTGACGATGGCCAGCACCAGCGCTACCGGCGTGGCGGAGAAGAACAGTCCGACGTCGATGCCGGCACCGAGCTGCCGGTGCTGCTCCGGCGTCAGTGTCGACGTCAGGTCGCTGAGGCGTACGCCGTTGAGCACATTGTCGTGTGCGGCCGACAGGCCGCTGACGGCGGCGAAGGCGAACACGGCCAGCAGAGCGCCGGCGGCGATCAGCGGCGCCCACTGGAAGCCGCCGCGGTGTTCCCAGTACTCGCGCTTGAGCAGCCAGGTGAACGTATTCATGCGTAAGTCCCCTTCATGGTCGCGACGAACAGGTCGGCGATGTTGGGCTGGCGTATCTCGCCCAGCTGCGCCAGCTGCGGCTTGTCCGTGCCGTCGAACAGGAATATCGATTTGCCGAAGATCTGCCGCTCGCCCAGCGGCTGCAGCGCACGTGCCGCGGCGGCCTTGTCCGGGTTCACCATCACTTCGGTGAAGCGCTCGGCTACGGCGTCCATGGTCGAGTCGAGCACGATCTTGCCGTCGCGGATGAACATCAGATCGGTGAGGATGTGTTCGACTTCTTCCACCTGGTGAGTGGTGATGACGATGGTCTTCTGTTCGTCGAAGTAGTCGTTGAGCAGGCTCTGGTAGAAATCCTTGCGATACAGGATGTCCAGGCCCAGGGTCGGCTCGTCCAGCACCAGCAGGCGTGCGTCGATGGCCATGACCAGGGCCAGGTGCAACTGCACGATCATGCCCTTGGACATTTCCCGCACGCGCATGCGCGGTTTCAGCTTGGTGCGCGAAAGGAAGTGCTGGCATTTCTCGCGCGAGAAGCGCGGATGCACGCCGGCGACGAAATCGACCGCCTCGCTGACCCGCATCCAGCGCGGCAGTACTGCCACGTCGGCGATGAAACACACTTGCTGCATCAACTCGTGCCGCTGCTTGCGCGGGTCCAGCCCCAGTACCGACAGCTCGCCCTGGAAATCGGTCAGGCCCAGGATGGCCTTCAGCGCGGTGGTCTTGCCGGCGCCGTTGGGGCCGATAAGGCCGACGATGCGTCCGGCGTCGATGCTGAAATCCACATTGTCCAGCGCCGCTGTACCGCCGAAGCGCTTGCTCAGGCCACGCGCCTGTACCACGGCACTCATGATGTTTCTCCTTCGGTTGCGCGGCTGTCCTTGACCAGTCGCTCCACATCCAGGCCCAGGCGCTTCAGGCGCGCATACAGGCTCGGCCATTCTTCGCGCAGGAAGCGTTCGCGTTCGTTCTTGAGCAAGGCGTCGCGTGCTCCTTCATTGACGTACATACCCAGTCCCCGTCGTTTTTCGACCAGTTGTTCATCCACCAGCTCCTGGTAGGCCTTGGACACCGTGATCGGATTCAGTTGGAAATCCGCGGCGACCTGGCGAACCGAAGGCAGTGCGTCTCCTTCGTTCAGCACACCGTCCAGAATCATCGCCACGACGCGGTCGCGCAGTTGGCGGTAGATCGGGGTGTTGTCGTTCCACGTGATGGTCATGGGGTCAGTCCTGGCTCACCTGCGGCAGTACTTTGCCAAACGAATAGTAGGGCATGTCGAAACCGCCACGGCCAGCGCCGGAACGGCGCGCCACCGGCGAATCGGGTACGGTCTGCGCGCTCTCGTTCAGGGCGGCAACCGGTTCGGCAAAGGCGAGCGCGATGTCTTCGGCGCTGGGGCGGATCGTGACTTCCGGCAGGGTGACCAGGTTGTCGCTGCGCTGCGGCGCCTGCTTGGGAGCGGCGGCCACGATGGCGGCTGGAGCGCTTGCGACCGGGCTATGCGTAGCGCGCTCGATGGCGGCGCCGGCGACAAAAGCGAAGGAAGCGATCAGTACGGTTGCGGTAGCGCGGGCTTTCATGACGGGCTCCTCGGGGTGAGCGGCTTGGGTGGTGTTGTAGTGAACTATAACACCATGTCGAAAACCGTCAAGCGATTTGCACCGATCGGCTCAAGAAAACTCTTGCCATCCGGAAAACACGACTGGAAACCGATACTTGCAGCTAATGTCGGAGTATGCTCGGCGGGCTTTCAATCCTGATTGGAGACTTCCATGCGTGCTCTGCTTACTGCTTTGCTGCTTTCGTTCGCCGTTTCGGCACCGGCCTGGGCCTGCAGCGACCTGCTCAACAGTGAATATCGCCCACTGGCCGGCAAGGAAAAGGTTTCCCTCTGCAAGCAGTACGACGGCAAGGTGGTGTTGATCGTCAACACCGCGAGCAAATGCGGATTCACGCCCCAGTACGAAGGCCTGGAAGCGCTGCACAAGCGCTACGCCGACAAGGGCTTTGCGGTGCTCGGCTTCCCATCCAACGATTTCAAGCAGCAGGAACCGGGCAGCGAGAAGGAAATCCAGGAATTCTGCACCTTGACCTATGGCGTGAAATTTCCCATGTTCGAGAAAGTTCACGTGACCAAGGAAGAGGCGACGCCGCTGTATGCGCGCCTCGCGGCGGCCAGCGAAGGGCGCTATCCGAGCTGGAATTTCTACAAGTATCTGGTTGGCCGCGACGGCAAGGTGATCGGCGACTATTCCAGCAAGGTCAAGCCGGACGATGCCGAACTGGTAGCGGCGATCGAGAAGGCACTGGCCACAAAGTAAAACCCGCAGGCGGCCCGGATGAAGTCGATTTCATCCGGGCTTCGAGCGCTATTCAATCGCGCGGACGGATAAGGCCCAGGCTTTCCAGCTTGAGCACGATGCGCTGCACGGCTTCGTCCGGGTTCATTTCGCTGGTGTCGATGCGCAGCTCTGGCGATTCCGGCGTTTCGTAGGGATCGCTGATGCCGGTGAATTCCTTCAGCTTGCCCGCCCGCGCCAGTGCATACAGCCCCTTGCGGTCGCGCTCTTCGCAGACCTCCAGTGGCGTGGCGATATGGGTTTCGACGAAGAGGCCGTACTGCGCGATCATTTCGCGCACCTGGCGGCGCGCCTCGGCATACGGAGCGATCGGTGCACAGATCGCGATGCCGCCGTTCTTGGTGATTTCGCTGGCGACGAAGCCGATGCGCTGCACATTCAGATTACGGTGTTCGCGCGAGAAGCCCAGTTCCGACGAAAGGTGTTTGCGCACGACGTCGCCGTCGAGCAGGGTCACCGGCCGCGTGCCCAGTTCCAGCAGGCGCACCATCAGCGCGTTGGCCAGGGTCGACTTGCCCGCGCCGGACAGGCCGGTGAAGAACACGGTAAAACCCTGCTTGTGCCGCGCCGGATGCGTGCGGCGCAGCTCGCTGACCACTTCTGGATAAGTAAACCATTCCGGAATGTCCAGCCCTTCGTGCAGGCGCCGGCGCAGCTCGGTGCCGGAAATGTTCAGTACCGTTTCGCCGGGCCGGATCTCGTCAGCCGGCGCGTACTGCGCGCGTTCCTGCACGTACAGCATTTCCTGGAACGGCACCATCTGTATGCCCAGTTCCTGCTGGTGAAGCGCGACCAGTTCCTGTGCCTCGTAAGGTCCGTAGAACGGCTGGCCGTCGGCGCCGTTGCCCGGGCCGGCGTGATCGCGGCCGACGATGAAATGCGAGCAGCCGTGATTCTTGCGGATGATCGCGTGCCAAAGCGCCTCGCGCGGCCCGCCCATGCGCATGGCCAGGTGCAGCAGCGACAGCATGCTGGTCTGTTCGGGGTAGTGCGCGATCAGCTTTTCGTAGCAGCGCACGCGGGTGTAGTGGTCGATGTCGCCGGGCTTGGTCATGCCCACGCTGGGATGGATGAGCAGGTTGGCTTCGGCGATCTGGGCGGCGCGGAAGGTCAGCTCCAGATGGGCGCGGTGCATGGGATTGCGGGTCTGGAATGCCACCACGCGGCGCCAGCCGCGCTTGTCGAACTGGGCACGCACTTCCCGCGGCGTCAGGCGCAGGTGGCGGAAATCGTAGTGCGGCGGCAAGGTCAGGCCGCGGATGCGGCCACCGAGGTAGACCGGGCCGGCCTTGTCCAGTAGCCAGGAAACACCGGCGTGCAGGCGGTCGGTGGTACCGAATACGGCCTGGGCTTCGGCCTCGCGATCGGGCTGCCAGCGATCGGCGATTTCCAGCACGGCCAGGGTCACCCCTTCCGGATCGCGCAGCGCGATGCGGGGTGCGCCGGCGACCTTGTCGGCGAACTCACTCGATACATCCAGCGTGATCGGCATCGGCCACAGCTGGCCGTCGGCCAGGCGCAGGTCGCGGCAGACCGACTCGTAGTCGGCACGTCCCAGAAAGCCCTGCAGCGGCGAGAACGCGCCGGTCATCAGCAATTCCAGATCGCACAGCTGGCGTGGGCTCAGATCCCAGCCGGGCAGGCCGGCGGCTTCGTGCTTGAGCGCGTCGCGCTCGGCTTCAGGCACAAGCAGGTCGACGAGGTGGCCGCCGTGCGGCGCGATAAGTTGGCTCATGGATGCGGTGGTTCCGGGGTTGAAGAGAGAGGAGAAAGGTGCGGCGCCGCGTTCAGTCGGCGCCGGCCTGTTCCAGGGTTTCCTGCGCCAGCAGCCAGGCATCTTCGACCTGGCCCAGTTCGGCCACCAGCTGGCCGATTTCGCGGGTGAGTTGTTGTGCCTTGGTCGGCGGACCCTCGTACAGCGCCGGATCCTGCAGCG
The DNA here is from genome assembly GCF_004363655.1 of Tahibacter aquaticus. Classification (GTDB taxonomy): domain Bacteria; phylum Pseudomonadota; class Gammaproteobacteria; order Xanthomonadales; family Rhodanobacteraceae; genus Tahibacter; species Tahibacter aquaticus. The sequence goes on from NZ_SNZH01000006.1 coordinate 258,787, forward strand.
CGGTTTCCAGCGCCTGCTTGCGGCCGGACAGCTCGCCCATGCGCTTTTCCAGTTTCTGCACTTCCTTGCGCAGCGGTGCCATGCGCGCGCGCAGGTCGGCGCGCTCGCGCCGCTCGTCCTTGCGCGAAGCGGCCGAGGCCGGCGTTGCGGCGGCATCGGCGGCGTTGGCCGCTTCGGCCTGGCGCAGCACGATGCGGGCGTAGTCTTCCAGGTCGCCCTCGTACGGTTGCACGCGGCCGGCGCCGACCAGCAGCAGGGTTTCGCAGCAGGTGCGGATCAGCGAGCGGTCGTGCGCGACCAGCACTACCGCGCCGTCGAAGCCGTTCAGCGCTTCAGTCAGCGCTTCGCGCATGTCCAGGTCGAGGTGGTTGGTCGGTTCGTCCAGCAGCAGCAGGTTGGGTTTCTGCCAGACCACCAGGGCCAGGCAAAGGCGCGCCTTTTCGCCGCCGGAGAATGGCGCTACCGGCTCCAGCGCGCGCTCGCCGAGAAAGCCGAAGCCACCGAGGAAATCGCGTGCGGCCTGTTCGCCGAGCTTGTCGTCCAGGCGCTTGAGGTGTTCGACCGCGCTGGCCGCCGGGTCCAGCGTTTCCAGCTGATGCTGGGCGAAATAGCCGATGCGCAGGCCTTTGGCCTCGAAGCGCTCGCCGCTGCGGTTTTCCAGCGCTCCGGAGAGCAGTTTGATCAGCGTGGACTTGCCCGCGCCGTTGGCACCGAGCAGGGCGATGCGATCACCGGGCACCAGACCGAACTTCACATTTTCCAGAATCGTGCGTTCGCCGTAGCCGGCCGAGGCCTGGTCCAGCCGCGCCAGCGGATAGGGCAGGGCGTCGGGTTCGCGGAATTCGAAGCGGATGCTGGAGGCGGCGCGGATCGGTGCGATCTCGACCATGCGTTCCAGCGCCTTGACGCGACTCTGCGCCTGGCGCGCCTTGCTGGCCTTGGCCTTGAAGCGATCGACGAAACTCTGCAGGTGGGCGCGTTCGCGCTGCTGGCGGTCGTACTGCAGCTGCTGCTGTACCAGTCGTTCGGCGCGCTTGCGTTCGAAGCCGGACAGGTTGCCGGCGAACAGTTCCACTTTTTCGTCGGCAATCTCGAGCACGTGGCTGACCACGTTGTCGATGAATTCACGGTCGTGGGAAATCAGCAGCAGGGTGCCGGCGTAGCGTCGCAGCCAGTCTTCCAGCCAGAACACGGCGTCGAGGTCGAGGTGGTTGGTCGGTTCGTCCAGCAGCAGCAGGTCGGAGCGGCACATCAGCGCCTGGGCCAGGTTGAGGCGCATGCGCCAGCCACCGGAGAACTCGGCCACCGAGCGGTGCTCCTCGCCGGGCTTGAAGCCCAGGCCGTGCATCAGCGCGGCGGCGCGGGCCGGCGCGGCATAGCCATCAATGACATGCAGCCGTTCGTGCAAGGCGGCCTGGGCGAGTGCGTCGTGGTCGGCCTCGGCCTTGCTCAGGGCCGCTTCGACCTGGCGGTATTCCGGATCGCCGTCCAGTACATAGTCGACGCCGCTGCGGGCCAGCGCCGGCGTTTCCTGGCGTACATGCGCCATGACCCAGTCGCGTGGCCGGGAGAATTCGCCGGCGTCCGCCTGCAACTCGCCCGCTACCAGGGCGAACAGGCTGGATTTGCCCGCGCCGTTGCGTCCGGTTACCCCTACCCGCCAGCCCGCATGCAGTTGCACGCTGGCATCGGAAAACAGCAGTTTGCTGCCGCGCCGCAGCGCAAGCGATTCGAATCTGAGCATCCGCCTAGTCTAGCAGGCCGTTGCAGGCCGGCGTTCCAGCCGCCGCAGCGGCCAGCAGTGGACCCATGCGGTCGTGACCGGCGTATTTGTGATCGACGGCACAGGGCGCGCTTGCGGCAGCCGCCATGCTTGGCGGCGGTTCGGGGCGGTTCGTCTCCTGCTCTGAGACATACCTATAAGAATGTCGCCCTCGCCGGCAAAGGCGGCAACCGTAGTGGGAATGTCTGCGTATTCGCCTGGACCGGGAACTCTCCGCCGGATACGGGGTCGCACCCCGCCGGACGTTTGCCTTCAACCCGCCGCGTCTCCACAATACGGCGCCCCCGTAGTGCCTAGCGGCCGTCGGGCCGCCTACACATATCCATTCAGGAGCAATAGATGAGCAAGTTTCTGCAGAAGAGCCTGACCGCTGCCGCCGTCGTCGCGGCGCTCGGCACCGCGGGCGGTGCGTTTGCCCAGGAGCTGAAGACCGAAAAGGACAAGGTCAGCTACATGGTCGGTATGGACGTGGGCAAAGGCCTGGCCTCGATCAAGGACGAAATCGACATGGCCGTGGTGATCCAGGCCCTGCAGGCTTCGGTCAAGGGCGACAAGACCGCGCTGACCCAGGAAGAAGCCCTGAAGGTTCGCCAGGATTTCATGACCAAGCTGCAGGCCAAGCGCGCTGCGGAAGAAAAGACCAAGGCCGAGACCAACAAGAAGGCCGGCGATGAATTCCTGGCCAAGAACAAGGCCAAGAAGGGCGTGACCACGACCGCTTCGGGCCTGCAGTACGAAGTCGTCAAGGCCGGCACCGGTCCGAAGCCGAAGGACACCGACACCGTACAGGTCCACTACACCGGCACCCTGCTCGACGGCACCAAGTTCGACAGCTCGGTCGATCGCGGCGAACCGGCTACCTTCCCGCTCAAGGGCGTGATCCCGGGCTGGACCGAAGGCCTGCAGCTGATGCCGGTCGGTTCCAAGTACAAGTTCTTCATCCCGGCCAACCTGGCCTACGGCGAAAACGGTCCGGGCCCGATCGGCCCGAACGCAACGCTGACCTTCGACGTCGAACTGATCAAGATCGTGCCGCCGGAAGCCGCTGCCAAGCCGGCAGATCCGGCCGCTGCGGCCAAGCCCGCAACGAAGTAAGCGCAATACCTGGCGACAACGAAGGCGCGGCGTTCATCGCCGCGCCTTTTTCGTTGGCGCCGTCCATACTTGCCCCCTGCTAGAATTCCCGCTCTTTGACGTCAGGATCCCGCCCCGCATGAACGTCACCGTTTTCGGCACCGGTTATGTCGGCCTGGTTACCGGCACCTGCCTGGCGGAGATGGGCAATGCTGTCGTCTGCGTCGACGTCGATGCGGGCAAGATCGAGCGCCTGGGCCGTGGCGAAATTCCGATCTACGAGCCCGGCCTGGAAGAGTTGGTACTGGCCAACCACGCCGCCGGCCGCCTCGCCTTCACCACCGAAGCCGCCCCGGCTATTGCCCATGGCGACGTGATTTTCATCGCCGTCGGCACGCCGCCGGGCGAGGACGGCAGTGCTGACCTGACTCACGTACTGGCTGTCGCGCGCACCATCGGCCAGCATCTCGGCGCCGGAAGTATCATAGTAAACAAATCCACGGTTCCCGTCGGTACCGCCGACCGCGTTCGCGCGACGATCGCGGATGTGCTGGCCGGGCGTGGCATCGCGATCGACTTCGACGTCGTTTCCAATCCCGAATTCCTCAAGGAAGGCGATGCCGTCAACGACTGCATGCGCCCCGACCGCATCGTCATCGGCAGCGACAGTGCCAAGGCGATCACCGTGCTGCGCCGGCTCTATGCGCCGTTCAACCGCAATCACGATCGCATCGTGCTGATGGACGTGCGATCGGCCGAGCTGACCAAGTACGCCGCCAACGCCATGCTGGCAACCAAGATCAGCTTCATGAACGAGATGGCGAATATTGCCGAGCGCGTCGGCGCCGATATCGAGCAGGTGCGCCACGGCATCGGTTCGGATCCACGCATTGGCTATCACTTCATCTATCCCGGTGCCGGCTACGGCGGCTCCTGCTTTCCCAAGGACGTGCAGGCGCTGCATCGCATTGCCCGTGCTGGCGGCTACGAAGCGTCGCTGCTGCAGGCGGTAGAGCAGGTCAACGAGGCACAGAAAAGCCGCCTGTTCGAGCTGATCTGCCAGCATTTCGGCAATGACCTCGGCGGCCGCACGATCGCCGTCTGGGGGCTGGCCTTCAAGCCGAATACCGACGACATGCGCGAAGCGCCGAGCCGGCGCCTGCTGGAACAGCTCTGGCAGGCCGGTGCGCGCGTGCAGGCCTTCGATCCCGAGGCGCGCGAGGAAGCCCGGCAGATATTCGGCGAGCGTGCCGATCTGGTGTTGTGCGAACAGGCACAACAGGCCTTGCAAGACGCCGATGCATTGGTCGTAGTGACGGAATGGAAAGCGTTCCGCAGTCCGGATTTCAAAGTGTTGGCGACGCGGCTGAAATCCGCCGTCATTTTCGACGGCCGCAATATCTACGATCCGCTCGCCGTCGAAGCGGCTGGCATCGCGTATTACGGCATTGGCCGCGGGCGCAGCGTCGCCCGTGTCCAGGCCGGCTGAACAGGACAGGGCAGTCGTGACGAAACGCGCGTTGATTACCGGCATCACCGGCCAGGACGGTGCCTATCTGGCCGAATTGCTGCTAGGCAAGGGCTATGAAGTACACGGCATCAAGCGGCGTACTTCGTCATTCAATTCCGAGCGCATCGATCATCTGTATCACGAGTTCGACGAGGCCGTGCCCAAGGTGCACCTGCACTATGGCGACCTCACCGATTCGCTCAGCCTGTTGCGGGTGATGCAGCTGGTGCAGCCGGACGAGATCTACAACCTCGGTGCGCAAAGCCATGTGGCCGTGTCGTTCGAGGAGCCGGAATTCACTGCTAACGCGGATGCCCTGGGCACCTTGCGCATGCTTGAAGCCATGCGTGTACTCGGCCTGGGCGAGCGCTGCCGCTTCTATCAGGCGTCGTCCTCAGAGCTGTTCGGCCAGGTGCGCGAAACGCCGCAGAACGAGGACACGCCGTTTCATCCGCGTTCGCCTTACGGCGTGGCCAAGCTGTATGCGCACTGGATCACGCAGAATTACCGCGAGGCACACGGGCTGTTCGCCTGCAGCGGTATTCTGTTCAATCATGAATCGCCGCTGCGCGGCGAAACCTTCGTCACACGAAAGATCACGCGCGGCCTGGCGCGTTGCGCCTACGGCCTGCAGCAGTGTGTCTATCTGGGCAATCTGGATGCGCGGCGCGACTGGGGCCATGCGCGCGACTATGTCGAAGCACAATGGCTGATGCTGCAGCAGGAGCAGCCGCGCGACTACGTCATTGCTACAGGTACGCAGTATACGGTGCGCGATTTCGTGCGCGAGGCCGCTGCTGCGCTGCAGCTGGAACTGGAATTCTGCGGCGATGGCGCGGACGAATACGCACATGTGCTGCGCTGCGGCCTGGAGGGTTCCACGCTGCAGCCCGGCGATGTGCTGGTACGCATCCACGCACGCTACTTCCGTCCGGCGGAAGTCGATACGCTGGTCGGCGACGCGAGCCGCGCACGACGCGACCTTGGCTGGTATCCGCGCACCGGATTTTCCGCCCTGGTCAGCGAAATGGCCGAAGCCGATCGCCGTCTTGCCGAACGCGAAGCGCGTGGGCTGGTAGGATCGCGCCATGGCCGCCACCTGATCGAGAAGTTGGGCTGAAATGCCGATTGCCACTACCCTGGAAGAACGCCTGACCGAGCTGGAAGTGCGCTTTGCCTTCCTTGAAGATACGGTCGCCGTACTCAATTCCACCCTTGCAGCACACGATCGTCTGCTTGGCGACATGCGCGAGGAATTCCGCCGCCTGCATGCCGAGCTCGGTGTCGTGCGTTCGTCGCTGAGTCACGACTCGGCCAGCGAACCACCGCCACCGCACTACTGAATCACCGACACCGCAACCGCCGTCTGCAAGAAGAACCGATATGGCCGACTCCCTGCGTGACCAGTTGTTGAAAAGTGGACTGGTCCAGAAATTGAAATCCGAGGCCAAGCCGGCCGCGCGTCCCGACAGCAGCGAGCCGGGCAAGTCTTCCGGCCCGCGCAACGGTGCCAGGCCCGATCCGCGCCGGCCAGGGCCGGCCAGGCCGGCGCAGCCATCTGCCGGCCAGGGCAAGCCACAGGCACCGCGTCCCGCCCGTACCGAAGGCGGCGAACCCGATCTGGCCCAGGCCTATGCGCTGCGCGCCCGCAGCGAGCGCGAAGAGCGCGAACGCGTCCAGCGCGAAGCCGAGCAGAAGGCGAAGGAAAAGCGCGAGCGCAAGGAGCAGATGAGCAAGCTGCTCAACGGCAGCGCGCTGAACGTGGCCGATGCCGAACATGCGCGGCATTTCGAACATGGCGGCAAGATCCGCCGCATCTATTGCACTCAGGAACAGCTGGCTGCGGTGAACCGTGGCGAGCTTGGCGTGGTGCAGCAGAACGGCCGCTACCTGCTGGTCACGCTCGATGTCGCGCAGAAGGCCAAGGCGATCGCGGCCGAGGCGCTGGTGCTGCTGGTCGATCCGAATGCGCCGCTCGAAGACGACGTGCCGGCCGATCTGATCTGGTAAGCGGCGCGGATACTGCCTTGCGCCTGCGCGTTACGGGCAGGCGCAAGGCTTTGCCGCACATTGCGCAAGCCCAATGCACAACGGCCCGGCAAGAGTGCCGGGCCGTTGCAGGTTCGCGCCGCCGTTTGTTCAACGCGGCATGATGGTGCATTCGATCTCGTTAGGCCCGCGGCTGCTGCAGCGCACGCTGCCACCGCTACCCGGGCCGCTCATGTCGGTGATTGGAATGCCGTTGCGATCGGCCCAGTCCTGCAAGGCGTTCAGTCCCTGCTGGCCGCGCGGTGTATTGCTGAAGTTGAACTGGCGGTTGGTGAAGTAGGCAATGGGGTTGCCATTGCCCAACGGCAGCTGCAAGCCCTGCGAGTCCTGCACCTCTTTCAGCACGACTTCGGCGGTGACCGGGTCGTAGCGCACGATGGCAAAACCGCCGTCCTTCATCGGCACTATCACGGTCACCTGCGACTGGATCTGCTTGGTGATCTGCTGGCCGCCCTGCACGAGGTTCATCGGCGCGGTACCGCCGATCGAGGACTGCACCGTGCCGTTGAAGATGCCGGCGACGCCGCCGTTGGGCAAAGTGCCCACCTGATCGCGCACGAAGTTGTTGATCGAGCCGGGCAGGCCGAAGCCGAGGTCATAGCTGGTGGCCGGGAAGTTGGGGTGAATGTCGTTGAAGTTGTTCGAGAAGACGTAGCCGCGTGTATCGATCGGGCTGTTCACGCCGGGCATGGTGTCGGCATTGACGGAAGATCCGCCGTGGGCTTCGGAACCGGGCGGGCGTCCCGTCGGTGTGCGACCTACGCCGGCCAGGCGCAGTTCCACCGTAGCGCCCGCGTTGGTTTTCCAGTACACCGAGCCGTCGCCGCGCGCAATCAGCTTGAAACCGAGGCTGTTGTTGTTGCGCCGATAAAGTTCGCCGGCCTGCTGCACGTAGGTGCGCAGATGCGCGTGGGTGGCGATTTCATAGCCGCCGATCTGTCTTTGCGTTTCCGGATCCCACTCCAGCGCGATGCCGCGCACTTCGCCGCGGCTGAGGTTGTAGACGAAGGCGTGGCTCTCGCGGACGCGGGGATACGTCGTCAGCGCCTTGTTGATGAAATCGTTCATCGACGTGCAGGTGTTGCACATGATGGCGTAGTCCTGTCCGGTGGCCGTGACCGAGTCGTCGATCAGATCGGGCAGTGGCGCTTCGGCCGCGGCCCTGACGGTGGCGGCGCCCAGGGCCAGCGCGCCCGGCAACAGGGCGGCGACCAGAACCAGATGGCTGAGCCGGCGGCTCAGCGTCGAATGCGTGGGTTGCATGGAAAACTCCTTGCGTAGGCGTGGTAAGCAGATTTTTTTGCTTCGCCGCGATGGCCGTCCCTGATCGTCCGATGCTGCGATGGTGCGTTTGCTGATGTCGCGACTACCTCCGGTTTCCTGGGAAAAAAGGGATCCGAGGCGAAGACTCTCGCATGTCCCTTGATAAAAAGATGGGACATATATGGGTTGTTGTCAACGAAAACAGCCATGCTCCGGCGTGTGCAAATTTGAAAATGATTTGCATCGAACTTGTGTCGTCGCCACTCGATGCGATACTTCGGCCACGGCGATTGCCGCCGTCACAGCCAATGCATCGAGGTCACCGCGCATCATGGAACTGAGCAATCTGGACACCCTGCCGAACAAGACCATCGTCAAGCACCTGGGCCTGGTACAGGGGTCGACCGTGCGCGCCAAGCACGCGGGCAAGGATCTTCTGGCCGGGCTGAAGAACATCGTCGGCGGCGAACTGAAGTCGTATACCGAGCTGCTCAACGAAGCCCGCGACGAGGCGATCAGGCGCATGGTGCAGCAGGCCCGCGCGACCGGCGCCAACGCTGTACTCAATGTTCGATTTTCCACTTCTAACATCGCCGCAGGCGCGGCCGAGGTGATGGCCTACGGCACCGCCGTCGTGGTGGAGTAAGCATGGAACTGATCATCAACCTCAGCATTTTCCTGGTGCTGCTGGGCGTGGGCCTGTTCGCCGGGCGCGCCGCAGAGCAGCGTCATTTCCGTGAACTGAAGCAGCGCGAGCTGCTGCTGCGCGGCATCCTTGTATTCAGCGAGAAACGTCCGCCGCAGGACCGGCCGTTCGAGCGCTCGGCCCTGGTCATGGGCTCGGTCGTCATCGCCGAGGACTATTTCAAAGGCACCGTGGCCGGACTGAAAAGCCTGTTCGGCGGCAACCTCACCACGTACGAATCGCTGCTCGACCGCGGTCGGCGCGAGGCTATCGTGCGCATGAAGCAACAGGCGCGGCAGCTCGGTGCGAGCATGGTGTTCAACGTCAAGCTGGAGACTGCCAGTCTGGGCAGCGACGGCAGTGGCAAGAGCGGAATCTTTTCGGCGGAATTCATCGCCTACGGCACGGCGCTGATTCCGCCGCGCGCTGCGGTAAAGCTGCCGGATGCATTGACTGTAGCGGCATGAGCTACGAAAACCCCGAGGTTCCGCACGAGGTCAACGTAGCGCGCGATCACCCGGTCGGCGAGTTCCTGCGCCTGCTCGCCGGGCTCGGTGTGTGTGTGCTGGCGTTGAGCGTGCTGCTGTATCTGTGCGGCGGCTGGCTGGCGCGGCAGCTGCCGTTTTCGCTGGAACAGCGCTGGGTCGGCGAGCGCATTGTCGGCCTCGGCGCGCTGGTCGAACGCGACGACGATGCGCAGCTGGCGGCCTATCTGGATCGCCTGGTCCAGTCCTTGGCGGCAACCATGCAATTGCCGGCGGACATGACGCTGCGGGTGCATCTGTCCGCCAGCGATGTGCCGAATGCGTTTGCGACGCTCGGCGGGCATATCGTGGTGACACGCGGCCTGTACCGGCGCATGCCCAGCGAGAATGCACTGGCGCTGGTGCTGGCGCACGAGATCGCGCATCTGCGCGAACGCGACCCCATCGCGGCGGCCGGCAGCAGCGCCGGACTGAGCCTGGGCCTGCTGTTGCTCGGCGCCGATGCGGAGAAGATTGCGCCGGCCATGGCCGGCCTGGTGCAGATGGGCTATTCACGCCGCGCTGAAAGCCTGGCCGACACGGCGGCAGTGCAGGCCGTGCGCGCGGTCTACGGCCATGCCGGCGGTACGGCTGCGGTGTTCGAAGTACTGGCCGACTACCAGGCGCAATTCGGCATCGCGGTGCCGACGCTGCTGTCGACGCATCCCGCCGACGCAGCGCGCATCGCTGCACTGCGCGAGGCGTCGGCGAGCTGGGATGCAACGCGGCAGCCGCTTCTGCCGCTGGCGGTGGCCGACAAGAAATAGCAGCGTCCTGGATGCGTCGGACATTCGGCAAAACACCGAGTCTGTCGCATGCGCCCGACACGGCGCCGGCAGAGGCTCTAGGCAGCGTTGGGCTTCGTGGGCGTAGCGATGCTGCGTGCGATGATCGGTGCCCAGAAGCGCCTTGTCCCGCGGTCGAAGAAGCGGTGGCAGGCGATCGGCAGCTTGCCGCCGTTCAGGCGTAGCGCGACGTCGGGTTTGCGATCAATGCAGAAGTCGACCGCTTCGCGATAGTCGGGAATGCGCATGCGCGTCAGCTTCGGCGCGACGATAGAAAAGTAGAGGTCTTCGATGTGATGGCCGCTGTGGTCTGCCACGTCCTGCAGGCGAACGATATTCTCGCGCTGTGTCGTGACGATCCGGCGCATTGTCGATACGTTGCGTAGCGAGAAGCCGCCGTTGCCGACCTTGAACCAGTGAGCGGTGTTCTTGCGGCGTTTGCGGAACGCGTCGTTGATGCGCCGCAGGAAGCGCGTCGCTGCGGTTTGCGGCGAGGCGATCCACGGCGCCCCGACGTAGTCGTAGCCCTTGTCGAGCCACGCGTCGAGCCGGTCTTCGAATACGAACGCGTCGGTCTGGCAGATGAGCAGGTACTCGGCGTCGGCGAAGGTGTCGTAGAACGTCGGCGACAACATCAGGCGGTTGTAGCCTTCGATGCCGTCGAACCAGTGTGTGTCGAAGCGGCGCACGTCGTGGTCGACACGCGCGAGCGACTCGGCGAGCGGCGCCAGATCGAGGCCGGTCGGGCAGGCGATCGAGAACCGTCGGTGTGACAGCGTGTGAAGCGCGCGTTCGAAGGCCAGGCGTTCATTGTGGCAAAGTAAAGTTTTGTACAGAGGTATGACGACGATGGCGGATTTCATCAATGCGTACGCGAGGACAAGGAATGCCGGCGCCCAGGCGCCCGCCGGTCTAGTCTTGCGAATGCGGCGACACGTCGATTGATACGTTTTTTTGTGCGCGTACAGCGCGATGCACAGGCTGTCTCGATTGCGTAGCGACGGTACCGTCTGGTACTGCCGGGCCTGCGCCTGTTCGCCGAGCGCGCCGCAGAGCAGCATCATTGGCGTGAACTGAGTCAGCGGGAGCTTGCGCTTCGCCGCTGGTTACTGTTGCCGTGCTGAAGGGGTGCTGGTCGCGCAGTACGGTGCGGTCGTGCTAGCCCAGCTCGATTTCCTCGATGCCGAGATAACGGTTGATGGCCTGTACCGCGCTTTCCAGTGGTTGCTGCAGCGCACTGCTCTGCAACAGTGCCCGGTCCAGCCCTTCCATCCAGCCGAACAGGCTCTGGCGCAGATGCTCGGCCGTGCGTATGCGCTGATGCACGTCGGCGAGAATATGCGCATATTCGCGCGGTGTCGGACTTTGCCCCATCGTGCCGAACAGGCGGCCCAGCGCTGCCATGAATTCGCCGGCGCTGGCGTCGAGACCGAAGTCTTCCGGGCGATAGTCGAGATGGCCGTGGCTGTCGTCGGCGTGGATGCGGAAGCTCACCTTGGCCAGCGAATGGTAGAGCGGCTCTTCCGCAATCAGCACCAGCAGCAGGTTGTTCGGATTGGCTACGGCCGTGCCCTGGGGCGAAACCCATTCGCGCGACTGCACGAAATGGTAGAGGCGGATATGGTCGTGGAAGTCGGCGGCCTGCAGCTGGTCCAGGATCAGCAGCGTGCGCGCGCCTTCGGAATAGGCACAGGCCTCGCTCATGCTGCGCTCGAACGCCCGCAGCGGTGCCTCCAGCGCGCCGTCGCCGTCTTCGCTCAGCACGATGGTCGGCGGCGGTGCTTCGCTGCTGCTGAAGTCGTGATAGAGCAGGTGCGGATAGTCCAGCGCATGGCCCAGGGCATTGGCCAGCGCCGTCTTGCGCCGGCCGGAATTGCCACTGATGTTGAGGCAGCGCAGGTGGGCGATCTCGGCTTCGAACAGGCAGCGCAGCGGGTAGTCGTAGTCGTCGTTCGACTCGAAACCGAAATCGGCGAGTTTCTTGCGCAGGCTCATGGTCAGGGCTGGGCAGCGGCGGAGTGCCGAGGTTAACCGAGTCGCGGTGCGGCGGCGTGGCGAAAAGCAAAAAGCCGCGCAAGCGCGGCTTTTTGCTCGAATCGAAGAAACTTCCCGTGTTCGGATTTTGCTTTTGGTCGACGAGCCACCTTGCATCGAGCGGCGGCCCGGGTTTCGCCTGGCGAGGCTTGGGACGGCAAGCTGATGGCCACGAAAGCCGCGCGCTGCACGCTTGCCCAAGTCGTCAAAAAAGACGCTCCGCCGCCGCGGTGGCCACTTCCTGTGGCCGTGCGGCGAGCAGCCGCGGCGGCGGAGCGTTGTGCGGTATCAGGCTGCCTTGGCGTCGGCGCTCTTGCGCGGACCGTTCAGCAGAGCCTGGCGTACGCCGTCGACGACCAGGTCGACCTCGGCGTCGGTAATCGTGAAATGCGGAGTGAAGCGCAGCGAGTTGGTGCCGCCGTGGATCACGCCGAAACCCTGTTCGCGCATGTATTCCTCGGTGCTGTTGCTGCCGTAGCACTTGAACTCGGCGCTGAGCTCGCAGGAGAACAGCAGGCCGGTGCCCTGTACCTTGGTGATGAAGCCCGGCAGCTCGGCCTTGAGTGCTTCCAGCTTGCGCAGGAATTGCTGGCCGCGGTCGCGAATATTCGCCTGCACTGCCGGCGTGAGCAGGCCGAGTACCGCGATGGCCACGTCCATGGCGCGCGGATTGGTCGTCATGGTGTTGCCGTAGATGCCTTTCTTGTACAGGCCGGCGGCGCGTTCGTTCACGCCCAGCACCGACAGCGGGTACTGGCCGGCGTTGAGCGCCTTGGAGAAGGTTTCCATGTCCGGCGGCGCCAGCTTTTCGAAGCCGGGGTAGTCGACGATCGACAGCACGCCGTGGGCGCGCAGGCCGGCCTGGATCGAATCGACCAGGAACAGCGAACCGTGCTTTTCCGTCAGCTCGCGCGCGGCGGCGTAGAACTCCGGCGTGACCGAACGGCCCGGATCGCCTTCGCCCATGACCGGTTCCAGGAACATCGCCTCGATGAACCAGCCGTTCTTGTCGGCGTCGGCAAAGACCTGGCGCAACTGGTCCACATTGTACGGTTCTACCGTGAGCAGGCTGGATTCGTCGCGGAAGCTTGCCAGGTGCTGGGCATAGGTCTTGCGGCTGGAATCGGAGTACACCGCCGGACGTTCGGTACGGCCGTGGAACGCGCCCTTGACGGCCAGACGCTTGATGGCGCGGCCGGCGTAGCGGCCGCCGGCATCGGTCATCAGCTTGGCGTTGACGTCGGCGATGCGGCAGGCCAGCGAGACCGACTCGGAGCCGGAGTTGAGGCACAGGAAACGCGTATACGGACAGGTGGCGCGATCGCGGCCGATAACCGCCTTGAGCGCGCTGGACAGCTTGAGCTGTGCCACGCTCGGCGTCATCACGTTGGCCATCACCTGCGGCTGGCTCATGGCGTCGAGCACGGCCTTGGGCGCGTGGCCGAAGCCGAGCATGCCGTAGCCGCCGGAGTCGTGCAGTACGGCGCCTTTCAGGGTGACTACCCAGGGGCCGTCGGCGGCCAGCGCGACATACGGGTTGACCGCGTCTTCGGCGTAGAAATTGATGAAGTCGGCCTGCACGCGGCGCATCTGCTCGGCTTCGTCCAGGTCGATCAGCTCGGGCAGCGCGGTCTTCAGTTCGAGGAAACGCGCATGCGCCTGGGCCACGGCATTGACCAGCTCGGGCGAGGTCGCGGCGAAACGCTGCAGGGTTGCATCGTCCAGGCCACGCGTACGCACGGCGCCGGCGGCGCTGCGCAGATCATTGAGTTGGGTCATCAGCTGCATTGGCTTTCTCCACGAAACAGGTCGGCACACGCCGCAGGGGCATGTGCCGGCAAGATGGGGGGCACACAGTGCCGAAAGTGGGCGCAGTCTAGCAGAGCATATTGGTTGGCCCTCGGGGCCGATTCCTGGGCACCTGGGGGGGCCAATTCCGGCGCCGCTGCCCAGCGCTGTGCGCGTGACGATTGTCAACCCGAATTGCTGATGCTGCCAACTGTGGCGGCGATCCGTGCCTGCGTAGTCTGTGTTTACGCAGACGGAGAACGGGCATGAATGCGGCAAGCGTGGCGCAACTGGTGGCAGTGAGCAAGCGGCGCGGCAAGGTGCAGGCACTGGACGGCGTCGACATGGCGCTGCAGCGCGGTGAGGTGTATGCGCTGCTAGGGCCCAACGGCGCCGGCAAGACTACGGCGATTTCGCTGCTGCTGGGTTTGCTGCAGCCCGACGCGGGCGAGGCGTTCCTGTTCGGCCAGCCGCCGCAGAGCCTGGCGGCGCGCCGCCGCATCGGCGTGATGCTGCAGAGCGCCGGCCTGCCCGATGCGCTCAGCGTGGCCGAGCTGATTGCCCAGGTGCGCAGCTATTATCCGCAGCCGCGCAGCCTGGCCGATGTGTCCATGCTGGCGGGCATCGAATCGCTGCTGCCGTCGCGCTATGCACGGCTCTCCGGCGGGCAGCAGCGCCGCGTGCAATTCGCCCTGGCCCTGTGCGGCCGGCCGGAGTTGCTGTTCCTGGACGAGCCTACCGTCGGCATGGATACGGCCTCGCGCGAGCAATTCTGGAAAACCATCCGCGAACTGGTCGGCGAAGGCTGCGCCGTGGTGCTGACCACGCACTACCTGGAAGAGGCCGAGGCACTGGCCGACCGCGTCGGGGTGCTGGCGAACGGCCGGCTCGCTTTCGAAGGCAGTATCGAGGCGATCCGCGCCCGCGTCAGCCAGCGCCAGATCCGCTGCATCAGCAGTCTTACCGCGCAGCAGGTACAGAATTTTCCACAGGTGAACAGTGTCAGCCGCGACGGCGAATGGCTCAGCGTGCTCACGCCGCAGCCCGAGCCGGTGCTGCGCCAGCTGCTGGCCGCCGATAGCGGCCTGCGCGAACTGGAAGTGCGCCGCGCCGGCCTGGCCGAAGCCCTCAACAGCATCACCGGAGTTGCCGCCTGATGAACGCCATCGCCTTCGACTCGATTGCCCGCCGCAGCCTGTTGCTGGATGCGCGCCTGGAATTCCTGCGCCTGCTGCGCACGCCGAGCTTCGCTTTGCCGGCGCTGATCTTCCCGGTCATGTTCTACCTGCTGTTCGGCGTGCTGATGCCCAGCGGCAAGGCCTCGGCCGGGCAGTATGCGCAGTACATGCTGGCGACGTATTGCGTGTTCGGCGTGATAGCGCCGGGGCTGTTCGGTTTCGGCGTCGGCGTGGCCAGCGACCGCGAACGCGGCCTGCTGCAGCTCAAGCGCGCGCTGCCGGCGCCGCCCCAGAACTACGTGCTGGCCAAGCTGGCCATGGCCTTGCTGTTCGCGGCGATCATTTTCGCGCTGATGCTGTCGACGGCGACCCTGGCCGGCGGTGTGCGCCTGGGCCTGGGGCAGGCCGTGTTGCTCGGCCTGGTCGCGCTGCTCGGCGCGCTGCCGTTCTGTGCGCTGGGCCTGCTGATCGGCAGCAGCGTGGGCGCGCAGGCGGCGCCGGCCATCGCCAATCTGATCTATCTGCCGATGGCCTTCCTGTCCGGCCTGTGGATGCCGCTGTCGGTACTGCCGGGTTTTGTGCAGTCGATGGCGCCGCTGTGGCCGGCCTGGCACCTGGGCCAGCTCGCGCTGGCTGCCGTCGACCAGCCCAGCCGCGGCGGCGCGCTCGGCCATGTGCTGTACCTGCTGCTGTTTTCCCTGCTTGCAGCGGGCCTTGCTACGCGGCGTCTGCAGCGCACGCCCTGAGCCAGCGAAACTGGCAGGATGCACCCATGATTTCCCTCAATCACCCGCGATTGCTGGCCTGGCGCGACCGCCTGGTGCCGGCCGAACTGGACATGGGCTGGGGTTCGTTCATTTCCCTGGGCTACATGGCTTTTCTGTTCCTGCCCCTGTTGATGCCACGCATTGCCTCGGCGCAATGGCTGATGCCGACGCTGGCGGCGGCGGCGCTGTTCCTGCCGCTGTATTTCCGCGCCTACTGGGCAAAGGGACGCGAACTGGTATTGCTGCTGCTGGCGATGTGGGCGCTGGGCTGCGCCCTGGTACAGGTCAATCCGTTTGCCAACACCCTGGTCATCTACGCCTGTGCGTTTGCGCCGCACCTGGGTTCGCTGCGTACCTCGCTGCTGTTCGCACTGGCGATGACGGCGAGCTTTTCCTTCTACCTCATCGGCTTCGACCGCGGCGCACCGCTGACCATAGGCATCACCTACCTGGTTGGCGCGGCCTGTTTCGTCGGCTCGTATTTCATGCGCGAGAACCAGCGCAAGCAGGTGGCGCTGCGCCTGTCGCACGAAGAGGTGCGCCGTCTCGCCGCGCTGGCCGAGCGCGAGCGCATCGGCCGCGACTTGCACGACCTGCTGGGGCATACCTTGTCGCTGATCGCACTCAAATCCGAACTGGCCAACCGGCTGTGGGAACGCGACCCACTGGCGGCCAGGCAAGAAGTGCGCGAAGTGGAAAGAGTCGCGCGCGACGCGCTGGCGCAGGTGCGCCGCGCCGTCACCGGCATCCGCTCGGCCGGGCTGGCGGCGGAAATGGCCTCGGCCAGGCTGATGCTGGAAACCGACGGCACCGCCTTCCACTACGAGCTGGAGCGCGTTGCGCTGCCGCCCGAACTGGAAACCTGCCTGGCCCTGGTGGTGCGCGAAGCCGTCACCAACATCCAGCGCCATGCCCGCGCCACGCGCGCCTCGGTGCGCCTGCAGCAGGACGGCGACCAGGTGCTGGTCGAAGTACAGGACAACGGCCGCGGCGGCGACATCGTGCCCGGCAACGGCCTGACCGGCATGCGCGAACGCGTGCGTGCCTGTGGCGCCGAGTTGCGCGTCGACGCGGTGCGCGGCGAGGGCACGCGGCTGACCGTGCGCGTACCGTTGCCGCGGAGCGGCGGCCTGGCTGCCGACGCGCTGCGCACGCATTGAGTAGCGCCGCCGGCCTGGGTAACCTCGGGCGCGAACCGTCGCCACTTCAGGGAAAGCCGTTGCCATGATCCGAGTCCTGCTGGCCGAAGACCAGGCGATGGTGCGCGGCGCGCTGTCGGCCCTGCTGCGCCTGGAATGCGACATGGATGTTGTCGCCACGGCGGCCGACGGGCTGGAGGCCTGGCAGCTGGTCGAGCAGCAGTTGCCTGACGTACTGGTGACCGACATCGAAATGCCCGGCCTGACCGGGCTGGAACTGGCCCAGCGTGTGCGCGACAAGGCGCTGGGCTGCAAGGTCGTCATCGTCACCACGTTTGCGCGGCCGGGCTATCTGCGCCGCGCGCTGGAAGCCGGCGTCGTCGGCTATCTGCTCAAGGATGCGCCGGCCGAGCAGCTGGCCGAAGCGCTGCGCAAGGTGCATCGCGGCGGCCGCGCCATCGATCCGCAGCTTGCCGTGGATGCCTGGAGCGAAGCCGATCCGCTCAACGACCGCGAACGCCAGGTGCTGCGCCTGGCTGGCGAAGGCATGTCGGCGGGCGAGGTCGCGGCGCAGCTGCATCTGTCCCAGGGTACGGTGCGCAACTATCTGTCCGAGGCCATCGGCAAGCTCAACGTCGGCAATCGCATCGAAGCCTACCGGCTGGCACGGCAGAAAGGCTGGCTGTAGCCGCGGCTGCTGGCATTGCGGCCGGCCCGCAGGCTACGCTGCGGTGATCTGGCCGGGGAACGGAATCGCATGCACACGAGTCGCTTCGCACACGGACGTACACGCCTGTTCGCGGCTTTCTGCCGTGCCTTGCCGTTGCTGGCCTTGGCCCTGGTCGCCGTGCCCAGTTCCGCCTGCGGGCCGGATTTCCCGCACGAACTGCTCAGCGATCGCCACGCCAGCGTCTACGAACTGGTCGACGGCACCTTCGATTTCGAGGTCTCGCGCCTGCTGCCGGGCGAGACGGCGCAGTTCAAGCCGCTGGAAAACTACTGGGATGCTCCCGGCGCTTCGCGCATCGAGCTGGAAAAGAAACAACTGGGCGAAGCCGGCTACGCCCAGACCGAAGCCATGCGCCTGGCCGCCGACGATGCTGCGGCCTGGGCGGCCGGCGACGGACTTAGTCAAGAAGTGCGTTTGTATACTGCTGGCGCGCGCGCCTTCCATGCCGGCGACTACGCTGTCGCGCGGCAGCGCTTCGAGGCGGTGGTTGCACTGCCGCCGGGTGCACAGTCCCGGCGCGGCCTGTGGGCGCGCTACATGCTGGCCCGGCTGGCCCTGGACGAGGCCCTGGGCGCCGGTGCCGAGCCAGCCCAGGCCGATGCAGCAGCACAGGCGTTCCAGGCTGTGCGTGCAGCAGCCAAGGCCGGTGCGGAAGATCGCGAAGGTCTGGCCGTTGCCAGCTTCGGCGAAGAGGCGCGCCTGCATCTGAATCGCGGCAACCTGCCCGCCGCGGCAAAACTGTATGCACAGCAGGCAGCGCAGGGTTCGGCCTCGGGCCGCGCCTCGCTGCTGTTCCTGGCACGGCGCCTGTTCGCCAACGAAACCGAACTCACTGCGGCACTGAGCGACCCGCTGCTGCAGCAACTGCTGGCGGCTTACGTCTACACGCGCAGCAACGAATTGCAGATCGAGCAGGGCGGCGTGATGGTGGCCAGCCCACTGAGCGAGCGCTACTACGCCGCCGTCGAAGCGGCTGGCAGCGGCTCGCTGGCCGGTGTCGATCGCGTTGCCGCGGCGGCGTATCGCGCCGGCCGCTACGAACTCGCCGCCAAGCTGGCCCCGCGCAGCGACAGTGCACTGGCGCACTGGGTGCGGGCCAAGCTCGCGCTGCGCAAAGGCGACGACAAGGCCGCGGCCGAAGCCTATGCACAGGCCTCGCGCGCGTTCCCGCGCGAAGAATCCTGGGGCATTTCGCTGGGCGAGGACTATGCCTACGAATCGCTGCGACCGGCCTGCCGTGTCGACGGCGAGCGCGCCATCCTGGCGCTGGGCCGCGGCGACTATGCCGAAGCCTTGCGCCTGCTGCATGCGAGCAAGGGCCAGTACTGGCTCGACGAAGCCCAGGTGGCCGAACGCGTGCTCAGCGTGGACGAGCTGAAGCAGTTCGTCGACCGCGAAGTGCCGGCGCCTGCCGCCCCGCCCAAGGTCGACGAAAACAACTGGGTTGCGCCCAACCCTGACCAGCAGCTGCGCAGCCTGCTGGCGCGGCGGCTGCTGCGCCTGCAGCGCTACGACGAAGCGCTGGCCTATTTCCCGGCCGAACTGCGCGACAAGGCCGCCGGCTACGCCCAGGCACGCCAGGCCGGCACCAGGGGCGGGCGCATCGAACGCGCGCAGAACCTGTTCCGCGCCGCGGCGCTGGCGCGCGAGTCGGGCATGGAAATCCTCGGCACCGAACTCGGCCCCGATGCGAACGTGTTCGGCGGCAACTACGAACTGAGCGGCTACGACCTGGCCGAGCAGGACAAGAAACTCATCGGCCCCGACGAAGGGGTGCGCATCGCCGCCAGCGCGGCCCAGCCCGACCAGCGTTTCCACTATCGCCATATCGCCGCCGATCTGGCCAGCCAGGCTGCCGACCAGGTACCGCCGCGTTCGCAGGCATTTGCCGCGCTGCTGTGCAGCGCCACCGGCTGGCTGATCAACCGCGATCCGGCCCAGGCGCAGGGCTATTACCGGCGCTATCTGAAGCAGGGTGCCTACGTGAGCTGGGGCGGCGCCTTCGGCAGCAGTGCCTGCCCGGCGCCGGATTTCGACGGCGCGGCCAAGCGCCTGCGCGTCGAGCAGATCCGCTGGGCCAAGCAGGTCGCGCGCCAGGCCGCGCCGTTCGTCGCTGCGGGCCTGGTCGCCATCGGCATCGGCCTGGTGTTCTGGTGGCGCCGCCGCCGTGCGGCCGCTGCGGTCACTTCGCTGCGCGAATAAGGGATAATGGTCGGCCCGCCGGACCGTGAATCCGGCGTCAAGGCTGAAAAAGTGAAAAAGTCAGATTTCCACTTCGATCTGCCGCCCGGGCTGATCGCGCAACAACCCTTGCCCCAGCGTTCTGCCAGCCGCCTGCTGGTGCTCGATGCCGCCGCCGACACGCTGGCGGACCGGCGCTTTACCGACCTTGCCGACTATTTCCGTGCCGGCGACCTGCTGATCTTCAACGATACCCGCGTGCTGCCGGCGCGTCTGTTCGGCCGCAAGGAAACCGGCGGCGCGGTAGAGATACTGATCGAGCGAGTCAGCGGCAATCACGAAGCGCGCGCCCAGCTGGGCGTATCCAAGAAGCCCAGGCCCGGCGGCCTTATCCTGCTGGCCGACGGCACACCGGTGCGGGTACTGGGCCGCGACGGGCCGTTCTTCGACCTGCGTTTCGAAACCGACGAGGCACTGGAAAAGCTGCTGCTGCGCCTGGGCCGCATGCCCTTGCCGCCATACATCGACCGCGCTGCCGACACGGCCGACGACGAGCGCTACCAGACCGTGTTCGCACGCGAGCCCGGCGCGGTAGCCGCGCCCACGGCGGGCCTGCACTTCGACGAGGCCCTGCTCGATGCGCTGCGTGCCCGCGGCGTGGAATTCGGCCATGTCACCCTGCACGTCGGTGCCGGCACCTTCCAGCCGATCCGCAGCGAAGACGTGCGCGAGCACAACATGCATCGCGAATGGTTGAATGTCGGCGCCGAGCTGGTCGAGAAGATCCGCCGCACGCGTGCCGCGGGCAACCGTGTCATCGCGGTCGGCACGACCGTCGTGCGGGCACTGGAAAGCGCGACGCGCGACGGTGAAGTGTTTCCGCTGGCGGGCGAGACGCAGATTTTCATCTTTCCGGGCTATCGCATTACCAGTGTCGACGCGTTGGTGACGAATTTTCATCTGCCGGAATCGACGTTGTTGATGTTGGTGTCGGCGTTTGCCGGGCGGGAGAAGGTGTTGGCGGCTTATCGGCATGCGGTGGAGCGCGGGTATCGCTTCTTTTCGTATGGCGATGCCATGTTGGTTTTTCCGGGATAGTTTTTTGGGATACGGTTGAGCTGTGCTTTTGCGTTGCTGCTGGGCGGGGCGCTCTCTCTCCTCCACGCTTGCGTGGGGTAGAGGGCAGGGGAGAGGGGCGGTGTCGAAATCGACTTTGCAGCGGGGTTTTTGCGCAGTTCGATGGGCTTAGGCGAATTCGCCTCTGAGGTGCGTACGTACTGTATTTGGAGCCAGGCAAAGGCGGTTTCGCCCGCCTGCGGCGCGCGACCTTCTTTCTGTTTGCCTGCCCAAAGAGAAAGAAGGCAAAGAGAAAGGGCGCCCCAGCTGCCGCCATTTTGGGCCATCCGTGGCCCAAAATGGCGTGAGGCCGCTACGGCGGTCCGCACACAGAACATCCCTGTTCTGTGTGCGGACTCGCGGCCATCCCTGGCCGCGACCCTGCGGGCTTTTCCCTTGGCGGCCTCACCGCGGCATATGCGGCCCCGGGAGAGGCGCGCTTCCTGCGCGCAGAAACAACTGCCACAGCAAAACAACGGCAACAGCAACAGCAAAACAACAGCAGCAGCAAAGCAACGGCAAGCGACAGTGCGGCGACAAATTGGACGTAGGCTAGGACAAGCCGCCAGACGCACTCCCGCATCGCGGTGCGCGTCGTCAAAGAACCCCTGGCGCAGGAATCTCTTCCGTGCTGCGGATTTGTCAACTAAACAAAGAATCTACTATGCAATTCGATCTCATAAAAACCTCCGGCGCGGCGCGGCGCGGCCGTCTGACTTTTGCACGCGGCACGATCGAGACACCGGCTTTCATGCCGGTGGGCACGTATGGCTCGGTCAAGGCGATGTTGCCGCGGGATATCAAGGAGATCGGTGCGGAGATCATTCTGGGCAATACGTTTCATCTGTTTCTGCGGCCGGGCCTGGAGGTGATCGGCGAGTTCGGCGGGCTGCACGATTTCATCGGCTGGGACCGGCCTATCCTGACCGACTCGGGCGGTTTCCAGGTGTTCTCGCTGGCGCACAAGCGCAAGATCACCGAGCAGGGCGTGACGTTTGCGTCGCCGATTGACGGCTCGAAAGTATTTCTGAGTCCGGAAGAATCGATGCGCATCCAGCGTGTGCTGAATTCGGACATCGTGATGATCTTCGACGAATGCACGCCATATCCGGCGACGGAGAAGCAGGCCAGCGATTCGATGGAGTTGTCGCTGCGCTGGGCCGAGCGTTCGCGCCGCGCGCACGAGGGCAATGCGAATGCGCTGTTCGGCATTGTCCAGGGCGGCGTCTATCCAGCGCTGCGCGAGCGTTCGGCGGCGGGCCTGCAGCAGATCGGTTTCGATGGCTATGCGGTCGGCGGTCTTGCGGTCGGTGAGCCGGAGGCGGAGCGCAATCACACGCTGGAAGCGACGGTGCCGCTGCTGCCGGCGGACAAGCCGCGCTATCTGATGGGCGTGGGCCGGCCGGAGGATATCGTCGAGGCGGTGCGCCGCGGCATCGACATGTTCGATTGTGTGATGCCGACGCGCAATGCCCGCAATGCGCATCTGTTCACGCGCCACGGTGTGCTGCGCCTGCGCAATGCGCAGTATCAGCGCGATACGCGGCCGATCGACGAGGCCTGTGGCTGCCATACCTGTGCATCGGGTTTCAGCCGCGCCTATCTGCGCCATCTGGACAAGTGCAACGAGATCCTCGCGTCGCAGCTGGCAACGATCCATAACCTGTATCACTACCAGGAGCTGATGCGCGGCCTGCGTGCGGCGATTGCCGAGGACCGGCTCGACGCCTTCGTGGCCGAGTTCTACGCGCTGCGCAGGCCGGCCTGAGCCACGGCCAGGCTGGCCACCGGGCTCAGTGCCGGCGGCAGGCTGATGCAGTCGACCGGGCAGGGCGCGACGCAAAGTCCGCAGCCGGTGCATTCGTCGGCGATGACGCTGTGCATGACCTGGGGCGCGCCGAGAATGGCATCGACCGGGCAGAACTGGATGCATTTGGTACAGCCGATGCAGACAGCTTCGTCGATCAGCGCGACGGCGCGCGGTGTTTCGCGTCCGTGCGTCGGGTTGAGCGGTTTTGGCTCGCGCCCGAGCAGGCGTGCCAGCTCGCGCACGCCGGCGGTACCGCCGGGCGGGCATTGGTCGATATCGGCTTCGCCAGCGGCGATGGCCTGGGCGTAAGGGCGGCAGCCGGCAAAGTTGCATTGTCCACATTGAGTCTGCGGCAGCAGCGCGTCGATGCGTTCGGCCAGTGGCGCCAGCGGCACCGGGGCGGGCGGGGCAAGGCGGTGCAAGGCCAGCACGAACAGCGCCGCCAGCACGACCAGCAAGCAGACCGTGGCGATCATCAGCCGCGGCCTATGCCGTCGAGACCGGCGCAGGCCAGCAGCAGCAGGCCGGCATTGAGCAGGCGCAGCGGCAGACCACGGAAGGCGGCGGGTGCGCCCTGCGGCTGCAGGCGCTGTTCCAGGCCACTGAGCAGCAAGAGACACGCAGCGAAACCACCGCCGTAGGCCAGGCCGACGATCAGGCTGGCACCGAATCCCCGGTCCTGGCCTTGCACGGCGATGGCACCTGCGATCACGGCGCTGTTGCAGGCAATCAGCAGCCACTGCGTGGCGGCGTAGCCGGGTCGCCAGCGCTGCAGGGTCTGCGCCACCAGGGCGGTGACGGCGGGCACCAGCAGTACCAGCGCAAACGGCGCGTACAGATCCAGTGCGAAGGGCGCCAGGAAGAAGTGCTGCAGCAGCCAGGCCAGGCCGGCGACGATGACGCCGACCAGTGCCGTCAGCGTGCCATGGCGTGCCGCGTCGGCCAGCGGCACGGGTTGCAGCAGGCGGTCTGCGCCCAGGCCCTGGGCCAGCACCAGGCTGTTGCCCAGCGCGGTTGCCAGCAACAGGCCCGTCAGCTCGCCCAGACCCATGCGTCGTTTGCCTCGTTTTTACTTGACCGGCATGCCGGCGCTGGCGCCGTCGTCGGCGGCGAGCAGGTGCAGGTCGCTGCCGCCGCTGCCGGCGGAGAGGATCATGCCCTCGGAAATACCGAAGCGCATCTTGCGCGGCGCCAGGTTGGCGATGAACACCACGCTGCGGCCGACCAGCTTTTCCGGTTCGGCATAGGCGCCGCGGATGCCGGAGAAGATCTGTCGCTTGCCCAGCTCGCCCGCATCCAGCTCGAAGCGCAGCAGCTTGTCGGAACCTTCCACAAATTCACAGGCCAGCACCTTGCCGATGCGCAGGTCGAGTCTGGCGAAGTCGTCGATGCCGATAGTTGGCAGGGCGGCCGCATCGGCGGCAGCGGTTGCGACAGGCGTGGCCTTGACCGTTTCCGGCTTGGCCTTGGCGGCTACAGCGGCGGGTACGGCGACGCTGGCGGTATCGGTATCGGTGGCTTGCAGGTTTTCTTTGCTGGCTTCGGTCATGGCTTCGATCTGTTTGGGGTCGACGCGCGTCAGCAGTGGCTGGAATTCGCGCAGGCAGTGGTTCAGCAGGGGCTGGGCGATGTCGTGCCAGTGCGCCAGTTCGCTGGCGAGGAAATGCTCGGCGCGCGCAATCGTGGCCGGCAGTACCGGACGCAGGCAGCAGGCCAGCACGCGGAACAGGTTCAGGCCGTGCGAGCAGACCGACAGCAGCTCGCTGTCGGCGCCTTCCTGCTTGGCGATCAGCCAGGGCTTGCGTTCGTCGATATAGCGGTTGGCTTCGTCGGCGAGGGCCATGGTCTGGCGGATGGCGCGGCTGAATTCGCCTGCATCGTACGACTGGCGTACCTCGCCCGCGGCGGCGACGAAGCGCGCATACATGGCTTCATCGGGCAGCTGCGTGGCCAGCACGCCGGCAAAGCGCTTGTTGACGAAACCGGCGCAGCGGCTGGCGATATTGACGAACTTGCCGACCAGGTCGGCATTCACGCGGGCGACGAAGTCTTCCAGGTTCAGGTCGAGATCGTCGACGCCGGCACCGGTCTTGGCGGCGAAGTAGTAGCGCAGGTATTCCGGGTCGAGGCCGACATCAAGGTAGGTACGCGCCTCGATGAAGGTGCCGCGCGACTTGGACATCTTCGCGCCGTTGACCGTCAGATAGCCGTTGACGTGCAAGGCCGTCGGCGCGCGGTAGCCGGCGCCGTGCAGCATGGCCGGCCAGAACAGGCCGTGGAAATTGATGATGTCCTTGCCGATGAAATGGTGCAGCTCGGCGCTGGAATCGGCAGCCAGGAATTCGTCGAAGTCGATGCCAGTGCGGTCGCACAGGGCGCGGAAGCTGGCAAGGTAGCCGATCGGCGCATCCAGCCAGACGTAGAAATACTTGCCCGGCACGTCGGGAATGGCGAAGCCGAAATACGGCGCATCGCGCGAGATATCCCAGGCGCGCACGCCGCCGTCGGCGTCCAGCCATTCGCGCAGCTTGGCCTTGACGCCGCTATGCGCGCTGTCGCCCGACAGCCACTGGCGCAGGAAATCGGTGAACTGGCCGACTTCGAAGAAGTAGTGCTCGGACTCGCGCAGCACCGGCGTAGCCCCGGAAACCACCGAGCGCGGCTCGATCAGGTCGGTCGGCGCATAGCTGGCGCCGCAGTTCTCGCAGTTGTCGCCGTACTGTTCCGGCGTCTTGCAGTTGGGACAGGTGCCCTTGATGTAGCGGTCCGGCAGGAACATCTCCTTGGCCGGGTCGTACAACTGCTCGATCACGCGCGGCGTGATATGACCGCGCTCGCGCAGGCGGCGGTAGATCGACTCGGCCAGTACGCGATTTTCTTCGCTGTGGGTGGAATGGTAGTGATCGAAGCGGATGCCGAAGTCGCTGAAGTCGGCCTCGTGCGAGCGCTGCATCGGCTGGATGAAGGCTTCCGGCGTCATGCCAGCTTTCTCGGCTGCAAGCATGATCGGCGTGCCGTGTGCGTCGTCGGCGCAGACGAAATGAACGGTATTGCCGCTCATGCGCTGGGCGCGGACCCAGATATCGCCCTGGGTATAACCGACCAGATGACCCAGGTGCAGCGGGCCGTTGGCGTAGGGCAGGGCGCAGGTGACGAGTAGGCGACGCGGTGAAGTCATCCGTTGGCTTCCAGCAGGTGTTGCGGCGCCGCATTATGCCATGCGGCGCCCGCCGGACCGAACGGCGACAGCGACTTACATGTTCAGGCAGCCGGCCTGGGTGAACTTGGGCTGCAGTTTCTGCTGGATGTCGGTACAGGCCTGGGCCAGGTTGTCCGACTTGAAGCGCGCCGCGTTGATGGCGATGACGTATTCGGAACGCAGGGTCTGACGGTTTTCCGCCGACAGCACGCCGCTGTTGATGCATTGGCGGACTTTCTCGGCGAACTGGTCGCATTCGATGCGGCCCATCGGCCGCAGCTTCGGCATGTCGCCCGGGCGGTCGTTGTCGAAGTCGCGCGTCGGCGAAGGCTGCGGCGGCCGCGCTGCGGCCATGCTGGTACGAGGATCGTGCACGCTGCTGGTGGCGACCTTGCTGTCGGTGGCCGGGGCAGCGGCTGCGGCTGCTGCAGTGGTCTTGGGCGGCGGCGGTTCGTCGCTGGAGCAGGCGGCGACAGCCAGGCACAGCAACAGGGCGAACGAGTTTCGATGGCGCAAGGGCATGGGAGAATCCTTGGAAATGGAGCGCGGCGCGGAGAATGCCGCTGGCCGGGACGGACCGCAATGGCACCGGCGCAAGGCCGGGTTCGGCGACGCGGGCGGTTTGACACTACAATCCGGCGCGAAAGTTCCCAGGCGGACTATGCCTATTCGCCTGAGCGGTTCACGGACGGGTCGCCCGTCGCGTAGACCGCGCCAGCGGGAACGGACGGAGGAAGCGGGCGAACCCGCCCGCGCCATTCGAACGGGAAAGGGCATGAAGCCTTTTTCCGGCAATCCAGGAGTGACTATGACCCAGGTTACCGAGGCCTTGGTGCGGCAAGCGCTGGCCCGAGTTCTGGACCCGCACAACGGGAGCGACATCGTCAGCGGCGGCGCCTTGCGCGCAGTCGGCATCGACGGCGCACGTGTGTCGGTCGATGTGCAGCTGAGCTATCCGGCCGCGGGCTGGCAGACGGCACTGGCGGCGCAGATCGAGCAGGTGCTGACGACCCTGCCCGAGATCGAGGCCGCCGTGGCCACGGTGTCTTACCGCGTCTACGCCCACCAGGTGCAGAAGGAACTGTCGCCGCTGCCCGGCGTGCGCAATATCGTCGCCGTGGCCTCGGGCAAGGGCGGCGTGGGCAAATCGACCACCGCGGTGAACCTGGCCCTGGCGCTGCAGGCCGAAGGCGCCCAGGTTGGCGTGCTGGACGCCGACGTCTACGGCCCTTCGCTGCCGCTGCTGACCGGCACCTCGGGCAAGCCCGACAGTCCCGACGGGCAGAACTTCAACCCCAAGCGCAACCACGGCCTGCAGCTGATGAGCATCGGCTACATGATCGACGAGGACACGCCGGTGATCTGGCGCGGCCCCATGGTCACCCAGGCGCTGATGCAACTGGCCACCAATACCCTGTGGCAGGACCTGGACTACCTCATCATCGATTTCCCGCCCGGCACTGGCGATATCGCCTTGACCCTGGCCCAGCGCATCCCCATGAGCGCCGCGATCATCGTCACCACGCCCCAGGACGTGGCCCTGATCGACGCGAAGAAAGCGCTGAAGATGTTCGAGAAGGTCGAGGTGCCGGTACTGGGCATCGTCGAGAACATGTCCACCCACATCTGTTCCCACTGCGGTCACGAGGAAGCCATCTTCGGCGCCGGCGGCGGCGAACGCATGGCGCAGCAATACGGGCGTCCGCTGCTGGGCTCGTTGCCGCTGGATATCCGCATCCGCAGCGAATCCGACGCCGGCACGCCGATCGTGATGGCGCAGCCGCAGTCGGAGCTGACCGCGCGCTACCGCCTGATGGCGCGCAACGTGGCCGCCCGCCTGTCGCTGCAGGCGCGCAACAAGGCCATCCAGTTCCCCAAGATCGTGATCCAGAACACCTGAGCGGCCTGCGCCGCCATCGTCCTTCGCCTACCGGATTACCGCAACCGATGAGCATCAAGTCCGACAAGTGGATACGCCGCATGGCCGCCAGCCAGGGCATGATCGAACCGTTCGAGCCCGGCCAGGTACGCCAGAACGTATCCGGCGGCCGCCTGATTTCCTACGGCACCTCGTCCTACGGCTACGACGTGCGCTGCGCCGACGAATTCAAGGTATTCACCAACATCAACTCCACCATCGTCGACCCCAAGGCCTTCGATCCGAAGAGCTTTGTCGACATCAAGAGCGAGGTCTGCATCATTCCGCCGAACAGCTTCGCGCTGGCGCGCACGGTGGAATACTTCCGCATTCCGCGCAGCGTGCTGACCGTCTGCCTGGGCAAATCGACGTATGCCCGCTGCGGCATCATCGTCAACGTGACGCCGCTGGAGCCGGAATGGGAAGGCCATGTCACGCTGGAGTTCTCCAATACCACGCCGCTGCCGGCCAAGATCTATGCCAACGAAGGCGTGGCGCAGATGCTGTTCTTCGAATCCGACGAGGAATGCGAAACCAGCTATGCCGACCGCGGCGGCAAGTACCAGGGCCAGCTCGGCGTAACCCTGCCGCGGACCTGAGTGCGCTGCTTCTGCACTGTTGCGCCAAGCCCGTTGCGGCGCGGCGGTGTTAACCTCTGCCATCCACTACCCAGGACAGCCTGATGCAATACCGTGCCCTGAACCGAATTCTGCTGGGATCGCTGCTCGCCCTGTTCGCCGGCCTGGCCCTGACCGCCTGCGGCGGCAAGCTGCGACCGGATTCCGTCGCCGCGCCGAATATCCCGGCCACCTTCGACGTGACCCTGGCCGCCGACAAGGACGGCCAGTTCGAAATGGACGGCGCAACCCTGTCCGAAGAGGATGTCAAAGGCCACCTGCGCTTCCGCCGCGACCAGAACAACCCGGCCAAGTCGGTATTCCTCAAGCGCGGCGAAAAACAGAAGGTGACCGAGCGGCATATCGCCGGCCTCGCGCGCATCGGCCTGGAGCTCAAGGTCGCCACCTTCCTGCAGGAAAAGCCGGGCGAAGAAATCACCGAAGTCCGCACCGAAACGTCTGCCCGCTGACGCGGCTCAAGTGGCCTGTAACGGACAAATCGAAAGTAGCTCGCTCGTCCTGGCTGCGCAGGGCTTGCTGCTCACTCGGCCAATAGCCTGGGCTATTGGCCTCGCTCCGCAGCGGCGTCCTGCACGGCCAGTCCTTCGCGATCCCTCTTCCTCTTTATCCGTTACAGGCCACCACTGGAGTCACCGATGAAACGTATCCTGTTCGCGCTGTTCGCCACCTTCGGCCTGGCTTTTGCCGCGTTCGCCGCCAAGGACATCCAGGACGGCAATGCCTACGTCAAGGCTGTGAAGGACGACCAGTTCCTGTTCCAGGGCAATCCGCTGGGCAAGAACATGCTGCTCGGATCGCTGCAGGAACTGAAGGACGAAGGCAAGCTCACCGGCGTGGTGCTGCGCAACCCGGGCGATGCCAGCGCCCAGCACAAGCACCTGATCAAGGTGATTGCCGACTATCTGCAGATCCAGGCGTTTTCCGGCGATGCCAAGAACCTGCAGCCGCTGACCGAGTAAGCCGGCGGTACCTGCACTGAACACGCGCGGCGGCGGCTATGGCTGCCGCCGCGGTTCGGCCGCTACCATGCGGATCCGAACTTTCACCGATACGAGTGGTCGTTTTTGTCCATGCCTGCGCCGATTGCACGAACTGTCCTGAGTATTGCCTGCCTGTTGCTGACGAGCGGGCTGGCGAGCGCAGGCCCGCTGGACTGGGCCAAGCAGAAACTCGGCTTCGGCGGCGACGACAAGCCCAAGCCCGGCGTAGTCCCGGCCCAGCCCGGTGCCATCACCTTGTTGCTGGACCAGCCGACGCGTCTTCCTGTCGACGACAGCGCACCGGCCGCCGAACTGCCCAAAGGGCGCAGCTTTTTCCGCCGCGTCGAGCTGGTCAAGCCGCTGGACGAGGCGCGCATCGACATCCGCGTCATCGCGCAGGATTCCCCCAAGACCAAAAGCCGCACCGTGTTCAAGCCGCTGTTCTACGTGCTCGACGAGGAAGGCAACGTGCGCGAGACGCTCAGCGCCGACGCGCTCAAGATCGACATACGGCCGTTCCAGCCCACCGCCCTGGTCGGCTGCATCAAAGTGAAGCAGCTGCAGCGCTTCCTCGTCGCCACGACCGAAAAAGACGTAGGCCAGGCCTATGAAAGCGGCGCGCGCGATTCGGTCAAGGCGGCTTCCAAGGGCGGCTTCTACTATTCCACCGATGCGGTGAAGGTGAAGCTGCCGTACGCGGCCACCGGCGAAATGGTGCTGACCGTATCGCAGTCGGGCAAGGACAAGGACTGCGTCGACGCGGCCACCGCCGACGCGAAGGATGCGAAAGACGAAGACGGCAAGGGCAAGCAGGCGGCAGGCTGAGCCGCCAGGCGCCTGACAGCGGCGGCGTATGCATGATTGATGCGACTGCCGTGCTGCTGCACCCGCACGGGATGCGGCCGCAGAGATGACCCTGGCGGGCTCTGCATTTTGCGCAGAATGCCGCATAAGAAAAATGTACCTTCCTTGCATCTGCTGTCGCCGCGCGGCTTGATCGCTCCTGCCCGAGTTGGCATGCTGGCCTTTCAGGGGCCAGCCAAGGGAGTATGCAATGAAGCTGAGCACTGTCCTGTTGTGTGGCCTTGCCGCGTTGACGCTGCCGCTGCTGGCCAGCGCAGCCGGCCCGTATTCGTATAGCGGACGCGGCGGCGCGATGGACTGGGCGCGCTGGAGCTACGGGCCGGTGCGCAACGACGACGTACAGCAGATCACCTTCCAGCTGCTGACTGGCAGCGCCGGTGCCGACCCCGACATGCACTGGGCCTTCGGCCTGCGCGGCGCCTCGGCGCAGGTGCCTTGCCCGGTCAGCAACGAACCGCAGTTTGCCCAGGGCTGTCCGCTCGGTCGCGGCATCGCCGTCGGCTATTTTCCCGACGGCTTCGGCACCGGCGGTGTCTGCTCCGGCATCGCGGTAGAGGATTTCAGCGCCGGCTATGCGGGCGAGCAGGCCATCGTCGCCGGCACCTGCGTGCCGTACCCGATACGGCCCAACCGGCGCTACGGTTTCATCGTCTCGGCGACGGTCGATAATGTCAGCTGGGTTCTGCTGGAACTGGGCTGGACGCGGGTCTACAACGAACGCAGCAACAGCTACGAGGACGTGCCCGAGTGGCTGCCGGTGCTGCGCGGCGGCTGCAAGGAAACCGCTGGCATCGCCTGCCGCGAGCTGGCCGAGGTCGATCAGGATTTCGGCGACGTGTTCGTCACCTCGGCATTCCTGGCCAATGGCGAAACCTGGAAAGTGGAAAACCTGTACATAGTCCGCTATTGAGGCCGGGCGGCGTTCGCTGCGCGGACCGTCCGTGACGGGCCGCCGTCCGATGCGGCGCGCTCGCCATCGTGGCCTGAAGCATCGGCCGCAGCCGGGTCAGTGCGTAGCGCCGGCGCGCACGGCGGCATCGCGCCGCGTCGTCAGTGCCGTGTCGACGATCAGACGCAAGCCTTGCACCACTGCCTCCAGCGCCAGTGCAGGCGCGTCGCCGTGGCGCGCGGCCTGTTGCGGCAGAAACGGGATATGCACGAAACCGCCGCGCTGTTTCGGCGTGGCCTGCAGCGCGTGCATCAGCCCATAGAACACATGGTTGCAGACGAAGGTGCCGGCCGTCTGGGAAATTTCCGCCGGCAGGCCGGCGGCGTGCAAGGCCTGCAGCTGCGCCTTGATCGGCAGGGTGGAGAAATACGCCGCCGGGGCGCCGCGTACCACGGCCTTGTCCAGCGGCTGCTTGCCCTGGTTGTCGGGTATGCGCGCGTCGTCGACATTGATCGCGATGCGTTCCAGCGACAGTGCTGCGCGGCCGCCGGCCTGGCCGACGCAGATCGTCAGCACCGGCCGGTGCCGGCGCAAGGCCGTGCGCAGATGGCGTAGCGACAGGCCGAACACGGTCGGCAGCTGCTGTGCCACCAGCAAGTGGCCGCGCACGCTTTCGCCGTGCAGGCGCCGCACCGCTTCCCAGGACGGATTGATGCTTTCGCCGCCGAACGGATCGAAGCCGGTCAGCAGTACGCGGGGCAGGTCGGTGTGCACGGTTCAAACATTCCGGAAGGCAAGAAAGTACATCAATGCAATATTCGTCACGGCCAGCAGCACCGCCGTGACGGCCTGGGCGCGGATGACGCCGTATTCGTTTTTCAGTTCCAGCAGCACGGCCGGCACGATATTGAAATTCGCCGCCATCGGCGTGAGCAGGGTGCCGCAGTAGCCGGTCAGCATACCCAGCGCGCCGATCACCGCCGGATCGGCGCCGTGCTGGCGGATCAGCAGCGGCAGGCCGATGCCGGCCGTCATCACCGGGAACGCGGCGAACGCGTTGCCCATGATCATGGTGAACGCGATCATGCCCAGGCCGTAGGCGACGGTGCAGGCCAGTGCGCTGTCGGTCGGCACGACCATGGCCACCAGCTGCGCCACGGCGGCGCCGACGCCGGTGTTCTCGAACACATTGCCCAGCGCCGCGAGCAGCATCGGCAGCACCACGGCCCAGCTGAGCTGGTCGAGCAGGCGGCTGGATTCCTGCAAGGCCTGGCCCGGCCGCGAGCGCGTCACATACAGCGCGACGGCCGCGGCGATGCAGCAGCCCAGGGCCAGCGCCGGCACGGTCGGACTGGCCGGCAGCAGGCGCCAGTCGCCGTAGACCAGGGCTGGGGCCAGCAGCAGCAACAGCGTGGTGGCCAGCGGTATCAGCAGCGCCGGCGCGAACAGGCGATGGCCCAGGCGCAGCGCGGATGCTTCGCGCTGCGCCGCGTCGCTGTCGACAAGCACTTTGCGCCGCATGCCGCCGAAGCCGGCCAGCAGAGCCAGTGCGACCACCGCCGCGCCGACGACCTGTACTGGCAGGCGGTCGCCCGCCTTGTTCGCGGCGATGATGCTGTCGCCCGCGGCGAAGACGGTGGCGAGAATGCCCCAGAACACCGCATTGCCCCAGCGCCGCGCACGCAGGTCGAACCAGGCGGCCGCGCCGAGTATCAGCGCCGCCAGCCACCAGACATAGGCGATCTTGATCATGGCGTGCGCTCCGTGCCGTCGGCAGCAGCGGCGCTGGCGCGCAGGCCGTACTGGAACACCACGATGCGCACGGCGTGGATCAGGAACGCGGCGAACGCCGTCGGTATCGCCCAGACCGCGATCGCCCAAGGTTCCAGCGCAATGCCGTTGCTGCTGTAGAAGGTCTGGATCAGCAACACCGCGCCGAACGCGACGAAGACGTCTTCGCCGAAGAACAGGCCGACGTTGTCGGTTGCCGCGGCCAGGGCGCGGGTGCGTTCGCGCTGTTCGTCGTCCAGTGCCGGCTGGGTCTTGCGTGCTGCGGCTTCGGCCATCGGCGCGATCAGCGGCCGCACCGTCTGCGCATGCCCGCCGATGGAAGTCAGGCCGAACGCGCCCAGAATCTGCCGCAGCGCCATGTAGCAGATCAGCAGCAGCGACAGGCTCATGAAATACAGCCCGGCAATCCAGCGCTGCGCATGTTCGCGCAGGCCGGCGTGTTCGAGCAGGCCGATCACCGGCAGGGTCAGTATCACCAGCATGGGCGCGCGCGCATTGACGAAGGCGCTGCCGATCAGGGCGAGCAGGTCGGGCAGCGACAGGCCGGCGGCAAAGCCGCTGACGAAGCCCGCCGCCACCACCACCAGCATCGGGTTCAGGCGCAGGGCGAAACCCGCGACGACGGCGGCGACGCCGAGCAACGGCCAGTAATTCATGCGCCGTCTCCCACTGCCGGCGCGGCGATCTGCACGCCCGCTTCGCTCAATGCCGTGCGCAGGCGCTGCGCGAAGAGCGCCGCGTCGGGCTTGTCGCCATGGATACACAGCGTGTCGGCAGCAATGTCGACGCGGCTACCGTCGCGGGCGACGGCATGGCCATGCAGCACGATGCTCAAGGCCTGCGCCACGGCCTGGTCCGGGTCCTTGATCACCGCATCGGCCTCGCGCCGCGGGGTGAGCGAGCCGTCGGCCTGGTAGCGCCGGTCGACAAAGGCCTCTGCCGCCACGCGCAGGCCGGCGTCGCGGCCGGCCTGCAGCAAGGCGCTGCCGGCCAGCCCGACCAGGATCAGCGCGCGGTCGAAGCCGGCCACGGCAGCGGCGATGGCCGCTGCCAGCGCCGGGTCGCGCGCGGCCATGTTGTACAGCGCGCCGTGCGGCTTGACGTGGTGCAGCCGGGTACCCGCGCTTTTTGCAAAAGCCCACAATGCGCCAATCTGGTACAGCACCAGCGACTGCGCTTCGGCGGCGCTGACGGCCATCTCGCGCCGGCCGAAGCCTTGCAGGTCGGGCAGCGAAGGATGCGCGCCGATCGCCACGCCGGCCGCGGTGGCCATGCCTACGGTGCGGCGCATGGTGTCGGGGTCGCCGGCATGGAAGCCGCAGGCGATGTTGGCCGAGCTGACCAGGCCGAGCACCTGCTCGTCCTGACCCATGGTCCAGGCGCCGTAGGATTCGCCCAGGTCGCAATTCAGGTCTATGCGTCGCATCGGATCTCGTGCAGTCGTTGTTGCAGGGTTTCATGGACCCGCGCCAGCGCGCGTTCGCGGCGCTGGCGCAGCTGTTCCGCCCGGTCGGCGTCGACCAGTTCGAATTCGATGGCGTCGCCGGGCCGGCGCTGCGCCAGGTGTGGCTGGTCGACGTCGATCAGGTGGGCGATGCGCGGATAGCCACCGGTGGTCGGGTGTTCCGCGCCAAGCAGGATGGGCTGGCCGCCGGGCGGCAATTGCAGGGTACCGCCGGTGACCGCGGCCGAGACCAGCTCCAGCGGCCGGCCCAGGCCCAGGCCGGGGCCGAGCAGTCGCACGCCGACGCGGTTTGATTCGGAGGCCACGCGGAAGCGCTGCTGCGCCAGGGCCGCGCGAGACGCCGTATCGAGTTCGCCGTAGTGTCTGCCCGGCAGCAGGCGCAGCCGGCGCGTGCCGGCGTGGTCGAACCAGGGCAGCGGCGACAGCGACCAGCGCGGCGGCTGCCGCAGGCGCAGGCCGCCAGCCTGGATCGCCAGGTGCGTGCCTGCATTCACGGCCTTGCCGTCGAGCGGGCCTATGCCGGCGTTGATATCGGTGCTGCAGCTGCCCAGGACCGCTTCGGCGGCAATGCCGCCGGCCACGGCCAGGTAGACCCGCGCGCCGCGGCGCAGTACGCCGCAGTCCAGCGTGGCGCCGCGCGCAATCGGCCAGGGCCGCCAGCCGAAGAGCGGCACACCGTCGATGCTCGCTTCGGCCTGGGCGCCGCAGAGGGCGATGCAGCTGTCCTGGGCAAAGCGCAGGCGCGGTCCGAGCAGGCTGATCTCCAGCAGCGCCGCATCGTCGCCGTTGCCGACCAGCCAGTTGGCCAGGCGCGCGGCGATGCGGTCCATTGGCCCGGCCTGGCCGATGCCCAGTGCCGCCTGGCCGTAGCGGCCACGGTCCTGGATGGTCGTGAGCAGGCCGGCACGCAGCACCTCGATCATGCGTGCGCCTGCTGCAGGGCGGCGAATTCCTCGGCGTCGATGGCGCGAAAGCGCAGCCGTGCGCCGACACTGACCGCATTCGGCGGCGAGCGGGCCAGATCGAACAGGCGCAGGGGCGTCTGCCCGATCAGATGCCAGCCGCCGGGCAGTTCGCGCGGATAGATGCCGGTCTGGGCGCCGCCGATGGCTACCGAGCCGGCCGGCACGCGCGTACGCGGCGAATCGCGCCGGGCCAGCTGCAGGCGCGGGTCCAGCCCGAGCAGATAGGGAAAGCCCGGCGAGAAGCCCAGCATAGCAACGCGGTACTCGGCGGCCGCGTGGCGGCGTATCACGTCGCCGCAGCTCAGGCCCAGGCGTTCGGCCACGTCGGCCAGATCAGGGCCGTGGTCGCCGCCGTAGCACACCGGTATCTCCTGCGTCGCTGCGGCCGTCGCCTCGGGCGGCAGCGGCTGGTCCACCAGGGTCTCCAGCGTCCGCAGCAGGTTGGTCGAGGGCAACTCGTCGCCACCGCTCCAGGCAGTGGCGTCGAACTGCACGGCCAGGCTGGCGAACGCCGGCACCAGCTCGACGACGCCGGGCAGGCCCGCGGCGCGGATCAGTGCCGCGGCGGCGTGCACGCGCGCATTCGCGGCCAGGTCCAGGCCCTGGCCGAAATGCAGCAGCACCGTGTCCTGGCCCAGGCTTTCCACGGCCTGCGGCACGATCATGACTGGTGCAAGGCCAGGCCGGCGCGCAGCAGGCCGAGCACACGCGTGCTTTCCGCCGCGCTGTAGGCACTGCGCTCGCCCACGCCCCAGACCGGCCGCGGCCAGGCCGCGTCGCCCACATGCCGCGCAATCACGTGCACGTGCAGCTGGCTGACCACATTGCCCAATGTGGCAATGTTCATCTTGTCCGGATTGGTGATCGCATGCAGCACATGGGCGACGCGGTTGATCTCGTCCAGCAGCGCGTGCTGCTGCTCGCGCGACAGTTCCACCAGCTCGCGCAGGCCGGGCTGGCGCGGCACCAGGATCAGCCAGGGAAAGCGCGCATCGTCCATCAGCAGCACGCGTGACAGTTCCAGCTCGCCGACGCGGTGGCAGTCGGCGTCCAGGCGCGGGTCGAGTGCAAACGCGGTTTCGGCGGCGCTGTTCATGCGGCAGGCCCGCCGAGGTGGCGCGCGAAGAACGCCAGGCTGCGCTGCAGGGCGAGGGCCGCGGCGGCGGCATCGTAGTCGGCGCGCACATCGCAGTTGAAGCCGTGGCCGGCGGCGTAGACGTGGAATTCCGCCTGCGGCTGCGCGGCGAAATGTTTTTCGCGATCGCCCGGCGGGATGATCGGGTCGCGCTCGCCGAAGTGGAACAGCAGCGGCGCCTGCGCGCGCTCCGGCAGGAACGGCACGCTGCGGCCGCCGTAATAGACCACGGCCGGCAGGCCCAGCCGCGTCGCGGCGAGGAAGGCGACCGTACCGCCCCAGCAATAGCCGACTACGCCGATGCGCCCGGCCGAGGCGATGGCCTGGGCTGCGCTGGCGACGCTCTCCAGTGCGCGCTCGAAGCCGACTTCGGCCACCAGGGCACGGCCGCGGGCTACGCCGGCCTCGTCGTAGGCCAGCTCGACGCCGCTTTCCACGTAGTCGAACAAGGCCGGCGCAATGGCCACGTAGCCGTCGCGCGCATAGCCGTCGACCACGCGGCGGATATGCGCATTCACACCGAAGATTTCCTGCACCACCACGATGCCGCCCAAGGGCGTGCCGGCCGGATCGGCACGATACGCCGAGATGCACTGCATGCCCGCCGTGGGAATGTTGATGAACTGGCCCATTGCTGTTCCTCCGGGGTACTTCCCTGTGTCGAAGGCCTGAGCCTATTCGCACACTGTGCCGGAGGAAAGGGCACAACGGCAGCGCCGGCGTATGCCGGGTTACGGCGTCGCTATCGCGGCCACGCCGGTCTCCGGCGCATAGCGCACGACGCGATTGCGCCCCTGCGCCTTGGCCCGGTAGACGGCGATGTCGGCCGCGCCGAGCAGGTCTTCCAGCGTGCGCGCGCCGCTGCTGCCCAGGCTGGCCAGGCCGATACTGATGGTCAGCGAGCGCTTGCCCTGGGCCAGCGCATCGAGACCGCTGGCAACCTTGTCGCGCAGGCGTTCGGCCACGGCCAGGCCCGACTGCACATCGCGGCCGGGCATCACCACGACGAATTCCTCGCCGCCGTAGCGGCCGATCAGGTCGCCGGGCTCCAGCCACTGGCGCACGATCTGGATGCCGCTGGCCAGCACGCGGTCGCCGAACAGATGGCCGTGCTCGTCGTTGACGGTCTTGAAGTGATCGAAGTCGATCAGCAGCAGCGACAGATCCTGCTGCGCCGCCAGCGCATGGCGCAGGTTGTCGTCGAGCTGGCGCAGCAGATGGCCGCGGTTGTACGCGCCGGTCAGCGGGTCGGTGATGGCGGCCTGGTACAGCTCGGCGGCATGCGTACTGAGCTTGGCATTGGCCGATTCCAGCGTGGCCTCGTGGGCGCTGATCTCGGCGTTCTTCTGCTGCAGCTGCCGATTCAGCGTGCGCGTGGTGCGGTAGCGCCGGAACAGCAACGCCAGCAGCACGCTCAGCACGGCAGCCGCGCCCAGGCCGATATTGCGCAGCAGCGCCTGCTGGTTCAGGCGCAGGTTCTGCAGCTCGTTGCTCAGGCTGAGCAGGCGAATGCGCTGGTCCGCATCGGCCCGCTCGTAGCGCGACTTCAGCGCCGCCAGCTGGCGGCCCGAGCGGGTGCCGAGCAGTTCCTCGCGCAGGGCGGCGCGGCGATGGGAAAAATCGATCGCCGCCGCCAGCTGGCCGCTGGCCAGGGCGATTTCCTCACGCGCGCCGAAGGCTTCGCTCAGCGCCGACTTCAGGCCGGCCTCGGTGAGCACGCGGATTGCCTCGTCCAGATGCTGCGTGGCCAATGTCTCGTTGCCGGCGCGCAGGGCGATGCGGCCCAGGTAGAGCAGGGCGCCGCCGGTGATTTCCCGGTGCTTGAGTTCGCGCCCGGTGAGCAGCGCCTCGTTCAGCACGACGGCGGCCTCGTCGTCGCGGCCCAGGCGGATCAGGGCGCGGCCGATTTCCACGTTTTCCAGGCCGACATAGGGCCGGTTGCCGATGCTGGCGTCGATCGCCCGCGCCTGCCGGGCCATGGTCAGCGCCGCTTCGGCCTCGCCGATGTCGTTGCTGAAGCTGGCATAGCTGCCGAGCGCGCCGGCCAGCGACTGCGGATCGTAGTTCTTGCGCGAGGACGCCAGCGCCGCCTCGAAATTCACCCGTGCCTGCTCGGTGTCCTCGATTTCGCGGTAGAGCAGGGCGATATTGCGGTAGGAAAGGTCCAGCTTTTCCTGGCTGCCCAGCGAGCGGCGCAGTTCCAGCGCATCGATCTGGAATTCCAGCGCGCGGGCGAAGTCGCCCAGATCGCGGTGCACCGTGCCGAGATTCATCAGCACCTGCGCTTCGCCGGCCTTGTCGCCGAGCCGGCGGCGCAGCTCCAGCGCGGTTTCCTGGTGTTGGCGGGCTTCCTCCAGCTTGCCGCGGCGGCGGGCGATCACGCCGAGATAGCCTTCCGCTGCCGCCTGGGCGGCTGTGGAGCGCAGGTGCCGCGCCTCCTGCAGCAGGTTCGCCGCCAGGGCCGACGCGCCGTCGTAGTCGCCGCGGGCCAGGGCCAGGGCGACGCTGTGGTCCAGCGCTTCGATCAGCCGGGGCAGGTCGTTGAGCCGGGTGGCGTGGGCAACGGCAGCTTTCCAGGCCTCGGCCGCAAGAAAACTCGCGCCCAGCGATTGCTCCAGAACGCCGACCGTGCGCGCCAGGTGCAGGCGGCCGGGACGGCCCAGCGACGGCCCCAGCAGGCTGTCCAGCGTATGCCAGCCGGTCTGCAGTGCCTGGGAGAGGGATTGTGCCGAAGCGGCCAGCTGGCCCGCTGTGGCGGGCGAAAGATCGTCGGCATACAGCCGGCTCATGGTGCCGAAGCCGCACACCAGCAAGGCCGTCGCCACGACGGTAAGCGCTTGCCGGCGCAGCGGATTCATAGACTGGCGAATCGGCATTGCGCTGGCGATCCTGTAGGTGTGTCCGCCCCGTACGGGCCACCGGCGTATGCTAACTCGGCGCGTTGTTTCGCATGGGTAAACAAATTACACACCAATTGCAATGGCGTGCGCTGGCGAATCGAGGGTGCAAGAGGTGCCTGGGCGCCCGTTCGACGCGATGGAAACACGCACGTACAATGGCCGGCTTGCCTTTCCGAGTAGCGCCATGTCCCGCCAGAATCCCAAGGTCGGCTTCGTCAGCCTAGGCTGCCCCAAGGCGCTGGTCGATTCCGAACGCATCCTCACCCAGTTGCGCGTGGAAGGCTACGAAATCGTGCCGACCTACGACGATGCCGATGTCGTCGTCGTCAACACCTGCGGCTTCATCGATGCCGCCGTCGAGGAATCGCTGGATGCCATCGGCGAAGCCCTGGCCGAGAACGGCAAGGTCATCGTGACCGGCTGCCTCGGCGCCAAGGCCGACGTCATCCGCCAGGCGCATCCGGGCGTGCTGTCGATTTCCGGCCCGCAGGACTACGCCAGCGTCATGACGGCCGTGCACACACAGCTGCCGCCCAAGCACGACCCCTTCCTCGACCTGGTGCCGCCGCAGGGGCTGAAGCTGACGCCCAAGCACTACGCCTACCTGAAGATTTCCGAAGGCTGCAACCACCGCTGCTCGTTCTGCATCATCCCGTCCATGCGCGGCGACCTGGTGTCGCGTCCGGTGGACCAGGTGCTGCAGGAAGCGGAAAAACTGGTCAAGGGCGGCGTGAAAGAACTGCTCGTCATCTCGCAGGACACCAGCGCCTACGGCGTAGACCTCAAATACGCCGAACGCGAATGGCGCGGCAAGCCGTACCGCACGCGCATGACCGAACTGTGCCAGGGCCTGGCCGAACTCGGCGTATGGACGCGCCTGCACTACGTTTACCCTTATCCCCATGTGGACGAAGTCGTGCCGCTGATGGCCGAGGGCAAGCTGCTGCCGTATCTGGACATCCCGTTCCAGCACGCCAGCCCGCGCATCCTCAAGCTGATGAAGCGCCCCGGTGCGGTGGACAAGGTGCTGGCGCGCGTGAAGAAGTGGCGCGCGATCTGCCCCGAGCTGACCATCCGTTCCACCTTCATCGTCGGGTTCCCCGGCGAAACCGAGCAGGAATTCGAAGAACTGCTGGATTTCCTGCGCGAAGCCCAGCTCGACCGCGTCGGCGCGTTCGCCTATTCGCCGGTCGACGGCGCCAAGGCCAACGACCTGCCCGATCCGGTGCCCGACGACATCAAGGAAGAACGCCTGGAGCGCTTCATGGAAGTGCAGGCGGAAATCAGCGGCATGCGCCTGGGCGACAAGATCGGCAAACGCATCAAGGTACTGGTCGACCATGTCGATGCCGATGGCGCTGTCGCGCGCTCGGCCGCCGACGCGCCGGAAATCGACGGCGTGGTCCATGTGGAAAATGGACAAAAGCTGCGCCCCGGCCAGTTCGCCGAGGTCGAGGTATTCACCGCCGACCAGCACGACCTGTTCGCCCGCCTGCCGGGCTGATTCGCCGCCGCATGCGTTTCGTCGCACCGAATCGCGCAGAACTGAGCCGCGAGACACTGGCGCGGCCACCGCTGTCGCTGTGGCCCGAGCATGCGGATTGGCTCGCGTCGGCGCAGTTTCCCGCCGTAGAGGAACTCAACGCCGGCTGGGATTCGCCCTGGCGCTTCGTCGCGCAGACGCCGGCGTTGCTCGCTGATGGTCTGCACTACGAATCGCGCATCCATGCACGCCGTGAAATCGCCACGCGGGAAGACAACTGGCACGACTTCTTCAATGCCCTGGTCTGGCGCCGCTATCCCGCCCTCAAGCAGGCGCTGAACGCGCGCCAGGTCGCCGAGATTGCCCGGATGGGCGACCGGCAGCGCAGCCGCGCGCAGTGCGCACTGACGCATTTCGACGAAGGCGGCATCATCGTCGTGCTGCGTGACCCGGCGCTGCTGCCGTTGTGGGATGCGCACGACTGGCACGGCTTGTTCTGGCGCTCGCGCCAGGCCTGGATCGACAGAAGCATCGACGCCCACGTATTCGGTCATGCCTTGCTGGAAATGGCACTGGTGCCGGGAAAACTCATCACCGGCAAGGCATTGGCGGTCGTCGATCCATCGGGCGCCGGCAGCGCCGCCGCTGCGACCGCTGTAGCCATGGCCATCGCCACAGGGCAGGCATTGAACGACCCGCAGGAACTGCGGGCACTGCCGATTTCCGGCGTGCCCGGCTGGCACGCTTCCACCGCCGATGAAGCGTTCTATCGCGAAGGCGAGTGTTTCCAGCCACTGCGTGCGGGTCGCGTCTATCCCGCGGCATTGCGTCTGGGGTAGCTGCTTGCGGTAAGCCGCTGTCGGCGCCTCCCCCTACAGCGCGCTCGAAGGCAACAATCTTTTGCTCTTCGAGCTCGCAGATTAGGTTCCCTTGCGCTGCAGGTCGACGGCAAGCTGCTCGCCATCGGCGATTTTGCCGCGTCCAAACTGCTGCGGCTGAAAACCGATGGCAGCGTGGATTCCGCAATGGACGTGTGGCAGTTCTCGCCGCTGGGCCTGCGCCTGGACGGCAGGATAGCGGCGACCACGTTGTTGCCGCCCAGCTTCATCAATCACATCCTGCCGTTCAATCCACCGCAGCCGGCACTGCAGTCGCTCGCGGTGATCCGCTACGACAACGGCGCCGGCATCGTGACCTGGCTGCGCTCCGGCTCCGGTCCTGAACGCGCCTTGCCGGCGCAACTGCTGCTTTCCGCCAACGGCAGCGTCTACACACGCCTCAGCACGATGCACCGCTTCAGCAGCGGCTGGCGCCTGGCCGGTGCCGTCCTGCCGTTGCAGCAGACGTTCTACCGGCGTACGCAGGCGCGGACGACGCAGGTTCAATCGCGCGGGACGGGCAACGGCCTGGTCCAGTCCGCCGGGGAATACGATCTCACTCGCAACGAGGGTATTTTCATCGACGGGCTCGATGGGGGCTGATAGCGGCAATGTACTAGCCGTAATCGAAACCACCTTGCTCTTCCACGTGTTTACGACACATCGAGGCGGCCGCCCTGATCTACCTATTACGGTGGGCCGCGATGAGCTTCTTTCGGTCGACTGTTTCGAAGACTACAACGCTGCTTCGCGCTGAGCCCGCGCGCGATACAGCCCCTCGGAAGGTGGAATGCCGCGCTTTGAGGGCGGAACGCCGCGCTTGGAGGGCGGAACGCCGCGCTTTGAGGGCGGAACTCCGCGCTTGGAGGGTGGAACTCCGCGCTTGGAGGGCGGAACTCCGCGTTTGGAGGGCGGAACTCCGCGCTTGGAGGGCGGAACTCCGCGCTTGGAGGGTGGAACGCCACGCTTGGATGGCGGAAGGCCACGCTTGGAGGGCGGAACTCCGCGTTCCGATGGCGGAACGCCACGCTTCTCGGCCCGACCACCCCGATTCCCGTAATTCAGGACGGTACTAATCTTCGCGTCGTTCTTCCGAGTTGGCATGTGGACAGCGGTATATTCTGCAATCTCGGAAATTCGACCGGGAGGTATGTGATCTCGTCCTTTCAGGCAGGAAACTACACACTGCAAATTGACCGAAGCTACCCGACGGTATTTGGGCCGGTGGTGGAATCCCTGGCGACGACCCAGCTGATTGTTCGCGGCGTTGTGCAGGAGACACCAATACTGGCTACCAGTCCTGTGGCTTTGCTCATCATTGTTGCGGGATTGACATTCATCGTGGCACGCAGAAGCGTTTCTTTTCGCCGACGGACCTTCTTTTCGTGCTGAATGGCGAACCAGTAACGGTGTCAGCTCGATATTCGTGGTCGCGTCGATCGGAGTTTCTGTGAGCATTTCCAGTAATTTCCGATCTTGCCTGTTGGGCGCGCTGATGCTGCTGGTGTCTCCCGCAGCATCAGCGCTGGAAGCGAGCGCGCCGGCCATCCTCGGTCGCTCTGTTCTCGGCGGTCCAGCTGCCGGTCCTTGCGTGCTTCCTTTTCTGTCGGGCAATTCGCGATACGTCGTGTTCGTCTGCCAATCTCGCGATCTGGTCTTCGGCGATGACAATGATCGCAGCGACACCCTCTGGGTCGACCGCTATACCGGCGAGGTTCGGCGCGTCAGTCTCAACGCGGCCAATACCGAGCAGAGAAATCACAGTGGGCTGGGATTCCCCTCGTCCGATGGCGGATACGTGGCCTTCAGAGCCGAGGGGCTGTTTCATCCGGACGTGGTTTGGGTGCCGCCGGGTTCGGCAGATGCGTCGACGCCAAACGTATTCCTGAGGACGTTCGTTCCGCCGTCGACCGAGCTGCTTGGTCGGCATCGCAACGGTGAAGGCAATCCCGGGCTTGAAGGCGCGACGTTGCTCCATGCCAATCCCGATCGATACGAAGTGCTGTTTTTCAGCAGGGCGAACTACGTCGGTGCTGCCGGCGAACTTCCCAGTCTTGTGAACGAGATGTTTCTCCGGAATTGGCAAACGGGGGAGGTGGAGCGCATTTCCGCGCGGCCAGATGGGGGGAAAAGTGCGACGGATGCGAATTCGGGAAGCATCTCGAGCGATGGTCGGTATGTGGTTTTCCGGACTCGAGCAAGCGACATCACCGATGACAATCCGCTCGCTCTCAATCAGCTATTCTTGCGTGATCGGCAGGTTGGAATAACACGCCGGCTAACGAGGCCGTGGTTTGGTGGAGAGTTTTCGCCGTCACCGCCGCTCAACGTTGGGCCTAACTATTCCACTCGTCCGAAAATTTCAGAAACAGGCGCCTTCGTGCTTTTTTCAGCAGGACTCAACGATGAGTTCACGCCTGACGATAACATCGGCTTTTCGGACGTGTATCTGCTCGATGTCGGCTCCAGTCATACAGAGTTGATCTCGCGTGGATTCAATGGTGCGCCAACGGATGGCTCGTCAACATCGGCAGCCATGAGTGCCGATGGGCGTTTCGTGGCGTTCTTTTCCCGCGCCAGCAACATCACCACTGTCAGCAATCCCTACAGCGCGATTTACGTCAAAGACCGCATGACGGGCGAGATCGTGAATGTCACGGCCTCGCTGGGGAGAACCAACCCATTGCCGTTCGAGCCGCAGCTCGACCTGTCGCCCGATGGCCGGACGCTGGTGTTCAGCTGGCGCGGCGATGACCCGGCCTATCCGGGCGTGTATAGGCGGGTGCTGATCTATTCGGTGAG
The DNA here is from genome assembly GCF_004363655.1 of Tahibacter aquaticus. Classification (GTDB taxonomy): domain Bacteria; phylum Pseudomonadota; class Gammaproteobacteria; order Xanthomonadales; family Rhodanobacteraceae; genus Tahibacter; species Tahibacter aquaticus. The sequence continues at coordinate 303,110 of NZ_SNZH01000006.1, forward strand.
CTTGAGCGGCAACGGGCTGACGCCAGAGGTGGTTGCCGTGCCTGCGATGTCCTCTGCCGTGTCGTGGCTTCTCGCGGCACTGGTTGGTGGACTGGCTCTACTGACACTCATCGGGCGCCGGCAATCCACGAGGTAGCTTCGCGCTTACTCGGAAGTCAGCCTGGAGGCGAGCGTCCATCCTCGTCCTTGAGTGAGGGCGGCCGGGGGCGGCATGCGCCGCTGCCGGCGTTTGGCGGTGGTGCGCCGGCGCGGTTGACGCCTGCTGTCCGGGGCTGCTCGAATGCATCGATGCCGGCGCCGTGGCGCCTCTCACACGTGGCACATGGGAGATGGTGATGACGATTCATGGCGCCTGCCTCTGCGGCGCAGTGCACTGGCAGTTTGACGGTGTGCCCGATGGTGCGACAGCGTGCAATTGCACGGCGTGCCGACGCTATGGCGTGCTCTGGGCCTACGACTACGAAGGGGAAGGCATCAGGGTCTCGGGCAGGACGCAGGCGTTTGTCCGCGGCACGGCGCTGGAGTTTCACTTCTGCCCCACCTGCGGCTGCGTGGCGTTTTGGCGTGGGCTGCGGCGGGAGGCCGAAGGGCGTGTGCGGATCGCCGTGAATCTGCGGCTGGCAGAGCCGGAAGCGGTGGCGCAGATTCCCATCGATCACTTCGATGGCCTGGACACGTTCGAAGACCTGCCGCGGGACGGGCGCTGCGTCTCTGACTATTGGTTCTAAATGGGTTGTCCAGCGCATTCGCGTGTTCGCACGCACGCTGTGGGATGTGCGCTGAATAGCCAGTCGCTACCGACCTCGTTGCGCGTCTCTCTTACGGCCCTAATTCTGGCCGGATCGCATCGCGCGCAACATTGCCAATGTGAGCCACAGAGCCAGTGCCGCCAACCTTCCATATCCGGTGGCGGGTACGCTGACCGGGGCCTGGATCGATGTCCTGCGGACGTCGACGGTATAGACCAGCGAGCGACCACCCACTATCGGTTCGGAATCCGGATAGCGCTTCCCGCTGATCCGGAATGCTGTCACGTCGGCTGCCGCCGGGCTGTCGCACCCATCAGCGCGAACGGCGCGGTGTTCCCGGCAGCGACTGGCGTAGACCGTAAAGCGCGCGCCAGGGATCGGACTTGCGCCGCCGGATCTTCTGCAGCGCAGTGGCGATGGTATAGGCGTCGCCGCCGCGCAGGCGCGCCAGTTCGTTCCATTCCAGCGGCATTGCCACGGGCGCGCCGGGGCGTGCCCGCAGCGAGTACGAAGCGACCGAGGTGGCACCGCGGCTGTTGCGCAGCCAGTCGATGAAGATGCGGCCCTTGCGCTTGCTTTTGCCGGCGACGCTGACGAAGGTTTCGGGCCGCTCGGCCGCGAGCGTGACGGCAAGGTCTTGCGCGAAGCGCTTGGCCTGCGCCCAGGCTGCCGGCGGTGCCAGCGGCACGACCAAGTGCAGGCCCTTGCCGCCGGAGGTGCGCAGGAAGGCGCGCAGTCCTACGCCATCGAGGACATCGCGCACGGTGCGCGCGGCGGCCTTGACCTCGCGCCAGGGCACAGACGCGTCCGGATCGAGGTCGAATACGATGCGGTCCGCATGCTCCTGATCGTCGGCCTGCGCGCCCCACGGATGAAATTCGATCACGTTCATCTGCACCAGCTGCAGCAGTCCGGTGGCGTCGTCGACGGCGAGGTAGTCCTTGCTGGCGTTTTTCTCGCGCACCTTCACCGCGTGCACGCGATCGCCCCAGCCCTTGCCTGCATGCTTCTGGAAGAAGCAGGTGCTGGCGATGCCGTCGGGACAGCGCAGCACCGACAACGGCCGGCCGGCAATCTCGGCCAATAGCAGCGGTGCCACGGCGGCGTAGTAGTCGGCGACGTGTTGCTTGGTGATGCCGTCGGCGGGGAACACGCTGCGTTCGGGATGCGTCAGGCGCACCGCGTCCGGTGCGCCGGCGGTGGTTGCCGGGGCAGCGGTGGGCTTGCTCCGCTTCGCCGTGCGTGCGGTGGCGGAACGCAGATCGTCGGGCGATGTTTCCTCGCGCAGGCCTTTGAGTGCGCCCTGGCGTATCAGTCCCTGTCTACCTGTGCCCTGGTGGTGGATCTCCACGACCAGTTCCGGGCACACCCAGCTCGCGCGTTGCAGATCGGGCTTTTCGATCAGTGTGGTTTCCACCGGCGCTGTGTCCACGCGCAGGGCTTCCAGGCGCTTGCGCAATGTGCGCAGCAGCGCGTCGCCGAAACCGGAGCCGACGCGCCCGGCGTATTCGAGTCCGTGGGCGCCGGCACGGGCGAGCAGCAGCGCGCCTATGCCGACCCGGCTGCCGCGGGGCTGGGTATAGCCGACTACGACGAACTCGTCCGAGGGCCGCGACTTGGTCTTGACCCAGTCGCCGTTGCGCTCGCCGCGGTAGGGACTGTCGGCGCGCTTGCTGATGATGCCTTCGAGCCCGGCGCGCACGGCCTGGGCGAACACCGCAGGCCCGTCGCCGCGGTGATGGGTGGAATAGCGCAGCGGCGCCTGCGGCCGCTGCTGCAGCAGGTTTTCCAGTTGCGCCTTGCGCTGGAGCAGCGGCAGCTCGCGCAGCGAACGGCCGTCGAGGTAGGGCAGGTCGAACAGCATCAGCACGAGGCTGGACGTATCGCCTGCGGACAGCGCGGCCTGCAGTGCGTTGAAATTGTCGCGGCCCTTGCGCAGCGCAATCAGCTCGCCGTCGAACTGTGCCGAGGTCGGTGCCAGCGCACGCAGCGCCGCGGCGATGCCGGGCACTTTGTCGGTCCATTCGATGCCGTTGCGCGACCACAGCCGCGCCTTGCCGCGCTGCACCGTGGCGACCAGGCGGTAGCCGTCCCATTTCGCTTCGTGCAGCCACGCGTCGCCGGCCGGAGCCTGCTCCTGCACGCGGCACAGCTGCGGCGCGAACGCGCCTGTGCTCAATGGCGCTTTTTGTCCCACGGCTGATACGGTTTTCCTTGTGGACTTTTTGCCATTTTCCTTGGCCGCCCGCGGCTGCGCCGCCGCTGTCGTTTCCTTCCACACCGACTTGCGCTCGTGCAGCGGAATAGGGCGGTCGGAATGCGGATCGACGAAGTCGTCTGCCTCGCGCGGGCCGGCATAGCTGTCGCGGTGCTTGATCAGCAGCCACTGCGGCTTGCCGCTGTTGCGGCGCGTGCGCACCAGCACCCAGGAGCCGCGCAGGATGTCGCCGTGCAGCGAGAACTTCAGTTCGCCCTTGGCCAGGCCGCTGCGCACGCTGCCTTCGGGTTGCCAGGTGCCGCTGTCGAAGACGTCGACGTGGCCGGCCCCGTAGTTGCCTGCGGGAATGTCGCCTTCGAAGGTCGCGTAGGAAACCGGATGGTCTTCCACTTCGACAGCCATGCGCTTGACCGTGGGGTCGAAGCTGGGGCCCTTGGGCACGGCCCAGCTCTTCAGCGTGCCGCCGTGTTCCAGGCGGAAATCGTAGTGGCGATGGGAAGCGTGGTGCAGCTGCACGACGAAGATGCCGTGCCCCGTCTTGCCGCCTTCGGCCGGTTCCGGTGTCTGCTGGAAATTGCGCTTGCGTTTGTAGGTGGCGAGTCCCATCGGCATTCCTTGGCAGTGTCGCTACGAGGCCTTGCGCCGTCCTGCTGCCTTGCGGCTGCTTTTCTTGGCGGCGGGTTTCTTCGCCGCTGACTTCGTCGCCGGGGTGCGCTTGTTGTCGGCCAGGCTTTGTTTGAGCAAGGAGACGAAATCGACCACGTTGGTCGCCTTTTCCTCGGGCGCTTCGTGCTCGGTTTCGAGGTCTACCGTCTTCTTGTTTTTCAGGCGCTGGTCGATGACCTTCTGCAGCCGTTCGCGGAATTCATCGCGGAAGTCGTCGGGCTTCCACTCGCCCGACAGCGACTCGACCAGTTTCTCGGCCATGGCCAGTTCGTTGCGGCTGACGCGCTGGGCCGTGGCTGGCAGCGGAAATTCCTCGGGTGCGATGACTTCGGCCGGATAGCGCAGCAGGTTCATCAGCAGGGCCTTGCCGCGCGGTATCACGGCGCAGAGGTGCTCGCGCGTGCGGATGACGACGCGGCCTATGCCGATGCGTCCGGTCTTCTCCAGCGTCTGGCGCAGCAGCACGTAGCCTTTCTCGGCGCGCTTGCCCGGTATGAGGTAGTAGGGTTTTTCGAAATATTCCGGGCCTATTGCTGTCGCATCGACGAAGGTTTCCAGGTCGATGGTCTCGTGGCTCTCGGGCGCGGCGGACTTGATGTCCTGCGGCTCCAGCACGACGTAGCTGCCCTTGCGGTATTCGTAGGCCTTGACGATGTCCTTCCACGGCACCTCGCGGCCGGTATCTGCGTTGACGCGCTCGTAGCGCACCGGTTTCTTGTTGCGCGCGTCGAGCATGCGGAAATGCAGGTCCACGCTGCGCTGGCCGCTCATCACCGCGACGGGAATGTGCAGCAGGCCGAATGACAGCGTGCCGTTCCAGATCGGTCTTGCCATGGTGTACTCCGCCTTTGCCAGTGGAATGCCGCTGCCGCGCGAGCACAGCAGCTGCGCCAGCTGCTGCAAGGTTTGTGCTACGCGCCACCGCGCCGGCGCACGGCCTTGAGATAGCTCAGCAGCACGCGTTCGCTGCGGCTCAGGCCGGCGTGTGCGCGCTGCAGCCGCGCCTGCGCCTTGCGGCCCAGCGTGTGCAGCGCAGGATCGGTCGCCGCGAGCAGGGCTGGATGCACGTACATGCGCCGGCACACGGCCGGCGTATTGCCCAGGTCGGCGGCGGCCGCGACCACGGCCTGCTGCAGCACGGCCGCATTGACTGGCCCGTCGCCGGCGAACAGCGCCTCGGCCACGCGCACGCTGGCCGACCAGGTGCGGAAGTCCTTGGCCGTGTAGTCCTCGCCCATGACGGCGCGGATATAGGCATTCACGTCGCCCGAGCTGACGCGCTTGCGCCGGCCCGCATCGAGGTACTGGAACAGGTGCTGGCCCGGCAGATCCTGGCAGCGGCGGATCAGCCGCGCCAGCGCGGCATCCTCGAAGTCCAGTACCTGGGCCTGTTTCGACTTGCCGCGAAAGGCCAGGCGAATGCGATCGCCGCGCACGCGTACATGGCGCGTGCGCAAGGTGCTGGCGCCGTAGGAACCGTTGTCCCTGGCATAGGATTCGTTGCCCACGCGCAGGCGTGCGCGGTCGAGCAGGCGCACGACCGCGGCCAGCACGCGTTCGCGCACCGCGCCGCGTTCGCGCAGATCCTGTGCCACGCGCCGGCGCAGCGCCGGCAGGCGCGCGGCGAAGTCCAGGCTGCGCTGGAACTTGACCTCGTCGCGCCGGGCACGCCAGTCGGCGTGATAGCGGTATTGCTTGCGCCCGCGCGCGTCGCGCGCCGTGGCCTGGATATGGCCGCGGCGATGCGGGCATATCCACACGTCTTCATACGCCGGCGGAATCGCCAGCGCGCGGATGCGGGCGAGTTCGCGCGGATTGACGATACGGCGGCCGCGCCGGTCGACGTAGTCGAAGCGGCTGCCACGACGCCGGCGCTGCCAGCCGGGCTCGCTGTCGCTCACATAGACCAGTCCTGCCTTGCGTGCGGTCTTGTCTGTCATGCCGCCATAGTGCAGATGCGGCGTGAACGAAATATCCAGGCACGGGCATCGGCCTGGACGCAGCGGGCAATGCGCACTGCCTGGCGCTGCGGCAGCGCAGGCTGCACGATCCTGCGGGGGGCTGCGTGCGGGTTGGCAGCGAGGACGATGCCATCGACATTCCGCTGCGGCGCGGCCGCCACGCCGTACACAAGGCCAGCACGCTGTTGCGCACGGCGACGCTGTTTCCACAAAACAACTTCAGTCCGGCCTTCTCCTGGGGCGGAACTTCGCCGCGCCGCGAGACGGCCTGTCGTATAACGGCTTCAAGCCATTGCAGCGGGAACAAATAGCATTCTGTCAGGCGCTTTCAGCCTTCGTAGCTGACGTCGACAATCACAAAACTCGCCCGCCCTCCCGGCAGCTCGGCGCTGAATTCGTCGTCGATGCGCTTGCGCAGCGCGGCGCGGGCGAGCGGGGAGTCGATGCTGATCCAGCCCAGCGGGGCATCTGTTTCGTCGGGGCCGACGATGCGGTAGCGGTGTTCGGTGCCGCTGTCGTCTTCCAGCACGATCCAGGCGCCGAAGTAGATCGCCTTTCGGTCGGTCGGGGCGTCCGGGCCGATCTTCAGGCATTGCAGGCGCTTGCCCAGGTAGCGCACGCGCCGGTCGATCTCGCCGAGTTGCTTTTTCCTATAGGTATACTCGGCGTTCTCCGAGCGGTCGCCTTCGGCCGCCGCGGCGGCCAGGGCGCGCACGACTTCGGGGCGGCGTTCGCGCCAGAGGTGGTCCAGTTCGATCTTGAGCTTGTCGTGTCCGGCGCGCGTGATCAGCGCGGTGGATGCGGCCTGGGGTGGACGCCAGCGTCCCATCGGCAATTACCCGTAGATGATGTGCGTGGCCGCTATTGTGGCGGTTTGGCCGCGCCAGGAAAGCCCGCCCTCATGGCCGCGTTGCGGCGGCCTGGCCGCGGCGTAGAATCCGCGCTTCGTTCCGGGGGGAATCCGCTTGCTTATCCTGCCGCTGCACCGGCCGTTCAACCGCGCCAATTTTCCGTTCGCGACCATTGCCCTGGTGCTGGTCAACGCCTTCGTGTTCTTTTTCCTGCAGAGCCAGGACGAGGCGGCCGGCGAACGCGCCCTGCGCTATTACCAGCAGGCGCAGCTGGGCCGGGTGGAGTTGCCGGTCTATCGCGAATGGCTGGCGCAGCACCCGGATGCGCGGCGGCAACAGCTGCTGGAGCAGTACGGCGAGATGCCGGCACTGACGGTGCAGCTGATCCAGAGCGATGCGGATTTCCTGGAGGCACTGCGCGCCGACCGCCTGGTCACCGCGGAGAACGCGCACTACGCCAGCTGGAAGGAAGGCCGCAGCGAATTCGACCGGCTGTGGCAGCGGCGTTTTACCGAGCGGCATCAGCTGCAGTATTCCGGGTTCTCGCCGGCGCGCCTGTTCACTTCGATGTTCCTGCACGGCGATTTCGGCCATCTGCTGGGCAATATGGTGTTCCTCGTCATGCTCGGCCTGCTGGTCGAAGGGGCGCTGGGTTCGGCCCTGTTCCTCGCCGTCTATCTGCTGGGTGGGCTGGGCGGATCGCTGGTGTCACTGGCCTTGCACTGGGGCGAGCCCGGCGGCGCGCTGGGTGCGTCCGGTGCGATTGCTGCGCTGATGGGCGCGTACTGCGTGCTGTGGGGACTGCGCAAGGTACGGGTGTTCTGGTGGGCTTTTGTCGTCTTCGATTATTCGCGCATCGCGGCCTTGTGGCTGTTGCCGTTCTGGCTGGGCTGGGAGCTGTTCAACCTGCTCGCCAACCCCGATGCAGGCATCGGCTTCGACGCGCATGCGGGCGGTATCGCCAGTGGCGCGCTGCTGGCCTGGGGCGTGCGTGCGATGGGCTGGGAACGGCGCGAATTCCTCGACGAAGACGAAAAGGCCGACCAGGCCAAGGCGCAGCAGGACGGCCTGGAGTTGGCCCTGCAGCATCTGGGCCGGCTGGAAGTCGCCCCGGCGCGCAAGTTGCTGGAGCCGCTGGACCGCGCCGGGCCGCCGTCGCTGGATGTGCGCATCGCGCTGTACCGCTGCGCGCGTTACGCCAAGTTGCCGGCTGCCATGCGCGATGCCTTGCAGCGTGTGCTGGAATTGCCGCTGGCCGATGCGGCGGCGGTGCGCAAGGTCAAGGCCGTCATCGACGACTACCTCAAGGTGGATGCCGACGGTCTGGTACTGCAGCCGGCGCAGTCGCTGCAGCTGGCGCGGGCCTGGCTGCGCATCGGCGCCGACAAGGACGCGGAACCGCTGCTGCGCGAGCTGGGCCAGCGCCTGCCGGATCATCCGGGCCTGGCCGAGCTGTGTTGGCAGGTGGCGCAGCGCGCCCGCGAAGGCTCGGCCGACTGGCGCGCGCGGCTGGAACTGATCGTGCGGCATTGCCCGCGCAGCGAGCTGGCGCCGAAGGCGCAGTTCCTGCTCAGCCAGACGCCTTAGCGCCTGACAGCGTGCAATACGCTGCCGGTGGCCGTGGCTTGGCTTGGCTTGGAGCCCTCCCTTGACGGGGAGGGCTAGACACCCGGTAGCTTGGCGATGGTGTCAGACGCTCTCAGGCACGCTGGGGATCAGCCGCTGCCGGCGTGTTCCGGTCAGCTCTGGAATTGTGCAAAGGTGACAAAGTGGCCGCCGGGCTCGCGGTAGCCGATCTCGTTCGAGCCGTAGAACGTGGTGCGCCGTTCCAGCACGACTTCGCAACCCTGCAAGGCGGCGATCACCGCGTCCAGGTCGGCTACTTCGACGAACAGCCAGGTCTTGTCGCCGTCGAACTGGCGCGCGTAGGCGGCGGCGTCGTCTTCCAGCGAGGCCACGCTCTGCAGCATCACCTCGACCGCGTCCTTGCGCAGGATGACGAAGCCCAGGCGGTCGCCGTGCGGCACTTCGGCAATCACGGGGAAGCCCAGGCGGTCGCGCCAGAATTCCAGGCTGGGTTCAATGGCGTCGACGAACAGGACCGGTGTGCTGCGGCGAATGACGGGTGTGGACATGGGTTTCTGTCTTCCGGTGGAGGGGGCGGCCGATGATAAACTCGGCCTTCTGTCACCGGGGCATCAGCAGGGAGTTGGAGATGGCTGGAAAAGCGGATTCGGTAAAGACGATCTTTTATGCCCTGGGCGCCAACTTCGCGATCTTCGTCGCCAAGCTGGTTGCAGCGATCATCACCGGGTCTGGTTCCATGCTCGCCGAAGCGGTGCATTCGCTGGCCGATTGCGGCAACCAGGGCCTGCTGCTGCTCGGTCTCAAGCGCGCCAAGGCGCCACCGTCGCCGGATTTTCCGCTGGGCTTCGGCAAGGCCATCTACTTCTGGTCCTTCCTCGTCGCGCTGATGCTGTTCAGTGTCGGCGGTATGTTTTCCATCTATGAGGGCATGCACAAGCTGGCCCATCCCGAACCGCTGAAATGGGGCTGGCTGGCGGTCGGCGTGCTGACCTTCGGCATCATCGCCGAGAGTTTTTCCATGTGGGGCTGCGTGCGCGAAGTGAACAAGGCGCGCGGCGGGCAAACCCTGTGGCGCTGGTTCCGCGACAGCCGCCAGAGCGAGCTGATCGTGATCTTCGGCGAAGACCTCGCCGCCTTGCTTGGCCTGGTGTTTGCGCTGATCGCGGTGCTGCTGACCATGGCCACCGGCAACCCGATGTACGACGCGGCCGGTTCCATCGGCATTGGCGTGCTGCTGATCGTGGTGGCGGTGTTCATTGCGGTCGAGGTGAAGGCGCTGCTGATCGGGCAGGGCGTGGAGCCGCGCACCAAGCAGGCCATGCTCAACCTGCTCAACGAGCGCAGCGAGATCAAGCAGGTCTACAACCTGCTCACCCTGCAGCTGGGCCCGGACGTGATGGTGGCGGTGAAGGCGGAAATGGCGCGCTTTCTCTCGCCGCGCGACATGATCGACGACATCAACCGGGTGGAAGCGGCGCTGCGCGAGCAGTTCCCGGAAATCCGCTGGTGCTTCTTCGAGCCGGACATGAAGGACTGAAACCGTTCAGTCGCCGGCGTAGAACAAGCCTTCTATCGCCGTGCTGCCGTCGTCCTGGCCGGGCAGGTAGGCCCAGCCGACGATGCCTTCGGCGCTGAGCAGCAGGTAGTTCGGGTTCTGGCCGCTGTCGTCCACCGTGCTGTTGTCGTTGAGCAGCACGGTGACGCTGCTGCCGGCGGGCAGTACCACGCCGGTGGTCGCGGCCGTGGCGCCCGGCGCGCGGCGCAGCGGGATTGCCGCGCGGGTCTTGCCGGTCAGCCCGACGTGCAACAGCGGCTGCACCAGTTCTGTAAACCTGTCGCCGTCCCAGCGGAACACCTTGCGCTGGTCGTAGTAGTTGTCGCTATGGCCGGCGACGACGATGCGGCCGTCGCCGGGAAAGGCGAATTCGCTGCCCGGCGCGTCGAATACGTTTTTCTCCGGCACGTCGGTATTCGGCAGCAGGCGGCAGCGGGGATCGGCGCTGGGGCCGGAGTCGCAGTACAGGGTCAGCGGCGGGATGCCCTTGCCCAGCCGCAGCCGCAGCGGCAGCGCGACATACACACCGGCCTGCTCGACCTCGTTCATCCAGGACGGTCGATCGGTGACTTTTTCGGACTGGTCCTTGGCATACAGCACGCGTATGCCTTCGTTTTCCAGTTTCAGCGGCGTTAACTGCGGAAACACGGCGGCGAGATCGGCGGCCAGGGCGCAGCCCGGCAGCAGTGCGGCGAGCAGCAGGCAACGAGCAGTCACGGGCGTTACTCCAAAAAACAGGGCGCGCCGACTTTAGCGGATATGCACGCCGACACCGATGCCGATGTGCCATTGTGGCCGGTCGAACTGGAAGCCCGGCGGCCAGCGGTGTACGTGTTCGGCCTCGACCAGCGGGAAGACGTAGTCGCGTTCGCCGACATGGCCGGCACGCATGCCGGCGATGCGGCCGTTCAAGGTGACGAACAGGCCGTCGGGATAGTCGTGGCGCTCCACGTAGCCGGGCAGCACGATGATGAAGCGGCCCTGGCTGGGCGCCTGCGGCAGCGGGCGCTGGGCGCGGTCCAGCGGGTAGGCGAGGATGGTCACTTCGGTGCTGCTGTCGCGGTTTTCCAGCGCCAGGATGCTGCCGCCCCAGAGTACCTGCGCACCGGTGTGCTGTTCCGGTTCGGCGGCGGCCTCGTACGGCAGTACCGCCGACAGGCCCGGGCCGGTCGCGATGACCGGCCGGCTGACGCAGCCGCCGAGCAGGGCGGCGGCAAGAAATAAACAGATCAGCAAAATACCTTTGTTCATGCGTGTACTCCGTTCCAGGCGGCCAGCACGGCCGGCAGTGCCACGCCGGCGGCCAGCGGCAGGCACAGGTCGGCCTGGCCGGACAGCGGCGTGCGTTGCGGATTGATTTCGGCGAACCAGGCGCCGTGGCGCTGTGCCTCGGCGGGCAGTCCGGCGGCGGGATGGACCAGGGCTGAGGTGCCTATGGCCAGTACCACGTCGCAGTCGGCCGCAGCCGCATAGGCCTGTTCCAGCGCGGCGGCGGGCAGGTTTTCGCCGAACCAGACCACGCCGGGGCGGGCCAGTCCGCGCGGATGGTGCGGCGATGGTGGGGGTTCCTGCGGATGCGCGGCCAGCCAATCGGCATCGATCGCCTGGCCGGTGATGGAGCAGAGAGTGCGCGCGATGGAGCCGTGCAGGCAGATGGCGTCGTGGAAGCCGGCGCGCTGGTGCAGGTCGTCGACGTTCTGCGTGACCAGGGTTGTCGGCAGGCGCCGGGCGATCTCGACCAGGGCGTAGTGAGCCGCATTCGGCTGCGCCCGGGCGATCTGGTCACGACGCCAGGCATACCAGCGCCACACCAGGGCGGGATCGCGCGCAAAGGCTTCGGGCGTGGCCAGGTCTTCGGGGCGGAAACGTGCCCACAGCCCGGTCTGCGCATCGCGAAACGTGGCAATACCGGACTCGGCCGATACGCCGGCGCCGGTCAGTACCAGCAGGCGGCGTGCCTGGCTCAGCGTGGCAGCCAGCTGGCGTACGGGTTCCATGGCAACAGTTTCCATAATCCCAGTGTGGCATGCCAGGCAGACGGCGGCGCATGACTTTCGGCGGTGGATGCGCTGTAACGCATGCGGCATAAGCGAAGGTTACGTCCTGAGATTGGGGAATCCCTCCGTGCACCGCCGTCTTGTTGCTCTCATTGCCGCTTGCCTCGCCGTTTCCGCCCATGCCGACGAAGGCATGTGGCAGCCGGCCCAGCTGCCGTCCATCGCCGCCCAGCTCAAGCAGCGCGGACTGGAGCTGGACCCTTCGCGCCTGACCGACCTGACCGGTCCGACCATGGGCGCGGTCGTCAGCATCGGCGGCTGCACGGCCTCGTTCGTTTCGCCCGAGGCGCTGGTGGTGACCAATCATCACTGTGCCTACGGCGCCATCCAGTACAACTCGACGGCGGAAAAGAACCTGATCAAGGACGGTTTCCTCGCCCGCAGCCAGGCCGAGGAACTGCCCGGCGATCCGAACCAGCGCGTCTACGTCACCGACGAGATCCGCGACATCACTGCGGAAATCACCGGCAAGCTCGACCCCAAGCTCGGCGGCATCGAGCGCTACAACGCGATCGACAAGGCACAGAAGGCCGCCGTGGCGAAATGCGAAAAACCCGGCGTTCGCTGCGACGTATACAACTTCCATGGCGGCTACAGCTTCCAGCTGGTGCGCCAGCGCGAGATCAAGGACGTGCGCCTGGTCTACGCGCCGCCGTCGGCGATCGGCAAGTTCGGCGGCGATGTGGACAACTGGATGTGGCCGCGCCACACCGGCGACTTCAGCTTCCTGCGCGCCTACGTGGCCAAGGACGGCAGCTCCAAGCCGTATTCCAAGGACAACGTTCCGTTCAAGCCCAAGCACTTCCTGCCGGTGAACGCGCAGGGCCTGGAGCCGGGCGATTTCGTCATGGTCGCTGGCTATCCGGGCCGTACCAACCGCTATCGCCTGGCCGAGGAAACCCGCGACGCAATCGACTGGCAGTACCCGACCAATATCGGCTGGTATACCGAGATTCTTGCGCTGATCGGCGCTGCCGGCGGCAAGGACCCGGCCGTGGCAGTGAAATACGCCAACGCCGTGGCCAGCTACAACAACTATCTGAAGAATTTCCGCGGCCAGCTGGAAGGCCTGGCCAAGGCGCATGCGGTCGACGTGAAGACCGCCAAGGAAACCGCGCTGCTGCAATGGCTGGCTGCCCAGGGTGGCGAAACCGCCAGGCTCGCCGACGACATTACCGCCCTGCGCGGCGTGCTGGCGCAGCAGCGCGCGCTGCGCGACCGCGACCTGGTGCTGGGTTATTTGAATCGTATAGGATTATACAATTCAGCATATAACATCTACCGCACCTCGATCGAGCGCACCAAGCCCGATCTGCAGCGCGAGCAGGGCTACCAGGCGCGCGACGAGATCAAGCTCGAAGGCAACCTGCGCCAGCTGGAGCGGCGCATGGACGCGGGCGTCGACCAGCAGCTGTTCCTGCATTTCCTGCGCGGTTATGTGAAGTTGCCGGCCGGCCAGCGCGTGGCGGCACTGGATACCTGGCTGGGTGCGGCGGCGAGCGACGATGCGGCGCTGGTGCAGAAAGTCGCCGCGCTGTACGCCGGCAGCAAGCTGACCGACGTGAACGAGCGCCTGACGTGGTTCAAGGCCAAGCGCAGCGAGATCGAGGCGTCCGGTGACGAAGGTCTCAAGCTGATGGTCGCGCTGATGCCGGACCTGCTGCAGATCGAGAATGCCCGCAAGCAGCGCAGCGGCGACGAGCTGCGCCTGCGGCCGCGCTTCATGCAGGCGATGATCGCCTACAACGAATCGCTGCAGCAGCCGGTGTATCCGGATGCGAACAGCTCCCTGCGCGTCACCTTCGGCCAGGTGCAGGGCATCAGGAAGGACGGCGTGGAGTTCACGCCGTTCACCAGCGGCGACGGCATCGTCGCCAAGACCACCGGTGCCGATCCGTTCGACACGCCGGCCAAGGAGTACCAGGCTCTGGTCGCCCGCGACTACGGCAGCTATGCCTCGGCCAAGAGCGGCCAGCTGCCGGTAAATTTCCTCGCCGACCTGGACATCACCGGCGGCAATTCCGGTTCGCCAGCGCTGGATGCCCAGGGTCGCCTGGTCGGCCTGGCCTTCGACGGCAACTGGGACAGCGTCAGTGCCGACTGGATCTTCGAGCCGAAGCTGACCCGTTCCATCCAGGTCGACGTGCGCTACATGCTGTGGATCATGGACAAGATCGACGGCGCGCAGAACCTGCTCAAGGAAATGGGTGTGGCGCGCTGAGCGCCACGCTGTTCTGACGCGGGCCGCAGTTCCGGTGCGGCGGGGTACTTACGGGCGCAGTGACGGCAGCGCATCCCAGCGCTGCCGCAGCGCATCGGCGGCGGGCCGCGCCTGCATCGCGGCGCGGATCCGTTCGGCCTGCGCGCGGCTGGCCTGCAGCTCGCCCTGGCCGGCCAGCAGTTCGGCCAGGCCCAGGCGGGCTTCGAGCACGGCTGGCGGGCCGGCTGTGGCTGCCGTGTCCGCGATGCGCAGCGCCGCCTCGAAATGCGCGCGGGCCGCTGTCACATCGCCGGAGGCAAGGTCGAGCATGGCCACATTCGCCTCGCGTTCGATCAGGTCGACATGGTTTGCCGGCAGCAGTTCGCGGCTGCGCGCGAGCGCTTCGCGCAACAGCGGTGCGGCCTCGTCGCGCCGGCCAGCGACAAGCAGGCTCTTGCCCAGCGCGCCGCGCGCCCGCTGGGTTTCCGGCGACTGCTCGCCGCGCGCGGCGAGCACGATCTCCAGCGCGCGCCGGCCTGCGGCGACGGCGTCGTCCGGGCGGCCCAGCTGGCGCAGGGCGACGGCGCGGGTCTGCAGTGCCGCGGCGGTCACGCTGCGCCAGTCGCCGCTGGCCTTGTCGAAGGCGGCAATGGCCTGGGCGGCAACGGCTTCGGCTTCCGCGTAGCGCAGTTGCAGCCCCAGCGCAGTGGCGAGATTGGTACGAGTCTGGGCGATCTGCGGGTCGTCTTCGCGGTAGAGCGCCTGGCGGATACGCAGCGCCTCGCGCAGCGGCGGCTCGGCCGCGGCACCGTCGCCGCGCACCAGGGCGACCAGGGCCAGGTTACCCAGGTGGCGCGCATGGACGGAATCGGGGCGCGGGAAAACCTGCGCATCGATCGCGACGGTTTCGCGCAGCGCCGCTTCGGCTTCGTCCAGGCGGCCCAGGCTGCGCAGCGACTCGCCCAGGTTGCTCAGGCTGATGCCCAGATCCACGTGGACAGGACCGTGCAGGCGGCGGTTCAGCGCGACCGCCTCGACCAGGTAGGGCAGCGACTCGGCGGCGCGGCCGCCCAGTGCGAGCGTGGTGCCCAGGTCGTTCAGGCTGAGCGCCACGTCTTCGCCGGGCGGCTGTTGCAGCTGGCGGCGCAGCTGCAGCGCCTGTTGCAGCTGCGCCACGCCGGCGTCGAGCTGCTTGCGCTGGCTCAGTACCGCGCCTAGCAGGTTGCGCAGGCGCGCTTCCTGCGCCAGGTCGCGGCCGGCATTCAGGGCAAGGCCGCGCTGCAGCAGGACTTGTGCTTCCTCGTAGCGGTTGCGCCGGCGCTGCAGATAAGCCAGTTCGTACACGCTGTCGACCAGCTGGCGGGTTTCGCCGGCACCGGCCTGTTCGTAGAGACGGATGGATTCCTGCAGCAGCGGTTCTGCTTCGTCGTACAGGCTCAGCTGAACGTGGATGCGGCCGAGCACGCCGAGCAGATCGGCCTGCAACAGCGGCTGCGCCGCCAGTTCGCTGCGCGCCCGCAGGGCGCCGCGGGCCAGCAGTTCGCGGGTATCGGGCACCTGGCTGGCGGCACTGCCGGGCACGGCGTTCTCGAACAGGCCGGTGAGGAAATCCTGTACGGCAGCACCCCGGCGCGACGCCTGTTCGATGCGCTGGGCCTGCAGCAGCACCGCGGCCATGCCGCCGAGCAGGGCCAGCACGGCCAGGGCTGCCAGCGCGACCGCCAGGCGGTTGCGTCGCAGGAACATGCGCAGGCGATAAGCATGGCGCGGGCCGCTGCCGCGTATCGCGCGGCCCTGCTGCCAGGCGACCAGGTCGTCGGCCAGGCGCTGCACGCTGGAATAGCGCCGCTGCGGTTCTTTCTCCAGCGTCCGGCCGAGGATGCGGCTCAGATCGCCGCGTACCTGGCGGCGGAAAGCGCTGGCACTGGTGGCGCGCGCGGCCAGGTGTGCGGCACGCCCCGCCTGGGCCTCGCTGCGCGACAGGTTCTGCGTGGTGCGCGCGATGGCCGCCAGCGGCGGCAGGAACGGTGCCGAGCCGGCGATGCGGCCGGCGGCCTGGGCGTCGTGGCGCGGCACCTGGTAGGGCAGTACGCCGGCCACCAGTTCGTACAGGATCATGCCCAGCGAATACACGTCGGCAGCGATGCCGACGGGCTCGTCGCCGAACTGTTCCGGCGCGGCGTATTGCGGCGTCAGGGCGCGGCGGCTGTCCAGTGCAGTGAGCGGCGCTTCGGTGTCGCCGGCATCGCCGTGCAGCAACCCGGCGATGCCGAAGTCGAGCAGGCGCACCTGGCCCTGGGCATCGACCAGGATATTGCCGGGCTTGAGATCGCGGTGGACGACCAGCTGGCTGTGGGCATAGTCCACGGCGCTGCAGACATCGAGAAACAGTGCGACGCGGCCGTGCAGGTCCAGCCGCTGCGCATCGCACCAGTGCGTGATGATCTGGCCCTGCACGTAGTCCAGTGCGAACCAGGGCCGTCCGTCGGCGGCAATGCCGCCGTCGATGAAGCGGGCGAGGTTGGCATGCGACAGGCGCGCCAGGATGCGCCGCTCGCGCAGGAAACGCGCGTGTACGTCGTCGAAGTCGTAGCCGCGGCGGATCAGCTTGATCGCCACCTGCTGGCGCAAATCCGCCGGCTCGCGCTGTGCCCGGTAGACCACGCCCATGCCGCCGCGGCCGATGCGCTCGATCACGCGGAACGGGCCGAGCAGGCTGCCGATCAGGGCATCGGCGTATGCGTTGCTGGGGTCTTCGGCATCGGCCTGGTCGAGTTCGCGTTCGACGGCCTGCGCGCTGGCCAGCAAAGCGGCGACGCGGGCGCTCAGCGCCGCGTCGTCGCCGCAGTGCTGCTGGATTGCCGCGGCGGCTGCGGCCGGGTCGAGATCCAGCGCGGCGCGCACGATATCCAGCGCGCGCCGTTCGCGTTCATCCATCGGCTGCGGCCGGCAGCACGTTCAGTGGCTGCCGGCCAGGCGCGAACGCAGCCAGGCCTGCGCAGCGGCCCAGTCGCGCTGCGCCGTGCGCCGGGTGACGCCGAGGGCATCGGCGATCTCGCCCATTTCCAGGCCGATGAAATAACGCAGCTGCACAACCTGGGCCATGCGCGGCTGCACTGATTCCAGCTCGGCCAGGGCGTGGTCGAGTTCTTCCAGGTCGGTAGCGTCGGGAATGGGCAGTTCCAGCGCATGGCAGAAATCGTCGCGGCGCCAGTCGCCGCCGTGCTTGGCGCTGGCGCTGGCGCGCAGGCGGCTGATCAGGATCTGCCGCATCATGCGTGCGGCGGCGTTGAACAGATGATGGGAGTCTTTCAGTTCTGCCGCAGGCCGTTCCAGCAGGCGCAACAGTACGTCGTGGACCAGGGCGGTCGGCTGCAGGGTCGTGTGGCCGTCCTTGTGACGCAGCTGGGCCGCAGCGACGCGGCGCAGGTCGGCGTAGACCAGCGGCAGCAGGCGTTCCAGCGCGCCAGCGTCGCCGCTGTGCCAGCGCTGCAGCAGATGGGTTACCTCGGGTTCGGCAGAGCGCTCCATGCGCCGACCATAACCAAGCCCGCCGCCGGTGGCAAAGCGGCCCTCAGCACCGTGGCGTACTGGACGGTCCGGCGCCCGGCATGCGCGGCAACCTGAAAAAAGTAGAGAAAAACATAGGTGTACGGCCGTGCCGCCGGGGGCGTTCGCCCGGGCGCGAGCGGGCTGGCTACAATGGGCGGATGCCTGTCTTCGATCCGCGTCCTGCTGCCGTCCTGTTGATGGGCCCTACTGCTTCGGGCAAGACCGCGCTGGCCTGTGCCTTGGCCGAGCGCTTTCCGCTGGAGCTGATCAGCGTCGATTCGGCCCTGGTCTATCGCGGCCTGGATATCGGCAGTGCCAAGCCCGATGCGGCCACGCTGCAGCGTTATCCGCACCGCCTGATCGACATCCGCGAGCCCGAGCAGGCGTATTCGGCCGGCGATTTCCGCGACGATGCCTTGCGCGAAATGACCGCGATCGCGGCAAGCGGGCGTGTACCGCTGCTGGTCGGCGGTACCGGCCTGTACTTCCGCGCGCTGACGCGCGGCTTTGCCGACCTGCCCACTGCCGATGCCGCGCTGCGCGCGCAGCTGCAGGCCGAATTGGCGCAGGTCGGGCTGCAACGCCTGCATGCGCGGCTGCAGCAGCAGGATCCGCTTGCTGCGACCCGTATCCGTGCCAGCGACACCCAGCGAGTGTTGCGCGCCCTGGAAGTGATGGCCTTGACTGGCCGCCGACTGAGCGAGCTGCAGCAGGCGCCGCCGCCGCCGCGGCCGCCGTTCCGCCTGCTGGGCCTGGCCCTGGTGCCGCAGGACCGCGCACCGCTGCACGAACGCATAGCCCAGCGCTTCGCGCAGATGCTGCAGGACGGGCTGATCGACGAAGTCCAGCGCCTGCGCGCCCGTCCCGGTCTGCATGCCGACCTGCCGGCGATGCGTGCCGTCGGCTATCGTCAGGTGTGGCAGTTCCTCGACGGCGAATTTCCCCGCCAGCAATTGCTGGAGCGCGGTATCTTTGCCACGCGCCAGCTGGCCAAGCGGCAGATCACCATGCTGCGGGCCGAGCTGGACTCGCGCTGGCTCGACCCCGAACGCGTCGATACCCCGGCGCGGGCGGCACAGGCGCTACAGCTTTTTCTCGATTGAGCGGCACTGCTGCGCATTTCATATCCAGCCGGCGTTCTCGCCGCATTCAAGAACGGTTAACATCCAGCCACTTGGACCGGGGCGCCGGGTTTTTATTGGGGCGCGTTCCCCGCTGCTTTTTTTCCGGTTCGCTTCAGGAGAATACCAATGTCAAAAGGGCAGTCCTTGCAGGATCCGTTTCTGAACGCCTTGCGCCGCGAGCGTGTGCCGGTGTCGATCTACCTGGTCAACGGCATCAAGCTGCAGGGCACGATCGAGTCGTTCGACCAGTTTGTTGTGCTGTTGCGCAACACGGTAAGCCAGATGGTTTACAAGCATGCAATTTCCACCGTAGTGCCTAGCCGCAATGTGCGTATCGGCGAAAACGGTCCCCATGGCCATGGCGTAGGCGGCGATCACCACGCCGAACCTGGCGACACGGCCGACCATAGCGAGGGCTAAACACTCTGTACGATCGTGCAGCCAAGGGCGAGCTGGCTATTCTCGTTCAAACCACGCAGGGCGGCGCCAGCGACACCGACGCCCGCCTGCAGGAATTCGCCGAACTGGCTGCGTCAGCCGGTGCCACCGTCGTCGCCAGCGTGCAGGCGCGCGTAGATCAGCCCAACGCGCGTTTCCTGCTCGGCACCGGCAAGGTCGAGGAACTGCGCCAGCTCAAGCTGGCCAACGGCGCCGACCTGATCCTGATCAACCATGTCCTCAGCCCGGTGCAGGAACGCAATCTGGAAAAGTATTGCGAATGCCGGGTGATAGGCCGCACTGGCCTGATTCTCGACATCTTCGCCCTGCGCGCGCGTTCGCACGAGGGCAAGCTGCAGGTGGAGCTGGCCCAGCTCAAGCACATGGCCACGCGCGCGGTGCGCGGCTGGAGCGGCCTGGATAGCCAGCGCGGCGGCTCCATCGGCCTGCGCGGCCCGGGCGAAACCAAGCTCGAACTGGATCGCCGCCTGCTGCGCGGACGCATCCAGCAACTGCAGGAACGCCTGGACAAGGTGGCCCTGCAGCGCGAGCAGACCCGGCGCGGCCGCCTGCGCAATGCGATTCCGCTGGTGTCCCTGGTCGGCTATACCAATGCCGGCAAGTCCACCTTGTTCAATCGCATCACCGGTGCCGGCGTCTACGCGGCCGACCAGCTGTTCGCCACGCTGGACCCGACCCTGCGCCGCATCGAAGGGTTGCCCTGCGGTCCGTTCGTGCTGGCCGATACGGTCGGTTTCATCCGCGACCTGCCGCACGACCTGGTCGCGGCGTTCCAGTCCACCTTGTCCGAGACGCGCGACGCCGACCTGCTGCTGCACGTGATCGATGCGTCCGACCCCGAACGCGAGCAGCGCATGGCCGATGTGGCCGAGGTACTGGCGCATATCGGTGCCGACGAAGTACCGCAGCTGCAGGTGTTCAACAAGATCGACCGCGTCGAAGGCAGCCAGCCGCGGCGCGATGCCGTCGACGGCGGCACCCAGGCGCGGGTATGGCTGTCGGCGGCGAGCGGGCAGGGCGTGGATCTGCTGCACCAGGCGATTTCCGACCTGCTCGGGCACGACCGTGTCTGTACCACCTTGCACCTGACTTCCGCGCAGGGCCGGCTGCGTTCGCGCCTGTATGCGGCCGGCGTGGTGCAGAGCGAGGACAGCGACGACAGCGGCTGGCAGGTGGCCATCGACGCGCCGCGCGCGCGGCTGCAGGCGCTGTACGGCCTGCCCGATGGCGACGGCGCCACGCTGCGCAAGGCACTGGAAGCCGACGACCGCCCACAGGACTAGGCCCTTTGCGACCAGTGCCGGAGGTCGCACTTGACTCCGCGCCGTGCCGTCCCGATCTGTAACGCTCGGCCCGGTGCGGCGCGATGGGTTCGATTCCCTGATGACAGCGAGTACAATCTTGCCGCAATCCGTCCCCGACGACGCCCAGCGTCCGTCCTCAACGGTTGCCGACCGGACAACCGTCATCTCCCAGCTTCATTGGTTTTCAGACATACGACGCGCAAGCGGCGGTACGACTATCACGAGGTCAACTCATGGCATGGAATGAGCCGGGCAAACGCGACCCCTGGCGTGGCAACCAGAAAGGCCCGGATTTCGAAGAAACCCTGCGCCGCCTGCGCGAGCGCGTGATGTCGCTGTTCGGCGGCAGTGGCGGCACGAGCAGCGGCAGTGGCAGTGGCGGCGGCATCCTCGTCGCGCTGGTCGCCATCGTGCTGGCCTGGGTCGCGCTGGACAGCTGGAGCGTGGTCAACGCCCGCGACGTTGGCGTGGTGCAGCGCTTCGGCAAGATGACGCGGGTGATGAGCCCCGGTTTCAATCTGAAATGGCCTCGGCCGATCGAGACCGTGACCAAGGTCAAGACCAAGGATGTGCGCCTGCTCGCCGACAGCGTACGCATGCTGACCATGGACGAGAACATCGTCCAGATCGATTTCAATGTGCAGTACCAGGTCAGCGACGCGCAGAAGTTCCTGTTCCAGGTCAAGGACGTGGAAGATCCGACCGTGAAGCAGGCGGCGGAGAGCGCGGTGCGCCAGGTGATCGGCGGCAGTGCCATGGACACCATCCTGTCCGGCCAGGGCTCCGAGCTGGTGGCCGAGACCAAGCGCGTGCTGCAGACGACGCTGGATTCCTACGACGCCGGCATCATCGTCAACGAAGTGAATTTCCAGTCGGTGGCGCCACCGCACGAAGTGAAGGAAGCCTTCGACGACGTGACCAACGCCCGCGAGAACAAGCAGCAGACCGAGAACGAAGCGCAGGCCTATGCCAACCAGATCGTGCCGGAGGCGCGCGGCCAGGCCGCCCGTATCAAGGCCGAGGCGGAAGGCTTCCGCGCCGAGCGCATCGCCCGTGCCGAAGGCGATGCCGCGCGCTTCAACCAGCTGGTGGCCCAGTACAAGTCCGCGCCGGAAATCCTGCGCCGCCGCCTGTACCTGGAAACCATGCAGCAGGTGCTGAAGGACAATATCAAGGTGCTGGACGCCACCGGCGGCCGCAATCTGATCAACCTGCCGATCGACCGCCTCGTGCCCGCCGCCACCAGCCTCTCTCCCGGCGCTGGCGTGCTGCTGCAGGCCGATGAAGCGGCGCGGGCAAGCCGGGAGGCACAGCGATGAAATCTTTTGCCGCACTGATTGCCGCGCTGCTGTTGCTGCTCGGCGTCAATTCCACGTTCATCGTGCGCGAGGGCGAAACCGCGCTGGTGCTGCAGTTCGGCCGCATCCTGCATGCGGGCTATGAGCCGGGCCTGCACTGGAAGCTGCCGTTCGTGCAGCAGGTGCTGCGCTTCGACAAGCGCATCCTGGGCCTGGACACCAAGCCCGAGCGCTACCTCACCTCGGAAAAGAAAAGCGTACTCGTCGACTTCTACGTAAAGTGGAAAATTGACGATGTGACCATGTTCTATGGCGCCTCCGGCGGCGACGAAGGCCAGGCCACCTTGCGCCTGACCCCGATCGTGAAGGATGCGCTGCGCTTCGAGTTCAACGCCCGTCCGCTGCACGAGCTGATCGCCGACGGCCGCGTCGACATCACCGCGCATGTGCGCGACAAGGCCAATGCCGCGACGCGTTCCTCGCTGGGTATCCAGATCGTCGACGTGCGCATCAAGGGCATCAACTTCCCCGAGGAAGGCACCGTGCTGGCATCGGTCTACGACCGCATGCGCGCCGAGCGCAAGCAGGTCGCCAACGACCTGCGCGCCCGTGGTACCGAAGCCGGCGTGACCATCCAGGCTGACGCCGACCGCCAGCGCCAGGTGCTGCTGGCCGAGGCGAACAAGGCGGCGCAGTCGGTGCGCGGCGAAGGCGATGCGAAGGCGGCCGAGATCTACGCCGCTGCCTATGGCAAGGATCCGGAGTTCTACGCGTTCACGCGCAGCCTGGAGACCTATCGCGATTCGTTCCGCAACGGAAATGGGGTATTGCTGCTCGATCCGAAGTCGGAGCTGTTCCGCTATTTCGACAGTAGCCAGGTCGGCCGCTGAGCCCGTCGCGCCGCACGTGCGGCGCGGCTGCGGTGGGTAAGCCATTCATCGGCGCGCCGGGCGCGCCTGCGTGTTCGGCCGCGGCGTTCGCCTGAACGTCGCGGCCTTTGTCTTCCAGCTTAAGGATGAAAACCATGGGTAAGTCAGTCGTTATCCTCGGAGCGCAGTGGGGCGACGAGGGCAAGGGCAAGATCGTCGATCTGCTGACCGAGGAAGTCGGTGCCGTCGTGCGTTTCCAGGGCGGCCACAATGCCGGCCACACCCTGGTCATCGGCGGCAAGAAGACGGTACTGCACCTGATTCCCTCGGGCATCCTGCGCGATCAGGCGCTGTGCCTGATCGGCAACGGCGTGGTGCTGTCGCCGGCTGCGCTGCAGACCGAAATCGCCGAACTCGAAGCGCAGGGCGTCGATGTGCGCTCGCGCCTGAAGATCTCGCCGGCCACGCCGCTGATCATGCCGTATCACATCGCCGTGGATCAGGCGCGGGAGAAGGCATCGGGCGCCAAGGCCATCGGCACCACCGGCCGCGGCATTGGCCCGGCGTATGAAGACAAGGTGGCGCGCCGCGGCATCCGCGTCGCCGATCTGTTCTATCCCGACCAGCTCGCCGACAAGCTGCGCGATGCGGTCGACTACCACAATTTCGTACTGGCCAACTGGCTCAAGGCCGATACGGTCGACTTCCAGAAGGTGCTGGACGAGGCGCTGAGTTTCGGCGACTACGTCAAGCCCATGGTCGACGACGTCTCGACCATCCTGTACGACCTGCGCAAGGCCGGCAAGAAGATCCTGTTCGAAGGCGCGCAAGGCTCGCTGCTGGACATCGACCACGGCACCTATCCCTACGTGACCTCGTCCAACACCACGGTCGGCGGCGCCTATGCCGGCTCGGGCGTGGGTGCGCGCGACATCGACTACGTGCTGGGCATTGCCAAGGCCTATGCCACGCGCGTCGGCGGCGGTCCGTTCCCCACCGAACTGAATGACGACATGGGCGAACTGCTGCGCAAGCGCGGCAACGAGTTCGGCGCCACCACCGGCCGTCCGCGCCGCTGCGGCTGGATCGATCTGGTTGCGCTCAAGCGCGCGGTGCAGATCAACGGCATCTCGGGCCTGGCCATCACCAAGCTCGACGTGCTCGACGGCCTGCCGTCGATCAAGGTCTGCATCGCCTACGAATACCGCGGCAAGCAGCGCACGCTGGCACCGCTGGATGCCGCCGGCTGGGAAGAGTGCAAGCCGGTCTATCTGGAATTCCCGGGCTGGCAGGAGCCGACTTCGGGCGTGCGCGAGTTCTCCAAGCTGCCGCCGGCCGCACGCGCCTACCTGCGCGCGGTGGAAGAGCTGGCCGAATGCCAGCTGGCCCTGGTGGCCACCGGTGCGGACCGCGACGACACCATCATCCTGCGCGATCCGTTCGCCTGAGGCAGGGCGCTGCCGTGCATCCCATCCGCATTCGTGAGATCGACCATATCGTGCTGCGCGCCCGCGACCAGGGCGCGCTGGTGCGGTTCTATTGCGAGGTGCTGGGCTGCACGGTGGAAAAGCGCCAGGAGGCGATCGGCCTGGTGCAGCTGCGTGCCGGCACCTCGCTGATCGACATCGTCGGCATCGACGGCAAGCTGGGCAGAATGGGCGGAGCGGCGCCGGGCAGGGAAGGTCGCAACCTCGACCATTTCTGCGTGCGCGTCGAACCGTTCGACCTCGATGCGATTCGCGCCCACCTGCGTGCCCATGGCGTCGAGCCCGGCGAGTTCGGCTCGCGCTACGGCGCGGAAGGCGAGGGGCCTTCGCTGTATCTCGACGATATCGAAGGCAATACGGTCGAGCTGAAAGGCCCGCCGGATGCATAGGTTGGGGTAAGCCGCAGGCGCACCCCGACATCGAGGCATTGCCGCAGCGAAAACGCCGGGGCGAAGGAGTTTTTCGCTTCCTGGCGCGGCCAGACGGCGAGGTGCTCCCTCACGCTGCAAGGTATACGAATGCCTTCGGCACGGGTTTTTGAATCGGAGGCAGCGCGATGGCGGGGTGCGCCTGCGGCTTACCCCGACCAACGTCGTCGCCGATTGCACCATCGCCAATATCGCCAGGCGAAGCAGGCGCCACTCAAAGCGGAATGTCGTCGCGCACCTGATTCACGTAGGCCAGGATCTCGCGCGCATCCGGATTGTCGCGCAGCCATTCGCGCGTCTGCAGGGCGCGTTCGTAGTGCTCGCCCAGGCGTTCGCTCCAGCGCTGCTCAGCGCGCCGTTCCGCTTCGGTGCTGCGTACGCGGTTCTGCCAGGGCTGGGTAAACACCTGGGTCAGCTTGCCGGCCAGGGCCAGGCGGTCGAGCAGCTGCCATTCGCCACGGTCCAGCCAGGCTTCGTCGCAGTGCACGCACAGGTCGATCTGGTTGCGCGCATCGGCGCTGACGCGGAACTTGGTCATGAAGTGCTGGCACTTCGGACAGCACAGCGCGATCGAGGTGTCTTTCACTTCCGTCAGCGGCGCATCGGCCGCATCGGCGTCGGTGTGTACTTGTGCAGGCTGGCTCTCGCGCCAGTGCCGATATGCCAGCAGCGACAGCAGACTGCCGCCGCAGCCGTCGCAGGACAGGGCCGGCAAATCGGCTTCGATGCGCGAATGGTTGAGGCTGCGGTCCTTGCAGTGCGGACAATTGCTGGCCATTGCGCCTATCCCCCGATGTCAATGCGACAGACAGCAAAAAGCCCGCGATTAAGCGGGCCTTTTGCTTTTTCGATTGGTGCCCAAGAGAGGACTCGAACCTCCACGGGTCGCCCCGCTAGTACCTGAAACTAGTGCGTCTACCAATTCCGCCACCTGGGCAGGTGCTTCGCGTTGCGTTGTTGCCGCTGCGAAGGCCGCGAACTATATGGAGCGTCGAAGAGCTTGTCAACGCTTTGCTTGCAATCAATTCCAATGTCGGCGAGGCTGACCGGATTCAACGAGAGTACACATGAAGAAAACACGTAGCACGGACACCACGCGCAGCGGCAACAAGAAAGCCGCGCGCCCCGGCTGGATGCCGGAAACAGCGCCGCCTTCGCGCGGCAAGCGCTCCACTGAAGTCGCCGCGACGACCGGCGGTGCCGCACCGAAACCACGCGCGGTACGCAAGATGGCTGCGATGGCCGCGCCGGTCGCTGCCCCGACTGCCGCCGCGCCCAAGCCTGGCGCCGCGCGCAAGACGATGGCGAAGACCGGCAAGAGCACGCCACCGGCCATGCCGCCGCCGGAAGCCGCGGCAAGGCGCCCGCGCAATAGCGCAGTAACCGCGGAGGCTGCCGGCAGCGATCCGTTTGCCGAGCGCGAACAGCAGCGCTACGAGCACCCCATTCCCAGCCGCGAAGCGATCCTCTCGTTTCTCGCCGAGCAGGGCCAGCTGATGAATGCCGAAGCCGTGGCCAAGGCCTTGTCGCTGACGCACGAGCGCGACTTCGGTGCACTGACCAAGCGCCTCGCCGCGATGCTGCGCGACGGCCAGCTGATCCAGAACCGCCGTGGCGGCTACGGCGTCGCGCAGAAGCTCGATCTGGTTGCCGGGGTTATCCTGGCCAATCCCGACGGCTACGGCTTTCTCAAGCCCGATGCCGGCGGCGAAGACCTGTACCTGTCGCCCTTCGAGATGCGCAAAGTGCTGCATGGCGACCGCGTGCTCGGCAGCGTTGTCGGCGTCGATCGCCGCGGCCGCCGCCAGGGCGCCATCGTTGAAGTGCTGGAACGGCGTTCGCCGCGCCTGGTTGGCCGCATCATCGAACAGGACGGCCTGATGCTGGTCGCCCCCGACGACCGCCGCCTGCACCAGGACATTCTCATCGCGCCGGGCAAGGAATGCGGCGCGCGCTCGGGCCAGATCGTCGTGGCCGAGATCACCGAGCCGCCGGGCCAGCATCGCGGCCCGATCGGCCGCGTAGTGGCCGTGCTGGGCGAGCGCCTGACGCCGTCGCTGACGGTCGAGATGGCCATAGCCAGCCACGACATTCCGCACGAGTGGCCCGAGCCGGTGCTGCGCGAAGCGGCCCAGGTCGAGCCGGAAGTCAAAGACTTCTCCGGACGCAAGGATCTGCGCGGACTGCCGCTGGTCACCATCGACGGCGAGGATGCGCGCGATTTCGATGACGCGGTTTTCGCCGAGCCCAGCGCCGGCGGTTTCCGCCTGGTCGTCGCGATCGCCGACGTGTCGCATTACGTGCAGCCGGAAACCGCGCTGGACGAGGAAGCCTACAAGCGTGCGACGTCGGTGTATTTCCCCGGCTTCGTCGTGCCGATGCTGCCGGAGACCCTGTCCAACGGCATCTGTTCGCTCAATCCCAAGGTCGAGCGCCTGTGCATGGTCTGCGACATGCTGGTGGACCAGGAAGGCGAGGTGATCAAGTCGAAGTTCTACCCGGCGGTGATGCGTTCGCACGCCCGCCTGACCTACAACCAGGTCTGGCTGGCGCTGGGCGAGAAGAATGCCGACGCGCGCGCGCAGATCGGCACTCTGATGCCGCATATTGAACAGCTGTACAAGCTGTACAAAGTGCTGGCCAAGGCGCGCAAGCGGCGCGGCGCGATCGATTTCGAAAGCACCGAAGTGAAATTCCGCCTGGCTCCATCGGGCGAGGTGGTGCAACTGGGCGCCGAGCCGCGCAACGATGCACACAAGCTGATCGAGGAATGCATGATCGCCGCGAACGTGCAGGCGGCGCGCTTCCTGGACAAGGCGCATGTTCCGGCGCTGTATCGCGTGCACGAGCCGCCGCCGGAGGGCAAGTACCACGACCTGCTGGAATTCCTCAAGGATTTCAGCCTGAAGATGCCGACGGCAGCGGACGTGGAACCGGCCGATTTCGCCACGCTGATCAGGAAAATCCAGAACCGTCCCGACGCCAGCCTGATCCAGTCGGTGCTGCTGCGATCCCAGTCGCTGGCGGCCTATCAGCCCGACTGCGGCGGTCATTTCGGCCTGGCACTGGATGCGTACGCGCATTTCACCTCGCCGATCCGGCGCTATCCCGACCTGCTGGTGCACCGGGCTCTCCGTTATGCGATTGCCAAGGGCAAGCCAGCCAGCTACCGCTATTCGCCGACCGCCATGGCCAGCATGGCCGTGCACTGTTCGCAGTGCGGCCGCCGTGCCGAGGAAGCCGAGCGAGACGTGGACGAGCGCTACAAGTGCGCCTGGATGGAAAAGCATGTCGGCAGCGAATTCGACGGCATCGTCTCGGGTGTCACCTCGTTCGGCCTGTTCGTCGAACTGGTCGATTCGAAAGTGACGGGCCTGGTGCATATCACTCAGCTGCCGAACGACTACTACCATTTCGATCCGATCCGCCACCTGCTGACCGGTGAGCGGCGCGGACTCAAATTCCGTCTCGGCGACGCCGTACGCATCCAGGTGCTGCGTGCGAGCCTGGAAGACCGCAAGATCGATTTCCGCCTGGTGGCGAACGAAACCCCCGTGGAGAAGAAACGGCGATGAGCCATGAGTTGCTGATCGGCATCAATTCGGTAGAGGCCGCGTTGAGCCATGATCCGAAGAACATAGTCGAGCTTTTCATTGAGACCGGCAGCGCCAATGCGCGGCTGAAAGAGCTGTCCGAGCGCGCGCGCGACCTGGGTGTCAAGCCGCACGGACGCACGCGCGAACTGCTCGATCGCATGACCGGCGGCGCGCGTCACCAGGGCGTAGTGGCGCAGTACCGTGCCGCGCCGCCGCGCAGCGAGAACGATCTGGCCGAACTGGTGGAAGCCGCCGGACGCGAAGCGCTGGTGCTGGTACTGGACGGCGTCACCGATCCGCACAACCTCGGCGCCTGTCTGCGCAGTGCCGAAGCGGCAGGCGTCACGGCCGTGGTCGTGACCAAGGACAAGGCCGTCGGCATTACGCCCATCGTGCGCCGTGCGTCTGCCGGTGCTGCCGATCGCGTGCCGTTCATCGCGGCGACCAATCTCGCGCGTACCTTGCGTGCGCTGAAAGAGCAGGGCGTATGGCTGGTCGGCCTGGCGGGCGAGGAATCCAGCCAGAACTTCTACGCAGTCGACCTGAAGGGGCCGATTGCACTCGTCGTCGGTAGCGAGGGCGAGGGTTTGCGGCGGCTGACACGCGAACAGTGCGATTTCCTGGCACGCATACCGATGAAGGGGGCGGTGGATAGCCTCAATGTGTCGGTGGCGACGGGTGTGGGCTTGTTCGAGGTGTTGCGGCAGCGGGCGGGTTGAATTTTTGTCTTTGTGAAATTCTTCGCTGATTCGGTGGCGGCGCGCCGTAAGATTTTCTGATGCGGTTGGTTTTGTTGGATGGTAGCTACCTCTCCTCCACGCCCGGCTTGGGGGGGGGCGGTGCTGGGTTGAGCTTCGCCGCTGGGTTTCCGGGGAAGGAGTCCGCCGTTGGCGGATGTTTTTTGTGTGCGTGGCGGCGCGTTTCGCGCGCCGTGGGCGCGCGTCCAAGGAGAGGATGCTTGTCCGTCTCCTCCTTGGATTCTCCCAGGACACCCCGGATGCCGCGGTTTTGGGCCATCCCTGGCCCAGAGCTTCGTGAGGCCGCTACGGCCGGTCGGTGCACGGGACATCCTGTCCCCTGCGCCGACTCGTGGCCATTCTGGCCACGATCCTGCGGGCTTTTGCCTACGGGGCCTCACGCGGTATACGGGGCCCCGTTTGAAGCGCGCTTCCTGCGCGCAACAGCAACAGCAACAGCAACAGCAACAGCAACAGCAACAGCAACAGCAACAGCAACAGCAACAGCAACAGCAACAGCAACAGCAACAGCAACAGCAACAGCTAGAGCCCACAGCAACGGCGCACGTTGAGGCGGACGTGGGGGCATTTCGGCACTGAGAATCTTCATGCCGCAGATTCGCTTGGCGAAGGACTGGCTATCTTCGGCGCGGCAATGAATCAGTAACCAACTGCGGCAATGCTGGCCGATGCAAGTTTATGTACTTGTTTATTGTGTGGCCATGGCTTCGGTATTTCGTACGGAGAGCGGTTTCTGCGTACGCCGAATGCAGGCCTGAGCCGCGGTCGGGTTTACTGCGAACGCGCCAGCGCTGTGGCGCCGATGTCGCTATCGAGTTCGGTGTGGCCGCAAGCGGGCAACAGCTGGGTCGCGGTTTCGATGTAGCCGGCAGGGGCAATCACGCTGACGGCGATGGCGCTGGCGCGCTTGTCCTGGCAACCGATGGTATGTACGGCGAGATTTCTGCTTATCGCGGAAGTGCGTTCGCTTTTGCCGGCGACATGCCATTCGTAGCGGTAGCTGGTGCCTTGTGGCCAGGCTTCGCAGCGGAATCCATCACCGCTGGCTGTGCAGCTCAAGCCGGCTGCGCCGGCGCTGGCCGAGAAGATCATCGCCAGCCCGACCAGGCTGCGATGCAAGAGATGGCGAGTAGAGCGCATGCACTTCCCCCTGAAGTGACTGGATGGTGCCCCGCCTGGCTAATTACCGCATCGCAATCGCTACGCTCAGGGGGTGCGTAGCGACTGCGATGCGACAGGGCGTTGCGGAGCCCAATTACAACTACTCGGATCGGAATACCCTGCGGGCTCACGCAGGAAAACAAAATTTGTTACCAAGCGTTACGCGTTACCGGGATGCTGCCGCTCAGTTGCAGCTGGGCAGGGTTGCGGAAGCAAGCGAGGTGCCGCCGCCGGGCCCAACAACAGCAACACTGATCGTGCCGGCGTTGCAGTTGAAGCTGCGGAACGGATTGATCACGTCGGTGGCGATGGCGGAATTGTTGCTGTTGAACCAGTCGTAGCTGATTTCCTCGCCCTGGGGCCAGGCTTCGCAGGTATAGCCATGTCCGCTGCTGGCGCGTGAGCACTGCAGGCTCGTATTGGCAGGCGCTGTGCCGATGCTTTGCGTGGTGAGGACGTAGACGCTGTCGGTGCAATCCGCATCGGTCAGCGACTGCGATGTAGAGGTATAGCACTCGGTGGTATTGCAGAGGTTGAGCGGAATGGTTTCGCAGAACTTGTCGGCGTGCGCGGTGGCGCTGCTCAGACATGCTGCTATGACGACGGCCGACGACGCGAAGGAACAGAAGGAACGGAACATGAAAAGCCCCCCTTAGGCTGTGGGAAGAATCTGTGGCGGGAAAGATCGAGTCGGGATTGCTCGATGCTACAAGCGTACGCGGAAAAGACGGCGTCAGCGGCTCAGCCCGGGTTGTCAGAGTTTGTGCCAGCTTTGGTATTTGGTGATGCGTTCATGAATTCTTTGGCGCTGGTACACCAGGAAAGGATTTCCGGGGCCAGCACGGCTTTGCCGCAACCCGCCCCGGTGGCCGCTTCGGCCAGTACTTCCAGGTAGTTGTTGAGGTTGCTGGTTTTGGCTGCCCGCACTTGCGTAAGCGCAATATTGTCGGGGCCGATCAATATCTTCAACGCCTCCAGCGAGCGCTTCCGTACGAGCAGAAAGCGCGCGAAATAACTGCGCCAGAACACCAGTGGCAGGCGGGTTTCCTCGGTTCGCAACTCGCTGCGTTGCAATACCTCCCGGTACAGCGCCTCGGCTTCGTCGTCGTGGCCGCCGAGGTCGGTGAGCATCTGGGCAAGATTGAAGGCAGTACGCAATGTATTCTGGTGTTCGTTGCCGACAGTATTGCGCCAGGCAGCCAGCGATTCGCGGATCGCCTGTACACCTTCTTCGAATTTTCCAGCCTCGTTCAGCGAAATGCCCAGCGAGCTGCGCACCTGCGCGGCTACCGTACTGTTCGGGCTGTAGATGCGATCGACTTCCTCGACCACCTTACGTGCCTCGGGCACGGCCGCGGCAGCGCCACGCACGCGGCGCAACGCGTCCAGCCGGTACATGCGCACCAGGGTCAGGCGCGGGTGGTCGGGTTCCAGTCCGGCACTTTGCCAGGCCATGGTCTGGTCGAGCAGGGCCAGGGCCTCGGCGCTGCGGTCAGTCACGCGCAGCACGGAGGCCAGCTGCAGCCGGGCCATGTTGGCGACGTCGTCCGACGGCGGCCGGCCGCTGGTGTCGCGTACGGCTTGCTCCAGGTGCTCGATGGCGTCCTTGCGCTGGCTTCGGTGAAAGCACAGCACGCCCATGGCGAGCTGCCATTCCGGGCTGGGACGCAGGCCCAGTCCGGCGGCGCGGTCCAGGCGATCACCGGCTGCGGCATAGTCGCCGGCATTGGTACGGGCGCGCGCCTCGAGGATCAGCAGGCTGCCGATGCGGGCCGGACTGAAGCCGGCATTGCCTGCGGCAAGTACTGCTCTTTCGGCCAGCTCGCTGGCCTGGGGGCTGAGACCGGTTGCCAGTTCCACTTCGGCCAGGGTGCCGGCGAGTTCGGCATAGACATCCGGCTGCGATTCGAAGGTGGCTTCCAGCGACGGCCTGGCCGCCTCGAGCACTGCGCGTGCCGTCACGTTGGCTCCGGCGACTTCGGTGGGGTTGGCCGCGGCGAACGCGCTCTTGAGCAGGCCCACGGCGCGCTGGGCGCGGTCGCGCTCGTGGGTGATGGCCACGTTCTGGCGCAGGATAGCGACCACGGCGGTCGCGATGGTGAGGAACAGCACCGCGCTCAGCGCCGAGGCAACGCGATGGCGCGAGACGAATTTGCGCCAGCGATACCAGCGGTCGCTCTGGCGTTCGCGGATCGGCTGTTCCTTCAGCACGCAGTCGATGTCATGGTCGAGCTGGTCGACTGTACTGTAGCGTTCGCTGGGCCGCTTGCGCAGACAGCGCTGGACAATATGTTCGAGATCGCCGCGCAGGCCTTCGCGCAGTTCGCGCAACTGGTGGAATCCGCGCGCCTGTACCAGGGCCATGTCGGTATCGCCGATGCGGCTGGTCATGGGCGGCGGCGGCAACTGGCGGATGGCGTGTTCGATCTCGCCCGGCGTCATGTTGGCGAAGCCGAACGGCAGGCGGCCGGCCAGCAGCTCGTACAGCAGCATGCCCAGGGCGTGGATGTCGCAGGCCACGGTGATGGGGCCGCCGACCAACTGTTCCGGCGCGGCGCTGGACGGGGTCAGGAAGCGGTCCATGGTCATGGTCGCACTGACATTGCCGATGCGGCCCAGCGGCTTGGCGATGCCGAAGTCGAGCAGCTTGATTTCGCCGTCGTCGCTGACCAGGACGTTGCTGGCCTTGATGTCGCGATGCACAACCAGGTTGCGGTGGGCGTGGGCCACCGCGGTAAGCACTTTGCGGAACAGCGCCAGACGTTCGTTCAGACCGAGCTGGCGGGCGTCGGCCCAGCCGTCGATCGCCTGGCCGCGGACGAATTCCATGACCACGTACGGCGTGCCGTCGGGCGTGGTATTGGCGTCGATCAGGCGCGAGATGCTCGGATGATCCAGTGCCGCCAGGATTGCGCGCTCGGTGGAGAAGCGGCGCAGCAGGGCCGGATGGACCAGATCGCGGCGGACAAACTTGATGGCCACTTCCTGGCTGAAATCCGCACCGCGGCGGGTGGCGCGGAATACGCGGCCCATGCCGCCCTGGCCGATTTCCTGTTCCAGGGTATACACGCCGAAGCTCAGGCCCGGCCGCAGCGCATCGCTGTCGCGGGCGTCCAGGCCGGATTCGACCAGGCCCAGCGCGCTGCGCGGCTCGCTGCCGAGCAGCTTCTGGTCCCGCTCGATCAGGCGGGCCAGTTCGTCGGCGAGGTCGGGGTCGCTGCTGTGGACATGCTCAAGCAGTTCTTCCCGGGCGACCGGATCGAGATCCAGCGCCTGGTCGAACAGCTCGCCCAACCTGCGTATGCGTTCAGCCGGGCTCTTCATCACCGGGGACTACATCCAGTCGTTCGGCCAGCCAGGCGCGTGCGAAACGCCATTGCCGCCCGACAGTGGCGCGGGACGAGCCGCAGACTTCGGCGATTTCTTCCTTGGTCAGCCCCGAGAACAGGCGCAGTTCGACCACGCGCGCTGCATCCGGCGCTGCCTGGGCGA
Organism: Tahibacter aquaticus; assembly: GCF_004363655.1. GTDB lineage: Bacteria > Pseudomonadota > Gammaproteobacteria > Xanthomonadales > Rhodanobacteraceae > Tahibacter > Tahibacter aquaticus. The sequence goes on from NZ_SNZH01000006.1 coordinate 336,482, forward strand.
ACTCGGTCAGGGCCTGGTCGACCGCGAGCCAGTCCACATGGTCGCCCTGGGACGGCGTCTCGCGCTGCTGCATGTCGTCCAGGGCGATGAACAGCTGGTCGCCGCCGCGTTTTTCCGCCTGGCGCTCGCGCAGGTAGTCGACCACGACGCGGCGCATCAAGGTCGCGGCAATGGCGTGGAAATGTGCACGATTTTGCCAATTGACGCCTTGTTGCACATGCAGGCGTTCGTAGGCTTCGTTGGCCAGCTCGGTCGCGCGCAGGGTCAAGGCATTGCCATGCCGACGCACCTGCGCGCGCGCCAATTCGCGCAGCACCGGATAGATATCGGTTGCCAATGCATCTTCTACGCTGCGATCGCCACGCTTCCAGCGATCCAGCAGTTCAGTGATCGAAGACATCGCAAAACCCCCTGCTTGCGACCCGCAGTGTAGCCCTACAACGGCGGCTGCTGGCAAGCCGTCAATCCGCTGCGTTCGTGCAGCCTGCCGGCCAGCTTGGTGAAAATTGCGTGTCCGTGGCACATGGGGGGCGATTTCAATCAGACCAAGGTCAGGCCTGCGGTGTTTGTTGCGGCGGCGGCAGCGGTCGTCGGAACGGCATCAGGTGCTGGCGCCAGATGCCGTCGGGGACGGTTTCCAGTTTGAGCACGCCGTATTCGTGCGGCCATTCGCCCCGGGGTGGCAGCTTGAAGGTGCCCATGAGCATGTCGACCAGTGGCAAGTGGATGGCGTAGTTCTTGTCCACCCAGGCCTTGTCGCGCACATGGTGCCAATGGTGGTAGCGCGGCAGCACCAGCAGGTATTCGAGCCAGCCGAATGCAATGCGTACATTTGCATGCGCCAGCACGGCCTGGATGCCGACCAGTACCACGTAGGCATTGATCGCCGCCGGCGCGAAGCCGAGCACGATCAAGGGCAGCAGCACCGCGCTGCGCGTCAGCACGATCTCGACGAAATGCACGCGTGAGCCGGCCAGCCAGTCCATGTGGCGGCTGGAGTGATGCACGGCATGGAAGCGCCAGAGCAGGGGAACGTTGTGGTAAGCGCGGTGCAGCAGGGCCTGGGCCAGATCGGCGCAGAAAACGGCCAGCAGAAACTGCAGCCATACGGGCATTGCCTGGATCTGCGCCTTCAGTCCGGGAAAGGCGGCGAGGGCGGAAATGCCCTGGGTGGATGCAGTGACCAGGATCAGGATGAACTGCACCAGCACATGGCTCATGAAGAAATAGCTCAGATCGGTTCGCCACTGCGGCCGCAGCGGCGACTGTTCGCGGCCAAGGAAACGTTCCAGCGGAATGAACACCAGCGCGGAGAAGAACAGCGAAATGACAAACCAGTCCAAACCCAGCGAATACGGCGTTTTCCCGATTGCATCGAATTGGACATTGCTGCCCCCGGTCAGTACCGCCAGGGCGGCTGTGACCACACCGATCAGCGCGACGCGCTTGTTGCGTCCGCGCAGGATGGCCAGGGTGCCCAGCACGAAGGCGGCGATGAGTCCGGCCAGCAGCAGCCGGCGGGCGAAGGTTTCGCTGTAGATCTGGCGGAAATCGTGGCTGGTCAGCAGTTGCGGAAAATGAAAGCAGATCACGCCGGCCAGGCTGCAGCTGCCGAGAAAAGCAGCGATACAGGCAAGCCAGGAGCGGCGGGATTGGGGCAGTGCGGTCACGGCGGATACCCGGATGGGATGGGAAAGTGGCTGAGAAACGCCCCGGGCAGCGGCTACCGAACACCGGGCGGTGGATCATGGCGGGCTGGTCCGCTGGTTCGCAATCCCGGCAGGCGGTCGATCTGCCGATTGGGGTTGTCCGGGGACTACGGCGACGAGATTTCGCCGCGAGGCGGGGGCGCTGTGCGACGTAGCGGCGAGGGCGATCAGGCGCCGTGACGCTGCTGCTTGCGCGAAGTCAGCATCGGTCGATGCTTCCGGATCTGCCGGTTTGGCGGTGCGCCGGGCGTCTCAGAGGAAATAGCGCAGGCTGATCTCGGCCGAGCGCAGCCATTGCGGCGGCAGATTGCCGGCGAGCAGGCTGGCGGCCAGTGCGTGCGAGGCGGCCAGGGGCAGCAAGGCGCGCTGGCCCAGCCAGTTCGCGCTCCAGAGCAGCCCGCCGGCGAAGGTCAGCTGCATCAGGCCCGCATTCGGCGCGTGCAACAGAGCAAACACGCCGGCAGCCGCCAGCAAGCTCCAGCACGGAGCCACACCCGCCAGGCGCAGGCGGTCGGTCAGCACGACACAGACCAGGTACTGCTGCAGCAGCGCCCAGCCCAGATAGAAAGCGAGTTCGGTGGCAGGGGGCAGGCGTTGCGTCTGACCGAGCGCGAACATCAGCAACAGCGCCAGGGCCGGTGCCGGCGCGGCGAGCAGCCAGGCGCGCGGACTGCCCAGCCAGTGCCAGGCCGGGGTATTCGCCTCGCGCCGCAGGCTCAGTGCAAAAGCGAATGCGAGCATCAGTGCCACTGTGCTCCAGCCATCGGGGTTGTCGCCCAGGCGCAGGTCCAGTACCACGAACAGCGGCAGCGCGAGGGTGGCGGCAGCCTGCAGCAAGGCGCGTGGCCGCTGGGCAGCGGGCGGGCGCAGGCGAAGCAGCAACAGCAGCGCGGCACATACGATCAGCGCCAGCCAGGACCACAGCAGCGCAGGGGGGCCTGCCGCCGCGCCGGTTGCGCGCCGCACCTCTGCGGCAACAGCGTCGCTATCGCCCTGGACCAGCAGCAAGGCGGCCGGTTCGGTCTGGCGCAACTGATCGCGCCAGAGCAGGGCCTGTTCTGGTCGCAGCCGTGGCGGCAGCAGAAACAGCGGATAGTGGACGTCGGACCAATAGCTGACCGTCGCACCGGAGACGGCAAGGTCGCTGGGTTCGCCCAGCAGGGGCAGGTAGCGCCAATCGGGCGAGCGCGGTGCCGACTGCAGCCAGGGCCAGGGCGCAGAAAGGTGCAGACTGACACCGCGCAAGTTCAGGTCCTGCGCCGGGGTGGCGAAACGCAGGCGCAGCATGGCGGCACGCTGCGGCGCGGCGACAGCAGCGACTTCCTCGCCGCGCCACGACAATGTGGAAAGCGGGATTTCGCCGGTGGCGGCCAGCTGCACGGCCGTCACTTCGGCAACGCGCTGCGGCTGCGCCAGCTGTTCGCGCACGATCACGGCGAAGGCGGCCGTGGTGTCGGTTTCGACAACGAGCTGGCCGAAACGGCGCAGATCCAGCGCCTGGCTCAGCGGCAGGCCGATTTCGCAGTCCTGGCTGCCGCGGCGCAGATGCAGGCCGGCACCATCGATACGGTAGTCGCAGCGGCCGAACACAGTGCCACTGACCAGGTCGCGCGTGCTGGCGAAGCGCCAGCGGTACGGCGTGTCGCCGCGCGCCAGCGTAGCCAGTTGCACAACGCTTTCCCGTTGTAGCTGTCGTGCCAGCTGGTATAGCGCAAGGGTCTGCAGAAGTACGGCGCAGAGCGCGACCGCGGCCAGCCAGGTGGTCCAGCGCAACAGCCTTGCCGCGAACACGGTTGGTCAGCGGACCAGCGCGTCGACCTTGGACGCGCAGATGAAATCGTTCAGCGACAGGCCGCCGACGTCGTGCGTGGACCAGCGCATGCGGCAATAGTTGTAGCCGACTTCCAGGTCCGGATGGTGGTCTTCGCGATTGGCCATGTAGGCCACGGCATTGACGAAGCCCATGGTGTGGTGGAAGTCGCGGAAACGGAATTCGCGCTGCAGCTGGCCGGCTTCGCGCTCCACGCGCCACTCGCCAATCAGCTGTGCCAGCTCGCCGATCTGATCGGCCGGAACCGCATCGCCCGGTCCTTTGCGCGGTGTGCAGTGGCTGGCAGTCAGTTCGTCCTTGGTCATGGCGTGCTCCGGGCAATGATGAGGGGCGCGAGTATAGCGGCGGCGGAATGCCGCGGCGCCGTGGTCGCCCCCTTGAAAGCGGACTACAATGGTCCAGATTCAACGGGGTGAATATGATCAATATCTCCGAGCGAGCGCAGCAGCACTTTCTCAAGCTCATCGAGCAACAAGGCATTCCCGGACTCGGCATTCGCCTGCGCGCAGTCAAGGCCGGCACGCCGGCAGCCGACTGCCAGCTGGAATTCTGCGAACCTGCCGATCTGGCCGGCGACGAATGGACGGTGGAATGCCGTGGTTTCCCGCTGTATGTCGACGCCGCCAGCGTGTCGTTTCTCGACGCGGCCGACATCGACTACGAAGTGGCGCCGACCGGTGGACAGCTGACGATTCGCGCACCGCGCATCAAGGGCGAAGTGCCGGGCGAGGGTGCCAGCCTGGTCGAACGCGTGCGCTATGTGATCGAGACCGAGATCAATCCGCGCGTCGCTTCGCACGGCGGCCGCATCAGTCTCGAGGAAATCACCGCCGACGGCGTGGTGTTGCTGCGCTTCGGCGGCGGCTGCCATGGCTGCGGCATGGCCGACGTGACACTCAAGCAAGGCGTGGAAAAAACCCTGCGCGAACGCGTGCCGGAAATTACCGCGGTGCGCGATGCGACCGACCATTCCAGCGGCGAGAACCCGTATTTCGCCAGCAAGGCAAGCGAAGGCAAATCGGCACTGGCCTGATTTTGCGGTGGCGCCGTACAGACAAGAAAAAAGCCCGGCAATGCCGGGCTTTTTTTTGCAACGCGAACCGCCTGTCTACTTCTTCGGCGGGTGGCTCAGATCGCCGAGCTTGCTGTCCGGCAGGCTGGCGAAATATGCCGCGAGATCGAGCATGTTCTGCTTGTTCAGCGGTTCCACGAACGGTGCCATGATGGCGTTCTTGCGCGTGCCGTCCTTGTACTGCTGCAGCGCGATTTCCAGGTAGTCGCGGTACTGGCCGGCCAGGCGCGGATACTGTGGGTCGATCGAATTGCCGTCCTTGCCATGGCACTGGGCGCAGGGTTCGGCAAGTTTCTTGCCGTTCTCGATGTTGCCGGCGGCGTTGGCGGCGGAAGAAAGGGCCAGCGTCGTCGCCAGCGCCAGCAGGGAAATCGTGCGATTCATCCGGGGCATCCTAATTACTTGGCAGCCAGGCTGGAAAGGTAGGCGGCGATGTCTTCGATGTCCTCTTTGGAGAGGCTCTCGCCCTGGGCGCGCATGGTCGGGTGGCTGCGTTCGCCGCTCTTGTAGCCGTTCAGCGCGGCGATCAGGTACTCGTAATTCTGTCCGGCGATCAGCGGCACGTGGTAGTTCGGATACGCATTCTTGTAACCCGGGACACCGTGGCAGCCGTGGCAGGTATAGGTCTTGACTCGGCCGGCTTCGATATTGCCCTTCGGGTCCGCAGCATGGGCGGTCGTGGCGGCAAGGGCGGCGGTGGCTAGCAGGGAAGCAAGCAGTTGCGATCGTGTCATCGTCGGTTTCCGGCGGGGGCAGGTGCCTGGCTGGTAAAGCCGCAAGTATAGCCTGATCGATCCGTATCGGCGAAGCGGCCTCGGCGTCGCCTGACAGCTATCGGTACCAGGCAGAGTGCTGTGCGGTTCTCCAATGTGCCGAGCTTCCAGAGCGGAGCCGGGTTTTGCTGTCGATGGTCGAGCCTCCTTGGGTCAAGGGGCGACGAGTGATCGCCCATAACCGCAGGTTCGGATCAATCTGAACGCCCCACCGGTCAGGCGGACAACCACTTGCAACGCAAGGGTTTGGCCAGGTTGTGGAGACAGGCAGGTCGGCACAGGAGCGATTCGCTGAACGGCTGGCCTGATGCCCAATGACTACCGGCTCAAGCCAACGTCACCGCCTTCACGCAGACTGCACACACGCCGCGGAGGGCAAACCCGGTGCATCCTTTCTCGCCTTGACCGCATCCATACAGCCGTGAACGTATTGTCACGCATAGTGATGTAGTCTAGTATAACACCACAATACCAGCACACGGGCAGCCGCCATGTCTCGCCACCTCCGCCATTCCGCCGCTCAGGGAAGAATTGGAATGACACGTAATATTTTGATTATATTGATTATTTATTTTCTCGCCGGATGTGGTGGCAAGGGCGGAGGCGACAAGGACAAGGCGCCGGAAACGGCCCTGGTTCCGGTCGAAGCGGTTACGGCCGCGGCCCGTCCCATCGATGCCAGCTATTCCGGTACCGCGACGCTGGAAGCCGACCGCGAGGCAGATGTCGTCGCCAAGACCGGCGGCGTATTGCTCAAGCTGATGGTCGAGGAAGGCAATGTCGTGCATCAGGGCCAGATACTGGCCCGGCTGGACGATGCGAGTCCGCGCCTGAGCCTGGCCAAGGTCGAGGCGACCTTGCGCAAGCTGGAAGCCGACTACCGCCGCGCCGACGAAATGTTCGGCAAGAAGCTGCTCTCGCTGGAAGAGCACGACAAGATCAAGTTCGACCTGGACAACCAGCGCGCTGCCCACGATCTGGCCAAGCTGGAGCTGTCGTATACCCAGGTCGTCGCTCCGATCGACGGTGTCATCGGCAAGCGCATGGTCAAGGAAGGCAATCTGATCCAGATCAACCAGCCGCTGTTCCATATCGTCGACTTCGACCCGCTGCTGGGCATACTCAATGTGCCGGAGCGCGAGCTCAACACGCTCAAGCCGGATCAGCCTGTCAGCCTGGTGGTCGACGCCTTGCCCGGGCGTCGCTTTCCCGGCGTGATCGAGCGCGTCAGCCCGGTGGTGGAAGCCGCCAGCGGTACTTTCCGTGTCACCTGCCGCTTCAAGGCGGATGCGCAGACGCTCAAGCCCGGCATGTTCGGCCGCATCGACGTGATCTACGACCGCAAACAGGACGCACTGGCGATTCCGCGCGGAGCGCTGATCGAAGAGGATGGCGAAACCGCGGTCTTCCTCATTGTCGACGCGCCGCCGGCTGCAGCGTCCACGACCCATGCCAAGGACGCTACCAAGACCGATGCGACGCCCGCGGCGAAAACCGAAGCCGCCGCGACCGACGCCAAGCCCGCTCCGGGCGTGCCTGCCCTGCAGGCGCAGCGCCGCGTGGTCAGGGTCGGTTTCGCCGACAGCGAATACGTCGAAGTGCGCGAAGGGCTCAAGAGCGGCGACCGGGTGATCACCGTCGGCCGCAATGCCGTGCGTGACGGCACCCTGGTGCAGGTGCTCGACGGCGATGCACCGCCGCCTGCGAGCAGCGTGCCGGTCGCGGAGAAAACCCAATGAGCATCGTCGATATTGCCACGCGCCGGCGCGTGACCGTGTTCATGTTCACCCTCACCTTCGTGCTGTTCGGCATCATTGCCCTGTTCGGTCTCAAGGTGAACCTGCTGCCTGATCTTTCCTATCCCACCTTGACCGTGCGCACCGAATACGAAGGCGCAGCACCGCTGGAAATCGAAAACCTGGTGACCCAGCCGGTGGAAGAAGTGCTGGGCGTGGTCAAGAACGTGCGCAAGCTGCACTCGGTGTCGCGCACCGGCCAGTCCGACGTGATCCTCGAGTTCACCTGGGGCACGGACATGGACATGGCCAGCCTGGAGGCGCGCGACAAACTGGAATTGTTGCAATTGCCGCTCGAGGCGAAGAAGCCACTGCTGCTGCGCTTCAATCCGTCGACCGATCCGATCATCCGCTACGGCCTGTCCGGCAAGGCCGATGACAAAGGCTTCAACGAGGCCGAACTCAAGCAGTTGCGCCGCTTCGCCGACGACGAGCTGAAAAAACGCCTGGAACCGATTGCCGGCGTCGCTGCGGTCAAGGTCGGCGGCGGCCTGGAAGATGAAGTCGCTGTCGACATCGACCAGCAGAAATTGTCCCAGCTTGGTATCGGCGTCGGCGACGTGGTGCAGCGCCTGAAAGACGAGAACGTGAATATCTCCGGCGGCCGCATCGAGGAAGGCTCGCAGCGCTATCTGGTGCGCACCATCAACCAGTTCGCCAACGTGGACGAGATGCGCGAGCTGCTGGTGAAAGTGGACAAGGGCGTGCCGATCCGGCTGAAGGATGTCGCCCACGTACACCAGAGCTACAAGGAGCGCGAAGGCATTGTGCGCATCGACGGCCGCGAGGCGATCGAGCTGGCCGTCTACAAGGAAGGCGATGCGAATACGGTCAGCGTCGCCACCGGCATCAAGGCCGCGGTGGAGCAGATGCGCAAGAACAACCTGCTGCCGCCCAGTGCCGAGCTGAAGGTGATCGACGACCAGTCGCTGTTCATCGGCGCCGCCCTGCACGAAGTGCGCTTCGATGCGCTGCTCGGCGGCCTGCTTGCCATCCTGGTGATCTTCTTCTTCCTGCAGGACAGCTGGAGCACCTTCATCATTTCGCTGTCGCTGCCGGTGTCGCTGATCACCACGTTCTTCTTCATGGGCCAGGCCGATCTCAGCCTCAACGTGATGTCGCTGGGCGGGCTCGCGCTGGCCACCGGCATGGTGGTGGACGATTCCATCGTGGTGCTGGAAAACATCGCGCGCCTGCGGGAAAAAGGCCTGTCCATCGTCGATGCGGCCATACAGGGCACCAAGGAAGTCGGCATGGCGGTGACCGCCTCCACGCTGACCACGGTCGCCGTGTTCTTCCCGCTGGTATTCGTACAGGGCGTGGCCGGCCAGCTGTTCCGCGACCAGGCATTGACCATCACCTTCGCCATGCTGATCTCGCTGGTCGTGTCCATGACCCTGATCCCGATGCTGGCCTCGCTGCAGGGCCAGTCGCCGCTGGCCTACCGGGAAGAACTGGAGAACGACAAGCCGCAGGGCTTTTTCGGCGCGATACCGCGCGGCTTCGCCTGGTTGGTACTCACCGTGTTCCGCGGCGTCGGCGGCGTGATCGGTAAAGTGTTGCGCGGCGTCGGCAATATCGTGCTGCTGCCGTACAACCGCCTCGCTGCCGGCTATACGCGCATGCTGCCGCGGGTGATCGCCAAGCCCTGGGCGGTGCTGGCTTTCGCCCTGGCCGCGTTCGTCGGCACCTTGGCGCTGGTGCCTACCCTGGGCATGGACTTGATTCCGCAGCTGGCCCAGGGCCGCTTCGAAATGACGGTCAAGCTGCCGCCCGGCACGCCGCTGGCCGACAGCGACAGCCTCGCGCGGGAATTGCAGCTCAAGCATGCGGGCGATCCGAATATCGACTCGATCTACGGCGTGTCCGGCGTAGGCACGCGGCTGGATGCGAATCCGACCGAGTCCGGCGAGAACATCGCGCGCCTGCTGGTGGCGCTCAAGCCTACGGCTGGCGAAGCCGGCGAGCGCGCCGCGATGGACGCGCTGCGCAAGACCATGACCACGCATCCGGGCGGCGAAGTGAAATTTTCCCGTCCGCAACTTTTCAGCTTCTCCACGCCGCTGGAGATCGAAATCCGCGGCTATGACCTGGAAACGCTGAAAAAGGCTGGCCAGAAGCTCACTGCGCTGATGAAGGCGTCGCCACGTTTCAGCGACATCAAGTCCACCGTCGAGAGCGGCTATCCGGAAGTGCAGATCCGCTTCGACCAGGATCGCGCCGCCGCGCTGGGCCTGACCACGCGCGCCATCGCCGACCAGATCGTGCGCAAGGTGCGCGGCGAAGTGGCCACGCGCTACAACTTCCGCGACCGCAAGATCGACGTGCTGGTACGCGCACTGGAATCCGACCGCGCCAGTGTCGAGGACATCCGCAACCTGATCGTCAACTCGGCCGAGATCGCCGCGGCGACGGCGGCTGCCGCCACGGCAGGTACGCCCGTGGTCACGATCAAGCCGGTCCGCCTGTCGGCCGTGGCCGACGTCGTCGCGACTGAAGGCCCCAGCGAAATCCATCGCGTGAGCCAGGAACGCGTCGCTATCGTCGGTTCCAACCTGGCCTACGGCAACCTGTCCAGCGCGGTGCAGGAAGTGCGCGACATCCTGGCGAAGAATCCGCTCGCCGCCGGCGTATCGGTGAATATCGGCGGGCAGAGCGAAGAACTCGATTCGTCGGTCAACTCGCTGATCTTCGCGTTGGCGCTGGCGATCTTCCTGGTCTACCTGGTGATGGCCTCGCAGTTCGAATCGCTGCTGCATCCGTTCGTGATCATGTTCTCCATCCCGCTGGCCGCGGTCGGTGCGGTGCTGGCGCTGAAACTGACCGGCAACGCCATCAGCGTGGTCGTGTTCATCGGCCTGATCATGCTGGTCGGCATCGTGGTGAAGAACGCGATCGTGCTGATCGACCGCGTCAACCAGCTGCGCGAGCACGGCGTGGCCAAGCGCGACGCCATCGTTCAAGGCGCCGAGTCGCGCCTGCGCCCCATCGTCATGACCACGCTGTGTACCCTGATCGGCTTCCTGCCGCTGGCCATCGGCCTGGGCGATGGTGCCGAAGTGCGCGCGCCGATGGCCATCACCGTGATCGGCGGCCTGCTGGTGTCCACCTTGCTGACCCTGGTGGTGATTCCCATCGTGTACGACCGGCTGGATTTCCGCGGCGACGCCTGGTTCCGTGCCCGCGCCGAACGCCAGTCCGCGCGCCAGGCATCGTCGACGCTGGAGCACACGCCATGAACCTGGCCGAGCTGAGCCTCAAGCGGCCGGTCACCGTCATGATGTTCTTCGTCTCGATGATGGTGATCGGCCTGATTGCGGCGGTACGCCTGCCGCTGGAAAAATTCCCCGACATCGAGTTCCCGTTCCTGTTCGTCGACGTGCCGTATCCGGGGTCGACACCGGCGGAAGTCGAGCGTGTGCTGGCCAGGCCGATCGAGGAAGCCCTGTCCACGGTGCCGGGCATACAGCGCATGCAGTCGACCTCGCGCGCCGACGGCGTGCAGATCTTCATCCAGTTCAAATGGGGCAACAAGGTCGCGATCAAGGCGGTGGAAGCGCGCGAGAAGATCGACGCCATCCGCAAAGATCTGCCGTCCGACCTGCAGCGCTACCAGGTGTTGAAATTCTCGGCGTCGGATCAACCGCTGCTGCAGCTGCGCGTGGCCAGCGACATCGACATGTCCAACTCCTACGAGCTGCTCGACCGGCGCGCCAAGCGGCCGCTGGAAAAGCTGCCCGGCGTGGCCCGCGTCGACCTGCAGGGCGTATCGCCGCCGGAGCTGCAGATCGAGCTGTCGTCCGACCGCATCGCCGCCAGCGGCGTCGGCCTGAATGAGCTGTTCGCGCAATTGTCCAAGGCGAATTTCTCGGTCTCCGCCGGGCAGATCCTCGACGGCGCGACGCGTTACCGCGTACAGCCCCAGGGCGAGTGGAAGAACCTCGACGATGCGCGCAATCTCGTCATCAACGACCGCGGCCTCAAGCTCGGCGACATCGCCACGGTCTCGCTCAAGCCCGAGCGGCTGGACTATATGCGCCGCCTGGACAAGCGCCCGGCCATCGGCATCGATATCTACAAGGAACGCAATGCCAACCTGGTCGAAGTCGGCCGGCTGGTGAAGGAAGAGGTCGAGCGCATCAAGCAGTCGCCGGAAATGCGCGGCATCGACGTCTATGCTCTGGAAGACCAGGCCAGCGCGGTGACCTCGTCGCTGTACGAGCTGAGCGAAGCCGGCGTGATCGGCACGCTGCTGTCGGTGCTGGTGCTGTTCTACTTCCTGCGCGACTGGCATTCCACCCTGATGGTGTCGCTGGCGATTCCGATCTGCTTCGTCATGACCCTGGGCTGCATGTACTTCTTCGGCATCACCCTCAACATCCTCTCGATGATGGGCCTGCTGCTGGCCGTGGGCATGCTGGTGGACAATGCCGTCGTGGTGGTGGAAAGCATTTATCAGTATCGGGAAAAGTATCCTGACAAACCCTGGTATTGCGCGGTACAGGGCACCCAGGCCGTCGGCGTGGCGATCGCCGCGGGCACCTTCGCCAGCATCGTGGTGTTCCTGCCGAACATCTTCGGCGCGAAGAACCAGATAAGCATCTTCCTGACCCAGGTCGCCGTGGCCATGTCGATCGCCCACCTGGCCTCGTGGCTGGTCGCGGTCACCCTGGTGCCTATGCTGTCGGCGCGCCTGCCGACGCCGAAGTTCGTCGGCCGCAAGACCCTGGTCACGCGCCTGCAGACCGGCTACGCGAACCTGATCGGCTGGACCTTGCGCCATCGCATCCTCACCGCGGCCGGCGTGGTGCTGATGAGCGTGATCAGCGTCATCGGGCCGATGATGCACACCAAGTTCGACATGTTCCCGGCGGGCGAGGGCGCTACCCTGCGCCTGCAGTACGACCTGAACGGCCTGTACCGGCTGGAGGAACTGAAGAAGTCGATCGGCAAGATCGAGGACTACCTGCTCGACAACAAGGACAAGTTCGACATCAAGTCGGTCTACAGCTATGCCAACGAGCGCGGCGATGCCATGACCAACGTGATCCTGGTTGATGCCAAGCAGCTCAAGCGCAGCTCCAGCGAGATCATGGAAGACATCCGCAAGGACATGCCGAAGATTCCCGTCGGCAAGGCCACCTTCGACAACAACGGCGGCGGCAGCAGCGGCGAAGGCCTGCGCATTTCCCTGGTTGGCGATTCCATGGACCAGCTGCACGAGCTGTCGCAGGCGGTGATTCCGGTGCTTTCCCGCGTAACCGGGCTGCGCGACGTGCGCACGGCCGAGCGCACCGGCGACCGCGAAGTCGCCGTGCGCGTGGATCGCGAGCGGGCCAAGTCGTACGGTTTTTCCGCCACCGAAGTGGCCAGCTACGTCGGCATTGCCCTGCGTGGCGCGCCATTGCGCGAGTTCCGCAACGGCGATACGGAAATTCCGGTATGGCTGCGCTTCCAGGGCGCCGACACGCAAAGCGTCGCCGGCATGTCCGATTTCAAGCTGCGCCGTGCCGACGGCACGCTGGTGCCGCTGCTGTCCCTGGTCGACGTACGCACCCAGGATGCGGCATCGGCCATCCAGCGCGACGGCCGCCAGACCTCGCTGCCCATCGTGGCCAATCTCGCGCCGGGCACTACCCAGGAAGACGCGCGCAAGGCGATCGAGTCGGCGATGAAATCGGTCAGCCTGCCGGCGGGCTATCGCTGGACCTTCGGGCGCAGCTTCGACGAATCCGACGAAGCCGGCCAGCAGATGCTGCTGAATACCTTGCTCGCGCTGGTGCTCGTCTACGTCGTGATGTGTGCGATGTTCGAATCGCTGGTGTTCCCGGCGGCGATCCTGACGACCTTCCTGTTCTCCATCTTCGGCGTGTTCTGGCTGTTCTGGCTGACCGGGACTACGTTCTCGATCATGGCCTCGATCGGCGTGCTGATTCTGATGGGCGTGGTGGTGAACAACGGCATCGTCATGATCGTGCACGTGAACCAGCTGCGGCACGCGGGCATGCCGCGCTTCGAGGCGCTGGTCGAAGGGGCGCGCGACCGCCTGCGACCGATCCTGATGACCATGGGCACGGCCATTCTCGGCATGGTGCCGCTGTGCATCAGCAGCACCGAGATGGGCGGTGACGGTCCGCCGTACTACCCGATGGCGCGGGCCATCGCCGGTGGCCTGGTGTTCTCCACCGGCGTGACCTTGCTGGCACTGCCGGTGATCTATTCGCAGCTCGACGATATGCGCATGTGGGTGAGCCGCGTATTCCGCGACGCGCGCAGCGGGCAGATCCGGCGCCGGCCGGCGCCGGAGGTTTAGACGACGGGTCTTGACGCCATCGCCGTCAAGCCTGCCGGGACCTTGAGTGCCCCAAGCCGTCAGCCCCCCTTGGTTCTGACGGTCTGGCTTCCACCGCTGAAGGACATTCCGTAAAGCGCGGTTCCGGCAGCCATCTGCTGTGGCCGCAACTCGCTTTCCTCCTCAAGGGGAAGGCCGGGATGGGGATGGTGTCGGCCTCGGCCCCGCCGCCACAGGGCCCGAAGCCTCAACCCCGCCGTACGCGACACGCCCCGCACAAGCCCCGCCGGATTCGCTGCTATGATCTGCCCGATCGGCGCGCCGGGGTGCGCCGCGTTCCCAAAGTTATCGGAGTGATTGCGCGTGTTAGAGATTCTGATGGCCGGTGGCTGGGCGATGGTGCCCATCCTGATCTGTTCTGCGGTGGCCCTGGCCATCATCCTCGAACGATTCTGGTCGCTGCGGCAGAAGTCCGTCAGTCCGCCGGAGCTGGGCGAGCAGGTGCGCACCTGGGCGCGCACGCGCAAGCTCGATCCGTCGCACATCGATACCTTGAGCAAGAACTCGCCGCTGGGCGAACTGCTCGCCGCGGCGCTGTCGGTACGTAACCGCCCGCGCGAAATCATCAAGGAACGCATCGAAGATGCCGGCCGCCATGTCGTGCATCGTCTGGAGCGCTATCTCAACACCCTGGGCACCATCGCCCTGATCTCGCCGCTGCTGGGCCTGCTCGGCACCGTCATCGGCCTGATCCGCATGTTCCTTGCCGTGATGGTGCACGGCATCGGCAATGCCCAGCAGATGGCCGGCGGCATCGGCGAAGCGCTGGTCTGTACCGCGACCGGCCTGGTCGTGGCGGTGCCGGCGTATATCTTCCATCGCTATTTCCGTTCGCGCGTTTCCGGCCTGGTCGTGGTGATGGAAAAGGAAGCCATTGCGCTGCTCGACGAACTCTCGGCGCAACAGCTCGATCCGAATGCCGCCGCCGCTGCAGTACGCCCCGTGCGCGCAGGCACGCCTGCATGAAGCTCGGTGCGCGTCGCGACGACGATTTCGAGATCAACGTGATCCCGTTGATCGACGTGATGCTTACGCTGTTGATGTTCTTCGTGCTCACGGCCACGTTCGACCAGACCGCGCGGCTCAAGGTCGCTCTGCCGCAGGCCAGCGAAGCGGCCGAGGCCGAGCCCGAGACCGGCCTGACCATCCAGGTCGACAGCGACGGGCGCTATTTCATCGACAACAACGAAATTCTCAATCCCAGCGTGGATACGCTCAAAGACGTGCTGAACCAGATCGCCGGCGATGACCGCTCGCGTCCGGTGATGATCCGCGCCGATGCGCAGACACCGCACCAGGCCGTGGTGACGGCGATGGACGCGCTGGGCCAGGTCGGCTTCACACGCCTTTCCATTGCCACGACGCCGTCGAAGGAAGCGCCGAAAAAGTGAGCGCTGCAGCGCCGGCATCGGCGGCCGCCACCTATCGCCGCCTGCTGCAGTATTCGGCGCGTCACTGGCCCATCGCCAGCCTGGCCCTGCTTGGCATGGCGGTGGACGCCGGCGCTACCGCGGCGTTCACCTGGCTGATCCAGCCCATGCTGGACGACCTGTTCGTGCACCGCGATGCCAACACCATTTTCTGGATGCCCATCGTCATCGTGCTGCTGTTCCTGCTGCGCGGCGTGGCGACCTGGCTGACCGACTACGGTACCGCGCGCATCGGCCGCGGCGTGGTGCATCGCCTGCGCGAGCAGGTGTTCGCCCGCTACCTCGGCATGCCGGCTGCGTATTTCGACCGCGAGCCTTCGGGCCAGATGATCGCGCGCATCACCTACACGGTGGAGCAGGTGGCCCAGGCCAGTACCGAAGCGGTCAAGGTGATGATCCTCGACAGTCTCACCGTGCTGGGCATGCTCGCGGTCATGCTCTGGTACGGACCGCGCCTGACCCTGGCCCTGTTCGTCATGGCGCCGCTGATCGCCGCGCTGGTCTGGGTGGTCGGCCGGCGCTACCGGCGCATCAGCCGCAACATCCAGCACTCGGTCGGCTCGGTCACCGGCATTGTGGAAGAAATCGTCGGCGGCCAGCGCGAAGTGAAGGTCTACGGCGGGCGCGAGTACGAACAGCAGCGCTTCGCCGAAATCAACGAACACAATCGCCGCCTCAACCTGAAGGTGGCCTCGACCAATGCCCTGTCCACCTCGCTGGTGCAGATCATCGCCGCCACGGCGCTGGCGGCGGTGGTGTTCTTCGCCACGCGGCCGAGCATGCTGTCGAGCATGAGCGCCGGCGCCTTCATGGCGCTGATCACCGCGATGCTGGCCATGCTGCCCTCGCTCAAGCGCCTGACCACGGTCCAGGCGATGATGCAGCGCGGCGTGGCGGCGGCGCAGGATCTGTTCGCCATTGTCGACGCCACGCCCGAAACCGACAGCGGCACTGCCCAGATCGATCGCAGCCGCGGCGAGATCGAACTGGCCGGCCTCAGCCTGCGCTATCCCCAGGCTGCCAGCGACGCGCTGTCGAACATCGACCTGGTCTGCCCGGCGGGCAAGGTCACTGCCCTGGTCGGCCGTTCCGGCAGCGGCAAGAGCAGCCTGGCGGCGCTGATTCCGCGCTTCTACGAGCCCAGCGCCGGCGTAGTCCGCCTCGACGGCCGGCCGCTCAACGAATGGACGCTGGATTCGCTGCGCCGGCAGATCGCCCTGGTCAGTCAACATGTGGTTTTGTTCAACGATTCCATAGCGCGCAATATCGCTTATGGCGCACTGGGCAGTGCCAGCCGCGAACAGATCCTCGCCGCGGCCGAGGCCGCCAACGCACTGGAATTCATCCAGCGCCTGCCGCAGGGGTTGGATAGCATGGTCGGCGAGGGCGGGGCATTGCTGTCCGGTGGCCAGCGCCAGCGCATTGCCATCGCCCGGGCCATCCTCAAGAACGCGCCCATCCTGATCCTTGACGAAGCCACCAGCGCGCTGGATACCGAATCCGAGCGGCTGATCCAGGACGCCCTGGGCCGCCTCATGCGCGAGCGGACCACCCTGGTGATCGCCCATCGTCTTTCCACCATCGAACATGCCGACCAGATCGTCGTGCTCGATCACGGCCGCATCGTCGAGACCGGCCGCCACGAGGCACTGATCGCCCGCGACGGCCACTACGCGGCGCTGCACCGCATGCAGTTCCACGACGCCCCGGCCTGATGCCGGCGCGGCGCGAACGCATCTGGTACCAGGGCCAGGCCGTGCCCTGGTCCTGGCGTGTGCTGGCGCGGCTGTACGGCGCCGTCACTGCGCTGCGGCGCGCGGCATACCGGCGCGGCTGGCTGCGCTCGTTCGCCGTGGACAAACCCGTCGTCGTGGTCGGCAATATCAGCGTCGGCGGCACCGGCAAGACACCGCTGACCATTGCCCTGGTGCGCGCCCTGGACGCGCGCGGCCTGCGCGCCGGCGTGGTCAGCCGCGGCTACGGCGGCACGGCACGCGGGCCGCTGCTGCTCGATGCACAGTCGACGGCCGGGCAGGTCGGCGACGAGCCCTTGCTGATCCAGCGCCTCAGCGGTGCGCCCGTCGTGGTCGGGCGTGATCGCGTCGCTGCGGCGCAGATGCTGCTGCAATCGGCCGACATCGACGTGATCCTGGCCGACGACGGTCTGCAGCATTATCGCCTGCGCCGCAAAGTGGAAATCTGCGTCATCGACGGTGCACGCCGCTTCGGCAACCGGCGGCTGCTGCCGGCCGGCCCCCTGCGCGAGCCGCTGCAGCGCCTGGACAGCGTCGATTTCCGCGTCTGCAACGGCGGCATGGCCCATGCCGATGAAGTACAGCTGCGCCTGCGCGACAGCGGCGCCCGCCGCCTGCTCGATGTGGCCGAGCCGGTGGCGCTGGAGCACTTCGCCCATCGCCGCGTGCACGCGGTTGCCGGCATCGGCAATCCGGCGCGTTTCTTCGACAGCCTGCGCGCCTGCCGCATCGAGGTGATCGAGCATGCCTTCGCCGACCACCATCTGTTCCAGCCGCAGGATCTCGCCTTCGGCGACGACCTGCCGCTGCTGATGACCGAGAAAGACGCGATCAAATGCCGCGACTTCGCCCAGCCGCACTGGTGGCAGGTGGCGGTTGAGGCGCAATTGCCGGCGGCGTTTCTCGATACCCTGGCCGCGCGCATTCGCGCGCCCTGAACGTGTCGCCGACGGCGGCTCAGTCGTCGTTCCAGTCCCAGCGCAGACCGAGCAGCCAGGTGCGATCCGGCCCGGGCTCGAAATAGCGCGCATTGCCTTCGTTGACGATGACCGAGCCGATATGGCGCTGGTCCAGCGCGTTGTTCAGGCGCGCAAACGCATGCAGGCGGCTTTGCCCCAGGCGCCAGTCGCGGCTGGCTTCGAGATTCAGCAGGGCATGGCCGGGCGCGCTTTCGCTGCCCAGGTCGTTGACCGTGACTGGCCCCAGCGCCAGCACCTGCGCCGCCGCGGCATAGGCACCACCGCGCCACTGCATGCGGCCGGCAAACTGGTCGCGGGCGATGCCGGGAATGCGCGTGCCGGCAGGCACTACGGCTGCTGGCGTTGTGCAGCCGGCGCTGGTGCAGATGGCGAAACCGTCGACGAATGTCGCCTGTAACCGCGTATAGGCCAGATCGAGCTGCCAGGCGCTGGCCAGCGGCAGCGTCGCCGCCATCTCCAGGCCTTCGCGCCGGCTGCGGCCGGCATTGCGGAAGCTGCTGCGGCCGCCGACATTGCGCGCCACAGCCAGTTCGTCGTCGCTGTCGGCGCGGAACAGCGCGGCTTCCAGCGTAGCGCCGCCGCAGCTGCGCCACTTTGCGCCAATTTCCACAGTGCGGCTGCGTGACGGCTGCAGGTCCAGCGCCAGCCCGGCGCCTCCGTCGGCGCGGTAGCTCAGCTCGTTGAAGGTCGGTGTCTCGAAGCCGCGGCCGGCCGAGGCGTAGACCCGCCAGTTTTCCGCCGGCGCGAACAGCAGGCCGGCGACCGGCGTCGTCTGTGCATAGTCCACCTTTCCACTATCGTCGGGATTGGACGCAGTGACATAAGCATCGTCCGAGTCGAAACGCACGCGGCTGTGGCGCAGGCCGGCCAGCAGCGACCAGCGCGGCGCGAACTGCCACCAGGCCTGCAGGTACTCGTCGCTATTGCGCGTGTCGTTGATTTCGTCGCGACGCAATCTGCCGCGTACGCCCAGCGTGCTGCCGATGAAGTTCTCGTAGCCGCGGCGCTGCTGTTCCTGCCGGTCGGCACTGAACCCGGCACTCAGCTCGAACGGCCGCCTGGCCAGTTCGCCCTGCCAGGACCAGCGCAGGTCCGCGCCGCCGTAGTCGCCCTGCAGATCGACAACGCCGCCGGCGCTAAGCGGATTGGCCTGCGCGCTGGCCGGCACGGCGAGAAACTGTTCGACCGCGCGACGGCCCGCATAGGCCATCGCGCGCAGGCTGTGGCCCTGGCCCAGTGGCTGCGTATAGACAAGGCCGAGCTGGTTCTGCAGCGCCGATTTGCGCGTGTTGTACTGCGTCGCCACGGCAGTGGCCCGGCGTGGATCGGCCAGCGCTTCGGCGCGCGACAGACCCAGCGGATCCTGCGCATCGGGCGCATCGAAGCGGTTCGCCACCAAATCCAGCCGGCCTTGCTCGCCCACGCCCAGGCCGAGCTTGAGATTGAACGACTGGCGCCGCGATTCGCTGTGCTCGCGATAGCCGTCGCTGTCGGCGACCGATGCGGCGACGTGATAGCCGACGCGCGCATTGCCACCGCGCAGTCCTGCGCCGATCACGTTGTTGCCGTAACTGCCGTTGCTGAACTGTACCCGCCCCTGCGTCGGCGCCGTGCCGTCGGCGCTGAAGATCTGCACCACGCCGCCGGAGGAATTGCCGTACAGCGCCGAGAACGGCCCGCGCATCACTTCGATACGCTCGCCGCCGAACAGGCTGAAATGCGAAATCTGGCCCTGGCCGTCGGGCATGGTCGCGGGAATGCCGTCGGCATACAGGCGCAGCCCGCGCACGCCGAAGGTCGCGCGGGCACCGAAGCCGCGTATCGACAATTGCGTGTCCTGGGCATTGTTCTGCCGGTCGCGGGCGAGCAGGCCGGGGATGCCGGCGAACACCTCGGCGGCATTCGCGTTGCTGCGTTCGGGGCCGCTGTCCAGGTCGATCACGCTGATCGAGGCGGGCGTGTCGAAACTGCTCACACCTTCGAGCCGCGTCGAGTACACCTCGACACGTTCCAGCACATCGGCCTCGTCGTCGGCCTGCGCCTGCAGCGCGGCCAGACCGCCGAGCAGGCACAGCGACGGCCAGCTGCGGCGAGCGCGCATCAGTTCACCACCAGCTTGCCTTTCATCATCGACCAGTGCCCGGGAAACGAGCAGAAGAAGGTGTAATCGCCGCCTTTCTTCAGTTTCGCAGTGGAGAACGTGACCGACGCGACTTCACCGCCGCCGATCACCGGCGTATGCGCAATCACGCGCGCATCGCCCTTGGGCAGATAGCTGTCGGCCAGTTCGGCCGTGGCCGCGGCAGCCGTCAGGGCGTCGAGGTTCGCGCTTTCCGCCAGCACCCAGTTATGCCCCATGATTTCCGCGGCCAGCGTGCCGCTGTGCTTCAGCGTGAGCTTGACCTGCGTGCAGCCGGCGGGAACAACCAGTTCGGCCACGTTGAAAGCCATCGCATCGTTGCCTTCGATGGCCAGCGCACAGGGCGGCGCGGCGTGTGTGGTGGCAGTAGCCAGCAGAGCGCCGGCAACGACAATGCAACGGAACAGCATGGAATTTCCTCGCTTCGCGGCGCGCCGCGCGTTCAAAAGGTGGGGCGAAAGTCAGCACGCTCCGCGTGTACCTGACGTACACGCGGAGCGTATCGAAGCAACGACAATCAGTCGCCGAGGGCGAACACCCAGACCGAGCCGCCTTCGGGTACGGCCTTTTCCCAGCCGGCCAGGTCATGCATCTTGCCCTGGATCCACTGCGCGTCTACACCCCAGCCTGACACCACGGCGATGTACTGCTTGCCGTCGATGGAGAAGCTGCTCGGCGGCGAGATGATTCCCGACGGCGTGGGGAATTCCCACAGCAGCTTGCCGCTCTTGGCGTCGTAGGCGCGGAACATCTTGTCGTTGGTGCCGCCGGCAAACAGCACGCCGCCGGCCGTGGTCAGGATGGAGCCCCAGTTCCACGAATGCGCATACGTGTCGCGCCAGACTTCCTTGCCACTGTTGATGTCCCAGGCCTGGATGCCGCCGATGTAGGGGAAGTCTTTCTTGACTGACAGATCCAGCCGGTTGATGTCCACGCCGGCTGACCACTGGCCCGGTATGCGCTGCTGGATCATGCCGGTCAGGGTGAGGCAGTGGTTGTCGTTGAACGGGATATACAGCATGCCCGTATTCGGGTTGTACGCCTCGTACGGCCAGTCCTTGCCGCCCCACAGGCTGGGACAGTAGGTGCGCGTCTTGCCGGTCGCCGGCTTGCCGTCTTCGTTGTAAGTCGGCCGGCCGGTCTTGGGATCGATGCTCTTGAAGACCGTGTTGGTGACGTAGCCTTCGGATTTCTGGTAACTGATCTTGCCCTTGGCATCGCGGTCCAGCCAGTACAGGCGGCCGTTGCGCTGCGCGCTGATCAGGCCCGTCACCTTCTTGCCGTTGCGATCGAAATCGACCAGCGTCGGCGCGTTCATGCCGGCCCAGTCCCAGGAATCGTTCCAGTGGTACTGGTAATGGCTGAGGATGTTGCCGTTGGCCGGATCCAGCGACAGCACCGAGGCGAGATAGAGGTTGTCACCGGGACGCTGGTCGCCCAGCCAGGGCGCACCGTTGCCGACGCCCCAGTAGATCACGTCGTTCTTCACGTCGTAGTTGCCCGGCATCCACATCGTGCCGCCGCCGTTCTTCCAGGCGTCTTTCCATTCGCCGGTCTGCGGCCAGGTTTCCGAACCTGGCTCGCCCGGCGCCGGCACGCTGTAGCGCGTCCAGGCCAGCTTGCCGGTCTCGGCGTCGAAGGCCTTGAGGAAGCCGCGCACGCCGAACTCGCCGCCCGACGGGCCTATCATCACCTTGCCCTTCACCACCAGCGGCGCCGAGGTGATGTAGGCGCTCTCGGTCTCCCAGTCGCAGACCTGCGCTTCCCAGACCAGCTTGCCGGTCTTCGCATCCAGCGCGCTGAGCATGCAGTCGACGCTGCCGACATAGACCTTGTCGTTCCACAAGGCCACGCCGCGATTCGTGCGGTGCAATGCGCCGATGCCTTCGGGTACCTCGCGCGTGAATTTCCACAGCACCTTGCCGGTTTTCGCGTGGTAGGCGATGACGTGGTTGTGCGGCGTCGCGACGAACATGTAGTCGCCGTTGACGATGGCCGGTGCCTCGTGGCCCGAGTTGATGCCCGTCGCGGCAGACCAGACCGGACGAAGCCTGGCGACATTGGCAGTCGTGATCTGGTTCAGCGCGGAATAGCTCCAGCCGGCGTAGTTGCCCTTGGTCAGCAGCCAGTTCTCTGGTTCCGGATTGGCCAGGCGTGCGTCGGTGACGGGCTTGTAGTCGGCCGCGGCGAGTGTGCCCGAGGCGAGTGTCGCGGCCAGTGCGGCGGCGGTCAGCGTGCGTTTCATGCGGTGTTCCTCCCGGTGTTGCAATAGTTTTTTGTGGATTTATGGGTGTGTATCGTCTACGTCGGTGGGCCCAGCGGGCCGTCGAATTTCGCCGCCACGACGAGCGCGCCGTCCTGGATCGCCAGCGGCAGCATGGCGAGCCGGCGCGTGGCCGGTCCCTGGGTCACGGCGCCACGGTCGGCCGCATCGAATACCGAACCGTGGCAGTTGCAGACGATCTGGCTCTGGCTCGGATGCAAGGTGGTGATGGGGCAGCCGTAGTGCGTGCACACGGCCGAGAACGCGACGATGCCGTCCGCGGCGTTTTTCGCGCTGGCGGGCTTGAGTGCCTCGGGCTTGAGCCGCACCACCGTGAGCAGGCCGACGCGGGATACCAGCACCTTGCCGCTGGCTGGATCGAGCGGATAGGCCAGCGTCGGCACCGCGCCGACGACGAGGTCGGCGGGCTTGATTTCCTGGTCCTTGCGCTCGCCCACCATGAAGGCGAGGCGGTCGCCGGGCTCGGGCTTGGTGCCGCGCGCTGCGGGTGCACCGACGCTCTCGCCGAGTGCGGCCAGCGGCGCCAGCGCGGCCAGGGCGAGGGCGCCGCCGAGCATGCTGCGGCGGGCCGGGTCGTGCGCGGTACAGGCGCAGCGGCAGGGAGAATGGCTGGATTTCGTCATGTCTGGCTTCCTACTGCCTCGCTTACGGCGTCTGCAGGTAGACGACGTGGGTTTCGGTGAATTCGTACAGGCCGTGCTTGCCGTCGGCACCGCCGATGCCGGATTTGCGCCGGCCCGCATGGAAACCCTGCATCGCCTCGAAATGCTCGCGATTGATGTAGGTTTCGCCGAAGCGCAGTTCGCGCACGGCGCGCATGGCCGAATTGATATTGCTGGTGAAGATCGACGAGGTCAGGCCGAACTCGGAATCGTTGGACAGGGCGATCGCCTCGTCCAGGCTGTCGACCACCTGCACCGGCAGCACCGGACCGAAGATTTCCTTGCGCATGATGTCCATGTCGGCGCGGGCATCGACGATCAGGGTCGGTTCGTAGTGAAAGCCCTGTGCCAGCTGTGCGCGCTGGCCGCCGGTGACGATGGTGGCGCCGTCGCGCTTGGCCTGTTCCACCATGGCCGCCACCTTGTCCAGGCCGGCCTGGTTGATCAGCGGTCCCATCTGCAGGTCGGCATCGACCGACGGATCGCCGTAGCGCGTGGCCTGCATATGCGCGGCGAGCTTCTGCACCAGTGCATCGTGTACGCCGCGTTCCACATAGACGCGTTCGGCACAATTGCACACCTGGCCGGTATTGATCACGCGCGAGTCGTAGATGGCCTTGGCGGCGAGGTCGAGATCGGCGTCGGCCAGTACGATAGCCGGTGCCTTGCCGCCGAGTTCCAGGTTCACCCGGGTCAGATGGCGGCCGGCCGCCTGCATGATGCGGCTGCCGGTGGCGACGCTGCCGGTGAAGGTGATCAGGTCGACATCGGGGTTGGATACCAGCGCGTCGCCGGCGGTGGCGCCGCGACCGCCGACCAGGTTGAATACGCCGGCGGGCAGGTCGGTCTCGCTGACCAGCTGGGCGAATTCGAACGCGTTGATCGGCGTCTCCTCGCTGGGCTTGATCACGATGGTATTGCCGGTGACCAGGGCCGGCGCGAGCTTTCGCGCAATCAGGAAAAAGGGAAAATTCCATGGCAGGATGCCGGCGACCACGCCGACCGGCTTGCGCAACAGGAAAATTGTTTCATTGGCGCGGTCGCTGCTCAGCACCTCGCCTTCGAGGCGCCGTGCCCATTCGGCCATGTAGTCGATGTAGTCGGCGGTGAAGTCGACTTCCACTTGGGCCAGCCCGGGCACCTTGCCCTGTTCGCGCACGATGATGCCGGCCAGCTCGGTGCGCCGCTCACGTACCTTGGCGGCAATCTGGCGCAGGTGATTCGCCCGCTGGATCGGCGCGAGTTTCTCCCAGGCCGGCTGGGCGCGCCGCGCCGCGGCCACGGCGCTGGCGATGGTGTCGGCGCTGCTGTCGGGAATACGCGCCAGCAACGCGCCGTTGGCCGGGTTGGTCACGTCGATCGTGGCGCCGTCGGACGGTACGAACGCACCGTCGACATAGTTTTTATACAAAGTTGTCATTGTGCTTTCCTTATCGGCGGGCAGGGGCGGGCGCCGCGTGCGTATGCGTGCCGCGGTTACCAGACATAGGCGTATTTCAGGTTGAAGCTGTCGTTGACCGCGTGGTTTTCGCCGTCGAGCGAGGTCGAATAGCGCAGGGTGATCGACTGGTTGTCGAAGGTGTGGATCATCAGTCCGGCGCCGCCGTCCAGCGCCCAGGATGCGGGGCGGCCGTCCTTGCTGCCGCTGCGCTCGTGATCCAGCGCGAGGAAAGGTTCCAGTCGGCGGTTGGCGCGGTAGGCGAAGCGGTGGTTCTGGTGCCAGCTCATGGCCGGCTTGAAGCCGTCGTCGCGCGTGCCCTGCCAGACGAAGCCGGCGTCGCCGGTCCAGCCGAATTTGTCGCCGATGCGCCAGTCCCAGAACAGGCTGGACAGGTTTTTCCAGTTGGTATCGCTGATGCGGTCGGTGCCGACTGGCACCTGCAGGAAAGACTGGAAACCCAGGGTCAGGTTGGGCCGCGCCTTGTACCAGATGGCGAAGCCGGTCAGCGGATCGCCCAGGCCGCTGATATGCCGGTCGCCCTCGGGCGCCTGGCGGTTGCGGATCGCCACTTCCGGCACGATCACTTCCCAGGCCACGCCGATCTTGCGGTTCGATTCCGGCGTCCAGAAGCGCACGTATTTCGACAGGCCGCTGATCAGCTGGCTGCCGCTGCCGTCGACCTTGTCGCCGTTGGCGTCGAAGACGCGGTCGTTGTCCTGGATGGTTGCATATTGAACAAATACATTGAACGGCTTGAAGTCGACCGGCAGCTCGTATTCGCGCGGGCCGATCACGTCGAAGGTGGTCTGCGCGATGCTGCTGCCGGCGTAGGCGAGCAAGGCGGCAGCGATGGCGTGTGCAGGCAAAAAGCGGCGCCGCGACGCTGGCGGCGTCGTCGAAGAAATGGCCATGTAATCCTCCCGTATGAATGCTGCGGAGCGCTGCGGGCTTTGTGCGCCCCTGTCGCGCATCCGTCCTGTTCGCGAGGCTTCGGCGCCGGTCTGTGCCGGTGTCCGCGCCTGACCAGTCATCGCAAGTCACGTGCCAGCGCGCCTTGCTGCAAGGCAGCAGACCAGGTGATTGATCCTTATGAAGGCCTTGTGCGACCGCACATTAATCACCGCGCTGCTGCGACAGCGCGACGCGCACAGGTGTCGCTGCTGCTGCGACAGGTGTCGCAGGCGAAAACCAAGTGCTGCGGTGCTTTGCTGCGGATTTCTGCGTTATTCGCAGGCAGCCGGGTGGTGCATTGGAAGCGCAGGTGGCTCCGTTGCAGATTGGGTAAAGAAATAATTTAAAAAATATAGTTTTGTGTATATAGCGGAGCGATGCCCGGCCTGTATCAGGCTGGAAAATCGCGCCGCGGGGTGCTACGGCTTGCTTTCGTCGCAAGACCTTGCGGTGCAATTCGCTACGCTTATCGCACCCTACGAAAGCCCAGGCTGGCTAATCGCGTTCTGTGGGGCGCGATGAGCAACGCGAATTGCGCCGCGCGGTCGCGGCGTTGCCGTGCCGCAAGTCTTGCGGTGCAAGCGGTGCAATTCGCTACGCTCATCGCACGCTGCCAAGACTGTCTGCTGCGCGCGCGCCGTCAGCTCAACTGCGTCGGCGACAGGATGCCGTGGCGTTTCATGCGCCGGTAGATGGTGGCGCGGCACAGGCCGAGTTCGCGCGCGGCATCGCTGATGTTCCAGCGGTGGCGGCGCAAGGTGGCCAGCAGCAGCGCGCGTTCGTCCAGCGCGCAGATGGCTGCGGCGGGTTCGTGGCCGCTGTGGCTCAGGGCGAAGCCGGTCGGTTCGGGCGGCGGTTCTGCCGCATCGAGGATTTCCTGCGGCAGATGCCAGACATCGATCGCTTCGCCGTCGGCGATCGACAGGGCAAAGCGCAGCGCATTGCGCAGCTCGCGCACATTGCCCGGCCAGTCGTAGCGCAGTAGCAGTTCGCGTGCATCGTCGGCCAGGGCCGCGTTCGCGTTCATGGCGCTGGCCTCGGCCTGCAGGATGGTTTCGATGAGGAAATCCTTGTCGCTGCGCTCGCGCAGCGGCGGCAGCGCCAGCGTCGCGCCGCAGAGACGGTAGTACAGATCCTCGCGGAAGGTGCCGGCAACGATCTGCCGGCGCAGGTCGCGGTGCGAGGCGGCGACCACGTGCAAGTCCACAGCAACGGGTTTTTCCGCACCCAGCGGCAGTACTTCGCGCTCCGCCAGTACGCGCAGCAGGCGCGTCTGCAGCAGCAGCGGCATGTCGCCGATTTCGTCGAGAAACAAGGTACCGCCGTCGGAACGCTGGATCAGTCCCTTCATCCCCTTGCTGCGCGCACCGGTGAAAGTGCCGGCGGTATAGCCGAACAATTCGCTTTCGATCAGCGATTCGGGAATCGCCGCGCAATTCACCGCGACGAAGGCGGCCGCCGCGCGCCGGCTGGCGTCGTGCAGCGCCCTCGCCAGCACTTCCTTGCCGGTGCCGGTATCGCCCTGGATCAGGATGGAAATAGGCTTGTCGACCAGGCGTGCCGCGCGTTCCAGCAGCGTGCTCATGCGCGCATCGCCGCCACCGAGCCGGGCCAGCACGTCGTGCTTGCGCGGATTGGCCTGCGCCTCGCTGTCGTTGCTGCGCTGCCAGCGCGGCGCGGTCTTCGGCGCGATCATGCTGGCGTGATAGCCCTGGCCGTCCCAGGTGGTGACGATGCTGCTGGCGTCGCCCGTGCCCTTGGTCAGGCGCCAGATCGCGTCGATGCGCGAGCCGAAAACGCCAGACAGGTGGCTGCCGACCACGCTGGCACGCGCTTCGCGCGTCAGCCCGGCCGAATCGAGCAGGCGCAGGTAGCGCCGCGCATCGGTATTCGCGCCGACGATGCGGCCGTCGCGGTCCACGGCCAGCATCAGTTCGCCGCAGACATCGACCAATGGCCCGGCCGTACCCAGGCGCAGAATCCATTGGTCGCGGAACTGGTGCATGAAATTGGCGTCTTCGATCATGCGCCCGTACAGCACGGTGAGATGCCGCGCCAGATGCTGGCTTTCCCGCGCATCCGGCGAGGACAGCGCGGAAATATCCAGTGCGCCGAGAAAGCCGCCATGCGGGTCGAACAGTGGCGTGCAGGTGCAGCTCAGGCCGACGTTGCCGATGTAGAAATGGTCTTCGCGATGGCAGGTCAGGGTATTGCGTTCGGCGATGCAGGTGCCGATGCCGTTGGTACCTGCATGCACTTCGTTCCAGTTCGCGCCGAGCAGCAGGCCGGCGCGCTTGAGCGAGGCATCCCAGGTGTCGTTGCCGATGTAGTCGATGGTGACGCCTTCGGCATCGGTCAGCATTAATACGTAGCCCAGCGCGGACACATGCTTGTACAGCTGCTCCATGCCGGCGCGGGCGACGTGCAGGTATTCCTCGTTGAGCTGGCGGCATTCGCGCAGCCGCGTCGAGGTTTCGATGCGCACGTCCGGCAGCAAGGTGGGGTCGAGTTCGTGTTCGCGCACGCAGCGGCGCCAGGAGCGGTGGATCAGCGCGGTATTCGCATCCAGCGCCGGCAGCTGCGGCGAATGCACCACGCGCAGGATGGTCTGTATATGTTGCTCGACGACGATGCTCATGCGCCCCCCTTCCGGTTGCGCGCTCCGGCGCTTCCTTCCGTTTGAAAATTTGCCGGATCGTTCAATCCGGCGAGTGTCTGTCGCGCAGCGCCTTGCGGGAATGCAGCGGCGTACGTGTCGCCAGCTGTTCGCGTAGCGAGCGTCGTGCCGGGCGCAGCGGCGCGCGGGTACGGGTCCAGCCGCTGCGGGCGGCAACCGCCAGTACGCGCAGGCGCGGTGCGATCCAGGCAAACAGCGCATACAGCGCGCTGTGCGCATAGAGCAGGCGCCAGGCCTTCCAGGCAACAACCTCGACGATGCTACGCGCCGCGCCCTGGCCCTTCAACGCCTGCCGTTGCTGCGCTGCGGGATGCGAGTGCCTGCCGGCTTCGCGCAGACGCATCAGCAGATCGGGAATCGGTATGCCGACCGGACATACCTCGCCACAGGCACCGCACAGGCTGGATGCAGTCGGCAGATCGCGCGTGCTGTCCAGGTTCATCAGGTGCGGCGAGATGATGGCGCCTATCGGCCCGGGATACGTGGTGCCGTAGGAAAGCCCGCCGATGCGCGCATATACGGGGCAGTGGTTCATGCACGCGCCGCAACGTATGCACTGCAAGGTGGCGCGGAAATGCTCCTCGCGATAGGCCTGGCTGCGGCCGTTGTCGAGCAGGATCAGGTGCACTTCGCGCGGCCCGTCCTTTTCGTCCGCGCGGCGCGGCCCGCTGATCACATTGAGGTAGGTCGTCACGGCCTGGCCCGTCGCCGAGCGCGTCAGCAAAGTGAACAATGGAGCAATGTGATCAAGCGTGGCGACTACTTTCTCGATGCCGGTGATGGCGATATGCACATCGGGTACCGTCGTCGACAGCCGGCCGTTGCCTTCGTTCTCCACCAGCACCAGGCTGCCGGTTTCGGCGACGAGGAAATTCACGCCGGAAACGCCGATCTTCGCCGTGCGGAACTCATTGCGCAGCGCGCGCCGGCCGATGGCGATGAGTTCTTCCACGTCTTCGGTATAGCCGGCGCCGGGAATATGCGTGGCGAAGATCTTGGCCACGTCTTCCTTGGTCTTGTGGATGGCCGGCATGATGATGTGGCTGGGCCGGTCGCCGTCGAGCTGCAATATGTATTCGCCCATGTCGGTTTCGATGCAGGCGATGCCGTGGGCGGCCATCTCGTGGTTCAGGCCGATTTCCTCACTGACCATGGACTTGCCCTTGACCATCGTCGGGGCGTCGTGGCGGCGCGCCAGGTCGAGGAAGATCGCATTCGCCGCGGCAGCATCCTCGGCCCAGTGCAGGTGGATGCCGTTTTCGTGCAGGCGCGTTTCCAGCTGCATCAGCAGCTGCGGCAGGTTGGCCAGGGCGTGCTGGCGAATCTGCTTGCCCAGGTCGCGCAGTTCGGCGAAGGCGTCCGCATCGGGAAACTGCGCTGCGCGCTTGTCGGTCAGGAAATCCATCGCGCCGCGGAAATTGCGCCGCAATACCGGATCGGCCAGTACCAGGCGCGAATTGTCCTTGAACGCGCGCGGGTCGGCGGTAGGCCGCTCGGCACTCATGCGCCTGCCTCCCCGTGCAGCAGCAGGATGACCAGCTGTTTCGGCCCGTGCGCGCCGTAGACCAGCAGGCGCTGGATATCCGCCGTCTTGGACGGGCCGGTCACGAGCAGGGCATTGGTCGGCAGCTGTCCGGCCCAGCGCTGCGCTTGCATCGCCGCGTACAGGGTTTCGTGCAGTGTGTGCGCGTGCAGCACGGCGATATGGATGGGCGGCACCAGCGACAGAGTGCGCGGTTCGTCCGCATCGGGCCAGACGATCAGGCTGCCAGTGTCGGCGATGCCGCCCCGCGTCGTGCTGATGCCCGCGTCGATCTGGTCGAACAGCACCGGCTTGAAGGTTTCCATGGTTTCGTCGTACCAGTGCAGCGATGTCGCCGGTGCCAGCGCGGCGATTCCCGCGGCAAGCGGTGTAGTGCGCCCGGCCAGCAGATGGCGGATCCCCTTTGCGGCAACGATGCGTGCAAGCGCCTCGGCCCAGTTGTGCGCGGTGCAATCGACCACTTCGGCGCGCCAACTGCGCGCGCGTTCGGCAAAGCGTGTAGCGATGCTGCTGCGCTCTGGCGTGGCGAGCCTGCCGTAATAGGCGGCCACGCCGGGCGCTGTGCCGGTGTCTGCCGGCGCGGCTTCGCGCAAGCGCGCCAGGATCGCGCTGCGCGCACGGGCATTGTCGGCGGGGTTCATGCGGCGGGCTCGCTGTCGAGTCGCAGGCGGTTGCGCAGGAAGCTCGCGATATGCTGGCCGCGCAGCGGCTCGCCGCGTTTTTCCAGCGTGGTGTTGAGGTTCAGCAGGCAGCCGCAGTCGGCGCTGACATAGCGGCTGCAGCCAGTGGCCAGCAGCGCATCGACCTTGTCGCCGGCCATCGCCGCAGAAATTTCCGCGTGCTTGATGCTGAAGGTGCCGCCGAAGCCGCAGCATTCGGGTTCGTGTTCCTGCGTGCGCAGTTCGACGCCGGGCAGGGTATTCAACAGCTGCCGCCCGCTGCGCAGCGCATCCGTCTCGCGGCGCGCACTGCAGGAAGTGTGCAGGCATAGCGCGATCGCTTCGTTCTGCGCGGCAGTGAGATCCAGCCCCAGCGTGGCCACGACGAAATCGGTGAACTCGACCACGCGCTCAGCCACCGCGGCAGCGCGCGCGGCAAGGGCCGCGTCGTCGGCAAACAGGCGCGGCCAGTGGTGGCGGATCATGCCGGCGCAGGAACCTGACGGCACGACGATGGGCCAGGGCTGGGCAAACAGGTCGAGCTGCGTGCGCGCGACGGCGCGCGCATCGGCAGGGAAGCCGCTGGTATAAGCCGGCTGGCCGCAGCAGGTCTGCGCAGCGGGAAAGCTCACGCGCACACCGGCGTGTTCCAGCACGGCAATTGCGTCCATGCCGGCTTCGGGCATGAACAGGTCGACCACGCAGGTGGCGAAGAAATACACGTCGGCAGGACGGTCGTGGCGGGGAATAGGCGGGTTCATGGGCTATCCGTTGGCTGGGCGCAGTCTCGCGCCGGCTCGCCCAGGCGGTATATTGGTCAGACCAATTTTCTCCCGTGGCCAGTCCGGCATGAGCAGCCAGGTCGACGAAGTCAGCACGCAACTGGAACAGGCCATCGCGGCAGGCCGCTATACGCCGGCACGCCGGCTGCCGGCGGAACGCGCGCTGGCCGTGCAGTTCTGCGTATCCCGCGCCACCGTGCGCGAGGCGATCGGCAGCCTGGTGGCGCGTGGCCTGCTGCAGCGCCGGCCGGGCGACGGCACCTATGTATTGCCCGAGTCGGACCGGCGCATGGCGGAAGTCTGGCTGGACATGGTGCAGCGCCACCCGGCCTTGCAGGGCGACCTGATCGAATTCCGCGCCATGCTGGAAAGCCGCGCCGCCGAACTGGCTGCGCTGCGCCGCGATGCCGACGACTGCCTGCGCCTGCAGGCCGCGCATGCCGCTGTCGATGCGGCTTATGCGGGCAGCGACCGCGACGAACAGATCCGCAGCGACGTGGCCTTTCATCGCGCGATTGCCGCGGCCACGCACAACCCGGTGTTTTCCTACCTGACCTCGTCCTTGCTCAAGGTGATGCACGAACACGTGCAGCTGAGCCTGGCCGGGCTGCAGCCGCAATCGAGTACGGCACAGCAGTTGCGTGTGCAGCATGACGCGCTGCTCGCCGCCATCGTCGATGGCGATGCGGTACGCGCACGTGCCGCCGCAGGCCAGCATATGGATTTCGTCGCGGTGCGCCTGAATGCGCTGGCACAGCGGCCACGCCGGGCGGCGGCGCGCCGGTGAAGCGAGGGCGAAGCAGTTCGCGCGTATTGGCCGATGCGGCCGTGCCGGCTTGGGTTTGCGCCGCCGGCCCCAATTCTCTGCGGCGTCCCGTGCGCGGCGGCGCCAGCGCGAAAGCCGCGTACTCACTCTCTAAATCTGTGCGGAAACCCCAGTGCTGAATTTCCAGTTCGACAATGCGTTCGTGCGTGAACTGCCGGGCGATGCGGAAACCGGTCCACAGACGCGCCAGGTGCACGGCGCGCTGCATTCGCCGGTACTGCCCACGCCCGTGGCCGCGCCGCAGCTGCTGGCCTGGTCGCGCGACGTGGCGCAGCTGCTCGACCTGGATGCGGCCGCGGTCGACTCGGCCGAGTTCGCGCAGGTATTCGGCGGCAATCGCCAGTTGCCGGGCATGCAGCCCTGGGCGGCCAACTACGGTGGCCACCAGTTCGGTCATTGGGCCGGGCAACTCGGCGACGGCCGCGCGATCAGCCTGGGCGAAATCGTCAATCGCGCCGGGCAGCGCTGGGAATTGCAGCTCAAGGGCGCCGGCCCTACGCCGTATTCGCGCCGGGCCGACGGCCGCGCCGTGCTGCGTTCGTCGATCCGCGAATTCCTCTGCAGCGAAGCCATGCATCACCTCGGCGTGCCGACCACGCGTGCGCTATGCCTGATCGGTACGGGCGAAGACGTGGTGCGCGACATGTTCTACGACGGCAATGCGAAGCCCGAGCCCGGTGCCATCGTCTGTCGCGTGGCGCCGTCGTTCGTCCGCTTCGGCAATTTCGAACTGCCGGCCTCGCGCGGTGATCATGCCTTGCTGGCGCAATTGCTCGATTTCACCATCCGCCGCGATTTTCCCGCCATTGCCGCAGCGCATGCGCCCGGCAGCGAGGCGGCGCGCATCGCGTGGTTCGGCGAGGTCTGCACGCGCACCGCGCTGATGATCGCGCAGTGGATGCGCGTCGGCTTCGTGCACGGCGTGATGAATACCGACAACCTGTCGATACTCGGCCTGACCATCGACTACGGCCCTTACGGCTGGATCGACAATTTCGATGCGGACTGGACGCCGAATACCACCGACCGCGAACACCGCCGTTATCGCTTTGGCCAGCAGGTGCAGATTGCCTACTGGAACCTCGGCCGCCTGGCCGGTGCGGTGGCGCCCTTGCTGTCTTCCCACGACGGCCTGCACCAGGGATTGCAGGCCTATGTCGACACCTTCGTCGCGGCCGACCAGGCCACGATTGCGGCCAAGCTCGGCCTGGCTGAGTGCAGCGAAGACGATGTCGCGCTGATGCAGTCGCTGCATGCGCTGATGACCGATGCGGAAGTCGATATGACCTTGTTCTTCCGCGGCCTGGCCGACGTCGACGCGAGCGCGGGCGATGTCGCTGGTTTGCGCGACAGCTTTTACGACGAAGCCAAGTACACGGCCGCCAAGCCCGCCTTCGATGCGTGGTTGCAGCAGTATGCGGCGCGCCTGGCCGAGGACGGCACGCCCCTGCCACAGCGCCGCGCCCGCATGAATGCGGTCAATCCGCGGTATGTATTGCGCAATTACCTGGCGCAGATCGCCATCGACAAGGCAGAGCAGGGCGATCTTTCCAGCGTGCACGAACTGCTCGACACCTTGCGCCGTCCCTACGACGACCAGCCCGGACGCGAACACCTGGCGCAACGCCGGCCTGATTGGGCGCGCTCGCGCGCGGGCTGTTCCATGCTGTCCTGCAGTTCCTGAGTGGCGGTGGTTGCGTTGCGCTTGGTGCGATGAGCAACGCGGATTGCGCCGCGCGGCGATGGAGCTGTCTGGTGCTCGCATGGCGGCGGTGCCATTCGCTGCGCTCATCGCCCCCTACGCAGGGCGGCTACCGTGCCCGAGAGTCCGTGCCGGCGTTTCGTAGGGCGCGATGAGCGACGCGAATTGCGCCGCCCGGCAATGGGACTGCATCGCGGTCTTCGTTTTTCGATAGGTATAAAAATAGATACATTTTTAACTGTATCTTGGGCGTCGGTATGCCCGCTGTAGGCGAAAAACGGGGTTGTCCATCTTACGGATCGTTGTTACATGCGGATGACAAAGGCGTGTCGTTTTACCGTCCAGCCACTGCAATATTTCCGTAACGAGTTCGCAATACCCTGCGCGCCTTCCCAACGCTAACGGGCTTTTAACCCATGAAACTCTGGACTCCGCGTCTTCTTGCCCTTGCCGTCTCCGCGGCCCTCGCCGGCAGCGCCCAGGCCGAGATCGCGATCGACGTGATCAACGGCAGCGAGATCAGCCTCGAAGGCCTGATGCAGGCTGACGGCAACTGGTTCGACAACGATGTCGCCGACCTCAACGCCGCTTCGCCGGTCGGCAACGACGGCAAGGACAGCGAGTTCGACATGCGCCGCGCCGAAGTGATCCTCAAGGGCAAGGGCGGCCGCTTCGACTGGACTGCCGGCTACGACGGCAAGGCGAACAAGTGGCTGGACGCCAACATCAAGTGGAAGCTGGGCACCAACTATGTGCTGGCTGGCCAGTACAAGCAGCCCAACAGCCTGGAAGAACTGACCAGCACGCGGCATAACGATTTCATCGCCAAGGCCATGGTCACCAACCTGTTCGGCGTGGCCCGCCGCGTCGGCGTCGCCTACGGCGACGACTCGCAGAACTTCGGCTACCAGATCAGCTATTTCGGTCGCGAACTGACCCGCAACCTCAACCAGGGCCAGGGCTTCGGCGGCCGCGTCTATTTCGCGCCGATGGCCGAAACCGGAAACATTCTCCACTTTGGTCTTTCTGCTGTCGATTTCGACACCGATGCCGACACGGCGCGTCCGCGCGTGCGTCCGGATGCGGACCAGGCCACCATTCGCCTGGTCGACACCGGCAACATCCTCAATGCCGACCGCCAGCGTACCTACGGCCTGGAAGGCCTCTGGGTCGGCGGCCCGCTGAAAGTGCAGGGCGAATACATGCGTTCGCGCGTGACCCGCACCACCAACCAGCAGGAATGGAGCGGCGACAGCTGGTACGTCTACGGCGTATACAACCTGACCGGCGAAACCTGGGGCTACAAGGCCGGCCTGCCCACCACCAACCTGCCGGACAACCCGTCCAGCGGCATGTGGCAGCTGGGCCTGCGCTACGACGCGACCGATCTGAACGACGGCGCCATCCTCGGTGGCAAGGAAGACAACCTCACCCTGGGCGTGAACTGGTACTGGCGTTCCAACTTCAAGTTCATGCTGAACTACGTCAAGGTCAACAGCAGCAAGTACGTGAGTTCGCTGCGCGCCGAGCTGGACGACAATCCGAACATCCTCGAAGCGCGTGCGCAGTTCTACTGGTAAGCGCTGCGCAATGTCGTAGGGCGCGATGCGCGAAAGCGAATTGCGCCGTAGCGGTTTAGCCTTCTCCCCTACGCCTGCGTGGGGGAGAAGGAACTTTCACCCCTGTGTCAGGCTGTCACGCATCCGGCATCCGGCATCCGGCATCCGGCATCCGGCATCCGGCATCCGGCGTCCGGCGTCCCATCCCGCAACAGGCGCCTGGCGCTGTCTGTCGCGTGTCGCGCATCCTGCGCCCGCGCAGCGTGTCCCATCTCCTCCGTTCTCAGGCAAAATCGCCCTCATGCGCCTTTGCCTATCCATGATCGTCAAGAACGAATCCGCCGTTATCGAACGCTGCCTGCGTTCGGTGCTGCCGCATATCGACTGCTGGGCCATTGCCGATACCGGCTCCACCGACGGCACCCAGCAACTGATCCGCTCCCTGATGCGCGACAAGCCCGGCGAATTGATCGAACGCCCCTGGGTGGATTTCGCGCATAACCGCAACGAGGTGTTGCAGCTGGCGCGCCGGCATGGCGAGCTGGCGCTGGTGATCGATGCGGACGAAATCCTGCATGTAGCCGCCGATGCGGCGCGGCCCGACGGAACCCTGCCGGGACATATGTTCCAGTTCGTGTTCGGACTCACGCGCTACTGGCGCGTCTGCATCGTGCGGCTGGATCGCGACTGGCGCTGGGAAGGCGTGCTGCACGAGGTGCTGGTATCCGAGCATGCTGCCGCCGCGACCAAGCTGGCGGGCTGGCAGATCGAGACCTTTTCCGATGGCGCGCGCAGCCAGGTGCCGGCGGTGCAGAAATACGCGGCCGATGCGGAGATTCTGCGCAAGGCGCTGGAGCGCGATCCCGGCCACACGCGCAATACCTTCTACTACGCGCAAAGCCTGCGCGATGCGGAACGCAACGAGGAATCGCTGGCTGCCTATCGCCGCCGCATCGCACTGGGTGGCTGGGACGAGGAAGTGTTTTATGCCAGGTTCCAGGTGGCGCGC
This sequence comes from Tahibacter aquaticus, assembly GCF_004363655.1. GTDB lineage: Bacteria > Pseudomonadota > Gammaproteobacteria > Xanthomonadales > Rhodanobacteraceae > Tahibacter > Tahibacter aquaticus. The sequence goes on from NZ_SNZH01000006.1 coordinate 372,414, forward strand.
CTGCTGGAACGCCTGAACGCCAGTGCGGCGGAAATCATTGCCGCCTATCTCGACGCCTACGATTTCCGTCCGGCGCGGGCAGAATCGCTGTGCGAGCTGGCGCGCTATCTGCGCCTGCAGCAGCGCTATGCCTCGGCCGTGGTGTTTGCCCGCGTCGCGGCCAGCCTGCCCATGCCCGAGGATCTGCTGTTCGTCGACGACGGTGTCTATTCCTGGCGTGCCAAGGACGAACTGGCCGTGGCGAGCTGGTACTGCGGCGACGGCACCACTTCGGCGGCGCTGTGCGAGGAATTGCTCGGTAGCGGCAGTCTGCCCGACAGCGAGCGTGCGCGTATTCAGACCAATCTCGGCTTTGCGCAGCAGCTGCTGGCGAAGAACGCCTGAAAAAAACCGCTCCGGAGAGCGGTTTTTCTGTGGTGCCGGCTACGCGCTCAGTTGGATTTCCACTGCACGTCGTCGATATACGCGTTCACCGTGAACGTGGTGTGGGCGTGTTCCAGCCAGATCGCATCCAGCGTCACGCTGGCTGCATCGATGCTGCCGTTGCCGCCGACCCAGGCGTCCCACTGGCCGGCATCGGCCAGGTTCCATTCCACATAGGTCCAGGTATTCGCCGCCACGGCTTTCTGCGTGGAGCGTTCGGTGGCCGCGCCGTCGTCGATGCCGACACCGACCGTGAAGCCGCTGCCGCCGACATAGACCCAGAAGCCCACGCGGCCGTTGCGCGAGACGCTGCTGTTGCTGCCGGGCGTGCCGCCGCCGGAGAGGAAGCGCACGGCCCAGTCCTGGGTATTGGCCGGGTTGTCGACCAGGGTCAGGTGTTCGGAGCAGTTGCCGGCCTTGGCAATGGTGCAGTCGCGCTCGGCGGTGGACGTGGCATTGATGCCGGTGGTGCTGCCGGAATAGCTCGGTGTCGAGGTGAAGTGGCCTTCGCTGCTTTCGAAGCTGTCGAGAAGGGTCGTCGTGCCGCCGCTGCCCGGATTGAGCAGGGTGTAGTAGCGGCGCCAGTCCCAGTTGATGCCCGGATCGGTATGGGTATTGTCGGGGAAGTGCTGGTGCCCCTTGACCTTGACCGAGGCAGCCAGCACGACGATGCCGCTGTGGGCGTCGCCGTTGTAGGCGCTGGCGCAGGAGATCGAATAGGTGGAACAGAAATGCCGCGTCAGTGCCGCCGAGGCGTTGTACATCGCCGTTGTATACCAGCTGGCATTGTTGACAAAGCCTTCGTGTTCTATGCCCAGGGTATAGCCGTTCTGGCTGCCGATGTGATGGGCCGCCTGGGATTCGCGCACCATCTGCGTGATCTGGCCGTCGGAGCTGCGGATCAGGTAATGCGCGCTGACCGAGCTGGGGTTGCTCTGGAACCAGGAAATGCTGCCGGCGTACGAGCCCTGCATGGTATGGATGGCGACGGCCGTGATCGACTGGCCGCGGGCATGGAAGTAGGGCGAGGCGACCCACAGCGCGGGGCCGTAGTCGGTACTCTCGATGGCTTCGGTGACGGGATCGGTGCGGCGCAGGGTCTCGTCGACCGTATCGACGTGGTAGCCGTCGACCTCGACACTGCCGCGGCTCACATCCAGGCGCACGAACGGCGCGCGCTGGCGTACCAGGGCATCGAGGCCGAACTGCTTTTCCCAGTCGATCGCGCGCGAGGCAATGCGGATGCCGTCGTCGTCGGCACCGCGGTCGATGCTCAGCAGCACGTCGTAGGCGAAGCTTTCCCGCGCGAACGCATCGATCGCCGATTTACCCGCGGCGACGCCGGCATAGGCCTGCAGCAGGGCGGCTTCGGTGCTGCCGCGGGGCAGTTCGGCCTGGGCGCGGGACAGCAGGGCGGCGGCGGCCATCACGTTCCAGTAGGGCTCTTGCTCGATCTGCGTGCGCGCAATGCCGAGCAGGCTTGCCGCCTCGGCCACCTGGTCGCGGAAGCCATTGCCGTTGTACAGGCCCATCAGGCCGATCGCCGATGGCGCCTCGGCCGCGTCGGTGTAGGCGCCGTCGAGCATCACCCAGCGGCTCTGCACATAGGCGACGCCTTCGAGCAGGCCGGCGGGCAGGCGCGGATAGCGCGCATAGGCCGCGGCGAAATAGTCCGGGAATGCGGCCCGCGCCTGGGCCAGGTCGGCCTGCTTTTTCTCGATGGTGTTTTCGCGACCGATATCGGGCTGGGTCGACTGGGCGCCGGCGGTTGCCGTCATGCCGAGCAGAGCGCTAACCGCCAGGGCCAGACAGGTGTGACGCATACGAGCTTCTCCACGAGGTCTACGTTGAAGGGCCGGCTGGTGCTGCAAAGCTTCAGGGAGCCCGCATACCCGGCCGGCAGGTAAAGCCGGCCGCGGCGAGGCGGACGACAGTGACCGCCGACTCTGCCGCGCGCTGGCGGCGAAGTCATTCCAAATCGATTCCAAAGTGCGCATTGCGGTGTTGGGGCTGGCCTGTGCCGTGACCGTGTCATCGGTTTGTTGCAGTGCATCGTGAAGCTGTGGACAAGGCAGCACATCGGCCAGTTTCTGGCAGTAGCCTGGGGAATTTCCGAAGTGCTGCAGCAAGGCTGCAGGTTTGCGACAGCGTTCGCTGCGCGCCGCGCGGGCTTCTGGCCTGGCCTGTGCCCGCAGGCCGGACAGGAGTGCTCCTGCTCGCCATGGCCGGAAGTTCCCGTCTAGAATGCCGCGACGGTTGCGCTGGGGGGCGTGCCGTTGCAGAACCTTTTCGACAGCAATCGTCGCCCGCGGCTGTATGCCGTGGCGCGTCGCCGTCGGCGCAGGGGCGCCGCGGTGCAGGCCTGGTGGGGAACACCGATGCTGTATCGCTTTGCGGATGTGTGTCTGGACAGTGCTTCGCGACTGATCTGCGGCCCCGATGGGCCGGTGACGGTGCCCAAGCGGGTTTTCGACTGCCTGGCCTATCTGGTCGAGCATCGCGACAGGGCCGTTGCGCGCGACGAACTCATTCTGCACGTGTGGAATCGGCCAAATGTATCCGATACCCAGCTGGCGCAGACCGTCCTGCGCGCGCGCCGCCTGCTCGCCGACGACGGCGTGGAGCAGCGCCTGATCCGCACCGTGCCGGGCTTCGGTTATCACTGGGTAGGGCCGGTACAGGTGGTTGAGACGGCGGAGGACGCGGCCGCTGCGCCCGAGGAACCGGTGCCTGCCGTGGAATCGCTGGCGCTGTCCTTGCCAGACATCGCATCCGCCCCGGCCGACAGCATGCCGCCTGCCGCCGCGGTGCTGCTGGCGGCGGGGTCCTTGCCCATGGCCCGGCCTTCGCGACGCAGCGAGCGCCGCCGTATCGGCTGGAGCCTGGCCGCCATCGCCGCCATCGCGCTGCTGGTACTGTTGTCCAATTTTGTACCTGTCTACCTGCCGGCCGGCGCGAGCGCGGCGGCGACGACGGGCAAGATCATCGTATTGCCGGTGGAAATCGAGGCCGCAGCCGGCACCGACAGTGCCTGGGCGCGGCTGGGCCTGATGGACCTGATTGCGGCGCGCTTGCGCGCCGAGGGCCTGGTCGTACCGCCCAGCGAAAGCGTGCTGGCGGCGCTGGCCGCCGCACGGGAAAACCGCATCGACCTGCCTTTGCGCCCGCAGGACTTGCGCGCCGAACTGCTGATCCAGCCGCGCCTGAGCCGCCTCGCTTCGGGCTGGCAGCTGAGCCTGGAAGGACGCCGCGCCAACGGCATCGACCTGGCATTGCAGCAACAGCACGCGCAGATTCTCGACGCCGCGGTCGCCGCCAGCGATGCCTTGCTCGCCAGCCTCGGCCGCGCGCGCGGCAGCGAACGCACGGCGCAGGACGAAACCGCACTGCGCGTGCGCGCCGGCCTGCTGGGCAATGAGCTGGACAGCATCCGCGAATGGCTGCAGGCACTGCCGCCTGCGCAACGCATGGAGCGCAACACGCGCTATCTCGCCGCCGAACTGGACTACCGCGCCGGCCGCCTGGCCGAATCGCGCAGCGCGCTGGATGCCTTGCTGCTCGACCCACACGTCGACGAAGACGCAACCTTCCGCGGCCGCGTGCTGGTGGCGCGGGGCTCCATCGCCATGCGCCAGCGCGACTATTCCGGCAGCGAGAAAGATTTCGCCGCGGCGATTGCGGCGCTGGACGGCACTACCGCCGGGCGCGATCTGGGCCGGGCACTGATGGGGCGCGGCGGTATCGCCTTGCAGCAGTTGCGCCTGGAGCAGGCCGGCAACGATCTGAGCCGCGCACGCGATCTGCTCGATGCCGCCGGCGACGACCTCGGCGTGGCCCGGGCCGAAGTCAATCTGGCCTTGTTGCAGCGGCGCGGCGGACGTCCGCTGGAAGCGCTGGAGCAGTTGCAGGCGGCGGCGACGCGTTTCGGCAACTATGCCGCGATCAACGAACTCAGCGCGACACTGGCCGGCATCATCGACCTGCAATGCTCGCTGCTGCGCTGGGACGACGCCCTGGCCAGCAGCGAACGCGCCCAGCTGTTGCTGGCGCGCCTGCCCGACAAGCAATTGCGCGCGCGCCTGCTGCAGGGGCGCATCGAGGTATTGACCGGCCTGGGCCGCCTGAGCGAGGCGCAGCAGGCGCTGGACAGCCTGGCTCTGGTTGGCGCCAGCGGCAGCGGCGAAATTGCGCGTGGTGCGCTGCTGGCTGCGGAACTCGCCCTGGCCCGCGGCGAACCCGTCCGTGCTGCGCAGCTGGCGCAGCCGCTATTGGCGCTGGCGCAGTCGGCCGATACGCGCGAATCGGCATTTCATGCCGCCGCGCTGCTCCAGCGCGCCCGGCCCGAACTCGCGCAGCAGGATCTGCTGCCCGGCATTGCACCCGAGGCCGAGCCGCGCGATTGCGTACAGGCCATCATCGTGCGTGCGCGCCGGCTGCAAGGGCAGCAGCGCAACGCCGAGGCCGAAACGCTGCTGCGCAGAGGCTTGGCGTTGACCCTTACCAGCCGCGACCTGCGCGAGCAGCGCAGCGTGGCCGAAGTGCTGTCTGCACTGCTGTTGCAGCAGGGGCGCAGCGTCGAAGCGATGGAAGCGCTGGCGCCGCTGGCCCTGCTCGTGCCGCGGGATTTCGATACCGCCCTGCTGTTCGCCGGCCTGCACCGCGAAATGGCCGACATCAATGCCTGGCAATTCGACCTGCACAAGGCGGCGGCGCTGGCCGGCGAGCGCACCTTGCCGCAGCACCTGACCGCGCCGCTGATCGCAGCAGGCGCCGCCACACCGGCCGAGCTGGCCCACGCCACGCCGTAGGCTGGGGTAAGCCGCAGGCGCACCCCGACAGCGACGCGGCCCACCAGCGAAGAACCCGTGCCGAAGGAATGTTCGCAGTAGCGCGACGCTGGCAACGCGCCCCTCCGGCAGGGGCTTTTTGCTGCGGATACGCCGCGATGCCGGGGTATGCCTGCGGCTTGCCACAACCTAGGCTTTCTATAAGGTTTTCATAGTATTAATTGCGCAGCCGCAGGCATGAACCCCGGAGGGGAGGTTCATGCACTGCCGCGCTGTTGCGCTGCTCAGAACATGCCGCAGGTATCGATCATGTGGCCGCCGTTGCTGTCGATGCTGCCGGTGGTGTCCCACTTGATGTCGACCGAGGCCGAACCGCGGTTGGCGACCGAGGCGTCGGCCTTGGCGCTGAAGGTCAGGCGGTGCGAACACTTGGTTTCCGCGTCGAACTTGCCGGTGCGGCCGGTAGTGCCTGAGCCGAAGGCGTTGCCGCAGTCGACCGAGAACGGAATGTTCGCGAATGCGCTGGACGAATTGCTGTAGCCGAACGGTGCCACCGCGCAGCTGCTGGTGCAGCGGATGCCCGACTGCTGGCCACCCAGGTTCTTGGTCACCATGGTGATGCCGTATACATTTTTATAGGTGCGCTTGTAGGCGCCCCAGGTCAGCGACTTCATGATGTAGCGCGGGTCGCTGGCCAGGCCGCAGCGCGCCGTGACGGCTTCCGTGGCCGGTGCAGCGATGCGTTCTTCCCGCGGCGCATAGCCCTGCGCGCGCAGTTCCCGATGGCCGTTGACGATGGAATCGAGGAACTCGATGTTCGGGTCGAACACCACGCAATGCGCGCGCGCCGACCAGCAGAACTCCACCGCACGATGCTGCTGCACCTGCTTGTCCATCGCTACGGCAATGTCCAGCAGGCGATAGCTGCCCTGGTCCAGCGGCAGGCCGGCTGCGGCAAAGCCGTCCACCGTGGCAGCAAATGCCTCGTTGTTCACCTTGGCCTGGTCGACCGGACCGATGCGCAGCTCGCTCAGGCCGATGGGGCCGTCGTTGGCCTCGATCAGATAGCTGCTGCTGCCGACCAGGCTTTCCAGGCTGCGGCCGGCGATGTCGGTCAGTGCGCCGGCCTGTAGCGTTTCCACGCCGAAGGCGATGCGGCTGTCGGCGTCGCGGGCATAGTCGGCATACAGGGCTTCGGCATAGCCGTTGCGGGCAACATCGGCGGCGAAGGCCGGTACGGCGGTGGCAAGGGCAAGCGCCGCGGCCAGCTGCGACAGAGTGGCAAAGTTTTTCATGTGCATTCCCGTTTGAAAGTAAGCGAGCCCGTCGTCGCGACGGAACCGCGATAATGGTCGAAGTCCTCAGGGGCGATGCGCCGCAGCCGGTTGCGATGGCGGTTGTCGAGCCTGTGTCCGGCGGCGGTACATGCAGAACCGGCCCGGTCCCCAGCCGCGAGGACAGCGCGGCACCGTGGCGGTCTGTGGCCAGCATGGGCGGTGTGGGCGGGCAGGGCATTCCATAATGCTTACAGCGCCATTCCACGACGATGGAAAAGGCGTTCCAGATTGGCTCGCGACACGACAAGATCGGGTGCAGGCCGAGGAACAAGCCCGGCCGCAGAATTGCCACTCTGGAAATGCCGAATCCGCACGCTGGCGCCGGCGCGCAAACGCTCGGAGCGTCCTGCTCAGCTCTGCGGCGACAGGCTTATGCATGCGCATGCGTGGAGAATTTTCCCAGGGCAGTGACAATCCTTTTCACGCGTACGTTGCCCGCGTCCGGCATAGGGTCGTTTGATGCTGCTGTCGCTGCTTTACTCGCTGGCTGCCTGTAACGCGCCGCCGCCGGCCAAGGCGCCGGCTGTCGCGGTCAAGGTCATCGCGGTGCAGGCACAGGATCTGCGCCTGCACCGCGATTTCGCCGGACAGGTGTCCCGTTCCGAAGAAACCCGCCTGCGCTCCCGTGTCGGCGGCGTGCTGGTCGGCAAGTATGTCCACACGGCCAAGGGGTGAAGCGCGGCCAGCGCGTGTTCGCCATCGATCCGCGCGAACTGCTGGCCCGGCAGAGCAGCACTGCCGCACCGCTGGCCCCGGCCCGCGCCGACCTGGCGCGCCCCCGGCCGCTGCTGCGCGAGAACGCCATCGCGCACCAGGTCTACGACAATGCCGTCGCGGCCGAACATGCGGCGCAGGCCAGGGTGGACGCTGGCCAGGCCACCAGGCTGTCGTACCGCTCGGGTGGACAGCGAAATCGGCCGCGCCAGGAAATCGCCGAAATCTGTGCAACCAAATTGTCGCTGGCGGCATCAATGCCGCAGCAGGCTGCTGCGGCTGTACGCAATGGCGCAGCAAAACCCGCGCGAGACCGCACTGCCCGGCGGCGCGCTGTTGCCGTCGCGCCGGATGGCCGGACAGCCTGCACACTGGCCCTGTGTCAAACGGCTATTCCGTTCCCTTCCAAGGAAAAAGCATGACCTTGTTTCGCCGTGGCATTCGTACCGCTCTACTGGCATTGGCGCTGTTGGCTGCGCAGGGGCTTGGCCCGGCTGCGGCACAGGATGGCACTGCCGATGCTGCCCTGACCGCAACCATCGCGGCGCTGGACAAGAAACTATTCGATGCCTACAACGCCTGCGACATCCCGGCGTTCACCGCGCTGTTCTCGCCCAGCGTCGAGTTCTACCACGACAAAGGCGGCGCCACTTTCGATCGCGAAACCGTGGTCGCCAACACGCAGAAATACATCTGCGGCAAGGTCCGCCGCGAACTGCTGCCGGCAACGCTGAAGATTTATCCGATAAAAGACTTCGGCGCGATCGAAGAAGGCGAACACCGCTTCTGCGAACTGGCCAGTGGCCAGTGCGAAGGCAGCGCCAGATTCCTCATGATCTGGAAGCAGGAAGCACAGGGCTGGCAGCTCACGCGCGTGGTCAGCTTCGGCCATCGCGCCTTGAGCGAGAAAGAAAAATCCGAGCTGCAGCCAACCAAGGCAGCCGCGGCGCACTGACGCAAAAGCATGCCTGTCCGTGCACCGGTGCGGACAGGCAGCTGACCGGGTCCGCAACGGCAAGCCGATGCCATCCGGCACGGCGCTCCCCGCGGCAGCGAGGGCGCGCTGGAGCGCCTGCTCGCTGCCGCAACTCCCGCCGGGGAAGCGGCGGCAGCGTTCCCCTGCCGTTACGGCGTATTGGTCGCCCCCGGCGTAGCCGTCGCCTGGAAGCCCCAGGTGCCGGCGCCGTCGACGGAGCGTCCGTACGACACATTGGTGGTCTGCTGGCCGAACGTGATGGTGTCGATGGCGATGGTGCCGTCGCTCGAATACAGGCCTACCGATTCGCCCGACTTGCTCAGCTTGAAGCCCGCATGCGTAGGGCCCTGTGCGGCCTCGTCGTCGGCCCAGACCAGCAGATAGCCATGCGCGGGAATGCTGACACCGGCGGGGAAGGTCCACAGCGTCGGCGTGGCCAGGTTGTCGGTGAGGTGCAGGCCGCCCATGTCGACGGCGGTGTCGTTCGGATTGAAAATCTCTATCCAGTCTTCAAAGCCGCCCGGTTCGTCGGGATCAGGCAGGCTGGTGTTGTCTGCCATCAGCTCGTTGATGAACAGCACGGGCGGCGTGCCGGGTTCGTCGACGGCCGCCTGGTTGGCAGTGCCCGGCGTAGGCCGGTTGGTAGTGGCCCAGGCGCCTTCGCCGTCCGGCAGGCGTGCCAGCGCGCGATTGGCGTTCAAGGCCGGATAGACGATGGTGTCGATCAGGGTAGACGGACTCTGGTACAGATACAGCGTGCCGCCGGCGGGATTGAGGCTGAAGCTCGCGTGGTTGCTGCCCTGCGCAGGCTGGCCGTCCAGCCACAGGGTGAGGAACTGGCCGTCGTCGAGGTTGCCCGTCGGCAGCGCCCAGCGCGTGGGGTTGGACGGATCGTCGCTGAGATACAGGCCCGACAGGCTGACCAGGCCGGGGCCGAGGTTGTACAGCTCGATCCAGGGGTCGTAGTCGCCGTTGCCGTCCTGTAGCGTCGAGGTGTTCAGTGACATCAGTTCGTTGAGCTGTATATCACTCTTCGCCGCCAGGCCATTGAGCTGGGCATTCAGGAAACTCGCGCGCTGGGTGACGAAATTGCGCAGGCCGTAGATCGTGTTGCCGGACGTGATGTCGTTGTAGAGGTTCGCGTCGAATTGTTGAATCGTATAGAACTTGCGCGGATCGGCGACGACGTCGGGACGGATCAGCGCCGCGATGCGGTCGATTTCCGCCTGCATGGCTGCGGTATCGAAACCGCTGCGCAGCATCTGGGCCAGGTCGCGCAGGTAGCGGCGCTGGTACTTCGGCACCGCGAACAGCTTGCTCAGCAGAGGACGCGGCTGGCTTGACGTCGGCGTCGGTACGAACAGCGCTGCCAGCTGGGTCATATTGCCGCTGGCACCGAAGCGGAAACTGCCGAAGGCCATGTTCGCGTCCCACAAGATATGCGTCATCTTGCCGTTGTCGCTGCGGTCGTACAGATAGTAGTTGTGCGCAGAGCCGGTATACGAATCCAGATGGGCGAACAGGTTCGATACGGCCAGGCCGTTCAGGATGTCGGGCACATCGGCAATCGGCTCGAAGGCCGCTGGCAGGCTTGCCGTCGTCGTGTTGTTCAGCACATCGACAAATTGGATCAGCTGGCCGAAGTCGTTTCCTTCTTCGTTGGTCTTCAGCTGGTAGTGCGCGAAATACGGTGTCGGCGACGTGCCCAGCCAGGTCAGGTCGGAGCCGAAATCGGCGCTGGGATCGGTCACATCGTCCGGTGCCGCGCCTTTCCACAGGTTGCCGTCGTCGCCGCTGCCGAAGCGTGACTTGAGCAGCGTCTTGTCGACCTGCTCCACGGCCGAGTAGAGCCCGTAGTAAGCACCGTTGATGTACAGCCGGCAATGTACGACGCGCACCGCGGTCGGCACGAACCGGCGCGCGAAGTCCATGAACAGCTTCTCGCGCATCAGGGTCGGGTCGTAGACGCTGTTGTTGAGATTGAGCTTTTTCAGCTCGTAGAACGCGGTTTCCCGATTGCCCGGCGTTTCGGGCGGATCGAAATAGTTGAAATCGATCTTGAACGATTTCTTGGTGCCGGGATAACTGAAGGACGAATGCCCCTTCATGCGCACGCCGACCTTGCCGAACTGGATGCCCTGAGATTCGAACGAGGCCGGAAACGCCGGATCGGTGCTGTCGGTATCGTGGGCGTTGTACAGGGTCTGGTACCAGTTCGGATCGGGAAAGACGATGCGGATCTCGCGGACCTGGCGGTCGTCGAAAAAGGCGTCCGATGTCAGGCAGGGCACTGCAGCGGAAGGCGCGTCGAAAGCGTTGTCGAAAATCCGCTCGCCGCAGACCGGCGCGGCCTGCGCTACCTGCCAGCAGCCGGCCAGCAATAGCAGAAACGAAAACACGCCCAGCCGATCGGTGGAAATTTTCACGCTACGGAAATTCTTCATGGATTTTTGTCCGGGACGGTATCCAGTACAGCGATGCACGGCGCGAGGCAGGGCTTGCGCCGAAACCTTTTCCGGGCCGATCACACACTGCGGCGAGTATGTCACCGTACTGTCATAAACACAGTGTTGGCCAGTCCCTTGCGGCAGGTCGGGTGCGACAATTTGCAAAGACACGGCCACGGGATTGGGTGGAATCCGCCGGGTGTTCAGCAGGCTGGGGAAAGTGCCGCAACGCCGCCGGCGGTGCCCCGCGGGCTGGCGATCGTTCGATGAGCGTCGGCGAAGGCTTTTTACGCTTTGCTAGCCAAGGCTGCCGGGGACTGCCGAGGACTGCCGATTGCAGCTGGGCGGGGGGCGGCGGCCACCGCAAGCGGCCATGGACACGATGAACACTGCTGGCGAATGTTGCGCCAGGCCAGGAACGGCATTGGCCGGCGAACGGCGCTGCGCTGTTGCATATGCGTCAATCGCTGTGATGTACACTTTTGCTTGACGCATTCGCCGATTCGCGCCAGAGTCGCCCGGCGCCGTAGTCCATCGCCGCGGCCGCCGCATCGCATACTCATCGGAGGGGGCTCATGAGTCGCAGCACCACGCCGGACGAGCGCATCGTCCATGCCAAGATCCACCCGGCCATCGGCATCGCCCGCGTCGGCAATTCCCGCGCGGAAGACGGCTACTACATCGGTCCGCAAGTGGCCGAGCCGTCACCGCAGCCACCGGGCAGCTATCGCGACGCCAGCGGTGCGCTGAAGCGCGAAGTGGCCCAGTTCCGCATCTACGGCTACAACGCCGCCGGCCGCGTGGTGCGCGAGCTGCACATGGGCGAGGGTGTCGAGATCGAATGGACCGTCGAGCTGGCCAACCACAAGGCCGCCTGGTACAACTTCGAGCTAGCGCTGGACATTCCCGAAGCCTTGACCGCCACGCCGTCGACGCGCCGCAATGCCACTGTGCAGGGGCCGGCACGCAGCAGGCTGTCCATTACGCCCACGCCGCGGCGCATCGACAGTCCGGCGGCGCAAGGCGCGCAATACCATTTCGACGACGGCCGTTTCCTCGGCATCGCCGTCGAGCTGGGCGAACTGCGCACCGATGCACAGGGCCGCCTGCTCGTATTCGGTGGCTACGGCAAGTCGGCCTCGATCGACAACCAGCCGCCCGTCACCTTCGCCAACAACGACGGCTGGTACGACGACACCAGCGACGGTCCGGTGACGGCGCGGGTCAGGCTCGACGGCGACGAACTCGACGTCGCGCCGGCCTGGGTCGTGGTCGCGCCGCCGAACTACGGCCCGCAGCAGAAATCCGTGCGCACCATGTACGCGCTGATGACCGACATGGCGATCCAGGCCGGCCAGCTGCCGGCACCGGTCCGGCCGTCGTTCCAGCACGACCTGCTGCCCATCTTCACCGCGCTGTGCGACCTGCAATGGATGAATGCCGGTTTTGCTGCCGGCTTCGGCTACGGCATGCCGCAGCATTTCCTCGATCCGGCCTATCTGCACAAGCTGGCGCAGCCCGGCGATACCTACAAGGAATTGCGGCGCACCGTGGCGAACGCATTCCGCAATCCGCTGGACCAGGACATCTCGCTGAAGCCCTGGCCCTGGGTCTATGGCGATGCGATGGACGTGCCCATGCCGCCGATACCACGCGCCATGACGGCATTGACCACGACGCAGCTCGCCCTGCTCGACCGTTGGGCCAACGGCGAATTCATTGCCGACTACGATCCCGCCGCCCGGCCGCCACGCTGCATCGACGAGGTAGCGCCGGCTGCGCAGCCGGCGATGCTCGACCGCGCCGCGCTGGAATTCTGCCTCGCCGACGCTTTCCATCCTGGCTGCGAAATGACCTGGCCGGTGCGCCACGCCAGCATGTATCTCGAACCGTATCGCTGGCGCCACCGCGCCCCGGACAACCCCGAGCCTGACTACGGCAGCACGCTGACGCCGGCCGAAGCGAACTCCTACGACGGCCCGCTCTACGCCCAGTTTGCCGGTTCGATCACGCGCTGGATGGCGATTCCCTGGCAGACCGACACCGCCAGCTGCCGTTCCGGTTATCAGCCCAACTACGATCCCTACCTGCCTACGTTCTGGCCTGCGCGTGTGCCAAACCAGGTGCTGGATGTGGAAAATTACGCAAAAGTGATGGATCTCGCATTGTCGCGCGAAGAACGCCTGGCCGCCTTCAACAAGCGCTCGGACTGGGACCGCACACTCGGCGTCGGCTACGAGAACCAGCTGGTCAACATGGTCGAGCATTTCGATCGGCAGGGCATCGTCGAAGTGCGGCCCGGCATTGCAGACGACGCCGATTTCCCGCCGCTGATGCAGGTCGAAGACCAGGGCGGCCAGGATATGAGCGAGGCAGAACGCATCTCCACCGATGCCCGCATGCGCCAGCTTGCGCGCATAGGAACGCCGACCACCAGCGCCTGAGCCGCATGGCCGATAGCCGTTGGGACGCGATCGTTGTCGGCGCCGGGCCTGCGGGTGCGGCGCTGGCCTGCCGCCTGAGCCCGCAGCGCCGGGTGTTGCTGCTCGACCGCGCGCCGCTGCAGGCCTCGGGCCTGCCCCGCATCGGCGAGTCGCTGCCGGGCGCCGCGCGCTTGTTGCTGCAGCGCTGCGGCGCGTTCGAGCGTTTTCTCGCGGCAGGACATGCGCAACGCGGTGCGACCGTATCGCTGTGGGATAGCAACGAACCGCGCTGGTTCGATCATCTGCGCGATCCCCACGGCGCCGGCTGGCACCTGGACCGCACGCGTTTCGATGCCGATATGCGCGCAAGCGCCGTTGACGCCGGGGCTGTACTGATCGGCGACTGCGGCGTGCTGCGCGCGACGCGGGACGGCGGCCACTGGCAGATCGACTGCGATGCCTCGGGCGAGAGCCATCGCGCGCCCGTGCTTGTCGACGCGACGGGCCGCACGGCCGCCGTGGTGCGCCAGCTCGGCCTTGCGCGACGCATCGAAGACGAACTGATCTGCCTGCACGCCTACCTTCCCGCCGACATGGCCGACACCGACCAGTGCACGCGCATCTGCGCCGACAGCAACGGCTGGTGGTACAGCGTGCGCGTGCCCTCGGGGCAGCGCGTGCTGGCCTTCCATCTCGATGCCGACGATGCGGAACTGCGCCGGCTCAAGACGCTGCCCTGCCTGCTGGAAAAGGCAAGGCGCCATGCACTGCTTGCCGCTGTGCTGCCGCTTCGCGCAGACGAAACCGTACATGCCCGGCCGGCCGCCAGTGCCGGACTCGATTGGGCCGCTCTGGCGCTGACCGCCCCCGGATTCTTCGTCATCGGCGATGCCGGGCTTTCCTTCGACCCTGTCGCTTCGCAAGGCATCTTCCATGCGCTCGCTTCCGCCGAATGCGCGGCCACGGCGATTCAGAATGCCGATGCGCCAGCCGCACGTAACGCGTTCATTGCCGAGATGACGACCGTCCATGCGCATTATCGCCAGCGTTTGCGCGGCACCTACGCTGCGCCGATACGCTACGCGCAGCTGCCGTTCTGGGCGCGCCGATGGCGTGGGCCGGATCTGCGTTCGCACGAGTACGAGCACGCCGCGAAAGCCTGATCTCTCTTCACGACGGGCCAAGACCGTCGCAGCCGCGCCCTGGGCAAGATTCGCCAGGGCGCCGGACGTCGTTTGCGCGACCTTCCCGACGGCACCTGCCGGTGCCGACACGGCGGAGGGAAGAAACCAAAGTGTCCGGAGTCCTAAACGACGCTATTGGCCGTTTGCCGAATTCCCCGATTGTCGAACAAGCCCGCGGAAGATGCCTTGGGTGCGGCGCGCAGCAGCAGCCACTGCGCGTTCTCGCCGTCGCTGGGCGAGTGCGCACTGCCTACGATCAGTTTGAATCGTGCCTTCAGCGCCGCATCGTGACGCAGGCTTTCGATCAACGGAATGCAGCGCGCGCCGACATGGTCCATGCGTCCATCGATCAGCGCGACCAGATGCTCGGTCTGTGTCCTGGCGATGATGGCGCGCGGCAGGGCGGCCAGGATGCGATCGCAGAGCAGCGACATGGCTTCGCTCGTCGGCAAGGCGCCGTCGTGCGCTTCGAGCCGGAAGGTCACCAGGGCGAAACCTTCCGTATCGCGTTGCCGCAGCCGGTCGGTAATGATCTGCGACAGCTGCGCGCGATTGGGCAGGCCGGTGTCTTTGTCGGTGAAGGCCATCTGGCGCACGCGCGATTCCATCTCCTGTGCGGCTACGCGCCGTGCGGCGAGGTGGCGCGCATCACCCAGGGCGAACCAGATGCCGAAACCAAGAATGAGCAGCGCACTGACCGTGGTGGGCCAGGACAGCATGGCGGCGGGAAGGTCGTTACCGGCATAGCAGCGTGCTCCGTCCTCGAATACGGCAGCCGCCATGCCGGTGTAGTGCATGCCGACGACGGCGAGGCCCATGATCATGGCCGCACCGATGCGCAATGCAACGTCTTTCCAGGTAGCGACTTCCTTGAGGTAGGCGATGATCAGCAGCGCCGCGCCCGACGCAACCACGGCGATCACGACAGATGCGGCAAACAGGCCAGGCTGGTAGCTGATGCCGGGCGTCATACGCATCGCGAACATGCCGCCGTAGTGCATCAGGCAGACGCCGAAGCCCATGACCAGCGCGCCTGCAACCAGCGTCAGTGCCGTGAGCCGGCCGTAGCCGACGATGTACAGCGCGATCGCGGACACGGCCACGGCCGCAACCCACGACAGAAACGTGATGCCGATGTCGTAGCTGATCGGTACCGGCAACGAGAAGGCGATCATGCCGACGAAATGCATGGACCAGATTCCGGTTCCCATCGACACGGCCCCGCCGACCAGCCAGGGCTGGCGCTGGCGGTCACGTGCGCGCAGTCGTGTTGCGAACTCCAGTGCGACAAAGCCAGCCAGCGAGGCAATCAGATAGGACAGGGCAACAAGCCAGAAATCGTAGGTACCTTGCATTTCACGCCTTCCCTGGAGAAACAAGCCGGAAGGCTATCGACTGCGTCACGGGTTCGCCCTGGAAGATCCGCGCGGAACGTACCAATAGCGGATGGAAGCGGAAAAAATTTCAAACTTCAATCGCGTATGGATGATCGGCGCGCTGGGGGCGGTCCGATCCAAATCGGACACGATTTTTTTCTCACTTTCGTTTGTCCTTCTGCGAAGGACGCGCCCTGATGCAGCTGTTTTTGTGTCAGGGCAGCTGCCGGCATAGTGCCGATCAAAAGATTGGCATCGTTGTTTTTTATAATTTGCGTGTTGATGTACTGTTTTTTCCGGGCTCGGTTGCGGCCGCTACGTCGTCGCCACAATGCAGGTCGAGCACGCGGCACGTTCATCCTGCGGCAGCGTGATCACATCGCCGAACAGTTCATTGGCGCGCAGCCAGGCATCGGACGGCACGCCGGGTGGCGGAGACGGCGGATCATGCGGAGTAGTCAGCGACAGTCGCAATGCAATGAAGGCACTCCTCAGCCTGCTGGAGCCCTGTGCATCCGCGCCGGCAGGCATTCGAATACGCATTGAACAGGGCAAAGGCGCGCTGGCTTCGAAAAAGTGACGCCTGGCGATGCTGCTGCGCAGCAGGTCGCCGGCTCGGCAGGGCCATGGGCATCCTCGCTACGCTCTGGCCGTAGCCGTTCAGATAATGGCCTGTTGCCTTCAATGATGTCATTTTAACCAATACACATTACATCGTTGTCGCAATAGCTGCGTAGTTCTACTTTTCTGCAACGATCGCCGCGTAATCTGCGGACGCGCCGACAGCCGGGGTGCGCTGCCACAGGTAGCGCACCCGGCCAGTGGGTGCACAAACCCCGGACACCGCTCGCGCCCAGGGACGCTGGCGGCCGCCCACACTCAACCCCAGGACTGCACGGCATGGCGTGCGGCAATGGCGCAGCCATGCCGGATGCCGGCCAGACGCATCTCCTTGAGGGCAGGGCATTTTCCGGAGCGGATCTCACTCAAGCCTACGGATACTTCGAAATGAGCCCTATCCCCGTGAAACAGCGCCGCCTGTGTGCCGGCGTGTTGACTGCGGCACTGTGCGTGTTACCGGCAATCGTCAGTGCAAACACCTGCCTCGTCGGCGTCCACGACTTTTCCGGTGACACCAGCATGGTCAACCCGGCCGAGCCCGCCGGCGAGCGCGGCTGGTCGGTCGAACTCGTACCGGCCGTCTCGATCTGCCGCGGTGACGTCAGCAGCATCAGCAATCTGGCCAATGCCGCCAGGAACCAGGGCATGCAGGTCATCTTCCGTGTCGACTACAAGCAGTCCAACGGCCGGCAGGTGGCGGTGCCGGTGAACGCGGCCGAGTACATCCAATGGAAGGCCGATTTTTTCCAGTGCACGAGCAAGCTCGGCGGCATATCGCCGCTGTTTATCGTCGGCAACGAGCCCAACCTCGACTACGACGTGCAGCCCATCAACGCGCAGCAATATGCGGACGCCTTCAACGCCCTGTGGGCGAGCAAGCCTGTCGGTGTGCAGCTGCTGGCGACGTTCAATTCGCCGTTCACCGACCCGGCCTGGATGACCACCATGGCGAATGCACTGACCGCCTCGGACGGATTCGCCATCCACACCGGCGGTATTCGCGGTTCCTGCGTCGATCCGCGCCAAGCCTGCAATGCGATCCCGGCCTGGTCGTTCGACAGCGCTTTCCGCTACTACCGTAACGTGATTGCTGCGATTCCCGCCGCCAAGCGCAAGCCGGTCTACATCACCGAATTCAACACGTATACCGGCGGCACCGACCCCGTGCCGCAGCAGAACTATCAGGCCGGCTGGATCAACAAGGCGTACGAGGAAATCCGCAACTACAACGCGTCGCGCGGTGTGCTGCCCGAGGTCAAGGCCCTGTGCTGGTTCACCGACGCCGTCCGCGGCGGATTTCCGGGCTTCGCACTGCGCAACATTCCCCAGGCCCTGGCCGACATCAAGACAGAGTTCCGCAATCCGGCAAACTGCGGGCCGGCCGGCTGCAGCAGCGCAGCGCTGGGGCTTCCCACCGACCGCTGGCGCCTGCAGATCTGGAACAACCGCCAGTTCAGCGGCAATCCGGTCGAAATACGCCATGACGCCGTCGGCGCCGGCGGTTTCAATTTCAACTGGGGCAACGGGCGCGCAAGCAGCTGCACCGGCGATGACAACTACGCCATCCGCTTCGAGCGCACCGCATCGTTTGCGGCATCCGGCAACTACATGTTCTCGGCCACGGCCGACGACGGTGTACGTGTATGGGTAGACGGGGTTGCCATCATCGACCAATGGCGCGACCAGGGGGCTACGACATTCAACGCCCAGCACTGGGTGAATGCTGGTGCACATACGATCCGCATGGACTACTACGAGAACACCGGAGGCGCGGTCGCTGCACTGAACTGGACCGGTGGGGGCGGCAACAACGCGACCATCGTACGCAGCGCATCGTCGGTGCCGACAAGCATGGCGCCCAATGAAACACGCCAGGTTTCGGTACGCGTCACCAACACCGGCGGCACCACCTGGACCGCCGCGAACAACTATCGCCTGGGCTCGACCTCGTCGAACACCATGAACTGGAGCGGGTGGAGTTGCGGCGGCTACAACGTGAACCCCACCAATGCGCGCGCCTATCTTTGCAGCAACGTGTCGATTGCACCCGGTGCCAGCCATACCTTCACTTTCAATGTCACCGCGCCATCATCAGGAACGGCGACGCTCGGTGCACGCATGGTGCGCGATGGCGTGGAATGGTTTGGAACCACGGAGGCATGGAATATCAGCGTAGGCACTACCAATCCCTATCCCGGCTGCCCCTGCAACCGCACGGACAACTACTGCCAGCATCCGGCGCGCACCAGCGGCTGCCCCATGACCCAGTCCGGTGGCTACTGCGATCCCAATGGCGATGCCAGCTATTCGGATGGCGACTGGAACCGCGGTTACTACGAGTACGCACAGTATTGCCGGTGAGGTTTGCTGTTGCGAATGAGCGTGTGTGAGCGGGCGTGTGCGGCTGCTGTGAGGTGGCCGTGCATGCCTCGAGGATGCTGAAACGCGTTCACGCGCGTGGTCAGCTTCGGGCACCGGGCGCTGAGCGAGAAAGAAAAGGCCGAACTGCAGCCGGCGAAGGCGGCAGCAGGGCAGTGCGCGCGCTGGTGGTGTCGCGTGTTGCCGAAGAGTGGCGGACGCATCGCGGCGTGAGTCGCTTGCGCCTTCAGAAATCCGGCCAGGCGTTTTGTCGGATGCTCTCAGGGCTGCGGATTCGCCTCGCTGAGGCAATAAATATAGACCTCTTCCGAACGACCGTCGTCGTAGTGCGCTCCAGGGTCATTCGGGTTCGGCGCTGCTCGATGTCGATGGCGATGCGCTCGGGGTACATGTCGGCATCACCATCGACGACCAGATGATCGAGAACCGCGGCAACGCGCTCGAACCCACACTCATCGACAGAGATATCGCCGTAGCCGCTGCGGTTCGCCTGGGCGTGATCGCCAACCTGCTTGAGGACATCGGCGCAGAGATGCGCACCTAACCGCAGACGCAGCGACGGCGCGCTCGTTGGCCGGTTGCTTGAAAACCGTGCCATCGATGGCGATCCAGCCTTTGTGTCGGCGGCCGGGCTGGAGGCAACGAGGCTTGCATCGCCGTGCGAATTGCCCGATTTTTCCTCTCCGTTGAGCAAAAATTCGTCAGCGGAAGGCAAAAATCACTCTACGGAGAGGAGCTGGCCCCCTACGGAGCGCAATTGCGACGCTACGGAGAGCAAATTGTGCTCAACGGAGACCCAAAATGGCGCTCCGGAGGGTGACTGGCATGCTCTGGAGCGCAAAATTTGCCTAACGGAGCAGGAACGTTGCCCTTCGGAGCCTGATTTTTGCCTTGCAGAGTGTTGGCAAGACGTTGCGGAGAGGAAAAGTCAGGCTTGGGTGACTGCGGACCTGTGCAGAAACCGCTGGGCGAGAGCCTCCACGTCCTGATTCATCCCCGATATCGGGGATTTCAGTTCGTGCCCGCCGATAACCACAAGCCAAAACCACCAGAAAGCCCCGTACGCCAAGGCTTTCTCTATGGGCGCTGCGCCACTGACCATTGCCCACGCTGGCGCGCCCGTCATGCACATTGCTCGAACTTTCCTCTCCATTGAGCAGAAATTAGTCAGCGGATAGTACAAATCACCTTACCGAGAGAGGCTGGCGCCCTACGGAGTGCAATTGCCATGCTCCGGAGAGCAAATTTGCTTCAACGGAGACCAAAAATGACGCTCTGAACCGCCCCGGGAACCCCGGAGACTCGTTGGTGTGAGTCACGCCGCCATGGCGAGCTCACGGATTTGCTGGTAGTAGGCCGCCTCAGCTTCTG
>NZ_SNZH01000007.1 GCF_004363655.1 Tahibacter aquaticus
GCACGCTCGCGCACTTCCTTCGGAAAATTTGCTGACTTGCTCATTGCTCCATCCTCTCAAGAGATGGAGTCTCCGGGGAAGCCGGGGCGGTTCACGATGCACATTGAGCCCCGCGTTGCGCACACGCATGCGCCGTTTGCGGAGGCCATTGCCGTTCTTTCGCGCGACGCGGCACAGTTGATGGGGATTGCGCGGCTTATCGTGAAGTAGCGGGCGAGGCGTGGTGCCACGGGGCCTTGAAGGTTGGTCGGGCGACGAACGGGTTCAGTACCAGCTGTTGGATAACAGAGGAAGCGAACGCATGAATTCATCCCATGACGCGGCGCTACAGAAGCTGCTGGGGGAAATGGCTGCCGCTGTTGCTTGCCTGGATCGGGAAGCCGCCGAGCAGGTGCTGGAATCGGTTCAGACGGTGGAGCCTGAATCGGTCAGGGTCGACGTCCTCAATCAGCTGCTTCTGATGACGGGCCATGAGCTCCACCAGAAAGTGGCATGGGAGATACAGCAGCTCGGTAGCCCTTCCAGTGTTCCGTTCATCCGCCAGGTGTTGGAGCGGGGTTTTGAGCCGTTCGACTACACGTTCTCGGAGTCGGGTGTCATCGCCAAATGGTTCAGCCACGCGTTGGCGGCTATCAACACGCCGGAATCCATTGCGCTGATCCGGGAATTTACGCGTTCGGAGGATAAGGAAGTGGCGGAAGAGATGGCGTATCGGCTTGAGCGATTGAGTCTGTAGGGCGGGTCTTGACCCGCCGTGCCGGTCTTTGCGGATTTCGTGGGCGGGGCGGACGATCTCGTCGTCGTGAATTTTCAGAGTGGGCTAGAAGCAGTTCGTAACGTGGCAGATGGCGAATTGCAGCAGCGCGATGCATGGCGTAAGTCCCTCGCCAGAAGACCTCTGGCTGGTTCAAAACCTCTCGCCAGCGGCAGGAGCGCACCATGAGCCACCAATCCTTCTACCCCCTCGCCGGCGACAACAGCGAAACGCAGCCCGTCCTGTTCGCGCTCGCCCTCGACAATCCGCAACAGCGCAACGCGCTGCTCGACGAAGCGATGGTCCGCCTCAACGCCGCCACCGCGATGAGCGATGCGCTGGTCACTGCGCAGATCGAGCCGCATGGCGCACGCACGCATGCGCCGTTTGCCGAGGCCATCGCCATCCTGTCGCGCGACGCGGCACAGCTGATGCAGATTGCGCGCGGGGTGTCCGCACGCTGAGGCAGCTTGCCCGTCGCGAAGAGGGGCTGCCCAGCGGTCGCACTCGTTGGGTGATAGGCCAGGCTTGTACCTGACCTGCGTGTCTTCCGCGCATTAGTGCTATTCCCTATGTTTCTACGTGCTGGCATTGTCGCCCTTGCTGCGTAGTGCGCCGACGGCGGGGTAGTCATGGACGAAGTCTCCGACAGGGGAGGCAGAGCTTCGTTTCGATGCGCCGGTGTCTGGTCATTCGTTGAGGAGTTCGTCATGCGCGCCGCCCCTTCGTCGATGGTCGATCCCCAGCACAACCTCGAAGGCCGGATACTGGTTGAGTCGCGTGAAATTTGAATTTTGGACAGATTCTTTTCTCGGCCGGCATGGACGCTGCAGCCGGCGAAGTCCTGCGACTTTCCCGGCTACGACTGGCCGCTGATGCAGATACGCCGCTGTATGAACCAGATGGAGCGGCGCTATGGCCTGGTGTTCGTATTGTTCGACAATCCCGGACCGGGCGATCATCCCTGTGAGCAGGCCCCGGCGTACATAGAGGGCTTCGGTTCGCTCTGCTTCGAGCACCTGCCGCAGCTGGAAAGCCCCTGGCTGACGATCTACGTCGACGGTGGGCATCCGTTGGCCCACGCCGTTGAAGTGCTGAAGGCGGCTCTGGATCTCGACGACGACGAAATCGAATGGGTGCAGACCGGCGTTTCGCCGCTGCCTAAACGGCTACCGCGCGTCTGACGCGGCGGCATTGGGTGTTTCTCATCGTTTGTACGCATGTGGGCATCCGTTCGCCGGCTTAGCTTCCATCCGCCCTGCAGGGCTGGCATTGTTGCCGTTCCTGCGTATAGCGCCGACGGCCGGATAGCCGTGGATGAAGTCCCCGACAGGGGAGTCAGGGCTTCGTTTCGATGCGCCGGTGTCTGATCACTTATTTGGGGAGTTAGTCATGCGTGTTGCCAATCGTCCACTCCGTACCTTGCCCTGCCAGATCGCGCTCGCCCTGGCGATGGCGTGTTCCGCTTCCGCCATCCAGGCCGCCCAGGTCGACAGCGCCGTGACGGCCGAAGCCGCGCGCAGTGGCAGCGTCGATACGCTGATCGTGCTGCAGACCAAGGCCTCGAAGGAGATGCTGCGCAGCGACGGCAATTACCTCGAACGCCGCCGCGCGCTGGTCGATCTGCTGCGCACCACGGCCGAGGTGTCGCAGGCCGATCTGCGCCGCTGGCTGGACGAGGAAGGCGTGGCCTACCGGCCGTACTGGATCGTCAACACCATCCAGGCGCGCCTGACCCCGGCGCAGCTGCAGGCTTTGTCGGCCCGCAGCGATATCGCCCGCATCGCCAGCAATGCACCGGTGCAGATGCGCCTGCCGGAACACACCGAAGCGCTGCAGCCACAGCCGTTGGCACCGTTCGCGATCGAGTGGGGCGTGAACAAGATCAAGGCGCCGCAGGTGTGGGCGCTGGGCATCACCGGTGCGGGTGTTGTCATTGCGGGCCAGGACACCGGCATCCGCTGGACCCACGCCGCCATCAAGGGCAAGTACCGCGGCTGGGACGGGGTTGCCGCCAACCACAATTACAACTGGCATGACGCCATCCACGCGGCCAATGCCAGCTGTCCGGCCGATTCGCCGCAGCCCTGCGATGACAATTCGCACGGCTCGCATACCGTCGGCACGGTCGTCGGCGATGACGGCACGACCAACCAGGTCGGCGTGGCGCCCGGCGCGAAATGGATCGGCTGCCGCAACATGAATGCCGGTGCCGGTACGCCGGCAACGTACAACGAATGCGCGCAGTGGCTGCTGGCGCCGACCGACCTGGCCGGCCTGAACCCGAATCCCGACCTGGCTCCGGACGTGATCAACAACTCCTGGGGCTGCGTGGTGGAAGAGGGCTGCACCACCGGCCAGGAAGTGCGCGAGGCGATCGAGAACCTGGTCAGCGGCGGCATCATGTTCGTGGCCTCGGCGGGTAACGACGGCGGCGGCTGCAGCACGATCGGCAGCCCGCCGGGCACGCTGGACCAGGTCTTCACCATCGGCGGCTCGGCGTCCAACGACACCATGTACGCTTCGTCCAGCCGCGGCCCTGTTCCGGTCGGCGGCGGCACCGGCGCCAACAACAAGCCCGACGTGATCGCACCGGCCGTCACGGTGCGTTCGGTCACCATCGGCAGCGATACCAGCTACGGCAACAAGACCGGTACCAGCATGGCGTCGCCGCATGTGGTCGGCGCCGTTGCGCTGCTGATGCAGGCCAATCCCAGCCTGCGCGGCAATCCGGCCGCCGTGGCCGAGCTGCTGCGTTCCACTGCCGTGCCGCTGACGACTACCACGCAGAGCTGCGGCGGTATTCCGTCGACGACCTTTCCCAATCCGGTGCAGGGCACTGGCCAGATCGACGTGCTGGCCGCGTTCAACAAGACCGAGAAGATCTTCGCCGACGATATGGAGCTGTAAGTCTCGGCGTAGTGCGCATTGCCAGGCCACGAAAAAGGGACCGCGAGGTCCCTTTTTCGTGGCCGCTGCAGGGCTGACAGGCGGAGTCTTCCGGCGGAAACCGGGCCGCTGCGGAAAACGTCCTGCAGGCGCAGTGCCGCGCCATCGACGCAGCTGTGCCACGCCTGCAAAGGCGCCGCCCCATTCGGCGGCTCAGCTTCCATACGCTCGCCCACGGTGGCATTGTTGCCGTTCCTGCGCGTTGCGCTGACGGCTTGGTGGCCGTGGACGAGGATCTCTGACAGGGGAGTCGGAAGTTCGTTTCGACGCGCGGGCGTCCGACTACTTTTTGGGGAGTTACCGATGCATCTTGCCAATCGTCCATTGCGTTCCTTGTCCTGCCATATCGCGTTCGCCCTGGCGGCCGCGTGTTCCGCGTCTGTCATCCAGGCCGCTCAGATCGATAGCGCTGTCACCGCCGAAGCCGCGCGCAGCGGCAGCGTCGATACGCTGATCGTGCTGCAGGCGAAAGCATCCAAGGATTTGCTGCGCACCGACGGAAACTATCTGGAGCGCCGCCGTGCCCTGGTCGATCTGCTGCGTACCACGGCGGACGTGTCGCAGGCCGACCTGCGCCGTTGGCTCGATGCGGAAGGCGTGGCCTACCGGCCGTACTGGATCGTCAACACCATCCAGGCGCGCCTGACGGCCGCGCAGGTGAACGAGCTGGCCGCGCGCAGCGATATCGCCCGCATCGCCAGCAACGCGCCGATCCAGTTGCGCATGCCGCAGCAGAGCGAAGCGCTGCAACCGCAGCCGCAAGCGCCCAACGCGATCGAGTGGGGCGTGAACAAGATCAAGGCGCCGCAGGTGTGGGCGCTGGGCATCACCGGCGCGGGCATCGTCGTCGCCGGCCAGGACACCGGCATCCGCTGGACCCACAACGCGATCAAGGCCAAATACCGCGGCTGGGACGGCGCCGTCGCCAATCACAACTACAACTGGCATGACGCCATCCACGCGGTCAACAGCAGTTGTCCGGCCGATTCGCCGCAGCCCTGCGACGACAATGGCCATGGCTCGCACACCGTCGGCACCATGCTCGGCGACGACGGCGTCACCAATCAGGTGGGCGTCGCGCCCGGCGCGAAGTGGGTGGGTTGCCGCAACATGAATGCCGGTGCCGGCACGCCGGCCACCTACAACGAATGCGCGCAGTGGCTGCTGGCACCGACCGACCTGACGGGTGCGAACCCGAATCCTGACCTGGCGCCCGATGTGATCGGCAATTCCTGGGGCTGTCCCGACAGCGAGGGCTGCACCACCGGCCAGGAAGCGCGCGAGGCGATCGAGAACCTGATCAGCGGCGGCATCATGTTTGTCGCGGCCGCCGGCAACGACGGTTCCGCCTGCGGCACCATCGGTGATGCACCCGGCACCTACGACAATGTCTTCACCATCGGCTCGACCACGCAGAGCGATGCCATGTCCGGCTTCTCCGGCCGCGGCCCGGTTACTGGTGCTAACCAGGTCAAGCCCGACGTGATCGCCCCCGGCTCCAGCGTGCGGTCGATCACGCGCAGCAGCGACACGGCCTACACCAGCCTCAGCGGCACCAGCATGGCAACGCCGCACGTGGCCGGCGCTGTAGCGCTGGTGATGCAGGCCAATCCGGGGCTGCGCGGCAATCCGGCTGCCGTGGCCGCATTGCTCCGTTCCACGGCGGTGCCTCTGACGTCGAGCACCCAGGTTTGCGGCGGTATTCCGGCGACCACTTTTCCCAATCCGGTGCAGGGGTATGGCCAGATCGATGTGTTGGCGGCGGTGAACAAGGCGGAGAAGATTTTCGCTGACGATATCGAACCGTAGTCATCGTTGTTGCATCGAATGAAGCGATGTGAAAAAAGGGGCGAAGCGGCCCCTTTTTTCTTGGCGCCGCTGCATTCGTGCACCGCCAGGCCAGGCCAAACGGGTCCTCTATGAACGTTCCTGCCAAAGCGGTTGAAAACTACACCCTCGATGACCGCCTCTTTGTCGCGATTTCCTCGCGTGCGCTGGTCGGTCACAGCCAACGCCATGTCCGGTTCGCTCTACGGTCCATTTTTTTCGAATGCCCACAGACAGTATGAAAATCAATAACTGGTTGCATCCAACGAAGAAGATTGGCGCAAATTCCTTGCGTTCTGGCAACGGTTGTTTGTGAGCTATGAAACTGACTCAGGTCGACATGCCCTACTGGCCAAGCGGGATGTTTCGAGGTCTGTGTGAGCTGTCGCTAAGTGTGGATGAGGTCGAGGAGCGCTTCGGTCTGAAATTTCGGTCCGATCGCGATGATCTTGGGCCGTACGAGTGGGCGGCGGCTGAGCTGGAAGGGTTTGGCTGCGTGCTCTTTATGATCTACACGGAGAGCCTGGAAAAACTTGTAGTCATCTATGTTGACCTCGCGGAAGAGCCGTCTTCTGCACTCCGGACTGTCGTAGCTCGGCTGCAGCTGCGAGGGTCGGAAATTCTTAAGTCGGGCTAATCGGAGGGCGGCGAGTTTTCCCGGCAATGGTGCTGAGTAGCGCGACGACACTGGCGCCGCGTAAACAGATGACGATTCCCGCACACGGCGCGCTTGCGCTGCGGCAGGTGCTGGATTTCCAGAAGCCACTGGCGTCGACGCGTTGATGCAGCGTTGAAGGGAACGGTCGGACGCTCCCTCGTGGGCGTCCGGCTCTAGATATCAGCCCTCCCGGCAGCCTCTCGGCTGTCGGGGCAACCCGTTACACTCCGGGGCATGAACACCCCCTCCGACATCGTCGCAACCGATACCACCGACGACCGCCTCGTCGTCGCCATCTCTTCACGCGCGCTGTTCGACCTCAGCGACAGCCATGCCCTGTTCGAACGCGAAGGGCTGGATGCCTACCGCCGGTACCAGATGCAGCACGAAGACGAGCTGCTGCCGCCGGGTATCGCGTTTCCGCTGGTGCAGAAGCTGCTGCGACTGAACGAGGCGGGTGGCAGTGCGCCGCGGGTCGAGGTGATTCTGCTGTCGCGCAATTCGGCCGATACCGGCCTGCGCATCTTCAATGCGATCGAGCATTACGGCCTGGCCATCGAGCGCGCGGCCTTCACTAACGGTGCGCCGACGCATGCCTATGTGCAGCCGTTTGCGGCGGACGTGTTCCTGTCGGCGCATCCGGAAGATGTCGCGCATGCGCTGGCGGCCGGCGTGGCGGCGGCGACGATATTGCCGTCCAAGGCGCCGAGCCAGGCGTCGGAACAGTTGCGCATCGCTTTCGATGGCGACGCGGTGCTGTTCGGCGACGAGTCCGAGCGCGTGTCGCAGGAACAAGGGCTGGATGCGTTTCACCGGCACGAAAGCGAGAACGCGGCGCTGCCGCTGCCGGGTGGTCCGTTCCGTGGTTTCCTCGATGCCTTGCATCGCATCCAGAGTGCGTTTCCGCTGGAGAATTCGCCGATTCGCACGGCGCTGGTCACGGCGCGTTCGGCGCCGGCACATAAGCGCGTGATTCTTACCTTGCGCGCCTGGGGCGTGCGTATCGACGAGGCGCTGTTTCTCGGCGGGCGCGACAAGGGGCCGTTCCTCGAAGCGTTCGGCGCGGATATTTTCTTCGACGATTCGCGCAAGAACGTGGAATCGGCGCGGCGCCATGTCGCCACCGGCCATGTGCCGCACGGTGTGTCCAACGAGGTGCGGCGCTGAAGCGCGGCGGCGGCTGGCGTGGGCATCTGCTGTGGCTGCTGCTGGTCGTGGCGGCACTGCTGGCGCTCGCCTGGTTTGCTGCCGACCGGCCTGCGCCGCCCGCGCAGGCGCTGGCAAAGCCGGTACCGGCGTTCACCTTGCCGGCGGTCAGGCCGCCGGCAGTAGCGGCTACTGAGGCCAAGGCGCCGGCATCCAGGACGCGTGCTGCTGTGCCCGCCGAGGCCACTGCCACCGCCGTGGCTTTCGCGCAGCGGCGCAGCGAGCTGGAACGCAGTGCCCGCGCTGGCGATGCCATCGCCGCGGCAGAGCTGGGCGGCGTGCTGGCCACCTGTGTGAATTACCACGGCGGCACGGTCGAGGAGATCGAAGACTTGGTCGTCAATGGCCTGGCTACCGGCGTGGAAGTGCCGGTGCTCGGCGGCAGGCCGATTTCGCCCGAGCTGCTGGTGCTGGTGCTGCAGGATACGCAGCGCGAACTGGAAAGCCGCTGCCACGGACTGGCGGGTGCGGTGACGTTCGATGACCAGCCTGCTGCCATCGCCTGGCTGCAGCAGGCCGCCGATGCGGGGCGTATCGAGGCCATGCTCGACTACGTGCGGTTCACTTATCAGGATTTCGACGACGGCAAGGCGATGCTGGTCCATGCCGATGAGGTGCTGCAGCGCAAGCGCCGCGCCGTGACGTATCTGGCCCAGGCGATTGCGGCAGGCAATGCCGATGCTTTGCAGCTGCGGGCGGAGATTCAATCGGAGGGCGGCGTGCTGCCGCGCAATTCGCCGGCCGCCTATACCGACGCTTACGCCTACAGTCTCACCGCGCAGGGCAGGCAGTGGCCGGCGCGGCAGCGCGAGCTGTATCTCGATGCGCTGGCCCAGCCGCTGGATGCGGCACAGCGCGAACAGGCGCGGCAGCAAGGCCTGGCCTTGTGGCAGCGTTGCTGCAGCCAAGGAGCTGGACGATGAAGCCGCGCCACTACGCGTTGCTGTTGGCCGTCGTTGTGCTGGCCGCGCTGGTAATGTGGCGTTGGCGCGCCGGGCAGACAGCGCCGCCCGTTGCGATAGCGCCGACGCCTGCCGTTGTTGCGCCGCCTGCCGTGGCGGCAGCGCCGCCGGTGCCTGTTGCGCTCAGTCAGCCCCCGCCACTGTTGCCGTCGAGTCTGCCGGCTGCGTTACGCACGCGGCACGCGCCGCTGACACAGGTCTATGCAGAGCTGGTGAAGTTGGCGCAGTCCGGCAATGTCGAGGCGATGCACGAGCTGGCTTCACGTTTGTATTTTTGTACCGCGGAGCGCCGGCAGGCATTGCAGTTGTCGATCGAACTGGAGCAGGGGCGCGAGTTGCCGCTGAATGCGGATGAGGGCTACCGCAAGATACGCGCCGACTATGTCGCGCAGCAGCAGGCCCGGCTGGACGAGTGCGCCATCGTGCCCGCGGGCGCGCCCAGTGCGCTGGACTGGCTGCAGCGTGCCGGCGAAATGGGCTATGGGCCGGCGCAGCTGGACTATGTGCAGCAGGCCATGGGTGACTATGGCGTGGCCGAGCCGAACGCAGTGGCCGAGCAGATCGAGGAAATTCTGCGCCGGCGCGAACTGGCGCGGCGTTTCATGGCCGAGGCCATGACGCATTGCGTGCCCGGCGCCTTGCGCTACCAGGCAGGCAACAGCGAAATCCTGTTTGATGCGGGCAATGCGCAGGCATACGCTATTTCCCGCGCGGCTGCCGCCGATGCCCTGTGGCGCGAGACAGCCGCGACGAACGAGCATGGCGAATTGGCTGCCCGCCTGCGCGAGGATTTCGATTTCCTGGCGCGCGAACTGGACGAGGTATCCCGCGCTGCCGCGCAGCGCCAGGGCGAGGCCATGTACAACACCTGCGCGCCGCGCTGAGCCGGCCGGTTGAGCTGGCGCGGCGGCAATGCGACCATCGCGCGCTGTGCTTCCGGGCTTTGCCATGAATCTAGCGTCGCAGTTCCACGTTACCGAGGTCGACCAGGGGCCGCCGTTCGCCGAGGCGCTGTTCCAGCGTAACTACAAGGCGTCGGCGCCGGATTTTCCGCATCACGTCGTGGCCTTCCTGCGCCGTGACGACGGCAGTTTCGTACCGGCCAGCTATGTGCACTTCACCGACTGCGCCGATATTTTCCTGGCCGGTGGCGCCGCTACCGACGGCGACCTGCTGCGCAGCCTGCCTGACGACACGCGCGCACAGTTGCAGGAATACGGGGGCCTGATGCTGGCCACACTGCGCTACGGTTTCGAGCGCTGGGGCCCGCGCTGCGAGGCCATCTTTACCTGCTGCGGCGATGCGCGCGCGCTGCAGACCACGCCCAAGCTCGGCTTTGTCGAAACCGGTGTGCCGTATCTGCTGGTGTGCTGGCAGCGCGAGCTTTCGCCACGGCGCCAGCGCGAGCTGATCGCCAAGGCCAAGAGCTTCATGCCGTTTTGACAGTGAATTGCACCAAGGAGATGGCGCATGCGCAGCGGTGAACACTTCGATCCACGCGAAATCCTGCCGGCGGAACTGCAGGGCTTCATTACCATCACCGAACTCGATCACGCCGACTTCCTGGTCGGCGACCTGTTCCGGCGCAAGTTCGGGCATCCGCCGCCGGATATTCCGCGCCATGTGGTCGGCCTGTACCGCGCACCGGTTGGCAGCCTGCACCTGGCGGGCTTTTCCCACATGATGCCGTTCGGCGATGTATACCTTTCTGGCGGATCGTGCACCGACGGCGACACGGCGCGCCTGATGCTGCCCGAACAGCGCGAAGCGCTGCGTGCGGCAGGTGGGCTGTGGTTCTACTTGTTGAAATATGCATTTCGCAAATATGCGGATTGCTGCGACGCGTTCTTTGGCCATTGCGGCGACAAGCGGGCGCTGGAAGTGGCGCTTGCCGCGGGCTTTGTCCAGACGCCGCACGAGCATGTGATCGTGAACTGGCACAAGCCGCTGCATGACAATCACAAGCGCGCGCTGGTCGCCAAGGTGCATGCGCTGGGGGCGTTCTGAGGCGAAAAGCGCTGGCGACAATACGGCAAATGGCGCATTCGTCGGGGTGGGCATCGGCGCATGCCGGCCGTTGAGGTGTTCTCGCAATAAAAGCCGAGGCCGGAGAAGTCTCGCCGCTTTTATTGCCCGGCAAGGCGAAACCGTCGGTGTGCGTCCTTGCGAAAAAACCGCGACGTTCGGGATGCCTCGCGGCTTACCCCAGGGTTGCCGCCAGGATCTCCCGCAGCGCATCCGGCGTCTTCCAATGCCAGCCGCAGATGTAGCGCGGCACGTTCCAGCGTTCGCTGTGCAGGCTGGCCGGCACGGCGCCGTCGCCGAAGGCCGCATCCAGGCCGACCTGCTCGCCGCGCCGCGGCAGCCAGTCGTCCTTGAGGAAACTGTTCACATGTCCAAACGGATAGCAGAACAGGCGCGGCACCTGCGGCGAGATCTGTGCGGCGATGTAACGCTGTGCCTGTTCGATCTCGAATTCCGCCTGGGCTTCGTTGGCCACGGCGAAGAAATCGCCGCGGGCCAGGTCGTGCGGGCCGGGGCTGTCCAGGCAGGGGTGGTTGTGGTCCCAGCTGTGGTTCTCGATGCCGATCAGGCCGCTGGCCTGGGCCGGGCGCCACCATTCCTGCTGCATCCAGTTGCGGCCGACCAGGCAGGCCGTGTCCATGCGTGCGCGCGCGGCCGGGTCGGCGATGACGAAGGCGGTCAGGTGCAGGTCGGGCTGGGCGTCGCGGCCGTGGCGGCGGCGGAAGTCGAGCAGGGCGCTGAAAAACCCCTGTTGCAGGCCGTGGACCGGGTGGTCGAGGTCGTAATAGTCGAAATTGCTGCCGTCGTCGCAGGTCAGGGCGACGCAGCCGTTGAGGTCGCGCTCGCTGCGGCCGAGCAGGCGGTCGATCACCCATTGCACCGGCACGATGCGCAGGCCCAGCTGGTGGATCAGTTCCAGATCGGCGGCAAAGGCGACATGGTCGTTGCCGTCGTAATCGTTGCCGGCGATGTTGACGCCGTGGTAAGTGAGTATGGGTACCTGCATTGCTTTCGACACGAATGGCGCAGCCGGCATCATACGCAGGCATCGCGGCCAGGGCACGGCCGGCGCCGGCAAGCGCGGAGCGTGGTGCCAACAAGGCGCCACTATTGCGCGTATCGATGGGGCCAATGCCTGCGCGGGTGAAGTTTGCCGGAGGCGTCGCTAGAATGCCGGGCCGCTCGAAAATGGCGCTGCGTTACGCGCTGTCCGAGTCACCTTTTGTCCCGCCTCGACTCCCGGAACTCCCATGGCCGCCAGCACGCTCAATCCCTACGATCTCTACGATATCCGCTCGATGCTGTCCGAAGAGGAAGTCATGGTGCAGGACGCCGTGGCCCGCTTCACCGACGAGCGCGTGCTGCCGATCATCGGCGATTGCTTCGACAAGGGCGTGTTTCCCCTCGACCTGATTCCGGAAATGGCCGAACTGGGCCTGCTCGGTTCCTCGCTGCCGACCGAATACGGCTGCGCCGGCATGAACGCGGTCAGCTACGGCCTGATCTGCCAGGAACTGGAACGCGGCGACTCGGGCATCCGCAGCTTCGCCTCGGTGCAGTCCTCGCTGTGCATGTACCCGATCTACGCCTACGGCAGCGAAGAGCAGCGCCAGCGCTGGCTGCCGCAGATGGCGGCGGGCAAGGTCATCGGCTGCTTCGGCCTGACCGAACCGCACGGCGGTTCCGACCCGGCCAACATGAAGACCCACGCCAAGCGCGACGGCGGCGACTGGGTCATCAACGGCGCCAAGATGTGGATCACCAACGGCAATCTGGCGCATATCGCCATTGTCTGGGCGCAGACCGAGGAAGGCATCCAGGGCTTCATTGTGGAAAAAGGCACGCCGGGCTTCGTCGCCCAGGAAGTGCACAAGAAGATGAGCCTGCGCGCGTCGGTTACCTCGGGCCTGTTCTTCGACAACGTGCGGGTGCCGGATTCCAGCCGCCTGCCCAATGTGAAAGGCCTGAAGGGTCCGCTGGGCTGCCTGACCCAGGCGCGCTACGGCATCACCTGGGGCCCGATCGGCGCGGCCATCGCCTGCCTGCAGGAGGCGACCGAGTATTCCAAGACGCGCATCCTGTTCAACAAGCCGATCGCGGCGACCCAGGCCGTGCAGCTGAAGCTGGCCGACATGGCCCGCCGCATTACCCTGGCGCAGCTGCTGTCGCTGCAGCTGGGCCGTCTCAAGGATGCCGGCAAGATGCAGCCGACCCAGGTCTCGCTGGCCAAGTGGAACAACGTGCGCATGGCGCTGGATATCGCCCGCGAAGCGCGCGACATCCTCGGCGGCGCCGGCATCACCACCGAGTACTGCCCGATCCGCCATGCGCTGAACCTGGAATCGGTCATCACCTACGAAGGCACCGAGACGGTGCATCAGCTGGTGGTGGGCCGCGAGCTGACCGGCATCAACGCGTTCTGATGGCTGCATCGAAGGCACTCCGCCGCGCCTGCTGCGCGGTGGAGTAGCGCCCGGCCACGATGCGTGCGCCGGAACTCGGGCGCGCGCTGTTTTCCGGTGAAAACATGGGGAGAGATGCCGTGAGCGAGGCCAAGCAGGATCATCGCGTGATCGAAACCGAACGGTTGCTGCTGCGCCCGCCGCAGCGCGAAGACCTCGACGGCTGGGCCGAATTTGCCGCCGATCCCGACTGCATGCGCTTTCTCGGCGGTGCGCAGGGCCGCTCCGCCGCCTGGCGCGCGATGATGTGCATGGCGGGTTCCTGGCAGCTGCAGGGCTTTGCCATGTTCTCGGTGATCGAGAAATCCAGCGGCCGCTGGATGGGCCGCATCGGCCCGTGGATGCCGGCGGACTGGCCGGGCACCGAGGTCGGCTGGGGCCTGTCGGCCGCGGCCCAGGGCAAGGGCTATGCGGTGGAGGCCGCCACTGCGGCGATCGACTGGGCTTTCGCCAACCTCGGCTGGAGCGAAGTGATCCACTGCATCGATCCGGACAACACGCCGTCGATACGGGTGGCGGAAAAACTCGGCGCACGTCTTCTGCGGCGGGTCACGCTGCCGGCACCGTACGACACGATGATCATCGACGCCTGGGGCCAGAGCCGCGAAGAATGGCAGGCGCGCCCGCGCGCCTGATCCGGCCGCAGCTGCTGGTTTGCACGGAGTTGATTTATGTTGACCGTCTACGGAATGAAATCGTCGGGCAATTGCTACAAGGTGCAATTGTTGCTGGAACAGCTGGGCCGGCCTTACCGCTGGGTCGAGGTGAACAGCGCCGCCGGCGAGACACGCACGCCGCAGTACCTGGCGATGAACGCGAACGGCAAGGTGCCGCTGCTGGAACGGGAGCCCGGCCGCTGGCTGGCCGAGTCGAATGCGATCCTGTGCTACCTGGCCGAAGGCTCGGCGCTGTGGCCGGCCGATGCCTGGACGCGGGCGCAGATGCTGCAGTGGCTGTTCTTCGAACAGTACAGTCACGAACCCTGCGTTGCCGTGGCGCGTTTCATCTGCGTCTATCTGCCGCCCGATCACGCCCGCCGCGCGGAACTGCCGCGGCTGCGCGAACGCGCTGCACAGGCGCTGGCGGTGATGGAACAGCATCTGCAGAGTCACGCGTTCTTTGCCGGCGACGACTATTCCATCGCCGACATCGCCCTGTTCGCCTATACCGACAAGGCGGCCGACGGCGGCATCGACCTGTCGCCGTACCCACAGGTATTGGCATGGCTGGCACGCGTCCGCCAGCAGCCGGGCCACGTTGCGCAGCAGGTCTGAGCCGCGCACGTCAGCGCGGTCCGGCGCGTTTCCAGTACAGTCCAGTATCGCTATTCTTGTATTCCCACACGTTCCGCCCGCCGTCGCGGCCTTGCCGTCGGCGGGCGTTTGCCAATCAGGTCTCCCATGTCTGCCGTTGCTCCGATTCCCGCGCGCCACAAGAGCCTCAACCGTGCCGAAGTCTGCGATCAGAATTTCATCGAATTCGTCCGCGACTGGAGCGGCCATACGCACAAGCGTCCGGCCCAGGACGAACCGGTGCTGCCGGGCAGCCTGTGTACCGCGGCCGATTTCATCGCGCTGTTCGAATCGCAGCTGATCAGCCGCCATCTCGACCTGATGGCGCGCGTGCTGCGCGTTAAACAAAAGGTTTTCTATACGATTGGATCGTCCGGCCACGAAGGCAACGCGATGGTCGCGCGCCTGACCCGGCATACCGATCCGGCCTTCCTGCACTACCGCTCCGGCGGTTTCATGGCCGAGCGCTTCCGCAAGATTCCCGGCATGGATCCGATCATGGATTCGGCGCTGTCGTTTGCCGCCAGCAAGGACGATCCGGCGTCCGGCGGCCGCCATAAGGTGTGGGGTTCCAAGCCCTTGTGGGTGCTGCCGCAGACCTCGACCATCGCCTCGCACCTGCCCAAGGCGCTGGGCACGGCGGTCGCGATCGAGCAGGCGCGGCGCATCGGCCACAAGCTGCCGATACCGGACGACTCCATCGCCATCTGCTCGTTTGGCGACGCCTCGGCCAACCATGCCACGGCGCAGACCGCATTCAACACCGCGCAGTGGACGGCTTACCAGAAACTGCCTGCGCCGGTGCTGTACGTCTGCGAAGACAACGGCATCGGCATTTCGGTGAAGACGCCGACCGACTGGATCTCGGCCAGTTTCAGCGGCCGGCGCGACCTCGACTATTTCGCGGCCAACGGCCTGGACCTGGCCGAGGGCTACGAGCAGGTGGCGCGGGCGGTGTATCACTGCCGTACCACGCGCCGGCCGACCTTCCTGCACCTGCGCACCACGCGCATCATGGGCCACGCCGGCACCGATTTCGAAATCGAATGGCGCAGCGTGGAAGAACTGATGGCCGTGGAGGCGACCGATCCGCTGCTGCGCTCGGCCGCCATCGCGCTGGAGTCGGGCCTGTATTCCAAGGACACCTTGCTGTCGCGCTATGAAGCGGTGCGGCAGAAATGCTTTGCCGCGGCCGACGAGGCCGACCGCCGGCCCAAGCTGACCGATCTGGCCGAGGTGCTGGCGCCGCTGGCGCCGTATCACCCCAATCAGGTCAACCTCGAAGCCAAGCGCGCCGACTACGCGGAAAAGCGCCTCGCCGTGTTCGGCGGCGAGGAGAAGCTGCCGGAAAAGCTGGCGCCGCGGCACATGGCCATCCAGATTAACAACGCCCTGCACGACCTGTTCTGCAAATACCCGGAAAGCCTGCTGTTCGGCGAGGACGTGGCGCAGAAGGGCGGCGTGTATACGGTGACCAAGGGCCTGCACAAGGCGTTCAAGGGCAACCGTGTGTTCAACACGCTGCTGGATGAAACCATGATCCTGGGGCTGGCCCAGGGCTATGCCAACATGGGCATGCTGCCGCTGCCGGAAATCCAGTACCTGGCCTATTTCCACAATGCCTGCGACCAGATCCGCGGCGAAGCCTGTTCGCTGCAGTTTTTCTCCAACGGCCAGTTCCGCAATCCGATGGTGATGCGCATCGCCTCGCTCGGGTATCAGAAGGGATTCGGCGGCCATTTCCACAACGATACATCGATCACCGCGCTGCGCGACATTCCCGGCTTGGTGGTCGGCTGCCCCAGCCGTGGCGACGACGCGGCGATGATGCTGCGCACGCTGACCGCGCTGGCCAAGGTCGACGGGCGCGTCTGCGCCTTCCTCGAACCGATCGCGCTGTACATGACCAAGGATCTGTACGAGCCCGGCGACAGCCAGTGGCTGACCGCCTATCCCGCGCCCGACCAGCATATTCCGCTGGGCGAGGAGCGCGTCTATTCGCCCGGCGCGAAAGACCTGGTCATCTTCTGCTACGGCAATACCGTGCCGATGAGCCTGCGCGCGGCCAAGGCGCTGGAGGCATCGCGTGGCTGGAAAACCCGCGTGGTCGACCTGCGCTGGCTGCAGCCGCTGAACGAAGCCGCCATCGCGCGCCATGCCGGTGACTGTGCGCGCATCGTCGTCGCCGACGAGGGCCGCCGCAGCGCCGGCGTGGGCGAGGGCATCGTCACTGCGGTGGTGGAATCGGGCAACGGCGCCAAGCCGCTCAAGCGCGTGGTCGGCGTCGATACTTATACGCCGCTGGCCGGCGCGGCCTTCCTGGTCTTGCCCTCGGACGACGACATCGCGGCGGCGGCGGCCAGCCTGGCCTGAATCGCGGCGCCGCAGGGCCAGCCTAGGGGCTGGCCCAGGCCGACTGCAGCGCCGGGCCGGTGACGTACCTGCGGAACAGCGCATTGCGCACCGGCGAATCGCCGGCAAATCGCCGGCGCCAGTCGTCCAGCGTGATTTCCTTGCGTGCCGCGGCGAGGTCCAGCCCGCGGCGCCGGGCATCGGCAACCTTGGCCTTGATGTCGGCGAACAGGTCGCGCAGCTGCCTGAGGTAGGCATCGTCGCGCTGCACCGGGCCGTGGCCGGGCAGTGTCATGGCCGGCTGCAGCGCCAGCAATTGCTGCAGGGCCAGATCCCAGCCGGCGACGTGGGACTGCTCGCCGCCGACCAGCGGCACCGGCCAGACCACCAGGTCGCCGCTGGCCAGGATGCGTTCCTGCGGCAGCCAGACGACCAGGTCGGATTCGGTATGGCCGCGGCCGGCGCGGCGTACCTCGATGCGGCGTGTACCGCGTTGCAGTACCAGGTCGGCCGAGGGGGACAGATCGGGCAGCACGTCGGCAGTGCCTGGCACCACCTTCATGTAGTTCGCCACCAGGGCAATATCGCTGGTGTAGCTCTGCCGTTCCTCTTCGCTGATGGGCTGGCCGGCCAGGTTCTTGCCCTGGTCTATGAGCTGCTGCATCTGGGCTGCGGCCTGTGGCGCACCGTCGATCATGCCGGCCCGGTTCTTCGCACCCGTGCCGGGCAGGTAGTCGCGCAGCGTGCCGTGGGCAATGAACTGGATGCCGGGATAGGCCTCGCGCCAGCGCGCATTGCCAATGACGTGGTCATCGTGCCAATGGGTATTGACCAGGTAGCGCACCGGTTTGTCGGTGATGCGTTTCAGCGAGGCGATCAGCTCGGTCGAGGCCTCGGGCGCATCCACGACGACAACATCGCTGTCGTTGACGATGAACAGGCAGTTGGCATCGACCATCAGTCCGGGTGGATCGGTACGTACCGCGGCATGTACGCCGGGCGCCAGGGTTTCGAGGCGGAAGCCCGGTTCTGCGGCGGCGGTCCTGGCGAACAGGCCGGCGATGCAAAGTGCCGCGGTTGTGCAGACGGGGCGAAACAGCGACATGGCGGGCTCCGCAGGCAGGCTTGGGACAGCTGCACGATGGCGCGCCGGCGCGGGGCTGGGCAAGGTCGTCTCGTCGCAGTGCCTGCGCGTTCGGCTAGGCCGCAAGCCAGGGTGAGGAATGGCAGGGTAGCGGCGGCGGCAATCGGCAGGTTGGCGAACTGTGCGGAGGTCGTCGGTTATGGAGCCGCCTTCGTGAATCGCCTATGATCCGGCCAGATGAGTCAGCGCCAGCCCCTCACCATACTTTTCGCCGACGTCTCGGGCAGCACCAAGCTGTTCGAGACCCTGGGCGACGAATCCGCCCGCCGTATCGTATCCGGCGTGCTGCAGGCGTTGGCCGAGATCACCCGGCACCATGGCGGCAAGTTGATCAAGACCATCGGCGACGAGGTCATGTGCACCTTCCCCGGCGCGCTCAACGGCCTGCTCGCGGCGACCGACATGCAGAAGCGCGTCTCGTCCGACCCGGCCTTCATTCGCGACAACCTGGCCATTCGCATCGGCCTGCACCACGGCGAAACCCTGGTCGAGGAAACCGATGTGTATGGCGATGCGGTCAACACCGCTGCGCGCATGGCTTCGCTGGCCAAGCGCGAGCAGATCGTCACCACCGCGTCCACCGTCACCGGCGTGACCAATACCGGTCCGCTGCGCACGCGCTCGCTCGGTACGGCGCGCGTCTCTGGCAAGCTGCAGCCGATCGAGATCGTCGACGTGATGTGGCAGGACGACATCTCCAACGTCACCACGGTGCAGCGCGTGGTCAAGCTGGTCGAGGCGCAGCAGCGCAAGGCGCGCCTGCTGTTGCGCTACCGCGGCCAGGCCATTGAGCTGGACGAACTCGCGCCGTCGTATTCGATCGGCCGCGAAGCCAGCAACAATCTGATGGTCGACGCGGAATGGGTGTCGCGCACGCATGCCACGATCGAATACAAGCGCGGCTACTGGGTGCTCGGCGACCGCTCCACCAACGGCACCTGGGTGCGCCTGGGCGAGGCCGAGGAGTTGCGCCTGCACCGCGACGAAATCCAGCTGCGCAGCCGTTCCGGCACGATCAGCCTGGGACAGGAAACCGGACTCAATCCGGACTACGTGCTGCAGTTCCAGTGCATTGAAGCGTGAGGCCGGGGCGGTTAGGCGCGGCTTTTGCTTATGCCCGCGACGATAGTGCAATTCTGTCCTGTCTTGTCAGCCGCTTGTCCACCAGCACCATCTGTACTGGATCGCAGCACGGCGGCCCGGTGACCGGCGCTGCGCGGTTCGCGCGGCCTGGCCCAGCCGTTTTGCGCCACTACACCATGACGGCCAGCAGTTGACGCCTTCGTCACGTTCACGACAATGATTGCAACATTTTCGCCATTCCGCCCGGGCCTCAGAGGGACCGCGGCAAGCTCAGGGGGAGCATAGCCATGGCCTACAAGATCGCGCTGGTCGGCGCGAGTCCGGCTGAAGAAACCGAATTCCGCGGCCTGCTCAGCACGGCCGCACAGCGTTTGCGCCAATCCTGGGAAGTCGGCAACGAACGCGACGCCGACCTCGTCGTCGTCGATGTCGACTCGGTGTTCGGCCATATGGCCTGGCTCAAGGCCAACGGCGCGGGCAAGCGCACAGCGGCGTTCACCGAACGCGATTCGGCACGCGAGTCCGACCTGTTGCTGGGCCGGCCGCTGAGCCTGGAGGGCCTGGTCAAGCTGCTGCTGATGTACAACCTGCCGTCCGGTGCTGCCGTACCGGCCAGTGCTGCCAGCGCTGCCAGCGCAGAGCGCGAAACCTATGCCAGCGAATTCTCGCCCAGCGAGATGGTGCGTCCGCAACGCGCCGCGCCGCCGCCGCGTGCGGAAGCTGCGCCAGTGGAGGCGCCGCGTCCACTGCCGCCGCGTCCCGCACCGCCGCCGGTGCCGGTGGCTGTACCGCAACCGCCGCCGCCTGCACCGCTGCCGCCGCGGGAACTGAGCCTGGCCGATTTCCTCACCAACTCGCCCTTGCCCGGTCCGGCCCGGCTGAGCAGCGAAGGTGCGCCCGATCTGATCGTCGATCCGGCCAGCCAGAGCTGGGTCAGCAGCGCCAGCGGCCTGCGTGCGCTGGCACCGCATTGCGCGCGCGGCCTGACCATGGCCGACTGGCAGCTGCTCAACGCGGCCGAGTTCGCCGCGGCCAAGGGCAGCGCAGCTGTGCAGCCGTATTCGCGCCTGCTGTGGTTCTTCACCTTGAACCGCTCGCAGGGCGAGCTGCTGCCGGGACTGGAGCGCGGCGCACGCTACAAGCTGGCGCGTTATCCGCAGAGCGAGCGCGAATTCGCCAAGCACTTCCGCATCGGCACGTTCATGATGAAGGACTACGCC
The DNA here is from genome assembly GCF_004363655.1 of Tahibacter aquaticus. Classification (GTDB taxonomy): domain Bacteria; phylum Pseudomonadota; class Gammaproteobacteria; order Xanthomonadales; family Rhodanobacteraceae; genus Tahibacter; species Tahibacter aquaticus. Next base: position 19,935 of record NZ_SNZH01000007.1, read on the forward strand.
AGTCTGGAAGACATCGCCGAAGCCAGTGGCGCAGCCCTCAACGACGTGATCGATTACGTCAACGCGTACACCGCGGTGGGCTACGTCGAGAACGACCGCAGCAAATACGACGCGACCGACCCGCGCGGCCGTCCGCGCAATCCGTTCGCACGCTGAAGTCGTACACCGGGCCGCTGGCGGCGATTGTCCGGCGCCAGGCTCACGCACGACGGCGCAATTCGCCTTCGGTTCATCGCGCCCTACGAGTTGCGCTTTCGTAGGGTGCGATAAGCGCAGCGAATTGCACTGCGCACGGGCACCGGCCTCAGGCCGCTACCGGCACCGCCTCGCGCTGCTGCATGGCCCATAGCGCCGCATAGCGGCCGCCGGCCGCGAGCAGGGCGGCGTGGTGGCCGCGTTCGACGATGCAGCCCTGGTCCAGCACGATGATCTCGTCCGCATCGACGATGGTGGACAGTCGATGGGCGATCACCAGCGTGGTGCGCTCGCGCGCAATGTCTTCCAGTTCCGCCTGGATGATCTTCTCGGTGCGCGTATCCAGCGCGCTGGTCGCCTCGTCGAAGACGAGCAGGGCCGGGTTCTTCAGCAGGGTACGGGCGATCGCGACGCGCTGCTTCTCGCCGCCGGACAGTTTCAGGCCGCGTTCGCCCACGGCGCTGTCGTAGCCCTGCGGCAGCGATTCGATGAAGTCGTGGATATGCGCCGAACGTGCCGCGGCGATCACTTCCTCGCGGCTGGCCGAGGGCTTGCCGTAGGCGATGTTGTAGTAGATCGAATCGTTGAACAGCACCGTGTCCTGCGGCACGATGCCGATCGCCGCGCGCAGCGAATCCTGCGTCACGCTGCGAATATCCTGGCCGTCGATGAGAATGCGCCCGGCGCTGACGTCGTAGAAGCGGTACAGCAGCCGTGCCAGCGTCGACTTGCCCGCGCCGGTGGTGCCGACCACTGCAACGGTCTTGCCGGCAGGAATGGAGAAATCCACATCGCGTAAAATGGCGCGGGCCGGGTCGTAATGGAAATCGACATGTTCGAAGCGCAGTTCCGCGCCGCGTACGGCCAGTGCCGGCGCGCCGGGGCTGTCGGCCACTTCCTGGGCTTCGTCGAGCAGGTCGTACATGCGCTGGATGTTCGACAGCGCCTGCTTCACCTCGCGATAGACCATGCCCAGGTAATTCAGCGGAATCGACAGCTGGATCAGGAAGGCGTTGACCAGCACCAGGTCGCCCAGGGCCATGCGCCCCTCGGCCACGCCGGCGGTGGCGCGCCACAGCAGCAGGGTCAGGCCCAGGGCGACGATGCTGGCCTGGCCGATGTTCAGCACGGCCAGCGTCTTCAGGCTTTTCACGGTGGCCTCTTCCAGCCGTACCAGGCTGCCGTCGAAGCGGCGCTGTTCGTGTTCTTCGTTGTTGAAATACTTGACTGTCTCGTAGTTCAGCAGCGCATCTACGTTGCGCGCATTGGCCTCGGTGTCGGCTTCGTTGGCGGCGCGGTAGTAGCGCAGGCGCCACTCGGTCACGGCAAAGGTGAAGACGATGTAGCTGACCAGCGTGCCGAGAGTGATGACAGTGAAGGTCCAGTCGTAGCGCCAGATCAGGATGGCGCTGACCACGACCACCTCGAACAGGGTCGGCAGAATCGTATACAGCGTCCAGTCGAGCAGGTCGGCGATGGCGCTCATGCCGCGTTCCACGTCGCGGGCGACGCCGCCGGTCTTGCGGTCCAGGTGAAAGCGCAGGCTCAGCGCGTGCAGGTGGCGGAACACTTTCAGCGTGACCATGCGCGAGGTGCGTGCCAGCACCCGGGCGAACACGATGGTGCGCAGTTCCTGGAACAGCGACGATGCCAGCCGCAGTGCGCCATAGGCCACCAGCGGAATCAACGGCAGCAGCAACAGGCTGGGTGCTACGTCGAGGCGGTCGATCAATTCCTTCAGCGTCAGCGGCACCGCGATGGTGGCGAGCTTGGCGGCGACCAGAAACAGCAGCGCCGCCAGCACGCGGCCGCGATACGGCCAGACCTGCGGCAGCATCAGGCGCAGGGTGGCGAAGACGGAGCGATCAGGTTTGCTGGGAGTCGGCTTCATGGCGGGGGCTTGATGGCAACCGGCGACAGATGGGGGCGCGACCGCGGCGATCAACCGCGGCGGTCGGGGCTGCATCTTGCGCTGCCCCTAACGACGGCGGGCGTATGATCCGGTTTTTCTCCCTGACGAGGTGCCGCGATGAAACGTGTACATGTACTGCTGGCCGGCGTGTTCCTTGCTGCTGCTGCCCAGGCCCAGGATGCTGCCAAGGCACCTGCTGCCGCGCCGGGGCTGCCGCGCACTGCGGCCACGGCCGGGGCCGAGCTGTATTTCATTGCGCCGGCCGACGGCGCCACCGTCGGCAAGGAATTCACCGTGCGCTTCGGCCTCAAGGGCATGGGCGTGGCGCCAGCCGGCGTCACTACCGACAAGACCGGCCACCATCATCTGCTGATCGACGTGGCTGAGCTGCCGCCGATGAACCTGCCGCTGCCCAATGACGCCACGCACAAGCATTTCGGCGGCGGCCAGACCGAGACCACGCTGACCCTGACGCCGGGCCAGCACACCTTGCAGCTGGTGCTCGGCGACGCGCTGCATATCCCGTTCGATCCGCCGATCCTGTCCAAGAAGATCACCATCACCGTCAAGTAAGCACTCCGCCGCTGCGGTGCCGGTGCGAGCGCGTACCGGCGCCTGTGCGCTGACGCGCGGCGCGTGGCAGGCCGTTCCGTCCGCTCTGCTGGGTGTTGTCCTGTGCCGTACCTGTCGCGGCGGCCAAGATTGCCGCGGCCCCGCCGCGCTTTGTCCAAGCCCGCGCCCCGCCTGCGTATTGCCAAGCCAGGGGCATACAGCCGGAATGCGCCATCGCAGGTCCTGCGACAGCCCGCTGCCACACTGCGGTGGCGTTCGTTCCTGCTGTCTTGCCGCAACCCCTGAGGCGGCAAAGGCGGTGGCGTTACGGATGCGCCGGCACAAGGAGGTGCACGCGGCGCCAGGGATGGCGCCGCGGTCCTGGTTCTCCTGGCCGGATCGTCCATTCCGTCCCACAGGAGCGTCGCGATGAGTGCAGTGCTGAAGGAAGTAGCGCCGGCCCAGCTGGGCCAGGATCCTCGCTACGGTTGTGTATTGAATCTGCTGGCAACGAATGCAGGCGGCGCGCTGGAATGCGGCCATGCGGTGCTGGTCGCGCCCGACCTCGCGCTGACCGCGGCGCATTGCGTCATGCAGTGGCAGCAGCGACTGCAGGTTCGTTCGGTGCAGGGCGGTGCGCCTGTCGACGTGGCCAGCGTGTACTGGGCCGGCGGTGCGCATCATGTCTACGGCAGCCCGGCGCAGCAATTTCCCCATGTTCCCCTTGATACGTTTTCCGACGACATCGTCGCACTGAAGCTGGCTGCGCCGCTGCCCGTGCTGTGCGCCACGCTGGCGTCGGCCCCGCAGGGCGAGCCGTATGCGGTACGGCTCACCTGTGCCGACCGCCGCCACCGCAGCGGCGTGCGCCGGGTGGCATTGCAGGTGGCGACCGAGTTGCGCGGTCTGGCCTTGGCGGTCGATCCGGCCGACGGTGCGCTGCCCAGTGCGAGCGGCGCGCCTGCTTTTCTCGACGACTACGGCGATGCGCCGCCGCGTCTGGTCGGCCTGCAGGCTTGCGTCGGCGCCTTGCCGGAAGGCGTGCCGCTGTCGCTGGCGATGCGCTACGCCGGACTGGTGCCGCTGACCCCTGCGCGCCTGGCATGGATAGAACGCCTGCGCCGCGCGCCGCTTGACGATCTGCTCGCTGAAGGCGGCATTGAAACCGCGTTGCTGCGTGGGCCGCGGCGCTTCGTTATCCGCCGCGACGACGGCAGTCTGCACAGCGGCGGCGATACGCTGATCGAGATCGACGACCTGGATTATTTCCATCTGATGCCCTGGCGTCTGCTGGCCACGGGCACGCTGGAACTGCTGACCAGCGAAGGCGCGCTATGGACGACGCGGGTGGGCAACAGCACGCAGCTGCGCCTGCAGATCGTCACGCATCCGGAGCGCGAGGTGATCGACCTGATCCTGCATGCTGGCGGCAGTGCCGCAGCACCCTGGCCCTGGCTCGCAGGCAGTGTCTGGTTCAAGCAGCATTGGGTACACGTATATCTGTACCGTCGTAGCGAAGATGCGCCGCCGGGACAGTGCTGCAACCGGGGCCGCGTGCGCATCGAAGCCTATATCGACGGCGGCGCGCACGCGGCGGACCGGCCCGACGCGCATGAACGGGTCTATGACGACGGCAGCATCGTGGCCGGGCAACCGCTGCCGCCGACCCGGCGCGATCCGGCATCCAGCTGGGGTTTTGCCCAGGACGAGGTCGGCAGCGGCCAGGAAGGGCATAGACGGCGCTGAGGCGGCAAGGATTGGTCCGCGCCGTACAGGGTTCGGCCCGTCAACGCGGGCTGCAGCCGTGCCGGTCAGGCCACCGGCAGGCCGCGCTGCAGCAGCCACTGCTGCGCATCGTCGGCGTCGTGCTCGAACCAGGCCCGGGTCGAGCCCAGCCGGTAGGTATAGCCCCAGCTATCCATGTCCTGCATCAGGCGCGTGCTGCCCACGCCGGGCAGGGCGTCGGCCAGCACAATCTGCAGATAGCAGGTGGCGTCTTCCTCGGCGACCGAGTCGGTCGCATCGGTATGCACGAGTACGCGGCGTTCCGGCGGCTGCACGATCAGGTGACAGGCCTCGTGCAAGGCGGAATGTACCGGCGTGTCGCCGCGCACATAGACCGTACAGCCGATCAGGCCGGCTTCGGGTTCGCCCCAGTAGCTGCCGGGAATCGGTGCGCCGTCGTCCACGCGCTGCAACGCCAGCCCGTGTTCTGCCAGCAATGCCTGCAGCGGCGCCCAGCCGATCTGCGCCACGGTCAGCACTTCGCCACTGGCGGGCAGGCTGGGATGCGCAGGATGCAAGGGAGCGGTAGCCATGCGGACCGGGTGGCGTCGATCGCTGTAGACGGTGGCGAACGCGAAGCGGCCTCAGGCCTCGCGTGCGGCCGCCGTGGCCGCGGCGCTGGCTTTGTCGGGCAGCGTCACGGTGAGGTCGAGCACCTCGTGATCGCCGTCGCGCTTGACCTGGATGTCGACTGCGTCGGAATCCACGTTGACGTACTTGCGGATCACTTCCAGCAGCTCGCGCCGCAGCAGCGGCAGGTAGTCGGGGCTGCCGCGGGCGCTGCGTTCCTGGGCCACGATGATACGCAGGCGCTCCTTGGCGATGCTCGCGGTTTGCTTGGGTCCGCCGCGCAGGAAATCGAACAGGCCCATGCTCAGCTCCCGAACAGTCGCGACAGGATGCCTTTCTTAGGCGCGTCGAGAAAACGCATCGGCCGTTCCTCGCCGAGCAGGCGTGCGACCGCGTCTTCGTAGGCATGGCCGGCGTGGGAGTTCTCGTCCAGGATCACCGGCACGCCGGCATTGGACGCAGCCAGCACGCCTTCGGATTCCGGAATCACGCCCAGCACTTCGATGCCGAGGATTTCCTTGACGTCGTCGATGCTCATCATGTCGCCCGCGGCAACCCGGGTGGGGTTGTAGCGCGTCAGCAGCAGGTGCTGTGCCACCGGATCGCCGCCGTTTTCCGCGCGCTTCGTCTTCGACGACAACAGGCCGAGGATGCGGTCAGAGTCGCGTACCGACGACACTTCCGGATTGACCACGACGATGGCACGGTCGGCGAAATACATGGCCAGGAACGCGCCCTTCTCGATGCCCGCCGGGGAATCGCACAGCACGTAGTCGAAGCCTTCTTCCTTCAGATCGTTGAGCACGCGCTCCACGCCTTCCTTGGTCAGCGCGTCCTTGTCGCGCGTCTGCGAGGCGGCCAGCACGTGCAGGTTGTCGTAGCGCTTGTCCTTGATCAGCGCCTGTTTCAACGTGCATTCCTGGTGGATCACGTTGACGAAGTCGTACACGACCCGGCGTTCGCAGCCCATGATCAGGTCGAGGTTGCGCAGGCCGACGTCGAAGTCGATGACCGCGACCTTCTTGCCTCGCTTGGCAAGGCCCACCGCAACCGAGGCGCTGGACGTGGTCTTGCCGACTCCGCCCTTGCCGGAGGTGACGACGATGAATTCTGTCAAGTTACTCTCTCCACAATTGGCTCTTGTCGCTTTCTACGCTACGGACCGAGCCTGGCCAGCAGCAGCTTCTCCCCCTCCAGCCATACTTGCACGGGTTTACCGCGCAGGTCAGCCGGTATGTCTTCGAATACGCGGTAATGGCCGGCGATGGAAACCAGCTCCGCCTGGAAATCCTGGCAATAGATGCGCGCGCTGGCGTCGCCCTGGGCGCCGGCAACGGCCTTGCCGCGCAGCGCCGCATAGACGTGCACCGAACCGTCGGCGATCACTTCGGCGCCGTTTCCGACGACGGCAGTGATGACCAGATCGGTGCCGCGCGCATACACCTGCTGGCCCGAACGCACCGGCTGTGTCTGCAGCTGGCTGGCCGGTCCGCGGCTGCCTGCGCTTGGTGGCGGCGGGGTAGCACGGGCAGGCGCGGGCGCTGGGGCAGCGGTGGCCGGCACGCTTTCGGCGCTGCCGCCGTTTTCGTAGGCGGCACGGAATTTGGCAAAAAGCGGCAGATCCAGCGCGCGCGCCAGCGCCTCGTTTTCGCTGGTGCCGTAGGCCAGGCCCACCGGCAGCATGCCGCTGTCACGGATGGTCTGCAGCAGGCCGCGCACGCGTTCCGCGTCGGGCAGCTGCGCCAGGTGGCTGAGGTCGAGCACCACCGGTGTGCGCTGGAACAGTTGCGGTGCGGTATCGAGCTTGGCCTTCAGTTCCTGCGCCAGACTGGCGTCGTCGAGCGTCTTCAGGCGCAGGTTGGCAATGCCTACCTGGCCGAACTTCAGCTCGCCGACCGGCTCGTAATTGGGCAGGGTCCGCGCCATCGGCTCAAAGCCCGCCGGCGGCGCGGCGCGGGGCGGCGCTGCCCTGGCGCTTGCGCTGGGCCAGCCAGGGCTGGTTCGGCAGTTGCCCGGTCGGGCCGTCCAGATAGGTGCTGCGGACGAAGTCGAAGCTGGGCAGGTCTTTCGCCAGCAGGCTTACGCGCTTGCCCAGGCCGGGCATGATCTGCTGGCCGACTTCATTGAAACCGTAGGTGCCGTGGAACAGCACCGACACGTCGTCGCGGGGTTCGAGGAAGACTTCGCAGGACAGTACCGGCACGCGCACTTCGGAAAAGCTGGTCGCGTCGGCATAGAAGATGCGGCCCAGCCCCAGGCCGCGATAAGGCTTGGCGATGACGATGCGGTCGATATAGGCAAAAGCCGCATAGCGCTCGCAAAACCAGCGGTAGTTCGGACTGTCGTAGTCGCTGCCTTCGCGCATGGCCATGAGGAAGCCGGCGATATGGCCTTCCACTTCGGCGACGCGGAAATAGTCCGCATTGTCAAAAAACCAGCGGATTCGGTTCGAATCCAGGATGAGAATGGTCGGGCCGGCGGCGTTGTTCAGTGCAAGGACGGAATCCAGCTCGTGCTCGCGCACGTCGCGGATGGCGATGGCCATTCGTTGCTCCAGCGGTATTGCGGGGCGGCCTACCGACGGCGCCCACGGACTGCGGAAGTATCGCATGCGGCTGGGGCGGTAGCCATGAGGCGGCGCGCCGGCGCCCGGCCGGGAATGTTAAGGAATGGTAGGCAGTTGCCGGCCAGTGGCGCAGATCGGCTGCCCCAGGCTGCTGCGCCGGTCGCTGCGACCGGTCCCGCCCGCCGCAAACCGGCCGCCGGTTGCGCATTTTTGCCACGCGGCACGGCGTCTGGCTGGCCAGATGACTTAGGACAGGTACGGCAACCCCCTGTCGCGCCTATCATTCGCCCATGCAGATCGCCCAGATCAACCATATCCGCCTGTTGCGCTACGCCGGTCTGTTTACCTATGTATCCGTGGGCACGCCGCTGGTGCGCTATCACGATCTGGTGATCGAGCTGACCCAGGAAGGCCGGCCGCTGTGGCATCTGAGCGCCTGGGTGCTGTGCTATCTGCTGTTCGGACTGCTGTTCTGGCTGCTGCTGCTGAAACTCGGCAGCCGCCGCTTCGCACCGCTGAAGATCGGTCTGCTGGTGGTGCTGATCGGGCTGGCCATGGCCATAGGCTGGTTCAGCAAAAGCGGGCTCAGCGCGATGTTGCTGGTCGGACTGTCGATGGTCCTGCCCTGGCTGATGCCGTTGCGCATCGCCCTGGTCAGCATGGTGCTGCAGAACTACGCCCTGGTACCGGTTTTCGCCACGCTGCCGGACTACACGCTGGGCCTGGCCGTGCTGCAATCGAGCTTCTACCTGGGCTTTTCCGCGCTGGTGTTCTTCACCTCGCTGATTGCGCGGCAGCAGTCCGAGGCGCGCGACGAACAGCGCCGGCTCAATTCCGAATTGCGCGCGACGCGCGCGCTGCTGGCCGAATCCAGCCGCATTGCCGAACGCCTGCGCATTGCGCGCGAGCTGCACGATCTGGTCGGCCACCACCTGACCGCACTCAGCCTCAATCTCGAAGTGGCCAGCCACCTGGTACAGCAGCCGGCGCAGGAACATGTGCGCAAGGCCCAGTCGGTGGCCAAGCTGCTGCTGGCCGACGTTCGCGAAGTGGTCAGCCAGATGCGCGACGACGATCGCATCGACCTGAGCCAGGCACTGAGCAACCTGATCGAAGGCGTGCCGCAGCTGGACATACAGCTGGAGCTGCCGCCGCGCTTCGGCGTCGACGATCCGCACCGCGCCCACGTGCTGTTGCGTTGTGCCCAGGAAATCATCACCAATACCGTGCGCCATGCCGGCGCGCGTACGCTGTGGCTGAGTTTCGAGCAGGTCGGCGACGAACTCGTCATCCATGCCCGCGACGACGGCCGCGGCAGCGACAAACTCACGCCGGGCAACGGCCTGGCCGGCATGCGCGAACGCCTGGCCCAGTTCGGCGGACGCTTGAACATCACTACGGCGCGGGACCGGGGTTTTGCCCTGGATGCCTGGCTGCCCTTGGAGACAACTGCATGATTTCAGTCTTGCTGGTGGACGATCAGACCCTGGTGCGCCAGGGCATTCGCAGCCTGCTGGAGCTTTCCGACGATATCCGCGTCATTGCCGAGGCCGCCGACGGCGCGCAGGCAGTGGAGATGATTCCGCAGAAAAAACCCGATGTGGTTCTGCTGGATCTGCGCATGCCTGGCATGAGCGGTATCGACGTACTGAACCATCTGGCCCAGGCCAACCAGCTGCCGGCGACCATCATCCTGACCACCTTCGACGACGACCAGCTGGTGCTGGCCGGCCTGAAGGCCGGTGCGCGCGGCTATCTGCTCAAGGACGTGTCACTGGAACAACTGGTCGATGCGGTCAAGACGGTTGCCGCCGGCGGTTCGCTGGTCGCGCCGGTCGTCACCCAGCGTCTGCTGCTGGGCCTGGAACGCATGCACAACGAATTCGTCAGCCTCGACCGGCCCGATCCGCTGACCGAGCGCGAAACCGAAATCCTGCGCCTGATGGCCGGCGGCTACAGCAACAAGGAAATCGCCAATTCGCTCGGCGTGGCCGAGGGCACGGTGAAGAACCACGTGTCGAATATTCTTTCCAAGCTCGGCGTGCGCGACCGCACGCGTGCCGTACTCAAGGCGTTCGAGCTGGGCATAGTCTGAACCGCGCGGCGCGGGCGGCGTTGCCGCGCTTGCGGGACCGCGCCGGCTGTGCCGCCGGCAATTTTTGCCGTTGGCCCGAACGGTCTGCGCAATCTGCTTTTGTTACAAGGAATTACAGTCTTGCGACGGGGCATCCGCGGCCGCGTCAAGGCCTGCTGGCGGAGCGATTCAGGTAATAGCCATCGTGATCCGGAGCAAGTACCATGCGCGACTCGGCGATTCCGGTCTGCGTCGTCTAACGGCGTGCCAGCGTCACCGCTTTTGGTGGATATTTCGATCGTTGTGATAAGGCAGTGGCGGTCACAGGCCGCCCGGCAGATTAGTCCTGGAGACATCTGGAATGACGCGTATTCTTGAGTTCATTGTGGCCGCGGTCATCGTGTTCGCGCTGGCCGTGATCATTGGGGTGGCGCTGCCATCCTCCGGTCACATCGAACGCAGCGTGGACATCAGTCACAACACGCGCCACATCGGCGACATGCTGAGCAACTACCGCCGCTACGCCGATTGGGGCGTGGTGCGCATGCTCGACAACAAGGCCCAGTTCGCCCTGGAAGGTCCGGACTTCGGCAAGGGCGCCAAGGTCGTCTGGACCAGCACCAAGCCCAACCCGGGCAACGGCAGCTACGAAGTGACCGAGAAGGACGGCGACAAGAGCATCGTCTGGAAGGTCGACAACCTGTGGAACGGCACGAACAAGCACTACACGATCACCCTGGAGCCGCAGAAGAACGGCCGCATCACCAAGGTGACCTGGGCCTATGACGTCGACTACGGCTGGGACCTGATCGCGCGCTATTCGGGCCTGTACATCAACGGCGACCCGGCCACCCAGATCCAGCTGCACCTGGCCAGCCTGCAGCAGCAGATGGCGGCGATCCCGAACGTGGACTACACCACGACCGAAATCTTCGTCGCCGACGTGCAGGGCCAGCCGCAATTGGTGGTGCCGACCCAGGCGCCGCGCAGCCTCGACGAAGTCGCTGCCGCGACCGACACGGCGATGAAGGAAATCGCCGCCGTCATGAAGATCCAGAAGATCAATCCCGCCGGCCCGCGCCATACCACGACCGTGGAGTGGGGCGATGAGAACTACGTATTCGACGTCGGCCAGCCGGTCGACAGCGCCAACCTGAAGATCGACGGCAAGGACTACGTCATTGGCCCGGCCATGCCGCAGGCCGTGCAGACTGCCGAAGAAAGCGAAGCCGCTGCGCCGCTGCCGGGCAACATGGATCGCAAGGGCAACCTCGTCGTCACCGACAAGGTCGTCGCACGCACCGGCTACAACGGCAAGGCCCTGGTCACCACCTGGGTGGGCAGCCCCGCCGGCCTGCCGCTGATGCGCCTGTCGCTGAAGGCGTATGCCATGGCCATGGGCTATCGCTTCAACGAGAACGCCAATCGCTATTTCGACGTGATGCTGACCGATCCGGCTACCGTTGCCGACGACGAGCAGCAGTTCAAGGTGTACCTGCCCATCCTCGACAACGCCGTGGCGAACGAGCCGGCAGCAGCTCCGCCTGCACCGGCAGCTCCGCCCGCGCCGGCCGCCGCGGGTGGCCAGCACTGATCGCAGCGCGGCAGCGTTGAAAGAAAGCCCCCGCCTCGCGGGGGTTTTTTTTGCGCGTATTTCCACAATGGGGCGAGTCCGCCGGCTATCGCCGGGCCGGTCTGCACCATGCCTGGTGTGCTGGCCGGCCAACGCGCTGTGCCGACAGCGAAACCCCTGTGCCGCAGGGCCATTCGTCTCCGCCGCTGGCCGCGGGAACTTTTTTTCGGCTTTGCGGTACATTGCCAGGCGCTCCGTCACCGATCCGCATCCTGGCATGGCCAGCTCCGCGAACGGTCTGGCCGGTATCGCGCGCCGGCCTGGGGACAGCGCCGGTAAAACCATCGTCGTTCCGCTCGTGCGTGCAGGTCTGCACGTCCGGGCAGCGGCTTGCACAGCAATTCATGGGTGACCTGACGATGATTGAAACTTCCCAATTGACCAAGCGCTACGGCCAGTTCACCGCCGTCGACGGCATTTCGTTCAAGGTGCAACCGGGCGAGGTGCTGGGTTTTCTCGGCCCCAACGGCGCCGGCAAATCCACCACCATGAAGATGATCGCGGGCTTTCTCGCGCCCACCGCGGGCAGCGCCAAGGTCTGCGGCTTCGATGTGGAATCCCAGCCCATCCAGGCCAAGCGCGCGCTGGGCTACCTGCCCGAAGGCGCGCCCAGCTACGGCGAAATGAAACCGCGTGCCTTTCTCGAATTCGTCGCCGACGTACGCGGCATGAGCGGCGAGCAGAAGAAAAAGCGCATCGACGACGTGATCGGACGGCTGCAGCTGGAGTCGGTACTGGCACAGTCCATCGACACCTTGTCCAAGGGCTTCAAGCGCCGCGTCGGCCTGGCCCAGGCCATCCTGCACGACCCGCCCGCGCTGATCCTGGACGAGCCGACCGACGGCCTCGATCCCAACCAGAAACACGAAGTACGCGCCCTGATCAACGCCATGGCGCACGACAAAATCATCGTCATCTCCACGCATATCCTCGAAGAGGTGCATGCGGTCTGCACGCGCGCCGTGGTCATTGCCGGCGGCAAGCTGCTGGCGGATGCGACGCCGGCGGAACTGGAAGCGCGTTCGCGCTATCACGGCGCGGTGTCGCTGACTGCAGTCAATACCGGCGCGGCGCGCCAGGCGCTGGCCCGCGTCGCCGACATCGAGAGCATCGAGATCGACCCGCAGGACCACCGCATCACTGCTTTTCCGAAGAAAGGCCGCGCGATCTTCATGCCGATCAGCGACGTGCTGAAGTCGCAGAACATCGAGGTGAGCGAGCTGCAGCTGGAAAGCGGCCGCCTCGACGAAGTATTCCGCAGCATCACCCTGCCGGAAGCCAAGGAGGCCAGCGCATGAATCCCGTCGTCACTGTCTTCCGGCGCGAACTGGCCAGTTATTTCGCCACGCCGGTCGCTTATGTCTTCATCGTCATTTTCCTGCTGCTGGCCGGCGCGTTGACCTTCTACTACGGCGGCTTCTTCGAGCGCGGCCAGGCTGACCTGCAGCCGTTCTTCATCTATCACCCGTGGCTGTACCTGTTCCTGGTGCCGGCCATCGGCATGCGCCTGTGGGCCGAGGAGCGCAAGAGCGGCACCATCGAGCTGCTGCTGACCCTGCCCATCACCATGTGGCAGGCGGTGCTGGCCAAGTTCCTCGCCGCCTGGGCCTTCGTCGGCATCGCGCTGGCGCTGACCTTCCCGATCTGGATCACAGTCAACTACCTGGGCGAACCCGACAACGGCGTCATCGTCGCCAGCTATCTCGGCAGCCTGCTGATGGCCGGCGCGTTCCTCGCCATCGGCTCCTGCCTGTCGGCGGCGACACGCAACCAGGTGGTCGCTTTCATCCTGACGGTCGTTATCTGTTTTCTGCTGCTGATGGCCGGATTCCCGCTGGTACAGGGTTTTTTCCAGTCGCTGCTGCCGCAGGGTGCGGTCGATGCGATCGCAGGGCTCAGCCTCTATACCCATTTCATTGCCATTGCCAAAGGCGTGGTCGATCTGCGCGACCTGATCTATTTCGCGCTGACCATCGGCGTGTGGCTGTACGCCACCGCCATCGTCATCGATCTGAAAAAGGCCGACTGAGGAAGCAACCGCCATGGCATTCAATCGCAAAACCCTGACCGGCAGCGCGCTGCTGATCCTCGCCATCCTGTTCGTCGCCGTCGTGCTGATCAGCAACCTGCTGTTCCGCGGCGCCCGCATGGATCTGACCCAGAGCAACTTGTATACCTTGTCGGAAGGCACGCGCAACCAGCTGTCCAAGCTGGAAGAGCCTATCCAGCTCACCTTGTATTTCTCCGACAAGAGCACCGCCGAAGCCGCCAGCAACGACGCCCGGGCGCTGCGCGGCTACTACCCGCGCGTGCGCGAACTGCTGGAGGAAATCGCTGCGCGTTCCGGCGGCAAGATCCACCTCAAGGTGATCGACCCGCTGCCCTTCTCCGAAGACGAGGACAACGCCGTTGCTGCCGGCATCCAGGGCCTGCCGTTCGGCCCGGCCGGCGAAAACGTCTTCCTCGGCCTGGTCGGCAGCAATTCCACCAGCGGCGAAGCGAAGATTCCGCTGTTCGATCCGGGCCGGGAAAACCTGGCCGAGTACGACATCGCCAAGCTCATTCACGATCTTTCCGTCAGCAAGAAGCCGGCGGTTGCCTTCATCAGCAGCCTGCCCATGACGATGGGCTTCGATCAGGCCACGCGCCAGATGCGCCAGCCCTGGGCGGTGTATACGGAACTGTCGCAGCTGTTCGATCTGCGCCAGATGAATGCAGCCGCGCTGAAGACCATCGACAAAGACATCAACGTCGTGGTGCTGGTACACCCCAAGGATCTCAGCGACGACGCCTTGTATGCCATCGACCAGTTCGTGCTGCGCGGCGGCCATCTGCTGGTATTCGTCGATCCGAACGCGGAACTGGACGAATCCGGCGCTGATCCGGAAAACCCGCAGGCCGCCATGCTGGCGGACAAGTCGTCCGACCTGGCCAAGCTGTTCAAGGCCTGGGGCGTGGACTATGCCCGCGACAAGGTAGTACTGGACAACGCGCACGCCTTGCAGATCCGTGTGGCCCAGGCCGCGCCGCCGGTGCGCCATCTCGGCATTCTCGGCTTCGCGCGCAAAGACCTCAGCAGCGACGACGTGATCACCGCCAACCTGGCCACGATCAACATGTCCACGGTGGGATATTTTGAATTGTCCAAGGATTCCACGGCCAAGCTGGTGCCGCTGATTCAGTCCAGCGACCAGTCCATGGCGGTGTCCGCCGACCGGGTCAAGTTCCTGCCCGATCCGGCCGGCCTGCTCGCCGGCTTCCAGCCGACGGGCCAGCCGTTCGTGCTGGCAGGGCGCCTGGAAGGCGAATTCAAGACCGCGTTTCCCGAACGCAGCGGCGCCGATCACCTGGCCCAGGCCAAGGGCAGGAACGCGATCGTGCTGTTCGCCGATACCGACATGCTCAGCGACCGGCTCTGGGTCGAAGTGCAGGATTTCTTCGGCCAGCGCGTGATGAATGCCTACGCCAACAACGGCGACCTGGTCATCAATGCCGTGGACAACCTGGCCGGCGATTCCGACCTGATTTCCATCCGCGGCCGCGCCACCTCGCAGCGTCCCTTCACCCGCGTCGAGGCGCTCAAGCGCCAGGCCGACACGGCCTTCCGCAAGAAGGAACAGGACCTGCAGAAAGAACTGTCGGAAACCGAGCGCAAGTTGACTGAACTGCAAAGCGCCAAAAGCCAGGACCAGGCCATGGTGCTGTCGCCCGAACAAAAGGCAGAACTGGACAATTTCCTCAAGCGCAAAGTCGCCATCCGCAAGGAACTGCGCGATGTGCGGCGCCAGCTCGATGCCGACATCGAAGCGCTGGGCACGCGCCTTAAATTCCTCAATATCCTGCTGGTGCCGCTGCTGCTGGTGATTGCGGCGCTGGGTTTTGCCGGCTGGAGCGCCAAGCGGCGCCAGGCCCGCTGAAGGAGACAGGCATGAACCATGTCAACAACAAGACCGTGATCGGTCTGGCCGTCGCCGCCGGCATCGCCCTGATTGCGGCGATCGCGCTGGGCACGGCGCGCAAGCCCGACGCCGAGCACGCTGGCCAGGTCGCCACCCTGGCACTGCCCGAGCTGGACAACCACCTCAACGACGTAAAGAGTTTCAGCATCACCGGCCCCGGCCAGAAGCTGCTCGCGACGCTGGAAAAAGACGCCGGCGGCTGGACGCTGAAGGAAAAGGGCGGCTACCGCGCCGATGCGGGCAAGGTGCGCGAATACCTGCTCAAGCTCGGCCAGTCGCGCCTGCTCGAAGCCAAGACCACCAACGAGCAGCGCTACGCCGAGCTTGGCCTGGCCGACATCGGCGCGACCGGCAGCACTGGCGTGCTGCTCGCCCTCGACGGCCTGGGCAAGCCGGTGCAACTGCTGCTGGGCAATGTGAACACGCGCGGCGATGCCACCTTCGTGCGCCGCGCCGGCGACAAGCAAAGCTGGCTGGCCAAGGGCAACCTGCTGCCGGACAAGACCGCGGCCAACTGGCTGGACAAGAGCATCGTCGACCTGCCCGCCACGCGCGTGCGCGAGGTCGTGCTGAACAAGCCCGAGGGCAAGCCGCTGCGCGTGTTCAAGCAGCAGCCAGCCGATACCAGCTACGCGGTCGCCGATCTGCCCCGTGGCCGCGAACTGGCCTCGGAGTTCGCTGCCAATTCGCTGGGCACTACCCTGGCCGGGCTCACCTTCGAAGACGTGCTGCCCGCCGCGCAAGCCGCGGCGCCGGCCGACAAGCTATACCGCAGCAGCTTTGCTGCCTTCGACGGACTGGTGGTCGAGGTGACGGCCTGGAAGAAGGACGACAAGTTCTACGCCCAGCTGCAGGCGCGCAAGGATGCCGCTGCGGCCGACAGCGGCATTGCCGCGGCGCAGGCCAGGGCCAAGGCCGACTGGGACGCGCAGCAGGCGGCACCGGCGGCGGCCGAAGCCAAGCCGGCCGCGCAGCCACCGCTGTCCGTCAGCGATCCGGCCAAGGACAAGAGCGAGCGCCTGGCCGCGCTGGATGCGGAAGTGGCCAGGCTCAATCTGCATTTCAACGGCTGGACCTACCAGTTGCCGCAGTACAAATTCGCCAACCTGGAAAAATCGGTGGATGAGTACCTCAAGCCGCTGGAAGAAAAGAAAACCACTGGAAAGAAATAAGCGCCACGCTTTTTTTCAATATGGCCGAAACCGTGGCTGCTGTGGCAATCCGGCGCAAATCGACGTTGCTGAACACGTCCATACAAATCGGCGGATAGCCTTGTGCCAAGCCGGAAAGCGCACGCTTTCCGGCTTTTTACTTCTAAACAAGTGCGCAACAGCAACGTATTGTGCGTTGCATCACGCGCCGTTAAGATGCGGGCCGTCCCGAAGCAATCGCCCGGGCGTATCGTCGTATCCCACCAGTCAGGCTTGACTCGTGAGTGCCGCGCACTCGCGCGGACGGCTGCGCCTGCGGCAAGACGATGTGCGCAAAGGCGACCTCGGGAATGCGATGTGCGGTACTACCGCTCCCTGGAGGAGCGTCGGCCAGCTGGCCGCCGCGCTGTGCCCGCAAGGTGTGCAGCGCACGGCCCGGATGACTGTCCGGCAACGGTTCGACACTGGAGGAACCATGAGGGAGCACCTTTTCATCGCCGCACCGCTCGCTGGCAAGACCTGCGCCGGCGACCTGCTGCCACCGAATGCCGCCGGCATGGCCGGTTTCGCCACGACTGCCGGCGCCCTGCACGCGCTGGGCGTGGACCACTCTGCCGGTAGCTGGCAGGTCGCACAGCAGGCCAGAGCCTTCCAGAACATTCCTTCCTACCACGCGCACGGCCCGATCTTCACCGGCCGGCACGTTACCCACTTCTGACCGTTCCGCCCCGGGGAGACCTGAGAATCCGCGGGGTGGCCAGTCTGAAGCCCCTGGAGCAAGGCAAGGCGCCAAGGATGGCGCAAACCTCCCGTCAGAGTCTGCCGCGGGACCGGCTGCAACTGGTCCTGCGGTTTCTGCGATTTTCGCAGCGGGCCAGTACTTGCGATTAGCCTTGTTGCTTAATGCAACAGGGGAATATTAGTACCTATTTCTGTCGCCAGGCCGCCACTGCCAGCGCCAGCCATCCGGCGATCAGCGCCAGGCCGCCCAGCGGCGTAATCGCACCGAACCAGCGCGGGCCACCCAGGGCCAGTGCGAACAGCGTGCCCGAGAACACCAGCGTTCCGGCCAGAAAAAGCGCCACGGCCACTAGCGCCGGCCTGCCGCCGCCGCTGTCGGCCCAGCGCGCCGCGAACAGCGCGGCGAGCACATGCCAGAACAGGTAGTTGACGCCGGTTTGCCAGATGGCCAGCTGTGATGGGTCGAGCCTGTTGCGCAGGGCGTGGGCGCCGAAGGCGCCGAACATCACGCCCAATGCACCTCCCAGGGCGGCAAGCAACAACAATTTTCGTGCAAATGCCATCGGACCGTCCTGTCTGCGGAAACCGTGAATTTGCCTGAGGGTTCCTCGTTACGATCGATCTTGATAAGCATCGCATGTAGAAGAAGCCCCGCACACGGCGAGGCTTCTAGCCTAGCATCAAGCTATTTGGTGCGTTCCATTAGCTCGAAGTCGTGCTCTGAACCAGAGTAGTGAATGAGCCCGTACTTCGACGACTCCACTAGCGCGCCGATGGAGAGATAACTCCATTCATTCATCGGATAACGACTCGAGAACTTACCTTGATCGATTACCGCAACGACACTACCTGTGTCTCCTCCACCAAGATCAACGGTGTCTCCTAGCAAAACAGGCCTGCCGCCGCAATATTTCATGGTTGCCTCCTGGGAACTCCCTTTACAGGCAGCCGCGCGTGCGCGAGCGAGCACTACGCGCGCAATGCCACGGCCGGTCCTTGCTGTCGGTGAAGTGCGAATGGGGTGTCGTGCAGGCGACGCGTCTATTGGACCGGATCGGCGTCGGCCCAGTCTTCAACTAGGCGTTAAGTGCCTTTGCCATTTTTTTAAAACGCGAATTCGCAGGCGGACTGAGAAATGCACAGGCGGCCACAGTGGCGCGCTATTCAGTAGTCGATGGCAAAGACGCTGGATCTGACGCCGTCGGCCGACTCCATCGAGCGCTCGAAGCGCAATCCCATCTTTTCCAGCAAACCGATCGACCGCACATTGTGCGGCGCGGCGATCGCCAGCACCCGTCGCAGCCCCAGCCCGTCCCGCGCATAGTCCAGCGTCGCCTGTGCCGCTTCGGCCGCATAGCCCTGGCCCCAGTAAGCGGGCAGCAGGGCATAGCCGATGTCGACGTGTTCCAGCGTGTCGCGCTTGATAAGGCCGCACATGCCGATGGCCTGGCCGGTGGATTTCAGGTCTACGCGATAGAGGCCGTGGCCGCAGCGCTGGTACATGGCGAGCGGACCGTTGATCAGGTAGTTGCGCGCATCGTCGAGGGTGCGCACGCCTTTGTCGCCGATGAACTCCAGCCAGGAAGGCTCGTTCACCAGTTGCAGAATAAATTCTGCGTCATCAGATACAAAGTGTTCCAGGCGCAGGCGCGGGGTTTCGATCACGCTCATTGCGGCACGTCCGGTCAGTAGCGCAGCGAAAGGCAGCTCAGGCCGCCGTCCATCTTGCGGAATTCGCTCATGTCCAGCTCGATCAGGGCATAGCCCAGTTCGCGCAGGCGTGCAGCCGTGCGGCGATAGCCGGCGGCGATCAGCACATGGTCGTTCACGCGTACCGCATTGGCTGCATACATTTCGTCGGACTCCACCAGCACGCGCTCGTAGGCGGCAAAAGCCGGATGCGCGGCCAGCGCCTCGATCAGCAGCAGGCGGCCGTCGCCGAGCCAGCTCATGCCGCTTTTCAGATGCAGGATGCCGTCGACGCCGTGAATATCGACCAGGCTGCTGCTGTAGCCCGCCTCGTGCAGCAGGGCGGCCAGCTGCTGCGCACCGGCTTCGTTGGTCCGTGCCGAGACACCGATGAACACATGTTCGCCGGCCTCGCAGATGTCGCCGCCGTCGACGCTGCCCGGCGCAGCGATCGCCTGCAGCGGCAAGCCCTGGTTTTCCAGGCAGATTCGTATGGCTTCGATCTCGCCGACGCGGCTGGCCGCACCGGGCAAGGTCAGCACGCGGCAGCGCGGCAGCAGTACCGCCGTGTCTTCGACGAAGGTGGCGTCGGGGTGGCGCGGGTCAGCGGGCAGCGCAGTCAGTTGCAGGCCGCAGCGCTGCAGTGCGGCGCAATACTGCGCGTGCTGTGCCAGGGCGAGGTTGAAGTCGGGCGGCCCCAGGTCTTCACGGGTAAGGCCGTCGGCGAAATTCTTGCTGGGCGGGCGAACGATCGCTTGCGTGAACACGGGCGGACTCGCGGCACTGGGTTGGGCACGTTAGCGGCTTCGTGGCCTCCTGTGAAGCGGTCTGGCTGCAGCGGCGGCGGCTTGTGCAGTAAGCCTCAGGCGCCAGTCGGCAGGGCGTTGGCGTCGTACTGCGCCGCAAACTGCGCGGTCGGCGGAATGGGCGTGATGATGTCGATCAGCACGCCGTTGGGATCGGCGGTGATGAAATGACGCTGGCCGAAGTCTTCGTCGCGCAGGCTGCGCAGTATCGGCAGCCCGGCAGCGACGAGGCGTTCGTGTACGCCATCCACATCGTCCACCTCGAAGTTCAGCAGCAGGCCGGCGGCCCGGCCGCGGCCTGTGGCGGGAATGGTGTCGTGCTGGCCGTCGAGTACTGCCAGGTTCACCGCGGCATCGCCGTGCAGCTGCAGGTGTACGTACCAGTCGCTGCTGAACAGGGCGACGAAGCCGAAATGCCGCTGGTAGAAAGCCGCTGTGCCGGCCACGTCGCCGGTCATGATCACGGGGTAGTAGCTGCTGACTTTCATCTTGTGTCTCCGTGGTTCTGCATACAGACTGTATGTGGATTGAAATTAACATACAGGCTGTATGTATGCCAAGAAGCAAAGCCAAGCCACCGTTGCGCGCCCGCCCTGCCAAACCCGAGCCCGTCAAGCCAGCACCGCGCAGCAACCGCGACCGCACCGACGCCACTCGACTGGCCCTGCTCGATGCGGCACGCGAGCTGTTCGTGCGCAAGGGTTATGGCGATACCTCCACGCCCGAGGTGTGCGTGGCCGCCGGCATCACCCGCGGCGCGCTGTATCACCACTTTGTGGACAAGCGCGATCTGTTCCGCCAGGTGCTGCTGCGCGAGGCGCAGGCGGCGCATGCGCAGATCGAAGCCGCCAGTCCGCCCGGACTCGATGCGCCGTCAGCGCTGCTGGCCGGCAGCGAAGCCTATCTGGATGCGATGCGCGTGGCCGGACGCACGCGCCTGCTGTTGCTGGAAGGGCCGGCCGTGCTCGGCCTGAAGGAAGTGCTGGCGCTGGACGAGGCGCATGCGGCGGCGAGCCTGCGCCAGGGGCTTCGCGCCTGTGCGGTCGGCGCGGGCAGCGTATCGATCGCGGCGCTGGCGCCGCTGCTGGCAGCGGCGTTCGATCGTGCCGCGCTGGAAATCGACGCCGGCGCCGACGCGCAGGCCACGCGGGCGGCGATGCTGTGGCTGGTGCGCAGCGTGGCCGGAATCGCTGCGCCGGCGGCGAAACCGGCGCGGCGCAAACACTGAGCCGTCTGCCGGCGGAAGCCAGCAGGGCGGCGGCGTGTTCTTATCGTGCGTCGCCGGTTGCGCTATCTGCCTGATGGCAGAAGGTGTTGCATCCATTGCTGTCAGGAGGGTTTCGTGGCCAGGAAGATTCTGTCGATGCGCAGCCTGTTGCCGATTTCGCTGTTGTTCCTCGCGGCCTGCGCGCAGACGCTGCCGCGTCCTGCCGCTGCTACGCCAGCGGCGCCGGCCAACCACGGCAAGGTGCAGGCAAGCCTGATCGACGCCCAGGCCGCCGATCGCCATGTCGCCGACGGCGACGTGCAATACCAGTCGCCGCAGGCCTGGCCCGACAATGCCATGCCGGACTGTCCGCCTGCTTTGCTCGCGCAGCGCCTGCCGCCGCAGCGGGTCGCGGTGCGGCTGATCGTCGATACGCAAGGCCGGGTTGCCGACGTGCAGCGCCTGGCCGCGGCAGAGGCCCCGGCGCCGGACGCATTCTTTGCCAGCGTGCAGGCTGCCGTGCAGCAATGGCAGTTTTCTCCACTGGTGGAACTGCGTCCTGGCCCGCCTACCGAACTGGTCGTCGGCGATGTGTCGACGCGCTATAAAAGCAAGGCGACGCCGCTGCCGTTCCACCAGGACTACGCCTTCCGCTCCGAGCAGCACGAAGGCAAGCCTGCGGTAACGACGGATTGATCTGCCGGCGACGCTGCCGGCACAGCGTCGCCGGCGCCCAGCGGCTTAGAGCGCCTTGACGCAACCGTCCAGCCAGACCACGTGCTTGAACTGGTCGTAACGCGAGAACGTGCCGGTCAGCACAATCTTGTCGCGCTCGCGCAGGGTCAGCGCGTAGGCGGTCTGGTTTTTCGCCATGATGCAGCTGATGCTGACCTTGAACTGCGCGCCCATCGGGCCGGGCTTGATCAGCATGTCGCCGGGCTCGGGAATGTCGAAGCCGACGTTGTAGTCGTCGCCGTCTTCCATGATGAAGGCCGCGCGCCCGGTCAGGGTGTATTTCTTGCCTTTGTAGCGCGGGTTGATGGTCGACTGGTTTTCGTTGGCCTGGTTGGCCAGCTTGAGCGAGAACGCCAGCGCGTCGAGTTTTTCCGGCGCGGCGGTGGCGGTGCGTGCGGCCGCGTCCCTGGCGGCGCGCTCGCCGGCGGCGCCAGGCTTGAGCGTCGCCAGCATCTTGCAGATTTCCTCGCGCATGCTGTCGGCCTTGGTCAAGGCGCCACGGCCGAGTTTCACTTCCAGGCTCACGGTGGTGACGCTGTTTTCCTGCGCCGCGCTGACGATCATGGGAATGGGTTTGTGCTGGAAGGTTTCCGGCTCTTCGATCAGCAGGCTGCCGCCTTCCGCATCGGCGGCGAGCACGTTCATTTTCTTTTCCAGCGCAGTAGCCTGCATCTGGTTGATGGCGCTGGCGACGCTGAGGTCGGCCAGCGCCACTGACGAGCGATAGCTGCTGCCGGTGAAGGCATTGCCCTGTTTGCTGAAATTGGATTCGCAATTGCCGGCGAACGATGGGGCCGAGCCGATCAGGCTGGCCAGGCACAGGGCGCTCGCCAGGCGCCGCGTCAACGCCGCCGCAGGCCGCATTCCCGTGCCGGTTTCTGTAGTACGCATAGCCACTCCATTGCCGTTCAATGAGGTGGCACGCTAACCACGCGGTGCGCCGGGCTTGTTCGAAAAAAGTTAGGCGACACGGCGCGTTACCAATTCGTTATCGATACCGCGCCGTCGTTTTGCTCAAAGCGCCTGTTCGAAGCCGTCGGCGAAGATCGTCTCGGACGCCCGCGCCACGAATACGCCGCTGCCCCATTCGACCTGGTTGTCGCCGGCCGGGTGCAGCGCGGCGACAAAAGCAAGATCGCCGGTGTCGTTGAGGCTGGGCGCGCCGGCAAATACGGCGTCGGTGCTGTTGTTCTGGCCGATCTGCGCCTTGCCCAGGTCAGTCTGCAACACATCGCCCTTGCCGACGGCCCGCTGCAGCTGCGTGCCGTCGCTGACGAAGATGGCCTGGCCGTCCTCGTCCTTGCCGCGAAAGGCGACCAGGCCGGCATCGGTGATCGCGGGCGGGAACGCGTCGATCTCGCGCACCAGGCCGGCCGGGTCGACCACGGCGATCTCGCTCAATGCGGCGCCGTCGACGCGGTACACCACGCGCCGGTTGTCGGCGAAGCGCGTGGCGACGAAGGCCACGCGGCCGCTGTCGCTCACGCCGACCGAGTTGTCGAACTGGCGGATCGGCGAGGCGGCGTCGGTGCCGCGATTGGCCGCCAGCCGGGTCGAATTGCCGTCGCTGGCGAAGCGGCGGATTTCGGTCGCCGTGGTGAAGTCGGCCGAGGTGGCGACCTTGGCCACGATCGTGCGCGCATCGTCGAAGTTGGGCGTGTACAGGTAGGTATAGCTGCTGCCCGGATCGACGCTGCGGTCGACCACGTGCAGCGCAGCGCCGCCCGCGGCGGCCCGCGAGGCATGGCCGCGGCCGCTGCCAAAACTGCCCTGGAAGCCGATGTCGCCGCTGTTGTTGATCGCCGCCGAGCTGTAGCTGCTCGGAAACACCGGTGCGGTGCCGATGCGCTCGGCGCTCTGCAGCGCATCGTCGTAGCGGTAGATGCCGTCGGCGCTGCCGGTCTCGACCAGGGTGAACACCACTTGGCCGGCGTCGTTCATGCGCACGGCGGAACTCACCAGCGCATCGACCGGGCCGCGGAACACGATGCTGCCGCTGCCGTTGCCGCCGAACCAGATGCCGGGTGTGCTGCTGGCGCCGTCGGGGACGACCTGTACCGCGAAGGCGACGCGGCCGGCGTCGTCGATGTCGGCCGTGATGCTGTTGAAGGACGAGCCCGGCGGCAGGTTGTAGCCGTTGTCGTTGACCAGCAGATTGCTGCGCGCCTGCAGTTGCGGCGGGGCGTAGCTGGGCAGTTCGGCTAGGGCGGGCAGAGCGCTGCCGGCGAGTACCAGCGCAAGAAGCAAGGTCGGGGTGTGCATACGGCAAGTCCTCGGGCGAACGTTCGACCCCGCAGACTAGCCGCTGCGCTGCCGTATGTCGTGGCAGCGGTCACTGTTTGGCAGCGGCGCCGCGCGTCGCGGCCTGCCAACGAAAGCGGCGCTGCCGTAGCAGCGCCGCCGGTACGCTTACCTCAAGGACTTCAGTTGCAGCTGCTGACCTGTCCGCTTTCGAAGCCGTTCTTGAACAGACGGTCGACGACCGTGCCGCCCAGATTGACGTCGTCGAGGAAGAAGCCCTGGAACTCCGCCGCCGAATCCGACGAGAAGCGCCAGCGCAGCTTGATCGACTGGCCGACATAGGCGCTCAGGTTACGCGTGAACGGCTTCCACACCGCCACCGCCGTGCCATTGCCCGGATCGGCATTGCTGGTGGCTGTGGTCACCCCGTTGAACGCGCCGCGCGTGTTCGGGAAACCGCAGCCGTTGCCCTGGGTATCGGCGAACGAGCTGGGATAGCCGCCGTCGGGCGGCAGGTCGGCCCAGGTCGTGCCGTTGTCGGTGGAGATTTCCATCACGGCGCCGTCCCAGCGGTGCTCGATGTCGTAGCGCGCGTTGAAGTTCAGCGTGCTCGCACCGGCCTGCACGGCGATGCTCGGCGTGGTGACCGAACTGCACAGGTCGCCGCCGTAGGTGCCGGACTCGTTACCCATGAAGTAGTTGCGGCCGCCGCCCGGCGACGGGTTGAGCGTGCTCAGGTGCCAGGGCGATTCGCTCAGCAGGTAGATGCTGCTGTCGCCGTTGTCGGCATAGTCGTCGCTGGAGACACCGTTGGGGCCGACCGGCGTAGTGCCTAGTACGGCGCTGAAGCCGCCGCTGTTGCCGGCTGCGTCGCGGCCTTCGACGCGATAGAAATACGCCGTGCCCGGATTCGGCGTGGTGTCGTCGAAGGTAATGCCCGGATTGGCCGCGGCCAGCGTGACCGGCGCGGCGAAGGCCAGGCTGGTATCGCGTTCCACTTTGTATTCCATCGACGAAGCCGGGCAGTTGCTGCTGCCGGCCTGCCAGCCCAGGGCGATGTGGCAGTTGCTGCCTTCGGTCGAGCCGATGGCGAAGCTGTCGGTGTCGAACTGCGGCTGCAAGGTGCAGGCGGCGGTCGAGGTGAGGTCGATGCAGTTGGACACGTCGCCTTCGACATCGCCGGCCACGCCGCGGATCGTGTAGGCGTAGCTGTAGCCGCCCTGGGCGGTGGTGTCGATCAGCGGGCTGGCCGCACCGGTGCCGACCAGGTGGAAATTACCCGCAGCGGCGGTGGCACAGGTGCCGGTGGCGCGGTAGAGCTGGTAGCTCTGCGCACCCGCCGCACCGGTGAAGGCGACGCTGCTGGTATTGCCGACCGTGGTCGCGGTGGTGGCCGTCGGCGCCGGATGCGCGGCGGCGGCGGGCAGGCCGAAGTTGCCGCTGACCGCCAGCGCATAGCCCTGGCGCGTGCTGTTGGCACTGCCGTCGCCGGGCACGTTGGTGGCCTTGACGCGGAAGGTATAGCTGCCGGCCGTGGGCGCGCTCAGGCGTACCTGCTCGACGGTGTTGCGCACATCGGCTACGCCACCGGTGATGGACGCGCCAGCGGCCAGCACGTTGCCGAGGTAGGTGCCGCCGGGGCCGACCACTTCCAGGTCGAGGTTGTTGACCAGCGCAATCGCCGCGCCCGGCGTGCCGGGCACGTCGTACCAGGTCAGCGTGGCGCGCAGTTCCTGGCCGGCGGCGACATTGGCAATGGTGTATTCCTGTACTTCGCCGGTGCGCATGCCGGCCAGCTGGGTGCGCTCGAACAGGCGCAGGCGGCGGCTGTCGTCGCCGCCGGCCAGCGTAGTGGAGAAGTACAGATTACCGTCCAGCCAGGCGCGGCCCCAGCCGGTGTCGTTGCCGCCGAAGCCGGCGGCGATCGGGTTGGTGCCGTTGAGCAGGGTCGCCTTCATCACCATGCCGCCCGGGATGAACTGGTCGGCGGCGGTCTTGGCGCCGCGCGGGTAGAAGCCTTCGGTGAAGAACTGGCGCATCAGTGCGGCGGAGCCCGACACCGTCGGCGCGGCCATCGAGGTGCCAGTCAGCGCCTTGGTCGCCGGCGCTTCGGGATTGGCCGTGGTGCTGGAATCGCCCGCGGCAGAAACGATGGACGTGCCCGGCGCCGTGATGTCCGGCTTGATGCGGCCGTCGTCGGTGGGTCCGCGGCTGCTCTGGAAATTGATGGCCAGGCTGCCCGCATGGCCGAGCATGCCGACCGTCAGCGCGTTCTTGGCATTGCCCGGCGTGCCGGTACTGCCGACCGCGGGGCCGCTGTTGCCGGCGGAGACGACGAACAGCAGGCCTTCGTTGTCACGCAGGCCCTGGTCGGCGGAAACGTCGTTGGCCGAATAGGCGGCAGCCGTCGGCGCGCCCCAGCTGGAGCTGTGGATGAAGGCGCCGCCGCCGGTGGTCTGGGAGAACATGTCGTTGACTGCACCGCCGGCCAGGCAGCCGCTGGTGTCGTTGCCGATGTCCTGTACCAGCAGCTGCGCGTTCGGCGCCATGCCGTCGGCCAGTTCGTGGTTCAGCGCGGTGGGCGTCGAGGCGAGGTAGTTGCTCGCCCCGAAGGTGCCGGCCGCATCGCCGGCGATGGTGCCGGCGACATGCGTGCCGTGCCAGCTCGTCGAAGAGGGCGATCCGGGACAGGTGTTGTTGTTGTCGTTGGCGGTGGCGCCCGGCTGGATCCAATAGTTGATGATCTTGTTGGTCGGGTTCGGCGGCAGCACGGCCGGCGGCAGCGGCGAGGCTGGCGTCGGGATGGCGGTGACCGGGCCGGCGCCCTTGTCCAGCGTGGTGAACCAGGCTTCGTTCGCATCGACGCCGGAATCGGACAAGGCCACGATCTGGCCCGAGCCGAACAGGTTGTGGTCGAACATCGGCGACGGCGCGGTCGGCGCGCCGCTGCCGGCACCGGCGTTGTTGGTGTTATTGCCCTGGACGGCACCGATGGAGGCGGAATTGTCGAGGTAAGGCTGCACGTACTGGCCGACGAAGGAGACGCCTTCCATCGCCGTCGCCGCGACTACCAGGCGCGACAGGTTCTGCTCTGCCACGCGCACGCGAACGGTGGGCAGGGAGTCATGTTCGCTGACCACGACCGGGCTCGCATCGGCGCTCTTGCGCAGGGTTTCGGCGATCTGCCGGGCCGACGTGCCGGCGAAGCCGAATACCTGGACTTCATAGCCGCCGTAGGGGCTCTTGGCCAGCTCGGCGCGGTTTTCCAGGAACAGGTTCGGATCGAGCTTCATGCCGGGCTGGAAAATGCCGGCCCAGCGCACCTGCGCACTGCTCTGCAGGCGTTCCAGCGTGCCTTGTGCTTTCAGTTCCACCACGTAGGCGCGGTTGGGAATGTAGGCGACGACGCGATAACCCTGTTTCTCCAGGCGCGCGCGCGCGGTGCGGTCGGCCGGATCGAACTGGGCGATGGCATAGCGGCTGGAGGCCACGTCGGCGGCGGCGCCGGTGGCGGAAAAGTCGATGCGCTGGCGTTGCGGATCGATGGCGCCGGACCGCAACAGCAGCAGGCCGGCGTCGGCGACGACGGCATCGGTAAGGGCTTCGGGCGTCGTGCGCTGCGGACGCACGGTTTCAAGAGTGGTGGCGGAAGCGAACTGCATGGCTACGGCGAGTGAAATTGCCGCGGCAAGTCGGTGACGGTTCATTGCAAACATCCCCAGCGTGTCTAGTATAAATTTGCATTGTCCATTAGGGAACAACGCTGTCAGTGACGGAACCATGCCGGGGCTGCAACAGACTTGCGGCATGGAGCCGCGCTTTGATCATCCGCAGCAACTGTGTCCATTCGCAATGGAATGGAAAGTCGGGGGCGACACTGTGACCGGTACAATTGCGCGCTGCGTACCAATTCCTGTAAGGATTTCAACGATTGATCAGGTCATCTTCGCAGCGGCTGGGCCGGGCCGGTAACGGCGGGCAGGTGCTCCGGCTTGGCTGCGGGTGTCTTCGCCGATGCGGTTCAAGCCGGGCGGCAGGCGGCGATCCGCGTCGTTCGCCCGCGCAGCGAACAGGGCTCTGCGGCGCTGTAGCAGGCGCATGCACCTCGGCGTGATTTTGAATTTCTGACGCCGATTTCAACGCGCCGGCGCGCGGCGCGGGCGTTTCAGGCCAGCGGGCGCAGGCGATCGGCCAGCCAGACCTTGGCAAAGCGCCAGTGACGTACCACGCTGGCGCGGGAAATGCCGCTGGCGGCGGCGATTTCGTCGGTCGTCATGCCGGAAAAGAACTTCAGCTCGACCACCTGGGCGCAGGCGGCATCGATACGCTCCAGCGCATCCAGCGCGGCGTGTACCGCCAGCCAGTCGACCTGCAGGTCGATGCGGTCGTCGCCGGCTTCTTCGCCGGCCTGGTCCAGGCCGACGAAGCGCAGGCCGCCGCCGCGTTTGTCGCTGTCGCGCGAGCGCACATAGTCGATGACAAAATGGCGCGTCGCCCGCGCCGCCGCGGCGAAGAAATGGCCGCGGTCGCGGTATTCGATGGCGTTGTGCTGGCTCAGCCGCGCGTAGGTTTCGTTGG
Organism: Tahibacter aquaticus; assembly: GCF_004363655.1. Taxonomy (GTDB): domain Bacteria; phylum Pseudomonadota; class Gammaproteobacteria; order Xanthomonadales; family Rhodanobacteraceae; genus Tahibacter; species Tahibacter aquaticus. The sequence continues at coordinate 48,329 of NZ_SNZH01000007.1, forward strand.
CCAGCTCAGTTGCGCTGAGGGTGAGGTGGTTGCGGCTGGCACGCAGGCGCGCATGGGCAATATCGTGCAGCACCGGATAGACGGCTTCGGCCAGGTTTTCCCGCGCCGTGGCGTCGCCGTCGCGCCATTGCGCCAGCAGTGCGGTGATGTCGGTGGCGGTGGTGTTGTCGTTCATGCGCGGGCGTGGCGTGTCATCCGTAGTGGGCCACCTGGCCAATGCCGATGCCCGGGCCGATAGTACCGGGCCAAGCTGCAGTTCGGCTCAGCGTGCGGCAGCGACACGTACGCGGCCGGTAGCGTGGTCGCGCCGGTCGAAGATGCAGTAGCGGCCGCTGAGCAGGGGCAGGCCAAGAATGCTCTGGTTCGGCCACTGCGGCAGCTGCGGCAACAGCAGGAACAGGCTTTCGCCGGCGCGAAACGCATTGCGCTGCCAATAATGGCTGGGTTCGCAGCGCAGGCAGACCTCGCCACCGCTGCAGGATTCCAGGCGGAAATGCAGGGCCGGCCAGTCGGCTACATCGATGGCCGCATTGGCCAGGCCGTGTTCGTTCTGGAAGCGCTGGCGGAAGGCGTCGATCAGGCCGGGCAGGCGCGCATCGTGCGCGGCGATGCCGGCAACCACGGCCTGGTACAGCGCGTTTTCCAGCACGATGAAACTGCTGCCCGTATCGATGATGGCGTTGCTGGCATAGCCGGCGACGTCCGCCGGCGCCAGGGCCGCTGCGGCAATCGGCGCCTGGTCGCCGACCTGTACCGAGATGAGGTTGGCGTTGTAGTACAGGTCGTGGACGATGCGAATGTCCTGCAGCGCGCCGTGGTACAGCGACTGGCATTCTTCGCCGCCGCCCACCACCAGCACGCCCTGGTTGAGCGGATCGCGCGCCAGGCTGCCGGCAGTCGCGGCATCGTCCAGCACATGGACGACGGCGCGCTGGATCTGCAGCGCAAAGACGTCGGCGACCAGGCCTTCCTGCGCCAGCGCCTGGAACAGCGGCGGCAAGGTGACACGGGGCTGCTGCAGCAGTTCCTGCTTGAAGGCGCTCTGCGCTGCGGCATCGCCCAGCGTATACGGCCAGGGCCAGGTCAGCGCCGGCTCGCGGCCTTGCCGGCGCAAGGGCGTACTCATGTCGTGCGCCGGGTTCAGATGCCGGTACGCCAGGCCGAGAATGCCATCGGCGTCGCGGAAGAAACTGCGCGAATCGGTTTCGACGAAAGCAAATGCCGCGTCGTCGATGCGCCGTGCGTGCTCGCCCTGGCCGAAGCCGACCTGCGTCTGCAGTACCGGGCCTGCCCAGGCGCCCTTGCCGTAGGTTACCTGCTGCGCCAGGGCGGTGGCCTTGAGCCGGCTGTCCTGCTGCGGCGCGTAACGCCCCGGCGTGACCGCCAGCGTACTGCTGCCGGTATCCAGCAGTACGTTGAGCGGACATTCGCCGCTGCCCAGGCTCAGCGCGGTGCTGTAGCCGCCCTTGGCATAGGCCAGCGTGGTGGCGAGCTGCAGGGAAGGGCGGGATGCGGTCATTGCGGCATCGTATACCAGAGCCGGCAGTCGCGGTCGCGGCCTCTGTCAGCGCAGCCTGCCTACACCGCCGGACAGGGCTCCCGTGCCGGCTGGCGACAGCGCGCCAGGCCGCGGCGCCACTGCGGTCTGCTGCAGGCCGGCTGCGCCGGCGGCATCCCGCCGCAACTCGGCGATGGCGACGTCGAGCAGTTTCGGCCGGCCGTTGCGATCGACCAGCACAGTGCCGGGCCTGATGTCGCCATGCACGATGCGCTGGCGATGGGCGTGTGCCACCGCATCGCACAGGGGCAGCCGCAGTCGCTCGCGCGGCGTCAGCGCCCGCCGCTGCTCGCGCACGTGCGGGTCGATGGGCAGGCCGTCGATGTATTCGGTCACCAGATAGCCGCTGCCATCGTCCGGTTCGCCCAGATCCAGCAGCGCGGCGACGGCCGGGTGCTGCAGCCGCGCCGGCAACGGCCGTTCCCGCGGCGGGTGCGCGTGCACGGCCGCATTGCGTAGCGCGGACTGCAGCACTTTTATCGCTACGCGCTGCGTTCGCCCGGCGGCAGATCCACCCGTTCGTCGAACAGGCGGCGTATGCGGCGAAAATGAGTTATGGACATGTTGCTAATTGGCTTTTGATATCGACAGCCACGCGCTGCCGGCGGTATGCCGGCAGCGCGTGGCGGCTCATGCGGCGGGCTCCACGCCCAGTGCGGCGGCGACGACGATCAGGCGCTGTGCCCAGGCCGCGGTATCCGCGTCGGCGGCACCGTCGCGGATTTCCTTCAGCGCCGCGGCCAGCGCCTGGCGCTGCATTTCGCTGCGGCCCAGGGCATAGCTGCTCAGCGCGTCCACCGCCAGGCCCAGCGAAAAGATGTCGAATTGCTTGATCGCCGGATAGGCCTCGATGTCGGCCAGGGCGCGCCGCACGATCGCCTGGGCCTCGGCATGCTTGCCGCGTTCGGCCAGGAAGCAGGCGGCGCTGATGCGAAACAGCGCGACATTGGTGTCCGACGGCAGCCAGACCCGTTCGGCCTGGTCCAGCGCATGGCGGAAATACGCTTCCGCCTGGTCGGCCTGATGGTCGCGGTCGTACAGATCGGCCAGGTTGAAATAGTTGCGCGCCAGGTGCGGGCTGCTTTCGCCGATCTGGTCGAGGTTGATCGCGATCACCTGTTTTTCCAGCGCAATCGCCTTGGCCAGGTTGCCGCGTTCGCGTGCCAGCCCGCGCGCCAGCGACAGCGCCGGCGCATAGCGAAGCGAGGTCTTGCTGTACATCGCGTCGGCCAGTACGAACAGCTCGTTCATGGTTGCCTCAGCCTGGTCGATCGCACCGCTGCGCAACTGCAGGAAGGCCAGATTGGACAGCGAGTCGTAGACCGCCGGCGAGCGCTCGCCCAGGCGGACGCGCTGTATCGCGAGCAGTTCCACCTGCTCCTTGATCGCATCGTCGGAGCGGCCGAGTTGCACCAGGGTCCAGGAACGCAGCTCGCTGCGCTCCTCGCGCGTGTCCGGCAGCGCGCCGGCGAGGTCCATGGTGTCGAGGATCTCCAGCGTCTTGCGCGTGTCGCCGGCCTCGTAATGGGAAAACGCCTGGGCCAGGCGCCAGCGTGCGGCCAGGTCGGCGTCGGCCGTGGCGGCCAGCGGCCGGGCCAGCAGTTCGCGTGCGCGGTCGTAGTGGGCGAGGTAGAGCTGCGTGCGCGCCTGCAACAAATCCCATTCGCTGCGTTGTAGTGAATCCAGCGTCGTTGTGTCGACTTGGTCCAGCAGCGTCTCGGCCTGACGGTACTGGCCCAGTTCCAGGTCGATGCGCGCAATCGCCACCAGCACGCGGGCACGCGAGCGCGAGCTGAGCTGCGGGCTGGCCTGGGCCTGCGCAGCAACGCGTTCGAACACATCGCGAGCAGTAAGGTCTTTGGTGGAATTGCCGCCAGGGTCGGCCGAACGCAGCGCATCCATGATCAGATTGCTCATTTCGTCGGCGCGCAATTGCTGCTCCACCGTGGCCAGGTGCTGGCGCCACAGCAGCACGCTGCCGAGCAGGCCGCTGCCGAGCAGCAGTGCCGACAAGGTCACCGCCACCCGATGGCGCGCGACGAAACGGCCGACGCGGTAGAACAGATTGCCACGCCGCGCCAGCACCGGCTGGCCATCGAGAAAACGGCGCAGATCGCCGGCCAGCTGATCGACCGAGGCGTAGCGGTCTTCCGGCCGCTTGCGCAGGCAGCGCAGCGCGATCAGGTCCAGGTCGCGCGGCACGGCGAAACGGGCACCGCGCGCGTCGTTGTCGGCGCGCCGGCTCGGCGGCGGCGGATCGACATCGCAGATCTCGTATTCCAGCTGCGCTGGCGTGCGCTGCCCCAGCACGAACGGCGGCGCACCGGCGAGCAGCTCGTACAGCAGCACGCCCAGGCCGTAGACATCGCAGGCTGCACCGATCGCACCGCCGCGCAACTGCTCCGGCGCCGCATGGCTGAGCGAGACGAAACGCTGCGCCGCGACGGTCTGTTCCACATCGATGGCGCCGACCTGGCCCAGCAGCGGCTTGGCAATGCCGAAATCCAGCAGCTTGGGATGGCCCTCGGTATCCACCAGCACGTTGCCCGGCTTCAGATCGCGATGCACGATCATGTTGCGATGCGCGTAAGCCACCACCTCGCAGACCTGCAGCAGCAGGCGCAGGCGCGGCTCCAGCCCCAGCTTGTGCGCCACCGCATAGCGATCGATCGGATCGCCCGCAACGTATTCCATGATGGCGTAGGGACTGCCGTCGTCCAGCTCGCCCAGGTCGAGCATGGTCGGAATATCCGGATGCTGCAGCAGGGCCAGCAGCTGGCGCTCCAGGCGGAAGCGCGCCAGCGTGTTCGCATCCAGCACTTCCGGCCGTATCACCTTGATGGCGACCTGCTGTTCCACCTCGCCGTCGACGCGCTCGGCCAGCCAGACACTGCCCATGCCGCCCTGGCCCAGGGCGCGGCGAATCTCGAACGCGCCGATGCGCCGGCCCAGCAAGGCCTGGCCGCGCATCGGCTCGCGTGCCGTATCGCGTACCGCACTGCGCGCGGTCAGCGGGCCGGCGGCGCCGTCGGCGTGCAGCAGATCGCGCAATTGCCGGCGCGCGCTATCGTCCAGCCCCGGCTCGCTGGCCAGGAAAGCCTCGCGCTCGGCGTCGGGCAACTCGACCAGAAGGTCGAACCACTGCTTGATGCGATGAAAAGCGCGGCTGGGCATGGAAGGACTTCAAGGCCGTCGGTGCAAGGCAAGCGACACACTGTTGCCGGGGCAGCGGCGCGCAATCAGCGCGAAGGCTGCAGCTGATCCATCAGCCAGGCCTTGGCGAAGCGCCAGTTGCGCACCACCGTCGCGCGCGACACGCCGCTGGCTTCGGCGATCTCCTCGGTGGTCAGTCCGGAGAAGAACTTCAGCTCCACCAGCTGCGCACATTCGCCGTCGATCGCTTCCAGCCGGGTCAGGGCATCGTGCACAGCCAGCCAGTCGGTGCGCAGGTCGATCAGGTCTTCGCCGCCTTCCGCATCGACCTGTTCCAGGCCGACGAAGGGCAGGCCACCGCCGCGCTTCTCGCTGCTGCGGGCGCGCAGATGATCGACCACGAAATTGCGGATCGCCCGCGCCGCGACGGCATAGAAATGCGTACGGTCGTGGAAATCCAGGTAGTCGGCGCGGGCCAGGCGCGCATACGCCTCGTTCGCCAGCTCCGTCGCACTGAAGGTGAAATCGCCGATGCAGCGCCGCAGCCGCGCCTGCGCCAGATCGCGCAGCACCGGGTAGACGGCATTCATCAATTGACTTTCCGCGGCGCGATCACCTTCGCGCCACTTGACCAGCAAGGCGGTGATATCGGGGGCTGGAATGGCAGGCATGGGGCGGACAGTAGCGAGGGAGAGGAGGGGTTACAAAGAACTTTCCCGGTGTCGCGACAACAGCATTCCTCGCAGCCGGGAGGCAACAGGGCAAGATTTACAGACTTAAGCGTATTTCAGTGGGGTAAGTTGGCACATGGGGAGGATGTGTGCGCAGCGCGGCTGACGCTGAGGATGCCGGGGGAGTGAGAGGCAAGTGTTTGAAAGATGTTAAGGGCAGGGGAATCGAACCGGACGTACGGAACGGTATAGTTCTGCCATGCTTGCTTGTTTCCTGCCGCTGCAGTGTCTGGGCAGTCCTTAGTCGTTGCTGAAAAACATCGCCTGTTTAGCTAGCCGCACCTCTTCCCGCACGACACGTCTGCTGGGACGGAAGAAGTGCGGCGGTGTATGCCATCGCGATGGCAAAGTTTTGTTCTTAGGCATGACGGTGCTACCGAAAAAGCGTGCCGCCGATGATCACATCGGCCGACGCCGGGGCCGGCGCGGATGGTCTACGCCGCGGTGAAATCTGCCGCCGTTTCGCCCGGCCTATGGCACAGCACCAGCCCCACCGCCGCAAACGCCTCGTTCCCCGCCAGGTGGCCTTCCACCCGCCGCTCCAGGCGAAAGCCTTCGGCCAGATAAAAGTGCAGCGCCGCGTCGTTGCCTTCGAGCACTTCCAGCGTCAACGGTGCGCGCGCACTGGCGACCGCGTGCCGCAGCAGTGCCCGGCCCACGCCGCGCCGGTACAACGCGGGATCGACATACAGCCAGGTCAACTCGTCGTCCTTGAACGCGACGAAGCCGGCAACCTGGCCATCGCGTTCTGCTACGCAGACCTGCGCATCGAACAGCCCTTCGCTGGCTGCGGCCTGCGCCAATGGCAGAAACGCGGCGGTGCCGGCGCTTTGGCGCAGTTCGTCCAGCCGCGCCGCATCGTGGATGGTGCAGAGGCGGGCCCAGTCGCTATCGCGATAGGCGCGTACAAGCAGTGTCGAGGTGTTGTTCATGGCCGTACCTGCCGCTGCGGGCGTCGAAGCGGTGTTGTCCATCAACGTTGCCTGATTTTTCCTCTCCGTTGCGCAAAAACGAGTCGACGGAGAGGAAAAATCGGGCTCTGTGCGATGCCAGGCGCATTCCGGCGCCGAGGCCTCACTATGCCGAAAAGACGCTGCCGAAGCATGTTTCCGATTGCATCCCGGAGTGGCAGTTATTCCTTCGGCAGGGGGGCGATGGCCTGCCGCCGCGATGTTGGCGCGCGCCTGGCGGCTTGCCCCACCCTGCGTTCTGGGGTCATTCCAACGCTGCCGGAAAGACCGGCAGCGTGTCGAAATCTTCGGGTACGTGCTGCCGGACAATTGTCGCGCCGGTCTTCTGCGCCAACGCTTCCGCATAGGCCATCGACTGCAGGGTCTGTTCGCGGCTGCTGTTATAGATAGGCACAAGGCGGCGTTCCTGCGATTCTTTCAAGATCCACAAATCGCCTGTCAACAACACCGCGCCGCTGCGCGCCGTGCGCACCAGCAGCATCGAGTGGCCGGCCGTATGCCCCGGCGCGCGATGGATGACCACGCTGCCGTCGCCGAAGACATCGTACGGGCTGTTATCGCCGATCACGATCTTCCTGGCTGCTTTCAGTTTGTCGTAGTGTGGGCTTTCGCCGCGTTCCTTGGCCGTCACCGAGAACGCGTTCTGCAATTCCTGCCGGTCGACGATCCAGGTGGCGCCGGCGAACAGATTGCCGTTGCCTGCGTGGTCGAAGTGAAGGTGCGAGAACGACACGTACTTGAATGACGACGGCGTCAAGCCAATCGTTTTCAGCGTTTCGCCCAGCGTCTGTTTCAGCGAAAACCGGAATGCGGCATCGGGTTCCGGCGTTTTCTTCGCCGTCTCGTCCGGCAAGCCCGTATCCCAGATCAGATCGCCGCGCGGATGCCGGATGACGAAGCAGGGCACTACGGATTTGCCCGGCACACCCTTGAGCGATCCGTCGTCGGCGAGAAAGCCGGTGTCGGCCATTTCCACGCGGCCGCAGTCGAGGGCATAGAGCTTTGCTATGGCTGCGCCCGTGGTCGCAGCAACGGTTGTGGACTGGCTGGCGGCGCGGTTGCCGTTGTCCGGAACAGAGGCGGCCTGGCTGGCCTGCGTGAAGCAGTGCGCTGCCGCGAGGCTGGCGGACAGCAGCAGAGGAGTGGGTTTCATGCAACGCGCGCTTTTCAAGGGCGAAGGCTTCGACGGTGGCGATTGCATCGCGCGTGGTCAAGTTTGGATAAGGCCGGCGGAGCCTGCACTGCGCCGAGCCGAAGCGCGGTGAAGCGACGAACCCATTGGATGTCCCCCCTCGAAACCCCGAATCGAAACCCCATCGAAAACCCCGCCCAATCCCGGCCACTCATCCTTCAGTCCGCCGCAAACAGCTCAAGGAATTTCAGCGCAAGCGGATTCTTCTCCACTTCTGCCACCTGCAGCCGGCCAGGCCAGCTGAGGCCGTCGGTATTGCCCAGCGCTACCAGGGTCAGCCCCTTGTCCGGCAGCTTGAGCAGCAGGCCGGCGTAGGCGTCGGGCCAGCGGCCCGCATGCCAGACCAGGCGCTGTCCGCGCCAGTGCTGGGTCCACCAGCCATAGGCATAGCTGGCCGGTTTGCCGTCGGCATCGGTCGGCGGCGTCCACATCTGCTGCAGCAGCGACGGCGGCAGAATGCGTCCCTGGTCAAGGGCCAGCGAGTATTCCGCCAGGCTGGTTGCGCTGGCGACGATGCCGCTGGAGGCATTCATCTCGGGATTGGGCAGCGGCGCAGGTTCGAGGCTATCCGGCCCGTCCTTGGCATGGCGGAACGGCGGCGCGAGGTTGACCAGCGCCATCGCGCCCTTGGCGTCGCGCCAGCCGGCGGCGATGTTGCCGAGCTTCGCCTTGTCGATCACGTAGCGCCGCACCCACTGGTCGAACGGCTTGCCCGTTTTCTGTTCCACCCAGTTGGCAAGCCGGCCGAATACGATGGGGTTGTAGAGGAAGTTGCTGCCCGGTTTGCCGAGAACGCGCATCTGCAGCACCTGCCGCAGGCTGATGCGGGCGCTGCAGTCGATCTTCGGCGGCAGGTAGCCGTCGTCCAGCGCCTTGCCGCCGGCAAAAATGCTGCCGCTGCTCGCGAGCCCCTCGCAGCGCTGCTTCCAGTCCGACAGCGTGGTGAAATCGTCGTCGAGATCGATCACGCCGTCTGCGTCCATCGCCAGCAGGGTGGCCGCAGTGAAGGTCTTCGTGATCGATGCCACCAGATAGCTGGTGTTTGGCGTCGTGGGTTCCTCGGCGTCGTGGTCCTGCCAGCCCATGCTTTCCGCGGCGACGATACGGCCGCCCTTGAGGATGGCGTACGAAAAACTGGGCAGCGAGCGCCCGGTGCGATAGTTCTGTGCAAACGTCTTGAATTCGGCCAGCTTGCCGGCGTCGTGTGCGGGCTGGGCCTGCAGCGGCGAGGCGAGGACGAATGCCGCGGACAGAAGGAATTTCCGCACCATTTCACTTCTCCCCTTGTTGACGCGGCGAAGGCGTCCAGAACGGCATATCGCCGTATTCCCAGCGCCACGGTGCGCCGGTCTCGCCGAGCACGAAATGCACCAGCGCGGGAAAGGCGGCTTCCGCTCGCACATCATTGGCCAGAATCGCCACGCAGCGGCGGCGCTGTTCCAGGCAGACCAGGGTGTTGCCGGTCGAATCGTTGTGGCCGCCCTTCATGAATCCACGGCCCTGTGGGCCGTCGAAGACGACGACACCGAGACCGGCGGCCAGCTGCGGGTAGCGTTGCGCCAGCGGCAGTTCGGCCTGCAGCGTGGGAAACTGGCTCGCCGTCGTGATCGGCAGTTGCGGCTTCACGAGTTCGGCGCGGCTGCGTGTCGACAGGCCGTCGCCTCGCACGTAGGCCGCGGCGAAGTTCGCGAAGTCGGCAATCGTCGTATCCATCGAGCCGGACACACGCACCCTGCCACGTTCGTCGTGTGGCTCGACACTGCCGTCGGCACGCCAGCCATCGGCGAGATTGCGGGCGAAATCGGGGCGCCAGCGCAGGCCGGAGTTCGGCATCGCGAACCGGTCGAATACGCGGCGCTGCGTGGCTTCGCCCAGATCGATGCCAAGGCCGCGTTCGAGCACGAACTGCAGCAGGATCAGGCCTTCTCCCGAGTAGGCGTAGCGCGTGCCCGGTTCGAAGTGGATGCGCAAGCGGCCATCGGGCTCGAGGAAAGCGAAATTCGAAAAGCCGGCGCTGTGGGTCAGCAGCATGCGTGGCGTCAGTTGCCGCCAGCGCTCGTCGCCGGCAAGGCCCGACCAGGGCGCGTATTTTTCCTCGTCGGGATAGTCGGGCAACGGTTTCGCCAGCCGCTCGGCAATCGGCCGGTCGAGATCGAGCACGCCCTCGTCGACGAGGCGCATCACCGTATAGCCGAACACTGCCTTGGTCAGCGATGCGCCGTACATGACGGTGTCAGTCTGCAGCGGATCGCCGCGCTCGTTGCGCTGGCCATAGGCGCGCACCTGCTGCACGCGGCCGTCGTCGATGACGGCTATCGCAAGGCCACGCGCGCCAGTGGCCTCCATCGCGCGCGCCACTTCGGCATCGAGCGCTGCTGTCGTCGGCAGTGGCACGGCAGCGGCGGATGACGCGATGGCAAAGGCGGCAGTCGCGAGCAGGCGCAAGAACAGGGTGGTGCGGCGTGCGAAAGACGGCGAGTAGGGCAGTTGCATGGACGGTCTCCGGGGCGGGTTTGCCCGGAATGACGTCCCTGCGCGGCGAAACTTACAGCGACACGTATTGCCAGGCACGGGGCCGGACCTGGTCGGCCGTGATCCCCGGGGAATGCCCCGCCTTGCCGGACCGCTGTAAGTTTCCCCGTCCTCGCACGTCATACCGGCCGACCCGCTGCGCAGGAGCGCCCGATATGCTTGCGATAGCAGTACTGGAGACTGGCGTGACCGAACACCCCGGGACCGATGCTCCCGCTGCGCTGGCGCGCCACTACGGCGCGCTGGTATTCCGTGCCGCGTTCCGCATCCTCGGCGATGCGGCGCTGGCGGAAGACGTGCAGCAGGACGTTTTCCTGCGCCTGCTCGAACAGCCGCCAAGCGATGTTGCCTCCTGGCCTGCTTACCTGACTGCCGCCGCCGTGCGCCGCGCCATCGACCGCCAGCGCCAGCAGCGCCGCTGGTGGCGCGTCCTGCCGGTCTGGCGCGCACAGGCGCCGCAGTCTGCGGCCTCGGCCGAAGATGCGGGCCTGAGCGACGAACGCGCGCGGCGCCTGCGTGCAGCGATGGCAGAACTGTCGCCGCGCGAGGCGCAGTGCTTCAGCCTGCGCTACCTCGAAGGCATGGCGATCGACGACATCGCCCGCGTTCTCGCCATCACCAGCAATACCACCCACGTCACTCTGCATCGCGCGCGCCGGCGGCTCGAAGCGCGGCTGGGCGACGCCGTCACGGAGGCTATGCCATGACCATCCCGACCGAAGAAAAACTCTCGCCCGCACTGGCCGAGGCCGTGCAGGCGGCGCAGGAAGTCCCCACTGCCGCTGTCGATGCCGCGCAACTGCGCCTGACCGCGGCATTGCAGGCCCGTCCGCAACGCCAGCGGCCGGCGGCGCGCCGCTGGGCAATGGCCGGGCTTACCGCCATGGCCGCACTCGTGCTCGCGATCGGCCTGCCGTTCCTGTCGGGACAAGGCGATGCATTTGCCGCGGTGCAGGCGCATTTCCGCCAGTTCCGCACGCTGCAGATGGACGTGGTGCAGCGCCATGGCGGCGACGTGATGCAGACCTCGCGCACGCGCGTCGATGCGGCCGGTGCGACGCGGACCGATATCGGGGAGTCGCTCAGCATCGTTGTCGATCCGGCGCGCGGTCGCGTGCTGACATTGCTGCATGAGGAAAAGCAGGCCGTCGTCGCCACGATTGCGCCGCATGTGGCGGCGACCGGGAGCGACATCGCCTGGCTGGACAAGCTGCGGCGCTATAGCGGCAAGGCGACGCCGCTGACTGAAAAGCGCGCGATTGCCGGGCAGTCGGCGCAGGGATGGTTGCTCGATCTCGGCGGCAGCGCTACCGAGCTATGGGCCGATGCGGACGGGTTGCCGCTGGAGATGCGGGTGCTGGGTGGCCGTGTGCAGATCGACTATCGATTTGCGTTCGATGTCGAATTTGCGCCGGGCGTGTTTGATAGCGAGGTGCCGGTTGGGTATATGCAGGTGGCGGCGGACGGAAATTGAAGCAATGCTGGCCAATTACGCGAGTAAGCGAACCATCACGTAGCCGAACTGGCGCTTCACCACACGAAATGGATGCTCCCCAATCGCCCGGATGCTGGCCTTCTGCTTTTCCGCTTGCTCGATCAACCGTTTTTCACGCCCTTCCGGCATGGCCTTCACGCTGTCGCGCTTGCGCGCAATCTTCCACTCCAGGCCTTGCGCGCAGCGCTCTTGTCCGCACCGGTATAGCCTGCGTCCGCGTAGGCCACTTGCTCTTTACCGTGCAGCAGGTATTCCGCTTCAGTGATGTCTGCCTCGTTGGCCGCCGTCGTCGTTACCGTGTGCACCAGACCCGAATCCACATCAACACCGATGTGCGCTTTCATGCCGAAATATCACTGCTAGCCTTTCTTCGTCTGATGCATCTCCGGATCACGCTCTCCCTCGGCATTCTTGGTCGAACTCGGCGCCGAGATGATCGTTGCATCCACGATCGTTCCCCGCTTGAGCAGAAGACCTTTCCGCGACAGATACCCGTTCACCCGCGCCAGGATCTCCGGCGCCAGCTCGAACGTCTCCAGTAATCGACGGAAGTTCAGAATCGTCGTCTCGTCCGGAATCGGCTTGGTCAGCGAAAAACCAGCGAACTGGCGCATCGATGCGATCTCGTACAGCGCTTCTTCCATCGCCGGATCGCTCAGCCCGAACCAGTTCTGCATCAGATGAACCTTCAGCATCGCCTTAAGCGGATACGGCGGCCGACCGTTACCCGCCTTCGGATACACAGGCTCAATCAGGTTCAGCAGAATCGTCCACGGAATGATCTGCTCCACCTCCGCCAGGAACGTCTCACGGCGCGTCCGCTTGCGCTTGCTCGCGTACTCCGAATCACCGAGCTCATCTGCGACATCGACCGGTTCCTGCTGGCGGGTTGACGCTATTTCAGCATAAGGACTTGTTCAGAGGTTCCATAGGTAAATAGCTGAGCAGCCTGGCCGGCGAACTGTTTGAAAAGGCGATCGCCGGTCTTGTTGTAGCCATAGTCTTCGCGCATGGCATTTGAGCCATCGTCAACCCGGCCGAGACGGTATAGCCGGTCGTAGATATATTTACGCGTGGGGGATGCAGCACCTACGCTATCGCTTGCCGCTACGATACTAGTGCCATCCGACAACCAGAATTCTCGCTACCAACGGTTTCTGAAGTAAGTGATGATTCGTGGCATCACAATGATCCACTGTAAAAATCCCGCCAACATAGTAACCAGGCCGCCCACCAATATTCTTGCGGTAATTGACATCCATGGCTCTGGGAGAAATTTCAGGAAAATGTCTACAAGGGAGTAAGCGGCAATCGAGCTAGGAAAGCCGATAATTCCGAAAATTATTATCGACGAAACAAGTACTTCGTTCTCCAGCCCTGGCGATCTGATGGCTGCACTATATCTGTCGACTGTGATCAGGCCGCAAACTACTGCCCAAAGCAACGTTGCCGCTAGTCGTAGTGAACATTTGGCGAGTGGTGCTCTCGATTTAATATTCATAAATATATAAATCTAAAGAAGTGCTAATTTGAAGATTTTCAGAACAGCAGTGAGGGAGTTGATCGTAGAGCCTATTCGTCGGTAGCGCTGGTCGCAATACTTGCTTCAAACAGCGCGAATTGGTGGATGGCCCCATTCGCCAGGCCATTCGCCGGGGCGGATGCTTGCCACTAAACTGAGGCATCCCCTATAGCGGTAGCTGTCGGTGGGAAGAAGCAAGACTGGGTTCGAATCGAACGGCAGTCTTGCTCGGTTTTCATCCGATTTAGTGGACGCCCCCAGTCATCATCAAGCCTAATCGCGTCAAAAAGGCCTGCGGTTCAAATTGAACCGCGGGCCGGCTTCTGGCTTCAGCCGCTCGATTTTTTGTGGATGTCCTCAATTGCATTATGGCCCTATGGCCTGCGCCGCTTGAGCGTTGCCAGCCAGACTGAAGGCCGCCTCATGCCCCGCCTGCATGCCTTCCGAAAATCCTTCTGAAGTCGCCGCGCTCTTCACGCAGTCATCGTTCGCCGAGCTGGCGATGCTGTCAGTCGTGTACTCGTTGTCACAGGTGGCTGAGGGCGTTCGGCCACTGCTGAAAGGCAGCATGTTGAGCGGGGTGGCCGGGTAATGCATGGCGCTGATGGCCAGATAGCCAGGTACGGTGCCGGCGTTGCTATTCCATGCGAGGCTAGCGGTGCGGCTTGCACTATCACGAGCATAGGTCGCAACCCCGCGCCGCTCGGCGGGCAGGGTGGGCAACTGGTCGAACCGCCGCTTTTTCACATGGATGGAAGAAGTGCTCATGCCGTCTGTTCCGCAAAAGGGCAGCGGCGATGATCAGGTGGCGCGACGTGTCGGGCAAGAGAGCATCCGCCGGGTTTGCATTGACTGGCACATCTTTCACTGGCGTGGCAGGCTCAGAAGCCGGCCAGGTCAGGCCAGGGCTTTCTGCCGCCAGACGCGGGCCCGCATCCGGTCGCGCTGTACGCTGCGTAGCGAGCTGTCCATGGTCTGGGAGGTTTCTTCCTCGGAAATTCCCGAGCGAAGAAGCGGAATTCCACTACCTGGCCCGGACGCGCATCGAACGCGGCCAGGTTGATTAGGCTCGCGTCGACCGAGGTTCCGAGGTTCCTTGAATCGTGCTATCCAGCAACCCGAATTTTCCGAACCGTTTTGCCGTGCTGCCAATGTTGGCGCTGCTGGACGAACAGGTTCCCTGAGGGGTGTCATCCAATAACCAGAGTTCGGCCAGCGGTTCCCTAGCTCGCTCTTTGGATGGTTAGCTAGCGCTGCCTCGCCGCCCATCGCTCCAGCCACTCGATAGCAAACGCCAGCATCGATGCGGCATCCACCCGAAGCGACGGTGCCCTGCCGATCGACGCCTGCGTGCCGCCGCCTTGCTGTACAAACGCCGTCACGATCTGCTCGATATAGTTTTCCGGCATGCCCTCGACGATGGGTTCCGTCGTGTCGTATTCCTCGATGAAACGCCATTCCTTCGCGCTGTCGACGGCGAAAGGGACTTCGTAGCGGCGCTGCAACTTGTCGGGGATACGCGCCAGGTGATCGGCGTGATGGACCAAGGTCATCGTGTCCCAGGGCGCACCGACCATCAGCACCTGGCCGCCTGCCGCCACCAGCTTCGCGAGCGGCGATCCTTCGCCATAGCCGTAGTCTTGCGGATGATCGGCGGTGATCCATTCGGCCAGCCTGCCGACGGCAGCGACCGAGGCGCCGGGGTTCGCGCTGCGACGGGCACCGGGTGCTGTGCGCAGGAATTCGGCGAGGATGCCGTTCATGCGGACGGCACGCGACGTCGCCGCGTCGAAGCCCGGCACAGGGTCTCGCCATTCCGGCAGCACGCGGCCATCGTCGTCGAGCAGATCCTCGTGGACGCTATCCCAGCTCGTATAAGCCAGCAGCGTGCCTTGTGGGCCGACGACATCGAGCAGGGCGCCAATCAGCGCATCCGGTCCGTTCAACAGCGGCCCAACTTTGCTCATGGCCGCATGGACCATCACCACGTCGCCGGACTTCAGGCCGATGCGGGTCAGGTCGCTGTGCAGGGCGGTGCGGGTGAGGAAGGGGGGCTGGGCAGTGGGCATGGTGCGATGGTGGTGGCTGAGATGGGGAGGTCAAGGACCGTGTCGCGCTCGAATGGTTTCCTTGAAGGGGGCCACCCAACAACCGGAATTCCACGGCATTTAGAGAATTCAACAATTTCGCCACTGAAATCGCCTATTACGACTTCCAGGAACAACAGTACACGCGATATGCTGACGACATACGCAAGCGTCTTGAAATTCGGTGTGGTTTCTGCTTGACGCGCTGGTAAGCGCCTATAAAACTGCACATGTTGCCGCCTATTCGGCAACCGGGTTTGGCGACCCGATTCAAGGCGCACCTGCGCCGACCAACGTATCGGCGTTTTTTATGCCCGATGCTTGGTCGGCGCGCAATCCGCTTTACGGCGGCGGTGCGTGGGGAGCCGAAAGGCTCGCCGGGTTTCCTTGACCGGTTCGCCAACCTGCGCACCGTCCGCCACCTTCTCGATTGGCGCGAACTGGCGGACTTCACTCAAGGAGTTCGATATGGATTTCGCACGTCTGTTCCAGCCCCTCCCTCCCGTTTACGCCAGCGCGCGGTGTTCGCACTCCCGCAGGAGTGCGCCATGAGTCAACCGATGGGTTCGTTCTATCCTCTCGCCAGTGAAGACACCGAAGCCCCGGCCGTCCTCTTCGCCTTCACCGCCGACACCCCGCAACAACGCCGGGCCCTGCACGACGAAGTCGTCTCGCGGCTGTCGGCGGTCCATTCCCTCAGCGATGCCTTGCTCGCCGTGCAGGTCGAAGACCATGCCCGCCGCTCGCATGCGCGCGTGATGGAGGCCATCGCCATTCTTTCGCGCGATGTGCTGGGACTGATTCAAGCGACGCAGCACTCGGCTGCCTGATTGTTGCCGATACGACACCCGGCTGCCCGCATCACGGCAGCCGGGTTTCCTTCGTAGGAGGTTCCTTCGCGCCCGCGACCGAACGCCAGCGTAGCCACATCGCTATTGCCATACGCCGCCGATACCCGAAAGACTGGATTTTGCACCGTCTGCAACATGCGTCGATTATGCGCAAATGGCAGAACGGAGCACGGGTGCAGCGCGCAATGCGCTGCTGTCTTGGATGGAATCGTGGAGTAACGCAATGACGCAAGACCTGGTTTCCCTGGCTTTCACTGCGGAACAGCTGGCCGCCATCGATGCGGCGATGGACCAACTGGAAGCAAACCTGATCGGACTGATCGCGCTGACGCCGGCCGAACGCCGCACCTTGCAGCGCATGGGCTCGGTGTCCGAGCCGTTCTGCCGGCAGACCCTGATCGTGATGCAGCAGAACCCACACGTCATCCCCGCCAGCGTCAACCTGGCCGGCGGTGTGCAAGACCTGGCCACGCTGGATCTCCTCGCCCCGCGCCTGGACCGCCTGCAACGCCTGGCCGAACGCGGCGACGACACCGAAGCCGCCCTGGGCAGCGACATCCGCTCGCTCGCCCACGAAGGGTACGCACTGCTGAAGATCGCCGGCAAAAGCCAGGGCCTGGACGGCCTGCGCAAGGAGCTGTCGGTGCGGTTCCGGCGCAAGCGCCCGAGCGCAGCAGAGGAGCCCGAGGCGGAAGGTTAGACGTAACTGTCTGAGGGGAGAATCCGCCTGCGCTGCGGTCAGCGTTGGCCAGAACCGCGAGCGCAAATGAACGCAAAGCCCGGCCGCACCGGCCGGGCTTTGTTCGTCCGAAAACTTCAATTCGGTAGCGTTTGGATTGGCAGGCGCGCGCTGCTGGTGATAGCGATGCGAGGAGCATCGCGGCTATAGCGCGATGCCGTGTTAGCCCACCGTGCGGCAACGTCGGTTTGCTCCACTGCTGCACGCGAGGGTCAGAAGCCAGGGTGGCGCAGCACAGTACGGCGGCGATGATGTTCGCGCGTTCGACAACCTGATGAGCCATTGTCCGTTTTCGGCGCAGTGATATCCCGCCGCATTCCCGCGCCCTACCGGAATAGCCGCGACGACGCGGTGAAAAGCCGCAACAGCGCAGCAAAAACCTACGGCGACACCGTAGAAAACGGGCGGCTCGCACCCTGTTGGTGCAGGTTGCTGGCCTGACCTATCGGCGGGTCCAACGTGACGGCGGAAACCTGCCCATTCCCACGAAAATTTTTCACGCTGGCCGTAACACGCTGCGGTCCGACGATTCGACGTCGCTCCGAAAAGTCGCGTCACTGCTACAAAACGCCGCACCGTTGTGGATCTTCAGGCGCAATGCTGCCGGTTTACGCGATGGCGCTTCACCTTTTTGATGCGCTATTGCGCCATAGCTCGATGCGCGCGCGCCAACGTGGTGCGTTGGCGGAATCCGCGATCTGCTGCACCCATGGCGCATAGTTTCCCGGATCAACGCGTTCCGGTGCTGTGCACGACAAGATTTTCCGAGAGGTGGGTAGTGGGTGTTAGCGCCAAGTCAACGGTGATTTGTGGGTGTCCCGGACTCCTTCAGATCATTCGTCAAATCGCCCAAGATGATGCGTCCCGGCCGGGTGGGGCGCTGATCGTAGTGTCAGGCCAAGTTAGTGTAGGCCCAGGACTTCCGCCAATGGCGAACTCCCTTCGGTTCAGGCTGCCAGTTGGAGTCGGCCCGCATAAAGCACGATGGCAGCGCCGGGCAACACTAGAACTAGTCCGCACGCGACGCCGCTCAATATGAACATCGCTGCGTTCGTTTTTGGCATCAATAGAAGCAGCAAAGCTCCACACGGGAACGCAAGGGAAATCCACAAGCTTGCAAAGTATGCGGTGGTTGCTGAGACCTTGAGGCGAGCTGCGCATTGTGTGCAGTCAAATCGTGCGGCTGAACCAACGCGCAACAGGAAGGAGTAGGAGATGTCCTGTTTGTTGCAGCTTGGACATTCGACAGACGTCAGCATTTCAACACGAGCCTCCAGAAATCTGATTGTACTTGCACCCGTCTCCTGCACCGCAAGGATGTTCTGGATGATTGCACCTGAGATTGCCCGGATGGCTGGAACGAGAACGCCCCGGCTTTACCGGGGCGTTGAGGAGGACTAAATAGTGGGTATCCCGAGTTCACCACGAACTGCAAGCTTCCCGAGGCAGTCTGGGGCGCCGATTTGGACTCGCAAATGCTCAGCGTACGAGAGCAAATACTGTCAATAGACCTACCAGGCCTAGAAGAAATGCGGCTGACCGAGCTTTCCAGTTGGAATGGAGTATCTCCGCGAAGAACTGAAGCGCGAGATCGCTGCCGATTAGTAGCGTGGCGTAAAGCACGAGAAAAGCCCACCGAGGTAACGGCAAAGTTGTAATCAGGATCAGTCCGACAGCTGTGAGCGGAAGGACGCTGATTAGGTCAAGTACGTAGGTTCCGAATTTTCGTTTTGGCATGATCAAAGGCTACCTTGAATACCTCGCACGTCGAACTCGTAGTTGCGGCGGTCACCGAAGTTAGTGTTGTAGTAATCGCGGGAGGACCAGAAAGGCGGTCGCGAAGGTCTGGGTGGCTGAGGATCCCGATACTCAGGGTGACATTCGAGTGTCGCACAGCCCATATCTGTTGGCGTCATTCCCCAGATGGCAACCCCGAGCGGATTTGGAACCAGTCGGGTGCCCGCCGGATTTATTTTCAAGAACCCCTTAGTGCATTTGGCGATAACCTGATTTGACAGAAGCTTGTCAAACCAGCCGAACGACCTTCCGCCATATGAAATCGGAGGTGGAATTCGGCCGTTGTACGTGGTCGGTGCCGGCGGCTTCGGGTGCCAGATCGGTGCTGGAATTCCGGGCTGCAGTCCATCTTCGTCGATAAACAAAAGAGGATTGGAATAGGCGTATCCGTAAGTGTTTGTCCCTCCATTGATTCCACTCGGATCGCTTTCTAGGTAGCGGCCGAGAGTCGCTTCGTACGAACGGAAACGGTTGTGATGGAGTTGTGTTTCCTCGTCTAGGATTTGCCCGGGATAGCGTAGATTCACTGCTTTTCCCGGTACGATCGTCATGGCGGTGTTTTCTCCGAATCCGCTCCCGAGCCAGTCCCAGCGCCATTGAGCAGCGTTAGTGACCGGATCCACTGCAACGCGCGAAGTACCCAGATGATCTGCCTCGATATAGCTGATTACAGCATTGCGCACCTGCGCTACCGGAGTCCGCCCAACATATAGATACGAAGTATGCTCGGCCGGACTTCCCGTGACGTCACGGCGCTCCGCGAGCAACATTCCGTCGTAGCTGTAGGTGTAGCGGTCGACGACGGTCGTCCCGCCGTTGGCTCGGCTCTTTAGCAAACGCTCTCCTTCACCGGAGTACTCGTATGCCGTTGCATTCCCCGGCAAGGCGATAGCGGCAAGGCGATTGCTTGCGTCGTAACTCAATGTTGCGCCGTCACCGCGGTCGATGGTATTTCCGTTGGGATCGTACGTGCGAGTTGCTCCACCGACTATTCCTAGACGATGCGTGCCCGCAATTAGACTGCTAGTTTGCGCTGGTTGCCCTTCTCTTTGTTTGAATGTGCGATCTCCGGTCTTGTTGTAGCGGTATTCTTCCTTTAGCGATCCAGCGGAATCGAAAACTTTCGATAGACGGTTCTGCCGGTCGTATATATAAGTTCTGTCCGCGGTCGTGGCATCTATTGTTGCGGAGGCACCGGTGATGTTGCCCAATGCATCGCGGTCGAACTCAAGTACTAGGCCGCTTTGAGAAGAACTTACGATTCTGTCGATAACATAGTCTGAGTCGTAGACGCTCGTTAGTGTTCTACCGTTGCCGAATGAAAGTTTATTCATCGGGCCAAAAGGATAGTAGGAAATTCCCGCCACCACGGCTAGCGGCGACGCTGCAGGTGTGCTCTTCCAGCTCAACGAGTTAATGCGTCCGCTTAGATCATATCCGTAAATCGCAGTGCCACCATCAGGATAGGTTATTGTCTCTACCCTGCCTGCTGCGTTGTAGGAATAGTGAATTGCTAGCGTTATACCCGCGGAATTCTGGGATTTTCGCGTGACATTGCCCAAGAAGTCGTAGCAGTAAGTTGTTGCATTTGTGCCCTGGACTATGCGAGTTAGCCTGTCTACGGGATACGAGTTGTTACAGCCTGTTGTGGCGTCTGTTTCGTCATAGTAGAAACTGGTATTTAGCGATACCGTCGGATATTTCGTTGAAGTTTGGCGGTTCAAGGCATCGTAAATGTGCGTGACGACAGTTCCCCTCGCGTCGGTCTGGGATAGCCGATTTCCCATGCCATCATATGTGTATGAGGAATGAGCTGTATCGGGACTGTCGAGTGCGAGCAGATTGCCAAGACTGTCTACCGTGAATGTTGTTATCAGACCGTCCGGATCTTTTACACTGCGTAAAGTGTCCCGGGTGTCGTAGCCAAAATCTGTCGTCGCATTGGCAGTTTCGAGCGAAGTGCCCGTAATGTCCTCGATTGACCGCGCCAAGCGATTGAGCGGATCGTATGTGCGTTGCGTCTTGGTGCCACGCCCGTCTGCGAATTCGACGCGGTTGCCGTTCGCATCGTAGCCGTCGTTCAGTAAGGCCGAGTCGTATGTGGAAGAATCATAGTTCGCCTGCCCTGAGACGTTCAGTGTCCGGGAGATTCGGCCAAGCACGTTGTACTGACGAACGATGGCATGCTTCAGGCTGGCACCTGGTACAGCTGCGTTGTATGTCGCATCGAAAATTTCATCTTTCGTTGGGTTTCCCGCGGCATCTAGGGTGTAGTGAATGCGATTGCCGGACCGGTCGATAATTCGGACTAGACGGTGCGCGTCGTCATAACCGTAGTCGACATAGGTGCCATCGGCTTCGGTAATTCTTGTGACTTGTCCCGCGTGGTCGTAGGTAAATGAGATCGTCGCGTCCAATGCACTAGGAGATCCGCTGGAAAGCGCGCGTGTAGTTTGCGACAGCAGTCGACCACGCGCGTCGTAGCTCACGTCGACGATTACGTTATTCGCGTCACGTGTGCGCAAAATACGTCCACTGCGATCGTAGGCAATGGTTTCGCTTATGTGTCCGAGCGCGTCAGTAGCGGAAGACAAGTCCCCCTTGCGATGACACGGCCCACTGAGCGTCCCGCAACCGGTTTCGTCTGTGCTCGGGTAGTAGGCATAGCTTATGATGTCATCAAGTCCATTCATGCCCGCATCGCTGGTCAGCCGCGGCCCGTTGACTGACTTGGTGTAGCCAAGAATCGGACAAGTCGAATTGCTGGCCGCCACATCGCCCGCTTCGCAATAGGCATACGTCCAGCGCCGCACCCTGGCACCTGCGGCAGGCGCTGTCGTATCGCTGCACGTATAGGCCATGGCCGCCGCATCGGCGATATCGATTTCGCAGCGGGCGACGACTTGGCCGCGGCTGTTGTAGGCCCAGCGTGTTTTGCTTTCGATGGCGCCGGTGCTGTTGCGAAGATCGCGCTCGAGCGGAGCGCGTAGGCTGGCGTGCCAGATCGTTTCGGTGGCGCGCGTATAGCTGCCGGCAGTGGTCGGTACGCGGCAGCTGTAGTGCCAGCCAGTCCAGCCGATTTCTGCGGCGTTGCTGCTGCCGGTGAACGGCGTGGTGCGCCAACAGGTGCCGGTCAGGCAGGTGGAAGTGTAATTGTTGCTGTCGGCGCTCGTGCCTGCGGGGCAGGTGGTCGGGCCTTCGCTGAAGTTTTCCCGGCGAGCGGTTTCCAGTGCCTGGTCGTTGTAGTCGTAATCGGTGATCGTGCCTTTGTAGTCGATGGAAAGGCGTGGATTGCCGTTGGCGTCGTAGTATTTAGTGGTCTTCTGCAGACTGGCGGAACTGCAGCCCGGGTTGTCGCAGCGGGTGACGCCTTCGTCGCGGATGGCGCCGTTGACGAAGCGGAAGCGGCGCTTTGTCAGCGAGCCCAGGCCATCCAGCAGATTGGCCTTGGACAACGTGTCGTCGAAGCCGGCGGTATAGCTGACTTTGAGGTAGTCCGCATTGCTGCTGCCGTGCCATTCCTCTACGGCTCGGCCATCGCCGCTGTATTTGTAGGTGGCGAAGCGCTGGCCATTTTCGTCGATGATGCCGGTCAGCAGATGCCAGCCTTCGGATACGGTGAAGGGCGCGGTCTCGTTATAGATGTACTGTCGTGTCTTTCCTTCGGGATAGATGGTGCGGACCAGCCTTTCCTTGGGATCGAACTCATAGGCGATGACATTGCCGATGCTGTCGATGATTTCGAGCCGTCGCGGGTGATGTACGCCGCCCGGGTAAGTCTCCTTGGTATAGCGAAAATCCAGCGTGCGGCCGAGTGCGTCGGTGACGCGCACCAGCAGTCCTTCTTCCGGTGCGATCGAGGCGGGTGTACTTGCTGTGCTGTATTCCAGTGCCGTAACCAATCCGGACCGTGTCGAAATACTGAGCAGGCGGCCTTGTAGGTCGTAGTGCTCGATCTCGTCCTGGGGCGTGGTGTAGCGCCAGCCGGTGCGCACGCCCTGGTCGATGATTTCTTCCAGGCTTTCCCATTGGTCTTTGCGTCCGACCCAGGCGCCGTTGATCAGGCGGAAATCACTGTACTTGCCGTCGGCGCGCACAAGGAAAGCCGTTTGCAACGTGTTGGGGGGAGTGGCGGTTTCCAGCTGCAATGTCCGTTGATAGCTGTGGCGCCAGTTCGGACCGAGGAAATTGCGTTTTGATGGCGATGAGTTATAGAAACCCGAGCTGGAATAGTGATGGCTCAGCGAAAGTGTGCCGGGCCCTGTGCTCGGGATATCGCTCTCGTGCTGCAGCTTCTGGCCGCCGGCACACTGAATGGGATTCCCGGCCGGACATGCCTTGGGCCTCGGGCGCGTACACATGTTGATGGTCAGGTCTGCCCCATAGGTCGGCGGACAGATGACCGGCGCCTTGCAGTCGATGGCCAGTCCATCGCCGCCTGCACAGTTGGTTACGTATCCAGAGGGATTGTCATTGCAGGCTGACTTGGCGTCAAAGCTCAGCTCGTGACGGATGACCAGGCCCATGTACTTCGTTTGGGTATTCGGTTGCGTCGTTACGTCCCGGCAGGGCATGGGCTCCAGCGCCGAGCACAGCGGAAATGTCTTCACCCAATTGGCGCTGACAGCGTCGATGACCTGGCTTGGTGTTTTGCAGGCCAGGCCGCAGGGCGGATCGCTGGATGCAATCGAGGCGCCACCGACGCAGACTTGGGGATCCTGGTTTGGGGGTACGCATTCCAGGTCTCCTCCTTCCTTGTTACATCGCTTGTCGAGAAGCGCGTTGGCATGCGGTGTCGCAAACAGCAGCGACAGCGTCAGGAGAGCGCCGCGTAGCGTAGTAAAGGATAGTGGTCCTTGCCTCGGCTGCCCGGTGTGGCTTCGACTGGTGAACATGCTTTTGTGCTCCTCCGGCATTTGCGCGAGCGTTCTGCTGCGCTGATACCGTTATCGTCAAAGCAGGGCAAGCATGATCAGGGTGTAACGTTGTGCACGTGTCAGCGCGGCTTGCCGACGGACGTGCTGGTTTTGCCCGATTCGGATTCCTCCGCGGCTTTGTTCGCTTCGGCGGGGGCTGGCTCTACACCAAGTGTGCTGATCTTGGCGATGAGCAACTCCATATTGGATCTGGTCGATCGGCTGGCGACGTTGTCCAGGATATGGCGCATTGACTGCGCCAGTGCGGCGCGATTGGCCGCACTGGGCTTTTCGTGGAAATCGCCGAGCTTGTCGATGACCAAGGCCAGTGGATAGGCGTCATAGTCTTTCAGACTGGGATAGGCTTCCGCGTCGGCCAAGGCGTGACGGATCATGTCGCGTGCTTCAGTGATCTGGTCACGGTCGACCAGGAAGCGTGCGTAGACGAGGCGAAAGTAGAATACGTTGAGGTCCGAGGGAAGCCAGACTTGAGGTGCTGTGTCGACGGCCAAGTGGTAATGGTGTTCGGCTTCGTCGAGCTTGCCGAGCTCCTGATACAGCATTCCAAGGTTGAAGTTGCCCTTGGCAGCGTGCGTATTGACGTCGCCCAATTGGGCTTTGAAGATTGCCAGAGCCTGTAATTCGAGGTCTACCGCTGCGGCAACGTTATGTGAGCGTTGAAACAGCGCCGCAAGGGAAATGGCGTTTGCATAACGTATTGAGTTGCGACCGAACGTCGCTTCGGCGGCAGCCATCTGCGACTTGCCCAGTTCCTCGGCTTCATCCATCTTGCCGGCGCGATAGTAGACGTAGGCCAGCCGTTGCAAGGTGGCCAATGCTGCAGGCGAATCAGTTCCTAGCCGCCTCTTTTGCGATTCCAGGACTTTGCTGAGTTCCGCTGTGGCTGTAGCACGCAGAGCCTCGTCTTTGGACGCCTGCAATGCCACACCGAGCCCTGACCCGCGTTGTTCCTGCTGTGCATCGGAGAGCCGTGTCGCATCAACCGCCTTGAACTTGCGCACGGCCTGGTCGACTTCCCCTCTCGAAAAGTCGATTTCCGCGTCGAGCAATAGCCACGCAGGTAGCAGATCCGAATCGTGGCCGAGCGTTGTCCGGTTGTTCTCGACCAGGATTTTCGCCTCGTCATATCGTTCCAATGCCTGCAGCGAACGTGCCTTGGCTAGAGCAACGCTGTTGCGTTGCACTCCTTCCAGCAGGCCGACATCGAGTTGATTGAGCAGCGTTTCAGCTTGTTGCGGCAGTCCAAGGTCCAGATTGATCGTGGCAATGGCCGCGAGTACCCGGGCGCGCGATTCGGCGGTGAGGTTGGGGCTGGCCTTGGCTTGCGCTGCAACGCGTTCGAACACTTCGCGAGCGGTCAGGTCTTTCTTGCTGGTGTTGGGTTCCAGCGTGCCGACTGCATCGGTGATCAGGTTGGTCATTTCCTCGGCGCGCGCGCGTTGCTCGGCGATGGCGAGTTGCTGTCGCCAAAGCAGTGCGGCGCCTATGCCGGCGATGGCGACAATCGCCACTGTGGCACCAACGGCAACTTGGTGCCTGGCGACAAAGCGGCTGGCGCGATACAGCGCGCTGCCACGACGCGCTTGCACCGGCCGACCAGCAAGATAGTTGCGCACATCATCGGCCAGATGGCCTACGGACGCATAACGGTCGACGGGTTGCTTGCGCAGGCAGCGCAGCACGATGGCGTCGAGATCGCGATCGATGCGCAGGCGCGGCGCGGTGCTGGTCGCGCGCCGGCTGGGGGCGGGCGGATCGACTTGCAGGATGTCGTGTTCCAGTTCGCTGAAATGCCGCTCGCCCAGCTGGAACGGCGGCACGCCGGCGAGCATTTGGTAAAGCAGTACACCCAGGCCGTAGATATCGCAGGCCGCGCCGATGCGGCCGTCGCGCAGTTGTTCGGGCGCGGCGTGCGCGGGCGAGAAGAAGCGCTGTGCCGCGCCGGTTTCTTCCACATCGATGCTGCCGATACGCGCCTGCAGCGGCTTGGCGATGCCGAAGTCGAGCAGGCGCGGACGGCCGCTGCGGTCGACCAGTACGTTGCCAGGCTTGAGGTCGCGGTGGACGACCATGTTGGTATGCGCATAGGCAACCGCATCGCCGATGTGCAGGAACAGTTGCAGGCGCTGGCGCAGGTCGAGCTTGTGTTCGCGGACGTAGACGTCGAGGGGCGCGCCGTCCACAAATTCCATGATGGCGTAGGGGCTGCCGTCGTCGAGTTCGCCCAGGTCGAGCATGCCGGCGATATTCGGATGCTGCAGTACGGCCAGCACTTGGCGCTCCAGGCGAAAGCGCGCGAGGGTGCTGGCGTCGAGCAGGTCGGGGCGCACGATCTTGATGGCGGCCTGCTGGTCGACACCGCCGTCGACGCGCTGGGCCAGGAATACGCTGCCCATGCCGCCGCGGCCGAGTTCGCGCACGATTTCGTAAGCGCCGATGCGGCGGCCCAGCCAGGCCGCAGGATCGGTAATCGCGCGGCGAAGCACGGGCCAGGCGGTGAAATCGGCGACCTGGTCGTCGGCGGCGAGGAGGGCGCGCACATGGCGCAGCGTCGCATCGTCGATGCCGGTCTGCGCGGCGAGCCAGCTCTCGCGCTGGTCGGCGGGCAGGGCCGTGAGCTGGTCGAACAGCTGCTTGATCACGTGGATGGATGAACTGCTCATGCCGTCTGTTCCGCAAAAGGGCAGCGGCGATGATCAGGTGGCGCGAAATGAGGGGCAAGGGTGCGCCGGTCGGCTTTGTACCAACCGGCGTGCCGTTCTTTGGTGTGAGCGGGGCTCAGGAAGCCGGGTGGACTGGCCACTCGACCGCGGGATTGCGCAGGTAGACGTAGGTGACGGCGGTACCGTCTTCGTTGTTTTCCAGATGTGCCATGCCGGGCAGGCTGAAGCCGGGTTTGCCGGCGGTGCGTTCCAGCATGTCCTGCTGTGCCGCGATGCCGCTGTGGGTGAGTACCAGGCGGCAATAGTTCGCCGCGCAGTCCAGTTCGACCAGCCGGGTGCGGTCGTCGCGCAGGGTGGCCATGCTCTGGCTCAGCTGCTGCCTGGTTGCGGCGACCCAGTCGCTGTCGCGGCCACCGGCGTTGCGCATGGCCTGCTCGATGTCCTGGCGCTGGGTTTGCCGCTGCTGCCTGAGCAGGGTGGTTTCCTCGGAACTGGCGGAGCGGCTGGCAGCGCTCGCCAGTAGCGGCAGGCAGGCCAGCAGCAGCGCCGCGACGGGACGTGACGGGAAGCGGTGCATGGTCACTCTCCCGAGGAATAGCTGGCGATGACGGAACGTCCGTAGGTCGGATCCGACGGCGGCAGGATGCAGTAGATGTGGTGGAAACCGCCGTCCTGATCTTCCGAACTGCTGGAGGCGAAGGAGAAGGTCTTGTAGTTGTTGGGGCCCGAGCCCAGCGTCGCTTCCCAGCCGCTCCAGGTCCACGACTGCGCATAGGCGCGCAGGTCGTAGAAGCTGCAGCGGATGCCGGCCGTGGTGCTGCGGTCTACGACATGCACATTGGCGATGCCGGTGGTCGACTTGCCAGCGACGCGCACCATGGGACAGACCAAGTGAAGGTCTTCCGTGGTGCTACTGTTTTCCACGAAGCCTGGCGTGCGCCGGACCAGGGTGCCGTCGCCGTTGTACGCGTTGCACATGTCGGCGGAATGATTGAGCTGGCTTTGTGCCATGACAGGTGCGACAAACGACAGCGAGGTGGCCGCAATGGCGACGGCGGCACCGAGCAGAACCCGGGTGAAAGAATGCGCGAACATAACAAGTATCCTTCTAGTTAATGAATTGGCGGCCGTCGCAACAGGAGTGCCATCGCGGTATTCGCTGTGGCAAAGGCGCCGGCCCGACGTCAGGGGCGCCCTTACATTGCTTAGTCGCAGGCAGCAGAAAAAACCCGCCAGGCCGGCGGGATTTTTTTTCTGCGGGTTCGCGGGCGGGGTTGGCGCTGCGCTATCGGCCAGGCAAGGAGTCGATCCGTTGCGCGTCCAGCCTGGCCGTGCGCATGCCGGAGACGGCGGTGGATCAGGCCAGGGCTTTCTGCAGCCAGGCGCGGGCGCGCATCCAGTCGCGCTGTACGCTGCGCAGCGAGCTGTCCATGGCCTGGGCGGTTTCTTCCTCGGTCATGCCGGCGAAGAAGCGGCATTCCACTACCTGGCCCAGGCGCGCATCGAACGCGGCCAGGTTGGTCAGGGCCGCATCGACCGAGAGCAGCAGTACGCTTTGTTCGTCGCTGAGCACGATCATGTCGGGCTCAAGCGTGACATCGGCTTCGCCGGCGCCGCGCTTGAGGGCCTGCCGCTTGCGCGCGAAGTCGACCAGGATGCGGCGCATGGTGCGCGCGCAGATGGCGAAGAAATGGCCGCGGTCCTGCCAGGGCACGCCGGTTTCCTCGACCAGGCGGAAATAGGTTTCCTGCACCAGCACGCCGGTATCCAGGGTCTGGCCGCGGCTGGCGCGGTTGAGCTGGCGCCGCGCCATGGCACAGAGTTTTTCGTAGACCAGCGGCAGCAGCCGGTCGAAGGCATCGCGGTCGCCCTGGCGGTGCGAACGCAGCAGCTGGGTGATGTCGTCGCTCATGCGCGGGATTGTGGCGGCATTTGCCACTTGCAGCAATTTTGAACTTTGCGTTAAGCGGCGGACATGCCGGCCCGGGCGACAGGCGCCGCCGGCGCGTGGCCGGATTCAGCGCCGCGTTTGCAGCCGATCGGTCAGCCAGGCCTTGGCGAAGCGCCAGTTGCGTACGACGGTTGCGCTGGAAATGTTGCAGGCCTCGGCAATTTCGTCAGTAGTCAGGCCGGAGAAAAATTTCAGTTCGACGATGCGGGCGCAGGCTTGATCGACCTGTTCGAACTGGTTCAACGCGTCGTGTACGGCCAGCCAGTCCACGCGCAGGTCGATCAGCTCGTGCGCGCCTTCGGCGTCGATGTCGATCTGGTCCAGCGCGACGAAGGGCAGGTTGCCGCCACCCTTGTCGCGGCCGCGGGCGCGCAGGTGGTCGACGACGATATTGCGCATGGCGCGGGCGGCGACGGCGAGGAAATGGCTGCGGTCGCGGTAGTCGATGTGCTCGATGCGCACCAGCCGGGTATAGGCCTCGTTGGCGATTTCGGTGGCGCTCAGGGTCAGCTCGCCGGCCGAGCGCTGCAGGCGTGCCTGGGCCAGCGCACGCATTACCGGGTAGACGGTCTGCATCAGCGCATCGCCGGCGGCGGGGTCGCCGCTGCGCCAGCGCGCGAGCAGGGCGGTGATGTCGGGATCGTCGGTCAGGCTCATGACGGATATCGCGCCGCATCGGGTGCGGCGCGAATGGCCTCAGCCTGCCTGCTCGCCGGCGGTATGCGCGATCCAGGCGCCGATCAGCGCCGAGACGTAGGGAACCGCCTGCGCCGCCAGGATGATCATCCACAGCTCGCCTTCGCGGTACTGGAAGCCGAAGCCGACGGCCATGCCGGTGATGGCGCAGATCAGGGCGATGAACATCAGCAGTTCCTCGCGTACCGAGCTGAAGGCGCTGGGGCGGTTGGACAGGCGGCGGCTTTTCGCGGTGCGGACGAATTCGCCTTTCTTCTTGATCAGGCCCATGAAGATGCCGCGGGCGATGGCATGGCTCAGCGCCATGCTGGCGATGGACGCCATGATGGTGTCCTTCCACGAACAGGGCACGCGCACGCGGTAGAGCACGACGCCGAACACTGCCTTGGATACGAAGAAGCCCATGATGGGTATCAGGAACAACTGCAGCGGCAGGTTGAAGTATTTGGGCAGCACCAGCATCAGCGCGGTCCAGGCCAGCGCCATCAGGGTGAATACCAGGTGCAGTGCATCAGCGAACCAGCTGAACCAGCCGGTGAGGAAGTGGAAGCGCTGGCCGCCGGAGAGCGGGCCTTTCTTCGTCATCCAGCTCCAGCGGCCCTTGAGGATCTGCATCGCGCCGAAGGCCCAGCGGTAGCGCTGCGACTTGTAGGCGGTGAAGTCGGCGGGAGTGAGGCCGCGGCCCATGATTTCGTCGACGTAGACCAGTTCCAGGCCTTCCTGCATCAGGCGCAGGCCGAGTTCGGCGTCTTCGCAGATGGTCCATTCCGACCAGTTGCCGGTGCGTTCCAGCACGTCGCGCCGGACCATGGTCATGGTGCCGTGCTGGATGATGGCGTTGCGCTCGTTGCGGTGATGCATGCCGATGCGGAAGAAGCCGTCGTATTCCCAGTTGGTCATGCGGCGGAAGGCGTTGTGTTCCCAGTCGCGGTGCGCCTGCGGGCACTGCACCACGGCCACCTTGGGATTGTGGAAATATCCCGTCAGGGCCTTGAGCCAGTCGGCGCGCACGGCGTAGTCGGCATCGACTGCGGCGATGACTTCGGCGCGCGGGTCGGTTTCGGTCAGGCCGAAGTTGAGCGCGCCGGCCTTGAAGCCCGGCCACGGGCTGAGATGGAAGAAACGGAAGCGCGGCCCGAGCTTGGCGCAGTGTTCTTCCACCGGCTTCCAGACGGCTTCGTTCTTGGTGTTGTTGTCCAGCACCAGCACTTCGAAGTTGTCGTAGTCCAGCGCGGCGAGCGAGTCGAGCGTGAGTATCACCATCTCTGGCGGCTCGTTGCAGCAGGCCAGGTGGATGGAGACGAAGGGCTGGCGCTCGTCCGGTGCAGGCGTGAGCAGGCTGAAGCCGCGCTGCCAGCTGCGCCGCCAGATCACTTCGGTGAACTCGAACGCGTTGATCAGCAGGATGGCGATGATGGCCAGCTGCGCCGGCATCAGCACGCCGAGCATGGCCCAGTCGATCGGGTCGAGGTAGAAGGTGTAAGGCACCGTGGTCGACCAGACCATCACGCCGGCGGAGAGCTGGATCAGGGCGAGGAAGAACAGCCGTCCGGTGATGCGGAAGCGGGTGAACGCCCAGGCGAACCAGATCATCGGGAACAGCGCGAGGCCGGACGCCGCCAGCGCTTTCCACGGCCAGCTCGGATCTTCGATGACCGGTCCGACCATGGGGAATTTGGGATTGCGGTCGGCGCCGAAGATGCCCCAGTAGGCTTCCGCACGGCCACCGGTTTCTTCCTTCCAGGGCTGGTCGAACGCCTCCATGATGTAGTAGTCGATATGGTTGTCGCGGGCGAAATTCAGCCATTCGCGGATGAAGTGCGCCTGGTTGGCCAGGGTTGGGTCGGCGTGCTTGCGCCGGTCGCCGTAGCTGGGCCAGCCCACTTCGCCGATGATGACTTTCTTGTCCGGAAACAGCGCCTGGATTTCCTTGTAGTTGTTCATCGCCGCGGTGACCGCTTCCTTGCGGTCGACCTGCTCCCAGTAGGGCAGCGTGTGGATGGTGATGAAGTCGACGTGCTGCGCCAGCTCGGGATACTTTTTCCAGATGTGCGCGGGTTCCGCGGTGGAGACAGGCTGGCGGATCGCGGCGCGGGCACGATCGAGATAGTCGATCATCTGGCCGATCTTCAGGTCGTCGCGCAGCATGGTTTCGTTGCCGATCATGACGCGGTCGATATTCGGCCAGCGCCGTGCGGCGCTGATGACGGCGTCGAGTTCCAGCTCGTTGTGTTCGGTGCGCCGGTCCAGCCAGGCGCCGGCTAGCACGTCCAGGCCAAGGTCGCGCGCGATGCGCGGAATGGCGGCGCTTTCCAGCGAGGAGTAGGTGCGTACGCGTTTGGCGTGCTTGGCGATGACGCGCAGGTCGGAAGCAAGCTCTTCTTCGCTGGGGTAGCTGTCGCGCAGCGGACTCTGGTAGCGCTGGAAGGCGGAGAAGGCCATGCCTTCGATCTTGCCTTCCCAGTTGGGCAGGTTGGCCGGCCGGTTGACCCAGGCCCACAGGCCGACGTTCAACGCGGCAATGATCACGGCGAGCAGGATGGCGCTCCACAGCGATTTCTGGACTACAGCGGGCTGCGGATTGCTCAAGTCGACCTCGGGAACGGCGGGCTGGTACGCAAAGAGCGCGCAGGATAGCCGATGGGCGAAGCGGCTAACAACGCGGCTGGCCGAGGTTTTTCAGTGCTGCGGCGGTGGCGCCGGCGGGCCCGGCCGGGCCTTGCGCCAGCGGTTGATGGCGATCGGAATCAAGGCCATCAGGGCCAGGCAGAAGCTGGGTCCCAGCACCCAGGGATCGCTGAACAGACTGGCATCGAGCTTGCCGTCGTGTTCGAGGTTCATGGCCAGGCCGGCGCCGAGCAGGCTTTCGATGGTCGTCATCAGCGAGCCGCCGAAGGCCGTGGCCAGGGCAAACAGCCACAGCGGGCAGCGCAGCCAGGCCAGTGCGACGGTGACGCCGCCGAAGGGGAAGAACGGCACCAGGCGCAGAAAGAAGGTGTAGCTGACCGGATGGTCCTGGTAGCCGCCGCGCAGGCGCTCGACCAGGGCCGGTGCACCGGACTCGCCGTGCTCGCCGAAGGCAAAGCGGCTGGCGCCGTAGAGGACGAGCGCGCCGCAGGTGACGCCGATGGACGACAGCAGCGCCCCATACCAGCCGCCGAACAGCATGCCGCCGGCGAGGATCAGCACCACCATGCCCGGTATGCCGGTGGAAATGCCGATGGTGATGATGCCGATGTGGATCAGCGCGGCCAGCAGCGGGTGTTCCGCGATCTGCTGCTGCAGCATGACGTGTTGCTGGTAGAGCGCTTCGGGGCTCAGGCGTTCGAGCACGCCGGAAGCAAACACGGCAATGCCGATGGCGGCCAGGACCAGCAGCGGTAGCAATGAGCGTAGGCGTTTCATGCCGCGGCGGAAGTCCTTTGCTGCCAGGCGCGAGGCCGGGCGGAGATGCCACAGATGGGCATGGTGGCGGGGCGATCAAGTTTTCCGGTGTTTTTGCAGCAGCTGGCGCGGTGGGGCGGCTTTCGTACCGCTCCCCGCTCCCCGCGCTTGCGTGGGGAAGCGGGCATTTCTGGCCCACAAAAAAATGGGGCCGGTCGCCCGGCCCCACTGGTTCAGCTCGTTGCGGAGTTTACCCCGATCACGGTGCCGGCTCGACACCGTCGGCAAAGATGCGGTCGGTGGCGAGTACGAACACCAGGCCGTCGTGGTCGGACACGGCGATGGCGATGTTCGGGCAGCCCGGCGGCACCGTCGCCGGCGGCGTCGGCACGACGTTGCACAGGCGCTCCCATTCGGCCGGTGCGTCGTTGTCGGCGCGGCCGTAGTCGAAGCCGGCGAACAGGCTGCGCGCAGTCACGTTGAGCAGGGCGTGGTCCAGCGACTGCTGGGTCGGCAGGTCGCGGGTGTTGAAGCCCTGGAATACGCCGAAGTTCTCGGTGAACAGGAACGAATAGCGCTCGTTCTCCGGTACCGACATCACCGCGTTCCACAGCTTGGGCGAGACCACGGTGTTGCCGGTGTAGTCGAGCAGGTTGGCGGCATCGTCGTAGGTGCCTTCCATGGCGCCGAGCATGTGGGTCCAGCCGTCGCTGAACTGGTAGTCGTTGAAGTCGCCGACCACGCTGAAGATCACGCCCGGATTGGCTTGCTGGAAGGCCTGGATCTGCTCGGCGTGGTACTTGCCCTGCAGGAAGCGCTTCTGCCGGTTGCGATCCACGTCGGCCTGCACGCAGGTGGCGCCGCCGGTCTGGTCGACGCAGGAACGCGACTTGGGATGTACCACCATCACGGCGAACGGACGGTTGCCGCCGGTCGTGAAGCTGGCCTGCAGCAGCAGCGGCGGACGGTCGTTGAGCAGGGCGGTGGGGCTGCCGGTCGGATCGTTCCAGGTGACGGTCTTACCCAGCTGGGTGACGCTGGTGATGGCGACGCGGTCGGTGCGTACCAGGAAGCCGACGTCGATGCCGCCGATGTCGTTGCCTTCTTCCAGGCGGGCGACATAGGGGAAGCCGCTGTCGGCGCTGAGCTTGGCTGCCAGTGCCTGCAGCACGGCGAGGTTTTCCACTTCGACCGCACCCAGCACGTCCGGCGCCTTGAGCACCTCGTTGATGTACTTGGACAGGCGCGCGACCTTGTAGGCGAAGCCGTCCACCGTCGGCGTCGGTGCCAGGCAGGGATCGCTGCCGGTGCCGTTGTTGGTGGTGTCGCAGAAGCGCAGCATGTTGAACGAACCGATGCGCAGGTCGGATGCGCCCTTGGAATCGCGCACTGCACGCGGTACCGGCGCGGCGTCGACCACATTGAATTCGGTCGCCCACAGTTCGTAGTCGCCGAAGTCGTAGCCGAGCACGCCGACGGCGTTGAAGCGGGTACCGCCGGTGATCGGCGTGTCCTGCGGCACGGCGCCGAAGTAGTCGGCATCGACCTCGAACATTTCCGGATTGCCATCCCACTGGCCGGCGGCCAGGTTGCCGGCGGTCGGCACCAGCGGATACAGCAGGCCCGGTTCGCGCACCCCGCGGCGGCCGTTGGCGGTGACGAACACTTCCGCATAGGTTTCGGTGGCGGGCGAACCGAAGCGCTGGTTGCCGGTATTCACCAGGCCGTTGGCGATGCGTACGCGCATGAACTCGAAGCATTCGTAGTTGCTGGCGCTGACCACGCAGCTGGGCGTGGCCGGGTTCGGCGACGGCGTGGTGGCGTTGAACTCGACTGGCGTCGGCAAGGTATTGCCGGTGCTGGTTACCGTGACGGTGGCCGAGCCGATTTCGGTCAGGCCGTTGAATTCCAGCGCGGTGCCGGAGACATCGACCATGTCGCCGACGAAGACGGTCGGCGTGCTGGAGGTGAACACGTAGATGCCTTCCGAGGTATTCGGATCGGCATCGGCGCGCGCATCCGGTGCCTGCATGGTGAAGCCCTGCGGACCCTTGCCGGTGACGATGTTGCTCTTGGTCAGCACGGTCTGGCCGACCAGCGGACCGGCCAGGCCGTCGCCCTGGATGGCGTGGATCTCGACCGCGTCGTCGTTGGTGATGGTGCCGGTGGCGGTCAGCGACGCGCCCGCCGTGGCGTTGACCAGGTTGCTCAGCGTGACGGTCAGCGTTTCGTTGGCTTCCGGCGTGGTGTCACCGTTGACGATCACGGAGAACGTGCCCGTGGTCTGGCCGGCGGCGATCGAGGCGCTGGTGTTGACGAAGGCGATGTAGTCGCTGGGTGCGGTCGCGGTGCCGTTGGCGGTGTTGATGGTGTAGTTGACGCCGCCGGCCGGAGCCGGGCCGCTCAGGGTCACCGTGAATTCCAGTCCAACTTGGCCGCTGTTGCCTTCGACCACGCTGGCGTTGCCGACGGTCAGTGTCGGCAGGGCGTCGTCGTTGGTGATGGTGCCCACGCCCTGGGCGTCGCCGATCTGCGTGCCGGCGGGTGCATTGCTCAGGTTGACGAAGAACTGTTCGTCAGGCTCGACCGTGGTGTCGCCGTTGATGGTCACGTCGAAGGTGCCGCGGGTGGCGCCGGCGGCGATGGTGACGGTGCCGGTGCTTGCGGCGTAATCGCTGTTGGCCACGGTAGCCGTGTCGTCGGCGGTGGTCGCGGTGACGGTATAGCCGCCGGCCGGTGCCGCCACGCTGGAGGTAACGGTGAACTGCAGTATCGAGGTGCCGCTGTTGCCTTCGGCGACGCTGACGTCGTTGATGGTGAGCTGCGGCACGAGGGCGTCGTCGTTGCTGATGGTGCCGACGCCCTGGCCGTCGGTGACGTTGGCGCCGCTGACACTGCTCACGTTGACGAAGAACTGTTCGTTCGGCTCGA
This sequence comes from Tahibacter aquaticus, assembly GCF_004363655.1. Taxonomy (GTDB): domain Bacteria; phylum Pseudomonadota; class Gammaproteobacteria; order Xanthomonadales; family Rhodanobacteraceae; genus Tahibacter; species Tahibacter aquaticus. The sequence continues at coordinate 83,519 of NZ_SNZH01000007.1, forward strand.
TGGCCGAGTCGCCGTTGACGGTGACGTCGAAGGTAAAGCTCGACTGGCCGATGGCAATGGTCTGCGCGGTCAGCGAACGGGCGATGTAGTCGTTGTCGGCGACGGTGGCGCTGTCGTCGGCCGTGGCGATATTGAAGGTCACTGCGGCGGTCGCCGGCGTGGACAGGCTGACCGTGAAGGTGGCCGTGACGGTATTGCCGGCTGCGCCTTCGGTCACCGTGACATCGTCGATGCTCAGATCGGGCAGCGGCAGGGCGCCGCTGGGCGTCAGGCTGAAATCGTCGATGGCGACGCCGTCGTCGGCGCCAGTGGCGTTGAAGTCCTTCCAGCGGATCCAGAAGGTGGTGCCGTTGGCGATGGTCAGGCCGCTGATGGACGAACTCACGGCGGTGCGGTTGGCCGTGGCATTGCCGTCCAGCGCGCCCGCGGTGGCGGCAGTCTTGATCGGGTTGACCGCATTCAGCGCGGTCACCGCGGTCCAGGTGCCGGTGCTCAGGCTGGTGGCGTCGGTGCTGTACTCGAAATCGAGGCGGTCGTCGCGCGCGGTGGTATTGTTGCCAATGCGCCATTGTTCGGTAGTGAACGCAATCGCGAGGGCGTCGATGGTGGCGCCGGTGCCGTTGCTGAACTGGGCGCCGATGACCGGGATCACGCTGCCGCTCTGCAAGGAGCCAAAGGCGCGGTCGGTGCTGGCGGCAGTGCCGTAGCTGTAGGTATTGCCGGCATTGTCGCTGCCGGTGCTGGCGGCGTAGGTGGTATTGGCCGAGGTACCGGTTTCGACGAAGGCCCAGCCCGTGGGCAGGGTGGTGTTGGTCGTGCCGCTGAGGGCCAGGGTGTTGAAGTCCTGGGTATAGGCCGAGCCCAGCGTGGTAAGGCTGACCTGGGCGCTGACCGGCCCGGCGGTGGCGAGCACGGCCAGGGCCAGAGCCCAGCGTGCGGGTGAAACGACTGCTTTCATACTCGACCCCTGAACATGAGTGCGTGAGACAAGGTCCGGGGTCGTGAGCGACACCGGCATCCGGCGACAGAAGACGCCGCTACGCCGCCCGGGTCCTGGGCCGGCAGGCAACGCGGGGCGTTGTGCCGGGGGACGGGGCGGGTGAAGCGGCATCCGCGTTGGAATCCTGCAATTCGTCGTGCGCCGCGCCAGCGGCTGCACTTTCCCGGTACGCAGGCCTCAGGGGCTCTGCGCGCGGCCAGACCGCCGCGACGGGACAGTGGCGTCCTGCGTGGGCGCCGCTGTCGAAAGGTGGGGCAGGCTAGCACGGGTTTTTGTCGTTTTCATGTCCGCAATGGGAAGGTTTCGCGCACCTTGGGTGCGCGAACAGAGGGCATTTGCTTGTCCAAATGCCCTCTGGACTCCCAAAGGACACCCCGGATGCGGCGGTTTTGGGCCATCCATGGCCCAACACTATGCGAGGCCGCTACGGCGGTCGGCGTACGGGACATCCTGTTCCCTGCGCCGACTCGCGGCCATCCCTGGCCGCGACCCTGCGGGCTTTTCCCTTCGCGGCCTCACCGCGGCATACGGGCCCCGTTGCCAGCGCGCGCTTCCTGCGCGCAGAAGCAACGGCAACAGCCAAGGCCAAGCGTCGGCAAGAGCTGCCGCGCTGGAAATTTCTCGCCAATTGGGGGGCAAGCCGTCGGGCTTACCCCCGACATGGAGGTATCTGGCCTTGAAAAACGTTAGCCGAAGCGGCGCTTGATCGATCGATCAGGCCAGCAGGGAACGCAACATCCACGCCGTCTTTTCGTGCGCCTGCATGCGCTGCGTGGTCAGGTCGGCGGTGGGCTGGTCGGAGGCTTCGTCGGCGAGCTTGAACGCTTCGCGCGCGGTGCGGGCAACGGTTTCGTGGCCGTCGACGAGCTGGGCGACCATGTCGCGCCATTCGGGTACGCCGCTTTCTTCCTTGATCGAGGACAGGGCGGCGAACTGGGCGCCGGAAGCGGGGGCTGCCTGGTCGAGGGAACGGATGCGCTCGGCAATCGGGTCCAGCGCCAGCCACAGTTCGTTGTATTGCGTCTCGAACATCAGGTGCAGGCTGTTGAACATCGGCCCGGTGATGTTCCAGTGAAAGCCGTGGGTCTTGAGGTACAGGGTGTAGCTGTCCGCGAGCAGGCGCGAAAGGCCCTTGGCAATCGCTTCGCGGTCCTTCTTGGCAATGCCGATGTCGATACCCATGTGCAGGTCTCCGTGGTTGATTCAGAGGCGACTTTAGCGCGTCGCGGCGGACTGTAGTCCACATCTGGACGATGGTCTGCATAGGCAACGGCTATGATTGCCGGTTCCGCGGTCCGTTCCGCCGAGTTGTAGTCCCTGATGGCAGAGAAAAATTCCCCGCCGGCCAAGCCCGCGCGGCCCGAACCCGGTTCGCCGGCCGCGGCGCTGGCGGCCCAGCGTAGGGCGCTGGATTCGGTGCTGGTACGCGATTTCGCCCGTCTGCAGGGTCGTTGGCGCCGCCTGCACGACGCAGCGGACAAGGCCAGGCCGGAGCAGATTGCCGCGCTGCAGGCCGACATTGCCACGTCGCAGGCGCGGCGTGCGGCGCGCGCGGCGCGCGTGCCGGAGATCCGTGTCGACGAATCGCTGCCGATCGCGGCCAAGGCCGACGAGATCGTGCAGCTGATCCGCAAGCATCAGGTCGTGGTGCTGGCGGGCGAAACCGGTTCCGGCAAGACCACTCAGCTGCCCAAGCTGTGCCTGGCCGCCGGCCGCGGCGTGGCCGGGCGCATCGGCTGTACCCAGCCGCGGCGCATCGCCGCACGCAGCGTGGCGCGGCGCGTGGCGCAGGAGTTGGGCAGCGAGCTTGGCAAGCTGGTCGGTTTCCAGGTGCGCTTCGCCGACCAGGTCTCGGAAGAATCGCTGATCAAGTTCATGACCGACGGCATCCTGCTGGCGGAAACCCAGGGCGATGCCTGGCTCAACGACTACGACACCCTGATCATCGACGAGGCGCACGAGCGCAGCCTCAACATCGATTTCCTGCTCGGTTATCTGAAAAGGCTGCTGGCGCGGCGGCGCGACCTGAAGCTGATCGTCACCTCGGCCACCATCGACACGGCGCGCTTCTCCGCCCACTTCGGCAATGCGCCGGTGGTGAATGTGGAAGGGCGCAGTTTCCCGGTGGAAGTGCGCTGGCGGCCGGCCGTGGCGGATGCGCCAGCGGCGGGGCAGGGCGGCAAGTCGAGGGCAACCAGCGAGCGCGGCGAGCTGAGCCTGGTCGAGCAGATCGTTGCCGTGGCCGACGAGATCACGGCGGAAGATCCCCGTGGCGACGTGCTGGTGTTCCTGCCGGGCGAGCGCGAGATCCGCGACGCGCATCTGGCCCTGGCACGGCGGCTGTACCGCAATACCGAGGTGCTGCCGCTGTATGCGCGCCTGTCGGCGAACGACCAGGACCGCGTGTTCAAGCCGGGCCAGGCACGGCGCATCGTGCTGGCGACCAATGTGGCGGAAACCTCGCTGACGGTGCCGCGCATCCGCTATGTGATCGATACCGGCACGGCGCGGGTGAAGCGCTATTCGCCGCGTACGCAGCTGGAACGCCTGCATATCGAGCCGATTTCCCAGGCTGCGGCGGAGCAGCGCAAGGGACGTTGCGGCCGCGTTTCCGCCGGTGTGTGTTTCCGTCTCTACGGCGAGCAGGATTTCCAGCAGCGGCCGCGCTATACCGAGCCGGAAATCCTGCGCAGTTCGCTGGCCGGCGTGATCCTGCGCATGCTCAATCTGAAATTGGGCGAAGTGGCGGATTTTCCCTTTGTGGAAGCGCCGCCGGAACGTGCCATCGGCGACGGCTACCGCCGCCTGACCGAGCTGGGCGCGATCGACGAGGAAAAGCGCCTGACCGCGACCGGCCGCATCATGGCGCAGCTGCCCATCGACGTGGCACTGGCACGCATGCTGATCGAGGCCAAGGACCGCGGCGCACTGCGCGAGCTGCTGACGGTGACCTCGTTCCTGAGCATCCAGGATCCGCGCGAACGCCCCGCCGACGCGCGCCAGGCGGCCGACCAGGCGCATGCGCAGTTTGCCGATACGCGTTCCGATTTCGTCGCCGTGCTCAAGCTGTGGCAGGCGCACGCGGCCGCGCACGAGGAACTCAGCCAGGCGCGTTTGCGCGACTGGTGCCAGGCGCGTTTCCTCTCTTACATGCGCATGCGCGAGTGGCGCGAACTGCACCGGCAGTTGCTGCTGCTGGTGGAAGAACTGGACTGGTCGCTGGGCGACGTGGTGCGCGATGCGACGGCGCCCGATGCGGACGGCAGCGCGCCGGCCCTGCTGGATGCGCCGGGCTACGAGCAGGTGCACCGCTGCCTGCTGTCGGGCTGGCCCACCCAGGTCGGCCGCAAGGACGAGCGCGGCCAGTACCGCGGTACGCGCGAACGGCGTTTCCAGGTGTTTCCGGGTTCGTCGCTGGCCAAGTCGCCGCCGCAATGGCTGCTGGCCGGGCAGATTATCGATTTACAAAAAGTGTACGGCATGCTCTGCGCGCGGGTGGAACCCGAGTGGATAGAGCAGCAGGCCGAACACCTGATCAAGCGCAGCTGGCGCGACCCGCACTGGTCGCGCAAGCGCGGTGCGGTGATGGCGTTCGAGCAGGTCAGCCTGTTCGGTCTGATTCTGGTGGAAAAGCGCCAGGTGCAATACGGCACGCAGGAACCGGCGCTGGCGCACGAGGTATTCCTGCGCGAGGCGCTGGCCCGGGGCGAGATCGACGCCAAGGCCGATTTCGTACGCGCCAATGCGCGCGTGCTGGCCGAGGCGCAGGAGCTGGAAGCCAAGCAGCGCCGCGCCGGCCTGGTCAAGGACGAGTCGGGCCTGGTCGCCTGGTTCGCCGGCAAGTTGCCGCAGGAGATCAGCAGCGCCGCAGCGCTGGACGGCTGGTATCGCCGCGCGACGCCGAACGAACAGTCGGCGCTGCGCTGGTCGCTGGCCGATGTGCTGGGCGCCAAGGCCGGCGTTGCCGCGCAGGACTATCCGACGCGGCTGGAACTGGCGGGGCACAAGCTGAAGCTGGAATACCGCTTCGTGCCGAACGATCCTGCCGACGGCGTCAGCCTGCAATTGCCGCTGGCCTTCGTCAACGCGGTGCCGGCGGCGCGCTGCGAATGGCTGGTGCCGGGTTTACTGGCTGAGAAAGCCGCCGAACTGATCCGCGGCCTGCCCAAGGCATTGCGGCGCAATTTCGTGCCGGCGCCGGATTTCGCCCGCGCCTTTGCGGAAAGCGAAGCGGTGCGCGACGAGCCGCTGGCACGCGTGCTGGCGGCGTATCTGCAGCGTGTCACCGGCGTGGCAGCGAGCGAGCAGGATTTCGCCGGCATCGAACTGCCGCCGCATCTGCGCATGCATTTTCGGGTTTACGACGAGCAGGGCCGCACCCTGGAACAGGGGCGCGATCTGGCACTGATCCAGGCCAATTGGAGCGGTGCGGCGCGGGCGGCATTTTCGCGCCAGGCCGATGCAGACCTGACGCGCGAAGAAGTCGACGGCTTCGATTTCGAGCAGATTCCCGATTCCTTGCTGAGCCAGGGCAACCTGACTGCCTATCCGGCCCTGGTCGATCTGGGCGACAGCGTTGCCTTGCGCGTGTTCGAGCGCCGCGAGGAAGCGCTGGCCTCGCACCGGCTCGGCGTGCTGCGGCTGCTGCGCCGGGCTCTGGCCGACCGCATCAAGCAGGCGCGGCGGCAATTGCCGATCAACCATGCGCTGGCGCTCAAATATGCCGGCATCGCCAGCGTGGAATCGCTGCGCGAAGACCTGATCGAGGCGGCGCTGAACGAGCTGTTCGGTGCGCGCGAGCTGGACCTGCGCCGGCGCGAGGACTTCGCCCGGGTCGAGGCGGATCTGGCGCGGCTGCTGTTCCCCGCCGCGGTGGAATGGCTGCGTCTGGTGGAAGATGTACTTTCTGCGTATGTGGAATTGGCACCCTGGCTGCAGGCGCCGCTGATGGGCTATGGCAAGGCCAACTACGACGACCTGCGCGACCAGCTGGAGAACCTGGTCCATCCCGGTTTCGTGCGCAGCCTGAGCAAGGCCCGGCTGGCGCATTACCCGCGCTATCTGAAGGCCATGCGCTTGCGCGCCGAACGCCTGCGCGTGGATGCCAGCCGCGACCAGTCGCGCCTGCTGGCAGTACAAGGCTACTGGCGCGAATACCTGCGCCTGCGCGCCAGCGGCGAGACCGCCACGGCCGAGCTGGACGAATTGCGCTGGCTGATCGAGGAAATGCGTGTGTCGGTATTTGCCCAGGAACTGAAGACAGCCGAGGCGGTATCGCCCAAACGGTTGCAGAGGGTGCTGGACAGCCTGCGGCGCTAAGTGGCCGTATCGCAGCGGCTCTGCTTTGATGCCACGGCGCAGCGCGCCGCAACAGCAGGCCAGGCAGCGCTGCGGCGATTGCGCCAGATCCAGGCATTGTCCCGTGACGGGGCCAATGCCTGGCTCGTTCATACAGCGGCGTCTTGCTGTCGGCGGCTTGAGAAGCCGCCCCGGCGACCTACTTGATGCGCCGCACGCGGATGCTGCAGCCGCAGCCCTCGACGTACATCAGCCAGCTGCCCAGCAGCATGGGCTTGATGCGTACTTCGGGGTTGCTCAGGGCGAGGCCGGACTTGAGGCCGGTTTCGGCCTGCTGCCAGACCTGGCCGTTGTCGAGCTTGAAGCTGGTCTTGCCCATCCAGCCGTCGAGCTTGCCTTCGATATGCGCCACGATGGGCTGGCGGGCTTTTTCGTCCGGGTAATACTCGGGAACGCCATCGCGCGAACGGGCGATGGCGACCGGCGCACCGGGGGCCAGGCCGTTGAAGCGCAGCCACTCGTTGAGTGCCTTGAGCTGTTCCGGCTTGAGCGTGTCGAGGCCGGCGGCGCTGAATTCGGCGCGGCTCATGCGCTCTTCCAGCGAAGAGAATTCCGCAGCGTGGGCCAGGGATGAAGCAGACACGACAGCGGCGAGGGCCAAGGCCCGGATCCTGTTCATGAAACACCTTTTGCGAAGCCGCAGGGGGGCGGCGAAAGCCGCGATTGTAAAGAGTCACGCAGCAGTTATCGTCAAGCCCCGGAATCTGGTCCAAAATCAACGGGTCAGGTAACTGCTACTTAACATCGGTGGGAAAGGCCGTCCGTATACTCCGTTTTCACAAGCGGCGGTCAGGCCGGCGTCAGGTTTTAGCGTGCGCTACCGGGCCGGAGCGGGGACAACGGGAAGGGTCCGAGCTGCATTCAATGGGATCGCGTGTACCTGCGTGCTCCGTTTCAAGCAAATCAGTCACTGGTGATGAATACGATGAGGCAATTCCGGCTTAACCGAACGAGTGCGCCCGTGCTGGGCCTGGCAATGGTCGGCATGGTGGGGGTCAGCCAGGCAGCGATACTGCCGCTGGCGTTCAATGACGAGAATCCGGATCTATTCTCGACCTTGCAGATCAATGGCGGGATCAGCACCGTCGGTGTGCAATTTCCGATGCTCTGTGGCAACACCAGCAACGCCGTGCTGGCCGGAACGCGTATCGCGCCGGTGCTTCCCGGCGTCAACGGCAGTTCCGGGGACTTCAAGTTCGGTGGTATGACTGGTGGCGCGACCAGCAGTCTGGGCGGTGTCGGCGGGTGGAATTTCCGCGGTAATGGATTGACCATGGCGCCGAACGCAGGGTTGATCTGCTACGTACTCGACAGCAGCGGTGTACGTAAGGCCTCTTACGGCTTGTTCACCGATGGCCTCGAAAGCACGGCAACGCCGAACGCGACTGTGTTGACGCGTGTACTCTCACTGCCGGACTTCGACAACAACTACCAGTTCAAGTATCTGGTCGATATGACTATTCCGGCCGAATTTGCCGGCAAGTCCTACGTCATCCGCGACGGTTTCGATAGCTCGGTGTTCGACTCCGGTTCGTCGCGCTTCTGCGAAGCAGCCCTGGGCGCGACCACCTGTACTGTAACGCCGACGCAGAATAGCATCGACGTTCTATCGACGGTTCCTGCCGGCGGCATCTCGCGCCGTTTCGTGGTGCAGCGTCCGTTGCGTTCCGGTGTGTTCCAGCTGCCGGCCAACCCTAACCTCATGCTGACCTCCGCGGCGCTCTTCGTCAGCTGCGATCCTAGTCCGACTGCTCCTCCTGGCTGTGTCGAAATCGAAGAGGCCAACCTCGCCGACAACGTCTCCGCCGGACGCGGCGTACTGTCCGACCTGTTGCCAGTGATCACCACCGCGCCGAACATGGTCGGCGTGCTCAACGAAGGCAGCGGCGCGACCGACGTGCGTTTCGTCATCAGCGACGACACCAGCGAAATCGGCCTGAACCCGCTCAATGCGACCGTGAACATCAGCTTCAACGGCGCGCTGATGCCGGCGACCAACCTGAGCTGCGCGCAGCAGGAAATTCCGCAGCCGGGCGAACAGATCCGCCGCACCTGCCGCTTCGACATCCCGGTCTACGATCCGAACTTCGCCACCGATTCCGTGGCAGGCACCTTCGTACAGGGCGTGCAGGCGTCGATCATCATCACGGCCGTCGACAGCCGCAACCAGAGCAGCACCAAGTCGGTGCCGCTGCATATCGTCTCGCTCGACAACGATCCGCCGTCGTTCAGCCTGTCGCCGATCGCGATCCCGGACGAAGGCAACGGCAAGCTGCCCACGGTCAGTTGCGATCTGAACCAGCAACCGCCGTATCCGGAACAGTGCCTCGGCCAGATCACCAACTTCATCCTCAATCGCAAGCCGGGTCCGCCGGGCGCCGCAGATGAAAATGCCACTCAGACTGCGTTCTTCGCTGGCGTGGACGCAAGCAACAAGCTCAGCTGCACCGGTTCCATTCCGTCGATCTTTGCAACCGCCTTCCCGGGTGGGCTGCAGAGTCCGAAGTACATCACTAGCGGCAGCCAGCTCGGCCTGCAGTATCAGCTGAGCGCCGCGCCGGGTTATGCGGATTGCTGGATCGTCGTCGGCGACACCGGTTTGCCCGCCGGCCAGAGCTACAACCAGTCGCAGATCCTGTTCCGCATCAAGGTCGATTGAGTTTCGCTTTGCGGTGAAATACAGGAACCCCGGCCCAGGCCGGGGTTCTTTCGTTATGGGCTGGGCGCGACAGATCGCTCCGTTACAATTGCCGTGTGAAACTGCCTACTGTCGCCAGCCTCGATGAATGGATTGCCCAGCGGCGTCAGGCCGGGCCTTTGTCGGATGAATTGAATATCGCGTGCACGCGCCTGGAGACGGCGCTGCAGGCCGAGCCCACGCCTGACCTCGCCGCCCGCTTCGCGCGCCTGACCACGACGGTGCAGTTGCTCGGCAACCTGGGCCTGGACGACGAAACCCTGGCCGCCGCCGCTGTCTATGAACTGGATCGTGCCGGCTTCGCCGCCGAAGCGCCCGTCGCCAGCGCCGGCCTGCGCCTGCTGCTGGAAGGCCAGGCGGCGGCGGAGAAAGTCTGGAGCCTCTACGCAGCGCGCGACGCGCATACCAGCCCCGAAGGCCTGCGCCGGCTGTTGCTGGCCGTGGTGCGCGACCTGCGCGTGGTGTTCATCCTGCTGGCGCGCCAGCTGTCGCGCCTGCGCGCCGCCGATCAGATCGACGACGAAGCACGGCTTGCGCTGGCCCAGATGACGGCCGACATCCATGCGCCGCTAGCCAACCGCCTGGGCATCTGGCAGCTGAAATGGGAACTGGAAGACCTGGCCTTCCGCCTGTCCCAGCCCGATACCTACAAACGCATCGCGCGCCTGCTCGACGAGCGCCGCGTCGATCGCGAAGGCTACATATCCGGCGCCATTGCACAGCTGCGCGAAGCCTTGCACGAGGCCGGCGTGGTGGCCGACATCGCCGGCCGGCCCAAGCATATTTATTCCATCTGGAAAAAAATGCAGCGCAAGGACGGCGACTTCGGCGCGCTGTACGACATCCGTGCCGTGCGCCTGCTGGTGAAAGACGTGCCGGCCTGCTACGCCGCGCTGGGCGTAGTGCATACGCTGTGGCCGTATATCCCCGGCGAGTTCGACGACTACATCGCCAGGCCCAAGGGCAATCACTACCAGTCGCTGCATACGGCGGTCGTCGGCCCCGAGGGCAAGACCCTGGAAGTGCAGATCCGCAGCCACGACATGCACGCGCACGCGGAACTCGGCGTGGCGGCGCACTGGCGCTACAAGGAAGGCGGCGGCGGCGATGCCAGTTTCGAGCGCAAGGTGGCCTGGATGCGCCAGCTGCTCGACGCCAAGGACGACAGCGACGACGACGCAGCCCTGCTGGCCGGCCTGCGCACCGACCTGCACGAAGACCGCGTCTACCTGTTGACGCCGCGCGGCGAAATCATGGATCTGCCGCGGGGCGCGACGGTGCTGGATTTCGCCTATCACGTGCATACCGACGTCGGCCATCGCTGCCGTGGCGCCAAGGTCAACGGCCGCATCGTGCCGCTGGCGTTCCAGCCGTCCAGCGGCGACCGCATCGAGATTCTGACGGCCAAGGAAAAAGCGCCGCGGCGCGACTGGCTCAGTGCCCAGCATGGCTTCCTCACCACGCACCGCGCGCTGGAAAAAGTGCGCACCTGGTTCAAGCGCGTCGACCTGGCGGCCAATCTCGCCGCCGGACGCACCATCCTGGAAAAAGAACTGCGCCGGCTTGCACTGAGCAACGTGGAACTCGATTCCCTGCCGCCGCGCTTCAACCATAAATCGCTGGAGGATTTCCTCGTCGCGCTGGCGCTGGGCGACGTCAGTTCGGCCCAGGTCGCGCGGGCGCTGCACGAAATGATCGCGCCGCCCAAGCCGGCACCGGCACCAGCCTTGCGTCCGCCCAAGGCCGGCACCAAGGATGCGCTGACCATCGACGGCGTCGGCAATCTGCTGACCCAGCTGGCACGCTGCTGCCAGCCGCTGCCCGGCGATCCGGTGATGGGCTTTATCACCCGCGGCCGCGGCGTCAGCGTGCACCGCGCCGACTGTGCCAGCCTGGCGCGGCTGCGCACGCGCGATCCCAGCCGCGTCATCGAAGTGGAATGGGGCAACCGGCGCGAACAGGCCTACGAAGTCGACGTACTGGTCAAGGGCTACGACCGCAAATGGCTGCACAAGGACATCACCAATGTGATTGCCTCGGCCAATGCACACCTGCTGGCCGTGAACACGCGCGTGGATGCGGTTTCCGGCCTGGCCACGATGAACTTCGCCCTGCGCGTGACCGACTACGGCCAGTTGTCCAGCCTGCTCGGCCGGTTGGCCGCGGTGCCGAATGTGATCGAGGCGCGGCGCATGGCCTGAGGGTGTTCGTGTCGCTGTAATTCTTTAATCATGGTAAATGTAATTTATTGACAGTGCCCTGTTTCTGGCGAAGCCCGCCTGGCCCGTGCAGGCAAGCGCGCCTGCATCCGTAGCAGTCCGCTTCCGTAGAGCGCCGATGAGCGCAGCGAATTGCGCCGTAAATCGAGCGAAAGCGGTTGGTTTCGCCAACTTGCGGTGCAATTCGCGGTTACTCATCGCACCCTGCGAAAGCAAGGGCGATGGCTCGACGGGTCGGCCGCGAATTGCTGGCCGTTTGCCGACGTGTGGCGACGAAGCCTGGCTCGCCCGGGCCGAGCGTTTTTTTGCGCCGTTGCCGCCGGCACCGGCCCAAGGCTATGCTGCGCCACCCACCCATCCGTCGCCCAGGAGGCTCTTGTGACTGTCCTTGTGTCTCTTCCCGCTGGCGCGGTGCGGATAGCCGTCTAGAACCTTCTGCGAAGGCGTGCCCGTTGCGGGCGCGGCTGTTTTCCTCCGTCCATCCCGCCAGCTGCTTTTGGCGGACGCGCTGCCACGCAGCCGCGTCCATCCGTTTGGCTTGCATCGCCGTCGCGGCGATGCGTCGCTGGTGAGACCCATGACATCCAAGACTTCCGACCTGGCCGACCTCGGCTGGAGTACCTTCTTTTCCGTTCAACTCGACCTGCAGGAGCTCGACAGTACCGAGCCGGTGCGGGTGATGGCTGTGCACCGCAACCGGCTGCTGGTCGCCGGTCCTTGCGGACAGCGCGACCTGCCGCCATTCGCCGCTGCCGACGACGAATCGGCCACGGCTACGGTCGGCGACTGGCTGCTGCTCGATGCGGCCAGCGGCCGGACGCAGCGCCTGCTGGCACGAAAAAGTGTTTTCCAGCGCAAGGCGCCCGGCAGCGACCGCCGCCTGCAGCTGATCGCGGCCAATGTCGACACCTTGTTCCTGGTCACTTCCTGCAACCAGGATTTCAATCCGGCCCGGCTCGAACGCTACCTCGCTCTGGCGCGCGAAGCCGGCGTCATGCCGGTGGTGGTGCTGAGCAAGGCCGACCTGAGCGACGGCAGCGAGGATTTTGTGCGGGCGGCTGCGCAGCTGCTGCCCGGCATCGCCGTGGAGGCGGTCGACGCGCGCTGTGCCGATTCGACATACCGGCTGCTGCCCTGGTGCGGCCGCGGCCAGACTGTTGCCCTGGTCGGCTCGTCCGGCGTGGGCAAATCGACGCTGGTGAATACGCTGAGCGGCAGCGGGCAGCTGCCGACCCAGGGCATACGGGAAGACGATGCCAAGGGCCGGCATACGACGACCGGGCGTGCCCTGTACCGCCTGCCCGCCGGCGGCTGGCTGCTGGATACGCCGGGCATGCGCGAGCTGCAGCTGAGCGAGGCCCGGGATGGCCTGGAAGCGGTGTTCGCCGACATCGTCGCGGCGGCGGCGAACTGCCGTTTCGGCGACTGCCGCCACGACGGTGAACCGGACTGTGCCGTGACTGCGGCGATTGCCGCGGGCCTGCTCGATGCGCAGCGGCTGCGGCGCTGGCGCAAGCTCGCCGCAGAAGAGGCATTGACCACGCAAAGCCTGTCGCAGCGGCGTGCGCGCGAGCGTGCATTCGGCAAATTTGCCAAACAGGTGATGGCGCACAAACAGTCGCGCCGCAGCGACTGAGGCGGCCTGGCAAGCGCCTCTGCAACGACACGCGCGGCATGGGCCGCGCGTGTCCTGCGGCGTCGGCGAAAACACGGCCGGACAAGGCCGCAGACCGCCCGTACAGGCGTCCGGACCGGCCACGGCAGCTATCGGTGAGGGCTGCTATGCTTGGCCTATAGCCGCCTGTCCGCGGCGTCACCGGCCTGATACAGCGCATGATCGATATTCCCGGGTACCGCGTAGTGCGCCCGCTGGGGCGGGGCGGCATGGCCACGGTATATCTCGCGTTGCAGGAATCGGTAGACCGCGAGGTAGCGCTCAAGGTGATGTCGCCGACCCTGCTGGCCGATCCCACGTATGGCGAACGCTTCCTGCGCGAGGCACGCATCGCCGCCCGCCTGCACCATCCCCACGTGGTGGGCATCCACGACGTGGGCCGGCATGGCGACTATTTCTACATTGCGATGGAGTACATCGCCGGCGGGCCGGTGCTGCACGACGACGGCAAGGCCCGCGACGTACCGTTCACCCTGCGCGTAGTGCGCGAGATTGCCAAGGCGCTGGGTTATGCCAACAGCAAGAGCTTCGTGCATCGCGATGTCAAGCCCGACAACATCCTGCTGCGCGAGGACGGCTCGTCGGCACTGACCGATTTCGGCATTGCCCGCGCCAACGATTCGGCCACGCGCATGACGCGTACCGGCGCCGTTGTCGGCACGCCGCACTACATGAGTCCGGAACAGGCGCGAGGGCGCGGCCTGGACGGGCGCTCCGACCTGTATAGCCTCGGCATCGTCATGTACGAACTGCTGGCCGGGCGCGTGCCTTACCACGCCGAGGACTCCCTCGCGGTCGGCATCATGCATATCACCCAGCCGGTGCCGCTGCTGCCGGTGGAATACAAGGCGCTGCAGCCGACCCTGGACCTGCTGCTGGCCAAGGAACCCGAGCAGCGCTTCCAGGACGGCAACGCCGTCGCCACCGCAATCGAGCAGATCGAGCGCCGGCTGGAACGCGGCGAACTGCGCGAGCTGCTGCAGGGGCGCACGGCCTCGGCGCCGACCATGGCCTTGCCCTCGATCACGCCGCTGGACCCCGGCGCGCGTGCCGAGCCGCGGTTCGGCACCATCGACTTGGTCGACAGCAGCCCGCAGCGCTTTTCCCGCATCAGCGAGCGGCGCGACAACAAAGCCAAGCGCAACAACCTGGGGCCGTGGCTATTTACCGGAGCTATGGTTGCGCTGGTGGCCGTCGCGGCGTTTACGCTGTGGCGCAACCAGGACAAATTGCGCGCCTTGCTGCCGCGCACCGAACTCAATGACGTGCTGGTGCGGGCGGAGAACGCGCTGGCCAAGGGCAAGCTCAGTGGCAATGCCGGCGACAGCGCCCGCGAGCTGTTCGAATCGGCCCGTGTGATCGACCCCGACAACGACATTGCCCGCGCCGGCCTGCGCCGCGTTGGCGAAGCGCTGGTAGCCGAAGCCGTGGCGGCGACGCAGCGCCGCGACTACGCCGTCGCGCATGCGCGCCTGGCCGATGCACGCGCGCTGCTGGCCGGTGGTACCGCGGTCGACAAGGCGGCGGCGGAACTGAAGCTGGCCGAGGCGCAGAACACCGAGGTCGCCAGCCTGTTTGACCAGGCAGAAGCTGCCCTGGCTGCCGGCAAGCTGCTCGACGCCGGTGGTGCGGTCGATCTGTACGAGCGCGTGCTGGCCAGCGACAGCGGCAACGCACCGGCCCAGGCCGGCCTGCGCAAGACCGGCGCCGCGCTTGCCGCGCAGACGCGCGATTTGTTGAATCAGGGAAAAGTGGACGAAGCGACGACACGCATCGAAGCGATCGCCCGCGCGCTGCCCAACGATCCGTCGCTGCCCAACCTGCGCGCAGAGCTGACCGCCGCACGCGGCAACGCCACGGCGGCGCTCGACGCGCAGCTCAGGCGCGGCCAGGAACTGCTGCGATCCGGTCGTGTCGACGGCCCCGGCGAAGAAACCGCGCTGGCCCAGTTCAAGGCCGTGCTGGCGCGCGATCCGAACAACAGCGGTGCCCGCGCCGGCCTGGCCCAGGTGGCGCAGGCGCTGATCGTGCAGGCGAATGCAGCGCTGGAAGAAAGCAATTCCAGCGTGGCGGAGCGGCTGATCCGCCAGGCCGAGCAGTTGGCGCCCGGTTCGGCCGACCTGGCCGCCGTGCGCAGCCGCCTGCGCGACCTGCGTGAACAGGTGGAAATTGCTGCATCGCGGCCGGTGCTGACGCCCGAGCAGCAGCAGAAGCTGACGGCCAACCTCGCTGCGGCAGGCCAGGCGGCGCAAGCCGGCAACCTGATCATGCCGCCGGGTACTTCCGCCTACGACAAATACCGCGCCGTGCTCGCCCTGGACGGCAGCAATGCGCAGGCCCAGGCGGGTCTGCAGGCCTTGCCGCAAATCGCCCGCGACCAGTTCAACCAGGCGCTGGGCGAACAGAAGCTGGCGCGAGCGCGCGACATGATCGATACGCTGGAGCAGCTGTCGCCGTCCGATGCCGCGCTGACTACCTTGCGTGCCCGCCTGGCCGAAGCGCTGCTCGACGAAGCCGAGCGGCGCGTGGCCGAGAACCGCCCGGGCGAGGCGCGCCGCGCGCTGGATGCGGCGCGCGGCCTGAGCCCGGCCAATCCGCGCCTGGGCGGCGTGGAGCAGAAGCTGCGCGAACTGTCGCCCGCTGCGGGCGGCAACGGCCTGTAGGAGGCGATGCATGTGCCTGTTGCTGTTGGCCCTCGATGCAGTGCCGGGACGGCCGGTCGTGCTGCTGGGCAATCGCGACGAATTTCATGCGCGCCCCAGCGCTGCCGCGGCGCCCTGGGCAGACCTGCCCGGCGTGATCGGCGGCCGCGACCTGGAAGCCGGCGGTAGCTGGCTGGCCGCGCATCGCAGTGGACGCATCGCCGCGGTGACCAATATCCGACTGCTCACGCAGCAGCGCGGCAGCCGTTCGCGCGGCGATCTGGTGCGCGATTTCGTCGCCGGCGAAGCCGGTGCAGCCGCGCAGATGCAGCTGCTACAGCGGCGGGTCGGCGACTACGCGCCGTTCAACCTGGTGCTGATCGATGCGCATGAGGCCTGGTGCCTGGAAAGCCCCAGCGCCAGGGCGCAGCGGCTGCAGCCGGGCGTACACCTGATCAGCAACGGTCCGCTGGACGCGCCCTGGCCGAAGATGCAGCGGCTGCGCGAACGCTTTGTGCAAACGGTTGCCGGCGGCGGCAATGACGACGCGCTGCTGGATCTGCTGGCCGATACCCAGCAGCCAGCCGATGCGGCGCTGCCCGACACCGGCATAGGTCTGGAGCGGGAGCGCTTCCTTGCGCCGATCTTCATCCGTGGAGAAAGCTACGGCACGCGGGCAAGTACCTTGGCCTGGCGCGACGGAGCAGGCCGCATCGGCCTGCACGAACGCCGCTTCGGGCCGGGCGGCTTGGCGCTCCCGTAGGGCGCGATGAGCGCAGCGAATTGCGCCGCGCAGCGATTGGTTTTGCCGTGGGCAGGAAGGGTGCGAAGGTGCAATTCGCTTTTCTCATCGCACCCTACGGGGACTATTCCGTGGGGTGCGATGCGGAATAGCCCTTCGTTGGCAGGGCTTCGTGGCGGCTATGCCTCGATGCGGGGGTTCGCCTGCGGCTCACCCCAACCTGCGCACGCTGCATTTTCTATTTCTACTTTCAGTCGACCAGGGTGCTGGTGTGGTCGCCCTTGCGCCGCTCTTCCACCAGCGGCCGCGCGTGCACGAGGAAGTACACGTTCTCGGCGATATTGGTGGCGTGGTCGCCGATGCGTTCGATGTTCTTGGCCATGAACAGCAGGTGCGTGCACGGGGTGATGTTGCGCGGGTCTTCCATCATGTAGGTAAGCAGTTCGCGGAACATCGCCGTATACAAGGTGTCGAGCTGCACATCGCGCTTCCACACTTCGTGCGCGGCGACAGCGTCGCTGCGGCGGTAGGCATCGAGCACGTCGCGCAGCATGCCGCCGGCGACCTGGGCGAGGTGCGGCAGGCTGGCCGCCGGACGCATCGGCGCGTTCTGGTTCAGTGCGATGGCACGCTTGGCGACGTTGGCGGCATAGTCGCCGATACGCTCGATGTCGGCGGCGATGCGCAGCGCCGCCAGTACGTCGCGCAGGTCGCGTGCGATCGGCTGGCGCAGGGCGAGCAGGCGCAGCACATCGTGGCTGACGTCGTGTTCCAGCGCGTCGATGGCGTTGTCGCCTTCGACCACACGCGCGGCCAGGTCGCTGTTGCGCTCTTCCACAGCGGCAGCAGCCATGGCCAGCTGCTCGCCGGCCAGCTGGCCCATGCGCGTGATTTCGTCGAGCAGGCGCGCGAGTTCCGCGTCGTAGCTCTTGATGATGTGTTCGTGCGTGATCGGAGTTTCGCTCATGATCGTTGCGTTCGCGTCCAGGAAGCTCTGAAAAGCGGCGTAAGCCGCCGACGTGGTATGGCTCGCCCGATCCGGGCGCGCGCCTAGCCGAAGCGGCCGGTGATGTAGTCTTCCGTCTGCTGCTTGCTGGGCCGGGTGAACATGGTTTCCGTCTCGCCGAATTCGATCAGCTCGCCCAGGTACATGAAGGCGGTGAAGTCGGAGCAGCGCGCCGCCTGCTGCATGTTGTGGGTGACGATGGCGATGGTGAAGTCTTTCTTCAGTTCTTCCACCAACTGCTCGATCTTGCCGGTGGCGATCGGGTCCAGCGCCGAGGTCGGCTCGTCGAACAGGATCACCTCGGGCCGGAGCGCGATGGCGCGGGCGATGCACAAGCGCTGCTGCTGGCCGCCGGAAAGGCCCAGCGCGCTGCCTTTGAGCTTGTCCTTGGCCTCGTCCCAGATCGCCGCCTGGCGCAGTGCCTGCTCGACGCGGATGTCCATGTCGGCGCGCGACAGCTTCTCGTAGTGCTTGATGCCGTAGGCGATGTTGTCGTAGATCGACATCGGGAACGGCACCGGCTTCTGGAACACCATGCCGACCTTGGAGCGCAGCCGGTTCAGCGGATAGTGCGGATCGAGCACGTTCTCGCCGTCGAGCATCACTTCGCCGCGCGCTTCCAGCTTGGGGTAGATGGAATAAATGCGGTTGAAGATGCGCAGCAGGGTCGACTTGCCGCAGCCGGACGGGCCGATGATGGCGGTCACGCGTTTTTCCGGAATATCCATGTGGATATTTTTCAGCGCGTGGAAGCCGTCATAGTAGAAGTTCAGATTGCGCGCGGTGATCTTCGCGGCAGCGGTGGCCTGGCCGGCCGCCGCTGCATTCACGTTGAGCGAGGCCGCGACGGCCAGGTTCAGATTAGTCATTGGCTACCTTCCGGCGGGCGATGATGGCGCGGGCGATGAGGCTGATGCAGAGCACGAACACGGTGACCATGAACGCGCCGGCCCAGGCCAGCTCGTGCCAGGTGTCGTAGGGGCTCATGGCGTACTGGAAGACGACGACGGGCACGCTGGCGAGCGGGCCAGACAGGTCGTGGCTCCAGAACTGGTTGTTGAGCGCAGTAAACAGCAGCGGCGCGGTTTCGCCGCTGATGCGCGCCAGCGCCAGCAGGATGCCGGTGACGATGCCGGGCAGGGCGGAGCGGTACAGCACCTGCACGGTCACTTTCCACTGCGGTACACCCAGGCTCAGCGCCGCTTCGCGCATCTGGCTGGGTACCAGCTTGAGCATTTCGTCGGTGGTGCGCACGACGACGGGCAGTACGATCAGGGCCAGCGTGATCGCGCCGGCGAAGCCCGAGAAATGCCCCATCGGCCGCACCACCAGGGTGTAGACGAACAGGCCGAGTACGATCGATGGTGCCGACAGCAGGATGTCGTTGATGAAGCGGATCGCTTCGCCCAGGTAGGAGCGGCGCGCGTATTCGGCCAGGAAGGTGCCGGCGAGAATACCGACCGGCGTGCCCATGAGGATGGCGAGAATGCTCATCAGCATGCTGCCGAAGAACGCGTTGGCCAGGCCGCCGTCTTCGCCCGGCGGCGGCGTCATCTGGTAGAACAGTTCCGGCTTCAGCGCGCCGATGCCGTTGACCAGCGTCGTCCAGAGGATCCACACCAGCCAGAACAGGCCGAACAGGGTGGCGGCGCTGGCCATGACCAGCGCGATGCTGTTCTTCAGGCGCCGGCGGCGATAGAGCTTTTCTGCGATCGCGCTCATTTCGCACCCTCGTTGCGGTTCAGCCGCATCAGCATCAGCTTGGCAATGGCCAGCACCACGAAGGTGACGATGAACAGCAGGAAACCCAGTGCGACCAGCGACGACTGGTAGATTTCGCTGTCCGCCTCGGAGAACTCGTTGGCGATGGTGGCGGCGATGGAATTGCCCGGCATCAGCAGCGATGCCGTCAGGTGATGCGCATTGCCGAGTACGAAGGTCACCGCCATGGTTTCGCCGAGCGCGCGGCCCAGGCCGAGGAACACGCCGCCGATAACCGCCGAACGCGTATACGGCAGCACCACGTTCCAGGACACTTCCCAGGTGGTCGAGCCCAGCGCATAGGCCGATTCCTTCAGCCGCGTGGGCACGGTGAGAAACACTTCGCGCATCACCGAGGAAATGAACGGAATCACCATGATGGCCAGCACGATGCCGGCAGTGAGCATGCCGATGCCCAGCGGCGGGCCCTGGAACAGCGGGCCGAGAATGGGCAGCGGACCGAGGTATTTGTTGAGGAACGGGATGACCGTGCTCGACATCACCGGTACGAAAACGAACAGGCCCCACATGCCGTAGATGATCGACGGAATGCCGGCGAGCAGTTCGATCGCGGAAGCCACCGGCGTGCGCAGCCAGGGCGGTGCGACTTCGGTCAGGAACAGGGCGATGCCGAAGCTGACCGGTACTGCGATCAGCATCGCGATCAGCGCGGTGACCAGGGTGCCGTAGATCGGCACCAAGGCGCCGAACTTGTGGCCGACGGCATCCCAGTCGGTGGTGGTGAGAAACGAGATTCCAAAGGTGGAGAAGGCCAGTTTGCCGCCCCACAGCATGGAGAAGGCGGCGCCGGCCAGGGCTAGCAGAACGAACAGGCCGGCACCGGTGACGAGATAGCGGAAGGCATTGTCGGCGCGGCGATCGGATTCGGCGCGACGGGCGGTATTGTCGTTGTGCGCGGCGAGCGCGCTTGCAGGCAAGGCTTGGTCGGTGCTCATGCGTCAGTCACGGGGCTGGCGGTGAAGAACACGGAAGGGGCGAAGCGCTTGCGCGCTTCGCCCCCGTGCATGAGTGCTATCAGGCTTTGATCTCGGCGGCCCAGTAGGCCTCGATCTGCTTGACCAGTTCATCGGGCAGCGGCACGAAGTCCAGCGCCTCGGCCTGGGCCTTGCCGTTTTCCAGCGCCCACTTGAAGAAGGCCAGGGCGTTCTTGCTGCGCGCGGCATCCTTGGGCTGCTTGTACATCAGGATGAAGTTGGTGGCGGCGATCGGCCAGGAGGTTTCGCCCGGCGCGTTGGTGATGATGAGATAGAAGTCTTTGGCGTTCTTCCAGTCGGCGCTGGCGGCAGCGGCCTGGAAGCTTTCGCGGCTGGGCTGCACGAACTTGCCAGCGGCGTTCTGCACGGCGCCATAGGTCATCTTGTTCTGCAGCGAATACGCCAGTTCCACGTAGCCGATGGAGCCCGGGATCTGCTTCACATAGGCGGCGACGCCTTCGTTACCCTTGCCGCCGACGCCGACCGGCCACTGCACCGAGGTGCCTTCGCCGATCTTCTGCTTCCACTCCGGCGACACCTTGGACAGGTAGTTCACCCAGTTGAAGGTGGTGCCGGAACCGTCGGAGCGATGCACTACGGTGATCAGCGCGTCGGGCAGGGTGATGCCGGCGTTGACGGCGACAATTTGTGGATCGTTCCACTTGGTGACTTTGCCGAGGAAGATGTCGGCCAGCAGCGGACCGGTGAACTGGATCTTGCCCGGGGCCACGCCCTGGATATTGACCACCGGTACCACGCCGCCGATGACCGACGGGAACTGGCCCAGGCCGGCTTCGGCGAGTTCCTTGGATTCCAGCGGCTTGTCGGACGAGCCGAAATCGACCGTGCCGGCCTTGATCTGGGCGATGCCGCCGCCGGAGCCGATCGACTGGTAGTTGATCTTGTTACCCGTTGCCTGGCTGTAGTCGGCCGACCACTTGGACATGACCGGGTAGACGAAGGTGGCGCCAGCACCGGTGATGTCGGCGGCCTGGACGGTGAAGGCGGCAGCGCTGACGATGCCGGCGAGGGCGAGGCGGGTCGTGAGGGACCTGAGCACGGGAAACTCCTTGGAAGGCGGCGATTGAGGCTTGCTGTTCGCCGCGCTTTGTACGCGTGCTGTGTTGCAGTCGCGTGGGAGTTTTGTTGCAGCTGTGTGACAGGGCTGGAGCTAAGGCATTGAAACGGCGCTGTGGCGCGCCTGAATGCCGTCGCCGGGCGGCTTGGGATTGTCACCGTTGTGAAATATTCGGACGCGCTGGCCGGTGGTTTCGGCCGCACCCGGCCGCCGCGCCGCAGACCCGGCGAGCTGCCGGGCCTGCGGCGAAAATGGCCGCTGCGAGCTATTTGCCGGAAAACACCGCTTTGCGTTTTTCCAGGAAAGCCTGAGTGCCTTCACGCATATCGGCCGTGGAGCAACACAGGGCAAAGGCCTGGCTTTCGAATTCCAGGGCCGGGTCCATGGCGCAGTCCGCGCCCAGGATGACGGCGTCGAGGATGCCGGCCAGGGCAATCGGCGCGGCTGCGGCGAGCTGGTCGGTAACGGCCGCGATTTCGTCGTCGAGCCGGTCCGGTGCCACCACCCGGTTGAGCACGCCAAGAGCGAGGGCGCGCGCGGCGTCGATCGGTGCGCCGAGCAGGCACAGCTCCAGCGCGGCGCTGCGGCCGGCCAGCCGAGTCAGGCGCTGGGTGCCGCCGAAGCCGGGAATCACGCCGAGATTGATTTCGGGCTGGCCCAGGCGGGCTTTTTCGCTGGCGATGCGCAGATGGCAGCTCATCGCCAGCTCCATGCCACCGCCCAGGGCAAAGCCCTGGATGCGCGCGACGATGGGCTTGCCGGTACGTTCCATGCCGCGCATCAGGTTCTGTCCGGCACGCGAGAAAGCCTGCGCCTCGATCGGGCTGAGTTTGGCCAGCTCGGCAATATCGGCCCCGGCAACAAAGGCCTTTTCGCCGGCACCCGCCAGCACGATCACGCGTACGCCGCTGTCTTCGCGGGCGGCGCGGAAGGCCTGGTCCAGCTCCTGCAAGGTGAGCAAATTCAGCGCGTTGAGCTTGTCGGGCCGGTTGATGACGATGCTGCGGACCGCGCCGCGGTCGCTGACAAGCAGATTCTGGTAAGGCATGAGCGCTCCAGCAGACGGAAAACGCCGATGGTAGCAGGGGGCAGGCGGGCGCCGTTCAGCTTGGGCTGGGCAGTCTGCGGCGGCCGTGCCGGAAGGAATCCGGCGGAAACCGGCCCTGCGCCGCGGTAGCCGCTGACGGACACCTTCGCTATCATGGCCAACTCTTTGCGGCCGCCGCCTCTGGTCCGGCCTTTCGCGTTTTTCATTGGAGGTAAGCATGAATTTGCGTTGGTCTGTCGCCGCAGCGGCGCTGCTCGCGACCGGTGTCGTCGTCGCACAGGACACCACGAGTGAGAAAGGCAAGCTGAGCTACTCCATCGGCTATCAGATCGGCAACGATTTCGTCGAGCGCAAGATGGACGTGGATATCAACACCATCATTCGTGCGATGCAGGATGGCTACAGCAAGAAGAATCCGGCCATCAGCGAAGAAGCCATGCGCGATGTGCTCGGCAAGATGCAGCAGAAGATGATGACCGAGGCCAAGGCCGAGTTCGACAAGATCTCGTCCGAGAACAAGGCCAAGAGCCAGCGCTTCATGGCCGAGAACAAGTCGAAGAAGAACGTGGTTTCGACCCAGTCCGGCCTGCAGTACCGCGTCATCGAGGAAGGCAGCGGCGCCCGCGCCACGGTCAACAGCGATGTCACCGTGCACTACCGCGGTTCGCTCAGCACCGGCCTGGAATTCGACAGCTCGTTCGCTCGCGGCGAGCCGGTGCATTTCAAGGTGAAAGACGTGATCAAGGGCTGGCAGGAAGCACTGCCGCTGATGCGCCAGGGCGACCATTGGCAGCTGTTCGTGCCGCCGGAACTCGCCTACGGCGACCGCGGCCAGCCGCCGCGCATCGGCCCGAACGAGGCGCTGGTGTTCGAGATCAAGCTGATCGAAGTCAAGTAAAGCCTGCAAGTTGCAGAACGAAAAAACCGCGCATTGCGCGGTTTTTTCTTTTGTGCCGGAGAAAATTGAAGCCGGATGCCGATCGGCCCACAATGCGGCGGCATGGGCGAAGCGCATCCAAAGCGGCTGTATGGCAATCCGGTGGCTGACTGCGGCGCCGGCATGCGTGCCTGCCGCAACCGCCAGGCGCCGCACCGATGAACAGGTCCGCAGCGCACGCGGCGCAGCTCAATGCGCTGCTGGAGCAAGCGCTTGATCTCGACGCGGAACCGCGCCGCGACTTTCTGGCCAGGCTGCGCGACGAGGCCCCGGGCCTGCATGCCGAACTGGCCGAGTTGCTGGCCCTGGCCGAAGCGCCCGCGCCCTGGCTCGATCCGGCCCAGCTCGACCGGCGTGCCGCGTGGTCGGTGCTAGGCAGCCAGGACATCGGCAGCGAAGCCGGCGAGCGCATCGGGCCGTGGCGGCTGCTGCGGCGCATCGGCAGCGGTGGCATGGGCAGCGTGTTCGAAGTGTCGCGGGAAGACGGCGGTTTCGCCCAGAGCGCGGCGCTGAAGCTGATCCGCGCCGACCTTGCCACGCCGGGATTCTTCACCCATTTCGAACGCGAACGCCAGATACTCGCGTCGCTGAATCATCCGGGCGTAGCCCATCTGCTCGACGGTGGACGGCTCGCCGACGGAAGGCCGTACCTTGTCATGGAATACGTCGATGGCCTGCGCATCGACGACTGGTGCGACGAACGGCGTCTCGACCTCGACGCGCGCCTGGCCCTGGTAGTGCAGGTTGCCGAAGCGCTCGATCATGCGCATGCGCGCCGCGTCGTGCATCGCGATCTGAAGCCGTCGAACATCGTGGTGACGGGCGACGGCGTGGTCAAGCTGCTCGACTTCGGCATTGCCAAGGTGTTGCACAGCGATGCGGCGGCTGCGCCGCTACAGCAGACCGCGACGCAGCTGTTCACGCCGGACTACGCCACGCCCGAGCAGTTGCGCGGCGAGCCCAGCGATGTGTATTCCGATGTCTATCAGCTGGGCCTGCTGCTGTACGAACTTGCCTGTGGCCAGCGCGCGCAGCAGCCGGCCGACTTGTCTGCGGCGGCGCTGGAGCGCGCCATCTGCCTCGACGATCCGCCGCTGCCCAGTGCCGCCGCGGCGGCCAGTCCGCCGCAGATCGCGGCCAAGATCGGCGGTCTTGCGCCTGCTGCGCTGGCGCGGCGCCTGCGCAGCGATCTCGACCTGATCGTGATGAAGGCGCTGCGCAAGCAGCCGTCGCGGCGCTATGCCTCGGTACGCGACCTCGTCGACGACCTGCGCCGCTGGCAGCACCACCGGCCAGTAAGGGCGCGGCCGGAAACGCTGCGTTATCGCACGGCGCGCTTCGTGCGCCGGCATGCCTGGGCGGTTGCCGGTGTTGCCGTGCTGTTCGCGCTGACCGCGGCTTATGCGCTGATGGCGACGCTGCAGGCGCGGGAAATAGCGCGTCAGCGCGATCTCGCCCAGACCGAAGTGCGCAAGGCGCAACAGGTCAAGTCGCTGGTGCTGCGTCTGTTCGAAGGTGCCGACCCCGAGCGCGGCGCGGGCGCCGAGCTGAGCGCCCGCGAGCTGCTCGATTTCGGCTGGCAGGCGATCGACGCCGAACTCGATGCGCAGCCTGAAGTACAAGTGGAACTGTTGACAACCGTCGGCGAAACCTACCGCCAGCTCGGCAGCTACGACAAGGCCGAGCCGCTGTTCAATCGCGCGCGGGAACTGGCCCAGGCCCATGTGCAGGTGCCGGCGACCGCGCGCGCCGCCGTGCTGCGCGGCCTGGGCGCCTTGACGACGACGCTGGGCCGCTTCGAAGAAGCCGAAGCATTGCTGCGGCAGGCCGAGGAGCTGTTCCGGCAGGGCGGACCGTCAGCACAGGCCGACCTGGCCCGGACCATCAACGATCGTGGCGTGCTGGCGCAGATGCGCGCTGACTATGTTGGTGCCGAACCCCTGTTCCGCGCCGCCCTCGCCCAGCGCCGCGCCTTGTTCGGCGAGCGGCATCGCGATGTTGCCGAAACCCTGGCCGGGTTGGGCAACACCTTGCAGGTGCGTGGCGACTATCACGCGGCGGAACCGTTCCTGCGCCAGTCGCTGGCGTTGAACCGGCAACTGCGGCCCGCCGGCCATCCGATCATCGCCAGTTCGCTGGCAGCGCTGGCCGAGCTGGAACGCAGTCTTGGCCACTTCGCGGTGGCCGAGGCGCTGTATCGCGAAGCGCTGGCCGATATGAGCAAGTCGCGCGGTGGCGAACATGTATACACCGCCACGCTGATGAACAATCTCGCGCGCGTGCTGAAGGCGCAGCGCAAGAACGACGAGGCCGAGTCGCTGCTGCTGCACGCGCTGGCGATACGACGCAAGCAACTGGGCGAGCAGCATCCGACCGTGGCGATGAATCTGGGCGACCTGGGCTGGGTGGTGGAAGGCGCCGGCAAGCTCGATGCCGCCGAAGGCTATTACCGCGAAGCACTGGCACATTACGCCGCCGATCATCCCTGGCGCTCGTCGGCCGTGTTCAATCTCGGCAGCGTGCTGGAAAAGCGCGGCGATCTTGCCGGCGCCGAACGGCAGTATCGCGAAGCGCTGGCGGCGCAACGCGAGCAATACGGTGCCGAGCACGAAGTGGTTGGCATCGACCTGCGCCAGCTTGGTGTGGTGCTGTCAAAGCAAGGGCGCAAGGACGAGGCACAGGCCTCGCTGCGCCAGGCGCTGCAGATTTTCGAGAAGCGCCTGGACGCCGACGACCCGCGCATCGCCGATGCGCTGCTGGCGCTGCGCGGCAGCCTGCCCGACGCGCCGGACAGCAAAGCCGAAGCACTGCAGTTGCTGCGCCGCGCGCATGCCATACGTGTGAAGGCCTACGGTTCGGACGACGCGCGCACGGGCGAACTTGCGGCGCAGCTCGCCCGCGTGCCTTGAGCAGCGATGGCCTCAGCGGCAACTGCCGCTGACAGTGACCTCGATGCTGTAGTGGTTCGGGTCAGGCTCGCCTTCGATCAGGTTCTCGCCTTCCTCGACCAGGTCGGGCGCATCGATGTCCAGCATCAGTGTCGAGCCGCCCGGACGCAGGAGGATTGTCGCGGCGAACTGTGTGTCGGTGCCGGGTTCGAGGCCCGGCAGCGCATGCTCTACCTGCACCGAGCCGTTCGAACTCTGTCGCGTGAGGCGATTCTTTGTCGGCGTCGACGCGCCGCCACCGACGTTGCCCGTGCGGTAGCTGAAAGGAAACGCGCACTCGCCACCCTGCGGCTTGCCGTCGGCTGCCGACACGACGATCTGTTCGCCGGTCCAGCTTGCCGACGACGTGCCGATCTGCAACTGGCCCATCGCGATCAGATTGGCGATCGGCAGGGCCAGCAGCTGGCCCTGGCCGGGCAGCCCGGTCGGCGGCATTTCGCCCTGGTCGTCGTCGCTGTGGGTGGTGAACTTGCCCAGCAGGATGCAGCTGCTGCTGTTGCGGGTAGGCACGCGGATCTCGGCCAGGGTCGCACGTCCCGATTTTCCGGTCAGCCAGAGCTGTGCCTGCTCGCGCACGGCGGCGCCGGCGCCCAGCGGGCAATTGCTCGGCACGAGCGCGATATCCGGATAGACGAAGGCGCCGTCGTGGCGTGTCAGTGTGGCGCGCAGGCCGCTTGCTGCAACGCGCTGCAAGCGCAGTTCATAGCCGCGTTCCGGCGTGGTTTCCGCTGCGCCGGCGCTGTCGCCGAGCAGCGCAATGAACAGGATGGCGTACGGCAGGCTGCGGAATTTCATGATCGTTGTCCTTTCAGGGTGCCGCCAGGCCCTGTGCCGGGCGGTCGTCTGCTCTAGTCGCGGTTTCGCGGCAAAACCCGCCATGACGACAACGATTGCCGGTCTTGCATACGAACGTGGCGGGTTTTTCCCGCGTTCGCCGACTAGTTGTGCTGACAGCGATGAAAAGCGGCCGGCAAGCACGCGCCGAGACCGACCGCCAGCGCGACGGAGACGTCGCATCCGCATTGTTGTGGAGGAGTGGACTACCCCTGTCAGGTGTCGTCGCGCGTCGACGCTGCTACTTACCTAAAGGAATCTGTATGAAACGCACTTATTTGTACGCTACGGCCGCGTCGCTGCTGTTCTCCTTCGCCGGTGTCGTGTCGGCCCAGTCCGTCGAAAGCGCACCGGCGCCGCTGCAGTTCGGCCAGGATCTTCAGGTTGATGCCGGCCTTGCCGCCAAGGCCGGCATTCCGGCGCAGGTATGGCGCTGGGCCGGCGTCGTCAACGGCGACCGCAGCGATACTGCCGGTAGCGACGGCTCGCGCCGCAAGGGAAGCGACAGCGACGAAGCTGATGCAAAGCACAGCGAAGCCTGGATCGCGGTCAACGTGAAGACCGGCTACAGCTATCGCGTCGAGGTACCGCGCGAGGTCTCGCACACGTTCTATCGGCAGGCATTACAGGCCGGCCTGACCGGCAGCAATGCGGGAACTGCCGTCAACGGCAGCGAGGCGGACGCTGCAGGTCTGAAAGGCTGGAGCGACGGCATCGACACGCGCACACGCCGTTTCGACAATACGACCTTTCCGTTCCGCGCCATGGGCCAGCTCGGCGGCGGCAATACCAGCGGCTGCTCCGGTACCCTGGTCGGGCGCCGCCACGTGCTGACTGCCGCGCACTGCCTGTACAACCGCGACAGCGAAACCTGGAGCCTGGGCGCCATCTTCCGTCCGGGCCGCGAAGGCACCTGCAACGATGCCTCCTGCGAGCCCTACGGCGAACACACCGGCGAGTGGTTCTTCACACCCGAAGCCTACCGCACCAGCACGAGCTGGGCCGACGACTACGGCATCATGGTGCTCGACACGGCGCCGGGCGACACCACCGGCTGGCTTGGCTACGTGGCGATCAGCGAATCCAGCCTGCGCGATTACTGCGATGACGACGCTTCCGGCAGCGGCCGCTGCTTCAACCGTGGCTATCCGGCCTGTGGCCTGTCCGGTGCGCCGGCTTCGTGCCAGCAGGGCTGGGCTTACCAGGATACGAACAACTGCCAGATCGGCAGCTTCAGCTCGACCGATGCGGACGGCTGGAAGGCGCGCTATTCGACGGCCTGCGACCTGAGCGGCGGTCATTCCGGTTCAGCCGTCTACACCGACGTGTGGGCCGGCAGCAGCGACGTTGTAGTCGGTGTCGTCAGCACGCAGACCTGCTCGACCTGCTCGGCCTCCGACGACTTCCCCAATGGCATCCGCCGCATTACGCCGGAAGTGCTCGACTGGATTGCCTACTTCAAGTCCACCCGGCCGTAACACACCCGGCGAAACGCAGGCAAACCATGGCGCGGGCCTTGCAGCCCGCGCCGTTTTCTATTCGTAGCTGGCGCCGGAAAGCTCGTCCAGCGCCTGCTCCATCTCGGCCTTGATACGGTTGATCAGGCGCATGGCGGGCTCGGCCTCGCCCTTGTCCGGCGACTGGCCGGTGGCGACGGCTGCGCCGCGGGCGATGGTATCGGCGTCGCCGTCGTCGACAAATTGCGCAAGGTATACATAGCCACGGGCCAGGCCTTCGCGCAGTTCCGGGTGGCCAGGGGCGACTTCATGCAGCAGAAAACGCAGCGCGGCGCGGATGCGGTCCTTCGGATAGGGCAGCAGCGATTGGGGCAGCCCGTACACGCCGGGAGCGACGTGGGCGAGCACCTTGCCGTAATCGCTGACAACCCGGGTGGCAAGTGCGAGCATGCTCAACCGTTGTGCAGTGCAGGGGTGTTGTAATCTAGCAACGTAATCGCCACATTCCTACGACGATGTTCTCAGTACAACCCACCGGAATCATCCTCACTCCCTGTATCGGCGTCTGCGCGCTGGACGCGCTGGGCTATTGCGAAGGCTGCCACCGCACCGGCGCGGAGATCGCCGCCTGGCGCAGCCTCAGCGACGAGCAGCGCCGTCATTTCATGGCCGAAGTGCTGCCGCAGCGCGAGCGTGAACGTTCATGAGCGCCCAGGCCGACAAGGCCGCCGCGCTGAAGCTTTCCCTGCGCACCCTGGACGATCCGCCTTCGCTGCCGGGCTGGAACCATGCCGAACTGGCCGACCTGCTCGGCGACAGCGTGCGCACGCCGGCCGCAGTGCTGGTGCCGCTCGTGCGGCGCGGCAGCGAATGTTCGGTACTGTTCACCCGGCGCAACGAAGGCATGCGCACGCATGCCGGCCAGGTGAGTTTTCCGGGCGGACGCATCGAACGCGACGATGCCGACGCGATTGCCGCGGCGGTGCGCGAAACCGAAGAGGAAACCGGTATCCAGCGCTCGTTGGTGCGGCCGCTGGGCTTTCTCGACTGTTTCGAGACCATCAGCGGTTTCGGCGTCACGCCGGTAGTCGCCGAGGTGGAGGCGGGCTATACCCTGGCCCCCGACCCGCGCGAAGTGGCCGAAGTGTTCGAAGTTCCTTTGCCTTTTCTGCTCGACGTGGCCAATGTGCGGCGCAGCCAGATCGATTGGCGCGGGCGCCGGCGTGAGATCTACGAATACGACTTCGAAGGCCGGCGTATCTGGGGCGCGACCGCCGCCATGCTGGTGAACCTGTTGCGCCGAATGGAGGCCATGCCGTGAATTTCACCACCCTGATTTCACCGCAGGAACTCGCCGGCCATTGCGGCAGCGAGGAACTGCTGATCGTCGATTGCCGCTTCGAACTGAGCGACACCGCCAAGGGCGAGCAGGCCTGGCGTCAGTCGCATCTGCCCGGTGCGCACTACGCTCATCTGGACCGCGATCTGTCCGACCTGCGCAAGAGTGGACTGGGCCGCCACCCGCTGCCCGATATCGACACCTTTGCCGACGTGCTGGTGCGCTGGGGCTGGCGTCCGGACATGCAGGTCGTCGCCTACGACGACGCCGCGGGTTCCACCGCGGCGCGGCTGTGGTGGATGTTGCGCCTGGTCGGCCATCAGCGTGCGGCCGTGCTCGACGGCGGTTTCGCCGCATGGTCGGCGACTGGCCTGCCGCTGAGCAACCTGGCGCCACCGCAGGCCGGCGGCGAGGTAGACCTGGCTTTTGCCAAAGATGAAATCGTATACGCCGACGAGTTGAGCCGCGGCCTGCACGATGGCAGCGTGCTGCTGCTGGACGCCCGCGGCGGTGCGCGTTTCCGCGGCGAAGTGGAACCGATAGACCCGGTCGCCGGGCATATTCCCGGCGCGCGCAACCGGCCGTTCAGCGACAACATGGGCGGCAACGGCCTGTTCAAGCATCCGGATGAACTGCGCGATGAATTCGAGACGGTGATAGCCGGCTATGTGCCGGAACAGGTGGTGCATTCCTGTGGCTCCGGCGTCACCGCCTGCCACAACCTGCTGGCGATGGAGCATGCAGGGCTGGGCGGCTCGCGCATCTTCGCGCCGTCGTGGAGCGGCTGGATCGCCGATCCGGCGCGACCGGTCGCGCGCGGCGCCTGAGCGTTGCGCTGCCGGCTTTTCCTGGTGCGGCGAAATACAGTTCGGCCTGGCCTGGACCGGCAAGACAGCCGGTCCGGCTGGAGGGACGTCTTATGCGAGCCGCGGCAGCGATGGATTCAGCCGGCCTTGGCGCGCAGCTTGGCGACGAGTTCGCGCAGCACGCGCTGGGACTCCTCGCCGAACCAGCCGTCGACGTATTCGTCCACATTGAAGGACTCGATGCCGGCGAAGCCGTCGGCCAGGTCGGCGCGGGCGATGCGCCGAGTCTCGCTCATCGAACGCGGCGGCAATACCAGCAGTTCCTTCAGCCATAGCTGCGCGCGCGCGGTGACATGGTCGACATCGACCAGTTCGTCGACGAAGCCGATGCGCAGTGCTTCCTCTGAATCGACCATCGCGCCGGCGACCATCAGGCGCTCGGCCCGGAATGCGCCGACCAGGCGGCGCAGGCCGCGCTGGATCGGTTCCGGCACGACCAAGCCGACCTGCACTTCGTTCAGGCCGATGCGGTAGGTGCCGCGCGCCATCACGCGGTAGTCGCAGAAGATCGACAGTACCGCGCCGCCGGCGGGGCTGTGGCCGGTGATCGCCGCGACACTGGGAATCGGCGAGCGCGCCAGTGCCGCGCAGGTGCCGAACAGATCGCGCCAGACCTGGGCCATGCCCGGCCGGTCCAGCTGCAGCAGCGAAGGCACGTCCAGCCCACCGGAAAACAGGCCGCTGCGGCCGGAAAGAATGATGCCGCGGGCGCCGTCGCGCGGCGCCGCTTCGATGGCTTCGCGCAGCGCGCGGATCAGGCCCGCGTCCAGCGCATTGACCGGCGGTCGGGCCAGGCGCAGTTCGAGAATGTCGTCATGGCGGATCAGGTCGAGCATGGGGAATCTCCACAGGCGGGCGCGGCACTTCAGGAGGCTGCGACCATGGGTCGCAGCGGTTCGCCGCGGGAAGGGCGTAGACGCCAATTATCATAGCCAGAAATCTGTGGCCGAAAGGAAAGTCCATGCAGGGTCAGCGTTTTGTGTCGATTGGCGCGATGGTTGCCGGCCTGGCCGTGGCGTGCCTGTTACCGGCGACGTCCCACGCGGCCGGCGTTCTGCGGGTCGAAGCCGCATGGATACGCAGCGCGCCACCGGGTGTGCCGATGCGCGCCGGCTATGCGACGCTGCGCAACAGCGGCGATGCGGCGCTGGTGATCGAGCGGGCCAGCAGCACACAGTTCGGTGCCGTAAGCATCCATGCGACCATCAACGAAGACGGCGTCGCGCGCATGCGCGAACTGCCGCCGATCCGACTGGCGCCTGGCGAAAGCGTGGTACTGGAACCGGGCGGCAAGCACCTGATGCTGATGCAGCCTAACGCCGAACTCGCTGCCGGCGCCAAGGCCGTGCTGCATTTTGAAATGGACAATGGATCTTCAACCGACGCCGAATTCGTCGTACGCGATGCGCCGGCAACAGCCGGCGATCATGCCCATCACCATTGAGCTGAACCATACCGGAGCCTGGCGCGCATGGACCTGTCGTCATCGAGCATACGTAGCGGCGAAGGTGTGTTGCTGCGGCCCTGGCAGCCGATGGATACAGATGCGCTGTATGGCGCGGTCGATGTATCGCGCGCGCAGCTGATGCAGTGGCTGCCCTGGTGTTCGGATGCCTATTGTCGCGCCGATACGGTGGCCTGGATCGATTTCTGCCGCGCAAGCTGGGCACAGCAGCGCGAATTTCCGATGGGTGTGTTCGATGCCGTCAGCGGCGAGGTACTCGGTGGTATCGGCATCAACCATCTGGATCGCGCCAATCGTCGCGGCGCTATGGGCTACTGGGTGGCGACACCGCGCAGCGGGCAGGGCATTGCGCGCCGCGCCGCGCGGCTGGCGGCGGACTTCGCCTTCGCGGATTTGCAGCTCAACCGCATCGAGATCGTGATATTGCCCGACAACATAGCCAGCCGGCGCGTCGCCCAGGCGCTGAGCGCACGCTGGGAATGCGATGCGCGCGAACGTATCGTTCACCATGGCGAAGCGCGTAGCGCATCGATCTATTCGCTGCTGCGCGCCGACTTCGCTGCGCCCCAAACGTAGGGTGATTTCACCGGGTGAATTCGTAAGGTGCGATGAGCGCAGCGAATTGCACCGCAAGGTATCGGCGACAGCCTCCGTCACAGGCTCCTGCGGCGCAATTCGCTTGCGCTCATCGCGCCCTACGTGAAGCGCAAGGCGGTCGCTGTCAGCGGCAGGCCTGCCGTACCACCCCCGGCAAGGCGGCCGAACGGCCGCTGGCGGCATCGATCCAGACCAGCACGACATGGCCGTCCGAATACAGCAGTGCCGCGTCGTCGGCCGCAACGATGCGATGTGCGATGGTGAGTGAAGTGTTGCCGATGCGTTCGGCATACAGCTCCACGGCGATCGCGTTGGGCCACTGCAGCTGGCGCCGGTAGTTCACGTGCGTGGCGGCCAGAACCGGCTTGCCGTTGTCGCTGGCCCAGATGCCCTCAATGCGGTCCATCCAGACCAGGCGCGCCTCTTCCAGATAGCTGAGGAACATCGCGTTGTTGACGTGATTGAACGCATCCAGATCGCGCCAGCGCACTTGCAGCGGTATGCGTGCCAGCAGCTTCGGCGCCACGCTGGCGCCGCTGCTGGCATCGTTCGCTGCGGGTGTCGAGGTGTCGCTGTTGCGCCCGGCCATCAGGCGGCTTCCTTTTTCTTGCCGTTGGCGCTTTTGCCGGGCAGCAGCCGGGTGAGGAAGCGTCCGGTATGCGAGGCCGGATTGGCGGCGACTTGTTCCGGCGTGCCGCTGGCGATGATCTGGCCGCCGCGGTGGCCGCCTTCGGGGCCAAGGTCGATGACCCAGTCGGCAGTCTTGATCACGTCGAGATTGTGCTCGATCACGACGACGGTATTGCCGTCTTCGGCCAGGCGCTGCAATACCTGCAGCAGCTGTTCGATGTCGTGGAAATGCAGGCCGGTGGTGGGTTCGTCAAGAATATACAAAGTACGGCCGGTGTCGCGCTTGGACAGTTCCCGCGACAGCTTCACGCGCTGCGCTTCGCCGCCGGACAAGGTGGTCGCGCTCTGGCCCAGCTTTATGTAGCTCAGGCCGACGTGCATCAGGGTTTCCAGCTTGCGCGCCAGGGTTGGCACCGGCTCGAACAGCTTGTGCGCGTCTTCCACTGTCATCTCCAGTACGTCGGAGATGCTGTAGCCCTTGTAGGTGATGTCCAGCGTCTCGCGGTTGTAGCGCTTGCCGTGGCACAGGTCGCAGGGTACGTAGACGTCGGGCAGGAAGTGCATTTCCACCTTGATCATGCCGTCGCCTTCGCAGGCTTCGCAGCGGCCGCCCTTGACGTTGAAGCTGAAACGGCCTGCGCCATAGCCGCGCGCGCGGGATTCGGGCACCTGGGCGAACAGCTCGCGCAACGGCGTGAACAGGCCGGTATAGGTGGCCGGGTTGGAGCGCGGCGTGCGGCCGATCGGCGACTGGTCGATGTCGACTACCTTGTCGAACAGGTCCATTCCCTGCGCTTTCTTGTACGCGGCGGGCTTTTCGCCGGCGCCGTTGAGTTCGGCCGCGGCCAGGCGGTACAAGGTGTCGTTGATCAGGGTGGATTTGCCCGAGCCGGAAACGCCGGTGACGCAGGTGAACAGGCCTGCCGGAATTTCCAGGTCTACATTTTTTAAATTGTTGCCGCTGGCGCCGAGGATGCGCAGCGTGCGCTTGGGGTCGGCTTTACGCCGTTGCTTGGGCAGGGCGATGCGGCGCTTGCCCGACAGGTATTGGCCGGTCAGCGAGCGCGGGCTTTTCAGCACGTCCTTGAGCGAGCCCTGGGCGACGATCTCGCCGCCATGCACGCCGGCGCCGGGGCCGATGTCGAGGATGTAGTCGGCCAGGCGGATCGCGTCTTCGTCGTGCTCGACCACGATCACCGTATTGCCCAGGTCGCGCAGGCGCGTGAGCGTGCCGAGCAGGCGTTCGTTGTCGCGCTGGTGCAGGCCGATGGAGGGCTCGTCCAGCACGTACATCACACCGACCAGCCCGGCGCCGATCTGGCTGGCCAGGCGGATGCGCTGCGCTTCGCCGCCGGAGAGCGAGTCGGCCTGGCGGTCCAGGGTGAGATAGTCCAGGCCGACGTCGACGAGAAAGCGCAGGCGCTCGCGGATTTCCTTGACGATCTTGGCGGCAATTTCGCCGCGCCAGCCGGCCAGGACCAGGTTCTGGAAGAAGTCCAGCGAGGCGTCGATCGGCAGCGCAGTCAGCGACGACAGGTTGCTGTCGGCGACGAATACGTTGCGCGCCGACCGGTTCAGGCGCTGGCCCTGGCAGTCGGGGCAGGGGCGGGCGCTGATGAACTTGGCCAGTTCCTCGCGCACGGCCGGCGATTCGGTTTCCTTGTAGCGCCGTTCTAGGTTGTTGACGATGCCTTCGAAGCGATGCTTGCGCGCCTGGCTGGTGCCGCTTTCGCTCAGGTACTTGAAGCTGATGACCTCGTCGCCGGAGCCGAACAGCACCGCCTGCTGGTTTGCCTTCGACAGCTTTTCCCAAGGCGTGTCGATATCGAAGCCGTAGTGCTTGGCCAGGGAAAGTATCAATTGGAAATAGTATGCATTGCGCCGGTCCCAGCCGCGTACGGCGCCGGCGGCAAGGCTGTGTTCCGGATGGACGACGACGCGGGCCGGGTCGAAGAACTGGCTGACGCCCAGGCCGTCGCAGCCGGGGCAGGCGCCCAGCGGCGAGTTGAACGAGAACAGGCGCGGCTCCAGCTCGGGCAGCGAGTAGTCGCAGATCGGGCAGGAAAAGCGCGAGGAATACAGGGTTTCCGGCGTTGCCGGCACGTCCAGGTTGGCCACGATCACCAGCCCGTCGCCCAGGCGTAGCGCGGTCTCGAACGATTCGGCCAGGCGCTGCTTCAGGTCGGCCTTGGGCCGGAAACGGTCGACCACGACTTCGATGGTGTGCTTCTGGCGCAGTGCCAGCGCAGGCACTGCATCGAGTTCGTAGACTGCGCCATTGACGCGTGCACGCACGAAACCCTGTGCGCGCAATTGCTCGAAGACCTGTACGTGTTCGCCTTTGCGCTCGCGCACCACCGGTGCGAGCAGCATGTAGCGCTGGTCCGGATTCAGCGCGAGGGTCGCATCGACCATCTGGCTGACGGTCTGTGCCTCCAGCGGAATACCGTGGTCAGGACAGCGCGGCGTGCCGACACGGGCGAACAGCAGGCGCAGGTAGTCGTAGATTTCGGTAATGGTGCCGACGGTGGAGCGCGGATTGTGCGAGGTCGACTTCTGCTCGATCGAAATGGCCGGCGACAGGCCTTCGATATGGTCGACGTCGGGCTTTTCCATCACCGAGAGGAATTGCCGCGCATAGGCCGACAGCGACTCGACATAGCGCCGCTGGCCTTCCGCATAGATGGTGTCGAAGGCCAGCGACGACTTGCCCGAACCGGACAGCCCGGTGATCACGATCAGGCTGTCCCGGGGCAGGTCGACATCGATGTTCTTCAGATTGTGCGTACGCGCGCCGCGGATGCGGATCGTATCCATGGGGGATTTGGGCATTGGGGTCAGCGAAGTAGTATGCGCCGCGCTTTGCCGGCGGCGCGTGAGAGGTGAGGTCGGCACCGGTGTTTTCCAATCAGGGCAGAAATGGAGCTATAAGACCGAATGAGGACAGATTCCGCCCTGATTCAGTGCTGCATTCGTGCTCAAACGGTAGTGCCCGCCTGCCCGGATTGCCGGCCAGCTGGCCGCGGCTTGCTGAGGAATTGACCAGCGCGGCCAATGTCGCTATCCTCGCGCGCCCCAAATAGGGACAGGCCTGCGTGACCGGCCTGGCAACAGCAGAATAACTACAGAGGAATTCCCATGTACGCAGTCATCGTCACCGGCGGTAAGCAATACCGCGTGATGAAGGGTGAGGTTCTCCGCGTCGAGCTGCTTACGGCCGACGTCGACTCCACCTTTACCTTCGACCAGGTCTTGCTGGTCGGCGAAGGCGATTCGATCAATGTCGGTGCTCCGCTGATCAGCGGTGCCAGCGTCACCGCCACCGTGAAGAAGCACGGTCGCGCCGACAAGATCCGCATCGTCAAATTCCGCCGGCGCAAGCATTTCCGCAAGGAAACCGGTCACCGTCAGCATTTCACCGAAGTCGAGATCACCGGCATCAGCGCCGGTTGAATCTGAGGAGTAGCAGTCATGGCATCAAAGAAGGGCGTAGGCTCAAGTCGTAACGGCCGCGATTCGAATCCGAAGTATCTCGGCGTCAAGGTTTATGGTGGCGAAGCCATCAATGCCGGCAACATCATTCTTCGCCAGCGCGGCACCCAGTTCCATCCGGGTACCGGCGTCGGCCTGGGTCGCGACCACACCATCTTTGCGCTGATCGACGGCAAAGTGGAATTCGCGGTCAAGGGCCCGAAGAGTCGCCGCACGATCAGCGTCGTTCCGGCCTGATTTTCGCTGCAGCGATCCTGACAAAAGCCCCGCTTTGGCGGGGCTTTTGTTTTATATAGCCTGCACTGCACAGCCAGTGGCGCGGTGCCGGTCTGGTCGCCACGCTGTACCTTACCTTTCGTTCCTGCCACGGTTGTCCGATTCCCGCCTATGAAATTCGTCGACGAAGCCGAAATCAATGTTCACGCCGGCAACGGCGGCAACGGCTGCGCCAGTTTCCGGCGCGAAAAATTCATCCCGTTCGGCGGACCTGACGGAGGTGACGGTGGTGCGGGCGGCAGCGTATTCCTGCAGTCCGACGAAAACCTCAACACCCTGGTCGATTTCCGCCATCAGCGCGTCTACCGTGCCGGTCGCGGCGAGAACGGCATGAGCCGGCAGATGCACGGCAAGGCCGGCGACGACCTGACCATCCGCGTGCCGGTAGGCACGGTGGTCATCAATGTCGATACCAACGAAATCATCGGCGACCTGACCGAACACGGCCAGCGCCTGAAAGTGGCCCAGGGCGGCGACGGCGGCCTGGGCAACATCCATTTCAAAAGTTCTACCAATCGCGCGCCGCGCAAAGCCACCACGGGTTTTCCGGGCGATGCGCGCGAACTGCGTCTGGAACTGAAACTGCTGGCCGACGTCGGCCTGCTCGGTTTCCCCAATGCGGGCAAGTCCACGTTTATCCGCGCCGTGTCGGCAGCAACGCCGCGGGTGGCGGACTATCCGTTCACCACCTTGCACCCGAACCTGGGTGTGGTGCGCATCGACACCGATCAGAGCTTCGTCGTGGCCGATATTCCCGGCCTGATCGAAGGCGCCGCCGATGGCGCCGGCCTGGGCATCCAGTTCCTCAAGCATGTGGCGCGTACCAGCTTGCTGCTGCATCTGGTCGACATGGCGCCGCTGGACGGCGAGACCGATCCGGTGGCACAGGTCAAGGCCATCGAGGCGGAGCTCAAGCAGTTCGATCCCGGCTTGCTCAAGCGGCCGCGCTGGCTGGTACTGAACAAGGCCGACCTGCTGCCCGAGGAGGATCGCCAGAAAGCCGCGAAGGACATCGTCAAGCGGCTGAAATGGAAGGGGCCGTGGTTCCTGGTCTCGGCCATCGGCCGCGAAGGCACCTGGCCGATCTGCCTGGAAGCACAGAAATTCTTCGACGAGGCAAAGCGGGAGTTGCGCGAAGCGAAGGAGCAGGAAGAGGGCTGAGGTTTTGCGTCGAGCGGGGTTTTCGCTTTGGGTTGAGGTGTTGCTTTGGCCGGGCTGGACAGGCCCGGCGAGCGGTCTTTGAATGTCGCCGCATCGCTCTTCAATCCCCCCAAACCGCCACAAAAAAAGCCGGCTTTCGCCGGCTTTTTCGTTCAACCTGCTACCCATCCGCTATCAGGCAAGAGCCTTGATATGGTTGGTGAGACGGCTCTTGTGGCGGTTGGCCTTGTTCTTGTGGATCAGGCCACGGCTGCCATAGCGGTCCATGATGGGTTCGGCGATCTTGTACGCGGCTTCGGCGCTAGCCTTGTCCTTCGCTTCGATTGCCTTCACGACCTTCTTGATCGCCGTGCGCAGCATGGAGCGGGCACTGACGTTGCGCTGACGGCGCACTTCAGACTGCTTCGCGCGCTTCTTTGCGGATTTGATGTTAGCCAAGGTAAGACTCCAGACGCACGGCTTTGGAAAAAGACGCGCGAGCATACGGGGGATGTGCCATGGCGTCAACCGCCAGGACGGGATTTCCAGGTGTGGCGAGGGCTGGTCGTGCTGCCTGCGCCGGCCGTGCCGCGGTTGTGCCGGGGCGGGCCGTCGTGCTTCCAGCGCCACAGCGCGGGTGCGCCGCGCAACGCGGCCCAGGCCTTAGACTACGCTGTTCGTATCTCTGGCCCTAGTGTCCTGTCGCTGCGGCGACCCGCGGCCTCCTGTCCACCCGGTTGCTGTGCGCCGGCCGGGCCGGGCCCGGCGACGGAGTTGTGCGTGTGAAAACCCCGAGTCTGTTGCGTTCCCTGATGTCGTTCAGCGGCATGACCTTTATCTCGCGCCTGCTCGGCCTGGTGCGGGAGGTGGCAATGTCGGCGGCATTCGGCGCCGGCATGGTGACGGATGCCTTCAATGTGGCGTTCCGCATTCCGAATTTCCTGCGCCGGCTGTTTGCCGAAGGCTCGTTCTCGCTTGCCTTCGTTCCGGTGCTGACCGAGGTCAAGGAAACGGAATCGCCGGAGGCCTTGCGCGAGCTGGTTGCGCGCACCGCCGGCACGCTGGGCGCGATCCTGTTGGTGGTGACGGCCATCGGCGTGATCGGTGCTGACTGGCTGGTGCGCCTGTTCGCTGCGGGCGCGGTGGACGAACCGGAGAAGTTCGCGCTGACGGTCAGCCTGCTGCGCGTCACGTTTCCGTTCCTGCTGTTCGTGTCGCTGACCGCGCTGGCCGGTGCCGTGCTGAATGCGCATCACCGCTTTGCGCTGCCGGCGCTGGCGCCGGTGATCTTGAATCTGTGCTGGATCGTCGCCGCACTGTGGCTTGCTCCGTATTTCGACGTACCGATCATGGCCGTGGGCTGGGCCATCTTTGCCTCGGGCGTGCTGCAGCTGCTGTTTCTGCTGCCGTCGCTGGCCAGGCTGAACATGCTGGCGTGGCCGCGCTGGGGCTGGAGCCATCCGC
This sequence comes from Tahibacter aquaticus, assembly GCF_004363655.1. Classification (GTDB taxonomy): domain Bacteria; phylum Pseudomonadota; class Gammaproteobacteria; order Xanthomonadales; family Rhodanobacteraceae; genus Tahibacter; species Tahibacter aquaticus. The sequence goes on from NZ_SNZH01000007.1 coordinate 123,186, forward strand.
GCGTCAAGCGCATCCGCCAGGTGATGATTCCGACCTTGTTCGGTTCGTCGGTGGCCCAGGTCAATCTGCTGCTGGATACCCTGATCGCCTCGTACCTGATTACCGGTTCGCAGACCTGGCTGGGACAGAGCGACCGGCTGCTGGAATTTCCGCTGGGCCTGTTCGGCGTGGCGCTGGGCACGGTGATCCTGCCCAGTCTTTCGCGGCACCATGTCAGTACCGATGCGGCGGCGTTCTCCCGCGCGCTGGACTGGGGCCTGCGCACGGCGTTATTGATCGCGATGCCGGCCATGCTCGGCCTTGTGCTGTTGGCCGAGCCGCTGGTCGCCACCTTGTTCTTGCATGGCAAATTCACGCCGCACGATGTGGCCATGGCCGGCCTGAGCCTGTCGGCGCTGAGTTTCGGCCTGCCGGCCTTTGTGCTGATCAAGGTCGTCGCGCCGGCGTTCTATTCCCGTGGCGATACGCGCACGCCGGTACGTGCCGGTGTGGTGGCGATGGCGGCGAACATGCTGTTCAACATCGTGCTGGTGGCCATTCTGTTCGCCTGCTGGCATCAGCCGGCAGATCTCGAGCAGGGCTGGGTTGCGGCGCTGGCGCGTGTACCCGGTCTGCATATGGCATTGGCCGTTGCCAGCGCGCTGGCGGGCTATCTCAACCTCGCCCAGCTCTGGCGGGCTCTGGTCAAGACCGGCGTCTATCAGGCTCAGCCCGGTTGGGGGCGGCATCTGCGGCGCGTAGGCGTGGCCTGCCTGGCGATGAGCGTTGTCGTGCTGCTCGGCAATCACTATGCGGCCGACTGGACGCGCATCCCGACCTGGCAGCGTGCCGGCCAGCTCGCTGCGCTGGTCGCGGCGGCGGCGGCGGTCTACCTGGCTGCCCTGTTGGCGCAGGGCTTTCGCCTGCGCGAGTTGCGCGCCCATTGAGCCGGCCGGTCCTGCCAGCCGTTATACTCGGCCCAATGCATACGCTGTCCCGTGACGCCGCCGGCCCTGTGCTTGCGCCGCGCGGCAGTGTGGTCTGTATCGGCGCATTCGACGGCGTACATCGCGGTCATCGCTACGTCATCGACCATGTCTGCCGTCGTGCTGCCGAGTTGAATCTGCCAGCCGCGGCCATCAGTTTCGAACCCGTGCCACGCGAATTCTTCGCCCGTGGCGATTTGGTGCGCCTGAGTTCGGCGCGGGAAAAGATCGAGCAGTTGTTCGCCGCCGGTCTGGACACGCTGCTGTTGCTGCGTTTCAACGACGCACTGGCGGCCATGAGTGCAGAGGATTTCGTTGCCGGCGTGCTGGTGCAGCGGCTCAACGTGCGCGAGCTGTTCGTCGGTGCGGATTTCCGTTTCGGCCATGGCCGGCGCGGCGATATGGACTTGTTGCAGCGCCTGGGCGCGCACTATGGCTTCCGTGCGACCGAGCTGCCGCCGCTGGTGCAGCAGGACGCGCGGGTGTCCAGCTCGGCCATCCGCAGCCTGCTGGCATGCAGCCAGTTCGATGCCGCGGCAGGCCGGCTGGGGCGCCGCTTCGGCATTTCCGGCAAGGTTGTGCACGGGCAGCAACTGGGGCGCCAGCTGGGCTATCCGACGGCGAATATCCGCCTGGGCCGGCGCCTGTCGCCATTGCAGGGCATCTTCGCCGTGCGTGTTCACGGTGCGGGGCTGGGCGATCATCCGGCCGTGGCTAGTCTCGGTGTGCGGCCTACCGTGGCCGGGCGCGAGCCGCTGCTGGAAGCGCATCTGTTCGACTTCGACGGCGATCTGTACGGCCGCCGCCTCGAAGTGGAATTTGTTGAAAAGTTACGCGATGAAGAAAAGTTCCCGGACCTGGAAAGCATGGTCCGGCAGATCGACCGAGACGCCGCGCAAGCGCGGCACATCCTGGGCGCAGCCGCGACAGCGACCGCCGGAGCCTGAACCGTGACGACCGACTACAAGAACACGATCAACCTGCCCGAAACCCGATTCGCGATGAAGGCTGATCTGGCCAAGCGCGAGCCGGCCATGCTGGCGGACTGGGAAACCCGTCAGCTGTATCAGCAGATCCAGCGCGAAACCGCCGGGCGCGAACGCATCTTCGTGCTGCACGACGGCCCGCCGTATGCGAACGGCATGATTCATCTCGGCCACGCGCTGAACAAGATCCTCAAGGACACGGTGGTCAAGTCCAAGCTGATGGCCGGCTACCGCTCGCCTTACGTGCCGGGCTGGGATTGCCATGGCCTGCCGATCGAGATCGCGGTGGAGAAGAAGATCGGCAAGGTCGGGCAGAAGGTCGATGCCGCCACTTTCCGGCAGAAGTGCCGCGAATACGCCAGCCAGCAGATCGACCTGCAGCGCGCCGACTTCAAGCGCCTGGGCGTGATCGGCGACTGGGACAACCCCTACCGCACCATGGACGCGAAGTTCGAGGCGGACATGGTGCGTGCACTGGCCACGATCTACGCCAACGGCCATGTGACACGCGGCTTCAAGCCGGTGCACTGGTGTTTCGACTGCGGTTCGGCCCTGGCCGAAGCGGAAATCGAATACCACGACAAGACCTCGCCGGCGATCGACGTTGCCTACGACGCCGTGGACAAGGAAGCCGTGCTGGCTGCCTTCCTCGGTGCGCGTAGCCAGGGCCATGCCCTGTGGCAGCAGTTCGACAGCCTTGTCGTTGCCGTGCCGATCTGGACGACCACGCCGTGGACGCTGCCGGCCAGCCTTGCCGTTTCGCTGGGGCCGGACCTCGAATACAGCCTCATCGAAGCGCCGGCGCGCAACGGCCAGCGCGTGCTGCTGGCTGTGGCTGCGGCGCTGGCGGACAAGTGCGCGGCGCGCTACGGCAGTGCCGGCGTCGACGGCGCAGCTGTGACCCACGGCGACGTGGCCAACGGCATGGCGCTGGAAAACCAGCTGCTGCAGCATCCGTTCTACGATTTCCGCCAGGTGCCGGTGCTGCTTGGCGAGCATGTCTCGGCCGAAGACGGTACCGGTGCCGTGCATACCGCGCCGGGCCACGGCGTCGAAGACTTTGCTGTCGGCCAGAAATATGGACTGGTGGAAAAGTTCACCGCGGCCGAGCTGAATCCGGTCGGCGGCAACGGCGTCTATCTCGCCGGCACGCCGCTGGTGGAAGGCCAGTTCATCTGGAAGGCCAACGATTCCATCGTCGAGCTGCTGCGCGAACGCGACAAGCTGCTGGTGGCCACGCGCATCGAGCACAGTTATCCGCATTGCTGGCGGCACAAGACGCCGGTTGCGTTCCGCGCCACGCCGCAATGGTTCATCAGCATGGAAAAGGCCGGCCTGCGTGCCGATGCGCTGGAATCGATCAAGCGCGTGCGCTGGATTCCGGGCTGGGGCGAAGAACGTATCACCAGCATGATCGCCAGCCGTCCCGACTGGTGTATCTCGCGTCAGCGCACCTGGGGCGTGCCGATCACGCTGCTGGTGGACAAGACCACGCAATTGCCGCATCCGCGCAGTGTGGAATTGTTCGAAATTGTCGCCCGGCGCATGGAGCAAGGCGGCATCGACGCCTGGTTCGCGCTGGATGCGGCCGAGCTGATCGGCGCCGAAGCAGAACAGTACGAGAAGGTCAGCGACGTGCTCGACGTCTGGTTCGACTCCGGCGTGACCCATCGCGGCGTGCTGGCCGAACGTCCGGAACTGGCCACGCCGGGGCCGGACGACAAGATCATGTACCTGGAAGGTTCGGACCAGCACCGTGGCTGGTTCCATTCCTCGCTGCTGACTTCGACGGCGATGTATCGCCATGCGCCGTACAACGAGGTGCTGACCCACGGCTTCACCGTGGACGAGCACGGCCGCAAGATGTCCAAGTCGATAGGCAACGGCGTCGAACCGCAGGACGTGATGAAGAACTATGGCGCCGACATCCTGCGCCTGTGGGTTGCTTCGACCGACTATCGCAACGAAATGTCGATGTCGAACGAGATCCTCAAGCGCGTTGCCGATGCCTACCGGCGCATCCGCAATACGGCTCGCTTCCTGCTCGGCAACCTGCACGGTTTCGATCCGGCCCTGCACCTGGTGCCGGTGGAAGAATCCCTGCTGCTGGACCAGTGGGCAGTGCAGCAGGCGTTCGATACGCAGCAGGCTGTCCGTGCGGCGTACGAGCGCTACGATTTCCCCGAGATCGTGCAACGCGTGCAGAACTTCTGTACCAACGAGATGGGCGCACTTTATCTCGATATAACCAAGGATCGCTTGTATACAATGCAGGCTGCGAGTCTGGGCCGGCGTTCGGCGCAGAGCGCGATGTACCGCATTCTCGAAGCGCTGGTGCGCTGGCTGGCGCCGGTGCTGAGCTTCACTGCCGAGGAAATCTGGGCGGAAATGCCCGGCGAGCGCGGCGGATCGGTGTTCTTCGCCACCTTCTACGAAGGTCTGGCGGCAACGCAGGCCTCGCCGCAGCAGCGGTTGTGGTGGAGCGAACTGCTGGCTATCCGTTCGGCCACGTCCAAGGTACTGGAAGGCATGCGCGTGCTTGGCGGCATCGGTGCATCGCTGGAGGCCGAGGTCACCTTGTACGTCGATGCCGACCAGCGGGAGCGTTATGCCGAGGTGGCCGATGAGCTGCGCTTCGGTTTCATCACCTCCAAGCTGGAGCTGCAGGCGTTGCGTGATCGCCCGGTCTATGACGTGGTGGCCGCCAAGCTCGGCTTCGAGTCGTTCGTCGACGACGAGGCCAGACCCACGGCCCTCGCCGCCAGGGCCGATGTGCCCGAGCACGAAGTCTGGGTAGTGGCCAAGGCCAGTGAAGCGGCCAAATGCGTGCGCTGCTGGCATTACCGCAGCGATGTCGGCGCCCATGCGGAACACCCGCAGCTCTGCGAGCGCTGCGTCAGCAACGTCGCCGGCAGCGGCGAACAGCGGCGGTTTTTCTGATGGCGGCGCCGGGCGAGCGGTTGCCGCTGCGTGCCAATGCGCTGAGCTGGCTGGTGTTGTCGCTGGTGTTGATCGTGGCCGACCAGTGGACCAAGCAGATCGTGCTGGCGCATCTGGTCGAAGGCGTGCCGGTGCCGGTCATCGACGGCTGGCTGAACTGGACGCTGGCCTTCAATACCGGCGCCGCGTTCAGTTTTCTCGCCGATGCCGGAGGCTGGCAGCGCTGGGGTTTCAGCATCCTGGCCGTGGTGATCAGCGCCGTGCTGACGCTGTGGCTGGCACGCACGCCGCGGCGCGACTGGCTGACGGCACTGCCGCTGGCCCTGGTCGTCGGCGGTGCGCTGGGCAACCTGATCGACCGGTTGCGGTTCGGCCATGTGGTCGATTTCGTCCAGGTCTACCACGACAGCTGGGCGTTCCCTGCCTTCAATATCGCCGATTCGGCCATCTCGGTCGGGGCAGTGCTGCTGGCCGCCGCCAGCCTGCGTAGTGGGAAAGGGGAGGGCGCCGCGCGATAATCCGGCGTCTGCCTGGTCCGGATACCGCTTTGCCATGGAAGTCCTGCTTGCCAATCCCCGTGGGTTCTGTGCCGGCGTCGATCGTGCCATCGAGATCGTCGAGCGTGCGCTGGAAGTGTTCGGCGCGCCGATCTACGTGCGCCACGAAGTGGTGCACAACCGTTTCGTGGTGGAAGGCCTGCGCAACCGCGGCGCGGTATTCGTCGACGAACTCGACGAAGTACCCGACGGCTCCACCGTGATCTTCAGTGCCCACGGCGTTTCCAAGGCCGTGCGAGCAGAAGCCGACCGGCGCGAGCTGCGCGTATTCGATGCCACCTGTCCGCTGGTGACCAAGGTGCACATCGAGGTGTCCAGCCACTGCAAGGCCGGCCGCGACGTGGTGCTGATCGGTCATGCCGGTCATCCGGAAGTGGAAGGCACGCTGGGCCAGTGGACTCGTTCCGGCGCCGTCGGGGAGATCTATCTGGTCGAAACTCCCGAAGACGTGGCCCGGCTGCGGCCGCGCAGTCCCGACGATATTGCCTACGTCACCCAGACCACGTTGTCGGTGGACGATACCAAGGCGGTGATCGACGCCCTGCGCCGGCATTTCCCGAAAGTGCTGGGCCCGCGCCACGACGACATCTGCTACGCCACGCAGAACCGCCAGGATGCCGTGCGCGTGCTCGGTCAGCGTTGCGACCTCGTGCTGGTTGTCGGTTCGGTCAACAGTTCCAACTCCAACCGCCTGCGCGAGCTGGCCGAGAAGCAGGGCGTACCTGCCTTCCTGATCGACAGCGCCGCCGACATTCGCGACGAATGGCTGGAGGGGCGCGAGCGTATCGGCGTCACTGCCGGCGCCTCGGCACCGGAAGAACTGGTCAACGACGTGATTGCCGCCCTGCGCCAGCGCGGCGCCGGTGCGGTTTCCGAGCTGGAAGGCGTGGCCGAACTGATGCGCTTTGCCCTGCCCAAAGAGCTGCGCATCGTGGTTTTGCCGGCCTGATCCGGAGCCCGCGCCGAGCCGCGCCACAGCTGAACCGCAGCCGGCCCGTCTGTCCGACATTCGCTACCAATCACCTCACCATACGTTGTCAGCCATTGAACACCCGGATAGCTTGGCCGAATAGCCGGCCAGCTACCGAGGTGTGCGATGTCGATGTTCCGTTTCCGGTTGCGAACAGCTCGGCTGAACCGAGTTGCCCAGCGCGGCTTTACCCTGATGGAGTTGCTGATCACGATGGCCATCGCCGCCATCCTTGTCGGTGTGGCGCTGCCCAGTTTCCGCGAATCCATGGTACGCACCGCCGTTACCCAGACCGGTAACGACATCGTCCTGGACCTGAATACGGCCCGTGCCGAGGCTGTGAAGCGCGGCTTCAATACGGCGGTGATCGCGAAAACGCCCGGCAATTGGACTCTGGGATGGGAAATCTGGGTCGACATCAACGGTAACGGTGTATTCACCGAGGCCGGAACCGATGTGTTGATCCGCGATCATCTTCGTATTGACGATCCGTATCGCGTGCTCGGTGCCCCTCGCTCGGGCGGCGCGGCAACCCAGATCGTCTACAACGGCACGGGCGCCGTCAACGGTGGCGCCTACGACTTCGTCGTCTGCCGGCCCAATACCCCGAACGGCCAGAACCGCGCCGTGCTTGTCGGGAACAACGGCACGGTCAGTAGCCAGCGCAAGCCACCTGCCGGCATGGCCGTGTCCTGCCCGCCATGATCATCAATTGGAGAACTGCCGCCATGAAGGGGAATCGGGGCAGCCGGGGCTTTACCCTGCTGGAAGTGTTGATCGCCGTCGTTATTCTGGGCATAGGCCTGTTGGGTCTGGCAGGCCTGCTGATGGTTTCGGTGCGGACGAATCAGAGTGCGTATCTGCGCACCCAGGCTTCGTTCATGGCGCAGTCGATGGCCGATCGGATGCGTGGGAATCTGCGCGGCATATGGGCGGGCAGTTACAACGCGACCGTCCCAACTGGAAGCGGCAATGCCGGAGCGGCAACGACCTGTCCCTGCAACTCCGCACAGCTGGCTACGCGGGATCTGTTCTGGTGGAGCCAGGAAATCCACACGCTGCTGCCTAATTCGGGCGCAACGATCGCCTGCGTGCGCCGGCCGGGCAGTCCCATTGCGGGCCAGAACCTGGCCAATGCCACTCAGGCGAGACTGAGTTTCGACGGTGTCTGCACCATTTCCATTGTCTGGAACGAATCCACCTTGAATGTCGGCGGTCCGGGCGCTGCGTCAGCAAGCACGCCTGAAGTACAGACATTTGTCTGGGCCTTCCAGCCATGACTGCGGAGATCGACTTCATGAAGCAAAAAGATCCGGCGCGCAGGCTCGTTGCAGTTCCGCTCATGCAGCAAGGCTTCACCCTGATCGAGCTGATGGTCGCCCTTGCGCTGGGCCTGCTCGTCAGCATCGGCATCATTGCGTTGTTCCAGAGCACCAGCAACACCAATCGTGTGCAGGATGCGCAGGCACGCGTGCAGGAAAACGGTCGCTATGCGATGAGTCGTCTCATCGACGACATGCGCATGGGCTTCGGCCAGCCGCTGGCGGTCAATGCCATTGCGGCGAACCAGTCGGTCAATACCGAACTCGTGCAGGCGCCGATGATTGCCCCCATGGTCTACGTGGCTAATATCGCCTCCTTGCTGCCGCGCTGGCGCACGGGTGATACCGTGGTGCCGGCAGGCTGGTCAATGGCGCAGCCATATCCGCTATCGCCGCGATGGCTTATCCAGGGGCACGAGTGCTCGGTCACCGGCAGCGCGTGCAACCCCTCGGTTCCGACGGATCTGCCGGCGGTAGGAACGGTCGCAGGCAGCCGCGTGCAGGGAGCCGACGTGCTGACCGTGCGCTACATCGGTTCGCCGGGATGGACCATCGCGCAGGCTTCTGGCGGGGGGGCCACCGGCTCGGAGCAGCATTGCCCCGCTGCAGGGCAACCCAATGCCGGGTTCATTACAGACATCCTTGTAAGACCTGCCCCGGGCGAGCCAGCAACCAATTTTGCTTCGGGCGATCTGGCATTGCTGTGGAATGGCAACCAGGGGGCCATCTTCAAGGTGAACGCCGCGGGTTTGGCGGGTTCCAACCAGACACTGACCCCAATCGACGTACTGCCGACGGGCGGTATAGCGAGGATCCGGTGCGCTGATATCGGTTCCCTCAGCACCGTCACTGTGTACAACTTCAGCAGGGATCTTCGTACAGCGACTTATTTCCTGCAGCTGATCGCCGACCCCAGTCCGGATGCCAACCCCGCTAATCGTGTCATTCCCGCGCTGATGCGTTGGGTAGAAGGCGCGCCGTTGAACACGCGCGTTGCGGACATTCTTGCGACCGGAGTCGAGCGCATGGATTTCCTCTACGGCACGGAACAGCTGGCGTCCGCGTCGACAACCCCGTTCAATTTTCTCGACGCGAATCAGGTCCAGACCACCGGAAGCTCGGCCAACTGTCCGATACCACCGGTGCAGTACGTGACCTGGAACAATTACGCAGGGGCCATGGACAGCAACTGCCTCTGGCGCGCGGTGCGGACGATCGAAGTCCACTTGTTGATCAATACGATCAACGACATCCCGTTTCTGTCGCAATCGGATGAGGCCTATCGCTATAGCGTCAATGGCGGTACCGCGCTCAGCTATGTCCAGGCGCAAATTCCTACCGGTACTGTCATGCCAAACGGACTGCAGCGGGGCCGCATGATGCGGCGCGAATTCACGGCGCAGATCGCCGTGCGTAACAGCACACCTTGAGCAGGCCAAACGCCATGAATATCCGATCTTTCGGCAGTAGCCCTGCACACGCGCGTTCGCAACGCGGCGCCGTGCTGTTCGTGGCACTAATCTTCCTGGTACTGATGACGCTGATCGCCGTAGTCGCCAGCAATACGTCGATTCTGCAGGAACGCATGACTGGCGGCATGCGCAATGTGCAGATGGCCCAGATGGGCGCGGACAGCGGTGTGCGCGGCATGGAGGTGCAGATCTGGACCGCACCGGTGCGCGGCGTCAATCTGACCTGCGACGAAGGCGGTGGGCCCAGCACGGATTTCAAATGCTATAGCCGCGTTGTCGCATCGGCGGCGTCGGATACTTTGGTGTTGGACGACGTGGTGCGCAAATTCCGCTCGGAGAAGGGAAAGATTGCCAGCGACGGCGGCAGCAATTCGACCATCGACTACTCGGCAACAACCATTCCCGAATCGGCCCGGCTGGCTTCGCGCCCGCGCGTCATGGTCGAACTCATGGGGCGCGTGTCGGGCGCCGAAGATACCGAATCGCCGCACGCCGGCCTCAAGCCGGTCGCTGCCGGTCCTGGCGGCGGTGTGCAGGAATTCCTGGCCTACCGCATCACCTCGCGATCCACTGGTGGTAACGATTCAGCCGTTCGACTGGCGGAAAGCGTCTTTCTGGCGCAGATCCAGCCGATTGCGACGCCGTAATGGGGACGAAGACCATGTCACTGACCAAATTCCTCCGTTCGCCTTTTCTTGCCGCTGCCGTCGCCGCGCTTACGCTCGGGGCTGGCCTTAGCGGAGCGCCCGCGACAGCGGGCACGGTCGATCTCGGCACCGCGCCGCCCGATCTGAGCAGTGCGGTGAATCCGAACGTCATCGTCACCTTCGACGATTCGGGCTCGATGGGCGCCACCGCACTTCCGGACGACATTGCGGACGAGTACGGCTACAGGTACTACTACGATTCAAAATGGAACAAGATGTACTTTGATCCATTGAAGGACTATCCGCCGCCGATGCGCCCGGACGGTATCAACTTCCCGAATTCGAACTTCGACGCGGCCTGGCGTGACGGCATCTGCCACAACTGGTCGCCGAGCTACTGCTACAACGCCGGCAATACCAAGAATCTCGGTACCCGATTCTACGAGAGCTTCGGCAACGAGACGGCGACGACGAACCGGCCGAATGCGCTGGCCGCTGACAATCGCACCATTCCATCCGCCTTCCGCCCGGCGAGCGGAGGCGCATTCTGGTTCGAGTGCCCGAACCGCAATGAGACCAACTGCGTCCTGAAGGTTGTCGGCACCGCCACCGATCCGAAGCCGGCGCCGCCGGCCCCGGAAGTGCTGGTGCCGATCAAGCAGCGTTTTGCCAACTGGTATTCGTATTACCGTACGCGCAACCTCATGACGCGTACTGCGCTGTCGCGCACGTTCGGCGGCCAGACACTGGACAACAAGGTGCGGGTGATCTGGCAGACCATCAACGCCGACTTCATCACCAGTACGCCGGCGATCCGCGGCCGCCAGGTCCAGGAAATGACCAGTACCTGGAAGACCAGTTTCTTCAACTGGATGTTCGAGGTCACCAACAATGGCGGCACGCCGAATCGGCGCGCGACGATCGAAGCGGCCAAGGTGGCCGAGCGCTCGCTGAGCGGCGACAACATGAACCCGTACTACTACCCGCCGCTGGTTGCGGGCGGCAGTTTCCGCAGTCTGGAATGCCGGCAGAACTTCCACATGCTGGTGACGGACGGTTACTGGAACGAGGGCGATCCGACCACGCCTACGCCCTACGTCAAGCAGAACAGCGGCGTCACCCTGCCGGACGGCAAGGTCTATTCCGTCACGGACCCGCTGACCACGATCTACTGGAATGTGGCGGGTACGGCGTACGACTCGTCCATTTCCAATATTGCCTTCAACTACTGGGCGCGAGACCTGCAGCCGACGCTCGCGAACAAGGTGCCTGCGTACTGGGCGGATCGGACTGCTGCGGTGACGGTGCCGCCGAACGACCCCGGTTCGGTTCCCTCGGTGTACTGGAATCCGGCCAATGATCCGGCGACCTGGCAGCATGTCGTGCAGTTCATGGTTGCCTTGGGCATCGCTGGCAATCTCAATTATCCGACGGACTACAACGCACTGCGCACCGGCACGCTGGCATGGCCTACGCCGTCCAACAATTCGAAGCCGGCTCTGGACGACACCTGGCACGCGGCCGTGAATTCCCGCGGCCAGTACTTCAGTGCGGACAACCCGACCGTGCTGGTCGACAAGCTGACCGAGATCCTGACCAGCATCCTTACCCGCCGCGGCGCTTCGACCACCCCCGCGGTCAGCACCGGCGTGTTGACCACGACGACGGCCGGCTATGTTGCCGGTTACGACTCGGCCGACTGGTCCGGCTATCTGATGGCGCAGAACATCGACGAGTTCGGCAACCTCCTATCGACAGTCAACTGGGATGCGGGCTGCAAGCTGACGGGCGGGCCCTGCCCCTCGACCGGTTCGAGTGCCAACACGCCGGCCAAAGACCCGAGTTCCCGCGTCATCGTCACGTCCAGCGGCACACTCAACAGCGGCAAGCCGTTCCGCTGGACCTCGCTCAACGCGGTGCAGCAGGCCAACTTGAACGGCGTGGATGCCCGCGGTTCCGAACGCCTGAATTTTCTGCGTGGGGATCGCACCTCGGAAAATCTGACCACGAATCCGCTGCGCAAGCGTGGTTCGGTGCTAGGCCCGGTGGTCAATGGCCAGCCGCGCTATTACGGCCCGGTCGAGACCTTGTATGACGATCTTTGGCCAGCAGGCGCGCCGGAAATGGGCTTGCCGTTCAAATCGTTCAGCAAGTACCGCACCGAAAGCCTGACGCGCAAGGAACGTATTTTCCTGGCGGCGAACGACGGCATGCTGCATGCGTTCGACAAGGACGGCAACGAGGCCTGGGCCTATATCCCCAGCACGTTGTTCACCAATGGAAAACTGCGCCAGCTTACAGCGCAGAACAGCGGCCTGGTGCCTACCGTCGACGACAGGCCGATCATTGGCGACGCATATATTCGCGGCAAATGGCGCTCGATTCTCATTGGCAGCCTGCGATTTGGCGGCCGCGGTATCTATGCTCTCGATATCAGCGACGCGGCCGCGACCGAATCCGAAGGCGGCGTCGCCGGCAAGGTTCTGTGGGAGTTCAACGCGCTTAACGCGGATGGCACCACCAATCCCGATGCCGCCAATCTGGGCTACACCTACGATTCGGCCAACCTGGCGCGTCTGGCCAATGGCAAGTGGGTGGTACTGATCTCCAGCGGCTACTTCCCCAAGACTGGCCCCGACAGCACGATTGCGCCGGCGATAGCCAACCAGACCTCGCTGTTTGTGATCGATCTCGACACCGGTGCGCTCATTCGCGAGCTACGCACGCCGGCCGCGGTCACCAGCTACGGCCTGTCGGGCCCCGAAGTGGTGAACTACAACCGTGGGCGCGATACCAACATCGATTCGTTCGCTGTGGCGGGCGATCTTGCAGGCAATCTGTGGCGGTTCGATCTGGAGAAGCCGAATCCTGCCGACTGGACCGTTACCCTGATGTTCCAGACCTACGATGGCGTCGCGGCGAATATCGGCAAGCAGCCGATCAGCGTTACACCGATTGCCTTCAGCGACGCGCCGCGCGGTCCGGCCAAGTCGATCCTGCTGTTCGGCACCGGCAAGTACCTGGGCGACGAGGACCGTCTTGCCACCGGCACGCCGCAGCAATACCTGTATGGCATTCGCGACAGAGGTCCGGGAATGAGCCGGACCACGCTGACGCAGCTGGTGAATCAGACCATGCTCAACGAGCCGAACAATCGCCGGTCGGTTACCAAAAATCCGATGCTGGATACCCAGGAGGGCTGGCGCATCAATCTGCCGACTCTGGGCGAGCGCAACGTCGTTACGCTGACGCCGATTTTCGCGAACGGTTTTGCGGTGTTTTCGACGGTGATTCCGGCTGGCGACAACCCCTGCGATCCGGCACGTACGGGCGCCATTATCGTGGTCGATTCGCGCAACGGTGGTCCGCCGGGTACGCTGCTCGACAGCGCGTTCGGCGGTTCTCCGGGAGCAGGAAAAGCCTTTGCGGGTGTGGTCGTAGCGAATCCGCCGGCTGCGGGACAGCTAGGTGCTGTGAATCGGCTCGGTGGCGGTAGTCTGATCCTGCCAGGCATTACCCCGGTTGGCGGTGGTCCGCCGGTAGAGCTCAACGTTGTCCCGGTCTGGCGCCGCGGTTCCTGGCGCGAAGCCCTGGATTTCACCGAGTAGTTCACAATCGGCGGGAAGGCTTGCGGATGTTGCTTGCCTTCCCGCCTCTCCTCAGCCATAACGGCGCGAATGTCATCAGTTAGGGGAAAGGTCGTGAAACAGAAAGTCAGTCAGGGCTTCACCCTGATCGAAGTCATGATCGTTGTGGCCATCGTCGCCATCCTGACTGCGATCGCCGTGCCGAACTACTCGCGCTATGTCGAGCGCGGTCGCCGCGCCGAGGCGCGTGAACTGATGATGCGCGTGGCGTCGGCAGAGGAGCGCTATTACACCAACTTCAACCGCTATACCAACGACATCGCAGGGGCCGCCCCGGCCGGGCTTGGTATGCCGAATTTGCGCAGCGAGTACTACACCGTTGCGGTGCAGCTGGTCGGCGGCAACCAGCAGTATCTGATCCAGGCAACCGCGCCGACCGTATTCCCTGCCGGCCACCCCAATGTCGGCAAGCCGAACCCCCAGGCCAAGGACAAGTGCGGCACGCTGACGATCACCAATTCGGGTGTGAAGGGCAAGTCCGGCACCGACACTAACGGCAAGTGCTGGTAAGTGCCCTGGCAGCGGGACCGATCCATTCCTCGGTCGCCTTGCTACGCCCACGGCGAGTAACTATACTGCGCGGCCTTTCGCCGACGTAGCTCAGTTGGTAGAGCAACTGATTCGTAATCAGTAGGTCGGGGGTTCGATTCCCTTCGTCGGCACCAAGGTTGTTGTTGCGATTGACCGGGTAGACCGGACGGTTTAAAGTCCGCGCCCTCCGGGCGGTTAGCTCAGCGGTAGAGCACTGCTTTCACACGGCAGGGGTCACAAGTTCGAAACTTGTACCGCCCACCATACAATTCAGTGTGATAGACAAAGGCCCGGGAAACCGGGCCTTTGTCGTTGGCCGTTGCCCCCGCCGCTATTCCGCGACCACAAGTTGAACCGCGTCGACCGAGCGCACGCCGATCGTGTTTTCGGCCGCGGCAATCGCCGCCAGGCGGGCGGAGGCCGATACGGCGGTGCCGCGCAGTTCGACGATGCTGTTGCTGGCGCTGACGGCGATCGCACAGCTGGCGATGGTCTGCGAGAACGACAGCGTGTAGCTGACCGCGGCACTCAGCCAGCGGTCGGACTGCGATGCTCGCGCCAGTCGCTCCTGCTGGCGGGTGGCTGCAGTGAGCTGCGCGGTCTCGGTGTGCGGCGACCAGTCGTTGACGTCGATCTGATTGCTCAGGCTGGCGGCGCCGTAGGTGTCCAGCGCCAGGCTGCCGGCCAGTGTCTTTTGCGCTTCGCTGCGCGCCAAGCCCCATAGCTCGACACGTCCGCCCGTTGCGGCGACATTGATGTCGGTCGCATCCAGCAACACGTTCCATTGCAGGCGCGCCAGGACCGCCGCCGCGGTGCGCTGGTCGCTGGCGGCGCTGTCGCAGCGCCGCGCACCGTCGACGGGAACATCCGCAGGTGCCGCCGCAAGCTGCATGGAGGCCAGTGCCAGCGCGAGCGTCGCCGTCGCCCCCAGCCTTACGGCGCGGCGGCGTGCGGCGTTTGAGAGTGTCATGGTCTACTCCAGTGATTCGCAGGCAGGAAGCCGGCAACAGAATGCGGATCTATCGGCCATCAAACTGGATGCGCCCGGCGGTGTTTGCAAGGCCATGCGCGCGAGGCGCGCGTGGCGATTTGGCAGTTTATATAAATTATATATGTGGACATATATTTGTCGATTCGTAACGGACAAATAACAAATTTAGGCGCATAGTCGCGCAGCAACCCTCCGAACTACGACGCCCCTGTCGGGTTCCCGACGATGCCGAGTCGTCCAGCTGCTTTTCTCTATCGAATGCAATGGCTTCGCCGTGCGCGATCTGCTGTTGCGGCTTACTCATGTGCCGGGCGCCGGCACGTCCAACACGACGGGTCATGCCCGTTGTCGCCTTTTTCGCATGCAATACGCCACGGACGGTATTCAGGAGTGATTGCCATGAACAATTCCCATAACGCCAGCAACGCCAGCGTCAAAGACGATTCCCACGCGGAGCCGGTCGCTACGCCGGCCACAGTCAGCGAGCCGGATGGCGCGGATGTCGCGAAGTCGGAGCCCGAATCGGAAGCCGGCGCAACCCAGCTCTCTGCCGTCGTCGAACCGCAGAGCTGATCGCGCGTAACTTGGTGAATGGCCGCTCGGGCTTCTGCTTGAGCGGCTGTGCTGCACGCCGGTGTTCGCACCAGAGTTTGGAAACCCGCGCCATGAAGAACGTGCGAGTACATCGCCCGACGCAGGATTTCTCGTATCTCGCGGCGGTCGATGCCTTCATTTCCGAAGGCGGTTTCGTTCCGCCTGCGCCTCGGGTGGCAGCTCGCTGCGTCCGCGCAGAAACCGTTTGCCGGTCTCGCGCGGAGATTCCCCTGCCTGGACAAAAATGCTCGCCTGCCGATCTGGCCGTCATGCAACAGCACGCCATTACGTTTGGCGACGGCCATTTTCATTACGCCGGCTATCGCTACGAGCGGCTGAGCGATGCGGCTGCCTATGCCCTGTTGAATGGCCCGCTCCGCCGCACCGTCGATAGCAGCAGCAATGCTCCCCAGGCCAGGCCCGCTGCGCTTCTGTCGGAAACCGATCACCGCCGCATGGCCATGTTCGCTATCGTGCGTGAAGGTGCCCGCTTCCGCTGGGGACCGTATCGCTACGACCGGCTGGCCGATGCCATCGCCTATGCCACCCTGATGCAGCGGCGCGACGAAAGCGTCCGCGCCCAACGCCGGCAAAGCTGATTGCACCAGCCCGCGGCCATTGCCGCGCTCGCACTTCGCTGCATCGTTCTCGCTCAAATCCTCCCTGAAAAAAGCATCGACGAGTACTGGCCGAACCGCGACCGCCAATGTTCGGCCGCCGTTGCCTGCATCGTTCGTACAGGCAGGCGGTGCCGCTTGCGAGCGCGCTCGCCGACGCCGTCAAACTGAAGGGGTTCACGCGGTTGCGGCCCCGCTGTGCTGACAGGAAAAGCCGCGACCCTGCGTACTATCTGCTGACTTTGACGGCGTATAGTCGCCACCACCGGGCCAGGCTGGCCCGTTTGCTTTGGAGCTTGCCATGAAATTGCGGTCCGCCAGCGTGATGCTGGCCCTGTCTCTGGTTGCTGCGGCGAATGCAGCGGAATACGCGCAGACGAGCAGCGAGGTCTACCGTCCCGATCCGGCATCGGCGCCAAAACAGGAACAGTGGCGCGCGGGCGCTGCAAAGGCTGGTACCGCAACGCTGCGCTTGCCGGCGCTGGCGCCAGAACGAGCTACGGCGGTGCGCAAGCGCAATGCGGAGGCGCGCCAACGCCGCCTGCAGGTCGGCATAGGCCGGGCGATTGCCAGTGAAGCGGTAGACGATCTGCCGCGGCTGCAGTGGCAGGCGGTAGCCGGCGGTTCGGTCGCAAGGCTCGATGTCGCCTCGACCGGCGCCAGCGCCCTGCGCACCGGCCTGCGTGTCGCCAACTGGCCGGACACAGCGGAGTTGCGCGTAGCCGGTACGGATTACAGCGAGCAGATCTATGCCGTCGACGGCGCGGCGGCCAAGGCCCAGGCAGGTGCCGACGGTGTGTACTGGACGGCAGTGACCGACGGCGAACTGCAGCACCTGGAATTGTTCGTGCCGGCCAACGTCGATCCGGCCACGGTCGTGCTGAACGTGGATGCAGTTTCGCATCTGCTGCTGCGCCAGCAGGCACCCGAACCGCTGAGCAAGGCGCTGGGCGATTCCGAGAGCTGCAATGTCGACGTGGTTTGCCTGGCCGGTACGCTGGGCGCGAATTTCACCAGCGTGAAGAACGCTGTCGCGCGCATGCTGTTCCAGTCAGGCGGCAGCACCTATACCTGCAGCGGCACGCTGATCAACGATCTGGTCGACAGCAGTCAGATTCCCTGGTTTTTCACGGCGCACCATTGCATCGGGAACCAGTCGGAAGCCTCCTCGCTGGTGACCTTCTGGAACAATGAGACGCCGAGCTGCGGCAGCGACCAGAACGGCCCGAACATCCAGGTCGGCGGCGGTGCGCAGTTGTCGTATTCGCAGTCGACTACCGACGGCGCGCTGCTGCGCCTGAACGGCAATCCGCCGGCTGGTGCGGTACTGGCGGGGTGGAGTGCCAATCCGCTGACGCCGAACAGCGCGATCCTCGGCATCCATCATCCGTCGGGCGACATCAAGAAGGCCAGCCGCGGCACGCATAGCGGCGTCACCGATAATCTCAATCTGGGCGGCCAGCTGATCAATAGTACCTTGCGCGCCTCCTGGAGCAGCGGCACCACCGAAGGCGGCAGCAGCGGCTCGGGCCTGTTCACCCTGGGCAGCAACGGCTATCAGCTGCGCGGCGGCCTCTACGGCGGCCGCGCCTCGTGCAGCAACAGCGGGCTCAGCGAAGCAGCGGGCAATGTGGATTATTACTCCCGCTTCGACCAGATCTACCCGTCCATCCAGCAGTTCCTCGGTGCGGCGGCGAGCAACGGACCGACGCGCGATTACACCGGCCAGTGGGATCTTTCCAGCGAAAGCGGCCGTGGCTTGAGCATGTTCCAGTTCAACCAGCTGCTGTTCGCGTTGTGGTTTGTCTATGACGGCCAGGGCCGCGCCTCGTGGTACCAGCTGGACCCGGCCTGGACCGGCGTGGACGTCGCCAGTGGCCGCGTCGTGCGCTGGACCGGTTCGCCCTGGGGGCCGAACTACAATCCGGACGCGCGCCAGCTGACCAATGTCGGCACGTTCACCCTGACCTTTACTTCGGCCACGCAGGCGAATTTCAGCTACAACGTCGACGGCGTGAACCGTTCCATCGTGCTGAGCAAGATCAGCGTCAACTGAGGCGGGCGCTCGATTGCGGCAGGCAATCTGTGGGGGGCTTGCCTCGGCGCCGGCGTGTGCCCGCGGTGTGTTCGCAACCTGCGCAGCTTAGAAAGTCCGGCAAGAAGACAAAAAGAAAGCAGCCGCGAGGCTGCTTTCTTTTTGCGCTGGCACCAGGCCATGCCGCTATCGCGACGGCATCAGAGGCTTTGCAGCCACTCGTCGTCCGAGCCCTCGTTGACGCCTTCGAACAGAAAAGTGGACAAGTAGCGTTCGCCGGTGTCGGGCAGCATAGACAGGATCACCTGGCCTGCGGTGGCGCTACGTGCCACTTCCAGTGCCGCGGCAAAGGTGCCGCCGGCGGAAATGCCGCAGAAGATGCCTTCCTGTGCGGCGAGCAGGCGTGCCGTATCGCGCGCCAGCACGTCGTCGACCGGAATGATGCGATGGGCAACATTGCGCTTGAGCACGGCGGGGACGAAATCCGGTGTCCAGCCCTGGATCTTGTGCGGCTTCCATTCGTTGCCGGCCAGCAGCGAAGCGCCGGCCGGTTCGGTGGCGACAATTTCCACTTCGGGACGCGCCAGGCGAAGCATTTCGCCGACGCCGGTCAAGGTACCGCCGGTGCCCCAGCCGGTGACGAAGGTATCGAGTCGGCGGCCGGCGAAATCCTGCAGGATTTCCGGGCCGGTGGTATTGCGGTGATAAGCCGGGTTGGCTTCGTTCTCGAACTGGCGGGCCAGGAAGGCGCCGTGCCGGGCGGCAAATTCTTCGGCGCGCCTGACCATGCCGCTGCCGCGCTCGGCCGCCGGCGTGAGGATCACCTTGGCGCCGAGCGCACGCATGATCTTGCGCCGCTCGATGGAGAAGGTTTCCACCATGAAGGAAACGAACTGATAGCCCTTGGCCGCGCAGACCATGGCCAGGGCGATGCCGGTATTGCCCGAGGTAGCCTCGACGATCATCTGGCCCGGTGCCAGCAGGCCTTTGGCTTCCGCGTCGAGCACGATGGCCAGGGCCAGGCGGTCCTTCACCGACGACATCGGATTGAATGCCTCGAGCTTGACGTACATCTCCACGCCCGCCGGTGCGAGGCGATTGATGCGGACGACGGGGGTGCGGCCTACGGTATCGAGAATGCTGTCGTGGATCATGCGCGCGCTCCGCAGTGAAAGAACGCGCGCACCTTAGCAGAGGTTGCCGCGCGGCGGCATTGCGCTTTGGCGCCGCCTCGTAGGGGGCGATGAGCGCAGCGAATTGCACCGCAAGGCAGCCGGGTCCTTGTCGCAAACGGCCAGACCGCGACGGTGCAATTCGCTGCGCTCATCGCACACTGCGGATGTTCAGGCGAGGATTCGCGCGAGTGCCTTCTTCGCCGCGTCGAAGGAAAAATGCCTTTGTACGTTGGCCAGGCCGTTGGCCGACAAGGTCTGCCACAGCGCTGCGTCGTCGTACAGGCGCACGATGGCCTCGGCAAAGCCGCTCGCATCGGTGGCGACCAGCACGTCGCTACCGGCCTGGATGTGCATGCCTTCCACGGCGGCGGTGGTTGCCACTACCGGCAGGCCGTAGCTCATGGCCATGTTGACCTTGCCCTTGACGCCCGCACCGTAGCGCAGCGGCGCGACCGAAATACGGCAGCCGTCCATGAACGGTTCCAGGTCGGCAACGAAGCCGTGCAGCACGAAATGCTCGCTTTCGAACTCGCGCAGGGCTTGCGGCACCGGCTGGCCGATCACGTGCAGGCGCACCTCGGGCAGCGCGGTGCGCACCAGCGGGAAGATGTCGCGGGCGAACCAGAGCATGGCGTCTTCGTTGGGCGGATGCTGGAAGCTGCCGACGAAGAGCAGGTCCTTGCGTTCGGCGAATGCCGTGCGGCAGCCAAACACTTCGTGCACATTGGAAAGAATATCCACGCGCGCCTGCGGTAGTTCGCGCGCAAGCAGGGCCTGTTCGACCGGGCTGACCACCAGGGTCGCATCGCATTCGCGGATCAGCTTGAGTTCCTGTGCCCGCGTGCGTTCGGCCTTGCGCTTGAGTTCTTCGCTGTGTTCCAGCGCAGCGGCGCGCTGTTCGCGCAGGTAATGCAGGTCTACCGTGTCGAAGATCAGCTTGGCCTTGGGCGCGTACAGGCGCGCAAGACCGAGATAGTTGATGGCGACGTAGTGGCGCGACAGCAGGATGGCATCGAACTCGCCGCCGCGCTGGCGGAACAGGCGGATCGGATCGTTCATGTACGGCGCGTACAGCACTTCCACGCCCAGGGCCTGCAGCGCCGGGGTGTAGCCGTCGAGGTAGAGGCGGTTCTCGGAGAAGAATGTGACCTGCCAGCCCAGGGCGTCGAGCAGGCGCATCAGGTTGACCATGCGCAGCGAGCCGGAATCCTGGTCCGGCGTCGGCGTGCAGGCGTCGACGATCAGCAGCCGCCGGGACTTGCGGAAGCTGGCTGCGTGCGGCGCCTTGGCTGCGTCGTCGATAGGCAGCGGCTGTCGTGTGAGCGCGTCTTTCCATTTTTCCAGGAATTTTTCCTGGTTCACCACCTGGTAGCGTTTCATGCCGCTGGCGGTATCGGTGCCGGCGCTGATGCCTTCGAAGTGCACGACGGTGGATTGCGGTTCGTAGTAGACCTTGAGGCCGGCGGCGCGTACGGCGAAGGCGAGGTCGGTGTCTTCGTAATAGGCCGGCGCGTAGCGGCGGTCGAAGCTGCCGAGCTGCTCGAACAGGCTGCGCCGCAGCATGATCGCTGCGCCCGAGCAGTAGTCGGCTTCGCGGCGGAAGTTGTAGCGTGGATCGGCGGGATCTTCGAAGCGGCCGTAGTTCCAGCCCGAGCCGTCGCGGAACACGATACCGCCGGCTTCCTGCAGGCGGCCGTCCGGATAGACCAGCTTGGCGCCGACCAAGCCGGCGTCGGGCTGCTCGGCAAAGCAGCGCAGCAGCGCTTCCAGCCAGCCCGGCGTGACCACGGTATCGTTGTTCAGAAAGAGTACGAATTCACCGTGTGCTGCGGCGGCACCGGCATTGCACGAGCCAACGAAACCGAGGTTCTGTGTGTTGCGCACCACGCGCAGGCCGTCCACGTCGGCCAGGCTTTTGGGCGTGTCGTCGCTGGAGCAGTCGTCCACGACAATGACTTCGAAGCTGGCCTTGCCGGCGTGCTGCGCCAGCGAAGCGAGGCAGGCGAGGGTATAGGCGATCTTGTTGTAGACCGGAATGACGATGGATACCTGCGGCTGCGGCCAGGCCGGCAGGACGATGCTGGTCGCCGCCTGTTGCGGCAGGCCTTGCAGCACGGCCACGGCCGGTGGCTTGCCGCGCCGGAATTCGCGCAGCGCGCGCTGCACGGTCCCGGCCAGGCCGCGCCGTTTTAGGCTGCCGCGCATGCGCTGCAGCAAGCCGCGGCTGCGGGTCAGGCTGAAGGCCAGGCGTGCACGCGCGCCACGCAGTTTGCGCATGGCATAGCGCAGCGGCCGGGTCAGGCGCCAGGACAGGCTGCCGTGGGCGAGATCCAGTTCGGTTTTCAGGTTCAGTGCCCAGCGCGTGCGCAGTTCGAATTCCGTTTCCAGACGGCTGTAGTCGTCCTGGGTGCGCTTGAGCCATTCGGTGCGCTGCTCGCCTTCGGCGACCAGGCGATCGATCTCGCTGCGGCCCAGGTCGATGGTGAGCTGGTGATGGCGCACGTCGCGCTGGGCGCGGCGCAATGCGCGATCCAGGCCCGACGCCCATTCGGCACGTTGGTCCAGTTCCTGCGTCTGTTTTTTCAGCGTGGCGGCCTGCCGCTGCAGCGCCTGCTGCTGGGCGGCCAGTTCGCCCTGCTGAACCAGCAGCTGAATCTGCTCCGGGCTGGCATGGCGCAGCGGCGGCGCGGCGGATCGCGGCGCCGCGGGCAGCAACGCGGCGTAGTCGGCGCTCATCTGCGCCAGCGTGCGTGGTGCGTGGGTACGCAGGCGAGCGCGCACGCGTTGCAACTGCTGCGGCGCCGCGGCGATGGCCGCGATGCGGGCAAGCAGCGCAGCGGCATCGGGTTTGGCCAGGAAGCCGGTTTCGCCATCCTCGATGCGCTCGGCCAGGGCACCGACGCGGGTGGCGATCGGCGGCAGGCCCAGGCTCCAGCACTCGGACAAGGTATAGCTGAAGGTTTCCGCGACTGTCGGCAGGATCAGCGCCGCATCGGGCTGCAGCGTGGCCACGAGCCGGGGCAGGTCGGCATGCGCATAGTTGAGCAGCACATGCACGTCGCGCTGCCCGAAGAAGTGCTCGCCTTCGGCGCCGGCGCCCAGCAGGATCAGTTCGGCATGCTCGCGCAGTCCCGGCAGCATGGCGTGCAGCAGCTCGGCGCCCTTGCCGCGGCGGACGCGGCCGGGTACGAGCAGGCGCAGGCGTTGCCGCGGCGGCGGTTCGCTTGCGGCCGGTGGCTGCGGCCATTGACCCAGTCCATGCGCAATCACCTGCTGGCGCAGCGCGCCGAATTCGGGTGCCAGGCGCAGCACATTGGCCAGCGCACTGCGGCTGGGGGCGGCCAGCGTGGCGCCGCTGTCGACCACGGCGCGCACATAGCCGTCGCGTAGTGCCTGCCAGTAACGCGGCTCGCGGCAGGCAAACTCGAATTCGGCATCGGCGGCGGCGAGGTCGCTGTGCAGCTGGGCGGCGTCGAAGGGCAGGGCGGCATCGCCGAAATCGCGGTGCAGAAGCGGCCACAAGGGATAGCAGTCGTGCGTCACGACGCAGGTCGGCAGGCCACTGCGCAGCGCATCCAGGCTATGACCGATCAGCGAAGACACCAGCAACGCATCGACGCGGTAGTCGGCCAGCACGCCGTGGAAGAACTGCTGCCAGTCGTAGGCGGCCAGCGCGGTGTCGGCGATCGGCCGAGGCAAGACCAACTGGCGCAGCGGTGGTCCGAGGAAACTGCCGTCATACAGTTCCAGCACTTCGCCGAAGCGGCGTCGGGGAAAATTGCCGCGGGCCAGCAGGACCAGATGCGCATGGGCGCTATCGCTGGCGGCCAGGTCGCGCACGAAGCGTTCGGCGCCGCCGCCCCAGCCGTGCAGTACGTGCAGCAGCACCGGTCGGCCGTCGTAGCCGAACAGCGCCGGCTGGAAATCGCCGGACTGCAGCGCCTGGGCCAGGCGCTGGCGCAGTTCGCCCAGGGCGCTGGCCGGAGCTGTGGCAGGCTTGCTCCGGGTGCCACTGCCGCTGAGATACAGCGTGTCGATGCGCACGCAGCGGCCGGGTAGCGAGGCCAGGCCGCTGGGCAGACTGGCCAGATCCAGCGCCGCCAGGCCGCGGCCCTGCCAGGCGCTGGCCAGGAGCGAGACTTCGCCGCTGTCCAGGGCGAAGCCCCGGCCATAGGCGCGGCACAGCGCGTCGATGCGTTCGCTGGTTGTGCTTGCGGCGTCGGCGCAGGGATTCCACGCGCTGCTGTCGTCGAGCGGGCTGGCTGCCAGAACGCCGTCCAACGCCAGTGCTGCCAGCAGCCGTTCGGCAAAGCGCGGCGGCGTCTGCGTGCCGGCCTGCAGCAGGATGACATCCTGCTGCGGCCAGCGCGTGCGCGCCTGCTGCAGCAGCGACGCCAGGCTGTCGCCGGCGACCGCCTGGCAGGGGATGCCGTCGAGGGGACAGTCGGCCGAGGCACAGGCAAGGGCGGCCTGGGCCGGCAGCTGTTGCTGCAAAGCCTGCCACCAGGCGGCGCTGGCGCTGCCGTGTACCAGCAGGCGGACGGAAGTGACGTTGCTTTCGGTTTCCGGCACGGTAGGTATAGATCCTTGTTGCGCAACGAAAACCGCGCACGCGAAAAGAGGCGGATTATCGCGGATAGGGCAGCGCCGCGAAACCGTCAGTACCGCGCAGACGTTCAGGGCAGTGCTATCGACGCATCGGGTACACTGCCGCGACCCGCGCCGGCCTGGACTGTGGCCGGGCCGTATCGGCGTCGCGGCCGGGGCCAGGCCCCGCCGGCGGCTTGGCTACCTCGACCCGGGTCTGGATCGCTTTGACCTTCATTGCTCGCTGTGCCGAGCTGGCGCGTTTGTCCTGGCGCTGGCTGCGTGCCCCGTTCTGGTTAGGCCTGGGCGCCGTCGTCGCCTTTCTGGTGCCCTATACGCTGTACCTCGATGCGCAGGTGCGCGAGCGCTTCGACGATCTGTCCTGGGAAACGCCGACGCGCATCTATGCGCGGGCGCTGGAACTGCGTCCGGGCCTGCCGCTGGATGCGCCGACCCTGCGCCTGGAGCTGGAAGCCGCCCGCTACGACGAAATCACCGGCGCCCGGTCGCCGGGCAGCTTCATGCGCGACGGCGACCGTTTCGTCATTTCGCGCCGCGCCTTCGCCTCGCTGGACGGACTGGAGAAGGCCCGCCGCATCGAGGTGCTGCTGGCGCGTTCGCGCGTGGCCGGCCTGAAGGACATCGACACCGGCAAGGCACTGGAACGCGTGCGCCTGGATCCGGCACGCATCGCCACCTTGTACGGCGCCGAGCAGGAAGAGCGCCGCGTGGCCAAGCTGGGCCAGATGCCGCCGCTGCTGGTGTCGGGCCTGCAGGCGGTGGAAGACCGTAATTTCAAGCATCACCACGGCGTGGATTTCATCGCCATCCTGCGCGCCAGCTGGGCCAATCTCAGCGCCGGCCATGTGGTGCAGGGCGGTTCCACGCTGACCCAGCAGCTGGTGAAGAACCTGTTCCTCGACCGCGGCCAGAACTTCCTGCGCAAGGGCAACGAGGCGCTGCTGGCCTTGCTGATCGAGTCGCGCTACGACAAGCAGCGCATCCTCGAGGCCTATGTCAACGAGATCTTCCTCGGCCAGCAGGGCGGCCAGGCCGTGCACGGCTTCGCCGCCGCGAGCGAGTTCTACTTCGGCCGCGAGCTCAATACCTTGCGCGCGCCCGACGTGGCCTTGCTGGTCGGCCTGGTGCAGGGGCCCAGCTATTACGATCCGCGCCGCGCGCCCGAGCGCGCGCTGAACCGGCGCAACCTGGTACTGCAGCAGTTTTTCGACACCGGCCTGATCGACGCGGACGAGCTGGCCCGGGCCAAGGCCAGTCCGCTCGGCATTGCCGAAACGCCAGGCCTGCCGCGCAACCGCTTCCCGGCCTTCATCGACCTGGTGCGTGCCCAGCTCAAGCGCGACTACGACGATGCGGCGCTGCGCGGCGCCGGCCTGTCGGTGCTGACCACCCTGGCTCCATCGGCGCAGATCTCGGCCGAACAGGCACTGCAGCAAAGCCTCAAGGCGCTGGGCAAGAAGCAGGAAGAAACCCAGGCCGCGCTGGTCATCACCGGTGCGCGCGACGGCGAAGTGCAGGCAGTGATCGGCGACCGCGCGCCGGACCAGCCCGGCTTCAACCGTGCACTGGATGCGCGCCGTCCCATCGGGTCGCTGGTCAAGCCGTTCGTGTTTCTGGTCGCTCTGGCCCAGCCGCAGCGTTACTCCCTGGCCAGCATCGTCGAAGACGCGCCGGTCAGCCTGCCCCAGCCCAGCGGCAAGCCCTGGATGCCGCAGAACGCTGACAAGGTCGCTCATGGCCGCGTCGCCCTGATCGACGTGCTGGTCAATTCCTGGAACCTCTCCACGGTGCGCCTGGGCATGCTGGTGGGGGTGGATCGCGTGCGTGCGCTGATCGCCTCGTTCGGCTTTGGCCGCGACATCAATCCGAATCCGTCGCTGCTGCTCGGCGCGCTGGATATGTCACCTTTGGAAGTTGCGCAGTTGTACCAATATTTTGCCGCCGACGGGCATGCGCTGCCGGTGATCGCGGTGCGCGGTGTGCTCGACCGCGATGGCAAGCCGCTGCGCCGCTACGGCACCAAGCCCGGTGCCGGCGACTATGTCGAGGCGGCACGCCTGGTCACCTATGCGATGCAGCAGGTGAATACGCGCGGCACTGCCCGTGCGGTGGGCGCCGGTCCGCTGGCCAGCCTGAATTCCGCCGGCAAGACCGGCACCAGCGACGATTCCCGCGACAGCTGGTATGCCGGTTTCACCGGCGATCACCTGGCGGTGGTCTGGGTAGGCCGCGACGACAACAAGCCCACCGGCCTGGTCGGCGCGACCGGTGCGCTCAAGGTGTGGACGGCGCTGTTCGACCAGCTGCCGACGCGGCCGCTGGATCTGCCGCTGGGGCAGGGCCTGGAACTGGCCTGGGTCAATCCCGAGTCGGGCCAGCGCACGGCGCCAGACTGTCCGGGCGCACGCCAGCTGCCGTTCGTGGCTGGCTATGTGCCGCAGGAAGAGCAAGGGTGCACAATGGAGCGTTTGCGCGAATGGTTCGGCGGCACTTCCAGTGACGTGCCGCCGCAGGATTGAGGTGACGGAAGCGATGGGGAAGACAATGGAAGGCAACAGCATGAAATCGACGCGGGCTGGCATCCGCTACGCCGGCGTGGCCGCAGCCCTGCTGCTGCTGGGCGCCTGCGGCGGCGAAGGCGGCACGATCAGCGGCAAGGGCTCGCGGCCTGATCGCGACGCGGTCAAGGAAATCCGCGACGCCGGCCGCAGTACTGCCTCCTCGGTCGAAGTGGCGCCGCTGCGCGACCCGGCCGTGGACGGTTTTCTCAAGCAGGCGGCGGACCTGGAAGCCGGACGCAAGTTCGCCGAGGCGGTGACGGCGATAGACCGTGCCCTCAAGCTGGCGCCCGATGCACCGGAAATTCTCCAGCTCAAGGCCGAACTGCTGATTGCCCTGCGCAAATTCCCTGATGCGGAAGCGCTGGCGCGCAAATCGTTCGAGCTTGGCCCCAAACTCGGCAGCCTGTGCGCACGCAACTGGGCCACGGTGATCGAATCGCGCCGTGCGGCCAAGGACGAAGCCAGCGCCACGAGCGCCAAGGCGCAGCTGGCGAACTGCAAAGTGCCGCCACGCCAGCGGCTGTAAGCGCGGTGGCGCACGACGTCAGGGAATTGCTCGGGCCTGACGGCCCGTTCGCGCGCGAGGTGGCGGGCTTTGCCCCGCGCAGCTCGCAGCAGGACATGGCTGCGGCTGTGGCCGAGGCCATGGACGACCGGCATATCCTCATCGCCGAAGCCGGCACCGGCACTGGCAAAACCTTTGCCTACCTGGTGCCGGCGGTGCTGTCGGGCAAGCGCGTGATCGTCTCCACCGGCACCAAGACCTTGCAGGACCAGCTGTTCCATCGCGACCTGCCCCGCGTGCGCCAGGTTACCGGCGCGCGCATCAAGGCCAGCCTGCTCAAGGGGCGTGCCAACTACGTCTGCCTGTACCGGCTGGACCAGACCCACCGCGACGGCCGCCTGGCCTCGCGCGAGCAGGTCGGCCAGCTGCAGGTGTTGCGTACCTGGGCGCAGCGCAGCAGCAGCGGCGACAAGGCCGAAGTGCTCGGCGTGCCGGAAGACTCGCCGCTCTGGCCGCGCGTCACCTCGACCGCGGAAAACTGCCTCGGCGCCGACTGTCCCCAGTTCAACGAATGCTTCGTGGTCAAGGCGCGCCGTGCGGCGCAGGAAGCCGACCTGGTCGTGGTCAACCACCACCTGCTGTTTGCCGACCTGGCGATCAAGCAGGAGGGCTTCGGCGAAATCCTGCCCGGTGCGCATGCCTTCATCCTCGATGAGGCGCACCAGATTCCGGACCTCGCCGGGCAGTTCTTCTCAGTCACGTTTTCCGCCCGCCAGCTGCAGGAACTGGGCAATGACACGGAAGCCGAATGCGGCTCCGTCAGCGGCGCCTTCGCCGTGCTGCGCGAGCCGATTGCGGCGACCGGCTCGGCCTTGCGGCGCGTGCGGCTGGCGCTGGACAAGCATCCGGCCAAAGGCTCGTTCACGCTGATCGAGCAGGATCGCTTCGCCCTGTCGGAACTGCGCGAACTGCAGGCCGCGCTGCGCGAGCTGGAAGCCGCCCTGGGCAGCCAGGCCGAGCGTTCGCGCGGGCTGACCGCCATGCACGAGCGCTGCCAGGGACTGGTGGAAAAACTCGACCAGGTACTCGACGGCGGCGCGCGCGACTGGGTGCACTGGTACGAACTGACCAGCCAGGGCTTTGCCCTCAGCGCCACGCCGCTGGACCTGGCCCCGCCGCTGCGCGCCCTGCGCCAGCAAAGCCGGGCCGCCTGGATCCTGACCTCGGCCACCTTGTCCGTCGCCGGGGAGTTCCAGCATTTCGCACGCCAGCTGGGCCTGGACGACCCGGTCACCTTGAGCCTGGCCAGCCCGTTCGACTACCCACGCCAGGCGTTGACCTACCTGCCGCGGGGATTGCCCGATCCCGGCGCGCAGGACTATACCGACCGCGTCGTCGACACCGTGCTGCCGGTACTGGAAGCGTCGCGTGGGCGCGCCTTCTTCCTGTTCACCTCGCACCGCGCCCTGCGCCGCGCGGCCGAGCGGCTGGGCCAGCTGCCGTATCCGCTGTTCGTGCAGGGCACGGCGCCGCGGCACCAGCTGCTGACCGATTTCCGCAACTCGGGCAATGGCGTGCTGCTGGGCGCTGCCAGCTTCTGGGAGGGGGTGGACGTGGCCGGCGAGGCCCTGTCTTGCGTGATCATCGACAAGCTGCCCTTCGCCGCGCCGGACGACCCGGTGCTGGAGGCACGCCTGGCGGCAATGCGTGATGCCGGCGGCAATCCCTTCGTGCAGTGGCAGATTCCGTCGGCCGTGATTGCCCTCAAGCAGGGGGCCGGCCGCCTGATCCGCGACGTCAACGACCGCGGCGTGCTGGTGCTGTGCGACCCGCGGCTGACCTCGCGCCCCTACGGCAAACTGTTCCTGAAGAGCCTTCCGGCCACGCCGATCACGCGCGAAATCGAGGATGTCCGGACTTTCTTCGGCTGAACAAACCGTACCAGATGTACAGCAAGCGGTTTTTTGCGCATTTGTCTTATTCGTCCGTCATTACGTAGAAATTAGCCAATAAATACGCGAGCGGATCGAGGTTGTGGCGGGTACTCCGTCCGAGGGCGGATGTTGGTGACAGATTTCACATTTTGGATGCGGAACTTTTCGGCCGACTTTGCCGCGACGCAGATTGAGAGGGGCGTTGGCTCGGTGCTATAAGAAATGTCTGGACGAATGTTGCGGTGGTTGCGTCTCAGTGAGACGGCGACGGAATACGGTTGCGGCTGTTTCCCGGTCGCCAGGCTGTTTCGTTGTTATTCCTCGCGTTCTTCCGTGCGCCGGCCGTACCGACGGTGGTCAAGTGCGGCCGTTTCTTTGAGTAGTGCCTGTTGGGAGGTTTTACATGGGTAAGTCGATTCGGGTAACAGTGTTGGCGTCGGTCATCGGCGTCGTGCTGGCGGGCGGTATCGTGAGTTTGCCGGTGGCAACGGCGCAGTCGGTGACAGCGGCCGCCACTGAAAGCTACATCATCACATTCAATGAGCCGGGCCTGCTGTACTACCGTGGCGGCGCTGGTTCCCTCGAAGCGACGGCACCGGAAGCACGTGGCCAGCGTCGTCTCGACGCCAAGAGCCCGGCTGCGGTCGCCTACCGCAACTACCTGCAGACCGAACGCGCCTCGCACGTGCAGTCGATCTCCTCGGCCCTGGGTCGCTCGGTATCCCCGACGCACCAGTATGGCGTGACCAAGAACGGCGTCGCCGCCCAGCTCACCGCAGCTGAAGCCAACACCGTGCGCAACCTGCCGGGAGTCAAGTCCGTCGTTGTCAGCGTCAACTATGAACTCGACACCTTCCGCGGCCCCAGCTTCATCGGCGCTGACACCGTGTGGAGCGGCGCCAATGTCCCGGGCGCCGTGGGCACGCGCGGCTTCGGCAAGACCATCGGTGTGATGGACGGCGGCACGAATGCCGACCACCCGTCTTTCGCCAACGATGCCACCTGCGGCTACAACGCAGGCAACCCCAAGCTCAAGACCGCTGTCGATTGCTCCAGCACCGATGCGGGCGGCGTCTGTAACGGACCGGAACCCGAAGACACCTCGGTCGGCCACGGCGTGCACACGGCCAGCACCGCCGCGGGCAACGTGGTGACCACCAGCGCGACCCCGGCTCCGGTGTTCCCGGCTCCCTATACCAGCATGTCCGGCGTGGCGCCGTGCGCCGCCGTGCGCTCGTACCGCGTCTGCCAGACCACCACCTGCGCCAGCGCCGACATCGAGGCTGGCCTGGAAAGCGCCATCGTTGACGACGTCGACGTGGTGAACTACTCCATCTCCGGCGGCCGCGATCCCTGGAACGATGCCGACCGCATCTTCCTCGACCTGGTCAATGCCGACATCATCGTCGCCGCCTCGGCCGGTAACACGCGTACCGAAACGCCGGTACCGATCGGCCAGGTCAACCACCTGGGCCCGTGGACGATGACCGTTGCCGCGTCCACCCATGACGCCGCCGTGCTGGCCTTCTCCAGCCTGACCGGCCCGGGCACCCCGCCCAGCACCGGCGTTGGCGTGCGCATGAACCGCGGCAGCACCACCCCGGTCGGCAGCCTGCTGCCGCCGACCACACCGATCAAGAGCTTCCCGGCCAACCTGGAAGCCTGTACCGCCGGTACGGCCATTCCGGCTGGCTACTTCGCCAACTCGATCGCCTTCGTGCGTCGCGGCACCTGCAGCTTCGCCGAGAAGATCACCAATGCGGTGAACGGCGGTGCGATTCTGGTGCTGGTCGGCAACAACCAGATCGGCCCGATCTCGATGAACACCACCGGCGCACCGACCACGGTGCCGGCGTACAGCATGACCCAGGCCCCGGGCGACGCGATCCGCGATTTCATCGCCGCCAATCCGACCACCGCCACCGCCAACTTCAACCCGGACGGCCGCCTCGGCGACGTGCTCGGCGACTTCAGCCTGCGCGGCCCGGTGCCGGCTGGCTTCCCGAACGTCACCAAGCCCGACATCACGGCTCCGGGCGTGGACATCTACGCCGCGGTCAATGCGGCCAACGGTGAATACGGCTTCATGAGCGGCACCTCGATGTCCTCGCCGCACGTGGCCGGCGCTGCACTGCTGGTTCGCGCTGCCAAGCCGGCCTGGTCGGCAATGGAAGTCAAGTCCGTGCTGCAGATGACCGCCAAGCCGGACGGCTACGACGACAACGGCAGCACCGCCTGGGATCCGGATGACGTCGGCAACGGCCGTGTCGACCTGACCAAGGCGATCAAGTCCGCGCTGGCCATGAACGAGACGTTCGCGAACTTCGTCGCGGCGAATCCGACCGGCGGCAGCATCGATGCCAAGACGCTCAACATCCCGTCGATGCGCAATACCAACTGCGCGCCGACCTGCTCGTTCACCCGTACCGTGACCAGCAAGGTCGCCACGGGCACGACGTGGACTGCGACCTTCGTCGGTACGCGTCCCTCGGGCAATCCGACCGTCACCATCACCCCGTCCAACTTCACGGTGGTCGGCGGTGGCACGCAGGCGCTGAACATCGCGGTCGACCTGGGCTACGGCTCTCCCGTAACGGCGGCCGAACCGGCCTTCGGCTACGTGGTGCTGACCCCGAGCGACAACACCCTGCCGACCCAGCGCCTGACGCTGGCGGTGGCTGGTACCCGCGATGGCATCTTCAAGGACGACTTCGGTTCGGTCCAGCTGTGCCCGTCGCAGCTGCTGCTCGATCCGAGCTTCGAAGCGACCACCGCAGGCACCTACACGAATCCCAACTGGGCTTCGACCTCGACCAGCGGCGGTGCCTCCGGTAGCTCGATCTGCGACGCCGATTGCGGTGCCGATGTGGCCCGTACCGGTCTGTTCTGGACCTGGTTCGGCGGCTGGGGCACGGGTTCCGAAACCGGCACTGTCAGTCAGTCGGTGACCCTGCCTGCCGGCCCGGCGCGCTGGATCAACTTCTACCTGCTCCGTTCGGCGACCACGTCCAATGCCGCCATGACGGTCAGCATCGACGGTACCGTCGTGCAGACCTACCCGGGCGTCACGGTGACCGAACCGGCGTATGGCCTGCAGTCGATCCCGGTTCCGGCGACCTACCTCAACGGTGCTTCGCACACGGTCGAGTTCAAGTTCGTCAAGACCGGCGCCGCTAACATGGGCAACATGCACGTCGACGACGTCACCCTGGACTGCAGCGTCGGTACCCGTGGCGCGACCCGCCCGGCCTCGCCGACCGTTGTCGAGCTGATGCGCCGCAACGCCCAGTAACAACGGGCGCCATGCGTTGATCCTGAGGGGCCTTGCGCAAGCAAGGCCCCTTTTTCATGCGCGGCGTTCCCAGGGCTGGAAAAAGGCGCACGAAAAAACGGCCGCCAAGGCGGCCGTTTGCGCATGCGGGTAAACCCGTACTGGCCGGTGTTGGCGGCCCCTGTCTTACGCCGCGCTAACCACCAGCGTCAGTTTCGGACGCGCAGACGTGACCTCGGTCACGGCCTGACCGCCCCAGTCCTGCTCGTCCGGGCCCGGCGTCATCTCGGCGAAGCTGTCTTCGAAGCGTTCGAAACGGGCTTCCGCTGCGCGCGCCACGCTGGCCGGAACAATGCCGGCGGCCAGCAATTGCTGCACCAGGGCGCGGTGTTCGGCGCTGAAACCAGGGTCTTTCAAGGCCTCGTCCAAGGCATTGACCAGGGCTGCCAGCCAATGGGCATTCGGCGCGCGCAGGGCAAGCAGCATTTCCTGGGTAGACAAAGCCATGGCAAAAGTCCGCAGAGGTCGAAGGGCAGGAAAGGACAATCGGGAATGTTTACTGCAGGAAAAGTGCCAAAGTGCTGCATGCCGACCGGACGCAGCCGAACGGACTGTCGGCCGGTGGTCAACTGGTCCTTAGCCCTTGGCCCTCGGCCCCGGGGCGGCGAAGCCGCCGTGCCGGCAAATTGCCCTGTTTCGCCCGGCTTGCGCCCGCGCCGCGCCGGGCGCCGGTCCTGCCCGGCTGCGGCAATAGCCGTACCCCGACCGCGAGACTGCTCATGCTTCCTACCGCACATTCATTCACCCTCAAGGTGCTGGGCATAGCCGGCCTGGCCTTGCTGATGCTGATACCGCTGCTGCAAGTGCAAGGCCTGGTTGCGGAGCGCAGCGGCTTGCGCGACCAGGCCATCGCCCAGGTGGCTTCGCGCTGGGGCGAGGCGCAGACCATCGGCGGCCCCCTGCTGGTCCTGTCGCAGCTGCAGCGCTGGAAGACCGACCAGGGCTGGAGCGAACGCCGCGTCCAGCGCGTGCTGCTGCCGGCTGATCTCAGCTTCGCTGCCGGCCTCGACATCGAATCGCGCGCCTATGGCATCTACGAGACGCCGGTCTACAAGGCAGCGGTCAAGCTCAGTGCACGCTTCGCCCCGGAAGACCTGGCCGAGCTGCGCGGTGCCATCGCCGACGATTCGGCCAGGCTGGAACTGCGCCTGCCGCTGTCGGATGTGCGTGGCCTGCGCGAAGTGCGTTCCTTCAGTCTCAACGGCGTGCCGGCCCGGCTGCAGCCGGGCTTGCAGATCCTGGGTTTCTCCACCGCTGCGCTGGCACTGGACAAGAGCGTGCTGAACGCGCCGCTGGCGTTGGAGCTGGACATGATCGTCGCCGGCACCGAACGCCTGCAATTCCTGCCGCTGGCGCGTACCACCCACCTCAGTGTGCAGGCACCCTGGGGCGATCCCAGCTTCATCGGTGCCTTCCTGCCCGCGCGCCATCAGGTCGAAGCGAACAGCTTCCAGGCCAACTGGCAGGTGCTGGAACTCAATCGTGGCTATGGCCAGCAATGGGACGTGGGCGAGGTCGACGATGCGCACCTGGCCGCGTCGGCTTTCGGCGTCGCCCTGTATCAGCCGGCCAGCGTCTACCAGCAGAACGAGCGCGCGGGTAAATACGGCGTGCTGTTCATTGCCTTGAGT
The DNA here is from genome assembly GCF_004363655.1 of Tahibacter aquaticus. Classification (GTDB taxonomy): domain Bacteria; phylum Pseudomonadota; class Gammaproteobacteria; order Xanthomonadales; family Rhodanobacteraceae; genus Tahibacter; species Tahibacter aquaticus. Next base: position 157,205 of record NZ_SNZH01000007.1, read on the forward strand.
TTCGTCGCCTTCTTTCTGTTCGAGGTGTTGAAGAAGCTGCGCGTACACCCGGTGCAATACCTGCTGATCGGCGTGTCGCTGTGCACTTTCTATCTGCTGCTACTGGCCTTGTCCGAGCAGATCGGCTTCGGCGCCGCCTACACCGTGGCCGCCGCTGCGGTGGCGCTGATGGTGGGCGGCTATGCCGCGGCCGTGCTGTCCACGCGCCAGGCCGGGCTTATGCTCGGCGGCAGCCTGGTCGTGGTGTATGGCCTGCTATACGGCCTTGTCGCCAGCGAGCGATACTCGCTGCTGATCGGATCGGTCGCCCTGGTCGCTGTGGTTGCCCTGCTGATGTACCTGACTCGCCAGGTCGACTGGTATGGCGAAGGCCGCGGCGGCGCGCCGCGTACCGCGTAATCGCCGCGCTGCCGCTGTCGCCTTGCGCGCCGATCCTCCCGATCTGTGATGGAATCCGTATGAACCTGCTTGCCATAGAGACCTCCACCGAAGCCTGTTCGGTGGCCTTGCATCACGCCGGCGCGGTGATCGCGCGCAGCGAAATCGCACCGCGGCGGCATGCCGAGCTGGTGCTGCCCATGGCCGAGGCGCTGCTGGCCGAGGCCGGTATCCGCCGGCGCCAGCTCGATGCGATCGCCGTCGGCCGCGGCCCCGGCGCGTTCACCGGCGTGCGCCTCGCTGTCTCCATCGCCCAGGGCATGGCCCTGGGCCTGGACCTGCCGGTGATTCCGATCTCCTCGCTGGCCGCTCTTGCCCTCGATGCACCCGACAACGGTGCCGCTATCCTCGCCGTGATCGACGCGCGCATGGGCGAGGTCTATGCCGCCAGCTACCGGCACGATGCAGGCGGCGGCCTGATCGCACTGGACGAGGAAAGAGTGTGCCCGCCCGAACGCTTGCAGCTGCAGGCACAGGCGGCCTGGAACATCATTGGCAGCGGCTGGGCCAGCTATGGGCGCGTACTCGCCGAGCAGCTGCCCGCGCCGGTCTGGAGCGACGGCGCGCGCTACCCGCAGGCGCAGGCGGTTGCCGTGCTGGCGGCGGCGGAGTTTGCCGCCGGCCGCGTGCTGCCGCCGGAACAGGCCTTGCCGCTATACCTGCGCGACAAGGTTGCCCTGACCCTGGTGGAACAGCGCGCGCGCTGATCAGCGCACCAGCAGCACGGTGGAAAGCCCGAGGAAGGTGGCGAAGCCGCAGCAGTCGGTGACCGTCGTCAGCAGCACGCCGCCGGCCAGCGCCGGGTCGATGCCGACCCGGCGCAGGGCCAGCGGCAGAAATACGCCGGTAAACGCCGCGGCCAGCAGGTTCAGCACCATGGCGGCGCCGAAGGCGAGCGCGAGCCAGGCGTCGCGGTAGATCAGCAAGGCCACGCCGCCGACCGTTAGCGCCCAGAGAATGCCGTTGGCCAGCGCCACCAGCATTTCCTTGCGCAGCAGGTGCATCGCATTGGATGCGCTGACCTGGCCCAGCGCCATTGCACGGATCATCAAGGTCTGCACCTGGGTGCCGGCGACACCGCCCATGCTCGCGACGATCGGCATCAGCACGGCGCAGGCGACCACCTGTTTCAGCACATTCTCGAAATTACCGATCACCCATGAAGCGAGGAAGGCGGTCAGCAGGTTGATGCCCAGCCAGACCGCACGGCGCTTGGTCGTGCGCGGCACCGGTGCAAACAGGTCTTCCTCTTCGTCCAGGCCGGCGGCGCCCAGGGCCTGGTGCTCGGCCTGGTCGCGGATGATGTCGACCACGTCGTCGATGGTGATATGGCCCAGCAGCACGTTGTTCTCGTCGACCACCGGCGCGCTAAGCCAGTCGTAGTTGGCGAAGCGCTGCGCCACTTCCGCCACTTCGGTTTCCGCATCGATCGCCGGCTGGTCCGCATCCATGATGCGGTTCACTGCGACGGCCGGGTCGGCCGTCAGCAGCTGCGCCAGCGAAAGCCGTCCCTGGTACTGGCGGCGCCGGCTGACCACGTACAGATGATCCGTCGCCTCGGGCAGTTCGCCGCGCAGCCGCAGGTAGCGCAGCACCACGTCTACCGTCACGTCGGCGCGCACGGTGACCACGTCCGGGTTCATCAGGCGGCCGGCCGTGTCCTCGTCGTAGGTCAGCATCTGCTCCAGTCGTTCGCGATTCTCGCGATCCATCGACTTGAGCACTTCGTCGACCACCGTATCGGGCAGATCCTCGAACAGGTCGGCCAGATCGTCGATATCCAGCGATTCCGCCGCCGCGACGATTTCGTCCGTATCCATCGCGCGCAGCAGATCTTCGCGCACGTCTTCGCCGACATGGACCAGCACCTCGCCATCGTCCTCGGCGTCGACCAGCCCCCACACCACCTGGCGCTTGGCCGACGGCAGCGATTCGAGCAGATTGCCGATCTCCGCCGCCGACAAGGTGTTCACCAGCCGCTTCACCGGCCCCAGCCGGCCCGAATCGAGTGCTTGTTCCAGCAGGCGCAACTGCTTGGCGGTCTTGTCCTGCTGGGTGGTTTCGGCCATGAGGCACTCCGTGTGATCCGGAGATTGTCGCGGAGTAGGGCGCGCGCGCCTACCCGTATGCCTGGCCTGTAGTGAATGTTTTCTTCGCGGAGGCTGCGGCGGTGCCGGACCGGCGGGTCGGCCCTGATGGCCGTGCCCTACGGCCATGGCCGGTGGAATTTTAATATATTTGTAATATTTAATAAATATATGGCATTCCGGCGAAACGGAAACACAACGGCCGCCTTGCGGCGGCCGTTGTGTTCTGCCGAAGCGGAGGGGAGCCGGCCCGGCGCTTGTTCAGCCCTTGCTCAATACCCGCCGCGACCGAGGAAGCCCGAACCGATCATGCAGTTCGGCGAGCAGGAATTGCAGATGTCTTCGGCGCGCTTGAACTTGTCCTTGTCCTGCGCCGACAGGCTGGCCACTTCCGCGGCGAAAGCGTCGCTGCCGGCCGCGGCCTTGGCCAGCAGGCGCTCGGTGACCGGTGTTGCCGCCATGGCGGCGTTGTACAGACCGCTGCACTTGCTGTCGACATAGCAGAAGCCATCGTGCACGGCGACATAGCCGGTATAGCCGACCTTGGCCAGTTCGGCCTTGCAGCCGACCGTGGCGCTGGACAGGAAGCTGCGCATGTCGCAGTAGCCGTTCTTGCACTCCAGCCCCACGTCGCAGCGCGCGATGATGCTGCTGTCCTCGCCGCAGGCGCCGCCCAGCTGGCGCGTCACTTCCTTCTTGGCGCCGACCGAGGCCGAGAACAGTGCCATCAGAGCCAGCAGGCAACCGCCAACGAAATGCCTTGTCATGGTGTTTCTCCTTTTGATTGCGAGGTGTTTTCGCCGTTGCGGCGAAACGCGCGGAACTGGACTGATGCCGGGAAACCGCCAGCCTACAGGCAGGGCGCTGCACTGCCCGGGCATGCCGCGCCGTATGCAGGAAAGCAGCGCCCTTTTGCCAATCCAGCGCCGCGAATGGTGTGCTACGTTGTAAGTTAATGCAATATGCTGACAATGAATATAGGAAAAAAGTATACGAATATCGAAGAACTGGGTGATTTCCCCGCCTGGGCCTGGGGGTGACCGCAGGGTGCGCCGCGCGCAGCGAACTGCGCCTCGCCATCGGTGCTGCGCCGTGGTGAATTGCTGCAATGACGGTGCAGTTCGCTGTGCTTGTTGCACCCTACGCCAGCCATCGGGGCGCGGCGTACTGCCGCGTTGCGGCTGCCCTGCCGGCTGTTCCAGTATCGCCGCCCTCGACCGGGACAGACCTGTCCCCCGATCTTTTTGCCAGCATTACCGGGCTTCGCACCCCTCACCTCGCCAGCGATCCTTTCCGATACGCAAGCGAGGCAATCATGCGCAACACTCTGCTGCTCTCTGCCCTGGCCCTGTGCCTGCCGGTTTCCGTCTTCGCGGCCGACGGCGAGGTCGACACGCCGTTCTCCTCGGCGCAAGACACCGAAAAGAAAAGAGCAGGGCAAGACCACTTCGCCGGAACAGGTCACTGTGACGGCGATGCGCATCAAGGGCGAAGCAATGGCCTATCCGGGTGCCGTCACGGTGCTGTCGCCCGAGGTGATCGAGCGCGAACAAGTGTCGAACATGATCGACTTGCTCAATCTGGTGCCGGGCTTCAATCTCGACTACGACATAGGCCGCAACTTCACCCTGCGCGGCCGCCTGAACCAGTACCAGAATCTCAAGGCGGTAAAGCGCAGAGGCAACGAAATCGAAGGCAGCTTCCGCCAGGGGCCGTGGAGCGCAGAGCTGGTCTATTCGCACCTGGCCGTACGCGACGGTAGTACCGGCAAAGACGCGCCGCATGCATTTGCCGACAAGCTGCTGCTGACCGCGGGCTATCGCATCCGGCCCATCGACGTCGACCTGAGCTGGCGTCTCAATGGGTACTTTGCGACGCCGAACAACCCGTCATTCAACAGCAGCAATCAATTGGCAATCGACCAGAGCTTCAAGACCCATGACGTCTTCGTCGGCTGGCGCCCGCGCGCCTATCCCGGCTTCACGATCAACGGCGGCGCGCGCAATGCGTTCAACCAGAAAGTGATCCGCCCTGGCTATGCCGGCACGACGACCCAAGTCGGCATGGGCGTAGCGCGTTTGTCGAGCTGGCTTGTCAGTTCTGACTTGCCGGCCACTTGCCGTTGCCCCTATTTCATGTACTATTCAAAGTTACATGAACAAAGACAGCCGCCTTTCCTCCGTGCTGCATGTGCTGCTGCATATGGCACACAGCGAACGTCCGCTCACTTCCGACGAGCTGGCCAGCTATCTGCACACCAACGCCGTCGTGGTGCGGCGCACGCTCGCCGGCCTGCGCGATCTGGGCTATGTCGCTGCAGGCAAGGGGCATGGCGGCGGCTGGACCCTGGCGGTCGACCTGCACCGCCTGAGCCTGCGCGACGTCTATGCCGCGCTGGGCGAACCGGCACTGTTCGCGCTGGGGCATCGCAGCGACAACCCCAGCTGCCTCGTCGAGCAGGCCGTCATCCACGCCATCGATGCCGCCGTGGCCGAGGCCGAGGCGCTGCTGCTGCAGCGTCTGGGCGAAGTGACACTGGCCGACCTGGCAACCGAGTTCAATCGCCGCGCCGAGGCATTGGGCTACGACAAGCGGAAAACAAAAAATGCACACTGAGATAAATTTCGACGTTGCCATTGTCGGCGGCAGCTATGCCGGCCTGTCTGCAGCCCTGCAGCTGGCGCGTGCGCGCCGGCGCGTAGCGGTGATCGACGCGGGCCAGTGGCGCAACCGCTTTGCCCCGACTTCGCACGGTTTCCTGACCCAGGACGGTGCGGCGCCCGCGCAGATCATCGGCACCGCCTGGCAACAGCTGCAGGTCTATCCGACCGTACAGCGCATCGACGGCCAGGCCGTGCAGGCGGACGGCGCCAACGGCGACGCGTTCGCGCTGCGGCTGCAGGATGGCCGTCACCTGCAGGCTCGGCGCCTGGTACTGGCCACCGGCGTGGTTGACGAACTGCCGGCCATTGCCGGCCTGGCCGAGCGCTGGGGCCGCAGCGTATTCCACTGCCCGTATTGCCACGGCTACGAACTCGACCAGGGCCGCATCGGCGTGCTGGCCAGTAGCGAACTGTCCCTGCATCACGCCCTGATGCTGCCTGATTGGGGCACGGTAACCCTGTTCTGTGGCGGTGTATTCGAGCCCGACGCGGCGCAGCGGCAGCAACTGGCTGCGCGCGGCGTCTGCATCGAGGAAACCGCGGTACAGGCCATTGTGGACAAGGCAACTGTACAACTGGCCGACGGCCGCCACGCCGCCATGGATGGCCTGTTCACCCTAAGTCGCACGCAGATGGCCAGCCCCCTGGCCGCGCAGCTTGGCTGCAGCTTCGACGACGGTCCACTGGGCGAATTCATCCGCACCGATGCACTCAAGGCAACGACGGTCGCCGGCGTATTCGCCTGCGGCGATGCGGCGCGCGCCATGGGCAGTGTCGGCTTCGCCGTCGCCGACGGCGCCATGGCTGGCGTGGCGGCGCACCAGTCGCTGTTCACGCCTAGCTGATTCGTGCGGCGCGAAGCGTGCAGCACATATTGCCGCATGGTAGTGCGACGAAAGCCGGATTGGACACCTGCGGTGCAATTCGCAGTGCTCATCGCGCCTTACGAAGGCAAGCTGCGGTTCGCTGTGGCAGGGCGCCGATGAGCGCAGCGAATTGCGCCGTGGCCGCTCAGTCAGACGCAACCGGTATGGGTTGTGCGGCCTGTGGCAATGCCAGCACTTGCGCCCTGCCATATACCCCGTCGATCTTCCCCGCGCGGATCCAGTCTGTCAGCAAACCCAGATACCCGTCCGCCACGCGCGTCGGTCTGCGCGAACCGTCGGGCAAAGTATCGAATTCCAGAATGCCGTGGTCGGTGTCGGGGAATTCGACCAGGGTGACGTTGCCGTTTTCCTGCGCCACCGACAGCAGGCGCCGCCGGGTTTCGTCGGGTGGCGCTTCGCGGTCGGCGCCGGCGAGTATCCAGAGCAGCGGCACTTTCTGTGCGCGCAGCGCCGGCATGGGGTCGTATTCCCAGCTGGTACCCTGGTCGTACATCGGCCCGAACAGGCGCAGCGCAAAGGCCGGGTTGTTGGCGACATCGCCGCTGAATTCGCCGTGCATGTCTTTCCACCAGGGTTCCTTGGCGTATTTCTGCTTCAGCGCATCCAGCCGTGCATAGCCGTCGCGGAAACCGGAAGCGACGATGGCGCCGGTGGCATCGGTGACTTCGCGCGCCTTGGCCAGTACTTCATCGCCGTGACCGGCTTGTTTCAGATCCAGCATGACCTGGTCGCGGTCTTCCGCCAGCGGGCTGTCGGCCAGGCCGTAGCCGATGGCGACGAACTGGGCGTCGCTGCGCGTGGCGGCCAGCGGCGCGATCCAGCCGGCCTGGCTGCCGCCACTGAAGCCGATGCGAGCGATGCGCGCGCCAGCCAGCAGGCGTGCCTGCTTCAAGGCGGCGACAGCATCGTTGGCCAGCAGGCCGAAATCCTGCGAATACCTGCCGCCGCTGTCGCCGGTTCCGCGCTTGTCGTAGACGAAAACGCCGATGCCGTGCGCGGGCAGCAGGCGCTGGAACCAGGCGTAGGTGCGCGCGGAATAGGCTTCCGATCCATGTACCAGTACGGCGACCGGCACGGCGGCGCTGCCGGCCGGCATGACCAGGCGGCCGGCGAGTTCGACTCCGTCGCCGGCGAAGCGTGTTTCCTGTGTCGCAAATTCCAGTCTTTTCCCCGCCTGGCCGTCGAAGTTCAGCCGTGGGCTGGCGCAGTTGCCCAGGTCGACGGGCAGCGGATCGGCCTCGCTGCTCCAGCCTTTCTGGCCGCTCCAGCGGCCGCCGTCGTGCAGGCCCAGCTTGCCGCTGCGGCCGTCCAGCAGGCGCCAGCGCAGGGTGTCGCCGTCGGTCAGCGGCGAGATGTCGACAATGCGGCCGTCATCGAGCCGATAGGCGCCGACATGGCAGGCCAGCTGCGGCGCCACCGCCTTGTATTTGGGCCGCGTATACCACCAGGCGCCGGCGACGGCGGCAGCAAGCACGGTGATGCCGATGATCCGCTTCCAGCCCATGGCCAGCTTTCCCAAAGGGGTACAGGTGGCGAAGTATCCAACAACGCCACAGCGAACGCGTGCTGCGCTGCGGTGGCCGCAACGGGCTACTGCCGGGTTGCGGCGGCGCGCAGTTCGGTAATGTCTATTTTTATCATTTTTAGCATGGCCTGCATCACGCGCGAGGCCCTGGCGCGGTCGCGATCAGCCAGCAGTCCGGCCAGTTCGCGCGGCACGATCTGCCAGTTGAAGCCGAACCTGTCCTTGAGCCAGCCGCACTGCACCGGGTGGCCGCCGCCGGCGACCAGCTGCTGCCAGTAGTCGTCCACTTCTTCCTGGCTGTCGCACTTCACCACCAGCGATACGGCTTCGCTGAAGGGGAATTGCGGCCCGCCGTTGAGGGCCTCGAATTCCTGCCCGGCCAGCTCGAACTGGATCAGCAGTACCTTGCCCGTGTGTGCCGGCGTTTCATCGCCGTAATAAAGGGTGCGCCGCACGCGGGAGTTGCGGAATATGCCGAGGTAGAACGCGACTGCCTCTTCGGCGTTGAAATCGAACCAGAGGCAGGTGGAGATGGTTTGCATGGGCTCGCTCCGGCGGCAGGGCGGAAGCCAGCTTAGGCTGTGTCCACGTAAAGACCACGTCGACGGCGGTGCAGTGCAGCGGCAGCGCAACACATAAAAAACGCGCGGTCCGCATGGACCGCGCGCTGGTGCTTGCTGCAGCTGTCCGCGGCGCTGCCGCGGCGCGGCTTATTGCGCCATGCCGAAGGCGTTGAGGATGAAGGCGTAGACGTCGGCGGCCTCGGCGATCTGCTTGCCCGTCGGCTTGCCTGCACCATGGCCGGCGCGCACGTCGATGCGGATCAGCTGCGGCTTGCCCTTGGGGTTGGCCGCCTGCATTGCCGCGGCGAACTTGAAGCTATGCGCCGGGAAAACGCGGTCGTCGTGGTCGCCGGTGGTGATCAGCGTCGCCGGATAGGCAACGCCGGATTTCACGTTGTGCAGCGGTGAATAGGCGCGCAGCGCAGCGAACTCCTGCACGTCCAGCACCGAGCCGTAGTCCGACTCCCAGGCCTTGCCGATGGTGAACTCGCGGAAGCGCAGCATGTCGAGCACGCCGACGGCGGGCACGGCGGCGGCAAACAGGTCGGGACGCTGCAGTTCGACCGCAGCCACCAGCAGGCCGCCGTTGGAGCCGCCCTGGATGGCCAGGCGCTGCGGCGATGTATACTTTTCCTGAACCAGGTATTCGGCGGCGGCAATGAAATCGTCGAACACGTTCTGCTTGTTGAGCTTGGTGCCGGCCTCGTGCCACTCGCGGCCGTACTCGCCGCCGCCGCGCAGGTTGGCCACGGCGAACACGCCGCCCTGGTCCAGCCAGGTAGCGATGGACGGCTTGAAGCCCGGCACCTGCGAAATCTTGAAGCCGCCATAGCCGTACAGGATGGTCGGGTTGTTGCCATCGAGGTTCAGTTCTTTCTTGCCGGTGATGAACATCGGCACGCGCGTGCCGTCCTTGCTGGTGTAGAACACCTGGCGCGTTTCGTACTGGTTGGCATCGAACGCCGTTGTCGGTGCGTGCAGCAGGGCGCCCTTGTTCTTGCCGATGTCGTAGCTGTAGACCGCGGTCGGCGTGGTGTAGCTGGTGAAGGTGTAGTGCAGCAGCTTGTCGCCGGCGCGGCTCTGGATGCTGGGCACGGTGCCCAGGCCGGGCAGGGCGATGTCGCCCTTGGCCTTGCCGTTCATATCGAAGCGGCGCAGGCGCGAGCTGGCGTCGTGCAGGTAGTTCAGCACCAGCTGGCCGCCGGCCATGTTCGCCTTGAGCAGCGAGTCGTCGCTCTGCTCGACGATGGTCTTCCAGTTCTTTTCCGCCGGCTTGGCCACGTCGATGGCGATGAGGCGGCCGCGCGGCGCGGCGTCGTCGGTACGGAAATAGAACTTGCTGCCGACATTGCCGACGAAGTCATACTCGGCTTTCCACTGGCCGATCAGTTCCTTGAACTCGGCGGCCTTGCCCTTGGCCTTCAGATCGCGGTAGAGCACCAGGTTCTTCTGCTCGGTGCCGCGGGAGACCGAAACCACCAGATAGCGGCCGTCATCGGTTGCGTCGGCGCCGAAGGACCAGTCGGGCTGGTCCTTGCGCTCGTATACCAGCACGTCTTCGGACTGCGGCGTGCCGCGTTTGTGGAAATAGAGCTTTTGGTATTCGTTCTTGGCCTTGAGCACATTCTCGCCCTGGGGCTCGTCATAGCGGCTGTACCAGAAGCCCTTGCCGTCGCGGCTCCAGTCCACGGCGGAGAACTTCACCCACTTCAGCACGTCTTCGGTCGGCTTGCCGCTGGCGACGTCGAGCACGCGCCATTCTTCCCAGTCAGAACCGCCGCTGGACAGGCCGTAGGCCATGTACTTGCCGTCGGCACTGAAGGCCGTGTCCTTCAGCGCGACCGTGCCGTCGGTGGACAGGCTGTTGGGGTCGAGCAGCACCCGGCCGTCGCTGTCAGGCTTGTCGCCGGCATACAGCACGGCCTGGTTCTGCAGGCCGTCGTTCTTGGACCAGAACCATTGCTTGCCTTCGCGCGAAGGCGCGCTCCAGCGGTTGAAATTCCAGATTTCGGTCAGGCGCGCGGCGATGCGCTCGCGGCCGGGAATGCGGGCCAGGTAGGCTGTGGTGACGTCGTTCTGTGCCTTGACCCAGGCGGCGGTGTCGGCCGAGTCGATGTCTTCGAGCCAGCGGTACGGATCGGCGATCTGCTGATCGTGATAGGTGTCGACCTGGCTTACCTTCTTGGATGCCGGGTAGGTCAGGCTGGGGACGGTTTCCTTCTTTACGGGCTGGCAGGCAGCCAGCACGAGCAAGGCGGGAAACAGGATCAAGGGCAGGCGCATCGGCGCAAACTCCAAAGGGGCTAGGCAAACCCGCGAAGATAGAGGGCGGCAGCGTGCGCGTCCAGCAGAAGTGCGATAAGTCATGACGGAGTGCGCACAAGCCCGGCGCGCTACAGCCACCGTTGCGGCAATGCCCCAGCCGGAATTTGGATTTTCCTGTCGCACCGGCCGGCTTTGACGGATGCAACGGCGGCTGCCACCATCGCACAGCACGGCCCGGTAGCGATGATGGTGGCCGTTCCTGTCTTTTCTGATGCACCGGCCTGTCCGGGTGCAAGTCTGCACCGGAGTTCCATGTCCCGCGCCTCGTCGCTGTATTCGGATACGTCTTTCCTCGCCGGCGGCGGCGACATGGGCGAGATCATCCGCCGCTTTGCCTGGGAAACGACGCCGCTGGGTCCGCCGGCGCAATGGCGGCCTACGCTCAAGGCGATGGTGCGCATGGCGCTGACCACGCGCCATCCGATCTTCATTTTCTGGGGCGAGGCGCTGACCTGCCTGTACAACGACGCCTACAGCGCGTCGCTGGGGCCGGAAAAGCATCCGTCCATCCTGGGCATGCCGGGACGCGAAGCCTGGCCCGAGATATGGCACATCATCGGCCCGCAGATCGAACTGGTGCGCAGCGGCGATGGCGCCACCTGGCACGAAAATCAGCTCGTGCCCATTCTGCGCCACGGCCGCCTTGACGAGGTCTACTGGACCTATTCCTACGGCCCCATCGACGACGAGCAGGCGCCCAACGGCGTCGCCGGCGTGCTGGTGATCTGCACCGAAACCACCGCCCAGGTGCTGCAGGAGCAGCGCCTGGCCAGCGAGCGCGAACGCTTCAGCGAACTGTTCGAGCAGGCGCCGTCGTTCATGGCTGTGCTGCGCGGGCCGCAGCACGTGTTCGAGCTGGCCAATCCCGGCTATCTGCGCCTGGTCGGCGAGCGCGAAATACTCGGCAAGCCAGCCGCGCACGCCTTGCCCGAAGCCGCCGAGCAGGGCTATGTGGCGCTGCTGGACCAGGTCTATTCCAGCGGCAAGCCTTTTGTCGCCAGCGGCGCGCGCATCGCGCTGCAGTCGGGCGACGAGGCAGAGCGCTACCTCGATTTCGTCTACCAGCCTATGCGCGACGCGTTTGGCGCCGTGAGCGGTATATTTGTGCAAGGTGTGGACGTTACGCACAAGTGGCAAGTGGAAAATCGCCTGCGCGACGCGGAAAGCCGTTTGCGCCTGGCGGTGGATTCGTCCTCGCTGGGCACCTTCGACGTGGAGCTGCCGCAGGGGCAGACAGTACTGTCGCGGCGCGGCCAGGAACTGTTCGACGTGGATGCCGAAAGCGTCGCGCTGGAACTGCTGCTGTCGCGCATTCCGCCTGAGGACCGCAGCCGGGTCGAGGCCAGTGTCGCCGCAGTCCGCGCCGACGCTGGCGAAGGCATCTACAGCCAGCGCCATCGCATACAGCGGCGCGACGGCAGCATCGGCTGGGTCGCCGTGGCCGGGCGCCTGAGCCGCGGCGAAGCCGCCGGCGGCGACGGGCGCGAACGTCTGGTCGGCGTGCTCTGGGACGTGACCGAACAGCAGCAACTGATGGAATTGCTGCAGCAGGGCGACCGGCGCAAGGACGAGTTCCTGGCCACGCTGTCGCATGAGCTGCGCAATCCGCTCGCGCCGATCCGCACCGCCGGACACCTGTTGCTGGCACCGGACCTGAGCAGTGCGCAGGTACAGGAATGCGGCCAGCTGATCGAACGCCAGGCGCGCAGCATGTCGCACCTGCTCGACGACCTGCTGGACATTTCGCGCATCACCAGCGGCAAGATGGAACTGCGCAACGAGCCGGTGGACGTACATGCCGTGATCGAGGCAGCGCTGGAAGCGGCGCGGCCGCTGATCGACGGCAAGGGGCATGCGCTGAGCCTGCAGCTGCCACCGCCACCGCTGTGGCTCAATGCCGATCCGCTGCGCCTGCGCCAGATCCTGACCAATCTTTTGAACAATGCGGCTAAATATACTGACCCGGGCGGGCATATCCGCATCGACGTGCGCCGGTCTGGCGATGCGCTGCAATTCGACATCGTCGACAACGGCGTCGGCCTGGCGTTCGATGCGCGCGCGCAACTGTTCGAGATGTTCCACCAGGTACGCGGCACCCTGAACCGTTCCCAGGGCGGCTTGGGCATAGGCCTGGCGCTGTCGCGTGGGCTGGCACAGCTGCAGGGCGGCAAGCTGGAGGCGCTCAGCGACGGGCTGGGCCATGGGTCGACCTTCCGCCTGAGCCTGCCCTTGTCGCTGTCGCTGGACAAGGACATGCAGGTTCCCGCCGTGGAGCAGGCTGTGGCGCACGCCGTGGCCACGGCGCGGCGTTGTGTGCTGATCGCCGACGACTATGTCGACGGTGGCCGCATGCTGGCCTTGTTCCTGGAAAGCGAAGGTTTCGAGGTCGTGCTGGTACACGACGGCCTCAGCGCGCTGGAAGCGGCGGCACGGCGCCGGCCCGAGGCGGCCTTCATGGACATCAGCATGCCGGGCCTGGACGGCTACCAGCTGGCGACGCGCCTGCGCGCCACCGACTGGGGGCGCGACATCCTGCTCGTCGCTACGACGGGCTGGGGGCAGGCGGAAGACCGGCGCAAGGCCATCGAATCGGGATTCGATGTGCATATGACCAAGCCGGTTTCGCCGGATGCGGTGTTGAGGGTGTTGGTTGAGCGGTTTGGTGCTTAGGTCTGTTTTTTCTTTTCAAATCTGTAGCAGATCGGGTGATGTTGCTATGTCATGTGCTTTGCGCGGCCTGGCCAGCGCGAGTTTTTTGCCGATTGCGCCGCCTTCGTTTTAGTCCCTCTTCCCCAAGCTTGCTTGAGGGAGAGTTTAGGTGGGGGCAGGAATGCCTGCATGGCTCAGCGCTACGCTTTTCGCCAGACAGCAATGTGTCTGAAACGCGGCCAGCAAGTTCCATCGCCGCTGCACATGAACGGGCAGTGCGCCTGGGCCTGGCCGCACCGCGCAACCTCAATGCCGGTCGCTGCAGGCTTGTGCCTGGTGCTCGAAATGGCGCTTGTCGCCCGGTGCTACGTGCATGTCGGCGAGCAGGGCGGCAAGTGCCGTCGCCACGCTTTTTGCGGCGGCTTTTTCCCCGCCGCGGCATTCGGCGACCGCCAGCGCCAAGCGCGCCGACCAGCGCGAGCGTTCGGGTATTTCCTTGTCGTCTTCGCGCAGGGCAACCGCCTCTGCCAGCTGCGTCAGCGCCAGCGCACGATCGCCGTAGGCGTTGTTCCACTCGCCCATGATCTGCAGGGTCAAGGGGCAGCGCACGTGGTCGCCGAAGCTTTTCTCGCAACGCGCCAGTGCGGTATCGAGCAACGGTTTGGCTGCCGCTGCATCGCCCAGGCGCAGCAGGCTGCGGGCGAGACCGGTTTCGGTATTGGTCAGGCGGCGGTCGCTCGCTTCGAATAATTTTCTTTGTTCACTAAGTACTTTTTCGTACAGGCCGCGCGCCGCAGCGGCTTCGCCGCGCATCAGCAGCAGGCTGGCGGCGTAGGCGGAAACTGCCTGTGGCTCGGGATGGCTGTCGTTGCCGCGCAGGGCGCGGAAGGCGGCGGCGGCGGCGAAGGCGGTCTGTTGCGCGTCGTCCCAGCGGCCTTGCGCTTCGCGCACGTGGGCGAGATTGTCTGTGGCGTAGGCGCGGTGCTCGGCTTCCCGGCTGCCCAGGCGCGGCAGCAGCGCCAGTACGCGCTCCAGGGCAAGTGCGGCTTCGTCGGTGCGGTCCAGCCATTTCAGCGCCATGGCGCGGGTGTTTTCCAGCTCGACCCGGCGTTCGGCGTCTTCGTCGCCGATGCGGTCCAGCAGGACCAGCGCCTGGTCGGCGGCTTCCAGCGCACCGCTGCGGTTGCCGCTGCGGGCGCGGATGCTGGCGAGCAGCGCGATGCGGTCGGCACGCAGGCGGCCGATGTCGAAGCTGTCGCCGCTGGTGGCGGCGATCGAAGCCTGGATCAGGTGCTCGGCGCGCTCGTGCTCGCCCAGGCCGCGCATGGCCAGGGCCAGTGTCTGCTGTAGCGCAGCGCGGATCTCGGGCTGGTCTTTCAGTTCGGTTTCGATGCGAGCGGCGCCTTGTTCCAGCAGGGTGCGTGCATCGGGTTTCGCCCCGCGGTTGTTGGCCGGATCGGCCTGGCCGAAAAGCGAGACGAGGAAATCGTTGACTGCGACGGCGCGGGCCGATTCGCGCCTGGCCTGGGCCAGTGCGTTGGCTGCATTTGCCTCGGCGACGACGGCGCGGCGGCGCTCCGCATCAAGGCGCCAGACGAACATGCCGGCCAGTACCAGCGCTGCGGCAGCCATGGCTACGCCCAGGCGGTGCCGATGCAGGAATTTGCGCAAACGGTACAGCGGCGTGTCGGCGCTGGCGCGTAGCGGCCGGCCGCTGCGATAGCGTGCCAGATCTTCGGCGAAAGCCTCGGCGCTGGCGTAGCGCAGCGCCGGATCTGTCGCGGTGGCGCGGGCGACCACACCGCGCAATTCGGCGTCCAGCGCGGTCGTGCCGCCGCGTGCGTCGGCGCCGAGCAGCAGGTCGCGCAGCAAAAGTCCCAAGGTGTAGATGTCGCTCGCCGTGGTGATCGGGCGGCCGGCTTGCTGCTCCGGGCTGGCCCAGGCCGGCGTCATCACGCGGGTCGAGGTATCGCGCGTGCCGTCGTCGCCTTCGACCAGCTTGGCGATACCGAAGTCGAGCAGGCGCGGCATGCCGTCGCTGCGCACGAGGATGTTCGCCGGCTTCAGATCGCGATGTACGACCAGGCGCTGGTGCGCGTGCTGTACTGCGGCGAGTACGTGCTCGAACAGCTGTAGGCGCTGGCCGCGGCTGGGCGAATGCTGCGCTACCCATTCGCCAAGGGGCAGGCCGGCGACATATTCCAGCGCCAGCCAGGGCTGGCCGGCCGGGGTTTCGCCGCCGTCGAGCAGGCGCGCGATGCAGGGATGGTCCAGGGTCGCCAGGATCTGCCGTTCCTGGCGCAGGCGGCGCATGCCGTCGCGGGTGGGAAAGCCGCGCAGCAGTTTGATCGCGACCTGCTGCGCATAGGCACCGTCGCTGCGTTCGGCCAGGAATACCGTGCCCATGCCGCCGCTGCCGATCTCCTGCAGCAGGCGGTAGGCGCCCAGCTGCAGCGGCTGGGCCGGCAGATCCAGCGTGCGCATCGCGTCGCCGACGACGACGGCGAGCGGATCGGAGGCATCGCTGTCGGCGGCAAGAAGTCGCAAAAGAAATTCGTGGAATTCATCGCCTTGTTCGCGCCGCCAGCGCTGCAGTGCGGCGGCGCGCTCGGGGGCGCCGAGCAGCAGCAGTTCGTCCAGAGCGGCGAGGGCGACCGCGTCGGCCGCCATTTCAGGCCTCGATCGCTACTTTCAGCCAGGCCCGTGCCAGGCGCAGGTCGCGATCGACGGTGCCTTCGGACACGTCCAGCGTGGCGGCGATCTCGGCGCGCGAGTAGCCACCGAAATAGACCAGTTCGATGGTGCGGGCGCGGCGCTGGTCGCTGCGTCCGAGTTCGGCCAGGGCAGCGTCGATGCGCAGCAGCTGGGCATCGGAATCGGCGCTGGCGATCTGCTCGGCCGCCTCGGCGATGTCGATGCGCTCGACCGCACCGCCGCGCTTGTCCGCATGACGGCGTCGCGCGGCGTCGACCAGGATCTGCCGCGTGGCCTGGGCGATGACGTGGAAGAAATGCCGCCGGTCCTGCCAGCCGGCCTCGGCGCCGAGGATGCGCAGCAGTGCCTCGTGGGCGATTTCGGTCGGTGTCAGCGTGGCGCCGGGGGCATGCCTCAGCGAACAGGCGGCGATGGCGCGGACATGGTCGTAGACCAGGTTGACGACCGATTCGCGCGCGACGCCGTCGCCGGCCTCCCAGGCGCGCAGAAGCTGGGTGATCTGTTGCGGAGGCGAAGCGAGCATGCGTCAGTCCTGCGGGCGGTGCGATCTGGCCTGGGCATTATCGGGGTATCGGCGCCGGTGCTGTCGGGGTTTTGCCCACAGTCGTACTGTCGATCCGGTCACACTGGGGGGCGATTTTTTTACAGGCAGGCTGCGGTCTCCGCCACGTCGCCGACACAGAGCTGCGGCGTTTCGCTGCGCTCCAGCGCGGTGGGCAGTCCTTGCGACAGATCGTCCGCATAAGCTGGCGCGCCCGCATAGGGCAGGCGCAGGTGCAGGTTCCAGCCGCGCCGGGCCAGGGCGCGCTGTGCCGTTGCCGAGGCTTCGCCGCCGATCAGCAGGCTTTTGTCTTCGATGCGGAATTGCCGCGCGGCGAAGAACTCGCCCATGTCTGCCGTCCAGCTGAGCCAGTCCAGCGGCAGCGGCAGCAGCAGCCGGTTACCATCGCCGGAGCGCCAGGCCAGTGCGGCGCCGACCACGAACAGCTCGCCGCCCTGCGCCTGCTGGCTGCGCAGCAGGCGCAGGGCATTGACCAGGTAGCGGGCTTCCAGCTCGGAGCGCGTGCCGGCACCGATCTCGATCAGGTCGTTGCAGCCTTTGGCGGGTTTGAGCTGGTCCAGTTCGTCGGCCAGCGCAGTGCGCAGGCTGTCGTTGAAACCGCCGCGGCGCAGGAACTGGCGCAGGGCGAATTCGTCGCTGCACCAGCGTGCTATACGCACGCGGTTGCGTTCGCGCAGGTTCTCTTCGTCCAGCTCCCAGACCAGGGAATTCAGCCGGCCGCCGACCGACATCACTTCCGCTGCCGTGCCGCCGACCGCATCCAGCGCGGTGCCGGCGGTGAAATTGCCCGCGACGGCAGCCCAGGCCAGCGTGTCCAGGCGTTCGCGCAGCAGCGGATTGCTGGAGCTGGGGTCTACGCCCAGGTGCTGGGCGATCTGCCGGCGCATCTTGCTGTAGTCGAGCTGGCGCCTGGCTTCGCGGCCGATTTCCTTGCCGACACTGCCATACCAGGGCTTGTCCACTTTTTGCGTAATTTCGCCCGGCAGGGCAGCGCGGGCAGAGGACATCGGTGCCTGCGCGCCGCGGAAGGGATCGCCGTCCACGCCGAGTTCGCGCGCGGCGCGGTCGCTGACCGACTGGGCGCGGCCGCTCCAACGTTCGATCTGTTTCCTGAAATAGCGCGCCACGCCGGCGGGCAGGCCGGCTACGGTGCCGACCGGATGGCTGACCACCTGCCAGATCGATTGGCCGGTCTTCTTGAACTTCTCGCCCAGTGCATGGGCGAAGGCGCCGCGGCGGCTGGCCTGCTCCAGCGTTTCGATGGCGGGAATCTCGGCCTGGCGGATGGCCAGCAGCTCCACGCTTTCGGCAGCGAGCGGGCCGAACGGCGTATCCAGCGCGAAGCGCGCCATGTAGCCATGTACGCGCGCCTCGGGCGCTACCGTCGCATTCGGCGCCGACAGCAGCGCCGGCTGCACGATCGCGGCGGCGTCCAGGCGCGGCTCGTCTTCGAACGGCTCGTCGCCGTCGGCACGCGCGGTAGAGACCAGGCAAAGCAACAAGCCCAGGCTCAGCGCCTGGGCTTTGCATGCACGGGGCTGCGGCGATGCGGCAGCGGGCAGGTACGGATTCATGCCAGGCGGCGGCAGCGTGGCGCCGTCGCAGTCAGTTCCAGCTGCAGACGACCTTGCCGCAATTGCCCTGTTCCATCAGGTCGAAGCCTTTCTGGAAGTCGTCGATATGGATCTGGTGGGTCAGCACCTTGGCCAGCGGGAAGCCGCTGAGCACCATCTGCGTCATCTTGTACCAGGTCTCGTACATGCGCCGGCCGTACATGCCGTGCAGCACCAGGCCCTTGAAAATGACCTTGTCCCAGTCGATGCCGGCGCCCTTGGGCATGATGCCGAGCAGGGCGATCTTGCCGCCGTGGTACATGCATTCGAGCATGTCGCCGAAGGCCTGCTGGTTGCCGCTCATTTCCAGGCCGACGTCGAAGCCTTCGATATGCAGTTCCTTGACCACGTCCTTTAGCGACTGCTTGGCCACGTTGACCACGCGCGTGGCGCCCATTTCCGCGGCCAGCTTGAGGCGGTAGTCGTTGACGTCGGTAACCACAACATTGCGTGCACCGACGTGCTTGCAGATGCCCGCGGCGATGATGCCGATAGGGCCGGCGCCGGTGATCAGCACGTCTTCGCCGATCAGGTCGAATTCCAGCGCGCAGTGCGCGGCATTGCCGTAGGGGTCGAAGAAGGCCGCCAGCTCGGACGGAATCTGGTCGGGAATCGGCCAGAGGTTGGAAGCCGGCATGGCGATGTATTCGGCAAACGCACCGGGCCGGTTGACGCCGATGCCGACGGTGTTCGGACACAGGTGCTGGCGTCCGGCGCGGCAGTTGCGGCAGTGGCCGCAGACGATATGGCCTTCGGCGGAAACGCGCTGGCCGATCTGGTAGCCGCGTACGCCGGCGCCCATGTCGACGATGCGGCCGACGAATTCGTGGCCGATGACCAGGCCGGGCTTGATGGTGCGCTGGGACCACTCGTCCCATTTGTAGATATGCAGGTCGGTGCCGCAGATTGCGGTCTTTTCCAGCTTCACCAGCACATCGTTGGGGCCGATCTCGGGCATCGGCACTTCTTCCATCCAGATGCCCTTGGCCGCTTCGCGCTTGACCAGGGCTTTCATCGTCTTGGACATGGGGAACCTCGCGGTGGGGCGGCGATTATAGGCGCGATGGGCCAGCTGCAGACCTGTGCCGGACGGCCGAGGTTCAGCCGCACGGCGCGGGCGGCAGGCCAGGCTATTCCTGGACCAGCCACTCCACCGTGTGCTGGCCGAAGCGGCCCTGGGCCAGGTGCTGGCTCAGCACGGGCAGCAGTTCCTCCAGCTGGCGGTCGAACTTCCAGGGCGGATTGACGATGGCCATGCCACTGCCGTTCAGGCGCAGGGCGGAGTTGTCCGGGTGTACCAGCAGTTCGGCCAGCAGTACCTTGCCGAAGCCGCTGCCCTTGAGCCAGCGATGGAAACCGGCCAACTGCTGGCGCAGTTTGATCGGATACCAGATGGCGTAGATGCCGGTGGGCCAGCGCGCCTGGGCCTGCTTCAGGGCGGCTTCGATCAGGCGGAACTCGCCGTCCTGGGCCTCGAATGGTGGATCGATCAGTACCAGGCCGCGCTTTTCCTTCGGAGGCAGCAGGCTTTTCAGCGCTTCGTAGCCGTCGCGTTCGTGCACGGCGACGCGCGCATCGCCGCGGAAAAGGCTGCGCAGATGACCGGCTTCTTCCGGCTGCAGTTCGCACAGCTGGGCGCGGTCGCCGTCGCGCAGCAGCAGGCTGGCCAGCAGGGGCGAGCCGGGATAGACGGAAATGTCGTGGCCGCCGCGGTTGCCGTTCAAGGCCCGCACCAGGTTCAGGTAGACATGCAATGCCGCCGGCAGGCGCGAGGCATCGAGCAGGCGCATCACACCGTCGGAGAATTCGCGCGTCTTGAGGGCTTCCTCGCCATGCAGGTCGTAGCGGCCGCGCCCGGCGTGGCTGTCGAAATAGCAGAACGGCGTCTGCTTCTGCTTCAGCGCCTCGATCAGCCCGACCAGTACGCTGTGTTTGAGTACATCGGCGAAATTGCCCGCATGATAGGCATGCCGGTAGTTCATGGGCTCTCCTTCGCACGACGAACGGCGATGCAGTATACGGGCGCACCCGCGCGGGTTCTGCGCGAAACCGCCCGATCGTACCCACCGCTATGACTTCCGGCACCTACTTCCGGCGTGCAACATGCGAAAGTCTGTTCACGTTGCTATCACCTTGCCCCTGGGGAAACCATGAAACGCCTGTTGAAATGGCTGTTCAGCCTGTTTTTGGTTCTGGTCGCGGTCATTGGACTGCTGTTCGCTAATTTCTGGTACTTCAAACCGGTCAGTCTGAACTGGTTCTACGGCCGTGTATTCGCCAAGTTCGCGGTGGCCAGTCCGGAAATGCTGTCGAGCATGCGCATCGTGCCGCCGTGGCTGGATTTCTACAGCGATGACCTGGGCGACGCGTCGCCGGCCGAGGACGAACGCCAGTTCCAGCTGGTCAAGGACAGCCACGACATGCTGCTGACCTACCACCGCAGCGGCCTGGATGATGCAGGCAAGCTGTCCTACGACGTGATGGAATATTTCCTGCGCGTCCAGGTGGAAGGCGACAAGTTCCGCGGCTACGGCTTCCCCGTCAACCAGATGTTCGGCATCCAGAGCAGCCTGCCCGATTTCATGGCGCAGCAGCATCCGGTGGCGAGCGAGGGCGAGGCCAAGGACTACGTCAAGCGCTTGAACAAGTTCCCGCTCAAGTTCGACCAGACCCTGGAAAGCCTGCGCCTTTACGAGGGCAAGGGCATCGTGCCGCCGCGCTTTACCGTGGACAAGGTGATTACCCAGATGCAGGGGTTCACCGGCGTGCCGGCCAAGGAAAACATCTTGTACGTCACGTTCAAGGACAAGCTGGACAAGATTCCTGCCGACAGCATGAACCAGTCCACCCGCGACGGCCTGCTGGCCGAGGTGGAGAAGGCGATCAACGACAGCGTCTACCCGTCGTACAAGAAACTGATTGCGCACGAGGAAGCCCTGCGCGCGAAGGCCGACGGCAACTACGGTGCCTGGCATCTGCCCGACGGCGACGCCTACTACGCCTGGTGCGTGCGCAACCACACCACCACCGAGATGAGCGCCGACCAGATCCACCAGATCGGCCTGGCCGAAGTGGCCCGCGTCAGCGGCGAGATGGATGCTATCCTGCGCGAACGCGGCATGACCGAAGGTTCGATCGGCGACCGTGTACGCACGCTCACCGCCAGCCCGGACCAGCTCTTCCCGAACACGCCGGAAGGCAAGAAGGAGCTGCTGGCACGCTTCCAGGCCATCATCGACGACATCGACGGCAAGCTCGGCCCGGCCTTCGACATCCGGCCCAAGCTGGGCGTGAAAGTGGAGGCGGTGCCGGAGTTCTCCCAGGCCACCGCGCCGGGCGCTTACTACCAGCCAGGCGCCTTCGACGGTTCGCGGCCTGGCGTGTTCTATGCCAATTTGCGCAATGTGGCAGAAATGCCAAAGTTCACCATGCGCACGCTGGCCTATCATGAGGCAATTCCCGGCCATCATTTCCAGATTGCCATCCAGCAGGAACTCAAGGGCGTGCCGTTCTTCCGCCGCATACTGCCGTTCACTGCCTATGCGGAAGGCTGGGCGCTGTATACCGAGCGGCTGGCCTGGGAACTGGGCTTCGAGAACGATCCGCTGGACAACCTCGGCCGCCTGCGCGACGAAATGATGCGCGCGGTGCGCCTGGTGGTGGATACCGGCATCCATTCCAAGAAGTGGACGCGCGAGCAGGCGGTCGAATACATGCTGGCCAATACCGGCATGGTCGAGACCGATGTGGTGGCTGAGATCGAGCGCTATTTCGTCATGCCCGGCCAGGCTCTGGGCTACAAGGTCGGCATGCTCAAGATCCTGGAGCTGCGCGAGAAAGCCAAGAAAGAACTCGGCGACAAGTTCGATATTCGCCAGTTCCATAATGTCATTCTCAAGCAGGGCTCGCTGCCGCTGGTGCTGCTCGAACGCGTTGTTGACGAGTGGATCGCCAAGAGCAAGAGTGCCTGAGGTGACGCGCATCGAATGCCTGTCGGGTACGGCGGTGACGCCGCACCTGGCGGCGGTGGCTGCATTGCGCATCGACGTATTCCGCGACTGGCCGTATTGTTACCAGGGCAGCGCGGAATACGAAGCACGCTATCTGTCCACTTATGCACATTCGCCGCGCAGCCTGTTCGTGCTGGCCTTCGACGGCGACGCCGTCGTCGGCGCTTCCACGGCAATTCCCCTGGCCGACGAAACGGCGGCATTCCAGCAGCCGTTCCTGCAGCGCGGCATGACGCTGGACACGGTGTTCTATTTCGGCGAATCCGTGCTGCTGCCGGCCTATCGCGGCCGGCGCCTGGGCCACGCGTTCTTCGATGCGCGCGAGGCACGGGCGCGCGAACTCGGCGGCTTTGCGCTGACCGCCTTCTGCGCGGTGGAGCGCAGCGCCGACGATCCGCGCCGCCCGCCACGCCATCGCGACAACGATGCGTTCTGGTGCAAGCGCGGCTATCGCCGCCAGGACGACATGTTCTGCCGGCTGGAATGGCAGGAAATCGGGCACGAGCAGACCAGCTTGCACGATCTGCGCTTCTGGCTGCGCCCGTTGGACGAGGAGTGACGATGCGCATCGCCAGCGCGCAATGGCCGGTCGGCGAGCCTGCGCATTTCGATGTATTTGCCCAGCGTCTGCAGGATGAATTGAGCGCCGCGGCGCAGCGCGGTGCGGTATTGGCGGTGCTACCCGAATACCTGTCGCTGGAACTGGCTGCGGTATTTGATGCCGAGGTACGCGGCGATTTCGTGCGTTCGCTGGCGGCGCTGCAGGCTTTCTTTCCGGCGTGGAACGCGTTGTTCGGCGCTATGGCGCGCGAGTGCGGATTGCATGTGCTGGCCGGCAGTTTCCTGCTGCGCCAGCCAAACGGCCGCTATCGCAATCGCTCGATACTGTATGCGCCCGACGGGCGCCAGTGGTTCCAGGACAAGCTGCTGCTGACCGGCTTCGAACGCGCCAGTGGCGTGATCGAAGGCGGCGATGTCTTGCAGGTATTCGATACGACGCTCGGCCGCATCGGCGTGAATATCTGCTACGACGCCGAATTTCCCCTCTTTGCGCGGCGCCAGTACGAATCCGGCGCACGCCTGCTGCTGGTGCCCAGCTGTACCGACACGCCAGCTGGTGCAACGCGCGTACGCGTGGGCTGCCAGGCGCGCGCACTGGAAAACCAGGTCCATGTCGTACAGGCCGTCACGGCTGGCGAGGCGGCCTGGAGCCCGGCGCTGGATACGAATACCGGCAGCGCGGCGATCTATGCGCCCAGCGATCGCGGCCTGCCCGACGACGGCGTCGTGGCGCGGGCGTCGCCCGGCGACGCCTGGCTCGTTGCCGATATCGCTGCGGATGCCTTGGACGAAGTACGCAGAGACGGCCAAGTTGCCAATGCCGTCGATTGGGAAGGGCAGCTGCGGCCTGGGCTTGCGGCGGCAATCGTGCGATGACAACCCGCCATTTTCACCGGCGAGGTCTGGTGGCTATTCTGGCCACCCTGTGTCGTGGCCATGCGTAGTAACGGCACACGAGTAGCAACGGCACAGGACATGTTCAACACTGGCGAAAGTGGACCGGGCATGCAGATGAATCGCTTGATGACCTATGAGGCCGGTATCTGGCTGCCTATATGGCCTACCGCGGCTTTTGGGATGTTCCGCGTCTACTGTTGACGCAGGACGCTGCCGGTTTCTGGATTCTCGATTGCCGCTTTGATCCGGAGCGGGATGAATACCCGTCCGTGTTCAAGCTCTACTATGCCGGCTTCGATACAGCGGCGGCGATGTCGATCTACGAAAACCACAATGCCGAAATCGTCGCCGGGTATCGCGGCGAGATCGCTTTCGCGGCGCTGGAATTCGATCCGAGCCGGCGCAAGCAGGTGCGCATTGCAGTGGGGCCGCGGTCGAACCGGGCAGTGTCTAGCCCGGCAGCAGCGTAACTCCGGGCACCACCCACAACGAAACAGAAGCCAGGCCGCTGCCAATCACGGCAGCGGCCACTACATCGCTGGGAAAGTGCAGACCGAGGATCACGCGTGACGCGGCGACGAGCAGCGTGAACGGCAGCAGCAGCACAGCCAGCATCGGGAAATAGGCGATTGCGACAAGGCTGAAGCTCACCGCGTGCAAGGTATGTCCGGACGGAAAACTGTATTCGTCCAAGGGTGGAATATGCGCCACGATGCCGTGGTGGGCGCGGAACGGGCGTGGCCGGCAGGTGCGTTTTTTCAGATTGCGGTAGAGCAGCAGGGCGACAATGCCGACGACGGCCATGTGCAGCGCCGCCTGGGCGCCGCGGCTGCCGCCGAACAGGGCCAGTACGGCCATCAGGCTGTACCAGAACACACCGTCGCCGGCGCGGCTGACCGCACAGAAAAAGCGCGCGATGGTGCGGCGTGTGCCCCAGCGATTGGCGGCAAGGCAGACGCGCCATTCGCCGCTGCGGACTTCCAGGCGGTTCCAGCGTTCGATCGCGTTCATGCGCGGCTCCTCAGGTTCGCCAGCAGTTCGGCAAAGTGGTCGGTGACGGATTGGGGACTCAGGCCGCGCATCGCATCGCGGCCAGCGGCAGCAAGGCGGTGGCGCAGTGCGGGATCGCGGGCGAATTGCACAGCAGCTTCGACAAAGGCCTCGCCGTTGCTGCAGGCGATGCGGCGGCCGTTGCCGCCGTCGACGATGTGTTCGCGCGCCGCGCCGTAGTCGAAGGCGAGCGTGGCCACGCCACTGGCCATGGCTTCCAGGGTGACGTTGCCGAAGGTCTCGCTGAGCGAGGCAAACAGGAATAAATCGCAGCTGGCGAAATGCCGCGCCAGTTCTTCGCCGCGCAGCGTGCCGGCGAAGATGAAGTCGGGATTCTGCCGCGCCAGTTCGGCCCGGGCCGGGCCGTCGCCAATCCAGATATAGCGTGCCGCCGGACAGTGCTGCTGCAGCGCGCGGAAGGCGCGCACGTTCAGGGCGAGGTTTTTCTCCGGCGCAATGCGGCCGACGTAGACCACGGCCAGTTCGTCGTCGGTCAGGCCCCAGCGGGCGCGTAGCGCGGCATCGCGCCGGGCCGGATCGAACAGCTGGGTATCGACCGCGCGGCGCAGCAGGCGCACATGATTGAAGCCGTTCTTGCCGAGGAAATCGGCCAGTTCCTGCGTCGGCACCAGCGTCGCGGCGGAACGGCCGTGGAAATGGCGCAGCCAGGCGAACACCAGCGGTGTGAGAAAACCCACGCCGTAGTGGCGGGCAAAGTCGTCGAAGCGGGTATGAAAGCCGGTACTGGCGGCAATGCCCAGCCGGTTTGCCGCGCGCAGGGCGGAATGGCCCAGCGGCCCTTCGGTGGCGACGTAGATGGCATCGGGGCGCTGCGCTTTCCACAGCGATTCCAGGCGGCGCCGCGCCGGCAGGCCGAAGCGCAGGCCCGGGTAGCGCGGCAGTGCGGCGCCGGTGACTTGTACGTCGTCGTCGACCAGGGCTGCATCGGCGTCGGCCGCTGGCTGGCGCGGGCGGATCAGCTGCACCTGGTGGCCGCGGCCGTGCAGGCCCTGGGCCAACGACTGCACCGTCAGCGCGACGCCGTTGATTTCGGGCGGATAGGTTTCGGTGACGATGGCGATGCGCACGGCGCGGACTCCGGACGCATCAGCGTTCTGCCGTGTCGCCACAGCCGGCTGGCATCCTCAGGTTTGGTCCATGCTGCGGCGGGGCGATTGCGCGCCGGTTGCGCTGGCGTGACGTCGCCGTGACAGCGTACGGCCATGGCCGGGCTATGTAATATGACTGTCACAATCACCGCCTAGCTTGGTCCAAATGTCCGTTCCGGCTGCATCTTTCCCGCCTCACTCGCTCACTGCCCGATTTGCCGCACGCGCCGCGCGGCGGCAGTGGCGTGAGCGTTGGCTGGGACGCGGCCTGCGTGGGCTCAGCCTGTTGCTGGCCCTGTTGCTGCTGGCCTTGCCGCTGTTTCTGCTATTCAACGCCCGTATCGACGATGCCTGGCGCGAAGCCTTGCTGCCCTTGCTGGCCGGCAGTTTCAAGGCGGCGCTGTACGCCATGCTGGTGGCCTTGCCGCTGGGACTGGGCGCGGCGATCTGGTGCGCGCGCTTTGCCACGCCAGGGCTGCGCGGCCTGCTCAAGCCGGTGTTCGAACTGTTCGAGGCGGTGCCCGCGGTGGTGCTGGGGCTGATCGCTGCCTTGATACTGGCGCCCTGGCTGGCGCAGCGTGTACTGGGCCTGGTGCTGTTGTTGGCCTTGCTGCCGCTGCTGGCACTGGCCGCGGGCTGGCTATGGCAGCGGCTGGCGCCGGCAGGCTGGCAACGCTTCTGGCGCGGCCGCGAAATCGGGCTGCTGCTGCCGCTGGCGGCCTTGCTGGTGCCGTTGGCCCTGGGGCTGGGTCAGGCGCCGCTGTTTGCGTCCTTCGCTGCCCAGTTGCAGCCGGCCTCGCCCTGGAATGGCCTGGTCATCGGCCTGATGCTGGGCCTGGCCACCATGCCGGTGATATTCACTCTGGCCGAGGACGCCTTGTTCGCCGTACCGGCCGATCTCGCTACCGGCGCGCAGGCGCTCGGGGCGACGCGCTGGCAGGCCTTGTGGCGGCTGGTGCTGCCGGTCGCTGCGCCGGGCATTGCTGCGGCAGTATTGCTGGGTTTCAGCCGCGCCCTGGGCGAAACCATGATCGTGCTGATGGCCAGTGGCAACACGCCGTTGTTGCAGGTGTCGCCGCTGAGCGGTTTGCGTTCGGTCGCGGCGAACCTTGCCCTGGAAGCGCCCGATGCGGTTCGCGGCAGTGTGCATTACGGCCAGCTGCTGTTCTCGGCGCTGTTGCTGTTCGGCCTGTGCCTGTTGCTGAATGCCCTGGCCGAGGGCGTGCGTGCACGCCTGCGCCAGCGCCTGGCCGGAAGCTAGCGGCGATGGCGAGTAATGCTTCCAGGCCGGTGCAGCGCCGGGATCTTGGCCTCTGGCTGGCGGCTGCCGCCGTGAGCACCAGCCTGCTCGCGCTGGCGGCCTTGCTCTGGGTGTTGCTGGCGCAGTCCTGGCAGGCGTTTGCGCCCGCGCCGGTCGCACTGCTGCAGTGGCGCGACGATGCCGGCGAACACAGCCTGCTCGCCAGCGTGCTGGCGCAGGACGAACAGGTGCTGATTGTGCGCGGCAGCGAGTGGCAGCGTCGTGGCGATGCCTACCGGCGCGTGCTGCGTTCTTCCCTTGTGCACTTGTCCTTTCCGGCGGATGCCTTGAACCTGCGCCTGGCCGACGGGCGCGAAATCCTGCTGCGCGGCAGCGAGCAGTCCTGGCGCGGTCTAGATCCGCAGCAGCGGCTGGTACTGCCGGGGGCGGACGGCGAAGTTCCGGTGCGCGGGGCCGATCTGGTGGAAGTCGTGGCGGTCAACGCGCTGAGCGGCTGGCAGCGCCTGGGCACAGGGCTGCAGCGGGCGCTGGGTTTTGCCGGCGGCACCGGCGGCAGCGGGCTGTTCGCTGCGCTGCTCGGTACCGTCGTTCTGGTGATGCTGATGAGCGTGCTGGTGATGCCGCTGGGCGTGCTGGTGGCGCTGTGGCTGCACGAGTACGCCGGCAACGACCAACTGGCACGCGGCCTGCGCGCCGCCATCGCCAACCTGGCCAGCGTGCCGTCGGTGATCTACGGCCTGTTCGGCCTGGTGCTGTTCGTGCACGGTATCGGCGGCAGCCTCGATGTCTTGCTCAGTGGTACGACAGCGCCGGTGCCGCACTGGGGCAGGGGTGGTTTGCTCTGGTCGGCGTTGACCCTGGCCCTGCTGACCTTGCCGGTGGTGGTGATTTCGGTGGAGGAGGGCCTGGCGCGCGTGCCGCCGGGACTGCGCCAGGCGGCACTGGCCCTGGGCGCGACGCGGGCGGAAATGCTCTGGCGCGTGGTGTTGCCGGTGGCGCGGCCGGCCCTGCTGACAGCGCTGATTCTGGCCGTGGCGCGGGCGGCCGGCGAAGTGGCGCCGCTGATGCTGGTGGGCGCGGTCAAGTACGCGCCGGCGTTGCCGCTTAATGGAGAATTTCCGTATTTGCATTTATCGCAGCAATTCATGCACCTGGGGCATGGCGTGTACGACCTGGCGCTGACCGGCAGCGACGGGCCGCGCGACCTGGCCCAGGCGCATGCGACGGCGCTGCTGCTGTTGCTGGTGGTAATAGGCCTGAACGCCTCGGCCATCGTCGTGCGCAACCGCTTGCGCGAGCGCAGCCGCGAGTTGTCCGCATGAGTGCGCCGGCACCTGTGGCCGCCATGCCCGGCGGCTTGCTTGACGGCCAGGAGCTGGCCTTGCAGGCGCGCGGCTTGAGCCTGGACTACGGCTCGCGCCGCGCGCTGGATGCGGTAGACCTGGCCGTGCCCTGCCGTCGCGTCACTGCGCTGATCGGCCCTTCCGGCTGCGGCAAGTCCAGCCTGCTGCGCTGTTTCAACCGGCTCAACGACGAGATTGCCGACTGCCGCATCGTCGGCGACGTGCGCGTATTCGGTGCCGATGCGTATGCGGCGGAGCTGTCCTTGCCGGAGCTGCGCCGCCGCGTCGGCATGGTGTTCCAGAAACCCAACCCGTTTCCCCAGTCGGTCAGCGAAAACGTGGCCTTCGGCCTGCGCCTGGCGGGCCTGCGTGCGCGCCTGGAGCTGGAAGACCGCGTCGAGGCGGCACTGCGCGCCGCCGGCCTGTGGGAGGAAGTGCGCGACCGCCTGGGCGAAAGCGCGCTGCGCCTGTCGGCCGGCCAGCAGCAGCGCCTGGTGATCGCGCGCGCGCTGGCGGTGGAGCCGCAGGTATTGCTGATGGACGAGCCAGCCTCGATGCTGGACCCGATCTCCACCCTGCGCTTCGAGGAACTGGTGGTGGCCCTGCGCGAGCGCTACAGCGTACTGCTGGTGACCCACAATATGCAGCAGGCGGCGCGCGTGGCCGACTACACGGCGTATATGCAGGCTGGCCGGCTGCTCGAATTCGATACTACCGACCGCATTTTCACCAACCCGCGCCTGCGCGGCACGGAAGACTACATTACCGGCAAGCTGGCGCGGGACGAGGAGTAGCACGGAGGGCAGTGAAATTCCTTGCCTGGGCCGTCTTTCTGTTTTTTTCGCTGGTATTCTCAGACTAGATTTTTCTCAATGTAAACACGGTGTCATCGGGCCAGACCTACGCTAGCCTGCTTACGCCCCACGGACACGACGATACCTATGGATCGCTTGCATCTAGGCCAGCATATTTCCCAGCAGTTCAACAGCGAACTGGCCGCGCTGACGCGCCAGGTGCTGGCCATGGGCGGACTGGTCGAGGCACAGCTGGCCACGGCGCTGGAAGCGCTAGCCGCGCGCGACCTGCGCCAGGTGGCACAGGTGATGGCGCGGGAAGACGAGGTCAATGCGGCCGAGCTGGAAATCGATGCGCGCTGCACGCAGATCCTGGCACGGCGCCAGCCGGCGGCGTCGGATCTGCGCCTGGTGCTGGCGGTGGTGCGCATGGTGGCCAACCTGGAGCGCATCGGCGACGAAGCCGAGCGCATCGCCCGCATCGCCGAAAAGCTCGGTGCGGCGGAGCTGGCCGAACACTACCTGGTCAAGCTGATCCAGATGGGCAACCTGGTGCGCGACCAGTTGCGCGGCACCTTGGATACTTTTGCACGCATGGACGAAACCCGCGCGCTGGAACGCCTGCGCCGCGACCGCGAAGTGGATGTGCTGTACAAGGAGCTAACGCGCCTGCTGGTGGACCTGATGCAGCGCGAATCCGAACGCGTGCCCGCCGCGCTGGAACTGCTGTGGAGCGCGCGCGCGCTGGAACGCATCGGCGATCGCTGCAAGAACATCTGCGAACAGGTGATCTACCTGGTGCGCGGCAAGGATGTGCGCCACACCGGCCTGGCACGCAGCGTTGCGCCGCTGCCCGACGTGAAATCGTAGAAGCGAATGTTGAGTTCGTAGGTTGGGGAAAGCCGCAGGCGCGCCCCGACATCGAGGTGCCGCACCATCGGAGAACCGATGCCGAAGGGCATTTTCCGCACGCAGCGAGATTCCTTCGGCACGGGGTTTTTGTTGTGGATACACCAGCGACGTTGGGGGCGCCTGCGGCTTGCCCAAACCTGCGGTCTCGCTGTCGTGATCGCACCGTTATGCGGTTTCGTAGGGATCCGCGATTCCCAGCTGTGCCAGCGCCCTGCGCTCCAAAGCCTCCATGCGTTCGGCCTCGGCATCGACAAGATGGTCATAGCCGAGCAGATGCAGCACGCCATGTATGGTCATGTGCGCGTAGTGATGGCGCAGCGGCTTGTGCTGTTCGGCTGCTTCGCGAGCGACGACCGGCGCGCAGAGGATGAGGTCGCCGAGCAGGGGCAGGCGCACGCCGGGCGGCAGCTCGGCCGGGAAAGACAATACGTTGGTGGCGTAGTCGCGGCTGCGGTAGTGCCGGTTCAGTTCGCGCCCTTCTGCACTATCGACAATGTATACGGACAGCTCGCTGGCGCGCCGCCGCCGTACCGCCTGCAGCGCGGTCTGGGCCCAGTTGCGGAAACTGTCGGCGCGGGGAATGCCGCGGGCGGAAAGTCCGGCAGCGCGGCTGACATGTACCTGCACCGGCATCAGCGTTCGAAATCGTCGGCGAACAGGCTGGCGGCGCAGCCGGCCGGCACCAGGGTGATGCGATTGGCGCTGGTCTCGGGTATGGCCAGGTCGCCGCTGCGTGCGCCGAAGTCGATGTCGGCCGGCGCGGTCAGTGCCGGGCCCAGGCTGACGGGTGTGGATGCGAGCGTGAACGGCGGATCGAAGCGGCGCAGGCAGCCACCGCCGCCGGGGCAGCTCCAGGCAGTGATATGGATGCGTCCTTCGCAGTCCAGCGCGATGCCGTCGATATTCGAATAGCCGCTGGGCTGGATCAGCGTCGTCGGTGCGGTATTCGCTGCAATGTCGTAGCTGAGCACGCGTGCGGCCGACCAGGTGCCAATCAGCAGCCGGTTGGCGGCGGCATCGAAGACTACGCCGTTGGGCGTCAGGGTCAGTGTCTGCAGCGGCGTCTGCACCGGATTGGCCAGGTCGGCAACATTCACTTTGAGCAGCTTCTTGGCGCTGAAATCGGTGATGTACAGCGTGTCGACGCCGTTGGAGGTGATGCCGTTGAGAAAGCTCGCTCCGGGGATGCTGAGGTTCATCACCTGCTGGGCGCTGTCGATGTCGTAGCCCATCACCTTGCCGGAACTCAGCACGAACAGGGTGCCGCGCAGCAGCTCGATGCCATAGGGCGAGCTCACTGCGGTGAAAACGCTGAGCGTGCCGGCCGCACTGCGCGCGAGAATCTGGCTGCTGTTGGTATTGGCGATCAGCAGGCGGCCGCTGCGTGGATGGAATTCCAGGCTCTCGGGGCTGGCCAGGGTCTGTGCCTGGGCGGTGCCAGCCAGGGCAAGCAACGCGGTGAGCAGGATGCGTTTCATGCCTTGGCTCCGTTCTGTGCCGCGTCGTGTTTTTCGTAGGCGCGCACGATCTTCTGCACCAGCGGATGGCGCACGACGTCGTTGGCACTGAAGAAGGTGAAGCTGATGCCGGATACGTCGCGCAGCACGTCGATCGCATCGCGCAGGCCCGAGCGCACCTGCTTGGGCAGGTCGACCTGGGTGATGTCGCCGGTGACCACTGCGACTGATCCGTAGCCTATGCGGGTAAGGAACATTTTCATCTGTTCCACGGTGGAATTCTGCGCTTCGTCCAGGATGACGAAAGAGTCGTTCAGAGTACGTCCGCGCATATAGGCCAGCGGCGCAATCTCGATCACGTTGCGCTCGATCAGCTTGGCCACCTTGTCGAAGCCGAGCATCTCGTACAGCGCGTCGTAGAGCGGACGCAGGTAGGGGTCGACCTTCTGGGTCAGGTCGCCGGGCAGGAAGCCGAGCTTCTCGCCGGCTTCCACCGCCGGGCGCACCAGGATGATGCGCTGAACGCGGTTGTCTTCCAGCGCGTCGACCGCACTGGCCACGGCGAGATAGGTCTTGCCGGTGCCGGCCGGGCCTATGCCGAAGTTGATGTCGTGCGTGGCCACCGCATGCAGGTAGCGCTGCTGGTTCGGCCCGCGGCCGCGGATGGTGCCGCGCTTGACCCGTATCGTGATTTCCTGCGCGCCGGCGGCGGCTTCCTCGTCCAGCGCGGCAATGCTGGAATCCTGCAGCAGCAGGTTGATGCGCTGCGCGTCGAGTACTTCGCTCTCGGTCAGCGCGTAGAATTCCTGCAGCAGGCGCCGTGCCAGTTCCGCGTGGCGTGTTTCGCCGCTGACGCGAAAGACGTTGCCGCGGTTGTCCACGGTCACGCCCAGGCGCAGTTCGATCTGGCGCAGGTGTTCGTTGAAAGGGCCGGCCAGATTGGCGAGACGGTCGGTCTGGTCGGGCTCTAGCGTGAAATCGCGATGGGAATGGGGCATAGGGGCGGCAGCGTAGCGCCTGCCTCCGCCGCTTGCCAGCTACGCACAGACGACATGTTCAGGCGCCGAAGCCGTCGCCGAACAGGCGGTCGCTGGAAAATTCGCTGCTGTTGCCGTCGGCGTCGGTGGCCAGCAGCATCAGTGGCAAGCCCTGTAGCGACGCAGCGGGGAAGGTGATGGTCTTGCTGGTCTGCGCCTGGGCCTGGCTGTAGCTGTCGAGCGCGCTGCCGGCAGCAAGGCCGCGGGCCAGGTCGATGCGCAGCGGCCAGCTGGCATTCGCGGCGGCGGTGTCGACGCGATAGGTCAGATGGATCGTTGCGCCGGCATCGGCATAGACCACCTGCTCGATCACCGGTTTGTTCTGCAGGCGATTGCTGCCTTCGTCGGCATCGCCGGCATCGTTGGGTGTCGGTCCGTCGGGCAGGCTGCCGCTGTTGCCGGCCAGGTCGACAGCCAGTCCGCGGTTGCCGACGAAACGATTGCCGCCGGCACTGACACGGCTGCAGCCGATGACGGCAAGACCGGGCCCGGCGTTGTAGGCAATCAGATTGGCGGCGTCCGTGCTGTCGCCGCCGATACCGATGGCGCAATCGCCGCTGCCGAAGATCTGCAGGGCCGGCTGCGGGCTGGATGCCGCGCCGTTGCCCAGCGCCTGTGTGCCGCTGGCATCGCTGCCGATGAAATTGCCTTCGATGCGCGTGCCGCTGAATGCGCCGTTGCTGCCGCCACTGAAGACGATGGCGCCGAAGGGGTTGGCGGAGATCACGTTGCGCGCTGCCGCGGAGCCGCCGCCGATCAGCGCATTGGTCACGCTGGCGGAGGAATAGATCGCGGCGAAATTGCTATGGCCCAGCGGCAGTGTTCCGCTGGCGTCGGTGCCGATCAGGTTGCCCTGGACGGAGAGGCCGTTGCTCGACGATTGCAGCACGATGCCGCCGAGCATGCCGCTGATCAGGTTGCGCGCCGCCGGCAGCGTGCCGCCGATGACATAGGCGCCGGAGCCCAGGGCATAGATGCCGTAGCCGCGGCCGGTATTGCCCGGCACGGCGGCGACGCTGCCGCCGATGTCGGTGCCGAGAAAGCAGCCTTCGACGCGGTGCGCAGCGCTGCCGCTGAGCTGAATCTGCCGCATGAAACGATTGATGGCGAGACCACGGAACGTGCTGGCGGCCTGGCCCGGGAAGTTGAGCGAAAGTTCCAGGCCGTTCTGTTGCGGGGCGGACGCCGTGCCCGGCACCAGTTCGATGCGCAGCAGGGTATCCAGCCCACCTTGCCCGGGCGACAAGGTGTTTTCCAGCGCGCCGGGCTGGCTGTAACCGTCGATCACGACGGCGTTCTCGATCGGTGGCAGCGAGGTCGTGCCGACGGCAATACGCCAATGATCGCTGGCGCTCTGGTAGCTGGGATCGTTGCTGGGAATGGCAAATTCGATGCGGTCTTCGCCGGCGTTGCTGTTGGCGCGTTGCATCGCACCGCGCAAGGAGCAGTCATCGGGCAGGCCGGCAACGCAGTTGCTCAGTGCAGTGTCCACTCCGGTATCGACGACAAACGTGGCTGCTGTCGCGGGGATGGCACTGCCCAGGGCGAGCATCGGCAGCAACAGGCAGGAAAGGGCGGGATGCGGCAGGGCGCAAGGTTTCATCGGCAGGTTTCCGCAGAGTGCGACTGTCTGGACTTACGCTCGCCCGCCGCGGCAGCTGACACGCGCCGCGCAGCGTGCGCCGGTCACGGCAGGCGGCGATGCGACAGGACACAATCGCGGCCTGAGTCCTGCGGGGGACGATGGCGGCGAGGCAGGGCAATGCGGCGAATCCTGATGACGACGATGGCGGCACTGGGCTTGCTGGCCGGAGTGCCGGCCGGGGCGGGGCTGGTGCCGGTCGGCGATGTGGCTGGCCTGCGCGCAGCGCTGCAGAATGCGGCGCCTGGCGACGATATTGTGCTCGCTGCGGGCACCTATACCGTCGATACCAATCTCAATTGCCTCGCCAGCGGTACGGCAGCGGCGCCGATCCGCGTGCGGGCAGCCACGCCGCGCAGCGTGCTGCTGCGTTTCGGCACGGGGCTGGTCGAGGGCTTCAAGGTCAGCGGCGCATACTGGCGCTTCGAAGGCCTGGATGTGGAAGGAACCTGCGCTACCGATGCCAATTGCGAACATGCCTTCCACGTTTTCGGCAACGCGGAATTCCTGCAGCTGCGCGACAACCTGTTGCGCGATTTCAATGCCCAGATCAAAAGCAACGGCGTGTCGTCGGGCGGTGTGTATGTCTATCCCGACGACGTGGTGATCGAGAACAACCTGTTCTACGACACGCGGGCACGCAATACCGCCAATCCGGTGACCAAGATCGATGTGGTCGGCGGCCGGCGCTGGTTGCTGCGCGGCAATACCATCCGCGACTACCAGAAGCTCGGCGGCGACGGCGTCAGCTATGCGGCCTTTCTCAAGGGCAATTCCCGCGACGGCGTGTTCGAACGCAATCTGGTGCGCTGCAGCCAGCAGTTCAGCGGCGGCACGCGCCTGGGCCTGTCCTTCGGTGGTGGCGGTACCGGGCCGAATTCGATCTGCGAAGACGGTATCTGCATACCCGAGCACCAGAACGGCATCATGCGCAACAATGTGATTCTGTCCTGCAACGATGTCGGTATCTATCTCAACAGTGCGGCCAATTCGCGCATCCAGCACAACACTTTGTACGCGACCAGCGGCATCGACGTGCGTTTCGCCGCTTCCACGGCAGATGTGCGCAATAACCTCAGCAGTGCCGGCATCAATCTGCGCAACGGCGGCAGCAGCACGAATGCGGGAAATCTGAGCAATGTATCGATGGCGAATTTTGCTGCCTGGTTCCAGGCGCCGGCGTCGGCGGATTTCCGCCTGGTCAATGGCGCCAGCCTGGTCAATCTCGGCGTGGCCGCGCCGCTGGTCGCCGACGATTTCTGCGCCAATCGGCGCAATGACGGCCTGCCCGATGTGGGTGCACTGGAATACGACGCCCAGGGCGGCTGCGAAACGACACAGGGCGGCGGATTGCCGCTGCGCATTTTTGCCGATGGATTGGAATGAGAAAGCGATGCCGGCCGGCACAATCGCCGGCGGCATCGCAGGTGGCAGCCTGGTCAGAAGCGGTACTCGGTACTCACGCTGACCGTCTTGGCGTCGAAATTCATGTCGCCTTTGCGCGCGCGATAGATGTCGTAGTTGATGCCTACGCCGAAGCGTTCGCTGAAGTCGTAGCCGGCGCCGACACCGCCGTACCAGCTGTTTCCATTGAACTGTGCGCTGCGGCTGCTGCCGGCCAGGTCCATGTCGGCCTTCCAGTGGAACAGACCGCCGCGGGCGGACAGATACCAGTTGGGCGTAAGGTTGAAATGACCGTTGACGCCGGCGGTCCAGCCCTTCAGGCCGATTCCGTCGTGCTGCCCGCTGCTGCCGTTGCGGCCCGGATCGGATTTGCCTTGGTCGGTATAGCCGCCTTCCAGGCCGAACGCGCCCCAGCGATAGCCGCCGTTGATGCCCAGCGCCGTGTCGTTGCCGCTGTCGAAACTGGAGCGTCCGGCGCGTCCGTCGATAAAGAAGCCGTCGGCCCTGACTGCCGACGAAAAGACAGTGCTGCCCGCCAAGGCCAATACCAGCGTGGCCACGAATTTCGTATTCATCGCGTTTTCCTGCTTTGTGGATAGTGGGAAAAAAACCATGGCGGGGCGCGCTCCCGCTCAAGGCTGCGCGACTATCGAAGAATCGAGCTGAACGATTGGGGGTGCGATTGCTGAACGGTTGTGGGCGCATTCATGCGTTGGGCAAATGCCCGCAAACGTCCCCATGACCTATGGCAGGGTCATTGAAATCCATTGGCAAAAATAGCATCGCCCGCGCGTTCATCGGCACCGATGTCATTGGCACCGCTGCGCAGCTGTCTGTCGAAATCGTCGCTGACCTGGGCCAGCGTCTGGCCTGCATCGATGGCCGGGCTGGCGGCGGGAAGATGGCCGTCGGCGCTGAGGCTCAGCGCGGCTTCGAAGCTCTGCGCATCGCTGGACAGCGCGGCACGCCATTGCGCCAGCGTGCCGCCGTCGTCGAGCGGGCTGCCGGGCCGCCGGTCGAAGAAATTGCAGGCGCCGGCAGTGTTGAAGAACGCGTTGTGATTGGTGCCGGGATTGCCGGTGAGGCCGCTCAGTCCGCCCAGATCCTGTGAATAGCGGATACCCATGCAATCGCGGCCGTTCTGGATGACCAGGTTGTTGCGCACCAGCGGATTGCTGTTGGGCGGACGTCCGGCCTGGGGCTCGAAGTCTTGCAGGGTGACGCCGTAGTACAGCGCGGCATGGCCGGAAAGCGCGGTATTGACGATAGTGTTGTTGGCGACGACCGCATTCAGCGATGCGTACAGGCCGATGCCGGCGTAGTTGGTATTGCGCACGATGTTGTTGCGCACGATACCGCCGATGGCTTCGTAGTAATTCGGGTTGGCGGCAAGGTCGAAGAATTCGGGGCTGGTATCGAAACCGACCAGGATGCCGGCCTCGCCGGCGTTCTCGATGCGGTTGCGCTGCACGATGGCGTTGCTGGCGCCACCCTTGAAATACACGCCGGTGGTGGCGGTATCGTGGATGTAGTTGTCCTCGACCAGCATGTCGGCGCCGTTGACGTTGTCGATGCCCTCCGCGTTCTTTTCTTCCGGCGGCGTGCCCGGTGGATAGCTGGCGCCGGAGTTGTAGATCTCGTTGCGGCGGATGGTGACGTTGTTGCACTTGGGCGTGATCTTGATTACGTCGCGGCCGCTGCCGTGCAGCCTGGAATCTTCGATCACGATGCTGGAAGCGCCGGTGCCGGTTTCGCCGCCGTCGGAATACCAGTCGGTCTGCAGGAACACGGCGTAATAGAAGCCTCCGCTGATTTCCAGGCGCGACAGGCGGCTGCCCGATGCATCCGGGTCGATCTGGATGCACACCGTATCCGGCACATTGATGGGGCAGGCGATATGTGCCCATTCGCCGGGCTGGCTGCGCAGGGTGAGCGGAATGCGCAGGCGCACTTCGGTTTCGTTGTATACATTGTTCCCGACTGGGCCGCGCAGGGTGATCGTATCGCCGGGTTGCACGATGTCGTTGGCGGGGTCGACCACATGGGTGACGGTGCGGAACGGCTGGCCGATGGCGCCGGTACCGCTGCTGTCGCTGCCGCTGGTGGAGACGAACCACTCGGCGGCGTGGCTGCCGCTGGCGGCGCAGGCCAGTGCAAAGGCGGTGGCAAGGCGGTGGATCGGTGACATTGGTGCTGCTCCTGATGGCGAACGGGTGGGCGGTCGCGCCGCGCACTGCCGGCGGCGGCTGATCTGCCAGGGCTTACGCCGTTGCCGCCCAGGACTGACACGGCAGGCCGAAGCGTCGATTCGTGCACACTGCCTGCGCCGATTGCCGCACCGGCTGGCCAGGGCCGGGCTGCTAAACTCCTGCCGGGAGACGCAGTACCCGGGGGCAGTACGATGGCCGAGCACGAGGCCGAGGTGACGCAGCTGTTGCTGCAGTGGCAGCAGGGCGATGCTGCCTCGCTGGATTCGCTGTTGCCGCTGGTGTATGACGAGCTGCGCCGCATCGCCGCCCACGAGCTGCGCAGCAACCGCGGCCATGAAACCCTGCAGCCTACTGCGCTGATCAACGATGTATTCGTGCGCCTGCTTGGCGCCGGCAGCCTGGATATCGGCAATCGCAAGCATTTGTATACAACGGCGGCCAAGCTGATGCGCCAGATTCTTATCGACCGCATCCGCGCCCAGCAGCGCGACAAGCGCGGTGGCGGGCAGTGGCAGCGCGCGGATTTCATCGAGGCGATGGCCTTGCCGATCGAACAGAACACCGACCTGCCGGCACTGGACCAGGCACTCGATGCGCTGGCCGGGCTGGACCCGCGCATGGCCGAGATCGTCGAACTGCGCTATTTCGTCGGTCTCGAAGTCAGCGAGGTCGCCGTGCTGCTGGGCGTCGACGAGCGCACCGTGTATCGCGACTGGGCCATGGCACGCGCCTGGTTGCGCCAGCAACTGGGCGAGTGAAATCACACCGCTGTCAGTCCGGCAGCGGATTCGACGTAAGCCACCGGGACTGCCAGCCGACATCCATGCCGCCATGAACGCCGCCGACTTCCGCACGCTGCGCGACGCTTTTCATGCCCTGATCGAGCTGGCGCCGGACGCGCGCGAGACGCATCTGGCCCATCTCGCCACGCAGGATCGCGAACTGCACGAAGCGGTGCGCGGATTGCTGGTGAATCTGGCGGAAACCGATCTGCAGGCACCGGAATCAGGCGGCGCAGCGCCGCCGGTGCAGATCGGGCCTTACCGTCTGCAGCAGTTGCTTGGCAGCGGCGGCATGGGCGAGGTCTACCTGGCTGAGCGTGTCGACGGCGGGTTCGAACAGCGCGTTGCGCTGAAGCTGGTGCGCCACGGCGGGCTGTCGCGCCAGTTGACGCGGCGCTTCCTGCGTGAGCGGCAGATTCTCGCGCGGCTGGATCATCCGAATATCGCGCGCCTGCTCGACGGCGGTTTCACGCCGGCCGGCCAGCCCTGGCTGGCGATGGACTATGTGGCTGGCGCAACCATCGCGGTGTACGCGCGGCAGCACCAGCTGGGGCTGGATGCGCGCGTGGCACTGGTCGCGCGCGTGGCGGCGGCGGTGGCTTATGCGCAGCGCAACCTGGTTGTGCATCGCGATATCAAGCCGGCGAACATTCTGGTCGGCAGCGACGGCGAGCCCAAGCTGCTCGACTTCGGCATTGCCAAGCTGCTCGACGACAGCAGCGACGAGCAGACGCGCACCGGGCTGCGCGCGATGACGACGCGCTATGCCGCACCGGAACAGATCGCCGGCGAACGCACGACTACGGCCACCGACGTGTATGCGCTGGGCCTGCTGCTGTTCGAGCTGGTCAGTGGCTGTTCGCCGTATGCCGCCGCCGATGCCGGCAGCGGCGACTGGGCTTCGGCCATCATGCGCGAGCCGCCGCGCAGCCTGCTGCAGGTGTGCAAGGTGGACTACGCGCCGCGGCAGCGCCACCGCCTCGGCGGCGGGCTGGAGCGCATTGTGCAGAAAGCGCTGGCCAAGCCACCGGCGTTGCGCTACGCCGGCGCGGCAGCGCTGGCGGACGACCTCGACGACTGGCTGGCGCAGCGTCCGCTGCGCAGCGGCATCGGTGGCGCGCGCGAACAGACGCGGCAATTGCTCGCGCGCTATCGCTGGCCGCTGATCGTAGCGGCGGCGACGATGCTGGCGCTGGGCGCAGGAGCGGTAGTGGCCTTGCGCCAGGCCCGTGCCGCGGCAGAACAGGCGCGCATCGCCCGGGCGCATCTGGAGGCGATGCTCGGCGTGCTCGGTGCCGCCAATCCGCAGTACTACGCCGGGCGCGATCCGCATGCCAGCGAGTTCCTGCGTACCGCGGCAGAGACGCTGCAGCGCGAGCGTGCCGACGACCCGGCGCTGTTGCAGCGTGCGTTGAGCGAGATCGGGCACGGCCTGATCAACCTGGGCAAGCCGCACGAAGCCGAACAGGTGCTGCGCGCCGCGGCGGTGCAGCTGGAGCGCGATAACAGCGCCACGGCGGCCGGCAAGCTGGGCACCTACAAGCTGCTGGCGGCGGTACAGGACGAACCGGCGTTTCGCGACGGCCTGCGTGCGACCGCCGAGCGTATCGCGGCACTCGCCGCCGATGTCGATGTCGCCGTTGCGGTCGATGCGCTCGGCGGCGTTGCCGGCTCGCTGGGCAAGCTGGGCGAGTTCGAGCAGGCCAGCCGGTTGTTCGCGCGCGGCGACGCATTGCTGGCGCAGGCCGGCAACCTGCGTCCGGGCGCGGTGGAGAACTATTGGCGCCAGCGCGGCTGGACTGCCCTGCGCGTGTTCGAGCTCGATCGCGCGCGCAGCTCGTTGCTGCAGGCATTGGCACAGATCGAGGCGGCGCCGCAGGCGTTCTCGGCCATGCGTCGGGCCGAGGCGGAACTGCTGCTGGCCGAAACCCTGCTGGCGCAGTCCGATGCCGCGGCGGCGCAACCGCACCTGGCCGCGGCGCAGGTGGTTTACTACGCGGAATTTCCCGCCGGCCATCGCGAACGGGCCGTGTTCGATCTGCAGAACAGCTATCTGCTGCTGTTGCAGGGCAATGTCGCGGCGGCCCAGGCCACGCTGGCGGCGGCAACACAGGTGCTGGACCAGACGCCCGTCGCCGGCAAGGACGCGCTGATGCGCGACTGGCTGCTGGCCGACCTTGCTGCGCAGCGCGGCGATTGCGCGGCGGCAAAGACGAATCTCGCTTCTGCCGCACAGCGGCTGGCAACACTACAACCCGCGCTGCCGCGCGATCGGGCCCTGCTTGCGGCA
Source organism: Tahibacter aquaticus (assembly GCF_004363655.1). Taxonomy (GTDB): domain Bacteria; phylum Pseudomonadota; class Gammaproteobacteria; order Xanthomonadales; family Rhodanobacteraceae; genus Tahibacter; species Tahibacter aquaticus. Next base: position 197,991 of record NZ_SNZH01000007.1, read on the forward strand.
GCGGCAGGGCGCGTTGCGGCGGCCTGTGGTGCGCAGCGCTGAATGCAGGGATCAGTTCTGCACGGCGCCGGAGAGTCGTGCCTCAGGCATCCAGCGCAACGCGACCACGCAGCGAGTTGGTCATCGCCTCGGTGATGATCACGTCGACGAACTGCCCGGTCATGCGCGCATCGCCGGGGAAATTCACGTAGCGCATGTTTTCGGTACGGCCTGTCATTTCGTTCGGGTTCTTGCGGCTGGGGCCTTCGACCAGCACGGTCTGGCGCGTGCCGACCATGGCCTGGCTGATGCGGTTGGAGTTTTCGGTGACGGCGTTCTGCAGGCGTACCAGGCGCGCGTGCTTGACCTCGGCGCTGGTGTCGTCGTCGAGGTTGGCCGCCGGCGTGCCCGGACGCTTGGAAAAAATGAAGCTGTAGCTCTGGTCGAAGCCCACGTCTTCGATCAGTTTCATGGTTTTGTCGAAATCGGCGTCGGTTTCGCCCGGGAAGCCGACGATAAAATCGGAAGAAATGGAAATGTCCGGTCTTACCGCGCGCAGCTTGCGGATCTTCTGCTTGAATTCCAGCGCGGTATAGCCGCGCTTCATCGCCGCAAGCACGCGGTCGGAGCCAGCCTGTACCGGCAGGTGCAGGTAGTTGGCCAGCTTGGGCACGCTGGCATAGGCCTCGACCAGGGAATCGGAAAACTCCAGCGGATGCGACGTGGTGAAGCGGATGCGGCCGATGCCGTCGAGCTGGGCGATGGCATGGATCAGCAGGGCCAGGTCGGCGACGCCGCCGTCGTGCAGCGGACCGCGATAGGCGTTGACGTTCTGGCCGAGCAGGTTCACTTCGCGCACGCCCTGGTCGGCCAGGGAAGCGACTTCGGCGATCACGTCGTCGAACGGGCGGCTGACTTCATCGCCGCGGGTATACGGCACGACGCAGAAGGTGCAGTACTTGGAGCAGCCTTCCATGATGGAGACGAAGGCGCTGGGGCCGTCGGCGCGCGGTTCGGGCAGCTTGTCGAACTTCTCGATCTCGGGAAAGGAAATGTCGACCTGCGCCTTGCCGGTGCGGCGCTTGGCGTCGATCATTTCCGGCAGGCGGTGCAGGGTCTGCGGGCCGAATACCAGGTCGACGTAGGGCGCGCGCTTGACGATGGCTTCGCCTTCCTGCGAGGCGACGCAGCCGCCGACGCCGATCACGACGTTGCTGTTGGCTTTTTTCAGCTCGCGCCAGCGGCCGAGCTGGGAGAACACTTTTTCCTGCGCTTTCTCGCGGATGGAGCAGGTGTTGATCAGGATGACATCGGCTTCGGCTTCGTTCTGGGTCAGCTCCAGACCGTGGGCCGCGCCCAGAACATCGGCCATCTTGGACGAGTCGTACTCGTTCATCTGGCAACCATGGGTCTTGATGAACAGCTTGCCGGCCATGGGCGGGAACCAAAAAAGCGAATGGACTCGGTAGTTTACGCGCGTTTTGTCGGCCTCGCCAGCGGTCCGGGAACGAACCCGTACCACGGCGGTCTTGGAATTTCGCTTTTCCTGTCAGAAACTTGCACCCAAGAGTTGGGGATTACATGAAGTCGAACGCGCGCCATCGCCACATTTGCTGGCTGGTCGCCCCGGTCCTTGCGACCCTGGGCGCACCGGCCTTTGCCGGCGGCCTCTACCGCTGCAGCGGTGCCAAGGGCGAACTGGCCTATACCAACAAGCCGGCCGGCTATGCCAATTGCGTGCAGGTGGCGAGCTACCAGGAAACCAAGGCCAAGCCGGTTACCGCGGATACCGCGCCGGATATCAGCAAGCCGACGTTCTCGGTGGAATCGGCCAAGGCTGCGCCGCAGCCGGGCCAGTGGCAGTACAACGACAGCCAGCCCGGCGCCGCCGAAGCCGCCGCCGCCGGCACGCCGGCACCGGCGCCCGCGGTTGCCAGGTCCGAGTCGCCCAAGGTGCTGCGCGGCGCGGTATACAAGATCAACAAACGCAACGGCATTACCGAGTATACGAATATACGGCCGGCCGGAAAGAGCTATCAGGTGCTGTTTACCTACATGGCCACCTGTTTCGCCTGCGACGTACGCTCGACGGTCAACTTCTCCCTGACCAAGCTCAATCGCGAGGCCTACCGCGCGGAAATAGCCGCGGCGGCGCTGGAGTTCGGCGTCGACGAGGCGCTGCTGCGCGCTGTGGTGCATGCGGAGTCGGCCTTCAACCCGAATGCCTTGTCGAAAAAGGGCGCGCAAGGACTGATGCAGCTGATGCCGGGCACGGCCGACGACCTGGGCGTGGAGAACGCGTTCGATGCCACGCAGAACATCCGCGGCGGTGCGCAGTACCTGGCGCAGCAGCTGAAGAGCTTCCAAGGTGACGAGCGCCTGGCCATGGCCGCGTACAACGCCGGTCCGGCCAATGTGAGCAAGTACGGCGGCGTGCCGCCGTTCGACGAAACCCAGGTCTATGTTTCGCGCGTGTCGACTCTGCGAGATCGCTACCGCCAGTCCAACTGAACAGTGCCGCTGCGGTCTTTTGTCGCAGGCGGCGGGTTCAGCCGGTCGGAATCTGGATGCGATTGAGTACCGGACGCTGTACCAGGGTGACGTCGGCTTCGAAGGCGATGCCGGCGCGCAGGCCGCTGACATGGGCCTTGCTGCCCGGCGCCGCGGCGGCTTCGCGCTTGCGCAATTCCAGCGCGTCGTCGATTTCCTCGCCGTTGAAGCTCAGCAGTACGTCGCCGACCTGCAGGCCGGCCTTGTCGGCCGGGCTTTGCGGATAGACGCCGAGTACCTGGGCGCCGCGCACCGCGGTAGCCAGGGTGGTGCCGGCTGGAATCGGCATGCGGCCGTATTCCACGCCCAGCCAGCCGCGCACCACCATGCCGTGCTCGACGATCTGGTCCAGCACACCCTTGGCCGTGGCGACCGGAATCGCGAAACCGATGCCTTCGGCAATCTGCCGCTGCGGCACGTTGGCGGTATTGATGCCGACCAGTTCGCCACGGGCATTGACCAAGGCTCCGCCGGAGTTGCCCGAATTGATCGCGGCGTCGGTCTGGATGAAATCTTCGTAGGCCCACTGGTCGAGCTGGCGGTCGATGGCGCTGGCAATGCCCATGGTCACGGTCTTGCCCAGGCCGATCGGGTTGCCGATTGCCAGCACCACGTCGCCGACGTTCACGGCCGGCGCCTCGTCCAGCTTCATGCTGGGCAGGTCGGTCGCATCGATCTTGAGCACGGCCAGGTCGGTGTCCTCATCGCCGCCGACCAGGCGTGCCGTGGCAATACGGCCATCGTAGAGCAGCACCTGAATATCGTTGGAGCGGGCGATGACATGGTTGTTGGTCAGCACATAGCCGTCGGGGCTGACGATGACGCCCGAGCCCAGGCTTTGCTCGCGCCGGTAGGCCGGTGGTCCTACGCTGATGCCACCGAGCATGCGCTGGGTCAGCGGGTCGACCTGGACCAGCCGGCGCTGCGAAGCGATCACTTTGTTGGCATAGATGTTCACCACGGCCGGTGCGGCGTGCGCGACCGCGTCGGCGTAGGAAACCGGGCCGGTGCCGAGATTGCCGGCTGCCGCCACCGGCGCCTGCGGCATGGCTGCGGCGCTGGCATTCACGCTGCTGCCGGCGGTCTCGGCACCGCCGCGCAGACGGGCGGGAATCTCGGGCCACAGGCGCGTGACGATGAAGGCGATCGCCAGGCCAAGGGTGGCGAATTGCAGCACGAAGGCTAGCGCGCGAAACGCTGGTTTCATGACCTGTCCATGGGGGGCACGGGCTAGCTGCAACGTGCCGGAGCGGGCGGCAGGTTTGATTGTGCGCTGCCGGTTCAGTCGCTAAACTAACACGATTTTTGGGGCCAGCCGTCACGTTGGCCGGCTATGCCGGCGAGCAGGCTTTGTCTTCAGCGGCACGCAGTGACGGTCGGCGCGAAAGGCATTTCGCGTTCGTATCGGTCCCGCGTCGCCGCCGATAAAGCCGGGCGCGACGAATCCCCTGAACGTATTCTCAGTATTGAAACCGGAGATCCGGATGGCGAACGAAGGCGTCAATCATGGCCGCCGTCGGTTCCTCACGGCTACGACAGCAGTCGTCGGCGCTGCAGGGGCCTTGGCAGCGGCAGTGCCATTCATCAAGACCTGGCTGCCCAGTGCGAAGGCGAGATCCGCCGGCGCACCGGTGACCCAGGACATCAGCAAGATCGAAACCGGCCAGATGGTCATCACCGAATGGCGCGGCCAGCCGGTGTGGATCATCCGCCGCTCGCCCGATCAGATTAAGCAACTGCCTTCGCTGAATTCGCGCCTGCGCGATCCGGATTCCAAGAACGAAGACCAGCAGCCCAAGTACGCCCAGAACGGCTACCGCTCGATCAAGGAAGAGTGGCTGGTCATGATCGGCGTGTGCACCCACCTAGGCTGCTCGCCGAAGTTCCATGGCGAGATCAAGCCCGAGCCTTTCGATGCGGAGTGGAAAGGCGGCTTCTTCTGCCCCTGCCACAAGTCGCGCTTCGACATGGCCGGCCGCGTGTTCGATGGCGTGCCCGCGCCGACCAACCTGAAGGTGCCCGACTATCACTTCGTGGATGACCACACCCTGGTCATCGGCGTGAAGCCGGAAGGAGCCGCGTGATGCTGTCGACCCGTATCAATACGGCCGTGGCCGGCTTGCAGGACTGGTTCAACTACCGCGCCAAGGCTTTCGGTCCGATGTACCGCAAGCACATGTCGGAATACTGGGCGCCGAAGAATTTCAACATCTGGTACTACTTCGGCTCTCTCGCCCTGGTGGTGCTGGTCAACCAGATCCTTACCGGCATCTTCCTGACCATGCACTTCAAGCCCAGCGCCGCGGAATTCGCGCCGGGCATTTCCCAGGCCTTCGCCTCGGTCGAACTGACCATCATGCGCGATGTGGAATGGGGCTGGCTGGTGCGCTACATGCATTCCACCGGCGCATCGGCATTCTTCATCGTGGTCTATCTGCACATGTTCCGCGGCCTGCTGTACGGCTCGGCGCAGAAGCCGCGCGAGCTGGTCTGGCTGCTCGGCATGCTGATCTACCTGGTGCTGATGGCCGAAGCCTTCATGGGCTATGTATTGCCCTGGGGCCAGATGTCGTTCTGGGGCGCCAAGGTGATCATCTCGCTGTTCGGCGCGATTCCCATGATCGGCGACTCGCTGGTCGAGTGGATAATGGGCGACTACCTGCCGGCCGATGCGACACTGAATCGCTTCTTCGCCCTGCACGTGATCGCGTTGCCGCTGGTGCTGCTGCTGCTGGTGGTATTGCACCTGGCCGCGTTGCACGAGGTGGGTTCCAACAACCCCGACGGTGTCGATATCAAGAAGCACAAGGACGCCAGCGGCAAGCCGCTGGACGGCATCGGCTTCCATCCGTACTACACCGTGAAGGATCTGTTCGGCGTCGGCTTCTTCCTGACCATCTGCGCCTTCGTCCTGTTCTTCGAGCCGACCGTCAGCGGCTGGTTCCTCGAACACGACAACTTCGTCGCGGCGAACAAGCTGGTCACTCCCGAGCACATCAAGCCGGTGTGGTACTACACGCCCTACTACGCCATGTTGCGCGTGGTGCCGGACAAGCTGCTCGGCGTGCTGACCATGTTCGGTGCGATCGCCGTGCTGTTCTTCGTGCCCTGGCTGGACCGCAGCCCGGTCAAGTCGTACCGCTACCGTGGCTGGCTGTCGAAGGTGCTGCTTGGCCTGTTCGCCCTGTCGTTCCTCTGGCTGGGCAAGATCGGCGCCGGCCCGGGTACCGACCCGGTCGAGACGATCATCGGCCGCGTGCTGACTTTTATCTATTTCGCTTTCTTTATCACGATGCCGCTGTGGTCCAAGGCTGACGCGACCAAGCCGGTTCCGGAACGGGTGACGATGCATGATTAAGCACGCCATGACCAAGCTGGGTCTCACGCTGGCCGTTGCGTTGACCGCTGCGTCGCCGGTTCTGGCCAGCAGCGAAGGTAACGCACCGCCGGCGATCGGTACGCGCGCGGACAACATCGCGTCGGTACAGCGCGGCGCCAAGCTGTTCTTCAACTATTGCGTCGGCTGCCACTCGCTGCAGTTCATGCGCTATTCGCGCATCGCTGACGACCTGGGCCTGTCCGAGGACGAGGTGGTGCAGAATTTCGCCGCCTTCACCAACGCGAAGATCGGCGACACCGTGGTTTCTGCCATGCCCGAGGCCGATGCGGCCGCCTGGTTCGGCAAGGCGCCGCCGGACTTGTCGCTGGAAGCCCGCTCCAAGGGGCCGGACTGGATTGCCGACTATCTCAAGTCGTTCTACGTCGACCACTCGCGTCCGCTGGGCTGGAACAACAAGCGTTTCCCGGGTGCTTCCATGCCCAACGTGCTGTGGGAAATGCAGGGCATACAGCACGCCGAGATGGGCCATGCCAAGGAAGGTGGCGAAGCGCATATCGAAGGCCTGAAGCTGGTGACGCCTGGCACCCAGAGCGAAGCGCAGTTCCACGAAACCGTGAAGGACATCACCAGCTTCCTGCAGTACGTGGGCGAGCCGGCGGCCTTGAAGCGCCAGAGCATGGGCGCCTGGGTCGTGCTGTACCTGGCCTTCTTCACCTTCCTGGCCTGGTTGCTGAAGAAGGAATACTGGAAGGACGTGCACTGAATCGTGCCGGTACGGCGGAGGGTTCCGCCGTACCATTCCCCCTGGCGTCTAGGCGAATGCCTGCACGCGTAGTAGATTCGGTGCAGGCGACCCGGGAGCGGTCGCCTCACCGTGTCAGGGGAGAGGCATGGCCTTGAGCACCCGTTCGCGCACGATCCTAACCTTGTACTCGGCCCGCGATTGCGTTCATTGCCATCGCATCCGACTCATCCTGGCCGCCAAGGGCGTCAGCTACGAGCTGGTAATGGTCGATCCGGCCAAACCGCCCGAAGACCTGATCGATCTGAACCCGACCCACAGCGTGCCCACCCTGGTCGATCGCGACCTGGTGCTGTACGAAACCGCAGTCGTGGCCGAATACCTGGACGAGCGCTATCCGCATCCGCCGCTGATGCCGATAGATCCTTTGTCCCGGGCGCGACTGCGCCTGGCCATCGTGCGCATGGAGCGTGACTGGCTGCCGCTGGTCGAGCAATGCGCCGGTAGCGGCAAGAACTCCGAGGCGGCACGGAAAAAACTACGTGAATCCCTGATTGGTGCGCTGCCGCTGTTCAAGGCGGCGAAGTTTTTCCTCAATCCGGAACTGAGCCTGGCAGACTGTGCCCTGGCACCGCTGATCTGGCGGCTGCAGTATCTGGGCGTAAGCCTGCCCCGCGAGGCCCATGCCATCGCCGAGTATGGCGAGCGCATTTTCCGCAATCCGGGCTTTACCCGCAGCCTGACCCCTGACGAGAAATTGTTGCGTGACTGAGAAAGAGTCCGGCGTTGCCGGCATGACCTCCAACCGGCCTTACCTGGTACGCGCCATCCACGAATGGATAAGCGACAACGGTCTTACGCCGTATCTGCTTGTCGATGCGGCCTGGCCCGGCGTATCGGTGCCGCCGCAGGCGGCCAAGGACGGACGCGTGGTGCTGAATATCGCGCTGCGCGCCGTGGCCGGGCTGGAACTGGGTAAAGAATGGATTTATTTCAGCGCTCGCTTCGGCGGCGTCAGTCAGCGCGTGGAAGTGCCGCTAGGTGCGGTACTGGCAATCTACGCGCAGGAAAATGGCCAGGGCATGATGTTCCCGGCCGAAGACGCACCGCAGGCGCCACCGCCGGGTAATGGCAGCAGCGATGCGGAAGCGCCCAAGAAGGGCGGTCATCTGCGCGTGGTGAAATAGGCCGCGAGCGCGGCCTCAGTTCAGGCGGGTGAGACTGGCCAGCGACGGATCGTCGGCGCGCAGCGGCAGGCTGAAGTTGTCGAGCCGGCGCCCTTCGTAGTGCAGACTGCCACGATGGCGGTCGCTGCCGTTGGTGCTGACTTCGAACGTGTATTGGCGGCGCAGGCCGATGCCGCCGCCGCGCAGCCGCGCCAGCGACAAGCGGCGCAGGCTGACCGACTGGTCCAGCAGCTGCACGCCGGCCCGTGCGCACAATTCGCGGCTGGCGGCGATGGCGCGGTCGCGTGCACGCAGCACGTCCTGCCAGACGATGGCGCAGGTGCCGACGACAACGAGCATTATCATGGCTTCGATCATCGTCGCAGTGTGGCGACGCCCTGGCCGAATCTCAACTGCTGTCGCCGGTTCTGCCAGAGACGGCGCAATCACGATGCGTAGCAGTAGACGCACAACTGGCTGCGACACTCCTTACAATGGCGCCGCTGATGGTTTCGCCGACACAGGGGAGTGCGAAGGCCGTGATCGAAATACCCGGATACCAGATCAAACGCGAGATCGGCCAAGGCGGCATGGCCAGCGTCCATCTCGCGGTGCAGACCTCGCTGGAGCGCCAGGTGGCGCTGAAGGTGATGTCGCCGGCGCTGGCTGCGGATCCCGCGTTCACCCGGCGCTTCCTGCAGGAAGCGCGCACTTTGGCTTCACTGGCGCACGCCAACATTGTGCAAGTGTTCGACGTCGGCGTGACGCCGAACCAGTTGCACTATTTTTCCATGCAGTACCTGGCCGGCGGCGACTTCATCGCACGCGTTCAGCGCGGCCTGGACGAAGCCGAGCTCAAGCGTGTGCTGGTCGGCGTGGCGCGGGCGCTGACCTATGCGCACGAGCGCGGCTACGTACACCGCGACGTCGCGCCCGGCAATATCCTGTTCGACTCGGCCGACAATCCGGTACTGACCGATTTCGGCATTGCCCTGGCAGCCAGCCAGTCCACCCGCATTACCAGCACCGGTTTCTCGGTCGGTACCAGCCATTACATGAGCCCGGAGCAGGCCCGCGGCGGCGATCTGGACGCGCGCTCGGACCTGTACAGCCTCGGCGTACTGGCCTGGTACGGCCTGAACGGCAAGCCGCCCTATGACGGCGCCGACGGCTTTGCCGTGGCCTATGCCCATGTGTTCGAACCCATTCCGCGCCTGGCGCCGGAAAAGGCCCACTGGCAGGAACTGATCGACCGCTGTCTGGCCAAGGATCCGAAGGATCGCTATGCCAATGCCGAGCAGGTGCTGGCGGCGATCGACACGGTTTCGGTCGGCCGCGCCGCCCGCAACGGCGAAGCCGTGGCCAAGCCGGCCGAGGCCGCAGCGGCCAAGCCGGCTGCAACCGTGGCATTGGCGCGGCCCGAGCCGGCCAAGCCTGCCGCGGCGTCCAAGCCGGCGGCAGCCAAGGTAGCAGCAGCGAAGAAAATGGACACGGATACGCCGGCGCGCAGCAGCAGTGGCGCGCTCTGGCTGGGCCTGGTCGCGGTCGGCGTGCTCGGTGCCGCGGGCCTGGGCGGCTATATCTGGTGGACTTCGCGTGCGCCGCTGGCGCCGGTGGTGCAGGCGACTGCGGCAGTCACGCCGCCGCCTGCTGCCACTGCACCGCCTGCCTCACCGCCCACGCCGGTAGCACAGGTGTCGGCGCCGCCGCCGGAAGCCACGCCGCCAGAAACGCCGTCCGCAGCCACGGGCATTCCGGTCAATGCGGCAACCAGCGGCACCGATGCAGCCATCGATTCGCTCGCAGCTGTGCCGCCCGAGACACTTCCCGAGGAAACCTCCGCGGTGTCCGACGCGGTGGCGACGATGCCCAGTGGTCCGACACCGCTGCTGATGGAAGACGGCGAGCCGGCCAATCCTGCCGACGTGCCGACGGTGGAAGATCCGGTGCAGAAGCTGGTGCGCCTGGCCAGGGCCGATCTCAAGGCCCAGCGCTATGCCGCGCCACCGGATGCGAACGCGCTGGACCGCTTCCGCCTGGCCTTGCGCATCGATGCCAAGGACAAGAACGCCAAGCAGGGCATCAGCGATACGGCCAAGGCCTACTACGCCCTGGGCAACAAGGCCTATGGCGGTGGCGACCTGGCTACGATGAAGACGAATTTCGACAAGGCGCTGGAAATCGCCGCGTTGATTCCCGAGGCCAGGCCGGTTGCCGACGAGGTCAAGCAGCGCCGCAGCAACCTGGCTACGCCGCTGCTCGAGGAGGCGCGCCTGGCGGCGGCTGCCTGGGACAAGGCCAAAGCCAAGGCAGCCTATGACAAGGCGCTCGCGCTCGATCCGGGCAATGTTGCCGCGCAGGAAGGTCTGCGCAAATTGCCGTCGATCGGCTCTGCCGGTTTCGTTTTCCGCGACAAGCTCGACGATGGCAGCCAGGGGCCGGAACTGGTCGTGCTGCCCGGTACCAAGCTCGCCGCCGGCCGCTACGAGGTGACTCGGGCCGAATTCCGCCGCTACTGGACGGCGGCGGGCAAGACCACCAAGGAAGTGTCCTGCCGCGACCGCGAGTCGGTGTTCCGCAGCTCCAAGAAGCGCGGCTGGCAGAATCCGGATATCGACCAGGACGACTCGCATCCAGCAGTCTGCGTCAGCTTCGAGCAGGCCAGCGGATTCGTGCGCTGGCTGTCGCAGCGCACCGGCAAGACGTATCGTCTGATGAGCTCAGCCGAGTTCGACAGTTTTGCCCGCGAGAGCCGTGGCAACAGCTGCACAGCGGCGAATCTGGCCGACAGCGCGTTCAACAAGGCGTTCGACTCGCGCTCCGGCGCCACCTGCGACGACGGTTTTGCCGGCACAGCGCCGGTAGGACGTTTCGGCGCCAGCGCCAGCGGGCTCTACGATATTGACGGCAATGTGCGGGAATGGGTGGCGGAGCGCCGTGCCCGCGGCCGCAGCTGGCTTTCGCCGCCGGAAAAGGAAAGCGTGGACGCGAACGAAAGCGTGAGCGGCGACGTGGCGCTCAACAGCCTCGGCTTGCGCGTAGTACGCGAGCTGGACCGCTGAATCCGTACCGACGGGGGGCAATGCTGGCAGGCGCGGCCTTGTGCTTTTTGCCTGCCCTGGCTGGCCGGGAATTAAACCGCACATTGCGTGGCTGAGCCGCGTAGCGATACGGCTACGAGTGGCTTGCTCCGGGCGGAATGTTCGCCCGCGGCAGCAAAAGCCGTTTGTTGCGTCGCTTGCGCGCTGCAATACACGCCGCCTAAGCTGTCGAGAATAGCGCGCTCCGGGATGGGAGCGGGCACTGACGAACGATCAAGGGGCAGGATCGAATGAAGCTGATTTTTCCGAACGGCGAGCATGAGCCGGTAACCCTGGGCGAAGGCATCACCGCGATTGGCACGGCGGCCGAATGTCCTATCGTCCTGGCTGCGCCCGGTATCGCCCTGCGGCACGCGGAAGTGCACCTGCGCAATGGACAGGCGCTGGTGCGCGTACCCGATCCGCGCAACGTCGTCGTACTCAACGGCCGCCAGGTGACGACCGATACGGCGCTCAAGGCAGGCGATCTGCTGCTGTTCGCCAAGGTCGGCTGCCAGGTGCTCACGGCTCCCGAAAAAACCCCTGCGCCGCCGCCGCGTCCAGCGGCAACCGACGAGAACGACGGCCGCACGCGCATCCGCCAGGCGCTGCCCAAGTTCATGCTGCGCGGCGTTTCCGGCTCCACCTTCGGCAAGACCTACGCCCTCGTCGGCACCATGACCATAGGCCGGCACCAGGAGTGCGACATCAGCCTGCCGGGCGATGAAATCTCGCGCCATCATGCCCGCGTACAGGTACTGCCTGACGGCGTCATGGTCGAGGACATGGGCTCGGCCAACGGCACCTTCGTCAACGACAAACGGGTGCACAGCGGCGTGATCAAGCCGGGCGAGGAGCTGCGCCTGGACACGGTGCGCTTCCTGCTGATGTCGCCGGGCATGGAAACGACCAAACCGAACCTGAGCGCGCCGGTAGCGGCAGCGCCGGAAAAATCCGGCCCTGGCGCGGGCTTGTGGATCGGCATTGGTATCGGTTTTGTCGTCGTCGCGGTGGTGGTCGCGAAGCTGGCCGGTTTGTTCTGAGCCGGTCGTTGCTGATGTGACGGGCGATGACCGCAATGTGGCGGTCGCCGCGCAACAACCTTCGGCGCAATTCGCTGCGCTCATCGCGCCCTGGGTGAGGGTTGCGACACGACGTATGCATCGGAGCGATTGCGCCAGCTGCGACGAGCAGCAGCGAATGGCATCGCAAGCTGCCGGCACTACGCGTGCTGCCCGCACTGACAATGCGGTGTAAGCTGATTTACCGTGCTTACCCGCCCAGCGTCACCCGCATCGACAGATCGACCGCGCGCACATGCTTGGTCAGTGCGCCGACGGAAATGAAATCCACACCGCTGGCGGCAATGCTGCGCAGGCGCGACAGGTCGACGCCGCCGGAAACCTCGATTTCCGCGCGGCCGGCGACTTCTGCAACGGCGCGGGCAAGGTCGGTATCGGAGAATTCGTCCAGCATCACGCGGTCGACACCCGCGGCCAGCGCCTGGTGCAATTCTTCAAAATTCTCCACTTCCACTTCGAGCAGCAGCTCGGGATGGCGCGCCCGTGCCGCGGCGACGGCGGCCGCCAGCGACCCGGCGGCGGCGATGTGGTTTTCCTTGATCAGGATGGCATCGTACAGGCCGATACGGTGATTGCTGCCGCCGCCGCAGCGCACGGCGTACTTCTGTGCCAGGCGCAGGCCGGGCAGGGTCTTGCGCGTATCCAGCACACGCGTGCGAGTACCCGCCAGCGCGGCCGCATGGGCAGCCGTGACTGTGGCCGTGCCCGACAAGGTCTGCACGAAGTTCAGCGCGCAGCGTTCGGCCGAGACCAGAGCGCGTGCATTGCCGCGCATTTCCACGAAGCGCTGATTCGGTTGCAGCCAATCGCCGTCGGCCGCGTACCAGGTGATGGCAATGTCGGCTGCCAGCTCATGGAAACAGGCCTCGAACCAGGCCTGGCCGCATAGCACGGCGGCTTCGCGCGAAATGACGTACGCGCTGGCGACGGCGTCGGCCGGCAGCAGTTCGGCCGTGGCGTCGCCGCTGCCCAGGTCTTCGGCCAGGGCGCGGCGCACATCGGCCAGGATCAGCGCCGTGTCCGGCGGTTGTAATCGCATGTCGTGCATCCTTGCGCGGACTTCAGCTGGCGGGTGCGGCGGCAGCGACGGGCGCCATCTTGGCCGCGTGCGTGCTCTTCAGGCGCTCGACGATCGCATCGAGTGCGCGGTCGAACAGCGGTACTTCTTCCAGCACTGTGATGCGGCCCTCGGCCAGGTCGCTGGCCAGCTGCACCAGGGTGCGGTCCGCCACCTTCAGGCCTTTGCGGTTGACGAACAGGTATTTCGAGCTGATCGGGCTGATCCAGGACAGCTTGGCGCGCTCCTTGGCGCCCTGGTCGTCGAGGAATTCGATCCAGGTGCCGACCTTCAGCTCGCGCACGGCAATCACCCAGCGCTCGTCCAGCGACTCCACCGGCAGTGCAGGTGGCTCTTCCTCGGCGATCGAGCTCATCACCGTATCGCCGCCGTCCTGGCTGGGCGGCGGCAGCGGATCGGTCAGTTCCAGCATCGGCACTTCGGTGACCGCGGTCGGCGCCGCCGGCTGCAGCAAGGCCTGATAGAGCACGTTCAGTTGCAGCATCAGGCGACGCACGTCGGTCTCGTCGAAAGCGACGGTCGCCAGGCCATGGCGCAGGGTTTTTTCCAGTTGCGGCAGCACGGCGGTCAGGCGCTCGCGTTCTGCCGCGTTGTGCTTGGGCTGTACGCTCCAGACCAGCTCGTCGGCGAAACGCAGTGCGTGGCGCCATTCGTCCGAACTGTCGCCCTGGCGCAGCAGCACAAGGACGAGATAGTTCGCCCAGGGCCGCGACAGCAAGTTGCGGATCATGTCCGGCATGTTGCGGTTTTCGATGCGCAGGGTGATCTCGCGCGCCGCGGTACGACGCGCATCGGTGAGCTTTTCGCGACCACGGGTGGCTTCGCTGGCGCGCTGTTCGGCCAGCTCGGCGCGGCGCTTGTTGGTATCGGCAAAGGCTTCGAAATCGACGCGCAGGCGATCGAAGATGCCGAGGTCGTCCTCGAAATCCTTGAGTACCGATTCGACAATCTCGCGCACCTTGTCGTACAGGCGGTGGTCGCGGTCGGACTCTTCCGACCAGCCCACGCATGCTTGCGCCAGGCTGTCCAGCAGCACGCGTGCCGGATGGGTGCGGCGGGCAAACAGATGCTTGTCGAGCAGGGCGACCTTGAGAAAGGGAATCTGCAGGCGGCCAAGCATGGCCTGCATCTGTGCTGGCAGGTTGCGGTCCTGCAGGATGTATTCGAACAGCATGCCGACCAGGTCGATGGTGTCTTCATCGGCATTCGATACATTGGCGCCGTTTTCGCCGCGCAGTTTGCCGGCCTGGCCCAGCAGTTCCTCTTTGACGCGCAACGCCACCTGGGCCGATTCGGCCGCGCTTTGCGCGCTGAAATTCTGGTTCTGCAGCATAGACAGAGCTGACAGCAGCTCGCTCGGGTTCAGCGGCATCACGTTCGGGTTGTAGGTGGCCGGCACGTAGCTGGCACCGCTGCCGTCGGGACTGCCTTCGCCGCGCCGCGTGGCCAGCAGCGAACGCAGCGAACTGTACAAATTCGCCTGCAGCTCGGCGGCGACCGCATCCACCGGCACGTAGCTGTTGGCGCCTTCTGCCTGCTCCAGTCCGGGAATGCTGGGTGGCGCTTCGCCGGGGCGGCTCGGCGGCGGGGCCGGGCTGCCGGGGCGGCGGGCGACCGTGGCACGCATCTGCGGCAGCACGCCGGCATGGACCAGCAGCGCGTTCAGTTCGTCGTAGAACTGGTCCAGGCCGCCCATGACGTAGCGGTCGAACAGCTTGTAGATGATCAGCCGCACGGCCAGCTCGACTTCGAGCTCGCCGCTGGCGAGACGGAAGGCCTGGCCTACCGCGGCCGGACCTACCGGCGAATTGGTATCTTCCACGCGCTGGTTGCTGATATGCGACAAGCGCTGGTTGATCGCAAACAGGACGCGCTGCAGGCGGTTCTCGGTTTTCGCCACCATGCTGGCTACTGCCAGCGACTCTTCCAGTTCGGTGTTCTCGACCAGCGACAGCGACAGTTCGCCGTTGCTGTTCTCGGGCTTGGCCACAATGCCGCGGCCGGCGGCAAAATCGACGAACTGCCGTGCCAGTTGCTCCTGGAAGCGCGCTTCGATCTGCTGGCGTTTCTTGCGCACTTCGCGCATGCCGTCGAAATACTGCGCCTGCACGGCATTGTTGTCGGCCTTGCTGGCCAGATCGAACAGGGCGTCGTCGGCGTTCTCGAACAGCGTCGTAGCCAGCGCGGTCAGGCGCTTGAGTGCGTGAATGCGCACCTGCGCCAGTGCTTCTGCAGGCTTCTCGCCAAGGCTGGCTGCGGCGCTGCGCTGATTCAGATCGACTACTTTGGGATTGTTGTCGTTAGCGCTCATAGGCCGCATGGGTGGTTGGTCTCGGCGGTTGGGCGGTACCTTGCCAGCATCGGAAACCCCTCAGTCGCCAGAACCGATGGATTTCGCCCCGCAGTATTCAGGTGGGAAAGCCGGACAGCTGGGTAGTGCCTATGGCTTCGTCGGCCAGCATCACGGGGATATCGTCCTCGATCCGATAGATGACTTTCGCGTCGGCAGTCAACAAACCCGCAGCAAGGGCCGTGCCTACCTTCTGGCCTGCCACGGTTTCAACGGTGCCGCTGCGTATCGAAGAATTCAAGGCATCGAGCTGTTGACGCGACAGCAGCGCCAGAGGCGCCTTGCTGACCGGGCAACACAGGATGTCCAACAGGCGCTTGTCCATGGCCCACGTCCCTGCAAGGATTTGCCTCTACAATACCGTTTTTGCCCAGGGCGGACCAATGAGCATGGCGAGCGGCAGCGAGCCTCTGATAGGCGTAGTGATGGGATCGCGGTCGGACTGGGACACGATGCAGCATGCTGCCGACACCTTGACCCGTCTGGGCGTGCCGCACGAAGTGCAGGTCGTCTCGGCGCACCGTACCCCCGATCTGCTGTTTCGCTATGCCGAGCAGGCAGCGGCGCGCGGTCTGCGCGCCATCATCGCGGGTGCCGGCGGTGCGGCACATCTGCCCGGCATGCTTGCGGCGAAGACCGCCGTGCCGGTGCTTGGCGTGCCGGTGCAGTCGCATGCGCTCAACGGCATGGATTCGCTGCTGTCCATCGTGCAGATGCCGGCCGGCATTCCCGTGGCGACGTTCGCGATCGGCAAGGCGGGTGCCATCAATACGGCCTTGTTCGCCGCCGCGCTGCTGCAGGCCAGTCACCCCGACATCGGCCAGGCCCTGGCCGAGTACCGCCGCAACCAGACCCAGACCGTGCTGGATAACGCGGACCCGCGCCACTCATGAGTACTGTAGGCATTCTCGGTGGCGGCCAGCTCGCCCGCATGCTGGCCCTGGCCGGCGCTCCGCTCGGCGTTCGTTTTCTTATCGTCGACAGTCTGGCCGACGCCTGCGCCAGCCAGGTCGCGCCGCTGCAACAGGCCGACTGGCGCGACTTTGCCGCGCTGGAGCAGTTTGCCGGCCGCATCGACGTCGCCACCTTCGATTTCGAGAACGTACCAGCCGAGACCGCGCACTGGCTGACCGAGCACACGGCGGTCTATCCGAATCCGCGCGCGCTGGCGCTGGCGCAGGACCGCCTGGCCGAGAAGACCCTGTTCCGCGAGATCGGCCTGGATACGCCGGCTTTCGCCGCGGTCGAGAGCAAGGAAGAACTGATCCAGGCGCTGCAGACGATCGGCTATCCGGCCGTGCTCAAGACGCGGCGTCTGGGCTACGACGGCAAGGGCCAGTTCCGCCTGCGCAGCGCGGCCGATGTCGATGCGGCCTGGGCGGCGCTGGGCCATGCGCCGCTGATCGTCGAAGCGTTCGTGCCGTTCGAGCGCGAGTTGTCGGTGATTGCCGTGCGTTCGCGCGAAGGCGAGTTCCGCACTTATCCGCTGACGCAGAACTGGCATGCCGACGGCATTCTTTCCATGAGTCTGGCGCCGGCACCCGATTCGGACAGCCTGGCCGAGCAAGCCTGCGCACTGGCCCGGCGTATCGCCGAGACGATCGACTATGTCGGCACCTTTGCGCTGGAGTTGTTCGTGCACGAGGGGCGTCTGCTCGGCAACGAGATGGCGCCACGGGTACACAATTCCGGCCACTGGACCATCGAAGGCGCGCCCTGCAGCCAGTTCGAAAACCATGTGCGCGCCGTCCTGGGCCTGCCTTTGGGCGATACCGCGTCGCTGGGGATCAATGTGATGTTCAACTGGATCGGCGACCTGCCCGAATCGGCGCCAGTACTGGCCGAGCCGCGCGCGCATTGGCACGACTATGGCAAGGAGCCTCGCGCCGGACGCAAGGTCGGTCATGCGACCTTGTGCGCCTTTACCGTAGTGGAAATGCGTGAGCGCCTGGCGCGGGTTGCCTGGGCGCTGGGACGCGAGGACCAGGCCGAGCCGGTACTCAAGGCACTGGCCGGCTGATCTCGGCGCCGGCTGCAGGCACAAAAAAGCCGCTCGATGAGCGGCTTTTTGTCATGCGCTGCGCCAGGGCTTACGCCATCTGCGACTGCACATAATCCCAATTGACCAGATTCCAGAATGCTTCCACGTACTTGGCGCGGGCATTGCGGTAGTCGATGTAGTAGGCGTGTTCCCACACGTCGCAGGTCAGCAATGCCTTGTCCGAGCCGGTCAGCGGTGTGGCGGCGTTGGAGGTGCTGAGCAAGGCGACCGAGCCGTCGGTGCGCTGTACCAGCCAGGCCCAGCCCGAACCGAACGTGGTCAGGGCCGTGTTGGTGAACTGTTCCTTGAAGGCGGCGAAGGAGCCGAACGCCGCGTTGATCGCGTCGGCCAGCTTGCCGATGGGTTCGCCGCCGCCGTTGGGCTTGAGGCAGTTCCAGTAGAAGGTGTGGTTCCAGATCTGCGCGGCGTTGTTGAACATTCCGCCGCTCGATTTCCGGATGATCTCTTCCAGCGGAAGATTCTCGAATTCCGTGCCCTTGATCTGATTGTTCAGATTGGTCACGTAGGTCTGGTGATGCTTGCCGTAGTGGTAATCGATGGTCTCGGCCGAAATGATCGGCGCGAGCGCATCCTTGGCATAGGGCAGGGGAGGGAGTTCGATCGCCATGGGCTGTTCCTTGCTGGTGGGCTGGTGGCTGGAAACCGGGATTATAGGTAGCTCATGGCGGCAATGCGCGACCGTTTCAAGCGGCGCGCGCGCGCGGCCTGCCGATGGGCCTGCCGTGCGCTGCTACAATCGCCGGTCTCGCGCCGTCGCGCCGCCATTTGCCAGGTTTCCGCCATGGACATTCTCGAAAGCATCAAAACCACCGTCGAAGGCAGCCCCATCGTTCTTTATATGAAGGGTACGCCGCAGTTCCCCATGTGCGGTTTTTCCAGTCGTACCGTGCAGGCGCTCAAGGCGGTCAATGCCGACTATGTCGCGGTGAATGTGCTGGAAGATCCGGAAATCCGTGCCAACCTGCCGCGCTATTCCAACTGGCCGACTTTTCCGCAACTGTTTATCAACGGCGAGTTGATCGGTGGCTGCGACATCACCCTCGAACTGTACGACTCCGGCGAGCTGGAGCGCATTGTGCGCGAGACGCGGAAGCCGTGATGGCAACCCTGCCTGCGGACTGGACGCCTGCTGCCGTCGCTCTCAAAGGCCGCACCATCCTGATTACCGGCGCCACCGGCGGACTTGGCCGGGCCAGTGCGCTGGCCTGTGCGGAAGCCGGCGCCTGCGTTGTGCTGCTGGGGCGCAAGGTGCCGGCACTGGAAAAACTCTACGACGAGCTTGAAGCGCTGGGCGGTGCAACGCCGGCGATCTATCCGCTCAACCTGGAAGGTGCGACGCCGGCCGACTACGAACAGCTCGCCGATACGCTGGAGCGCGAGTTTGGTGGCCTGGACGGCCTGGTCCACGCGGCGGCCCATTTTGCCGGGCTGACGCCGCTGCGCGAATTCAAGCCGGAAGAATGGATGCGCGTATTGCAGGTCAATCTGAACGGTCCGTTCCTGCTGACCCAGGCCGTGTTGCCGCTGCTGCAGCGCTCGGCTGATGCCAGCGTGGTGTTCGTCGAAGACGATCCGGCGCGCGTACGCAAGTCGTTCTGGGGCGCCTATGGCGTGGCCAAGGCGGCCTTGACGGGCCTGGTCGCGATGCTGCACGAGGAAACCGAGAATTCGACCGTGCGCATAGCCAGCCTGTTGCCGCCGCCGATGCGCACGGCCTTGCGCCGCATGGCCTATTTCGGCGAGAACACGCTCGACCGCCCCGAACCCGCCCAGTTCGCCGCCGCCGTGGTCTACCTGCTGTGCAGCGAAGGCAAGGCAGCGCGCGGACAACTGCTCGACCTGCGTACCACGCACTGATCGGTCGACGGGGAAGTCCAGGACATGCCAGAACCCGCTGTTGTTTGCTGCTGCCTGTTGCTGTTGCCGTTGGAACCCCCTTGAGAAAAGGGGGGAGCCCTTGCAGCGCAAGGGTTTTGCAGGGTTGTGGAGACACGCAGCCGGCCACAAAAGCCACAAACACAACGCTACCTAGGAGTCGGAATGGATAGCCAGATGAGCACCGTGTCCGCAGGCATCCTGCTGTTCCTGATCATGGATCCGCTCGGCAACATCCCGGTTTTCCTGAGCCTGCTCAAGGGCGTAGCGCCGGAACGCCGGCGTCTGGTGCTGCTGCGCGAACTGCTGATTGCACTGGTGGTGCTGTTCGCCTTCCTGCTCGGCGGCCAGTACATATTGAAGGTGCTGCAGCTCAAGCAGGAGTCGGTCAGCATCGCCGGCGGCATCATCCTGTTCCTGATCGGCGTGAAGATGGTCTTTCCGCCCAAGGAAGGCGGCATCTTCGGCGATACCCAGGGTGGCGAGCCGTTCATCGTGCCCATGGCCATTCCCGGCGTCGCCGGGCCGTCGGCCATGGCTGCGCTGCTGCTGTTGACCAACACCCAGCCCGGCAAGCTGCCGCAGTGGGCGCTGGCCTTGTTCGCTGCCTGGTTCGTGACGGCGCTGATCCTCTGGTCGGCCACCTATCTCTATCGCCTGCTCGGCGAAAGCGTGCTGACGGCGCTGGAGCGCCTGATGGGCATGATCCTGATTGCACTTTCCGTACAAATGCTGCTCGACGGCATTGCCAGGTACCTGCACGCGCCGCCGCTCTGAACCGTTGGCAAAGACCGAATAGAGGCTCCATTCAAACGCCTGTAACATCGGCGTCCGAGCATCGCTCGAACCTGAATGGAGATGGTCGTGATCAGCGTCGAACGCAGCCTGTATGAGAAGTTTCCGCGCCTGGCCGAAGGCGTGGCGCGCACGTTCTCGCAGCCAGTGGTCGGCTTGCTGCGCAAAGTGGTCTGCGAAGAGCAGGTCAACCAGGCTCTCGCCGCGCTGGATTCGTATTCCGGCTTCGAGTTCGTCGAGCAGGGCCTGGAACATTTCGACATCAGCTACAGCGTGGCCAATACGGACCGGGAGAACATTCCCGTCGACGGGCCGCTGGTGATCGTCGCCAATCATCCCCTCGGTGCCTTCGATGCGTTGGCGCTGCTGCAATTGGTCGGCAGCGTGCGCCGCGACGTGCGCATCCTGGCCAACGATGTCCTGATGCACCTCACCCGCCTGCGCTCGCTGTTGCTGCCGATCAACGTCTTCGGCGGCGATGCAACTACCGCCGGCGGCATGCGCGAAGCCTATCGCGCGCTGGAAGCAGGCCAGGCATTGATCGTGTTTCCTTCCGGCGAAGTGTCGCGCATGCGCCCCAATGGCGTACGCGACGGACGCTGGTCGGCCGGTTTCCTGCGCATGGCGCGCAAGACCCAGGCCTCGGTGCTGCCGGTGCACATCGCGGCGCACAATTCTCCTTTGTTCTACGGCGTGTCGATGCTGGCCAAGCCGTTGTCGGCCTTGCTGCTGTCGCGCGAGATGTTCGGCGCGCGGCATATGCGCATCGGCTTCACCATCGGCAAGCTGATACCCCCTGCCGCACTGGAGCGCGAGGGCGCCACGCCGGAACAGCTGGCCAAGGCCATGCGCCGGCACGTCTACCAGCTGACCAGGCGCCAGCCCAACCAGTTCAGCACCTCGACCGCGATCGCCCACCCGGAACCCCCGCTGGCCGTGCGCAATGCCTTGAAGGAGCGCGCCGAAATCCTCGGTTCGACCAACGACGGCAAGCGCATCCTGCTGCTGGACGCGCAGCCCGACTGTCCGGTGATGCGCGAGATCGGTCGTCTGCGCGAGCTGGCTTTCCGCCGCGTTGGCGAAGGCACTGGCAACCGTCGCGACCTCGACCGCTTCGACGCGTACTACCGCCATATCGTGCTGTGGGACGACGAAGCCCTGGCCGTCGTCGGCGCCTATCGCCTGGGCGAATCCGCCCGCATCCTGCGCGAACACGGCATGCAAGGCCTGTATTCGGCCTCGTTGTTCGACTACGCCCCTGCCGCCGACGAGTTCCTGCAGAACGGCGTGGAATTGGGGCGCAGCTTCATACAGCCGGCCTATTGGGGTTCGCGCAGCCTGGATTATCTCTGGCAGGGCATAGGCGCCTTCCTGCGTAAGCGGCCCGACCTGCGGTATCTGTTCGGCCCGGTCAGCCTGTCGGCCTCACTGCCGCTGCCGGTGCGCGAGCTGATCGTGCATACCCATGGCCGCTTTTTCGCCGACCCGGACCAGCTCGCCACGGCGCGCAACCCGTTTCAGATTTCCCCGGCCATCGCGCGCGAGGCCGACGCGGCGCTGGCCGGCAAAGATCCCAAGGCAGCCTTGAGCCTGCTCAAGCAGCAACTGGCTACGTCCGACCAATCCATCCCGACCCTGTATCGCCAGTACGTCGATCTGTGCGAGCCCGACGGCGTGCGCTTCCTCGCCTTCGGCGTCGATCCGGAATTCGGCGGTTGCGTCGATGGACTGATCCGCCTCGACTTGAGCCGCCTCAAATCGGCCAAACGCGCGCGCTACCTGACCGAAGCGAGCGCGTCAAGCGAATAACGGGCTAGGGTTTTGCAAATCTGTCATCTGTTGCTGTTAAACTGGAGTTAACGGATCCGCCGGCGCATGGACTCGCAGGGTCAGGATCCAGGGGAAGAAGAACATCAAGGTATTCGGAGCCGCGTACGCCGGTGGGGACCATCGGCGCCGCGGTTTTCGTTTGACCAACGACTGTAACAATTGCACGCAACCCAAGGGTGAAACGATGAATAAGCGACTCCGTGTCAGAGTCCTCCCGCTGATGCTCGCCTCGCTACTGGCTTCCTCGCCAGGCTTTGCACAGAACACTTCGGCGGCCATGTCGGGCCGCATTACCGATGCTGCCGGTGCCCCGGTCGTCGGCGCCACCGTGGAAATCGTCCACGTCCCCTCGAATACCACCAAGACGGTCACCACCGATGCCGACGGACGCTTCGTCGCACGCGGTCTGCGTGTCGGTGGTCCCTTCGTTGTCGACGCGGAAAAGAGCGGCCTGAGCAAGGCCGAGCGCAGCGACGTGTATCTGAAGCTGGCCGAAGACACCACCGTCGATCTCACCCTGGGCGCCGATGCGGCCCAGCTGGAAGCGGTCGAAGTCACCGCCACCGCTCTGTCGTCGACCTTCCTGGCCGACAACAAGGGCCTGTCCACCAACGTCAGCAACCAGCAGATCCAGGCTTTCCCGTCGATCTCGCGCTCGATCCAGGACTATGTCCGCATAGACCCGCGCATCGTGCAGACCGACAAGGAACGCGGCGAAATTTCCGCCGTTGGCCAGAACTCGCGCTACAACAACATCAAGATCGACGCGGTCTCGACCAACGACGAATTCGGCCTGGAATCCACCGGACTGCCGTCGCAGACCGGCAGCCAGCCGATCTCGATCGATACGATTGAAGAATTCAACATTTCCACCGCCAACTACGACGTGACCAATTCGCGTTCCGTGGGCGCGTCGATCAATGCCGTTACCAAGAGCGGCACCAACGAATTCAAGGGTTCGGTCTACTTCACCTACCGCGATCCGGACCTGGTCGGCGAGAACGAAGCCGGCACCAAGTTCACCGGCTTCGGCAAGCAGACCAACAAGGGCTTCACCCTGGGCGGCCCCATAGTCAAGGACACCCTGTTCTTCTTCCTGAACTACGAAGAGTTCGAGCGCACCAACGTGGCGCCGGACGTCGGCGTGCGCGGTTCGGGCGCGACCAACGAAGCAGGCATCACCCAGGCCCAGCTCGACGACATCGTGCGCATCGCGCGCGACAAGTGGGGCTTCAATGCCGGTTCGCTCAATCCTTCCGGCGACCTGACCGACAAGAAGTACCTGGCCAAGTTCGACTGGAACATCAACGACTATCACCGCGCCAGCTTCCGCTACAACAAGACGGAATCCTCGGTGCCGGTGCTGGAACGCCTGACCGGCGGCCAGATCTCGCTGTCGTCCTGGTGGTATGACAAGACCTACGACTTCGAGAACTACGCACTGAACCTGTACAACGACTGGTCGGCGAACTTCTCGTCCGAAGCGTCGGTGTCGTACAGCAAGTACACCAACCAGTCGCTGCGCACCTCCAACCTGCCGGCCATGGCGATTGCGGTTGCTGGTCTCAATGGCGCAGCCAACACCACCGTGTTCCTCGGCTCGGAGCGTTCGCGCCAGGCCAATGCGCTGGACGTCAAGAGCGTCAACGCATTCTGGGCCGGCGACTGGTTCGTTGGCGACCACGACATCAAGTTCGGCCTGGACTACAAGAAGAGCGATACCTTCAATCTCTTCCTGCAGGACTTCTACGGCAACTATGCGTTCGCCAGCATCGCGGATTTCGAAGCGGGTCGTTATTCCCAGCTACCGGCTGGCTATACCGGCGGCCTCCTGTCGGGCAACGTGGGTTATCAGCTCAACGCCCCGATCGGTGGTGATGCAGCTAATGCTGCAGCCGATTGGGCACTGGAACAGTGGGGCTTTTTCGCCCAGGACACCTGGCAGGTCACCTCGAACCTGTCGGTGCAGTACGGCGTACGTCTTGACCGTTTCGTTACCGACGATTTCCCGCTGTACAACGCCAGCGTCGAACCGGTGTTCAACTACCGCAATGACTCCACCGTCAACGGCCTGAAGGTGTGGCAGCCGCGCACCAGCTTCAACTACACCTTCGATACCGAGCGCCCGACCCAGTTGCGCGGTGGCGTAGGTCTGTTCCAGGGCGGCAGCCCGGGCGTGTGGCTGTCGAACTCGTACAGCAACAACGGCCTGCTTTTCTCGACCTATCGTTCGCCGAGCGGCACGGATTTCTCGCCCGATCCGAACAACCAGCCGCGTCCGGTCGGTCAGCCGGTGCTGCAGACCATTTCGCTGATGACGCCGAATTTCCACGCGCCGTCTGTGTGGAAGAGCTCGCTCGCATTCGATCATGAACTGCCGTGGATGGGCTTGGTCGCTTCGGCCGAGTACATCTACCTGGACGTGCGTGACGGCGTGCAGTTCAACTATCTCAACCTCGGTCCGTCCACTGGCAAGCTGCCCGATGGCCGCGCGGCCTATTGGGGCAATATCAATACTGCTCAGACCAGCCGTTCGCGTCGCAATCCGAACTTCGGTGACGTGGTGTTGCTGCGCAATACGCACGAAGGCAAGGCGAACAACCTGACCCTGTCGTTGGAAAAGCCGTTCTCCAACAGCTGGGCTGGTCGCGTCGGCTACTCCTACGGCAATTCGACCGAAACCAACGTGGGCTCGTCCTCGGTCGCGCTGTCGAACTGGAACTCGCTCGCGGTCTACAACGCCAATGAAGACGTGGCCGCCACGGCCGCTTCGGAAATCCAGCAGCGCTTCACCGCGGTGCTGAGCTGGCGTCATGCCTTCTTCGGCGACTACAACACCACGGTGTCGAGCTTCTACGAAGGCCGTACCGGCCGTCCGTACAGCTATACTTTCTCCAATGACGCGAACGGCGACGGCAACGCGGGGAACGACCTGTTCTATGTGCCGGTCGACGCCAACGACGTGATCATTGCCGATCCGACCCAGGCGGCGAACTTCTGGAACTATATCCAGAGCAACGAGTTCCTCAACAGCCACCGTGGTCAGGTCGTCAGCCGCAACAGCGCCCGCAGCAAGTGGATCAACCAGGTCGACCTGCGCTTCTCGCAGGAAGTACCGGGCTTCTTCAAGGGCAACAAGGGCGAGCTCTGGATCGACATCCTGAACTTCACCAACCTGCTCAACAAGAAGTGGGGCCATATCGAAGAAGCGCCGTTCAACGGCAACGGCGGCCAGCGCCTCGGCGTAGCCGAGTTCGGCGGCGTCGATGCGGCTACCGGCAAGTACATCTACCGCTATCCGCGTGCCGCACAGGACTACGTGACCAAGGACAACATCGGCGAATCGCGCTGGGCGGTCCAGGTAGGTCTGCGTTACTCGTTCTGAAACTCGTAGTGAACTTGCGCCGCTGTTTGCTGGCGCACTAGGAAGCCCCCTGGCCTTGCCGCCAGGGGGTTTTTATTTATGGAAGCTGGTGAGGCAGAGGCGGTCGGCCGCAGGTTCGCATGTCGGGCTCCTGGTACAACTCCCAGAATCCTTGGGAGTGCGCATATCCTTCACTCAGGGTGTTGTCCGAATAGACGACGAAGAACCACTTACTCCCCCACCAATAGCCCAGGTTTTCGTCGCCATCTGCCCAGCCGTGGACGACCTCCCAATAAGCGTAGTTGTAGCGGTCAATCGACGACGACCAGCACGTTGCCGAGTACGGATTGTTCGATGTTTTCGGCACATGAATGTAAATGTGTTGCGGATCTGGAGGCGTAACACCGTCACGCAGGTCTGGAACATTAGGCCAGCCGCCGCTGCCACATACGACGTTGTAAGGATTGATATTGCAGCTGCACTCGGGAACGCCTGGATACCACTGGCAAAGTTCCGGCAGTCCGCTAGGTTGGGCCCATGCTGATCCGCCTACTGCGAGAGCTGCCAAAGCGCCCAAGCGGGCGACTGTGTTGTGTAAGGTCATGACCAATCCTTTCAGGTAAGTATGTTTGTCACATTGTGTGACAAATGAAAGAGTAGGCATGATTTCGCTTGACGGAGTTAGCTTGAGGTTAAACCTTCCGGACGCACCCGGATGGTCACGGCGTGCGATGTCCCACCCGGGCCGCAGTTGACGCACGCTTCCGCATGCGGAATGCTGGCGAAACGACTCGAAAGCCCCTAGTCGGGCGCGGAACACGGTGTTCCGCACACGTTGCTTCGGCCCCGGTCGCGCTGGATTTGTCGTCCACCGCGCTGCTAGGCCGACCCTGATCCCCGCGATGTCGCGACGGCGCGATATCGCCTGCAGAAGATGGAAATCCATGAGCCCAGAAAGCAAGACCTCCAACCGCCCCACCACCGTATCGGCGCGCATTTCCCCCGCCGCCGGCCTCGATGTACTTTCCCGCAATGAAGTCAGCCGCCTGCGCGATGCCTCCCAGCGCGGCGTGCGCGCGCTGCTGCGTCGCTGCGCGCTGGCGGTACTGACCCAGGGCGTGGAAACCGACGACGCCCGCGCGCTGCTCGATCGCTACCCCGATTTTGATATCCAGGTGCTGCAGCAGGACCGCGGCATCAAGATCGAGCTGAGCCACGCGCCGGCGCAGGCCTTCGTCGACGGCCGTATCATCCGCGGCGTGAACGAGCTGCTGTTTGCGGTAATTCGTGACATTGTGTACGTTGCAACACAGATGGAGGCCGAAGGCTTCGATCTGGACGATTCCGCCGGCATCACCCACGCGGTGTTCGAGATCCTGCGCAACGCGCGCGTGCTGCGCCCGCATAACGATCCCAACCTGGTGGTGTGCTGGGGCGGCCATTCCATCGCCCGGCGCGAATACGAATACACCAAGCAGGTCGGCTACCAGCTCGGCCTGCGCAGTCTCGACATCGTCACTGGCTGTGGCCCCGGCGCGATGAAGGGGCCGATGAAGGGCGCCATCATCGGCCACGGCAAGCAGCGGCGGAAGAACAACCGCTACATCGGCATCACCGAGCCCGGCATCATCGCGGCCGAGTCGCCGAATCCGTCGGTCAACCACCTCATCATAATGCCCGACATCGAGAAGCGCCTCGAAGCCTTCGTCCGCGTCGGTCACGGCATCATCGTGTTTCCGGGCGGCGTGGGCACGGCCGAGGAAATCCTCTATCTGCTGGGCATCCTGCTACATCCGGACAATGCCGGCATTCCGTTCCCGCTGATCTTCACCGGCCCGCGCGAATCGGCCGCGTATTTCGAGCAGATCGACCGCTTCCTGCGACTGACCCTCGGCGACGATGTCGCCAAGCGCTACCACATCGTCGTGGACGACGCGGCCGAAGTGGCCAAGCTGATGGTCAAGGGCATCGACAAGGTGCGCGACTATCGCTTGGACACCAAGGACGCGTTCTTCTTCAACTGGGCGCTGCGCATCCAGATCGACCTGCAGCTGCCGTTCAAGCCCACTCACGAGAACGTGGCCAGCCTGAAGCTCAATCGTGACCAGCCCGCCTATCGCCTTGCTGCGGACCTGCGCCGTGCGTTCTCCGGCATCGTCGCTGGCAACGTCAAGGAAGACGGCATCCGTGCGATCGAACAGCACGGCCTGTTCGAGATCCACGGCGAACCGGAAATCATGCGCGCACTCGACGGCCTGCTGCAGAGTTTTGTCGCGCAGCACCGAATGAAGTTGCCCGGCGGCAGCGCCTACAAGCCTTGCTACCGCGTCATCGTCGACTGATTTGCATGCCGATACGCCATAAGAACTGAAAATGCTTGACGAGGGCAGGGTGTATCGGCAAAATCCCGCGCCTTACACATTCCCCGATAGCTCAGTCGGTAGAGCAAGTGACTGTTAATCACTGGGTCGGCGGTTCGAGTCCGTCTCGGGGAGCCAAATAAAAAGCGTAGCGAAAAGTCGGTCCCGATTTTTTTTTGCCATGCTGTTTCACACATCAAACCCGGCCTAGTGCCGGGTTTTCTTTGTGCGCCCCTGCGTATTGCGCATCTTGTAAAAAGAACAAAGTGGATTGTTTGCGCGGAGCGGCGTGGCGCCGCGGTGTCGTTGGCCGTCGTCAATGCCACTGCTGCGTAAGCCGGCTCGCACCAGTAGGGCGCGCGGGCCTGTCAGCCGTGTCGACTCAGCGCTCGTAGTCCAGGCTGTCGCAATGCTGCGCGATAAATGTCGCCAAACCGGCGCTGGCGCGGGCGAGTTGCTTCGGCGTGGCCAGGTGGCGCGAACCGGCGCTCGCCTTCGAATAACGTCAGACAGCGCCGCCGCCGAACTGCACGATGATCGCATCATCAAAGGTGCGAAAGGCAGGCACGCCCGAATTATCCGAGCGATTGGCGTATTTCTGCAGAGAAATCACTGCCGGCACCGTTTCGCATTCCGTTGCGCCAGAGGATAAACGGGCCGGCAGTGTAGAACGGGTGCTGCATGGACGCGTCGATCGCCCTTGCGAGCGCTCGACTGGCGTCGGGGCCGCTAAGCGGTACTCAGCAGCTTTGCGCGCTCGTCGCGGATCAGCGACTCGTTGAGGCGGATGAACTCGCGCAGCAGGTCATCGTCGGGATTGCTGGCGAGCTCGGCGCGGGCGCAGCGCACATAGCATTCCAGCCGTTGGATGGTACGGATGTCGGTCAAGGTCTGGCGTGCTGCGGCTTGCATGGTTGTTCCTCATGATCGCGAATGGCCTCGGCGCTCTGCAGCGCGCCGGCCGTCGGCTTGCTCGGTCATGGGGCTTATTCGTCCCATCAGCGTTACGGGCTTCCTTATGCCCGCCGCGGGCCCACGTCCTCGAAGCCACACCAGACTGCGCCGTCTGGTGTGGTTGCGAATCAGGAAAACACCGGCAGTTGTCTAGGAAATTTCCGAGATCTGTCCGGGTTGGAGCGCGGCGGCGGCAGATGTTGCGGAAACTGCGCCAGGCGGCGGCTCAGGCTCCTATGCCGGCACAGGCGGTGGCCGCCTGGGCCGCCGTTGCGCTGCCGGTACGCGCGCGCCCTGCATTGTTGACGACGATCGTGCGCGCGCTGGCGGCGCCGCCGCGGTTGCAGAAGGTCAGCGTGACGTTGCTGCCCTCGCTGCTGCCGTCGGGCAGGTAACGGATGCGTGGGCGTCCGCTGCTGCCTGCGATCTGCACGCCGGTCTGGCCCGTGTCGCGCAGCAGTATCGGTTCGGCGGCGTCGCGTTCGCCGTTGCGGTCGCCGTCCAGGAAAAGTATCCAGCCCTGATGCCACCAGGGTGTGCGGAGGCAATGGTCTTCCTGCGCCGGGCAGGCCACGACGACCTGGGCGCTGCTGACCGCGCTGCTGCGTGCTGTGGCCAGCGTAGTCATCCATTGGTGAGTGCTGCCGCGCAACTGTGCACCTGCGTTGAAATCGCCCAGCCAGGGCAGGGCGACGGCCAGGCCCACACCGATGAGACCGAGGGTGGACAACAGTTCGATGAGGCTGATGCCGCGCTGCGCGGCGCCGGGAAAGTGCTGCATGGGCGTGCTCCGAAAGATGGGAGCGGCAGATTAGGCAGTGGCGCGCTGTCTCAGCAGCGGCGATTGCCGCGTGCGCTAATCGGATGTTTCCGAGCGCGGCCTGGGCTTGATCGCAGTGCGCGTACTCCCCACCTATACTGGCGTTTCGACGGGAGCAAACCATGACCGACCGGTTCCAACTGGTGTCGCCGTATCAGCCAGCCGGCGACCAGCCGGCGGCCATTGCCCGTCTTATCGACGGTTTCCAGGCCG
Source organism: Tahibacter aquaticus (assembly GCF_004363655.1). GTDB lineage: Bacteria > Pseudomonadota > Gammaproteobacteria > Xanthomonadales > Rhodanobacteraceae > Tahibacter > Tahibacter aquaticus. The sequence continues at coordinate 227,631 of NZ_SNZH01000007.1, forward strand.
GGCTGGCGCACCAGACGCTGCTCGGCGTCACCGGCTCCGGCAAGACGTATACGATTGCCAATGTGGTGCAGCAGATCCAGAAGCCGACCCTGGTGCTGGCGCCGAACAAGACCCTGGCCGCGCAGCTGTACGGCGAATTCAAGGAGTTTTTCCCGCATAACGCGGTGGAATACTTCGTCAGCTATTACGACTACTACCAGCCCGAGGCCTACGTGCCGTCGAGCGATACGTATATCGAGAAAGACTCCTCGATCAACGACCATATCGAACAGATGCGCCTGTCGGCGACCAAGGCACTGCTGTCGCGCAGCGACGCGCTGATCGTGGCGACGGTGTCGGCCATCTACGGCCTGGGCGATCCGGACCAGTACCTGAAGATGCGCATGCACCTGATGCGTGGCGAGCATACCGACCAGCGCGAGCTGATCCGCCATCTGACAGAACTGCAGTACACGCGTGGCGACTACGAGCTCAAGCGCGGTACCTATCGCGTGCGCGGCGAGGTCATCGACGTGTTTCCGGCGGAAAGCGAAATGGAGGCCTTGCGCATCGAGTTGTTCGACGGCGATATCGAAAGCCTGTCGATCTTCGATCCGCTGACCGGCGTGGTATTGCGCAAGGTGCCGCGCTTTACCGTCTATCCCAAGACGCATTACGCGACCACGCGGGAAAGCGTGCTGCACGCGGTGGAAACGATCAAGGAAGAACTGCGCGAGCGCCTGGACCAGTTGTACAAGGCGAACAAGCTGCTCGAGGCGCAGCGCCTGCAGCAGCGCACCCAGTTCGACCTGGAGATGCTGGTGGAGATCGGCTACTGCCAGGGCATCGAGAACTACTCGCGCCATCTCACGCGCAGCCTGCCCGGCGATCCGCCGCCGACGCTGTTCGACTATCTGCCGGCGGATTCGCTGCTGGTCGTGGACGAATCGCACGTGACCATTCCGCAGCTGGGCGGCATGTACAAGGGCGACCGCTCGCGCAAGGAAACCCTGGTCGAATTTGGCTTCCGCCTGCCGTCAGCGCTGGACAACCGGCCGCTGCGTTTCGAGGAATGGGAGGCGCGGGCGCCGCGCTCGATCTTCGTGTCGGCCACGCCAGCCAAATACGAGCTGGAAAAGTCCCAGGGCAGCGTGGTCGAGCTGCTGGTACGGCCTACCGGCCTGGTCGATCCGCAGGTCGAGGTGCGTCCCGTCGGAACCCAGGTCGACGACCTGCTCGGCGAGGCCAAGAAGCGCATTGCGTTGGGCGACCGCGTACTGGTGACGACCCTGACCAAGCGCATGGCGGAGAACCTGACCGATTACCTTGGCGAACACGGCATACGCGTGCGCTACCTGCATTCGGACATCGAGACGGTAGAGCGCGTGGAAATCATCCGTGACCTGCGCCTGGGCGTGTTCGACGTGCTGGTCGGCATCAACCTATTGCGCGAAGGGCTGGACATGCCCGAGGTGTCGCTGGTGGCGATTCTTGATGCGGACAAGGAAGGCTTCCTGCGTTCCGAGCGCTCGCTGGTACAGACCATCGGCCGCGCAGCGCGCCATTTGCGCGGCAGGGCGATTCTCTACGCCGACCGCATCACCGATTCGATGAAGGCGGCGATCGAGGAAACCGACCGCCGCCGCGCCAAGCAGGTGGCCTACAACCTGGAACACGGCATCACGCCGCGTTCCGTCGTGCGCAAGATTTCCGACATCATGGAAGGCGCGCGTGCGGACGCTGCCAACGAGAGGGCAGGCAAGGGCAAAGGCAAAGGCAAAGGCGAGCTCAAGGTGGCCGAGGCTGCCGCCGACTATTCGCTGCTGTCGCCGGAGCAGATCGCTGCACGCATCAAGAAGCTCGAGGCTCAGATGTACAAGCACGCCCAGGATCTGGAATTCGAAGAGGCTGCGCGGGTACGCGACGAAATCCACACGTTGCGTAACGAAGGCTTGATCAGCTGAGCCGCCCCGTCGCGCCGATTCGCAACGGCATCGATGGAAGCGGCGCTAGCCTTTGGTTCGCGCCGCTTCTATTGGCCCAGCACGAGGCATGCAGATGAACGCATGCCCTTGCCATGCCAGGGCGGAGCGTTGTCCTCGCCGCGATGCTCAGCCAGCGTGCCGCTTGACCCAGGCTGCGTACTGATTCATCCATTTCTGCAGGAATTCACGGCTGGCCGCGCCGATGCTGCCGTCCGCCTCGAACAGTCCTTCCTTGGCATGGATGAATGCTTCGGGCTGGCCCAGCGTAGGCACATTGAGATAGGCCAGCACGTTGCGCAGATGCTGCTGCGCCAGCGCGGTGCCGATGGCGCCGACCGATACGCCGATCACGCCGGCAGGCTTGCCGTCCCAGGCGCTGGTGCCGTAAGGGCGCGAGGCATGGTCCAGCGCGTTCTTGAGCACACCGGGCATCGAGCGGTTGTATTCCGGAGTGACGAACAGCAGTCCCTGCGCGGCGCTGATTTCGCTCTTGAGGCGCTTGACCGCATCGGCCTGGTTGGCATCGTCGTCCTGGTCGTACAGCGGGAGGTCGTCGATGCGCGATGTCGCGAAGTGGAAATCGGCCGGTGCCAGGCGGGTCAGCGCAGTGGCAAGCTTCTTGTTGAACGAATCCTTGCGCAGGCTGCCGACGACGACGGCGATACGATACTGGCTCATGACGGGCTCCTTCAGAGTGAAAAAAACTAACGGCAAACGGGTCTGCACCGCCTCCCGCCAGGGCGCGCGGCGGCTGATACTGACGAAGGCTCCACTGTACTGGTGCGGCAGCATTCGATCAGTGCCCATTCGGGTGATAAACCGTACAGCCCGGGATGACAAAAGCCAGTGCACGCAGTCGCATCGAAATGCATTGCCGGGCTTGTACTGCCGCAACGAGTCCGCTATATTTCGCGCCCCTTCATTGGGCGCGTAGCTCAGCGGTAGAGCACTACCTTGACATGGTAGGGGTCACAGGTTCGATCCCTGTCGCGCCCACCAATTTGAATAACAGAAACGGCGCGGGCCCCTGGCTTCGCGCCGTTTCTGTTTGCGCCGGCTGCGAGCTGGCGAGTATTCCACGCTCCTTGCAATGCAGGCCGCGTGATGGCCGCCGCGGTGATCCTGCGTATCCTGCCTGGTACAAAATATACAAAGTTTCATCGCGCGAAGTGCTGCGCTGTACCGCCGCAGCCCAGTGTCCGCAGGTGCGCCGCCTGGCGCGCCAAACCTTGTATGCCAAGGGTGGATTTGTTCAGTGCGCGATGCAATTGTTTGCAAAGCCGGCCGCGACGGCGAAACCCTGTCCTGGCACGTATCGCCCCGTCTGGCCTTGCGCCGGAGGCTGGAAACGGGCCTGTGCCGGAAGTTGTTACATCTAAGGGCCTAGTAAAGATGGGTCTTTGGGCTGATGCCAAGCGTTGCCAACTCAGGACAATCGCGACTCGCCACGTCTTAACGACAATATAACGAGGGTTGTCCATGCGTATTTCTCCTTTGCTGGCTGCAATTCTGCTGTCGCTGGCGCTGCCGGCATTTGCCGAGACCGCTGCAGAAGCCGATGCGGCAACCGCAGAAATCAGCGAGCAGGCGGATGCGGCTGAGTCTGCAGACCTGTCGGGCGCTGCGCCGCTGGAGCAGATCCAGGTCACCGCGACGCGCGCCGCCAAGTCCACCTTCGATGTCGCCGCTGCGGTTACCGTGGTCGGCCAGGAGGAAATTCGCAGCAAGCCGGCGCTGACGGTAGCCGACTACCTGCGCGCGCAGCCGGGTGCGTTCATCCAGGCGACTACGCCGGGCCAGGCCATCCCCATCGTGCGCGGCCTGAAAGGGTCGGAAGTGCTGCATATGGTCGATGGCTTCCGCATGAACACTGCCTTCTTCCGCAATTCGCCGAACCAGTACTTCGCCCTGGCCGATTCGCAGAACGTGCAGCAGATCGAGCTGGTTCGCGGCGCGCAGTCCAGCCTGTACGGCTCGGACGCGATGGGCGGCGTGGTGCAGATCGTTACGCCGGAAGAGCGTTTCGAGGGGTCGAGCTGGGACGGCCGCGGGCGGTTCCGCGCGCAATACACCAGTGGAGACCTGTCCAGCCTCGGCCGCATCGCCGGTGCTGCGGGCAAGGACGGCATTTCCATTGCTGGCGGTGTGACCGTGCAGGACGTGGGCCAGCGCAAGCTCGGCGGCGACGGTGGACGCCTGCCGTATACCGACTTCAGCTCCTGGGCGGCCGACGCCAAGCTGTTGTGGAGTCCGATCGAAGGCCACGAGCTGATGCTGTCGGCGGCCTATCTCAAGCAGCCCAAGACGCCGCGCGTGGATGAACTCGTCGCGGGCTTCGGCCAGACCCGGCCCAACTCGGTCGAGTTCTATTTCCAGCCGCAGGATCGCCTGTTCGTGCAGGCGCGCTACACCATCGAGCAGCAGGCGGGCTGGTTCGATCGCGCTGAGTTCCATGTCGGCTACCAGGAAATCAACGACGACCGCCGCACGCGCGAATTCGGCACGGCCAATCGCGAGCTGGAAGAAAACGCCAGCCGTCTGCGCGGCGTCACTGCGACGTTCAACAAGCAGCTGGGCAATCACGGCCTGGTTTACGGCGCCGAGTTCTACTACGACACCATTGACAGCTTTCGCGAACGCCTGAACATCAACAGCAATGCGATCAGTGCACGGCCGCCGCGCTTTCCCGACGGCTCGACCATGAACAGCTTCGCCGTGTTTCTCAACGACAGTATCGCCCTGGCGCCGCGCTGGCAGCTGGATCTGGGCGGCCGCTATTCCAGTTTCGACATCGAACTGCCGACCAACAGCCAGGGCATCGGCGTGAAGCTGAGCCCGGACGATTTCACCGGCAATGCCGGCCTGACGTTCAAGGCGACCGATACGGTCCATGTGGTCAGCAATATCGGTCGCGGCTTCCGTGCGCCGAACATCTTCGACCTGGGTGTATTCGGTGACCGGCCCAGCAATCGTTTCGCCATGCCGAATACCGATCTGAAACCGGAAACCGTGATCACCTACGACCTGGGCCTGAAGTGGGACAACCCGCGCTGGCAAGCCGAGGCTTTCGTGTGGAAGTCCAACTACAAGGACAAGATCACTTCGGTGGAAACCGGCGAGCTGACGGATACGGGCCGCATCATCGTCACCAACCGCAATGTGACCGAGCTGGACCTGTGGGGCGTGGAAGCCGGCGCGCGCTGGCTCTTCAGCGATACCAGCCAGTTCTATGGCGTGCTCAATTTCACCCGCGGCGACGAAACCTATGCGGGCGACAACTACGACGCGGATCGCGTGCCGCCGCTGAACGGCCGGCTGGGCCTGCTGCACTGGTTCACGCCGGAATTCAGCCTGGACGTGAATGCGGTCTATGCGACGCGGCAGGATCGACTGAGCCCGCGCGATCTGACCGATCCGCGCGTGAATCCGGACGGCACGGCTGGCTGGAATACCTGGAATACGCGCTTCAATTGGCACTTTGCCCAGGCGGCGAGTCTGGCGTTGCACCTGGACAACATCGCCGATCGCCGCTACCGCGAGCACGGCTCGGGTGCGGACGAGATGGGCCGCAGCGCCAGCGTCATTCTGGACTGGGGCTTCTGACCAGCCCTCCGCCGGCGCCGCGTACCGAGGTACGCGGCGCCGGCGGGCAAAACAGACGACGCAGCAAGCGCGCAAGCGCTTGCTGCGGTTTGCACAACAGGATTACTTGGCGCCCTTGGCCTTAGGGCCTTCCTTGATCTTTGCCGCGCGATCCTTGTAGTAGGTCTGCGCGGTTGCCGGCAGCTGGTATTCGCCCGCCAATGCCACGGCGCGGTCGGCTTCGCGCGCGGCGTCTTTCCATTTTCCATTCTTGGCAAAAGCATTGGCCATGCCCAGGTGTGCCTCGGCCGAGTTCGGGTTGGCGTCGAGGTTGCGCTGGAACAGCTTCAGCGCGTCCTTGGGCTTGCTCTGCAGTAATTCGTCGGCGACGCCACTGAGCGCTTCTTCGCTGACCGGCAACGGCGTGCCGACGATGCGCGATACGCGGGAGAAGTGTTCCTCGGCGAAGGCCAGGCCTTTGGCGTAGTTGTCGGAATGGAAGCGATAGTCCAGATAGAGGCGGCGCAGTGCTTCGATCTGCGCCAGCAACGGCACGCTGACATGGGTTTCGTCGGCGAATGCCGAAGCCTGCCAGCGCAGTCCCGGCGGCGCGCTGTTTTTGAAGGTGGTGGCCACGGCTTCGAAATCGGCCAGGGCCTGGCCGGCGTCGTCGGCGCGGGCGATATAAGCGAAGCCCTTGATGGTGCTGTCGGCCGCAAAGGTTTTCTGCAGCAGGCGCTGGGCCAGGTTCTTGTCCCAGTCCAGGCTGGGGGCTATGGCGAAATAAGCCTGGAACAGGGCCGGCTCGGCGCTGAGGCAGTACAGCGCAAACAGCCCGCCGAGGGAATGGCCGGAAAGAACGCGGTAGCCGTTGGCGCGGTATTCCTTCTCTACCGACGGAATCAGTTCGGTCGAGAGGAAGCTCCTGAATTTGTCGGCGCCGCCACCGCCAACAATGGCTTCCCAGTTGGTCGGGGTGAAATCGCGCGTACGCAGCGTGCTGTCGATGCCGATCACGATCATTTCGGGAATGTCGCCGGCGGCGGCGAGCGTATCGACCGACGTTGCGGTGTGGCCGAAGCGGCTCTGGCCATCGAGCAGGAACAGCACCGGATAGCGCCGGTTGCTGGCCCAGCGATAGCTGGCCGGCAGGTAGACGCGGTAGGGGCGGTCTTCGTTGAGTACTTCGGAATGGATCTGGTAGAGCTGGCCAATGGCCACCGGCTCGGCGGCTTTGGCGCCGGCACAGCTCAGCAGCACCAGCAACAGGAAGAACAGGGGGCGGAACATCGCAATCTCCTAGGGGCGAGCACAACGGTACGGCGCGGGATCTTGAACCAATTCGGCGGAGTTTCAACTGTTGTGCTTACGTCGCCGCAAGAAATGCCTGACGCCGCCGCAGCGGGCTGCTGGCAACAGCAGCAGGGGGCTGGCCATGTCTGCAGATTGCTCCTGCGCTGCTGTTCCGGCGAGTATCGCGGCGGCAAAAATGGCGTTGACAGCGCCTGTTGCAGTGCACTAGTTTCTGTGCGTCTGCGTCGCCGCCGCGACGCAATACAACCGAGGTGGCCCGCGCCAAAGCGCCGGTCTAGGGTGTGACATGAGCACGCGAACTTTCACTGAATTCTGAATTTCCGCGCAGAGCCACCCGCACCAGGGCGCTCGGCGCCCTTTTTATTGGCCGCGATTCCCGGTGGGCGCGGCAATCGAGGTCAACCCCATGATTCGCATCACGCTACCTGACGGCAGCCAGCGCGAGTTCGAGCACGCGGTTTCGGTGCAGGACATTGCGCTTTCCATCGGTCCAGGCCTGGCCAAATCGGCCCTGGCCGGCAAGGTGGACGGCAAGCTGGTCGATACCAGCCATCGCATCGAGGCCGACGCAGCGCTGGAGATCGTCACCGAAAAACATCCCGACGCGCTGGAAGTGATACGCCATTCCACCGCGCATCTGCTGGCCCAGGCGACCCAGCGCCTGTTTCCCGATACCCAGGTCACCATCGGCCCGGTGATCGACAACGGCTTCTATTACGATTTCGCGCGCAAGACGCCGTTTACTCCAGAAGACCTCGACAAGATCGAGGTCGAGATGAAGAAGATTGCCGCCGAGGGTATGCCTGTGGCGCGCTCGCTGATGGGCCGCGATGCTGCGGTCGACTTCTTCAAGGGCAAGGGCGAACTTTACAAGGCGGAGATCATTGCCTCGATCCCGGCCGACCAGGATCTTTCGCTGTATGCCCAGGGCGAGTTCATCGATCTGTGCCGCGGCCCGCATGTGCCGAATACCAACAAGCTCAAGGCCTTCAAGCTGATGAAGGTGGCCGGCGCCTACTGGCGCGGCGATGCCAAGAACGAAATGCTGCAGCGTGTCTACGGCACGGCCTGGCTCAATGACAAGGATCTGAAGGCCTATCTGACCCAGCTGGAAGAAGCGGAAAAGCGCGATCACCGCAAGATCGGCAAAGCGCTGGATCTGTTTCATCTGCAGGAGGAAGCGCCGGGGCTGGTGTTCTGGCATCCCAAGGGCTGGTCTATCTGGCAGGTGGTCGAGCAGTACATGCGCAAGGTCTACCGCGACAGCGGTTACCAGGAAGTGCGCTGCCCGCAGATTCTCGACCAGACCCTGTGGCAGAAAACCGGCCACTGGGAGAACTACCGCGAGAACATGTTCACCACCGGCTCGGAAAACCGCGACTACGCGCTGAAGCCGATGAACTGCCCCGGTCACGTGCAGATCTACAACCACGGCCTGCATTCCTACAAGGAATTGCCGATCCGCTACGGCGAATTCGGTGCCTGTCATCGCAACGAACCGTCGGGTGCGCTGCACGGCATCATGCGGGTACGCGGCTTCACCCAGGACGACGGCCATATCTTCTGCCTGGAGTCGCAGATCGAGGCCGAGGTCACGGCCTTCCATCGTCAGGCCATGAAGGTCTACGCCGACTTCGGTTTTTCCGAGATCGCGCTGAAGATCGCGCTGCGCCCGGACAAGCGCATCGGCTCGGACGAGGTCTGGGACAAGGCCGAGCAGACCTTGCGTGCAGCGCTGCGCGTCAGCGGCGTTGAATGGCAAGAGCTGCCGGGCGAGGGCGCGTTCTATGGCCCCAAGATCGAATACCACATGAAGGATTCGATCGGCCGTGCCTGGCAGGTAGGCACGATGCAGGTCGATTTCTCCATGCCCGGCCGCCTCGGTGCGGAATACGTCGGCGAAGATTCGGCCCGGCACACCCCAGTGATGCTGCACCGGGCCATTGTCGGCTCGCTGGAGCGCTTCATCGGCGTGTTGATCGAACATCACGCAGGCAATTTCCCGTCCTGGCTGGCGCCGGTGCAGGCGGTCGTCATGAATATCACCGACGCCCAGGCAGAGGCCGTCAGCCAGGCGGTGCAAACCCTTGTCTCGCAAGGTTTCCGGGTAGAGGCAGATTTGCGCAACGAGAAGATCGGCTATAAAATCCGCGAGCACACGTTGCAGAAGGTTCCGTATCTCCTGGTGATCGGTGATCGCGAGAGGGATGCCGGGGCTGTTTCTGTGCGTATTCGTTCGGGCGAAGACTTGGGTTCAATGACCGTTGCCCAGTTCGCCGAGCGTCTAAAGGGTGAGCAGATCGGTACCTAAGTTGCTGATTGCTCAATACAAATAGTTTCCTAGGAGGACGCGCGTATCGCCGCCACTGCTGAAAAAGCCAACCGCCGTAATCTCGAGATCCGCGTTCCGCGGGTCCGCGTGATCGGCGCAGACGGAGAACAGGTCGGGGTCTTGTCGCGCGATGACGCGCTGCGCATGGCTCAGGATCTGGAGCTGGATCTGGTCGAGATCCAGCCCAATGCTGACCCGCCCGTCTGCCGCATCATGGACTTCGGCAAGTTCAAGTTCGAGATGCAGAAGAAGGCCCATGCGGCCAAGAAGAAGCAGAAACAGGTCGAGATCAAGGAACTGAAGTTCCGCCCGACCACCGACGACGGCGACTACGAAGTCAAGATGCGCAATATGAAGCGCTTCCTGGCCGAAGGAGACAAGGTCAAGGTCGTGATCCGCTTCAAAGGCCGCGAAATGGCGCATGTGGAACTGGGCGACGCGATGGTCAAGCGCATCGCTGCGGAAATCACCGAGGATTCGGTGGTCGAGCAGTGGCCGCGTCTGGAAGGCCGTCTGATGGTGATGATGGTCGCTCCGAAGAAGAAGCAGCAGTAATCGCGCCCAGGCGCGATGCAGGAATTTCCCGCGGCGCGATTGCCGTGGGATAGGCAAAGCAAGGCAAGCCGTACATCAGCTGTCGGTTTCCGGAGTTCCTGGAGTTCAGGGGCCAAGGTGTCTGCGATGCAGACGCCGACCGGGGTTGCGGGGATACGCAATCTGGTCCGGATACCTCGATGTACGTGCTTATCGGGCTTTGCTGTGGAACCCGCCTACGCATGCGTGGGCTTATTCGCCGACTCGAGCAGGACGGAAAGTGTGGCGCCAGCCACCGCTCGTATCAGTATAAAAAACCAGAACGGAGCAGATCATGCCCAAGATGAAAACCAACCGGGCCGCCGCCAAGCGGTTCCGCAAGACGGCGTCCGGCAAATTCAAGTGCGGCCACGCCTTCAAGAGCCACATCCTCACCAAGAAGTCGACCAAGCGTAAGCGCAACCTGCGCGGCACGAACCATGTTCGCGCCGAGGATGCAGGTCGCGTAGCACGCATGTTGCCGTATCTCTGAGTCGAGGATTGAACAATGGCACGAGTTAAGAAAGGTGTAACGGCGCGTCGTCGCCACAAGAAAATCCTGGCCAAGGCGAAGGGCTATTACAACGCCCGCCGCAAAGTATTCCGCGTAGCCAAGCAGGCCGTTACCAAGGCGCATCAGTACGCCTATATCGGCCGCAAGCAGCGCAAGCGCCAGTTCCGCCGTCTGTGGATCGTCCGCATCAACGCCGGTGCGCGTCAGTTCGGCCTGTCCTACAGCCGCCTGATGAATGGCCTGAAGAAGGCCAGCATCACGGTCGATCGCAAGGTGCTGGCCGACATCGCGGTGCATGACATCGCAGCGTTCGGTGCGTTGGCGGAGAAGGCGAAGACCGCCCTGGCCGCGTAACCGCAGCGCAATACCCGCGGCGACGTATGCGCCGCCGGCTGCAAAAACGTGGGGAGCGCGGGCTTTCTGGCCTCGCTCCCCATTTTTTTGTCATGTGAAATGTTGTTTGCCGCTATGAGGCCGGCCGTGTTTTGCTGGCTGCGGGGCGGCGCGTATCGGATCGCTGGCCCTGCCGTAAGGCGGCCAGGAATGGCATCGAACAAGCATTGGGTGGAGTTTGCATGGACGTATTGCAGACGCAGGTGGACGAATCGCTGGCGCGTATCAACGATGCCGCGTCGATCGACCAGTTGGAAAGCTTGCGCGTAGGCCTGCTCGGCAAGAGCGGCCTAGTCACTGAGCAGCTCAAGGCACTGGGCAAGCTGGCTCCGGACGAGCGCAAGCTAGCCGGCGAGCGCGTCAATCGCGCCAAGGACAGCCTGCAGGAAGCCATCGCCATGCGGCGCAGCGTGCTGGAAGAGGCGGCTTTCGCCGCACGCCTGGCCAACGAGCGCATCGATGTGACTTTGCCGGGCCGTGTCGCTGATCTAGGTGCCGTGCATCCCGTTTCGCGCACGCTGGCGCGCATCACCGACATCTTTCAGCGCCTGGGTTACCAGGTTGCCGAAGGTCCGGAGATCGAGGACGACCACCACAATTTCGAGGCGCTGAATTTCCCGCCGCACCATCCGGCGCGCGCCATGCACGACACCTTCTATTTTCCCGACGGGCGCCTGTTGCGCACGCATACCTCGCCGGTGCAGATTCGTGCGATGAGCGGCAAGACGCCGCCGATCCGTATCATCGCGCCAGGCAAGGTTTATCGCAGCGACTCGGACCAGACCCATACGCCCATGTTCCACCAGGTTGAAGGCCTGCTGGTGGACGAAACCTCCAGCTTTGCCGATCTGAAGGGCACCCTGGCCGAGTTCGTGCGCGCATTCTTCGAGCGCGATTTCGATATGCGCTTCCGCCCGAGCTATTTCCCGTTCACCGAGCCTTCGGCCGAGGTCGATATTCGCTGGGACCAGGAAGACGGCAGCGAGCGCTGGCTGGAAGTGCTGGGCTGCGGCATGGTGCATCCGAACGTGCTGCGCAACTGCGGCATCGATCCGGAACGCTATACCGGCTTCGCCTTCGGCCTGGGCGTGGAACGCTTCGCCATGCTGCGCTACGGCGTGAAAGATTTGCGCCAGTTCTTCGAGAACGACCTGCGCTTCCTGCGCCAATTTGGCTGAAGCGCACGAGCCGACCGCTGCGGCGTCGGCCTTGCTCGATGCAAGGCTGGGCGTTGCTAACTCTTAAACATTTCTCGATTGCCGACTAATGAAATTCAGCGAAAACTGGCTGCGTGACCTGGTCAACCCGGACGCCGACCGCGCCGAACTTTGCCATCGCCTGACCATGGCGGGCCTGGAAGTCGAAGGCGTGCAAAACCTCGGCGAAGGGCTGGCTGGCGTATTGGTCGGCGAGATCGTTGCCTGCGAAAAGCATCCGAACGCGGACAAGCTGCGCGTCTGCAGCGTGTCGATCGGCACAGGCGAACCTTTGCAGATCGTATGCGGTGCACCGAATGCGGCCCTGGGCCTGAAGGCTCCGGTGGCGACCATTGGCGCCAATCTGCCCAATGGCATGGCAATCAAGCAGGCGGCGCTGCGCGGCGTGGATTCGTTCGGCATGCTCTGCTCAGCCAAGGAGCTGGGACTGGATGCGGATGCATCGGGCTTGATGGAGTTACCAACGGACGCGCCGGTCGGCGCGGCGCTGGCCGACTACCTGGCTCTGCCCGATGCCAGCATCGAACTGAAAATGACGCCGAACCGGCCCGACTGCCTTGGCCTGCGTGGCCTGGCTTACGACGTTGCGGCCTTGTTCGGTGCGCCGATGCGCGAAGCCGATGCGGCCATCGTGCCGATGACCAGTGCCGCTGTGCGCCCGGTGACGCTGGCGGCTACGGCCGACTGTCCGCGCTATCTGGGCCGCGTGGTCGAGGGCATTGATCCGACCGTCGTTTCGCCGCTGTGGCTGAAGGAGCGGCTGCGCCGCGCCGGCCTGCGCCCGATCAGCGCCGTGGTCGACATCACGGCCTATGTGATGCTGGAACTGGGCCAGCCCATGCATGCCTTCGACAACGACAGGCTGGACGGTGGCATCGTGGTGCGTCGTGCCAGCGCGGGCGAAACCCTTGCCCTGCTCGACGGCAGCGACGCGAAGCTTGATCCACAGTTCCTGGTCATCGCCGACGCGACGCGCGCGGTTGCGCTGGCCGGCATCATGGGCGGGCTGGATTCGCGCTGTACCGACGCGACAACCAATGTATTTCTGGAAAGTGCGTATTTTTCGCCGCCTGCGATCATGGGCCGGGCGCGCAAGCTCGGCATGCATACCGATGCCTCGCACCGGTTCGAGCGCGGTGTCGATCCGGAATTGCCGCGTGCGGCGCTGGAGCGCGCTACCGCATTGCTGTTGCAGATTGCCGGCGGCAAGGCCGGTGCGGTGGTGGAGGCGGTGGCGCCCGAACAACTGCCCCAGCGCACGGCAGTGACCTTGCGCCGGGCGCGCCTGGGGCGCGTACTGGGCATGAGTGTGGCTGACGCCGAAGTCGAACGCATCCTGCGTGCCTTGGGCATGCAGGTCGCGGCCAACGATGCCGGCTGGTCGGTAACGCCGCCGTCGCGCCGCTTCGACATCGAGATCGAGGAAGACCTGATCGAAGAAGTCGTGCGCGTACACGGCTACGAGCGTGTACCGACGCGAGCCCCCAGCGGCCAGCTGCGCCTGGGGCTGGCGCCGGAAGTGCAGGTGCCGGCCGAACGCTTGCGCGCACAGCTGGTGGCGCGCGGCTACTTCGAAGCGGTCTGCTACAGCTTCGTGGCGAAGGAATGGCTGCAGCGCTGGTCACGCAGCGAAGGCAGCGTGGCCCTGGCCAATCCGCTCAGCGCGGATCTCGCCGTCATGCGCACTTCGTTGCTGCCGGGTCTGGTCGAGGCACTCAAACACAACCTCAACCGGCAGCAGGAGCGCGTGCGCCTGTTCGAACTGGCGCGGGTCTTCGAGCGGGGTGTCGATGCGCCGCGCGAAACGGGCCGCATCGCTGCTGTCGTCTGCGGTCGCGCCTTGCCCGAGCACTGGGGCGGCGACAAGCGCGCCGTCGACTACTTCGATCTGAAGGCCGATCTGGAAAATCTGCTCGATCTGGCCGGGTCTGATCGTAGCGTCGAGTATCGCCCCTTGGATCGGAAAGAATTTCACCCGGGCCGTAGCGCAGAAGTCTTCATCGGCGGTGAATCGGTAGGCTTTGTCGGCGCGTTGAACCCGCGCCTGCTCAAGGTGCTGGACCTGGACCAGGACGTCTATGCGTTCGAGCTGGATCTGGATGGGCTCACCGCTGGTCGGCTGCCAGCGGCCGCCGAGCTATCCCGTTTCCCGCAGGTACGCCGCGATATTGCGGTAGTGCTGCCCGAGGAGGTGAGCTGGAGCCGGGCGGAAAGCGTGGTTCGTGCCGCAATTGGAGACGCGCTGCGTGAACTTGTGGTATTTGATCGTTATGCCGGAACGGGCTTAGGTTCAGGTCTAAAGAGCCTCGCTATTGGCTTGATTTTGCAGGACAGTTACCGCACTCTTACGGATCAGGATGCAGACCATTTTGTGGCTTCGGCCTTGGCTGCCCTGGAACGCGAATGCGGCGGTAGACTGCGGGGGTAGCATGGCGCTGACCAAGGCGGAAATGGCGGAGCGACTGTTCCTCGATGTAGGCCTCAACAAGCGTGAGGCCAAGGAATTTGTCGATGCGTTCTTCGATGTAGTGCGTGAGGCTCTGGAAAAAGGGGAGCAGGTCAAGCTGTCGGGTTTCGGCAATTTCGATCTGCGCAAAAAGAATCAGCGTCCCGGACGTAATCCCAAGACCGGCGAAGAGATACCCATCTCTGCGCGGCGGGTGGTAACGTTCCGGCCGGGTCAGAAGCTGAAGGTCAGAGTCGAGGCCTATGCTGGATCAGGGCAGCAACAGTGAGCTTCCGGTAATCCCGGCAAAGCGCTACTTCACTATCGGTGAGGTCAGTGAGCTGTGCGGCGTCAAGCCGCACGTGCTGCGTTATTGGGAGCAGGAATTCACCAACCTCAAGCCGGTCAAGCGGCGCGGCAATCGTCGGTATTATCAGCGCCATGACGTGCTGATGATCCGGCAGATTCGTTCGTTGCTGTACGACCAGGGCTTTACCATCACCGGAGCGCGTCAGCGCCTGGACGGTCAGCAGCAGCGCAATGAAGTCAGCATGTCCAGCCAGATCGTGCGCCAGGTGCGCATGGAGCTGGAGGAAGTGCTGCAGATCCTGCGCCGCTAGGGCCGTTTCTTGGTGTGGGGCGACTGCAGGCTGCAGCAAGCCGCAGCGGCTCCATGCCGATCTGTTTTATCTGCATTGCAGCATCAGGCTGGCAGTCGCTATACTCGCCGGCTCTTGCATCACCGGTTACACGTGTCGGGGCGTAGCGCAGCCTGGTAGCGCATCTGCCTGGGGGGCAGAGGGTCGTGGGTTCAAATCCCGCCGTCCCGACCAACACCGGTTCGATTGCCGCAGCATTCGCTGCCAGTTGCCATACTCCTGCTTGAACCTTGGGGCGTTCGCCCCGAAATCCCCTCTCGCTTGAATCTCGCAGGGCCTGTGGCTGTCCGCTACGCCGGATTTTCGCGTTGCAGTGCTGCGCAGCTGTGCCGCCATCTCCATCTGTTCGCGTTGGCACTTTCCGCTGCCATCGCCGATTCCACATTCCAAGCTGTTGATTTTCCGTGACCTCGCCGAGATTTCGCCGAAACCTCGCCAGTCGATGTTGCGGAATTCGTCACGAACTCGCCGCCCACTCGGGACTCGCCGGACGCCGCTTCCCAAGATCGGCCCATCTCAACGAGGAGGGCGAGACATGAACTGTGTGCACTGGCGTCATGAAGGCAATGCGGCATTCCCGAGCTGGCGGGACCGCGACGACTATCTGGAGCGTTTCGGTCCGCGGGCCCTGATCTGGGTCGGCGATCTGCGCGAGGCGCATAGCTGGGGCTGGACGCCGCCTGCGCTGTGCATCGCCCTGCGCGGCCGTGTCCATGTCGACAACCGCGGCTGCAGCGTCGAACTGGGTGCTTCCGATGTGCTGCTGACCGAAGGTGGCAATGGCCTGCGTATGGAAGCCGCCGGCGGCGAAGCGCGCGTCGCGGTGCTGTGGCTGGCTCCGGCTACGTTGCGTGGTCGCGCCAGCATCGATCCGCTGCCGGCGTTCTTTGCCCAGGATGTGGAGCTGGCGACAAGCCTGGGCCGCCTGGCCCAATCCACCCAGGATCTGTCGATCGACATGCATGCGGCACTCGATCTCGTGCTCGGCCAGCTCTCGCGCCGCCAGCAGGAACTGGGCAAGGCACTGGCCGATTGCCCCGGGCGCAGCGAGCGTCATCGCCGCCAACTGTACGCACGCCTGCTGCGGGCCAAGCACGTGATCGATCATGGCCAGGCGGTACCGCTGGATCTGGCCGCGCTGGCCCAGGTTGCCAGTCTGTCGCCTTCGCATTTCCTGCGTCTGTTCCACCGCGTGTTCGGCGCATCGCCGCATCGCTATCTGGTGCAGCAGCGCATGTTGCGTGCACGCCGCATGGTGGTCGAGACCAGCGTTCCTATTGGTACCATCGCCCAACGCATGGGATTCATCAATCGTTGCGCGTTTGCCCGCTTGTTCAAGCAGCAGTTCGGCACGCCGGCCACGCGCCTGCGCCGCATGGCCTTGTTGCAGGCACGCGCCAGCGTGACCCGGGCGTTCGGTGTGCTGGGTACCAACGGCACGCGGATCGCTTACAGTCACCAGCCGGAGGCGGCATGATTCAAGAGGTAGGCACGATGAACACGGCTGAAGTCGGCACGGCATGGACGCAGCGCCTGCGCTACGTGCTGATGCTGGCCTTGTTGCTGGTCAGCGGCATGGCGACGGCGGTGGATCCGCGCGTGGCGCAGGATTCGCGCCAGGCGTTCAAGTCCTTCGCCATGCCGCTGATCGGCAGCTGGGATTGCAACCTGCGCACCTGGGACGACCGCTTCCACGAAAAGATGGTGGAAACGGTGCAGAAGCGCCGCTTCGAATGGGTGCTCAAGGGCAATTTCCTGCAGGAATCGATCTACGCCGTGCTGCGCGGTGGCGACACGGTGCATGTCGGCCTGAACCTGCTCAGCGTCGATCCGGAAACCACGCATATCCTGTCTAGCGGTTTCGACGCCAATGCGCCGGACCGCAGCCTGACCGTCGATGCGGAACTTGCGCCGGATCTGCGCCACCTGAGCGGCAAAGTACAGATGGCGCAGAAGAGCGATTCGGTACAGCCCGAGCGGCTCGACTGGCAATGGATCGACGAAGGCCGCATTCGATCGCGCCTGTATTCGCGCGCGTCCAATGGTCGCGAATTCCTCAACAAGGAACTGATCTGCAAGCGCTCCGCCGACAGCGCCGCCATGGCAGAGCAATGAAATGCACACAAGTCCTGGCTGCCGGCTAAAATCGCCGGATCGACTTGCCAGGACGTGCCCATGCCAATGCCGAAATCGCCGCGCCGCACGCTGTATCCGCCGATCGAGCCGTTCGACAGCGGCCGCCTGCAGGTTTCGGATCTGCACAATGTGTACTATGAGCAGTGCGGCAATCCACAGGGCAAGCCCGTGGTGTTTCTGCACGGCGGCCCCGGCGCCGGTTGCAATGCCAACTCGCGCCGTTTCTTCGATCCGGCGCATTACCGCATCGTGCTGTTCGACCAGCGCGGTTGCGGCCGCTCCACGCCGCATGCGGAATTGCGCGACAACACCACCTGGCATCTGGTCGCCGATATAGAGCGTCTGCGCGAACACCTGGGCATTGCCCGCTGGCAGGTCTTCGGCGGCTCCTGGGGTTCGACCCTGGCCCTGGCCTATGCGCAGACGCATCCGCAGTGTGTGACCGAGCTGGTGCTGCGCGGCATCTTCATGCTGCGCCGCTGGGAGCTGGAATGGTTCTACCAGGCCGGCTGCGATGCGATCTTCCCCGATGTGTGGGAATCCTATCTCGACGCGATTCCACCGGTGGAGCGGGGCGATCTCATGAGCGCCTACTACCGCCGCCTGACCAGTCCCGATGCTGCAGTACGCACGGCAGCAGCGAAAGCCTGGTCGATCTGGGAAGGGGCGACCAGCTTCCTGCTGCAGGACTCCAGCCATATCGCCGCCACCGGCGAAGACCAGTTCGCTCTGGCCTTCGCGCGCATCGAATGCCACTACTTCGTGCACGGCGGTTTCTTCGAACACGACGACCAGTTACTGCGCAACGCGCAGCGGCTGCGCGAGATTCCGGCGGTCATCGTGCAGGGGCGCTATGACGTGGTCTGTCCGGCCCGGTCGGCCTGGGATCTGCACCGCGCCTGGCCCGAGGCCGATCTGCGCATCGTCGCCGACGCCGGCCATTCGGCGATGGAGCCCGGCATCACGCACGAACTGGTCGAAGCCACCGACCGTTTTCGCTGATATGCATGTTGCAGCGCTTGCGCGCCGCGCCTCGCAGGTAGAACGTAGTAGCGCGTTGGCGTGCCGTCCCACCTCTGGCAGTTGACCGATGGGCCGGCGACAGCCGACAGTGAACAGGCCAAGCCGGAGCGCTGCGCGCGAGCGCAACGAAGCCGGTTGAGCCTGGCGGGTGCCGGCTGAGCCTGGTCGAGCAGTTCCTGGCTGTTGCCGCCACCGCACGGGCACGGCCGCCGCAGTTTGCCGGCAGACACGCCGGCGAGTTGCCAGCTCGACATCATCGATTCCGCCGTTGGGAGACTGGGTGAGCGCCAGCATTCGAGTGTTGCGACCACAGGAACAGACACGATTTGCGCGCCTGGGCGACTGGTTGGTCGACCTGGCCAGCAACCGTCTGTTGCGTGGCGAGCGCGAATTGCGGCCTACGCCCAAGGCCATGGCCGTGCTGCGCCAGCTGATGCTGGCCAACGGCGCACCGCAGACGCGCAGCGAATTGCTGGACACGGTGTGGAAAGACGCCTTTCCCACCGACGACGTGCTGACTCACGCGATCACCGAACTGCGTCGTGCGATCGAGGAAGATCCCAAGCTGCCGCGGCATATCGAGACCATTCCCAAGGTCGGCTATCGCCTGCTGACGACGGTGGAGTGGCTGGAGCAGCTGCCGGGCCGTCCCGGCGACAGCGCCGAGCAAATTGTCAGCCCGGTCAGGCTGGAGCCCGAAACACCGGCCAAGCGGCCACAGGCCATGGCCATCGTGGTCGCGGGCATCGTCGCCATGCTGGCCTTGCTTGCGGTTTTCGGCCGCGCGCCGCCGCCTTCGCGGGTCGACATGCGCAATCCGGTGTTCGCCTTCAACGGCCTGCCGCTGCGGCCGGTCACGGCCGAGTCCGACAGCGAAACCTTTCCCAGCATTTCTCCGGACGGCACCTCGGTAGCCTATACCGCTCGCTATCCCGGCGACGACGGTCCACATATCTATCTGCGCGGATTGTCCGGTTCTCCGCCTATTCGCCTGAGCCGCAGCGAGGCCAACGAGGAGACCTATCCGGTGTGGTCGCCCGACGGCACCCAGATCGCTTTCGTGCGCATGCGTGGCGCCGACTGCCGTATCGTCGTGGTCGCGGCCCTGGGCGGGCGCGAACGCGAAGCGTCGAGCTGCGAGCCGTATTTCATCGACTATTTCGACTGGACCCGCGACGGCCGCTCGCTGGTGGTTTCGCGCCTGCGGGCACTGCCGCCCGGCGGCGACGGCAAGGCGCGCGTGGAAGGCACCAAAAGCCTGCACTTGCTGTCGCTGGAAGACGGCCAGGTCAGCGCGCTGGACTATCAGCGCGACAGCAGCCAGCCGGATATCCAGCCGCGCGTATCGCCGGATGGCAAGCGCATCGCGTTCCGCCGCGGCGCCGTGCCCTATAGCGACATCTTCGTCACCGCCAGCGACGGCGGTGCAGTGCGCCAGATCACTCGCCTGCGCGCACGCATCCGTGGCTATGACTGGCTGCCCGACAGCCGCCACATGCTGCTGTCCTCCGACCACAGCGGCACCCAGGGCCTGTACCTGCTCGATACGGAAAGCGGCGAGCTGGCCAATCTCGGCATCGCCGGCGGCAGCTATCCGTCGCTCAGCCGAGGCCGCGCCTATGCGGTATTCCAGCAGGACAATGCCGACGTCAATCTGCAGAGCTTCCGCTTCGATGCGTCGGTCGATGCGGCTGGCGAGGGCATCGCCTCGTCCACGCGCAGCGAATCCTGGCCGGCTTTCGCGCCGAACGACGACCGCCTGGTATTCGTATCCAACCGCGGCGGCGACTCGCAACTGTGGCTGTCCGAGCCCGGCGCGCGCACCTCGTACCAGATCACCCATCACAAGAATGTCGAACTCAGCGCGCCCAACTGGTCGCCGGACGGGCGCCGCGTGGTGTATGTCGCGCGGGGCAATGCGCAGAGCAAGCTGTTTTCGGTCGAAGTTGATTCCGGCCAGACACGGCAGGAAAGCGACGACGGCGACAACGTGCGCTACGGCACCTATGCCGCCGACGGGCGCAGCCTGTACTACGTTTCCGACCGCGACGGCGCCTGGCATATCTGGCAGCGCGACCTGGCCAAGCGCAGCAGCCGGCGCATCAGCGAATCCACCGCCTACAGCGTCAGCGACGGCGTTGGTAATGGAAAACTATACTTTGCCAATATCGGAGAAGGCGGCCTGTATTCGATCGACCTGGCCAGTGGCGCGGAAGCGCGCGTCAACAACAGCATCCAGTTCTGGAACATGAACGCCTGGCGCGCCGATCCCACCGGCCTGTACTACCTGTTTTCCGGCGAAGATCTGAAGATGCAGTTGTTCGTACAACCCTGGGACGGCGGCGAGCCGCGCCTGCTGCGCAAGGTCGACTGGGCCCTGGCCGAAGGCGGCCTGGCGCTGGACCGCGCCGCGACCAAGGCTGTGCTGCCCGTGGTCGCGCGCGACGACACCGATGTGATGCTGCTGGATCTCAGCTCGATCGTGAAGCCCTAGGCAAGATTCCGCCGGCATTGCACCCGGCGTGCTGCGCGCCGCCGGCCTAGAAAAACCCGTCGCGGAAGATCGCATCGGCCGGGTCGAGCTGGGTCACCCAGAGCGGCGCGGACCACAGCGACTTGCCGTCGTCCTGGGTAATCTTGGCATAGTAGAAATGTTCGCCCGGCGCCGGATTCAGCGTCGGCGTGGCCGTGCTTGCTGCCAGCGTGACCGTGCCGTTGCGGCCAGGCACGCCCTCGTAGATCTGCACCTGCGACGGCAGGTGTCCGCTGCTGCTGGCGTAGTCCACGCGCAATGTCAGCGCGCTGCTGTTGGCAAAGCGCATGCCCATGATCCGTTCGCCCGAGGAAAACAGCAGCTGCGCGGTCTTGTCCATGGTCGCGAATACGCGCCGGGCCAGCAGGGCGGTGCGGAAACTCTGTGGCGTCAGCGGCTGTCCGGCGGGAACCAGTACGCCGGTGCGATTGCTGTAGGCCGCGCCCCAGTTGGCGCAATGATTGTCCTGGTTGCTTGCTGGCGCGGTATGGAAACCGCGTTCGAGCAGGCGTTTCCAGGCGCCTTCAAAGCTGCTGCGGCTGGTTTCGCTTTCCGTCGTATTGACCGAGAACGCTGAGGAATTCAGTACTTCGGTCAGTACCATCACCTCGTCGCCGTCGCTGCTATAGCCCAGTGCCGTGCTGGCGACGAGAAACTGGCCCGAGGTATCCGGATGGTTGAACTGCCCAAGCGCCTGCTGACCGCGCATAAAACTGTATAACGCTGCGTAATCGCTTTTCGGCGTGTAGAAGCTGCCGATGAGCTGGTTGCTGCTGTTGTATTCCCAGTTGTAAAGGCCTTCGGCACCGATCACGTTGAGGTGGCCGCCGTCCGTCGTTACGCCCCACTCCATGCCGTACAGGGCCAGGAAATCCGCATGCGCCGCGCTGTACGCGGCGGCCTGGGCCAGGCCGTCGGCATACAGGTTGTTGGCGAATTGCGGCGTGGCGCTGGCACTGACGCCGTTGGCGCGGCCGTCGTACATGTGGTTGTGCTCGCTGGCCATGAGGAAATCCAGGCCATGCGCATCGGCATAGGCAAACGCTGCGGCCGGGCCGAACGCACCGGCCTGCGGCGTCTCGGCGTTGTTGCAGGTACTCAGGTCGCCGCCGCCATCGCTGTGGTTGGTCTGGCTGTGCAGATTGCCGAAGTGGATGGCGTAGGGCGGGCCGTCGCTGGCAGCGCGAAGCCAGGACGTGCTGCCGGCCAGCGGCATTGGTTCGAATGACGGCATGGCGGCGAGCGGTAGCGGTCCGACGACGAAATCCCACTGCTGCAATTGCGGCAGCCGGACTGGATTGGCCAGTGCTGATTCCACCTCGACGGCAGCCAGGCCTTGCTGCAACTGCTCCGGCGTGCCTTCCAGCGTGGCCAGCCGCGCCGTGTAGATGCCGGCCTGCAAGGGCAGTCCGGCCGCGTCCGTGTCGTCCCAGCGCAGCGCCAGCCGACTGCGGCGATCCCCAGCCGCAGCGCTCCCGGTCCATTCGCGCTGCAGGCGTCCCTGCGCATCGACGATCTGCAACTGCCAGGCCACGGCTACGGCCGAGCCGCCGGGAAACAGCAGTTCGATCACGAGTTCGCGTCCGCCGGCATTGTCGGCCTGATAGGGCACGGCCAGGCTTGCTTCCAGTTCGTCGTGTTCGACCGGTTCGCGCGCCTGTAGTGGCAGCGCGGTCAGCATCAACAGCGCGGTCAGCGCTCGCCGCAGCGAAGGAAAATTCATGCGGAAATCCCCCCTTAGGATTTCGCGCGCCCCGGAGCGGGGCACAGAACCGCAACCCGCATTGCCTCCCGCCATGCCGGTCGCCAAAAATGATGAACACCGAAGATTCAGCGCAGCCGTTGCGCCACGCCTGCGACGGGACAGTCCAGTCCCTCGCAGGCGGTAGCGGGCGCCTTGCCCGTACGTTTGCGCATACTAGCGTGCGATTACGTATGTTTCGAGTCGGCTGCGGGCCTGGTCGATCAGAGGTCGGGGCAGCGGCAGCACCGGCTGCGGGCCGATGCTGCCGCTGCTCGGTGCAGGGATCACCATCCGCATGCGGCAACGCCGGGGTTCCAGCCATTCCCGAGTGGCGAGACACTCATGACTTCTGGTCTTCCTAACACCGCCGTAACGCGTGGTTTCATTGCCGCGCAGCAGGGCGACCGTGGCGCGTTCGCGCATCTCATCGCCGCGACCTGGCGCATGGTGGTGAGCCTTGCAGTCGCCGTAGTGGCGGATCTCGCCTTACCTGTTGTTATGTCGGTCGGCTGAAGCCGATAGGGAGCATTGGCAGGTTCTGGCCGCCGCCACCGCCGGGTTTTCCGTCGGCCCAGGCTGCCTGCTTGAAGCCGCGCGCGACGCACGACTCAGGAACTGCCGGGGTTTTGCAAAAAGAATAAATATCCACATCGAGCGAATTCCGCGAGCAGTCTGCGTCGTGCAGGCTCGGGTGCTGGCCAGCGGCATGGAGTCAACTCGCGAACGGTTACCCAATCTGTTCCCAACGGATAGGCTTAGCCGGACTATCCATGGATAGCGCTGGATTGTCGGCGGGTATGAAAGCCGGCGGCGAGGTGGGTTTCAGGATATTGGCGGATAGCCGCCGGACTTGCGAATGGTGCCGGTGGAGGGAATCGAACCCCCACTCTGTTGCCAGAAACAGATTTTGAGTCTGCCGCGTCTACCAATTCCGCCACACCGGCACAAGGTGTGCGCCGGCAATCGACTGCTGGCGCTGGTAGGGGCGGCGAGTATAGCGGAAAGACGCCGTCAGTGAAGAGGTGCGGTCACTACACAAGCCGCCCTGGGCGGCGGAGCGAAAGGCCGGGTGATGATCCGTTTCGCTCCGCTGCAGTGCCTGCTTCAGTGCGTATGATCCAGCGACAGCTGGCGCTTGTCGCGCTGGTACCAGCGGTCTTCCAGTGGGCGGAATACGCTGCAGCTGGTCATCGGGCCGCGGTAGATATGCAGCGATACGGCAACGTCGTCGTCGCTGGGGTTCATGATGGTGTGGTACTCGTGCGGCGGGATCAGGCTGCCGGCGGAGCCGGCGCCGGCAATCATGGTGCCGCGCGATTCGAAGCGGTAACGCTCGTCGTTCTGGCCGGTCATCTCGTACGGCGTGATTTCCAGCTGGCCGTACCAGACGCCTTCGACGCACCACATGCCCGCGTGATCGTGGATCGGCGTGCCCTGGCCCGGTCCCCAGGTCATGGCGATGACGCTGTAGCCATGGTCGTCGCTACGGTAGAGCTCGCGCCGAGCATAGTGGTCGCCGACGGGTTCGAACACGCATTCCGGCAGTTTGACTTCCGGGTCGCGGATCAGGCGGCACAGGGTATGGCGCAGCTGATCGGTGATTTCGGTGGGACAGTCGCGGCAGATCGCCGCGTCGAGGGCATCGACCAGGCGCTGGGCGCCGGGGAAGGGCAGGGTAAGCATGGCTGGGTCCGAAAACGATAGCGGCCGCAGTTTACAGCCGGGCCAGGAACTGCGCGATGGCCGCGCCGAAACGCACGATGTCCACGAGGAAGGCGTCATGGCCTTGCGGGCTGTCCAGCGCAACGAATTCGACCTCGGCGCCGCCGCCACGCAGGCCTTCGGCAATTTCTTCCTGCTGGCTCAGCGGGAACAGGATGTCGGTTTCCACGCCGATGACCAGCACGTGCTGCAGCGCAATGCGCCCCAGCGCGTCGGCTACGCCGCCCCGGCCGTATTCGCCGATGTCGAACCAGTCGCTGGCGCGCGACAGGTAGAGGTAGCTGTTCGGGTCGAAATTGCGCACGAAGCGGCGCGCATGGCCGATCAGGTAGGACTCTATCTGGAACTCGGCGCCGAACGGTTCTTCCTCGCGCTGGTCCGACTCCAGCCGGATGCGGGCGAAGCGGCCTACCCATTCCATTGCCGAGCGGTAGGTGATCACGCCGAGCTTGCGCGCGATCGACATGCCGGCTTCGGGGTAGCTGTCGTCGGAATAGTGTCCATTGTTCCATTGTGGGTCGAGCCGGATCGCCTCGCGCTGCAGCGAGCGGATGGCGATGGCGAACGGCTGCGCCTGCGGCGCGGTGGAAATGCTGATGTGACTGCGCACCGCGCCCGGGTGCAGGGCCAGATAGGCCAGCGCCGTCATGCCGCCCATGGAATTGCCGAGCAGGCAGGCCAGTTGTTCTATGCCCAGGCTGCGCACCAGCGCGTAGGCGGCATTGGCGGCGTCTTCCAGGGTCAGCTCGGGGAAGTCCAGCCGGTAGGGCTGGCCGCTGGCCGGATCGATGGAGGCGGCACCGGTAGAGCCTTTGCAGCTGCCCAGGGTATTGACGCAGATGACGAACCAGCGGCCGGTGTCGATGTATTTACCGACGCCGAGCATTTCTTCCCACCAGCCCGGGCTGTCGTCCGCGGCATTGGAGGCGGCGTGGGCACTGGGCGACAGGCCGGTGAAGATGAGCAGGGCATTGTCGCGGGCAGGACTGAGCTCGCCCCAGGTTTCGTAGGCCAGGCAGGCCTGGTGCAGCTGGCCGCCGCGCTTCATCGGAAACGGCGAGGGCAGGTCGAAATAGCGGCGGGCGTCGCCCATGGTGCGGTGGCCAGGCTGCGTCGGTGCGCGGAGGCGCGAATGTAAACTCATGCCCTTGCCAATCCAAGGCTTGCGTTAGGTCGTTGGTATCTATCGATGTTCGCGAACTCGTCTATCGTCAGCAGTCGCCAGCTGGGCGCGCATCCGCGCCTGGACGAGTTGGTATTGCGGCATCTCTGGCAACCCTTTCGCAAGCCGGTCAGCGCCGCCTCGCAGCAGGCCTTTGCCACCCTGGCCGCCGCCATTGCGGCTGACCCTCGCCCGCGCGTGCTGGATGCCGGCTGCGGCACCGGCGCCAGCAGCCTGCAGCTGGCACGGCTGCATGCCGGTGCGCTGGTCATCGGCGTGGACAAGTCGGCTGCTCGTCTGGACAAGGGGATGCGCGCCGCGGCGCTGCCCGGGGCGCCGGAAAATGTACGTTTGTTGCGCTGTGACCTTGTTGATTTCTGGTTGCTGGCCGCGGCGGCCGAGTGGCGCTTCGCGCGGCAATACCTGCTTTACCCGAACCCCTGGCCCAAGCCCGAGCACGTCATGCGGCGCTGGCCGGCGCATCCGGTGTTGCCGGCGCTGCTGCATTGCGGCGGCACGATCGAGCTGCGCAGCAACTGGAGGCCTTACGCCGACGAATGGACGCGGGCGCTGAGTCTGGCCGGGCAGTCATGGCATATCGATTGCTTGGTCCTGCAGGCAGAGTCGCCGCTGACGCCGTTCGAAGCCAAGTACCAGGCTTCGGGGCATGCGCTGTGGCGGGTTCGCACGGACTGAGCTAGAGCCTGGTCGCTGCGGGAAACCCCCAAACAAGGCCAGGAATTGCGCCCAAGTGTCTGACTTGCAAACATTACTCACAGTTTTTCGCTGTTCATTGATGTCAAGGCGGGCTAGGCTGCCCGTCAAACCGCAGCGCCTGCACCAAGCTGCGGATGTTGGGGGGCTGTCATGAACAACGTGCGCGAAAGATCACTGAAAACAGGAGCGCTGTTCCTGTTTCTGCTGCTGGGCCTGCTTGGCAATTGTGCCGCCCAGGCTCAGGTCACAGTGACGATCAACGGCAATGTCGCCAATGTCGACATTGCCCTGTTCAACGGCTTCACCACCATCGATGCCGACGTCAGCATCACCTTCGTGCAGCCGCTGAACCTCACGGCGCAGAACCTGAATTTCCAGGCCCAGCTGGTCAGCCCTACCGATCCGGCCATCGTCAATCGCCTGCCAGCGGGCGTGAACATCGATCCGGCCTTCCCGGTACTGATCACGATCGAACCGCTTTATTTTTCCGACCGCATCTTCGCCTCGGGCATGCAGACCTTCGAAGGCGGCGACGGCAACCTCAGTTTCCTCAATTCCTACGAAATGCAGGTGCATACGCACGAGCTGACGTACGTGCCGGGTACGCCCTACCGCATCTTCAAGGCGCCACTGGGCGGCGCGTTCTTCGACATCACGGCCGACGTGGGCAACGGCAGTGTGCGTGGCCGCGGCCGCAGCGGCGGTTTCTCGCAGTTCATGATGGTCAAGGACACGCGGCCGGAGCTGGTCGGCCTGCTGGGGCTGGGCCTGCCGGTGATCGCGCTGCTGAAAGTGGTCGAGCTGGAGCTGCGCCTGGTCGGCGCCATCCTCAACAACCTGCTGCGGCTGGAGCTGGCGGGGTTGCTGACCAACGTACAGGCAGCGCTGCTGCTGCTGGACTACACCACGGCGCTGATCCAGGTCGACCAGCTGATACTGCGCGTCAATCAGGAGGCGGGCAGCGGCATGCAGAACGAGTGGCGATCGCAGCGCGATCTGATCAATGATGCGGGCGATATCGACGGCCTGGCGCGCTCCCTGCGTTACAGCATCCTGCGCCTCAACGGCGGCCCGTAAAGTAAGGACATACCGAGGACCATGCCGGCCCGATTCAGCGCTTATCCACCGGATCGAGCCGTCGTCGTCCGCATCCTGGACGATTCCCAGCGCTACCAGGTCGGCCGGACCGCGGTCTGCGAGGTGCAGCTGGACCACAGTTCGGTTTCGCGCATGCATGCGGAAATCGTCCAGGAAGGCGGCGTCTGGCGCCTGACTGACCTGGGCAGCAAGAACGGCATGCGTGTCGACGGCCGGCTGGTATCCGAGGCCAGTCTCAGTTCTCCCACCTGGTTTGCCATCGGCGACGTGTATTGCTGGCTCGAACCCATGAGTGCCCAAACCGCGCGCGATGCGGCGGCCTTCGCCGACGTGCGCCGGTCGACATCGCGCGCGCTGTCGCAGCAGTTGCAGCAGGTCCATAGTGTCGACCTGCTGCTGCGTCAGGTACTGGACGCCGTGCTGGAGCTGTCCCAGCTCGAGCGCGGCTTCGTGCTGTACGGCGCCAGCCCGGCCGAGCTGCACGTGCGCGCCACCCAGGGCATGGATCGCACCGATTTGAGCCGCAGCAGTTTTTCCGGCAGCGCCGGTTCGCTGGAACGCTGCATGGCCGAACGGCGCAGTGTGATCTGCTGCGATACCTCGGATTCACCCTGGCTGGGCGCGCGGCCCAGCGTCGTGCTGGGAGGTATCCGTGCGCTGGTCTGCGTGCCGCTGCTGCTGGGGCAGGAAATACTCGGTGCGATCTACGCCGACAGCCGCAGCCCGGGCCCGCTGCTGACCGAGTTCGATATGGAACTGGTCGAGGGCGTGGCGCACCAAGGTGCGGCGGCACTGGCCGCGGCGCGTTTGCGCGGCGCGGTCGACGAACTGCGTCGGGCAGCCAACGAAGCAGGCGTCGCCTCGCTGCACTGGAACGAACTGCGCCCACGCTGAGTAGCATGCGGGGTTCTGCGTTATCGTGAGCGCATGAGTCAACCCGTCGCGCAAAACGCCGAGATCGGCGCCCAAGCCACCGTGACCGGCCTGCTCGTGGCGCACGAGCTGAAGTTCGGCGAAGTTGTCGCCGGCCGTTTCCGTATCGAGTCGCTGCTGGGCATAGGCGGCATGGGCGTGGTCTATCGCGCGCGCGACCTGTCGCTGGACATCGACGTCGCCATCAAGCTGCTGCGGCCCGAACTGGCGCGCAAGCCCGAGGCGTTCGAGCGCTTCCGCAACGAACTGCTGCTGGCACGGCAGGTGTCCTCGCCGCACGTGGTGCGCATCCACGACATCGCCCAGCACGGCGAGCGCTGGCTGATCAGCATGGACTTCATCGACGGCGAATCGCTGGAGCACCGGCTGGAACGCCAAGGTCCGCTACAGCCCGATGCGGCCGTGGCGCTGGCCAGGGGACTGCTGGCCGGCCTGGTGGCGGCGCACCAGTGCGGCGTCATCCACCGCGACCTCAAGCCGGCCAATATCCTGTTCGACCGCAACGATCGCGCCTACATCACCGACTTCGGCGTGGCGCGCAGCCTGGGTGCCACTGGCGTAACCCAGACCGGTCTGATCATCGGCACGCCGGAATACCTCTCGCCCGAACAGGCGCGCGGCGAAACGCTGGACGGCCGCAGCGATTTGTATACGGTGGGACTGATCCTGTACGAGGCGCTCAGCGGCAGCCTGCCGTTCGCCGGTGGCACGCCGGCGGAAACCGTGATGCGCCGGCTGGTGCGGCCGCCGCCTTCGCTTGCCAAGATTCGCCCGGAACTGCCGGCCTGGCTGCATGCCTTCGACGACCGCCTGCTCAAGCTGGTGCCCGGGCATCGCTTCGCTTCGGCCGAGGACGCATTGCGCGCGCTGGAGCAGCAACGCGTGCCGCGACCGCCCGTCGACCGCCGCCGCCTGCTGCTGGTGCTGCTGGCCCTGGTCGGTGCCTGGGGGATGCTCGAACTGGGCCGGCGCCAGCTGCCTGTGCTGCTGGCTGCGCCGCCACCCGCAGTAGCCGTCCAGGTCGCCCGCGTCGCCGTGTTGCCCCTGGTCGCCGATAGCAGCGACCAGCCGGCACTGGAGCTGGCCAGGGCAGTGGAAGAACACCTGCGCGACTGGCTGCGCAGCGATGCTGGTCAGGCCGTGGCCACGCGCGAGCGTACCCTGGCTGCGGTTGCCCGCGCCGCCCCCGATCTGGCCGACGACGCACTGCGTCGGCGCCTGCCGGAGCTGGCGCGCGCTGCCGGCGTCGATCAGCTGTGGCGCGGTACTCTGCGCCACGAAGGGGAACTGTGGAAACTGGAACTGCTGCGCAGCGGCACGGAAGAAGCCGGCGCCGCGCTGCAGGCCGAGGGTGCCGATGCGGCGGCGCTGTTTGCCGACTACCGGCGCGTGCTGGCTGCCGCCCCGTCGTTGCAGTCTTTGCCGCCGCCGCCACTGGCCGATGCCAGCGTCACCGTCTACGGCAAGGCGCTGCTTGCCCTGGACGGCCAGCAGCCGGCCCGGGCCAGTGAGATCCTGCGCGCGCTGCCGGCGGCCGATCTCGCTGCCAGTGCGCTACTGCAAGGTAGCCTGCTGCAGGCGCAGATCGATGCGCACGAGGAAGTGCTGGCGGAGACCACGCGCGAACAGCTGCGCCGGGCCGCGGCGCCGAACGATCTGGCCGGCCGCCAGGCGCTGGCCCTGGCGCTGGACGGTGCCGACATGCCCGCGCGCCTGCGCCTGCTGGAAACCAGTCTGGCGCTTTTTCCGCACGATGCGGAGCTGGCGATCCAGACCGCCCAGGCCCTGGCCGACGCGGGACAGGGCGAACGCGCGCTGCGTCTGCTGGAACAGCGTGTTGCCGCGGACAGTCAGGATGCGCGCGCCTGGTTCCTGCTGGGTCGCATCGAGATCCAGCAAGGACAGGCCCATCGTGCTGTCGATGACTATCTGCTGCGCGCCCTGGTGTTGTGGACACGTGCCGGCGATGCACGCGCCGAAGCCGAGACGCGCAACGCGCTGGGCGTGGGCTACGAGCGCCTCGGCCAGCTGGAGGCCGCGGTCGAGCAATACACGCGCGCCGCCGAGATGCGCGGCAAGCTCGGCGACGGCCGCGGCCAGGCCACCAGCCTGCGCAATCTTGCCGTGGTACAGGCAGTGCGCGGCGACCGAGTCCAGGCCGAAGCGACCCTGGACAAGGCCAAGCTGCTGCTCGAAGCGCTGAACGACCGTGCCAGCATTGCCGACCTGCACAATGACCGCGGCGTGGTGGCAGAAGAACGCGGCGACTTCCGCGCCGCACTGGCCGCCTATCGCGAAGCGCTGGCCCTGCGCCAGCAGCTGAACGCGCCGGCCCTGGCGGCGCAAAGTTTGAACAATGTTGCATTCTGCTATTTTCAGCTGGGCGAGGTCGACAACGCCGCGGTCTACTGGCAGCAGGCGCTGGCGCTGTACCAGCAGATCGACGACCGCGAAGGCGCGCTGCACGTGGTGCAGAGCATGGGCTTGCTGGAGCTCAGCCGTGGCCACTATGCAGCGGCCGGCCAGCGCCTGGATGCGTCGTTGCGTGAGGCCGAAGATCTGCAGCTGCCGGAGGAAATTGCGGTAGCCCAGGTGTATCGCGGCGAACTGGCCCTGGCCGAAGGGCGTAGCGCCGACGTACTGGCCGCCGGCACTGCGGCCGTCGCCGGTTTCGAGCGCCGTGCCGACCAGCGCGGACTGGCCGAAGCGCGCCTGCTGCTGGCGCGTGCGGGCATTTTCCTGGGCGATGCGGCCGGTGCCGAGACGGCACTGAGTGGCTTGGCCGAGGGCGAACTCAGTCTTGAACAGAAAGCCACCGCATTGTTGGCCAAATCACGGCTTGCGCGATTGCGCGGGGACGTAGATGCTGCATCGACGGCGCTGGTCGAGGCGGAAAGGCTTGCGGGGGAAGCGCACAATGCCGCGTTGTTGCTGGAATCGCGAATCGAACAGGCAGCAATCAGCCTGCAGGTGCAGCAGTTGAGCCGCGCCGATACGCAGATTGCCGAGCTGGTCAAGGAAGCGGGGCGTCGCGGCCAGGCGCCGCTGCGGCTGGCGGTGATCGTGCTGGAACTGCGCCGCGGCCTGCTGGACCGCGGCGATGCGGCGATCGCGCGCTATCGCGAAGCACAAGTGTTGCTGCGCCAGCTGGGGCGCTGGCAGGGTGAGGCCGAACTGCAGTCCCTGGGCGCGCGTCTGCTGGCGCGCGCGGGCAACCGCGCCGAGGCCGCGGCGGCCGAAGCGGCCGCCGGGCGTGCGCGCAGTCAGTTGCTGCAAGCCGCGCCGGCCAGCCTGCGCGGCCAGTTCGAACAGGTGCTCGCCTCCCGGCTGGGCGAAATCAGCGATGGGCATGGCAGCTGATTCGGCCAACGTAGGCGAATTGGGCCGGCGCATCGACGATCTGATGCGCCAGCACGCGGCGCTGCTGACCCAGTTGCAGCAGGACCAGCACCGCACGCGCCATCTTGCCCGCTCGGTCTGGCGCATCGAAGAAGAGGCGCGCCGGCGTATCGCGCGCGAACTGCACGACGGCGTTGGCCAGAACCTGGTTGCGCTGATGCGCCAGCTCGACGTGATTTCTGCCGGACTACCCGCCGCTGCAACGGCCGGGCGAGAGGGTTTGCTGCGCGCGCGCGAGCTGGTCCAGCTGACGCTGGACGACACGCGTTCCCTGTCACGCCTGCTGCGGCCGCAGATTCTCGACGACCTGGGCCTGGAGTCGGCGCTGCGCTGGCTGGCGCGCAGCATCGAAGGCCTGGCGGTGACGCTGGAGTTGCCCGAACAACTGCCGGAAATAAGCGACGAAATTTCAACACTGATCTTTCGTGTAAGCCAGGAGGCGCTGTCCAACGCCTCGCGCCACTCGGGTGCCACCCAGGTGAAGGTTGCGCTGAACGCGCACGCGAATGGACAATGGATACGTTTGGAAATCGACGACAACGGACGTGGTTGCGAGCTTTCTCAGGCGCTTTCCGCTGGACGTGAAGGCCATGGCAGCGGATTGGGCGGAATGCGCGACAGAATCGACTTGTTCGACGGCAAACTCGATCTACAATCGACCCCGGGTAAAGGGTTCCGCATCAGCATCGAACTGCCGTTGCGCAGCGCAATGAGGAACGATCCATGATTCGCGTACTGGTTGCCGACGACCACACCATCGTGCGCGAGACCCTGGTCGCCGCCCTCGACGCCAGCGGCGAATGCATGGTTGTCGGCCAGGCGGCCGACGGTATCGAGGCAGTCGACCAATGCCTGCGCCTGCAGCCTGATATCGCCATTGTGGACATCTCCATGCCGCGACTGAACGGCATCGAAGTCGTACGCCGTCTGCGGGCCGACCTGCCGCAGATGCGCATTCTGGTGCTGACCATGCATCAGGAAGAGGAATACGTGTTGCATATGCTGCGTGCTGGCGCGGCGGGCTATCTGCGCAAGGACGCCGCCATGGCCGAACTGCTCGAAGCGGTGCGTGCGCTGGGCGGCGGCGGCCTGCACTTCGGCGCCCATGCGACGCGGGCGATGGCGATGCAGGTACAGCAGGCCAGGCCGATGCCGGCCGATCCGTACCGCGACCTGTCGCCGCGCGAACGCGAAGTATTCCATCTTATCGTTGACGGCCTCACCACCAAGGAAATCGCGCTGCGCCTGGACATCGGCATCAAGACCGCCGAGAACCACCGCCAGCGCGTATTCGCCAAGCTCGACGTGCGCAATGCCGCCGAGCTGGTGCGCTATGCCGCGCGCAACCATCTGATCGATTGAAAATCTCGGCGGTTTTTCGCCAGTGCCGGTTTCGCGCCGGCCGCGCAGCAGTGCATCGTGCGATGGCGCAAACCTAGCGCCGGGCGGCGCAATTCGCTGCGCTCATCGCGCCCTACGTGGCGCGTCTGTTTTTTCGCAGGGTGCGATGAGCAACGCAAATTGCACCGTCGCGGTCCCGCAACGGCGGCCAGGCCGCCCGGACGCAAAACCGCCCGGCAAAAATCCGCTGACCCTTACGGTACAACCTGATCGATCGTCAGCTTCACCGGTGCGGTGGATTTCACATCCAGCGGTGCCGACAGCGCCTGCAGGTCGCCGCTCTGTGCCTTGGGGTTGCCCGAAGCGGAGATGCGCGCGCCGATCACCACTTGGGGAAACTGCGACAGTTTCATGTTCGGCAGCATGCCCATGGCTTCGGTCAGGGTGACCGTGGCGGGCAGGTCGGCCAGGGTCAGGCGCTGCACGGCCAGCGGCATCGGTGGTCCGTTCGCTGCACGGGCGAATACGAAGACGCTGGCACCGGCGGGGGCCTTGTCGCGCAGCTTGTCGTCCAGCGATACCTGTACCGTCAGGCGAATATCGCCGGCCGCTGCGCCGGCATCGGCCTGGCCGGCTGCCGCCACGCCGCCGGCGGGCGCACGGCTCGCGGCGGCTGCTGCGCCGCCGTCAGGCATGCCTGCGCGCTGGCGCGCATCGGCAATCTGCGTATCCAGCGAGCCGCGCGCATCGGCTTCGGACGGCAGCTGGCTGCGCAGGCGTTCCCAGTAGTCGACTGCGGCGGTGTAGTTCTGCTGCTGATATTCGGCAATGCCGAGCAGCCACAGCGCGCGCTGGTGCTTCGCGTCGGCCTTGATCGCCGCATCGAGCAGTTCGCGTGCCTGGCCCTGGATGCGCCGGCCCTGGCCGGCCAGGGCCAGGGCCTCGGCATAATCCACTTTTACATCGACATTGTCGGCGGCGCGGTCGTATGCATTCTTCAGTGCATCGCGCGCGTCGTCGAAACGTTCCATGCTTTTGTAGGCGCGGGCAAGCAGCATCCAGCCTTCGACATCGTCGGGATTGTTCGCCAGCTTGGCCGCCAGGCCCTGCACGGCAGCGTCCATATCCGGCCCCGGCGTGCCGGGTGCTGCGGCCTGGGCAACCGGGTCCATCGCCTGCACATTGCCGAGCTTGAAGTACAGGCCTATCGCCAAAGCCGGCAGCAACAGCAGGGTGAGCAAGGCACCGGCAAAGGCGCCTCGCGTGCGCGGCGCGGCCGTGTCGGCGCGGGCAGGACCGGACTGCTCCAGCGCAGCCAGTTTCAGCGCGTGTTCCTCGGCGCTGATCACGCCGGCGCTCAAGGCATCGTCCAGCGCGCGGCGGCGGCTTGCCGCGGCACTGCCGCCGCCACCGCTGCGCGCGCGCAGCAGCGGCAGCAGGACAAAACCCAGCGCGGCCAGCACCATGACGCCGGACGTGATCACGAATGTGCTGTTCACCAGTCTTCCTCCTCGTGCGCCGGGCCGCGGGTCTGCGGCGCCGTCGCGGCGTTTGCGGCGCGTCTGCGCACGATGACCGTCACTACGCCGGCGCCAACGAGCAGCGCCAGCAAGGGGCCGAACCAGAGCAGCCAGGTCGACCCGCTCAGCGGCGGGTCGTACAGCACGAACTGGGAATAGCGCGACACCAGGTATTGCTTGATTTCGTCGTCGGATTTGCCCGCCCGCAACTGCTCGAACACTTCGCGGCGCAGATCGCCGGCCAGGCCGGCGTCGGAATCGGCCAGGTTCTGGTTCTGGCAGACCAGGCAGCGCAGTTGCCGCGTCAGGTGCTGGAAGCGCTGCTCCTCGGCCGTGTCCTTGAATTCCAGCGGCTGCACGGCAGCGCCGTACAGCGGCAGCAGGGCGAGCAGCATCGCCAGCAGCAGCGGAAGCAGATCGCGGCGTGTCATGGCATGCCGCTCCGCAGTGCGAGCACTGCCGGTTTCAATACTTTTTCCACATATTCCGGCGTGACCGGACCGATGCGCTTGAGGCGGATCTTGCCGTTGCTGTCGACCAGGAAGGTCTCGGGCGCGCCGTAGACGCCGAAATCGATCGCGGTGCGCCCAACGCGGTCGGTGACGATGACATCGTAGGGATTGCCGAAGCGTGCCAGCCAGGCCGTGGCGTCGGCCGGGTCGTCTTTCCAGTTGTAGCCGATCAGCGGCACGCCCAGTTCCTTGGCGTGACGCATCAGCACCGGATGTTCGTCGACGCAGCTGGGGCACCAGCTGCCGAATACATTGAGCAGGTAGGGCTTGCCCTTCAGGTCTGCGCTGCCGAATTCGCGCGTGGCATCGTTGAGCACCGGCAGGCTGAAGGCCGGCGCCGGCTTGTCGATCAGCGGCGAAGGCACCTCGCGCTGGTCGTGGGTGTTGTTCCAGGCCAGGCCGAAGCCGAGCAGGGCGGCCAGCAGCAGAAACAGAATCAGCGGAATTGCGCGTGCCATGGGCGATCAGGCCTTTGCGGAGCTGGTGCCGGTGGAGGGAATCGGATCGGGTTCCGGCTGCGCATCGCGCGACAGGGCCAGGTTGCGGAAGCGCCGGTCCGCCGCGGCCACCAGGCCGCCCAGTGTCATCAGCAGCGCACCCAGCCAGATCCAGCGTATCAGCGGTTTCACATAGACGCGGATGGACCAGGCGCCGTCGGTACCGACCGGTTCGCCCAGGGCGACATAGAGATCGCGGGTAAAGCCCGGCGCGATGGCCGATTCGGTCTGCACCTGGCCGCGCAGGTAGCGGCGCTTCTGCGGCACCAGTGTGGCGATGGTGGTGTCGCCGTCGCGCACGACGACCGTGCCTGCATCGGCTTCGTAGTTCGGCCCCTGCGCGTGCCTGGCGCCTTCGAACTGGAAGCTGTAGCGGCCGACTTCCACGCGTTCGCCCGGGGCGAAGCGCAGGTCGCGCTCGATGCCGGTGGATTCGGTCACCAGCACGCCGGCGACGAAGACGGCCACACCGAAATGCGCGCAGATCATGCCGAGCATTTCCGGCGTATAGCGCCGTCCGGCCGGCGCATTGCGCCAGCGCGACAGCGCATACAAGGCGATGCCCAGGCCAACCCACAGCGAGACGGCCACGCCGACCACCGCCTTGAACGGCAGGTCGCGGAACAACAGCAAGGCAGCCACCGCCGCGAGCACGGCGACGATCAGCGCCGGGCGCAGCGATTTCAGCGCCGCGCCGAGCTGGCCCTGGCGCCATTTCAGGAAGGGTCCGAACGGCATCAGCAACACCACCGGTGCCATCAGCAGCATGAACATGAAGCCGAAGTAAGGCGGCCCGACCGAGATGCGGCCTGCGTCCATCGCCTCGCCCAGCAGCGGGTACAGGGTACCCAGCAGAACCATCATGGCGGCAATGGAGAAAAGTAGATTATTGATCAACAGCAGGGTGTCGCGGCTGACGCCGGCAAACGGCTCGCCGCCGGCGACCTTGGGCGCACGGAACATGTAGATGACCAGCGAGCCGCCGACCACCACCACCAGGAAGGCCAGCACGAACAGGCCGCGCTGCGGATCGCTGGCAAAGGCGTGTACCGAGGTGAGCACGCCCGAGCGCACCAGGAAGGTGCCCAGCAGCGACAGCGAGAACGCGGCAATCGCCAGCAACAGGGTCCAGGCGCGGAACGAGCGGCGCTTTTCGGTGACAGCCTGGGAGTGGATCAGCGCCGTGCCGACCAGCCAGGGCATGAAGGAGGCGTTTTCCACCGGATCCCAGAACCACCAGCCGCCCCAGCCCAGTTCGTAGTAGGCCCACCACGAGCCCAGTGCGATGCCCAGGGTGAGAAAGGCCCAGGCCACGTTGGTCCAGGGACGCGCCCAGCGCACCCATGCCACGTCCAGCGCGCCGCCGAGCAGCGCAGCGATGGCAAAGGCGAACGCAACCGAGAAGCCGACATAGCCCATATACAGCATGGGCGGATGCACGATCAGGCCGAAATCCTGCAGCAGCGGGTTCAGATCGTTGCCGTCGGCCAGCGCCGGCACATGGCGCAGGAACGGGTTGGAGGTGAGCAGGGTAAACAGCAGGAAACCGACGCTGATGAAGCCGAGCACGCCGAGCACGCGCGCCATGAACGCCGCGGGCAGGCGCCGGCTGAAGGCGGCAACGGCGACGGTCCATACATTGAGTATCAATATCCACAACAACAAAGACCCTTCGTGCGCGCCCCAGACCGCGGAAAAGCGGTAATACCAGGGCAAAGCCGCGTTGGAGTTCTGCGCCACGTAGACGACGGAGAAATCCTGCTTCACGAAGGCCGTGGTCAGCAGCGCGAACGCGATCGCGACGAAGATGGCCTGGCCGAACGCGGTCGGGCGCGCCGTGGCAATCAGGCGGCCGTCGCTGCGCCAGGCGCCGAGCAGCGGCAGCACGGTCTGCGCGATGGCCAGCAGCAGGGCGAGGATCAGGGCAAATTGGCCGAGTTCGGGCAGCATGGCGTCTCTGGCTAGCTACAAATCAGTGGGCGTAAGGCTGGCAAGCCGGGCGATGCGAGCAAGCATGCACGGACCGACTTCCTCGACATCGTGAAACGCGAATACAAAATCCGCCCGATCAGGATCGGACCAGTCATTTCGCTTCTGGCTTCGCCGCTTCCGGCACAGCATGCTTCTTGTGCGCATTCGCCATCGCCTCGGCTACATCGCGCGGCACGTAGTTTTCGTCGTGCTTGGCCAGCACTTCGCTGGCGACGAAACGATTGCCCTGCATAGTGCCGGTGGCGATCACCGACTGCTTCTCGCGGAACAGGTCGGGCAGGATGCCGGTGTACTCGACCGGCATTTCCGCATCGCCGTCGGTCACGGTGAAGCCGATCCTGAGCGAATCGCTGGCGCGCTCGATCGAGCCGGCCTTGACCATGCCGCCAAGCCGGAAGCGCGCATCGGCCGGCACCTTGCCGCCGAGCACTTCCACCGGCGTGTACAGGTAGGTCATGTTCTGCTGCAGCGCGAATACCGTCAGCGTGGCGGCAATGCCGACCGCGCCGAGGATCAGCGACACCACGATCAGGCGGCGTTTGCGGGTGGGGTTCATGTGTTTTCCTCGTTGCGTTTCTGCGTACGGCGCAAGCGGCCGCGCAATTCGCGCAGCACGCGGCGGCGTTTGAGCAGCGGCGCCAGCGCATCCAGCGCCAGCACCACGATAAAGATGGCGAAGGCGCTCCAGACATAACCGCCGTAGCCGCCCATGGAGAGAAACTCGCTCATGCGCGCGGCTCCTCGGCCAGGGCGATCTGGCGCACCCAGTCCTTGCCCGATTCCAGTTCCAGCAGATCGACGCGGGCGCGCGACAGCAGGCTGGCGGCGAACAGGAATTTGGTCGCAACGGCCATGGTCAGCAGCGGCCAGAGCATGCGTGCATCGATCAGCGAAGGGCCGAACAGCTTCACGGTCGAGCCCTGGTGCAAGGTGTTCCACCAGTTGACCGAGAAATGCACGATGGGCAGGTTGACGATGCCGATCAGCGCGAGGAAGGCCGCCGCGCGTGCCGCCTGGCGGCGGTCTTCGATGGCATGGTAGAGACCGATCACGCCGAGGTAGAGGAACAGCAGTACCAGTTCCGAGGTGAGGCGTGCGTCCCAGGTCCACCAGGTGCCCCACATCGGCTTGCCCCAGATCGAACCGGTGGCCAGGCAGATGAAGGTGAATGCGGCACCGATCGGCGCCGCCGCCATCGCCAGGGTTTCCGACAGCTTGATGCGCCAGACCAGGGCGATGAAGCCGTTCGCCGCCATGAAGAAATACACGAACAGGCTCATCCAGGCGCAGGGCACGTGCACGAAGATGATGCGGAAGGCGTCGCCCTGCTGGTAGTCGCGTGGCGCGACGAACAGGCCGCCGTACAGGCCCAGCGCCAGGCCGGCCAGCGCCAGCGCCCACAGCCACGGCAGCAGGCGCCCCGCCAGCCGGTAGAAGTAGGGCGGCGAGCCAAGCTTGTGGAACCAGAGGAGAAGTGGATTCATGGACTGCTATACAAGGCCGCAACTGTGGAGGGATGTGCCATCGTCATCTGCATCAGTTCAGCGAAATCCGCAACGCGGCGGCGCAGGCCAGCGGTGCCAGCACCAGCGCCAGCGCCAGCGCGGCGCCCAGCCATAGGAGCGGCGCCAGCGTGGGCAGGCCCTGTTGCGCCGCATTGCAGGCGCCGGCGGCAAAAATCAGCACCGGCACGTACAAAGGCAGCACCAGCAGCGCCAGGAGCATACCAGAGCGCCGCATGCCGACCGTCAGCGCCACGCAGACCGCGCCGATCAGGCTGAGCAGCGGCGTGGACAAGGCCAGCGCCGCCATCAAGGTGCCCAGCACCGGCCGTGGCAGATAGAGCATTTCGCCCAGCAGCGGCGCCACCAGCAGCAGCGGCAGTGCCGTGGTCAGCCAGTGCACGGCAATCTTGCAGGCCAGCAGCAGCGCCAGCGGGTGCGGCGACAGCACCAGTTGTTCCAGCGAACCGTCTTCCAGGTCCGAGCGGAACAGCGCGTCCAGCGACAAAAGCCC
Organism: Tahibacter aquaticus; assembly: GCF_004363655.1. GTDB lineage: Bacteria > Pseudomonadota > Gammaproteobacteria > Xanthomonadales > Rhodanobacteraceae > Tahibacter > Tahibacter aquaticus. The sequence continues at coordinate 266,970 of NZ_SNZH01000007.1, forward strand.
GGCCAGCAGCAGCGCAACCAGTACCGCGCCGGCGGAGATCTGCTGCAGTGCCTTGGGCTCCGGCCCCAGCGCGAAGGGGAACAGTGCGACCACCATGATGGCGAACAGCACCGGGTTCAGCGCATCGCCGCGGCGGCGCCAGACCAGGCCGAAATCGCGCACGAACACGGCGCGGCAGGCGGAAGTTGCCGTGCCGTAGCTCATGCGGCCGCCATATCGGTATTGCGCAGGGCAATACGCCGCGGAGTGCCCGAGGTATAGGCGTAGGCGCCGTGCGAGGTGATCAGTGCGGCGCCGCCGCGCAGCGCGTGCAGTTCCAGCAGGCGGTTGACCAGGCCGATGCCTTCGCGGTCGAGGTTGGCGTAAGGCTCGTCCAGCAGCCATAGCGCTGCCGGCACCAGCAGCAGCCGCGCCAGCGCGACACGCTTCTTCTGTCCGGCGGAAAGCTGGCGCAGCGGCACGTCTTCGTAGCCTTCCAGGCCGACGCTCTTGAGCGCGTGGTGCGGTGTGATGCCCGCGCGCAGGCCGCCGATGCCGATGGCGAAGCGCAGATTTTGCAAAGGCGACAATTCCGCTTTTATCCCCAGCAGGTGACCGAGCAGGGCGACCTGGTGCGACAGCCGCGCCAGGGTCAGCGGCTCGCCGTTGAGCAGAATCTCGCCACTGGATGGTTCCAGCAGGCCGGACAGCACTTTGAGCAAGGTTGTCTTGCCGCTGCCGTTGTCGCCTTCCATCAGCACCACGTCGCCGCCGTACAACTGGAAGCTCAGCGGCCCGAAGATCGGCTCGTCGTTGCGCAGGTAGGCGAGGCCGCGCGCTTGCAACAGCGCCGGCGCCTCGGAATCGATAGGGGAATTCATGCGGGCGCAATCCTAACCGCGCGCAGGCGCGCTTGCCACGCACCGTGGCATCGCGCCGCAGCGGCGGCGGCGGTCAGCGCGTGGCCTGGCCCAGGTGGGCGCGAAACTGGCGCAGATTTTCCGGGTCGGGGTTGGTCCATTCGGGCAGCAGGCGTTCGGCCTCCTTCTGTGCCGCCAGGGCCTGCGCCGGTTGCCCCAGGTTTCTGGCAGCCTCGGCCATGATGGCCCAGGCCATGGCACGCACCGCGGCCGAGCCGGCGCCGTAGCTGGCGCCGTTGTCGAGCAGCGCCTGCGCCAGTTCGCTGGCCTGGGCCGCATGGCCCAAGGCCAGCTCGGCGCGGGCCTGGCCCAGCATTGCGCCGGCGTAGCGCGGCTCGGCCTGGGCGCCGAGTTTTTCCAGCACGGCACGGCAGGAACGGAAATTGTCCCGCGCGGCCTCGGCATGGCCGTTGATCAGTTGCGCCGCGCCCAGGGTCTGGCGCACCGCGGCGTTGTCGCGGCTGCCGGCCAGCAGCTTGTCCGCAATGGCGAGCGCTTCGGTCGCATTGGCCTCGGCCGCGGCACCGTTGCCGCGACGGCGTTCCCACTGGCTGAGGCCGTTCAGGCTGCTCATCACCAGCGGGTGCATGTCGCCGACGGCCTGGCGATTGCGCGCCAGCGCCGCCCGCAGCAGCGGCTCGGCTTCGTCCAGCCGCTCCAGCCGGGTCAGGCCTATGCCAAGGTTGCTGTCGACGGTGCGGCCCTGGGGCGAATCGCCGAGATGGTTTTCCTGGAAGATCGCCCGCGATTCGCTGAGCAGATCCACCATGCGCGGGAAATCCTGCTGGCTCATGGCCAGGTTGGCCAGCGAGTTGAGGGTCGAGGCCACGGCCGGATGGCGCTGCCCCAGCGCCGCGCGCTGTATCGCCAGTGCCTCGCCCAGCACGGCGGCGCTCTCTTCCAGCTTGCCCTGCTGGCGCAGGGCGATGCCGAGGATGGTCAGGCTTTCGCCCACAGCCGCGTGCTGCAGGCCCAGGCGTTTGCGCCGCATATCCAGGCCGATGCGCGCTTCGCGTTCGCCGGCGGCGCTGGACTGACGGTCGAGCAGCATCACGGCATAGTCGTTGTGTACGGTCGCCAGCTGCGAATGTTCATTGCCGTAGGCAGTTTCGGCGCGGGCAATCGCATCGCGGAAGGCTGCATCGGCTTCGTCGTAGCGGGCCAGGCGGGCCAGCAGCAGCGCTTCCAGCTGGTGGTCGCGGGCCTGCTCGGCCAAGCCTTGGATGCCGAGGCGGTCGCTCAGGGCCGTGGCGGCGCGGATCGAGGCCAGGCCGTCGGCGAATTTGCCCTGGCGGTCTTCGATCTGGGCGCGTTCGGCCAGCAGCGCGCTGAGCTGGCGCGGATCGTCGGTCTGCTGCTGTGTCTGGGTCAGCAACTCCAGCGCCTGGGCATACTGCGCCTGTTCCCGCCGTACCTGCGCCAGCTGCAATGCGTTTTCCACAAGTGATGAAGTATTGTTTTCCGCCTGGAACGCACTGCGCGCCTGGTCCAGCAGCTCGGCGGCTTTGTCGAACTGGCCGAGCTGGCGGTACAAGGTACCCAGGGTCTGGCGCATTTCCGCCTGCAGTGCCGGCTGCCCGGCGAGTTCCTCGCCGATGCGGGCCGAACCCTGGTCGAGCAGTTCGCGCGCGGTGATGCGGTTGCCGCTGGCGGCGTCGGGTGCGGAGGCATCGAACACGCCGGTCAGGAAGCGCTGTGCGGCGCGGGCCAGTTCCGCCTCGTGCGCGGCACGGCGGGCTTGCCACAGGGCCAGCGCGCTGCCGGCGATGATGGCGGCCAGGCCGAACAGCAGCGCGGCGCTGGCCAGCTTGTGCCGCGTCACCAGCCGGCGCAGCCGGTACCAGCCGCTGTCGCGCCGCGCCAGGATGGGCGCACCGCGCAGGAAGCGCTGTACATCGTCGGCCAGGGCCTGCGCCGTGGGATAGCGCCGCGCCGGCTCGGCGTCGGTGGCCCGGGCGACGATCACGGCCAGATCGCCGCGCAACTGCCGCGGCGGCACCGCGCTGCCGGTGCCTGCTGCCTTGCTCAGGCGTTCGCTGACCGGGCCGGACTGGGCCGCCGGGTTGTCGTGAAAGCGCGCGCCGCTGAGCAGTTCGAACAGCAGCACGCCCAGGGCGTAGACATCGACGGCCGTACCTATGGCTTCGCCGCGGATCTGTTCCGGTGCGGCATAGGCGCGGCTGAGGAAACGGGCGCCAGTACTGGTGCGCGCATCGGTACCGTCTTCTTCCAGCACCTTGGCCACGCCGAAATCCAGCAGGTGCGGCAGGCCCTGCGCATCGACCAGCACGTTGCCGGGCTTCAGGTCGCGATGCACGACCAGCTGTCCGTGCGCATAGGCCACGGCTTCGGCCAGCTGGCGGAACAGATCCAGCCGCTGCGCCAGGGTCGGCCGCGACGTCGCTGCCCAGTCCTGCAGCGGCACGCCGTCGACATATTCCATGACGAACCAGGGCTGGCCCGATTCGCTGATGCCGCCGTCGAGCAGGCGCGCAATCAGCGGATGCTGCAATTGCGCCAGGATGCGCCGTTCGCGCCGGAAACGGGCGAGGATTTCACCCGAATCCATGCCGCGCTTGATCCACTTCAGCGCACCGTGCTGCACATAGCCGTCGCCGCTGCGTTCGACCAGGAATACCGCGCCCATGCCGCCGCGGCCGATACAGCGCTGGATGTTCCAGCCGGCGATCTGCGTGCCGGCGGCGAGTTCGTCGTCGGTATGTGCAGCCAGCCGCTCGGCCACCGTCGCGGCGCTGCCGTCGAGCAGGTGCGGCGCGCTTTCCGCGGCAAGCAGCTGCTGCAGCACTGCCTGCAGGCGCGTGTCGCCGGCGCAGTGGGCCGTGACGAAAACCTCGCGCTGCGACGGCGCCAGTTCCAGCGCCTCGCGCAGCAGCGCATAGGCGCGGCGCTTGAGTTCGATGTCGCTGGTATCGTTCATGCGCCGGGCGGCGGCGTGGCCATTTCCGCAGCAAGCAGGGCGCGTGCTGCCTGCCAGTCGCGCATTACCGTGCGTACGGTCAGGCCTTCGAGTTCGGCCACTTCGGGAAAGGCCATGCCGGCGAAGAAATGCAGTTGCACCACACGCGCGGCGCGCTCGTCGATCTGTTCCAGCGTGGTGAGTGCCTGGTCCAGGGCGAGTACGTCGATGGCATCGTCGGGACGGTCGGGCAGGCGGTCGTCGAGGGTCACCATGATGGCGCCACCGCCGCGCTTGTCGGCCTGGATGCGCCGCGCATGATCCACCATTACCTGGCGCATGGCGCGCGCTGCCAGGGCCATGAAATGCTGGCGGTTGCTGGGATTGAGCTGGCTGGCGGCGGCCAGCTTCACATAGGTTTCATTCACCAGCGCCGTGGTCGACAGGGTGAGTACGGCGTTGCCGCGCAGCTGGCGCCGCGCGCACAGGCGAAGTTCGTCGTAGAGCAGGGTGAACAGCCGGTCCTGGGCCAGGGCCTCGCCTCGGCTGGAAGCGGCGAGCAAGGCAGTCACATCATCGTGCATAAAGGCGATCCGGAAGCGACGGCGCAACTGTCGAGCAAGGTGGTGGCGGCGTCAATCGCAGGCCGTTGTCGCTGCGGCCCGCGTGGCGTGCCGGCGGTGCGTGGTTCAGAGCGTGCGGGCGCCGTCTGCGGCATAGATTCGCAGCTGCACCGCGGCCTGTCTGTGCGCCATCACGACTGCATTCTGTGAATGGTGCCACGCAAGTGCGTCGATGCGGTCGAGCGCCAGATCCGCGACCAGCAGCGACGGTTCGCGCCAGGCCTGGCCAGGAATACGGCCGACGGCAGGCAACCAGCGTGCCTGCAGGTTTTTCAACTGCCGCAGCAGCGCGTGTTGCGCGGCGCGATTCAGCGCTGCTGCCTGTGCCTGCGAAAACGGGTTGTATGCGGTGATGAATGCGCACAGCGGCGCATCGCCCAGCCAGGCTTGCACCGTCTCGGGCAAAGGCTGGCCGATGCGCAGGCAGCTGCGGCCGGCGCGCGATGGCAGCCGTACTTCGAAGTGCGTATCGCGGTAGAGCTGCAGTAGCGCCGCCGCGATCGCCACTCAGTCGCGCGGCGGCAGCAGCGGCAATTGCGCCAGTACGGCTGCGTCGGCGGCCTGCATGTCGAGTTCCGCCAGCGCGGCCTTGCCGTGTACCAGTTCGCGCAGCAGGCGCGACTGCTGCTCGCCGCGCTCGCGTGCAAACGCATACGGCAGGCGCGTGAACGTGACGATGGCATAGCGCGGCAGATAGCGATCCGGATGGCGCTGCGCCAGCACGCGTTCCAGTTCGCGCATCAGCAAGTAGTCGGGATCGTCGACGCGGTCGCGCATCTCGACGTAGTTGTCCAGCGCCATCGCGGCGATCGCATCGCTGTTGGGCTTGCGCCGGCGCTGGAATTCGGCGAACACCTCGGCTGGTGCGGCGTGGCCGGCGGACAGCAGATCGGCCAGTTCCACCGCATCCTCGAAACCGCAGTTCATGCCCTGGCCGTGGAACGGCACGATGGCGTGGGCTGCATCGCCCAGCAGCAGGGCGCGGCCGTCCAGATGCCAGCGCTCCAGGTACAGCGTGGCGAGCAGGCCGGTGGGATTGCGCGTGAAATCGTCGAGGTAGTCCGGCATCAGTGGCACGGCATCGGCGAAATCGCGCTGGAAAAACGCGGCGACGGCGTCGCGTGTCGTCAGCGTGTCGAAGCCTGGTGCAGTGCCGGTGCTGCTGCCCGGCAGGAACAAGGTGACGGTGAAGCTGCCTTCCGCATTCGGCAGCGCGATACACATATAGCTGCCGCGTGGCCAGATATGCAGCGCATTCGGGTCCATCGCAAACAGATCGCCGCGCGCCTGGGCTTCGCGCAATTCTGCGCTCAGCGCCGCGGGCGGCAATTGCGGCAGCGGCGGAATTTCCAGTTCCTTGTAGCCATGGCCGAGGGCGTCCATGCGCTCGCCCAGGTCGGTTACGCCCTGCATGGCCTGGCGCAGGGCCGAGCCCGCGCCGTCGGCACCGAGCAGCAGGCTGGTCTGGTGTACGTGTTGGCTGTTGTCCGCATCGTTGCGCAGATGGATGCGCAGCGTGTCCCAGTCCACCGATTCCAGGCGCTGGGCGAAATGAATCGTCGCGCCGGCCTGTTCCGCGGCTGTGAGCAAGGTGCAATTGAGCTGGCCGCGGCTGACCGACCAGATCACTTCGCTGTCGTCGCGCCCATAGCGCTGCAGATTGGTCGTGCCGGCCGTGTCGTGTACGCGGCGGCCGCGCATCATCACCGCGATCGGTGCAATCACCTCGGTCAGGCCGGCCACGCGCAGGCCATGCCAGCCGCGTTCGGCCAGGGCCAGATTGATCGAGCGCCCACCGATGAAACCGTGGATGCGCGGATCCGGCCGGCGTTCGAACACCGTCACGCGGAAGCCGCGCCGGGCCAGCAAGGTGGCCAGCAGCGAGCCGACGAGGCCGGCGCCGATGAGGGTGATTTCAGGTTTGCTCGGCATGATAGGGGGGAGGCCGTGACTAAAAGTAAGCCAGGAAATAGTTGATGCCGCTCCAGGTGACTGCCGCCGATGCCTTGCAGTCCAGGCATTGGTCCCAGTACACCCTGGAAAAATGGTCCGGCACGCTGTGCAGCACGCTGAAGTGCCCTGGTTCGTCGCCGACTTCGGAAAAGACCGGTTGCCAGGCGCGGTCGTCGCGTAGCGTGAACACAGCAACGAAGCTGCCGCGTTTGCCCTGCTTGTCCTGATAGACGCCAACCAGCGCGCGATCGGGGCGCCCGTCGGCGTTGAAATCGCTGTTGACCACGAACTGGCGATTCCTGCTGGTCACATCGGCTCGCTGTGCCGCCGACAAGGCCGAACTCTCCAGCGCCGTCGCGCGTACCCATTCCCGGTTGACCCGGTCGACCGGAACGCCCAGCAATTCGGTGTCGCGCGGTTCCAGGGTGAACGTCTTCCACCACGTGGCATCGGCAACAGCGCTGTCGCACAAGAGTGCCGTCACGGCGATCATGGCGAATCGGACGCGGCGCAGGCAATCACGCACGCGCAAACGCCTTCATCGCTTCCACCAGTGTCCACGCATCGTCGAAACGGTTGTACAGCGCCGTCGGCGCGACGCGGATCACGTCGGGTTCGCGCCAGTCGCCGACGATACCCTGCTCGCTGAGGTGCTCGAACAGCGCACGGCCCGCATCGCGCGGGCCCTTGACGCGCAGGCTGAGCTGGCTGCCGCGGCGCTGCGGCTCGGCCGGCGTGAGGATGTCGATGAGCTGCGGTACTTCGCGCTGTATCGCCCAGGCCAGGTACGCCGTCAGCGCCAGCGATTTCTCGCGCAGGCGCCGGATGCCGGCGCGATGGAAGATTTCCAGCGAGACGCGCAGCGGCGCCAGCGCGAGGATCGGCGGATTCGACAGCTGCCAGCCGTCGGCGCCGGTCGTGGGCACGAACTGCGGACCCATCTGGAAGCGCGTGGACTGGTCGTGTCCCCACCAGCCGGCAAAGCGCGGCAACTCGCTGCGCGCATGGCGCTCGTGCACAAAGCAGCCGGCGACGGCGCCGGGCCCGGAGTTGACGTATTTGTAATGGCACCAGACGGCGAAATCGCAGCCGCTGTCGTGCAGGTCTACCGGTACGTTGCCGACGGCATGGGCCAGGTCGAAGCCGACGATGCAGCCCTTGGCATGGGCCAGCGCCGTGATCGCCTTGAGGTCGAATATCTGGCCGGTCAGGTATTGCACGCCGGGCAGCAGCACCACGGCAATGCGCTCGCCGTGTTCGTCCAGCGCGCGGGCGATTGCGTCCAGCGAGATGACGCCGTTGGCTTCGTCGCCGTCGAGTTCGATCAGCGCGGTGGCCGGGTCATGGCCGTGGAAGCGTACCTGCGACTGCAGGGCATATTGATCGGACGGAAATGCGCGCTTTTCCAGCAGTATTGCATTGCGCGTCGTGGTCGGCCGGTAGAAGCTCACCAGCATCAGGTGCAGGTTCGCGCTGAGCGAATTCATCGCCACCACTTCGCCGGGCTGGGCACCGACCAGGCCCGCCAGGTTGTCGCGCACGAAGCTGTGATACGGCATCCACGGATGGCGGCCGCGGAAATGCGCTTCCACTGCCAGCCGGCCCCAGTCGTCCAGTTCGTCCAGCAGCGCCTGGCGCGTTGCCTGGGGCTGCAGGCCGAGCGAATTGCCGCACAGGTAGACCTGGGCGTCATTGCCGTGCGGCGGAATGCAGAACTCGTCGCGGAAGGTCTTGAGCGGGTCGGCCTGGTCTTGCGTGCGGGCCCAGTCCAGGCCGGGCTGGAAATCCAACGAGTAGCTCATCGAGGGCTCACTTCCTCTGCAGTGACGCGGCGACCTGCTCGCAGCCGCGGTCGAACGCGGCGAGCCAGGCGGCGCTGGTGTTCTTCAGCACCGGATGCGCGCAGCGCAGCTGTACCCCGATGCCATTCTGGAAAAAATAGCTTTCGCGATATTTATAGCGTGTCTTCGCATTCAGGCCGGAGTAGCGCAGGCTGCTGCTGCCGTCCGGGCCGTTTTCGCTTTCGTAGCCCGGTGTCTGGCGTGCCTTTTCCATGCTGGTGCTGACGAAGGCCTGGAACGCCTGCGCGTCGTCGAGCTTGCGCGTGGTGACGCTGACGCGGCTGGCCTCGTCGGTGCCGCTGTCGGCGGGGTCTTTGACCTGGAACGCGACGACCTGCGGGCTGCCTTCGGTCATCTGCATGATCACCGGCCAGTCGTCCGGCGCATTGAAGGTGACGATACCGTCGTTGAGGCTGTAGTCCGCCGCCGCCACTGCGCTGGCGGCGCCGAACAGGGTCAGCAGGGCGAGAATCGGGCGAGCGAACATGCAGCCTCCAGGGGTTCAGGAAAAACGCGAAGCGGACAGGCTCAGCCACTCCAGCGCGGTGCCGTGGTAGATGCGCGCCGCATCCGGCTCGGCCAGGTTCAGCGCGGCAATGCCGCTGCCCGGCTGCTGTTCGCCCAGGGGAAAGGGATAGTCGGTGCCCAGCATCACGCGATCGATGCCGGCGACATCGACCAGGTAGCGCAGCGCCTGCGGATCGTGCACGCAGGAATCGAAGAACAGGCGGTCGAAATACTCGCGCGGGCTGCGCGCGTTGTCGGTTGCGACCAGATCCGGGCGCATGCGGAAGCCATGCTCGATGCGGCCGATGGTATACGGGAACGAGCCGCCGCCATGGGCCAGGCAGACGCGCAGCTCGGGCAGCCGTTCCAGCACGCCGCCGAGGATCAGGCAGCAGGCCGCGCGCGATTGCTCCGCCGGCATGCCGACCAGCCAGGGCAGCCAGTATTTGGGCATGCTTTCGCGGCCCATCATGTCCCAGGGGTGGACCAGGATCGCCGCGCCCAGGTCGGCCGCGGCCTCGAAGAACGGAAACAGTTCCGGTGCATCAAGATTCCAGTTTTCCACATGGGAACCGATCTGCACACCGCTCAGGCCGAGCTGCTCGACGCAGCGCTGCATTTCCTGGATGGCCAGGGTGGGCGACTGCAGCGGCACCGTGCCGATGCCGGCGTAGTGGCGCGGATAGTCGCGGCAGAGCTGGGCGGTGTGGTCGTTCAGGTGCCTATGCAGTTCCAGCGCCTGGTTGGCCTTGGCCCAGTAGGAGAACAGCACCGGCACGGTGGAAATCACCTGCACCTGCACACCGAACTTGGCGTAGTCGTCCACGCGCAGCTGCGGGTCCCAGGTGTTCGGCCAGATCTCGCGGAAGAACTTGCCGTCCTTGTAGATGCGATGGCGGTCATCGGTATGCACGATGACCGGGAAGCGGTCGTCGCCGTACTTCTCGGCCAGGTTGGGCCAGTCGCGCGGCAGGATATGGGCGTGGGTATCGATCTTCAGCATGGTCGGCGAGTGTAAGCGACGGGGCGGTGGTGGTGGGGCGATGCCGGGCACATCAGCCGTAGCGCGCCGGGGCCGGGTTCAGATGGCCGCAGCCCTTGCAGGTGCGCGCGGCCGGCGAGCCGTAGAAACGGTCGAACACCGGCGGGAAATCGGTCTCGACATTGGCCAGGGCAAAGAACTCTTCGTACAGCTTGTTGTTGCAGCGCTCGCAGTACCACTGCAGGCCGTCCAGCTCGTGCTGCAGGCGCTTGCGCTCGACCACCAGCCCTATCGAATCCGGCCCGCGCTGCGGCGAATGCGGCACGCGCGGCGGCAGGTAGAACACCTCGCCGGCGCCGACGCGAATATCGCGCGGCTGGCCGTCTTCCTGGATGCGCAGCACCAGCTCGCCTTCGAGCTGGTAGAAGAACTCCGGGCCTTCGTCGATATGGTAGTCGGTGCGCTGGTTGGGCCCGCCCACCACCATCACGATGAAGTCGCCGTCGTAGATGCACTTGTTCGCCACCGGCGGTTTGAGCAGGTGGCGGTTGTCCTCGATCCAGCGCTGGAAGTTCAGGGGCGGTGCTAGCGGCATGGCGGCGTTCCGGGCCAGGTTGACGGCGCAGTGTAGCGGCTGCGCCGGCGTATTGCCGTGGCGTGGCTGCCTCGTCCTGCGCTGGACGGGCTTGCCGACGCGACGCATCATGCGCGCCTTTCCGCCCGGGGACGGGCTGCATCCGAGGCTGCCATGTCACTGTCTTGCGTCCGCCTGCGCGCAGTGCAAATCCTGTTGTCGAGTGCCGCACTGCTGCCAGTGCCGCTGTGCGCGCAGGACTATGCCGTCTCGTCGGGCTGGTCCACCTTCTGGGGCGCCTTCGCCGATGAGCTTTTCGGCCAGCCCAGCGATGCCGCCCTGAAGGAGACCGCGCGCTTCGATCAGGCCGGTATCGCCTTCGACTATCCGGCCGTGCTGCGCGTCAACCTGGCCGAAGACGGCGACGGTTGGCGAATCTGGCGCGGCGACGCGGAACTGGCGCTGTCGATAGAGCGCGACGCGGAAGAACAATCCCAGGCCGAACGCGAAGCCGACACCGTCGACTACCTGCAGCGCATGCAAGATATTTTCAACACACGCGATGCCAAGGTGGCGGCGCCGGCCAAAGCGGCGCAGGCGAATTGGTGTGGTAAGGACATCGCTGGCATCCGTATGCGTACGCCTTTCGTCGGTGACGAGCACGAATTTCTCGTGTTCAAATTACCGCTGGGACGGGGCAAGGTAGCGACTCTGCAATTCGAAGACGTCATCGCCGACGGCAAGAATTCGCGCACCTTCGATGCGCTGTTGAGCAGCGTCAAGGCGACCTTGCGCTGCGGCAGCAAGGGTGCAGCAGACTCCTCCGGCGGATAGCCCATCGGGCGGCGTGACCCTGTTCCGCGGCGTTTCGCGATAGTGGGTTGTTGGCACAGGACGGCAGGCCGTCGGCCCGCTCATGCGTGCAGCCGCAGTCCTGTGCTGGTTGTTCTCTCCCGCTGAATCTCCGGTCGTCAGCCGTGCTGCCGGCCTATCGTTGTACCGTCTAGGGGTTTGCATGAAACGATGGATTGCCGGCGTCGCCCTGATGGCCGCGCTGGGTATGGCTGCACCGGCGCTGGCGCGCTGCGACCTGACGGGTGCCGAATCGACCGTCTACGGTTACCAGGTAGGCACCCAGGGCAACTGCACCACGCTGGAAGAAGCGGAAGCGCTGCTGCGCAGCGGCAGTGGCGGCCTGCCGGCGGTGCAACTGGCTTTCATCATTCCGTACGATTTCGACAACGGGCCCAGTTCGCGCGCCCTGCTCGACTACCGGCCCTACGGGGCACTGAAGCCCGGCGCCAGCGCGCTGACGGGGGCGCCGGTTTCCACCACTTCGTTCTTTCGTACGTATGCCAAGAACTGGCCGCCAGCGCCGGGCAGCTGCCCGCTGGCGGGGTGCGACAGTACCGGTTGCGCCACGCCCGAGCTGGAACGCCAGCGTCTGCAATGCCAGATCGCGGCAACCTGGTCGCAGGACCCGCGCTATTGCTGGAACCTGTCCGGCAACGTGAGCAGCAGTGGCGCCGTCACGCGCTTCTCCCGCGCCAACGGCGCAGGCAATGAATCCGGATCGCTGCTCTTTGCACCGAGCAGCAGCACGGCCAACGATTCGGGTGCGACGCTGTCGGCGACCTTGCAGACCTGTGTCGCCGGGCGCGATGCGGAAACCCCGGCGGCCACGCAATCCTTCAGCTGGGGCATGGCGCGCCAGGACACTATCTCCTGCGGCGCCGGCTCGACCGTCAACGGCGCGGCAACCTCGGCCGGCGATGCGTGCAGCACGCGGTTCGAAAAAGCCATCGTCAACGGCCCGAAATTCACCCAGGCGCCGAACCAGTGCAGTGCGGGCAATCCCTGCTATCCGGGCAACGGCAACAAGACGGCCGATGTGAAGGTATTCGACTACGGCCGCATTGCGCTGAGCCTGCACTACGGCTCGCTGCGCCAGTTGCGCAATTTCGGCTATATCGACCAGAACTGGTCGCACAGCTTTGCCAAGCGCATCCTGACCGAATGGGGCGCGCCCGGACATTTCGGCACCAATCCGGAAAACGCGCCGATCGAGAACGTCGCTACTGTTTTCGTGCAGGACGAGATGCCGGCGCTGGAAGTGTACCGCCGCGACGGTGTACTGCCGGCCGGCCAGTTCCGCGCCACCAGCAGCCTGGGCCGCACCGTGCGCTACTTCGGCCAGGACGGCGCAACCGCGCCGCGCTACGAGCTGACCTATACCGACGGCCAGGTGGAAATCTACGATCGTGCCGGCCGCCTGCTCGAAATGCGCCGTGCCGGCAGCCCTGCCGGCAACCTCGTGCTGACTTACCGCGGTCGCGCCATCACCCAGAGCCACCAGACGGAAACCGCGCATCTGGAAGAAGCGTTCTGGCGCATCGACCGCATCACCGACGGCAGCGGCCGTTATGTCACCTTCCACTACGGCAGCGGCCGTCTGATGCCGCTCGCGCGCATCGTCGCCGACGACGGTATTACCGAGCTGGCGCGTTTCGACCATGACCCGAGCGGCCGCCTGAGCGCGCTCGTGCGTTTCGGCGAAAGCCAGCAGTTTCTCTACAACGAGCCGGCCTATCTCGACGTGGCCGCCGGCGTGCGCGGCGCCTGGCTCACCGGCGTGATCGACGAAGAACAGCGCCGCTACGCCACTTATGCCTACGACGACTGGGGCCGGGCCAAGGCCAGCTGGCATGGACTGGATGCCGGCAAAGTCGAGATCGTCTATCCCACCGTGACGCCGGGCGGCACCGCGCAGGACGACAGCCGTGCCATCGTGCGCACGCCGGCCTACGGCGAAGTGGAATACCGCTTCCATCCGACCGAGCCGTACCGGCAGCTGTCCAGCGTGGTCGATATGGCCGGCACGGTCAGCTATGAATTCCAGCCCAGCGGGCACCGCGTCAAGGCGCGCATCGACCGGCGCGGCATACGTACCGAATTCGACTACAACCCGGCCAACAGCCACCAGGTGGCGCGGGTAGAGGCCAAGGGCACGCCGGACCAGCGCCGCACCGAATTCGACTGGGACTACAGCACCGGGCGCATGACCGGCGAACGCCTTTACGCCGAGCCGAGCAACGGGCCGCGCAAGCTTCTGCTCGACCGGCGCTTCCGCTATGTGCCGGGCACCGCACTGCTGGCGGGTACCGACCGGGTCGATCCGCTGGACGGCCGCAGCCGCAGCACGTCGTATACCTATTGCACGAGTACAGATGTAGTCAATCCGGCCACAGGCTGCGCCTTGACGGGCCAGCTCAAGAGCTTCGACGGCCCGCGTACCGATGTTGCCGATACCGTCAGCTACGCCTACTACACCGTTGACGCACTGGGTGGTTGCGGCAGCCTGGCAGGCCCCTGCCAGCGCAAGGGCGACCTGCGCCGCATCACCAACGCGCTGGGCCAGAGCAGCGAGATCGTGACTTACGACCGCGCCGGACGGCCGCTGCGCGTGCGCGACGAGAACGGCACCCTGACCGACTACAGCTACCACGCCCGCGGCTGGCTGCTCACGCGCACCGTGCGTGCCACTGCCAGCGGCGTACCCAGCGCCACCGATGCGACGACTACGCTGGAATACGATCGCAGCGGCAATGTCACACGGCAGATCGCACCCGACAACGCCGGCACGCTGAGCTACAGCTACGATGACGCGCAGCGCCTGGTGCGCATCGGCGACGCGCTGGGCAATGCCCTCACCTACGATCTGGACCGCTCCGGCAACCGCCGCAGCGAACGCCGCTCCGGCCCTGACGGCATCGATACCCACAGCCTGTACCGCAACTACAACCAGCTGAACCAGCTGGTGTTCGAACTCGATGCGTTCAGCCGGCCGCTGTACCACATGAATCTGAACGACACGCCGGCAGGCGTGATGGACGGGCACGACGCCAACGGCAATCCGCGCCGCCTGATCGACGGCCGCGCGGTGCTGCTCGACATGCAGTACGACGCGCTCAATCGCCTGGTCAAGACCTTGCAGGACTACCAGGGCAGCGGGCCGACAGCCAACGCGGAAACACGTTACGGCTACGACGCCGAAGACCGCCTGACCAGCGTCACCGATGCCGACGGCGTACCTACCGGCTACCACCACAACGGGCTCGGCGATCTGCGCCAGGTTGTCAGCCGCGACAGTGGCACCAGCACGTATACCTACGATCTTGCCGGCAACAAAATCACCGAAACCGATGCGCGCGGCACTACGGCGACGCATGTCTACGATGCGCTGAATCGCGTTACGGACACTTTCTACCCCGATCTGTCGCGCCACGTGCGCCGCGACTACGACCTGGCCGACAGCGCCAGCGGCTGCGTCGACTCCTATTCCACCGGGCGTCTGAGCCGCATTACCGACCGCAGCGGCAGTACCACGTATTGCCATGACCGGCGCGGCAATGTGGTGCGCAAGATCCGCCTCAAACCGGGCCAGACCCTGCTCAGCGGCGATATGCGCCAGGTTCACTACGCCTACGACAAGAGCAACCTGCTGCGCCAGATCGTCTATCCGCATGGATCGGTGGTCAGTTACGCGCGCAATGCCAACGGCCAGGCGACCGGCCTTTCCTGGCAGCCCTATGCCGGCGGCCCGGTCAGCCAGCTGGTGCTGAATGCGCAGTACTACCCGTTCGGCCCGCTGCACGCGCTGACCTTCGGCAATACCTTGCAACTGGTGAAGAACTACGACGCCAACTACATGATCGACAGCATCGAAAGCACGCAGCCTGGCGGACTGGTGCTGGACCTGCAGACCGACGTGCTGGGCAATGTCATGGCGATAGCGCCGAGCATCGACGGCCCGCCGCTGCGGCGCTACAGCTACGACCCGCTCAATCGCCTGACCGAGATGCGCGACGGCAGCAATGTCATGCTGGAGCAGTTCGGCTATACAGCGGTGGGCGACCGCCTGAGCAAGCGCATCGGCGCCCAGTCGCCGCAGAACTATTCCTATCAGCCGGGCACGCACCGCCTGGCCAGCAGCGGCAGCGTCGGCCGCAGCTACGATGCCAACGGCAACACCACGGGCGGACTGGATTTCTCCAGCTATCCACTCGTTTACGACGACGCCAATCGCCTGAGCCAGGTCACGGCGCCGGGGCAGGGGGCCAGCGTTGGCGTGAACTACGACTACGACGGCCTGGGCCAGCGGGTGAGCAAGGCCCGCGGCGATGAACTGGTCGACACCTTCTACGACGAATCGGGCTCGCGCCTGGTGGACGAAGTGTGGAGCGTGGACTGCAGCGGCAGTGTTTCGCGCAAAACCGCCGGGACCGGGCACGTTGCCAGCGCAATCGGCTGCCCCGGCGGCGGCACGGCCATCGTGGCGGCGAAATCGCGCACCGAATACCTCTACCTGGACGGCCTGCCGGTAGTGCTGGCGCGCTACAGCGGCAGCAATCCGACAGTGCAGCTGAGCTACCTGCATACCGATCACCTGGGCACACCGCGCGTGGCGATCAACGTCGGTAGCGGCGCGCAGCAGTGGCGCTGGGATCTGCAGAACACCGCCTTCGGCGACCACGCGCCGGTGGCACTGGAAAGCGGCTACGAATTGAATATGCGCTATCCGGGCCAGTTCTACGACAAGGAGTCGGGGCTGTATCACAACTACTTCCGCGACTATGAGCCGAAGACGGGGCGGTATATCGAGAGTGATCCGATTGGGTTGGCTGGGGGACTTGCCACCTATTCCTATGTCAGCGGAAATCCGCTGTCACTGTTCGACTTCCTGGGTCTTATCGAAGGAAGTCAGGGAAATCTCGATCGCCGTCGTAGAATTGACGAAATCGCGAAGAGCTATGAGGGCAGTCCATTGTGGGCAAAGAATGTCCGCAAAGGCGACCATCCGCCCGGTAGCAATAAATGCAATTTGTTTGTAAATGATGTGTTGGCCGAAGCCGATGCTCCGATGGTTGTGCGAACCAAGGAAGGAAACACTAGACGGCCTACAGCCGGGGAAATGGCTAATACTGGGGCGCCCATTCCCAATTGGCGTGTCCTAAAGCCGAGTGAATTGCCAGGGCCTGGAGATGTGGCTGCGTTCCGCTTGGACGATGGCCTTTCTACGGTAGGGGCAACCGGGCACACCGGCATTATCACATCATGTGAATGTGACGCCGGTATATCGAATCAAAGCGCTCACGAGTTCAATGTAGGACCTGTGCCTGGCCAGTTTAACAACAAAACCTTCCGCCGCTACACTGGTGATTAATATGGCTATGAGAGGAATGCATAAAAAAGCAATCGTCTTTCTGGTTGTTGCGGTAGCTGTGTCACCGCCCGTTTTTTCGCAGAAATTCGACGCATCTATTTTCATTCTCGGCGAGAAAAATGGCTCCGGCGTCTACACTTTCCGCGGAAAAAAAATGCCGCTTCCGGATATCTATACTGAGATGGAAGGCAAGTTCAACCAGGCGAGCATGATGGAGCCTTTTGGTGTTATTTTCGATGAAAGTGTGACTTTCAAAAAGATAATAAATGTAAAAGGAATGCTTGAAAAGAAGGGTTTTACGAATATAAAATATTTTTCATTTGCCGAAGGGGGGCGTTACATGATGAGTGTTTCCCTGGGTGGCGTGGTTCCTGTTCCTGTTCCCTAGCGACAGAGTCATTTATTCTTGGTTTTTGGTTTGATTGGTCAAACTGTTGAGCGTCTGTTGCTCGGGATATCTTCGTGTGTTGCCGATTCTGTTATGCAAAAGGTGCTATGAAGCCAATAATTCTTGCTATTGCGTTGGCGGGCGTGTTCGCCTCTGCCGGTGCTAATGCACAAAATGGCAGCGAAGAAACCCCCGAGTCCATGGCCGAACGGCTGGTCGACGGCAACGCGCGTCCGGTGGCCAATGTGAGTACGCCGGCCGGTACGGTCTATTTTCGCTATCACTTCTTCGGCAATGGCTATACCTGGCACCCGACCAACGTCATTTCCGACCCGGACAACAACCGCAATGGCCGTACCATCGATGCCTCGTCGCCGGTGATACTGGAAACGCGCGGCTTGGCTGTGACCGGTGCAGCGGGTTCCAGTACGCAATATGTGGAATTCGAGCATTGCATTCTGGCGGGGCCGAATCCGCTTTGCGCTTCGCCGCAGCGTTTTCGGTTCCGTGTCGATCCTGCGGTAACCGCAACGCCGGCCAGCGCGATCACGGTCGACGGTTCCTACCCGCGCGAGATTCAGCTGGTCACTGAAATCCCGCTGTCCGGTGCGCGCATCGATGCCACATGTACCAGCACCAGCGGGCCGACGGTTCCGGCGGTGATCAGCGTGACACCGGCCTGGGCCAATACCGACAGCCAGGGCAAGACCGCGTTTACGATCACGGCGTCCAAGCTGCGGCTGATTGCTTCCAGTGGCCCGGCGCCGTCGGGCAAATGTACGTTCCAGCCGACCGGTGGCAGCAAGTTGTTGGACGTGACCGTGCAGGGCGAGCGGATTGCGCCGTCGCTGCAGATAACACCGTCTTTGGTGAGCGTGGCTGCTGCGCCGGCGGAGGCGATCGATCAGGTCGTGACGGTGAAGACGGCGTCGCCGGTTGCGGCCAACGTCAAGATCCGCGCCAGCTGTTCCAACGAGGGAACGCCGGCGACAGTGCGCCTGGATGGCGGTACCACGCCGGCGGCCAGTGTCGTTGCCGAAAAGATGAGCGATGCAGCAGGACAAGTCAGCTTCCGCGTGATCGCCGAGAAACTGGTCAGCATCACCGATACGCCACGTATCCGCTGCAATTTCAACGTCGACGGCCTGTCGCCCGTCTATCAGTACACGGCGGCAGGAAAGCGGATCAATCCGTCCTTCTCGCTCAACCCGGCACAGATTACCCAGTCCGGATCTACCGGCGTCACGGTTACGATGAATCCGTCTTATGCAGGGTTCGTCATCGTTCCGAGCTGTACCCAGCAGAACACCACGCTATCGGCAACGCCATCGACGACGCAGACCAACGCGTCCGGCCAGCAGCTGTTCAATATCGCCGTGAATCCGCTGGTGATCACCAACCCGGACACATCGGTAGTTCCGGCGGCGAGCTGCCGCTTCGGCATCAGCACATTCCTGTCGCCGACGCTGCAGTTCCGTACGGGTAATGCCTGTGCAATGGCGCTGTCGCCGTTGCCGGCGCAGTGTGGGGCACCGGCCACTTGAGAGAAATACGCCATACGCTGGCAAATTGACGGCGCGACGGAGTGCGCCTCAGGCGAAGTTGCCATCCAGCGCCGCCACACACTTCAGCTCGATCGCAATCGGCGTCGGCAATGCCGTGATGCCCAGCGTGGTGCGGCAGGGCTGCGCCGTGGTGAAGTGTTCGGCGTAGAGACGGTTGTAGGCGGGGAAATCGCGGGCCATGTCGGTGAGGTAGACGGTGACATCGACGAGGTCTTCCCAGCGCGCGCCGGAGGCTTCCAGTACGGCGCGCACGTTGGCGAATACCTGGCGGCATTGCGCTTCGATGTCGTAGCTGAGCAGGCGTTTTTCCGCGTCGTATACATTGCCGGGAATTGCATTGCTGCCGGGTGTGCGCGGGCCTACGCCGGACAGGAACAGCAGGTTGCCGACGCGGCGTGCGTGCGGATAGGCGCCGACGGGGGCGGGTGCGTTGCTGGCGTGGATGGTATCGCTCACGGATTGCGGTCTCGGTTGCCGACGGTGATGTTCTGCGTGGTCACGACCTGATTGTCCGCGTTGGTGGCGCGCAGGCGGTACTTGCCCGGGCGCAGATACAGGTCGGTACGCAGCTGGTCGATGGTACGGAATTTCTGTTCGGTGTTGGACAGGCTGTTGTCGCGCAGGCCGATGACGATGCGGTCGGCCGGAATGGCGTCGTCGCCGTCGCCCTGGTAGCGGGCTTCGAGCAGGCAGGGCATGCTGTTGCGGCAGATTTCGCCGTCGACGCTGTAAGGCACGCGCGCGCCGTCGAGGCTTAGCCAGCTCTCGCGGCCGTTCTCGCGCGTGAATGGCGGCAGCACGACGCTGAGGTCGTACTGGTCGGGGCGCAGGGTCCACGGCTTGCCGTCCGCGGCGACGAACACGCCGGGCTGTTTCGGCGGCGACTTGGCCAGCAGCGCGCGGTAGTAGGCGTGGTCCTGGCCGAGCTGGGTATGCGGTATCAGCATGGTCTGCTCGATGGTGAGCGGATCGATCCGCGTCATCTTGCGGAAATGCTGCGCCATGCTGGCGCCGCCGAGGTATTTGCCCGATTCGACGATATGCGCATAGCCGGCGTTGACGACCAGCCGCGCGTCGGCATTGTCCTTGAACACGCGCTGGTACAGGTTGCGCGCCTGTTCGCGTTCGCGCGCATCGCCGGTGGCGTCCGAGGCAGCCTCGTAGGGCACGACGATGAAGCCAAGCTTGAGCGCGGTGCGGACCATTTCCGCATAGACCGGCTCTTGCGTGTAGAAGCCGCTATCGTCGTTGGCATAGCCGCGCTGGGCCAGCTTGTGGTCGGTTTCGTAAAGGGTTTCCGCGGCGAAATGGGTAAAGCCCAGTGCTTTCAGTCGAGGCAGCATTTCCACCGTGAGCGAGCGGGTGATCGCCGCGTTGTGCGCTTCGTTGAAAAACACAGCGCGCTGGCCCTGAGCCAGGCGCGCAATCACATCGACGGCGGGCTGCAGCTGCCAGTCGCCTTCCAGCGGAGAGGGCGCGTCCTGCTTGTCGCTGATCTGCTGGATGGAGAACGACTGCAATGCGTCTTCGTGCAGGCCGAGGTAGCTTTGATGCCAGCTCAGATACTGGCCGAAGATCAGGCGGAAGGCCTTGGATTCGTCCGCCGCATAGGCTGCGCGCATGATCTGGTACTGCGCCAGCAGACCGCGCACTTTTTCCGTCTGGCGCAAAATGGATTCGGATTTTTCCGCCGCGGCTATCTGCTGTTCCTTCCAACTGGCTGCGGATAACGGCGCGGCGGCGCACAGCAGGACGGACGAGAGCAGGACTATCAAGCGCTGGTGCATGGGATGGCCTCCGGTGTGCGCGCAGCATAAGTCAGGCCGGAAAGCGCCGGTTTTGCAGCGCGTGTGCGTTGCCGCCATTGTGGCCTTGTGCGGGCGAACGCGCAGTCACGGTC
Source organism: Tahibacter aquaticus (assembly GCF_004363655.1). Taxonomy (GTDB): domain Bacteria; phylum Pseudomonadota; class Gammaproteobacteria; order Xanthomonadales; family Rhodanobacteraceae; genus Tahibacter; species Tahibacter aquaticus. Next base: position 287,342 of record NZ_SNZH01000007.1, read on the forward strand.
ACAACGGCGCGGCAGCCACGGCTCAGTCGCGCTGGGCCAGGCGCGCCAGGGCGGCGGCATAGACCGAGGGCAGCTGGTCGCGCGCACCGACGGTCATGCCCAGGTCGGTGATGCGGCCGTCGAACAGGCTGTAGATCCAGCCATGTACGCTGAGGTTCTGCTCGCGTGCCCAGGCGTCTTCGACAATGGTGGTCTGGCAGACATTGAAAACCTGCTCGATCACGTTCAGTTCGCACAGGCGCGCATGGCGCAAGGCGTCGAGTTCCAGCTTGTCCAGCATTGCCGCATGTTTCTGTGCCACGTCGCCGACATGGCGCAGCCAGTTGTCGGCCAGGCCTACGCGCACGCCGGTCAGGCTGGCATGTACGCCGCTGCAGCCGTAGTGGCCGACCACCATGATGTGTTCGACCTTGAGCAGGTCGACAGCGAACTGGATGGTGCTGAGGCAGTTCAGATCGGTGTGTACGACGACGTTGGCCACGTTGCGGTGGACGAATACTTCGCCGGGTTGCATGTCGGTGATCTGGTTGGCCGGCACGCGGCTGTCGGAACAGCCTATCCAGAGGTATTTAGGCGCCTGCTGGTTGGACAGGCGCTTGAAGAAGGCTGGATCCTGGGCGCGCATGGATTCGGCCCAGGCTTTGTTGCGCTTGAGCAGGTCGGACAGGTCGTTCATGGGCGGCTTTTTCCTGGAAAAAGTGCGCAAGCATAGCCGCAACGCTGCGGCACGTTGAAATGACGCGCGGTGGCGGTGCTCGGTTCAGCCCAGGGCGATGCAGACGTTCTTGGCCTCGGTGAAGAAGCGCAGCGCTTCCACGCCGCCTTCGCGGCCGACGCCGGACTGTTTGACGCCGCCGAATGGCGTGCGCAGGTCGCGCAGCATCCAGCAGTTCACCCAGACAATGCCGCTGTGAAGGCTGGCGGCGATGCGGTGGGCGCGGTTGAGGTCGCGCGTCCAGACCGAGGCGGCCAGGCCATAGGACGTGTCGTTGGCCAGCTCCAGCGCGTGCGCATCGTTGTCGAAGGCTTGCAGCGTGACTACCGGGCCGAAGATCTCTTCCTGGTTGGTGCGGCAGTGCGGGCCAAGGTTGTCGATCACGGTAGGCGCTATGAACCAGCCCTGGGCGCAGCGGCCGTCCACGCGCACTGCCTCGCCGCCGGCGAGCACCTGGCCGCCTTCGTTGCGGGCCAGCTCGATGCAGCTCATCACCTTGTCGAAATGCGCCTGCGAAACGACGGCGCCGAGATCGCTGCCGGGCAGTTGCGGGTCGCCGACACGCAGGGCGCGGGCACGCGCGACGAAGCGGTCGCGGAATTCGGCATAGATGCGCCGTTCGACCAGGATGCGCGAGCCGCACAGGCAGATCTGCCCCTGGTTGGCAAAAGCTGAGCGCACGATGGTGTCGAGCTGACTTTCGCTGCCCTCCCAGTCGGCGAATACCAGGGTGGCGTTCTTGCCGCCGAGTTCCAGCGAGGTCTTCTTGAACCGGGCGGCAGCGCTCTGGGCGATATGCGCACCGACCCGGGTGGAGCCGGTGAAGGAGATGGCCTTGATCGCCGGATGATCGATCAGAGACTGGCCAGTGTAGTGGCCGCTGCCCTGCAGAATATTCAACACGCCGGCGGGAAAGCCGGCGTCGATGGCTGCCTGCGCCAGCATGTGCGCGGTCAGCGGCGTGACTTCGGACGGCTTGGCCAGCACGCAGTTGCCGGCTGCGAGGGCTGGCGCGATCTTCCAGGTGAACAGGTACAGCGGCAGGTTCCACGGGCTGATGCAGGCGACCGTGCCCAGCGGCTGGCGCAAGGTGTAGTTGAGCGCGCGGTCTTCCATCGCATGCGCTTCGCTGCTCCATTGGGTTATGGCTGCCGCGAAGAAGCGCAGATTGCTGATTGCACGGGGTATGTCCACGCTGCGCGCCAGCTGCAGCGGCTTGCCGCTGTCGCGCGACTCGGCCAGGGCGAATTCTTCCTGGTGCTGTTCGATCTGCTCGGCCAGGCGTTCCAGCAGGCGTGCCCGCTCGGCCGCGGGTGTGCGCGACCAGGCCGGAAACGCACGTTCGGCCGCGACAGCGGCCTCGGCGACGTCGGCCGCATCGGAATCGGGGCATTGCGCATAGCGCTGACCGGTAGCGGGCTCGAACACGTCGAGGTAGCGGCCGTTGACGGGTGGCTGCAGGCGTCCGTCGATGAGGTTGGCGAGAGTGTGGATGCTCATGCCTCGAAGCGTAGCCTGCAGGCGTGCGCCGCGCCATGCAGCAGGGTCAGGGCGGCGGCGTGCCGCGCGGCTTGCGTTCGGCCCGCACGATGGCGATGGAGCGGGCCATTTCCCGGCTGGCGATTTCGCGTGAGCGCTGCAGCGCAATGGCGTACAGGCGGTGCAGTTCGTCCGGGTCGGTCTGGCGCGAACGGCCGCTGGCGGCGCGCCAGAGCAGCAGTGGGTTGGCGAAGGACCACAGGGTTGCGGTCAGTACCAGCAGCGCGGTGTAGGCCAGGCCGTCGTTATGCCAGTCGCTGCTCGGCGGTGGCGGCTGCAGCCAGAACACAACCGTAAGCGCGATGAATTGCAGCAAAGCCAGCACGGCGATGGCCTGGCCCAGCTCGCACAGATGATCGGGCGTTGCCGACAGGGCGCGCAGCAGCCAGGCGGCAGCGGCGCCGACTGCCAGGGTAGCCAGCAGCGGCAGCAGGCCGAGTATCCAGGTGTAGACACCGACCGGTCCTTGGCTGAACCAGCCGCTGAAACCGTCGGCCAGGCTGAAATACTGTGCCGCCTGGCTGAAGGTGCTGACCAGGCGCCGGCTGTCCAGGGCAATGAGCAGGGTCTGCGCGGTCACGATGGCGCTCAGCACGGCGTTCTGGACGATACGGGCTCGCACGCTGCAGCACCTCGCTGATCAGCTGGCTTGCGCGCGCGCCTGCAACGGCAGCGCGCACTGACAGTGTGCCTTGCCGGGTGCTCAGCGGTTGTTATGAATGTTGCTGCTGCATCGATTCGATGTTGCGTACGCAGGCGATTGGCTACCAGGGTGGCGTGCGCATCCGGCCCGTGTGGCGATGCAGCGCCGAGGCGCTGCCGTGCCGCTCAGATCGACTGCATGCGTCCGCCATCGACAGCGAGGCTGACGCCGTTGATATAGGCCGCCGCGGGCGAGGCAAGAAAAGCGATTGCCGCGGCGATCTCTGCTGCATCGGCAAAGCGTCCGGCCGGTACGCTGGCCAGCATGGCGGCTTCGATCTCGGCGACGCTCTTGCCGCTGGCGGCGACGCGGTCGCGCACGATCTGCTCCAGCCGCTGCGTGCGCGTATAGCCGGGCAATACGTTGTTGACCGTGATGCCGAGTGGGCCAAGCTCGCCGGCCAGGGTCTTGGCCCAGCTGGCCACGGCACCGCGGATGGTGTTGGAGACGCCGAGATTCCTGATCGGTTCTTTCACAGAGGTGGAGATCACATTGATCACGCGGCCGAAGCCCGCCTCGCGCATGCCCGGCAGCACGCTTTGCAGCAGGGCGTGATTGGCCAGCAAGTGATGCGAGAACGCGGCGACAAATTCGTCGGCCTTGGCTGCCTGGGCCGGGCCGCCCGGCGGGCCGCCGGTGTTGTTCACCAGGATCTGCACCGGTGCGGCATAAGCGGAACTTTCCACTTTGCGGCGGAGCGTTTCCGCATCGGCCATGTCCACGGCGATGAAAGCATGGCTTTGCGCCGCATGCACGCGCGGCAGTTCGTCGACCACCGTGGCCAGCGTCTGCGCATTGCGCGCCAGCACGGTGACGTTGGCGCCGAGCAGGGCCAGCTCCTGCGCCGCGGCGCGGCCTATGCCTTGCGAGGCGCCGCAGACCAGGGCGTGGCGTCCGTTCAGATCCAGCTGCATGCGCTTCTCCGGTTGCGGTGTTTCAGCCCAGGCCGCGGGCGATCTTGTGCACCATGCGCGGCAGCAGTTCTTCGTCGCTATCGCCGCGCGGCACGTCCATGCTGTCGAGGTCGAAGCCCATGACCGCGGCGTCGTCCTCGTCCAGGCCGTCGAACTCGCGGAATTCGGCATCGAGCAGGGCCATGCGTGCCGCGTTTTCGTCGTCGTAGCGCAGGTATTCGCCAGTGGCGCCGAACACTTCGGCGATGCCGCTGTCGAGCACGTCCAGGCGTGACCAGATCAAGGTGTCGCCAAAACCGGCGCACCACCAGTAGGTCAGCGCGCGCGGCGATTCTTCGCCGCCGTCGATGTCGTTGTGTTCGTTCATTTCACCACTCCGCTGACACGCAGCAACAGCAACAGCGCCGCGGCGCTGCCGCCCAGGGCGATGGACCAGGCCGCCACGCTGCCGGGCAGGGCCAGGAAGCGCAGGTTCTGGTCCGGCGAAACGCGCCAGGCGCAGCGCAGGAACCAGCCGAAGGCCATGGGCGAAAACGGCGTCGCGCCCATCAGCGGCCGGTCCTGCGGATGGCGGTCGCGCAATTGCGTCGCCACCAGTGGCCAGCTCATCACATAGGCGGTCAAGCCGAAGATGGCCAGGCCCAGGGCCAGCAGGATCAGAAACAGCATGCTCAGAACTCCGCGTGGCCCGGAACGCGCGGGTAGGGAATCGCGTCGCGGATATTGGCCAGGCCGCAGGTATAGACCACCAGGCGCTCGAAGCCCAGGCCGAAGCCCGCATGCGGCACCGTCCCGTAGCGGCGCAGGTCGCGGTACCACTGGTAGTGCACCGGATCGATGTTCATCTTGGCCATGCGCGCATCGAGCAGGTCCAGCCGCTCCTCGCGCTGCGAGCCGCCGACGATTTCGCCGATGCCCGGTGCCAGGATATCCATCGCCGCGACAGTCTTGCCATCGTCGTTCAGGCGCATGTAGAAGGCCTTGATCTGTTCCGGGTAGTTCATCACCACGGCCGGGCGGCCGACATGCTGCTCGACCAGGAAGCGTTCGTGTTCGGTCTGCAGGTCCATGCCCCATTCGACCGGGAATTCGAACTTCTTGCCGGAGTTCTGCAGGATCTTCACCGCTTCACTGTAGTCGATGCGCGCAAACGGCTCATTGACAAAATTTTCCAGACGGGAAATTGCGGTCTTTTCCACGCGTTCGGCGAAGAAGGCCATATCGTCGGCGCGTTCGTTCAGCACGGCGCGGAACACGTATTTCAGCAGCGCCTCGGCCAGGTCGGCATCGGCGGCGAGGTCGGCGAAGGCGATTTCCGGTTCGATCATCCAGAACTCGGCCAGGTGGCGCGAAGTCTGCGAGTTTTCGGCGCGGAAGGTGGGGCCGAAGGTGTAGACCTTGCTCAGGGCGAGGCAGTAGGCCTCGACATTGAGCTGGCCGGACACGGTGAGGAATGCATCCTTGCCGAAGAAATCCTTGGAATGGTCGACCGCGCCCTTGTCGGTGCGCGGCAGGTTGGCCAGATCCAGCGTGGACACGCGGAACATCTGTCCGGCGCCTTCGGCATCGCTGGTGGTGATGATCGGGGTGTTGATCCAGTAGTAGCCGTTCTCGTGGAAGAAGCGGTGTACTGCCTGGGCCAGGCAATGGCGTACGCGGGTAATGGCGCCGAATATGTTGGTGCGCGGACGCAGATGGGCGACTTCGCGCAGGAACTCCATCGAATGCGGCTTGGGCTGGATCGGATAGGTTTCCGGATCGTCGACGAAACCGGTGACTTCGATCGAGCTGGCCTGGATTTCGAAACTCTGTCCCTTGCCTTGCGATTCGACCACGCTACCGCGGGCGATGACGCCACAGCCGGCGCTGAGCCTGAGTACGTCGCTGTCGTAATTGGCCAGGCTGGTCGGGGCGACGATCTGGATCGGATCGAAGCAGGAGCCATCGCTGAGATTGACGAAGGAAAGTCCTGCCTTGGAATCGCGCCGGGTGCGCACCCAGCCCTGTACGGTGACTTCGCTGCCGACGGGATAGGTGCCGGCCAGGACGGCCTTGATACTGACTGCGGCCATGAAACTCTGCTCCACTGCTCTTGGCGTCTTGCGCGCCGGAAAGCCGGCAATGATAGCGGAACTCGCCTGGGCCGGTGCCCGGCCTTGTTTCTCCAGCCAGCGCCCCCACAACGGACCTGCCCGCCTCATGCCTGGCTGCCAGTTGGTGGCTCAGGCGGCAAACCCTAGAATGCGCCGCATGACCATTTCCCTGACAACTGCAGCGCGCGAGCGCATGCAAGATTTCCTCGCCCGAAACGAATCGGCCAAGGCCGTGCGTTTCGGCGTCAAGCGTACCGGTTGTTCCGGCTACAGCTACGTGGTCGACCTGACCGACCGCATTGCCGAGGATGACCATTGGGTCGAGGAAGCCGGCGTCAGGCTTGTCGTCGATGCCAAGAGCCTGGCCCTGCTCGACGGTACCTCGATCGATTTCCAGAAGAAGGGGCTGAACGCCGAATTCGTGTTCGACAACCCGAACATGACCGGCGAGTGCGGCTGCGGCGAGAGCTTTACCGTCGGCTGAGATGCTTTGACCGGCGCGTAGCGAGCAAGCTCGGCAGGGTTTCCGAGCGATGTTCATCGCAGCCACGGCAGGCTTGCTCCGCGCAAGCCTGCCCTCACAGCGAACTCAGCCTGGCGCGGGTTTGCGCCCGGCGCTGACGCTGTCGATCAGCTTCAGCAGATTGTCGATTTCCGGCACCAGTTCGTGGTTGGGATAGGCTGTGCGGATCTGCGTGAGCAGGGCCTTGGCCTCCGCATCCTTGCCCATGCGCTCGCTCAGCAGCTGCGCCGCCATGAGATACATCTGCGGAATGTCCGAACTGCGCGGATGGCGTTTGTGGAAGCCGTTGACTAGGCGCAAGGCGACCTGGGCATGGCCGAGCAGCGCGGCGCGCCGCGCCAGGCGCACGTTGGATTCCGCATCGGTCGGAATAAAGGCCGGTTCCAGTTCGGACAGTTCGCGATACAGCTCCACCGCGGCCTTTTCCTTGTCCTGCGCCAGCAGTATCGGCAGGTACTCCTTGCCGTGGCGCAGCATCTCGGCCGAATCGCCCTTGAGCTTGAGCAGCTTGCGGTATTGCTGGTGCACTTTTTCCGTGCCGCCGCGTTCGCGCAGGTGCGCGCGCAAGGCCTCGGTGGCCATGTCGGTCTCGCCGTCGCGTACCATTTCGGCGCTTTCGTCGAGGATGAACTGGTCCGGATCGTCGCTGGCCCTGGCCAGTTTCAGCGGCTTGTCCGGCGTATAGCCGAGTTCTTCGTGGTACTGCCAGATCAGATAGCCCATGAGGTGGAAGGTCGCGATCAGGGCGTAGCCGGAAATGAAGTGGAACACCGGCAAGCCGATGACCAGGGGCAGGATGTTCGACAGCCAGGCCTGGGCATTGCCGGCGCTGATGAAAATCACCAGCATCAGGCCGAACGCGACGAAGTACGGCCAGCCCAGGCGCGCCATGATCTGCAGCCAGGTCGGCGGGCTCAGCGCATGGCCGAGGTTTTCGTCGATGGCCAGCGACATCACGGCGCCGGGGTAGCCGAACATCATCACCACGCACAAGGCCAGGCCCAGCCAGCCCAGCCCCATTACGCCGAATACGATGAGCAGCACGAAGCCCATCACGATGAAGATCACCTGCAGCCAGATGCCCATCCAGCCGATGGACTGGTCGACTTCCATCATGCCTTCGGGCGGTTCCATGCGGCCATTGGCGGTGGCGCGCAGCACTTCGAAAGCAAATTTGTACAGGCCTATGGTCAGCGCGATGTTGATGACCCAGCCGATCAGCGGCAGCAGGCTCAGCAGCCGCAGCAAGGCCAAGCCGGCAATCACCATCAGGGCTGCGCTCTGCGCCGGATACAGCGTGATTTCGCGCAGCCGCTGCCAGAACGGCACTATGGCCTGGTCGTTCATGTTCGATGTTCCTTATCGCGCAATGGCGGCGTTCAGCGGCGGCTGCCGCCCATGATGGAGCCGAGTACGCCGCGCAGGATCTGCCGGCCCAGCTGGTTACCGACCGAGCGCATGGCCGACTTGGCGGTGGCCTCGATCACGCCCTGGCGGCGCTTGGTGCCGAACAGCGCACCTTTGAGCATATCGCCCCAGCCGTCGCCTTCGGGCTCGGCGCCGGCCTTCTTCTTCGCGGCGGGCTCGGCCTGCGCGGTTTCCTCCGCGGCGTGGGCGTTGCGCGCGGCAATCATTTCGTAGGCGGACTCGCGGTCGACCGTGGTGTCGTATTTGCCGCCTACGGGCGAGCGGGCGCGGATGGCCTGGCGCTCCGCATCGGTGATCGCGCCGATGCGGCACCCCGGCGGCACCACCAGGATGCGCTCGACCGGCAGCGGCACGCCGCCGTCCTGCAGCGTTGTGGCGAGGGCTTCGCCGACGCCGAGCTGGGTGATGATGTCGGCGACATTCTTGTTTTTTGGATTGGGAGGAAAAGTTTCCGCCGCCGCCCGCACTGCCTTCTGGTCGCGTGGCGTGAACGCGCGCAAGGCGTGCTGCACGCGGTTGCCCATCTGGCCGAGGATGGTCTGCGGCACGTCGTCGGGGTTCTGCGAGCAGAAATACACGCCGACGCCCTTGGAGCGGATCAGGCGTACGACCTGTTCCACCCGCTGCAGCAGGGCCGGCGGTGCGTCGTCGAACAGCAGGTGGGCTTCGTCGAAGAAGAACACCAGCTTGGGCTGGTCCAGGTCGCCCACTTCGGGCAGGCGCTCGAACAGTTCCGACAGCATCCACAGCAGGAAGGTGGAATACAGCTTGGGCTTGAGGATCAGCTTGTCGGCAGCCAGGACGTTGATGATCCCGCGGCCATTCATGTCCTGGCGCAGGAAGTCGTCCAGCGCCAGCGCGGGTTCGCCGAAGAAGCGGTCGCCGCCGGCCTGGTCCAGCGACAGCAGGGAACGCTGTACCGCCGCGATCGACGCGCCGGAGACGAGGCCGTAGCGTTGCGAGATGCTCTTGGCGTTTTCCGCGCAGAAGGTGAGCAGGGCGCGCAGGTCTTTCAGGTCGAGGAGCAGCATGCCTTCGTCGTCGGCCAGCTTGAACGCGATTTCCAGCACGCCTTCCTGCGTGTCGTTGAGTTCGAGCAGGCGGCCCAGCAGGTTGGGGCCCATCTCCGAAATGGTGGTGCGTACCGGATGGCCGAGTTCGCCGAAGATGTCCCAGAATACGACCGGGTTGGCGGCGGCTTTCCAGTCCACTTTCATTTCGGTCACGCGTGCATCGACCTTGGCATTGCCGCCGCCGGTCTGGCACAGGCCGGCCAGGTCGCCCTTGACGTCGGCCAGGAACACCGGCACGCCCAGTTGCGAGAAGCCTTCCGCCAGCCGCATCAGGGTGACGGATTTGCCGGTGCCGGTGGCGCCGGCGACAAGGCCGTGACGGTTGGCATATTTGGAGCGAAGCAGGACGTCGATGTCGCTCTTGCCCAAGAGAATGTCGGCCACGGGCTCTCCCTGATCGTGCGAAGGTGATGTGAAGGATGGTGTATCCGGCGCGATTGTAGCCAGGGAAATCCGTTGCCAGCGAATCGCACTGCGGTTGTAACACCGCGAAACGCTGTGTAACGTGCCGGCCGTTCGTCGCTCTGCCGGAAAAAACCGCCTATGTATCGCCTTCGTTTCGTACCGGCCCTGGCCGCCTCGCTGTTGCTGGCTGCCTGCGCCGGCACTCCTGCCAAGTCGGACAAGGCGGCGAAAGCGCCCACCGCCGTGGACGAAGCCGAAATCGGCACGCTGTATGCGCGCCTGGGCGAAGCGGTGCAGCGCTATGAGGGCAGCGCCGATCTCGCTGCCAGCGGAGAGCGCGAGCGTGCTGCGCGGGAAGGCAATGCCGCGCTGGACGACCTGCGCGCCGCTGCGCTGCGCTGCAAGCAACTGCCCGGTTGCGAGGAAGAACGCTTTCTGTCGGCCTTCGATGGCCTGTTGCGGCGCGATGCGCCGGCAACAGCGGCGGCTGGTGGCGAAAAGGACGCCGCGCCCGGCGAAGACGGCGTGCCCGAAGCGGCGGGCGAAGGTTCGCCGGTGGTTGCCGATCTGCCCGAGACGGCGCGCGCGATCACCTTGCTCAAGGGCCGTCCGCTGGCCGAGATGATTGCCGTCAACGAGCCGGTCAAGGCGGCGCTGGAGGAATGGCTGACCCAGTACCGGCCGAACCTGATCCAGGCCTATGTGAACTACCAGTACATGCGCCAGCTGATGTGGCCGGAATACGAGAAGGCCGGCTTGCCCGAGGCGCTGCTGTTCGGTTTTATCGCCAAGGAATCTGGCGGCAAGGTGCATGCAGTGTCGCGTTCGGGTGCAAGTGGGCCGCTGCAGTTCATGTACGCCACCGGCCTGCGTTTCGGCCTGAGCACCGAGAACGGCTTCGACCAGCGCTTCGATCCGGCCTTGTCGGCGCGTGCCAACGCGGCCTATCTGAACGAGCAGCTTCGAATCTTCAACAATGATCTTGAGCTGGTGCTGGCCGCTTACAACGGTGGCGAAGGGCGGGTAGGCCGGCTGGCCGGCGGTGGCCGTGCGCGCTTCTACGATTCCTCGGTATATACGGCCCTGGCACCGGAGACGCGCGAATACGTGCCCATGGTGCTGGCAGCGGCCTGGCTGTTCATGCATCCGGAGCGCTACAACCTGAATTTCCCGCGCATCGAGACCAAGCTCGGCAGTGTGGTATTGCCGCGCAGCATGTCGCTGTCGGAGCTGTCGATCTGTTTTGGCCAGGAAGGCGGCAGCCGTGAAGGTTGGTTCCGCACCCTGCGCAATCTCAATCCCGCCTATGACCATCAGGCTTCGCTGCCGCCGGGAACACGGCTGGACGTACCGGCAGTGCTCGAAGCGGCTTTCCCGCGTACCTGCGCCCAAGGCCAGTGGCAGGCGTTGGCGGCCGAACTGCACCGCGCGAGCATGCCGCTGGTGTCCACGCCCAGCCCGGCGCTGGCCGCGCGCAATCGCGCGGCTGCCGGCCGCAGCAGCTATACGGTGCGCAAGGGCGACACACTGGCTGCGATCGCTCGCAAGCACCGTTGTGCCGAAGTACGCGAAATCGCCAGTCTCAACCGGTTGCGCGCGCCCGGCTATGCGATCAAGCCGGGACAGACCTTGCAGATTCCGGGTTGTTCGCGCTGAGCTGGATTGTTGTGCGTTATGCGAAATTCTCCTGCGCGCAGCGCCTCTTGGAACAACTTCGTAGAACGTTACAAAGCTGGTTGCTGACAAGGATTGTCAGTTTGTGACGGGTTCGGCTAATCTCCACCGGCTGTCGGACTACCATTGCCGGCGATCGTTGAACAATTGAGGGGATAAGCGTATGCAGCAGTTGATCTGGCGCCTCGTCGCGACCAAACGTGCGTATCAGCTGCAGCGCGAATTCAAGGAAATCGACAAGCTGATGAACGGGCTGAACAATGCCGCCCGGCTGCAGCTGGCCACCTTGACCCAGAAAGAATTTGCTGCCGCCTCGAAGAGCGAATTCCCGCATCTCTACGGCACGCCGCCCGAACAGCGCTATACGGCCTGGGGCAGCGGTACCGATATCGGTCTTACCCGCGCCCGCTCGGAAAACCTGCCGGTGCGCATCCGCGGCATCGCCTTGTGGCTGACCGTGGCCTATCACGAAACCCGCGGTACCAGCCTGCCGGCACTCGATGGAGTGCATCGTTCGCTGTTGCGCAGCCTGCGTTTTCTGCGTGAATCCATGCCGGCGAGTACTTCCGCCAGCTGGTTCACGAGCGAACAGGCCGCTTGACTGGACGATCCGGGTAGCAAATCGGGCTAGAGGAAATTGCGCGCCAGGGATGGCGCGTTTTTTCTTTGTGGATTGTGCTTTTTGGCGGCAGTGCTGTTCTTGGGCGGCAATCGCCGTCTGTGCAATCGGGCGGCGCAATTCGCTTTGCTCATCGCGCCCTGCGGGGTTCTACGCGACGGCAATGCTGCCGATGCGCTGGCCGACCTTGACCGGCTGCTCGGGCTGCAGGCTGTCGTCGATGCGGCCGACAGCCGGCGGCAGCAGCACGATCACGGTCGAGCCCATGTTGAAGCGGGCCATTTCGGCGAAACGCTCCAGGCTGAGGTTCTGCTCGCGCCAGTCTCGCCGGGTGACGCGGCTGGCATAGGGCGGAATTTCCAGGCCCGACCAGACCGTCGACACACTGGAAACCAGCATGGCGCCGACCATCACGACCACGAACGGGCCGTGCTCGCCCTGGAAATGGCAGACCAGGCGCTCGTTGCGCGCAAACAGGCGCGGAATTTCGGCCACCGGCGCCGGCGCCACGCTGAACAGCCGTCCCGGCACGTGCACGCTGTACTGCAAGGTGCCGCGCAAGGGCATATGCGCACGGTGGTAGTCGCGCGGCGACAGATAGACCGTGACGAAGCTCCCATCCGCATAGGCCTGCGCGTCGGTTTCCGACGCGAGCAATTCGGCCACGCTGTAGTGCTGGCCCTTGGCCTGCACGATGCGGCCGGCGCGGATGGGGCCGGCCTGGCTGATCTTGCCGTCGGCAGGGCAGAGCAGGGCGTCGGCGTCGGTGTCGGCGCTGCGCGCGCCTGGCTTGAGCAGGCGGGTGAAGAACGCGTTGAAATGTTCGAACGCAGCGATGTCCGCTGTCTGCGCTTCGCTCAGGTCGACTTGGTAGTTGCGCACGATCGTGCCGATCAGAAAATTCTTCCACGGCCGCCAGGTCCAGCGCGTGGCCCAGTAGACCAGGCGCGAAAGCAGGCGGTGCGGCAGGGCGTATTGAAGAATGATCGATGGTTTCATCGGCGAGGGTCTGGACCCGGATTCGGTAGTGGAATTGAAGCAGCCGGCAAGCGCCGGACTCAGGGCTTGCGCGCGAGTGTCAGCATGTCGGTGCCGATCGCAGCGGCATCCAGCGGTGGGCGGAACAGCCCGGCCAGCTGGCCCTGCGGGTCGATCAGCACGATCGAGGCGCTGTGATCGACGCTGTAGTTGCCGCTGGCATCGGGCGTGGTGCGCGTATACAGCTGGCCCATGGAGCGGCTCAGCCGGGTCAGCTCCTCGTCGCTGCCGGTCGCCGCGATGAATCCGGGATCATAGAAACCGGCATAGCGGCCGAGTACCTCGGGCTGGTCGCGCTGCGGGTCGACCGAAATGAAGTGGATGTGCACCTGATCCGCCGCGCCGGCCTGCTGCAGCGTCGCGCGCACCTGCTTGAGCACGCCCAGCGTGGCAGGGCAGATGTCGGGGCAGTGGGTGAAGCCGAAGAAGACCAGGTTCCAGTGGCCTTTGAAATCGGCGGCGGTCAGCGTCTTGCCGTCGCTGCGCGTGAGCTGGAAATCGGCCAGGGCACGCGGCTTGGGATAACGCGTCAATGCAACGGTAGACGGCGCGTTGCTGGCATAGAACTGGCTGGCCAGCCACAGGCCCAGGCCGGCGGCGAATGCGGCCAGCAGGATCAGGGTCGTGGGCAGAACCCGGCCCGAGTTATGACGTGTGTTCATTGCCTCAGTATAGACGCGGACGGGGCCGGGCCAGCGCCCTATACTGTGCGGCCCTTTGTCGCTGCACGCCTCATGACCGCTGAACTTTCCACCATCATCGACTTCATCCGCTACGGCGCCAGCCGATTTGCCGGAGCCGGCCTGACCTTCGGCCACTCCTACGACAACGCACTGGACGAGGCGACCCATCTGGTGCTGCATACGCTGCATTTGCCGCACGATCTGTCGCCAAACTACGGCCAGGCCAAGCTGGTGCAGGCAGAAAAGCAGCGCCTGCTGGAACTGTTCGAAAAGCGCGTGAGCGAGCGCAAGCCGGTGGCCTACCTGACCGGCGAAGCCTGGTTTGCCGGGCTGTTGTTCAAGGTGGACGAGCGCGTGCTGGTGCCGCGCTCGCCGATCGCCGAGCTGATCCAGAACGGCTTCAGCCCCTGGCTGGACGATGTCGAGGTGGAGCGCGCCCTGGACCTGTGCACCGGATCGGGCTGTATCGGCATCGCCATGGCCTCGCACAATCCGAACTGGCAGGTCGACGTGGTCGACATCAGCCCGGAGGCGCTGGAACTGGCGCGCAGCAATGTGCAGTTCCAGGACGTGAGCGAACGCGTACGCGTGATCGAATCCGACCTGTTCGGTGGGCTGCAGGGCGAGGTCTACGACCTGATCGTGTCCAACCCGCCGTACGTCACCGAGCAGGAATTTGCCGAACTTCCGCCCGAATACAGCCATGAGCCTGCGCTAGGTTTGAAGGCCGGTCACGACGGCCTGGATTTCGCATTGCGCATCCTGGCCGAGGCGCCGCAGCATTTGTCCGAGAACGGTCTGCTTATCGTCGAAGTCGGCGAATCCGAGCGCGCCCTGGCCGAACTGCTGCCGCGCGTGCCGTTCACCTGGATCGAATTCAATGTCGGCCAGATGGGCATTTTCGCGCTGGACCGGCGCGATCTCGTGGCGCACGCGGACGATATCCGCGCAGCGCTGCAGGCCAGATAACCGCAGACCCGGCGCGGGCTGTACCGCTCGCGTCGCGGCCGGGCGCCATCGAGAAACTGAAGTGTCCAGTAATTCCTTCGGCAAACTGCTTACCGTCACCACTTTCGGCGAAAGCCATGGCCCGGCCATCGGCTGCGTTGTCGACGGCTGTCCACCCGGACTGGCGATTGCGCCGGAGGATTTCCGCGACGATCTCGACCGCCGCGCCACCGGTCGCAGCCGGCATACCTCGCAACGGCGCGAAGCCGACGAGATCGAAATTCTTTCCGGCGTCTACGAAGGCCAGACCACCGGCACGCCGATCGCGCTGCTGATCCGCAATACCGACCAGCGCTCCAAGGACTATGCCGACATCGCCGAGCGTTTCCGTCCCGGCCATGCGGACTACAGCTACTGGCACAAATACGGCCTGCGCGATCCCCGCGGCGGCGGTCGTTCGTCTGCGCGGGAAACCACCATGCGCGTCGCCGCCGGCGTCATCGCCAAGCGCTGGCTGGCGCAGAAGTACGGCATTGCGGTGCGCGGCTGGCTCGCCGCGCTGGGGCCGCTGACGCCGGCGGCGTTCGACTGGGCGGCGATCGAGGACAACCCCTTCTTCTGGCCCGATGCGGCCATGGTGCAGGAGCTGGAATCCTTCATGGACCGCCTGCGCAAATCCGGCGACTCCATCGGTGCGCGCGTCAACGTGCTGGCGTCGAACGTGCCGCCGGGCTGGGGCGAGCCGATCTACGGCAAGCTCGACGGCGAGCTCGCCGCGGCGCTGATGAGCATCAATGCGGTGAAGGGTGTGGAAATCGGCGACGGTTTCGCCGCGGTGACCCAGCGCGGCAGCGAGCATCGCGACGAGATGACGCCGCAGGGCTTCCTGTCCAACCATGCCGGCGGCATCCTCGGCGGCATTTCCAGCGGCCAGGATGTACTGGCCTCTATCGTGCTCAAGCCCACGTCCAGCATTCTGATTCCCGGCCGCAGCGTAAACGTGCGCAACGAGCCGGTCGAAGTAGTGACCAAGGGCCGCCACGACCCTTGCGTCGGCATTCGCGCCACGCCCATTGCCGAGGCCATGGTTGCGCTGGTGCTTATGGACCAGGCCCTGCGCCATCGCGCCCAGTGCGGCGATGTCGGCGCGGTAGAGCCACGCATTCCGGCCAAACCCTGAAGCCCTGCGCGGGCGCGCAGCCGGCCGTCCGCATTCCTGAAGTATCAAACTGGAGAAGTTGAAATGTCTGCGAGTTCTGCGGAGCGCAAGTTCAAGGTGGCCATGGTTGGCGCGACCGGCGCGGTCGGCGAAACCCTGATCGGCATTCTGAAAGAACGCAAATTTCCGGTTGGCGAATTTGTGCCGCTGGCGAGCGAGCGCTCGGCCGGCGGGCAGGTCGACTGGGGCAATCACAAGGTCGTGGTGCAGAACCTGGCCACGTATGACTTCGACGGCGTCGACATTGCGTTCTTTTCCGCCGGTGGCAGCGTCAGCCGCGAGCATGCGCCGCGCGCCGCGGCGGCCGGCGCGGTAGTGATCGACAATACCTCGGAGTTCCGCTACCAGGACGACATTCCCCTGGTCGTGGCCGAGGTGAACCCGGACGCGATCGCCGGCTATACCACGCGCGGCATCATCGCCAATCCGAATTGCTCGACCATGCAGATGCTGGTGGCGCTGGCGCCTATCCATCGCGCCGTGGGCATTACGCGGATCAATGTTGCTACCTACCAGTCCGTATCCGGTGCCGGCCGCAGCGGCCTGGAAGAGCTGGGTCGCCAGACCGCGGCCATCCTGAACTTCCAGGAGTACACGCCGCAGAAGTTCCAGGCCCAGATCGCCTTCAACCTGATCCCGCAGATCGACGACTTCCAGCCCAACGGCTATACCAAGGAAGAGATGAAGCTGGTCTGGGAGACGCGCAAGATTCTTGCCGATGTGAGCATCGAAGTGAACCCGACCGCGGTGCGCGTGCCGGTGTTTTACGGCCACAGCGAGGCCGTGCATATCGAAACCCGCGACAAGATCACAGCAGCCCAGGCCCGCGAACTGTTAGAAAGCGCGCCCGGCGTTGTTGTCGTCGATGAGCGGGTGCCCGGTGGGTATCCGACGCCGGTTTCGCACGCGGCGGGGAAGGATGCGGTCTATGTGGGCCGGATCCGCGAGGACATCTCGCACCCGCGCGGACTGAATCTCTGGGTCGTTTCAGACAACATCCGCAAGGGCGCCGCCTTGAATGCGGTCCAGGTGGCCGAGCTATTGGTGAAATCGTATCTGTGATCTATAGTTACGATTGTGTTATAAGGCATTTTCGAGATTGTCCGGCGGCCCGAAACGGCCGCCGGATACGCTTACGCAGGGATGCGAAACCACCCGCTGGTCGCGCAAGTGATTGATCGGGGAAAAGAAACGCGTGGGAATAACGCTGCGAAGGGGATTGGCCGGTGCCTGCGCATCTGCCGATGGTTCGCGGGGCTGTATCGACAGATGAATACCGGGCCGTAGGCCACTGCCACCCAGGGGGCTGACCTCATGAATGGATCGTTGAAACTAACGCTGGCCGTAGCGCTCGCACTGAGCAGTACCAATGCGCTGGCGCTGGGCCTGGGGATGATCCAGGTCAAGTCGGGCCTGAACGAGCCCCTGGTTGCCGAAATTCCGGTGACCGGTGGCCCAGATGAAACCGCGGGCGTCAGCGTCGCCCTCGCCGCAGCAGCTGATTTCGAACGCGTAGGACTGTCCCGCTCGCGCATCGCGGTACCACTGGAATTCACGGTGGCTACCGGCGCGAAGGGCAATGCAGTAATCAAGGTCACTACCAAGGAAGCGGTGCGTGATCCCTTCCTCGACTTCCTCATCGAGGTGAACTGGTCCAAGGGCAAGCTGCTGCGCGAGTACACCGTGCTGCTGGATCCGCCGACGATGGCTCCGGCGATCAAGGGCTCCCGCGCCAGCACCGTGCCGGTCAAGGATGCCACCAGCCCAACCGCGTCGGCCCCGCTTCCGGCCGCAGCGAGCAAGCCGGCCAAGCCGCCGCGTTCCAGCGCCGCCAGTACTGCCAGCACGCCGAGCACGCCGTCGGCTCCAGCCGCACCGCGCAGTTCCGCCGCCGGCGAGTACGGTCCGGTCGCCCAGGGCGAAACCTTGTGGGAAGTTGCTGCATCGACCCGGCCTGACGACAGCGTTTCGCTGAACCAGGTCATGGTTTCTCTGCTGCGTGCCAACCCCAACGCGTTCTACAAAGACAACATCAATTCGCTCAAGCGCGGCGCGATCCTGCGCGTGCCCAGCGCGGATGAAATCCGCGCTGCCGGCAGTGCCGCGGCTGCCGCGGCCGAAGTACGCAGTCAGAACGACGCCGCCCGCGGCGGCGGCGCTGCGCCTACCCTGGTTGCCGATACGGGTTCCAAGCCGGCTTCGTCCAGCAGCTCCGCCAGTGCGGCAGCGCCGTCCAAGCCAGCCTCTGACCGGCTGGAACTGGTGCCGCCGAAGACAGCGAAGAACTCGACTGCCAGTGCCGAGAAACCCGGTAGCGGCGGTAGCGGCGATGCCACGGTGCGCGCCGAACTGGCCCGTACCAAGGAAGCGCTGACCAGTCGCGAACAGGAAGCCGGCGAGCTCAAATCGCGGGTGCGCGAGCTGGAAGACCTGAAGAGCAAGAACGACAAGCTGCTTTCGCTCAAGGACTCCGAACTGGCGGCCCTGCAACAGAAGCTGAAAGAACTGCAGGACAAGGCTGCCAAACCCGGTACCAGCACGCCGATCGCCGCTACCCCGACGCCGCCGGCCAGTACGGCTGCGACGAGCACACCAGCCGCCAGCACGCCGGCGACCGCTACCAGCAGTACTGCGGCGGCCAAGCCGGGCGAATTGACCAAGGAAGAGATCTGGGGCGCCGCGGCGGGCAGCAAGACCGCGCCGACGGCCAGCGCCACGGCACCGGCCAGCAGCGCCACGCCGCCGGCGGCAACGCCAGGCAGCAGCACGACTTCGCCGGCCACGTCGGGCACCACCCTGCCAGCGACAACCGCACCGGCCAGCAGCACCACGCCGGCCGCCAGCACCAGCACGACTCCGGCTGCAGCGACCAGCACGCCACCGGCAACGACTTCGCCCAGCCCCGGCGAGACCATCGTCGCGACGCCGCCGGGTAGCACGACGCCGACCACCCCGGCACCGGCCAGCACTGCGCCGGCAGTACCGACCACCACACCGGCCCCGCCGGCCACGCCACCGGCAAAGCCTGCTACCAGCACCACTGCAGCAGCCAAGCCGAGCACGCCGGCCAAGGTGCAGCCGCTGGAAACGGCGCAGCCGTGGTACAGCAATCCGACCTATTGGATGTATGGCCTTGGCGGCTTGGCCGTGCTCGGCGGATTGGGCTTCCTGCTCAGCCGTCTGGGCAAGAAAAAGGCCCCGGCCGCTGCTGCCGGCGGCGCTGCTTTCACCGACGCCACCTCGCCGCTGCAGGACGAAGAAGATGCGTTGCTGGATCGTCTGGCCCAGTACCCGGACGACACCTCGGCCCATCTGGAACTGACCAGCCTGTACTACTCCCAGGGCGATGCGGACAAGTTCGAAGCCGCAGCCCAGGCCATGTACGCCCACATCTACGACACCAACATGCCGGAATGGCAGAACGTGCAGGCGATGGGGCGTGAGCTGGTGCCGTCCAACCCCTTGTTCGCCGATGCGGTGGCGACGTCGGCTCCCGCCTTCGGCAGCCAGCTTTCGCCCGAGCCGATGCGCTTCGACGGCTTCGACGACAGTTTCGGTGCGCCGCCGCCGGCGGCTACGCCTCCGCACGAAGACGATGCATTCGACTTCGACCTGGCCGCGCCGGGCAGCAAGGCGACAGTGCCGCCGCCATCGGCGGTGCATGACGACTTCTCCTTCGATCTGACCCCGCCGGCGCCCGCGCCGAGCAACTACCAGACCCAGGTGCAGCCGTTGCCGCCCATGCCGGATCTGAGCCCGCCCTCGCGTCTCGATGACGACCTGATCGCCGCCGACGATGCCATCGGCACCAAGCTCGACCTGGCCAAGGCCTACCTCGACATGGGCGACCCGGACGGTGCGCGTTCGATGCTCGAAGAAGTGCTGCTGGAAGGCTCCGAAGGCCAGAAGGGCGAGGCGCGCAAGCTGCTTGCCGAGATTCGCTGAGCCAATGATGGGCAAGTGACGAAAAGGCCGGCGCAAGCCGGCCTTTTTGCATCTGGCGCCCGCAGCGTTGCGATCGAGACCGTGGGACTCCCGGTTGGCGATGCGGACATCTGCACTGGTTCCCCCCTTGGCAGCCGGGGCCGCCCGGCACGCACGATCAGAACCTATGGACCCCGCCAGCGGCTTCGCGCGCTTCAGACGGGGTCGGCGCGCTGTCCAGCCGCATGGCGGGAAACTCCTTCCCCTTCAAGGGAAGGCCGGGATGGGGATGGTGTCGCACCGGCCTCGCCCCAGCCATCTGGCCACGGTACCCGCGCCCGTGCGCAGCCCCGGGCCACGACTTACCGTTCAAGCTACAATCGCGCCCCTTTCTTCACCTCCCGGAACCGGCTTGCGCATCGCCCTGGGCGTCGAATACGACGGCACCGATTTTCTAGGCTGGCAACGCCTGGACCGTGGCCGCACGGTGCAAGGCGTGCTGGAGCAGGCGTTGTCCTTCGTTGCCAATACACCGGTTGCGGTGACCTGCGCCGGGCGTACCGATGCCGGTGTGCACGGCCGCTGCAACGTCGTGCATTTCGAGCCTCCCGTGGAGCGTGCCGACCGCAGCTGGCTGCTGGGCACGAATTCGCGCCTGCCGGACGATGTCTGCGTGCGCTGGATCCAGCGTGTGCCAACCGATTTCCATGCGCGCTTTTCTGCCCGGGCGCGGCGCTATCGCTACAGCCTGCTCAATCGCAAGGTGCGCCCGGCGCTGGATGCACGCTATGTCGCCTGGCTGCGCGAGCCGCTGGATGCCGCGCGCATGCAGGCCGCCGCGCAGCATTTTCTCGGCGAGCACGATTTCAACGCTTTTCGTACCGTGGCCTGCCAGGCGCCGAATCCGGTGCGTACGGTGCACGCGCTGGAGGTGCGCCGCGACGGCGACTACCTGCATTTCGACATCCAGGCCAATGCCTTTTTGCACCACATGGTGCGCAATATCGTCGGCAGCCTGCTGCTGGTCGGCCAGGGCGAGCGTGCGCCCGAGTGGATAGGCGAAGTGCTGCGGGGACGCGACCGCAATCTGGCCGGACCGACGGCACCGTCGCAGGGACTCACCTTCCTCTGCCCGCTATACCCGGCGCAATGGCAGCTGCCAGCCGAAGTGACGGGTGCGGAGCTGGTCGCATGAGCCGGGTGCGGGTGAAATTCTGCGGGCTGACCCGTGCCGAGGATGTCGCTGCGGCGGTCGCGCTGGGGGTGGACGCGATCGGCCTGGTCATGACCCGGCGCAGCAAGCGCTTCGTCGACCTGGAGGCAGCACTCGCGCTGCGTGCGCAAGTGCCGCCGTTCGTCGCCACCGTGGTGCTGCTGCTCGACGACGAGCCGGCCTGGGTGCGCGAAGTCATTAGCCGGGTGACGCCGGATCTGCTGCAATTCCACGGCGAGGAGCCGGCGGACTATTGCACCGGTTTCGGCCTGCGCTATCTCAAGGCCATTCCGATGGCCAGTGTGGACAATGTATCGGCGTATACACAGCGACATGCGCAGGCGGCGGGCTTCCTGCTCGACAGCCATGCGGCCGGCGGGCAAGGCGGTAGCGGCCAGGCGTTCGACTGGACCCGGGTGCCGCGCGAGCTGGGCCGGCCGCTGGTTCTGGCGGGCGGGCTCAACGCAGACAATGTGGCCGAGGCGCTGCGCCTGGCCAGTCCCTACGCGCTGGATGTGTCCAGCGGCATAGAGACCGCGCCGGGCATCAAAAACAGCGAAAAAATGCAGCATTTCATGCAAGCGCTGGCTGCGGCCGGCGCCGACCGGGAACTCCGATGACTATCGATTACCACCGTTTACCCGATGCCCATGGCCGCTTCGGCGAGTTCGGCGGCGTCTACGTGGCCGAAACCCTGATGGCACCGCTGGCTGACCTGACCGCCGCCTACGAGCGTCTGCGCACCGATGCGAGTTTCATTGCCGAATTCGACCATGACCTCAAGCACTACGTCGGCCGGCCCAGTCCGATCTATCACGCCCAGCGCCTGTCGCAGAAGGTCGGCGGTGCGCAGATCCTGCTCAAGCGCGAAGACCTCAATCACACTGGCGCGCACAAGATCAACAACACCATTGGCCAGGCCCTGGTGGCCAAGCACATGGGCAAGCGCCGCATCATCGCCGAGACCGGCGCCGGCCAGCACGGCGTGGCCAGCGCCACGGTCTGCGCGCGCCTGGGCATTCCCTGCGTGGTCTACATGGGCGCGGTCGACGTGGAGCGCCAAGCGATCAACGTCTACCGCATGAAACTGCTCGGCGCCGAAGTGCGGCCGGTGCAGTCGGGCTCGAAAACACTGAAGGACGCGCTCAACGAGGCGCTGCGCGACTGGGTCACCAATGTCGACGACACCTTCTACATGATCGGCACGGTGGCCGGGCCGCACCCGTATCCGCAGATGGTGCGCGATTTCAACGCCGTGGTCGGGCGCGAGGCGCGCGCGCAGATGCTCGAACAGTACGGCCGCCTGCCGCATGCGCTGGTGGCCTGCGTCGGCGGTGGTTCGAATGCGATCGGCCTGTTCCATGAGTTCCTCAACGATGCGGACGTGGCCATCTACGGCGCCGAGGCGGCCGGTGACGGCATAGCCACCGGCCGCCATGCGGCTTCGCTCGCAGCGGGACGCCCGGGCGTGCTGCACGGCAACCGGACCTACGTGATCTGCGACGACAACGGCCAGATCAGCGAAACCCATTCGGTTTCCGCCGGCCTGGACTACCCGGGTGTCGGCCCCGAGCATGCCTATCTGAAGGATGCCGGCCGCGCGACCTATCTGGGCATCACCGACGACGAGGCGCTGGCCGCGTTCCACGAGCTGGCCCGCACCGAAGGCATACTGGCGGCGCTGGAATCCAGCCATGCGGTAGCCCAGGGCATCAAGCTCGCGCGCGAACTGCCCAAGGATCAGCTGATACTGGTGAACCTTTCCGGCCGCGGCGACAAGGACGTGCATACCATCGCCAGGCGCGAAGGACTCAACCTGATGTAGTCAGAAGGCGGCGCACCCGTGCTGCTGGTCCTTTTCCACTATTTGCCGAGTTCCCATGTCCCGTATTTCCGACCGTTTTGCCGCGCTGCAGGCCGCCTGCCGACCGGGCCTGATTCCGTTCGTCACTGCCGGCGATCCGTTGCCCGAGGCGACGGTGGCGCTGATGCACGCCCTGGTCGCCGCCGGCGCCGACCTGATCGAGCTGGGCGTACCGTTCTCCGACCCCATGGCCGATGGCCCGGTGATCCAGCACGCCAGCGAGCGCGCGCTGCTGCGCGGCGTGGGACTGGTGCAGATCCTGGCCTGGGTAGAGGAATTCCGCCGGCGCGACAGCACCACGCCGGTGGTATTGATGGGGTATCTGAATCCGATCGAGATCTACGGCGTGCAGCGCTTCGCCAGCCAGGCCGTGGCCGCCGGTGTCGACGGTGTATTGCTGGTGGACTGTCCAATCGAAGAGCTGACCACCGCACAGCCTTTGCGCGCAGCCGGACTGGAGCAGATCTTCCTCGCCGCGCCGACTACCGATGCGGCACGGCTGGAAAAGGTCTGTGCTGCAGCCCAGGGCTTTCTCTATTACGTATCCTTCGCCGGCATCACCGGCGCCGCGCACCTGGATACCGACGCGGTACGGCGGCGCGTGACGGAAATCCGCCAGCGTGCCCACACGCCGGTCGCGGTCGGCTTTGGCGTCAAGGACGCGGCTACCGCGGCGAACATCGCCGGCTTTGCCGACGCCGTGGTGATCGGTAGCGCGCTGGTCGATACACTGGCGGGCAGTGCCGACGCGGCCGAGGCCGTGGCACGTGCGACGGCGTTCCTCGCGCCGATCCGCGCCGCGCTGGATGCGCTGCGCACGGACCATGCCGCGTAGGCGCGAGCCGACGCCTGCACCAAACCCGGCGCCGTCTGCGGCGGTGCCCTTGCTTGAATCGCCGGAGGCCGCACCTATGCTGCCGCCGGTTACCGGAGAGGTTGGCGACATGAGTTGGTTGTCCAAATTGATGCCTTCGCGCATCCGCACCGAAGGCAACAGCGTCAAGGGCAAGGTGCCCGAGGGTGTGTGGGAAAAATGCGAGGGCTGCGCCGCGGTGCTGTACCGGCCCGAGCTGGAGCGCAATCTGGAAGTCTGCCCGCAGTGCGGCCATCACCATGCGATCGGCGCGCGCAAGCGCCTGCTCAGCTTCTTCGACGAAGGTTCGACCGAAGAATTGTTCACCGAACTGGAGCCGGTCGATCCGCTCAAGTTCAAGGATTCGAAAAAGTACAAGGACCGCATCGTCGCGGCGCAGAAGCAGACCGGCGAGAAGGACGCGATGATCGCCATGCGCGGCCTGCTCAAGACGCGGCCGGTCGTGGCGGTGTCATTCGATTTCAGCTTCATGGGCGGCTCCATGGGCTCGGTCGTCGGCGAGAAGTTCACCCGAGCGGCCGAACGCGCACTGGCCGACCGCACTCCGCTGGTGTGCTGGTCTGCGACCGGTGGCGCGCGCATGCAGGAAGGTCTGTTTTCGCTGATGCAGATGGCCAAGACCTCGGCCGCGCTGGCGCGCCTGCGTGCCGCCGGCCTGCCGTATATATCGGTGCTGACGCATCCGACCACGGGCGGCGTGTCGGCCAGCCTGGGCATGCTCGGCGATCTCAACGTGGCCGAGCCCAAGGCGCTGATCGGCTTCGCTGGTCCGCGCGTGATCGAGCAGACCGTGCGCGAGACCTTGCCCGAAGGCTTCCAGCGTTCGGAATTCTTGGTCGAGCACGGCGCTGTCGACCTGATCGTCGACCGGCGCGAGGTGCGCAACAAGCTGGCCGACATCCTGGCCATGCTGATGCGCCAGCCGCGTCCGGCGGCCGCGCCGGCGGCCGGAGCAGCCGCCTGAGCACGGCAACCGCGGCGGCAACGCCGCGCAGCCTGCAGGCGTGGCTGGACTACCAGCTTCACGTGCATGTGCGTGGCGTCGACCTTGGGCTTGCCCGGGTCGGTGAAGTCTGGCGGCGCCTTGGCGCGCCGCGACCGGCGCGCTGGCAGATCTCTGTCGCCGGCACCAACGGCAAGGGCTCTACGGTGGCCTTTCTCGAGGCCATGCTGCGGGCCGGCGGCTATCGCGTCGGTTCGTATACTTCGCCGCATATTCTCAATTACAACGAACGTGTGCGCATTGCCGGCACCGATGCGGACGATGCGGCGCTCATTGCCGCGTTCGAGCGCATAGAACAGGCACGCGGCGATATTCCGCTGACCTATTTCGAGTTCGGCACGCTGGCTGCGCTGCTGATCTTCGCTGCGGCGGGGCTGGATGTGGCTTTGCTCGAAGTCGGCCTGGGCGGACGACTGGATGCGGTCAATCTGATCGATGCAGACGTGGCGGTAGTCACCACCATTGCGCTGGATCACCAGGACTGGCTGGGCAGCGACCGCGACAGCATAGGCCGGGAAAAAGCCGGCATTGCCCGCCCGGGGCGCTGCCTGGTCGTGGCCGAGGACGATCCGCCGGCGGGTTTGCTCGACGCCGCGGCCGCTGCCGGCGCCCACGTGTTTCGCGCCGGCCACGATTTCCGTATCGAACGGCAGGCCGCCGGCTGGTGCTGGTTCGGTGCTGCGCGCGAACTGCGTGCGCTACCGCCGCCGGGCCTGGCCGCGCCGTGCCAGCACGCCAATGCGGCGGCGGCGATTGCGGCCTTGCACTGCCTGTCTGGCCAGATTGTGCTGAGCGATGCGGCCATTGCCGCCGGCGTGGCGCAGGCGCGGGTCACCGCGCGGCTGCAACGGCTGCGGCTGGGCCGCGGTGAGCTGCTGATCGACGTGGCGCACAATCCGCAGGCCGCCGAGGTGCTGGCGCAATGGCTGGCGCGCGAACCGGCGGTGCGTACGATCGCCCTGTTCGGCGCGCTGGCAGACAAGGACGTGGATGGCATGCTGCAGCCGCTGGGCCGCCTGGTCGACGAATGGCACCTGCTCGATTTGTCGCAGGACAGCGAGCGTGGCCGCGACCTGCCGTCGCTGGACCTGGCTTTTACCGGTGCACTGGGGCCGCTGCCGCGCAATGGTTGGGCTGGCGTTGCAGCGGCATTGGATAACGTGGCGCCGCGTTTGCAGCAGGGCGAGCGTATCGTTGCCTTCGGATCGTTCTATGTTGCCGCGGCGGCGCTGCGCTGGTTGGAACACGCCGTGCAAGCCGCTGCACCTGCATGACCTTCGACGTGCCGGCCCAGCCGCCGGCGCGCGTATAATCCCGCCGTTCATGGAGGCCACCTGGCTATGGATTCCGCTTTGAAACAGCGTCTTATCGGTGCCGCCGTCCTGATCGCCCTGGCGGTGATCTTCGTCCCCATGTTTCTGTCCGGTTCGCCGCCGAAAGGCGATACGGTGACCGAGAATCTGAGTATTCCTCCCGCGCCGGAACGCGAGTTCCAGACCCGCGTCGTGCCGGCCGAGGGCGGCAAGGCGACGACGCCGACACCGTTGCCGAATGCCGCAGCTCCGCCCAGCGACAAGGTTGCCACGGTCGATGTCGGCGGACATCAGCGCAACGAAGTGGCCTATCCGGATGCGCCACCCGCCACGGCGCCCGCCAATTCTGCCAAGCCGACCAGCGTTGCCACTGCCAAACCGGTCGAGCCGGCGAGCAAGCCGCCCGTCGAGCGCGCAGCGCCGGCCGCCAATGCCAACGGCCGCTTTGCCGTGCATCTGGGCGTGTTCGCCAACAGCGGCAACGCCGACGCGCTAGTGGCCAGCGCGCGCAAGCAAGGCCTGACCGCTTATACCGAAACCACCGACGTCGACGGCAAGCCGGCCACGCGCGTGCGGCTGGGGCCGTTCGAAGACCGCAGCACGGCCGAGTCGGCGCGGCTGAAATTGCAGAAGGCCGATGCCAAGCTCAAGGGCGCCGTGGTCGAACTGGCCCAGGCGCAGCCCAAGGCCGATGCGCCGGCGGCGGCAGTTCCGGCCAATCGTGCCGGCGGCTGGGCGGTGCAGCTGGGGGCGTTCAAGTCGCAGGACGAGGCGAACAAGCTGCTCGCACGTTCCAAGAGCGCCGGCTTCCCCAGTTATGTCGACAGCACCGGTGCCGGCGCAGAAAAGCTCTGGCGTGTGCGGTTGGGGCCGGAACCGGACCGCGCCGGCAGCGAAAAGCTGCGCGACCAGGTCAAGCAGAAACTGGCGATCAGCGGCATGATCGTGACGCTGCCATAACACCGTGAACTGGGCCGACTACTGCATTCTGGGTGTGCTGGCCCTGTCGGTTCTGATTGGTCTGTGGCGTGGCCTGATCTCTGAAGTGATGGCGTTGGCCTGCTGGGCTGCGGCGTTCTGGCTGGCCTGGATGTTCGGCGACAAGGTGGCTGCGCAGTTCACCAGCATCGAGGTGCCGTCGGTGCGTCTGCTGCTGGGTTACGGCTTGTGTTTTCTGACGGTGTTGATTGCCGGTGCGCTGATCTCGTTCGTCCTGCGCAAGCTGATTGCCGGCAGCGGACTGAGCGGCACGGACCGGATGTTCGGCATGCTGTTCGGGCTGGCGCGCGGTCTGCTGGTAGTGATGCTGGCCGTGCTGATGCTGGGTTTCACGCCGCTGCCGCGCGATCCCTGGTGGCGCCAGTCCAGCCTGCTGCCGAGTTTTCAGCGGGGTGCCGAATGGCTGTCGGCGCAATTGCCGGAAAGCGTCAACAAATACCTGGATTTTCGCGGCTTGCCGAGCCTGCCGCTATTGCCCGCGGCGCCAGCGGCCCCCACTTCGACGCCACCCGCTGAGGCGGCGGCGGCGAAAAAATCTTCCACTTAGCGGTAGCGTTTGCCATGTGCGGAATCATTGGAATTGTAGGCAAGTCCGAGGTTGCCTCGGCCCTTTACGACGGCCTGACGGTGCTGCAGCACCGCGGCCAGGATGCGGCCGGCATCGCCACCGTGGACGGCGCGCGCCTGCGCCTGCACAAGGCGCGCGGACTGGTGCGCGACGTTTTCCAGCGCGACGACATGCTCAAGCTGCGTGGGCGTGTCGGCATCGGCCATTGCCGCTATCCGACCGCCGGCTCCGACGACGTCGGCGAGGCGCAGCCGTTCTACGTCAATTCGCCCTACGGTATCGCGCTGGCGCATAACGGCAATCTGGTCAATGCCGAGGCGATCAGCAACGAACTGTTCGAAGGCGACCGCCGCCACATCAACACCAATTCCGATTCGGAAGTGCTGCTCAATGTGCTGGCGCACGAGCTGCAGATCCAGGACCGCATGAGCCTGACGCCGGACCATCTGTTCAAGGCGGTCGCCGGCGTGCACGAGCGCGCGCGTGGCGGCTATGCCGTGGTCGCGCTGGTGCTCGGTTACGGCATCCTTGCGTTCCGCGACCCGCACGGCATACGTCCGCTGGTGCTGGGCGAGCGCGATACGCCGGAAGGCAAGGAATATGCAGTTGCCTCCGAATCGGTGGCGTTGGACATCCTTGGCTTCCGCCGCCTGCGCGACATCGAGCCGGGCGAAGCGGTGCTGCTCGGCTTCGACGGCAGCCTGCATCATCGGCGCTGCGCCGACGGCTACGCCCATACGCCGTGCATCTTTGAATACGTATACCTTGCCCGGCCCGACTCGATGATCGAGGACGTGTCGGTTTACAAGGCGCGCCTGCGCATGGGCGAGCGCCTCGCGGCGAAGATCCGCCGCCTGCGTCCGGACCACGGCATCGACGCGGTGATCCCGATTCCCGATACCGCGCGCACTGCGGCCAGCTCGCTCGCCAGCGAACTGGGCGTGCCCATGCGCGAGGGTTTCGTCAAGAACCGCTATATCGGCCGTACCTTCATCATGCCGGGACAGAGCGAGCGGGTGAAGTCGGTGCGGCGCAAGCTGAACGCGATCGACCTGGAGTTCCGCCGCAAGACGGTATTGCTGGTGGACGATTCCATCGTGCGCGGCACCACTTCCAAGCAGATCATCCAGATGGCGCGCGAAGCCGGCGCAACCAAGGTCTATTTCGCCTCGGCAGCGCCGCCCGTGCGCTATCCGAACGTCTACGGCATCGACATGCCGGCGCCGGCGGAACTGGTGGCGCACAACCGCAGCGAAGAAGAAGTGGCCGAGGCGCTGGGCGCAGACTGGCTGGTCTACCAGGATCTGCACGACCTCGTCGCCGCGGTCAACGAAGGCAACGAAGAGCTGAAGAACTTCGATACCTCGTGCTTCTCGGGCGAGTACGTCACCGGCGTGCAGTCGGATTATCTGCGCGAGCTGGAATTCAGCCGCTCGGACGAAGCCAAGACGCTGAAGCGAGCCTCCTGAGTTTTCGCGCTGCGGCCGGCGGCTTCGCCGTCCGCGGTGCGCTTTTCAGAAACCGTCGCGCTTGCGCACGATCAGCCACAGCGTCGCGCTGAAATGGCGCAGCGGCCACACATTTTCCAGTGCGTTGAGCGGCTGCAGCGCATCGACCAGGCGGCACAGCCAGGCCTGCCGGCGAAGTGCCGCCGGCAGGCTGGACGGCATCAGCTGGTGATGGCCGGCCGCTTCGGTTTCCAGTCCGTGATGCAGCAGACGCTGGCGGAATGCCGCCAGCGCGTAGCGGCGCTGGTGCGCCTGCTGCGGAAACAGGCGGCGCGAGAGGAATTCGCTCCAGGAGCCGCGATTGGGCAGGTGCGTGATCAGCAGCGCGCCGCCGGGCTTGAGCACCCGCCACAGTTCGGTAAGCGATTCGCCGTCGTTGGGTACATGTTCCAATGTTCCGCCGGCAAGAATGGTGTCGAAATGCCCGTCGCGCCAGTGCAGCCGCCAGGGGTGTTCGATGCGCCGGTAGGCTAGGCCGCTGCGGGCATGGAACGGCGCATATTCCCGCGCCTCGCAGACGTCGCAGCCTTCGATGACGACGCCGCTGCCGAAATCCGCACGGGCCAGCCAGGACAGTGCCGCATGGCGGCAGCCCCAGTCGAGTACGCGCTGGTTGCTGGCCAGGGCAGGGCGTATGTGCAGGTAGGCGCGGATGAGTTCCTCGCGCGTTGCGCGCAGCGCACGCTTGGCCTGCAGGTAGGGATCGCTCTGCGCACATTCGAGGGCCAGAAACTCGTCCAGCGCCGCCAGTAGCTGTTGCGGCGTAAGGCGGGCGGCGGGCAAATCGGAATCCACGCAGAAGCTCCTCGGATGACGCGGCAGAAAGCCGGCAAGCGTGATCGGTTGCGCGCATCCGCGCCTTGCCGTCACCAAACACTAGCATTCAATGCGCGCGCTGCGGGCATAATCGGGCTTATGTCTGCATCCGAGGCAGCCGATGCGCGCGTTCGATCCCGGCAATTTATATGTGGCTGCTGCGGCCTGCCTCGGCGAATGCGAGGTGGAGCGCAAGCTGATGCTGACGGCGGCGACGGCGCACGCTTTCGCCGCCGGAAGGCTAGACCGCGAAGACGGCGAGGCGCCGTTGCCGATCGGCCAGCCCGGCCGGCCGGCCCGGCCGTTGCTGGTGGCGCCGCGCCAGCTGGCTCAGCGCGGTCTGGGCAGCGAAGCCGGTCGCGCGGCGCTCGTGCATGCGGTGGCGCACATCGAATTCAACGCGATCAATCTGGCTTGGGACGCGGTGTATCGCTTCCGCGACATGCCGCAGGAGTACTACCGCGACTGGGTCGCCGTAGCGGCCGACGAGGCGCGTCATTTTTCGCTGCTGCAGCGGCGCCTGGCCGACTTCGGCCTGCGCTACGGCGACTTGCCGGCGCACGACGGTCTCTGGGAAATGGCCTGCAAGACTGCGCATAGCTGCCTGGAACGCATGGCGCTGGTGCCGCGCGTGCTGGAAGCGCGCGGCCTGGACGTGACGCCAGGCATGATCGAACGCCTGCGCGGCGTCAACGACAGCGCCACCATCGCCATACTGCAGCAGATTCTGGCCGAGGAAGTGGCTCACGTCGCCGCGGGCACGCGCTGGTACCACTGGTGCTGCGAACGCGCCGGCGTGGATGCGGACGACACCTTCGACGCGCTGCTGCAGCAGTATTATCGCGGCGCGCTGAAGCCGCCGTTCAACCGGCCCGACCGGCTGGCGGCGGGTTTTACCGCGCTGGAACTGGATCGACTGGACAGCCTGGTGGCCTGATGCCGCGCATACTGATCGTCTTGCTGGTACTGGGCTGGCTGTTGCTGATCGGCGTCTTCGCCGAAATTTCCCCGTTGCAGTCGCCCTGGCCTGTACAAAGCAGCCTTATGCAAGGTTCCAGTTTTGCCGCCATGCGCGGCGGCCAGGTCGATGTGGACGAGCTGGCCATCATGACGCCCGACGAGAACGGCGGCGCACTGCTGATTCGCAGCGTCGACCTGGACGATGCAGCGCAGTGGCCGGTGCTGCGCTACGAGTTCGAAGGCCTGGCGCCGGCGCTGGAACTCAACCTCGTCTATCGTCGTGCCGACTCGCCGCAGGACGTGCGTACCCTGGTGCTGACGCGACCGCGCGGCTCTACTGGCACGATAGACCTGAGCCGCGAAAAGGATTGGCAGGGACGCATCAGTGAAATCGGCTTTGCCATCTATCCGGTGGCGCAGTCGGTGCCGCTGGAGCAGGGCTTCAAGCCGTTTCGCCTGATCAAGGCCGAATTCTGGAGCCCGTCCTGGCAAGGGCGCCTGGCTGCGGTGGCGACGGAATGGTCGGGGCGGCGAGCCTGGTCGCTGATGTCGATCAGCGCGCTGGGGCCGGACAATGGTGTTGTGCGTGCGCGTTCGCCCGCACTGCTGCTGGCCTTTGGCCTGGTATTCACCCTGTTGCTGCTGACCCAGTTCCTGCCGCAGTCGCGGCGGCGCACGCTGCAAGTAATGCTGGCCAGCGTAGTGCTGGCCTGGCTGTTGCTGGATCTGCGCTGGCTGCGCAGCCTGTTCGACCGGCATGCGGCGACGCGCCAGGTCTATGCAGGAGTGAACTGGCAGGAGCGGCAACAGCGCCAGCCCGATGCGGAACTGCTGGCTGCGGCGCAGGCGGTGCGCGAAGCGATTCGGGCCGACGGAGGCGATCCGGATCGCGCGCGCGTACTCATCGATTCGGCCAGCGATTTTCTGCGGGCGCGCCTGGTCTATCACCTGGCGCCGGCCAACACCGGGCCTGTCAATATCACCGGCTACGGGCCGGACTGGCCGCTGTCGATGAACTTCTACCTGGTCTATTTCGACATGGAGCAGCCGCCTTACAGCATTGAAAAACAAGCGCTCGAATTCAACGACGATGTGGTGGTGCCGGCGCGCGAACTGATCGGCCAGCCGCCGCTGCGTCTATACCGGCTGGGCCAGGGAGCGACGCAATGAGCGGCGCGGTATTGCTGGCCTGGGCGGGCGCATTCTTGCTGGGCCTGGCCGTATGGCTGGCGCTGGCCGGCCGTCCGCGGCAAGCCGGCGACTGGCTTGCCGGCAGCGGCTATGCCGTGTTGCTGGGCTTGCTCGCCTGCGGCGGCCTGGTGGCGTTGTCGCCACAGGCACCGGGTGCGCAGCTGTTCGCGGCTACCTTGCCCTGGCTGGCTCTGGCGCTGACGGCGGCTGCGTGCGCTGCGTTCTGGCGCTGGCGTCGCGAAGCACCGGCGCTTGCGCCGTCGGGCAGGCTGTCGCCGAGGCTGCCATATTGGTGCGGACTGCTGTTGCTGGCGGTATTGCTGCGTTTTGTCGTGCTGGTCGACGAGGCGGTGCTGCGCCCGGTTTTCGTCTGGGATGCCTGGAACGCCTGGTCGCTCAAGGCCAAGACCTGGTTCGAACTAGGTCAGGTTAGCTATATCAATCCGTTGCAGTGGTGGGAGCCGTTGAGCACGGGCAGCCATACGGCCTTGGCCTGGCGTTATCCGGAGCTGCTCAGCCGGGTCGAGCTGTATCTGGCTGCTGCCGCAGGCGCCTGGAACGAGTCTGCGGTGGGGTTGGCCTGGCCCATCGTGTGGGCTGCGCTGCTCTGTGGCTGCGCCGGTCAGTGGCTCGCCCTGGGCATGAACCGCTTGCTGGTGCTGGTGCTTACCTATGTGCTGGCGTCGCTGCCGTTGTTGTCCGTGCATGCAGGACTGGCCGGTTATGCCGATCTCTGGGTTGCTACGGCCTTGAGTTTCGGCGTGTTGGCCTGGCTGCGCTGGCGGCAGTCGCGCGATCGCGGCCAGCTGGCCCTGGCTGTGCTCTGCCTGCTGCTGCTACCACTGCTGAAATTCGAAGGCGCTGTCTGGAGCCTGCTGGTATTGGGGCTGGCGTTAGGGGTGGAAATGCCGCCGCGCTGGCGCTGGATCGGTCTGGCCGCGGCGGCAGGGCTGGTGCTGCTCGTCTTGCTGGCGGCCTGGCTGCTGCAGATGCCCTGGCTGGCGCTGGTGCGCGACACCATCAGCGGCGCTACCGGTGGCAGCAGCGATATTTCGCGCAGTTCTGCTGCGCTGGCATTTGCCACGGGACTGTTCGGACAGAGCAACTGGCATCTGCTCTGGCCGTTGTTGCTGGGTTGCATGCTGTGGCAGCGCCAGCATCTGCGGGGCGAGCCCGGGACCTTGGCCTTGCTGCTTGGTGGCGGCCTGGCGGCGTTGTTCTGCCTGTTTGTGTTTACGCCGGCGGCGAAATGGGCGGCGAGCGAAACGGCGAGCAATCGCCTGGTATTGCACTGGGTGCCGCTGGCGGTCAGCCTGCTTGGTCTGCTGCTGCGCGAATTTCGCTGGCCTGGGCATACAGCGAGCGAAACTGCGCACTGACCGCAGCCGGCCGGTAGTTCGCGTACCAGCGCGCGGCACCGGCGCTACCCCAGGTCTGTGCGAGTTCGGGGGTATCGGCCAGCTGGCGCAAAGCCTGTGCCAATGCAACCGCATCGCCGGGCGGCACCAGGCATCCGGTCTGCCCGTCCACCACGACTTCGGTCACGCCCGAGCCTGCAATCGCGCTGGCAACACAGGGCAGTCCGGCGCGCATGGCTTCGAGCAGCACCATGCCGAAGGCTTCGGCCCGGTCCAGCGAGGGCAGGCAGAAGATTTCCGCCTGGGCATACGCCTGCTCCAGCAACGACTGCTCCGCCTGGCCGGTCATCTGCACGCGCTGCGCCAGGCCCAGGCGCTCGATCTGGGCACGCAGCGCGCTTTCGCATTCGCCGCCGCCGATCAGCAGCAGGGCGCAATCGGGCAGTTCGGCCAGGCTTTGCAGCAATACGTCGAAGCCTTTGTAGTAGCTCAGCCGTCCGACCGCGAGCAGGCGGCGCTTGCCCGCCGGCCATAGCGCAGCGCCGTCGGCGGCCGCCGTGGCGGGAGCTTCGGTCAGGGCCAGCGGTACGATGCGGGTCTTTTCCCGCCATGGCGCCAAGGCCTGGCTGGCATCGCGATAGGCGGCCGAAGTCGCCACGACGAGGTCGGCCCGGCGCAGCAAGGCCTGTTCGAACGGTCGATAGAACGGATAGGCCAGGCGCAGGGCGCGGCTGGCACTGTCCAGCGGAATATCGGCGTGCCAATGCACCAGCCAGGGCAGGCGCCGCGCGGCAGGAACCAGCAAGGCGGCAAAGGCCGAGGTGTTCGGCACGTGGATATGCAGAACCTGCGGGCGCAGTCGAGCGATGCAGCGCTGCAGCTGCCACGGAAACGCCGGACTCAGCGGCGCATAGGCAAGCTGACCCCAGCGCCCGGTTTCATGGATGCAGATGGTGCCGTCGCGGCGCTCGCTGCTGTGCCATTGGCGCCGCAATGCATGCGCCAGCACCACGACCTCGTCGCCGGCGTCAGCCTGGGCATTGGCCAGGATGGCGGTGAAGGTTTCTATACCGCCAGGTGCGGGCGGGTAGAACTTGCCGATATGCAGTATGCGCATGCCGCGCCGGTCAAGCCTGCGGACGCGGACTGGTGCTGCGCTGTTCCACTGCCCGGCGCAGGGTGGTCAGTTCTTCTTCCAGGATGGCCAGCTTCTGGTTGAGGCGGCGGATCTGGCGCTCCTGGCGCGAGCGTTCGATATCGAGCTGCAGCAGGCGCAGCAGGATCAGCGAGACGCCGACGATGATCGGCAGCACCGGCGGATAGGCAATCCCGCTCAGGTGGGCCAGCCAGTCGATGGTGCGCGGCACGAAGCCGAGTACCAGGGTAGCCGCGGCCACGATCAGCCACCACAGCGCATACGGGCCGTGCAGGTGATCGCGCCTCACCAGATAGAGGATGCTGCCGGCCAGAGCCAGGCCGATCAGGGCGGCCGTGATCTGTGCGTTCATGGGGAATTGGTCTCCAGACTTCGGCGCGCGCGGCGTTCCCTGGCGCCGACACGGGCAATACTGAGTACGGTGGTCGCGATCATGTAGCGGGCGACCGTAAACCAGGACGAGAAGATGCGCGATCCCCCCTCACGCCGGGCCGACATGGTCGTCGCAGCCTCGGCGATGCGCAGTGACTTGCGTCGCAGCAGGATCAGTACGCCGATGTCCTGGTAGTCGATCAGGCTGGCCTCGCGCGAGGCCAGGGTGCGCACGGCCCGCCGGCCGTAGACGCGCAGCCCCGAGGTGAAGTCGGTTACCTGCAGGCCAGTGATCAGGCGGAAATAAGCCCAGGCCAAGCGCTTGGCCGGACTCAGGCGGGCTGGGCAGGTGCCGATGGTGACGTCGGCACCACTATCTATATGTGCACGGAGCAATAGCGGCAATTGCTCCGGATGGTGCTGGCCGTCGGCATCCAGGGTAATGACGCGTTCGTGCCGGTTGCGCAAGGCGTAGCGCATACCGGCCTGGGTTGCACCCCAGGCGCCGAGCTGGAACGGCAGGTTCAGTACCACGGCGCCGGCGGCAGCGGCGATGGCGGCCGTGTCGTCGCTGCTGGCGTCGTTGATCACCAGGACGTCGCACTGCAAGGCAGCCTTGACCCCGCGGACCACGTCTGCAACCGTGTTGCGCTCGTTTCGGGCGGGCATGACTGCAAGACAGGCTGGCGCTGCAATCTGTTGATTTGACACGAGTCGACCGTCAGCGCGAAAAACCGATTGTCCCAATGCGCGTGCACAGGCGTCAACGCGAAAAAAATTTTCCGGAAAGTGTCCGCTCGCTGTACCGGGCTGCGTTACTAGCTCCCGAGTGCCCACACAGGGTGCCGAATCGGTCCACCGGAATTACGTGCAATTGCCTACAGAACCGTCGCTAAAGCGTTGACGGGGTTTGATTGTGGTGATTACACTCCTCTTCTGTCGGGCCCCATGAATCTACTGTGGGCAGGAAGTGCGCTTCCGCCCGATCCAACTTGGGAGAAAACTATGAAAGCCAATGTCATGATGAAGACGCTGTCGCTGGCGGTGTTGGGTCTGGCGGGTCTGGGTTTTGCCGGTGCCTCGATGGCACAGTGCCCGACCGATCCCGCTCAGCCGACCGGTGCATGGACCGGCAAGGCCGTTCTCGGTGGCGGCGCCCTCTCGATCACCACGCCGGGTCTGGGTACCACTGCTTGCAAGCTGACCACCAGCTTCAACGCTGGCGCCGGCGGTTTGGCCAGCTCGTTCGTGCGTGACGATACGCCGGCTGGCGAAACCCGCTACCGTTTCCGTTTCCGTCTCGTTGCCGACGCGATCACCCCGTTCAGCGGCCTGCAGAAGGTCCAGCTGTTCACGGCGAATTCCAATACCGCATTCCCGGCTGCCGGCGGCTCCGTGCAGGTTCTGCGCGTGTCGCTGATCCCGGGCGGCGCGACCGGCCGTCAGGTGTCCTTCGTGGCCGCCACCAATGACATCGCCAACGGCAACGTCAGCACCCCGTTCGTCGCTCCGGTCGCTGCCGGCG
This sequence comes from Tahibacter aquaticus, assembly GCF_004363655.1. Lineage (GTDB taxonomy): Bacteria > Pseudomonadota > Gammaproteobacteria > Xanthomonadales > Rhodanobacteraceae > Tahibacter > Tahibacter aquaticus. Next base: position 323,560 of record NZ_SNZH01000007.1, read on the forward strand.
AGAACGTGGTCGAAGGCGAAGTCGTGATCGGCGCTGCAGGCACCGGTAAGGTCAACGTCTGGGTGAACAACAACGTCGCAGGTACCCCGAGCGGCACGATCAACGTCGACAACGCCGGCTGGGTCGGCGTCGACACCGCCCTGCTCGGCCTGGCCGATTCCACCAGCTCGTTCCGTACCAACCAGGCTACCAAGGCAATCAACTTCGACGAGTTCGACTCGCGTCGTCAGACCTTCATCGGCCAGTAAACCCCTGAATTGCGCCCTTTTTCTAGCGTCGGAGTAATTAAATGAATAAAAATGCGCTTCTGCTCGCCGTAGGACTGACCGCTGCCGCGTTTGTCGGCACGGCCAGCGCCCAGTCGTGTGCATCGCCGTCGATCATCACGCTGACCGGCAACAACCATGCCATCACCAGCACCACCTGTGCTCCGGCTGTCAACCAGCTCGGCACCCTGTGCGGCGCGTTCAATTCGCCGGAAAACGACGTCATCTATCGTTTCAACATCGATGCGACGCGTACGTCCAGCACCCTGAGCCTGTCGACCACCGACGCAGCTTGGAACCCGGCGTTCCTGTACCTGTCGGGTTCCTGCGGCGGCGGCGTGAATTGCGCCGAAGTGGGCGACAACGGCGGCAATGGCGTGACCGAAACGATGCCGACCCCGACCGGCAATGGTACGTACTACCTGGTTGTCACCTCCAGCCCGGGTGCCGGCGGTTGCGGCGCCTTCACGGTTGACGCTACTGGCCGTCTGCCGGTGGCTCTGAAGAACTTCTCGATCGATTGATCGATAGAACTTCAGCAGTAATCGTTTGTCAGAACCCACCCGCAAGGGTGGGTTCTTTTTTGGGAGTACCGATGATTCCGCTGCTGTTCGCTTCGATGTTGGCAATGGCCAACGAGCCTTCAAATATCAGCGCCTCGCCGGCCTGCGAGTTTGGAGAGATCTATCAGGGGCACGCGACGAACTGCCTGATCGAGTTCTCCAATCGCAGCAGCAAGCCCCTGCGTTTGAGCAAGCTGGCGCCGATAGATCCGAAGGACAGGCTGTCCGCTGACTCGGTCCTGGTTCCGGCGAACGGCGTCGCGCATGTCGAGATCAAGATCGACACCAGCACCGATAGTGGTACCACCCACCATCCGTTGAAGTTTCGGGTCGAAGGCGAAGAGCCCGAGCGCTATGCCGACTCTGTCGGTTTTGTCGCCAGCGTGTTCGACCTGTCGCGCCTGGAAGCGAACCTCGGCACGATCGCGCTGGCCGAGGCGAACCGCAAACCCTATACCCTGACATTCTCCAGCGACGAAGACCCCGATGCGCGCATCGAGAAGGTGTTGTCGGCGCCGGAATATTTGAACGTTTCCCCTGGTGCGGATGGCCGCAGTGTCCAGGTCTCCGTGCGTGACACGGCGCCCTGGGGCCTGTTCGAATCCAACGTCATCCTCAAGGTACGCTCGATCCGCCAAGACCAAGTGTTCTTCAAGGTCAAGGGCGATGTGCATGGCGCCGTCGTGCCGGGCTTCAATCCGCTGGAGCTGGATCTGGTCCGCCGTGGCGAAGGCGAGCGCAGCTACCGCATTCCCCTGCGCCAGGCCGGCGACAAGCCCCTGCGTCTGGGGGCGGCGCGTCTTGAGGGCATGAAAGGAAGCGTCAAGATTTCCGATTGTGAGCCTGCCGCAGTCGGATGCCGCTGGCTCAACCTGAAGATTTCCGACCAGCAGCCCTTGGGCTATCTGAAAGGTCGTGTCTACGTCGAATTGCCCGACTACGGCAAGACGCTTCCGATCCAGGTGTGGGGCGTCATGCTGTCGGAGACGACCCAGGTCAAGGATGCGGCCGAGGAGATGAAGAAGGCGGAGGCCAGTACGGTGGCCGCGGCTTCGACCGACGCTGCTGCAACAGGTATTCCGGGTTCCTCGTCCGCGGCGCTCAGTCCTACGGTTTCCAATGTGCCGATCGGCCAGCAGCTCAAGCGCGCACTGACCACGGCCAAACCGGCCGATCCCCCTGGTAATGGCCCGGTACTGCGCTGGGAAGTGGATAACGAAGGGTTGATCTACGGTTATCACGTGTACCGCGCAGACAGCGCGGACGGCCCGTGGAAGCGCATCAACGCCACTACGCTGCGCGTCGACTCGGTGGAGGATGCTGCGAGCCACTACGCGTGGCGCGACGAATCGGCCGAAGTCGGCAAGACCTATTGGTACTTCGTGGGCACGCTGGACCATCGCGGTGCGCGCAAGCGCCTGACCTCGCCGAGTCAGGTTACGGTGAAACCGCGCTAGGACTAGCCTTGCTGCGCGATGCAGCTGCCGCGGCGCCTGCTTATGGCAACCAGTGCCTGGCAGGAACCGCCCTTTGCCGAACCGATTTGACCGCAAAAAGAAACCCGCTCCTGTGGCGGGTTTTCTTTTGCGCAGCATCCAGCAGCCAAGGCAGGTGCACAAGCACGTCGCGCAGGCATTGCAGTTTTGCGCGACGTCACAGGGCGCCTAGTGAACTCTAACGGACAAATCGAAAGCAGCTCGCCCGTCCTGCTGCTCACTCGGCCAATAGCAGGGGCCGTTGGCGTCGCTCCGCACGGCGTCCCGCATGACCAGTCCTGTGCCATCCCGCTTCCGATTCATCCGCTACAGGCTGCTAAGGCGCAAGTCAGTCACGCGGATACATTGGTACAAACGCTGCGATATCGCTAGATCTGCCGATCTGATCCGAGGCTATGCTGCCGGTCGCATCTGTCGGTTAGCGGTGCGCAAGCGCTTGAGCACGGCTGTCGTCAAATGCCGATAAGTAGAAGAATAAGTTGTGCCGACGTGGATTGTTTGCGCGAACAGGCGTGTGGTCCCGGTGCGCGCAACCGCGCCTATCGGCTCAAAAGGAGTCGTTAACTTCCGCCCGACATGGCCTCTGCGATCGCTTTGCCTGTGCTGATACCGGAGAAGAAAGATGAAGAAGAATGCATTGCTGCTGATAGCCAGCGTGGCCGCCGCCGCTTCCGCCGGGCCCGCCTTTACCCAGTCCTGTGCGTCGCCCGTGCGCATTCCAGAGAACTCCAACGGTCATCACACTGTCAGCGGCACTACCTGCGCTCCCGCGATCAACCAGCTCGGCACCTTATGCGGCGCGTTCAATTCGCCCGAGAACGACGTCATCTACCGCTTCACAATCGATCCCCCTATACGTACCTCCGACACACTCAGCTTGTCGACGACAGATCCGACCTGGAATGCGGCGTTCCTGTACCTGTCGGGTTCGTGCGGCGGTGGTGTGAACTGTTCTGACGTGAGCGACAACTTCGGTGCTGGCGGTACCGAAACCATGTTGACTCCCCATGCCTCCGGTGCGTATTTTCTGATAGTCACATCCAGCCCGGGCGCGGGGGGCTGCGGCGCCTATACCGTAGATGCCGGCGGACGCCTTCCGGTAACATTGCGCAGCTTCTCGATCGATTGATGGCGGAGCTACCGGCAACCCGTAAAACCTATCCGCGCGGTCAATTTCTCAAGGCAAAGCGGTTAGGGGTGGATAGTACATTTCAGTCACTTTCAGGGGGTTGTGATGGTAAAAAATGCACTTATGCTTATTGCAACATTGCTGGCGACCGCATACACCGGTTCCGCAGGCGCACAGTCCTGTGCCTCGCCCGCAACCATTCCCCTGGTCGCCAATATGCACCAGGTAAGCGGCACGACCTGTGCGCCGTCGGTCAACCAGCTGGGCACGCTCTGCGGCGCATTCAACTCGCCGGAGAATGACGTGATTTACCGCGTCAACAAAGACAGTCTGACGGCTACGACGATTGCGCTGACGACGCCGGATGCGGGCTGGAATCCCGCATTTCTGTGGTTGTCAGGATCTTGCGGCGGCGGTGTTGCCTGCGCGGAAGTCGGCGACAACGCTGGTGCTGGCGGAACAGAGACCATGACGATTCCAGCGCCTCTTGGCATCTACTATCTGGTCGTAACATCCAGTCCGGGCAGCGGTGGTTGCGGTGCCTATACGATCGATGCGCCGCGGATTCCGGTGACTTTGAAAAGCTTCAATATCGACTGAAGCGGCGATCCAGGCCCACAAAAAAACCACCGGTAACGGTGGTTTTTTTGTGGGCAGAAAGCCGGTGCGAGTAGCCGGGAACTGACTGCTACTTGACCAGCTCAGCCTTGTCGATCGTGATCGCGATCTTGGGCACATCGCCCGGCAGCGGGCCCTGGGCCGAGGTTTCAACGGCCTTCATCTTTTCCACTACGTCCAGGCCGCCGACGACTTTGCCGAATACGGCGTAACCATAGGTCATGCCGCTCTGGTCGCTGACATAGTCCAGGCGTTTGTTGTCGACCACGTTGATGAAGAACTGCGCCGTGGCCGAATGCGGGTCGTTGGTGCGGGCCATCGCCACCGTGCCCTTGAGGTTGGACAGGCCATTGTTGGCCTCGTTCTGGATCGCCGGACGCGTGCGCTTCTGCGTCAGATCCTTGGTGAAGCCGCCGCCCTGGATCATGAAGCCGTTGATCACGCGGTGGAAAACGGTGCCGTTGTAGAAACCGTCCTTGGTGTACTGGAGGAAGTTTTCGACTGACTTGGGCGCCTTGTCCGGATACAGCTCGATGGTGATGTCGCCCATCGACGTATGCAGAACAACCTGGGGATGGGCGGCCTTGGCCGGGTCTGCGGCGACGGCGGCTTCAGCCGGCTTGGCGTCGGTCTTGGGCGCGGCGGGCTTGGCTTCCGTCTTGGCCGCGGCGGGTTTGGCTTCGGTCTTGGGCTTGTCCTGGGCGACGGCCGACAGCGGCAGCAGCAAGGCGAAGGCGAGCAGATAGGGCTTCAGCACGAAGAGACTCCTGAAAGTAGGGGGAACAATGATACGCGGCGCAGCCGGTGCGGGGCAGGGCGCGGCGCGAACGCGGCTCTGACCGGATGTATGCCAGCAGGTTCCGCGTGGGAAAGGCTGGCCGCGGTCAGAATTTCTCCGCGGCGCGCAGTTGCAGTTTCACGCCCAGATCTTTCAGGTATTCGCGCTCCTGGTCCAGATCGGTCACGGTCAGTGGATGCTGTTCCAGCCATTCGCGTCCGAGCTTCAGTTCGAGGCTGCGCTCGTCCGCGCGTACCGACAAGGCCGGCAGGCGATCGGCGCTGCGGGCACGATGCAGCAACACGGCCAGGCGCAGCAAGGCGGTGATGCGCGCGGCAGTCCGGCGCGAACGGTCGGGCAGCGCAGCCAGCGCTTCCTGGTCAGGCTTGCGCCGGTGACAGCGCAGGACGGTGGCGAGGAAATCCTGTTCCTGCCGTGTGAAACCGGCCAGGTCCGAATGCCGCACCAGATAGGCACCGTGGACGTGATGCTGGCTGTGTGCAATGGCCAGGCCGATCTCGTGGATGCGCGCGGCCCAGCGCAGCCAGTCCAGCGCGTCGGCATCCAGATGCCAGGCATCGGCGGCCTGGTCGAACAGCAATTGCGCGGTGGCTTCGACCCGGCGCGCCTGGGCCCGGTCCACGTCGTAGCGGCGCATCAGCGCTTCGACGCTGGCGGTGCGCGGATCGCGTTGTTCGGCGCGGCCGATCAGGTCGTACAGCAGGCCTTCGCGCATGGCGGTTTCGCAGACTTGCATCTGCAGCAGACCCAGCGCAAAAAACGCGGCTTCAAGAATGGCGACGCCGCCGGCGATCACGCTCTGGCGTTCTTCCGACAGGCCGAGCAGGCGGATCTTGTCGATACTGCCCGCCGTCAGCAGTGCGTCGCGCAGACGCTCCAGGCTGGACACGGTGATGCCGCCGTCGCTCCAGCCATTGGCCTGCACAACGTTGCCGATGGCGCGAATGGTGCCGGAAGAGCCTATGGTTTCGCCCCAGCCATGGGCGCGGTAGTCGGCGGCGAACTGCTGCAGTTCGACACCGATCTCGGTCTGTGCCTGACGCCAGCGCTTGGCGGTGAGCTTGCCGTCGTCGAAGAAACGCAGCGTGCTGGCGACACAGCCCATCTGCAGGCTTTCGGTCTGCACCGCTTCCATGCCGGCACCGATGATGAACTCGGTACTGCCGCCGCCGATATCGATGCACAGACGGCGCTCGCGCGATTCGGGCAGGCCGTGCGCCACGCCGAGATAGATCAGGCGCGCCTCCTCGCGTCCGGAGACGACTTCTATCGGGTGGCCCAGCGCCGTTTCCGCGGGTAGCAGGAAGGCGTGCGGCACGCTCATGCGGCGCACGGTGTTGGTGGCGACCGCGCGTACGCGTCCCGGCGGCAGGGCGCGCAGGCGCTGGCCGAAGCGGGCCAGGCAGGCCAGCGCGCGATCGCGCCGCGCACTGTCGAGGCTGCCATCGCGATTCAGGCCGGCAGCCATGCGCACGCTGTCGCGCAGGCGGTCGATCACACGCAACTCGCCGTGCTGATAGCGCGCCACGACCATATGAAAACTGTTCGATCCCAGATCGACCGCCGCTAGCAGTTCGCCGTCCTGGATGGGCTTCTGGCCGTTGGGCAAGGGAACCTCGGCAGCTGGTAGTCCGGCGGATTCTGCCACGCCTGTCGCAGGCAATGGCGAATCCGCCGCGCGTACTACATGCACAACTGGGCCAGCAGGGACAGCTGGGCCGAATGCGGCATCTCTTCGCCGGGCTCGGTGCGTATGTAGCTGCCGTCGGCCTGCAGCAGCCAGGCCTGGGTATTGTCGGCGAGGAAATTCGCCAGCGCCTCGTCGTAGACGCGCTTGGCCAGTTGCGGATCGTCGATGGGGAAACAGGTTTCGATCCGGCGCAGCAGGTTTCTTTCCATCCAGTCGGCGCTGGCGCAGTAGATTTCCGCTGCGCCGTCATTGGCGAACCAGTACACGCGGCTATGCTCGAGAAAGCGGCCGATGACGGAACGTACGCGGATATTTTCCGATACGCCCGGAATGCCTGGTCGCAGTGCGCAGGCACCGCGCACGATAAGGTCGATCTGTACGCCGGCGCTGGATGCGGCGTAGAGCTGCTGGATCACGCCGGCTTCGTTCAGTGCGTTCATCTTGGCGATGATGCGCGCGGGACGGCCGGCCTGGGCATGGGCCATTTCCCGCTCGATCTTCTGCAACAGCCCCTTGTGCAGGGTAAACGGCGACTGCAGCAGACGCTTGAGCTTGATCGCCGTGCCCAGCCCGGACAATTGCTGGAACATCTTGTGCACGTCCTCGCCGATGTCCGCATCGGCCGTCATCAGGCCGAAGTCGGTATACACGCGCGAGGTGATCTGGTGGTAGTTGCCGGTAGATAAATGCACATAGCGGCGAAGGCGGCCTTGTTCGCGCCGTACGATCAGCAGCATCTTGGCGTGGGTCTTGTAGCCGACCACACCGTAGACGACCTGCACGCCCGCTTCCTGTAGTCGATTGGCGAGGCGGATATTCGCCTCCTCGTCGAAGCGCGCACGCAGCTCGACCACGACCGTCACGTCCTTGCCGTTGCGTGCCGCGTCGATGAGGTGGTTGACCAGCGGGGAATGATCGCCGACGCGGTACAGCGTCTGCTTGATCGCCAGCACGTCGTTGTCCTGGCTGGCCTGGCGCACCAGTTCCATCACCGCAGCGAAGGACTCGAACGGATGGTGCATCAGCACATCCTGTTCGCGCACCACGTCGAGCACGCTGGTCACGTTGGCCAGTGCCGGCGCCACGCGCGGACTGAATTTGGGGAACTTCAGGTCAGGCCGGTCGACCTGGTCGTAGATCGCGTTGATGCGATTGACATTGACCGGGCCGGCGCAGCGATAGATGTCCTGTTCGGTCAGGCCGAAATTGGCCATCAGCATTTCGGTGATGGACTTCGGACAGGTTTCGGCGATTTCCAGCCGCACCGGATGCGCATAGCCGCGGCCGATCAGTTCGTCCGACAGCGCCGTGGCGAGGTTTTCCACTTCGTCCTCGTCCACCACCAGTTCGCTGTTGCGGGTGACGCGGAACTGGTAGGAGCCTTCCACGCGCATGCCCGGGAACAGCTCGTCGATGAACTGCTGCAGGATGCCCGACAGAAAGACGAAGTCGTACGGCGACTCGGCCACTTCGGCCGGCAAGCGAATGATGCGCGGCAGCGAGCGCGGCGCGCGCACCAGGGCCATGTGTCCTTCGCGGCCGAACGCGTCCTTGCCCTTGAGCACCACGGCAAGATTGAGGCTCTTGTTGAGGATGCGCGGAAACGGGTGGGCCGGGTCCAGCCCCAGCGGCGACAGCACCGGCAGGATCTCGTTCTGGAAGTAGCCTTGCAGCCAGCGTTTCTGCTTCACCGTCCACTTGTCGCGGGTGACGAAGCGGATGCCTTCTTCGCCCAGCGACGGCAGCAGAACATCGTTCCAGAAATCGTACTGCGCACGCACCAGTTCCAGCGAACGGGCGCGGATACGCGTTAGCAGTTCGACCGGCGCCATGGCGTCGGGGCCGGGCATGGGCGTGTTCAGCAGCAATTGCTGCTTGAGTACGGCGACGCGCACTTCGAAGAACTCGTCCAGGTTGCTGTTGGAGATGCACAGGTAGCGCAGGCGTTCCAGCAGCGGCACGCGCTCGTCCTGAGCCAGGGCAAGTACGCGGAAATTGAATTCGAGCTGGGCCAACTCGCGGTTGATGTAGAGCGCAGGATCGCTCAGGTCGCGGGTCAGGTTGCCGGTGAGCAGGGTCATTGCAATTGCCTCAGTTGCTCGTTCGCATGCTGCGGCGACAGGCCGAAAAGGCCCTGGCGCCGGACCAGATCCTGGCCCGCCGGGCCGAGGACGTAGCGTAGAAAGGCTGCCGTTGCCGGGTCGGCCCGGCCGTCGGCGCCGTGGTTGAAATACAGATACAACGGTCGTGCCAGAGGATAGCGTCCGGAAATGACGCTTGCCGCATCGGGCAGCACGGCGGCTTGGTCGTGCGCCGGCTGCAGCGCGACCAGCCGCACCAGGCCGTTGGCATGGGCCAGGCTGGCGTAGCCGATGGCACGGGGGTGCTGCGCAACCGCGGCGACCACGGCGCCGGCACCGGGGAACTGCACCACGTCGGCACGGTAGCTGCCGCCGCAGAATGCGGCATTCTGAAAAAATTCATAGGTACCCGACGACGTATTGCGGCCCAGGCGCAGCAGCGCCTGCGGTTGCACGGTGTTTACGTCGAGCTGGTCCCAGCGCAGCAGGGGTGTGCCGGCGCAGCTGCCGCCGTCGGCCCAGATCTGGGCCAGCTGCGCCAGGCTGAGCTGGGACAGCGGATTGTCCGGATGGACGAAAACGGCGACGGCATCGAAGCCAATCTGTACCTGGCCGGGCGAGCTGCCGCGGCGTGCGCGGTAGGCGGCCTCCTCGGCGGGGTTCATGCTGCGGCTCATCGGGCCCAGGTCGGCACGGCCTTCGGCCAGCGCGGGCAGGGCAGCGGCTGAGCCTGGTGTCTGGATCTGGAAGCGCAGCTGCGGCTGCTCCTGTGCATAGGCCTGGGCCAGTGCCTGCATCAGTTCGCCTAGAGTGTCGGAACCAACGCTGGTCAATTGCGCAGCTGTGGCCATGGTCGCTGCACTGGTAAGCGCCAGCAGCAGCACGACGCAGCGGGCCAGCCAGCGGCGGCGGTGCATCAGCCCAGTTCCTCGCTGGTAGCCGGCTGCAGCGCGCGTTCGTTGTCGAACACACAGGCGAAGGTGCTGCCGACGCCAACTTCGCTCTCGATGCACAGCTTGGCCTGGTGCAGCTGCAGCACGTGCTTGACGATGGAAAGCCCCAGCCCGGTGCCGCCGGTATCGCGCGAGCGGCTGCTGCTGACACGATAAAAACGTTCGGTGATACGCGGCAGATGATTGGGCGCAATGCCCTGGCCGGTGTCGGTGACGGAAAATACCGGCTGCTCGCCGCGCAGTTCCCAGCGCAGCTGGATACGGCCGCCGGCCGGCGTATAGCGCACGGCGTTGCTGACCAGGTTGGAGAAGGCGCTATGCAATTCCTTGGGCGAGCCGCTCAGATCGAGTTCGCTGCGGATTTCCATCACGATCGTGTGGCGGCCCAGGCTGAGTGCTTCCGCTTCGCGGCGCAAGGTCTGCATCATGCCCGGCATGGAGACGCGCTCTTCCGGCAGGCTGTCCTGTGCTTCCAGGCGCGAGATGGTCAGCAGGTCTTCCACGATCTGGGTCATACGCCGCGACTGCGTGCGCAATTCCATCAGCATGGGTTCCAGCTCTGGCGACTGGTCCGGCTCGATCAGGTCGAGATAGCCGTGCACTACGGTCAGCGGCGTGCGCAGTTCGTGCGAGACGTTGGCGACGAAATCGCGCCGCATCTGCTCCAGCTGCATCAGCTTGGACATGTCGCGCGCGACCAGCAGGCGCTGGCCCTGGCCGTAGGGAATGATGCGCAGGCCCAGCCGCAGCGCGTCGTCGCCAGGCGCCGGCACGTCCATCAGCGGTTCGCTCCAGTCGCCGCCCTGCAGCCATCGCGTCACACGTGGAGAACGCACCAGATTGGAAAAATGACCGGACAGGTCGTGCGGATAGCTCAGTCCCAGCAGACGGGTGGAGGCGTCGTTGAACCAGAGGATGACGCCGTCGGCGTCGAGCACTACGGTCGCATCGGGCAGTGCAGCCGCGGTGTTGCGGAATGCCCGCAATACCTGCACCAGGCGGCGGCGGCGCTCGGTATCGCTGCGCTGGCGGCGCAGCTGGATGCGGTAGAGCGCGCCCCACAGGCCGGCATCGTCCACCGGCGCAAGGCGCGAGCGGCCCTGCAGCCAGTGGCCGAACTGGCGCAGGCGCCAGAGCAGGTAGACCAGTGCAGCCAGGGTGGCGGCGAACAGCCACCATGCCAGCCCGCCCAGGGCCAGGCCCAGCACCAGTGCCAGCAGCAGGCCGCCGCTGATGCGCCAGAGGCTGACCTGCAGTGCTCGATCCAGGCGCGCGTTCATGCGGCCGGCGGCGCGGCGGCGGGGGCGCTCAGGGCGTTACCGAGAAGCGATAGCCGGCGCCGCGTACGGTCTGCACCAGGTTTTCCAGTTTGTACGGCTCCAAGGTCTTGCGCAGGCGGCGGATATGCACGTCGACCGTGCGTTCTTCCACATAGACGCTGCCGCCCCAGACCTGGTCCAGCAGCTGGCTGCGCGAGTAGACGCGCTCGGCATGGGTCATGAAGAAATGCAGCAATCGGTATTCGGTAGGGCCGATCTGCACCGACTGCTCGCCGGCATAGACGCGGTGCGCGGCGCCGTCGATGCGCAGGCCGCCCTGCTCGATCACGCCGTCGCCTTCGTCGCCGTGGGTGCGGCGCATGACAGCCTTGATGCGAGCGATCAGCTCGCGCGCGGAGAATGGCTTTACCACGTAGTCGTCGACACCGGCATCCAGTCCGTTGACCCGGTCGCCTTCCTCGCCGCGGGCGGTGAGCATGATGATGGGAACTTCGCGGGTCAGATCTTCCTTGCGCAGACGGCGCGCGTATTCCAGGCCGCTCATGCCCGGCAGCATCCAGTCGAGCAGGATCATGTCGGGTACGCGCTCGGCAATGGCGGACTGGGCGATACGCGCGTCGGCAGCATGGACCGGATCCATGCCGGCCTTGCGCAGGGCGAAGGCGACCATATCGCGGATCGCCGTTTCGTCTTCAACGATAAGAATGCGTTTTTGCACGGTTGTCCGCAGGTTGCGCCGCGGCGCGACGCTTTCATGACAGCGGCTTATTCCAATGCAGGATTGTTACGCTGGAATGACACCGACGTACAAGAGTCTGAATCCTGGCAGGAAAAAGCGGGCGCAAGGCGGCCCTGGTCCTTCGGTTTGATGCCCCTGCGACGCAGTTCCAGCACGTACGGCGTCACTTCGGTAATACGTGCTTCGATGCGTGCGCGCTGGTAATAGTCCAGATCGCGGCGTTCGGTCAGCGTACGCAGCTGGTTCATGGCGTCTTCGAGGCGACCGCTGAGCAGGGCCACGTCGGCATAGGCCTCGGCGGCGCGAATCTTGTCGCCGCCCAGTTCAGCGGCGCGGGCAAATACCCGGTAAACCTCGGGATCGTCGATTTCCTCGGCCATCATCGGCCGCAGCAGATCCTGCGCGCGGCGTCCGCTGCCGGCCTTGCCGTCTTCGATCAGGGTCTGTGCGTAGGCCAGGGCGATGGCCCGGTTAGCCGGCGAATTGGCGATCAGGCGTTCGTAGCGATTGAGTGCATCGGTGCGGCGGCCGGCCTGAGCTTCGGTCTGCGCCAGGGCGAGCTGGTAGGGCAGTATGGTGGGCGATTCCTCGGCCAGTGCGGCCAGCAGGGCGCGTGCGGCTTCGCCCTGGCCCAGGCGCCACAGGGCGAGTGCATGGCCGTACTTGGCCGCGGCCTCCGCCACGCTGCCGGCTTCGCGCCGGTTGCTGGCGTAATAGCTGACCAGCGAGCTGGGTTGATCGGCAGCCAGCACGCGCGCTCTCTCGCGCATCAGGGCGAAATACAGGCCGTCGCCATGGATGGTGGCTTTGACTTCAGTTGTGCTCAGACGCGGCAGCGGCGCCAGTTCGTCCGGCCGGGTCGGTGGCGACCAGTAGCCGGTTGGTGCGGGCAGGCTGGTTGTGGAGGCGCGGACGAGCTTCTGCTCGGCGGCCAAGGCATCGGCGCGCGCCTTGGCGTCGCTGATGCGGTCGGTATTCACCGGGTGGGTACGCAGCAGGTCGGGAATGCCGCGGTCGCCGGCACCCGGGCGCAACGTGCGCTCCATGCGGGCGAAGAAACTGGCCATGAATTGCGGGTCGTAGTCAGCCCGGGCCAGGGTCTGGATGCCGACGCGGTCGGCTTCGATTTCATCCTTGCGGGTGAAGTTGATCTGGCGCTGCTGGATCAGCGAGGTGCCGGCCACCAGCGCCGCCTCGGCCCCGTCGCCGGCCGAACCCTGGGCTGCGATCATTGCGCCGAGCATGGCCAGCGCGATCGGTAACGAGGATTTCTGCGAATCCTCGAACGCGCGCAGCAGATGGTCCTGGCTGATATGCGCCACTTCGTGCGCCAGTACCGCGGCCACTTCGCCTTCTTCCACTGCGGTAGTGATGAGGCCGGCATTCACGCCGATATAGCCGCCCGGCGCGGCGAAGGCGTTGATGTTGGGATCGCGCACAACGAAGAAGGTGTAACTCTGCTCGGGCTTGTCGCTGTGCGCGACCAGGCGAAAGCCCAGGGTATTGATGTAGTCGACCAGCAGCGGGTCGTCGAGGATCAGGTTCAGCGAGCGCATTTCGTGCAGCATGCTGGCGCCGTAGTCGCGCTGCTGCTGCGGCGACATGATGGCGGCGGCGGAGCTGCCGATGTCGGGAAGTCGCACGCCCGATTCGCGCGCGCCGGCTATGCCGGTAGCGCAAAAACTGAGCAGGACAAGAAACCAATTGCGCATGGCCTGGACGTCGTGCGGGGGAAGGAAGATAGCTGCGACACCTTAACCCAGCCCGGGTTCCGCGGCCACGGCCGCAGCGTCGCCGTTCATCGAAGGTTGCAGCCTGGGCCGCCGCGCCCGGCAACCGCGGGCACAGCGGCCCGGCGGCGGCAGCGCCACCCTTGCCGAAACCGTTTCAGCCCCCACAATGCGCAGGAGCTATGGCGGCCGCAGTCTACCCGGCGGCGCCGATCAGGAGAAAAGCGTGGCTACTGTAGAAATGTATACAACGGCGATCTGCCCTTACTGCATCGCCGCCAAGAGCGTGCTTAAGTCCAAGGGGCTGGAGTACCAGGAAATTCGCATCGACAGCGACGCCGGCAAGCTCGCTGAGATGCTTGCCCGCAGTGGAGGGCGCCGCACGGTGCCGCAGATTTTCATCAACGGCGTACATGTCGGCGGGCATGACGATCTGGTCGCCGCCGATCGCAGCGGCCGCCTGGCGCAGATCCTGGAGGGCGCGGCATGAGCGAGGACAAGGTCAGGCAGTTCACCGATTTCCGCAAGCGCATGAACGAGCGCATCCTGGCCGAAGACAATCAGGTCGTGCGCCGCTTCTTTGCCCTGGACACGCAGACCTACAAGGCTGGCGCGCTGGACGTGAAGACCAAGGAGATGCTCGGCCTGGTCGCTTCCATGGTGCTGCGCTGCGACGACTGCATCGCGTACCACGTGGCGCAATGCAAAGAGGTTGGCGTCGGCCGCGACGAATTCTTCGAGATCTTCAGCGTCGGTCTGGTAGTCGGCGGCTCGATCGTGATTCCGCATCTGCGCCGTGCGGTCGATTTCCTCGATCAGCTGGAGTCCGCCGAGGTTGCGGCACCGCCCCAGCACGATCACGGCCAAGTCTGAACCCCGGCGCACAGAGACATTGAGCCAGACCTATGGCCGGGTTCAGCGTTTCTGTACGCGCAGCAGCTGTACCGGCGTGCGGTCCGGCGCAAAGCCGTCGAGGCGGTTGATATCGATGGAATCGAAATCGGCGATCAGCGCGCCGGCTGCATCGGTCAGGCGGCAGCGTCGCGGCGGCGCCGCGCGGGTCAGTTGCGGCTCGCGCTCGCAGCTGAGCATGGAGCCGTCATCGCCGCTGAGGCGATAGTTCGCCGCGGCGACAAAGCTGTTTGCATTCAGGCGCAACTGGCGCGCACTGCGCGGCTGGCCCGGCGTTGCGCCCAGCAGCACCCAGTCGCCATGCCACGAGGCGCCATCGGTCTGGTCGGCAAACGGCAGGTGGGCCAGTTCTATCACCTGCAGACGCAGCAGCGGCTGAGTCTCGCCTTGTTCGTATTGGCCCAGCCAGGCCGTCGCGCGGCCGTTGCCCTGGAAATCCATGTGCAGCAGCGCGCTGTCGGCAGCAGCGTCCGGAGTCGGCTCTTCCGGGTTGCCGTTGCCCGCGGCGACCAGGTCGATCTGGGTCGTGCGGCTGCGCAATTTGCTGGTGCCGAAATACCAGATCGGACTGCCTTTGCGCGTTTTGCCCAGCACGGCCACGGCCAGGGTATAGCCCTGCACTTCAAGGCTGAAGCCGGTGCCGGCCATCGGGTTGGTCGCATCGGCCAGCGGCAGCGGCCACCACAGCCCGGCTGTCGGCAGTGGGCGCGGACCGTCGCCTTTGCCGATCAACGCGAAGCCGCGCAATTCTGCTGCGGCCGTGGCGCTGTTGGCAGTCCGTACGCTCACGCGCAGCGGCATATCCGGCCAGCGCTTGCCCACTTTCGGCGCGAGATCGACTTCGATGTCGAACGGCATCGGCGTACGTGCGCACAGCGGTCGTTTCGAGCGCAGTTCGATATTCAGTTCGTTGCCATCGAGGCTCACGGTTTCCACGCTGGGCAGGCAGGGCGTGGGCCAGTTGCCTTGCAGGCGCAGGGCGATCTTGCCCTCCAGTGCCTCGATACGCAGTTCCGGGTTGCGGCTGTAGGGCGCGAATGGCTGCTGTGCCCGTGCCGGATTCGCCAGTGCAAGGACCAGGGCGAAGCAGGCGCTGGCGGCATGACTCAGGGCAGCCATTGACCTTGGTCGCATACGGCGGTGGTTGTTCACTGGGAAGGCATCTCCGATAATGCGGAGTTTTCTATCTATCCGGCAAGTCGTATTTGGAGCATTGCATGAGCAAGACTATTGCCGTTATCCGCGGCGACGGCATCGGCCCGGAAATCATGAACGCCACTTTGCGCGTTCTTGACGAACTGAAGACCGGGTTGAACTACGAATTCGTCGACGCAGGCATGGCGGCACAAGAGCGCTGCGGCGAACTGTTGCCGCAGGCGACCATGGAATCCATCGCGCGCCATCGTGTCGCGCTCAAGGGACCATTGACCACGCCGATCGGCGGTGGTTTCTCCTCTCTGAATGTGGAATTGCGCAAGCGCTTCGACCTGTATGCAAACGTACGCCCGGCGATCACCATTCCCGGCACCAAGGCACGCTACGACGGCATCGACCTGATCACCGTACGTGAGAACACGGAAGGTGCCTACGGTTCCGAAGGCCAGACCCTTTCCGAAGACGGCGACACTGCGCACTCCCAGATCAAGGTGACGCGCCGCGGTTCCGAGCGCATCGTGCGCTATGCCTTCGAGCTGGCACGGCGCCAGGGGCGCAAGAAAATTACCGTCGTACACAAAGCCAATATCATGAAGACCACCTCGGGTTTGTTCCTAAAGGTGGCGCGGGAAGTGGCTGCGGAATATCCGGAAATCCAGTGCAACGAAATGATCGTCGACAACTGCTGCATGCAGCTGGTGATGAATCCGCAGCAATTCGACGTTATCGTGACCACCAATCTGTTCGGCGACATCATCTCGGATCTTTGCGCCGGCCTGGTCGGTGGCCTGGGCCTGGCTCCGGGCGCGAATATCGGGACCGAAGCGGCGATCTTCGAGGCCGTGCACGGCTCGGCTCCTGACATTGCCGGCAAGGGCGTGGCTAATCCCTGTGCGTTGCTGCTGGCAGCCTGCCAGATGCTGGGGCACCTGGGCCTGGAAGATCAGGCGCAACGCGTACGTGCGGCGATACGCGACGTGCTGGCGCGCAAGGACCGGGTCACGCCCGATCTGGGCGGCAACGGCAGCACCGCCAGCTTCGCCGACGCACTGATCGACAGCCTGCGCGGAAGCTGAGCTGCGAAGCGAACCATGAACAAAAAACGGCGTGCCGCCAGGCACGCCGTTTTCGTTGGTGCCGGCGTCTGCCGCTTCAGTCGCCCGGTGGCGCTGACAATAGCGTCAGCGGCACATCGTCGCGACGGAAATTGGCGACACCGGGCTGGGTGATGGCAATGCTGACGCGATTGGCGCCGTCGGCGGGCTCGGTACGCGTAGGCCGGGTCAGCCTGAATTTGATGGTGCCGACGGCCCGCGTCGCGTTCGGCGCGGCCGGGGGCTGGCAGAGGCGGCAGTAGCCGCTAACTTCGTACAAAGTCAATTCTTGCGTATTGGCAAGATCCACATCGGCAAGCCGGGTAACAGCCCAGCGTGAGCGGCCCTGCTGGTCCGGGTAGTAAAGCACGGCTACCAGCTGCGCCTGCCCGGCTGCGCCACGGATGCTCAGCAGCTCCATTCCCCAGCCCTGATCGCTGGCGTTGCCGCCATACCAGTGGCCGGAAAAATCCGGCGTGGTGTGTTCAGCGGGCAGCACAGCCGGCTCTATGCACCAACTGCCATTTTCGCCGCGGATCGACCAGCGCATCAGGGCGAGCGCGCCGGCGCCGCTGCGGTCGGCGCTGCGGCAGCTCGGCGATTGCGCTGCCTGGTTGAAGTCGATGAACAGATTGCCGGCAGAGCTGCGGTCCAGCTCCGTGCGCCGTGTCGTGGCGTTGTAGCGCAGCCGCATCAGCGCGATGCCGTCGCTCTGTTTGGCGCCGATGAACTTGCCGTCGATCAGGCGGCCCAGGCCCAGGTAGTATTCGGGCAGCCCGTCGTTCTCGAAAGTATAGAAAATGACGAAGTACAGGTCGCCTTCGGTGGCGCTGCGCTGGTACAGCTGGAAGTCGATGCCGTGGCCGCCGCGGGTGCGGTCGTACCAGTTGCCGGTCGCCGGTATGGCGTAGCTGGGTGGCGTGGCGTCAGTCGTGGCCCACCCCAGTGCGTGCAGCATGGGCAGCGCCAGGCCCAGGCTGCGGTTGGAGCTGCCGTCGTCGAACGCGTTCATCAGGTCGCCCGCTTGTACCGTATGCGACAAGGTGGATCCGGGCCGGGTCTTGCATGGATCGCCGGCCGCCGCGCGTTCGCACGGCGCGAAGATCAGCGGAAAATTGTCCGGCATGGGCTGGTCGCGGCGCTGGTTCAGTGCGGACATCACTGCTTCCATGCCGGCCCAGCGCACGCTGTCGTTGGATACTGCGGCGCTGGCACGTTGTGCATCGCTGGTCGCTGGGCCGAGAAAGGGCTGGTAGCTGCGCGCCTGCGTATCCACGGCGACGAGCTGGCGGCTGAAGGCGTCGTCGTAGGACTCGCCGCCCTCGCTGCTGCCGCGTGCACCGACGACGCCATCGTCAGGATCGACATTGATCAGGCTGACAAAACCCATGCCGTGGGTAAGCTCGTGCATGGTCGTGGTAATGAAATCGATCGAGCGTGCCGGCTTGGATGCACCAGTGAAGCCGTAATAGAACGGTACGTTGATGATATTGACTGGCGGATCGAGATCGCTGTTGAACGTGGCCTCTATATCCGGCTCGTTGCAGTCGTTGCCGAAGGTGCCGCACTGGGGCGTACCGCTGAGACGGACGGCTTCGGTCACCGCATACCAGCTGTATTTGTCCGGCAGCCACGGTACGACGAAGTCCTCCGTGTCGACGATGAAGGTGCTGGGGCCGGCCGCGGCAATGCGCGCGCCCTCGCTCTGGCTGCCGCCCAGCGCTTTCCAGCAAGCATGTACCGAGATCGGCATCGGCGACTGCAGCTGCTGCGCGAGCAGCTCGCCAGCGCGAGCCAGTGCATTGCGCCGCTGCTCGCCCAGGGTGGTGCCGGGGTTGCCATCGATGGGGGCTGCGGCGGTCAGGTCGAACCAGGGCGCGCTGTTGCAACCGCTGTTGTCGGGAAAGCTGAAATTGATGCCGGCAACAGGCACGCTGCCGTTGAGGCTGGCCTTGAGGCTGAGATTTTGCGTCGTTGGTGCGAAGTTCAGTACAGCGATGTACCAGCGTCCCGGTCGCAGCGGTATGCGGCTGGACTTCTGTACCAGGATGCTTTCGTCGCCACTTCGGCTCAGACCCCAGTAGTGGGCATAGTCGAGGAACAATTGCGCGTCGGGCGAAGCGGCCTCGTTCGATGTCTTCTCGGCGAACGGTGTGCCGTAGCGCAACAGCAGGTCGACGTTGCCGCTACCCTGGTTGTCCAGCTCCAGCTTGAGTTGGGCTGCACCCAGCGGTACGTCGATATAGTAAGACGTGGAGAAATTGGCGCCGGGGATGCCGAAAGTGGCTGCCTGGCCGTTTTGCAGTGCGATGGCTGGCGTTGCTGAGGCTGGCATCGCTGCGCAGAGCGCAAAGAGTGTGGCAAGCCATCGGCACGTCATTGGCGCGGCCCTCCGCTGATGGTGCGATCTTGCGGCGTGCGCAGGCGTGGGTTTGGCACGTCGGTGCACTGCAGCTTCAGCCCGCCGTTTGCGTCGGGTACGACGCGCATTTCGCTGACCGTGGCGGCGCGCACCACATGCGCCTGCGGCCGGCGGATCGTGCCGCTGTCGTCAAGAGCACTCTTGCCGTGGGTGGCAATCGCCAGCGGCTTGAATTCAGGAGATTGGGCTGCGTAGGCGGCCGAAAAGGTCAGCAACAGGACGGTGCCGGCGAGCGAGAGTCGGTTCATGCCATGTTCCTTTCAGCGAACAGTAGTGCGTCGGCGAATCGGCGCAACAACAGCAGAATGTTCCAGCACATCGATGGTACTCCGGCCCGGCCGGTACGCCTTCAGCAGCGCGGCGTGCACGTAGTCGGTCGCGCGGGAGCAGGCCTGGGCGAGGTCCAGACCCAGGGCCAGATTCGATACGATGGCTGCGGCCAGGGTGCAGCCAGTGCCATGACCGTTGCGCGCCAGTCTTTCATGGACGAATTCGCGCTTGTCATTCCCCCAGTAAAGCCGGTCGACGACCTGGCGGCCCCGCTGGTGGCCACCCTTGATAAGTACCGCCTGCGCGCCTTCTTCCAGCAATAGACGGGCTATGCGATCCAGATCGCTGTTGCGGCGAACGGGCAGGCCACTCAGCGCCGCGGCCTCAGGGAGGTTGGGCGTGATCAGGCTGGCGCGGGGCAGCAAATAACGGCGCAGTGCGCTGATTGCCGAGCTCTGCAGCAGGGCGGCCCCGCTGGTGGAAATCATTACCGGGTCCAGCACGTAGTGGCCCTCATGGCCTTGCATGCCGGTGGCGACAGCGCGGATGGTGCGGGCATCGGCCAGCATGCCGGTCTTCCAGGCCGCGATGGCGAAATCGTCGCGGACCGCCGCAATCTGGCTGCAAATATGCGCAGGCGGCAAACTATGTACCGCGGTCACCGCACGCGTGTTTTGCGAAGTCACCGCTGTGATCGCGCAAGTGCCGTGCACGGCATGGGCCTGGAAGGTTTTCAGGTCCGCCTGGATGCCGGCACCGCCACCGGAGTCTGACCCGGCGACCGTGAGCACGCTGGGGCGAGCAGTTTTACGCATGGTTGTTGTTATCCTGCAACAGGTTGAGGCGAAATCATGCCATCCCTCACGTAAATCGGCATCTCAGCTTGAAAATTCGGTGTTGCGTACTTGACTCGCTGTTGCGTTATCGCCAAAATCCGTCGTGACAATCACCACAAGCCATGGAACCACGCGGCAGGGACATGTACCGGGCGAACGCAACAGCAGCGTTGAAGAAGCCGATGGGAGCGATCAGTTTTGGCCTGACGCTCCCTTTCTATTTCTTCTCTCCCGAGGGTCTCGCCCAGTTTGGCGGCGAATCCGTAATGCAGCGCTGGCAGGAATATGCCCGCCAGAGCATCCAGCCCGATTTCTCCTGGGCAGAACCCGAATCCCTCAAGGTCGCACCGCAACTGCTTGAGCTGGCCATGGCCAGCAGTCGCAGCGGTACGTCTTCTTATGTTCCGATAGGCAACAATGCCTTGATCGGGGTGTCCGTGCGCAGCGGTCTGGTCGAGGATTTGCCCAGTAGCCGGCTTGGCGACGACGGCATCGTGCCGCGCCTGATTCCCGAATCGCGTCCTGGCCTTCACCGCTATATCGTCGCGCCCTCGTATGTGCAGGGCTGGGGCGACAGCGGACGGTGGTCGGTTGCGGCGCTGTTCGCTTATCAGCGTTTCGCCAATGCCACGTTCGGCGACAAGGACGTGACTCCGGAATCGTTGCGCCTGGTCGAAGGCGCTGGTCCGGCTGCCTACGGTCGCGGCGTACGCGTGGAGTTCAGCGAAAAGCTCGGCCAGCGCCTGCGCTGGACCGCGAGCTACCAGTCGCGCGTGAACATGGACGCATTCAACAGCTACCGTGGGGTCTATGCCGATCCGGGCGATTTCGACATTCCGGCCAGCATGGGTGTCAATGTCGGCTATGCCCCGTCGTCCTGGCTCAGTTTCGATTTCGGCCTGGAGCGCGTGAAGTACAGTGAAATTCGTGCCTTCACCAGTCCCGGCTTGCCGCGGCGTTTCCTCGCAACGCTGGGCAGTGGTGCGAGCCCGGTGTTTGCATGGGGCGACCTGGACGTCTATAGCCTCAGCTCGACCTGGCATGGTGGTCGTCTGGGCGATCTGGGCCTGCGCTATAGCACGCGTACGCAGCCGGCACCGACATCGCAGTTGCTGGATCGCCTGCTGGGCGATGTATCCAACTACAGCCTCGACCTGAGTTACTCGCATGCGATTGGCGACAACGGCCAGTTCCGTTTCGTCACCAGCTACGCGCCATCGCAATACCTGTTCGGTACGCTGACCAACTATGCCGCGCGCAACAGTCTGGTCGGCAACCAGCTCGAATTCGAAGCCGTCTGGGCGACGCGCTTCTGAAACCGGTTTTCAGAAACACGGGCTTTTGAATACGGGGGCTTTGCCCCCGTCTTTTTGTCCGTCTTTTTTGCCCGTAACTTTGTTGGCTGCAACGGCGCCTGAGAGCCGGCTGGCGCATTGCGCCAACCGGCATCGCTGGAGCTAGAGCTTTTCCGAAGCGTAGTCGGCCAGGCGCGAGCGCTCGCCGCGGCGCAGCGTGATATGCGCGCTGTGCTGCCATTCCTTGAAGCGGTCTACTGCATAGGTCAGGCCCGAAGTGGTCTCGGTCAGGTAGGGCGTGTCGATCTGCTCCACATTGCCCAGGCAGATCATCTTGGTGCCGGGGCCGGCGCGTGTGAGCAGGGTCTTCATCTGCTTCGGCGAAAGGTTCTGCGCCTCGTCGATGATCACGTAGCGGCTCAGGAAAGTGCGGCCGCGCATGAAATTGAGCGAGCGGATCTTGATGCGCGAGGCGAGCAGGTCATTGGTTGCCGCGCGCCCCCAGGCGCCGCCTTCGCTGGGACTGGTAAGCACTTCCAGGTTGTCGGTCAGCGCGCCCATCCACGGCGTCATTTTTTCTTCTTCCGTGCCGGGCAGGAAGCCGATGTCTTCGCCGACGGAAACGGTGGCCCGGGTCATGATGATTTCCCGGTAGCGCTGCTGGTCCATGACCTGGGCAAGGCCAGCGGCCAGCGCCAGCAGAGTCTTGCCCGTGCCTGCCGTGCCCAGCAGGGTGACGAAGTCCACATCCGGGTCCATCAGCAGGTTCAGGGCAAAGTTCTGCTCGCGATTGCGCGCGGTGATGCCCCAGACATTGTGCGAACCCGTGTAGTCGTCCATCAGGCGCAGGCGCGCGCGGCCGTCGCGCACTTCGATCACGCGCAGTTCGAGCATGTCGTCGCCGTCGGGAATGTACAGGCACTGGTGCGGGAACCAGTCTTCGTCCTTGCGCAGCTTCACCTCATAGAAGGTGTGGTTGCGTTCCTGCCAGGACTTCAGATCTTTCTGATGCAGGCTCCAGAAGCCCTCGGCCAGCTCGGCATGGCCGGAATAGAGCAGGCTGAAATCGTCCAGCGCGCGATCGTTCTCGTAATCTTCGGCGGTAATGCCGTAGATCGAGGCTTTGATGCGCAGGTTTATGTCCTTGGTCACCAGTACCACGGGCACGCGCGCATACAGCTCGCGCAGCATCAGCACGGCCGCGAGTATGAAGTTGTCCGGCTTGGCCTTGCCGGGCACGCTTTCGGGTGAGCGGGTCTGGAAATACAGGCGGCCTACGGCCTTGCCGCGCTTGAGATTTACGCCCTGGGGCGAGATCAAATCCAGGCCTTCCTCGATCTTGCGATCGCCGCCATGTTCGATCAGCTCGTTGATGAAGCGGCTGACCTGGCGCGCGTTGCGCGAAACCTCGGATGTCCCTTTTTTGGCATTGTCCAGTTCTTCCAGAACCGTCATCGGAATGAAGACATCGTGCTCCTCGAAGCGGAACAGCGAGGTCGGGTCGTGCATCAGCACGTTGGTATCGAGCACGTAGATGCGCTTGCCTCGGGTCATGCTTCAGCCTCGGGCGTGGGGGAGGGGGTAGTGATTTCCGGCGCAGGCCGGAGCGGCGGGGCAGTGTTGGCTGCGCGCCTGCTCACGCGTCCGGAATGCTCGCCAGCACTTCGGCAGCGTGGCCGGCCACCTTGACCGGGCTCCAGCGCCGGCTGATGCGGCCGTCAGGGCCGATCAGAAAGGTACTGCGGACGATGCCGAGGTAGCGACGGCCGTACAGCACCTTTTCGTGGATCACGTCGAACGCCTTGCACCAGGCTTCGTCGGTGTCGGCGATCAGCGCGAACGGCAGCTGCTGTTTGGCAGTGAAATTGGCATGGCTGCGTGTGCTGTCGCGCGACACGCCGATGACGACTGCGTTACGCGCGGCGAACTGTGCGTGCAGGTCGCGGAAATCCTGCGCCTCGGTAGTGCAGGCTGGTGTGCTGTCCTTCGGATAGAAGTATACGACTACCCATTTTCCTTTCAGTGTCGACAGTGCAAGCGACGTTCCGTCGGTGCTGGTGCCGCTGAGGGCGGGAACTTTCGAGCCGGTATCGAGCATTAGAACTTCATCGGATCCATGATGGCGTCGAGGTTAAGCCCGTCGCAGAACTCGAGAAAATCGTCGCGCAAGGCGGCGATATGTGTGGTCGAGGGAATGCCGACGGTGACCTGTGCCGAGAACATGTCGGCGCCGGTTTGCATTGCGCGATAACGCGACGAATGCAACTGTTCGATGGTGATGCCGCGGCGGCCGAAGAACTCGGCCAGCTGGTGCAATATGCCAGGGCGGTCGGCGGCGATGACCTCGACCACGTACGGCAGCAAGGTGTTCTGTATCGGCTTGGGGCCTGTGCGGAAATGCGTGATGCGCAGGTTCTCGCCGCGTTCGAGCTTGTTCAGCGCGTTCTCGAGCTTGGCGATGGCATCCCAGGGCCCGACTGCCAGCGCAAGCACCGATACGTCAGAGCCGAGGGTGGAGACGCGCGCATCGACAAGGTTGCAGCCGCATTCGGAAATGCGGCGCGTCACCGCGACCAGCGGCGACTCCGGCTGCGGTGCGAACGCATTGATCAGGAGGTAGTTCTCGTTCGCCGGTGGGCGTGGCGCGGCTTCGGTCAAGGCGGATTTACCTGCTTGCTTCACGGTCCGTGCGTCGCCTGAAGGTGATGCCGACCCGCGCCGGCAGTGGCAGGCAGAATACTTGCCACACCTGGGGGCCGCAAGTAACATCCGCCGCTCTTTGTCTGTAGCCCGGATACGTGCTTTGAATCTCTGCGGAAGCATCTGTGCCTTGGCGACTCCGTTCCAGGCGGACGGCCAACTGGACCTCGATGCCTTCGCACGACTGATTCAAGGCCAGCTAGCCGGCGGTACTCAGGGTCTGGTCGTCGCAGGCTCCACCGGCGAGGCGCACGCACTTTCCGACGATGAACTGGCACTGGTTGTCGCCAAAGCCATTGCCGTTGTCGCGGGGCGCGTTCCGCTGCTGGTCGGCACCGGCAGTGCCAACACCGCCAAAACCATCGCCGCCACGCGACGCGCGCGCGACCTGGGTGCCGATGCGGCCCTGATCGTTACTCCGTATTACGTGCGTCCGACCCAGCAAGGCCTGCTGCAGCACTATCGCGCGATCGCCGATGCGGTCGAGCTGCCGATCGTGCTCTACAACGTTCCCGGCCGTACCGGCTGCGACCTTGTGCCGGCCACGGTGGCGCAGCTGGCCGCGCATCCACGCATCGTCGCCATCAAGGAAGCGGTCGCCGATGCGCAGCGCATGCAGGATCTGCTCGCCTTGCGCTCAGTTTCGTTCCAGGTGCTTTCCGGTGATGACGGCAGTGCTTGCCGTGCCTTGCTGGCTGGCGCCGACGGTGTTATCTCGGTGGCCAACAATCTGGTGCCGGCGCAGTTTCGTGCCCTTTGCGATGCTGCCCGCGGCGGGCACAGGGATCGTGCTGAAACGCTGGATGCGCAGCTTCAGCCTCTGTTCGACGCGCTTGGGTTGGAATCCAACCCGATTCCGCTCAAGTGGGGACTTTCGACGCAAGGCCTGGGTAGCGCACATCCGCGCCTGCCCCTGGTCGAGCTGTCTGTTTCCCACCGCGAGCGCTTGCGCGAGCTGCTGTCGACCCTGCAAGATGCGGCGGTTTGATTCGGCTCGCTTTTCGTCCCAAGACTGCCAAGGTTTGCCTGTGAATTCGAAGACTGCGATCCGTATTGTCCTGCTCGTCGTGCTGGTGCCGTCGGTACTTGGCGGCTGCAGCCTGTTCAAGTCGAAGTCGGCATGGGACCAGGCGGCCGAAACGCGTCCGCTGGAAGTTCCGCCCGATCTGCAGGCTCCGGTCACGCGTAACGAGCTCGTCGTGCCGGAGGCCGGGCGCGCTGGCGCCAGCGCGGGTACTGGCCGTGTAGCCAGCGGGCCGACCGGTATCGACGGTCTGCACGTCAAGGACAACGTCGCCAATACCTGGCAGCGTGTCGGCACGGCGCTGGAACGTGCTGCTGTCGGCAGCGTGGCTTCACGCGATGAAGCCGGCCATACCTATACCCTCAGCGTCGAAAGCAAGCGCACACGCGACGAGGGCGGCTTCTTCAAGCGCCTGTTCACGCGCAAGAAGGTCGAGACGATCACGGAGCAGGTGAATATCGGTGTCAGCAGCGACGGCGAAGGCAGCCGCGTCAGCGTCAGTGGTCCGAGCGCCAGCGTGCAGCGCGTCGTGGCCTTGCTGCGCGAGCGTCTGGGCTGATTGCCGTAAGCAGGTTGTTGCCGCGCGTTCGCCCGCAGGTGGCGCGCGATGCGACCTTTATGCCAGGAAAAAGAAAGTGATTGCGTTGCCGGCAGGGGCCGGCAACGAAGCGGTGCCGGCCAGCGCCCCAGGAGGCGCACCACCGGTTCAGCGTTGCAGTAGGGGAAGTTTGTTCGGCTTGCCGTCCCAGTCCTTGGCGTCGTCAGGCGGATCCTTGCGTTCGGTAAGCACCGGCCAGTTCTTGGCCAGTTCCGCATTCAGTGCAATGAAATGCTCCTGACCGGCCGGCACGTCGTCCTCCGGATAGATTGCATTGGCCGGGCATTCGGGCTCGCACAGAGTGCAGTCGATGCACTCGTCCGGATCGATGACGAGGAAGTTGGGGCCGGCGTGGAAGCAATCCACCGGGCATACTTCAACGCAATCGGTGTACTTGCACTTGATGCAGTTTTCGGTGACAACGAAAGGCATGCGGCGACCGAGCCTGCTGAGTTGGGAAAGGGGAGTAAAGTGGCGCTCCCTAGGGGGTTCGAACCCCTGTTCTCGCCGTGAGAGGGCGATGTCCTAGGCCACTAGACGAAGGGAGCGCGTCGAGGATCAAGCGTGCGAAGTATAACGGAATTCATTCGGCGGGCAATTCCTCGTGGATTGCGCCGCAACAGCGAAAAGAGCGCTGAAATCGTGGCGCCGCAATTGCCGCAGGTGCGTGTCATCACGCGCGATCAGCACGGAATTTCCCGGCGCAACATCAGCAATGGTGCGTTGCGTGTGCTGTATCGCCTGAACGAGGCTGGCTTTGAGGCCTTCCTCGTCGGCGGCGCCGTGCGCGACCTGCTGCTGGGCGGGCACCCCAAGGATTTTGACATTGCTACAAATGCAACGCCGGAGCAGGTGCGCGGATTGTTCCGCAATTGCCGCCTGATCGGCCGGCGCTTTCGCCTGGCCCACGTGGTATTCGGCCAGGAGATCGTCGAGGTGGCGACCTTCCGCGGCATTGGTGAAGAGGGCAATGTCGACCGTCACGTGGTAGACGGCCGCATCGTGCGGGACAACGTCTACGGCAGCATCGAGGAAGACGCCATCCGGCGCGATTTCCGCGTCAATGCGCTGTACTACAACATCGCCGATTTCAGCGTGCGCGACTATGTCGGCGGCATGCAGGACCTGGAAGCGCGCATCCTGCATCTGATCGGCGATCCGGAACAGCGCTACCGCGAAGATCCGGTCCGCATGCTGCGTGCTGTGCGTCTGGCGGCCAAGCTCGAATTCCGCATCGACGACACTGCCGAGAAGCCATTCGCGCGCTTGGGCCAGTTGCTTTGCGATGCGGCGCCGGCGCGGCTTTTCGACGAATCGCTCAAGTTGTTCCTGTCTGGCCACGGCCTGGCGAGCTTTCGCGAGCTTGACCGCAGCGGTCTGCTGCAATTCGTCTTCCCGTCGACGGCGACGGCGCTCAAGCGCAGTCGCGGCACCGAATTCCGTCTGCTGCTCGAACGCGGCCTGGCCAATACGGACGAGCGTGTGCAGGCTGGCAAGTCGGTTACGCCTGCGTTCCTGTTCGCGTTGCTGCTCTGGGGCGGTGTGCGCGAGCGGGCCGAGCGCGCCATCGCCGGCGGTACTGATGCCGCCGATGCCTGGGGTGACGCGGGCGAGGCGGTCATCCAGGAGCAGGTCGGACGTGTGGCGATACCGCGCCGTTTCTCCCTGGTCATGGAAGAAATCTGGGCCCTGCAGCCGCGCTTCGAGCAGCGCTTGAAAAAGCGCGTGATGCGCCTGCTCAGCCATCCGCGTTTCCGCGCCGCCTACGATTTTCTTGTCGTGAGGGCGCAGGCGGATCCGGAGCTGGAAGAACTGGCCGACTGGTGGGAGCAGGCGCAGGCCGTGGAGCCCGCCGAGCTGGGCGAGTTGCTTGCGCAGCCTGCGGCCGTGGCTACGACTGCTGTCAGCGAAGGCGCGGTGCCGAAAACGGCGGCGCGCAAGCGTCGGCGCCGGCGGCGGCGCAAGCCGGCCGGTAGCGGGTCCGACGAGCAGCCGGCCGATTCGTGATTACTGCCTTCATCGGCCTGGGCAGCAATCTGGGCGACTCCCGCCGCAGCGTTGACCAGGCCGCACAGCGTATTGCCGGATTGGCGAGTACGCAGTTGCGGCAGGTTTCGTCGCAGTACCTGACGCCGCCCTGGGGCGTGCAGCAGCAGCCTCCGTTTATTAATGCCGTTGTGGAGATTTCCACAAGCCTGGGGGCGCCCGCGCTGCTCGCCGGCCTGCTCGAGATCGAGCGCGAAGCCGGCCGTGTGCGCGACGGCTCGCGCTGGGGTCCGCGGCCGCTGGATCTGGATGTCTTGCTCTATGGCCAGCAAATAATCTCCCGGCCTGGTCTGTGTGTGCCGCATCCGCATTTGGCCGAACGCGCCTTCGTGCTGCTGCCATTGGCGGAAATCGCACCGTTGCAGCAGGTTCCGGGCCTGGGGCGCGTGGCAGATCTGCTCGCACGCATCGACTTCAGCGCCTGCACGCGCCTGCCGCCGTTGCTGTGCGACGAAGAGCGGGTCGCCTAGGACACAGGCCGTGGCACAAGACCAGGGTCGCGCATCTATCCGATGCTCGGCCTATGGGTTGATAATTGTCCTTTCCTCTGCAGGAGTCCTGCGTGTACGCCAATCCCGCGACCGCACCCTCGCGCACCGCTGTCACTGTTCCGCAATTGCATGCGCGCAAGCAGGCCGGCGAGAAAATCGTCATGGTCACCGCTTACGACGCGAGTTTCGCCGCTGCCGTGGACGCGTCGGGCATCGACGTGGTGCTGGTCGGCGATTCGCTGGGCATGGTGATACAGGGCGAGTCGAGCACGTTGCCGGTATCGCTGGATCACATGGTGTATCACAGCGCTGCTGTCGCGCGCGGCCTGCACAAAGCCTTGCTGATTGCCGACCTGCCGTTCATGAGCTACCCGACGCGCGAACAGGCTTACGCCAGCTCGGCGCGCCTGATCGGCGAAGGTCGGGCAGCGATGGTCAAGCTCGAAGGCGGCGGTTGGGCGGCAGATGTCATCCACGCCCTGGCAGAACGCGATATTCCGGTCTGCGCCCATCTGGGCCTGACGCCGCAGTCGGTGCACAAACTCGGCGGCTACCGCGTGCAAGGGCGCGACGAAGAACGCGCTGAGCGACTGTTGGCCGATGCGCGTGCGGTCAGTGCCGCCGGTGCGGATCTGCTGGTGCTCGAATGCGTTCCTTCGGCGCTGGCGCAACGTATTACCCGCGAAGTCGCGATTCCCACGATCGGTATTGGCGCTGGACCGCATTGCGATGGCCAGGTGCTGGTGATGTACGACCTGCTCGGCCTCACGCCGGGCAAGCGCCCGCGTTTCAGCAAGAATTTTCTTGCCGGCCACGATTCCATCGCCAGTGCTTTGCAGGCCTATGCCGCGGCGGTGCGCAATGGCGAATTCCCCGCTCCCGAGCACAGCTACTGATCATGGATATGTTGCATTCCGCGCAGGATCTGCGCGCCGTTGTCGGTCGCTGGCGCACAGCCGGCCTGCGTATCGGTTTCGTGCCGACCATGGGCAACCTGCACGCCGGCCACTACTCGCTGTTGCGAACGGCGCGCGAGCGCTGCGACCGGGTTCTTGCCAGTGTGTTCGTCAATCCCACCCAGTTTGGCCCGAATGAAGATTTCGCACGCTATCCGCGCACGCTGGACGCCGATGCCGCTGGCCTGGCGGAGCAGGGCTGCGACCTGCTGTTCGTACCCGAGACTGCGACGCTTTATCCATTCGGCACGGAGGCGGCCACGCGCGTCGATGTGCGTGGGGTGACCGAGATGCTGGAGGGGGCGTTTCGCCCCGGCCATTTCGCTGGAGTGGCCACCGTGGTTTTGCGCCTGTTGAACCTGGTACAGCCGGATGTCGCGATTTTCGGGCGCAAGGACTATCAGCAGTTGCTGACCATTCGTCGCCTTGCCGCCGATCTGTGCCTGCCCGTGGACATCGTTGCCGCTCCGACCTTGCGCGAGGCCAATGGCCTGGCCATGAGTTCGCGCAACCAGTATCTCAGTCCGGTCGAGCGCGAGCAGGCCGCCGCGATTCACCACACCTTGCAGGCCATGCGCGAAAGCGTCATCCGCGGCGAGACGCTGGCGCAGATCGAGGCGAATGCTGTTGCTGCGCTGGACGCCAGCGGATTCCGTACCGACTACGCCGCCCTGCGTTGCGCCGACGATCTGGCCTTGCCGCCGGCGGGCCAGCGCGACGGCCTGGTTGCACTGATTGCCGCCCGGCTGGGCAATACCCGGCTGATCGACAACCTCGCCATCGACAACGGTGTCGGCTGACTGCGGGCTGTCCACACCTGTAGCATTCCGTACAACGCTGTGGTAGCCTAACCACAGTCACTGGGTTTTTCGCAACGCTTCGGCGTTGCCTTGGTGACCCGCAGGGCGCATTGTTCAGGTAATCGTCACTCCGATTAGCCCCTCGCCGATTTCGGCGAGGGTTTTTTTTGCCCGAAATTTCAGTCGCTTGGCTGTCCAAATCAGATCTGAAGCGGTATTGGCCAGCTTTGAGGAGAGGTATTCCGGCTGTCTCGAACGTGTTGCCGTTATTGCGCTGGCGACATCAGTTACGACACCTTTACCTATTTTCATTGTTGTTTTCACGCAACGATAACGCGCGTGACCGCCAGTCGGCGACAGCCGGTCTGCCACTGCGGACGCTGCAGTACTGGCGTGGGCAAGACGACTCGTCGCTGCGCTTATGCCAAATTGTCAGCATCCGTAGACGTGCGCGACCTTGGTAAGGTCGACCGCTTTCCTCCGCGCTGAGTAAGATCGGACGCCCGCCTTTTTCCTGCGGGTAGCCACCGAGGACGATCATGCTTGCCGGACAGCTGCAGATTCTGGCGCGGGAAGCCGCGCGCCTGACGCCCATCCACCTGCGCGAACTGCTGGCCCAGCCGCAGCGCTTTGCCGAGTTTTCGCGCCGCGCCGGTCCGCTGCTGCTGGACTTCTCCAAACAGAAGCTCGATGCCGCCGCCCTCGATGCCCTAGGCGCGATCGCGACGGATTGCGGCTGGGAGCAACGCCGCGATGCCATGTTTCGTGGCGACATCCTGAATGCCTCGGAACAGCGGCCAGTGCTGCATACCGCCTTGCGCGGCGCCGAGTCGCGCCTGCCACCGCTGGCACCCGCCGCGGTGCGCGAGGAAGTCGCCGCGACGCTGCAGCGCATGGGCGCGCTGGTCGATGCGCTGGAGCTGGACGAGGCGGGCGCTTTCGGCATTCCCGCCGGCATCACCGATGTGGTCAATCTGGGCATAGGCGGCTCCGACCTCGGTCCGCGCCTGGCCGTCGAAGCCTTGTCGGCCTTTCACAGCGGCCGCTTCCGCTGCCATTTCCTGCCCAATGTTGATGGCCACGAGACTGCGGCGCTGATGCGCCGGCTGGATCCGCGCACGACCGTGGTGCTGCTGGTATCGAAAAGTTTCACCACGCAGGAAACCCTGCTCAATGGCCAGGTGCTGCGCCAATGGATTGCCCAGGCTTACGGCGGCGACGATGCCAAGGCCGCCGGCCATTTCATCGCGGTCAGTGCCAATGTGGAAGCTGCGGCAAAGCTTGGTATTCCACAACAGCGCGTATTGCCGATGTGGGATTTTGTCGGCGGTCGCTATTCGGTCTGGTCTGCAGTAGGCCTGGTGCTGGCGCTGGCCATCGGCATGCCGAACTTCCGTGCCTTCCTGCGCGGAGCGGCATTGATGGACGACCATTTCCGCAGTGCGCCCTGGCGCGACAACCTGCCGGTGCTGGCGGCGCTGATCGGTGTATGGAACCGCAACGGCCTGGGCCACGCGGCGCACGGCGTGATTCCCTATCTCGACGGCCTGACCGAATTGCCGTCCTTCCTGCAGCAGCTGGAAATGGAAAGCCTGGGCAAGCGCGTACGTGCTGACGGCGGCGAACTGGCTCAGGCCACCGTGCCGGTTGTCTGGGGCAGTGTCGGTACGAATGCGCAGCACGCCTATTTCCAGGCGCTGCACCAGGGCAGCGATACGGTGCCGCTGGACCTGCTCGGCGTCGTGCGCCCGGCGCATACGCTCAAGGACAACCACGATGCGCTGCTGTCCAACCTGCTCGCTCAGGGCGCTGCGTTCGCGCTGGGCAAGACGCAGGCGCAGGCGCTGGCCGAAGCCAGTAGCGGCGGCGAGGCCGAGCGCCTGGCCTTGGCCGCGCAGCGCACCTTCCCCGGTGACCGGCCCAGCAGCACCGTGCTGCTCGATGTGCTGACGCCGGAAAGCCTGGGTGCACTGATCGCGCTGTACGAACACAAGGTGCTGGTGCAGGCGCTGCTGTGGGATATCAATGCCTTCGACCAATGGGGCGTCGAGCTGGGCAAGACCTTGGCAAAATCCATTTTGCCGGCACTGGTTTCGGGCCAGGTTCCCGATTCGTTCGATGCCTCCACGCGCGGCCTGATCGAGACGATCCGCGCGCTGGACTGAGTCTCAGCCGCCTGCCGCGGTCATGTGGCAGGCGCGGCGGTAGCGTGTTGCTGCAGTGCCCATTGCACATGCTCGCGCACCAGTTCCGACGGGTGCGCGGCGCGCGATTGCAGCGCCGCTACTACGCCGGCCGTATCGCGTGCATTGCCCAGCGCCACGGCGATATTGCGCAGCCATCGCTCATGCCCGATGCGGCGGATGGCCGATCCTTCGGTACGGCGCAGGAATTCGTCCTCGCTCCAGGCAAACAGGTCGATCAGCGCGGCGCCGTCCAGCTTGTGCCGGGGCGAGAAATCCGCCTCGGCGGTCGGTTCGGAAAACTTGTTCCAGGGGCAGATCAGCTGGCAGTCGTCGCAGCCGTAGATGCGGTTGCCCATGGGCTTGCGCAGCGGCTCGGGAATGCTGCCGTGCAGTTCGATCGTCAGATAGGAAATGCATCGCCGCGCATCGACCTGGTAGGGCGCGACGATGGCCTGGGTCGGACAGATGTCGAGGCAGCGCGTACAGCTGCCGCAATGCGCTGTCGCGGCCTGATCCAGCGGCAGCGGCAGGTCGGTATACAGCTCGCCGAGGAAAAACCACGAGCCCGCGTCGCGGTTGATCAGGCAGGTGTGCTTGCCGATCCAGCCCAGGCCGGCATTGCGCGCCAGCGCGCGCTCCAGTACCGGCGCCGAATCGACGAAGGCGCGATAGCCGAACGGGCCGATCTGTGCCGCGATGCGATCGGCCAGCTGTTGCAGGCGGTTGCGCATCAGCTTGTGATAGTCGCGGCCGAGGGCGTAGCGCGACACATAGCCCAGGCTGGTGTCGGCCAGCACCTCCCAGCCATTGGCGATGCCCGGTGGCGCATAGTCCATGCGCACCGACACTACGCGCAGGGTGCCCGGCTGCAATTCCTGCGGCCGGCTGCGCTTGGTGCCATGGCGCTGCATATAGTCCATTTCGCCATGACGGCCTGCTTCCAGCCAGTTCAGCAGATGCGTTTCGTCCGCAGCCAGTTCGGTACCGGCAATGCCGACCTGCTGGAAGCCCAGTTCGGCGCCCCAGCGGCGGATGGCAACGGCAAGTTCGGCGTAATCCATGCGGCGGCGGCAACGCGGTGGAGCGGGGCGGCATTGTAGGCGCGCCATCGCCACAATGCGTGGCAGCGCGAACGGCGGGATGAGCGGCGACCGCCTGGAACCGCGCTTGCTATGGCGATCCCGACCCGACCAGGCGCTCCGATGCCGACTTTGCCGATACAACGCGCACTGCCTCGATCAATAATCCGTCCCATGAACACACCGCATTCCAGCCAGCTGTTGTACACGACCGCGCAAATGCGCCGCATCGATGCCTGTGCGGTGGCGGCGCTGGGCCTGCAGAGTTTCGAGCTGATGCAGCGCGCCGCCGATGCCGCCTTCGCCGTGCTGCTGCGGCGCTGGCCGCAGGCGCGCAGTGTCGTGGTCTGCTGCGGCAGCGGCAAGAACGGCGGCGACGGCTACCTGCTGGCGCGGCTGGTGCGTCAATCCGGCCGCGATGTCAGCGTGATTGCGCTGGGCACGCCGGCCGATGTCGATTCCCAGGCGGCCGCCGATGCCTGGCGTGCCTGCGGCGGCATGGTGCATCCGTTTGCCGGCGAGCATTCGCTGCCGCTGGCCGATGTCTATGTCGACGCCTTGTTCGGTATCGGACTGAACCGGCCGCTGGAAGGCGGGGCCGCCTTGCTGGTGCAAACCTTGAATGCGCGCCGATCGCCGGTGCTGGCGCTGGATATTCCGTCGGGCCTGTCGGCCGATACCGGTGCCCGGCTGGGGCCGTGCATCTCTGCCACGCTGACCGTCAGTTTCATTGCCTGGAAGCGCGGCCAGCATACCGGCGCCGGCCTGGATGCCTGCGGCGAGTGCGAACTGGCCGATCTGGCCCTGCCCGACAGCGTGTTCGAGGAAGAGCACGCCGGCGCCCATCTGCTGGACTGGAACGAACTGCGCGGCCGCTTGCCGGCGCGTTCGCGCGATGTGCACAAAGGGCAATTTGGCCATGTGCTCGCCATCGGTGGCGACCACGGCACCGGCGGTGCCATCCGCTTGGCCGGCGAGGCTGCCTTGCGCTGCGGCGCCGGCCTGGTCAGCGTGGCGACCCAGCCCGAACACCTGACAGCTTTGCTGGCGGCGCGGCCCGAACTGATGGTGCAGCCGATTGCCGGCCAGCAGGAACTGGAACCCCTGCTGCAGCGTGCCCAGGTGCTGGCCTTGGGACCGGGCCTGGGCACGCGCTCCTGGGGCCATGCGTTGTGGCATCGCGCGCTGGCCAGCGCCAAGCCGGCGGTGCTCGATGCCGATGCGCTGAACCTGCTGGCGCGCCAGCCGCGCAAATTTTCCGCCCCTACCGTGCTCACGCCGCATCCGGCCGAGGCGGCGCGCCTGCTCGCCAGCGACAGCGCGCACGTGCAGGCGAACCGCTATGCCGCAGCGCAGGCCCTGGCCGAGCGCTATCACGCCGTCGTCGTACTCAAGGGCGCCGGTTCGCTGATCGCTGCACCGGCGGGCAGCGTCGCGGTCTGTCCCTGGGGCAATCCGGGCATGGCCAGCGCCGGCATGGGCGATGTGCTGACTGGCGTGATTGCCGCCTTGCTGGCGCAAGGACTGTCCGCCTGGGATGCGGCGTGTCTTGGCGTCGCCGCGCATGCACGCGCCGGCGATAGCGCCGCCGAACAAGGCCAGCGTGGCCTGCTCGCCGGCGATCTGCTGCTGCCGCTGCGCAGCGTGCTGGCAGGACTGGCGCATGACTGAGCTGAGCGTTCACCTGGCGGACGAAGCAGCCGTGGCGCAGTGGGCGCAAAGCCTCGCGCCGCAGCTGGGGCAGGGCGGCATCATCCATCTGTACGGCGAGCTGGGTGCCGGCAAGACAACCTTCGCGCGTGCCTTGCTGCAGGCACTCGGCGTGCAGGGGCGCATCAAAAGCCCGACCTACAGCCTGATCGAGTCCTACGCTGTCGACGCGTTGGCCATCCATCACCTGGACCTCTACCGCATCGCCGATCCGGGCGAGCTGGAATGGCTGGGCCTGGACGAACTGCTGGGCGACCACAGCCTGATCCTGATCGAGTGGCCCGAGCGGGGCGGCAGCGAACTGCCCGCGCCGGACCTGATACTTCAGCTCGCTCACGCCCCTGCCGGACGCGACCTTGTGGTGCGTCCGCTCAGCGCCTGGGGCGAGGCTTGGCTGGCTGCAACAAGCCCACTGCTTTCCACCGCTTGAAGGCGTTTTCTGCCTCTACCGCTAGGAAACCTGTACAGATCCGTGTTTTGCAACGGAAAATGCTTGAAATACTCGACCAGCTGGGTTTGAATCCGCAGCCATGTGGGGAGTACCCGTCACCGTGTTGCGCGCCGCCTGCCTCCTGCTTGCCTCGGGGCTCGTTCTGCCTTGCGCGAACGCCGCCCAGGTAAAAGCCCTGCGCGTCTGGGCCAGCCCCGACTCTACCCGCGCCGTGTTCGACGTCTCCGGCCCGCTGGAATACAAGTTGTTCGAGCTGGCCAATCCCGATCGCATCGTGCTCGACATCAGGAACTCGACGCTGGCCGAAGGCGTGGTCGCCCCCTCGGCCAAAGGCCTGCTCGGTCCTGTACGCCTGGGCAAGCAGGGCAAGAACGATCTGCGCGTTGTATTCGATCTGCCCCAGGGCGTCCGCCCCAAGAGTTTCCTGCTGCCGCCTGCAGACAAGTTCGGCCACCGCCTGGTGATCGACCTGTTCCCCAAGACCAAGGCCTCGCGCGAAGTGGTCAAGAGCGTCGAGGACGTGCTGCCCGGCGACGGGCGCAAGGTCATCGTCGCGATCGACGCCGGCCACGGCGGCGACGATCCCGGCGCGATCGGCGCGTCCGGCACGCACGAAAAATCCATCACGCTGAACGTCGCGCGCGAAGTGGCCAAGCTGGTGGACACGCAGCCGGGCATGAAGTCGTTCCTGGTGCGCGACGGCGACTATTTCATCCCGCTGGAAAACCGCTACAAGAAGGCGCGCGAGGCCAAGGCCGACTTGTTCGTGTCCATCCATGCCGACGCCTGTCCCGGCGCCTGCGGTGCGCGCGGCGCATCGGTCTGGGTGTTGTCGCCGCGTGGCGCGACCAGCGAGGCGGCGCGCTGGCTCGCGGCCAAGGAAAACTCGTCCGACCTGGTCGGCGGCGTATCGCTGGACGACAAGGACAACACGCTGGCTGCCGTGCTGCTCGACCTGTCCCAGGGCGCCACCATGGAAGCCAGCGCGGCGATCGCCCAGATCGTGCTGAAAGCGCTGGGCAGGATCGGTCCCACGCATCGCGGCTATGTGGAGAAAGCCAATTTTGTCGTGCTGCGTTCGCCCGACGTCCCGTCGATCCTGGTCGAGACCGCTTTCATCACCAATCCGGCCGAAGAAAAGCGCCTGACCGATCCGGAACACCGCGCCAAGCTGGCTGCGGCCGTGGTCGACGGCATCAAGAGCTACTTCCTGCAGACGCCGCCGCCGGGCACCTGGTTTGCCGCCAACAGCAACGGCAAGCGCGGACCGTCCGAGCACGTCGTCTCGCGCGGCGAAACCCTGTCGGGCATCGCCACGCGCCACGGCATCAGCCTGAGCGCACTGCGCGAAGCCAACCGCATCGCCGGCGACGGTAATGTACGCGTCGGCGACGTCCTGGATATTCCGCCACAAGGCTGACTCCGCGCCGCGCGAAACGTAGGGCGCCAATGAGCACGGCGAATGGCGCCGCCTCTCGCCGCTGCGACGGCTCACCCGGAAAGCGTCGTTTCCCCGCAAATCATGCGAACAACGGTGCAGCGCTGCAGCTCAGGGAATCGGCGGCGGCCCCCGCCGCCGATTGAACGCATCGGCAAAGATCCTGTCCGCGTCGAACTCCAGCGCCCCCGCATCCGGTGCTGCGCCAACATAGCCGTCGTTGATGCCGGCCAATGCCACGCCGCGATCGATTGCTGCGCTGCCCGGCCCCAGCCGGTAGTCGCCCGCGGCTGCTGCGACCAGGTTCGGCGCACCGACCACGCCGTCGAGTTCCTGCTGAGTGGCAGCCTGCCAGGCGGCCAGCATCGTATAGCTCGTGCCCAGCCAGCGCACCAGGCGATTCGCCGCCGTGGTATGCAGCACATCGTAGTTCCAGTCCAGTACCACCGGATTGACCTTGTTCAACACATCCCGCGTTGCCGCATAGATGTTGTTGCGCGAGCGGATGAAGGTGCTGTTGCCCGGATTGAGCAGGTACATCGATTCCGTATTCGCCACTGTCGTGACGAAGCTGTTGTGATACAGCAGCACCGGTCCGACCGGTTCTGAAAAACCACTGTTGATTTTCAACGCACTGGAGATATAGCCGTCGCTCAGGCTGGTGCGCGTATTGCCGATGTCATAGCCGACATTGCGCACGATCCAGGTCGGTCCCGGCGCCGCCGGTGCCACGGCAAAGGCCATGTGCGAATCGCGGATGCTGTTCTCGAACAGGCGCACGTTGGTGCAATAGCCTTCCGGCTCCAGCGCGTCGTCGTTGTGGTGGCGGAAGCGGTTGCGATAGACATCGGTTTCGTTGGTCACACCGGCCGGCGGCGCCAGGCTGCCGCAGGGGCCTATGCCGTTGAACCAGCCGTCGAAGCGGTTGCGCCGCACCAGGTTGCCGCGGCCTATGTCGTCGGTGAATATCACGCCGTTGTTCTCGGCGCTGCTGGCTTTCACCTTGTCCCAGGGCCAGCCCGGAATCGAGGTGTCGAAGAAATCGTTGTCCTCGATGCGATGGCGCGAGCCGCCCTTGACCCAGACCCCGGCCGAGCCGATGTCGTGGATGCGGTTGTTGCGCACGATCACGTCGCTGGACTGGCGCAGATAAATGCCTTTGCCGTATTCGGTGGAACCGAAATAGGCGATCTCCAGGTTCTCAATACGGATGAACGCGCGGCCGTCGGCGACAAAGCCGTTTTCCAGCCGCGCCACGCCGATCGAATGCGCCGCCGGCGAACTGCCGTCGGCCAGCTTGAGGTAGAGAAAACCGCCACCGTAGTAGAAACCGCCCGGTGCGCCGGCGCTCAGTGCCTGCAGATCGGCCAGCGAGGTGTAGCGATACAGGCGCTGCCGGTCGGACAGCACATGCCAGCTGCCGACTGCATCGGCGCGGCGATACACGCCCTGGCTGGCTTCCCAGCTGTTGCTGTTATGGAAAAACTCCGCGCCGACCAGCACGCTGTTGCCGCCGTCGCTGCTGCCGCGAAACACGATTGGCTGCAGCGCCGTGCCCGAGCGCGGCAGGCTGACCGACTCGTAGTAGCCGCCGGGCGCGATATTCACCACGTCGCCGGCCTGGGCCAGGTTGGCGCCGCGCTGGATCGTCTTCACCGCTGTGGCGGCTGTCAGCCCATCGGCGCTGTCGTTGCCGGTGGGCGAAACGTAAAGCTGGCGCAGGCTGGGCTCGACCAGCGTGTCGGCGCGCGTGGCCAGGCTGCTGCTGGCCACGGCATTGCCGCTGACACCGTCCGGATCGCTCAGCGTGACGCGGATGTCGTAGTTCGTGCCGGGCTCCAGCGCAAACAGACTGCCGGCCATATGCGTCGCATCGATACGCAGCAGCGGCTGTGCTGCACGGTAAGCCGGCTCGCCGCTGCGGCGCCATTCCAGCGCAACGCTGGCATCGCGGTCGCTGTCGCCGCTCAGGGTGACCACAGCGCCGCCGGTTTCCAGATTGCCATAGCCTTCCAGCGCGACCAGGGTCGCGGCGTTCTGCGCCCAGGCCGGGACGCAAGACAGGGCCAGTGCCAGGCACCACGGCAGGCGCTGCTGTCGACAATGCAACATGTGCACTCCTTGTGGTTCCGGCAACCAGGCTTCAGTCGTCGAAGCGCTGTTCCACCTCGCGCAGGCGCTGCTGCAATCCGTCGACCAGCGATTCCAGCTGCTCGATGCGTGCTTCCAGCGCATTCGCACTGCTGCTGCCCGGACTGTCGCTGCCGCCGGCCATGGCGTAGCTGTCCAGATTCACCTCGCCGCACAGCAGGTGCATATAGCGGTCCTCGCGCTGGCCGCCGCTGCGCGGAATGCGCACGACCATGCTCGGTTCGCGCTGGGCCAGGCGGTCCAGGGTGGAGCGCACATCGTCAAGGCCGGGGAAATCGGCCAAGCGGTCGCTGCGCGTGAGCAGTTCGGGCGCGGTCTGCGGCCCGCGCAGCATCAGCAGGGCGAGCAGGGCGCGCTGCCGCGGCGTGATGTTCCAGGCCTGGTCCATGCGGTGTTCGTAGCGAGAGGCGCGTGCCGACATCGATCCTGCCACCAAGCGCTTGCCTTCGAGCTGGCGCAGCGCATGGCCAACAGCGCCGGGCTCCAGTTCCAGCAAAGGCTCGCGGTTGGATTTCTGGTTGCAGGCGGAAACCACGGCATTCAGGGTGAGCGGATAAACCTCGGGCGTGGTCGCAGCCTTTTCCACCAGGCAACCGAGCACGCGAGCCTCGATCGGTTCCAGCAGGGGGGGCGTGCGGGTTTCGCTCGATTCGGTTTCAGTCATGGGATGCTCCGGCGCCAAGGTGGTCCGCATGGTAGTCGCAAACCCATGGCGGAAACGCGCGCATGGCTGCAACGCAAGGGCGACAGGCAGTCAGGCCGCGCCGGCCTGGCCCAGCTCGCGCACCTTGGCCGCATCGACTCGCCTGTGCGTCAGCACCGCGCTGTAGGCGTGCACGGCCACGCGTCCCGGCGGCAGCTGCGGCAGCAGCCGGCGCAACAGGTGGGCGCCGATGCCGCCGCCGAGCACGATCTCGACGCGCTGCCCGGCCTGGTCGATCAGGCGCGCCAGCGTGGCCGCGCCGTCCAGCGCCGTGCCGCCGCTGCCCCAGGGCATGCCGCTGCTCATGATGCGGTCGGCGCCCAGGCCGATCAGTGTTTCCAGTGCCGCCGCGCCGTCGTCCAGCGCATCGAAAGCGCGATGGAACATCGTGCGCAGGCCACGTGCCCGCGCTGCACCGAACAGGCGGGCGAGGGCGGTGGTGTCCAGCTTGTCGCCGCGCAGCGCGCCGAAAACCACGCCGTCCGCGCCGTGTTCGGCGGCCAAGGCGATCTGTTCGAGCATCGTGTCGATCTCAGCCGCCGAGTAGAAGAAATCACCCGCTCGCGGACGGATCATCGGAAACAGGCCGGCGCGGGGAAAATGCTGCCGCGCGATCCGCAGGTCGGCCGAGTGCGGCGTCAGTCCCTGCTGCGCCATGTCGCGGCATAGCTCGATGGTGGCCGCGCCGCCCGCGGCGGCCGCGGCGCAGTCGGCCGCCAGGCTGTCGGCGTCGCCGCAGTCGATGCAGATTTCGACGGGAAGTTCGGGCATGTCAATCGCCATGGCACAGGGAACCAGGCCGCCGAGTGTCCTGCGGCCGGCGCAGATTTGCACGCGACCACGGTCGCAGATTCTGCACGTGTCCGGGCGCGCGATAGTCCGATCGGGCGAACCCGCCGGCCCGACGCGGATGTCCTCCAGGACATCCACGGGGCATATCGGGAAACCCGGATACCGTCTACTTTTAGCTTTATACAGGCGTGCTAGCGTGAGCCGCCTTAACCCTTGCCGGAGTCCGTCGTGAAACGCGAACTGCTGCACTGCCTGGTCGCCTTCGCACTGACCTTGCTGGCGAGTGCCAGCGGCCACGCACAGGCCGTCATCGATGCGCCGCTGCCGCTGGAAACCCAGCCGTTCGGCAACCTCACGCTGGTCGAGGAAATCAATACCGCAACCGCAACGCCGAGCTTCCAGAGTCCGGCCGGTGCCAGCAGTGTTGCCACGGTGCTCGGTCGCAGCGCACGCATCATGAGCATGTCGCCCGACGCCAAGGCTTTCGCCTACCGCATCGGCACCGGTCGCGGCCTGGTCGCCGGCCGCGCCTATGTGCTGGAAGTGGAATATCCGGACGACGTGGCGCGCACCATCTACGTCGCCAACCGCGGCGCCGATCTGGTGCGCGGCCTGGCCACCGGCAAGGCGGTCGGCGATGCGCGGCGCCAGTTCACCCGTTCCACCCTGGAATCGCTGGACTATCCGCAATCGCAGCAGTGGACTTCGCTGCGCAGCCTGTTCGTGCTGCACGAGCGTTTCAGCACGCTCAAGGCCGAGCGCAATGCGGTCTGCGCCAACCGCAACCTGCTGCCGGCCGACGGCTTCGACGTCGTCGTGTTCCAGAACAAGCAATGGGACGATCCGCGCGGCAGCGGCGCTGCCATCGGCAAGATCCGCCTGTACGAAGTGAGCAATGCGGCCACACTGCCGGCGCCCATCAACTATCCCAGCGCGCCGCTGCCGCGACGGCACCTGTTCTGGCGCGAGGAAATGGCCGACGAGGCCGTGTCGTCCAACAACGCCGTCCAGCGCGCCTTCGCCCAGCCCATCGACTGGTTCCAGGCCAAGATCACGCTGGCGCGCTTCTACGGCTTCAACACCCTGGGCAAAGACCTGATGGAGTGGGGCCACAACCAGGGCTTCGACGGCGGCGATGCGCAATGGATCTGGAACGCCCAGCCGCCGCTGGTCGACATCTGGACACAGATCGTCGCGCGCGCCGGCGCGGCCGGCCTGTCGGTGCTGCCGTATTTCGAATACGGCGGCAGCATCGGCGCCTGCAGCGGTGCCAACTGCGGCTATCGCTCGCTGGGCGCGCAGCGGCGCACGAAAAAACTCTGGGACGGCGTGTATACGACCTGCGGCAATACCAGCTACTACACCTGCGTCTGGTGGACCGAAGGCTATTCCGCCGACGTGACCGACCCCGATACCTTGATCGACCTGCAGCATCTGATCGACCGGACCGTGATCGCGCACCGCAACGTGGCCGATTTCGTCGGCATCTGGCTGCGCACGCGCCAGACCAAGCTGCCGATCAGCTTCTCGCCCGCGACCCTGGCGCGCTACAACGCCGACGTACCGGCCCAGCCGCGCACTATCGCCCAGCTGCGCAACGACGAGGCTTCCCGCGCCAGCTACTACGACTGGTGGTACGGCAAGCGCCGTAGCCTGCTGCTCAACGTGCGCGACTATATGCGCAGCGGACTGGGCGATGCGTTCGCCCAGGTGCATTTCAGCGCCTATCCCGGCGAGCCGCCGCCGCCAGCCTATACCACGCCGGCCGAGGCCAATCTGACCAACCTGATCAGCGACGACGTGAGCTGGTGGAATACCTATGCCGCCAGCCTGTCGGGCAATGCCGACCCCGATGTGGCCAACTGGTATCGCTGGCAATGGGGCGGCTTCACGCCCGCCCAGGCGCTGACGCAGCGGCAGCACTACAACGGTGTGTTCAAGACCTTCGCCATACCCAGCAGCGGCAGCGAACGCCCCGAGGAAACCCACTCCGCGCCGCCGCCGGACCCGCTGCGCTATGCCAGCACCAACGGCATCAGCATGACGCTGCCGTTTGGCACGGGTTTGTATACTGTTGGCGATGTGCAGTTGTTCAGCGACTTCAGCAACGACGCCGGCCAGACCCTGACCCACTTCTATCCGCTCAACGAAGACAACGGCGCGGCATTCGAAGACGCTGCCTGCACCACCCACTATGCGGTCAGTCCGACCGAACCGTTCCAGGGCCGCGTCGGCTATACCGCGGTCGCGGTCGATCGCGCCGGGCCTTACGTGACCCTGGCGGAGGCGCGCGCGCTGGCCAACGGCAATCCGATCAATATCGGCTATCTGGAATCGTCGAGTTTCTCCCGCGGCGAACCGGCCTATGTGCGGCGTTTCAATCGCGCGCTGCTGAGCCTTCCGGCGCTGGCGGCGGCGACCCGCACCGGTGCGGCCAGCGATGCGGCCGTCGTCGTGCGCGAGATCGTCACAGCGCAGGGCAACTACTACGCGGTGATCAACACGGCGCTGGCCCCGAAGACCGCGGTGACCGTGCAGCTCGGCGGCAGCGGCGTAGTGCAGGATCTGCTTGCCGGCACGGCATTGGCGTCGACGCAACTGCGTTTCGACCTGTATCCGGGCGAGGTGCGCACCTTCCGGGTTGGCGGGGATGCGATTTTCGCGAATGGATTTCAGTAGTGGCCGCAGCTGACGGCAGAACAACACCATCCCCACCCAACCCTCCCCTTGAAGGGAAAGGCTTGGAATCGGCAAGGACTTAGTGTGCTGCTCTGGTGCGGTGACTCAAAAAACTGGATACCCGCAAGGAACGAGGATTTCCCCAGCAAAATTATGCGGCGTCACCGCGCCGCCGGAAACGCCGCCACCAGTGTCTCCACCTTGCCGCTGCGGCTGGCGTCATAGCCTGGAATGCTGCCGACCGTAGTGCGGAACAGGTCGCTGCTCATCAGTTCGATCACGCGGCGCACGCGCGGCGAGTCGAGCATGTCCTCGTCGCAGAGAAAGAAATAGCGTTCGTTGAGCAGCGGCACATAGCCCAGGCCGAAGCGCCGCGCTGCGGTTTCCAGGCCGAGGCCGGCGTCGGCCATGCCGCTGGCGACGAAGGCGCCGACGGCGGCATGCGTGAACTCGATATCGTCGTAGCCGAGAATGCTTTCGCCGCGCAGCCCTTCGTCGTGCAGCATCAGATCGAGCAGGAAGCGCGTACCCGATTCCGGCTCGCGGTTGATGAAGCGGATGCCGGGGCGCGACAGGTCGCGCAGATGCGCAATGTTCTTCGGATTGTCCGGCGCCACGATCAGCCCCTGCCGCCGCGTGGCGAGGTGAATGACGTGATGGCGCTGCCGGTCCAGTAGCGCGGTATAGCGCGCAATCACGCGCGGCTGCAGCTTGCCCTCGGCGAAATGCAGTCCGGCCAGGTCGCAGCCGCCGCCGTGCAAGGCGCTGAGCCCTTCACCGCTGGAGCGGTATTTCAGGTCCAGCGGCACTTCCTGTTCCACCAGAAAACGCCGCATGGTTTCCACCGCAAAGCCGTGCGTGGCCTGTACGCGCAGAATCGGCCGGGTTTCGCTCAGCGCGCGCTCCACTTCCACTTCCAGCTCCGAAGCCAGGCTGTCGAGAATTGGCGTCAGCCGCGCGGCAACACGGCGCTCGGCCCAGACCAGCTTCTCGCCCAGCGGCGACAGGCGCGCGCCGCGGCCGCGTACCGAGGCCAGCAACGGTGCGCCGAACGCGGCCTCGGCGTCTTTCAGCAGACCCCAGGCATAGCGGTACGACAGCGCCACGCGCGTGCAGGCGGCGGCCAGCTGATGGCATTCGTCCACGGCAATCAGCAGATCGATCAGCCGCGG
Source organism: Tahibacter aquaticus (assembly GCF_004363655.1). GTDB lineage: Bacteria > Pseudomonadota > Gammaproteobacteria > Xanthomonadales > Rhodanobacteraceae > Tahibacter > Tahibacter aquaticus. The sequence continues at coordinate 367,864 of NZ_SNZH01000007.1, forward strand.
CATCAGTTCGCGGCCATCGGGAAATCGCATTTCCCATTGTGGACGAATGGCAACTTTCAGCATTTTTCGCCCGCCTCCGCGACGGCTTTTGACCGCCGATTACATTGGCTTTCTGCAGCCTATATCAGACCAATGTCCAGGCGCATCTTGCTAAGCAACACGTAGGATCGGTTTCGATGTGTGCCGGTAAATAGGCTTTTCAGTACATAAAGAATCCATCGCATCACTATCCACCGCCGTATCCTGTTGCCCTGGGAGGGACCAATGGCGAGCGTGCCCGAGACGATAGATCTGCCCGGCCGGGCGCCGGGCTGGCTGGACAAGGAAAGAACCATTGCCGCGCCCGGCTACAACCGTTGGCTGGTACCGCCTGCGGCGCTGGCCATCCACCTGTGCATCGGCATGGCCTACGGTTTCAGTGTGTTCTGGCTGCCCCTGTCCAAGGCGCTGGGCGTGACCGCACCGCTGGCCTGTCCGGCCGACACGGGTTTTTTCAGCGCCGTGTTCTCAACCAGCTGCGACTGGAAAGTCACCTGGCTGGGATGGATGTATACCTTGTTCTTTGTATTCCTCGGTTCGGCGGCAGCGATCTTCGGCGGCTGGCTGGAACGCGCCGGTCCGCGCAAGGCTGGTTTCGTCGCGGCGTTGTGCTGGTGCGGCGGCCTGGTCGTTTCCGCGGCCGGCGTCTATACGCACCAGATCTGGATGCTCTGGCTGGGTTCCGGTGTGATCGGCGGCATCGGCCTGGGCCTGGGCTATATCTCGCCCGTATCGACCCTGATCAAATGGTTTCCTGATCGCCGCGGCATGGCAACCGGCATGGCCATCATGGGTTTCGGTGGCGGCGCCATGATTGGCGCGCCACTGGCCGACAAGCTCATGCGCTATTTCGCCACGCCGAACTCGGTCGGCGTCTGGCAGACCTTCCTGGTGCTGGCTGCGCTCTACTTCGTCTTCATGAGCGCCGGTGCGTTCGGCTACCGCCTGCCGCAGACCGGCTGGAAACCGGCCGGCTGGACACCGCCGCCGCCCAGTCGCCAGGCCATGATCACCTCGCGCAACGTGCATCTGGACAAAGCCTGGAAAACGCCGCAGTTCTGGCTGATCTGGGGCGTGCTCTGCCTCAACGTCAGTGCCGGCATCGGCGTGCTCGGCATGGCCTCGCCGATGCTGCAGGAAGTGTTCGGCGGCCGCCTGATCGGGCTCGATCTCGGCTTCAACGATCTGTCGCCCGAGCAGAGGACGCAGATCGCCACGATTGCCGCCGGCTTCACCGGCCTGCTCAGCCTGTTCAATATCGTCGGCCGCTTCTTCTGGGCCTCGCTGTCCGATCGCATCGGGCGCAAGGTCACCTATGCGGTGTTCTTCCTGCTCGGCATCGCGCTGTATGCGTCGATTCCCAGCCTCGGCCATGCCGGCCAGATCGCCCTGTTCGTCGCGGCGTTCTGCGTGATCCTGTCCATGTACGGCGGCGGCTTCGCCACCGTGCCGGCCTACCTGGCCGACATGTTTGGCACGCAGATGGTCGGTGCCATCCACGGCCGCCTGCTCACGGCCTGGTCGGTAGCCGGCATACTCGGCCCGTTCCTGCTCACCTACCTGCGCGATTTCCAGCTGGAAAGCGGCGTGCCCAAGGCACAGGTATACGACATCACCATGTATATCCTGGTCGGCCTGCTGGCGCTGGGCCTGCTCTGCAACCTGCTGATACGCCCGGTCGCCGAGAAGTACCACATGAGCGACGCGGAGCTGGCGGCCGAGAAGGTCAAGGCGCACGAACGCAGCATGGAGCCCGATGCACCGACGGCGGCGCCGGCCGCCTTTACCCCTGCGGTCGCGCTGGCCTGGCTGGCGGTCGGCCTGCCCATGCTCTGGGGCGCGTGGATTACCCTGCAGAAGGCACTGGTTCTGTTCTAGGCTACGCGTTGCGTGGTCCGCCTGGGCCGTGCAACGAAGGAGAAGCAAGCGAATGTCGTCAGCCAGCCACAAGCCCGCTGCGATGCCTGTCAAGGATCCCGGCCCCACGCCCGTAGAGCGTGCGGCCGTGCAGGAAGCGATTGCCGCCTGGCGCGACAAGCCTGGCGCCCTGTTGCCGCTGCTGCATGCGATCCAGGACCGGCTCGGCTATGTACCGCCGCAGGGCGTGCCCCTGATCGCCCACGGCCTCAACCTGTCCCGCGCCGACGTGCATGGCGTGATCAGTTTCTACCACCACTTCCGCAGCGCAGCACCCGGCCGGCATGTACTGCAGCTGTGCCGCGCGGAAAGCTGCCAGGCCATGGGCTCGGTCCAGCTGGAAGTGCGCGCGAAGCAGCGCCTGGGCACCGACTGGCACGGTACCAGCGCCAGCGGGGCGGTCACGCTGGAACCGGCTTATTGCCTGGGTAATTGCGCGCTGTCGCCGGCACTCATGCTCGACGGCGAACTGCGCGGCCGTGTCACGCCGGCGCAGCTCGATGCGCTGCTCGATGTGCTGGAGCAGCCCGCATGAGCCTTACCGTCTATGTCCCCGGCGATTCTGCCGCTGTATCGGTCGGTGCGCACGACGTGGCGCAGCGCCTCGAAGCCGAAGCGCAGGCGCGCGGCATCGCCGTCGACCTGGTGCGCAACGGCTCCCGCGGTCTGTTCTGGCTGGAGCCGTTGGTCGAAGTCGCGACCGCACAAGGCCGCATTGCCTACGGCCCGGTCACGGCCGACGATGTTGCCGGCCTGTTCGACGCAGGTTTTCTCGATGGCGGTGCGCATGCGCTGGCGCTGGGCGCTACCGAGGAAATTCCGTTCCTCAAGCGCCAGGAACGCCTGACCTACCGCCGCATCGGCCTGGCCGATCCGCTGGACCTGGCCGCCTATGCCGCCAACGATGGCTGGCAAGGCCTCGCCCGCGCGCTGCAGCTGGACGCGGCGGACATCGTGCAGCAGGTACTCGACTCCGGCCTGCGCGGCCGCGGCGGCGCGGCATTCCCGGCCGGCATCAAATGGAAAACCTGCGCCGATGCGAGATCAGTACAAAAATACATTGTCTGCAATGCCGACGAGGGCGACTCCGGCACCTATGCCGACCGCCTTACCTTGGAAGGCGATCCGTATTCACTGATCGAAGGCATGCTGATCGCCGCGCTCGCGGTCGGTGCCAGCGAAGGCTATGTGTATATCCGCAGCGAATACCCGCAGGCCTTCCGCGTATTCAGCCGTGCGATCGAGCTTGCCACCGCCGCCGGCTACCTCGGCGACAACGCCCGCGGCGACGGCAAGCCTTTCCATCTGCAGGCACGCCTCGGCGCCGGCGCGTATATCTGCGGCGAGGAAACCTCGCTGCTGGAATCGCTGGAAGGCAAGCGCGGCCAGGTGCGCTTCAAGCCGCCGCTGCCGGCGATTGCCGGCCTGTTCGGCCAGCCCACGGTGATCAACAACGTCGTCACCCTGGCCAGCGTACCGCTGATCCTGGACCGCGGTGCCGGGTTCTACCGCGACTACGGCCTGGGCCGCTCCCGCGGCAGCATTCCACTGCAGCTGGCCGGCAACGTGCGCTACGGGGGCCTGGTCGAGAAAGCGTTTGGCCTCACCTTGCGCGAACTGCTGTACGACTTCGGCGGCGGCAGCGCCAGCGGCCGGCCGATACGCGCGGTGCAGGTCGGTGGCCCGCTCGGTGCCTACCTGCCGGAACACCTGTTCGATACCGTGATCGACTACGAAGCCTTCGCCGCGGTCGGCGGCATGCTCGGTCATGGCGGCGTGGTGGTCTTCGACGACACGGTCGACATGGCCATGCAGGCGCGCTTTGCGATGGAATTCTGCGCCGTGGAATCCTGCGGCAAATGCACGCCTTGCCGCATCGGGTCCACCCGCGGCGTCGAAGTGATCGACCGGATGCGCGCCGGCATCGAGCGCGAGCGCAACGAAGTGCTGCTGCGCGACCTGTGCGACACCATGGTCAACGGTTCGCTCTGTGCACTGGGCGGCATGGCGCCGTTTCCCGTGCTCAGCGCGCTGGACCACTATCCGGAAGATTTCCGTGCGCGTTCCTGAGCACCGCCTTTCCCGCGCTTTCCGTGTGCGCCCGACGCGCGACGGAACGGGCAAAAACCTGCGCCGCGCGCGCCGGAGGTAATCATGCTTTCCATCGTCGAAAACGATCTCGGTACACCGGCGTCCAGGGCCGTCACCACTGTCAGCCTGGAAATCGACGGCAAGACCGTCAGCGTGCCCGAAGGCACCTCGGTGATGCGCGCCGCGGCCATGGCCCGCACGGCGATTCCCAAGCTCTGCGCCACCGAAATGCTCGACGCCTTCGGCTCCTGCCGCCTGTGCCTGGTCGAGATCGAGGGGCGCAAAGGCTATCCGGCCTCGTGCACCACGCCGGTGGCCGCCGGCATGAAGGTGAAGACCCAGACGCAGAAGCTCGGCCAGCTGCGCCGCGGCGTAATGGAACTGTATATTTCCGATCATCCGCTGGACTGCCTTACCTGTCCCACCAATGGCCACTGCGAACTGCAGGACATGGCCGGTGCGGTCGGCCTGCGCGAAGTGCGCTACGGCTACGACGGCGCCAATCACCTGGCCGCGAAGAAAGACGAGAGCAATCCGTATTTCACCTTCGATCCGTCCAAGTGCATCGTCTGCTCGCGCTGCGTACGCGCCTGCGACGAAGTGCAGGGCACCTTCGCCCTGACCATCCAGGGCCGCGGCTTCGGTTCCACGGTATCGCCCAGCCAGAACGACTCCTTCCTGGCTTCCGAATGCGTCAGCTGCGGCGCCTGCGTACAGGCTTGCCCGACCGCGACGCTGAGCGAGAAATCGCTGATCCAGCTCGGCCAGGCCGAGCACAGCGTGGTGACCACCTGTGCCTATTGCGGTGTCGGCTGTTCCTTTCGCGCCGAGATGAAAGGCGAGGAGCTGGTACGCATGGTGCCGAACCAGGACGGCCAAGCGAACCACGGCCATTCCTGCGTCAAGGGCCGTTTCGCGCTGGGCTATGCCACGCATGCCGACCGCATCACCACGCCGATGATCCGCCAGCGCATCAGCGACCCCTGGCAGCCGGTCAGCTGGGAAACCGCCATCGCGCACGTCGCATCGGAGTTCAAGCGCCTGCAGGCCACCTATGGCAGGCATTCGGTCGGCGGCATCACCTCGTCGCGTTGCACCAACGAAGAAACCTATCTGGTACAGAAGCTCGTGCGTGCGGGCTTCGGCACCAACAATGTGGACACCTGCGCCCGCGTCTGCCATTCGCCGACCGGCTATGGCTTGAAACAGACCCTGGGCGAATCCGCCGGTACGCAGGATTTTGATTCGGTCGAACACGCCGACGTAGTGCTGGTGATCGGCGCCAACCCGACCGACGGCCATCCGGTATTCGCCTCGCGCCTGAAGCAGCGCCTGCGCCAGGGCGCGAAACTGATCGTGATCGACCCGCGCCGCATCGACCTGGTGCGCACACCGCATATCCAGGCGCAGTTCCATCTCAAGCTGAAACCCGGCACCAATGTCGCGGTGCTCAATGCACTCGCTCATGTGATCACGACCGAAAACCTGATCGACGAAGCCTTCGTCGCTGAGCGTTGCGAAGGTCCGGCCTTTGCCAAATGGCGCGCTTTCGTTTCTCTGCCGAAGAACTCGCCCGAAGCACTGGAAGCCGACAGCGGCGTGCCCGCGGCCGAAGTGCGCGCTGCCGCGCGGCTGTACGCCAGCGGCGGCAACGGGGCGATCTACTACGGCCTGGGCGTGACCGAGCACTCGCAGGGTTCCACCGCCGTTATGGCGATCGCCAACCTGGCCATGGCCACGGGCAATATCGGCCGTGTTGGCGTCGGTGTGAATCCGCTGCGCGGGCAGAACAACGTGCAGGGCTCCTGCGACATGGGCTCGTTCCCGCACGAATTCCCCGGCTACCGGCACGTGTCCGACGTGGCCGTGCGCGAAAGTTTCGAGCGCGCCTGGGGCGTACCGCTGCACGACCAGCCCGGCCTGCGCATTCCGAACATGTTCGAGGCCGCGCTCGACGGCAGCTTCAAGGGCCTGTACATCGAAGGCGAAGACATCGCGCAAAGCGATCCGAACACCCAGCATGTCACCGCGGCCATGAGTGCGATGGAATGCGTCGTCGTGCAGGATCTGTTCCTGACCGAATCGGCCAAGCTCGCCCATGTCTTCCTGCCCGGCAGTTCCTTTCTGGAAAAAGAGGGAACCTTCACCAATGCAGAACGGCGCATCTCCCGCGTGCGCAAGGTCATGTCACCCAAGGCCGGCTATGCCGACTGGGAAATCACCCAGCTGATCGCCCAGGCCATGGGCTATCCGATGAACTACACGCATCCGTCGCAGATCATGGACGAAATCGCCGCGCTGACGCCGACCTTCACTGGCGTGAGCTTTGAGCGGCTGGACGAGTTGGGCTCGATCCAGTGGCCGTGCAACGAAGCGCATCCGCTGGGTACGCCGACCATGCATATCGGCGAGTTCGTGCGCGGCAAGGGCAAGTTCATGCTGACCGAATACGTACCCACCGAGGAAAAGGTCAACGCGCGCTTCCCGCTGCTGCTGACCACCGGCCGCATCCTGTCGCAGTACAACGTTGGCGCGCAGACCCGGCGTACGCCCAATGTGATGTGGCATGACGAAGACGTGCTGGAACTGCATCCCCACGATGCCGACGTGCGCGGCATCCAGGAGGGCGACTGGGTCGGCGTGGAAAGCCGCGCCGGCGATACGGTGCTGCGTGCGCGCATCTCCGACCGCATGCAGCCCGGCGTGGTGTATACGACGTTTCATTTTCCCGAATCCGGCGCCAACGTGGTGACGACGGAAAACTCCGACTGGGCCACCAACTGCCCCGAGTACAAGGTCACGGCGGTACAGGCCACGCGGGTGTCGCAGCCGTCGGACTGGCAGCGCCGCCATCAGGCCTTCACCGAGCGCCAGCTGGACCTGCTCGGCCAGGCTCGTTCACCGGCGCCATGAGCCGGCCCGTCGCATGAGCGAAGCCGATGCACTGCCCGCCGGAGCGGTACTGCGCCCGGTCGCGCGCTGGCGCCAGGGCCGCCTGGACCAGCACGCCGACCGTATCGCCGAGGAAGTGCCGGTCGCCATCGTCTGCAACGGCGAGCACTTCGCCGTGATGCTGGCGACGCCGGCCGACCTGCACGATTTCGCCCTGGGCTTCGCCCTGAGCGAAGGCCTGATCGAAATACCGGCGCAACTGCTCGCCTTGCACGAGCAGCGGCAGCTGGAAGGCATTGTGTTGCAGCTGAACATTCCGCCGGCGCGTGCCGTATCGCTCGCACGGCGCGAACGCAGCCTGGAAGGACGCAGCGGCTGCGGCGTCTGCGGCAGCCGCGAACTGGAAGACCTGCTGCGCGTGCCGCCGCGCGTAGCCGGCACGCTGCGCATCACCGCGGCCGCGCTGGACACAGCCCTGGCGCAACTGTCGGCGCGCCAGTCGCTGGCCGCTGCGACGGGCGCCACGCACGCCGCGGCCTGGGCCGATTGCGACGGGCAGATTCAGCTGCTGCGCGAAGACGTAGGCCGGCATAACGCACTGGACAAATTGATCGGCGCCTTGCGGCGTGGCCAGCTCGACAGCGCCAGCGGTTTCGCCGTGGTGACCAGCCGCGCCAGCTACGAGATGGCGATGAAAGCCGCCAGCGCCGGCATCGGACTGCTCGCGGCGATCTCCGCGCCGACCGCGCTGGCGATTGCCCTGGCCGACAGCAGCGGCCTGACCCTGATCGGCTTTGCCCGGCCCGGCGGCTGCGCGGTATACACCCATCCCCAGCGCTATGTCGGCGCCGCCGGAGACACCGTTTGAACGTAGAACGCCTGGTCAGCATGGCCAACGACATCGCCCGCTATTTCGCCAGCGAGCCCGACCGTGAAGAGGGCATTGCCGGCATCGCCTCGCATATCAAGCGCTTCTGGGAACCGCGCATGCTGCAGGCGATCACGGCGCATTGCCGCGATGCCGACGGCGCCGGCCTTGACGAGCTGGCGCTGGCCGCGGTGAGGCGGTTGGGCACGGGCGGCCTGTAACGCACAAATCGGCAGCCGCTCGCTCGTCCTGGCTGCCCAGTGCGTGCTGCCGATGGGTCTCTGGCGTGGGCTATCGGGCTTGCTGCGCTGCGGCGTCCGGCATGCAACGAGTCCGACCCCTGTTCCGATCCATCCGTTACCGGCCACCAGACAGCCTCGTGCGTACGCCTCATCACTGACGCTTCATGCAATCTGGCGGCTACTATCCGCCCAGGAGGTGACTGCCATGAAACGTTATTGGCTCCTGCTTGCCCTGGCGCCGTGCGCACTGCCGGCCCAGGCGGTATTTCTCGATTGCCTCATGAACGACGGCTTCCAGAACGAGATCGGTGCCACGCCGGCAAACTGGAAAAGCCATCTCGCCCTGAACAACTGCGCGCGCAAGACCGTCGTACCGGCAGCCTCTCCGGGCCTGGCCAACCTGAGCTGGAGCACCACGCTGGCGACGCAGGCGCAGAACTACGCCAACAATTGCAACTATGCCCACAGCGGCGCGGCCGGCGTCGGCGAAAACCTCTATGCCGGTGCGGTGTCTTCAGGATTTCCCAGCAATGTGGAAATTGCGGCGGCGCAGAACTGGGCCGGCGAATTCGCCAACTACAACTACGCCACCATGGGCTGCACCGGCCAATGCGGCCACTACACCCAGATGGTCTGGCGCGCGACCAGCAGCGTCGGTTGCGGCAGCAGGAACTGCACGGTCAACTCGCCGTTCCAGCCGCCATTCACCAACTGGACCCTGGTCGTCTGCCAGTACAGCCCGTCGGGAAATTTCACCGGCCAGCGGCCGTACTGACGGCGCCGAAAGACGTAGCAAAGACGGCGCAATTCGCCGTGCTCATCGCGCCCTACAAAAGCCGGTCGCGGCCATCGTAGGGTGCGATGAGCACGGCGAATTGCGCCGCAAGGTCTCCCGGGCCGGCCTCGGCAACGCCAGCCGTCACCGCTGTTGCTGGCGCCAGCGCAGCCACAGATAGCAAGGCAAGCCGGCCAGCAGCAGGCCGGCGCCCCAGAGCAAGGCCTGCGTGCCTGTACCGGCCAGTGCGTAAGCCGCATACAGCGCCGCCAGCACCGCAAGCAGCGACAGCAGGGGCCGCCCGCGTTCCAGCCGCAACAAGGCCAGCGCGCATACCAGGAACGGCAATAGCGACGCTGCCGTCGACAGCAGAATCGACCAGGTAAACAGGCTGACCAGGCTGGCATGGTAGTTCGCCAGCACCAGTACGCTGGACAGCACCGCACCGAGCAGCAGCCCGGTACGCGGCGTGCCGTTCGCATCCACCCGGCCGAACGCTGCCGGAAACAGCCCGTCGCGTGCCACTGCCAGCGGCAGCTGGCCCAGCATCAGCACCCAGCCGTTCAGTGCGCCCAGGCAGGTGATGGCGGCCACCAGCGCCACCACGCGCGCTGCCGCATCGCCAAACAGCGGCCGCACGGCGTCGGCAAAGGGCGCGCTGGAATGGGCCAGTTCGGCCGCCGGCACCAGCCGCATCACCGCACTGCAGGCGGCGATGGTCACGACGATGGCGATGGCCGTGCCGAGCAGGGTCGCCCGCGGTACCGTGCGTTCGGCGTCGTGTACCGAGCCCGCCGGCACCGTCGCGCTTTCCAGGCCGAGAAATGCCCACAAGGTCAGCGCCGAGGTGGCAAACGCTACCTCGGCCAGGCTGTGGCCGGAAGGATTGAACGCCGGTGCCGCGGTAGCCACTGCGGCCGGTTCGAACCAGAAGAGCCCCGCCAGCGCAAACACGACCAGTGCGGCGACCTTGACCAGGGTCGTCAGCAGCTGCACCCCGCCGGCCGTGCGCAGGCCGCCGAGGTTGAACAAGGTACAGATCCATAAAGTCACAATGGCGCATGCCGCCGCGCGCGCCGGCGTGGCAGTCAGTGCCGGCAGCAGGTTGCCGGCATAGCCGGTCAGAGCAATCGCAATCGCCGGCACCGCGCTCCAGATCGAAATCCAGTAGCACCAGGCCACCACGAAACCGACCGCATCGCCGAAGCCCGCCTGGGCAAACGCATACGGTCCGCCCGAGGCCCCTGGCCGCAGCTGTCCCAGCCGCGCAAACACCGCCGCCAGCAGCAGCGAGCCCAGGCCGCTGATCGCCCAGCCCAAGGCACTCGCCGCGCCGTACGGTGCCAGCGAGCTTGGCAGCAGAAACAGGCCCGAGCCGATCATATTGCCAACGACCAGCGCTGTTGCTGTCCACAGCCCCAGGCGTGCGGCCGTGCCGCTCATGTGCCTGCTCCGTGTTCGCGCCAGGCGCGGCGCAGCAGTTCGTGGAAATGATGCACGCCGCTTTCGCGCCGCGGACATAGCCGGCCAGCCAGGTACGAACCCGAGGCCAGCCGCTGCTGCACAGCCAGGCAGATCGCCACGTCTTCCTGCTGCACCTCGTCGCTGAACAGCTGGTCCTGGCTGCGCCGTTCCTGTTCGGCCTCGTCCAGCGCGGCAGGGTAGTAGTAGTCGAAATCGACGCGGCAGCGGTCCACCGCCAGTGGCACGACGCGATTGGTCTGCAGGCGCCCGGGCAGGATATTCAGCATGATGTTCGGCCAGATGAAGTAGTACAGCGCATCGCCCTGGCCGTAGAAATTGCCCTCGTTTTCCAGCGGGCTCCATTGCAGCGAATACCAGTCGGCCAGTTCGGTGCGATAGCTGCGGTAGTCCAGCAGCCGGTTCAGCGCCGGATGGATATGCGGTACGTGGTAGCCCTCCAGGTAATTGTCCACGTAGACCTTCCAGTTGCAGGCGATCTCGTAGCTGTGGCGATGGCTGAACGCATAGCTGCCCAGCGCATGCCCGTGCAGGCGTGCGTCTATGCCGTGCAGCACTTTCTGCAGCGGCGGCGCCTGGGCCAATGCGGCGAATACCAGGCCTTGCCAGCTCGCCACCTCGATTGCCGGCAGGTGTACCTCGCCGGCAACGAAGCCCTCGGCCGAATCCATTTCCGGCGCGCTGCGCAGGCGCCCGTCAAGGGCATAGGTCCAGCCGTGATACTTGCAGCGCAAGGCCTTGGCGCCGCGGCCGTTGCACCAGGCCAGCGGGCCGGCCCGGTGCCTGCATACATTGTGGAAACCGCGCACAATGCCGTCTTCGCCGCACAGCAGCACGACGGGCACGCCGCCGATCTCGTCCACCACATGGTCGCCGGGCGCCGCCAGCTGCGCGGCATGTGCCACCAGCTGCCAGCCATGGGCGAACACGCGCCGGCGTTCCTGCGCGGCGGCATCGGCATCGGTATAGAACGGCGCAGGCAGGGCGCTGGCGGTAGCCAGCGGCTGCGGCAACAGCCAGTCGGGGGCGGGCGAAAACGTCATGGGCAGGACCGGTCCTGAACTGACCCGACTCTACCCGCAAATCGCCGCCGCCGGCATGGCCGCGGCGGCCCGTGCGCTTGTGCCGCGGCGTTCCTTTCTTTCCTCGGCGACACGGGGCACACTCGGCCCGGATCGACAGGCGAGGCTCCCAGCTGCGTCACGCCAGGAGCCTCTCGGCGCAAGACTGCGGCGAGGAGGGTGATGGTGCGTCCCACCGATATCCGTGTTCCCGATTATTTCCACAAGGTCGTCGATTGCCAGTGGGCCTGTCCGGCCCACACGCCAGTCCCCGAATACATCCGACTGATCGCGGCAGGGCGCTACGCCGATGCCTACATGGTCAACTGGACATCGAATGTCTTTCCCGGCGTGCTCGGCCGCACCTGCGACCGGCCCTGCGAACCGGCCTGCCGGCGCGGACGTGTCGAGGAAAACAACGGCGCTTCGCCCGAACCCGTCGCCATCTGCCGGCTCAAGCGCGTAGCCGCCGACAACAAGGGCGACATCGCCGCGCGCCTGCCCCGGCCGGACAAGCCCAACGGCAAGCGCATCGCCTGCGTCGGCGCCGGTCCGGCCTCGCTGACCGTCGCGCGCGACCTCGCGCCGCTGGGCTACGACGTCACCGTCTTCGACGGCGAAGCCAAGGCCGGCGGCTTCATCCGCACGCAGATACCGCGCTTCCGCCTGCCCGAATCGGTCATCGACGAAGAGACCGGCTACATCCTCGGCCTGGGCGTGAAATTCCGCGCCGGCGAACGCATCGCCTCGCTCAAATCATTGCTCGCCCAGGGCTACGATGCGGTCTTCATCGGCTGCGGCGCGCCGCGCGGGCGCGATCTCGACTTGCCTGGCCGGCACGAAGCTGCAGCCAACATCCATATCGGCATCGACTGGCTGGCCTCGGTTTCCTTCGGCCACATCGAGAAAATCGGCCGGCGCGTGATCGTGCTCGGCGGCGGCAACACCGCGATGGACTGCTGCCGTTCCGCGCGCCGCCTTGGCGGCGACGACGTCAAGGTACTGGTGCGTTCCGGCTTCGACGAAATGAAAGCCTCGCCCTGGGAAAAAGAAGACGCCCAGCACGAAGGCATACCCATCCTCGACTACCACGTGCCCAAGGCCTTCCTGCACGAAGGCGGCAAACTCGTCGGCATGACCTTCGAGCGCGTGCGTGCCCAGCGCGACGAACGCGGCCGGCGCCAGCTCGTACCCACCGGCGAGCCCGACGTCACGGTCGATTGCGACGATGTACTGATCGCCGTCGGCCAGGAAAACGCGTTTCCCTGGATAGAGCGCGACAGCGGCATCGTCTTCGACGAATGGAACATGCCCGTCGTCGACAAGGCCACGTTCCAGTCCAGCCTGGCCAACGTCTTCTTCGGCGGCGATGCGGCGTTCGGCCCGAAGAACATCATCTGGGCCGTAGCCCACGGCCATGACGCGGCCATCTCCATCGACAAGCTGCTCAACGGCGAAGACGTGGGCGAGCGTCCCGCGCCCATGGTCCACCTGCTGTCGCAGAAGATGGGCATCCACGAGTGGAGCTACGACAACGAGATCTCGCCCGACGACCGTTACAAAGTGCCCTGGGCGCCGAGCGAAAAGACCCTGGGCAATATCAAGGTCGAAGTGGAACTGGGCTTCGACACGCTGACCGCGCTGAAGGAAACCCAGCGCTGCCTCAACTGCGACGTACAGACCGTATTCACCGACAAGGTCTGCATCGAATGCGATGCCTGTGTCGACATCTGTCCCATGGACTGCATCAGCTTCACACCGAATGCCGAAGAAGCCGAGCTGCGCACGCAGCTGACGGCGCCGGCCCTGAACCTGGCGCAGGATCTGTATGTCTCCGGCGAATTGAAGACCAGCCGCGTGATGGTCAAGGACGAAGACGTCTGCCTGCATTGCGGCCTGTGTGCCGAGCGCTGCCCCACCGGCGCCTGGGACATGCACAAATACCTGATCGAGATGACCCATGCGGGGCCTGGCTGCCGCAGCAAGGGCGCGTGCAGGGAGGCGGCATGATGGGAGAGCAACATGACGCCCTCTCCCCCAGGCGAGCCTGGGAGAGAGGGCTGGAGCAAGATGCGCAGGCGCGCGAGCCATACCCCGGCGAGCCCCACACCCCGGAGCCCCGCCCATGACGCCGATCTCCGCCAGCAACGACTTCGTCATCAAGTTCGCCAACGTCAACGGCTCCGGCTCCGCGTCCGCGAATGAACTTTTTGCCAAATCCATCCTGCGCATGGGCGTGCCGGTCAGCCCGCGCAATATCTTCCCGTCGAATATCCAGGGCCTGCCCACCTGGTACGAGGTGCGCGTCAACGAGGACGGCTGGCTTGGCCGCCGCGGCGGCGTCGATCTCATGGTCGCCATGAACCCGCAGACCTGGGACGCCGACCTCAAGGAAATCGAACCCGGCGGCTATCTGTTCTACGACTCGACCAAGCCATTGCCGCGCTCGCGGTTCCGCGACGACATCAACGTCATCGGCGTGCCGCTCACCGACATCTGCAGCCAGAACTACACCGTCGCGCGCGAACGCCAGCTGTTCAAGAACATCATGTATATCGGCGCGCTGTCGGTACTGCTGGAAATCGAACCCGCCGTCATCGAAACCCTCCTCGCCGAACAATATAAGGGCAAGGAAAAACTGGTCGACGCCAACAAGCACGCCTTCCACCTCGGCCGCGACTACGTGCTGCAGAATCTGGCCTACCCGCTGGGCCTGCGCGTACGCCGCGCTGACAATGTCGGCGACAGCATCTTCGTCGACGGCAATACCGCGGCGGCGCTGGGCTGCGTCTACGGCGGCGCCACGGTCTGCGCCTGGTATCCGATCACGCCGTCGTCGTCGCTGGCCGAAGCGTTCCAGAAATACTGCATGAAGTACCGCGTCGATGCGGAAACCGGCGCGAACAAATTCGCCATCGTCCAGGCCGAAGACGAAATCGCCTCCATCGGCATGGTGGTCGGCGCCGGCTGGAACGGTGCGCGTGCCTTCACCACGACCTCGGGCCCGGGCATTTCGCTGATGAACGAATTCATCGGCCTGGCCTATTTCGCCGAGATTCCCGTCACCATCATCGACGTGCAGCGCGGCGGACCGTCCACCGGCATGCCGACACGCACCCAGCAGTCGGATGTACTGGCTTGTGCCTACGCCTCCCACGGCGATACCAAGCACGTGCTGCTGCTGCCGGAAGACCCGGCCGAATGCTTCGATTTTTCCGCCGCCGCGCTCGACCTCGCCGACCGCCTGCAGACGCCGATCTTCGTGCTGACCGATCTCGACATCGGCATGAACCAGCGCCTGAGCAGGCCGTTTGCCTGGGACGACAGCAGGGCTTACGACCGCGGCAAGGTCATGACCGCGGAAGAACTCGAGGCCGGCAAGGATTTCGGCCGCTACAAGGACGTGGACGGCGACGGCATTCCCTATCGCACCTATCCCGGCACACACCCCAACAAGGGCGCCTACTTCACCCGCGGCACTTCGCGCGACCCGTACGCGCGCTATTCCGAACGCGGTCCCGACTACATCTACAACATGGAGCGTCTGCTGCATAAGTTCGACAGCGCGCGCAGCCTGGTGCCGCAGCCGCAGCTGCGCAAGGCTGGCCGTGCCACGCGCTTCGGTGCGATCTACTACGGTTCGACCAGCCCGGCCATGGCCGAGGCCATCACCCTGCTGGAACGCGACGGCCTGCCGCTGGACATCTTGCGCATCCGCGCCTATCCGTTCCCCGACAGCGTGCGCGAATTCATCGACGCCCACGACGCCGTCTACGTGGTGGAGCAGAACCGCGATGCGCAGCTGCGTAGCCTGATCGTCAACGAATTCGACATCGACCCCGCCCGGGTGCCTGCCGTGCTGCACTACGACGGCACGCCGATCACCGCTCGCTACATCGCCCGCGCCATCGCCGAACGCATGCGCACCGCCGCGGCAGGGCAGGGCATCAACCACGGAGTCACAGGCTGATGGGTGGTTCTTCCGTTGTAGCCATCCTGGCCAATCTCAGCCCGCTGCTGTTCATTGCCGCGTCGGTGGTGCTTTTCGTCAAGACGCGTTCGCCCTGGATACTCGTTGCCGCCATCCTCGAAGTGATCATGCTGATGTTCCGCGCCGGCATGTACTTCGGCGCCACCGAACTGGTGAGCAACGAGATCTTCATGGGCGCCTGGCAGCTGGTCGGCCTGCTCACCGGTGTCTGCTTCCTCGGCTTCGCCGCCACCTGGCAGCCGGACGACAAACGTCGCGTGCCGTGAATCAAGGAATTCTCTAGCGCCATGACCTTCATCGCCAAACCCAAGCTGCACCATCCCACCTTGCCGCAGAACGCGCTGTGCTTCACCCGGCGCGACTACGAAGGGAAAATATCCACCTTGTGTGCCGGCTGCGGCCACGATTCCATTTCCGCCGCCATCATCCAGGCCTGCTGGGAGTTGAACGTAGAGCCGCACCGCCTGGCCAAGCTGTCCGGCATCGGCTGCAGCAGCAAGACGCCCGACTATTTCCTCGGCCAGTCCCACGGCTTCAACACCGTGCACGGCCGCATGCCCTCGGTACTGACCGGCGCCAACCTGGCCAATCGGGAATTGCTCTACCTCGGCGTTTCCGGCGATGGCGATTCCGCGTCCATCGGCATAGGCCAGTTCGTGCACGCGATACGCCGCGGCGTCAACATGACCTACATTGTGGAAAACAACGGCGTCTACGGTCTGACCAAGGGCCAGTTCTCCGCGACGGCAGACCAGGGCAGCACCTCCAAGCGCGGCGTGGTCAACGCCGACAGCCCGATCGACCTGGTCGGCCTGGCCCTGCAACTGGGCGCCACCTATGTCGGCCGCAGCTTCAGCGGCGACAAGGCCCAGCTCGTACCGCTGATCAAAGGCGCCATCGCCCACCGCGGCGCGGCGTTCCTCGACGTCATCAGCCCCTGCGTCGCCTTCAACAACCACGCCGGCAGTACCAAGAGCTACGAATACGTGCGCGCCCACAACGACGCCGTCAACCGCATGGACGTGATCCCCGAACGCGAGGAAATCGCTGTCGACTACGCTGCGGGCGAAACCATCGAAGTGGAACAGCACGACGGCTCGCGCCTGCGCCTGCACAAGCTCGATCCCGACTACGATCCGCGCAACCGCATTGCCGCGATGAACTACGTGCAGCAGCACCAGGCCCTGGGCGAAGTGGTGACCGGTCTGCTCTACGTCGATGCGGAAGCCGAAGACCTGCATACTCACCTGAAGACCTCGGCCAAGCCGTTCAACCAGATGCAGGCGGCGGAGCTTTCGCCCGGGGCAGGCGCGTTGCTCAAGATCAACGCAAGCTTCCGCTAAGCCCAAGCCCACGAGCGCGTAGATTGGCGGTGAGCAAAGCGAGCCCCAACATCGAGGTCTCTCCGCGTAGGTTGGCAGTGAGCAAAGCGAACCCCAACATCGAGGTCTCCTCGTGTAGGTTGGCGGTGAGCAAAGCGAACCCCAACATCGAGGCCTCCCCGCAACCCGCTAACCTTCCCATCGCTATCCCCATGTCCCCCGACGAACAAGCCATCCGCGATCTTCTGGCCCGCTGGCACGCCGAAACCGCTGCCGGCAACGTAGCGGCCGTGCTCGAACTCATGACCGAAGACGTCGTCTTCCTGATCGCCGGCCACGAACAGCCCCTGCGTGGCCGCGACGCCTTCGCCAAAGGCTTGCGGCAGCTGCTGCAGACGCATCGCTTCGAAGGCAGCGGCGAAGTACAGGATGTGGCGATCAGCGGCGACCTGGCCTGCTGCTGGAGCGTGCTCGATGTGCGCACCACGCCGCTACAGGGCGGCGAAACGCAGCGGCGGCGAGGCAATGTGCTGTCGGTGTTGCGCAAACAGGCGGACGGCCGTTGGCAGCTGGCGCGGGACGCGAACATGCTTGTTCTCGCCGAGGCGTAGCGCCTGTCGGGCAATCGGCATCGACGCGGCGTCGATGGTCTCGTGAAGCCGCTGCCGAAATGCCATCGACGGTTCGCGGCTTGGCGCCTGGCGGCCACGACGATTTCATGCTGGGGCTGTCCTGAGGCGAAGCGGGTGTCATCCGCATTTCGCCACTGAATCTTTCCGCTGCGTACGATCTGATCCACCGCCGCCAGGGATTGGGCTGCGGCTGACATCGGGGCGGCGGCTTCGCACCTGCGACCGTTGGCTGCCGCACGGCATCCACGTTCTACTCGACGGGAGGCGCCGGCGTCACGGCGTTTCCGTCTGCCATTAGCCCGCATCCGATGAGCGCGCACGCGTTGTGCGGCATGGGACAGGTAGTCCGCAGGAGTGAACGCATGCCAGTTTCCGAATTGCTGCCCGCCGGTCTTGCCCGGCGCCGACTCTGCGCGAGCTTTTTGCTGCTGCCCCTGGCTGCCGCGACCCGGCACGTGTTCGCTGCCGCGGAAAACCTTGCGGTCGGTGGCTGGGGCATCGACCTGGCCAATCTCAGTGCAACAGTCAGGCCCGGCGACGATTTCTTCGCCTACGTCAACGAAGGCTGGTTGCGCGATACCGTGCGGCCTACTGGCTATGCGCAGTACGGTGAAATGAATGCGATGTTCCTGCGTACTGAAAATCGCATACGGGATATTGTCCACAATGATCTAATGCAGGCGCCCGGCAGCGGCAAGCTGGCCGATCTGTATCGCAGCTATGTCGACGTGGCCGCCATCGACAAGGCCGGCCTGGCGCCGGTGCGCGGCGACCTGGATGCGATCCTCGCCATCGCCAGCCACGCGCAGGTGGCGCAGCGCATGGCGCATCCGCTGTCGCACACCATTGTGGCCTGCTACGTATTCCTCGACGCGGGCGATACGCGCCGCAGCCGTCTGCATCTCGACCAGCAGGCCGCCAGCGGCCGTATCGTCGGCTTGCCGCACAAGCGCTACTACGACACAGCCGGCGAGCCGTATGCGAGCCAGCGCGCCGCTTATGCCGGTTACATCGCACAAACCCTGGCGCGCGCCGGTATCGCCGACGGTGCCGCTCACGCTGCGACGATCGTTGCGCTGGAGACGAAACTGGCCGGCGCCCAGTGGAATGCGCAGCAGCTGCGCGACCGCCAACTGAACTATCGCCCGATGTCATTCGGCGAATTGCTGAAATACGCCCCTGGCTTTCCGTGGAAGGTGTTCATCGAGGCCAGCGGCTATCCCGCCGTCGATGCGCTGGTGCTGAATACCGATACGGCGATCCGCGACTGTGCTGCCATTTTCGCCGCCACGCCCGTAGCCACCTGGCGTTCCTACCTGGCCTTCCATTGGCTGCACAACCATGCGCATCTGCTGCCGACGGTCTTCCAGGATGCGAGCTTCGGTTTCTACGGCACCACGCTGAACGGCCAGAAATCCCGCCGCTCGCGCGAGGATCGCGGCATACAGTTCGTCAGCCAGAACCTGCCGGAGCTGGTCGGCGCGCGCTACGTCGCGCAGTTCTTCTCCCCGGCGGATCGCGCCGCCGTCGATGCGATGGCGCCGTTCCTGAAGCAGGCCTTGCGCAATCGCATCGCCGGCGCGGACTGGCTCGACGCGGCAACGCGTACGACGGCGCTGGCCAAGATCGACGCGATGCGCCTGCGCCTGGGTTATCCGGACGATCTGCGCGACTATGCCGAGGTCGAGATCCGGCCTGCCGATCCGATCGGCAACCTGCATCGCCTGAAGGCCGCGCAGATCAAACAGGACGCACAGTACCTGGCCCATCCCGGACGGCCGTATCGCTGGCACCTGCCGCCACAGTCGGTCGACGGCAGCTTCAGTCCGCAGCTCAACGCAGTGACGTTTCCCGCCGGCCTGCTGCAGGCACCGGCCTTCAGCGCGAGCGCCGACAGCGCGGTGAATTTCGGTGCGATCGGCTCGGTGCTGGGCCACGAGATGGCACACGCTTTCGACGACCAGGGCTCGCGCTTCGACGACAAGGGCAACCTGCGCGACTGGTGGTCGCCGGCCGCCCGCGCTGCATTCGATGCAAGGGCTGATGTGCTGGCCACGCAGTATTCGGCATTCGCGCCGCTGCCCGGCGCACACCTCGATGGCCGCCGCAGCCTGGGCGAGAACCTGTCCGACCTCGTCGGCGTCAGCGTCGCGCTGGACGCGTATCGCCTGTATGCGGCGGCCAAGGGCGTGGATACCAAGGCCGGGCGCGACGGCTTCAGCGGCGAGCAGCGCTTCTTCCTGGGCTGGGCGCAGCTGTGGCGTACGCAGGCGACGGAAAGCGCGCTGCGCGGCGAGATTGACACGGCATATCACTCGCCGGCGAAGTATCGCGTCAACGGCGTGGTGCGCAATCTGCAGGCCTGGTACGACGCGTTCGGCGTTGATTCCCAGGCAACGCTTTTTCTCGACGCCAGCAAGCGCGCATCGGTCTGGTGATTGGCGACAGGCAGCGTAGGTTGGAGTTCGCCTGACGGCTTACCCCAACCTACGTGGTTGCCTGAATTACGTGCCGCCCAGGCTATTCGAATCCATCCTCGAAAAGTGTATCGCTGAATACATCGCCGACCGTCAGTCCGGCGCTGGCGGTGGTGCCCGCACCGATGGGGCCGAAATCGCTCAGCACGCCGGTGTCGAGCTGCAGCCGGTACAGGCGCGTAGCGCCGGCGATGGTCAGCGCGACATAGGCATGGCCGCTGACGGGCAGGTTGTTGGCAGCGGCGGCCGGGCCGGGCGGTATGTCGAAGCCGGTGGCGGCGCTGAAATCGACGGCGCTGCCGTTGAGGGTGATGCTCATGGGCAAGGTCTGCGTGCCGCTGTTGGGCGGGTTCTGGATCAGCAGGCGGTCACCGCTGGCTTCAATAGTATACAAAGTTGTAATTGTGGTGCCGGCGAAATTGTTGGTATAGGCCGCGCCGTCGAGGCCGGCGGGCATGGCGGCGATGGTTACCGGGCCGTCGGGATTGGTGCCGGCTACGCTGCCGCTCGGGCCGCCGAGATCGCCGTCTACCGGGCCGCCGGTGAGCGGGTTGGCGCGGAAGTTAAGGCCACTGGAACTCACCACGCGAACGCGGTCGACAGAGGGGTTGAACGAGACGCCGTAGCTGCCGTCGGCCAGGTCTATCGGCAGGCCGAGGGCGTCGACGAAGGCAATCGTGCCGGCCGTGGCGCCGAGCTGCGTCGCGGCGCCGGTTTGCGGATCGAGCCGGTATAGCGTGGCCGTATTGGCGGCTGCATTGACGCCCAGCGCGATCCATTGCCCAGTGGCCGGACGCGTGTCGAAACCGACCAGGCGTTCGCCGGCAGCGACGCCGGTAATCGTCACGCTGACGCTGCTGGCGGGCGACTGCAGCAGGAAACGCTGCAGGCTGCTGCCGCTGACATTGAGCGACTGCGCAGAACTGGGCAGGCCGGCGACGGCGATATCGCGCACGCTCAGGCCGCCGAGCGTGCCGACCAGGCTTGTCACGCCGCTGGACAGTTCCAGCTGATAGAGACCGGAAACACCGGCTACGGTAAACGCCGCATAGGCAAGGCCGCTTGCGGCCGCATTGCCGGCGGCGACGTTGATGCCCGATGGAATATCGAAGCCGCTCTCGCTGGAAATATCCAGCGTGCTGCCGCCCAGGGTCAGCGGCAAGGGCGTGGTCAATGTGCCCGCATTGGGCGGATTGACGATGAACAGGCGGTCGCTGGCCGAATCAATCGTATACAAGGTTGTCGTTGTGACATTGGCCTGATTATTGGTATAGGCCGCAGCATCGAAGGCCGTGCCGGCACCGTTGGCCGAGCCGTCGGGATTGAGTCCGGCTACCGAACCCACTGCGCCGCCCAGGTCGCCGTCGACCAGCGCGCCATTGTTCGGGTTCATGCGGAAGGACTGGCCGGTGCTGGTGATCACGCGCAGGCGGTCGACGGTGGGATTGAAGTCGATGTCGAAGGCGGGGCCGTTGATCAGCAGGGGCGAACCCGCCGCATCGACGAAGCTGCCGGCCGGGCCTACCGCCGTGGCGACGGCGCTGCCGGCGCGGTACTCGATGGCGTAGAGCTGCACGTTGGAGGTGAAGTTGTTGTAGCCCAGGCCATACAGGCGGTTGTTCTGCGGGCGCACATCGATGGCGACCAGGTTGTCGCTGACGGTCAGGCCGCTGACGGGAAGCACGGCGCCGGGCGAGCCGGGGGTCTGGTCATCGACTATGGCGATGCCATTGCCTGTGGTCAGCACGACGACAGGGCGCGCCAGTGCGGCGGGAGCGAGCAGCATAAGACTGAGTGCGGTTGCGGCGAGCGCCGCGCAACGCGGCGCAGAGAAAACGACGGGCCTGCTCATGACGAGATTCCTTGGCTGGAAGACGGATAGCCGTGGGTCTCCTCTCTCATGACACCACGGTCTGGCGCAGTACGTGGCTGGGGCGCCAGACGGATGCAGCGAAATGATCGCGGAGTTGTGAATCTCGCGTGATGCAATGCATGCCGGCGCCTGAGGGAAATTCCGTTTTCCCAGCGCATTTTTCGCGAATTTCACGTCACTCCAGGCTAACGGCGCCGTGTCAGTCGCAGGAAACTAAAGAGATAGTTCTCGATTTATACATCGGCCTGCATCCGTCGCCGGGTCGCGTGCGTACTGCTGGCACTGCCAGGAGACGACGCATGAAAATCGACGCGAAAGGACGGCTGGCCTGGGTTGCGGCTGTGGTCATTCTGGCCTGGCTAGGCCAGGGGCCGGTGTTCGCCAGCGGATTCCCGGCCACGCAACTGCCACCTAACCATGTCTACGGCATGATCGGTCCCGATCAACTGGCCCAGGCCGATGCGGCCTCGGCCGGTGTGGTGACGCAGGAGCAGATCGAGAACCGGCCGATCTCGCGCCCGGCCGAAGTGCTGGAAGTGGTGCCCGGCCTGATCGCCACGCAGCACAGCGGCGACGGCAAGGCGAACCAGTATTTTCTGCGCGGCTTCAATCTCGACCACGGCACCGACCTGGCCGCGTTCGTCGACGGCGTACCGAACAATTTGCGCACGCATGCCCACGGCCAGGGCTATAACGATCTGAACGGACTGATTCCCGAGCTGATCGACACCATCGAATATCGCAAGGGGCCGTACTACGCCGAGGACGGCGATTTCGCCTCGGCCGGCTCGGTGCGTATTCGCTATGCCGACCGGTTGCCGCAGCCTGTCTACCAGCTTGGCGTGGGCAGCGATGGTTATGTGCGCGCGCTGCTGGCCGGTTCGCACGAACTGTCGGCCGGCCGCGGCGTGATGTTCGGCCTGGACGCGGGTAAGTATGACGGCGCCTGGGAAAAGCCCGAGGACACGCGGCGCATTTCGATGATCGGCAAATGGCGCGGTGGCGACGAGGCGCAGGGCTATCACGCGGAGTTTTCGGCGTATCGCAACCGCTGGCAATCCAGCGACCAGATACCGCTGCGCGCGGTCGCGTCCGCTGCTGTCGGGCGTTATGGCCAGATCGATCCTGATCTCGGCGGCGATACTTCGCGCTATACGCTGGCCGGCGAATACCATGGTGCACTCGGCAGCGGCCAGTTGTTGGTCAATGCGTACTACACACGCTATTCGCTGGATCTGTTTTCCAATTTCACCTATTTTCTTGACGATCCCGTCGCCGGCGACCAGTTCGAGCAGGCCGACGAACGCGACTACTACGGCGCCACGGCGAAATACGTGCAGGCCTGGACGAGCGGAGCGATCACGCAGGCGCTTGCCGTCGGCCTGGATGCGCGCATCGACGATATCGGTACGGTAGGGCTGTTTCATACCCGGGCGCGGCAACGCCTGGGCACGACGCGGCTGGATCGCGTGAACGAGCAGTCGCTGGGCCTATTCGCCAGCTACGAAACGCAGTGGACGCCCTGGCTGCGCAGCGTCGCCGGGCTACGCTGGGATGCGTATCGCACCGACGTCAATAGCAATATTGTGGAAAATTCAGGATCGGCCTCGGATCGCCGCGCCAGCCCGAAGCTGAGTCTGATCCTGGGCCCCTGGGCCGGCACGCAGGTGTTCCTCAATGCCGGCCGCGGCTTTCACAGCAACGATGCACGCGGCGCCACGCTGCGCGTCGACCCCACCGGCACCGGCGAAGCCGCATTCGCGCAGAACCTGCTGGTGCCGAGCACCGGCACGGAAATCGGCCTGCGCACGACGCCGACGCCGAACCTCACGCTCAGCGCGGCGCTATGGCAATTGAAGATCGGCTCAGAGCTGGTGTTCTCCGGCGACGGCGGCACGACCGAGCCGAGTTTTCCGTCGCAACGCCATGGCCTGGAATTGTCGATGTACTGGCAGGCGCGGCCCTGGCTAGCCATCGATGCGGACTACGCGCGTTCGATGGCGCGCTTCGACGGCAATCCAGCGGGCTCGCGCATTGCCAATGCGATCGAACGTGTCGCTTCGGTCGGTGTGCAGGCAAAAGGCA
The DNA here is from genome assembly GCF_004363655.1 of Tahibacter aquaticus. Classification (GTDB taxonomy): domain Bacteria; phylum Pseudomonadota; class Gammaproteobacteria; order Xanthomonadales; family Rhodanobacteraceae; genus Tahibacter; species Tahibacter aquaticus. Next base: position 391,611 of record NZ_SNZH01000007.1, read on the forward strand.
ATGGCCGCTGGTCCGGCAGTTTGCGCTATCGCTATCTCGGCCCGGCACCGCTGATCGAGGACGGCAGCGTGCGTTCGCACTCGACTACCCTGCTCAACGGCGAAATCGGCTACGCGCTGACGCCGGCCTTCCGGCTGAGCGCGGAAGTGCTGAATCTGCTGGACAGCAAGAGCAACGACATCAGCTATTTCTACGCATCGCGCCTGCGCGGCGAAAGCGAGGCGGTTGCAGATATCCACTTCCATCCGGTAGAACCGCGCCAGCTGCGGTTTACTTTGCGCGGTACGTTCTGACTGCTGTACCAGCGTAGTTGGCGATTGATGCGAGATGGATGCAGCGCGCCCAGGAATGGCGTTCCCACGCTGGGTTCAGCCTATTAGCAGGCTGTTGAGAATCACCTCTTTCTCTCAGCCCCGATTGAGCCGATCAATCGCACCGCTGCTTGTGTTCTCGTCGCTGTAGCGGCTTGCTA
>NZ_SNZH01000008.1:0-210293 GCF_004363655.1 Tahibacter aquaticus
CTGCCGATCATCGTCGGCCGGGTCTACAACACCAACAACCCGCATCCCTGGGGCCTGCCGGCGAATGCCACGCAGTCGGGCTTCCTGACGCGATCAAGCATGGGCGCGACCTGGCAGAACGCCAACGCGTTCCGCTTCGAGGACAAGAAGGGCGAGGAACAGGTCTGGCTGCACGCGGAGAAGAACCAGGACATCGAAGTCGAGAACGACGAGACGCACTGGGTCGGGCACGACCGCACCAAGACCATCGACCACGACGAAACCGTGCACGTCAAGCACGATCGCACCGAGACGGTGGATCACAACGAAACGATCACGGTGCACAACGACCGCACCGAGACCGTCGATGGCTTCGAAACCATCACTATCCACAAGGATCGCACCGAGACGGTCGATGGCCACGAAACCATCACCATCCACAAGAACCGTACCGAGACCGTCGACAAGAACGAAACGATCAGCATCGGCCAGAACCGCAGCGAAGACGTCGGCAAGAACGAGAAGGTCAGCATCGGCAAGAACCGCACGGTGACCATCGGCCAGAACAAGAGCGAGACCATCGGCATGGCCTCGATGATCAATGTCGGCCTGGCCCAGGTGACCAATATCGGCGGCGCCTATGCGCTCAACGTCGGCGCGGGCTGGATGAGCAATGTCGGCCTGATGCACCTGCACAACGTCGGCGTGAAGCTTGCGGTGACGGTGGGCAAGACCATCAGTGTCAGCGCCGGCAATTCGGCGACGTACGAGGCGGGCGACAAGCTTTCGCTGATCTGCGGCGATTCGATGATCGTGCTGGAGAAGAACGGCACGATCACGATCAGCGGCAACAAGATCAAGGTCATCGGCGAGAAGCATGTCGACGTCAACGGCAAGCTGATCGACATCAACTGACATGGCGGAGCTGATCAATCACACCGCGTTCCCGGCCTTGCTGTTCGACGCACTGGACCAGAACGACGCGGGGTTCAGTGTCCTCGCCGTGCGGCTGAGCTACGACCTGAACATCCGCGCCGAAGACGGCGCCGCCTGGCTGACCTTCTGCAAGGAACAGACGCCGCTGTGCATGGCCGACGAGCACTATGCCGAGCCGGCCCGCAGCAGCGTGCGCACGGAAAGCGATCTGTCGCCGTACAAGCCGCGCCTGGACGTCATCGTCAACGGCACGGCCTTTGCGCCGGGCGACAAGCCCGAGCCGGCGTTCGGTGCGGCCGTGCGTGTCTACGACCGCACCACTGCCGTACTGGTCAGCGGGCCCCGCTGGTGGAAGCGCGGCGTGATGGGCTGGAGCCTGACCGAGCCCGCACCGATCGCGTTGCTCGACCTGCGCTACGAACTGGCCAGCGGCGGCCTGATCGAGTTTGGCGACAAGGAATTCGCCGCCGGCTTCAACAATGTCGGTATGGGCTGGTATCCGGCCGAGTTCCTGCGTGAGTACAAGGGCGACACCTTGCCGGCGCCGCAGATCGAGTCGGCCGAGCACCGCCTGCGCGGCATCAGCGACGCACTGCCCGCCACCGGCTTCGGCTTCATCGGCCGCGGCTGGCGCGGCCGGCTGGAATTCGGCGGCACCGCCGATGCCGCCTGGCAGGAAGAACGCCATCCGCTGCTGCCGCGCGATTTCCGCATGGACTTCTGGAACGGTGCACCGACCGTGCTGCAGTTCCCGCATCCCAAGCCGCTGAGCAGCGTGCCCATCGCGCTGCAGAACTTCGTGCCGGCGCGCGACGTACCCGGCCAGGGCATCTATCTGCAGGTGCCGGTGGAAAGCGTGTTCGCCCTGGCCGGCCTGGCCAGCGGCGTAGGCCTCACGCGCGACCTGACCCTCGACACCATCGTCGTCGACGTCAATGCACGCCGCGTGTACTGCACCTACCGCTTGGCCCTGGCCGAAGAGCTGGACCTGATGGAAGTGCAGCTGCGCTACATCGCCGCCGACGACCGCGAACACCAGCGCCAGCTGGCCGCGCGCATGAACCCCGATCCGGCAACGCGCGAATTCGTGCCGCTGCCGCCCAGCCTGATGACGCAAGCCGCCGGACCCGCCCATGGCTGACAATCTTGCCGCGCGAAAAGATGGAAAATGGCGCATTGTATTCCTGGCGCCCGATTTCTGCCTGACCCCGGGCTCGCCGACGCCGGTGCCGTATCCGGTCACGTCCGACCTGGGCATGTCCAAGAACGTGATCACCTCGGTGCGGCTGAACAAGAAGCCGGCCTTCGTCTATGACGCGAGCAAGGCACCGCGCACCATCGGCGACCAGGCCGGCATCAACAAGGGCGTGGTCAGCCGCACGGTCGGCGCCGACTGCTGGCCGATGATGCATTCGCCGGATACGCGCATCGGCCAGAAATGGGTCGTGCGCAACGGCGAAATGTTCTACATGAACGGCAACTTCAACAAGCCGCCGGGCAAGAACCTCAGCAAGAAGGAACGCTGGGAAGAACGCCGCCGCCTGATCGAACAGGGCAAGCAGAGCAGCGATCCCAAGGTACGCGCCGCGGCGGAACGCCTGGAACGCAACAACGTCGGTGTGGAAAAGGCCAAGCTGGCCCAGCACATCTACGACCCGAGCAAGCCGGCGCCGGAAGGCTGGACCGACATCAGCAACAACAAGGAAGCGCTGGCCAAATACGGCCTGACTCCCGATGACATGTCGATCAAGGGTACGCCGAGCTTCCGCGCCGGCATGTACGAGCCCGATCCGGCCGTATTCGGCAACAGCATGAAACCCTCGGTGGTGTTCCAGGGCACCAACCCGTCCAGCATGACGGACTGGAAGAACAACTTCGCCCAGGGCTTGAACATGAATTCGCCGTACTACGACCGCGCCGTGAACATCGGTTCGGCCGTGGGCAACTCGGGCCAGTCGGTCGACATCGTCGGTCACTCGCTCGGTGGCGGCATGGCCTCGGCCGCGTCGCGCGCCAGCGGTGCGCCGGCCTGGACCTTCAATTCCGCCGGCCTCAACTCGAATACGGTGGGCCGCTACGGCGGCACCAACCATGTGCCCACGACCGAGAACGTCACCGCCTACCAGGTTGCCAACGAAGTGCTGACCGGCATCCAGCAGCAAGGCTGGAAGGGCACCCTGGCCGGTGCCGGCGCAGGTGCGGCCATCGGTGCGGCCTTCGGCGGACCGTTCGGCGCGGCCATCGGCGCACTCGCCGGCGGCCTGGCCAAGCTCGGCCTCAGCGCAGCCATGCCCGATGCGGTCGGCAACAAGTTTCCGCTGGAAGGCCATGGCAACCCGGTCTCGCGCCACGGCATGGACCAGGTCATCGACGGCATCGAAAAACAGAAAGACGAAGACGTGGCCATCATCAGCGCGGCTGGCGGAGGCTAGTCGTGCCGTCGTGGTCGGCGGTGCGACGTTGGTGCGTGGCGATGGCGGCAATACTGTCGCTCTGGACATTGGAAAGTGCAGGCATGAAGACCCAACCGGCAGAAAAATTCTTCAGCGGTCCCACCCTGACCCTGGCCCAGGCGATCGAACACGGCGACGTGGCCGAAGTCGACGAGCTGGCGCGCACGGTCGACTTGAACAAGCCCGGTGCAGAAGACATGACCGTGCTGTTCTTTGCCCTGAGCCAGGCCTTCGGCGAAAAGCCCAAGCAGCTGGAAATCATCACCCACCTGGTCAAGGCCGGTGCCGACCCGCTGCGTCCGGTGAAAGACCTGGGCAGCGTGCTTGGCGTATCGCTGCAGGCCAAGAGCCCGCTCTACGTCAAGGCACTGCTCGATGGCGGCGTCAGCCCGGATACGGTCGAAGGCAGTACGCCCATCCTGTTCGACGTCACCCACGAACACACTTTCGACACGCTCAAGCTGCTGCTCGACCGCGGCGCGAGCATCGACAAGACCGACACGCTGGGCAATACCGCGCTGATGCGCAGCCTCATGCGCATGCAGCTGGACCAGACCGTCTACCTGCTCGACCGCGGCGCCAATCCGAACTTCGTCAACGTCAACGGCGTGTCCTTCGCCGGCCAGCTGAAATTCCAGATCGAGCGCCAGCAGGCCGGTTCGCCGGCCCAGCTGAAGATGCTGGAAATCCGCGAACGCATCGTCGCCAAGGGCGTGGCCTGGCCGCCGCCGACGCGCGACCAGGAACGCGAACGCATGCTTGCGCGCGGGCAACAGCCCGACAAACCACTGCAAATAAACTAATAAACACGTGAATTCGTATTCGTCGCCGGCGTGAACAGCCCTGGGAAACGAACACGCAATGGTGCAGTTGTCTGAGCGGAAGCGATCATGGCCGTAGGGAATACGATAGGCAAACTCAACGCCGAACCGAAAATGCGGGAAAGCACGCCCGCCGGCAGTGCCAATCCTCCCGAGAAGAAAAGCTGGTGGAGCAAGTGGGGCGACGTCGTCCACACCGGCCTGGACATCCTCGGTGCCGTACCCGTCATCGGCATCGTTGCCGACGGCGCCAACGCGGCGATCTATGCGGCGGAAGGTGACTACGTCAACGCCGCCATTTCCGGCGCCTCGGCCGCAGCCAACCTGATCCCGGGCGGTGGCGCGGCGATGAAGGCCGGCAAGGCTGCCGTGGCGGTGGGCAAGCAGGCCATCAAGGCCACGGCCAAGGAAGGCGCGGAAGCGCTGGCCAAGAAGGCGGCCAAGGAACTGGCGGAAAAAGCCGCGAAAGAAGCCGCCGAAAAGGCTGCCAAGAAGGAAGCGGCCGAAGCCGCCGGAAAAAAGGCCGCCAAGAAAGCCGGCAGCAACAAGGGCGGCGGCGTCAAAGGCAAGGGCAAGAAGACCAAGCCCTGCAAAACCAAATTCGGCGTGGGCAAGCCGGTCAATCCGGTGCTCGGCATCAAATTCCTCAGCGGCGAGGAAGAACTCGATTTCAGCCTACCCGCGCCACTGCCGCTGCCCTGGCAGCGCAGCTATTTCTCCGACCAGCTCGGCAACGGCTGGCTGGGCCAGGGCTGGGCACTGCCGCTGTCCGTGCGCCTGCTGCGCCGGCAGGACGCCCTGGTCCTGATCGACGAACAAGGCCGCGAGATCGAACTGCCGGAGCTGGAGCCCGGCGAAGTCGAACACAATCGCTACGAAGACGTGCTGCTGTCGCGCGAGGCGAACGGACGCTACCGCCTGAGTGCGCCCGACGGCGGCCTGCACCAGATCTTCGCGCCGCTGGGCCTGGACGGCGGCGATACCGACGGTTCGCGCTCGAACTACCTGCCGCTGGTCGCGCTGGAAGACCGCAACGGCAATCGCGTACGCATCTGCTACGACGAGCAGGGCTATCCGCGGCTGATCGAGGATTCCGCCGGCCGCCTGCTCGGCCTGCAGTTCGATGCAGTGCCCGGCGGCACTACCGCCGTACCGTTCGTGCGCCTGACCCGTGTCGTGCAATTGCACGGCGATGCGCGCAGCGACGGCAACTGGGGCGCAGAGCAGATCGAAACCCTGGTGTCGTATGCCTACGACAGCGACGGTGACCTGAGCAGCGTGCGCAACGGCCAGGGCGAGCTGACGCGCGAGTTCCGCTATCGCGCGCACCTGCTGATCGAGCATAGCCAGCCCGGCGGCCTGTCCGCGAGCTACGAATACGACCGCTACGACCGCAGCGGCCGCGTGATACGCCACACCACCAGCCTCGGCCAGAGCTGGCAGTTTGCCTACCTGGGCGGCGAAACCGTCGTCACCGACCCGCTGCAGCGCGTCACGCGCTATCGCTTCAATGCCGACGAAGAACTGGTATCGCTGGTCGACCCCGACGGCGGCGAAACCCGCTTCGAGCTGGATGCCTATGGCAGGATCTCCCAGGTCGTCGACGCGGCCGGTGGAGTCTCGCGCTACCACTACGACGATGCGGGCAACGTAGTCAGCGTGGTCGAAGGCGGCGTGCGCATCGAACTGCATTACGACGAACGCTGGCGCCTGCCCAGCATCATCACCGATGCGAACGGCGCCAGCGTGCGCTACGACTACGACGCCGCCGGCAACCTGATCCGCCAGACCGACGCGCTCGGCCGCGCCACCCAGTACAACCATGACGCTCGCGGCCTGGTTGTGCGCATCGCCGATCCGGCCGGTGGCATTCGCCGCTACGCCTACGACAGCCGCGGCCTGCTGCTCAGCGCCACCGACTGCAGCGGCAATACCACGCGCTATGGCTGGGATGCGCACGGCCACCTGAGTTCGATCACCGATGCACTGGGCGCGGTGACCGAATACCGCCACGACCTGCGCGGCAACCTGCATCAGGCCACTTATCCCGACGGCGCGACCGAACGCTTCGACTACGACCACCTGGGCCGGGTGATTGCCGAGACCGATGCCAACGGTGCGCGGCAACAATGGGAATTATGCGCAGACGGCCTGCCGCAGGCACGCATCGATGCGCTGGGCCAGCGCATGAGCTACCAGTACGACCTGGCGCGGCGCCTGGTCGTGCTGACCGACCCGAACGGCGCGCACTACCGCTTCGCCTACGATGCGCTGGACAACCTGGTCGCCGAGCAGGGCTTCGACGGCCGCGTCACGGCCTATGCCTACGACGCCGTCGGCCGCGTGGCGCAGCGGCGCGAACTGGGCTTGCGTCCTGGCCCGGCGGTGGCGATACCGGCCGACGACACGCCCGAAACCCTGCTGACGCGCTACCTGCGCGACGGCAACGGCCGCCTGATCGAGAAAGTGACCGGCCGCGACAACCGTGCCCAGCGCGTGCGCTACGCCTACGATGCGGTCGGCCGCCTGACCGAAGCGGTCAGCGGCGGCGGCCGCGTCGGCCTGGCCTATGACGAAGCCGGCCAGCTGGTGCAGGAGTCCAGCCTGGTGCAGGGACGCCAGTACACCTTGCAACATGTCTACGATGTGCTGGGTAACTGCGTCGAAACCACGCTGCCCGACGGGCGCACGCTGCAGCAGCGCTATCACGCCAGCGAACTGCACCAGATCCTGCTCGACGGCGAGGTGGTCAGCACCATCGAACGCGATGCGCTGCAGCGCGAAACCGTACGCAGCCAGGGCCAGCTGACCAGCTTCTACGACTACGACGCCGCGGGCCGTCTCAGCGCTAGCCGCGCGCGGAAGGCCAGTCACAGCGCCGAGGAACCGGTTGCGCGCCAGTATCACTACGACCGCATCGGCAATATCACCGGCCTGCAGGACAAGCGCTTCGGCAGCACGCATTTCGAGTACGACCCGCTGTCGCGACTGATCCGGGCCAACCAGGAACGCTTCCGCTTCGACCCGGCGCACAACATCAGCGTCGACGGCAGCCGCGTGCCGGGCAACCGCATCGCCGCGTTCGAAGACCGCCAGTACCGCTACGACACCCACGGCGACCTGGTCGAGAAGAAGATCGGCGGCCATACCGCGCTGCTGCTGGACTACGACGCCGAGCACCAGCTCGCCTGCGCCCGCGTCAGCCGCGCTGGCGTGACGCAGGAAACCCGCTACGGCTACGACGCGCTGGGCCGCCGCGCCTGGAAGCAGGATGCGTTCGGCCTGACCACGTTCTGCTGGGCTGGCAACCGCCTGCTGTGCGAAAGCCGCGGCGCACGCACGCTGACCTACCTCTACGAACAGGACAGCTTCGCACCGCTGGCCCAGGTCGAAAGCGTGACGGCCCCGGCGCCGCAGCATGACAGTACCCACATTCGCTACTACCACAACGACCAGGCCGGCACGCCGCACGAACTCAGCGACGGCGACGGTGCCATCCGCTGGCGCGCCAGCTACAAGGCCTGGGGCAATACCGCGCTGGTGGAAGTGTTCATGGCCGAGGCTGCGCCGGGTGGCGAAGCCGTGCACCAGCCGCTGCGCTACCAGGGCCAGTACTACGACAGCGAAACCGGCCTGCACTACAACCGCTTCCGCTACTACGATCCGGACATCGGCCGCTTCGTCACGCAGGATCCGGTCAATCTGCTCGGCGGCGAGAACAACTACGAATACGCCCCCAATCCCGGCGCTTGGATCGATCCGTACGGCCTCAAGCGCAGCAAGTGCGGCAAAGATCCCTGCGACGGCGTCAATCCCGCCGCCTGGGCGCGGCAATGGCAAGGTCATGGCGACTACCCGGGCCGCGACGTCTGGACCAATACCGTGCTGAAGAAGGGCACGGTGATCTACGGCGGCTGGCCGGGTCCGTCGGGCTTCCATTTCGATGCCAAGACCCTGGCTGCTTCGGGCGGCAGCAAATCCAAGCTGTTCCAGAGCCTGCAGGTACTGCCCAACCCGAAGCGCGGCTACCGGCCGCAGTACCAGAAATACATTGTCAAGAAAGATACTTGTGTCGCCACCGGCCAGGCACTGGCGCAAGACCCAAGCAAGGGCTTCGGCAGCGGCGGCGGTACCCAGTTCTTCCTGTCCAACTTCAAGAAGGCATTGAAGAAGGACGGCCCGCCCATCGGCCTGGGACCGTAGCCGCCGCCATGAGCCTGCGCGACGACGGAACATTCCAAGTACAGGCCGACCTGGTATTGCGGCCCGGCATGCGCCATGCCGAGCTGCTGGCCCAGCCGGGCGAATGGGAGCAATGGCTGTTCTTCGACGGCGCGCCCGTGGCCTGGCGCCGCGTATTCGATGCCGACGGCGGCAAGAAGCCCGAAAAGACCGTGCTCATCGTCACCTTCGACGGTGCCGACGGGCCGATGGCGAAGTGGCAGATCGCACCGTGGAACCTGATGGACGGCGCGCAGAGCCGCCCCGAAGGGCCGCATACCAAGGCGTTGCGCGAGTGGTTCGAGCGCCGCCATGGCTGTGCGCTGCCGCTGAGCCGCGACTGGGGTCACGTCGATGCCGCACACGATCCGCACAATCAGGTCACGCTGGTGGTCTGCAACCTGCGCGAAGGCTTCGCCAGCGAGCGCGAGTGGCAGGCCTATCGCAATCGCAACGCACGCTGACAGGCATGTCGCCGCCGTGCGCGGCGCTCGCGGACAGAGTTTCAAGATAAACAGATTGAATGATGCAAAGGTGGAAAGCGTTCGTGGCCTGCACAGGCAGGCACAAGGGGCACGGACAGGGTAGTTCTATCCTCGGAGCGGAAACGCCATGGCCGTAGGCAATACGATAGGCAAACTCACCACCGAGCCGATGTTGCCCCAGAGCACGCCGGCCGGCAGCGGCAACCCGCCGGAGAAGAAAAGCTGGTGGAGCAAGTGGGGCGACGTCGTCCACACAGGCCTGGACATTCTCGGTGCCGTACCCGTGATCGGCATCGTCGCCGACGGCGCCAATGCGGCGATCTACGCCGCCGAAGGCGACTACGTCAACGCCGCCATTTCCGGCGCCTCGGCCGCAGCCAACCTGATTCCCGGCGGCGGTGCGGCGATGAAGGCCGGCAAGGCCGCCGTGGCGGTGGGCAAGCAGGCTATCAAGGCCACCGCCAAGGAAGGCGCGGAAGCGCTGGCCAAGAAGGCGGCCGCGGAGCTGGCTGAAAAGGCCGCAAAAGAAGCCGCCGAAAAAGCCGCCAAGGAAGGCGCCGAGGCGGCGGGCAAGAAGGCCGCCAAGAAGGCGGGCAGCGATGCGGGGGGCGGGGTCAAGGGCAAGGGCAAGAAGGCCAAGACCTGCACCTCGAAGACCTGCGTGCTGCGGCCGGTAAACCCCATCCTCGGCGTCAAATTTCTCGACGGCGCCGACGATCTCGACTTCAATCTGCCGGCGCCGATGGCGCTGCCCTGGCAGCGCAGCTATTTTTCCGACCAGATCGGCAACGGCTGGCTGGGGCAGGGCTGGTCGCTGCCGTTGTCGGTGCGTCTGCTGCGTCGGCGCGATGGCCTTGTTCTGGTCGACGAACAGGGGCGCGAGATCGAATTGCCGGAACCGGAAATCGGCGAACAGGAATTCGATCGCTACGAAGAAATCCTGCTGGCGCGCGAGGCAAACGGCCGCTTTCGCGTCAGCTCCAGCGACGGTGCTACGCACCAGATATTTGCGCCGCTGGAACTGGATGCCGGGGATCCGCTGGGCGAGCGCGCCAGCTATCTGCCCCTGGTTGCAATCGAGGATCGCAACGGCAACCGTGTCCGGTTGATCTACGACGGCAGCGGGCTGCCGGCGCAGGTATTCGACGCGGCCGGCCGCGTACTCGGCCTGCATTTCGAGAACCTGGCCGTTGCCGCCGATGCGTTTGCGCCACGCCTGCGCGCCGTCGCGCTGCTGCGCGGCGAGCCCCTGGCTAACGGCAGCTGGCCGCGAGAGCGGATCGAGATGCTGGCAGGCTACGAGTACAGCGCCGAGGGCGATCTGGTGCGCGTGCGTGGCGGTGGCGGTGCCGTGCGCAGAGAGTACATTTATAACAATCACATTCTGGTGGAACATTCCGTCCCCGGCGCCGTCGTCGCGCGCTATGAGTACGACCAGTACAGCCCGGCCGGAAAGGTCATACGCCATACCAGCAATCTCGGCGATGCCTGGCAGTTCACTTACCTGGCCGGCGAAACCATCGTCAGCGACAGCCTGGGCCGCCAGACCCGCTATCGCTTCAACGCCGACGCCGACCTGATCGGCGTGATCAATCCGGCGGGCGGCCACACAAGGGTCGAAGTCAACGCCTGGAGCAAGCCGACGCGGGTCACCGATCCTGCGGGCAAAGCGACGCGATATCACTACGACGCCGAAGGCAATGTCGCTGCCATCGTCGATGCGAGCGGCGCGCGCACGCAGTTCCAGTTCGACGAACGCTGGGCTTTGCCGACCGCCATCACCGACCCGAACGGCGCAGTGACGCGCTACGCCTACGACGCTGCCGGCAATCTCATTCGCGAGACCAATGCGCTGGGCCATGTAACCGCCTACAACCACGACGAGCGCGGCCTGCTGGTGCGCCTGGTCGATGCGCATGGCGGCCGGCAGAAGCTCGAATACGACAACCGCGGCCTGTTGCTTGCGCATACCGATTGCGTCGGTCATGCGACGCGTTATGGCTGGGACGACTACGGCAATCCAGTTTCCATCGAGCATGCCGACGGCGGGCGTACCGAATACGTCTACGACCAGAACCGCAGGCTGCAGCAGATCGTTTATCCGGACGGTTCGCGCGAATCGTATGCCTACGATGCGGCCGGCCGGATGGTTGCGACCACCGATACCGGCGGACAGGTTACCCGCTGGGAGCTGGCGCCCGACGGCCTTCCCGTAACGCGCACCGACAGCTTGGGGCACCGTTTCAGCTACCAATACGACGTGGCGCGGCGCCTGGTCGTGCTCACCGACGAGAACGGGGCGTTTTTCCGCTTCGCCTACGACGTCAACGACAACCTGATCGGCGAGCAAGGATTCGACGGTCGCGTCACCCTGTATCGCTACGACGCAGCCGGTGCACTGCTGGAACGGCGGGATCTCGGACTGCAGCCCGGCCCGGGCGTGAACCTGGCCGATGACAGCATTCCCGAATTGCTGCGCACGCAGTATCTGCGCGACCCGGCCGGCAACGTGATCGAGAAGATCACCGGACGCGCACGCGACAAGCGCGTCGCGACGAGCAAGTACACCTACGACGCGGTCGGACGCGTGCTTTCGGCCATCAACGGCAGCGGCCATGTCCATCTTGCTTACGACGAGCTGGGGCGGCTGGTCGGCGAAACCACGCAAAGTCTCGGCCGCAGCCAGACCATAGAGCATCGCTACGATGCCCTCGACAACCGCATTGAGAGCACGCTGCCGGACGGCCGCCGCGTTACGCAGCACTACTACGGCCCAGGCTACCTGCATCGCATCGAGCTGGACGGCACGCTGATCAGCGAGATCGAGCGCGACGTCATGCAGCGCGAAACCGTGCGCAGCCAGGGCGCACTGACTAGCTATTTCGACTACGACGCGATGGGCCGGCGCATTGGTCAGCGCGCGCGCAAGAACGGCGTGAGCGCGCCGGAAAACATCGCCAGGCGCTACGTCTACGATCGTGCGGGTAACCTGCAGGCGATGAGCGACCAACGCTTTGGCCAGGTCAGCTACAGCTACGACGCCATCGGCCGGGTAACCCGCGCCAATGCCGAACGCTTTGCTTTCGATCCGGCGCACAACCTGGTCGAAGCTGCCGGCCAGGTCGTGCGCGGCAATCGCCTCGCCGCCTACGAAGACAAGCGGTTCGTATACGACACGCACGGCAATCTGGTCGAGAAGCGCGTCGGCGGGCATACCCGGCTGCGTCTGGACTACGATCCGGAACACCAGCTCGAAGCCGTGCAGATCGAGCGCAACGGCGTGGCGCAGCAGGTCAGTTACGGCTACGACGCCTTCGGCCGGCGTTGCTGGAAGCGCGACAGTTTCGGCCTGACGCATTTCTGCTGGGACGGCAATCACCTGTTGCAGGAAACGCGCGGCGACCGCTGCCTGACCTATCTGTACGAGCCTGACAGTTCCGTGCCGGTTGCGCAGTTGGAATCGCTTGCCGTCGACGCAGCAGCACGGCCCGACCGGCCTGCACGTGTGCGCTATTTCCACACCGACCAGATTGGCGCACCGCGCGAACTGACCGAGTCCGACGGCAGCATCAGCTGGCGGGCGAACTATCGCGCCTGGGGCAATACGCTCGTCGTCGAATATCTCGAGCCCGCCGCTGCCGTTGCATTGCAAGGCGAGCCCGTGCACCAGCCCATCCGATTCGAAGGGCAATATTTCGACGCAGAAACCGGCCTGCACTACAACCGTTTCCGCTACTACGATCCCGATATCGGCCGATTCGTCAGCCAGGATCCGATCAGTGTCTGGGGTGGTTCCAATACCTATCAGTACGCACCGAACGCCCAGGGCTGGATCGATCCCTGGGGCTTGGCGCGCTGTCCCAAGGCTTCCTATCCCTCCTGGATGAAGGCCAAGAAGGGGATGGAGCGTCACCACATCATTCCGTACCATCTGAAGGACCACCCGGTATTCCAGTCGTCGGGACTGAATATCAACGCGGCACACAACATGATGTATCTGCCACGCAAGGCGGGCGGTGCAGGCACCAAGACACGGCATTCGTACTTTCGCCTGGGCGATTGCCATCACAACAAATACGACGACTACATGCAGAACGTTCTCGACGACGTACAGCGCCAGGCCAAGACCAACAAATGGGATGCGCAGCGGCTGCAGAAGGAACTTATGGATATTGCGAAGACTTCGCGGCGCGAACTCAATGCAGGGCGGAAGGTATGGCCGTGACGGTCCATTACCTGCGCGCCAAGGTCAAAAGCTCGGCACACAACGTCGTTTTCAAGGCGGGCAAGGTATTCGACCGCATCGAGGAATTCTTCGTCGTCGGCAACGACCCGCCGGGCACGCCATTCGTGCCTCCGCTGGTCGGGCAATTGCAGGACGGCGTGAAAGCGGCCAGCCTGGCTGCGCTCGACTATCTGCCTTCCTTTGGCGGCGTGCCGCTGTTCTCGCCGAAATTCGTGCATGTCATGGGCGAACTGCTCAAGAATGAAGTGGAGTTCCATCCCTGCAGCGTGATCTGCGAGGAAACACCGCACGAATTTTTCGTGGCGCGATTGCTGCAGCGCCGGCATCTGCTCGACTATCCCAGCTCCGGCCTGGGCGAAGGTGCTGGACGCTTCCAGTCGAATTTCATCCGCAGCGATCTGGACGAAGACTTTCTGCTCGCGCGCGAGCAGCATGAACTGAAATGCTATGTCTTCGTGGCTAGCGAGCGGTTCAAGCAGGCCGTCGAGAAATTGAAGCTGGGTATTGCGTTCAATCCGGCAGCGGTGCAGGGCTAGACGCCCAGGCTGTCGCACTCGGCATCATCGGCGCTACCAGTGCAGCGCAGGGCGCATCAGCATTGCGAATTGCGCCGTGGGAATTCTGCGACAGGCGGCCCTCGGACCTTGCGGCGTAATTCGTCGGCGGCTCATCGCACCCTACGGGTACTGCCATTGCGCGGGGCGCTGTCGCCGATGCGGCGCGCCATAAAAAACCCCGGCTTGCGCCGGGGTTTTCGAGACTTCTGACCGGTATGGCGGCGATCAGAAGTCGGTGCAACCAAATGCCTGCATCGAGGTCTTGGCGGCATCGCTGGCGGCGGCGCAGGCCTGGGCCAGGCTGGCCTTGCCATCGGTCGTAGCGGCAGCCTGCTTCCACGCGGCGCGCATCTGGTCGAGGCTGGCCTGCAACTGGGCGCGCGAGGCTTCGGGCACCTTGCCGCTGACGCACGCGACGTACTTGGTGATGTAGTTGTCGCATTCCGGTACGCCGACCGAATCGGCAGTTGCCGGTGCGGCAGCAGCCGGAGGCGGGGTGGCAGCGGGAGCAGCGGCCGGCGGCGGCGTAGCCGGCGCAGTCGCCGGAGCCGGCGTGGTGGCGGGCTTGGCCGGCTCGGATTCCTTCTGGCAGGCAGCCAGGGACAGCACGGCGGTAGCGATCAGCAGCGGGCGAGCAAAACGGATCATCGGTTTCTCCTCAATAAACGATGGCACCGCCCCCTACGGGCGATGAAGAAACAACGTTGCGGCGGTTCGCGATCGAACATCCCCATCCACCGCAGGGCCGTAAAGACACGGCACGCGGCGCACTCTAACCCAGCCGAACGGGGTTTTCGTGTCCGCAACATGAACGGCTGAGACAGCGGTGGTTGGATGTAAAAAATCGGTGAAATGGCGAACGCCGGTTGGCCGCAGCGGCGAATGCCACCAGCACACCCGGCCAAAGCGAGGCGCACCCCGTAGGGCGCCGATGAGCGCAGCGAATTGCGCCGAATGGTCGTTGCGATATGCGCCGGCAGATACCTTGCGGTGCAATTCGCTGCACTCATCGCACCCTACGAAAATGTGCCGTGGTCGCGCGAGCATTGAAATAAATTACGAAATTTCAACTTAGAGAATAGTGCCAACACGGGCCATGTTGTTGCCGTTGCTTCTGCGCGCAGGAGGCGCGTCGCTTCCCCGGGGCCCCATATGTCGCGGCGAGGCACGCAGGGAAAAGCCCGAAGTGTCCCGGCCAGGGATGGCCGCGAGTCCGCACGCAGGACAGGATGTCCTGTGTGCGGACCGCCGTAGTGCCTCGCGCAGTTTTTGGCCATGGAAGGCCCAAAACCGCGGCATCTGGGCTGGTTTTCTGTTGGTTACTTATCTTCTCCACACAAAGATAAGTAACGAGCGCGCCGCAGGCGTGCGATACGCTGTTGTTTCTGCTTTTGCTTCACGATGTTTTCCACCGGTCAACGCAACAAAAACCACCTCAGTTCAAAAGAGCAATACCGTTGCTCTTGCCTTCAAAAAGAAGGCAACCGCCGACCCCACTCAGAAGCGATACGCCACCCGCGCATAGTAATACCCGCCGTTCAGGCCGAACGGCAGTGTTTCCCAGCCGTACTTGAAGCCGAGGTAGGGAAACGGATTCTGGTCAGGCCCGGTCGATTCCCACTTGTCCGGATAGACGTCGAAAATATTGTTGCCGCCCAGGGTCAGGCGCAGATCGTCGGTGACGTTGTAGCTCACCGACAGGTCGGTCAGCCATTTGCCGCCCCACTTCTGCTTCAGGCCCGGGGTGAAGCCTTCGCCGGAAACCGAGCCGTAGTAGTTGAATGCCAGGTCGGTATGCCAGGGACCGGTGTGGAAGTTGGTGCCCAGGGTGACGCGCTGGCGCGGCTGGCCTTCCTCGATCAGGGTGACCTGCTCGCGCGCGAACAGCACCGAGGACGGCAGTACCGACGACGGCGAGTTGACGCGCAGCACCTCGGTCTTGTTGAAATCGAGTGCGGCGGAGAAGCCCAGGCGTGCGCCGCTCTGCAGCTCGGTCACGTATTCGCCGACGATGTCCAGGCCGCGGGTCTTGGTGTCGACGGCGTTGGTGAAGAACGTAGCCTGGCCGACATTGAGCGGGCGCAGCAGCAAGGCGATCGGGCAGACAGTCGGATCGGTGCAGTTTTCGCTGCCGGCTTCCGGGCCGATGGCGCTGGAGAACACGATGCGATCGTCGATGCTGATCTGGTACAGGTCGGCGGTCAGCGAGAATTGCTGGCTCGGCTTCCAGACGAAGCCCAGCGAGTAGTTGTTCGACGACTCTTCCTTCAGCGGCTTGATGCCGAAGGCCAGTGCTGCCGGGCTGCCCTGGCGCGCGGTGATGGTGTCGGTCAGCACGCCGTTGGCATTGAGGTTGGTCGACACCTGGCTGAAGAACTGCTGCTGCACGCTGGGCGCGCGAAAGCCCTTGGATACCGTGCCGCGCAGGCTGAAGGTATCGGTGAAGTTGTAGCGCAGGCTCAGCTTGCCGGTGCTGTTGGTGCCGAAGTCGCTGTAGTCCTCGAAGCGGCCGGCGGCGCCGATCAGCAGATTCCTGGTCACGTACGATTCTGCGTCGACATAGATGCCGAAGCTGCGGCGGCTGGCGTCGATCTCGGTGCCTGGCGTGAAGCCCGGAAAGCCCTGGATGCCTGCCGCGGCGATGCCGCCGGCGGCATTGCGGATTTCGATGCCGGGATCGTTGGTGCGGCCGTACTGGTAGGACACCGGGTCGCCGGCGATGATCTGGTAGCCGTCGCGGCGCCATTCGCTGCCAAAGGCCAGGTACAGCGGTTCGGCGCCGATGCCCCAGTCCACGCTGCCCTTGAGGTCGAAATTGGCGGTGGTCTGCTTGAAGCGCAGGGTGCCGTCCTGGGCCGAGGTCGGCGTTTCGCCGTAGATGCCGCCGCCGGGCTTGGGTTCGTAGTAATAGCTGACGTTGGCCGTGCCTTCCGAGGCGAACTCGAACTGGTTCCAGCCGCGGTTGACGCTGAAATCCCAGCTCCAGGCATCATTGATGGCGTGACGGTAGCCGACCGCCAGGGAACGGTCGTCGGTGGTGGTCAGCAGGATGGGCAGGAAGCCGTTCGGATACAGCTGCGGAATGGTGCGGCCGTCGCCGGCCGAGCGGAAGAAGCCCGACGAATTGCCCTCGCGCTTGGAAATGCCGCCGAACGCATACAGCTTGCCGCCGGCCAGCGGGATTTCCGAATTGATCCACAGCTGCTTGCCTTCCATGTCCGCCTCGCCCAGGCGCTGGGTGACGCGTGGCGGATCGACACGCAGGCTGTCCGGGCCGGCGCGGTTGGTTTCCAGGCGCTTGGTGTAGTCCAGCGTCAGGTTGAGAAAACCTTCCTCGCCGAGCTTGAAGCCGGTATTCAGGCTGCCGTGATACTGGTCGCCGTCGCCGGCATAGGTCTGGCCGATTTCGATACCGACATCGGTGTGGTCGGTCTGGTCCTTGAGGATGATGTTGATCACGCCGGCGATGGCGTCGGAACCGTATTGCGCCGAAGCACCGTCGCGCAGCACTTCGATGCGTTCGATCGAGGCGATCGGAATGGAATTGATGTCGGTGCCGGCCGAGCCGCGGCCGATGGTCTGCTGCACGTTGACCAGCGACTGCTGGTGGCGGCGCTTGCCGTTGACGAGAACCAGTACCTGGTCCGGGCCCAGGCCGCGCAGCGTGGCCGGCCACACCAGGTCGGTGCCGTCGGAAACGAAGTTGGTGGGGAAATTGAACGACGGCGCGAGCTTCTGCAGCAGCTTGCCGGTTTCCAGCGCACCGGTGGCTTCGATGGCGTCCTTGCCGATCACGTCGACCGGTGCAGCCGTGTCGGTGTCGGAGCGGTTGCCGGCGCGCGTACCGGTGGAAATGACGTTGATGGTTTCCAGTCGCTCGTCACCGGTCTTGCCGCTCTGGGCATGGACCGGGACTGCGCTCAGGGCGGCAATCAAGGCAATGTAAAGCGCGGCGCGCGGCTGGCCGCGGCCCGGGATGGAAACGTTCATTGGTCGACTCCCAAGTACAAATTGGCACAAGGTAACAAGACGTTTCCGTATGGAATGTGTGTTTGTTGCCTTGCAGTTCCCCGCCCCCGCGGGTGCGCCGTAGCGCGGCGCAAGTGTCGCGGATTCGCCCGGCCGATGTACAGACGTCGATAGATACGCTGGGCTATATGCAAACTGCGAACTGGTACACATTGCTGTTGGAAAACTACCCCGTCGCGGTACCGGAGAAAACGCTTTCAGCGGTTTCCCTGGCCGCGGCAACATCCGCTGTTGCGGCAGAAAAACATGCTGCGTTGCCGCATGCGACCTGAACGAAATTTGCAGATCTTTGAATTCACTTATTTTTGTAGTGGGCGCTGCGCCCGGGTTGATTTCGCGGCTGCAGGCGCAGGCGAAGACGGCCGTCCGGCTGTGGTGCCGATCAGCGGCAGCGGCTGTTCAGCGGCAGGGATCGCGGCCGAGATTGCGCTCGTAGGTGCCGACGTCCTCATCGCGTTCGTGGCCGGCGCGGTCGCTGGCGCTGGGCGCGTGAATAAGGCGGCAGGCTTCCTCGCGCGTCAGCGGGCGCGCCGACACGGCGAGCGCCGCGGGTGCGCCGCGGCGGCGTCCGCGCGTGGCCGCATCGCGCAGTTCGGCGCTGGCGGTTACCCGGTCGGGGCAGGGCGAATGCTGGTAGAACACCTCGCCGTTGCTGATGCGGCATTGCCAGGACGGTGCGGACGTGGCCGTGGCTTCGCGCGGCCGGCGGGGTTTCGGCCGTGCAGGGCGGGAAGGTCGCGCGCTTGCCCCCGAGTCGGAAACTGGCGGTGCGGCTGCCGCGGCGGGTGGTGCCCGCAGCGTCATCACGCGCGAAGACAAGTGGGCGGCGCAGGGCACGGCCTGGTAGGCAATGTGGCCTTCTGCATCCGTGCATTTATACACGGATGCGGCAAATGACGGGGCGGCCGGCAGCAGCACGGCGCAAAGCATAGCGAATCGGTACATGGCGGACTGGCCTGGGAAAGTCGGGTCAGTCTGGCTGGCGGTGGCCAGGCGCGCGTCGGCGGGCTTCTGGCTGGCGGGTCGGAAAATTCCGTGGCGTCGATTGTGTTTGCAATGGCGGGCACGGAGGCCAACTCCATCGCCATCCCAGTCTTCCCCGTGAAGGGGAAGGTGTGTGCCGGGCTGTGTTGACAGGCTAGCCCCGCCGGGGCGAAGGACGATGGCTGGACCGACTGTTCTCATCGGCCCGACCGCCCAGCCGGCCGAGGTGGGTACGGCGTTGCACTGCCCGTGACTGCCGTGCGTTAGCCGCTACGGGAACTCCCGCATGACCGCAATGCAAATGGCCAACAGGGCAGCTCCTTCCCCTTCGCGGGGAAGGCCGGGTTGGGAATGGTGTTGCCGTATTGCCGAGACCCGCAATGATGGCAATGCGACACAGGCGTATCAGTCTTCCAGCAACCCCCGATTACGCAGGAACGCCAGCACCTGATTGGCGATCGCGCCTGCGTCGGCCGTCGTCGTATCGAAGCTGAGTTCCGGGTTCTTCGGCACTTCATAAGGATCGCTCACGCCGGTGAATTGCGGAATCTTGCCCGCGCGTGCCTGGGCGTAGAGGCCTTTGCGGTCGCGGCCTTCGCACACCTCGATCGGCGTGGAAACATGGATTTCCACAAACGCGCCATGCTGCTCGACCAGGCGGCGGATCTCGGCGCGGGTTTCCGCATACGGCGCGATGGGTGCGCAGATGGCAATGCCGCCGTGGCGCGCGACTTCGCTGGCGACCCAGCCGATGCGCGTGACATTGGCGATGCGGTCTTCGCGCGAGAAGCCCAGGCCCTTGGACAGGTTCTTGCGCACCTCGTCGCCGTCGAGCAGGGTGATGGAGCGGCTGGAGCGTTCCAGCAGTTTGGCGATCACGGCTTCGGCCAGGGTCGACTTGCCCGAACCGGAAAGCCCGGTGAACAGCAGTGCGACGCCCTTCTTGGCACCGGCTGGATAGCGTTCGCGCAGAATGTCGACCACTTCGGGGAAGGTGAACCAGGCCGGGATTTCCTCGCCGCTGACCAGGCGCCGGCGCAGCTCGGTGCCGGAAATATCCTGCACCACATCGTCTTGGCGCACTTCGGTCGACGGCACGTAGGTGTCGCGGTTGGCGACGTAGACCATGGCCGGGAACGGCACGACGCGGATGCCGATTTCCTGCTGGTGGCGGGCCAGCAGTTCCTGCGCGGCGAACGGATCGTAGAACGGCTTGCCGTCGGCGCCATTGCCCGGGCCGGCGTGGTCGCGGCCGACGATGAAATGCGAGGCGCCGTAATTCTTGCGGATGATGGCGTGCCAGACCGCTTCGCGCGGGCCGCCCATGCGCATGGCCAGCGGCAGCAGGGACAGCGTCGCCTCGTTCTTCGGGTAGTGCTTGAGCAGGGCGCGGTAGCAGCGCACGCGGGTGTAATGATCCACATCGCCGGGCTTGGTACGGCCGACCACGGGCTGGATCAGCAGCTTGGCTCCGACCTGCTCGGCCGCGCGCACGGTCAGCTCGCGGTGGGCGCGGTGCATGGGGTTGCGCGTCTGGAACGCGACGATGGTGCTCCAGCCGTGGCGGGCGAACCAGTCGCGCAGCTGGCGCGGCGATTCGCGCAGTTCGGCGAAATCGTAGTGCTGCGGCGGTTGTATGCCGCGCACCTTGCCGCCGATATAGACCGGATGGCTGCGCTGCAGCAGGTCGGCCACGCCCGGGTGCGTGGTGTCGGTGGTGCCGAACACTTCGCGCGCTTCGAGCAGCTTGTCGGGGAAATAAATGTCGTCGACGGTCAGCACGGCCAGCGGCACGCCCTGGGTATCGCGCAGCGCGATTTCGGCGCCGACCTGGATCGAGGCGGCAAAGGTTTCGCTGACGTCCAGCGTGATCGGCATCGGCCACAGCGTGCCGTCGGCGAGGCGCATCTCGTTCACGACGCGGTCGTAGTCACGCCGGGTCAGAAAGCCTTGCAGCGGCGAGAACGCGCCGTTGAGCAGCAGTTCCAGGTCGCACAGCTGGCGCTGGCTCAAGTCCCAGCCCTGCAGGGTGGCGCTGTGCTGCTTGAGGGCTTCGGCCTGCTCTGCAGGCAGGTAGAGCTCCTGCAGGCGGCCGCCGTGGGGCGGGTTGAGGCTGGACTGGAATTCGGTTTCGCGGACGGTAGCGGTATTCGACATGTTCGTGGTCCTTGTGGGCGCGTTGCGCCGGGCCGCATTCTTTTGGGGTGTGCGGCGAATCGAGGGAGGAGTGTTGCGGGGTCTTGGTATCGGGGGCGTCGATGCGGCTTTGTTTGACGCCTTGAAAGGCTTCGATCGGCAGGGCGGCGGTGGGAAGCACCTCGATGTCGGGGTAAGCCTGGCGGCTTACCCCAACCTACGTTTCGCTTTTTTTCCGGTCGAATCGTTGTCGGTGTCGACATCGGTCGTGCGCAATGTGGCGGTGTTCAAATATCCACATGGATGCCGCACTCCCGCTTGAGGCCGAAGAAGCGGGTTTCCTCTTCGAGCATGCCCGGTTCCCAGCGGGCTGTCGTATGCGTGTCGCCGATGGAGACGTAGCCTTCCTCCCAGAGCGGGTGGTAGGGCAGGTCGAAGCGCTGCAGGTAGACGTAGATGTCGCGGTCGGTCCAGTCGACCAGCGGCTGGAATTTCCAGCGGCCGTTCTTCAGTTCCAGCACCTGGGCGTCATTGCGCGTGCGCGCCTGGGCGCGGCGCAGGCCGGCGAACCAGGTGCGCACGGCCAGGTCGTCCAGTGCGCGGCGCATAGGCTCGACCTTGCGGATGGCGTTGTACTGGTCCAGGCCTTCCACGCCGTTTTCCCACAGGCGGCCGTGGCGCGCTTCCATCCAGGCGCGGCTGACGGTGGAGCGGTAGACCTTGAGATTGAGGTTGAGCCGTTCGCCCAGCTCGTCGGCGAAGCGGTAGGTTTCCGGAAACAGATAGCCGGTATCGATCAGGATGACCGGAATATCCGGCGACTGCCGCGTCACCAGATGCAGTGCCGCGGCCGATTGCGCGCCGAACGAGGTCGATAGCGCGCGGCTCTGCGGCAAGGTGGAGAGCGCCCAGGCGACGCGTTCTTCCGTCGGCAGCGCTTCCAGCTTGCGGTTGAGTTCGGCCAGGGCGCGGCCGTCTTCGGCGGCGCTGATCAGATCGGGAAAGCTCATGTCCTCACCTCCAGCGCGATGCTGGGTTTTGCGGCGACGATGCCGCTCCTGAGCAGGTAGTCGCCGAAACGCTCGTCGGCGTTGCGTTCGGCGGCATAGCGGCCGAACAGTGCGTCGACGGTGTCCAGTATTTCTGCTTCGGCAATATTCTCTTTGTGCAGGCGGTTCAGGCGCTGGCCGCGGTGGTCGGCGCCGAGCATCAGGTTGTAGCGGCCCGGCGCCTTGCCCACCAGGGCGATCTCGCCCAGGTAAGGCCGCGAGCAGCCGTTCGGGCAGCCGGAAATGCGCAGGTGCAGCGGTGCATCGGCCAGGCCGTGGCTGGCCAGGCGCTGTTCCAGCTTGCCGACCAGCTCGGGCAGGTAGCGTTCGGCCTCGGCCATGGCCAGCGAGCAGGTCGGCAGGGCGACGCAGGCCAGTGCGGTCAGGTGCAGCGGCGAGGCGGTCTTGAACAGGTCCAGGCCGTATTCCTCGACCAGTGCATCGATGCGCGGCTTCAGCGCCGGCGGCACGCGCGCAATGATCAGGTTCTGGTTGCCGGTCAGGCGGAAATCGCCGCTGTGGATCTGTGCAATTTCGCGCAGGCCGCTGAGCAGGCGGCGCTGGCCGCGGTCGACGATGCGGCCGGCCTCGATGCGCAGGGTCAGGTGCCAGTCGCCGTCTTCGCCCTCGACCCAGCCGAAGCGGTCGCCGTTGTGGGCAAAATGGAATTCCCGCGCCGGCGCCAGGGCAAAGCCGGCACGGCGTTCCACCTCGGCGGTGAAATTGTCCAGGCCCTTGTCGTCGATGGTGTACTTCAGACGCGAGCGCTTGCGTTCGGCGCGGTTGCCCCAGTCGCGCTGGGTGGTGATCACGCCTTCGGCCACGGCGATGACCTGGTCGGGCGTGACAAAGCCGATCACGTCGGCCAGGCGCGGATACGTGGCCGGGTCGCCATGGCTGGCGCCGAAGCCGCCGCCGATGCTGACGTTGTAGCCGACGACGGCACCCTCTTCGACGATGGCGATGAAGCCGAGGTCGTTGGCGAAAATATCCACATCGTTGAGAGGCGGAACGGCGAACGCGGTCTTGAACTTGCGCGGCAGATACGTGGCGCCGTAGATCGGCTCATGCTCGGGCGAACCGGCCACCTGCTCTTCGTCCAGCCAGATTTCGTAGTAGGCGCGCGTCT
The DNA here is from genome assembly GCF_004363655.1 of Tahibacter aquaticus. Lineage (GTDB taxonomy): Bacteria > Pseudomonadota > Gammaproteobacteria > Xanthomonadales > Rhodanobacteraceae > Tahibacter > Tahibacter aquaticus. Next base: position 23,026 of record NZ_SNZH01000008.1, read on the forward strand.
TCGGCAGGAAATATTCCGACAGCGCCTTGGCCTGTTCGTAGACCACGGCATGTACCGACGACAGCAGTGGATTGGCTGCCGACAGCACGTTGCGATTCACATCGCCGCAGGCGGCGATGGTGTCGATCAGGCTGGCATTGATCGCGGCCAGCGTGGCTTTCAGTTCGGTCTTGATCACGCCGTGGAACTGGAAGGCCTGGCGCGTGGTCACGCGCAGGCTGTCGTTGGCATAACGCGTGGCGATGGCGTCGAGCTGCAGCCACTGCTGCGGCGTGGCGATGCCGCCGGGCGTGCGCGTGCGGATCATGAAGCTGTAGTCGGGCTCGAGTTTCTGCTGGCGGCGCTCTTCGCGCAGGTCGCGGTCGTCCTGCTGGTAGCTGCCGTGGTACTTGATCAGGGTCTGGTCGTCTTCGCGCAGGCTGCCGGTGACGGCATCGGCGAGGCTTTGCTTGAGCGTTCCGCGCAGGAAATTGCTGTCGGCCTTGATTTTCTCTACCGGTGAAGCGGTCGCGCTCATTTCAGTACACGTCCCGGGCGTAGCGCCCTTGTTGCTGCAGCTGGTTCACATAGGCCTGGGCGTCTTCGCGGCTCTTGCCGCCATGGCTGACGGCCACTTCGATCAGCGCTTCGTGCACGTCCTTGGCCATGCGCGTCGCGTCGCCGCAGACGTACAGGTGGGCGCCGCCGTCGAGCCAGCGATACAGCTCGGCGCCGTGTTCGCGGATGCGGTGCTGCACATAGACCTTGTCGGCCTGGTCGCGCGAGAAGGCCAGGTCGAGCCGGTGCAGGCTGCCTTTCTTCAGTGCCTGCTGCCATTCAACCTGGTAGAGGAAATCGCTACGGAAATGCGGATTGCCGAACAGCAGCCAGTTGCGGCCGCTGGCGCCGACCGCGGCGCGTTCTTGCACGAAGCCGCGGAACGGTGCGACGCCGGTACCCGGGCCGATCATGATCACGTCGCGCGCCGCATCGCGCGGCAGGTGGAAGCGTTCGTTGTGCTCGATGAATACGGGCGCGCGCGCAGCTTCCTCGCGGCTGGCCAGGTAATGCGAAGCCGCACCCCAGTGGGCCGTGCCGAAGGCGTCGTAGCTGACATGGGCGACGGTGAGATGGGCCTCCTCGCCGACGGCTTTCTGGCTCGATGCGATGGAATACAGCCGCGGCGTCAGCGGGCGCAGCGCGGCAACCAGTTCCTCTGCCGACCAGGCGGCCGGATAGGCGCGCAGCAGATCGATGACCTGGTACTCGCTGAGCAGGCGCGCCAGCTGGGCGGCATGGTCCGGCGACAGCAGGCGATTCAGTTCGGCGCTGCCGGCCAGGGCGGCATGCTGGGCCACCAGCGGGCGCGACAGTCGCGTCAGTTCGCGCTGTTCGCTCAGCAGCAGGCGCAGCGGCTGGGTCGAGTCGTCCAGGCTGACCGGCGTATTGCCGTCGAGCTTGAGCACCTCCAGCACCGCATCGACCAGCGCCGGCGGATTGCGCGGCCACAGGCCCAGCGCATCGCCGGGCTCGTAGGCGAAGCCCGAGCCTTCCAGCGACAGTTCGATATGGCGGATGTCCTTGTCGCTGCCGCGCGCGGTGATGCGCTGGTTGGCGATGATTTCGGCGCTGAAGGGTTTTTCCCGCGACCAGGCCGGTGCGGCACTGGGGCGCAGTGGCGTGACCGTGGCCAGCGGCGCATGGCTCTTGAGCTGCTCGCGCACACCTTGCAGCGCCTTTTCGGCCCAGGGCTTGGCCACGCGCTCGACGTCGATGTCGGCGTCGGCGCGGTCGAGCAGGCGCGTCGCGCCCAGTTCGGCCAGGCGCGCATCGAGGCGCTTGCCGATTTCGCAGAACAGCGGATAGCTGCTGTCGCCCAGGCCGAGCACGCCGAACTTCAGTTCCGCCAGTTCCGGCGCGCGCTTGCCCAGCAGGAAATCGACGAAGCCGCGCGCATCGTCCGGCGGATCGCCGTCGCCCTGGGTGCTGATGACGACGATGAGCAGGCGTTCGCTTTTCAGCTCGCGCGTGGGATAGGCATCGGCGCGCAGCAGGCGCACCTGCAAACCGGCGCTTTCTGCATTTTTGGCCAATTGTTCAGCCAGGCGCTTGGCGTTGCCGGTCTGGCTGCCGTAGACCACGCTCAGGCGCGGCGCGCTGGCCGGTTCCTTGGCCAGCGCCGCGGAAACGGCGCGCGCCACGCTGGTGGGCTGGCTGGCCAGGCCGGCGGCATAGCCGGAAAGCCACCACAGCGAGGCATTGTCGAGTCCGTCTACCAGGCGCGCCAGGTCGCTGGCCTTGGCTTCGGGCAAGGGCGTCAGGGGCAGGGCGGGATTCGCGGACATGGGCATCACCAGGGTCGTTTGGACGTCTAAACGCCCGTGTGGACAACGATCCTAGGTCTGCCTGTGCACGCCAGGAAAGGATGGGGGGTTATGCGGTTATGCCCGGCTGGTATGTAGCGGCAATTGCCAGTGCTGGCGCGGTCTTGCACGCCTGGGCCCGGTCAGTGTTGCAGCGCGGCGTGACCGTGGCGGCATTCAGTCCAAAATGCCCGCCGCGCAGGCCTAAGAGCCTGCCGGGAGGGAACCCGTCGCAGTTCGCTGCGACGGGTTTTTTTATGCCCGCAGATCAAGCGCATAGGTCCAGAGGCGGATACAAATTAGGCCGCCAGACCGAAATACTCCTTTGGAATAGGTACGGATAATCGACCAGCGATTGAGACGAATTCAGGGCTTCGTCCAGTCGTGTAACCGGCCCACAGGGCCGGCGCCGGTGTGCTTCAGGGGGACGGTGAGGCAGGTCAACCGCGAATGGGAGTACAGAATAGTGCGCAAGTTTTTATACGCCAGCCTGGTGCTGGCCGTTGCCTGGGGTAGTGCCAACGCTGCCGGACTTTCGGCAGACAAGACCAAGCTGACCTTCGACGCCCTGGATATGGACCGAGTGGCGCAGGAAGACGGAATCGGCGATGTGAAGGGCTATGGCAAATACCGTTTTGCCATACCGCACGATGTAAACATCAATACGACTGCCGACGGCCGTTGGGATAGCCGGCCCGGTGGCATGAACGTGTGGACCTTCGAGGTGGAAACGCCCGACGCCGCCCACCTGAACTTCGGTTTCAATCCGTTCTTCCTGCCCGACGGCGCCAGCCTGGTGATCCAGTCCAAGCGCGGCCTGGACAAGCTCGGCCCGTTCACCGCGAACAACAACGAAGAAAGCGGCCAGTTCTGGACTGGCGTGCTGCAGGGCGAGTCGGCCGTCATCGAACTGCAGGTGCCGGCCAACCGCATGGCCGAGCTGAAGTTCGGCATTGTCCGCGTCGGCCACGGCTACCGCGGCTTCGGCGCCACCGCCAAGCATTGCAAGTCGGGCGCCTGTGAAACCGACGTGGCCTGCCTGAGCACCGGCGATCCCTGGAACAACCCGCGCCGTTCCGTGGCGGCGTATACCGTCGGCGGCACCGATACCTGTACCGGTTCGCTGGTCAACAACACCGCCAACGACAAGCGCATGCTGTTCGCCACGGCGACCCATTGCGGCGTCAACAACAACACCATCGGCGCCACCCTGGTGGCGTACTGGAACTACGAGTCGGCCACCTGCCGCCGTCCGGGTTCGTCTGCCAGCGGCCAGATCGTGCCGCGGCCGAATACCACCCAGACCGGCGTGCGCTTCCTCGCCCAGACCGCCAACCCGTTTGCCGGCTCGGCCCCGGCCGGCGACCGTTCCGACTTCACCCTGCTGGAATTCCTGCAGCCGGCCAACGCCGCCTACAACCTGTACTGGGCCGGCTGGGACCGCCGCAATACCGATCCGGTCTGCTCTGCTCCGGCTGATCCGACCCTGACCACGGGCCTGTGCGCCTCCATCCACCATCCGAACGTGGATGAAAAGCGCATCACCTTCGTCGAAGCCACCATGCAGACCGGCAATATCTCCGGCGCCAGCGGCGTGCACTGGCATCCGTTCTGGGACCCGACCCCGCCCAACCTGCCGAACTTCCCGGCCGGCGCGGCGCTGACCCCCAGCGTGACCGAGCCCGGCAGCTCCGGCTCGCCGCTGTATAACGCCAGCCAGCGCCTGATCGGCGTGCTGTCGGGCGGTCCTTCCGCCTGCGGTTCCACCGGCGCCAACCTGTCCGACTTCTACGGCAAGCTCGCCCATGCCTGGGACGGCCTGGGCACCACGACCACGGCGGTGAAGAGCTACCTCGACCCGGGCGGCACCAATCCCGACTTCATCGACGGCCGCGGCGAATGCACCGCACCGGCCCAGCCGACCGCGGTCACCGCCACGGCGACTGCGCCGAACGCGATCACCGTCGCCTGGACGCCGGCTGCCGGCATCACCACCTATCGCATCTTCCGCGCCAGCGGCGGCTGCCCCGGCACCAACTACACGCAGATCGCCGAGGTCACCTCGGGCTCCAGCTATGTCGACACCACCGTATCGGGCGGCAGCACGTACAGCTACAAGGTCAGCTCGCGCGACACCGTGCAGCCTTGCGATTCGGCCCAGAGCGACTGCGTCAGCGCCGTCGCCACCGGCGTCTGCAGCCTGGCACCGAGCTTTGCCGGCGCTACCAGCGCGACCACGGCCGGCACGGCCAGCTGCGCGGTCAACGTGAACTGGGCGGCGGCCACGCCGAACTGCGGCGGGGGCGGGCAGATCCGCTACAACGTCTACCGCTCGCTCAGCGCCGGTTTCACGCCGTCGGCGGCGAACCTGCTGCAGGGTTGTGTCACCGGCACCAGCTATACCGACAGCGCGGTCAGCGGCGCCAACACCTACCACTACGTAGTGCATGCGGAAGACTCTTCCGGTACCGGCAGCGGTACCTGTGCCGCCGGCCTGGAAGACACCAACACCGTGCAGAAGTCGGCCCAGCCGGCCGGCCCGGACACCAACGCGTTCAGCGACGACGCCGAAGCCGGCCTGGCCCAGTGGACGGTTGCCGGTACCGGCGGCGGCGCCAACTTCGCCCAGGTGACGACGCAGGCACATTCGCCGGCCAATTCCTTCTTCGTGCCCGATCCGGACGTGGTCAGCGACCGCACCATGACCATGACCAACGCCGTTGCCGTACCCGCGGCCGCTGGCACCACGCTGGAATTCTGGCTGCGCTACTTCAACGAGCTGAACTACGACGGCACCCTGCTGGAGTACTCGCTCGACGACGGTACTACCTGGACCGACATCCTTGCCGCCCAGGGCAGCGTGCCGGCCGATCCGAACCGCTTCATCACCGGCGGCTACAACGCCACCATGAATGCCGCCAGCGCCTGGGGTGCACGCACCTCCTGGCACGGCGACTTCAGCACGGCCTGGCTGCGCTCCAGCGTCAACCTGAGTGCGTTCGCCGGTACCTCGGCCAAGTTCCGCTTCCACTTCAAGAGCGACTCGTCGGTGACGCGCCTGGGCTTCTGGGTCGACGATATTCGCCTCTACTACGGCAGTGCCTGCACCTCGGGCCTGCCTGATGTGATCTTCGCCAACGGCTTCCAGCCGTAACCGCGACGCCGCAGCCGGCCTTGTGCCGGCTGCGGCAAGCGGTGCAACGCAGTGTGCGAACGGCGGCGGGCTTTGGCCCGCCGTTTTTTTTGCACTTATGAAACCCGGCCATGCAGGGGCGCACAGTCGCGCAATCGCCGCGGGAATCTGCTTGAATCGGCAGTCCATGACCGCGCCCGCCCATTCCTTCGCCGATTTCCTCGAATCGCGCTACGCCCACCTGCTGGCCCGCTGCCGCGAGGCCGGCGTGCCGTTCTATGACGACGCCGGCGTGGCCGAACAACTGCAGCGCGTGCTGCTGGCCAGCGATTTCGCCTATGACTGCTTCTCCCGCGCACCGGCCCTGCTCGCGCCCGATGCACTGATGCTGATGAGCGACCCGCGCCCGGCCGATGCCCGCGCCTGGCAGGTCGATGCCGCCGAACGCGACGAGGCGCGCCAGATGGCGCTGCTGCGGCGCTTCCGCAAGCGCGAGGCGCTGCGCCTTATCTGGCGCGACGTGAACGGCCTGGACGAAGTGGCCGACACGCTGGCCGGTTCCACCGCGCTGGCCGAATCCTGCATCGAATCGGCCCTGCGCTATGCGGAAACCCATCTCGGCGTGCGCCACGGCCTGCCGCGCGATGCCAAGGGCAAGCCGCAGCGCCTGGTGGTACTGGGCCTGGGCAAGCTCGGCGGCGGCGAACTGAATTTCTCCTCCGACGTCGACCTCATCCTCGCCTACGCCGAAAACGGCCAGACCGACGGGGCGCGCGCTGTCGACAACGAAGCCTTCTTCGCCAAGGTCGGCCAGCAGATGGTGAAGCTGCTGGCCGAGGTCAGCGTCGACGGCTACGTCTACCGCGTCGACCTGCGCCTGCGCCCGTTCGGCAATGCCGGCCGTGTCGCCCTGTCCTTCGCCGCGATGGAACAGTACTACCAGCGCGAAGGCCGCAACTGGGAACGCTATGCCTGGATCAAGGCGCGCCCGGTCGCCGGTGACCTCGCCGCCGGCAAGCGCCTGTGCGAAACGCTGCGGCCCTTCGTCTACCGGCGCTACCTCGATTACACCGCCTTCGGCGGCCTGCGCGAAATGAAGGCGCTGATCGACGCGGAAGTCGCGCGCAAAGACCTTACCGACAATCTGAAGCTCGGCCCCGGCGGTATTCGCGAAATCGAATTCATTGTGCAATTGTTGCAAATGATCCGAGGCGGCCGCGAACCCAGCCTGCGCGTGCGCGGCCTGTTGCCCGGCCTGGATGCCTGCGAACAACTCGGCGTTCTGGAAAAAGCGCGTGCGCAGGCCCTGCGCCGCAGCTATCTGTTCCTGCGCCGGGCGGAAAACCGCCTGCAGATGCTGCGCGACGAACAGACCCATGCGCTGCCGGCCGATGCGGTGCTGGTCGAACGCATCGCCCAGGGGCTCGACTACGCCGACACCGCCGCCTTCGCCGCTGCGCTGGCGCAGGAACGCGACAGTGTCGCCGAAGAATTCCGCAACTTGCTCGCGCCGCTGGACAAGGGCGGCACCTCGCTCACGCCCGACAGCTGGATACAGCTGTGGCGCGCGCTGGAACGCGACGGCGGCGACGCCAGCGACCTGGCCACGGCCGGCTTCGTCCCCGCCGAACCCGTGCGCGAAGCGCTGCTCGGCCTGACCCGCTCGCCGGCCGTGCGCAGCATGGCCAGCGGCTCGCGTGAGCGCTTCGACCGCCTGATGCCGCAACTGCTGCAGGCCGCCGCCGCCAGCCGTGCGCCGGCCGCCTGCCTGGAACGCCTGGTACGCCTGCTACACGCCATCGTGCGCCGTGCCGCCTATCTGGTTCTGCTGGACGAACAGGCCGGCGCGCGCCGCCGCCTGATTGCCCTGTTCGCCGACAGCGCCTGGCTGGCCGAACGCGTGATCGCGCATCCGCTGCTGATCGACGACCTGTTCGATCCGCGCCTCGACGCCGTACCCATCGACCGCAGCGCCATCGAAACCGAGATCGTGCGCCGCGTTGCCACGCTCGAACAGAACGACCCCGACCCCGAAGCCGAAATCGAGCTGCTGCAGGAACTCAAGCACAGCCTGGGCTTTCGTCTCGGCCTGGCCTTCCTCGGCCGTCGCGCCGATGCAGTCGCCACCTCGCGCCGCCTGGCCGTGCTGGCCGAAACCATCGTCGCCACCGTACTCGCCCATGCCGAACGCGATGCCATCCGCCAGCACGGCCGCCTGCCCGGCCATATCGGCAGCGGCTCGGGCCTGGCCATCGTCGGCTACGGCTCGCTGGGGGCAGCGGAACTCGGCTTCGCGTCCGACCTGGACCTGGTCTTTCTCTACGACGAAGCCCTGGGTTCAGTGGAAAGCGACGGCGCCAAGCCGCTGGACGGCCAGCGCTACTACGCCCGCATCGCCCAGCGCGTTGTGCATTTGTTGACAACCATGACCCGCGCCGGCCGCCTCTACGAAGTCGACGTGCGCCTGCGCCCCGATGGCGGCAAGGGCCTGCTCGTCACCAGCGTGCAAGGGTTCGCCGACTACCAGCGCGAACGCGCCTGGAACTGGGAACACCAGGCACTGGTGCGCTCGCGCCTGCTGGCCGGCGACACGCCGCTGGCGCGGCGCTTCGCCCAGGCGCGTGCCGCGGTGCTGGGACAAGAACGCGAAACCGCGGCGGTCTGCACCCACGTCGCCAGCATGCGCGCACGCTGGCGCGCCGAGCGCGATCGCTCGAATGCGGCCGAGCTGGACCTGAAGCAAGGCGCCGGTGCGCTGCTGGATATCGAATTTTTGCTGCAGGCACTGGTATTGGCGCATGCATCGCGCTTTCCGGCGTTATTGCAGGTCAGCGACAGCGCGAGCCTGATTCGCGTGGCGGCAACGCACGCCTTGCTCGCGCCCGAGCAGGCCGATGCACTGGCGCGGGCGCATGCGACGCTGCTCGATGCGGCGCTGACCTGCACGCTGGATGCGCGCTCGCGCATTGCGCCGCGCAATGCCTTGCTCGATGCGGCCGTTGCCGATGTATTGGGCGTGGCGCGGGCGGTGGGGCTGGCATTTGGCTGAGGGGCGGGTGTCGCTGCCTAGCGGCGAGCGACACTACGCCGGTCGTGCCCAGGCCTGTTTTGCCCATCGCTGATCAAAATCTGCCCGACGACGAGTCGGGATAGTCAGCGACGGGATCCAGGCAGTCGATGCGGGGTTCCAGCCAATCGACGGTGCCTGAAATTAGCTGTTGCAACGCCGGCCTTTCCCTGGCGCCAAGTAAAAATTGCTCGCGTGAGCTTTGTAGCGGCGCTTGCCGTACGCGCGCTCAAGCAGACCGATGTGTTGGCGCGCCCCTGCGGCCCTGCCCGTGCTGCCGCTATCTTCTGCCAGCCGCGCCAACCTCGCCTTGCAGGACATGACGCTTCGACGTGAGCGAGCGCCGGCAGCGGTGCAGCACGACGTCGCTATGCGCAGAAGCCCTGCAAATACCGAAGATTTTTTGCGCTTCGTTTTTTTTCCCCAATGCCATTCGCAGGCCCGTTTCGGTGTTTCGTTCCGCCTTCCCGGTCGTTCATCCCTTCGTCGTTGACGGGCCAGCGGGTGGGCCGGCTTACTCGACTCGCGTCGACGACGCAGGAGTTGCCGGCGCGAGTTCCAGGAAAATGCCGAGTGCGTTTCATGCAGTCCAGCGGCTCTTCACTGCAAACGCTCATTTCAGGAGTAGGGTGTATGAACCGGAAAATATCCATTGCGCTGCATGTTTCTGCGGTCTTTCTGCTGGGCATTTCCTCTGGCGCGGCGTTCGCAGAACCCTGCCACGCCGAGCGTCTCGCCATGGAAGGCGCAGACCTCAATGCCACCGCCATTTGCTCGGGACCACCCACAGAAGAGCAATTGCGCGCCTGCTACTACGCCTATGGCGTGTACTCGGTGATGGCCAATCAGTACCAGCAATGCATGGCCTACGAACATCAGGGCCCTCTCTAAGGCCGCTTCGAACGACCCCGCACTCCCTCATGCTCATGGCCGAAGACGGTTTCGTCGTCGGGATCGAGCATCGGGGATGGTTGTTTGAAACGAAAAGCAGAGCAAAGGCCGCTATTGCGGCCTTTGCTACCTTCAGAAAACGTCCTGTGGACGCGGCGCATCTTCGACACCTTCCACTGTGCGGACAGCGCTATCTGTTTTCGGGTCTGCGCGCCCATGCGCGTTCCAGCCGCGGGAGAATTTCGTGGGCCACAGCACGCCATGCAAGTCCACGTTCTCATCGGCCAGGTTCGGCTTCAGAGACGATAGATAGATTTTCCCGCAGTTTTCCAGCAGCCCATGCTTCATCCACATCACTTATATGGCTCCCCGCCGGCGCCGTCTCACCTCGTCCGCAATGGTCCGCGTTTCGCGCAACGGCTCCGGTCTGGACTGCTTTGCCGGCTGTCCCAGCATCTGCACATGTCCACTTTCAAATAACGCTGCATGCAGCCGCCCCAGCTTGCCCCGCGCCGGCTGCGGCAACCATGTCGTCACCGGCACGCCGACCGCACAGGCTTCCGACAGCATGTTCACCGAATCCGGCGTGACGAAGATCGAATCGGCACTGGCGAGAAAGCCTGCATACGGATTCGGCCCGTCGTCCGGCCCGCTCCAGAACACGCCGGGCAGCCTGGCGAACGCGCTGCGCAGGAAATCGACCAGCACCGTCGGTGTGCGGCGCGAGGTGCTGACCATGAAGCTGCCGCCGTGCTTCGCATGCTTCTTTGCCAATGCCTCGACCACGCTGACGCAATACTGCGTGTCGATATCGACCGCGCTGGTGCGGGCACCGAACAATACCGCGCGGCGTGGCGAGGGCAGGCGGGCCAGGTCGGGAAACGCGGCCGCGCCATCGGCCAGCCAGGCGGCATCGACCGGGTTGAGCGAGCCCAGCGGGTTGAGCACATTGCTGCCGCGCAGACGGTCGTGCTGCGGGGCGATGACCAGATCGTAATGATGCGGCGCTATACGCGGGTCGAGGATCTGCACGGTGAAGGTGCGGCCCTGGCTCCACTGGCGCAGGCCACGGGTATACAGCGCGGCGGCGCGGCCGCAGCCGATGGCCAGGGCCGGCCAGGGCGGCACGAACTGGTGGCGCTGCAAGGCGGGCAGGGCGGATACGGCACCAGCGAGCAGGCGCGGCGCCAGCCAGGACCAGGGCGGCGCGGGCTCAACCTGCCAGACGCGGGTCGCCACAGCCAGGCTCTCGGCCAGGGCCAGGGCCTGCCGCTCGTTGCCGGCGGCACCGTCGGTTATCACCCAGCACGTCGTCGCTGTTTCCGGCATGATCCGTTTCTGTGCCAAAGGCCGCGCATTGTAAAGCGCGGTTCACCAATCTGTTTTGGCCTGGCACGATGACCGGCCCCCCACCCACTCTTACACTGCGCGTCCCCAGGATAGTCGCGGTCGCCCTGCAGGAAACTCATTCAATGCCGCATACGCCTATCGACGCCGCTGCCCTGGACCAGCTGTTCCTGGACGCCCGCACCTTCCGCGGTTCCGAACGCGCCTGGCTGGACAAGCCGGTCAGCGACGAACAGCTCACGCAGATCTACGACCTGGCCAAGATGGCGCCGACCAGCGCCAACTGTTCGCCGGCACGCATCGTCTTCATCCGTTCGGCCGAGGCCAAGGCGCTGCTCAAGCGCACCCTGGACGGCGGCAATATCGAACAGACCATGGCCGCGCCCGTCACGGCGCTGATCGGCAGCGACCATGCGTTCTATGAACATATGGATCTGCTATTTCCCAACACCGGTGCGCGCTCGTGGTTCGAAGGCAAGCCGGATGTCATTTTCAATACGGCTTTCCGCAATGCGTCGCTGCAAGGTGGTTATTTGATTCTTGCGGCGCGCGCGCTGGGCCTGGATTGCGGCCCCATGTCGGGCTTCAACAATGCCCTGGCCGACGAGTTGTTCTTCCCGGGCAGCCAGGTAAAGTCGAATTTCCTGGTGAATATCGGTTACGGCAATCCGGACGTCTTGAAACCGCGCAACCCACGCTTCACGTTCGAGCAGGCCTGCCGCATCGCCTGATGCCCTGCAACGTCGTATACAACGGAGGAATTCCCATGTTTCGCAAGCTCGCTCTCGCCGCCGCCCTCGCCGCCGCTTCGTTCACCGCCGCCGCTGCGGACAAGTACGAATTCGACGGCGGTCATACCAATGTCGTGTTCAGCTGGAACCACTTCGGCCTGTCCAACCCGTCGGCCCGCTTCGCCAAGATCGAAGGCGAACTGCTGCTGGATACCGCCGACCTGACCAAGTCATCGGTCTCGGTCACCCTGCCCATCGACAGCATCCAGACCGACGTGCCCAAGTTCGACGAACATCTGCGCAGCGCCGATTTCTTCGACCTGGCCAAGTTCCCCACCGCCACCTTCAAGAGCAGCAAGGTCGAGAAGGCCGGCGACAACAAGCTGAAAGTCAGCGGCGACCTGACCATCCACGGCGTGACCAAGCCGGCCGTGCTCGACGTCACCGTGAACAAGATCGGCGAACACCCGATGTCGAAGAAGCCGGCCGCCGGCTTCGATGCCAGCACCACGATCAAGCGCTCCGACTTCGGCATCGGCAAGTACGTGCCGAACGTGAGCGACGAAGTGAAGATCCAGATCACCACGGAAACGAAGAAGGCCGGCTGAGCCGACTGATCCAGCGTGTGCAAACGGCCGCCTCAGGGCGGCCGTTTGCGTCGTGGGGGAAGTGTGCACGTCAGCGCTTTGTGCCTGATATCCCGATTCGTTTTGTGCCATGGTGTTTTCGGTTCGCCGCGCTGGCTGGCCCCGTTGCCCGTTCCGATCCGCATTGGAAGGTGTATTTCGAGTGCCTCCATCCAGATCGGCGACGCCGCCGCGCATGCGGGCGGCGAGTACGGCGGCTGGGAGTCTCCGGCCCTCGCCGTAGCGTAGGTTGGGGTAAGCCCCACGCACACCCCCGACATCGCGGCCTGCCACCCGCAAACAACCCATGCCCGGGCAATGTTCGCCTCTTGCCGCATTGAAACTAATTTTATTGTTTTATACGTATACTTTGAACGAAGTGCCGAAAGGTGGCTTCGCCAGGGGTTTTTCGCCGGGTGGAATACCGCGATGTCGGGGGTGTGCGTGGGGCTTACCCCGGCCTAGGTTTCAGCATCTGTTGCAATACCTGCGGCCGGCGCGAATTGCTGCGAGGACTCGTCGATCGCCGCGTTGTGCTGGCCCAGCGTCGGCGCGGCGAACGGCTCCGGGCCTGGCGTGCGGCTGAAGGTGAGCGGGCGGGTCAGGCCGCGGTAGCTGCCGACGACCGGATGCGCGACGGTCGCGATCATGTCCTCGGCCTGCACCTGCGGGTGGTCGAACATGTCCTCGACCCGGCGCGCGGCGGCGCAGGGCACGTCGTCGCCGAATTCGGCTTCCCATTCCAGTGCTGTCCTGGCCAGCAGCGCCGAGCGCAGCTGCGGCACGATTTCCGCCGCACGCTGGGCGCGCTTGCGCACGCTGTCGTAGCGCGTGTCGGCGGCCAGGCCGGCCAGGCCGGTCTTGGCGCACAGCGCTTTCCAGAAATGCGGTGTATTGGCAGAAAGGTACAAATGCCCTTCACGTGCGGGGTGGATGCCGGTCACGCCGCCCGAATGCATGTCGCGGCCCACGTCCAGCGGTTCGCCCTCGGCCCAGATCAGCCGTGCCGACTGCATGGTCAGCGCACTGCGCAGCAGCGATACGCCGACCACCTGGCCGCAGCCGCTGCGCTCGCGTTCGTACAGCGCCGAGGCCACGCCGCTGGCGACCAGGGCCGCGGCGTAGTAGTCGACCACCGAGCCGTAGACCACTTCCGGCGTGCCGCCGCGGCGGCCCTGCAACACGCAGATGCCGGTCAGGCTTTGCAGCACCTGGTCGTAGCCGGCCTTGTCCTTGAGTGGGCCGCGCTCGCCGTAGCCGGTGACGGCGCAGTAGATCAGGCGCGGGTTGAGCAGGGCCAGTCGTTCGGCGTCGATGCCGAGGCGGCGCGGCACGCTGGGGCGAAAATTGTGTACAAGTACGTCGGCCTCTCGCACCAGGCGCAGCAGGGCGGCCAGTCCCTGCGGGGTTTTCAGGTCCAGCACCACGCCGCGCTTGCTGCGGTTGACGCCGAGAAAGGCGCGGCTTTCCGCTTCCAGCGTGGAAGGGTATTTGCGCAGGTTGTCGCCATCGGGCGGCTCGACCTTGATCACGTCGGCGCCTTGGTCGGCCAGCAGGGTGCAGCCATAGGGACCGGCGATATAGGCGCTCAGATCGAGTACGCGCACGCCGCTGAGCGGTCCGGGCGGGCCGCTGCGCGCGGCGTGGTCGAAGGGGCTGGCATCCTTTGGCATGGCTACTGTCCGTGGGTTCCTGCATGCGGCAGTGCGCAGGCGAGTGAGGCGGTAGCGAGTCTGCGCCGGGTCGCGCGGGCGACACAGCGCAGTGGCCTAGTTTCATGCCGTAGAAAAACTTGGGAGAGGCGTATATTCACGCGCCGGCGAGGGACAGCCAAGTGATGCGCCAGCTGCCGTCGCTGCGGCCGCCACTGAGGAAATACGGCTGGAACAGCAGCGGTGCGCGCCCGGCCGGGGCGAGTTCGAGCACGGGTACATCGGTCCAGTCGAGTTCCTGCAGCGCCGCCCCGGCGTCGGCGGGCAGGTGCACGGTTTCCTGGGTCTTGTAGCCGTCGATCAGGCCGGTGGCAAAGGCCAGCGGGCCGCGCGTGACGGCGACGTAGGCGTCGTCCAGTACCTCCTGCTGCACCAGGCTGCCGTCGGGTGCACGCGATTCCTGCACATTGCGGTTGCGCCGTATCTGCAGCCGCGGCTGCAGCGGCAATTGCAGCACGACGACGTCGCCGGTCTGCCATTCCCGCGCGATGCTCAGGTAAGCACCGGCTTGCACGTGGTCGACCGGACGGTTGTTGACGCTGGCCTGCGCTGCCTCGGCCCAGGCTGGAATGCGCAGGCGCAAGGTGAAGGCGCGCGGCATGTCGATGGTGATCTGCACACCTATCGTGCCGGTGTACGGATAGCGCGTGGTCTGGCGCAGTTCCAGGCGGCCGCCGTCGGCGAAGCAGACCTGGCTGGTGCTGGCGCCGTAGAGATCCAGCGTGACCTGGCCGTGCGCGTCGACGCGGCAGAACAGCGCCGGCAGTTCCTCCAGCGCCATGGCGCCGCTGGATTTGCAGCAGCGCCAGTACGTGGTGTGAATACGTTTACCATTGGGGAAAATGTAATAACACCAATTTTCCCCGTCGGGTGCCTGCGCCGCGAGCAGGTCGTTATAGGCCGTGCGTTCGATCTCGTCGGCATGGCGTGGCTGGTCGGACGCCAGCAGCAGTTCGCGGTTGAGCTGCAGCCAGGCCAGGGTAGAGCAGGTTTCCACATAGCCCTGCGGACTGAAGGCACCCGGTGCGTTGAACACCTCGCGCGAGCGGTGCGCGACGCCGCCCCAGGGGCCGCCGCCCAGGCTCAGGTGATGCGTCTGCACGCTGTGCCAGAGCCGCTCCACCGCTTCGCGCCAGTCGTCCCGGCCGCTGGCCTGGCTCAGCTTGGTCAGGCCGACCAAGTTCCACAGCAGCTGGTAGGCCTTGCCGGTGGCGATTTCCGCCGCGTCGGCACCGGCCAGGGCTTTGCGGAGCAGGGCCAGCGCCGGATTCGCATCGGCCTGCTCCAGCACGCGTTCGGCCAGCGCGCGATAGCGCGCGTCGCCGCTGTGCGCATGCAGGGTCATCGCCGCGTCCATCAGCACCGTGGCCGACAGGCCATGGTGATTGCCCAGCTCGCAGATATCCAGCCCGCCCGGGCCGAAGGTGGCGATGCACAGGTCGCCGATGCGCTGCGCCGCGGCCAGATAGGTTTCGCCGCCGAGTACGCGATGCGTTTCGACCAGGCCGAGTATCAGGTACGCATGTACCCAGACATCCCAGGTGCGCAGGCTGGGCGCGCCATCCCAGCTCGGCGGCTTGGGCGGCTGCGGCTGCATGAAGCGGCGCGCGGCGGCATAGGTGCCGAGGTAGCCGTCAGGCTGCTGCTGTGCCAGCAGATAGTCGGCCACGCGGCGCAATGCTGTCTGCAGCACCGCGTCGTTCGAGCGCGCGCAGGCCTTGGCCGCGGCATACAGCCATTTGCCGGCGTGCTCGCCGTACCAGTCGCCTTCGTGGTTGTTTTCGCGATGCGCCGCGCCGAACAGGACGATGGCCGGACTGTCGGGGCCGGCGATGAAATGGCTCAGGCGGCCGCGCAGATTGGCCTCCAGCGCAGCGCCCAGCAGTCCGCCGACGCGGGTTTGCACCGTTGCGTGCTGGCTCATGCGGCGTCGGCCACGCAGCGGAAACCGATCATGCCGCTGCGGTCCCGGCCCGGTGCCATGAGCAGGTACTTGCCGTGCTGGTCCAGCCGCAGTGCCTGTGGGAAGTACCAGTGCGAAGTCTGCGGCTGGTAGGCACTGCCGCCGCGCAGCACCGCGGCGCGGGTGTGCTCGTCGTGGTATTCGTCGGTCCACTGCCAGACGTTGCCGACCAGGTCGAGCAGGCCGAACGGACTGGCCGCCTGCGGATACGCATCGACGTCGGCCGGTGCCGTCAGGTAACGGCCGCGGTTGCGTGGCGGCACGCACGTCTCGTCCCAGGCATTGCCCCAGGGATAACTGCGGCCGTCGCTGCCCTGGGCGGCGTACTGCCATTCCCATTCCCGCGGCAGGCGCTTGCCGGCCCAGCGCGCGTAGGCGCGGGCGTCTTCCAGCGACACCCAGGTGACGGGCTTGTTGTCCCAGCCGGGCGGTGGCGCACCGTCGATCCAGTGCTGCAGAAAGCGCTGTGCATCGGCCGGACGATAGGCGCTGGCCTGCAGGAACGCATGGAACGCGGCGTTGGTCACCGGCGTGCGGTCGATGAAAAAGCGCGGCAGCGCGAGGCGGCGCCGGTGATACCGCCGCGGCGTGGATTCCCAGGCATATTGCACATCGAGGCCGGCCCAGTTCTGCCCCTCCACCTCGATACCGCCGACCGCGAAATCGAACTCGCCGGCGGGAATCTCGATCATGTCCGGCGGCGCCTGCGTGGCCGCCGCTGTGGCTTCCACGGCAACGCAGTGCTGCGGCAAGGGCTGCCAGCGGTCGCTCAGCGACTGCAGCGGCGTCAGGGCGAATTCGCGCATGCGTGCCAGCAGCGGCGCGAGCGCGGCTGCGTCGACATTGGGCTCCAGCGTGAGCACAGCGCCGAAGCCGCGCGCCTCCAGCGCAAACGCCAGCACGGCGCGGCTGCCGTCCAGGCGCGGCTGCAGTTCGAGGCCGTGCCAGAGATCGAAATAGCGCCGGCCGTCCACGTGGCCTACGGCGATCTGCTCGCCGTCGACGGTATATTCGTTGCGATTGATCAGTGTCCACAATGCGCGATCATCGCCCGGGAAACGGCTGGCGAACACGCCGTTGTGCACGGTACGCACATACGGACGCCAGTGCGCGCTGACCAGCAGCGCGGCGCAGGCGCGGCTGACGGTCATGATGCGCTGCAGGCTGGCGGCATCGCGCGGGGTCAGGCCGTTCCAGATGCCCCAGATGTTTTCCCAGGCGTTGTAGCCGATGCCGTTGAAGAAGATGTGCTGCAGATCGTGGTTGCGTTCGCGGCCCCAGCGGTTTTCGTAGTTGATCATGTGGCGCGGTTCCAGCCACTTGAACTTCGCCACCGAGGGAATGAATTCCAGCGGCGCCTTCTTGCCCCAGCTCTGCAGGTTCCAGTTGAGCTGTTCCTCGGCGCTGATGGTGGATTCGGGCTGTACCACCACGCCAATGCCGCGCCGGGCGCAGGCATCGACGAACGCGCGCGGCACGCCGTTGTAGGTATCGCCGTTGATGCCGTCGGCGCCGATGGCGACGAGGATATCGGCGATGGCTTCCCAGTCGGGCTGGCCTTCGGGCCGCGTGCCGTTGTCCCAGGGCATGGTCGGCAGGAAGACCTTGACGCCGCGGCGATGGAAATCGGCGACCGCGCCGCGCAGGCCTTCCAGGCCGCCGGGCAGGCTGCGGGCCAGGTCGAACTGGTTGCGCTCGTCGATACCGATGTTCGGATAGACCGGCCAGACCAGCACGCTGTCGAGGCCACCGTAGCGCGCCTCGACGTCGTCGAGATAGCGGTCGACGGTATAGCAGCCGGCGACGGGGTCGTAGAAATAGCGGTCTTCCACCATCATCTGCGCCTGCACGAGATTGCGCTGCGACCAGGCCAGGTCGTCGCGCCGGTACATCGCGTCGTCGTAGCCGATGCGGATCAGGTGTTCGCGGCGCCAGGCCACCAGCTCGCGGACCCAGTCGTCCGCGCTGCCGTCCACGTCCATCTTCCACTGGCCTATGTCGGCGAAGGGCCAGCCCGGCGCCTTGCCCGGCGTGGGCAGATAGCGCTGTGTCAGTACATGTGAAAACTTGTACTCGGTGCGGACCGGCTGGTCGGGCAGGTCGTAGGGCGACAGGTCGGAACAGTTCATGAGGGACGATTCTCAGGCGCTGCCGCACAGGGCGGCAAGCGTGGCGATGACGGGGTGTTTGCGCTGCGCGCTGCTGGCGCGATGCGCGCGACCGGAGCGCAGGCGTCGCGACTCACGGCACCAGTGCCTGATAGACAAGATTGTAGTAGCGGTGCTGCAGCTTCGGCAGATCGTGCGCGCCGCCGCGCGGCAGGTATTGCAGCAGCAGGATCGCGACCAGGTCTTCCGCCGGGTCGACGGTGTAGTACGTCGATGACGCGCCGGACCAGCCGAACTGGCCGTTCGTGCCGAGCCGGCCGCGCTTTGCCGCGTCGAGCAGTACCGAGCCGCCGAGGCCGAAGCCTTCGCCGTCGGGCAGGCCGGTCACGGACAGGCCGGGTTGTGTGAGGTGGTCGTGCAGCATCAGCTCGACCGTCTTGCGGCCGAGCAGCGGTGTGCCGCGTTCGAGCAGCATCTGGGAAAAGCGCCAGTAGTCCTGCGCAGTCGAATACAAACCGCCGGCGCCGCTGTCGTACGGCGTCAGGCGTGCGCCGGGTTCGCGCGCGCTGATCTGGTCGGCGGGCACGAGGTGGCCGCTGTCGTCGGACGACACGAAGTCGGGCACGCGTCCGCGCGCAGCGGCATCGACAGCGAAGCCAGTGTCGCGCATCTGCAGCGGCACGAACACGCGCTCGCGCAGGAACTGCGCGTACGGCTGCCCGGATACGACTTCGACGAGACGGCCCGCGATGTCCGTGTTGACGCCGTCGTAGCGGAAACGCGTGCCGGGATCGGCGCCGAGCGGCGCGCGAGCGGCGCGCTCGGCGTAGTCGCTCAGGCTCGCCGCCTCGCGCAGGTTCGCCTGTTCGAGCAGGCTCGTCGCGGTTTCGCCGGAGACGGTCGCGAAGCCCGCGGTATGGGTCAGCAAGTGCCGGATTGTGATCGGCCGCGCAGGCTGGCGCAGTTGCGGCGCTGCGGGCGTGCCGCCGGTATACACCTGTACATCGGCGAACGCGGGCAGGTAATTGCCGATCGGGTCGTCGAGGCTGAGCCGGCCCTCTTCGAGCAGCAGCAGCACGGCGACGCTCGCGATGGTTTTGCTCATGGAATAGATGCGGAAGATGGCATCGGTGCGCATCGGCTGCGTGCGGGCGAGATCGCGGTGGCCGTAGGCCCGGTAGTGCACGACCTTGCCGTGTCGCGCGACCAGCGCGACGGCGCCGAGATAGGCGCCGGGGCGCGTCGCTTCGCTCAGGAACGCATCGATGCGTTGCAGGCGCTGCACGGAAAAGCCCTCGACCGTGGGTTCCGGTCGCCTGCCGGTGGCGGGTTTCGCGCGATTCCCGCCTTCGATGTCGGCTGCCGGCAACGATGGGGTCTGCCCTGCGTGCGCGCTCGCCGCCGCAAGGACGGCGAGCCACGCAAACGTGCGCAGGCGACCTACCACGTCAACTCGTGGGTCAGCGAGAACAGGCGGCCGCGGCCGGCCCAGTAATTGCGGAAGCCGGGCACCTGCGACCAGGACAGGGTGTACTGCTTGTTGGTCAGGTTTTCCACGCCGATCGAGAAGCGGCCGTAACGTTCGGTGCGGTAGTTCGCGCTGAGGTCGAACAGCGTATAGCCGTCGGTGTGTTCCACATAGCGGTAGGTCGCAGCATCGAACGCACGCGTGTCGCTGCCGGAAAGATCGCGCGACAGCAGGGTCGTGGAGCCGAGCGTGATGTCGCCGTCGGGTGCAAACTTCCAGCGCAGCGACAGGCCGATCTTGTCCGGATTGACGTCGAGTGCACCCATCGGTTTGTTGAGGCCACCGGCACCGAAGCGGCCGGCCGGATCGGCGCTCCAGAATGAGGTGTTGCCGCGGATGTGCGAGTACAGGCCGGACAGTTTCCAGGCGTCGCTGAGGTTCCAGTCTGCTGTCAGTTCCCAGCCCTTGATGCGCGTCGGTGCGCGGAACAGCACGTAGTCGTTCGTCGCCGGGTCGATCGCGAACGACGTGCCGAAGGCCGAACGCGAGTCGTAGCGCGACATGCTGAAATACGTGCTCTCGCCCTGCCAGTTCAGGCCGAACTCGCGGTTGTCGACGACGACGGGCTGCAGGTCGAACAGGTCGCCGACGGTGACGGGCGGTGCGTCGGGGCAGCCGTTGCCGGGCGAGACGGGGCAGGAGATGTTGCGCAGCGGAATGCCGACGTTGGGCAGGCCGAAGCCTTCGCCGTAGGCCGCAAACGCCGACCAGCCATCGGCAAAGCGCCAGATGCCGCCGATGTTCTTCAGTGTCTCGCCGTATTCGAGTTCGCCGCCGGTGACATTGCGCCGGCCGCGGAACCAGGTCGTGGTGTAGTCCTCCACGTTTAGCTTGCCGTCTTCGCGGCGCACGCCGCCGCTGAAGGTGAACTGGCCGATGTCATAGGACATCTGCACATACGGCGCGACACTGGTGTACTCCATCGGCGGCACCCACAGGCGCTGGGTCAGCGCGAGGCGCTGGTCGGCCTTGTCGCGCACCCAGTCGATGCCGGTACGCAGTTCCAGCCCTGCGACGTTGAACAGATCCGCGCGTGTCCAGCCGGTACGCAGGCCGACCTTGTCGGAATTGATTTCCGACTGGTCCCAGATCAGGCCATCGGGGCCGTTCGGCGGAATCAGCGGGTCCTGGCGGTCCGAGCCGTTTTCCGGCGGATAGCGCATCGCCTGGTCGGCCCAGTAGGCGTTGGCCGAGAAGGTGCCGCCGAACAGATTCGCGTCGCTGTACTGCAGGTTGAACTGCTGAAAATCGTTGAACTCGGCCTTGGTGCCGAAGATATGCCCGCGCTCTGACGTATTCGGCCGCGGGTTCGGACAGGATTCCGCGTCATAGCGGCAGCCGTCGACCTGGATGTAGTTGCCGTTGCCTCTGAGTTCGAAATGGCTGTAGGTTGCCTGCAGGCGTTTCTCGCCGCCTTCGCCGAAATTGTAGCCGCCCTTGAAGAACAGGTTTTTCGCGACCGAGTCGTTGGTCGAGCCGCTCGTGTTCATGCCCAGGCGCACGCCGTCGGCGTCGTAGCCCATGCCGCGGTCGATGATCGATGCGCCGGCGACGAAGTCGTAGTCGTCCTGCTTGTGCTTGAAATTGAGGCCGACTTTCCAGCCGCCACTGTCGTCTTCGAACTGCGTGGAGTAGCGCGTGAGCAGGCGGAATTCGTTGCCTTCCTGCGTCGGCGTCGCCGACAGGTAGTTGATGATGCCGCCCGAGGCGCCGACGCCTTCGGAGGCCGACGGACCGTTGATCACTTCGATGCGGCCGACGATGCCCATGTCGGTGAACGTCGCGTTGCGGCTGCCGTCACGCAGCGGCGAGCCCTGTGGCACACCGTCGAACAGGCGCAGCGCGACGCGGCCGCGCAGCGTTTCGCCGGAATTGCTCAGCGCCTGCGACGACTCGGCATAGCCCGGCACGGTGCGCGCGAGCACGGCGGTCGCGTCGTCGGTCTGGGTCAGCGTGCGCTGGATTTCGATCGGCGTGACGACGGTGATCGCGCCGGGAATCTTGTCGACAGCCTTGGCGCTGCGCGTGCCGGTGGTGACGGTGACCGTATCGAGTTTCTGCGCATCGGCGCGGTTCGGGTTTTTCTTTTTTGCCGCGCTGCTGTCATCCGCCGCGGTGTCCTGCGCAGCGCTGGCGTTAGCGGCGCTGGTGTCGGCAGCGGTGTCGGCCGTGGCAGCGTCCTCGGCCCAGGCATTGCAGGCGACGGCGATGGCCAGCGCCAGACAGGCACGGCTTACACGTACTGGTGTTTTCATGCATATCCCCCCGAAATTCTGACGGCGCGGCGCGGCAGCTTGTCTGCGCCGGACGCCGGCCTGCAGCAAACGAAGCTGTTTGCTGCGCGGCCGACGCGACCGGACCGGCGGCTGCCGGGCGGATGGCAGTCTGTGCGGGGGCGGGACGGAATCCCATGGCCGGGGTCTATGTTCAGGCTCAAGAATTTATTGCTTGTCGCTGCATTGCAACGCGAGCCTGCTGCAGGAATACGCGCACCAGGCGCAGGCGGATCGTCGAACGCGACCAGACCGCACCGATGCGGCGCGAATCGAACGCGATAGGCACCGGCAGGCGCAGCAGGCGCAGGCCTGCGGGCCAGGGGCGTGCCCAGTCGGGCACCAGCGATACGCCGAGTCCGCGGTCGACCATCACCGCAATGGCGTGCAGCGCATTCAGTTCGAAGCGCTCGTGCGGCACGATCTGCGCCATGCGCAGGTATTCGTCGGCCAGGCGCCCGCCCCATTGATTGCGGTCGTAGCGGATCAGCGGCTGGGTGGCGAGCAGTTCGTGCGGATCGTGACTGGCGGCGTTTTCCGGCGCGATGACGATCAGCGGTTCTTCGCGCAGCAGTTGCCAGTCGCAGGTCTTGGGCAGGACGTAAGGCGCCTGCAGCACGATGGCCGCGTCGAGTTCGGCGTTTTCCACGGCGCGGTAGAGGTCGGCCGAATAGCCCGGCTGGATGAACACTTTCAGGTGTGGAAAAGTTTCCACGAGCAGCGCGAGGATGTCCGGCAGCATGCCCGACATCGCGGTTGGACAGGCGCCCAGGCGCAGTTCGCCGGCGATCGACTCGTCGTTGGCCACCGCGCGCAATTCGCCGATATCGCGCAACAGGTCGCGCGAGCGCTGCAGCATGCGCGCGCCGGCCTCGGTCACGCTGACGGTGCGGCCGACGCGCGCAATCAGGCTGGTACCGATCTCGCGCTCCAGTGTGCGTATCTGCTGCGCAACCGCTGCCGGCGTGATGTTGAGCAGGCGTGCCGCCGCTGCCATGGAGCCATGGTCGGCGACTGCTACATAGGTTTTCAGGAACTCGCTATCCACGGTGCCTCCACTGCGAGGCCGAGGCTACACCACGGCGGCGCCGCGCCGGAGCGTGCAGTGCCGCCGGCAACGTCAGGAATTGTTGCGGGGGACGTCGCGATAGATAGTCAGGCCATCGAGCGAGCGCGCCGGCGCTGGAAAAAACAGGCTGGCGATGTAGCCGATCACGATGCACAGCATGATCGAGATCGCCAGGTAGAAATACGGATGCACCAGGCGCATCCACCAGGCGACCAGGGTCAGCGCGATGCTGGCGGCGACGCCGATGGCGACGCCGGGCGAATTGGCGCGGCGCGTGAACATGCCCAGGGTATACGCACCGGCGAAGCCGCCGCCGAGCAGCCCGGCCAGTTCGATCGACACATCGAACAGCGAGCGGATGTCGAAACGCGACAGCACCAGCGCAACGGCGATACCGACCAGGCCCGTCGCCACGGTGGCGATTTCGGCGAACAGCACGCTTTTCTTCGGCGTCGGGTTTTTCGCCAGCTTCTCGTAGAAATCGACCGAGGCCAGCGTCGCCACGCTGTTCATGATCGATGACAGCGTAGCCATGGCGGCGGCGAAGATGCCGGCGATGATCATGCCGGTCACGCCCATGGGCAGTTCGGCGGCGATGAACAACGGAAACGTCGCGTCGATGGGCAGCAGCGGGTCCAGCCGTTCCGGATGCGTCTTGTAGTAGGCGAACAACGCCGTGCCGATGGAATAGAAGATGATGCCGCCGGGAATCATGATCGCGGCAAACGCCCAGATCGAGCGGCCGGCTTCCTTGTCCGACTTGGTCGACAGCGTGCGCTGCATCAGCACCTGGTCTTTGGGAAACGTCAGCACCACGTCGAATACGACCAGGAAGATGAAGCCCCAGACCGTGGCCTTGGTCAGGTCGAAACTGAAATCGAGCAGATGCGTCTTGTCGTCCGCCGCGGCGATGGCGGCGAATTCGCCGAAGCCGCCCTTGAGATGCCAGATGATGAAACCGATGGCGAAGACCGCACCGCCCATCTTGACGATGACCTGTACCACGTCGGTCCAGATCACCGCCTTCATGCCGCCCATCGCGGTGTAGACGATGGTGAAGCCGCCCATGATCAGCACGCTCCAGACCACGTCGATGCCGGTGATCGTGGCGATGGCCAGCGCGGGCAGGAACAGGATCACGCTCATGCGGCTGCCGATCTGCATGACGATGCACAGCGCGCTGGCGAACATGCGTATCGCCGGGTGGAAGCGCGTTTCCAGATACGAGAACACCGACATCAGGTCGAGCCGGCGCAGCAGCGGCACGATGTACACGCCGACGAATACCAGGCCCAGCACGGCGATGAGGTTGTTGGTCAGGTACTGCCAGTTGGTCTCGAAGGACTTGGCGGGAATGGCGATGAAACTGATCGAACTGGTGTTCGCGGCGTACAGGCTCAGCCCGGCGGCCCAGAAGGGAATCTTGCGCCCGCCGACGAAGAAGTCCGAGGTCGAGTTGCGTTTCTCGCGCAGGTAGAAATACAGGCCCATGCCGACCATCGCGGCGAGATAGACGACGATGACGATCCAGTCCAGCCAGCGCAGCAGCAGCTTGCCCGACTGCGGCTGCGCATAGGCGAATGTGCTGCGGCCTGCGCCGGTGTCGAGCTGCCAGGCAATGCCGTTGTTCCAGCGCGTGGCGGCAATTGCGCCGGCGGTCGCGGTTTGCGGCAAGGCCGCCCAGGCTGAAGTGATGGTGTGATAGCTCATCAGTTGCGGGCCTGCGGGCTGCCCGGACTCGACCAGGAACAGCAGATGCGCCTGGCCCAGCGCGCGCGCCGATCCCGCCACGATGCGGCCGGGCAATGGCGGTTTTTCGATCCAGCCGCTTTCGGCATTCCAGCGCAACAGCTGGTCGGCGCCCGACGCAGTGCGCAGCACGGCGTACAGCGCGCCGGCCTGGGCGATCAGCGCGACGGGTGTGCCCGCCTGCGACCAGACCGCCGCGGTCTGCCACTGCGCATCGGCCGGCAGCGGCACGGCGATGCGCCAGAGCTGCGGCACGGCATCGCTGATGCCGGCTACATACAGATAGCCACCAATCGCCGCGCCCTGCGCATCGCTGAGCGCCAGCGGCAGCCGCGGCAGTTCGTTGCTGCCGACCTGCGCGCCGGCCAGGGTCAGTTCAATTACCTGTTGGGTTGCCTCGCGGCCGGCGAACAGATAGGTCTGGCGGCCGTCGCTTGCCATGCCTCGCACTGGCGC
This sequence comes from Tahibacter aquaticus, assembly GCF_004363655.1. Taxonomy (GTDB): domain Bacteria; phylum Pseudomonadota; class Gammaproteobacteria; order Xanthomonadales; family Rhodanobacteraceae; genus Tahibacter; species Tahibacter aquaticus. The sequence goes on from NZ_SNZH01000008.1 coordinate 48,021, forward strand.
TGGCGGTGACCACGCGGCCTTGCTCCAGTGCGCGGCATCCGGCGCGAGCAGCCAGGTGCCGTCGTCGGCAAACGCGAGCAGGCTGCCGTCGATCGACACCAGTTGTCGCGATTGCGCCGGCAGTGCCGGCAGCGAGCCCGCATCGACGCTGACCAGACTTTCCGCGGTGGCGGCGAACGCCGCGAAGGCGAGCAAGACGGCGAATGCAGCCCGCGTCAGCGTTGCAGGGATACCCCTCACGCTGTGCTCCGTTCGCGCTGCGCCGCGGCAACGATGCCCTGGGCGCGGCGCAGGAACGGTGCATCGACCATGCGTCCGTCGACGACGAAGGCGCCGGCACCGCGCCGGGCGGCGTCGTCTGCTGCGGCGACGATGCGTTGCGCGGCGGCCAGTTCCGCCGGGCTGGCGCGGAATACGTCGTTGGCCAGGGCGACCTGGCTGGGGTGGATGCAGGTCTTGCCGCAATAGCCCAGGCGCCGTGCCATCTCGGCTTCGGCGCGGTAGCCGTCGCTGTCGCGCAGATCGGCGAAGGCCGCATCGCAGGCGAACACGCCGGCTTCCGCCGCGGCCATGCGCATGCCGAACATGGCCGCGTGCACGTTGGCATTGTCGCGCCGGGCAATGCCGGGCGGCTCGAACAGATCGCCCAGGCCGAGCTGCAGGCCCGCCACGCGGTGATGCGCCGCGGCAATCGCCGCAGCCTCGCGCAGTCCGCGCGGCGTTTCGATATTCAGCAGCAGGGCTGCCGTTGCGGTCACGCCGTGCCTGGCCTCGGCCGCCTCCAGGGCCGCGACGGCATCGCGTACCGCCTGCGCCGATTCGGCCTTGGGCAAATTGATCATGTCGGCGCCTGCATTGGCGATGGCGGCCAGATCATCGGCGAAATGCACCGAGTCCGCCGCATTGATGCGCACGATCAGCAGTTTTCCGCTGTCCCGCGCCGCGGCACTGCGCAGAAACGCGGCCACGGCCTCGCGTGCGGCCGCCTTGCCGTCGGCGGGCACGGCATCTTCCAGGTCGAACGAGATCGCATCTGCCTCGCCGGCCAGTGCCTTGGCGAAGAGTTCCGGACGGCTGCCCGGGACAAACAGTTTGCTACGCATGCAGGGTTTCCTCGATGCGCGCAGTGTCGGGCAATCGCCGCGCGGGAAAACGCGCGGGCAGCGGGTTTCAGACGATAGATTTTTTTGCGATTGAGGTGTTGCGGTGCAGCGAAGCGGATGCGCTGCAGCGACGGCTCAGTGCTTCTGTTTCGTTGCCGGCACTAGAATCGGCGGCTGTTTGATTCCGCCGCCCCTGGTTGCTGGCAGGATTGCTGCCGCCGGTCGAACGGTAACGGAAAATATTCCGCAAAGTAGCAATTGACAAAAATCTCTGTTGTCGGTGGAGTTTCCGGCTTGCGCCGGAAAGCCGCGCGGCAAGAAGGTGGTCCCAGTCGAGGTATAAGTCATGGATAGCGCTACCCCCGCGCGCCTGCATGTACTGCTCGCCCGCGACGCGCCGCACGCGGTGGTCATTCGCCGCGGACCGAGCAAGCACACCGCCGTGATCGGCTGGAATCGCGAAACCGACACCTTCAGCCTGGGCCAGTGGCTGCGTGGCCGCATCTACGAGCGGCGCTGCGATCTTTCGCCCGACGGCGAGCACTTCCTCTATTTCGCGATGAACGGCAAGTGGGCGTCGAGCGTGAAAGGTTCCTGGACGGCGATTTCGCGCGCGCCGTATCTGAAGGCGATCACGCTGTTCGCCAAGGGCGATTGCTGGAACGGCGGCGGACTGTTCCGCTACAACCACAGCTATCGGCTCAACGAAGGCCTGTATGCGCATGCGCTGCAGTGGCAGGACGCCAGTCTGCGCCGTGTCGACGACGCAGACTGGCAGCGCCAGCCCGGCGAATGTCCCGGCATCTACTACGAGCGGCTGGCCCGCGACGGCTGGATCGCCGGCGTTGCTTATGGCGACGGCAGCGGTGGCGGTGTACTGCCGTTCGACAAGCCGATTTCGGACCGCTGGCTGCTGCGCAAGTACGCGCATGCGGGTCCGGCGCGTCACGCCGGTCGCGGCTGCTATTTCGACACGCATGCGCTGGTCGATAGGCGCGAGGGCACGACGATCGCGAAGGACGCGTGGGAGTGGGCCGATGTGGACCGTGGCCGACTGGTGTGGGCGGCGAACGGAATACTCGGAACGACGCGCATCGACACCGAGGGAGAGCCCGGCGCGGACACGCTGCTGCACGATTTCAATGCAATGAAGTTCGAGCGGTTGGTGGCGCCGTATTGACGTGCATGCGATGTGGCGCGCCGGCTCCGTGCTGCGCGGCGTCGTGCCGTTGCCGGCGTCCCTCGATGCCCCGCATCGCGTCCACCTTCGCTGCGCGCGGCTCTCGTACAGCCCGGCCATCGTTGTTGCGCCGCGGCACTTGCGCTTGACCGTTGCCGCCGTCGCTGCGCCGCTTTGCAGCAAAGCCCGCCGTGAGCCCTGTGGTATATTCGCCGCCCGCATTTTTTCCTTGCGCAGCAAGCGTTTCCGGCGCACATCACCCTATGGTCACCATGTCCAACGCTGACGAACTGAAGAAAGCCGCTCTCGAATATCACCGTGCGTCGCCGCCGGGCAAGATCAAGGTAGTCGCGACCAAACCGATGCTGACCCAGCGCGATCTGGCGCTGGCCTATTCGCCCGGCGTAGCGGCGGCCTGCGAGGCCATCGTCGAAGACCCGCGCGAGGTTTCCACCGTCACTGCCCGCGGCAACCTGGTCGCGGTGATCACCAACGGCACTGCGGTACTGGGCCTGGGGCCAATCGGTCCGCTGGCGGCCAAGCCGGTGATGGAAGGCAAGGGCGTGCTGTTCCAGAAGTTCGCCGGCATCGACGTGTTCGACATCGAGATCAACGAACTCGACCCGGACAAGCTGGTCGACATCATCGCCAGCCTTGAGCCCACCTTCGGCGGCATCAACCTCGAAGATATCAAGGCGCCGGAGTGCTTCACGGTCGAGCGCAAATTGCGCGAAAGGGTAAAAATACCGGTTTTCCACGATGACCAGCACGGCACCGCGATCATCGTCGGCTCGGCCGTGATCAATGCGCTGAAAGTGGTCGGCAAGGATATCGGCAAGGTCAAGCTGGCCGCTTCCGGCGCCGGCGCCGCCGGCATCGCCTGCCTGGACATGCTGGTGCAGCTGGGCGTGAAGCCCGAGAACATCACCGTGGCCGACCGTTTCGGCGTGGTGTTCACCGGCCGCACCGAGGACATGGACGACGACAAGTCGCGCTATGCCCGAGATACCGCGGCGCGCACGCTGGCGGAGATCGTCGTCGGTGCGGACATTTTCCTCGGCCTGTCCGCTGGCGGCGTGCTCAAGCCCGAGATGGTCGCCACCATGGGCAGCCGGCCCATCATCCTGGCGCTGGCCAATCCGAATCCGGAAATCCTGCCGGAACACGCCAAGGCGGTGCGGCCAGACGCCATCATCGCGACCGGGCGTTCGGACTATCCGAACCAGGTGAACAACGCGCTGTGCTTCCCGTATATCTTCCGCGGTGCGCTGGACGTGGGTGCTACCACGATCAACGAAGCGATGAAGGTCGCCTGCGTGCATTCCATCGCCGCGCTGGCGCGGCGCGAGGTCAGCGACGTGGCGGCGCGCGCCTACGGCGGCAAGCCGCTGTCGTTCGGGCCGGATTACCTGATTCCGCAGCCGTTCGATCCGCGCCTGCTGGTGGAACTCGCCCCGGCCGTGGCGAATGCGGCGACGATTTCCGGCGTGGCCACGCGGCCCATCGCCGACCTGAATGCGTACCGCGAGAAACTGACCAGCTTCGTGTTCCGCACTGGCCTGATCATGAAGCCGGTGTTCGACCGGGCCAAGTCCGATCCCAAGCGCGTGGTCTACGCCGAAGGCGAGGAAGAAACCGTGCTGCGGGCGATACAGGTCGTCGTCGACGAGGGCTTCTGCCGCCCCATCCTGATCGGCCGCCCGGACGTGATCGAGAAGCGCATCCAGCGCATCGGCCTGCGCCTGCAGCCGGGCGTGGATTTCGAGATGTGCAATATCAACGACGATCCGCGTTTCAACGACTACTGGCAGCACTACCACCGCATCATGGAACGCCGTGGCGTTTCGCCGGCGCTGGCGAAAGCCGTGGTGCGCTCGCGCTCCACCGTGATCGCGTCGCTGATGGTCGAGCGCGGCGAAGCCGATGCGCTGATCTGCGGCGTGGTCGGCCGCTACGCCAAGAAGCTGACCTACCTGCGCGACATCATCGGCCTGGACCAGGGAGTGCAGCAGCCCTCGGCCATGTCGGCGGTGTTCAACGACAAAGGCGTGTTCTTCTTTCTCGACACGCACGTACAGCACGATCCCTGCGCCGAGGAAATCGCCGAGGCCACCTTGCAGGCGGCGATCCGCCTCAAGCTGTTCGGCATCCACCCGAAGATTGCGCTGCTGTCGCACAGCAATTTCGGCAGTTCCGAATCGCCCAGCTCGTGCAAGATGCGCAAGGTGCTGCAGATCCTGCGCGAGCGCGCGCCCAAGCTGGAAGTGGAAGGCGAGATGCAGGCCGATGCGGCGCTGATTCCCGAGATCCGCGAGCGTCTTTTCCCCAATTCCAAGTTGGCCGGTAGTGCCAATGTGTTCGTATTTCCCAACCTTGACTCGGCCAACATCAGCTTCAACATGCTGCGCGCGATGACCGACGGCGTGGTGCTGGGTCCTATCCTGATGGGCGTGGCCAAACCGGCGCATGTGCTGACCCCGTCGGCGACTGTGCGGCGCGTGGTCAACATGACCGCGATCGCGACCGTGGAAGCGCAGATCCGCGGCCAGGGCCGTTTCCCGGGCGCTGCCGCGGCGCAGGGCTGAGCCCCGGCAAAACGTGGCGGCGGCGGCCGCCCCGGACAGCACACCGAGCCGGCCCCGCGCCGGCTTTTTGTTGCCTGCCGCGTCGCGGTGCGCACCGGCTCGCCGTCCGGCTGGCCACAGCCCGCCCATGCCCAGGGTCGTGCCCGGCCGTATACGGCACCGTGCGGCAACTGTCGCTAAATCTACTTGTCATTAAATAACATCGACTTGGCGAAGGTTCTTCAGGCCGGGGCGCTGTCCGCGGCGACGGATCGTAGAAATTTCATGTCCGCCAATGATCTCCAGTCTTGATGATATGGAAAAATTATGTAGAGTGTTTAGTTGCTGTTTATACAAACAGCATTAACCCAATGGGGACAACGCATGAAAAAGTTTGTCGTTCGCGAAGTCGAAACCGTCAAGACTACGTCCGCGATGTACGAATGCCGTATGTGCTTCCCGGATTGGTACTGCGACATCATCGAAGGCCCGCAGGTACCCGGCGACGGTTTCTGAGGTCGTGCGATGCGGAGGACGGGCTTGCCCGTCCTCTTTTCGTGGTTCCGCCAACGGATATGTCCATGCAGGATTCGGCGCCGCAAGTGCTTGCGTATTCCGTCCAGCCGGACGGCGACGATTTCATCATCGGCTCGGTCGCGCGCGGTTCGTTCCTGTCGGTACCGGCCGAGGTGGTGGAAATCCTGCGCGCGTTCGAGGCCGGTCACGGTCCGGAACAAGTGCGCCGGGACTATCTGCAAAAGCACGGCGAGACGCCGGATCTCGACGACCTGGTGCAGGTGCTGACTGCCCACGGCATCCTGGCTGATCCCGCTGCGGCAGGCGTTGCCGATGCCGCACCGGCAAAGCCGGCGAAGCGCTATCACTTCGAATGGATCACGCCGCCGGTCGCGCGGCTGGTCTGGAACCGCTACACGCTGGGCCTGATGGCGCTGACTGTCGCCGCGGCCCTGCTGGTGCTGCTGTGGCAGCCCGCGCTGTTGCCGGGCTGGCGCGCGTTCTATTTCCCCCAGGACACAGCCAGCCAGGTGCTGGGCCTGATGCTGCTGGGCATGGCGTCCACCTTTCTCCACGAAATGGGCCATCTCACGGCGGCGCGCGCGGCCGGCGTGTCCTGCCGCTTCAGCATCGGCAACCAGCTCTGGTTCGTGGTCTGGTATACGGAAATGAACGGCATCTGGGCGCTGCCGCGCAATCGCCGCTACCTGCCGATACTGGCCGGGCCGCTGGTCGATCTGGTTTCGGCGGCGCTGATCGTGCTGCTGCTGGCCGCCGCCGCGCACTATGCCTGGCCGCTGCCGGCCTTGACGCGGAACATCCTCTCGGCGCTGCTGTTTCTCTACATCGTGCGCATCATCTGGCAGTGCTACTTTTTCGTTCGTACCGATTTCTACTATGCATTCTCCAACCTGCTCGGCTGCAAGCGCCTGATGCAGGACACGGAAGACTGGCTGCGCAACCGCTGGGCGCGGCTGCGGGGCAGGGCGGAAAAAGTGGACCAGGCTGGCCTGCCCGCACACGAGCGGCGCATGCTGCCCGGCTATGCGGCGATCTGGCTGCTCGGCCGCAGCGTGGCCCTTAGCATGCTGTTGTTCGTGCAGCTGCCCCTGCTGCTGAGCTACCTGCTGTTGTTGTTCGAATCGACCACGGCACCTGCCGGCAGCCAGGGCTCCAGCGCCAGTGCGCTGCTGGCCGGCCTGCTGTTCAGCACCTTGCTGCTCGCCGGCCTGGCGATGTGGGTGCGCCAACTGATGCTGCGCAAAGGATAAGCCGATGTCTGCACGCTTCGCCCTGCCCGAACTGACCCTGCCTGCCACGGGCCCAGGCACGCTGACGATTGCAGCCGCCGCTGCCGGCGATGCGCGCGATAGCTGGCTGCGCGCTGCCGTCGCCCAGGCCGCGCCAGCGGCGGCGGTGCATCATCTGGACTGTCGCCTGCGCCTGGGCGGTCCCTGGGCCGGACTGGCCGACTATCTGCAGGCGCTGCTGCCGCAGATCGACGCGGCCGCGCCAGACCTGCTGCAGCGGCATCGCTACGAACTGGCCCAGGCCGTGCCGTCGCTGCGCTCGCGCTTTCCCTTGAGCGAGGCCAGCCTGACCGACGCCTCGCCGGTAAAGGAGCGCGTGCGCAGCTATCCGGTCGATCGCGCCTATCGCCTGCTGCACGGCCTGATCGAACTGCTGGACGAATGGCTGCCCCAGGCCGGCCGGCGCCAGGTGCTGGTGCTGCATCATTTCGACGAAACCAGTCTGCTGATGCGGCGCTTCTTCCACGATCTGGTTCGGCGGCGCCTGGCCGCACTGCCGCTGGACCTGGTGGTCGCGGTCGCGCCGGCGAATGCCCTCGACGTCGCCGCGAAATTCGACGCCGGCACGCTGCAGCACATCGAGGCGGCGCTTGCGCCCGGTAGCGCCGCGCCGGACATGGCAGCCTTGCGCGCACAGGCGCAGGCACTGGAAGAACAGGTCAACCGCGCCATGGGCCGCGCCGACAATCTGCTGCCGCGCCTGATCGATCTGCTCGACAGCCTGGGCGAGCATGCCCAGGCCCAGCGCTGGCGCTCGGCCACGCTGGCGCTGTACAACCATTACGGCCTGTACGAGGACGCGCTGTTCTTCGGCGAACCGATCCTGGCCGACCTGGACGAGATCGACCAGGGCGAGCGCCGCTTTGGCCGCTGGAACATTGTCTCGGGCCTGTTCAATGCCTATGCGGCCCTCGGCCGCCCGGAAGATGCGCTGGCCGTGGTGCGCGACGAGGCCATGGCCAAGATCAGCGAGCCGAATGATCTGATCAGCATCTACTACACCATGGCCATGCTGTATTGCCGCTTCCTGCCCCGGCGCGATTTCGCCCTGGCCGAGGAATACCTGCACAAGTCGATGGCGCTGATCGACGTAGTCACCTTGCCTGAGGCGGAGAAGCACTACCTCGCCGTGTTCAATCTCAACGGCGTGGCTTTCATCCGCTTCCAGCAGGGGCGTATCGCCGAGGCGGCGGAACTGTGCCGCGAAGGCTACGAGCGGCTGGAAAAACACCTGGGTGCGAGCGAGTACCGCCTGCACCGCTCTGTTCTTCTATACAACATTGCACAGGTGTATTCGGCAACACGCGCCTACGACGAGGCGATTGCCTACTACAGCCAGGCGATGGAGCTGGACCCGCGCTATTCCGAGTACTACAACGAGCGCGGCGGCGTGTATCTGAAAGTCGGCCGGCTCGACGAGGCGGTACGCGATTTCCACGAGGCCATCCGCCTGAGCGCACCGTATTTCGAGGTGTGGACCAACCTCGGCCAGGCCTACCGGCGCATGGGCAATGCGACAGCGGCCGTCGAGGCGTACAGCCACGCGCTGGACATAGAGCCGGCCGCGGCGCTGGCGCGCATAGGCCGTGCCGAAGCCCATGCGCAGCTCGGCCAGGTCGATGCGGCATTGGCCGACTACGGCATTGCCCTGACGCGCGATCCGGCCGATGCCCAGCTCTGGTCCAACCGCGCCGTGCTGCTATACGAGGCCGGTCGCGTGACCGAGTCCCTGCACGATCTGGACGAAGCGGTGCAGCGCGCGCCGAGCCTGCCCGACCTGTACGAAAACCGCGCGATCGCGCTGGCTTCGCTGCAGCGGCACGAGGAGGCGCAGCGCGACCGCGACTACGCTTTGCATTTGCAGGCGGCGGCTGCCTGAGTCGGTCGCGACGACGCTGCGGGCAACGGCCAGGCCGAGCCTCGTCGCGGCGGCGAAGCAGAACCAGCGCCTTTCGGAAACCATCGGATCGATGAGATGGCGGCCATGCGCGGCCTGGTGCACGTGGCCATGGCCACGTGCACCAGGCCGCATCGGTTCATCGTATTCGAGCATTCAACGCGCTGGGACTGACCGGCCGGCTGGAAGTGTTCGCCGCGGCCAACGATTGGGTGAGCGCGCCGAAGCTGGGATGGGGGCGATATGCTGGCTGCTGCGGCACGCTGCCGTACGATGACGGCAACACTCTGGGGCAAGGCGCGCGGAATATCCGGCTGCTGCCAACGGTGCTTTCTGTACCGCCAGGAACGATTGCGACATCCGTAGACCAGACACTGACTTTCACGGGGGCGAACTCCATCAGTTTTCCTGATCTGGGCGATTTTTCCAGTCCTGATTATGCTGATCGACAGCGCCTCAGTGTCGGCGTCACGCACGGAACCTTAACGGTAGTCAACACGGCCGGTGTCAGCTTTATCGGGCCGAACGGTTCGGCCGCATTTGAGTTCGAGGGTTCAAGTAGCGGCGTGCGAGTGGCGCTGGATGGGCTGATCTCTACACCTGTTGCAGGCTACGAAGGCGGTGACCTGCTCGTCGTCACATTGAGTGGGCGTTTCGTTCATCCGCAAGGCCAGGCTGGCGTAGTAGAGATTGATCGCAAGGACATCCCGCTGCGCGTAGGTACAACGCCGGTGACATTGCAGTCCTTCGACATCGATTGACGTCCGCGACGGCACACCCAAGCGCCGAGTAGTCGCGATGACGCCTCGCCCTTGCAATACACGGCGGCATGCGTAGGCGACAGAAATTGTGTGAGTGGCTTGCACCATCGCCATCAACGTGTTGGTCGCGCGGTTCCCGCCTGTCCGAAATCGTCGGATCGATGGCATGGCGGTCATGGGCGGCCTGGTGCATGCTGCCGTCATGGCCACGTCTACGCGCACCCGCCGCATCGGTTTCGTCGTCTTCGAGAATTTCAACGCGCTGGATCTGACCGGCCCGCTGGAAGTGTTTGCCGCGGCCAATGACCTGGCGCAGGAACAGGCTGCCCGCCGTGCCAGGCCGCTTTACGAAGCGGTGATTCTCGGCCCGGCCGTGCGCGTCTATCGGGCCGAGTCCGGCGTGGCGGTCAAGGCCGATGTGCGGCTGGCTGCGTCACCGCCGCTGGATACCGTGCTGATGCCGGGCGGTCATGGCATCCGCGAGCCGGCCACGCTGCGGCGCCTGGCTGCCTGGCTGCAGCAACAGGGGCGTGTGCGCCGCATCGCCTCGGTCTGCACCGGCGCCTATGCACTGGCCGAGGCCGGCCTGCTCGACGGTTGCCGCGTCAGCACGCACTGGCGCCATGCGCAGAAGCTGGCGCAGCGCTATCCGGCCTTGCAGGTCGATGCCGATGCGATCTTCCTGCACCAGGGCCGCTGCTATACCTCGGCCGGCATCAGCGCCGGCATCGACCTGGCCCTGGCCCTGCTGGCCGAGGACCACGGCTCTGCGCTGGCACTGGCCGTGGCACGGGAACTGGTAGTGCCGTTCAAGCGCGACGGCGGGCAGAAACAGTATTCCGATTCGCTTGCTTTCCAGACCCAGGCCGGCGACCGCCTGGGCGAACTGAGTGCCTGGATGCTGGCCAATCTGGCACAGGACCTGTCCCTGCCCCGACTGGCGCAGCGCGCCTGCGTGAGTCCGCGCCAGCTCAGCCGGCGCTTCCAGCAGGCCTTCGGCCTGGCCCCGGCGGCGTATGTGGAAAAGTTGCGTGTGGAACAGGCGCGCCAGCGTCTGAGCGAAAGCCGCGCCAGCATTGCGCGCGTTGCCGCCGCAGTGGGTTTTCGCAGTGCCGATGTGTTCCGCCGTGCGTTCGAGCGGCGCGTCGGCGTCAACCCGGCGACGTATCGCGCGCGTTTCGGCGCGGCACTCGCCGCGTCTTCGACTTAGGAGCACCTCGTGTTCAGCCGATGCTTGATTGTCCTCGCCCTGCTGTCAGGCAGCATGTGCGTGTTCGCCCAGGCGGCGCCCGATTTCGGCGCCGTGGAACAGCACGCGCAACAGGCGATCGCCGCGGGCAAGGTGCCGTCGCTGGCCTTTGCGCTGGCCGTGGACGGCAAGATCGTCTACGAGGCGGCCTTCGGCTTTGCCGACCAGGCCGCACAGGTTGCCGCGACGCCGCATACCGCCTATGCGCTGGCATCGGCGTCCAAGCCGGTCACGGCGACGGCGCTGATGCTGCTGGCCGAAAAACGCAAAGTGGATTTGTCAGCACCAGTGCAGAAGTATCTTGCGCCGCTGAAATTCCGTGACGGTGCCGGCCGCGGTGCTGCGGTGAACCTGGAACAGCTGCTCAGCCATACCTCGGGGCTGGGCACGTATGCGCAGATTCACTACGGCGACGCGATTGCGGCGGCGCCCGACATGGTGGCGGTTTTCCGGCGCTACGGCGTACTGGTGCAGAAGCCCGGCACGGTGTCGGAATATTCCAACCTCGGCTACGGCCTGATCGGCGAAGTGATACAGCGCCGCAGTGGCGAAACGTTCGAGGCCTTTCTTGCGCAGCAGCTGTTTGCGCCGCTGCAGATGGCCGACTCCTTCGTCGATACACCGGGTACGCGGGCCGTGGCGGTGAACTACGGCGTGGACAACGAAGTGCTGCCGCCGCTGCACAACGACACGCTGGGTGCAGGCAACATCCACTCCAGTGCGCACGACCTGGCGCGTTTCGGGCTGTTCCATCTCGATCCGGCTGTCGTGGCGCCGGGCCTGCTCAAACCGGCCACCGTCGCGCGCATGCAGCGCCAGGCACAGCCGCGGGCGTTCCATCATTACTACGGCAAGTCGTACTACGGCCTGGGCTGGTATGTGCGGCCCGACGACAACGGCTACCGCGTGCTGTGGCACGAAGGCGGCATGCCGGGAGCGAGCAGCATTCTCAAGCTGCTGCCGGACCAGCGGATCGCCGTCGCGGTGCTGGCCAATCGCAGCGAGGCGAATGCGATTACCCAGGCCATCGCCAACGAACTGCTGCAGGTGGTGCAGCCGGACTATCGGCCGCTGCCGCTGGACGCCGTGGCGAACTACCAGCCGTATGCGGCGCAGGCGGAATTCCTCGGGCGCTGGAGCGGACATGTCCTGGTCGAGGGCTATGAACTGCCGTGCACGCTGGAATTCAAGGCCGATGGCAAGGTGCAGGTCAGCTATGGCAAGGCGGGCGCGCAGACGCAGGCCGAGACCGGCGGCCTGGTTTATCGCGACTCGTTCATCGGCGCGATACCGGGCAGGCTGCCGGTGGCTGAGCAGGCGCAGGCCGCAAGTCCGCTGCTGTTGCTCAAGCTGATCCGGGACGGCAAGCGGATCAACGGCGGCATGGTGGCGTATGCGTCGCCGCAGCGGCTGGAGTATCTGCTGCCGTTCTATCTGCGTGTGGAACGGGAGAAGTAGTGTTTGCGCAATTGGCTAGTTGTTCGGGTCTGGCGGGACGCGAGCCGGCGCCGACAATCGCACGGCGTCGCTGGCAAGTACCGCCCCCTCACCTGGCCTCTCCCCCAGGCGAGCTTGGGGGAGAGGGATTCAAGCATCGCGCGCAACATTCCACGCAAGTTACTGCAACCCAGCAGCGCTGCTCCCGACGGCGATGGCGGGTTCAATTTATCCTGCTGTCCTTCAAGTTACCCACTACCCTTCAAGGCAACAGCTCCACCCGGTTCGCCGCCCCGCTCAAATCCCGGTTCAAGGTAATCCAGATCTCGTTCGGACTGCTGCGCAGCGAAGGGAAATAATCCACATCCAGCACCAGCACCGCGCCGTTGAAACGCAGCGTGGCCGGATACGCGGTCACCCCGCGTACGACCAGCAGCGGCTTGCGCAAGGTGCCGCTGCCGACGGCGATATTCGCATCCAATGCGTTGCCGGCGGCGTTGAAGGTCACGGCGGCATAGACCGGGTCGTAGCCGGCCGGCGCATAGGCGATGGTGTCGACACGGCCGGCGCCTGCGGGGCCGCTGGTCGCCACGCTGCCGATGCTGGCCGTGGCGGTCAGCGATTGCATGGTCTCGACCTGGCCTACCTGGGCACCGACCGGATCGGTGGAATGCGTGCCCAGCACGATATGCGTGGAATAGCTCTTGCGCGGCCAGCCTGCGGCGGTTGCATTCGGCAGGGGGCCGCCCCAGTAGGCGCTGCCATGGACGTAGTAGCTGGTCTGGCCGAGGAAACCGAAATTGGTGCCCCAGGCCAGGCGCGTGTTGTTGGTCGGTGTGTTGACGCCGCCGAAGGAATAGTTGATCGACTGGTACGGCCAGTTGTAGTCGCACGGCATCAGCGAGGCGGGGCTGGTACAGGCGTTGCCGGCGGCGCTGGTGCTGTTCCAGCGGCTGGTGCCGAAGTAACCGCCGGCGTCCTGCTGGGCGATGGGCTGGGTCTGTACCGTGCCCATGGTGGCGTCGACGGCGGTTGTCCACAGTTTTACATAGGGAATAGTGTTCGGCGTGTTCCAGCTCCAGCTGGAGCTGTAGGTGGCCGGGCTGCTGGTGGTCTGGAATTTGTAGCGGTCGCCCCAGCCTATGCCGGCGATGGTGCTGTGCGCGCCGGGCGTGGCGGCGCCGTCGAATAGCAGTTCGCCGTAGGGCGCGCGGGAATCGGCTTCGATTGCATCGGCCGGCGTGGCGCTCAGATCCCAGCTGATGGCCCAGAGCGGAAAGTCGTGGCCGCTGGCAAACACCCAGTCCAGCGTGACGGGTACGTCGTAGCGCGTATTCGGCGGCACGGCCGTGGTTGTCGACCAGCGCGGATAGTTCTGGCTGAAGCGGAAGATGGCGTGGTGGCGGCCGGTCCACACGCGCTGCAGCTGGCCGGTGAAACCATGGCCCAGCGGCGAGTCGTCGGTGCCGATACCGGTAGAGCCTTCGCTGCGATGGCTGACGACGTAGCCGAAGCCGCTGGCGCCGCTGCTGTTGGACGCGCCTACCACGCGGGTGTTACCGCCGACCTGGTAGCGGAATTCCCGCAGCTCGCCGCCGCGGCTGCCGTTCGGGCCGCTCTGGCCGGTGTTGTGGGCGAGTACGGCGACACGGGGCTGGTTGGCCGAATCGCGCCAGGTGAAGCGGTCGCTGGTCATGCCCAGCACGCTGACGCCTTGTTCCTGCACCAGGCCGTTGGCGGCCGGCGGCAGGCTGGAGGATTCGAAGCCGTTGCGGAAGATGGCGTCGGCCGGCAGGACGACGGGCTCGGCCAGCACGATATCGTCGATATACAACACCGGCTGGGCGACGGCCGAATCGCTTTGCAGGTCGATGCGGTCGAACGCACCGTTGTAGTTGAGCGCGCCGCTGGTCAGCGGCACGACCACCTCGCGCCAGGCACCGGCGACCAGGGCGCCGCCGCTGATGTAGGCATCCAGTTCGGCCTGGGCGACGATGACGTCGTTGTGCTGCAGGTACAGGCGCAGCTGCTGGCCGCCTGCGGCACCGCCGTGCACCCAGAAGCGCAGGCTGGGGTAGGCCGCTGTGCTCAGGTCCGGATCGTGGAAGAACGACAGGGCATTGAAATTGTTTGGCTGGCCGTTGCCGCCGGCGAAGCGGATCGAGAGCGTGCCGCTGTGCGCCTGTTCGTTGCTGCCGAAGGTGGCGCCGCCGCCGTAGGAATAGTTGTCGAAGCCGTTCTGCAGCGCTTCGTCGTAGACGGCGAGGTTGGCCGACCAGGCCGGTACGCACCAGGCCGGCGCGGCCAGCACCCACAGCAGCAAACCCGTCCACTTGCGCATGATCGTCTCCGAAGGGCGGAACTGGCCGGACGCCGCCGCGGTGGGGCGTCCCGGTACGCTTCCGGCTTGCTCTGCTTACGCGTCTTGGCGGCCGCAAGCGACATCGCGGCGCGGCCGAGCATACTCTGGCGTGTTGTCAGTCACTGCCGCGGCGGCAGGGAGCGGACACGTTCCACCAAAGGCGGGGCATATCAAACGCCTGTTCGGCATACAGCCGGCCCGCCTAAGCCGGTAGACTTGGACCGATGCGCCACCGGCGCCGCCGCTTTCTCAGAACGACAACAGCAAAGAACGCCACTCCTCCCCAGGGCATACGGCGTTCGTGGAGGGATACCCATGAACATGCTGCAGGACATCCTCAACCAGGATCTCGACCCCACCGAAACCCAGGAGTGGATCGACGCGCTCAACGCCGTGATCGGCGCCGACGGCCCGGAGCGCGCGCATTACCTGCTGGAACGCATGGTCGACGCGACGCGCCGTGCCGGCGGCCACCTGCCGTTCCAGCCGACCACCGAATACGTCAATACCATTCCGACCCAGGCCGAAAAGCGCAATCCCGGCAATGCGGCGCTGGAATGGCGCATCCGCTCCCTGGTGCGCTGGAACGCGCTGGCCACGGTGGTGCGGGCCAACCGCAAGCCGGGCGAACTGGGCGGCCATATCGCCAGCTTCGCCTCCTCGGCCACGCTGTACGATGTCGGCTTCAACCATTTCTGGCGCGCCCCCAGCGAGAACCACCCGGGCGACCTGCTGTATGTGCAGGGCCACTCCTCGCCGGGCGTCTACGCCCGCGCCTTCCTCGAAGGCCGCATCAGCGAATCGCAGCTGGACCGCTACCGCATGGAAGTCGACGGCGGCGGCCTGTCGTCGTATCCGCACCCCTGGCTGATGCCCGATTTCTGGCAGACGCCGACCGTGTCGATGGGCCTGGGGCCCATCATGGCGATCTACCAGGCGCGTTTCTGGAAGTACCTGGAACACCGCGAGATGCTGCCGGTGTCCGACCGCAAGGTCTGGTGCTTCATGGGCGACGGCGAAACCGACGAGCCCGAATCGCTGGGCGCCATCTCCCTGGCCGGGCGTGAAAATCTGGACAACCTGATCTTCGTGATCAATTGCAATCTGCAGCGCCTGGACGGCCCGGTGCGCGGCAACGGCAAGATCATCCAGGAACTGGAAGGCGTGTTCCGCGGCGCCGGCTGGAACGTGATCAAGGTGGTCTGGGGCTCGTACTGGGATCCGCTGCTGGCCCGCGACACCAAGGGCCTGCTGCGCAAGCTGATGATGGAAACCGTCGACGGCGAATACCAGGCCTGCAAGGCGTTCGGCGGCGCGTATACGCGCGAGAACTTCTTCGGCAAGTACGCCGAGCTGAAGGAAATGGTCGCCAACCTCAGCGACGAGGACATCTGGCGCCTGAACCGCGGCGGCCACGATCCGCACAAGGTGTATGCGGCCTATGCCGAGGCAACGACGAATGCCAACGGCCGTCCCACCGTGATCCTGGCCAAGACGGTCAAGGGCTATGGCATGGGCGGCGCCGGCGAGTCGATGAACATCACCCACCAGCAGAAGAAGATGGACGACGAGGCGATCCGCGCCTTCCGCGACCGCTTCAATATTCCGGTGGCCGACGACAAGCTGGCGGACGTGCCGTACTACCACCCGGGCAAGGATTCGCCGGAAGTGCAGTACATGCTGGAGCGCCGCGCCGCGCTGGGCGGTTCGCTGCCGCAGCGCCGGCAAAAGTCGGAATCGCTGCCGACGCCGGCACTGGCCGCGCTGGAACAGATCACCAAGGGCAGCGGCGAGCGCGAAATCTCCACCACCATGGCCTTCGTGCGCGGCCTCAACCTGCTGCTGCGCGACAAGGCCATCGGTCCGCGCATCGTGCCCATCGTCGCCGACGAGGCGCGTACCTTCGGCATGGAAGGCATGTTCCGCCAGATCGGCATCTACGCGCCGTTCGGGCAGAAGTACAAGCCGCAGGATTCCGACCAGCTGCTGTACTACCGCGAAGACCAGGCCGGCCAGGTGCTGCAGGAAGGCATTACCGAAGCCGGCGCAACCTGCAGCTGGATCGCCGCGGCGACCAGCTACAGCACCAACAACCTGCCGATGCTGCCGGTCTTCATCTTCTATTCGATGTTCGGCATGCAGCGCGTGGGCGACCTGTGCTGGGCTGCCGGCGACATGCGCGCCCGCGGCTTCCTGATCGGCGGTACCGCCGGACGTACCACGCTCAACGGCGAAGGCCTGCAGCACGAGGACGGCCACAGCCATCTGCTGGCCGGCTCCATTCCCAACTGCAAGGCCTACGACCCGACCTTCTCCTACGAAGTCGCGGTGATCCTGCAGGACGGCACGCGCCGCATGCTGACCGAACAGGAAGACGTGTACTACTACATCACCGTGATGAACGAGAACTACAGCCACCCGGACCTGCCCGCAGGCGCCGAGGAAGGCATCATCAAGGGCATGTACCTGTTCAAGGACGGCGGCAAGCCGAAGAAGAACGCGCCGCATGTGCAGTTGCTGGGCTCGGGCACCATCCTGCGCGAAGTGATTGCCGCGGCCGAGCTGCTGGAGAAGGATTTCGGTGTCAGTTCCGATATCTGGAGCTGCCCCAGCTTCACCGAGCTGCGCCGCGACGGCCACGACGCCGAGCGCTGGAACCGCCTGCATCCGGAAGACAAGCCGCGCAAGGCCTATGTCACCAGCTGCCTGGACGGCCGCGCCGGGCCGGCCATCGCCGCGACCGACTATGTGCGCCAGCATGCCGATTCGATCCGTGCCTTCCTGCCTGACGGCATGCGCTATACCGTGCTGGGTACCGATGGTTTTGGCCGCAGCGATACGCGGGCCAACCTGCGCCGCTTCTTCGAGGTCGACCGCTACTACATCGCCCAGGCGGCAATTGCTGCATTGGCGGCAGAAGGGAAAATGCACGCCAAGGACGTGGCGCGGGCGATCAAGGAATGGAAGATCGACGCGGACAAGGCCAACCCGACCAGCGTCTGAGCCATGCTGCTGACCGGCGTATTGCTGGCAGCGCAGCTGCTGCCGGCAAAACTCGAGCTGCCGGAAAACCACTGGCGCGTGGTGGCGCGGGTGGAAGTGGACGCGACCGGGTCGATCTCATCCATCGGCTTCGGCCAGAAGCTCAAGCCGGTACTGGAAAATTACCTGCGCGCGCGCATCGCGCGCTGGCGTTTCGAGCCGGCGCTCAAGGACGGGGTGGCGGTAGGCAGCAGTACCAGCCTGTCGCTGATCCTGCGTCCGGCGGAAGACAACAAGGGCATACGCCTGGTCAATGTTTCCGCTGGTCCGCCCATGCTGACGGTGCAGGAACCGATCTACATGGAAAACCACGCCGACGCCGGCTATCACGGCACCGTCGTGGTTAAGTGCCGCGTCAATGCGAAGCGCCGCTGTGTCGATGCCAGCGTAGACCAGGCCTCGGCACGCGGGCCGATGCCGGAAAACCTGCTCAAGGCGATCCGCAAATGGTCGTTCGAACCCGACCGCATCGCTGGCGAGCCAGTCGAGACCTGGATCGAGGTCGGCCTGTGCTTCAAGGCTTCTCGCGGCCAGGCCGGCTGCGAAGCACCGATGGACGAACTGGCGGTTCGTGTCACCGACTCGGTGCGGCTGCGTGCGGAAAGCGTCAGCTTGCCGTAGTGCGGAGCACCAGCGGCCCGCAGTGCGGCCGCCGCAGGTTTCGTTGCGCCATGGCCGCTGCTTTCAGGTCAGTCCCGTATCCACGGTGGCCGGAAAATCGCTGCGCGGCGGCACGAACTTCAGCGCGACGGCATTGGCGGTCTTGCCGGTGGTCTGATCGTGGGCGACGCTGGCAGCGCGCTGTACGGCCTTGTGCGAGGCGCGCCAGATCTGGTCTGTCGGGTAATGCGACGAGCCACTCGTCCAGCGCGGATGGCCGGTCTTGGCGGCGGACGGTATTTCCCGCGAACCGACGCGCGGGCCGGTCAGCAGAGGCAGCCAGATGGCTTCCTTGGCATCGCTGTCGATGCAGAGGAAATAGTGCTGCGCCTTTACTGCCAGGTCGATATCGCAGCTGCAGCGTGCGCCCTGGTTGAGCAGTTCGTCCGGATCGAGGCGGAGCACCAGCCCCGGCGTGTGGATATGAGCCATGCAGCTGCCTTCGTAGCGGAACAGCGCCCACCTTGACGGTTTGCGGCGCGTTGTGCAATCGCTGTAGCCGTCGCGCCGGGCCGCGGCAGCGATACGTGGCAAAAAACGCCGGGCAATGGACGCGACGATCACGATTGATATCGAACTTCGATTAGCCCGTTACGGGCCAACCGGGGGCGGAGTGTCGGCGCCGGCCAGCCCGGCCGGTACACAACGCAAAGCCTGCAGTCGTCTGCCAAAGTAGGGAAAACGCCTGTCCAGGGGGAAATCGAGGGATATGAAAATCGGATCTTGCGTGGCTACGGCCGCGGCAGGGCTACTGCTGTCGGCGCCACTGGCACGGGCTGGCCAGGTCGGCCTGGAACTGGTCAAGGACATCGATACCGCCGTCGTGTCGCGCAGTTCGGAGCCGCAGCGGTTCCGCAGCATCGACGGCAAGGTCTATTTCGCCGCGAAAACGCCGGAAACCGGCGAGGAACTATTCGTCAGCGACGGCAGTGCCACGCCGCCGCGACTGGTCGCCGACATCGCGCGCGGTGCCGGTTCGTCAATGCCGACGGCGCTGGGCATGGCGGGCGGGCGCCTGATTCTCGCCGGCAACGATGGCTATCGTGGCGAGCAGTTCTGGGCGGTCGATGCGACAGGGGCGGCCACGCGCCTGAGCAGCGCGGCCATGCCCAGCTATGGCGAACCGCCACGGGCGCTGGGCAATGCCGGTGGCAGGCTGGTGTTTCGCGAGCGCGGCAGCTCGGTCTGGTCCAGCGACGGCAGCGCGGCCGGTACGCAGCGCCTCAATCTCTATCTGGGCGATGCGGCACCGCTGGCCTGCAGCGTCGGCGGGCGCGTGGTGATGCTTGACCGGTACAGCTTCAAGGCGGGCCTCGTTGCCACCGACGGCACGCCGGCCAACACGGTGAAAGTGGCCGAGCTGGACGGTGCGGAGAATGCCTACGCGGCGAGCGGCGGCGGCTATTGCTACTTCGGCATTCACGGCCATGCGCACTGGAAGATCTGGCGCAGCGACGGTACCGCCGCCGGTACTTCGCTATGGCGCGAATCGACTACCGATTCCAGGCTTTGCGGCATGGCCATGCTCGGCTCGCGCGTATACGTGCTGGAGCAGCGTAACGGCGTGCGTCTGGTCGACGCAGAAGAGCAGGCGGTGCGCCTGAGTCTGGTGCAGGACCAATGCCGTACTCCGTTGGGCATGTGGGTTGCGGCCGGGCGGCTGGTGTTCTTCGCGCCGCAGGACGACATCAACAATTCCGGCAGCCGCGCTCTCTACGTGAGCGACGGTACCAGTGCGGGTACCCGGCCGCTGGCACTGCCAGCCAATGTATACGATTGGCAAACGCTGAAAATGGCCGGCATTGGCGAGCATGTCGTGTTTTCCACAGGTTATACCGCTACCTACTCGATCGACCCCGTCGCTGGCTCGATTACCGCGCTGCCGACGTATCTGCAGGGGCTGGAGCAATCTGACCTGGCCGTGCTGGACGGCGCGATGCTGCTGTCGGCAAATGACGGGATTCATGGCTATGAACCCTGGCGCAGCGACGGTACCGTGGCTGGCACGGGGCTGCTGCACGACGTGTGGCGGGCCAATGCCGACGGCCTGATCGGCTACGACACTGCGCAGCCGGCGGCAGCGGTCGGCGATACCCTGTTTTTCCTGCGCCATCCGGCTAGCGACGAAGGCGGCGCGCGCCAGTTGTGGCGCAGCGACGGCAGCGAGGCCGGCACCCGGGCGCTGCCGCGCGACACCTACGACGGCGCGGCCGTAGCCGGCATGGTTGCACTGGGCGACGGCGTGCTGTTTGTCACTGAGCGCCACGGCAATCCGGCTGGCCACGGCGTCTACCGCGCCGATGCGGGCCTGAGTGCCGCGGGCCTGGTCTGGGCCGACAGCTTCTACCCCTCGCTGTTGCAGGCCATTCCCGGCGGCGGCGCCCTCTTTGCCTGTGGGGGCACTGGCAATGGCAACGTGTGTGCGCTGGCACCGGGTGTGGCGCAGCCGGCCATCGTGGCGCCGGCATTGCAGTCGGACGGAAATGCGCAACCCCTGGGGCAGCTGGGCAACCTGGCGTTTTTCATGGGGATGGCGGGCAGTGCCGACAGGGGCGGCCTCTGGCGCAGCGACGGCACCGCGCCGGGCACGTACCGGATAGCGCCCGATCTCTACCTGCCTTCGCTGGGCTGGTACCACAGGCCTGCCGCAGTGGCACACAACGGCCGGCTCTGGTTCCCTGCCTGCCGCACCGGCGATGACAACTGCACCCTGTATGTCAGCGACGGCAGCAGCAACGGCACGCTGCGGCTTGCCGATCTGCCGACGAATGTCATGGACATCGAACCGCTGGGCAGCCGCGTCGCCATTCTGGTGCAGAGCAGCAGCACACAGCTGTGGATCAGCGACGGCACTGCTGCGGGCACGTTTGCTGTGGCCAGTTTCACCGGCGCCGGCGCGCCGGCTCTGGCAAGCACGGGCGATTACGTGCATTTCATTGCCGGCGACACGTCCAGCCCTATGTACTACGTCTCCGACGGCACTGCTGCCGGAACGCGGGCAGTGGCGTTGCCGCCGCAGACCCGCCCGGGCGGAGCGGCACCCGTCGCGCTCGATGCCGACACGCTGGTATTCCGCTGCACTTCGCCAACCACAGGCGAAGAATTCTGCGTCACGGATGCGCGTGGCAGCCAGGTACGCCTGTTGCGCGACGTCTTTCCTGGCCCTTCCTCGTCCTCGCCGCAGTTCGTCGGCAGGGCCGGCGCGGCCGCGTATTTCGCCATCGACGATGGTCGCCACGGACGCGAGCTGTGGCGCGTGCAGGTGCTGGGCGATGCCATCTTCGCCAACCGTTTCGAATGACCGCAGCAGGGGCCGCCGCGTCAGGCAGCTCCAGGAACTTCCAGGATCAGACAAGAATGCGTAATTCGCTTTGTGTATTAATCATTTTGTCCGGTGCGCAGGCGGTGCAGGCCAGCGAGATCCAGGCACGCCTGGTCAAGGACATCGCCACTGCTCCGGCCAGTGCTTCGGCAAATTCCAGCCCCCGGCATTTCCGGCAGTTCGGTGGCCGGGTGTACTTCAGCGCGGCGACGCCACTGCTGGGCCGCGAGCTGTACACCAGCGACGGCGTGTCGCCACAGGCGCAACTGGTACACGATTTTGCCGCCGGTCCGGCTTCGTCCCATCCCAAGGCAGTGGGCCTGGCCGGCGGACGTCTGGTCGTGGAGGCTGACGATGGCGTGCAGGGCAACGCGCTGCTGGGGCTGGACCGCAGCACCGGTGCAACGACTGCCTTGCTGCATTTTTCTGGCTCGGGCAGTAGCGACGAATGGGTCAAGCCGGTTGCCCAGCTTGCCAACCACGTGCTGTTCCGCACGCTCGAACACCTGCTCACCACCGACGGTACGCCCGCCGGCACGCAGCGTCTGGTAGACATGCCGTACAGCGTCAACCTGGCCGATTCGGTCTGCGTGCTGGGCAGCGGCGCGATGTTCGTCGCGCCGTCGGCCAGCGCGACGCAGACCCTGTGGCATACGGGCGGTGCCCGCGCCAGCAACCGCGTCGTCGCCGGACTGGCGCAGGAAACCGGCCTGATCGGCGTTTCCGGCAACGGCAGCCAGTGCTATTTCCTGTTTTCCCGCGGCAGCGGCTGGACCTTGTGGCGCAGCGACGGCAACAGCGCCACCTTCGTCGCGGCGCAGGGCAGCATGATTGGCCGCGGCGTGGCTGCGGCAAGCAATTTCGCGTACGTCCTCGACGGCGGCAGTGTCTCGCAACCGTTGCGCCTCTGGCGCAGCAATTTTGCCCAGCCGATCGCCAGCTATCCGCTGGAGGCAGTGGGGCCGAACCGTATGCGCGCGGTGGGCGACAGGCTGGTGTTCAACGGCCCTTACCAGGAAGGCAGCAACTACCCCCGCTCTGCCATTTTCGTGAGTGACGGCACGGCAGCGGGTACGCAGCGGGTGACGCCTGCCGCTGGCCTGGAAGCCATGGATGAGTACCAGGCCTATACCGTCAACGGCAGCACGCTGCTGCTGGGCAATGTGAGCAGTATCTGGAAAATCGACACGGTGGCCCGCAGCGTGGCACGCGTCAGCAGCGGCCTGGACAGCCTGAACTGGCGCGACAGTACTGCACTCAACGGCGCGCTGATCGGCAACAGCCGCAGCGATACGGCGGGCAGCGAAGTGTTTCGCAGCGACGGCAGCACTGCAGAGCCGCAGCTGTTGCACGACGTATGGCAGGCCAATGCCAGCAGCCTGTACTACGCCGAACCGGGCGTGAGCATCGGCAATACCTTGTTTCTCGCCAGCGTCGCCGATCCGCAACAGGACGATTACGGGCGCACGGCGCTGTGGCGCAGCGACGGCAGCGAGGCCGGCACCCAGCCACTGTCGCGAAGCGTCTACGGCGAAGGCAGTGTCCAACGCCCGGTCAGGTTCGGCGACCGCATCGTATTCGGTGCGCGCCTGCGTTCGGCGTCGAGCACTGCGTTCCATATGACGGATGCAACATTTTCCACTTCGTCCCAGCTGGTCGCGGCGTCGTACCGTGAAACCTTGCAGGCCTTCGGCATGAACGGCGCCGGCGGTGTGCTGATGGGGTGCCAGCTCGGCAGCGCTTTCGGCAACGACAATCTGTGTTCGGTGCGCGCCGGCGAAAGCCAGGCGGCACTGATTGCCCCGAACTTGCTCAACAGCGGCTATCTGCTGCCCATCGGCAGCAGCGGCGCAGTGGCGCTGTTCTTCCATCGGGGCTTCGGCAGCGACGCCGGCCTGTGGCGCAGCGACGGCACCGCGCCGGGCACGATGCGGCTCGATCCCGACCTGCGCGCCGTCGATGCTTCGTATGGCGATGTCGCGGCATTCCCGTTCCAGGGCGGCCTGCTGTTCAACGCGTGCAACGACCTCACCGGCCAATGCGGACTGTACCGCAGCGACGGCAGCCAGGCCGGCACGCAGTTCGTCGTGGACTTGCCACGGCGTGTGCTGCAGTTTGCTGCGCTGGGCGAGCGCGTCGCGCTGATACTGGGCCAGAGCAGCGATCAGCAGCTGTGGATCAGCGACGGCACGGCGGCCGGTACCGATCTGCTGCGCTCGTTCGCCGGACGGTCGATGTCGCCGATGGTGAGCTTTGGCGATCGCCTGCATTTCATCGTCAGCG
The DNA here is from genome assembly GCF_004363655.1 of Tahibacter aquaticus. Lineage (GTDB taxonomy): Bacteria > Pseudomonadota > Gammaproteobacteria > Xanthomonadales > Rhodanobacteraceae > Tahibacter > Tahibacter aquaticus. The sequence continues at coordinate 71,707 of NZ_SNZH01000008.1, forward strand.
CTCCCTGGCCAGGCAACCTGCCGCCGGACTACTACGTCTCCGACGGGCGCAAGGAGGGTACGGCGGCGGTAACCCTGCCTGCTGGCCTGCGCCCGGATTTTGCCTCTTTGACGGTGCTGGATACGGAAACCGCGGCCTTCGGCTGTCACACGGTCGAAACCGGCAGCGAGCTGTGTGCGATCGACAGCGATGGCGGTAACCCGCGCCTGATCCTGGACATACAGCCCGGCCCCGAGTCGTCCCGGCCCAGTCTGGTCGGCTCCACCAGCGAGGCAACCTATTACGCCGCTGACGACGGCTACCACGGCTTCGAGCTGTGGCAGGTCAAGGCGCGTGCGGAGCGCATCTTCCGCGACGGTTTCCAGTAGCGCGACAGTGCCCGTCGGCGGGCCGTGCCGTCGCCGGGCTGTTCCCTGATGGCGTCCAGCGAAAGCGCCGTGGCGTTGCGCCGGGCTTCTTTCGCTACAGCTGCAGCAGCCCGGCCACTGACACTGCAGCGAGTGTCCTGGCTGTACGCATCCGTATGCCTGCGCGGTAGCATCGCGCCGGGGGAATTGTCCCCGTCGCGAGAGCCCGACGTGGACCTGTGCCAAGGTTTTGCCCGATCTGCTGCCGGCCTGGCACTGCTGGCCGGCGCTGCGGTTCACGCCGCCGACCTTATTCAGTTCGAGCCCATCGTCGGTGGCCTGGACCGGCTGACTTCCATCGTCGCCACGCCGAACTATCCGGATACGGTCTGGGTGGCCGAGCAGGCCGGCCGCGTTCGCCTGGTGGAAAACGAGGTGCTGCGTGCGGTGCCGTTCCTGGACATCACCGACCGCACCCTGTCCAGCGGTTTCGAGCAGGGCCTGACCGGTTTTGCGCTGGCACCGGCATTTCCGGCCAGTCCGTATGTCTATGTGCACTACATCCGGCTGGACCAGGCCTCGCAGGTATCGCGTTTCCGCCTGTTGCCGGGGCCGCTGCTGGCGGCCGATCCTGCCTCGGAGCTGGGGTTGCTGACGCTGCCGCAGGGACACCCTACGCACAACTGCAACGAAGTGCGTTTCGGCCCCGACGGCTTTCTCTATATCGGCTGCGGCGACGGCGGCCCGCCGTTCACGCCGCTGCATGATCCGCAATCGCTGGCGGAGTTGTATGGAAAGATACTTCGCATCGATGTGAATAATGTTCCAATCGGCCAGCCCTACGGCATTCCGGCCGATAACCCCTTCGTGAACACGCCCGGCGCGCGGGCGGAAATCTGGGCGCTGGGTGTGCGCAATCCCTACCGCTTCAGCTTCGATACGCTCAACGGCGACCTGTGGCTGGCCGATGTGGGCCAGTCGCAATGGGAAGAGGTGAACCGGGTGCCGGCCGGCACGCCGTTCGGCGTGAACTTCGGCTGGAGCCGCATGGAAGGCGCGCACTGCTATCCGGACGAAGGCTGCGATACCAGCAGCCTGTGGCTGCCGCTGCTGGAGTTTTCCCATAGCGTCGGCTGCGCCGTGATCGGCGGACTGCGCCTGCGCAATACCGCGCTGATCGCGCTACAGGGGCGTTATATCTACGCCGACCTGTGCACTGGCCGCGTGTTCGGTGCGCAGACCGGCGACGAAACCCAGTGGAGCAGTGCGCTGTTGGGTACGGCACCGCGCCAGCCCACGGGTTTCGGCCAGACCGCCGACGGCCAGTTATGGATGGGCAGCTACGGCGTCGGCGATGCGGTGCTTTTTCGCATCGTCGTGGTCGATGCGCTGTTTGCCGATCGCTTCGAATGAACCAGGCCACGCTTTGACTAGGCCTGTACGCACCGATTGCGCACAATCGCCCGATGGATGCTGAAACGCCAATAGCGCGCGCGGCGATTCGCGCATGAGACCCGAACGCCGCCTGCCGCTGATCATTGCCTGCGCGCTGTTCATCGAGAACATGGATTCCACCGCGATTTCCACCGCGCTGCCGACCATCGCGGCGGAGTTCGATACCTCGCCGGTTGCGCTGAAGCTGGCCCTGACCACTTACCTCGTCGCGCTGGCGGTGTTTATTCCGGTCAGCGGCTGGATCGCCGATCGCTACGGTTCGCGCACTACCTTCGTGTTGGCGATTGCGGTCTTCCTGCTCGGTTCCATCGCCTGCGCCGCCAGCGGTTCGCTGCCGGCCCTGGTCGCGGCGCGCTTTGTCCAGGGCATGGGCGGCGCCCTGATGGTGCCGGTGGGACGGCTGGTGCTGTTGCGCACCGTGCCCAAGAACGAACTGGTCGTCGCGCTGAGCTGGCTGACCATCCCGGCCCTGGTCGGGCCCATGCTGGGGCCGCCGCTGGGCGGCTTTATCGTGACCTGGTTCGACTGGCGCTGGATTTTCCTGATCAACCTGCCCATGGGCGCGCTGGGCATTGCGCTGGCGCTGCGCTACGTGCCCAACCTGCGCGAGCCGCCCGGGCCGCTGGACGGCGTCGGCTTCGCCCTGTCCGGCCTGGGCCTGGCCCTGACCCTGTTCGGTTTCTCCACCATCGGCCGTCACCTGGTGCCGTTGTGGGTGGCGCTGGGCTGCCTCGGCAGCGGCCTGGTCGCGCTGCTTGCCTACGTCGTGCATGCGCAGCGGCATCCGCGGCCGCTGCTGGACCTGAGCCTGTTCCGCCTGCCGACCTTCCGCGCGGGCGTGGTCGGCGGATCGCTGTTCCGCATCGGCGTGGGCGCTACGCCGTTCCTGCTGCCGCTGATGCTGCAGCTGGGTTTCGGCCTCAGCCCGCTGCAGTCGGGCCTGATCACTTTTGTCTCGGCGGCGGGCGCTATGTTCATGAAGACCCTGGCGGCGAATATCCTGCGCCGCTGGGGCTTCCGCCGCGTGCTGGTATTCAATGCGTTGATCGCCTCGGTGCTGCTGGCCTGCTACGGCCTGTTCCGCGCCGATACGCCGCACCTGTTCATCTCTGCCGTGCTGCTGATTGCGGGCTGTTTCCGCTCGCTGCAGTTCACCAGCCTCAACGCGATCAGCTATGCCGAGGTCGACCCGGTGCGCATGGGCCAGGCCAGCAGCCTGGCGGGCATGATGCAGCAGCTCAGCCTGAGCGTCGGCGTGGCCATCGGCGGCTATGCCTTGCAGCTGGCATCGGTGTTCAGCGGCCAGGCCGAAACCGCGGCGGTGAATTTCAGCGTGGCGTTTGCCGTGGTCGGTTTCTGCTCGGCCCTGTCGGTCTGGTCGATGTGGCGGCTGCCCGCAGAGGCGGGCGAGGAAATGGCCGGCAATGCCAAGCCCGGCGGCGAGATTGCCGAGCCCAAGGTGTTGCAGCGCCCGGCGACTTAAGTCGAAGGCAATGCGGGCGGAGAGCGACATGCTTTCACGCTACATTCGCCGCTGCAGCGCAACACGCATAATGCGCGTGCGCGCTTTCCGCCGGCTGCAACGAGTCCCGTGTGAATCCCGAATCGAACAAGGGCCTGCTGTACGCCCTCGCTGCGTTTGTGCTGTGGGGCATAGCGCCGGCCTATTTCAAGCTGATCCAGAGCGTGCCCGCGGCGGAAATCATCGTGCATCGCATCATCTGGTCCAGCGTGCTGATGGCGCTGGTGCTGGTGGCGACGCGGCGCTTCGTCGGCTGGCGCTACTACCGCGACAATCCGCGCATCCTGGCCACGCTGGCATTGACCTCGCTGCTGATCAGCGGCAACTGGCTGGTTTTCGTCTACGCGGTCAACAGCGGTCACATGCTGGACGCCAGCCTGGGCTATTACATCAACCCGATCATCAATGTGCTGCTGGCGGTGCTGTTCCTGGGCGAGCGCCTGCGCCTGCTGCAGCTGATCGCGGTTTTGCTGGCCTGTGTCGGCGTGGCTTACCAGATTGTCGAGCTGGGCCGGCTGCCGTGGATCTCGCTGGTGCTGGCGTTCAGTTTTGGCTTCTACGGCCTGCTGCGCCGTCGCGTGCCGCTGGATGCGCTGAATGGCCTGGCCGTGGAAACCGCGCTGGTGACGCCGCTGGCGCTGGTCTATCTGGTCCAGCTATGGAACAGCGGCACGGCGCAGTTCGCCCATGTTTCCTGGCAGCTCGATGTGCTGCTGATGGCGGCCGGCGTAGTCACCACGATTCCGCTCGCACTGTATGCGGCCGGCGCGCAGCGGCTGTCGTATACCACTCTGGGTTTCCTGCAGTACATCAGCCCGTCGCTGGGCATCGTGCTGGCCGTGGCCTTCTATGGCGAGCATTTCGGCAGTGCGCGGGCGGTGACCTTCGCACTGATCTGGGCAGGCCTGGCCGTGTTCAGCTGGGATGCGTGGCGCACGCATCGCGCTGCAGCGGTGCGCTGATTCCTGCATCCGCGACGCAGGCCCTGCATGCGTCGCCCGTGCGGCGCGGTGCAGCGAAAGATCGGTGTGCCGGCCCCGTGCTGCTGCCTTGCGGCTCAGGCGGAAACGCGCTGCCGCACCTGATCGAGATCGCGCACCGGCCTGACTTCGATACTGCCGGTACGCGCCCAGGGAAATTCCGCTGCGATGCGCAAGGCCTCGTCCATGTCGGCCGCTTCGATCACGTTGAAGCCGGCCAGCATTTCCTTGGTTTCGGCGAACGGCCCGTCCAGCACGTTGACCTTGTCGCCGCGCAGGCGCAGCGACTTGGCCGTGTGCGCCAGTTCCAGCTGCTGCGAATCGAGAATCGTGCCCTGTGCGCGCAGTTCGTCGGCGTGTTCCAGGCAGCCGCGCATCATGCTGTCGAATTCGCCCGGCGGTAGCGCGTTGATCAGGTTTTCGTCGGTATAGATCAGCAGCATGAATTTCATGAGCGCTTCGTCTCCAGGGCCGGGGCGCGGCCAAAACGTGGACGATAAACCCGGCCCATGGGCGGCGCCAGTGTGAAACGATGACAGGTTTTGCACTGGCGCTGCGTTGTCGAGTGAGGACCGGCCGCGCATGCCATGCTTGCGCCACGCCGCCCAGTAAGCATTGCCGGAGCGTTCCTGTGCGCCTTCTTCGTTTAGCCATGGTGTTGCTGTTTGCCAGTCTGCCGCTGCACGCCGCCGAGCGTGCCGCCGTGATCGCCACCTATGCCTATGCCCGCTACGACCGCGCCGCCGCGTTGCAGCCGCTCGCGACGGTGCTGGGCGAAGCGCTGGGGCAGGCGGTGCAAGTGCGTGTGCTGGAATCGCCGCGTGCGCTGGCCGCGGCGTTGCGCGAGGGCAGCGTCGATCTCGCCGTAACGAATACATTCGTATACCTTGCCGTGCGTGGCGACGCGCACCTGCAGCCGCTGGCCGTGTTCGACGTGCCGGCGGCTACGCTGGACGCGTACCGCGGCGTGCTGCTGGCGCGGCGCGACCGGGTCACGCTGACCACCCTGCGCCTGACCGACCGGCCCTTGCGCTATGCCCAGGTCATTCCGGGGTCCACCTCCGGCGGCCTGGTGCAGGATCTGTTTCTGGCGGCCAGCGGCGTCAACGGCAGCACCCAGTTGCATGCCCGCTACAGCGGCACGCACGAGGCGGCGCTGGCCGATCTGCAGCAAGACCGTGCCGACGTGGCCGCGCTGGCCGATGCTCCCTGGCAGGCCGCACAGCGTGCCAGCACGGCCGGCGACGTGGTCGAACTGTGGCGTTCGCCGCCGATTCCGCCCGGGCCCATGGTCTGCCGCGACGCTGGCCGCATCGATTGCGCCCAGGCGCGTGCGCTGCTGCTGAATCTGCAGCACAAGGCGCCAGATGCGCTGGCCGCCGTGGTGGCGGCCTGGTCCGAGGCTGCCGGCGCCACGCGCCTGGTGCCCGTGCGCGAGCCTGCCTACGATGCGCTTACCGCCGGCTTTGCCGATGCCGCCGCGGGCCGCGCCGTACTGGAAAAGCTGCTTTGAACGGTTTGCAAGAGTTTCATTGCCGAGGCTGCTTTGACAGTTCTCTAGCCTGCTTGCCGCTAAGTTAGCCGGCATACGCGCAGTCACTACGGGCGGGGCCGTTTCTGCATGAGCATTGCACTGACTTTTATAAACAATTCCAATGATTCACAAAATACGCGCGTCGTCGTCTTCACCGAGCCGCCGCCGGCGCCGGGCGAAACCGCTGCAGCGGCGTTGCTGCTGGAGCTGGCCCCCGGCGAGACGCGACCGGCCACCATCGCCCTGGAATTGAGCGTAGGCGCCCAGACCAGCGCCCTGCTCAGCCTGCCGCTGACCGTGGTAAAGCCAGGCCGGCGCTACGACCTGCGGGCCGATACGACGGCACTGAGCCTGGTCGACCAGGGCTCGGCCCAGGTCGGCAACGTCGTGCAGGTACGCAATGCCCTGGCCGGGCAAATGGCGACGATCGTCCTGTACTGCGATCACAAACCGGTGGAACAGCGCGAAGGCGTAGCCGCGGAACAGAGCGTGGACTTTGCCTGCCAGCCCTGTATCTGGATCGGTGCAAGTGCTGTGACGGCGCCGGGCCAGCTCGGCGTGGACACGCAGCCGGTGGCGTTTTCATTGGTCGGTGTGGAGTCGGCGCAGGCGTTTGTCAGCGACGGCGACGCGGCGCAGGCGCGGACGGTGGTATTGAAGCCGTTGTTCTGAACCTGCGGCTCAGTCCCGCATGCCGGGCATGGCGCGCAGGTGCCCGCTCAGCGCGAGCAGGGCGTGACGCACCTTGGCAGGCTGCGCATCGCGTTGCGGCGTCAGTGCCCATACTTCCAGCGGCCGGGTCTGCCAGTCCGGCAGCACCTGTACCAGGCGCCCCTGCTGCAGGTCGGCATGGGCGTCGGCGCTGCCGATCAGCGCGATGCCAAGTCCAGAAATACACATCTGCTGCAGCAGCAGCTGATTGTTGCTGCTGACGCGTGGCTCCACGCGCAATTCGTGCAGATCGCCGCTGGCGTGCTGCAGCCTGATCACCAGTGCCGCCGTGTCGCTGCGGTTCTGGCTCAGCCAGTGATGGCTGCGCAGCTCTGCCGGCGAGCGCGGCTCGCCGCGGCGGGCCAGATAGTCCGGTGCGGCGCACAGCAGCAGGCCCATGGCGCAGATGCGCCGCGCCACCCAGCTCGAATCGGGCAGGCGGCCGACGCGGATGGCCAGGTCGATGCGCGCATCGAGCAGGTCGATCATCGCGTCGTCGACCAGCAGGCGCAGGGTCAGTGCGGCGTGTGCCGCCAGCAGCGGCGTCAGCGCGGTGGCGAGATACGGCCCGAAGCCGATCGGCGCGGCAAGGCGCAATTCGCCTGACGGCTCCTCGCGCGTCGCGCGCAACTGCTGCTGCGCGCGCTCCGCCGCTTCAACCATGGCCGCGCATTCGGCGTAGACGCGCGCACCCGCATCGGTCAGCGCGAGCTTGCGCGTGGAACGGTGCAGCAGGGTCACGCCGTGGGAACGTTCCAGCGCGCGCAACTGCTGGCTGACCGCCGACGTGCTCAGGCCCAGCCGCCGCGCCGCCGCGCTCAGGGAGCCCAGGCGCACCACGGCCGCGAAGATGGCCATGGCTTTGAGGTCGTCCATTGTGAAGCCTCGCTTCAGGATCTTTGCGGATTGACCCGACTACTGGCGCGATTGTGAAGCCGATAGTCTGGCCAGGTCCAACCGATTCCCTCTGCAAAGGAGCAAACCCATGAAAATCGCCCTGATTGGCGCCACCGGTTTCGTCGGCAGCGCCGTGCTCGAAGAACTGCTGCGCCGCGGCCATGCCGTGACCGCGCTGGCGCGCAGCCCGGCCAGGATCGCCGCGCGTACCGGCCTGACCGTGATCGCGGCCGATGTACAGGATGCCGCCCAGGTGGCAGCCGGCGTGCGCGGCAGCGATGCCGTGATCAGCGCTTACAACCCAGGCTGGAACGACGCCGATCTGTACAACCAGTTCCGCAAAGGCCACGACGCCATCGTCGCTGGTGTCAGACAGGCCGGCGTAAAGCGTCTTCTCGTCGTCGGCGGTGCCGGCAGCCTGTATGTCGCGCCCGGTGTGCAACTGGTCGACACAGCGCAATTCCTCGACCACGTGCCGCCGAACATCGTGCCTGGCGCGCAGGCGGCGCGCGATGCGCTGACGTCACTGCGCGACGAGAAGGAGCTGGAGTGGACTTTCCTGTCGCCGCCGGTCGGCCTGGCGCCCGGCGAGCGCACGGGGCACTACCGTTTCGGTGCCGAGGAGGTATTGATGGACGGGGACACGCCGGCCGGGATTTCGGTGGCGGATCTGGCGGTGGCGATTGTGGATGAGGTGGAGCAGGGGCGCTATCTGAAGCAGCGGTTTACGGTCGCGGCCTGATTCGGCTTGCTGCAGGCGGGAATCCGTCAGGCGCAACCGCCCGACGTGTTCCCGTTTGCCTACAAAGATGCTTTTTTCGACGAGGAGCTTGTTCTGACCGGATGGTCCGCTGCCGCCTGCTGTTTCACCGCACCCCCGCAAAACTCCGCGCATCCTCATGCCAGCGCGGCGTCGCGCGGATGCGCGGCAGCACGTCGTCGACGTCGTCGACCAGCGACCACATGTCGACGTGTTCGCGGTTCATGAAGCGCTCGTCGACCGTCTGCTGCATGAAGCGGTGCAGCGGCGCGTAGAAGTTCTTGGTGTTGAGCAGGATGATCGGGTTGAAGTACAGCGCCAGGCGCTTGAGGGTGATTGCCTCAAACAGTTCTTCCAGCGTGCCGCTGCCGCCGGGCAGGGCGATGACGGCGTCGGAACCGGTCAGCAGGCGGTGCTTGCGCTCGCGCATGTCTTCGACGATTTCCAGGTTGGCCAGACCCGGGTGCTGCCATTCCACTTCGATCATGAAGCGCGGAATGATGCCGATGACTTCTCCACCTTTGGATAATGCGCCATCGGCCACCGCGGCCATGAGGCCCTTGCCGCCGCCGCCGTAGACGACGGTGGCACCGGCTTCGGCCAGGGTGGCGCCGAGGCGGAAGGCGGTTTCCTTGTAGATCGGGTCGGCACCGTCGCTGGAAGCGCAGTAGACGCAGATGCGCATGGTTGGAGTCCGGCAGGAAAACGCGAAGTGTAGCCTGGGCAGGCACGGCTCCGATGTTCCACTGCGGCATGTACAGGCCTGCGCCGGCCGGCTGGCGGCGCCGGTTCTGTGTTGTGACAGGGCTGCGTCCGCTGCCCTGTGCGCGGTCTGGCTACATCAGCCGGCTGCTGCCGGGGACGACGATGGCGCCGGGAAATTCATGCGCAGCCGCGGCCGGGTCGGCCAGGCTGAGGCTGTGGCGGTCGAGTGCGCCGATGGCATCTGCACCCGCGCCCAGGCGTCGCACTTCGACCAGCACGCGGACCAGGCGCACGAAGGTGTCGGCGAGGTGGCGGTACAGGCCGGCCAGCGCATCGCGCGCGGCGCTGGCCAGCTCGGCATAGGCAGTGCTGCCCAGGGTGAGGAAATAGTCGAGCCCGACCAGCCGGCGCTGGGCCTGCTGCGGATACAGCCCGGCGATGAGCAGGCAGCGGTCGCCGAGGTCGCGCAGCTGCTGCTGCCGCGGTGTGCGCTGCTGCTGCAAGGCCTGCAGGTAGTCCAGCGCGAAGATATGTCCGGCCAGGCCGGCATCGCGAACATGGCGCATAAGCAGGAAGACGAGATAGCTCTCGCTGTCGCTATCCAGGCTCGCGCCGCCGTTGTGCTCGGCGTCCCGCACCAGTTGATGCCAGAGCGCGGCCGGCGCGGTGTCGGTCAGGATACGGGTCATGGCTTACCTCCGTGCCGATGGCTGCAGCAAGCTCCGCGCCAAGCCGGCCGCTTTTGCTGCGCGCAGGCCCTGCAGGGTTTGCACGGGGCAGGCCCGGCGTGGAGCAGCAGGCCTTTGTCGTGCACCGGCTGCAGCCCCAGTGTGCTGGGCGAAGACAGCGTGTTCGCCCGCCTTGGCATTCCTCGGCTTGCCGGTTTATCGTGTCGCGCTGACGGCGACAGGCCGTCTGCACTGCGCCGGCTCAGGTCGACAGCTCGGCGCGTAGCCGGCGCGACTGATACGGCAGGCGCTTGAGCGTCGCCTCCGCATCGGCGCGGCTTCGCACGGCCGTGCTGTCGCCGGTTTCGCGCTGGCAGCGGGCGATCAGCAGCTGTGCGCTGGCCATGTCGGGCAGCAGGGCGACGCCGCCCTTGGCCAGGTGGCTGCTGGCTGCCTGCAGTTGCGGCAGCGACTGCAGGCATTCGCCCGAGGCTACCTGGACGCGCAGTTTGATCAGCTCCAGCCGGGCGCGGCGCGGATGCCCCGGCGGCAGGCTGTCGCCGAGCTGCAGCATCACGCTGTCGATCTCGCTGCGGGCGCGGGTGCTGTCGCCGCTGGACAGCAAGGCGTCGGCATAGGCGGCGTGGGCTTGCAAGGTGTCGGCGTGGCGCTGGCCCAGCGTGGCGTCGAGTATGGCCAGCGCGGCGCGGTAGCTGTCGAGTGCGGTTGTGCTTTCGCCCAGCTCGTTCTGCGTCGCGGCTACGCCGAGCAGGGCGATGCCGACGAGGTAATGCCGCTCGCCCAGGCTGCGGCGCGCAATTGCCGCGCCTTCCTGTGCATGCTCCAGCGCTGCACTGAGCTGGCCGTTATAGCGCTCGAAGGCGCTGAGGTTGTTGAGCATGGTCGCGATGTTCGGGTGCTGTTCGCCCAGGCCGCCGCGCCCGACGGCAATGGCTTCCTGCATGCGCGTGGTGGCGGCCTGGGTTTCGCCCTTGGCCCAGGCCAGCAGGGCCAGCGAGTTGAGGCTATTGACCACGTCGGCATGGGCCGGGCCCAGGGTGCGCCGCTGCAGCGCGAGGGCACGCTCGTACAGCGGTTGCGCGGCGGCAATGTCGCCCAGGCGCTGCTTGGCCACGGCCAGTTCGAATTCGGTCCTGGCCAGGTCGGGGTGGTTGTCGCCGAGCAGCTGGCGCCGGGTTGCCTGGGCCGTACTCAGCAGCTGCGCCGCTTCTTCGGTGGCGCCGCGCTGCAGCAGGGTGACGGCGAGGTCGTGGGCGACGCGGGCGGTTTGCGTATGCCGTTCGCCGTACAGGCTGCGCGCCAGGGCCAGCGCGTCGTGCAAGGTCTTGTCCGAGCCGGCGACGTCGCCGGCACGAAACTGCACCGGGCCCAGTGCGGCCAGGTTGCGCAGGCGTGTCACCGGGTCGCTGCTGCCGCCGGTCTCGGCCAGCGCGGCATCCAGGGCATTGCGGGCGGCGGCGGGCTCGCCTTTTTCCACCAGGATTTCCGCCAGGCGCAGGCGTGCCTCGGTGCGCAGCGCGACCGTCGGGGCGGCGGCGATGACGGGTTCCAGGTCGCTGACCGCCGCGCCGAATTCGCCCAGGGCCAGCCGGACGCGCGAACGCTCGATGTGCGCGGCGGCGGCCAGCGCCGGGCTGGCCTCGGCGGCGACGGCCTGGTCGGCCAGGTGGCGCGCGCGTTCCAGGTTGCCCAGCTGGCGCTGCGCCAGGGCCAGCGCGGTGGACAGTTCGGCCTTCAGCGCCGGATTGCTGGCCAGGGTTTCGGCCAGGCCGGCCTCGCCGCGTTCGATCAGCTCGCGTGCGGCGACGTCGTGGCCTTTGCTTTCGTCCGGGCTTACGCCGGCAAACAGTGCGAGCAGGAAGTCTTTCACGGCGGCGGCGCGCTGTGCCTGCTGCAGCGCTTCGGCGGCGGCGGCATTGGCGCGCTGGGATTCGCGCCAGGTGGTGGCAATGCCGGCGATGCCGGTCAGCAGTACCAGCACGCCCGCCGCCACGGCGGCGCGATGTCGCAAAAGGAATTTCTTGATTCGGTAACTTGTACTGGCGCGGCGCGCGGCGATAGGGCGGCCCTGCAGATGGGCGCGCAGATCGCCCGCCAGTGCGGCGACGCTGGAGTAGCGCCGCGCCGGCTCTGCCGCGAGCGCCGTGGCGGCGATCACGTCGAGGTCGCCCCGCAGGCGCTGGGCGAGCTGGCGCGGCGAGGTCGAACGCGAACGCGCCACTTCGTCGGCAGCGGTTTCCTGGGTGAGGAACTGCGACAGGCTGCGCGGCGTGGTGTCGCTGCGCAGGCCTGGGCGAAAGCCGCTGAGCAGTTCGTGCAGCAGCACGCCCAGTGCGTAGACGTCGGTCGCGGTGGTGATGTTGCCGCCGCTGAACTGTTCCGGCGCGGCATAGGCCGGGGTCAGCCGGCGCAGGCCGGTGCGCGTATCGTCTTCGCCTTCGGAGTCGTCCAGCAGCTTGGCGATGCCGAAATCGAGCAGGTGCGGCCGGCCTTGCGCATCGACCAGGATGTTGGCGGGCTTGAGGTCGCGGTGCACGATGAGCGCGCGGTGTGCGGCATCGACCGCATCGCAGACTTCGACGAACAGGCGCAGGCGTTCGCTCACATCCAGGCGGCGGGCATCGCACCAGCGTGCGATGTTTTCGCCTTCGATGTATTCCAGCGCGAACCAGGGCACGCCTTCAGGGGTGAAGCCGCCGTCGATCAGGCGTGCGATGGCCGGGTGTTCCAGCCGCGCCAGGATGCGCCGTTCGCGCCGGAAGCGGGCCTGTTCGACCGGGTCGCGCAGGCCTACGCGCAGCAGTTTCAGCGCCACGCGCTGGGTATAGCCGTCGGCGTCGCGCTCGCCCCGGTAGACACTGCCGCTGCCGCCTTCACCGATCAGGTCGAGCACGCGCCAGCTGCCGATGGTCAGCGGTGCGGCGGCATGGCCGGCGACGATCAGCGATTCGGCATAGTCGGCGCTGTTGCGGTCGAGAAAACCCGGCTGCGCTTCGCGCGCCAGCAGATCGCGCAGCAATTGGGCCAGGGATTCGTCGTCAACCTGCCCGGCAATAAAGTCTTCGCGCTGCGCGGCGGGCAGCTCCAGCAGTTCGTCCAGCAGCGGTGCGATCTCGCGCCAGCGCGCGGCAATCGCCGGATTCACTGCGGCGTTTCCAGGGCGTGGTGCAGGAACAGGCGCGCCTTGTTCCAGTCGCGTACGACACTGCGCGAGGTGATGCCGAGTACCGCGGCCACTTCCTCTACGGTAAGCCCGGCGAAGAAGCGCAGTTCGACCACCTTGCCCAGGCGCTGGTCCAGCGTGCTCAGGCGGGCCAGTGCAGCATCCAGCGCGACCATTTCGCCAGCGATGCATTCGACCGGTATTTCCGCCGACTGCCAGTCCAGCGACAGCTGGCCGCCGCCGCGTTTCTGCGCGCCCTTGCGCCGCGCGTGGTCGACCAGGATGTGGCGCATGGCGGTGGCTGCATAGCCGAGGAAGTGTGCGCGATCTTGCCACACGGCATCGCGCTGGTTGACCAGGCTGAGATAGGCCTCGTGCACCAGGGCTGTCGTACTGAGCGTATGGTGGACCTGGCCGATCAGATAACGATGGGCCAGCTGGCGCAGGCGTTCGTAGACCTGCGGCAGCAGGTGATCGACGGCGCGTTCGTCGCCGCTACGGGCCTGGGCGAGCAGGGCGGTGATGTCGGTAGTGGCTAGCATGGTGGGGCCATGGTAGCGCTGCGTGTTCGTGCGGGAAGTCATTTGCCGCACAGCCGCCGCGGAATTGCGCCACCATAAGACCGTGACGCAGTTGGCGTTGCGAAGATGCGGTTACGCCGGCGAATGCAGCTGTGCATCGAGTACGGCGGCGAAGGCGTCGATGCCGGGCCAGCTGGTGATGCGGCCCAGGCGCTTGCCGCGGCGGAACACGAAGAAGGTCGGTATGCCGTGCAGGCCAAAGCGCGTGGCCATGGTCTCGTCGTCGTAGACATTGCAGTGCAGCCAGCGCAGTCCGCTGCGCTCAAGCTTGTGCGGCTGTGCCAGCAGGGCTCGCTTGGCGATATCGCAGTTGGGGCAGTCTCGGCCCCACAGGAACAGCACGTCCAGGTCTGCCGTGCCATCGGCCAGCAGCGCATCCAGCTCGCGGCTCAGCACCGCCTGCATGGGGAAGTGCTGGAAGAAATCGGGAACGGTGGTATCGCCCATGCTGCCGGCCTCCGGGTTGCGCTTAAGACTTTTTCTGCGGGCGCTTCCAGCCGGGCAGGCTGATCTGGCGTGCCCGCGCCAGGGTGAGTTCGCCTGCGGGTGCGGCGTGGTTGATCACCGAACCGGCGCCGATGGTGGCGTCTGCGCCGATGCTGACCGGCGCGACCAGCGAGCTGTTGGAGCCGATGAAGGCACCGTCGCCGATGGTCGTGGTGGATTTGTTCACGCCGTCGTAGTTGCAGGTGATGGTGCCGGCGCCGATGTTGACGCCGGCGCCGATGACCGCATCGCCGAGATAGCTCAGATGGTTGGCCTTGCTGCCTTTGCCCAGTGTGGTTTTCTTGGTTTCTACAAAATTACCTATATGAACGCCGGCGGCCAGCTCTGTGCCGGGCCGCAGCCGCGCGAACGGGCCGATGACGCAGGCACCGTGGCTGACCACGCCGTCCAGATCGCTGTGTGCCTGCACGCGCGTGCAGGCCGCCAGGGTGGAATCCTTGATGCGGCAATACGGGCCGATGACAACATCGTCGCCGAGCTGCACGTTGCCTTCGAAAATGACGTCGACGTCGATTTCCACGTCGTGGCCGACGGTGACGCTGCCGCGCAGGTCGAAGCGGGCCGGATCGGCCAGGCGCGCACCGGCCAGGCACAGGGCACGGGCCTGGCGCTGCTGGTAGCGGCGTTCCAGCTCGGCCAGCTGCCAGGGATCGTTGGCACCGAAGGCTTCCTGCGCATCGGCGCAAAGCGCGCAGCCGGCGGGATTGGCATCGGCGGCGGCCAGGCCGAACACGTCGGTGAGGTAGTACTCGCGCTGTGCATTGTCGTTGCCGACGCGGGCCAGCCAGTCGCGCAGCGGCGCTGCGTTCGCCGCGACGATGCCCGTATTGACCAGGCCAATGGCGCGCTGCTCGGTGCTGGCGTCCTTTTCCTCGACGATGGCACGCACCTGGCCCAGGCCGTCGCGCACGATGCGGCCATAGCCCCTGGGGTCGATCAGTTCGGCGGCGAGCACGACCAGGTCGGTGGCCAGCTCGACCAGCGGCCGGAGCGTGCTGCTGCCGATCAGCGGCACGTCGCCGTACAGCACCAGTACGCGGGCATGGTCGGGAATGGCCGGCAGGGCCAGCCGCACGGCGTGGCCGGTGCCCAGCTGCTCGGCCTGCAGCACCCAGTCCAGGTCGGCCGCTGCGGCGAAGGCTGCCTGTACCTGGTCGCCGCGGTGGCCGTAGACGACGTGGATGCGGGCCGGCGCCAGCGCCCGCGCGCTGTCGATCACATGCGCCAGCATGGGCCGGCCGGCCAGCGGCAGCAGCACCTTGGGGCGGGTGGATTTCATGCGTTTGCCTTCGCCGGCGGCGAGGACGATCACGTGCAGGGGGGCGGACATGGCGGCTCGCTGCGGGCTAAGTCGCGCGATAGTGCAGGCCGTGACGGATTTCCTTCAAGCGCGCCGTGATGGCTGCGGCGCTGGCGGCCGGGCCCAGGCGCTGCTGCAGGCTCAGCCGCGCTGCGTGGCCGAGCTGCTGCGCATAGGCCGGTTCTTCCGCCAGGCGGCGCAGATGCGCGGCGGCGGCGGCGACGTCGGGTTCGGCCCAGTGCTGGCCGCGCCAGTCCGGGTATTCGCCTTCGCCGACCGGCACGCGCTCAAAAGGGACAAGGCAACTGGTGGAACTGTCCATGAATTGCATATTGCCGGAATAGGCCGTGGCCACCACCGGTTTGCCCAGCGCCATGCACTCGGCCATGCCCAGGCCGAAGCCCTCGGAGCGATGCAGCGAAAGATAGACGTCGCAGCAGCCCTGCAGTGCCCACATGCCTTCACGGTCGAGAAAGCCGTCGCGCAGCTCGATGCGTGCATCGCCGTCGATCGCCTCGCTGACCTGGCGCAGCGCCTGCGGCAGGCGCTGGCCGTTGATGGTCTTCAGCACCAGGCGCACGTCGCGCCGCCCGGCGGGAAAGGCGGCGCGAAACGCTGCGATGGCAGCCAGCGGGTTCTTGCGCGTGACCCAGGAATTGAAATCGAAGCTGGCCAGTACGATGAATTCGTCTTCCGCCAGGCCCACTGCGCTGCGCGGCGGCCGCGGCTGCTGCGGCATCTGCAGGGCCAGCGGCATCACCCGCACCGGCTTGTCGGTACAGGCGGCGACGGCGGCGCGGACGAAATCGGACAACACCCAGATTTCGTCGACCAGGTCGAACGCACCGAACCAGCGCTGCGGAAAACGTTCCAGTTCCCAGAACCAGCAGCCGATGTTGTAGCGGCCGTCGAAGGCCACGTCGCCCAGGTGCTGGTGCACGACCGGCATCTGGTCGGCATTGATGCAGAACAGGTTGATCGCCTGCGGCAGTGCGTCGCTGAGAAACGCTTCCAGGCGCTTGTCCTGTTGCCGGCTGGCCACGCCGATCTCGAAATTCTTCACCGTGAAGGGCAGCTGGGCGTACTGCAGCACCGCGGCGTAGTTGCGCAGGATTTCGGCGACGCCGAATTCGCCGCGGGCATAACCGATCAGGTTGAGGCCGTCGCTGGCGACCGGAGCGGCCAGTGCCGGCACGGCCGTAGTGGTATCGGCCTGGGCCGGCACGAAGGCCTGGCGTTCCAGCAGGCGGCGCAGGCGGTGGCGCCAGTTGGCTGGCACGCGTGCGTACAGGGCCAGCGCCCAGCGCCGGCGGCAGCTCCAGTCGATCAGGGCGAGACTGGCGGCGCTCAGGCGCGGCCAGGCGCCGGCGGCGCGGCGGCGGTCGCCATGCGCGTCCAGGGCGTGCGCTATGCCGCCGTCGCTGCGGCTGAAGGCCTGGCGCACGGGTTCGATATGCCGCGGCGCGATGCCGAACTCGCGCGCAGCCGAGCGCAGGTACCAGCGGATGTAGCCTTCGCGGCCTTCGCGTTCGCCCAGGTCGAAGGCCGCATGCAGGTCGCTGCGCAGACGCCAGGCGGCGTACATCAGGCGCGTGACCGGCGCATCGGCGCGGTGCGGCAATTCCTCGCAGGGTTCGTCGTAGCGCTCGCGGCGCATCTGCAGCGGATGCAGTTCGGTCTGGGCGCGGCGTTTGTCGAAATACTGGCGGTATACGGCGCGCAGCGGCCGGGCAATGCACTCGCCGTCGGCAAAGGCCGCGAACGCGTAGGGCTTGCGCCGGTGCACGGCATGGCCGTTGCTCCTGAGCAGCGCGATGTAGGTGTCGTAGAGCGGGCGCAATGCGCCGATGTCCTGGGCGCGGTAGCGGTCCTGGTGGCGCGAGAAGCGTTGCGGATCGTCGATGTCGACGCCGCTGAAATGCACGAAGACCAGCGCCTGGTTGTTCGCCAGCCACTGGCCGTCGCGCTGGCTCACGGCGCGCTGGGCCAGGTTCCAGTAGGCCAGGTTGTAGCCGTCGTCGCGCAGGATGTGCACGCCATCGAACAGGCCGGGGGCAAGGTCCATCCATTTCTGGTCGGTGAACAGGCCGGCAGCGGGGTCGGCCACGCAGCCGAATTCGAGCTTGTCTGCCCACCAGTCGATCAGCGCATCGGCGCGGGCATGGGCGCCGATCGCGGCAAAGCCGAGGTTGTAGGTGCCGCTGGCAAGGATGGCCAGTTCGCCCGGATGGCGGTCGTCGGTGGTCGGTGCGTTCAGGTGCGGCGTCAGCAGCAGCAGCGCGCCCTGATCCAGCGCCTGTTGCACGGCGCTCAGCGGCGCGATCACGAGAATGTCCGGGTCGAGATAGACCAGGCCCTGGTCCGCATGCCGCCGGCGCAGCCAGCGGAACATGTACGGCTTGATCGCGGTGTTCAGTTCGAGAATGTCGTAGCGGAATACGAACGCATCGAAGTCGGGCAGGTCGAGCTGGTCGATCCCGACGCAGTCGAACAGCGGGTTGTGCAGGTCGGGATCGTCCAGTCCGCGGTCGGCCAGGCAGACATAGCGGCGACTGTGCGGGTGCTGCTGCGCCAGCGACTGCATCAAGGTCAGCGCATAGGCCAGGTAGTTGCGCGAGACGATGGTGAAGAAGATCACGACAGGGATCGGGCGCGGCGATGCGGGCGCGCAAGAATAACGGATCGGCTATGCTCGCGCCGCCCTCACGCCGTGGTGCCCATGCGCCTGCATTTCCTGGAACTGGTCTGGTTCAGCACCTACGCAGAACTGCGAGCGGAGCGTTCGCGCAGTTACCTGGGCCTGCTCTGGTGGCTGGTGGAACCGGCCCTGATGATGGTGGCGTTCTGGCTGGTGTTCGACCGCATTCTCGGCACCGGCGGGCCGGGCTACCTGCCGTTTCTGCTGATCGGCCTGGTGATATGGCAGTGGCTCAAGTCCAGCATCGTGCATGCCGGCCATGCGATCTGGATGAACCTCGCCCTGGTTCGGCAAGTACGCCTGCCGGTGCTGCTGTTCCCGCTGGTGGCGTTGCTGACCGACAGCATCAAGTTCGGCGTGGTGTTCCTGTTGCTGCTGGCGGTGCTGTGGCTGGCCGGCTATCCGCCGAATGCGGCGTATCTGAGTTTGCCGCTGCTGCTGCTGGGCATCGGCACCTGTGCTGCGGGCTGCGGCCTGCTGCTGGCGGCACTGATGCCGCTGCTGCCGGATCTGCGCTTCGTCATCGAACAACTGCTCACGGTGCTGATGTTCCTTTCCGGCGTGGTGTTCGCGCTGCAACGCGTACCGCAGCCGTATGCGGACTGGCTGGCCTGGAATCCGGTAATGGTGCTGCTGGACGCGGTGCGCGGTGTGCTGTTGCAAGGTGCCTGGCCAGACGGGTCTGCCCTGGTGCGCATCGCCTTGCCCTTGCTCGCACTGGCCATGGCGGGCTTGCTTGGCCTGCGCTGGCTGGCGCCGCGCTATCCGAAGATTGCCGCCTGATGGACATGCTGGTGCGCCTGCAGAACGCCGGCGTGGCCTTCCATGCGCAGCGCCGTTTCGGCGGTACCCAGTACTGGGCCTTGCAGGATGTGAGCCTCGAACTGCGCCGCGGCCAGCGCCTTGGCGTGATCGGCCGCAACGGTGCCGGCAAGAGCACCTTGCTGCGCGTGATCGCCGGCATCCTGCAGCCCGACCGCGGGCGCTTCTGGCGCGCCGAAGTGAGCTGCCAGCTGCTGTCGCTGTCGCTGGGCTTCGTGCCGCATCTTTCCGGCAGGGACAATGCAATTTTGTGCGGTCTGCGCCTGGGCTTGCGCCGGCGCGAAATCGACGCACAGCTGGGGGAAATCCAGGCTTATGCGGAACTCGGCGATTTCTTCGAGCAGCCGGTGGCGAGCTATTCCAACGGCATGATCCTGCGCCTGGGCTTTTCCGTGGCGATCCAGGTACAGCCCGACGTGCTGCTGATCGACGAGATGCTCGCCGTCGGCGACGCGGATTTCCAGGTCAAATCCGCCCAGGCCATCCACCAGCGCATCCATGCGGGCACCAGCGTGGTGCTGGTCAGTCATGACGACGACAAGATCGCCACCCTGTGCGACAGCGTGCTGTGGATAGAGCAGGGCCGCAGCAGGCTGTACGGCGACTGCGATACGGTATTGAAGGCCTATCACGCGGCGGTGCCTGCAGCCACCCCGTAGACGGCGTCGATGCGGGCCTTGCCCGAAACGCGGCGACTAAGCGCTGCACCGGGCTGCCCTGCGTAACTGCAGCAGCGACGATTTCCGCAGGCAAAAAAAACGCCGGCAATCCGCCGGCGTTGGAGTGACGCATGAAGTGTGTGACGGCGAGAGCGGCCTTTTGGCGTTGCGCAGGCTCTATGGCCTGGTGCTGCGCCGCCGCCGGTTGTTCTCGCGCCGGCTGTTAATGCTTGAGTGCCTTGCGCAGGCGTTCCAGCGCCTGCAGCTGGGCCATGGCCTGGGCCAGTTCGACCTGCGCCTGGGCGATTTCCAGCGCGTCGGTGCGATTGGCCAGGGCGCGTTCGGCAGCGTCCTTGGCCTTGTTCGCCGCGGCTTCGTCGAGGTCTTTGGCGCGGATGGCGGTATCGGCCAGCACGGTGACGACCTGCGGCTGCACTTCGAGAATGCCGCCGGACACGTAGAAGAACTGCTCGTCGCCGTTTTCCAGGATCACGCGGACCTGGCCCGGTTTCAGGCGCGTGATCAGCGGCGCATGGCGCGGTGCGATGCCAAGCTCGCCCATTTCGCCGGTGGCCACGATCAGCTGCGCCGCGCCGTGGAAGATTTCTTCCTCGGCACTGACGATGTCGCAACGGATGGTACTGGTCATATCTGCCTCGCTGGAATTCGCCGGTGTTTTTCAACGCCCGGCGAAGTTCCGGTCAGTGTCGCGATCGGATCAGGCTTTCTCGTTCATCTTCTTGGCCTTCTCGACCACTTCGTCGATGCCGCCGACCATGTAGAACGCCTGCTCCGGCAGGTGGTCGCATTCGCCTTCGACGATCATCTTGAAGCCGCGGATGGTTTCCTTCAGCGAGACGTACTTGCCCGGCGAGCCGGTGAACACTTCGGCCACATGGAAGGGCTGCGAGAAGAAGCGTTCGCACTTGCGTGCGCGCGCCACGACCTGCTTGTCTTCTTCGCTCAGTTCGTCCATGCCGAGGATGGCGATGATGTCCTTGAGTTCCTTGTAGCGCTGCAGCGTGCCCTGCACCTTGCGCGCGACTTCGTAGTGCTCGCTGCCGATCACGCCCGGATCGAGCTGGCGGCTGGTCGAGTCGAGCGGGTCCACGGCCGGGTAGATGCCGAGCGAGGCGATGTTGCGCGACAGCACCACGGTGGCGTCCAGATGGGCGAAGGTGGTCGCCGGCGACGGGTCGGTCAGATCGTCCGCAGGCACGTAGACGGCCTGGATCGAGGTGATGGAACCGGTCTTGGTCGAGGTGATGCGTTCCTGCAGCACGCCCATTTCGGCGGCCAGCGTCGGCTGGTAGCCCACGGCGGACGGCATGCGGCCCAGCAGTGCCGACACTTCGGTACCGGCCAGGGTGTAGCGGTAGATGTTGTCGACGAACAGCAGCACGTCGCGGCCCTTGCCGGAAGCGTCCTTTTCGTCGCGGAAGTATTCGGCCATGGTCAGGCCGGTCAGCGCGACGCGCAGGCGGTTGCCCGGCGGCTCGTTCATCTGGCCGTACACCATGGTGACCTTGTCGAGCACGTTGGAATCTTTCATCTCGTGGTAGAAGTCGTTGCCCTCGCGGGTACGCTCGCCCACGCCGGCGAACACGGACAGACCCGAGTGCGCCTTGGCGATGTTGTTGATGAGTTCCATCATGTTGACGGTCTTGCCGACGCCGGCGCCGCCGAACAGGCCGACCTTACCGCCCTTGGCGAACGGGCAGACCAGATCGATAACCTTGATGCCGGTTTCCAGCAGTTCGTTGCTGGAGGCCTGTTCCGCATAGCTCGGCGCGGCGCGATGGATGACCCAGCGGTCCTGTTCGCCGATCGGACCGCATTCGTCGATCGGGTTGCCCAGCACGTCCATGATGCGGCCGAGCGTCTTCACGCCGACCGGCACCTTGATGCCTTCGCCGGTATTGCGCGCGATCAGGTTGCGCTTGAGGCCGTCGGTCGAGCCCAGGGCGATCGTGCGCACGATGCCGTCGCCGAGCTGCTGCTGCACTTCCAGCGTGATTTCGGTGCCGTCGACCTTGAGAGCGTCATACACCTTCGGTACCTGGTCGCGCGGGAATTCGACGTCGACCACGGCGCCGATGATCTGAACAACTTTGCCCTGGCTCATTGGAAACACTCCACTGATAACTTGAATTCTGTAGGTGGGCGGAAGTCTCGCTTCCGCGCCACTGGATCAAACCGCCGCGGCGCCGCCGACGATCTCCGAAATTTCCTGGGTAATCGCTGCCTGACGCGCCTTGTTGTAGATCAACGAAAGCGTTTCGATGGCCTTGCTCGCGTTGTCGCTGGCGGACTTCATGGCGACCATGCGTGCGGCATGTTCGCTGGCGAGGTTTTCCAGCGTGGCCTGATAGACCAGCGATTCGATGTAGCGGGTTAGCACGTGGTCGAGCACGACGTCCGGGCTGGGCTCGTAGATGTAGTCCCATTCGTGCGTCGTGCTCAGGCCGTTGGACGGCGGCAGCGGCAGCAGGGTGTCTACGGTCGGCTTCTGCGTCATGGTGTTGACGAAGTCGTTATAGGCCAGGTTGAGCTGGTCGATACGGCCGTCGGTATAGGCATCGAGCATGACCTTGATCACGCCGATCAGCGCGTTCAGCTGGGGCTTCTCGCCCAGATGCGTGGCCGTGCCGACCAGATTGACCTTGAAGCGCTTGAAGAACGCATTGGCCTTGGAGCCGATGGCGACCAGATCGACCTGTACACCGTTGTCGATGTGCTCGCGGATTTCGTTGATCACGCGGCGGAACAGGTTCGAGTTCAGGCCGCCGCAGAGGCCGCGATCGGTCGACACCACGATGTAGCCGACACGCTTGATCTGCGTACGCGCCACCATGAACGGGTGCTGGTATTCGGTGTTCGCCTTGGCGATGTGACCGATCACCTGACGCATCAGGCGCGCATACGGGCGCGAGGCCTTCATCAGGTCCTGCGCCTTGCGGATCTTCGAGGCCGAGACCATTTCGAGCGCGCGCGTCACCTTGCGGGTGTTCTGCACGCTCTTGATCTTGGTTTTGATTTCTCTGCCGCCTGCCATTGTTTCGCTCGCTATGCTGGTTCAGTGCTACGGGTTCGGTTCTTTGAAGCGGGGCGCGTTTTTCTCAACGCGCCCCGCGGCAATTCACCAGCTGCCCGTCTTCTTGAACTCGGCGATGCCGGCCTTGAAGGTCGCTTCGATGTCGCTGTTCCAGTCGCCCGTGTCGACGATCTTGCTCACCAGCTCCGCATGGTTCTGGTGGAAGAACGCGTGCAGGCCCTTTTCGAAGGCGAGGATCTTGTTGACCGGCAGGTCATCCAGGTAGCCCTTCTCGGCCGCATACACCGACAGCGCCAGTTCCGCGATCGACAGCGGCGAGTACTGGTTCTGCTTCATCAGTTCGGTGACGCGCTGGCCGCGTTCGAGCTGGGCGCGGGTGGCGGCGTCCAGGTCGGAGGCAAACTGGGCGAAGGCGGCGAGTTCGCGGAACTGCGCCAGCGCCAGCTTCACGCCGCCGGACAGCTTCTTCACGATCTTGGTCTGGGCGGCGCCGCCGACGCGGGACACCGAGATGCCGGCGTTGACGGCCGGACGGATACCGGCGTTGAACAGGTCGGTTTCGAGGAAGATCTGGCCGTCGGTGATCGAGATCACGTTGGTCGGCACGAACGCGGACACGTCGCCGGCCTGCGTCTCGATGATCGGCAGCGCGGTCAGCGAACCGGTCTTGCCCTTCACTTCGCCATTGGTGAACTTCTCTACATATTCCTCGGACACGCGGGAAGCGCGTTCCAGCAGGCGCGAGTGGAGATAGAACACGTCGCCCGGATACGCTTCGCGGCCCGGCGGACGGCGCAGCAGCAGCGAGATCTGGCGGTACGCCACGGCCTGCTTGGACAGGTCGTCATAGATGATCAGGGCGTCCTGGCCGCGGTCGCGGAAGTATTCGCCCATGGCGCAGCCGGAATACGGCGCGATGTACTGCAGCGCGGCCGATTCGGAGGCCGAGGCGGCGACGACGATGGTGTGGTCCAGCGCGCCGTTTTCTTCCAGCTTGCGCACGACGTTGGCAATCGAGCTCTGCTTCTGGCCGATGGCGACGTAGATGCACTTAATGCCGGTGCTCTTCTGGTTGATGATCGCGTCGATGGCCAGGGCGGTCTTGCCGGTCTGGCGGTCGCCGATGATCAGCTCGCGCTGGCCGCGGCCGATCGGGATCATCGAGTCGACCGACTTGTAGCCGGTCTGCACGGGTTCGTCGACCGATTTGCGCCAGATCACGCCCGGGGCGACTTTTTCGATCGCCGAGAGAACCTTGGCGTTGAGCGGACCCTTGCCGTCGATCGGGTTGCCCAGCGCGTCGACGACGCGGCCGAGCAGTTCCGGACCGGTCGGTACTTCGAGGATGCGGCCGGTGGTCTTGACTGTGTCGCCTTCACGCAGGTGCTGGTACTCGCCCAGAACCACGGCGCCGACCGAGTCGCGCTCGAGGTTCAGCGCCAGGGCGAAGGAGTTGCCCGGCAGCTCGATCATTTCGCCCGACATCACGTCGGCGAGACCATGGATGCGCACGATACCGTCGGCCACCGAGGTGATGGTGCCTTCGTTGCGCGCTTCGGCCGTGGCCTGGAACTGCTGGATGCGGCTCTTGATGAGCTCGCTGACTTCGGACGGGTTGAGCGTGGTTTGCATGGGTTTTCTCGCTTGAGGCGGACCGCAGGGTCCGCCGGCATGACGACAAGTTTTTAGTTAGCCAGGGATTGCGCGAGGCGTTCCAGGCGACCGCGCACCGAACCGTCGATGACCGTGTCGCCGGCATCGATGATCGCTCCGCCGATGACGGCCTCGTCGATCACGCTGCTCAGCTCGATCTGGCGGCCGAAACGCTTGGCCAGTGCGGCCTTGAGTGCCTCGGCCTGGGCGGCTTCCAGCGCGACCGCAGCCCGCACGGTGACCTTCAGCACGCCGTCGTCGGCGCGCTTGAGCGCGGCGAAGCCGTCGGCGACGTCGGCCAGGATGGGCAGACGGCGGTTGGCGGCCAGGGTGGCGACGAAATTGGCGAAGGCCGAATCGGCTTTCTCGCCCTGAGGCAGAAACAGGCCGATCAGCTTCTCGCCGCCGAAGGCGGGATTGCCGATCAGGGTCTGCACCTGCGCGTCACGGGCGACGCTCGCGGCGAACTGGAGCTTGCTCGACCATTCGGCCAGCGCGTTGGACTCGCGCGCCAGGTCGAACGCGGCGCGGGCATACGGACGGGCAAGGCTTTCGGCGCTGCTCATGGTCAGATCTCTTTGGCCAGGGCGTCGAGCAGGTCGCGGTGGCGGGCCTGGTCGATCTCGCGCTTGAGGATCTTCTCCGCACCGGAAACGGCCAGCGCGGCGACCTGCTGACGCAGGACTTCACGGGCCTGGTGCGACAGCGATTCGATCTCGGCCTGGGCGGCTGCCTTCTGGCGGGCGCCTTCGGTGACCGCATCGACCTTGGCTTTGTCGACGATCTGGTTGTACTGCTGGTTGGCGCGGTCGACGATCTGGGTCGCTTCCTCGCGGGCCTTGCGGATCTCGTCGGCGACGCGGGAATCGGCGTCCTTGAGTTCCTGGCGGGCACGCTCGGCGGCGGCGAGGCCGTCGGCTATGGTTTTCTGGCGCGACTCGATGGCCGCGTTCAGCGGCGGCCAGATGAACTTCATCGTGAACCAGACAAGGATCCCGAACGAGATCATCTGGCCGAAGAAGGTCAAGTTGATATTCATCGTATGACTCCTCAGGCGATCGCTACTGGCACGCCGTGACGGCGTGACTGGTGCGGACCGCGCGGTCGGCAGACCGCGCGGCCTTGCGGGCGATTCGCGCTATTACTTCGGCAGCGCGCTGAGCAGCGGGTTGGCGAAGCCGAAGAACAGGGCGACGGCCAGACCGATGATGAATGCTGCGTCGATCAGGCCGGCCAGCAGGAACATGCGGCCCTGCAGCATCGGCACGAGTTCCGGCTGACGGGCGGCCGATTCCAGGAACTTGGAACCCATGATCGCGATGCCCAGGCAGGCGCCCAGGGCGCCCAGGCCGATGATGATGCCGATGGCGATGGCGGTCAGGCCCTGAATGTTGGCGATGAATTCCATGGTGAATCTCCTCAAGAAGTCAGAAACGAATAGTCAGGAACGAAAGGGATGCAGCGACAAAACGGATCAGTGGCTCTCGCGGGCGCCGGCGATGTAGACGACTGTGAGAATCATGAAGATGAAGGCCTGCAGCAGGATGATCAGGATGTGGAAGATCGCCCAGGCCGTGTTGGCGATGATGCCCGGCACGAAGGTGACCCAACCTGCGAGCAGACCTGCGATCAGCATGAAGACCAGCTCGCCGCCGTACATGTTGCCGAACAGTCGCATGGCGAGCGAAACCGGCTTGACCAGCCACTCGATGATGTTCATGAAGAGATTGACCGGCGCCAGCACGAAGGCCATGGGGCCGTGTGCATGGAAGGGTGCAGTGAGCAGCTCCTTGCCGAAGCCGAAGCCGCCCTTGGCGGAAATGGCGTGGCCGATCAGGATGAAGAACACCGACACCGACAGGGCGAAGGTGGTGTTGAGGTCCGCGGTGGGGACCATGCGGAAATAGGTGTGATGGGCGACTTCGTGGCCGGCGGTGGTCTGTACCAGCCAGCCGGGGAGGTCGAGCGGGATCAGGTCCATGGTGTTCATGAACACGATCCACATGAAGATGGTCAGGGCCAGCGGGGTGACCGTGCGGCGGTCGCCGTGGAAGGTGTCCTTGACCTGGCCGTCGATGAACTCGACGATGATTTCTACAAAGGCTTGGCCTTTGCTCGGTACGCCTGCCGTGGCTTTGCGTGCCTTCAGGCCGAACCACAGCACGAACAGCAGGCCCAGCGCGAGGGAAACGGCCCAGGTATCCAGATGGAAACCCGTACCGAACGTGACCACGTTGTGGGTCAAGTGGTGGGCGATGTATTCGTTCAGACCGCCTGTCGCTGCCTCGGTGCTCACAAGAACTCCACTAATCCTTGAACCGCAACCCTGCCAGGTGTACCAGCAGAGCCGCCGTGAAACCCGTGATCACCGCCAGGGGCGGCAATCGCCAAACGCCGAGCAGGCCAATCAGCCCGCCAACCAGTAAAACCCACTTCAACAGCGTGCCGAGCAGCAATCCCCAGAACGCCATCGGACCGCTGATTGCATCGCCGCGGAACATGCGCGCGGCGAGCAGGGTAGTTCCCAGCGCCACCAGCATGCCGCCCGCTAGGGCGCCTGTCGCCGGACGCCATCCCTGCGCCAGAAACAGTAATGCCATCAGAAGGGAAACTCCCGCCTGGGCGAACACGATCCGAGTGGCCAGTCGCCGGCCGGCGGCGATGGAATTTCTCACTGGGATTGCCCTGACGGTTGCCCGGAACTACGCCCGTGCGGGGCGCAAACCGGTCACTAAGCAGCGGGATTATATCAGCCGGTTTTGACGCGTCGCAACCAAAAAGGCGGCATTTTCCGCCCCGCGCCGGACCGCGATCAGGGACTCAGGGCGAAGCGGCAGAACAGGTTCCAGACCAGTACGAAATGGCCGGCGTCGTACTCGTGTCCGCCCCCGTGCAGGTAGAAACCGAGGGTATCGTCGGTGACCCAGCCGGCGCTCTCGAAGCGCGGTGGATCGTCGATGGCGTTGAGCGGCGGCAGGGTCATGGGGTCGTTGGCGCCGAGCACGATGTAGAGCGGCAGCTTGCGCGCCTGGGTGTCGAGGAGGTTCTGGCACTGGGCCTCGCTATCGCCTGAGCAGGCCAGGGAAAACAGGCGCCCGGCGCTGACGGCATACGCCGCCAGGTGGTTCTCGTCATAGGCGCTGACCGGGCCGTTGACAAGCAGGTCGTGGGCGACATGGCCGCCAGCGGAAAAGCCCCAGAGCTGGGTGCGCGCGCCGTCGATGTTGTAGGCGCTGCGCAGGTCGGCCATGACCGCGGCCAGGAAGGTGTAGTCGTTGTTGCCACCGACCGCTCCGCTGACCCAGGAGCCGTTCGGACCATTCGCAACCGGCGCGGCGACGATGAAACCGCGCGTGACTGCGACACTTTGCCACGCATTGCGTACATCCTGGGCGTAGACGTCGGCGTTGGCCGGGCTGCCGGCCGTGCCGTGCAAGGTGACTACCAGCGGCGTCGCGTAGGCCGGGTTGTAGCCGGGCGGAATGTAGAGATGGATCTTCTGCGTGCCGCTGCCCAGCGGCAGGTTCAGGGTGCGCACCTGTACGCCGGGATAGGCGCCTCCGCTGCCCAGGCTGGGCGCGCGAGGCACCCATTCGTTGGCCTGCAGGCCACTGCGGAAAATGCGGTCGTTGCTGGCGTTGCAGGCCCAATTGGGCAGGCGTACGGTGCTGGCCGCCTGTGCGCCGGCAGCGAGGCCCAGGGCGAATGCGAACAGGAAGGTGCGTATAACGGTCATGAAGGCCAGCGCCCGGCTTCTACGGAAATGAAGTATGGGCTCGCGCAGGCCGCACAATGGCGACGCGGTTCCGCCGTCGCGTGTGAACGATTTCGCAAACAGGCCGGCTGCCTGGCCGCGCGGTTGCTGCTCAAATCGGCCGCTCGGCATAATCGCCAAACTCGCCGTCAAATGGGCAAATTGCGCAGCATGGGCAAGACTAGCGACCTGTATGTCGAAGTGCCAGCAGGCCAGTTCCTGTTTCGCGAAGGCGATTCCGGCGCGGAGATGTACATCATTGAATCAGGCAGCATCGCGATCCTGCGTGCCGTCCGCGGCAGCGAGCCGCTGGCCGTGCTGGAGCCCGGCGACTTCCTCGGCGAGATGGCCATACTCGAAGACCAGCCGCGATTCGCTTCGGCCCAGGCGCGCGCAGACAGCCGGCTGCTGCGCATCGAGCGCGCCGCCTTCGCCGAACTGCTCCGGCAAAATGTGGAAATCGCTGTGCGCATCATGCGCAAGCTGGCGCTGCGCCAGCGCCGCGCCGAACTGCGCGTCGGCGAATTGCAACAGGAATTGAAGCAGCTGCGTGCGGGGTCGCCAGCGCCGCCGGTACCGGTTGCGCCTGCCGCGGCGCCAGTTCAGGCGGTACCAGTAGCGCCGGCCGCGGCGCCGGTTCAGGCAGCACTGCCGGTGGCGGCGTCTGTCGCCGCGGCACCGGTATTGGCCGTGGTGCCGGAGCCGATAGCGGCACCGCCCCCTGTCGTTGCCAGCCGCGTCGTTGCAGATATCGCGGCCGCTGCGCCGGCGCCGGTAATTCCCGTTGTTTCCCCGCCGGCGGCTCCTGCGATGCCGCCGGCTGCCGCGGGTCTGGCGCTGGTACATGCGGCCAGCGGGCAGCGTTTCGTATTGGAGCCGGGCCGCGCTGAGTTTCTGGTCGGCCGCGTCGATCCGGTTACCGGTATTACGCCGGAGATCAATCTCGGGCCTTTGGATACGGCGCGCAGCCTGAGTCGCCGACATGCCAAGCTGTTGCGTCAGGGCGCCTTGCTGTTCCTGCGCGAAGAAGTGGGCACGGCCAACGGCACGTTCCTCAACGGTCAGCGCCTCGCTACCGGCGCGGCGGTGCCGGTCAAGCCCGGCGACAGTCTGCGCTTCGGTACTATCGAAATCGTATTGGCCGCGCTATGAAGCGCGACAGGGAGGATGTATGAGCAACGAACGCATTGCCGCGCTGGAAGCCATCGACGTCACTGCCGTGGATGCGCTGAAAAAGCTCAAGGCGGAACAGGATGTTCTGGCCGAGCGCCTGGCGCAGCTGGAAGGGCGCCGCAGCGGTGTGGCCGAGCCGGTCTACCTGCGTGTGCGCCGAGACTACGAGACGCGCAGCAGCGAGCTGGAGCAGCAATCGGCGCCGCTGAGGCAAGCGGCGCGGACTCAGTTCAGCCTGCTCGCCAGCCTGCTCGACCGCTACACGGGCGATCACGAGGCGATCACGCTGGACCGCCAGGAAATCGAACTGCGTCATCAGCTGGGCGAGTTCGACAAGGACGAGTTCGACAAGCGCATCGCCGCGCTGGAAGCCGAGCTCGACGCGCGTAGCGAGGCGCTGCAGCGGGCCAAAGACCTGAAAACGCGCTTTCTCGATGCCTTCCATTCCGAAGCTGAATTGCAGGCCGTGGCAACGCCGGCTGCGGTCGCTGCCCCCGTCGCTGCGCCGCCGGCCGAACCGCCAGCCGCGGCAGCGACGCCGGTACCTGCCAGTGCGCCGACCGTGCCCGGCGGTTTCCGCACGCTGGAGACTGACCTCGCCAGCGATCAGACCCAGGTGTTCTCGACCATGCCGCCGATGCCACCGCCGCCGGCCGCGGCGGCTACCGTAGCCGCAGCGACGGTGACGCCGCCGGCGGGCAAGCCGCCACGTGCGCCGAGCGAAACCCAGATCATGTCGGTGCTGGATATTCCCCTGCCGGCGCGCAACAACGGCGCGCCCGCGGCGGCTTCTGGTGCGACTGTGGTCGTGCGGGCGGCGCGGCTGGTGCCGCAGAATCCGGAGGCCGGAAAGAACAGCATCGTGCTCAGTCTGAATTCGGTCAGCATCGGCGCCGACGGCAGTAACGAAGTGCGCGTCGGCGGTCCGGGTGTCGACGGCAAGCACGCCCAGCTCAGCGTGAGCATGGCCGGCTATACCGTGGTCGATCTCGGATCGCCGCACGGTACGCGGGTGAATGCGGAGAAAATCCGCGAGCGCCTGTTGCGCGATCAGGACGTGATCCAGATCGGGGCTGCGCGCTGGGTGTTCCGCGAGGGCTGAAGCCGTGGCGATCGAACTGGCTTGCGGGCAGCAGGGGCAGGTGCACATCGTGGCACTGGGCGGACGCTTGGATGCCGACGGTGCTGTAGACCTGGAGCTGGGCCTGCAGGAGCTCGAATCCCAGGGGGCGCTGCACTTCGTCATCGATGTTGCCGGGTTGATCTATGCGTCGAGTGCCGGCCTCAAGGCCTTGAGCGGATTGGCCGAACGCACGGCCAAGGTGAGGGGCTCGGTGCGCCTCGCGGCGGTTCCGGCCAAGCTGCAAGCGGTTCTGCGCGAAGGCCTGGCGCAACAGATTCCCACATTTGCCGACCGCACGGCGGCGCTGGCTGCGCACCCAGCCGCCAGTGTCGATCAGGCCCTGTTGCAGGCAGCTACCCGGCTGCTCGGTGCGGGCCGTATCGTGCCCGCTGGCGGCGAAGCGACTGAGTTGGGCCTGGCTGCGGCGCGTCTGCTCGAGGTCAAGGTTGCGCCGGGCCAGCCTGAAGTACCAAAGCAACCGCGTGCGCCGACGCCTTTGCCACCGTCGCGCGAGCCCGAACGCGATCCGGAGCCCGACGACGGTTTGGGTGGCAAGCTGCGGCGCTTGCTGGGTCCAAAATAAGCTCACGCTTCCGGCTGACGGGCTGCATGGTCCATAGTGGACCGTACTTTCCCGAATCCTGAGGAGCCGGCTGCATGACCTTTGCCTTGTGGTGTGTTCTGGCCGCGGCGTTGCTGCCGCTGGTATTCACGGCGATCGCCAAATACGGCCACGAGGCCGGAATTCACCGTCTCAACAAAAAACCGCGCGTATTCCAGGCCGAGCTGACCGGTTATCGGGCGCGGGCGCACTGGGCTCATCTGAATTCGATCGAGGCGTTTCCGCCGTTTGCTGCGGCAGTGTTGACTGCCCAGTTCGTGCATGCCCCGCAGGGACGCATCGATCTGCTGGCCGCCTTGTTCATTGTGTTGCGGCTGGTCTATGCCGGCTTTTACCTGGCCGACAAAGCGCCGTTGCGCAGCCTGAGCTGGGCGCTTGCGCTGCTCTGCGTGATTGGACTGTTCGTTGTTGCCGGGGTCGGCAGCTAGGCCGTACTTGTGGCGCGCGCACAAAGAAAAAGACCGGATGACTTGCGTCATCCGGTCCAAAGCGGCGCTACGACTACGGGGAGGGGGAGGGTCGCCGTAGCGCGGCTTGATGCTCGTTTTACTTGACGGCCGCGGTAGCGGCCTTCTTGAACGAATCTACGTTGGTCTTGATGGTTTCGTTGGTGGCAACGAAATTGGTCTTGGCCAGTTCGCCCAGCGCTTCGCTGGTCTTGACGTTGATACCGAAAACTTCCTGGCTGGTAGCGTAGGCCTTCTCGGCCGATTCCTTGGCCAGGGTCACGCCTTTCGGCCAGATGGCCTTGAGGCCGTCGAAGTCACGGACTTCCAGCGCTTCGGTCACGAAAGCGGCAGTGGCGTTAGCGCGGCTTTCGATGGCCTTGAGCTGCAGTTCGGCGATCTTTTCGAAGCTCTGCAGGGCGAGGCCCTGGACCTTGAACGCGGCTTCGGCAAAGCTCTTGCTGAAAGCCAGCACCTGGTTGTTGTACTGCTCGATCATTTGCTTGCCCTCGTAAGGTGGGTGGGGATGACGGAGCGAACTTTAGATCAAGTTTTGTTGCAGTGCAACAGGAATTTATGAAAAATTTCAGATGAGCTCGTCAGAAATCAATATCTTCTTTGATTTTATTGGAAATAAATTTCCGACCGCAATCTGCCGCGCCGCGTCATTCGCCGCCCATTTTGGTCATTAGGGTCTCGCGGAACTCGCGAGGCGCCTTGTCACCAAGCCAGATAGACAGCAGCGCGGTGTTGAATTCGACGCCGGCGAGCTGGCCGGCCGGCTTGTCGTCCACAAAAATACGCATGCCGGCATCGGGAATGTAGTCAAACAGGATGACCTGCCCGTTACGGGCGGCGCCAAAGACATCCACGAAGCGTTCAACGCCGCTCTTGATGCGGGCAAGCTTTTCCGGGCCGGCACTCTCGGCGAAGGCTTTGCGCCAGTAGTCATCCACGTGTCCGGCATCCAGTGCCGGAATGTCCCAGATAAGAGTGATCCGGTAGGGGCTCAGGCCCGACAGCAGTTGGTCGGTGTTGCGAACCGACGCCGGCAGATACAGGGCGGCGGTATAGAACGGCACGAAATTGCGGTCGAGCACGGCGGCACCGGAAAGGCGCAAATTGCTGCCCACGCCGGGAACGGTAATGCGCTCGGCGAACTCATGTCCGCCTACGGCGGCCGCATTGACGGTCGGGACGAGCAGCAGCAACAACAGGGCACGCAGAACGAACATGCCGGGACACCCGTCAGGAAATGCCGCGATCTTAGCGGCTTCCGTCGTTGCTGGGGCCGCTATAGCTGCAACCTGAGGTACAGGTCTCATGAATTACGATGCGGCTGAGCAGCGGCAGGCCAGGCTTCAGCGCGCGCCAGATCCAGGCAGCGAGATTCTCGCTGGTCGGATTCTCCAGTCCCGGCACTTCATTGAGGTAATGATGGTCCAGTGCATCGAAGATCGGGGCGAACGCTTGCTTGATCTCGGCAAAGTCCATAACCCAGCCCCACTGCGGATCGACAGGTCCCGATACATGGACTTCGATACGGAAAGAGTGGCCGTGCAGGCGCGAACACTTGTGTCCGACCGGAACCTGGGGAAGGCGGTGCGCCGCTTCGATCTGGAAAATCTTGAACAGATCCATCGGCGTCGCTGCCAGGACTGCACCGGTCGGTGCAGCCTCAAGAATAAAATGGTGGCTAGAGGCGGGATCGAACCGCCGACCTCAGCATTATGAGTGCCGCGCTCTGACCGGCTGAGCTACCTAGCCACGTGGGCAAAACTGCCCTGCAGAAGGGCGGGGATTGTAGCCCCCGGCAGCCCGCTGTCAAGCTGCATGACTCCATCCCGCCTTGCTGGTCGCGCACGCGCTGTGGAAGAATCCTTGCCAGCACGCATTTCTGGAGTCGGCCGGTGATCGATCCCGATGGCTACAGGCCCAATGTCGGCATTGTCCTTTTACGGGATGATGGCCGTCTGTTCTGGGCCCGCCGCATCAATCGCGATGGCTGGCAGTTTCCGCAGGGCGGCATGCGCAGCGATGAAACGCCGCTGGAAGCGATGTACCGCGAGCTGGAAGAAGAAACTGGTTTGTTTCCCGAGCATGTCGAAGTATTGGCAGCGACGCCGGGTTGGCTACGCTACCGTCTGCCACGGCGTTACCTGCGTCGCAACGAGCGGCCGGTCTGTATCGGCCAGAAGCAGGTCTGGTTCCTGCTGCGTTTCCTGGGCGAAGAATGTCACCTGCGCCTGGATGCGAATGAAAAGCCGGAATTCGATATTTGGCGCTGGGTCGATTTCTGGTACCCGGCGCAGAACGTCGTCATGTTCAAGCGCCAGGTCTACGAGCGTGCACTGCGCCAGTTTGCACCCATGGTCGAGACGGCTTGCTGTGTAAGGCTGGGCGGCCTGCCGGCGGGGGCCGACGTGCAGCGGCCGCTGGTGCTCGCCGAGGTCGGCTGAGTTCAATCGGGTGCGGCAGGCCGACTTCTGCACCCAATCGGAAACTTGTTGACACTCATTCTCATTTGCAGTCCAATAGCCGCCATTGGAGGACTGCATTGCATGTACGTCTGCATCTGTAACGGCGTCACCGACACCACTATCCGCAAGGCTGCCGCCGAAGGCGTGGCCACGCTGTCCGAGTTGACCATGCGCACGGGTTGCGCCGGTAGCTGCGGCGCCTGTGCCGATTTCGCCGAACAGGTGCTGCGTGAAGCTCTGCCGCGCAACGCGCGAGCGTTCAGCGTGCAAGTGCTCGCAGCAGCCTAGTAACGTCGCTTGGTTCGCGCTCCGGCGCACCCGCCTGGTTTTTCCCCCAATTTCTGGCGCTGCAGTTTGCCGAGGCTGGCGCCATAGCCTGTTCCTGCTTCGGTGTGCGCTCCGTTGCTGAATCCCCTCGCTTGCCTCTCGGCCATCCTTCCCGGTCGCTTCGGGGGCAAATGCGTTGCAACTGGCTTTCGATTCTGAAGCTCTGAGTTCAATGGGTGGCCAAGCGTGCAATGCAAAGGGCAGGCGGCGGGTGCCGAACAAGAGCCACGCAATCGACAGTTGTTCGGACTTCCTTCGAAGCAGTACAAACTGCATCCAATTCGCATTCCCTCGTGGCATCTCGGCTAGCGGTATAGTCGCCGCCGATTCCACATCGGAGCATGCGCCATGAAGGGCGATCCCAAAGTCATCGAGCATCTGAACAAGGCGCTCTACAACGAACTCACCGCGATCAACCAGTATTTCCTGCATGCTCGCATGTTCAAGAACTGGGGCTTCAAGGAACTCGCCGATCACGAGTACAAGGAATCGATCGACGAGATGAAGCATGCTGACAAACTGATCGAGCGCATCCTGTTCCTCGAAGGGCTGCCCAACCTGCAGAACCTGGGCAAGATCATGATTGGCGAAACGCCGCGCGAATGCCTGGAATGCGATCTGAAGCTGGAGTACGCCGCGGTGCCTGACCTGCGTGCGGCGATAGCCCAGTCCGAGATCAGCAGCGACTACATCAGCCGCGAATTGTTCGAGCACATTCTCGAGTCCGAGGAAGAGCATATCGACTGGCTGGAGACCCAGCTGAATCTGATGACCCAGCTCGGCGAAGCCAGCTATCTGCAGAAGAAGATCGGTAGCTGATTGCTCGATCTGTGCGTGTAGGCGGCGGCTGGCAAAACGACACGACCAAAGGCGGGGCAGCGCAAGCAGCCCCGCCTTTGTTTTGTGCGGCCTGATCAGGCTCCGCTGCGGACCAGCAAGTTGCGCAATTCAGCTGAGACGCGACCGTACTCGCGCACCAGCTCACGTACCAGGTTCGCCGGATTGACCAAGGTGCCGGCGCGCGCCTCATGTTCGATGCGCTTGGCGATTTCGGCCAGGGTCATGGCGCCCAGGTTGGCGCTGGTCGACTTGAGCGAATGCGATGGCGCGATCAGTCCGCTGGGATCGTTGCGCGCGGCAGCGCTTTCGAGCAGGGCCAGATTCTTGGGCGTGTCCTCGAGATAGACGCCGACCAGCTCGGTGAACTCCTCGCCCATTACATCGAGCAGGTCACGCACGATTTCCTGGTCCAGTGCGGCACCGTCGCGTATACCCTGGGGATCGGCCTGGACCAGATTGTCGCCCAGGGCAACGGCCGGACCTGTAGCCATCGCCGCAAGTGCAGCTATGGCCGGAGTCGGTACAGCTCGCGCTGAAACCGCTCCTGTCTCGGCCGGGGTGCGGCTTTGCGCCTGCTTGGGCAGCCATTTGCGCAAGGTGGTCTCGAGCAGGCCGCGATTCATCGGTTTGGACAGGTATTCGTCCATGCCGGCAGCCAGGCATTTCTCACGGTCGCCGGCCATGGCATTGGCCGTCATGGCAATGATGGGGATGCGCCCCTGGCGCGTTTCGGCTTCGCGGCTGCGGCGGATGCGGGTGGCGGTATAGCCGTCCATGACTGGCATCTGGCAATCCATCAAGACCAGATCGAACGCGCTCGCATCGAGCTTTTCCAACGCCTCCTTGCCGTTCTCGGCCAATTCCAGGCTCAAGCCCAGCAAGCTCAGAATGCGTTGCGCCACCTGGCGGTTGACGGGATTGTCCTCGACCAGCAGTACGTGACCGCGTAGCGGCGTGGCCGCGGTTGCGGGCGCGGCGATGTGTATGCCCGGGTCCGGCATTTCCTCGGCTGCGGCCGCAAGCTCCTCCCGCACGTTGCCTTGCTGCACGCCGAGCAGAACATTCAGCGCGCGCCGCAGATCCGCATCGGCATAGCCGTTGGCTACCACGGTGGCGCGGTTTTCCTGGCGCAGTTCCGCAGCGATGTCCTCGTTGCCGGCAAGAAAGGCGATGCGCACACCGGTCAGTGCCGGCTCGCGCAATACGTTGCGTAACAGTGCCACCGGATTGCCACGCATGCTTGCCAGATCGACGATGAGTACTTCCACTGCCCAGTTATCGCCCATCTGTGCGGCACTGCGCAGCTTGGCCAGCGCTTCGGCGGCGACATTGGTAGTGGTGAGCGGCATGCCCCAGCTGGACAGATAGCCGCTGATGCGCCGCTGCGCAGCAGCATCGTCGACAACGAGCAGGGCGCGGCTGCCGGAAAGGTCGGTGCGTGCGCCCGGTCCGTCGCCGACGGCCTTGAGGAAGGGCACGCTGAACCAGAAGGTCGAGCCCCGGCCCAGCTCGGACTTGACCCCGATCTTGCCGCCCATCAGATCCACGATGCGCTTGCAGATGACCAGGCCCAGGCCGGTACCACCGTGAATGCGTGTGGTCGAGGCATCGGCCTGGGAGAACGGGAGGAACAGCTTTTCGGCTGATTCCGGTGCAATGCCGACGCCGCTGTCCTGCACCTGGAACATGATGTCGTTATGGGTGCGCGTCTCGCCGCGTCGCGATACGCGGACCGACACGCTACCGCGTTCGGTGAACTTGATCGCGTTGCTGACCAGGTTGGTCAGCACCTGGCGCAGACGCACCGGATCGCCGCGTACGGCCAGCCGCACGGCCGGGTCGATACTGATGGAGAAGGCCAGGCCTTTGCCTTCTGCATTTTTCTCCATCAGCCGCTTCACGGCATCCAGCACTTCGCGCAGGTTGATGCCGACGGCTTCCAGTTCCAGCTTGTTGGCCTCGATCTTGGAATAGTCGAGGATGTCGTCGACGATGCGCAGCAGCTCGCGCGCCGAGCGGTAAGCGGTGAGCAGATAATCGCGCTGATCGGCGGCGAGCTTGGTCGACAGCACGATGTCGAGCAGGGGAATCACGCCGTTGAGCGGCGTGCGGATTTCGTGGCTCATGGTGGCCAGAAACTCGCTCTTGGCCATCATCGCGGCCTCGGCGTCGTGCTTGGCCTTGATCAGTTCCTGTTGCACCTGGCGCAGTTCGTCGACCTCGGCCTGCAGCGCTGGCGATTCCGTCGAGGTATGTGTCGCTGCAGTGGCGGGCAGTCGTGCGGTTGCTGCTGGCGGCGCGGCAGCGGGCACATCGGCGCGAGTGCCGGCGGCGAAGAACAGCAGCAGGCCGCCGGCCAGCAGCAGCGGCGACATCCAGTAGTTGTGCGGTGGCGAAACCAGGATCAGGCCGACCAAACTGGCACTGACGACGACGGCCAGGCCGCCCCAGCGCATCGCCCCGGCGAGTCGATTCCCATCCCCCATCGTCGTCCCTCTCTGCGGCGCGAAGCGTAGCGGCCTTGATCCTGCGAAGCTGTATCGGTGGCGCGGTCCGCCGTGGTGGTCAGCCGGCGGCGGCGCGGAAATCGTAATCGAGATTCTGCGCTTCATGCTGGACAAAGTTGCCCTGGATGAAGTCCACACCGACCGTCCACAAGGTGGCTGCGCTCTGCGCATCCTCGATGCGCGGCGCGATTACCTTGCGGCCGTGTTCATGGGCCGAGTGCACCAGCCTGCGCAGTTCGTCGCGCATGCGCGGGCTGCGGTCGGCAATGCATTCGGGAGCCAGCTTGATGAAGTCGATCTGCAGGTGCTCGACCGCGCTCTGCACATTCTCGCCCGGCGTCGCGCCCGACAGGCAGACGCCTATTCCGATCTGGTGCACGGCTGCCGCGAAACCGCTGATCGCATCGCGGTCGGCAGGCTGCTGTGGCAGGCGCAGTTCCAGTACCAGCCGATTGCCGTGGATGCGCCGGGTTTCCAGCTGCTGGCGCAGCCAGCCGATGCGGGAGGAGTCGGCCGCCGCGCTGAACGACTGGCTGACGAACAGTCGTACCGAGCGTCCCTGTCGCGCGCGCTCGGAAATTACCATGAGGCAGCGGCTGAGTACCCAGCGATCGATGTCGTCGATGAGCCCGGCCTGTTCGGCCAGCGGCACGATATGGCTGGCGGTTAGCAGCTTGCCGTCGTCGCCGTGCAGACGCAGCAGGGCCTGGAATTGCTCGTCGGTTTCGTTCTCGTCGTCGCTGGACAGCGACGCGATGGGCTGGAATACAAGGTGGAAGCCGTCGCTACGCAAGGCATTGCGGATGTTTTCGAGCAAGGCCGCATCGCCGCTGGCCTTGGGCGCGAACACGCCGATGCTCTGGGCAGCACCCGCCGTGCTTGTGCTGTCGTGCTCGGGTTTGCGCGACTCGCTCATGGCGCGCTCGGCCGCGTTGAGCATGGAGCCCGCATCGCCCAGATTGGCCGCGAACGGACAGATGCCTATGCTCAGGCGCACGCTGTAGCTCTGTCCGTCCACGTCGAACTGCTCGCGCGCAACGCGATCGGCCAGTCCACCGCTGCTTGCGGCAAGTTCGTCGGCGCTGCGGTCCGGGCTCAGTACGATGAAGCTGGTGTCGCCGAAGCGCGTGACCAGTTCGCCGGCGTCCAGATGCCCGGCGAGGAAGGCGCCGATCTGGCCGAGCAGCTTGTCGAAGCCGATCAGGCCGACCTGCTCGCGCACGTTGGTCGCGTCGTCCAGTTCGACGAAGAGCAGGCCGCCGCGCTGTGCAATGTTCTCGTCGGCGGCAAGCTTGGCGTTGATGCGATCGAGCACGTGGGCGCGTTCGTACATGCCAGTGATCGGGTCGCGCGGGTTCTGGTTCTGCGCGCGACGGCGGATATGGCGGGCGCGGCGCAGGCGGTTGGTCACCGCGGAAATCAGGTGCTTGGGCCGTATCGGCTTGGACAGGAAATCGTCGCCGCCGGCATTGAGTGCCTCGAAGTGCTTGTCGGTGTCGCTTTCGCCGGACAGGAACACGATGGGCGTGGAAACGAAGGCCTCGCGCTCGCGGATGATCGCGGTCAGTTCCATGCCCGAGCATCCGGGCATGTACAGATCCATCAGGATCAGGTCGGGATTGAACTGGTCGATGTCGCCGAGTACGGCCAGCGGGTCGGTGACCATGGTGGTGATCATGCCGGCCTTGCGCAGGATCGACTCGGCGAACATCGCCTGAGAGCGATCGTCCTCGACAATCATGATGCGATACGGGTCGCTCTGGTCCGACTCGGTCAGCTCGGCGATGCGCGCCATCACGTCGGCGGTATTGGCGGGCAACGGAATGAAGGCGTCGGCTCCGGCACGCATGGCGCGCAGGCGCACGTCGAGCTCGGCCTGTTCCGACAGCGCCAGCAGGGCGACGCGGTGACTGCTGCGCGTACGCGCCGACTTCAAGGCCTCGCCCAGCTGGTCCAGTGCATCGAGGAAGTGGGCGTCGACCACGACCAGGTGCGGCGGGAAGGTGCGGATCATCTCGATCAGCTCTTCCATGTGATCGAGCAGCGACAACTCGTAGCCCGACAGCTCCAGCTTCTGGTCGATTTCGCAGGCGAACGTGCTGCCGTCGGTGAGGTGATAGACCTTGCGTGCGTTCGCCGCGGGTTTCACGGTGGTAGCGGCGCTGCTGCTGTCGGCGCTGCCTGCGGCCGGCGCTGTGGCGGCAGTCGGCACGGTTGCGGCCACGCTGTTTGCGCCCGCATCGGCGTCGGCAACGGCAACGCGGATCGGTACGACGTTACTGCTCGAGGCAGTTACTACTTCGGGGAAGCGCTTCCAGTAGTCCGCCGGTGGCATCAGTTGCAGCGGATAGCCGTTTTCGCTGCGGTCGAGGTCGGCCGCGCTGACAAGCAGTCGATTGTCGACGACCGGTGTGGCGGCATTGCGTGCGCTGGCGATCTCCCGTACCTGTTCGAACAGATCGCCGACCAGGCTGGATACCTGCGGTTCGGGAATGCGTACCTGTTCCAGGCAGTCGGACAAGGCTGATTCGATCGCGAACAGTTTCTCGGCCAGGTCGAGCAGGCCATAGCGTCCGCTGGCTCCAGCCAGTGTCTGTACTTCGCGGAAGATCAGACTCAGGCTGTTGATGTCCCAGCCGTCCCGCGCCTGACGCAAGCCCCGTCGGGTCAGCGTATCCAGACGCTTGGGCAGATGCCGCAGAAAGGCTTGGCGCAGTTCCGCGTTCTGCTGGGAGTCGTCCTGCTTATGCATAGGCGAGACCCGCTTCCATCGTGAATGGATCGAATATAGCACGCGCCCTCAGGCCACCCGGCCGGGCGCTGGCGCGGCGTGGACAAGTTTGCACTTGAGGCAAATGCTGCGCCCGGTGCTGCAGCGACTGCCTTCTCCGTAGCCCCGCCTGGCGGGCTCGCTTCAGAACGGCTTGACGATCACCAGGATTGCGATGCCGAGGGCAAGCACTGCCGGTACCTCGTTGAACAGGCGCAGCCAGCGTGGCGAACGCCGGCAGCTGTCGCTGGCGAATTGCCGCGTAAGGCGGCCGAGGTGGCCGTGGTAGGCGTACAGGGCGAATACCAGCACGAGCTTGGCATGGAGCCAGTGGTTGCTCTTCATGTACCCCGGCACGTGATAGATCCACCAGCCCAGCGTGGCCAGGCCGAACAGCAAGGTCAGCGCGGCGCCGACATTGGTCATCATGAACAGCCGGCGCTCCATCACCTTGAAGCGGTCGCGTACGACCTGTTCGGTGGCTTCCTGGTGATAGACGAACAATCGCGGCAGGTAGAGCAGGCCGGCAAACCAGCTGATGACAGCGAAGACATGAAAGGCTTTGAGCCAGAGCATGGGTGACGGTAGCGGCGAAGGGGGCCGGCAGTATAGCTGCCGCTGTGCAGACCAGCCTTAGGTGCCGCGGCAGATCGCGTAAGTCGCCAGGCGGGCGCTACCGTCGAAGCCCGCCATCCGCAAAAAGCCTTCTGTCGAAGCAAGCTCCGGCTCCCACCAACGGCAGTCGGCCTGGTATCGCGTATCGCTATCTTGCCGACCGCTGCCTGCGTCGGCCCAGGTCGGCTTGACCGCGCCGGGGTGGGGGGCTATAAGGCCGGCACTCTCCTTTTTCCCGCGATGAGTCCGCTTTCCGCTGCCGGGGGGGCGTTCCGGTCTTTTCCCCTATGGCGCGCGCGTTCCCGCAATTTGTCTTGCAGCATCACGATCCGCGCGCCGCGCGGCGTCGTCTGTTGCTGTTGATCGTGCTATGGCTGGTCAGCCTGGCGCTGGCGGCGCTGGCGGCCTGGTAT
This sequence comes from Tahibacter aquaticus, assembly GCF_004363655.1. Lineage (GTDB taxonomy): Bacteria > Pseudomonadota > Gammaproteobacteria > Xanthomonadales > Rhodanobacteraceae > Tahibacter > Tahibacter aquaticus. The sequence goes on from NZ_SNZH01000008.1 coordinate 112,815, forward strand.
TTCACCCAGACACCGCGCAGCGGGCCGGATCCGGCCGAATTCGAGCGCCAGCGCGGCGAGAACGAAACCCTGAAGCAGCGCGTAGCGGTGCTTGAGCGTGCCGATCAGGTCGACAAGGTGGCCAGCTCCGATCTGCAGCAGACCTTGCGCGAGCGCGAAGAAGAAATCGCCGGCCTGCGGACTGACCTGGCTTTCTACAGCCGCCTGGTTGGCGGTGGTGCGCGGCGCGAAGGCCTGGCGGTGCATTCGGTGCACGTGGCGCCGGTCAAGGATTCGCGCGCCTGGAATGTCGTCGTCACCCTGACCCAGAATATGAAGCGCTCCCAGTCCAGTGAAGGCCGGGTGCAGCTGACTGTCGAAGGCGTTTCCGACGGCAAGCTGAAAAGCCTCAGCTGGAACGATCTGGCCGGCGCGAACAATGACGGCCTGGGCTTTTCCTTCAAGTATTTCCAGCGTGTGTCGGGCACGGTATTGCTGCCCGACGGTTTTTCGCCGAATCGCATCAAGGTGGTTGCCGAGGCTACGGGTGGCGGCGGCCGAGTCGAACAGGGATTTGCCTGGAACGAAGCCCAGGCGGCCGAGGAGATCAGCAATGTTCAGTAGCAAGAAAAACAACGGCAGCAGTGGCGGCAGCAGCAAGCCGACGCAGGGCCTGACCACCCTGATCGCGCCGGGTACGGCGATCCGCGGCGACGTGAACTTCAGCGGCGCCATGTACATCCAGGGCCGCATCGAAGGCACGCTGAGCGCCGAAGGCGACAATGCCAGTCTGACGCTCAGTGACGAAGGCTGCGTGATTGGCGAGATCCATGCCCCGCGCGTGGTGCTCAACGGCCAGGTCAAGGGCGACGTGCACGCGAGCGAGCGGCTGGAACTGGCCGAAGCGGCGCGCATCGAAGGCAATATCTACTACAAGGTGCTGGAAATGGCTGCCGGTGCCCAGATCAATGGCAAGATGGTGCACCAGTCGGAACCGCCCAAGCGTTTGCCGGCACCCGCGACTGCAGCGGCCGAGCCGGCTTGATAGACGCCGGCGCCGCCCCGATTTCATCGTCTCTCCGGCCCAGTACCGTCCTCATGAGCGAAACCCCGAGCTACCAGACCGCGCTGGACCAGCCTTTGATCTTCAGCGATGCGGCCGCGCACAAGGTGCGCGAGCTGATCAGCGAGGAAGGCAATCCGCAGCTCAAGCTACGTGTCGCCATCAGCGGCGGCGGCTGTTCCGGCTTCCAGTACGGTTTCAGCTTCGACGAGGAGCGTACCGAGGACGACCTGGCTATCGACAACGGCGGCGTCACCCTGGTGGTCGATCCCCTGTCCCTGCAATACCTGATGGGCGCGGAGATCGACTACACCGAGTCGCTGACCGGCGCGCAGTTCGTCATTCGCAATCCAAACGCGAAGACGACCTGCGGCTGCGGCTCTTCGTTTACCGTTTGAGGCGCGCTTGAGCGCCAGTCTGCGCAGCCGCGCCAACGTCTTCGCCGCGCTGGCGCTGGAACGCGAGGCGGAGCGTCGCGACGACACTGATTGGATCGGCGCACGCCGCGCCGAAGCCGCCACACGCTATATCGTGGTCGGCCCCGACGGACGCGGCCTCGTTGGAGCCGACCGCGGCGGCCTGCGTCATTTTCATGACAGCGAACGCCTGCTGCACTGGCCGCAGGCGGCCGTGAGTTTCCTCGGCTCTACCGCGCAGGCGAATTTCTTCGTCATTGCCGCCGACGCGGCGACGCCGGAAGTGCCAGCGCCGGAAGCAAAATGGATGGATCTGCGCGCCGCCGGCCTAGCCTTGCCGGCCTTCGATGCTGGCCTGTTCGCTTATGCGCGCGCCTTGCTGTTCTGGCAGAGCCGGGTGCGCTTCTGCGGCGCCTGCGGCCATGCGACGAGCCTGGTGTCTTCCGGCCACAAGGCGGTCTGCAGCAATCCGACCTGCAAGCTGGAACATTTTCCGCGCACCGATCCGGCCATCATCGTCATCGTCGGCTGGCGCGACGCCTGCCTGCTCGGACGCCAGCCCAGCTGGCCCGAAGGCCGCTGGTCGACCCTGGCCGGCTTCGTCGAGCCGGGCGAGTCGCTGGAGGACGCGGTGCGTCGCGAAGTGTTCGAAGAAGCCGGTGTCGCGGTCGACGAGAGCGACTATCACTCGTCCCAGCCCTGGCCGTTTCCTGCCTCGCTGATGCTGGGTTTCTCGGCGCGGGCTTCCGATCCGGCCATCCGCGTCGGCGCCGAGCTGGCCGAGGCGCGCTGGTTCGAAGTCGACGACATCGTGCGCGGTCTGGCCGATCGCAGCCTGGTGCTGCCGCCGCCGCTGTCGGTGTCGTACCGCCTGATCGAGCACTGGCTGCGCGAGACCGGCGGCCTGGAATTGTCGACGCTGATGAACGACGAGCCCTGGCAAAAGCCGCGCGCCGGTTGATGCGGCGCGACTGACGCGGGCGCTGACCGTTCGCTTTCGTATCGATTGACCCTGCGGTTCGATGTCCCTGCGGGCTGCCTGGCCGAATCGCCGCGCCGGCGCTTGCGCCCGCTACAATCGGGCCAACTTCGCCGCTGCCTGTGCCATGGCCATACACCTGATCGCTGTTCTTGTCGTCTTCGCCCTGGCCCAGGGGTTGCCCGATCTGTCGCGCCTGCGCGACTTCAGCCGCCTGCGTGTCTGGCTTGGCGTACTGACCCGGGTCGGCGGCAGCGCGCGCAGCGTGCTTGGAATACTTGTACCGGTTTTGCTTTGTTTACTGATACAGCTGGGCCTGCGCGGATTCCTGTTCGGCCTGCTGTCCTTCGCCTTCGCTGTTTGCGTGCTCTGGTTCAGCTGGGGACCGCGCGATCTGTCCGAAGATGTCGACGGCGTGATCAAGGCACCGGACAGCGAGCGCCGCATCGCCGCGGCACAGCTGCTGCGTCCGGACGGACAGGAAGCGCCGTTGCCATTCGAGGCGCCGGCCCTGGTCGATGCCACCTTCCAGTCGGCGCTGAAACGCTGGTTCGGCGTGCTGTTCTGGTTTCTGCTGCTGGGCCCCTGCGGCGCGCTGCTGTATCGCCTGACCCAGCTGCTGGCCTGGTCACCCGGCCTGGCCGAGGTGCAGAGCAGCGAAGGGCGCCAGTTCGCCCGCCGCGTCGGCCTGCTGCTGGATTGGGCGCCGGCGCACCTGATGGCACTGGCACTGGCGGTGGCCTCGGATTTCGATGCGGTTTTCCACACCTGGAAAAATTGGCACAGCCGCATGGGCAAGGGCTATCTGAGCCTGGACCTGGGTTTTCTTTCCGCCATCGCCCGCGCCAGCGTCGATGCCGATGTGATCGCCGGCGACGGCTATGCCGAGGACATCAACGACCCCATCGTCGAGCTGGCCGATGCGCGCCATCTGCTGGCGCGCGTACTGATCGTCTGGCTGGCGGTGACCGGATTGCTGGTGCTGGGCGGCTGGGTGTAGCCGGGTAGGATCCGTCGCGGAAGCGGCCGCGCCCTAGCGCCGTTCCTCGCCGCCGTTGCGGAAGATCAGATCGACCTGCTTGTCGCGCCAGCGTGCCAGCAGCTGGCGCAGTGCCGTGGCAGTTGCCGTCGAGGCCGGTGCTGACGGCGTCGCCTGGTTCTGCTGGTTCACGCCGTGGCAGCCGTCGCAGGCGCGAATTTCCCCGGGCTGGAAGCTGATCCAGTAGCGTTCGCGCACCACCGGCGTGCCGCCGGGCGAGGTGGAATGCCAGGCTAGCGCGCGTTGCGCCGGCACGTACATCGCCACCGAGCCGTCCGCGGCGATGGCGCTGCTGCCGGCCGGGCCGGCGGGGTTGGGTGCATTGGCCAGCAGGGTAGGCTGGTCGTGCAGGGTCTGCGCCAGTACGCGCCGGCCGCTGTCGGGCGTGGCGACGCCGCCCAGGCTGCGGATCTGGTCGCCCTGGAAGAACTGCATATGCGCGATGTCGTAGACCTGGCCGCCGCCGCTGGCGACTGTCTGCGTGCCGCCGGGAACGCGCAGATTGAACGGCTGCTGCTTGTCGGCGCGGTCGCGCGTGGTGGCGTTGCGCACCACGATCAGTGCCAGGCCGTTGCTGCGCAGATACTGGCGAAACGCCGCAATATCCACATTTTCTGCAGTGAACGCGGCCTGTTCCGGCGGCTGCAGCTGGAAGGCGGTGGACGGCGGCACGCTGCGCGCGCGCACTTCCACGGGCGACAGCTCCCACATCGGGCCGTTGTAGCTGACTTCCACGTCCGGGTCCCAGTAGCTCACGCTCTTGGTGATGGGATTGGCGTTGAGATTTGCGCCGGCCACGTAATAACCGCCCGGCCCTGCCACCAGTTGCTTGAGACGGAACTGGTAGCGTGGCTGCGGGTTGGCGCGCGTGCCGTCGTTGCCGGCGCCGCGCCACTGCGTGGTGTGCGCCGCGATCAGGCTGCCGTCGCTGAGTGGCAGCGGGTTGCGGAAGTGGCCGGTGAAATCCGCCGGCGGCGGCAACGCGTCGGTACCGAAGTTGACGTTCACGCGCGGGTTGAGCCAGGTCGCTGCGACGTTGGCCGCATTGGTGCTGGGCGGTGCGTCGATGCGCAGCAGCTGGCCTGAGGCATGGGTATAGAACTCCGGCGCGTCGATGCCGTAGTAGCGGCCCGGCACGGTCGGGTCTTCGCGTATCTGCAGGAAATTCAGGATGCGGTTGCCGCCGCCACTGAATTCGGCCATGGCCGGGTCATTGAAGCTGCGGTTGAAATAGCTGTGCAGTTCATGCCGGCCGACATGGTTCAGTGTTTCTTCTTCGCTGCCGTCCTGGTTGATCATCCAGGGGAAGAAGTGGTTGATGGTATAGCCGTAGACACCGGAGCCCGGCACTTCGATACGCGGCTCGGGGAAGACTTCGCTGCGGTCCGCCATGGCGACGGCATTGGCTGCCTCGCTGCTCCAGTTGAACGCGCCGTTGGCGTTGTTGGCCGAATCGTTCTGCTGGTCGCGCTGCAAATGGTCCCAGCGCGTGAACAGCAGGCGGCCGAAGCTGTCGACGATGGGATTGAACGCGCCGGATACGGAAACCTGCAGCAGGTCGAGTTTTCCGCTGGACGGCTGCAGCCGCCACAGGCCGGTCGGCGTCGGCGTCGATTCGTATTCGTCCAGTTGTGGATAAAGATGCGCCGCGCCGTTGCGCGTGCGGTCGCTGGCGAACACGATGCTGTTGTCGCTGAGATAGGCCGGATTGATGTTGTTGCGATTAGCCGGCTGGTTGGCCACCTTGGTGACGACCGCGGTCTGGCCCGCACCCAGGCCGGTCACTTCGTACAGCTGCCAGTAAGAGGTATCCCACTGGTACTGCTGCAGCGGCGCGCCGATGACCATGCTGAAGATCGCCTTGCTGCCGTCCCAGGAAACGGCCGGATCGCGCACCGCAATGGCGGCGGCACGCTGCGGGCCGGCATTGCCGAAACCGGCTTCCTGGGTCAGGTTGCGCAGGTCACCGTTGGGATAGCGGATATACAGGTCGCCGCCCCGGCCGACCAGGTTGGTGCCGCCACGGTGGTTGGCGAAGACCGAGCCGATGGTGGCGAAATCGTCGCTGATCGGGAACTGGGTCACGAACAGGATGGGATAGGGCAGTTGCTGTGCCTCGGCGCTGCTCGCGGCCAGCAGGGCGACAACCGCGGCAAGGCCGCAACTCAAGACGCGTTGATGCATGACGGTTCCACTCCCCCGGATGTGCGCGCAGCCTGAGGCAAGCGCAGGCGTCGTGTTGTGACGCGATTCCCTGGCGATATGTGCCGGCTTTGCCATTTGGCGCAGCCGGTGCAGCGCGCCGACAACAGGTCAACGCGGGGCGCAGTGCAAACCGAACAGGCGGATCAGCCGTTGGCGAAGACCTGGCGCAGCACATCGCGGGCGGCGTGTGGCCGGCCCAGCCGCACAGCGCTGTCGCGCAGGCGCTGCAACCGCGGGGCGTCGGCCAGCAGCGCACGTACGCGGTATTCCAGCGCGACGGCATCGACTGCCTTGAGGCCGGCGCCGTTTTCCAGCAGGTAATCGCAATTGCGCTCTTCCTGACCTGGAATCGGTGCGAACACCAGCAACGGCAGTCCCATTGCCAGGCATTCGGACGTGGTCAGTCCGCCGGGCTTGCCGATGGCCAGGTCGGCGCAGCGCATCAGCCGCTCGATCGTGCGCGTGAAGCCCTGCGGAAACAGCCGGCGCGGATGTTCCGCGGCAAGTGTACGCAGACGCGCCAGCATGTCTTCGTTGCGGCCGGCCAAGGCGACGAGCTGGAAGTCCGCCTCGATGCGCAGCAGGCTGCGGGCCGCATCGTCCAGCGCGCCGACGCCGGCACCGCCGCCCATCAGCAGCAGGATGGGGCGCTGCGGATCCAGCCCGGCTTCGGCGGCACAGGTGGCCCGGTCGAGAGTCTGCGCAAACGCCGGCATGATCGGAATGCCGCAGACATGAATCCGCGACGGATCGAGCCCACGGGCGCGCATGCGCGCGGCGACTTCGTCGCTGGCGGCAAAGTAGCCGGCCAGACCCGGCACCACCCATAGCGCATGCAGGTCGAAATCGGTCACTTGTACATGGACCGGGCAATGCAGGCGGACGCGCAGCTGTTCACGCGCCAGCACTTCGGCCGGCAGGAAGTGGGTGCAGACGATGGCGTCGGGGGCGAAGTCGGCAATCGCCTGGCGCAGGCTGCGGGTGTTGAGCCGCTCCAGCGCCCGGCGCAGCCGTGCCATGGCCGCGTCGGGCGGCGTCTCGTCGGTGATGCGATACAGCTGCGCCCATAGCGATGGAAATTTTTCCACCAGACGCAAATAGAAATCCGTATACAGTTTACGGAAGGCCGCCGGCACGTAGTCCATCACGTCCAGATGCAGCGCCTCGGCGCCATGTTCGGCCACTGCGGCGGCATGCAGGGCATCGGCGGCGCGGCCGTGGCCGGCGCCCGCGGATACGCTCAGCAACAGCAGGCGGCGCGGCCGCGGCAGCGTTGTTTCAGGCATCGGCGCCTCGCAATGCGCTGACGCGCTGCTGCAGCAGATCTGCCGTCGCCGCAGCCGGTTCCACCGCTGCACCAGCAGCCAGGCCGATGCGCGAGCGGAAACGCCGCGGCAGGCGGGCACGGCCCAGTGCACTGTCGCGCCGGCTGAAGATGGAACCCCACAGCCCGCGCAGCGCCAGCGGCACTACCGGCACCGGGCGGCGCTCGAGGATGCGCTCCAGCCCTGCCTTGAATTCGGCGATCTCGCCGTCCTTGGTCAGGCCGCCTTCGGGGAAGATGCAGACCAGGTTGCCCTGGGCCAGCTCGGCGTCGACCTCGTCGAAGGCCTTGGCCAGCAGCTCGGGGTTTTCCTTGTAGCCGGCGATGGGAATGGCCTTGGCCGTGCGGAAGATGAAACTGAGCAGTGGAATATTGAAAATCTTGTAATACATGACAAAGCGTACCGGCCGGCGCACGCTGCCGCCGATGATCAGCGCATCCATGAAGCTGACATGGTTGCTGACCAGCAGGGCCGGCCCTTCGTCGGGAATGTGGTCAAGTCCGTCCAGCTTGATCCGGTACAAGGTGTTGACCAGGATCCAGCTGAGGAAACGCATCAGGAACTCGGGCACCAGGGTATAGATGTAGATCGCCACGACGGCGTTCATCAGCGCGGTGGCCAGAAGTAGCTGCGGGATCGACAGCTTGGCCACGCCCAGCAGCAGTACCGACAGGCCGGCCGCGACGACCATGAACAGCGCATTGAGGATGTTGTTGGCGGCAATCACGCGGGAACGGCGAGCCGGATCGGAGCGGGTCTGGATCAGCGCGAACAGCGGCACGATGAAAAAACCTGAGAACACGGCCATCAGCAGCAGGTCGACCAGTACGCGCCAGATCCATGGCTGCACCAGCAGCGCTGCGATGGTGAGATCGTGCGCCACGGCCAGGTCGGGCTTGGCGAAATACAGGTCGGCGCCGAACAGGGTCATGCCGATGGAGCCGAACGGTACCAGTCCGATTTCCACTTTGTGTCCCGACAGGCGTTCGCACAGCAGCGAACCGATACCGATGCCGAGCGAGAACACGGCCAGCAGGAAGGTATACACGCTGGCATTGCCACCGATGATGCTCTGCGCATAGGTCGGCAGCTGGGTGATGAAGACCGAGCCGAAGAACCAGAACCAGGAAATGCCCATGCACGACAGCAGCACGGCGCGGTTGCCGCGGATGTAGCTGAGGTTGTTCCAGGATTCGCTGAACGGGTTCCAGTTGATCTTCAGATCGGGATCGGGCGCGGGCACCGGCGGCATGCGCAGCGAACTGGCCAGGCCGGCGACGGCGGTCAGGATGCAGGCGCCGCCGACCAGCCAGGCGCCGGTGTCCGGAATGTTGATCAGCACCGCGCCCAGCGTCTGTCCCAGCAGGATGGCGAGAAACGTCGCCATCTCGATCAGTCCGTTGCCGCCGACCAGTTCGCGCGAATCCAGCACCTGCGGCAGCAGGCCGTACTTGAGCGGGCCGAACAGGGTGGAATGCAGGCCCATCATGAACAGCAGGGTCATCAGCAGTGGAATGCTCTTGGCCAGGAAGGCGAACAGGGCGATCAGCATGATCCCCACTTCCATCACCTTCACCAGCTGAGCCAGCTTCGCCTTGTCGAACTTGTCCGAGAGCTGGCCGCTGGTGGCCGAGAACAGCAGGAATGGCGCGATGAACAGCGCGGCGGCCATGTTGGTATAGCTGGTGGCGCGGGCCGGATCGTGCGCGGCGATCTGGTACACCGCCATGATTACCAGCGCATTCTTGAAGACGTTGTCGTTGAAGGCCCCCAGGGCCTGGGTCCAGAAGAACGGAGCGAAGCGGCGCGATTTCAGCAGGGCAAACTGGTTGCTGCTCGACATGGCGGGAACCTTGGGAAGTCGGCGCAATCGTAGCGTGCGCTCAGGTCGTTACGGTGGCCGATTTTCGCGGCCTGGCCTCGTGCCGCCCCGCTGCGGCACCAGCGCAGCGGCGCTGGAAGGGGCGATACGGCGTAATGCCTTCAGGTTTAATGATTTTTTAACGAAACCCCAATCCCGTTTATCGGTTGCAGTCCCTTAAACTTCCGCCTTTCCCCCGCAGCAACCGCCGTATCTGGCGCCGGAGTTCCATGAAATTCACCCGCATCGCCCTTGGCTGCGCTTTCGCACTGATGTCTGCCGCCGCCCTGGCCCAGTCCGTTATCCGGCCGGTGCCGATCCCGGACATGTCGAAGCTGCCCAAGGCCGAGTCCGACCAGTTGGTGGAAACCCGCGCCGTATTCGACCGAACCAAGCCCAACCTGGTCGGCGCGCCGCTGGCCGAGGCCTATGCGCTGCTGGCTTCCAGCTATACCCAGGCCGGCTTGTACGACGTCGCCGATATTGCCCTGGGCAATGCCACGGTAGTCGTGCCCGACGATGCGCGCTGGATCTATCTGCGCGGCCTGCTCGCCCGCATGCGCAACCAGTTGCCCCAGGCACGCCAGTATTTCGAGGAAGCGCTGCGGCTGGACCGCAAATACCTGCCGATGCGCGTTGCCGTGATCGAGGCGCGCCTTGCCGCCGGCGATGTGGACGGTGCTGCCCAGGCCGCCAACCAGGCCGGCGTCGAAGGCCGTGACAGCGCCATGATCGCCAGCCTGCGTGCCCGCGTCGCCATGCGCCAGCAGCGCTACCCGGAAGCACTCGGCGCCGTCAGCGATGCATTGCGCCTGGAGCCGGCGGCCAACCAGCTGTATGCGCTGCAGGCCGACATCTTTTCCGCTCAGGGCAATGCCGCTGCGGCGACGGCGGCGCGGGCCAAGGCCGGTAACACGCCGGTACGCATACTCGATACGCTCGGTGCCGGTTTCCTGGGCGCCAGTTCGATCGATCTGTCCGCTGCTGCAGCCCCCGCTGCGGCGCCTGCCGCGGCGGACAAGGACGATCCGATCAACCAGGCGCGCTTCCTGATCGCCGTACAACAGTTCGCCGCGGCGCGCACACCGCTGGAGCAGGCGCTCAAGCGCGAGCCGAACAACGCCGGCCTGCTCAGCCTGTCGGCCCGTATCGAAGCCATGCTGGGCGCCAGCGCCACGGCCAAGGCACGCGCCAGCGAGGCGGTACGCCTGTCGCCCAACGATGCGGCGGCGCTGGTCAGCCGCGGCGTGGTGGCGGAAACCGGCGGCGACGAAGCCGCAGCCCAGGCCGATTACGAGAAGGCGATCGCGCTGGACGCCAAACTGGTCGAGGCACGCCTGCTGCTGGGCAACCGCCTGATGCGCCAGAACCGCTATGCACCCGCGGCGGAACAGTATCGCCAGCTGATCAAGCTGCAGCCGCAGCAGGCTGACAACTACGCGCGCCTGGCCGCGGCCCAGGTCGCCGACGGTCGCTGTCTGGAAGCGCTGAAGGAGGTCGAGGCCGGCCTGCAGTCGGTGAAGGAGCAGCGTGGCTTCGTGATGCAGGTGTATGTGCGCCTGGTTGCTACCTGTCGCGGTATCACACCCGAACAGAGAAAGACCGGGATCGACTACGCCAGAGAGCTGTACCGCGCGCGCAACACGCCGGCCGTTATTGAAGCAGCGGCGCTGATCGAAGCATTCGGCGGAAACTTCACCGTGGCCGAAGAAGTGCAGAGTTCGGCCATGTTCGCTGCGGTGCGCGACGGCGGCACCGAGGCGGCGGCGCCGTTCCAGGAGTTCTACAAGCGCTTCCAGGCCAAGCAGATGCCGGATCGCCCCTGGCCGAGCAACGACGGCTATTTCAAGCCGGCGCGCCTGCAGCCGCTGCCGCCCGAGCGGGCGGCGCCGACGGCCAAACCGGCCAAGTGATGGCTGCGCTACCCGCCGCCACAGCGGCGGGTAGCGGCGGTGTCAGCGCACGGCACAAGCGCCGCGGCGCAGGTGGTAGAAACCGCCGAGCGGCCCTTCCAGCACGGCTTTCTTGCTGTCCTGCGAAACGATGCTCCATTCGCGCTCGGCACCGCCGAACATCGGGTGATCGACCGCAAAGCTGCCTTCGCCGCGAATCAGCGGCGCTTGCAGAGGCCCCAGCGGCGTGAACACCTCGACGCTGTCGGCAGAGAAATTCCACTGCGTCGGCGGCGACGATTCGTCGAGTTCGTCGTCGATCTTGCTGGTCACCGAGACTTCGCACCAGGCTCCCTTGAGCCCGCCGCCACTGCCGTTGCTGCCGCCAGGCCCGTCTTTGCTGCTGCCGCCGTCGCTGCCCGGCACGCCCTTGACGGCGATCTCGCCGCCGGTGCCGGGGGCGCAGGGCTTGTCCTTGAATTCCACCGCGCCACTGGGCGAAGTGCATTTGTAAACCGCCGCCTGGGCGCTACCGGCCAGCAGCAGGATCAGACACAGGCAGGCAATCGGACGCATGACGTACTCGCTGGTATGGGGAGCGCATGATGCGCAAGCCCCGCGGTTGCGTCACGTGACGTTTTGTCCGCTGCCGCGTCCGGCGGCCCTCAGCGATTCAGGGCGCGATGGGCGATGTCGCGGCGGTAGAACATGCCGTCGAAATGGACCTGGCGCAGTGCTGCGTAGGCGCGTTCGCGCGCCTGGGCGATGTCCGTACCCAGCGCGCAGACCGTCAGTACGCGGCCGCCGGCGCTGACGGCGCGGCCCTGCTCGTCGAGGCGGGTGCCGGCCTGGAATACCTTGGCATCGGCGTGCTGGGGCGCGTCCAGGCCGTGGATGGGATCGTTGAGCTTCACCGCGCCCGGATAGCCCTGCGCCGCCAGCACCACGCCCAGGGCCGGGCGGGGATCCCACTCGGTTTCGGTGCGGTCCAGCCGCCCGTCCAGTGCTGCTTCGATCAGGTCGACCAGGTCGGATCTGAGCCGCAGCATGATCGGCTGGGTTTCCGGATCACCGAAGCGCACGTTGAATTCAATCACCTTGGGCGCGCCGCTCTTGTCGATCATCAGGCCGGCGTAGAGGAAACCGATGAACGGCGCGCCTTCGGCCGCCATGCCGGCCAGGGTCGGCTCGATCACTTCGCGCAGGATGCGCCGCTCGACCTCGGGCGTGACCACCGGCGCGGGCGAATACGCGCCCATGCCGCCGGTATTCGGGCCGTGGTCGCCTTCGTCGCGGCGCTTGTGGTCCTGGCTGGTGGCCATGGGCAGGGCGTGCTGGCCGTCGCTGATGACGATATAGCTGGCTTCCTCGCCGTCGAGGAATTCCTCGATCACCACCCGGGCCGAGGCGTCGCCGAGCGAGCGTGCACCGAGCATGTCGTGCAGCGCCTGTTCCGCATCGGCCAGGGTCAGTGCGACCACGACGCCTTTGCCGGCGGCCAGACCGTCGGCCTTGATCACGATGGGCGCGCCGTGGTGGCGCACATAGGCCAGGGCCGGTTCCAGCGCCGTGAAGACGGCATAGCGCGCGGTCGGGATATTGCGCCGGGCGAGAAAATCCTTGGCAAACGCCTTGGAGCCTTCCAGCTGCGCGGCAATGCGGCGCGGACCGAAGCAGCGCAGGCCGGCAGCACGGAATTTGTCCACTACGCCCGCAACCAGCGGCGCTTCCGGGCCGACGACGGTCAGCGCCACGCCTTCGCGCTGGGCCAGGGCGAGCAGGCCTTCGATATCGGTCATGGCGACGGCGGCATTGCGTACGCCGGGCTCGTGCGCGGTGCCGGCATTGCCTGGCGCAACGATGACTTCGGCGACACGCGGCGACTGCTTGATCTTCCAGGCCAGCGCGTGTTCGCGCCCGCCGGAACCGATGACGAGGACTTTCATGGACACCTTGCCGGTAATGCGGACGCGGGGCGCGGATTGTAGCCGCTGGGCTGCGCTTTACGCTGCGCATAAGCCGTTCGGCCGTCCAAACGTTACGTTCTGTTTCCCGCCTCGCTGCAGCGCTCTGGCGGTGTTTTCGTTCAGCTGCGCGACGGCGGACGGATGCATCAATGCGCACCGCGCGCTCCTGCGCCCCTGGGGAAATTTGAAGACGGTGAACATCCTGCGCCTGTACATGCGCGTCATCGGATTGCTTGCGCCCGAACGCAAGCTCGCCATCACCCTGACGCTGGCCAATCTGGCCCTGGCCGGCGTGTACTTCCTGGAACCCATGCTGTTCGGCCAGGTCGTCGACGCGCTCAGTGCGCCCGGTGCCGCCGCCGCGCCGCGCCTGATCGCGCTATGGGCGCTGGCCGGTTTCGGTGGCGTCGTCGCCAGCGTCTGGGTGTCGCTGCATGCGGACCGCCTGGCGCATCGCCGCCGCCTCGCCGCGATCGAGCAGTTCTTCGTGCACGGCGCCTCGCTGCCGCTGTCTTTCCACGGCGAAAACCACACCGGCCGGCTGTCGCGCATCATGCATGGCGGCGTCGGCAACCTGTTCGGCCTGTGGCTGGGTTTTTTCCGCGAACACCTGGCGACCCTGCTGTCGATCCTGGTGATGGTGCCGATCGCGCTCTACATGAACTGGAAACTGGCGGCGCTGATGGTGGCGCTGATGACCAGCTTCGCCGTTTTCAATGCCATCGCGATCCGCCGCACGCACAAGGCCCAGGCCGAAGTGGAAGAGCTGCACCACGAGATTTCCACCCGCGCCAGCGACGTCTTCGGCCATGTCGGCGTGGTGCAGAGCTTTACCCGCCTGGGCGCGGAAATCGCCGCGCTCAAAGCCATGATGGCGCGGGTACTGAGTGCGCAGTATCCGGTGCTCAAGGGCTGGGCCGTGCTGTCGGTGCTCAATCGCGCGGCGAGTACGCTGACCGTCGTGGCGATCTTCGCCCTCGGCGCCAGCCTGCATGCCAAGGGCGAGGTGAGCGTCGGCAATATCGTCAGCTTCGTCGGCTTCTCGCTCATGCTCATCGGGCGGCTGGAACAATTTGCAGGGTTTATTTCTGGACTTTTCTTCCAGACTCATTCGCTGCGCAATTTCTTCGAAGTGCTGGACACGCAGCCCGCCATCGCCAGTGCTGCCGACGCCGTCGAGCTGGGGCGTGCCCGCGGCGAGGTGGTGTTCGAGGACGTCAGCTTCAGCTATGCGCCGGCCGACGGCGAAACCGTGGCAGCCGTGCAGCAGCTGAGCTTCCGCGCGCCGGCGGGCAGCACCATCGCCCTGGTCGGCCCCACCGGCGCGGGCAAGACCACGGCGCTGAGCCTGCTCTATCGCGCCTATGACCCGCAGTCGGGCCGCATCAGCGTCGACGGGCACGATCTGCGCACACTGCAGCTGGATTCCCTGCGCCGCAATATCGGCGTGGTGTTCCAGGAGCCGGGCCTGTTCTACCGTTCCATCGCTGAGAACCTGAAAGTGGCGAACCCACTGGCGACGCCGCAGCAGATCGAAGCCGCGGCCCGTGCGGCCGAGGCGCACGGCTTCATCAGCGCCAAGCCCGACGGCTATGAAACCCTGGTGGCCGAACGCGGCCGCTCGCTGTCCGGCGGCGAGCGCCAGCGCCTGGCCATCGCCCGTGCCATGCTCAAGGACGCGCCGATACTGATCCTCGACGAAGCCACGAGCGCGCTGGACAACGGCACCGAAGCACGCATCCAGAGGGCGCTGCAGGGCCTGTCGGCCGGGCGCACCACCTTTGTCATCGCCCACCGTCTGTCGACCGTGCGCAATGCCGACCTGATCCTGGTGCTGGACCACGGCCGCTTGGTCGAAAGCGGCCGCTTCGAGGAGCTGATCGCCAGGGGCGGCCTGTTCGCCGAACTGGCCGACCAGGGCAAATTTGCGCCGGACGCGATCGAGGAGCCGATGGCGCAGGCGGCGTAGCAAAGCGCGTCGCAGGTCGGGGCGAGCCTGCCGGCTAGCCCCGACCTACAGTGCGGCCAGCAATGCCGCGCGGGGTAGTTTCCCGGTTTCGTTGCGCGGCAACTTGTCCACTTTGCGCAAGGGGCGCGGCAGGAAGGCCGGGTCGGTCGCCGCGCGCAGCGCGTCGAGGATGGCGCCTTCGCTCAGGCCCGGAGCGACCACCAGCGCAGCCAGGCGCTGTACGCCGCCGCTGTCGCAGTCGCGCTGGAAGATCACCCCGTCGACCACACCGGCTATGCCGAGCAGACGCCGGTTCAGGTCGGCCAGCGAGGCGCGCTTGCCGGCGATTTCGAGCAGGTCGGCGTTGCGCCCGCGCAGGCGGAAATGATGTGGCGGCAACAGTTCCACAATGTCATGCAGCGTGACCGGGGCGGGAAACCACGGTGCGTCGACCAGGGTGCCGTCGGGCTGCGGCCGCAGCGTCACGCCTGCATAGTGCTGCCACGACTCGTCGTCCGCACTGCGCCGGTGTGCGATCACGCAGGTTTCGGTAGAGCCGAACACTTCGACTACCTCGGTGGCGAAGCAGGCCTGCGCCGTGGCGGCGAGTTCGCGGCACAGCGGGGCGGTGGCGCAGACGATGGCCGCCAGCGGCGGCAGCGTAGCGCCGGCCTGGACCAGCGCGCGCAGATGCACCGGCGTGGTCACCAGTACGCGTGGCGCCGGTAGCGCGGTCAGGGCGGCGGCGATGTCGCCGGGCATCAGCGGCTTGCGCGTATGCACGGCGATCGGGCCCAACAGCGGCAGCAGTACCGACATTTCCATGCCGTACATATGTTGCGGCGGCACGGTCGCGACCAGGCTGATCGGCGCATTGCCGCAGTAGTTCTGCAACAGCTGCACGTTCAGCGCGGTACTGGCACTGAAGCTGGCCCAGGTCTTGGGATTGGGCTTGGGCGCGCCGGTAGAGCCCGAGGTATAGCCGATGGCGACGATCTGCTCGCCCGGCAGGCTGGGAATCGGCGCGCTGCCGTCAGGCCGGCCGAGACTGTCCAGGGCTGGCAGGTGCCATAACTGCGGCGGTTCGGATTCGAGCTGCTGGTCGCTGATCGCGTAGCAGCCCGGGTGTGCGCCCATGACCTCGTCCACGGCCTGGCGCGCCCGCGAGGGCGGCAGCAGGTTGGTCTGCCCAGCCAGCGCGACGGCGGCGAAGGCGACCAGAAAGTGATAGCGGTCTTCGCACAGATTGACCGCCGCCTGGTTGGCCGGCAGCCGTGCCGCCACCGCGGCGACATGGTGCAAAAACTCGGTTTGGCTGACCGGTCGGCCCTGGTGCCAGGCGATGTTCCTTTCGCCAGCCCCCGCGAGCAGCGGCAAGCCTGTCGCGACGGTGCGCGCTTCCTGAATGACTGCGGACATAGCCCCCCGGCCTCAATGTCGTACGAATTCCCCGCTGATAGCGTCGCGGATCGCGGTCGGACGCTCAAGCCCCCCGACCGGGGCGTCGACAATCGCATCGAGATCGTCGCCAAACTCAATACGTATTTCCGCGGCCGAGAGCGTCGGCGCCTGGCCGTGCCGGTTGGCGCTGGTCGAGACCAGGGCGCCGCCGAAGGCCAGGCACAGCGCGCTGGCGACCGGATGGGCGGTGACGCGCAGGGCGATGCCGTCGTGGCCGCCGGCAATCCAGTCCGGTACCTCGGCCGAGCGCGGCAGCACCCAGGTATGCGGTCCCGGCCAGCTGGCCTGCACCCGCGCCAGCGCCGCCGCGGGCAGGCGCGAGTGGTCGATGTAGCGGGCGATCTGGTCGAAATGCGCGGCAATCAGCAGCACGCCGCGCTGCGGCGGCCGCCGTTTCAGTGCGAACAGGTGCTGCAGGGCGGCTGCATCGTGCGGATCGCAGCCCAGGCCGAATACCGCCTCGGTCGGATAGGCAATCACGCCGCCGCGGCGCAGGGCCGCGACGGCAGGCAGCAGGTCAATCGCGGGCATGCGCTCGGGCTCAGGACTTGGCGGCCGTCTTTTTCGCCGGGGCCTTCTTCGCCACGGCTTTTTTCGCGGCCGGTTTCTTGGTGGCGGCTTTTTTTGCCGGCGCTTTCTTCGCTACCGCCTTTTTCGCCGCTGGCTTGGCTTCGGCCATCTTCTTCGCGGCCGATTTGCTGGCCGCCGACTTGGGCTCGGCCTTGCCCTTCTTGCCGAAGCGGCCGCCGCGGGCCGGCTTGTCCGGTGCTGCAGCCAGCAGTTCCAGGCATTCGGCTTCGGTCAGGGTTTCCGGCTCGCGTTCCTTGGGAATGCGGCCGTTCTTGTTGCCGTCGGTGATGTAGGGGCCGTAGCGGCCGCGCAATACCTGGATGGCGCCGTCCTGGAAGCTCTTGATCAGGCGGTTCGCCGCTGCCTCGGCCTTCTCATGCAACAACTGCACAGCGCGCGCAAGTTCAATCGTATACGGGTCGTCCTCGGCCTTCAGCGAGGCATAAGTCGAACCGTGCTTGACGAAGGGGCCGAAGCGGCCGACGCCGACGCTGATGTCGGTGCCGTCCGGATGTGCGCCGAGGTTGCGCGGCAGCTTGAACAGCTCCAGCGCCTCGGCCAGGGTGATGGTGTGGATGCTCTGGTTGGCGCGCAGGCTGGCGAAACGCGGCTTGTCCTCGTCTTCCTTGACGCCGATCTGGGCGAACGGGCCGAAGCGCCCCAGGCGCACGGTGACGGGCTTGCCGCTGGCCGGGTCGTCGCCAAGCACGCGCGAACCGCTGGCTTCGGAGCGGTCTACCGACTCGTTCTTTTCTTCCACCAGCGACTTGAACGGCGACCAGAAGCGCTGCATCAGCGGCACCCAGTCTTCCTCGCCGCGGCTGACCGCATCGAGTTCGTCTTCGAGCTTGGCGGTGAAGTCGTAGTCGACGTAGCGGGTGAAATGCCCGCTGAGGAACTTGCTCACTGCGCGGCCGACGTCGGTCGGACGGAAGCGGCGGGCGTCCAGGGTGACGTATTCGCGCGAGAGCAGGGTCTGGATGATGCTGGCATAGGTCGAGGGCCGGCCGATGCCGAACTCTTCCAGCGTCTTGACCAGGCTGGCTTCGGAGAAGCGCGGCGGCGGCTCGGTGAAATGCTGCTCGGCCAGGATCGCCTCCAGCGGCACGACGTCGCCGACGACCATGCGCGGCAGCTTGCGGCCTTCGTCTTCGTCCTCGGCGTTCTTCTGGTCCTTGCCTTCCTCGTAGACGGCGAGGAAGCCCGGGTCGATCACGGTCGTGCCGCTGGCGCGGAAGGCGGAGTCCTTGCCGCAGGCGAGGTCGACCGACACCGTGTTCATCGTGGCGTGCTGCATCTGGCTGGCGACGGTGCGCTTCCAGATCAGGTCGTACAGCTTGCGTTGTTCGTCGCTGAGCGCGCTGGCGACGCTGGCCGGGCGGCGCATGGCTGCGGTCGGGCGGATCGCTTCATGCGCTTCCTGCGCGTTCTTGGACTTGGTCTTGTAGACGTTGGGCGTCTCTGGCAAGGCCTTGGCGCCGTAGTCGCGGCCGATCACGTCGCGCAGTTCGGCCACGGCGTCGTCGGACAGGCTGGTCGAGTCGGTACGCATATAGGTGATCAGACCGACCACGCCTTCGTCGCCGATCGCGATGCCTTCGTACAGCTGCTGCGCCAGGCGCATGGTGCGGCTGGTGGTGAAGCCGAGCTTGCGCGCGGCTTCCTGCTGCAGGGTAGAGGTGGTGAACGGCGCGGCGGGGCGGCGCTTGCGTTCCTTGGACTGCACGTCGGCAACGACCAGCTTGCCGCCCTGCCAGCTCGGTTCGTCGGTATCGAACGGCGTATCGCCGCCGCTGCTGCGCACGGCGCCGGCAGCCTGGTAGAGCGATTCGCGCGCCGCATAGGCGCTGCCCGCTTCGGTCAGGTCGAACTGCTCGAACTTCTTGCCCTGCAGGCGCAGCAGGCGGGCGCGGAACGGCGTGTTGGCATGGGCCAGTTCGGCGTCCATGCTCCAGTACTCGCGCGGCTTGAACGCTTCGATCTCTTCTTCGCGCTCGACGATCATGCGCAGGGCGGGCGACTGCACGCGTCCGGCCGACAGGCCGCGCTGCACCTTGCGCCAGAGCACCGGCGACAGGTTGAAGCCGACAAGGTAGTCCAGTGCGCGGCGCGCCTGCTGTGCGTTGACCAGGTCCAGCGACAGCGCGCGGGGATGGTCTACCGCTTCGCGGATCGCCTTGGGCGTGATTTCGGAGAACACCACGCGGTGTACGTGCTTGCCTTCCAGCAGGCCGCGTTCGCGCAGGATCTCGCTGATGTGCCAGCTGATCGCCTCGCCTTCGCGATCCAAGTCGGTCGCGAGATAGAGGGAGTCGGCCTTGGCCGCGGCCTTGGCGATCGCATCGACATGCTTTTCGTTCTTGTCGATGACCGCGTAGTTCATCGCGAACTGCTGGTCGGGATTGACCGCGCCTTCCTTGGGCACCAGGTCGCGCACGTGGCCATAGGAGGCAAGGACGATGAAATCCTTGCCCAGGTATTTGTTGATCGTCTTGGCCTTGGCGGGCGATTCGACGATGAGTAGGTTCTTGGCCATGGAAAAGTGGCGCATCCTCTGCGCGGGTCGATGGCCTTGGCCAACGACCGCTGGGGTCGGTTAACGAGACGGGCCGGCCGCCGTCCGCGGCGCCGGGTTCCTTTTTCATCCTGCACACACGCTGCGCAGTGCTGTCAAGCCAATCCCGATGACAGTGCGACTGTCGTCACCGCCGCGCCGGTGGTTCAGATGCGCTGGTAACGCCCTCCGCCAACGCTGCTGACCTCGCCATCCAGCTCCAGCACCAGCAGCATCGACGACAGGGTGGCCACGCCCAGACCGCTACGCACCGCCAGCTCGTCCAGGCTGACCGGATCGTGGCCCAGGGCCGCCAGTACTGCAGCGTATTCCGGGTCGCGCTGGGCAACGCCTGCGGCGGCTACGGTGGTGGCGGCCGCGACAGGTTGCAAGCGTTCCCGCAGCCGTTCGCCCAGCGCCTGGGCCAAGGGCGCCAGCTCGGCCACGATTTCGTCGCTGGTCTCGACCAGGCGCGCGCCCTGGCGGATCAGCTGGTGACAGCCGCGCGCCAGCGGGTTGTGGATGGAACCGGGCAGGGCAAACACCTCGCGGCCCTGGTCGCCGGCCAGGCGTGCGGTGATCAGCGAGCCCGACTGGATGCTGGCCTCGACCACCAGCACGCCCAGGGAAAGCCCGGCGATCAGGCGATTGCGCCGCGGGAAGTGGTCGGGACGGGCTTCCACGCCGGGCGGAAACTCGCTCACCAGCACGCCGCTTTCGGCAATGCGCGCGGCCAGGGCGCGGTGCTTGCGCGGATAGATCCGGTCCGGCCCGGTACCCATGACGGCGATCGTGGCATAGCCGCCGTCCAGCGCAGCGGCGTGGGCCGCGCCGTCGACGCCATCGGCCAGTCCGCTGGTGATGGCAAAGCCGGCCGCGCCCAGGTGCTGGGCGAAGCTGCGCGCATTGGCCAGGCCGCCGGCGGTCGCGCTGCGCGCTCCGACGATGGCGACCTGGGGCAGCCAGAGCAGGGCCGCATCGCCGACCACGAACAGGCCGGGCGGGGCGGCGCCGATCTCGCGCAGCAGGGCGGGGTAGTCGTCCGCGTCGAAGGTGAGCAGTTGGCGGCCTTCGCGGGCCAGCCATTCCTGGTCGGCAGCCAGGCGCTGCGGATCTGGCTTGCGCAGCCAGGCCAGGGTGTCTTCGCCGAAGCGGAATTCCTCGCGCCAGCGCTCGCGTTGCTGCAGCACCGACTCGGCGCTGCCGGCGCGCAGAATCAGCGCGCGCAGGCTGCTGCTGCCGATGCCCGGGGCGCGTAGCAAGGTAAGCCAGGCCAGGGTTTCGGCGTCGCTGCGCAGGTCGGAGGTCATGCGTCCGAGTATAGGCGGGCAACGAAAAACGGCGCGGGGTCTCCGCGCCGTTTTTCCATACGTATACGAGTGGCCAGGTTCTATTCGGGCGCGCGCAGCACGTCGTTGAGGTGTACCGGGCGCAGCCCGTCCATCACCAGGCCGTAGCTGACCCGGTCGAAGGTGCGGAAAATCATCACGTGGCCGACGTACTCTTCCGGCAAGGTGACCTTGGAATCGTTCGGGTTGAAGAACTTGCGCGCACTGCCCGACGGGTACTTGTAGCGGTCGGTGATGGTGTCGCCCGGGTGATAGATGGTGAACACGTGGCCGTTCTCGATGCCGTCCGCTGCGCCGCGCGACAGCGCCACGACCTGCTTGGGACCGACCGCATTGACGGCGTCGGTAAACGCCAGCACTTCGAAATCGGCCGGTACCGATGCCGGCGGATGCGGCAGGTACTGCGAATCGTAGGGCTTGGCCTCGACCGGCATGATCAGGTCGCTTTCGTGAATCTCGAAGTCGGAGTAGGTCACCAGCAGCGAGCTGGTCGGGCCGCTCTTGGTCACCTGCACGCTGCCGACGACCTGGACTTCATACCCCAGCACGCTGGCATTGCGGCCGAACATGTCCTTCACCGGATTGTGGTGCCAGATCATCTTGTTCTGGCCGCGCTTGGTGTCCAGCTCGCGTACATGGGTGGTCGGCGCTTCGCCGTCGCGGCGCGCTGCCAGCGAGTAGTACAGGTTGACCGGGCGCACCACGACGAAGGCATCGCCCGGTCGTGCATCCAGCCCGCGCACGTAGATCAGGTTGCCGTTGGAGGCGTAGAGCTTGTTCTCCTCCACCGCGACCACATGTGGCAGGCCCTTGAAGGTCTTCTCGTCGACGACGCGCATGTTCTTGAGGAACTGCTCGATGTCCTTGAGCGGAATGGGCTGGATCGCCTCGTCCAGAGGATCGCGGCGTACCCGCGGTCCGTTGCTGGACAGGCGTGCACCGCCACCCCCGTTCAGGTACGACAGGTTGAGCACGTCGCCCGGATAGATCAGGTGCGGATTCTCGACCTGGGGATTGGCCTGCCAGATTTCCGGCCACAGCCAGGGTTTCTTGAGGAAGCGGGCGGAGATGTCCCAGAGGGTGTCTCCGCGCTTGACCGTATAGGTGTCTGGGTGGTCGCTGCGCAGTTCCGACTCATTTACCGCAAAAGCCGTGAGCGCAACGAGCAATCCGGCAAAAAGTGCAGGTAGTTTTTTAAGCATGGCCGCCAATTACCTGATTCCCCAAGGGCATTGAGAGTGTAGCCTAAGAAAATATGCACGCAAGCAGCGGTGGCTTTCGGCCTCCGGACACCCTAACCCGGCGCTGCTGCGGCTCCCCCCGACGCGAATAAATCCGCGTAGAATTTCCGCATGTTACGCGCGTAGCGGAACCCTCTTCCGCCAACTTCCGCGCAGATTCCTCCGAGGCAGTCCCATGGCAACACTGACAATTCTCGAATTTCCCGATGCGCGCCTGCGGACCAAGGCCCAGCCGGTCACCGAATTCGGTGCCGAACTGGCGCGCCTGGTCGCCGACATGTTCGAAACCATGTACGCAGCACCGGGCATAGGCCTGGCCGCCACCCAGGTCAACGTGCACCGCCAGCTGCTGGTGCTGGACGTGTCCGAGGAAAAGAACGCGCCGCATGTGCTGGTGAATCCGCGCGTGGTCGCCAAGGACGGCATCCAGGTCTACCAGGAGGGCTGCCTGTCGGTCCCCGGCATCTATGCGGACGTGGAGCGGGCCAACCAGATCACGGTCGAGGCCCAGGACGCTGACGGCAAGCCCTATACCTTGCAGGCAGACGGCCTGCTCGCCGTCTGCATCCAGCACGAGATGGACCACCTGGCCGGACGGCTGTTCGTCGACTATCTCTCGCCGCTCAAGCGCGAGATGGTGCGCAAGAAGCTGGAAAAGCAGCGCCGCAGCGCCTGAGCCCAATGACCGACTCCCTGCGCGTGGTGTTCGCTGGAACACCGGAATTCGCCGTGCCCTGCCTCAAGGCCTGCAACCAGGCGGGTGTGGACGTGGTGGCGGTATACACCCAGCCTGACCGGCCGGCCGGGCGCGGACGCAAGCTCAGCCCCAGTCCGGTCAAGCAGGCGGCGCTGGACGCGGGCTACCGGGTAGAGCAGCCCGACAGCTTCCGCGCTGCCGCCGATCGCGCCACCCTGGCCGGCCTGGCGCCCGACCTCATGGTCGTGGTCGCCTACGGACTGATCCTGTCGCAGCGCGTGCTCGACCTGCCGCGCTTCGGCTGCTGGAACGTACATGCATCGCTGCTGCCGCGCTGGCGCGGCGCCGCGCCGATCCAGCGCGCGATACAGGCTGGCGACCGGCACAGCGGCGTCTGCCTGATGCAGATGGAAAAAGGCCTGGATACCGGGCCGGTGATCGACCGCATCGCCACGGCGGATATTTCCCGGGAAACCGGCGGCGGCCTGCACGACCAGCTGTGCCAGTACGGCGCCACACTGCTGCAGCGCCAGCTGGCGCTGCTGGCTGCCGCGCGCGAGCGCCCCTCCAGCGAGGCACAGCCCGGCGAAGGCGTCGAATACGCGCACAAGATCGACAAGGCCGAGGCGGCCATCCGCTGGAGCGATTCCGCCCTGGCCATCGAGCGCCAGGTGCGCGCCTTCAATCCCTGGCCCGTTGCCGAGGCGGATATTGCCGGCGAGCGCCTGCGTATCTGGGCGGCCGAGGCGATAGCCGGACCAGCTCAGGCAGCGGCCCCGGGCGCGCTGCTGGGCGCGAACCGCGACAGCCTGGATGTGGCCACCGGCGACGGCGCGCTGCGCATCCACGAAATCCAGCGCGCCGGCGGCCGCCGCCTGCCGGTACGCGACTACCTCAATGCCCGCGCCGACCTGCGCCAGGCCGGCGCATGAACGACACCCGCGCGCTTGCCGCACAGGCGCTGGACCAGATCGTGCGCGGCGGCGTATCGCTGCGCGTGGCCTTTGCCGCCGTAGCGCCGCGGCTGGCCGATCCGCGCGACCGTGCCCTGGTATCGGCCCTGCTGCACGAAGGTTCGCGCTGGTGGCTGCGCTACGACCACCTGATCGGACATCTGCTGCAAAAACCGCTGAACCGGCGCGAGCCGGTGGTGCATGCCCTGCTGGTGCTGGGCCTGGTGCAACTGGCCGTGCTCGGCATGCCCGAATACGCGGCAGTCGCCGGTACGGTCGAGGCCACGCGTGCGCTCAAGCGTCCGCAACTGGCCGGGCTGGTGAATGCGGTGCTGCGCCGCTTCCTGCGCGAGCGCGCCGGACTCGAAGCCGCGCTACAGGCCGACCGCGCACTGGCCAGCGCCCACCCGGCCTGGCTGGCTGCCGAGCTGGAACGCGACTGGCCGCAGGACATCGACGCCCTGCTCGCGGCGAACAACACCTCGGCAGCGCTGACCCTGCGCGTCAACCGCCGCCGCGCCGCTCGCGACGAACTGATCGGACGCCTGCTCCAGGCCGGCTACGAGGCGCAGGCGCACGCCTGGCTGAGCGATGCGATCGTGCTCGGCGCGAGCACCGACGTGACCGCCTTGCCCGGCTATGCCCAAGGCCATTTTTCCGTACAGGACGGCGCTGCCCAGCTGACGCCGGAACTGCTCGCGCTGCAAGACGGCATGCGTCTGCTCGATGCCTGTGCCGCACCCGGCGGCAAGACCGCGCATTGCCTGGAACACTATGCGCTGGACCTCACCGCGCTGGACCGCGATTCGGCCCGCCTGGCCAATGTGCGCGACAACCTCACCCGGCTGGGTGTGCGTGCGCATATCGCCACCGGCGATGCGGCGCGCCCGGCCGACTGGTGGGACCGCAGGCAATTCGACCGCATCCTGCTCGACGCGCCCTGCAGCGCCACTGGCGTGATCCGGCGCCAGCCCGACATCCGCCTGCACCGGCGCAGCGGTGACATCGCGCGCCTGGCGACGGAACAGACCCAGCTGCTCGATGCCCTGTGGCCGCTGCTGCGTCCCGGCGGGCGCCTGCTGTATGCCACCTGCTCGGTGCTGCGGCGCGAGAACGAGCAGCAGATCGGCGCATTCCTCGCGCGCCAGGCCGACGCCCGTGCGCTGGATGCGATACCGCCGCGCTTCGGCCGCGCGGCCGGAGCAGGGCGGCAGAATCTTCCCGGCAACGATGGCATGGATGGATTCTTTTATGCCATTGTGGAAAAAGCAGCTTAGTCCGCCGATTGCCTGGGGCGCCGCGGCCTTGCTGGCGCTGTCGCTGCAGGCCTGCACCCCGGCGGAATCGCGCCTGCAGCTGGCGGCGGCGCGGATCGAACTGCGCGGTGGCAGCGAACTGCTGACACTGGAATGCGACTGGAAACCCAGCGCCGAGATGCTCGATGCGCTGGATCACGGCATTCCGCTGACGCTCGACATCACCCTGTCGCGGCAGCAGCCCGGGCTGCTCGGCTGGCGCACGCAAGCCAGCGAGCAGCACAGCCTGGAACTGCGCTATTTCCCGCTCACGCGCAATTACCAGCTGCGCGACCTGAAGCGCGACAGCGTGCGCAGCTTCGGCGTGCGTGCTGCAGCCCTGGCTGCGTTCAGCCGGCTGGAACTGCCGCTGCACCAGTCCGGCCTGCGCGCGGGCAGCGGCGAGCGCCAGCACGTGCGCATCGAATTCGACACGGCCGCGCTGCCGGGCGCGCTGCGCCTGCCGGCCCTGGTCGCGGCAGCCTGGCGCCAGGACACGGTGGAGACGACATGGCCTGGTACTCCGGCGGCCTGACCTGGTTCACCCGGCGCCTGCTGCCGACTCTGGCAGTGCTGGCGCTATTGGTCTGCGCGCTGCTGCTGGCCGGCGACGCGGCCAGCGGCAGCAACCGCCTGGGCCGGCTGTATCCGTGGATGCTGCTGTTCGCCAGCGCGGCGTTGGTCACGCTGATCGTCGTGATCGTGTTGCGCCTGCTGCGTCTGGTCGCCGACGCGCGGCGCGAAGTGCCCGGCGCGCGCCTGACCCGGCGCCTGCTGTTCATGCTGATGCTGCTGGCCGTGCCGCCGGTGCTGGTGGTGTACGGCTTCGCCCTGAATTTCCTCAATGCCACCATCGACGCCTGGTTCAACGTGCGCCTGGAGCAGTCGCTGGACGATGCGCTGGAGATCGGCCGGCTCTACGTGGACGAGCGCCTGCGCATCAGCCAGGACGCCAGCGGCCGCCTCGCCGCCGCGCTGGAAGGCCGCGACGACGGCGACATGCAGGCCCAGCTCGACGACATCATCGACGAGGTCGGTGCCATCCAGCTCACCGTGTTCGGCGACAACGCCACGGTCATTGCGACGGCCAGTTCCGATCCGCGCTTCCTCAACCCGGTCTATCCCGATGCCGGCACCTTGATGCGCCTGTCCGGCGGTGGCAGCTACGCCGCGGCGGAACCGGTCGGCGAGCAACTGGTATTGCGCGTGCTGCTGCGCTTTGGCGTCGCCGGTGCTACGCCGCGGCTGCTGCAGACCTTGTTCCCGCTGCCACAGCGCCTGCGTCCGCTGACCCAGCGTGTCGAGGCAGCGGCATTCGATTTCCGCCGCCTCAAGTTTCTGCGCAGTTCCCTCAAGCTCACCTTCAGCCTGGTGCTGACTTTCGTGCTGCTGCTGTCGGTGCTGTTCGCGCTGCTCACTGCGTTCGGCGTGGCGCGCCGCCTGGTGGCACCGATCGGCCGCCTGGCCGCTGCCACGCGCGCGGTCAGTGCTGGCCGCTACGACACGCCGCTGCCGGTGGCCAGCCGCGACGAACTGGGCTTCCTGCTCAACTCGTTCAACCAGATGCAGCGCGAACTGGAGCGTGCCGGCGCGCGCGCGCAGCGCAGCACGCAGGAATCCGAAGCCCAGCGCGCCTACCTGCGTGCGGTGCTGGAGCATCTGTCTGCCGGCGTGCTCGGCGTCGACCGCGACGGTGTGCTGCGCACGGCCAATCGCGCCGCCGACACCATTCTCGGCGTGCCCCTGTCGCGCCAGCTCGGCCAGCCGCTGTCGCTGCTGCGCCAGGCGCATCCGGGCCTGGCGCCGCTCATCGATCCGCTGCTGCGGCATGTGCGGGAAAACGCCCGCGACTGGCGCGAGGAAGTGGTGCTGGAAGGCGAAAACGAGCGGCGCGTGCTGCTGTTGCACGGCATGGAACTGGTCAGCGGCGGGCCTGATCCCGAGCAGTCCGGCTATGTCGCCGTGTTCGACGACCTGACCCTGCTCAACCGCGCCCAGCGCGATGCCGCCTGGGCCGAAGTGGCGCGGCGCCTGGCGCACGAAGTGAAGAACCCGCTGACGCCCATCCAACTGGCCGCCGAACGCCTGCGCCGGCGCTTCATCGGCCGCCTGCCGCCGGACGATACCGAGCTGATGGACCGCGCCACGCGCACCATCGTCAACCAGGTCGAGGCGCTGAAGGCGCTGGTGAACGCGTTCGGCGACTATGCCCGCCCGCCGCAGCTGTCGACCCGGCCGCTGGCCCTGCACGCGCTGATCGGCGAAGTGCTCGATCTGTACGAAAACGACCAGCGCCTGCAGCTCACGCGCCGCTTCGCCGAGGAAGAACTGATGGTGCGCGCCGACACCGGCCGCCTGCGCCAGTTGCTGCACAACCTGCTCAAGAACGCGCTGGAAGCGATCGGCGACCAGGCCAAGCCGCGCATCGAAGTGGTCACCGCGCGGGTGCGCGACGGCGCGCGCGAGTGGGCCGAGCTGGTCATCGCCGACAACGGTCCTGGACTGCCGGAAAGCTTCGGCGAGCGCTGGTACGAGCCGTATACCAGCAGCAAGTCGCGCGGCACGGGTCTGGGCCTGGCGGTGGTGAAGAAGATCGTGGAAGAACACGGCGGCAGCATTCGCGCCGACAACCGGCCCGAGGGCGGCGCCAGCTTCCGCCTGCGTTTACCGTTGGACTGAGACAGCCTGTGCTTCACTCCGACGGGGCGGCTACCGCGTGCCGGCAACCGTGCTTTCGTACGATATTTGGCTATAAATGGAATAGTCTGCATGTCGCAAACATTCGATTCCGCTTTCGGCTGGCGCTTCAGCCAGCGCCAGGAGTTCTGGCTGCTGTTCGGCATTGCATTGCTGGTCCTCGGCGCAGGCCTGGGCCTGCGCGATCCCTGGCCCGCGGACGAGCCACGCTTTGCCCTGGTCGCCAAGCAGATGATCGAGTCGGGCAACTGGCTGATACCGCATCGCGGCAGCGAGCTGTATCCGGACAAGCCGCCGCTGTTCATGGCGATGCAGGCGTTCTTCTACACGCTGACCGGCAGCTGGCGCATCGCCTTCCTGCTGCCCTCGCTGCTGGCCAGCCTGGGCATGTTTGCGCTGGTGTACGACCTGGGCCGGCGCCTGTGGGACCACCGCGTCGGGCTGTATGCGGCCGTAGCGCTGCTATGCACGTTCCAGTTCGTCTACCAGGCCAAGCGCGCGCAGATCGATCCCAGCGTGTGCTTTTTCCTGACCCTGGCCAACTACGGCCTGCTGCGGCATTTCCTGCTCGGCCCCCACTGGCGCGCCTATTGGCTGGGTTGCTTCGCCGCCGGCCTGGGCGTGATTACCAAAGGCGTCGGCGTGCTGGCGCTGCTGATGTTCGTGCCCTATCTGTTCGCACGCTGGCAGGGCTGGAGCGATGTCAGCCGCCCGGCCGAGCGCGGCGATGCGCTGCGCTGGCTGCTGGGCCTGTTCGCGTTCGTTGTGGCGACGGCCCTATGGCTGGGGCCCATGCTCTACGCGGTACATGCCGACGGTGGGCCGGAATACCGCGCCTACATGAACGACATCCTGTTTCGCCAGACCGCGGAGCGCTATACCGAATCCTGGCACCATCACCAGCCCTTCTGGTATTACGCCGAGGTGATCGGCTCGGCCTGGCTGCCGCTGGCATTGACGCTGCCCTGGGCTGTGCCGCGCTGGCGCCAGGCGCTGCGCCAGCGCGATGCGCGCGTGCTGCTGCTGCTGGGCTGGATAGTGCTAATTATTCTTTTCTTTACCTTTCCAAAAGGCAAGCGCGACGTCTACATCATGCCGGCGCTGCCGCTGCTGGCCTTGCTGGTCGGCTCGCAACTGCAGTTCGTTACCGCGCAGCCCTGGTTTCGCCGGGTGGTGCTGGCCTTTGTCAGCCTGCTCGGCGTTGTATTCCTGCTGGCCGGCGCGCTGGCCTGGAGTGGCCACCTGAGCGCGGCCAACCGCCTGCTCGAACAGCGCGGACTGGAAGCGGGCGGGGCGCAGCTGTGGCTGTTCGTGCTTTCCGTCGGCCTGGTCGCCTGCGTGAGCGCGCTATGGCTGCGGGTACGCCGCAGCGTACTGGCTATGCTGCTGACCCTGGCCGCGATCTGGCTGGGCTTCGGCTTCTGGGCCTATCCGGTGCTCAATGACTCCACTTCGGCCGTACAGGTCATGCGCAAGACCGGCGAGATGATCGGTAAGGACGCCGAACTCGGCCTGGTGGCCTGGAAGGAACAGAACCTGCTGCACGCCGACCGGCCGGCCAAGGACTTCGGTTTCCTCAAGCCCTGGCCCCAGCAGCTGGCGCAGGCGCAGCAATGGCAGGCGCAGCAGCCGGCGCAACGCTGGCTGTTCGTGCTGCGCGACGCTTTCGGCGCCTGTGTCGATGCGGACAAGGCGCAGTACGTCGGCCATGCCAACCGGCGCGAATGGTACCTGCTGCGCGCGGATGCCTTCCGGCGCGGCTGCGATCCGGCCACGGCCAAGGGCGAGGACGGCGATTCGAATGCAGAGTAGCTGCACCGGTTCGCGTTTTTTGCGCGAGCCGGCAGCACAGGCTGCAAATCGCGGCCGACGATGCAGTCGTGGCGCCAATCGCAGGCCAGGCTTTCGCATTGCCGGAGCACGCCCTGCCTGTACGGGCAGGCGCCTGTGTATGCGGCCATATGCCGAAAACTGCTGAAGCATCCCCTGGAGTTCAACTACAACCGTAGGCGGACTATGCTGGAAGCTCGTTGCGGATCGGGGAACCCAGCCATGCAGGACAATGCCATTCCACGCAAGACAGCGTCAGGCCAGCGCGAGCTGGTCGAGCGCAAGCAGAAATTGCATGCGCGTTCGCGCTCGCTGCTGATCGCCGTGCACGGCCAGCATTCCGTGGCCGAGCTCAAGCGCCAGTTCGCCGCGCTGGGCGATGTGGGCGGCATCCTCGCCGAACTGAGCAACCTCGGCCTGATCGCCGTCGACGGGCGCGCTGCCGCGAATGCACCCGGCGCAGCGTCGCCTGCGCCGGCCGATGCCGAAATGCCGCCGTTGCAGATGGCACGCGCCTTCATCAACGAAACCGCTGTCGCCGCGCTGGGCCTGCGCGCCTTCCTGTTCACGCTCAAGCTCGAACGCTGCTATACCAAGGCCGAGCTGACCGAACTGCTGCCGGAATACCAGCGCGTGCTGGGCAAGGCCAAGAACGAGGAATTTGCCCATGCGATGCGCCAGCGCGTGGAGCTGATCCTCGCCCAGGCCTGAGCGACGTCGCACCCTCGCCATTGTGCGTCGGGCGCAGGCTCTGCGTAACTGCGCCGGCTAGGCAATACGCTGGCCGCGCGCCAGCAGCCACAGCTTGATGAACTTCTGCCGCACGTAGTTGGATTCGACCCAGGCATAGACCAGGCCGCGCCAGCCGTCGAGAAAACCGCCGCGCAGGACGAATCCGCGGAAAAAACGCCAAGCTGGATTAATTATCATATTCAACAAAGTTGCGCGCCGGCCACGGGCATGGTCGTGCTCGGCCATCAGGCGCGCGTAGCGTTCCAGCCGGGTCAGCTGGTCGGCCAGCGAGCGATAGGCGCGGTGCTCCAGGTCGCCGGCGAGCAGGGCGACGTCGCCGTCGACGCTGACATGTTCGTGGATCTCGCGGTCGCCGCGCCAGCCGCCATGGCGGCGGTCGAACAGGCGCAGCACGCGGTCGGGATAGGCATTGCCATGGCGCAGGAACGCGCCGAAATACTCGGTGGCGCGGGCAAAGCGATAGCCGCGTGCGGCGAAGCCCTGGCCGCGTGCCGTCTCGATCGCCGCACGCAGGGCCGGGGTGATGCGCTCGTCCGCATCCAGGCAGATGACCCAGTCGTTGCCGGCCATCTGCACGGCAAAATCCTTCTGCCGCCGATAACCGTCGAAGGTGCGGGTCAGCACGCGCGCGCCCAGCGCGCTGGCGCGTTCGGCGGTGCCGTCGCCGGACCCGGAGTCGACCACGACGATTTCATCGCAGAAATCCAGTGACGCCAGGCAGGCGTCGATGCGGTCGGCTTCGTTGTAGGTGATGATGCAGGCGCTAAGGCCGGGACGCGAAGAAGAGGTCATGGGCGAAGGTTAGCAGGCCGTCCGCGGGCCTGGTGCGCGGACGGCGTAACACCACGCTGAGGCATACAGCGTCTAGAATATCGGCCGTTTCCCCAGCCAGCGCGCCCATGCCGAAAACGCTGCGTTCCCTTTTTTCCGTAACGCCGGCCTGGCTGGCACTGTGGCTGTGTGTCGCGCTGTTCGCGATCTTCCAGCACGGGCCGATTCCGCTGTATTCCACCCGCACGCTGGCCGTGGCCTGGGAAATGTGGAGCCAGAACGAGTTCCTGGTGCCGCACATCAACGGCCATCCCTACAGCCACAAGGTGCCGTTGCTGTTCTGGCTGATCCATGCCGGCTGGGCCGTGTTCGGCGTCAACGACATCTGGCCGCGCCTGCTCCAGGTAGGCCTGGGCGCCGGCTGGCTGCTGGCAGCGGCAGCGCTGGCGCGGCGCGTATTCCCGCTGCGCCCCCTGCCGGCGCAGTACACGCCGTGGTTCCTCATTGCGCTGGCCTATTCGTTCCTGTTCGGCCTGCAGATCATGTACGAAGTGCTGCTGGCGCTGACCGTCGCCTGGGCGCTGTGCATGCTCGTGGGCAAACCGCGCTGGGGCTGGTTCGCCCTGGCCGTCGGTGCCGGGCTGATGACCAAGGGTCCGGTGATGCTGCTGCATGTTGCGTTTCCGTTGCTGCTGGGCCCCTGGTGGAGCGAGCACGCGCGGGCCGACCGGCGCGGCTGGTATCTGCGGGGCGCGCTTGCCCTGGCCGGCGGCCTGGCCCTGCTGCTGGCCTGGGCCGTGCCGGCGGGCCTTGCCGGCGGCGAGGCCTATCGCAACGAATTGTTCTTCCTGCAGACCGCCGGCCGGGTCGTCGACAGCTTCGATCACGCACGGCCGTTGCTGTGGTACCTGCCCATGCTGCTGGTACTGCTGTTTCCCTGGGTAGGCTGGCCGCGCCTGTGGCGCGCGGCCCTGACCCTGCGCCGACCGCTGGGCGACAGCGAACGTTTCCTGATCGCCTGGCTGCTGCCGACCTTCGGCGTGTTCTGCCTGGTCTCGGGCAAGCAGGTCTATTACCTGCTGCCGCTGTTGCCCGGCGCGGCGATGGCGCTGGCCTGCGTACTCGCGCGGCAGCAGGTGCGCGAGCAGGGGCGTGGCCGCCGCTGGGGCGCGTGGCCGCTGGCGCTGGTTGCGCTGGGCTTTGCCGTAGTGCTGGCATTGCTGCCGTTATGGGCGGCGGGCGGGCGCATGCATTCGCACTGGCTGCACGATGCCTCTGCGCTGAGTCCGTTCTTTGCGATCGGTTTCGTCGGCCTCGCCCTGGTACTGCTGCTACCCGGCGAAGGCGAGGCCGAACTGCATCGCATTGCCGGCGCCGGCCTGCTCGGTGTCGCACTGGCGCACGCGCTGTTCGCTTATACAATGTTCCACAACTTCAACCTCGATCCTGCTGCCGACCTGCTCGCACGCGCGCACCAGGAACAGCGGCCTATCGCCAACGTCGGCTCGTACGAAGGCCAGTACCACTATCGCGCGCGCCTGCACGGCAGCATCGACGAAATCCGCATCGACGATATCGGCGCCTGGGCTGCGGCGCATCCCCGCGGCGTGATCGTGCGCTATCCCGCCAAGCTCGACCCGCGTGCGCGCCGCTTCGCCTTGCTGATCCAGCCGTTCCGCTCGCGCTGGCTGGAAGTCTGGGACGCTGCCACCGTGGCCGCGATCGAGGCCGGCCAGACCCCGGCCGAGCCGGCCCAGCGCACCGCGCTGTATCCGCCGGACTACTGGCGCTACGGCAAGCCGCCCGAGCGCAGCGACGATTGAAAAAGAGAGCTTGGGTTGGGGCAAGCCGCAGGCGCACCCCAACATCGAGGTATGCCCCCATCAAATAGCCCGTGCCGAAGGACTGTCCGGATCGCGGATGCGCACCGCAATGCGCACAGCGCTGCGATGTTTTGACCGCTTCGCCATCGAGTTTGCGGAAGGCACCCGCATTGCGAGCACCCGCGGCGAAGCGACATCTGGTTCGCTTCGCCGCGGGCGCTTTGTGTGCGATGGACCTCGATGCCGGGGTGCGCCTGCGGCTCGCCCCGGCCTACGTTATTGTTTTTGCAATTTTCACAATTGCTGCAAGAATGCAACCAGGTCTTTCTTCTCGTCGCCGGACAGCTTCGTTTCCAGCACCAGGTTGAAGAACTCGACCGTATCGTCCAGCGTGAGCAGGCGGTCGTCGTGCAGGTAGGGCGGCGAATCCTTGATGCCGCGCAGCGGGAAGGTCTTGATTGGACCGTCGGCGCTGGCCAGCCGGCCGTTGATGTTCTTCTCCTTGAAGAAGCGCTCGACCTGCAGGTTGTGCATGGAGTTGTCGGTGTAGTACGGCGGCGTGTGACAGGTGGAACATTTGCCTTTGCCGAAAAATATCTCCTGGCCGCGCAGTTCCGCCTCGCTCGCCTTGCGCGCATCGAGCTTGCCGTCGATGGCCAGCTTCGGTGCGGGCGGGAAATCCAGCAGGGCTTCGAACTCAGCCATGAAATGTACCTGGCTGCCGCGTTCGAGAATATTCACGCCCTTCTTGGTCGCCAGTACTGGATCGCCGTCGAAATAGGCGGCGCGCTGCTCGAACTCAGTGAAGTCCTCGATAGTCTTGAGCGCGCGCTGCGAGCCGAACAGGCGCTGGATATTGTTACCCCGCAGGCTGGGTGTATCGATGCGGTGGCGGTGTTCCTGCGGCCGTATGTCGCCGACCAGGTGGGTCGCGGCATTGGTATGGCCGTTGGCATGGCAGTCGAAGCAGGCCACGCCCAGGCTGGGGCGTTCCGAGCGGCGGTCGGCGGTCAGGTTGAACTGCTGCTGTGGAAACGGCACTACCAGCAGGCGCAGGCCTTCCAGCTGCTTGGGATTGAGCGTGCCGTTGAACAGCTCGTAGTAGTTGTCCGAGGTGACCAGCTTGCCCTTGGACACGTCGCCCAGGTCGGGCCGCGTGGTCAGGTAGATCGGCGCGGGAAATTCCGGCAGGAAATGGTCCGGCAGATCGAAATCCAGATCGAAGCGGGTGAGGTCGCGCCGGGCCTGGCGGTTGACCTCGTCGATCATGAATTGCGGAAACAGCATGCCGCCTTCGCCGTGGTTGGGGTGCGGTAGCGGATAGAAGCCGGCGGGCCAGAGATCCTTGTTGCGGATTTCTTCCGGGCTCATGCCGGCCAGGCTGTCCCAGTTGCTGCCGTTCTTGAGTTTTACCCGTACGCCTTCCTGTACCGCTTTGCCGCGCGACATGGTCACGCCGCCGGCGGCGCGGTTGGCCAGGTCGTAGCGTTCTTTCAGCAAATTGGCATGGCGTTGTTCGATGCCGGCTTTCTGCGATTTCATGCGTGCCATGACGCTGCCGAAATCCTCTTCGACAACGGGCGAATAGCTGCTGGGCCTGGCGGCGGGCTTGGCGGGATCGGCGGCGTTCGCCGCCGTGCAGCAGCCCAGCAGCAGAAACAAGGTCAGGCTGGCTATCCCTGGGAATTGCTTGGACCTGTTCATCGTGGTGTCTCCCGAGTGTCTACGATGCGGAAGTCCCCTGAGCCGCGTCACCGCGGCCGGCCGAGCATGGCGCTGTGCGCGCTTGTATACCAATCGCCATTGTCGATGGCTGCGATTGAGCCGGCCTATGAAGCAGGGCGCACTCATCCATATGCCTTTGCGCATGCCGCCGCACTGAACGTTGCGGTTCCGCAGGTTCGCGTCGCTGCACATTCGCAAGGCCGATGTACAGACAGGCTGTCAATCGCGTGCTGGCCGCAGGGGCGGCCACGCCGCGCGTGTCAGCATGCTGTTGGATATGTGGCTACTGCTATAGCTGTAGGAGTTGCAGAAAAGTACTTGGGGGTTTTTGTGAGTGTGTGCGTCGTTGTGCTGGACCTCGGTGACAAGGTTGCGTTCGGCGACGGCTCGTCGCAGGGATTGAATACGTCAAGGAATCTGATGATGGAAAACCGAAACGTGCCGCGCACGGTCCTGTGCTCGCTGCGCGCGCTGCTCGCCCGCCTTGCCTTGCTGGGCATGTTGTTTCTGCTGGCGGGAACGGCCCAGGCCCAGTCGGTCTGTGCCGAGGTCAAGATCGAGATCCGCCAGACGGTCACGCTGGAGCGCCAGGCGTTCGACGCCACCTTGAAGATCCGCAACGGGCTTTCCCTGCCGGTCGAGGCGATCAAGGTCGAGCTGCGCTTTACCGATGCGA
Source organism: Tahibacter aquaticus (assembly GCF_004363655.1). Lineage (GTDB taxonomy): Bacteria > Pseudomonadota > Gammaproteobacteria > Xanthomonadales > Rhodanobacteraceae > Tahibacter > Tahibacter aquaticus. The sequence continues at coordinate 147,884 of NZ_SNZH01000008.1, forward strand.
ACGGCGTGTCGATTCCGGCCACGAACAATCCTGGCGACACCGCCGCGCGCTTCTTTTTCCGCGAAGACGGCATGGTCGATATCGTCGGCACCCTGGACGGCACGGCGACGGTCGCCGCGCAGAAGACCGGCGAGGCGCACTGGCTGATCATTCCCTCGGCAAATGCCGGCGGCGTGACGCCGGACGGCGTCGCCTATCGCGTCGGCGCGAAAATCACCTATCGGCTGGGTGAGGAAACCAAGACCGTCGATGTGACGCCGGATACCATCACGGTCCGGCCGCAGCCGAAGATCCGGCTCGACTATTTCCTGCCCGGCCCGGTGTATGGCGACGATCCGTTCACGCCGGCGGTAGAGCCGATGCTGCCGTTCACCCTGGGCGTGCGCGTATGGAACTACGGCTACGGCCGCGTGGCCAAGCTGGGCATCGAATCGGGCCAGCCGAAGATCGTCGAGAACCGCCAGGGCCTGCTGGTCGATTTCCGCATACTCGATGGTTTCGTCGACGCGGCACCGGCCCAGCCCAGCCTGGCGCTGGATTTCGCTGCGATCGAGGCGGCGGCAGCGCGCATGGGGCGCTGGAACATGACGGCCAGCCTGTCCGGCCGTTTCGATGAATTCAAGGCGACCATCCGCCATGCCGACGAACTGGGTGGCGAGCTGACTGCGCTGATCCGCAGCGACGACATTGCCACCCACAAGCTTATCCGCGACGTGCGCGTCGATCTGCCCGGGCGCGACGGCGTGCGCGACTACCTCGCCTACCAGAATTTCGGCGATGTGCCCAAGCTGTTCGAATCCGACGGCGGCCTTGCCCCGGCGAATCTCGGCGCGACGCCGGTTGTCGTGGCGGTGGCCAGCCTCAGCGGCGGCGGCAACACGCGCGAGCTTTCCATCGACGCGGCGCCGGACAACTTTGTCTACAGCAGGATTGCCGATCCGTTCGACGGCGCTATGACCACTGTGCGCGCAGTGCGCGAAGACGGCCGCCGCCTGGCCGCCGAAAACGCCTGGTTCTCCAGGGAGCGCAATGCCGGCGGCGACCAGTGGCTGTACTACCTGAACCTGTTCGACCACCACGGCGCCGCTGTCGGCAGCCAGGGGCGCGTGCGCTATACCCTGACTACCGACGCCATCGCCGAGGCACCGGGTTCGCTGAGCGGCCAGGTCTTCGAAGATCTCGACGCTGACGGCCTGCGCGATGCCGGCGAACCGGCCATGAGCGAAGTCGAGGTGACCCTGGGCGAAGCCGCCGGTCCGACGGCAGCGCTCGCGCGTACGCGGCGAACCGATTCGCTGGGCCGCTTCGTGTTCGATGCGCTGCCGCCGGGCGACTACAGCCTGACGGTGGCGGCGCTGGCGGGCTATTCCGATGGCCAGCATCGCGCCGGCAGTGCCGGCGGCGAAGTCGACGGTGCCACGATCCGCAGCATCCATCTCGCTGCGGCGCAGGAAGCGGTCGGCTATTCGTTTGCCAAGTCGCTGACGCCCGACGACAAGATCGTGACCGACCAGTCGGTCGAAGTGGTAATCGCGGAAACCGAGCATGTCGTCGGCCGGCCGTTCGACGTCATCGTCTATGCCTACGATCCGAAAGCCACGCGGGCACGGGTGGAACTGCTGCTGCCCACGGGCGCCGAACTGAGCGAACCGGTGGTGGCGCAGGACGGCAGCACCTTCGACGGCTACGGCACCTGGCTGACGACGCCTCCGGCCAACGGCCGCTCCGTGCTGCGCTTCAAGCTGATGCTGCGCGGCAGCGGTGCCACCACGCTGACAGCGACGATCACGCCGGTATCGTCCAACGTGGTCGACCTGCAATTGCACAACAACCGTGTCGACTATCCCCTGTCTGCGACCGCCGCGGCGCCGTTCGAACTGGAGCTGGCAGCGTTGCCTGCGGCGCCGCGCGTACTGGTATTGCTGGCCTGCGCGGGCGGCACCTCCAGCCAGTCCGCGCTACCGGCCAAGAACCTGTGCGGTACCGAACGCCTGCAGGGTTTTGCCGCGCTGCTGGCCGAGGCGGGCGTCGAACACAAGATTGCCCAGAGCGATGGCGAATTCCGCACGGAATTGCGCAGTGGCCACTGGAATACCTACTGGATCGCCAGCGGTGCGGCGGCGGCCATGTCGGCGGCGACCAACCTCGAACTGGCACAGGCGCTGCTGCGCGAGGAATGGCTGATCGCCGACCAGCCGCGCGGCAACCCGGCGTCCGCCGCCGGTGCTGTGCAACAACTGGAACAGTATATTCCGGTGACTTTCATCGGCGGCCTGCCGCTGGCCCCGGGCGGCAGCGTCACTGTGGCCGAGTCGAGCTATCTGCCGGCCGGCACGCTGCAGGTTTATGGCGAACGGCATGGCTACGCGATCGAGGCGCCGCTGGGCGGTCCACTGGGCACCTTCGACAACGGCGCCACCGCCATCACGCAGGTCAACCGCACGCTGCTGTTCGGCTTCGACCTGTATGCCGCACTGCAGGGCAATCCGGCGTACCGCCAGGCTCTGTGGCCCAAGCTTTTCGCCGCGACGCGTCCGCCGCTGCCGACGGCATTCCCGGCCGACGTCCTTGCCGACGTGCAGATCCGGCTCAAGGCGCTGACAGCGGCAGTGCCGCTGACGCTGCGCGCGGAAACCCAGCAGGATGCACACCTGCAATCGCCGCAGCCATTGCCGGGCGAGCAAGGCGACGGCTTCGCCAGCTGGAGCCTGACCGTGCCGGCTGGCGCCGAGCGCACCTTCCGCCTGGGGCTGCGCCCGGGGCTGGTGGACGCGGGCTCGGCTCTGCAGGCCACGGCGCGCAACAGCAGCGAGCCGGCGGCTGTGCCCAAGTCCGCTACGCTGGCCGTGCCGGTAGTCAGCCTCGACACACTGGCCCAGCGCGTGCGCCAGGGCCTGGCCCTGGGCGGCCAGCCGCAAAGTCTGCTCGCCGATTTCGACCGGGCCATGCAGCACCGCGTCACGGGTTTGCTGGACAGTGCGATCGCCAAACTGCTGGCGGTGTCCGATGCGGTCGATACCGACTGGCGCGACAACGGCAACTTCGCCACGCCGCTGGCCAAGGACTTCGGTCTGCTGATACAGGCGCTGCAGCGCGAAAGCTATCGCCTGATGCTGGAGTGCGAGGGCGTGCCCACATCGGACGCGCCTGCCGGCAAGGCGCGCAAGACGAGCTGTCCACCACCGGGCGGCGCGTCCGCCGCCCGCGGCGGTGGCTGACATGGCAGCGCTGCGAATCACGCTGCGCCTGGCGGCGGCGCTGGGGCTCGCTGCCTGCGCCGGTGGCGCTGCCGGCGACGGCACGTTGCCGCCTTGCACCGCGCGTGCGCCAGCGGCAGCGGCAGTTGCGCACGCGCCAGCGCCGCCGCCAGCGAACGACGCGGCAGCCTGCCTGGTTTCGATGGCGGCACTGCGCCGCGAGCCCGGCGCGCCGCATCTGCTCGATGCGCGCCGCGGCGGCGGCCTGCGCGCGCCCATTGCGGGCGCGACGCCGGTCGACACTGCCGCGGCCGATGCGCTGGCCGTGTTCGACAAAGCGGCCAAGCTGCTGCTGGTCGGCGCGGCCGACGAAGTGCGAGCGCTGACCGAGGTCTGTGCACGCTGGCGTGCGCAAGGCCATGCCGGTGTACGCGTACTGGCGGGCGGCGTCGAGGCTTTGCCGCCGGCTGCGGCAGCCGCAGCGCCGCCGGCGCCGCCGGTGTTTGTCAGCGCCGGCATGCTGCAGCGCCAGGCCGCGCTGGCACCCGCCAGCCTGGTTTTCGACGCTGGCACCGATGCGCCGCTGCAGCGCATTGGCCGCGCCGCCAACGTGGCGCGGCCGGGCGAAGCGCCACGCCATGCCGCCAGGCGCATCGCGCGCGAACTCGCACGCAGCGGCGTGGTGGCCGGTCTCGATCCGCTCATCGTCGTCGTCGCCGACCACCGCGCCGCGCCGGCCTGGCGCGAGGCCTGGCAGGCGACGGCATACGCGAATCCACGCTTCTACCTCGGCTCGGATGCCGAATTCAGAGTCGCCCTGGCGCGCGACGAACGCATGGCGACGGACCGGGGCAAGCCGCTGCCCGGTCCTTGCGATCGATAAAGCCTTGACTAGTGGGGAAAGGGAAATGGATATTTTGCTATGGAAGCCGCTATTGGTACCTTTGCGCGCCATCGGCGCGGCACTGGTGCTGCTCGCCGTCTGCGCCACGGCACCGGTCGCGGCCGCGACCGCGGTGTCCGGCGCAATCGTCGAGAACACCACCTGGACTGCTGCTGCTTCGCCGTACCGGTTGAGCGGCGAGGTCACCGTAGAGAACGGCGCCAGCCTGCGCGTCGAGCCGGGCGTAACGCTGCTGATGGAAGCCGGCGCCGGCCTGCGCGTCGTACAGGGCGCGCTGTCGGCACAGGGCACGGCCGCGCAGCCCATCGTCATGACCTCGGTGCGCGATGTTGCGGGCTCGACGGCAGCGCAGCCGGGCGACTGGGGCCGCCTGACCTTCCATGACGGCACAAACGACGCGAATACCGTGCTGTCGCACCTGCGCATCCGCTACGGCAGCGGCGTGGCGATCGAAGCCGCATCGCCGCGTATCGACGATACCGATATCAGCAACCATGCCGCTGCGGCCATCGCGATCGACCTGGCCTCCTCGCCGGTCGGCAGCGGCCTCAGTGCGAGCGGCAACCGCATCGACGGCATCCTGGTGCCGGCCGGCGTCGTTGTCGGCGATGTGGCCTGGCGCCTGAAGGGCATCGCCTACGTCGTCGCCGACGATGCACTGGTCGAGGTCGGCCTGCCGCCGTTCGGCCTGACGCCTGCCATCTTGCAACTGGTTGCCGGCGATACCGGCAGCCTGAAGATCAACCTGGCCGAACCGGCACCGGCCGGCGGCGCCAGCGTTGCCCTGGACAGCAGTGCGGCGCAGATCGCCAGCGTCGTATCGCCGGTGATTGTCGCGGAAGGTGCGTACCAGGCCGATGTCAGTGTCAGCGCGCACGCGGCCGGCTCGGCGCAGATCAGCGCTAGTCTGGCTGGTCATGCCACCGTGCAGGCGACGGTCAGTGTCAGTGCGACGCCGTCCCTGTGGCTGAGCAATCCCGGCGGTTCGCTCGGCGTAGGCCGCAGCCGCAACATTGTCATTGCCCGCAACGGCGGCAGCGGTGCGCTGGTAGTGAGCCTGAGTACCTCGGACAGCAGCGTGCTGCAGGTACCCGCCAGCGTCACCATCGCCGCAGGACAGAGCAGCGCGAGTGTCGAGATCGGCGCCACGTCCGTCGGCTATGCGCTGCTGCGCGCCGAAGCGCCCGGCTACGAAACCGCGCAGACGCAGATCAACACGCATCAACCCTCGATACTGGCGCCCTCGCTCGCCTTCGTGGCCGTGTCCGACAGCCAGACCTTGCAGGTTCGCCTGAGCGATGCAGCACCGGCCGGCGGCCTCGCGGTTGCCATCGGCAACGCCGACAGTGCCGCGCTGCAGGTGCCGGCCACGGCCAGCGTGCCGGTCGGCGCCGACGCGTTCGACATCGAACTGCGCAGCCTGCGCACCGTCGCCGGCGAGGTAACGCTGAATTTCTCCGCGCCTGGCTACGCGCCGGCGACAACCAGCGTGGTGATCTACCGGCTGACACCGACCCTGGGCGACCAGCCGTATTACGTTTTGCCGCAAAATAGCTATGTGGATCTTCCGCTGCAGCTGTCGTCGCCGGCACCCAGCGGCGGCCTGACGGTGGCGCTGAGCAGCCTGGTGCCGGGCGTAGTCGATATCGTGCCGGCCGAAGTGACCATCGCTGCGGGCCAGACACGCGCGGCGACGCCGGTGCGCATCAAGGCATTGCAGCAGGGCCAGACCAGCATTCGCCTGCAGGGCGTCGGGCTGGCGCAGGCGAGGAACCTGTACTACCTCGCCGTACGCGCACCGGCGCAGCTGGTGTTTCCGCAGCAGCAGGAAACGCTGGCGCTGGGCAAAGGGCTGCGCCAGTCGGTGCTGCTGGCGACCTACGGCAGCGGCAGCTACGAGCACCTGCCGTATCCGGTCAGCGTTGCGCTGGAGAGCAGCGACCCCGCCAGGGTTGCTGTGCCGGCCAGCGTGACGATTCCGGCCGATCGCGGTTATGTCGACATCACGCTGGATGGCCTGGCTGTGACGACGGCTGCGGTGTCGATCCGTGCCCGTGCGGCGAACGCGGGCGACGGTGTGGCCGATGCGGCGCCGCTGCAGGTCGAAGTGGCCGCGGCCGCGCTGTCGTTCACCACCGACACGCAGGAGCTGGGCAGCCGTTCCTGGCTGAGCCTGAACTGGAATCGCGCCGGTTCGCTGGCCGGCAGCGGGCGGTCGTTGCAGCTGGAGATCGTCGAGGCGAATCCCGCCGGCATCGTCGATGGCTTCTACACCGACTGGAACGGCGCCACGGCAGTCAGCAGCACCGATGCCAACGGCATCTATCTCGGTGCGCCGCAAATGCCCGGCAGCTTCAAGGTGCGTGCCACGCTGGCCGGCGTCGGCAGCTGGACCTCCGACGCCATCGTCGTCGAGCAGCCGGCGCTGGTGTTCGATCCCAAGACGCTGCAGCTGGGCCTGGGTCTCACCCGCCAGGACGTGAACCTGCGCACCGAAGTGGCCGGCTACGCACTGGACCTGGCCCTGCCCGGCGATTTCGCGCTGAGCAGCAGTGATCCGGACAAAGTGGAAATTGTATCGCTGCGCGACGCCGGCACGGGCCGCAAGCAATTCCATGTCCATGCCAAGGCCTTGAGCGGTGCCCAGCCGGTGATGCTCAGCGCCAGCGCCAGCGGCCGCACGACGGCGCAGCTGGCGGTGACGGTGGCGCCGGCTGCCTTCGCGATCGAGGGACTGGACGGCCTGCGCGTGCTGAGCGCCGGCCGCGACGATTTCCTGCTGCGCTGGGCCGGCAGCGAAGGCCAGACCGCCGCGGTGGAAACCACGATCGATCTGTCGGTCAGCGATGCGACGGCAGGCGTACTGCCATCGGCGCCGATTACCGATGCCGCCGGCACGGCCCTGACCAGTCTGAGCCTCGGCGCCGGCAGCTACGCCAGCGGCTATGCCTATGTGGCGCCGCCGCTGGCACAGGGCAGCTACCGCGTGCGTGCTGCGATAGCCGGCGCTACGGCGGCCGTGTCCGCGCCGCAGCGCGTCGCAACGTTTTCACAACTCTACTTCTCCTGGTCTGCCCAGCAGCGCGACTACCTGCCACTGGGCCGCGGCCTCGTCGGCACGGCCTCGCTGTCGCTGAGCGACGCGCCGGCACAGGACTTGACGATACGCCTGGTCAGCCGCGCGCCGGACTGGGTGTCGGTGCCGCCGAGCGTGAGAGTGCCGGCAGGACAAAGCTATGCCGAATTCGAGGTCAGCGGCATCGAAGTCAGCAGCGATCCCGTGATGATCGATGCCTATGTCGAAGGCATCGCCGAACCGGTCGCCAGTTTCGATGCGCAGGTATTCCCCACCAGGCTCGAGCTTTTCGCCTCCGCTGTGCGCGCCATCGGCGGTCCGCCGGACCTGGTCGATGCGACATTTGCCTTCGCCTATCCGTGCGCGACCATTCCGCAGCTGAGCAGTCAGGACAAGGCGGCGAGCGTCGAGCTGCCCGAGTGCCGGGGCGAATTCACGCGACCGATTGCGCCGGCCAGCATGCCGGTGGAAATCCTCGGCGCCGGCCAGCCGCCCATTGTCGCCGGATTCACCGATACGAACGGCACGGCGGTCAGCAGCCTGGAATTCGCCGGCATCAACCGCTACAGCGAACCGCTGTTTGCCGCCTCGCCGACCCGGGCCGGCAGCTATCGGGTGCGCGCGCTATGGCAGGGCGAATGGATCGAAAGCGACAGCGTCGTCGTCGACACGCCCCAACTCGCCGCAGGCGAAAGCGTGGTGCTGACCAGCCCAGGCCTGCTCAGCCGTTCCCTGCAATTGGCAGCCGTGATCAATGGCAACCCGGTAAGCCTCAGCGGTCCGGTCGAACTCAGCCTGGCCTGCACCGATGCCGCGATCTGCAGCGTGCCCTCCAGCCTCGTCATGGAGGCCGGTCACAGCGGCATCGAAGTGCCGGTAACCGGCATCGGCCTGGGCAGCACCACGCTGACCGTCACGGCGCCCGGCCTGTCCATGGCGCCGGTCCGGATCGAGGTGATCAGGTCCAGGCTCGATGTGCGCGCGTATTCCTCGACGCTTGCGGCTGGCACTAGCGTGCCTTTCGATGTCGACATCTACACGCCCGGCGGGTCATCGACCGAAGCGGCCGTGCCTATCGCCGTCGACATCGCCAGCGCCGATCCGGCCGTGGCCAGCACGACACCCCGCATCACCATCGCTGCCGGCGGCAGCCGCGGCGAAGGCGAGGTGCGCGGCCTGAGCCCGGGTGTCACGGCATTGCTCGCCACCGCGCCGGCTGCGCAAGGGGCCGCCTCATCCAACATCACGGTCGAGGGGAACTGATCATGATGAACTGCATCGATTTGCTGCGCCGCCGCCTCGCTGCCGGCACTGCGCGCACCCTGCTGCTGGCAGGCCTATGCCTGGCCGGCCCGGCCAGCCAGGCCGCCAGCCTGCTGGTCGACGACGGCGTCGTGGTCAAGTTCGGCGCGCGCGCCGGCATGGTCGTGCGCAGCGAGTTGTCGACGGGCGACCAGGTCGTATTTACCAGCCTGAAGGACGACAGCGTGGCCGGCAGCAGCGACGCCGCTGCCGCTTTGCCGTCCCGCGGCGACTGGCGCGGCGTGCAGGTATCGCCGGCGGTTGTGCCGGAACGGCTGGGTATCGATGGCCTCGACCTGCGCTACGCCGGTGCGGCAGAAAATGCCGCGTTGGATATTTCTGGAAATTACCTGCTGCGCGGCCTGCGCGTGCGCGACAGCGTACGCGGCATCCGCGTCGGTGCCGGCACGCCGCAGATCAGCGATTCGCTGCTGCTGGACAATGGCAGCGCGCTGGAGTCCACCGGCGCGACGCCGTCGATTGCTGCCTCGGAGCTGGTCGGCAATACCTTCGGCGTGCTCAACCAAACGCCTGCCAGCGTCGTACTGGCGCGCGGCAACTGGTGGGGACATGCCAGCGGCCCTACCGATGCGCAGAACAATCCGGGCGGCAGCGGCGATGCGGTCAGCGCCGGCGTCGACTACGCCGCCTTCCTCGGTGGCGCACCGCTGCGCGACTGCGCCGTCGCGGTGGCCGACGGCAATACCGTGCGCGTCGAACCCACGGTTCCGCTCACGCTGAGCTGCCGCAACGCGGTCGAATACCGTTTGGCCGAAAGCACGGATTTCAGCGGCGTCGACTTCGCGCCGATGGTGGCGACGGTGGAATTCCTGCTCAGTCCTGCCGCGGGCACGAAACAGATCCACGCGGAATTCCGCTCCGCGGCCGGCATCAGCCGCGTCGTCAGCCTGGCCCAGGCGCTGCAGTATTCGCCTGGCCTGCCGGTGGTCGAGATCCTTGCACCGGCAGCGAATGCCACGCTCGGCGCCGACGCGGAATTCAGTGTTTCGGCCAGCGATGCCAGCGGCATCGTCGCGGTGGAACTGCATGTCGGCGACCGCCTGCTCGCCAACGACAGCCAGCCGCCGTATGCAGCGAATATCGTCGTGGCCGAATTCGCCAGCGGCGACTATGTGCTCAAGGCGGTCGCGCGCAGCCAGCGCGGCCAGGTCAGCGAAGCGACGCGCAGCATCCGCATCCAGAACGGCACGCCCGACAGCGAGCCGCCGCTGATCGGCGACGCCCGCTTCGGCGCCGACAGCCTGGCCATTTCGGGTACGACAGCGCTGAGCGCACCGGGCCAGCTGCGTTTTGCGGTCAGCGACGCGTCCGGCGTGAGCAGCGCGCGTGCCGCGCTCGACGGCGTGCCACTGGCCGGGGCGAGTTTCGACGGCGAGCACTACACCGCCTTCGTTGCCTTCGACGGCGTTGCCAACGGCGCGCATACCTTCGTGCTGGAAGCGACTGACGCGTCGGGCAATCGCGCCACGCAGGCCCATGCGGTCACGCTGGCCATGCCGGCGCCGCTGCCACCGCAGATTCTCGCGCCGCTGGACGGCACCGTCGGCCAGGCCCTGGTCGCGGTATCGGGCAGTGCCCAGCCGGGCAGCAAAGTACAGATGTATCTCAATGGCAGTGCGGCCGGTCCGCTGCTGCCGGTCGGTGCCAACGGCCTGTTCGGCGCCAGCGTCAGCCTGCCCGGCGAAGGCGGTCACCAGATCCATGCCACCGCCGCCAACGACCGCGGCACCAGCGCGGCCAGTACCCTGGTGCTGATCAACTATGCCGTGCCGGCACCGACCGTGCTGATCACGGCACCGTCCGAAGCGGCCCGCCTGTCCGACGATGTGGACATTGTCGCCGCGGCGATCGATCCGGTCGGCCTGGCCTCGGTCGCGTTCACCGTCGACGGGGCGCTGCGGCATACCGCAACCCAGCCGCCGTATAGCTGGCGCTGGCCGCTGGCTGGTGTTGCCGACGGCGAGCACCGCATCGAAGTGGCAGCCACCAGCACGGTCGGAAAAACCACGACGGCCAGCCGCCGGGTCACGGTGGCCAGGGCCGCAGAACCGCCGGCACCGCCGCAGACGGCGTATACCGGCGTCGTGCTCGATGCCTTGCCGGCAGCGAGCTACGGCGAGCAGGACATCGTGATCAGCGGCCGCTCGGTAGCACGCAGCGACGGCGCGGCGCTGCCCAACAGCCTGCTGCGCCTGGTGCTGTCGGTCGGCGGCTTCCAGCGCAAGATCAATGTCGTGACCGATGCGCAGGGCGACTTCCGTTTCGTGTTCAAGCCTCAGCCCAGCGACGCCGGCATGTTCGGCGTATCGGCCAATCATCCGGACGAGGCGGTCAAGCCGACGCAGAAGAACTACACGATCAGCCGGGTCAGGCTCAGCCCCGGCGACTACAACCTGCATGCGGCGCGCACGGTAAGTACGCCGGTGCGGCTGCAGGCATCGACCGGTGCGGGCGAAGGCATCCGCGGTTTCCGTCTGGCCATCGAAGCGGCCGAACAGCCTGGCGGCGCCCTGCCGCCCGGCCTCAGCGTAACCCTGCCGCCAGCGCAGGATATTGCGTCCAACGGCAGTATCGACCTCGATGTGCGCGTACTCGCGGCGCTGCAGAGCGGCGATACCGGCGTCATTGTGCTGAGTGCCTACGCGGCCGACAGCGGTAATGCAAAACGCGGCAAAGTGAACATCAACTACCGCCTGAGCGATCCGCAGCCGTCGCTGTGGCCATCGCCCGCCGCACTGTCGAGCGGGGTCAAGCGCGGCCAGCAGGTGACCGAGACGGTAACGCTGAAAAACCGCGGCGCGCTGACCGCGCAAGCCGTCACCGCGCAACTGGTCGAGGCCAGTCCCGGTGCCGGCGTGCCGGGCTGGATCAGCCTCAGCTCGGGCGGCCAGCTCGGCGACATCGACATCGGCGCCAGCGCACCGATACAGATCGTCGCGACACCGGGCAGCGGCGTCACCGACGGCGTTTACCGGGTGAATATCGCGGTCGGCTCGGCGAATGCGCAGAACGGCGCGATTCCCCTCAGCATCGCCGTCACCGATGCGAATGTCGGTAGCGTCACCTTCAAGGTCGAGGACATCTATACCGATCCCACGGGCAAGTACGGCCCGCCCGTGCTCGGCCTGGAAGGCGCCAGCGTGCGCGTGCAGAACGAAGCGGTGCTGAGCGAGGTGTCCAGCGGCCGCACCGGCCCCGGCGGCCTGCTGCGGCTGGACAACCTGCCGCTGGGCAACTACGTCTACCGCGTCAGCGCGCCCAATCATGCCGATGCCAGCGGCCGCATCCTGGTCAAGCCCGTCGGCCAGAACGGCACCAGCCCCATTCTGGAAGAGGTATTCCTCGACTACGAACTGGTCAGCTTCGAATGGTCGGTGACGGAAACCACGATCCAGGACCGCTACGACGTGCGGCTGGAGGCGACCTACCGCACCAATGTGCCGGCGCCGGTCGTGCTCATCGAACCCAGCGCGATCAACATTCCCGACCTGCAGGCCGGCGAGGAATTCAGCGGCGAGCTGACCATCACCAACTACGGCCTGGTGCGTGCCGACAACGTGCGGTTCGTCGCGCCGCAGAGCAGCCCCAAGCTAGCCTTCGAATTCTCCGGCGAAGTGCCGACTTCGCTGGATGCGAACAAGCGCGTACGCCTGGCCTACAAGGTGACCGCATTGCAGACCTTCCCCGGCGACAGCGTGCAACTGGGCAGCAATCAGTCGCCGTTCGCGGCGAAAACGCTGATCGGCCAGCCCAAGCTGGAAATCTGCAATCCGTTCAACGCCATCATGGCGGTGTATTTCAACTACGAATGCACCAACGGCACGAATCGCGACGGCAACAGCCGGGCCAGTTTCAACAAGCTGTGGGGCCAGTGCTGGGGCGAAAGCGATCCCACCGGCGGCGGCGGCCCCGGCCCGGCCGGCGGCCCCTGGGGACATGCCGGCTATCCGCCGGGCACGTCGATCAATCCGCCCGACCTGGTCTGTGCGGTGATCTGCACGGTCTTCTGCTGCAACCCCGAGGGCGCGCAGTCCGGCGGCGGCCCGGGCGTAAAAGGCGGCGGTGGTGTCGTCGGTGGCGGAGCCTTGCCACCGGGCCTGCCCACGCCAGGTTCCTGATGGGGCTTCTCCCGTGCTGCATATCCCTTATTACCGAGTAATACGCATGAAAATCTCGATCAAGCCATGGATAGGCCTGGCCGCGTGGCTCGCCTTCGCGAGCATGCCGCCGGCGCTGTTCGCCGCGGGCCAGGTGCGCCTGCCCAACGGCGACTACCACGAGGAAGTGCAGGATCTGACGGTCAAGGTGCTTGGCGGCCATATCGCCGTCAGCCGCACCTGGCAGGCGGAGAACGTCAACCGCAGCGAATACCGCTGGTATATCAATCCCAGCTGGGCCGACCTGCGCTTCGAGTTCGACCCTGTCGACAGCAGCGTCAAGACCATCGATCGCGCCGGTTCCAAATTCGAGCGCGGCGGCAACGGCATCTACATCTATGACCGTCATTTCTTCATTGCGCGGCGGACGGCGGCGCAGCACGGTGCAGACGGCTGGCGCTGGTACGACCGCGCCGGCAACTGGATCGACTACGCCGACAACGGCAAGATCCTGGCCTACGGCAACCGCAACGACGTCAGCGTGCGCTTCGAAAGGAACGAGCCGGATGGCCCGATCCGCCGCGTGCTCGATCATCGCGGCCAGCTGGCCCTGACGCTGGACTACAGCGGCAACCGGGTCGATTCCATCACCGACCGCAGCGGCAATCGCGTGCAGTACATCTACCAGGGCAATGATCTGGTCGAAGTCGTCGACGTGCGCGGCTACCGCTGGAAATACGCCTACAGCGGTGGTCGCCTGGTCGAGAAGACCGATCCGGAACTGCGCAAGACCACGATCAGCTACGGCGGCGGGCGCGTCGTCCGCATCACCGATCCGATGACGTTTTCGCGCACCTGGGCCTACGACTACAACCGCACCCGGCGCGAATACACCATCACCCTGAAAGGCCCGGAAGATTCACGCATCGTCAAGCGCGTATTCGACAGCGGCGGCCAGTTGCGCAGCGAAATCCAGGGCACGCGCGAAACCTATTCGCGCCTGCGCGACGGCGCCAGTGTTGAAGTGGAAACCGACGAGCGCGGCGGCACCACGCGTACCACGCTGGACGCCAACGGCAATGTGACCAGGACCGTGCATCCCGACGGCAGCTTTTCCACGGCCAGCTACGATCCGGTCTACAACCAGCCGCTGGAACAGATCGACGAAAACGGCGTGCGCACGCTGCGCGAATACGACGCCAAGGGCAATCTGAAGAAGCTGACCGAAGCGGCAGGCCTGCCCGAGCAGCGTGTGCGCAGCTATACCTATGACGAGTTCGGCCAGCTCAAAAGCGAGACCACCGAAGGCGCAACTGATCTCGACGACGTGACTTTCGCGCGCGAGTACGACGACTATGGCAACGCCAAGACCCTGGTCGACGGGGAAAACAACATCACCCGCCTGCAGTACGACGTGCGTGGGCTGACGGTGCAGCGCACCGACCCGCGCAACAAGGTGTGGAAGACCCGCTTCGACCCTGGCGGGCTGCTGCTGGAATCGGAAAACCCGCTGGGCGAAAAGACCCTCTACGAATACGACAAAACCGGCAATCAGGTGAAGACGACCGATCCGCGCGGCAAGGTGACGACGGCCACCTACTATGCCGACGATCGGGTGCATACCGTCGCCGGCCCCAGCGGCCTGGCACAGACCTGGACCTATACCCGCGGCGGCGCGGAAAAGAGCTTCACCGACGAAGGCGGCGTCGGCTTCACCGCCGAGCACGACGGCGACGGCAGGATTGTGCGCATTGTGGATAATGCAGGTGCCGAGAAGGTCATCGACTACGGCGCCGACGGCAATATCACCGCGATCCGTTTGCCTGGCTATTGCGAAATCTACAAGTACGACCAGCGCGGACGCCGCACCGTGACCACGCGCACCACGCCGTGCAGCGGCGACAACCGCTCCGTGGAAACCCGCAGCACTGCCTATGACGGCAGAGGGCGCGTGATTTCCAGTACCGATGCCCTGGGCCATACCACGCTGATCGCCTACGACGGCCTGGGTCGTCCTGTCCAGGTGACCGATCCCGCTGGCGCGGTGACACGCATGAGCTATGACGCGAGCGACAATCGCATAGGCCAGACCGATCCCAACGATCGCCGCTCTGTTTTCCGATTCGACAAGGCGGGGCGTCTGCGCGAGGAAGCGACGTCGCTGGGTGCCACCCTCCGCTACGCCTACGATGCAACCGGCAATCTGGCCGAACGCGCTAGCCCGCGCGGCGACCGGCGCAAATACCGCTACGACGATGCGGGCCGCATGGTGCTGGAAGAACTCTACGAAGCCAGTGCCAACACGCCACAGCAGCGCGTCAGCTACGAATACACCGCGCGGGGCGATCTTGCCGGCTATGTGCAGACGGGCGACACCGTATCGAGCGCCGTCTACAGCTACGACGACAATGGCCGGCGCAACGCGGAAACCGTCACGTTCGGCAGCGGCGCCAGTGCCTTCCAGAAAACCATCGCCGTCGACTACTGGCCCAACGGCCTGAAGAAATCGGTCAGCTATCCGGGCCAGACCACGGTCGCCTATACCTACAACGGCCTGAACCAGATCGAGACGGCGAGCCTGCCCGGTGGCGGCACGATGCGCTGGTCCAACTACCAGTGGAAGCGCGCGACGCAGATCGAGGCGCCTGGCGTAGTGACCACGCGCGCGTTCGACGGCGAGAACCAGCCGCTGGCGCACACGGTGCAGGCAATCGGCGCAGGCAGTGTCGCTGCGCCGGCCGGTGTGACGATCCTGCAGCAGAGCTACCGCTACGACTCAGTCGGCAATCTGCTGGAGCGCGGCAGCGAGGACGGCGTCTTTGCCTATACCTACGACAAAGCCGATCGCCTGCTCAGTGCCGATCCGCCGCCGGCCCTGCAGCGCAGTGGTGCCAACCCGGGCGGCCTGCCACTGGAAAGCTATTCCTACGACGGCGCCGGCAACCGTCTCAGCAGCGCTGCCCAGCCCGGTGACTGGAGCTACAACGCCGACAACCAGCTGCTCGCCTACGGCCTTGGTGCCGAACGCCAGTCCTTTGCTTACGACGCCGACGGGCAGACCACGAAAATCGAGGCAGCAGTGCCTCTTGCCCTGCGCTACGACGCAGCAGGCCGTCTGCGCGAAGCAACGCGCGGCGGCCAGATGGTTGGCCGATACCAGTACGACCCGTTCGGCCGGCGCATCCGCAAGGAAACCGCCCAGGGAGCAACCTGGTTCCAGTACAGCGACGAAGGCGTGGCCGCCGAATACGCTGCCAACGGTGCGCTGCAGCGTATCTACGGCTATCTGCCCGGCGAACGCTGGGGCCGCACGCCGCTGTGGCAGGCGCGCGCCGATGGCACCGGCTGGCAGGTCTATACCTATCACGTCGATCTGGCCGGCTTGCCGGTGCGCATGACCGACCGCAGCGGTGCGGTGGTCTGGTCCTTGCGCAGCGACGCCTTCGGCGCCAGCGAAATCATCGAAGCCCAGGCGGGCGTGGACAATCCGCTGCGCTACCCGGGCCAGTACCGCGATACGGAAACCGGCATCAACTACAACTGGCATCGCAGCTACCAGCCGGCCACCGGGCGCTATCTGGAATGGGATCCGATGCGCCAGTACGGCGATCCGAATCCGTATTCGTATGCGAATGCCAATCCGTTCCGCTTTATCGATCCGGAAGGGCTGCTGTCCAAGGCCCATTGCGATTGCGACAAGGACACCAAACAGGGCGCGCTCTGGCTGGGCGGCAGTGGTGCGTTCACCGGCATGGTCGGCCCGGTTGGCGCCGTGCTCGGACTGGGCGTGGTGCAGAACCAGTTCACCGGCGAGGTCTGCATCACGTTCAAGTATTGCCTGCGCTTCGGCATCGGCGCCGGCGTCTCCGCCGGTGTCGGCGCAGACGCCGAATGGGGCAACTGGTGCGGCAAGGACATGGATGGCGGCACGTCCTGCGAACTGAGTATCAGCGGCGTGGCAGTCGGCGGGCTGCGCGGCAGGGTGAAGATGCGGCATCTGCCGGATGCTGCCATCGGCGGCGTTTGCGGCGACCCGTCCGGCAGTGCGGATCTCGGCGGCCTGGACCCCAAATATTTTCCGAAAGGACTGGGCGCCGCCGCCGCCGCCGGCGCGGAAGCGTCGATAGCGCTGACGCTGTGCAAGACCCAGGTAATCAAGTGCTTCAACTCGCCCTGCGCCTGCAATAGATAGACACAGCAAGGTGTGCTGCCGATGGCCGCAGGCTGCGGCCATCGGCACGCTACTCAGAACGCGTAAGCCAGCGACACCCGCACATTGCGTCCGGGTTCGCTGTAGCGGTCGATGCCGTCGCCGCGCACACCGCCGCGGACGCCGCCCGAGCCATTGGTGACGAAGCGCACGCGCTGCCAGCGGAAATATTCTTCGTCCAGCAGGTTGTAGATGCCGGCATTGAACTTGAGCTTTTCCGTCAGGTATACGGAAGCGAGTATGTCCAGCACGGTGAAGCGGTCGCTCAGGTAGGCCGAGCTGGGCGTGACGGTGCCGTTGGCTGCAGTTTCCACCGCGTCGCCGCGTTGCTTTGCCGCCGAATGGGTGAGGTTGCCGGTCAGGTTCCAGCGCCGCGACGGTGCGTCGTAGCGCAGGCCGAGCACGCCTGAAGCCGGCACGATGCTGGCCAGTGGATCGCCGTTCTGTTTCTCGCCTTCGTTATACGAATAGGCAAAACGCAGGCTCAGGTCACGATTGAGCAGCCAGCGTCCTTCCAGTTCCACACCCGTGACGATGACGCGGCCGGCATTCGCCGGTGTGGTGTATTCGTCGCCATATTCCACCGTACACGTGGTGCCGGCCGCATTGCAGACGCGATAGCCGGTGCCCGGGTTGCGCACGCGCGTGACGTATTCGATGAAGTTCGAATAGCGGTCGCGGTAGACCGACACGCCGAGCAGATGGCCGTCGCCCTGCCAGCGCCAGCCGATCTCGGTATTCAGGCTTTTTTCCGCCTGCAGGTCGGGATTGGCGACCGAATCCCACAGGTCGACTTCCTGGCCGGTCGCATCGACGATGCCTGGCGTGGTGCTGGTGGCGTAGTACAAGTCCTCGACCGTCGGCGCGCGGAAGCCGCGGCCGATCTGTGCCCACAGCGTGTGTTCTGGCGCGATCTTGAAATCGGCGCCGAGCTGCCAGGTTGGCACGGCGAAGCTGACGTCGCCGACCGTGCCGCTGGGGTCCTGGTAGTGCGTATCGGGTCTGGGCTTGTAGTCGTAGTTGTCGTAGCGCAGGCCGGCGCTGAGGCCGAAGCGGCCGCCGGCAATGGCGATGCGCTCGCGTGCGTAGAGGTTCCAGTTGCTCACGTCGGTCTTGGGCACGAAATCCGGATCGACTTCGACCAGGGTCACCTGGCCGGTCTGGCCGACATAACGCGTATCGACCGAGGAGAAATCGGCATCACGCACCTGGTAGCCGGCGCCGTAGAGCAGGGTGTGGCGGGTGCCGCCGCTGTCGAACACCTTGTCGAAATGGATGTTCGTCGCATCCAGCTGCTGGCGGTAGTAGCGGTCTTCGGTGCGGTCGCAGGGGCGCACGCTTTGTGGACAGGTGGAAGAGTTGAACAGCATGTAGGTCAGCCCGCTGCTGTCCTGCTTCTGCTGGTCGTAGCGCCATTCCACCGTATCGAACAGGCGGTTGCCGGCTTTCCATTCGTATTTGACGCCGTAGCGGTCGCGGTCGGATTTGTCGTGGCCGGTGCGCACGTGGTAGCTCGCGTCCAGCCGCGACAATGCTTCACTGTCGACGGTCGAATCGGCGATCTCGGCGATCAGGCCCAGGCGATGTGCGTCGCCGAGCACGAAATCGACCTTGGCCAGCAGGTTGTCGCTCGTGCGTGTGAGCGGGTCGGGCGTGCGCCGGCCCGGCCCGGTCTGGGCGGGCGCATCGTCGAACGACGCGCGCTCATGGCCTTCCCGGCGCGTCAGCACCAGCAGCGATTCGACCCTGCCGCTGCGGTTGGCCAGGGTTGCCGAAGCCAGGGTTTCCTCGCTGTCGCTGGAATAGCCGGCCTTGACGCTGGCGAAGGTGTCGTTGCCCGTGTCGGCCAGGTAGTCGGCAGCATCCTTGGTCACCAGTACCACTGCGCCGCCGAGCGAGCCGCTGCCGGCGGTGATGGAATCGGCACCCTTGATGATTTCTACCGACTTCAGTGCATCGATGTCGACGCCGCCGCGGGTGGAGCGGAAGAAATCGTAGGGCTGGTAGCTGGCCGGGTCCAGCGAATCGCCCAGGCCCAGGCCATCGACCGTGATCGCGACGCGGTCGCTTTCCAGGCCGCGGATAGTGAAGCCGTTGGCGCCGAAGCGGCCGATGTCGATCACGCTGACGCCGGGGATATAGCGCACGGCATCGTCGAAATTCTGCGCGTTCTCGTCGTCGAGTTGCCGCGCGCCGATGAGCTTGACGTTGTTGGTCGCCGACTGGGCCTTGGCCACATCGGCTTCCACATGCACGGTAGTCAGTGCGCTGGCGGCGGGCCCGGGTTCCGGCCCGGCGAGTGCCGCCGCAGGGCTGGTCGATGCGGCCAGGCTCGCCGCGACGGCGAGCGCCAGCAGCGAACGGGTGCAGACAGGATGGGGTCGTTTCATGGGTGTACTCCGCAACAATGGAAAAAATGCTCGGCCCGGCCGCCGTTCGGCGACAGGCTTCCCCTGGCTGCGGAGCAGCCGGCGCGGACGCCGGTGCCTTGCTGGGTGGATGTGGCTCAAGGGGTGCGGGCGGCGCCCAGTTGCAGGCTGACGCGGCCGATCTCGCTCTGGCCCTGGCGGGTGGCCTGGAACGGCACGTTCGACAAAGTGAAGGGCAGTTGCAGCGTCTCGTGTGCGCCGTGTTCGCGCGCGGCTTCGATATGCACGACGTAGTTGCCCGCGGGCAGGGCGCGGCCCTGGTCGTCGCGGCCGTTCCAGTCCAGCGAATAGCGGCCGGCCTTGCGCGTGGCGCGGGCGATGCCGCTCAGGCTGGCCTCGTTGGCGCGGCCGTGCCGGCGCCACCACTGCGGCAGCAGCTGCAGCCAGCGCGTGTTGTCGCCCAGTACGAGCAGCTGGCTCAGGGCCGTGCCGTCGGCGGCGGCGATCCAGATCGCCAGATAAGGCCGCGTGTAGTCGGCCGCATCGATGCGGGGAATCTCGTAGTCGAGGGTGAAGGAAAAACCCGCCGGCCAGGCCGGTTCGCTGCGTGTGTCGGCGCTGAGCAGAGCGTGCCAGCCCGACGAGGCGAAACGCGCGCCGGATTCGGCCACGATCAGTGCCTCCACATTGTCCAGCTTTTCCACCAGGTCGAGGCCTTCGCGTATCGGCAGCACGGTCAATGCCGTGGCCAGTGCATCGGCCGTGGCGGCATCCGGAGCGACGACGACGGACGACGGCGCATAGGCCACCGGCCAGCCGTCGCGCGGCGTGAGGATATGGCTGTAGTGCTTGCGCGCAATGTCCACGCCGCGGCTGGTGTGGCCGCTGGCAGCGATTGCGCGCGAGCGCAATTCCAGCGTGGCAATGGTGCCGCCGTTGTCGCGCGGCATGAGCGGATCGGCGATGCCGACGCGCCAGGGCTTGCCCGCTTGCGCTTCGCCCCAGTAGAACGCGTCGCCGCCGATGTCGATCTTGATGCCGCTCGCCGCCGGTGCCGCGGCACGCGCCTTGTGCAAGGCCTGGTCGATGATCCAGCCCTTGGCCAGGCCGTCGGTCTCGAACTGCAGCCCTGGCGGGCGTTGCAGCGGCGCATCGCCGCCGGCATCGAACCGGGTGCGCTGGATGTCGCCGGCGAGCTTGCGCAGTGCGGCGCGGTCGGGAGGAACTTGTGTAGTTTCAGCGGAACGCCACGTATTCAATAGTTCACCGAGGCGGCAGCTGAATGCATTCGCCGTTGCTGCGCGCCAGCGCTCGCACAGGCGCAGCACATGGCGCAGTTCGGTCGACACGTCCTGTGCGCCTTCGCTGCGATTGAAGCGTGCCAGTTCGCTGTTCTCCTGCCAGACGCTGAGTACTGCATCCAGCCGCGCGATCTCGGCCAGCGCGGCCGCGGCCGCCGCATCGGCCTGTGCCGGCGGTGCACCGGCTACTTGCATGTCGAACGAAGTGCCCAGCACGTTCTCGCGCGGGTAGTGCGCCGGTGGCGCGGCGCCGGCGCTGCCCGAAAAAAGCGCGAGCGCCAGCAGCACGCCGTATAAGGCATGGGTCACGGAAAATTCCTCTGGATGGGACGCGGCAGGGCAAGACGCCGCACGCAGGTGTGCGGTGCGCGCGGCGACGGTTTTCCGGTTTTGCTCGCTATAGGCGGCTTATCGCGGTGAAGCGGCTTTCTCGCGGCTTGCGGCGGCATCCTTGCTCTCGCTGCCGGGCTCGCGCGGCGGCGGCGGTGGATCGTCGCGGCTGACCACGCCGTCCCTGGCGGTGTCGAGGCGGTCGAACATGCGCTGGCCCGAGGCGGTGTATTCGGCCGCGCCGATCTTGTCGTCGGCGTTCGTGTCCAGCGCCTTGAAGCGCACGCCGGACTGCTTGTTCGAGGCCTCGCGGTTCTTCGCGATCTGGCGGTCCAGCCGGTCCTCGAACTCACTCTGGTATTCCTCGGCATCGATGCGGCCGTCGTGGCTGGCATCGGTACGCGCGAAGGCTTCGCCGCGCTGGCGGTCGAATTCCGTCCGCGTCACGGCACCGTCGCCGTCGGCGTCGTAGATCTCCAGCAGGCCGGCACGGGTATGCGTGCTCGGCATCTTCAGCACATCGCGGCGCGGCGGCTTCGCATTGGCCTTTGCGGTCGTTGCGGCCGGCTGCGCGGGGCGTGCCGGTTCGGCGTCGGCGGCGTCTACCTTGCCGTCCTTGTTGGTATCGATATGTACAAAGCCGCGTTCGCCGGAGGCGTCGAACTCGGCCCGGCTGATAAAGCCGTCGGCGTCCTTGTCGACGGAGCGAAAGCGCGTCTGCGTCTGCTCGACCTGGCCCTTGCGCGCGTGGTCGAGTTCGCGGTCGTGCCGGCCCGCGTATTCGCTGACGTATTCGTCGAGGTCGACCTGGCCATCCTTGTTCGCGTCGGTTTCGGCATAGCGCACCTGGCGGAAACTGGCGAATTCCGCCGCGTCGACCTTGCCGTCGCCGTTGCTGTCGTATTGCTCGATGAAGAACGCCGTGGCCTGGGCGCCGTTTTCGTGAGTGGCCGTGCTGGGCTTGTCGGCGGCGATCGATGCCGTGGCAAGGGTGGCGCTCGCACAGGCGAGGGCGGTGATCAGGTGCTTTTTCATGCTGCTGCTCCGCGGGCGCTGGGTTCGATCACTGTTCGAGTACACGGAAGCTCAACGTGTAGTTGAAGCCGTATTCGGGCGCCGTCGCGCCGGCCGGTGCCTTGCCGCGATAGCGGATCAATGCGAGCCAGGTACCGGCCCTGGGCAGGGCAAAGCTGGCCTTGCCGTCAGCGCCGGTAGTCAGCGAGGCAGCGGCTTTCTTGCTTGCCGCGTCGTTGCTGGCGGGGAAAATCTCCACCAGCTGGTTGGCCAGCGGCTTGCCGTCGAAGTGCACGGCGAAATCGAATTTTTCGCCCGTGTACAGATCGCTGGGATGGCTGACGGGAACGAGTTCCAGCCCGCTCGCATACGGCTTCAGCGCGGCCGGCGACGGCGCACCGAGCGTGACATAGGCTTCGGCCAGGCTGACCGACTGGTAGTGGGCCAGCAGCGTGGCCCCGGCCGGCAGGGCCTTGGCCGGGTCGCGCGTGCTTTCCTTCTTGCCGTCGAGTTCCCAGGTGCGGAATACCGCGCCGAGACGGCGGCCGCTGCTGAAGCGGTAGGTGCCTTTGCCGTCGAGCGTGTGCTCGACCACGGCGCGGGTCTTCAGGCGCTGCACGGTATCGACCGGCGATGTCTTGCCGGCCGGATCGATGACGACGAACTCGCTGTTGTCGAACACGACTTCAGGCACGAAAAAGTGTTCGCCGAAGGCGGCGTCGAGCGTGACCAGATCGCCGTTCATCGGTTCGAAGCTGGCCGGAGCCAGGTATGGCGTATGTGCCTGCACGGCGGAAACGGCGAATGCCAGCAGTGCGCCCGCGCACAGCGAAAGCGATTTCATGGTGATGCCCCTGGGTAGTGGCCCGGGCGGAATCGGCTGGGGCAGGAAGCGGGCGAAATTACCTCAAATGCGAATGATTCTCAACTTTACCGGGTGGTCTGCGAACTTCGACGATCGCCGACGTGAATCGCTCGAATGGAATCGGCCGGCTGGATCCGCCGGCTTAACCGGACTCCCACTCGGCGCACGGAAGACTTGGGGTATGCTGCACCGTCGCATTTTTGCCACAGGGGGCGGGCAATGGCATCGGGTCATATTCTGGTTGTCGACGATGAACCCGACATCCGCAGCCTGGTACAGGACATTCTGCAGGACGAGGGTTACCAGGTCAGCGTGGCGGAAAACGCCGCGGCGGCGCGGGAGGTGCGGCGCCAGATCCGGCCGGACGCGATTCTGCTCGACATCTGGATGCCTGGCACGGACGGCATCAGCCTGCTGCGGGAGTGGTCCGAGCGCGGCAGCCTGTCCTGTCCGGTGATCATGATATCCGGCCACGGCACGGTGGAAACCGCGGTCGAGGCAACGCGCCTGGGCGCCTACGATTTTGTCGAGAAGCCGCTGTCGCTGGCCAAGCTGCTGCTGACGGTGGAACGCGCGCTGGAAGCCAGCCGGCTCAAGCGCGAGAACGAAGGACTCAAGCGGCAGGTGCCGGTACCGCTGGAACCGGTCGGTTCTTCCCGCGTGATGCAGTCGCTGCGCACCCAGCTGGAACGCCTGGCCGCGCACGATACCTGGCTGCTGCTCAGCGGCGAGGCGGGCAGCGGCAAGGAATCGCTGGCGCGCTGGCTGCACGAGAAAAGCGCGCGCCGCAGCGGCCCGTTCATCACGGTTGCCTCGGGTTCGATCGCGCGCGACCACGCCGCGCAGACCCTGTTCGGCTCGGAAGAGACCGGTGCGGTGCAGCTGGGCCTGCTGGAACAGGCCAACGGCGGCACCTTGTACCTGGACGAAGTGGCCGAGCTGGATGCGGAACTGCAGCTGCGCCTGTCTTCCACGCTGGAGCGGCGCGCACTGATCCGCTGCGGCGGGCGCGAACCGGTAGGCCTCGACGTGCGCGTGATTGCCGCCACGGCGCAGGACCTGGACAGTCTGGTCGCCGCCGGGCGTTTCCGCGAAGAGCTGTTCTACCAGCTCAAGGTGGTGCCGCTGGCCGTGCCGGCGCTGCGCGAGCGCGTCGAGGATGTGCCGGAACTGCTGCAGTACTACGCCGACTTTTTTTCCAATCGGGATAAGTTGCCTTATCGCATCTTCCCGGTGTCGGTACAGAACCGCCTGCGCAACTACACCTGGCCGGGCAACCAGCGCGAGCTGCGCAACCTGGTGCAGCGCCTGCTGATTCTCGGCGCGGCGCCCGAGGTCGACCTGGCCGAAGTCGAGCAGGCGCTGAGCGGCAGTGCGCCGGCGGCGCGGCCGGTAGCGCTGCGCGGCGAAGGTTTCGACATCGACTACGGCCTGCCCCTGCGCGAGGCGCGCGAGCAGTTCGAGCGCGTCTATCTGCTGCGCCAGCTGCAGGAAACCGGCGGCAGCGTGGGCAAGCTGGCCAAGCTGGTCGGCATGGAACGCACGCATCTGTATCGCAAGCTGCGCGACCTGGGCGTGGATGTGAAGGCTGGCGCGCGCGAGGATTGACGCGTCCGAGGATCTGCGCATGCGCGACTCTGCTCACCTCACCACACAGGCCGATGTGACCGCTGGCAGTGCCGGCGAGGCATTGCCGCTGCGCATAGGGCCGTACGAGATTCTCGGCCTGCTCGGCGAAGGCGCCATGGGCCGCGTCTACCGTGCGCGCGAAGCACAGCCGCCGCGCGAGGTGGCACTGAAAGTGCTGCAGGCGCTGGGCAGTTCGGCGCTGAGCCGCTTTCGCCGCGAAGTGGAAATGCTGGCGCAGCTGGAACACCCGGGCATTGCGCGCCTGTACGCGGCCAGCGACGCTTCCAGCGAGGCCGGCGGTCCGCCCTGGCTGGCGCTGGAATACGTGCGCGGCCACGATCTGCTGCGCCATGCGCGCGAACGCCATCTCGACCTGGATGCGCGCCTGCGCCTGCTGATCGACGTCTGCCGTGCGGTGCATTTCGCCCATGGCCGCGGCGTGATCCACCGCGATCTCAAGCCGGGCAATATCCTGGTCGACGACGACGGCCAGCCCAAGGTGCTGGATTTCGGCATTGCCCGCCTGGCCGACGGCTGGTCGCGCGATGTCACCCAGCTGGGCCAGGTGCTGGGCACCGTGCCGTACATGAGCCCGGAGCAGCTGTCCGGCCACAGCGCCCAGGTGGATGCGCGCAGCGATGTCTATGCGCTCGGCTGCATCGCCTACGAGCTGATCGGCGGGCGCCTGCCGCATCCGCAGTTGTCCACGTCTACACTTTTCGAGGCCATCGACATCGTGCGCCACCAGGCGCCCGAGCCGCTGGGCCGCCTGGCCGCCGCGGCGCGCGGCGATCTGGAGACGGTGGTAATGAAGGCGCTGGCGGGCGAGCCGGCGCAGCGCTACAGCTCGGCCGCGGAATTCGCTGCCGACCTGGAGCGGGTACGCGCGCACCGGCCGGTGGAAGCCAGGCCGCCGACCCTGGGCTATCTGCTCGCGCGCTTCGTGCGCCGCCATCGCCTGGCCAGTGCCGCTGCGGCATTCAGCCTGCTGGCACTGGTCGCGGCCAGCGTGGTGTCGCTGCGCCTGGCCTGGTCCGAAGCGGCGGCGCGGCGCGAAGCCGAGGCACGCGCGGCGGAAGCCGGCGCGGTCAACGGCTTTCTCGAACGCATGCTGGTCAGCGCCGATCCCGAGCGCAGCCAGAACGACCTGACCGTGCGCAGTGTGCTCGATGCCGCCCAGGCTGAACTGGGCCAGGCCGGCCTGCCGCCGCTGGCGGCGGCACGGGTCAGCCTGACCCTGGCCACCAGCCTGCTGCGCCTGGGCGAGACGGCGCGCGCGGAACAGCTGTTCGGCCAGTCCCTGCAGTCGCTGGATCCCGCCGCGCCTCTGGCGCTGCGCGATGCCTTGCAGGTCGGCCAGGCGCGCGCACTGTATACGCAGCAGAAGTACGCCGCGGCCGATGCGCTGCTGCTGCCGCTGCTGCAGCGCACAGATCCACCTCTGGAAAAATCCATCGCGATCGACGCGCGCCTGGCCCAGGCCGAAGGCCTGCTCGCCCAGGGCAAGTCGGCAGTGGCGGAAGAGCTGCTGCGGCCCCTGCTCAAGGATGCGCAGACGCAACTGGGCGAAAGCCATGCCCTGAGCCTGGCGATCAGCCAGAACCTCGGCTCCACCCTGCGCCTGGCCGGCCGCTACGACGAAGCCATCGCCCTGGCCCAGGCCACCCTGGCCGCACACCTGGCCAAGGGCGGTGCCGAGCATCCGCAGACCTTGAAGACGCGCAGCCTGCTCGGCGCCCTGTACGAACTGAAAAATGACGATGCCGCGGCCGAGGCGGAATTCCGTGGCGTGCTGGAAGTGCGCACGCGTGTACTTGGCGCGGCCCATCCGGAAACCACCAACGCCATGCAGGCGCTGGCCTCGTTCCAGGTACGCCGCGGCGAGCTGGATGCGGGCATTGCGCTGATCCACGACGTGCTGGAAGCGCGCCGCCTGCGCGGCGAGGACAGCACGCCGAACAATCTGCTCGCGCGCAACGTGCTGGCCTATGCGCTGGAAGACCAGGGCCGCCTGGCCGAAGCCGAGGCCGAGCTGCGCCGCGTCGTTGCGGCGCAGAGCCGCGACGGCGGCCCGGCCAATGCCGAGGCGATAGGGCCGCGCAATAACCTGGCCATGCTGCTGCTCAAGCAGAAGCGTCCGGCCGATGCGCTGGTGGAATTCGACGCATTGGATAAATGGATGCAGGCCAACCTGCCTGCCGGCCATCCGTATTTCGCCATCTTCGCCAGCAACCGCGGCGAGTGCCTGGCCCAGCTGGGGCGCTGGCAGGAGGCGCGCGCCGTGCTGGAAGGCGCGCACGCGGCGCTGGCGCAGAAATTCGGTCCGGCCCACGAGCGCACCCGTACCGCGGCCAGCCGTCTTGCGGCGGTCTACCGCCAGCTCGGCGAACACGCCAGGGCGGCGGCGCTGGACCCGGTCAAGGCCTCGTGACGGCGGCGCTGCTGGCGCTGTTCGGCGGGCTGCTGTTTGCGCTGGCGCTCAGCTGGCGGCGCGAGCGGCGTGCACACCAGTCCACCCTGCGCGCGCTGGAACGCGAGCGCAGTGCGCGCGAACGCGAGATCGGCGAACAGGCCGCCGCGCAGGAGCGCGAGCGCATCTACCACGACCTGCACGACGACCTGGGCGCCAAGCTGCTCGGGCTGATCCATGGCGCGACCACGCCGCAGCAGGCCGACCAGGCGCGCGCGCTGCTGCAGGATCTGCGCGACACGGTCAGCCGTTCCCGCGGCACGCCGGGCACCCTGGGCGACGTGCTGGCGGATATCCGCAGCGAGGCACGCCAGCGCCTGGCCGCGGCTCAGATGGAACTGAACTGGGTGGAGAGCGGCGAGCTGCCCGATCCGCCCCTGCGCAGCGAGCAGTCGTTGCATCTGCACCGCATCGTGCGTGAGGCGATCAGCAATGCGATACGCCATGCCCAGGCGGCGTCGCTGCGCGTGCGCGTCGCCTGCCGCGGCAACGAACTGCGCCTGGAGCTGACCGACGACGGCCACCGCCGCGTCGGCGAAGGCCGCGGCACGCAGGGCATGCGCCAGCGCGCACAGGAACTGGACGGCGACATCCGCTGGACCGAAGGCACCGCCGGCGGCACCAAGGTGGTGCTGGTGTTTCCGCTGCCCGCCGCGGCAGGATAGGCGCATGACGATGCCGCAACGCGCCCTGGTCGTGGACGATCTCGCCGGCAGCCGCGCCTGGCTGGGGCGTGCGCTCGATCTGGCCTTTCCCGGTATCGAGGTTCAGCAGGCCAGCAACCTGGCCGAAGGCCTGGGCCTGATTGATCCGCCGCCACCGCTGGCCCTGATCGACCTGGGCCTGCCCGACGGCAGCGGCGTGCAGCTGATCGAAGCCTTGCGCGCGAAATCGGCGCAGACCCTGTGCATCGTCGCCACCGTGTTCGATGACGACGCGCACCTGTTTCCGGCCCTGCGCGCCGGCGCCGAAGGCTATGTGCTGAAGGACCAGTCGCACGAGGCACTGGCCGAGATGCTGCGCGGCATCGCGGCCGGCCAGCCGCCGCTGTCGCCATCGATCGCGCGGCGCCTGCTGCGCCATTTCCAGCCCTTGCCGCAGCCCGCGCCGATTGCCGCCGCAGAAGTGCTGACGGCGCGCGAGACCGATGTGCTGCGCCTGATCGCCAAGGGCCTGACCCTGGCCGAGGCGGCAGGCCTGCTCGATCTGTCGCGGCATACCGTGGCCGGCTATCTCAAGGCGATCTACCGCAAGCTCAGCGTGAATTCGCGCGCCGAGGCCGCGCTGGAAGCCACCCGGCGCGGCTTGGTCAATTACTGAAACCGCGGCGCGGCCGCGGCTTCAGCCGTCGTTGCTCAGGCGCGGCGCCAGCTGAACAAGCCGCAGCCGGCCAGCAGCAGCGCCATCAGCAGCATGCCCAGCCGATCCAGTGCCGGCACCGGCACCGCCGGCGTGCCCGTGCCCGCGCCGCCGCCGACCTGGGCCGAGCCGAAGCCGTCCACGTAGACATAGCCGGCGTGGCCGCCGAGCGAGCAGTCGGCGCCGATCACGGTCAGTTCGATCTGCTGGCCGACCGTGCCGGCCGGCAGCACCGCATCGACATTCTGGAAAGGGAGAAATTTCCACGTACCCGTGCCCTGCTGGAAGGTGACGCCGGGCTGGCCGGAATAGGCGAACTGTTCGAACAGCACGCTGTTGTCGGCGACGTTGCGCACCACGACGTAGAAGTACGGCTGTTCTTCCGGCGAGTGCGACGGATCGTCCAGCACCGGTGCGAACGAGAAGCGCAGGTGCGGCAGGCCGTCGGCCGGATCGATGTCGGCCGCGGTGACGGTGTCGGTCTGGCGCAGCGTGGTGACGATGGCGTTGGTGCCTTCGTCGTTGATCTTGGCGGTATAGCGGCCGACGCGGGGCAGGACGATGCCCGGTGCGCGCGGATCGGCGGTGGCGCCGACCAGGCTGGCCGGACCGGTGGCGCCTGGGTTGATCTGCACGCTGGCGCCGGTGAAGGGCGGAGCGCCGGCCAGGCCGGGATTGGTGCCGCCGCCCAGGGTCCAGCCGGCGAAACTGTTTTGTTCGAAGCCGCCGTTGGTAAACACGGCCTCGCTGGCGCTGGCGCAGACCAGCAGGGAAACGGCGGCAATCAGGCGAAAGCGGTTACGCATGACATCTCCAGAAACACGGGCCGCGCTGGCGGCGTTAGGGAACACAAGGAATTCAGTCGACGGCCCGGGCCAGGCTGCTGCCGGCCACCAGGCGCACACCCGGTATGGCCTGCTGCGCCGCGGCGAGCAGGGCGGCACGCTCGTTCGGCGGCGCGTCGTGCATAAGGTCGAAGGCCAGGGCGAACTGGCGCTGCGGCCCGAGTTCGGCCGCGCGCAGGCTGCGGGCAATGCAGGCATGCCGCTGCAGGCAGGCGCTTTCGTGGACGCGCAGCACCTGGGCGCGCCAGTGTTCGACCTGGGCGGCGCTGGTACCGGCAGCAAATACCGCCACGTAGTCGAAGCGCGTCTGCGTGCCGATGGCCTCGCTGTCGCCGCGCGGCTCGCGCAGGCCGGCAACGGCATACACGGCCAGCGCCGCAGCGGCGAGCAGCAGCAAGGCACCCATGGCGCGGCGGATTCGGCGCGACAACGCCCGTTGCGGCCGGTTGGCCGGCAGGCTCAGTGGCATAGCCATCGGATTTCCCCTGTGAGCAGCAGCGCTCGATTGCGAAACGCTGCCGTATGCAGGGAATGGTAGAAATATGTGACGCAGTTCCGTACCCCGCATTCAGGGGGTAGGGAAAGAATTCCTCAGTACCGCGTCACTTTTCCGCTGCGCCAGCGCCACGACCGCCGTCGAAACGTCTGCACGCAGGGAGCGGGCGCAGGTCCGAGGATTCCTGGCCCCGCTCAGCGCAGGGAAAAGGAACAGACCTGTTGCGTATCCATGTCCAGATGCAGCAGGCGGCCGCGGCCATCGACCCAGAGCAGCTGCGCGCCGCGATGGCAGACCTGGGCGGTGGGGCCCGGCCAGTCCAGCTGCAGCACGCATTGCGGATCGTCGAAGCGGAAGATCCGGTAGTGCAGCGCCTCGCCGCCGCTCAGTGCGGCCAGCACCATGCTGTCGAGCAGCAGGTTGGCGCAATGCGATACCGCGGCCAGCGGGTCGGTCAGGGCGAAGGTTGCCGGTGCAGGCGGCGCCGGGCAGTTCGTGTAGCGCAGCTGCAGTGCGCCCTGGCTATCGCGCTCCAGCGCGGCTTGCCGCACTGCGCGGCGGAACAGCAGCGGTTGCTGCTGTGGATCGGGATCGACGCGCTGGCGCACTGCCAGGCGCCGCTGCGTTCCTTCGTAGCACCAGTGCTCGAAACCCTGCGGCGTGTGCACGAGGTAGCTTTCGTTGTCGCCGTCGAAGCTGACCACGCCGATCAGGCCCGGCGTTTCCACCTGCCACAGCACGTTCAGCTCGCTGTTGGCGGTATCCAGCTGCTGGATCTCGCGGCTGCTGCAGACGCTCCAGCGCAGGCCGTCGAAACGCCGGTTGAAGCGTTGCAGCGGCAGCTCGCCCAGGTCGCTCATGCGCTGGTTGACCAGGTCCAGCCGGGTCACGCGCATGCGGTTCTCGCGCCGGGCAACGGCCAGGGCGACACGGCCGTTGTCGGCCATCACCAGGTCATGCGCCGGCACCGCATAGCGCTGCAGGGTCTGGCCGCTGGCATCGACCACGGCGGCGCCGATTTCGCCGAGGGCGACCAGATAACGCCCGGGCGCGAGGAACGCTGCGTCGCTGATGCCGTGCAGGCCGGCGGCAGGCGGCTGCACCAGCAGTGGCCTCTTGCGTTTCAGCAGTGGCTGGACAGTGCCCGCATGCGGCAGCTGCCAGCCCGGCAGATCGGCGTCGAGCACGCGGTCGCGGGCGCGCGTACGCAGCCGGTCCAGCTCTTTTCCACTCAGGGAATTCTGGTTTTGTGCACGATCGGCAGCCAGCGCCGGCAGCAGCAGCGCAGTCAGCCGACTCAAGGCTTCGTTCTGTTGCGGCGATGCCAGCAGCATCTGCGCAACAGCGGCACGTTCGGCCGGCGCGCTGGCCGGGTCGGCCAGCGTATCCAGCCGTGCCGCCTGCCGGGCCAGCGAATCGGGCAGCACGATGGCGCGCTGTACCAGGGCGCGCGCGCCGAATACGGCACCGGCGGCTTCGGCGGCGGTCAGCCAGCGCGTGGCTTCGTCGTGCATGTCGGCCAGCGGCCAGACCGCATCCACGGCGAGCAGCCATTCGCCACGCACGACCAGGCTGCGGCCCCATTCGCGGCGCAGTTCGCCGGCCAGTTCCGCATGGCTGTCCTGCAGCAGCGCCACCGCGTCGGCGAACGCGTTGTCGCGCCGCGCCACCAGCAGCGCGCGGCGCGTGTCGCCGGCCAGCAGCAACAGCCGCACGATGCTGCCCGCCGGCATGTCCCAGCCCAGCGCGAGTTCCGCTGCCTGCACGGCGCGGTCGTGGCGCAGCAGATAGTCCAGCGCTTCCTGGCGCGCGTTCAGCAGCTCGGCCAGTACGAATACAGCTTCGTCGACGCGGCCGGCGCGGTCCAGGCGCTGGAACGCCTGGCGGTAGAGCTGGCGCAGGTGTTCGCGCAGCTGCGCCGGCAGGCCGATGCCGGTACTCGCGCCCAGGCCGCTGCTCAGGCTCAATTCCGTCCGCCGTCCCGGCGCGCCGAACGACTGGCCCAGCGATGCGTCGGCCTTGCCGTCCAGCGGCAGGGCATGGCGCAGCGCTTCGTCCAGGTCTTGCCTGTCGAACAGGTCCAGCAGGCGGCGCAGATAGATGCCCTGGCGCCAGCCGACCAGGCGGGCCGCGCCGCTCAGCGTCGCCATCTTTGCCAGCCAGTGGCGCCAGGCCTGGGGCACTGACTTGCTGCGCCGCTGTGCCAGCGCGCCGCCATCGTGCGGCGGGGTGGCGGTGTCTGAGGCGGTGCGCGCCAGCCAGCCCAGCGCGCGTTGCAGCAGGCCGGGCCTGCGCGGCGCATGGGCGGACTGGCGCTGCCGCAGGGACTGGAAGAATTTCTGCACGCCGGCGCTGGGCGGCGGAATTTTCTTGTCGAGGATGTCGCGCAGCGCCTTGCCCATCGGCGGCGGCGTGCGTTCCCGCGGCGCCGGTGCGAATTCGAAGGTTTCGTGCAGGGCGTAGTCGTTCAATGCGATATGCCGCGACAGATCCAGCGGCACGCCGTCGCTCAGGCGCAATGCCTGTACCTGGGCGCCGCCGATCAGACCGAGGTCGGCTCCGGCGAGCCTGCGGCGTTCGTCGTCGCGCAGCGGTCCGCTGAGCAGGGTGCCGTCGACGCGGCACAGCGGCAGGCCCTGGCCCTGGGCGCAATCGCGCCAGTGTGGCTGGGCAAAGCAGAGCAGGTCGCCCGCGTTCAAGCGCAGCGCCTGGGCCCGCGGCTGCCAGGCGGCCAGCAGCAGCTGTTCGCGCTGCGCTGCGGTATACAACTGCGCATCGAACCACAATGCCGCCACGCGCTGGTGGCCCTGCCATAGCGGCTGGCGTACCGGGCTGTTCATGCGTCGCTGCCCAGGTGCAGCAGCAGGCGCTGCGAGGCCACGTCGATCAGCAGCAGCTCGCGCCGGGCATTGATCAGGGCTACGCGTTCGCCGTTGTCCGATAACGCGGCATGCTGGATCTCCACGTCGGACAGATGAATCTCCTGCGCCTGCGGCGTATACACGTGCAGGCGGCGCCGGGACGCATCCAGCCCCAGCGGCGCGTAGGTCTGCGGCGCCTGCGGGTTGACCGCCAGGCCGACGATGCGTACCTGCTCGGGCGTGCTCGCTTCGCCCGGTTGGAATTTGCCTTTTGCATAATGCAGCAATTTCCAGTGCGATGGGCCGTTGCTGCCGCGCAGGCTTGCGTAGGCGCAGCTGCCGTTCCAGCCGTCGTCCTCCAGCCGCCCGGCCAGGAAGGCCGTGTCGGCCGCATGCACGGTCGAGGTGCGTGCCAGCAGTTTGCGCGGCCCCTGCAGCGGGATGTGCTGCAGTTCGATCTGTCCGGCGCCGGCGATCGCCACGATGGCCTGGTCGGTTGCTGCATCGTGCAGGGCCAGCACCTGGCGCGTCAGCGCCGTGGCGTGGTTTGTCGCGCCGCGCGGCCAGGACGAGGTCCAGTCGGCCAGGTTACCCGCGTGATCGAGCAGTAGAAGGCGATTGCCAGCCTGCGCGTTGCCGATCGGCGACTGCAGCAGGCCGCGCAGCCAGCGGCCCTGGCCGGTGGCTGCTTTGAATTCCTCCGGCGGGGGGCGCGACCAGGCCTTGAAACCGCCGAGTTTCCAGCCGCGCAGATGACCGTCGACAGACAACACGCCGCCGATGCGGCCATCGTTGAAGACAGCGCCGATCAGGCTGGCATTGCGGCGCCATTGCTGCGACGACAGGCTTGCCGCGGCGCCGCTGCGGTCGGACAGCTGTACCAGCAGCAATTCGTTGCCGCCGAGCAGCGCTACGGCCAGGCGCTGGCCGCTGCGGTCCAGCAGCGGCGGCTGGGTCAGCGCAATGCGATGGCCGGCCGACTTCACGGCGGCCTTGCGCGCTGCCGCCACGCCGGTGAATTCGCCGCGCAGCAGGCGTACCGCGGCGCGGGGCGGCAGCGGCGGCAGCACCGCCTCGCGCTGCGCCCGGGCACTGGCCATGCACAGCGCGACGCTGCCGTCGAGACAGCGGCGCAGCTGCACGG
This sequence comes from Tahibacter aquaticus, assembly GCF_004363655.1. Classification (GTDB taxonomy): domain Bacteria; phylum Pseudomonadota; class Gammaproteobacteria; order Xanthomonadales; family Rhodanobacteraceae; genus Tahibacter; species Tahibacter aquaticus. Next base: position 181,374 of record NZ_SNZH01000008.1, read on the forward strand.
TATGCGTAGCGGGCAGTTCCTGCGGCTGGTCGGATACCACCCAGCATTCCGCCGGGGCCTGCGGCAAGTGCGCCAGTTCTACGCGCCAGAACGCCGCCATGTCGGCGTCCGCCGTCTGCCATTGGCGTTGCGTCAGCAGCTGTTGCAGATCGCTGGCCTGGCTCAGCCCGTGCATTGTCCTGCTGCCTTGCAGGCTGCCCCAGCCGAACTGGGCGCCCAGGCGTTCGGCGCGCTGGGCCAGCAGTATCGCCAGCGCCAGCTGCACCAGGCGCGGTGCGCCGAGCTGGCCGGGGCCGCTGTCGAACAATGCAACAATGTGCAGTCTGCTGCGCGGCCGCACCAGGCGCGGACTGAGAAACACGTGTTCACCGGCAATCGCGCGGCGCAGGAACTCGTCCGGTTCGGCCTCGGCCAGCGCCCATTCGCTGAGCAGCAGGCGTTCGTAGCTGCCGCGCCGGCGCAGGTCGTCGATGCCGTCGGGAATGGCGTCGCCCCGGCTTTCCCGCGCGTGCAGCGGTGCCAGCAGCGGCTGCAGCCGGCGCAGCAGGTCGCCCAGTGCCGCCGCCAGTTCGTCGTCGAACCAGGCCAGGTACTGGCGCCAGGGCAGTAGCGGCGAAGGCAGGTGCTGCACGTTCAGGCCCAGCGTGCGGCGATGGCCGCCAGCAGCTCGGCGCTGGCCGGCTGCAGCCGGTCCAGCGGCACGATCTGCGCCGGCGCCGGCAGCAGCAGGTAGGCACGGCGGCCATGGCGTTGCTGGATTGCGTGCTGCAGCAGGTCCAGCGCCACTTCCGGACGCTGCGCCGTCGGCAGCCACAGGCTGGGGCAATGCGGCCGCGGCGCGGCATAGATCGCGCCTTCGCACCAGGGCAAGGTGTCGCTGCTGCCGCAGAGCAGCAGCAGATCGGCATGCGCCGCCAGCAGCCAGTCGGTGCCGGCCTGGTCCAGTCGCGCCATCGCCAGGCGATGCAGTTCGCGCGCGGCCGCGCCCGAGGCCAGTACGGCCTGGGCCGGCGGCGGTTCGGCTTCGGCCTGCCACGACCAGTTCATCCCAGATTGGCCAGCAGCACGGCCAGCTTGCGCCGCAGCGCGGCCAGTTCCGCCGGCAGCGCCCCGGTGGCGAAATTCGCATCGATCTCGCGCAATACCGCTTCCACGCGGCCGGCCTCGATCGCTTCGTCGGCGAGGCAGTGCTGCGCCGCTTCGGCCAGGCGGGCGATCCGCGAAGGCGGCTGCAGCGAAGCGGCTTCGACCGCCGCGCGCAAGGTCGGATTGGCTGCCGCAGCCAGGCTGTCGCGCAGTACATCCTGCGCCGCCAGCTGCGCTTCGCGCGTCGGCAGTACATAGAACAGCGGCCACAGATCCTGCGCCTGCGCCACTTCGCGCCCGGCCAGTACCGTGGCCGCGGCGATCAGCCGCTGCGCCTTGACGATGCGCCGGTCCGACAGGTTCAGCCCCGCGCCGCGCAGCTGGCGTAGCGCATTGGCCAGTGCCGGACGCACGCCCTCCATCTGCACCTGCAGCACGCGCTGGCTGAGCAGGTCCAGGTCGGCCAGGTCGGCGCAATGGCCCGGCGCCTGCTGCTCTGCCGCCCAGCCGCCGGCGAGCAGCGCTTCCAGCTGGTGATCGGGCACCGCATCGATGAACACATGAATGAGAAAGCGGTCGGCGAACGCGGCCAGCGAGTCGTCCTCGGGCAGCGCATTGGCCGCGCCGACGCACACCCGCAGCGGACAGGCGATATGCGTGTGACCGCGGCGGAAGCGGCGTTCGTTGAGTACGCCGAGCAGGGTATTCAGGATGGCGGTGGAGCCGAGGAAAACCTCGTCCAGGAAAGCCACCTCGGCTTCGGGCAGCATGCCGCTGACGTCGGTCTCGACGGTGCCCTCGCGCAGCTTGCGCAGGTCGACGGCGCCGAACAGCTCGCTGGGTTCGGTGAAGCGGCCAAGGAGGTATTCGAAATAGCGCCCGCCGATCGCTCGGGCCACGCGGCGTACTACCGCGCTCTTGGCCGTGCCGGGCGGGCCGATGATCAGCAAGTGTTCCTGCGCTACCGCGGCCAATACGATGAGTTCGGCCAGTTGTTCGCGGCCGATCAGCCCGGCTGTGGCGGAGTGGGCCAGCTCGCGCAGGCGCGCGGCGGCCGTTGGAATGGTGTTAGGCATGGATAAGCAATCGCAATCGGAACAAAAACCGGCGCATGCTGCGGGCGCTGCCGGACGGCAGTGAGCCAGGGCGCTGCGCGACGAAACCCGGTCAGTACAGGGGCCGTCACCGCATCACCGTCGCGGCAAGCAGACCCCGAACACCTCAGCCGCGCCAGTACGGATTGGGCTCGTGCGGATCGGGGCGGAACTGGAAACGCTTGTAGTGCCACTGGTATTGCTCGAAGGCCAGGCGTACGCACGCTTCCACGCCCTGGTTCAGTGCACTCACGGCGGTATGCAGGTTTTCCGCGCCGATCTCCGCTGGAGCGGCGCGAAAGCGGATGCGATAGCCACCGCCCCGGGGCAGGCGCTCGGCAAAGGCAAACAGCACGGTCGCGCCGGTGCGCTGGGCCAGGCGCGACACCAGCACCATGGTCAGGGCTGGTACGCCGAAGAACGGCGCGAACTCGCCGTCGCCCTGCTTGGGCTGCTGGTCGGGCAGGATGCCGACGGTGCCGCCGGCCTGCAGCCGCTTGTACAACGTGCGCACGCCGGCACCTTCGGCGCGTACCTGCTCGGGCTTGAGCGCGCCGCGGGCCTTGACCAGCAGTGGTTCCAGCGCCGGGTTGCGCGGCGGCCGGTAGACGATGGCCAGGTCGGTGCGGCTGCACAGCCAGAAGTTCAGCAGCTCCCAGCAACCCAGGTGCGGCGCCGCCACGATCAGGCCGCGGCCAGAGGCCTGCGCGGCCTGAAACAGTTCTTCACCATCGACTTCGCGCACCAGCGCCAGCGCCGTTTCTGGCCCGGCGCCCCAGATTTTGGCGATCTCGGTAATCGATTTACCGGTTTCCCGCAGCGTGCGGCGCGCCGTGGCCTGACGCTGACTGGCATCGAATTGCGTATTCACCAGGGCGAGATTCACCTCGGTATGGTGGCGCAGCTGGCTGCCGGACCACCAGAACAGCTGGCCCAGCAGTGCTCCCAGTCCATGCAGCAGGCGTAGCGGCAGCCGCCCGGACAGGCGCAACAGGAAATACAGAATGGCGAGTGAGGTAGACATGCGAACCGCCGATGGTACCGGCCGGATTGACCGGCTGGCCATGCTTTCGCACCATCGCGTCCCCTCATTGTCCCGGACCAGCCATGATCGCCCTGATCCAGCGCGTCAGCTCGGCGCGCGTCGACGTAGACGGCAGTACGGTCGGCGCCATAGGCCCGGGCCTGCTGGCCCTGGTTGCGGTACAGCCCGGCGACGGCGAGGCGCAGACGGCACGCATGCTGCAGCGCCTGCTGGGCTATCGCGTGTTCGGCGACGAAGCCGGCCGCATGAACCGTTCGCTGGCCGATACCGCCGGCGGCCTGCTGCTGGTGTCGCAGTTCACCCTGGCCGCCGATACCGATTCGGGCATGCGCCCCAGCTTCACCCGCGCCGCCGCGCCGGCCGAAGCCGAACGCTGGTTCAACAGACTGGTCGAATTGGCCCGGAAAACCCACTCGTCCGGGGTGGAAACCGGGCGTTTCGGTGCCCATATGCAAGTCCACCTGGTCAACGACGGCCCCGTGACCTTCCGCCTCGAAGTTCCCTGAGCGTTCTGTACGCCACAGCACGCTATGCCTGCGAGCCAGGTCCAGGGCCTTCCTTGACAGGCTTCCTATAATTGACAGTCTTTGCCTCCAGCCGAGCCCCCATGGCCATTGAGAACACCACCCAGGACCAGCAGTCCGACCTGAAGCTCCTTATCGTGAAGGGGCGCGAGCAGGGCTACCTGACCTACGCCGAAGTCAACGACCACCTGCCCGACGATATCGTCGATCCGGAACAGATCGAAGACATCATCGGCATGATCAACGGCATGGGCATCGAGGTGCACGAAACCGCACCCGAAGGCGAAATGCTGCCGCAGGACGCTCCCTCTGCCGTCGCCGACGACGAAACCGCGACCGAGGAAGCCGTTGCCATCCTCGCCGCCGTCGATGCCGAAGTCGGCCGCACCACCGACCCCGTGCGCATGTACATGCGCGAAATGGGCACGGTGGAACTGCTTACCCGCGAAGGCGAAATCGCCATCGCCAAGCGCATCGAGGAAGGCCTCAACGCGGTGCAGACCGCGCTGGCCAGCTTCCCCTGGTCGATCCAGCTGCTGATCGAGGAATACGACCAGCACATTGAAGGCAAGCGCCGCCTGTCCGAAGTCATCGCCGGCTTCGCCGACGTGGAAGAACCGCAGCCTGCCATCAGCGAAGAAATGCTCGAGGCCGACGACACGGCCGCGGCGCCCGCCGGCAAGGACGAGGAAGACGAAAGCGCCGAAGGCGAAGAAGCCGGTCCGGGCGAAACCGGTCCCGATCCGCAGGAAGTGGCGCGCCGTCTCGACGAACTGCGCCAGGCCTACGGCAAATTCCAGAAATCCGCGGAAAAGTACGGCCTGGCCGACAAGAAGGCACAGAAGCTGCGCGAGCAGATGGCCGAAGGCTTCCTCAAGCTCAAGCTGCCGGCGATCATGATCGACAGCTTCGTCAAGAAGCTGCGCGATGTTGTCGGAAACATCCGCAACCACGAACGCATCATCATGGACCTCTGCGTCAAGTACGCGAAGATGCCGCGCAAGGATTTCCTGCGCGCCTTCCCGGGCCATGAAATCGACCTCGACTGGACCGAGGAACTGATCCGCAAGAAGCAGAAGTGGTCGTCCGGCGTGCGCGCGCACAAGGACGAGATCGTCGGCGAGCAGGAAAAACTGGTCGGCATCGAGAAGGGCCTGTTCCTGTCCCTGCCCGATATCAAGGAAATCAACCGCGCCATGTCGATCGGCGAGGCCAAGGCCCGCCGCGCCAAGAAGGAAATGGTCGAGGCCAACCTGCGCCTGGTCATCTCCATTGCGAAGAAGTATACGAATCGCGGCTTGCAGTTCCTCGACCTTATCCAGGAAGGCAACATCGGCCTGATGAAGGCCGTGGACAAGTTCGAATACCGCCGCGGCTACAAATTCTCCACTTATGCCACCTGGTGGATCCGCCAGGCCATCACCCGCTCGATCGCCGACCAGGCACGCACCATCCGCATCCCGGTGCACATGATAGAGACGATCAACAAGCTCAATCGCATCAGCCGCCAGATGCTGCAGGAAATGGGCCGCGAGCCCACGCCCGAAGAACTGGCCAAGAAGATGGAGATGCCCGAGGACAAGATCCGCAAGGTCATGAAGATCGCCAAGGAGCCGATCTCCATGGAAACCCCGATCGGCGACGACGAGGATTCCCATCTCGGCGACTTCATCGAAGACACCAACGTGGACTCGCCGGTGGAATCGGCCACCAGCACCGGTCTGTCGGAAACCGTGCGCGACGTGCTCGCCGGCCTGACCCCGCGCGAAGCGAAGGTGTTGCGCATGCGCTTCGGCATCGACATGAACACCGACCACACCCTGGAAGAAGTCGGCAAGCAGTTCGACGTGACTCGCGAGCGCATCCGCCAGATCGAAGCCAAGGCCCTGCGCAAGCTGCGCCACCCCAGTCGTTCGGAACAGCTGCGTTCGTTCCTCGATCTGGAATAAGCAGCATTCTGCACTAGGCGGCACACCACGCCGGTAGTGGCCGAAGTCGTAACCGAAACCCTCCCTGTCAAAGGGGAGGGTTTTTTGTTGGGCGGAGTTGTTCTGCGCCAGCCGCTGCCTTAAGAAGTGGCGCTGCAGTTTGGATGGAATCAACGGCGAGCAAGAGACTGGCCGGAACCCCTCCTTCCCCTTCAAGCGGAAAACCGGGATGGGGATGGTGTTGGCCTCAGCCCTGAAGAAACAAAGCCTTCTTCAAGCGAGCGCCGCTACCGCCCGACTGGAGCGCATGGCAGGCCGAGCCGGGCAGGGACGGCCCCTGCTGCCCAATCACTCGGCACCGAACCCCCTCAAGCCGCCTCGCGTTTTAACGCCACCACGCTTTCCCGTGCCTGCGCCGCCAGCAGCTGCCGGTCCGCAATCTCCACGGTGCGCAGCGGCGCACCTATCGTCACCGTGATCGTGCCCGGCCGCACGCGGAACAGGCCGCCCAGGCTCAGCACCTTGCCCGAGCCCTCGATCGCCACCGGCACCACATCGGCGCCCGAATCCAGCGCAATCTGGAAAGCGCCGCTCTTGAACGGCAAAACCTCGCCATCGTGACTGCGCGTGCCTTCCGGGAACACACACAGCGTCGCGCCGGCCTTCACCAGTTGCGCCGCCTCGCGCATGCGCTTGGTCGCCTCGCGTGCGCTGCTGCGCTCGACAAAGATCATGCCCATGGCCTTGGCATAAGCGCCGACCAGCGGCAATCGGGACAACTCCTGCTTGAGCAGAAACTGCAGCGGCACCGGTATCGCGCGAAACAGCACGCAGATATCCATCATCGACTGGTGATTCGCCACCACAACATGCGGCCGCGTCCAGTCCACCCGGTCCACGCCGCGCACCACCAGCTTCGCCCCCGAGCCCCACAGCAGACCCGGCACCCAGCAGCGCGCCGCCATGCGCAGCGGCAGGCGGCGCTGGCGGGTAACCAGCAGCACCACGAAGGCCACGCCGATCAGGCCCGCCGTCCAGGCCAGGGTAAAAATCAGCTGCAGCATATTGAGCACGGACCAACCCGCGCGCGAGATCCACATTGCACCCTTCCCCTCGATGTCCGCCGCACAGTCTGCCGCAGTGGCGGGACTGGCGACGAATTCCCCATAGCCCTGTAGAATCGCGGGTCCGCGGCCCGGGCTCAAGCCCTGCGCCGCCGTCTCGCCGGGCCTATAGCTCAACGGTTAGAGCAGAGGACTCATAATCCTTTGGTTCACGGTTCAAATCCGTGTGGGCCCACCATTCAAATCGCTTGCGTCGCATGTGCGTGCTTGTGGATGCAAGCAGAGGTTGGCCATCTCGTTTAGCGCACCGTTCTCAACGTCTTCTACCGTTGCCGTAGGAGTGTTGAGTTTCGATGTCTGGCGGTCGCTTCGACCGGTGTTTTGCGGGTCCGCTTGATGCAAGTCACTGTTGCGCTCGGCAGGCTCTGAACCGCCCCGTGTTCCCCGGAGGCTCCATGCGTCAGGGCGGCATCATGAGCGCCGCCGTCGCCTTGAGCCGACCTGAACTCGTCAGCGGATTCGGGGTGCTTGCCGGCCGCATCCTGCCGGAGATCGAATTGCAGCTGGTCAGGCGCGATGCCTCGGACGCGTGTTCGTGCGTTCATCGGTCAATGAAGCGACGACGCCAGGCGCTCCGTCGAATGGGCTCACTGCGCGACCACGGCATCGCACCGGCGATGCCGGTGTATTTCTCCGCAGGGTTCGAACGCGCGATGTCCCAGCAGGCCCGCCGATCGGCGCTGTCTGGTCGACGAACCCTGTCCGTCAATCCATGATGCCAGCTGACCGGCCCGCGCCATCTCAAGGAGAGTAGACATGACGACAACGATCACTGCCGCCGTGGTCCGCACCCACAAGCAGCCCTTCACCATCGAATCGCTGCAGCTGGACGACATCCGGCCAAACGAGGTCCGCGTCCGCCTCGTGGCAACGGGCGTCTGCCATACCGACGCCATAGTGCGCGACGGCATCTATCCCACCCCGTTGCCCGCGGTTCTTGGCCATGAGGGCGCAGGCATCGTCGAACAGGTCGGCGCTGCTGTTCGCACGGTCAAGCCCGGCGATCACGTGGTGATGTCGGCCGCGTACTGCACGTACTGCACGCAGTGCCGGTCGGGGGAAGTGGCGTACTGCGAGAACGTCTTCGCCGAGGATTTCGGTGGTTGCCGGACGTCCGATGGCACTACCGCGCTGTCATCTGCGGACGGCGAAACGATCTCCTCTCATTTCTTCGGCCAGTCGGCATTTGCGACCCATGCGAACGTGGTTGAGAGTTCCATCATTTCTGTCCCCAAGGACGTTCCGCTCGAAGCCGTCGCGTTCTTTGGTTGCGGGATACAGACCGGCGCCGGTGCGATCTTCAACGAGCTGCGCCCGCCGGCAGGTTCGTCGATCGCTGTCTCGGGAACCGGCGCGGTCGGGCTCGCCGCAATCATGGCCGCGCGGATTGCGGGAGCGACCACGATCGTCGCCATCGATCTTCACGAAGCGCGACTGGAACTCGCAAGAGCGCTGGGCGCCACCCATACGGTCAACGCGAGTACCGCCAACACGCTGAACGAGCTAATGCGGGTGACGAAAGGACGCGGGGTCAACTACATCGTCGACACGACGGCCGTGCCGCAGGTACTGACAAAACTCGCGAAGGCGCTGAGCGTCCGCGGCACGCTCGCCCTGGTTGGTGCCGCGAAGCCGGGCACCGAGGCACCGTTCGAAATCGGTCAGTCGCTTGTGCGCGGCTGGACCTTCAAGACGATCGTCCAGGGCAGCTCGGTGCCCCAGGTCTTCATTCCGCGCCTCATCCGACTATGGCAGCAGGGTCATTTTCCGGCGGAAAGGCTTGCAAAGACCTACAGGCTTGATGAGATCAACAAGGCGTTCGAGGATTCCGCCGCAGGCGTCACCATCAAGCCAGTCATCGTTTTCTGACGCGCACCACCGGCGGATCCGCTACATCCCGTATCCGTATCCACCCCTGGTGGGCTCGGTCCTTCGGCGTGCACAGCTGGAGAAGACCCCAGGGCAGATCGGTGAAGATCTCCTCCGCATCGCAGGGTTCGGCGTCATGTCCTGTCTCGTGATCGCCGAACCGGCCACCGTTGCATGCGGTCGCAACGATGTATTCCTGAGCCGCATAGTCCCTATGCGCGCAACATCAAGCAGCGGCGCGGCAAACGCTAACGCTGCTCCATCTCGAGGAACAGTAGTCTTTCCGTGAATTCTTTCGTCCTGCCCGACGGCCATCGTCTTGGCTCGTGAGACAGCGGGTTGCTTTAGTCAGAAATCACGGAAGCGCCGCGGCCGAGAGTCAACAGGCACCGCATGTGTCGTCGCCGGAAAACTCATCCCATCTGAGCACCACATACGATCAGTTATGACCATGTCCTATCTCGACCCAAAACTCGTTTTCGCCTGGCAGGCGGCACATTCCATCGCCCGAGGCTCACCGCCCCCTGTCCACGACCGCGGCGGCTTCCGGGTAGATACCCATTCGGAAAAGGAAACGAAGCGCTGGGTATTCCCGCAGTCCTGCGATGGATTGCGCGCAATCGCCCATGAGATTACGGCTCCGCGACATTATTTGAAGCTGTGCGGCTCTGACGAGGAACTGCGAAGTGCACTGCCAGCTCGCTGGGAAGTTCAGCCGGCGAACTATTTCATGATTGCGGCAGCGGCAACCCTCGATGCAAAGCCTTTGCCGAATGGATACAGGATGGAGCTTCATCAGGCCGGGCCTGTGACTCGCGCCTGCATCATCGCACCGGATGGCGATCTGGCCGCCAGCGGATGCGCGGCGGAAACTGCCGATGTGTTTATCTACGACCGAATCGAAACTGCGCAGAATCACCGGCGGAAAGGGTTGGGTGTCGCGGTGATGATCGCGCTTGGCGCCGCGAGAAAATCCCTTGCAAGCCCGCAGCTTCTGGTTGCGACAGGAGACGGCCGCAGCCTCTATGCGAACCTGGGTTGGACAGCGCTCGCCCCATTCGCTGCTGCAACCATTCCGGAAAGTTGAACAGGCTCAATTTACCGGCGTCACTGCAGTGACGAGCGCGCTGGTCTGGCTGGTAACGGCGGCCTGTACGCACCAGCTTGGCCATCTGCCGACGAAATGCCGTCGGGCACGGCGGCCGGTCTTGTGCAGGCTGGACTGCGTTTCTCAAAAAAATGTGTACCCACGAAAGCGGGGCAACATCGCTACCGCTGCTCCATATCAAGATGCGTCAGATAGAGCCGCACATCGAACTCCAGCTGGTGGTAGTCGGGCTCGATGTGCGTGCATAGCTGGTAGAAGGTTTTGTTGTGCTCGGCTTCCTTCAGGTGTGCCAGCTCATGCACCACGATCATCTTGAGAAATTCGGCGGGCGCATCGCGGAATACGCTGGCGATGCGAATCTCGCGGCTGGTCTTGAGCTTGCTGCCCTGTACCCGGGAGATGGTCGTGTGGGTGCCGAGTGCGTGTTTCATCACCTGCAGCTTGGCGTCGTAGGTCACCTTGCCCAGCGGCACCGATTTTCTCAGGTGCCGGTCTTTGAGCGCTTGTACATAGTCGTACAGCTGGCCGTCGCTGCGCACGGTATGCGGCTGGCCGTACTTTTCGGCCAGCATCGCGCCCAGCCGACCCTGCTCGATGAGTTCATGTACCCGCGTCTGCAGGTGCAGGGGATAGCCGGCGAGGTACTTCAGCGTGTTCATGATCGGCGGGAGGGAGGCGAGCGGGTGGCGGGGACGGCAGGTATGATGGGCCGGAAATCCTCAGCGCGAAACGGCGACAATGGCAAAGGCGAACCCTCTTCAGGAACAGCTGCTCAAGGCGGGCCTGGTCAAGAAGTCCAAATTGGCCGAAGTGGCACGCGAGCAGAACAAGGCCCGGCACTCCAAGGGGCCGCCCGTACCCAACGAAATCCAGCTGGAGGCTGAGCGGTCACGGGCCGAGAAGGTCGAGCGCGACCGCGCGCTTGCTGCGCAGGGCAAGGCACAGGCTCGCATCGCTGAGCTGCGTGCCCAGGCACGGCAGATCATCGAGGACAGGAAAGTGCCGCGCGCGGGCGAGAGCGAGTACCGCTTCAGCGTGGACGGCGCTATCCGCACCTTGCTGGTGAACGACGATCTGCGCAAGAAACTGTCTTCCGGTGTGCTGGTGATCGCACGCCTGGGCGATCGCTTCGAGTTGTTGCCGCGCATGGCCGCCGACAAGGTGCGGGAACGCGACGCCACCATGATCGTGCTCGACCATGGCCAGGGCACGAGTGCCGAGCCCGCGGCTACAACTTCCGAAGACGATGCGTATTACGCCCAGTTCAAGGTGCCTGACGACTTGATCTGGTGACTGCGCCCACGACAAGTAAATTGCTATTTTTCCATTGAAACTATAGTGATTGCTTGCGACTGCCGGGCGAGCCGGTCGTTGCCCGGCCTTCCCGCCCCGGCGCGTAGACCGCCGTCCAGATCACGTGGGTCAAGGCCTCGATCACCGCCGTGACCTGGGCCGGCTTGCGCCCGTGGATCAGCTGGTGGCAGCTGCGTTCGAAGGCCCAGGTGATCACGTCGGCGACTTGTGTGGGCAGGTCGGCCTGCTGCCGGCCGGCCTGTTTCAGGCGCTGCAGGGCGCGCCGGTTCACGTCGACCAGTTGTTCCATCATGGCGCGGAACAGCGCGGCCACTTGTTCGTCGTAGGCCGAGGTCTCGACGATGGCCGCCATCACGGCGTAGTGGCGCAGATAGACGTTGACCACGGCCTTGATGGTTTTCTTCAGTTCTTCCCGCGTCACGGTCTCGGGCGATTGCAGTACCGAGGCCTCGATGATCTCGGCAGTGACGCGGTCCATCAGTCGCGCCACCAGCTCGCCCTTGTCGCGGAAGTGCAGGTAGAAAGTGGCGCGCGAGATGCCGGCTTCGGCCGCGAGCTGTTCGACGCTGACCTGGGTGAAGCTGCTGCCGTTCTGCAGCAGGCGCTGCATGGCTTGCTGCAGGTTTTCTTCCATCGCCGTGCGGCGTTCGCTGCCCCGTTCGCCGGTGCGGCGCGTAACCGATGCCATCGTGCATTCTCCTCGCCGGCCACGGAAACGGCGCGCCGGACGAGGCGCAGTATAGGCCAGTTTGTCTTGACACCGTGTCTAACTGGGCGTATCCCTTGCGGGCCCGATACACAGACCGGCAGGCGGCTTGCAGCCATGAGTGCAGCGCAGAAGTATCGATCCATCTTTCGTCCCGACCTGTTCGCCGGCCAGCACATCCTGGTTACCGGCGGCGGTTCGGGCATAGGCCGCGCGACCGCGCACGAGCTGGCCAGCCTGGGCGCGCAGGTGATCATCAGCGGACGCCGCCAGGAAAAGCTTGACGCAACCGCAGCGGAGATTCGCGAAGACGGCGGCAAGGCTGCCTGCATCGCCTTCGACATCCGCGACGAAGAGGCGGTCAGGCAAGCAGTCGCGGCCATCCTGCGCGAACACGGCAAGCTCGACGGCCTGGTCAACAATGCCGGCGGCCAGTATCCCCAGCCGCTGGAACAGATCGGCAAGAAGGGCTGGGAAGCGGTGGTGGCGAACAACCTCACCGGCGGTTTCCTGGTGGCGCGCGAAGTCTATGTGCAGCACATGAAGCAGCATGGCGGCAGCATGGTGAACATGCTGGCTGACATGTGGGGCGGCATGCCGCTGATGGGGCATTCAGGAGCGGCCCGCGCGGGCATGCTCAATTTCACCGAGACGGCGGCGATCGAATGGGGCGCGGCCGGCGTGCGCGTGAATGCGGTCGCGCCGGGCTATGTGGCCTCGTCGGGGCTGGACAGTTACGACGCCAGCTTCGCCGCTGTCGTCATTCCGCGCCTGAGCCGCATTTCGCCGCTGCAGCGCCTGGCCGAAGAGGCCGAGATTTCCGCGGCCATCGTATTCCTGCTGTCGGAAGCGGCCAGTTTCATCAGCGGCAGCTGCATTCGCATCGACGGCGGCAGCAGCCTCAATCCCAAGGCCTATCCCTTGCCGGCCAGCGACCGCAGCAAGCCGTATCGCGGCTTCCACCGCGCGCAGCGGCCGCGCGTGCTGGGCGATGCGCCATGAATTTCTTGGCTCAATTTCAATCAGCGACGAACGCCAGTCCATGAACAAAGCCATTGTCACCTGCAGTCTTACCGGCGTGCTGACCGATCCGCAGCAGCACCCGGTGCCGGTTACCGCGGCAGAAATGGCGGCATCCGCGCGCGATGCCTACAACGCCGGCGCCAGCATCATGCACGTGCACTTCCGCGACCAGCGTCCGGGCAAGGGCCATCTGCCGACCTGGGATCCGGAAGCGGTCGACGAGATCGCGCAGGCGATACGCGCGGCCTGTCCCGGCGTCATTCTTAATTTTTCCACAGGTACAGTTGGCCCGGACATTGCCGGCCCGCTGGCCTGTCTGGCCCGCAGCAAGCCGGAAATGGCGGCGATGAATGCAGGCTCGCTGAACTACCTGAAGACCACGTCGAAAGGCGAATGGGCCTGGAAGCCGATGCTGTTCGACAATCCGGTGGAAAAGATCGAAGCCTATCTCGCCGCGATGCACGAACACAGCATCGTGCCGGAATGCGAGTGTTTCGACGTGGGCATACTGCGTTCCATCGGCATGTTCCGCCAGGTCGGCCTGCTGCGCGATCCACTGCATGTTTCCCTGGTGATGGGCGTGGCCTCGGGCATGCCGGCCGATCCGGATCTGCTGCAGGTGCTGATGAAATACCTGCCGCAGGGCGCGCGCTGGCAGGGCATCGTGATCGGCCGCGAAGAAGTCTGGCGCGTACACCGCACGGTGGCCGAACTCGGCGGCGACCTGCGTACTGGCGTGGAAGACACGTTCTATCTGCCCGATGGCACGCGCACCACGGGCAACGGTCCGCTGATCGACGCCATCGTCGCACTTGCGCGCGAGTGCGGCCGCGAGATCGCCTCGCCAGCCGAAGCCCGCGCTGCCATTGTCCATTGAGGAAAACGCATGAGCCCTCTGAACGGCAAGACCTTGTTTATCTCCGGCGCATCGCGCGGCATCGGCCTGGCCATCGCCAGGCGCGCCGCACGCGACGGCGCAAATATCGTGATCGCGGCCAAGACATCGGACCCGCATCCAAAACTGCCCGGCACCATCCATAGCGCGGCCGAGGAAATCGTCGCGGCCGGCGGCAAGGCCCTGCCACTGGTCTGTGACATTCGCGACGAGGCGCAGATCGAGGCTGCCGTCGCCCAGGCCGTGGCAACCTTCGGCGGCATCGATATCTGCATCAACAACGCCAGCGCGATCAGCCTGACGCCGACCCTGCACACCGAGCCGAAACGCTACGACCTGATGCACCAGGTCAATTCCCGCGGCACCTTCTTCGTTTCCCGCGCCTGCGTGCCGCACCTGAAGAAAGCGGCGAATCCGCATGTGCTGACCTTGTCGCCGCCGCTGGATCTGTCGCCGAAGTTCTTCGCCGCGCATGCCGCCTATTCGGTGGCGAAGTTTTCCATGAGCCTGTACGCGATGGCGATGGCGGCGGAGTTCAAGGCTGATGGCATCGCTTTCAATACCTTGTGGCCGCGCACCCTGATCGCCACGGTCGCGCTGCAGGCGATTCCAGGCGCCATGCAACTGGTACCGCGGGCGCGCACGCCCGAAATCATGGCCGATGCAGCCTATGCCATCCTGGTGCGCAACAGTCGCGAATTCACGGGCCAGCATTGCATCGACGACATCGTGCTGGCCGAGGCGGGCATCACCGACCTGCGCGGCTACCGCGTCCAGCCCGGCGACGAGGAACTGGAGATCGATCTGTTCGTGCCCGACAACATGCCGCCGCCGGCCGGCATCCTGGTCTGAACGGCGTGCATCGATAGCCTGAGGGAGCTGGCCATGTCTGCCTTCATTTCCACACCGGAACATCTGGCATTGCGCGAAACGGTTGCCCGTTTCGTCGCGCAGGAAATCAATCCGCATGTCGCAGAGTGGGAAGAAGCGCAGCGGTTTCCGGCGCATGCGCTGTTCAAGAAGCTCGGCAATCTGGGCCTGCTCGGCATTACGCGGCCGGTCGACTACGGCGGCGGTGGACTCGATCATTCGTTCGCCGTCGCCTTTGCCGAAGAACTCGGCCGCTCGCGCTGCGGCGGCGTGCCCATGGCCATCGGCGTGCAGTCCGACATGTGTACGCCGGCGCTGGCGCGCTTCGGCAGCGATGCGCTGAAGCGCGAGTTTCTTGCGCCGGCGATTGCCGGCGACACGGTCGGCGCGATCGGCGTGAGCGAGCCGGGCGCGGGCTCCGACGTGGCCGGACTGAAGACTTTCGCGCGCAAGGACGGCGGCGACTACATCATCGACGGCACGAAAATGTGGATTACCAACGGCATGCAGTGCGACTGGATCTGCCTGCTGGCGAATACGTCCGATGCCGCTGCGCACCGCAACAAGTCGTTGATCGTCGTGCCCATGGATAGCCCCGGCGTGGTGCGCGCCAGGAAGCTGCACAAACTGGGGCAATGGTCGTCGGATACGGCGCAGATCTTCTTTGACGGCGTGCGCGTGCCGCAGCGCTATCGCATCGGCGAGGAAGGGCAGGGCTTCGCCATGCAGATGCAGCAGTTCCAGGCAGAGCGCATCTTCGCCGCCGCGGTCAGCCTGAAGTCGATGGAGCAGGCGATCGAGGACACCATCGCCTATACCCGCGAACGGCAGGCCTTCGGCGGCAGCATCCTCGACAACCAGGTCGTGCATTTCCGCCTGGCCGAACTGCAGACCGAAATCGAGGCGCTGCGCGCCCTGGTCTATCGCACGACCGAGCTGTATATCGCCGATCCGGATGCGGCCGAGGTGGTCAAGCTCGGCTCCATGTGCAAGCTCAAGACCGGCCGCCTGGTGCGCGAAGTGGCCGACAGCTGCCTGCAGTACTGGGGCGGCATGGGCTATATGTGGGAAAGCCCGCTGGCGCAGCTGTATCGCGACGCGCGCCTGACCTCCATTGGTGCCGGCGCCGACGAGGTGATGCTGGGCATCATCTGCAAGCTCATGGGCACCTTGCCCGGCAGGAAATAGGTGCCGCCATGACTGCGATCGACTCGCGCATCGACACGGCGGCAGCAGCGTTCCAGCGCAACCGCGATGAAATGCTCGCCTGCCTGGCGCAAGTGCGTGCTGCCGAAGGCAAGGTGCGCGACAGCGAAGCCGAGCGCGCGGCGCAGTTCCGCCAGCGCCGGCAGCTGCTGCCGCGCGAGCGTGTCCGGTTGATGCTCGACCGCGGCTCGCCATTTCTGGAACTTTCCACCTTGGCCGGCTATCGCCAGCACGACGACAAGGACGGTTCGCTGGCCGGTGGCAACACCATTGCCGGCATCGGCTATGTTGCCGGCGTGCGCTGCCTGCTGTCGGCGTCCAACAGCGCGATCAAAGGCGGAACGGTCACGCCCTGGGGCATGCGCAAGAGCCTGCGCATGCAGGAAATCGCGCTGCAGCAGAAACTGCCGCTGCTGTGGATGATCGAGTCCGGTGGCGCGAATCTGCTGTACCAGGCCGAGATGTTCATCGACGGCGGGCGCATCTTCGCCAACCAGGCACGCCTGTCGGCTGCGGGCATTCCGCAGATTGCCGTGGTGCATGGTTCCAGCACGGCGGGTGGTGCGTACATGCCCGGCCTGTCCGACTACGTGGTGATGGTGCGCAGGCAGGCCAAGGTATTCCTGGCCGGCCCGCCCCTGCTGAAGGCGGCAACAGGCGAGATTGCCGACGACGAAACGCTGGGCGGCGCGGACATGCATGGCCGCCACGCCGGTACCTGCGAGTTCCTGGCCGAAGACGATGCCGATGCGATCCGCAGGGCGCGCGACATTGTGGCCAGCCTGGACTGGAATGCCGCACGGCCCACGTTTGCCACAGCCAGCGTGCGCGAACCGCTGTACGACGGCGACGAACTTTGCGGCCTGGTACCGGTGGACTATCGCAAGCCGTACGACTGCCGCGAAGTGATTGCGCGCCTGGTCGATGCCTCGGAATTTCTCGAGTTCAAGGCCGAGTACGACGGCCAGACTGTCTGCGGCCGCGCCACGATCCACGGCATGCCGGTGGGCATCGTCGGCAACAATGGACCGATCACCGTGCACGGCGCCGCCAAGGCCGGCCAGTTCCTGCAGCTGTGCGACCAGGCTGGCATCGCGCTGGTATTTCTGATGAATACGACGGGCTTCATGGTCGGCTCGGAATCCGAGCAGGGCGGTATCGTCAAGCACGGCTCCAAGATGATCCAGGCAGTGGCCAACGTGCGCGTGCCGCGTATCGCCGTGGTGATCGGTGCGAGTTTCGGCGCGGGCAACTACGGCATGTCCGGGCGGGGCTTCGATCCGGACTTCATCTTCGCCTGGCCGAATGCACGCACGGCGGTGATGGGGGGCGAGCAGGCAGCCAAGGTCATGGGCATGGTCGGCCGCGACAAGTTCGCCAAGGCCGGCACGGTGCCCAGCGCAGAAGAGGAAGCGCAGCTGGCGGCGATGGAGGCCGGCATCGTGCAGCAGTTCGAGCGCGATTCGCATCCGCTGGCCGGCACGGCGCGGCTGTACGACGACGGCCTGATCGATCCGCGCGATACGCGGCGCGTGCTGGCGTATACCTTATCCATTTGTCGCGAAGCGCGGGCGCGTGTGCTGCGCCCGAACAGTTTCGGCGTGGCTAGGCTGTAGCCGATGGCGGAGACCGACGCATGAACGACCCGCAGGCCGTCTTCCACAAGGTGCTCATCGCCAACCGCGGCGAAATCGCCGTGCGCATACTGCGCAGCTGCCGCCGCCTGGGCTATCGCACGGTCGCGGTGTATTCGCAGGCCGATCGCGATGCCTTGCACGTGCGCCTGGCCGACGAGTCGGTGTGCATAGGACCGGCTGCGGCACAGCAGTCATATCTGTGCATCGAGGCGATTCTGGCCGCGGCCCGGCAGTGCGGCGCGCAGGCCATCCATCCCGGCTACGGTTTTCTGTCCGAGCGTGCCGAATTCGCGCGCGCCGTCGCGCAGGCTGGCCTGGTGTTTATCGGCCCGGACGCAGCAGCCATCGAGGCCATGGGCGACAAGCCGGCAGCCAAGCAGCGCATGCTCGCCGCCGGCGTGGCCTGCGTGCCCGGTTACCACGGCGAGGTGCAGGACGACGCCGGCTTGACGGCCGCGGCCCTGCAGGTTGGCCTGCCGGTGATGATCAAGGCCGCTGCCGGCGGCGGTGGCAGGGGCATGCGCCTGGTGCACGACGCGCCATCGCTCGGTGCGGCGCTGCAGTCGGCGCGTTCGGAGGCGGCGAATGCGTTCGGCGACGGCCGCCTGCTGATCGAGAAAGCCGTGGTCGATGCGCGCCATATCGAAGTACAGGTATTCGGCGACCGCCACGGTAGCATCGTGCAGCTGGGCGAGCGCGAGTGCTCGGTACAGCGGCGCAACCAGAAAGTGGTCGAGGAAGCGCCCTCGCCGGCGGTCAGCGAGGACCTGCGTGCACGCCTCGGTGCGGCAGCAGTTGCCGCGGCCCGGGCAGTGGACTATGTCGGCGCCGGCACGGTCGAGTTCCTGCTCGCGCCCGACGGCAGTTTTTACTTTCTGGAAATGAATACCCGCCTGCAGGTCGAGCATGCGGTGACCGAGCTGGTCTACGGCGTCGATCTGGTCGAATGGCAGTTGCGTATTGCCCGCGGCGAAGCGCTGCCCTTGACGCAGGCGGAGATTCTTGCGCGCCGCAACGGCTGGGCCATGGAGGTGCGCCTGTGCGCCGAAGATCCGGCACGCGATTTCCTGCCCCAGGCCGGCCCGGTGCTGGCCTGGCGCACGCGGCAGGGCGAAGGCCTGCGCGTCGATCACGCACTGATCGAGGGACAGCACATCGGCCCGTACTACGATTCGCTGCAGGCCAAGCTGGTCGCGCACGGCGCCACTCGCGAGGCGGCGCGGCGCAAGCTGCTGCAGTTGCTGGACGAGACAGTGCTGTTCGGCGTGGCCAGCAATAGCGACCTGCTGGCGGCGATCCTGGCGCATGCGGCTTTTGTCGAAGGCACTATTTCTACACATTTCATCAGCCAGCATTTTCCGGCCCCGGCGATCGGCGCTGCGCGCCGGCCTGGCAGCCGCCACCGCGCGCTGGCTGCGCTGCTGCTGCACGGTCTCGATGCGCAGGCGCTGCAGGCTTCGGCAGGGTTTGCCGCCAGCCTGGCTGGCTGGCATAGCTCGCCCGGCGATGCGACGGCGCTGCGCCTGGGCCACGATGGCGGCGAAACCCGCTGCCGCCTGCGCCGTGAGTCCGATGGCAGCCATGTCGTCGAGCTGGCGGGCGAGGACACGTGCAGCGAGTCGCTGAAGCTGGTGCAGCTTGGCCAGGGCGATGCGTGGTTCGAGGCGGCTGGCGTGCGCCGCCACGCGGCCTTTGCGCGCGACTGCACGCGGCTGTGGTTGGCCCTGGACGGACTGACCCTGTGCTACGAAGACCTGACGTATGCACCCGCAGCGAGCGCCGAGGCGGCGGGCGACGGCCGCCTGCTGGCGCCGATGGACGGCAGGATCGTCGCGCTGAATACGCGGGCCGGCGCCGCCGTGGGCAAAGGCGACGTCGTCGCCGTTCTCGAAGCGATGAAGATGGAGTTTTCCATCGTCGCCGGCAGCGACGGCGTGGTGCTGCAGCTCGCCTGTGTGCTGGGCCAGCAGGTCAAGGCGCGGCAATTGCTGGTCGCGATACAGCCGCGCTGAGCGGTGGTTGCGGCACGCCTCAGGGCTTGTCGCGCAGGGCCAGGCCCGCGCCGGTCTTTACCCGTTCCAGCGTCACATGCGTGGTGAAACTGCGCACGTTCGTGTCGTCGAGCAGGGTGCGCCGCGTAAACGCGTCATAGGCTTCCATATCGCTGACCAGCACGATCAGCACGAAATCGCTTTGCCCGGTCACGTAGTAGCACTGCTGCACTTCGGCGGCGGCGAGCATCTTGCGGCGAAAACGTTCCAGGTCGGCGGCGCTTTCCCGCTCCAGGTCGACCATGACGACGCAGGTCACTGCCAGCCCCAGCGGGCGCGGCTCCAGCTCGGCCACTTCGCGCCGGATCACGCCGCTGTCGCGCAAGCGCTTCAGGCGGCGCTGCACCGCCGCGACGGACAGGCCGATCTCGTCGGCAATGGTTTTGGCCGGCAGGCGTGTATCGGCCTGCCAGCGCTGCAGGATGCGGTAATCGAAGGAGTCGAGTTCGGTGCTGTCGTCGTTGTGCATGGCGTGCGGTTCGAATGCGGCTTGGGCGCATCGCCGCGGCCCTGAATGCGGCCTGGCGACGACGCTGCGCGCATAGGCTACGGCATCCGCGACGAGGACGAGACATGCCCGGCCCAGATCCGACCCTGCTGCCCATACTGACCGACGGCGACGCGCGCCTGCGCCAGCCTGCCAGCCCGGTCGAGGCCATCGACCGCGATGTGATCGCCGTGGTCGACGCCCTGGCCGCCTGCCTGCGCGCGTATCGCGCCGAATATGGCCATGGCCGAGGCATCGCCGCACCGCAGCTGGGCATTGCGCGGCGCATCGTGGTGCTGGACCTGGGCGCGGGACCGCTGGCCCTGATCAATCCACAGGTCGTCTGGCGCGACGAACAGATCTTCACCCTGTGGGATGACTGCTTCAGCCTGCCGGGCCAGCTGGTGCGCGTGCGCCGGCATCGCTCGGTCTCGATCGAATACCGCGATCTTGCCTATCGCCTGCGGCGCTGGGAACGCCTGCCGCAGGATCTGTCCGAACTGGTACAGCACGAACTCGATCACCTCGACGGCGTGCTGATGAGCGACCGCGCCGAAGGTGCGCAAGCGATCCGCAGCGCACACGAGCGCGCCGCGCTGGTGGATGCGGCACGGTCGCAGCATCGCCTGTCGCTGCACGGTATCGCCGCGGCCGCACAGGGCATAGATCCGGCTTTTCTGCACAGCCCGCAGTACGTCTGCGAGCCGCTGGCAGAATTGCTGAAGTGTGAACTTACACTCAAAGTGGAAACTATGAACCCGCTGCGCAGCTTCAAGGGCCGCGGTGCCGACTGGTACCTGGCGCAGCGCCTGGCGCGCGGCGAGCACGGCGCACTGGTCTGTGCCAGTGCCGGCAATTTCGGCCAGGCGCTGGCTTATGCCTGCCGCAAGCGCGGCACGGAACTGAGCGTATATGCCGCGACCAGCGCCAGTCCGCTCAAGCTCGAACGTATGCGTGCGCTGGGGGCGCGAGTGCATCTGCACGGTGCCGATTTCGATGCGGCCAAGGCAGCGGCGCGCGTGCATGCGGCGCGAAGCGGCGAGCAACTGGTCGAGGATGGTCTGGAGCCGGCGATCAGCGAAGGCGCCGGCTCCATCGCGGTGGAGCTGCTGGCCGACGATCCGGCGCTGGATGCCATCGTGATTCCACTCGGCAACGGCGCGTTGCTCAACGGCATGGCGCGCTGGAGCAAGGCGCGCGCACCGGCCACGCGCATCGTCGGCGTAGTCAGTGCCGGCGCCAACGCGATGGCACGGAGCTGGCGCGCCGGACGCGGCGCCGCCTGCATCGTCGGCGAGCGCGTAGCCACCATCGCCGACGGCATTGCCGTGCGCGTGCCGATTGCCGAAGCGGTGGACGATATGCACGGACTGGTCGACGCTGTTGTCGAGGTCGACGATGCCGCGCTGATTGCCGCGATGCGCCTGGCGCAACAGCACGCGGGCATCGTGCTCGAACCGGCCGGCGCGGCCGGTCTGGCCGCTATTCATGCCTTGCGGCAGGAATTTGCCGGAAAGCGCGTCGCGGCCGTGCTCTGCGGCAGCAATATCACGCAGGAACAATTCCATACCTGGCTTTGTAAACCCTAAGGAGAAACACATGATCGACCACGTCGAACTGCTCGTCGCCGATGCGGCGCAGTCCACGCTTTTTTTTGCCGGTGCACTCGCGCCATTGGGTTATGCCCTGCACGTGCAAGGTGCCAGCAACGGTTTCGGCAGCAGCATGGAGGCACTGGATTTCTGGCTCAAACCCGGCGGCCCGTCCGCACCGCGGCCGCATGTCGCGTTCAACTGCAGCGACCGCGCCACGGTCGACGCGGCATATGCCGCCGCGCTCGCCAGCGGTGGCCGCGAGAACGGTGCGCCGGCGCTGCTGGAGCGTATCCATCCGAACTACTATGCCGGCTTCGTGCAGGATCCTGACGGGCACAATATCGAGTTTGTCTGTCATCGGGCAGGCTGATCGCTGCGGATGGGCCGATCAGCGCGTGATAGTTCCGTCACCACCTGAGCGCTTTGTAGACAACAGTGCGATGTGACAGCTTGGAAAAGAAGCGAAGGCAAGTTTTGCGCAGATGGCGCTGGCGTATGGCCGGACGTGCGCGGCATGCTGTCGGGCGCTTCCGGATCGACTGTTGCGAATCACATCCGACGGCAATGCTGCCGCACGGTTCCCCTGTCTAGAGTTATCCGGAGTATTTCCCGATGAAATTGCATTGCGCGCTCGCCCTCGCTTTCGCCGCCTTCCTGCCGCTCGCCGCTTCCGCGGCGGGGCCGGCCAACAAGACCGACCGTTCCGAAAAGGCCGTGCCCGCGGCCGAAGCCGGCAGCAGTTCGCTGGTCTGCTATTTCCAGAAAGGCACCGACACGACCTGGTACTGGGGCCTGACCTCGGCCTCGGCCTGGTATTCGCTGCCGGGCAATTTCCAGACCACGCCCTATACCAAGCTGGAGAAATTCTTCTCCACAGCCAGCCAGGGCGACATCACCAGCGCCTGCGCCAACTCGGCCACGTACTACGGCCTGGTCGGCTACAACCTGCTGGCGGCTTTCGCCGCGACCAAGAAAGCCGGCTACAACTATCCGATCGTGATCAACAACGTCGAGCTGTATCCGCAGTACTGATGGCGTAGTCTGGGCAGGCCGCAACAGCGGCCTGCCCACTGTCGCGACATTGGGCGGCACGGTCTGGCGCTGGACAGGCTTTCCCGATTGCGGCAGTCTGCGCACCGCAGGCGCGACTCCTTCTCTCACTCTTCCGCCTGCTTTCTGATGTCCCCGCGTCTTACTCGTGGCGAGTATTGGCTACTCGCCAAAGCGGTCGAGCACAATCTTCCCTTGTGGATCCTGAAGCTTCCTGAAGGTCCTCCCTGGAACAACAACACCATCGACGAAGTGATGAACTGTTGTGGCCATGGCATGGGCAGGCCGGAGCTGGAACGGACCTTGAAACGGCTGGTCGATCGAGGCTGGGCGCGCCTCAGTCGCGTATTTGGCAATGCCGACGAATGCATTCCCGCCGACAGAGCTACCTTCCAGTTTGCATTTGCTAGCAAAGTGGAACTGAGGCAGACGGTGCATCTGCTGCTGACGCCGCAGGGTGGTGCAGCGTGGGAACAGTTCGCGCGACCGAGCTGGGCCGACTATATCTCCGACGAATATGACTTCGGCGAGGACAAGGTCCATCAACGTTGCGTCGTGGCGACAGATCAGGTGCGCCTGAAACGTTACTTACAAGCGGTGCGCGAAGAGGACGAGGTCGAGCCGGGTTCGGAAGTTTATGCAGAAACGGCAGACTGGCAGCCGATTTACTGGAAGCCGCCGTTTGCCGGCGTCGAATGCCGCTTTCGTTATCGCGATCGCGAACAACCTATAACGACGCACTACACCCATCAGGCCAGCCAGCGGCTGCGTAAGCACTGGTGCGAGTGGCTCTGAACCGCTGACACACACAACCGGCCGCCTTGCGCGGCCGGTTGTTTTCAAACCTTCAACGGTTCTGCTTCGCCCAGATCGGCTGTACCGACGCCATCACCTGCTCGCATTTCAGGGAGCAGCTGCCGCGTGCCTGTACAGCGCATTCGTGATCTTTCAGTTCGCAGGCTTCGGTGCAGCGGTCGTCGCCCTTGGCGCATTTCGCCAGGCATTCCTTGAGCTGTGGCGCGCAGCCGGTCTTGGCCAGGCATTCGTCGCAGTCGGTGGCCAGCAGCGGAGCCGAGGCAAAGGCGAGCAGGAAAGTGAGTAGCAGGCGCATAAGGTCTCCTCGGCGCGGTCGGCGGACGGACGTGTCCGCTTCAGGGTGAAGGCGCAGCGGGCGAATCTTCGCTCACCGGAGGCGCGATTATCCAGCGCGCCGGCTGCCTGGCGGAGCCGCTTTGGCCGCTGTTCCGACCAGCCCCCCTTTCGGCCCGACAGGCGTATCCGTGTCCCGTCGGCTCACAACGGTACAGTCCGCTTCGGTGGGCTGAACAAGCGGCGGCCGTGATCTTCGGGTCCACCCCTCCCAGCTTGCCTGGCTTCTGCTTGTGCAATGCAGCATAGCGTGGCGGAGGTGGCACTCGGTGTTGCGGCGGGCCGGGCCAGCGCCGATATAGGCCGGCAGGCCTAGTGCCGGACGTTGAATTTGTATCGACATTTTCAAACGGCTGCAGGTATTTGCGCAGCACCGTCAGTGTGGCCGGTTGTTTTTCGCCTGCAGGTGCGCCAGGCCGCGCCCTGGGCTGGCTGGGGCGCCGGCTCAATAGGCCGGCAACTCAGCCACTTAGAAAAAATATACCGGTAATGTTCCATATGCACATTGCATTCGCTCGTGGATTGTTTAACGATCGAAAGGCTTCAGCGCCTGTTTCCCGGGGGGGAGAGGATCGTCATGGTTGCCGTCGGCAGCTCGAATTGATGGATGCCTGCAAGCAACACTGAGCGGACCTCGCAGGGGCTGTGGCGATCACCCACAGTTCTTCTTGGAGGAAGAAGTTCATGAATCGTCTTGTCTTATCCGGCCTTCGCATGAAGCGCCCGGCGAGCTCGGCTGCGCGTTGGCTGCGCCCCCTGCTCTTGGGTCTGCTCGCTGCTTCGGCTTCCGTGCATGCCATCCAGCCCGAGTCCGAGTTCGACCCCAAGCCCAAGCTGACGCGTGCGTTCCTGGCGCCGGAGCTGCAGGTGCAGGCCGAACTTTCGGATACCGTTATCCTGAGCGAACGCTCAAGCAACTATCCCGCCGCGACCAATTTCCTGCGCCGCCATCCCGGCACCTGGGAAATGCGCTGGGACCGCCGCGCCGACCGGCCCAACCTGATCCAGGGTTCCGGCGTGCCGCTGATCCCTGGCCGCGGCAATTCGCTGAGCACGGCCTCGCTGGGCCTGCGTTCCGGCGAAATTGTCGACATGGCCGTCGTTGAGGCCCGCCTGCTCGATTTCATCGCCGAGAACAGCGATCTGCTCAAGACCGACGGCCTGGAATTCCAGCTCGATCCCGAGGGCAGCGTCGCCTACGGCGAAGGCAATACGCACTGGTTCATTGAACTGGCGCAATCCAAGAACGGCGTGAAGGTGCAGGGCGCCAATCTTTTCTTCCGTATTTCCAATGGCAACATTGTGCAATTCGGCAGCAACCTGGTTGCGCCGGTGCAGGCAGATACGATTCCGGTGTCGCGTCCGGTCAAGGCCTTCGATCTGGCCTTCGCCGAGCTGGCCTTCCCTGCCGGTACCCAGGTCACCGAATGGCTGGAACAGGGCGAGCTGCAGCTGCTGCCGTTTGCCGCTGACGGCAAGTCTGCCGGCGAAGGCTTCTCCGGTGCTGACGGCAGCGGTTATGCGCACCGCCTGGCCTGGCATTTCCTGTTCCGCGTGAACGGCGATGCGACCACCTACGACCTGCGCGTGGACGCCAAGACCAACCGCGTGATCGAAGTGCGCAACTTCAACCGCAACGTGAACGCGGTCGTCGACGGCGGCATCTTCGAAACCGTCAACACGCTGCCGGAAGTGATCCGGCCCATGCCGTTCGCGGCAGTGACCAACGGCACGGCCAAGGTCACCGACGCACTGGGCATCTATGACTACAGCGGCGGCGCGGCTTCGGTCACGCTCGACGGCAAGTTCTTCAAGATGACCGACACCTGCGGTTCGATCAGCCTGAGCAACTCCACCGACGGCAACCTGCACCTGGGTACCGATACCGGTACCGACTGCGGTGCGGCCGGCGGTGCCGGCGGCAACGGCAATACGCGTGCCTCGCGCAACGGCTTCTACTACCTGACCAAGATCAACCGCAAGGCAGTCACCTTCCTGCCCAGCAACAGCTGGATCGCGAGCAAGGTGACTGCCAACATGAACGTAAATCAGGTCTGTAACGCGACCTGGAACGGCACGGCGGCGAATTTCTATAAGTCGGGCACTTCCGGCACCACGGCCTGTGCCAATACCGGCGAAATCCCTGGCGTGTTCCTGCACGAGTGGGGCCATGGCATGGACCAGAACAGCGGCGGCGCGGCCGGCGAATACGGCTCCGGCGAAGCGGTGGGCGATACCTTCGCTTTCCTCGAAACCAAGGACTCGTGCATCGGCGACGGCTTCTACAGCGCTGGCACGGCCTGCTACAACTGCGCTAGCACCTGTTCGGGCGTGCGCGACGTGGGGGCGTTCAGCACACTGGGCGCGGCCGTGGTGGCCAAGCCGTCCAACGTGACGGCCGACGCCAGCACCAATTGCGATCGCTGGGCCTGTCCGTATCTGGCCAACGGCATTTCGCCGTACCAGGGCCCGATGGGCTATGAAGGCCATTGCGAGTCGTATATCGCCGGTTCGGCCAACTGGGATCTGGCCCAGGCGCTGGTGTCGGTGCATGGTTCCACGGCGGGCTGGGCGCAGATGGACAAGATCTGGTACGCCAGCCTGACGCCGAGCAAGAGTGCCTACCAGGTCACTGCCGGCGGCAAATGCAATGCAGCGGCGACGGTGAACGGCTGCGGTGCGAACAACTGGTATACGGTCTACCTCGCTGCCGACGACAACGACGGCAACCTGGCCAACGGCACGCCGAATGCCTGCCGCATCTGGGATGCGTTCAATGCCCACGGCATCGCCTGCGGCACGCGTCCCACCTGTTCTGGCGGTGGCACCAATGTTCCGCCGGTGGCGAACTTCACCTCCAGCAGCAGCGGCCTGACGGTGAGCTTCACCGACGCCTCGACCGACAGCGACGGCACGATTGCCTCGCGCGCCTGGAACTTCGGCGACGGCGGCACCTCGACGGCGACCAATCCGAGCCGTACCTATGCCGCGGCTGGCACCTATACGGTCACGCTGACGGTGACCGACAACGGCGGTGCCACGAATACCAAGACCGCTTCGGTGACCGTATCCAGCGGTAGCAATGTGCCGCCGGTGGCGAACTTTACGTCCAGCACCAGCGGCTTGACCGCCAGTTTCACCGACAGCTCTACCGACAGCGACGGCACGATTGCCTCGCGCGCCTGGAACTTCGGCGACGGCGGCACCTCGACCGCGACCAACCCGACACGCACCTACGCGGCAGCCGGCACCTATTCGGTCACGCTGACGGTGACCGACAACAGCGGCGCGACCAATACCAAGAGCGCATCGGTGACGGTCACGGCGCCCTCGGGCAACGTGCTGACGAATGGTGTTGCGCTGACCGGCCAGACGGGCGCGACCGGCTCCAGCACTTTCTACACGATGGTCGTGCCGGCTGGCGCGAGCAATCTGAAGTTCGTCACCAGCGGCGGCACCGGCGATGCAGACCTGTACGCACGCTTCGGCTCGCAGCCGACGACGACGACCAACGATTGCCGTTCCGAAGGCAGCAGCAATGCCGAAACCTGCACCATCGCCACGGCGCAGGCCGGTACCTATTACGTGCTGGTCAGCGGCTATGCGGCGTATTCGGGCCTGAGCATCACCGGAAGCTATACCACCGGTGGCGGCACGGTACAGACGTATACCAATACCACCGACTACGCGATCACCGACAACACCACGGTGGACAGCCCGATCGTGGTATCCGGCCGTAGTGGCAACGCGCCCAGCAATGCCTCGGTGACGGTGGCGATCGTGCACACCTACCAGGGCGACCTGAAGGTCGACCTGGTGGCGCCGGACGGCACGCTGTACAACATCCACAACCGCACCGGTGCGGGCACCGACAACATCAACAAGACGGTGACCCTGAACCTGTCGAGCGAACTGCTCAACGGCACCTGGAACCTGCGCGTCAACGACAACGGCCCCGGCGATACGGGCAAGATCGACAGCTGGAGTATTACGTTCTGACGGCTTCGCGCAGCCGCGGTGATTCGCCGCTGCTGCTGCTGTGAACGAAAAGCCCCGGCGCGTGCCGGGGCTTTTTTTGTGGACGGATTCATAGTTTGAAAGCGATACGCAATGGGTACGCGTGCATTGCTGCAGTGCGAGAAAAAGCGGCACTGCAGCACGCTTTGAACGAATCGGCGAAATTTCAAACGACTGTTCGTGACTGGAAAGTGCACGAGTTTCCGAATGCCGATTTGCGCAAGCCGCGGCCCGACCGCCGGGCAGACAGTCCCGCCACCGCCGATGGCAGCGTGTAAGTCACTCAAAGTGAACGTCTATACCCTGCCGATTGTTTTTCTCGTTGCAATACGCATGCAGCTTCACTAAGCATCGACTGGCTTCGGCTCCTGTTTCCCGGGGGGGAGAGGATCGTCAAGGTTGCCCGCTGGCAGCTCTATGGATTGATGCCTGCAAGCAGCGTTGAGCGGATCCCGCAGGAACTGTGGCGTTCACCCACAGTAATTTCTTGGAGGGAGAGGTCCAATGAATCGTTTTGTCTTGTCTGGCCTTCGTCAGAAGCGCCCGGCCGGTATCGCCGCGCGCTGGCTGCAGCCGCTGCTACTGGGTCTGCTTGCCGCATCCGCATCTGTCCACGCCATCCAGCCCGATCTGGGCACCAGCAAACCCAAGCTTTCGCGTGCGTTCCTGGCACCCGAGCTGCAGGTACAGCCCGAACTCGAAGCCAGCGTCGTGCTCGGCGAGCGCAGCAGCAGCCATCCGGCCGCGCAGAATTTCCTCAGCCGTCATCCCGGCACCTGGGAAATGCGCTGGGACCGCCGCGCCGACCGGCCCAACCTGATCCAGGGTTCCGGCGTGCCGCTGATCCCTGGCCGCGGCAATTCGCTGAGCACGGCCTCGCTGGGCCTGCGTTCCGGCGAAACCGTCGACATGGCCGTCGTTGAGGCCCGCCTGCTCGATTTCATCGCCGAGAACAGCGATCTGCTCAAGACCGACGGGCTGGAATTCCAGCTCGATCCGCAGGGCAGCGTCGCCTACGGCGAAGGCAATACCCACTGGTTCATCGAGCTGGCCCAGTCCAAGAACGGCGTCAAGGTCAAGGGTGCCAATCTTTTCTTCCGTATTTCCAATGGCAACATTGTGCAATTCGGCAGCAACCTGGT